>JANDJI010000001.1 GCA_024331125.1 Nitrospira sp.
AATACCCAAACGTCCGCTGATACAACACCCAAAAAATCCCAATCGCCAACATCGCAAACCACCCAATCTTCCACGGCCGCGAATCATACCACTGCGAAATGTCATAGCCCCGCTCTGCCGCCATAATGAATCCCTCCTTACGATTAGGTTAAGTTATCGGGCTTACGACTCTTACTGTAAACACCATGAAGTAATGCGCTTCTATAAAAGTCCACCTTGAATGACGAGAGTATCCGATAAAGCTCCATCGCGAGTCAAGCGAAAATATCCGCCTCTGACCATTAGGACATCTTGCTTCCAACCGAAGTTCAGCCTTGCTTTTTCACAATTCATGTCATGCATGAGCTTTTTAAGCTCCCGGTAATGGCCATTGCTCCAAATCTAATGGACAATCGACGACAAGGAGGTAGAGGTAATGGGTGACCTGTGGGTTGCACACAAAAATGCTTTCCAACATGAAAACGGTCTCTCTCGATCCTGACTCTCCAAAACCTCCTCCCGTATTAACCCAAGCAATGACTGACGAACCCGCTTATTTGTTGGGATGTCGAATCAAAACTCGGTGGTGGTACCATACCAATTTTAGGCAGGTTCTTCAGAAAGTCCCTCAAATTCCTTGACTAGATTTGCATCCGGCTATGCTGGTGCCCACGGTCGTCACCAGCCCCACATACGCGACTTGCAGGCACAGGCATGAGGGTTCTGCCCTGATTTTACGGGCGCCTGACTGAAGACCCATAATGGGGCAGGCGGGGTGTCATGGGAGCACGAGGGCAGTTTACAGCCGAGGACAAACGAGACGCGGTGGCGATGCTCGATGTACCGGGGGGATGACGGTGAGCCAAATCGCTGCGATTTAGGCATCGGAGCGAATGTCTTGTGTGGTGGCGCCGCGAGTTGCGCCAAGCCCCCAAGCCGGTGTTCGTGGCAATGGGCGAGTTCGAGATGAAGAGATGCGCCAGCTCCATCGCGAGTTGGCCCGGATCACGAAGGAGCGGGATTTGTTGCGAGAAGCGGCAGCGTGCTTCGCGAGAGCGTCGACGTGAAGGTTCGGATGATCCAACGATGCCGCGACGCATTTCCCATCCGATTGATGTGTCGGTGTTAACGAATGTCGGCCAGCGGGTCGTACGGCTGGGTGGCGCGCGTGCCGAGTACGCGGACCCCAGGAGAACGTCCAGCTCCTGACCCGGATTCGGCAGCTCCATGCTGATTCCGACGGCATCATCGGAAGCCCGCGCACCGGGGAGCATCTACGCTACGCTGGGGAGCGGTGTGGGCGGCATCGGGTCGCCCGCCTGATGCGCCAGGCCGACTTGCGTGGCGTCCCGCAGCGACGACGCTGACGCACCAAGACATCAGGGACACCTCCAGCTGAAACCTGCAACCATTTGGAGCAAGACTGCACGGCCACTGCCCCCAACACGAAAAGGGTGACCGATATCACGTATGTGCGGACGGCCGAACACTGGCTGTACTTGGGTGTCGCCCTTAATTTGTATATTCAGGGCTCGTGGTGGGCTGGTCCATGAGTGCGCGGCAAGATCGCCACTTGGTCATCCAAGCGGTCCTCATGGCCATCGGCAGCGGCCCACCCGCACACCGGTCATTCTCCATTCCGATCGGGCTGCCCGTTTACCTCTGACGGGTACCGGCGGTTTCTGGCCGCCCATCAGGTAATCGGGAGCATGAGTGCGGTAGGCAGTTGCGCCGACAACGCCACGGCCGAGAGTTTCTTGGGCCGCCTTAAACGGGAACGGGTAAACCGACGGCGGTACCGGACGAGGAGCGAGGCAAGAGTGGATAGCGTTGACGACATCGAGCGCCGGCACAATCCCCGGCAGCGGCGGAGACTCCATCAGCAGCAACAGGGGGAGAAACTCTTAACATAACTGTCCGTGGAAACGGGGGAGAACCCCTCCGGATTTCCAAACCCTGTGATTGCACAGAACCTCCCTCTCTTTCTACTCACGATCGAATTCCAATCGTCGCCCCTCTTAACTCTTTTTGTTGGAGTTTACTTTTATTGTAGCGCCTTTCATAGGGCAAAATGACGGGCCTCTTTCGATGACAAACCTCACAGCCCATCCCATTTCTATGCCTAGAATTTGATTTTTCCATCTTGCTGGGCGACTATCCTTTGGCCTTTCACCTGCCGTTTCTCTCGCGTTGATGGAGCCTTGATGGGGCCCTTTTCGGCTGCGCCGCAGCTGTATCTGCTCTCGCATACGACTTCCACCTTCCGACTTCTCGGATGAAGAAAATCTCGCCTCGGTCTGTCTGTTGAGTAGATAGCTCCGCCCTTCTGAGGTGGGGACATCCCGCTAAAATGGCCGCCGATACATCCTTTTTCTCTAAGAGAAAAGAGCCACCTGCCCCAGATCGGTTTCCTCCGCCCACGATTTCCTTGGGCACACCATGGGGCATACTGCTTCTGCAAGATATGGAGGTGACTCCGGCGAAATCGAAAGCGGAGCGAGACCGCTTTTTCTCGCGAAAGAAGACGGACGTGATGCTACAGGGCGAGGGTCTTGATCTGGTCTCCCCTAAAGGGGAGATCACCACCGCGACGGTATCGACATGGCCGAACCAGTTGGCCCTTAGGGGCCAGGCTGGCTTGAAAAACCGGCCACCGATAGATGCGGCGAGGCAGTTGGAACCCTCACGGGAGGCGGTCCAGCGGCTTCCAGATGATGCCCCTTTGATCCAGTGAGAGATCGACACGATGAGCCACGCCACGTCGCCTTCTATTCAGCGTCCGCCTGGTGTGGTTCGGATGTGTAACGAGTGGCACCAGGCCCGGTCCACGGGCTATCATCAACAGACCCGTGCCGAGGGGCTGCTTGCTGGCCCAGCCAAGCGCGGCTCAAAGACGGTGCCTACAGACGAGGGCTCACCACGCCATTAGGCACGCGCTTGCGGCTTTGCCCTTTCTCGGCGAAGGGCATCAAAGGCTGGGCACGCCTGCCAGCACAGAGCATTTGCACGCCCAGCCCACGCGTGTTGCGGCTCATGCGGCAGGCCAATCTCTTGGCCCCCAGTCAGGCACCACGCGCTGTGGGGCTACGGATCCACCGAAGGCACCATCGCCACGGAGGGTCCGAGTCAGCGGTGGGGCACGAATGCAACCAGCACCGTGACGGGGCAGGACTGAGCGGTCACGGTCTTTGTTGGTATAGATCATTGCACCGTTGAAGGGAATCGACATCCATGCTTCGAAGCGGGTCACCCGTTTCGAAGCCTTGGCGAATCGGCGCCAAGGCGTGTGGCAGCAGTTCGGCGCCGTCTCATCCGACATTGCGATGGGCCTGCAGGTGCGGCGTAATTATGGCAGTCAGTAGATGAACCAGGGTTTTCAGGGGAACTCTGGTTTCTCGATATCACATCGAGTCCGGCATGCGTGTGTGCCCCGGAAGGTAACGGTGTCACGAAACGGTTCACGCACACGCTCAAGGAGCAGATGCTGTGGGCGCGTTCCAGACCGTGGAGGTTCGATCTCCACGACTGACTGCGTTGCTATTACAATGGCTCGTTGAACGGTATGGGTTTCGGCGCCCGTTCAGGTTCGCCGAGACTTCCTCGCGACGTCGGCCAACCGCATGAGGGGACAAATAAAGCAGCGAATCCGGAGGACCGGCGGATCACGTAGACACGACGCACACCGGTGACTTAGGAACAACCATTGCCGAGCAACGAACCCGGAAGTGGGATCGAATACGGCTACACCCGTGTCAAGCAACCACAAACGATACCGGTTTCAAAAGAACAAACAATGGTACGGTGAACCAATGGGGATAGCCGTTCGCTGAACGGTCGTAGTTGAGCAATCAAGAGCGGGACTGGGGTAAAATTGAATAAAACAATCGATTCTGTTCATAGGGACGGAAACGTCGCTTATGAACCATCGACTTCATGGCAGATATTCTTTAGGTAGCTTGCAGAAGGAGGCTCTCTCCGTGGAAACGACTGATTTTATTATTCCACAACGTGGAGACGATACAGCCGGTCAATTCTTGGTTGTCACGCTGCATTCAATTCAAGTCGGGATGCCTCGTACGTTCGGTAGCGTGGATGCGACAGACCGAATGGACTCTCCATGGACAACCGGTTTCTTCAAAGAACCGGTTCGCGGACCAGTCGGAGTCGGACTATGTAACCTGGAGGGCGATGGGCAGGCAGATCTCGTGAATCATGGAGGTTCGGAAAAAGCAATCAATGTATATCCTCTAGAGCATTATAATTATTGGAAATGCACTCTTGGATTGGCAGATTTGCCCTATGGCGCCTTTGGAGAAAACTTTACGACGACCGGGTGCTTGGAATCAGACGTCTGCATCGGAGACATTTTTACGGTTGGAGAAACCGTCGTTCAGATCTCGCAACCTCGACAACCGTGTTGGAAATTGTCGCGACGATGGCGTATACGGGATCTTGCGCTGAGAGTCCAGGAGACGGGTCGTACCGGCTGGTATTTCCGTGTCCTGAAAAAAGGAACGGTCGAGGCGGGAGCACCGATGGTTTTGATCCAACGCCCTTGTCCGCAATGGACCGTGCACGAGGCCAATCAAGTGATGCACCAATGTGCACAGGATGTTGACGCGGCAAGAAGGCTGTTGAACTGCCATTTTCTCAGCGAGCGTTGGCGTGAAACTCTGAGAAAGCGCATCGCAACCGGCATGATCAGCAGCGGCACTGCCAGACTTTTTGGCCCCAACTAGACTGCTGATGATTGGTTATGGTTAGCCCGTGGTATTTTCTGACGCTGCACTCTTCCAACAAATAGCAAAATTGTGTCGATTCCCACTCCTTTCCGGATGGGAACCTGCCGTGTAATTAGGACCAAGAGGCCTTGGAGCAATTGTTTGCTCCGTTCTCGCAGCTAGCTCGCAGGGCTTTTCATGAGGGCCGGGATGGTTATCATGAGATCACGGCGGGCGTTTCCGTCGAGCACACACGTGCAGCGGTGGCGATACAGCTCCCCTGATAGTCTGCTCCGGGGACCGGCTCCCATGCCGCGATCCACAGGAGCGGTGAAGTATGGATTCCTTGCGTGATACCTGCGTGATACCTGGCCGACGGACTGTAGTGCTCCCCTGGAATCAAGCCACCTGGGTTGACTGTTGCGCGCGGAATTGAACGGGACTCCGGTACCCGAGCGCTTGATGCGGCCGCTCCTGGTTGTACCACTGGAGCCACTGCCGAATGACCGGCCGCGCCTCCTCGAACGTCTGAAAGGCATGCTGCCAGACACACTCTTCTTTGAGACTGCGAAAGAACCGCTCGATGATCCCATTCTGCTCCGGCGTATAGGGCGTGATGAATTCCTGCTGCAGCCGATAGTCTCGACAGGCCTGCCGAAACCGGCGACTCTGGAAGATCAGCCCCTTGTCGCTGCGGAGGACCGGCGCGCCCACCGGACGCACCGTCCCAAACCGCTGCCGGCACGCCGCTTCGACGGCCCGTTCCGCCTCCTTGGCCCGGCGACGTAACGCGAACTCCTAGCCGATGACTTCCCGATCGTGACAGTCGATCACCGCGGCCCGATGGGCCCAGCCATCGTGGCCACAGGGAATCTGCGTCACATCCATCGCCCACCGTTCGTTGCTCCGACTGGCCCGACTCACCCAGCCCCGGACGCGAGGACGCGGGGTGGCGACGCGTTGCTGGACGAACCAGCCGTGCTGCTTCAGCACGCGATCCACGGCTTTGCGATTCACCAACAGTCGGTCCCGAAATCGCAACTGCACCCACAACCGACGATACCCACACGTCGGATGCTGTTGAATCCAATACCGCAACCGCTCCAGCCACGGCGGCTCCGTGCAGCCTCGGCGTCGTGCCGCTCCGGTGGCCCGGTGCAAGCCGGCTCGGCTCACGCGGAGCCCCTGACAGCTCCGTCGCGCGGAGACACCCGACACGCGGGCTCTCACGCGTCGGCTGTCTTCCGGTCCAAAGGGTAGGGGTTCAAGGCCTCCCGTAAGATGTCGTTGTCCAAGACCAGATCCCCGATCTGCTGCTTCAACTTCTTGATCTGTTCGTCCTTCAAGGCCTCATCGTCCTTGGGCCGAGTCCGGAGCGCGTTCTCCGCCCCCAGGAGAAACTTCTCGCGCCACTCCTCTACCTCCGCCACGGTCAGGCCGTGCTGCCGGGCCGCCTCGGCCACGGAGGTCTCGCCCTTCAGAATGCTGACGATCAACGCCACCCGGCGCTTCGCCATCCATCGTTCAATGGGTTCTGCTGCTTCTGCTGCCATCGCCACCTCCTCGGTCCACGCCAGGACCTTGTCGTAGAGGTGGTCTCAATTTCAAGAGGAGCAGGATAACCTCGCCTTGGCGGGAGAGCTTACAAGACCAAACAGAACACCGATCCCGTCCTCTGCTCCGATCAAGAACAGTCCCAGAACGGGGGCAACATCACCAAGATCACACAATTCCTTCATTCGTGGAAATTTTTAGGGGAAGGGGATTGAATAGAAAAGCGATCTAACCAGCTATGACAGAGAAAGAGACCGATTTTTCTTCATTAAAAAGAAGAGTTCATCGATTTTGTTAAAACTATGACATAGGACCAAAGGAGGGTACCTGCCATGAATGATGCAGGTACCCCTCCAGCTCACGATTGCCTATGAAGCATCCGCCTCAATAACTGATAGCTGACCGATCGATGACCGGAAAAAGATGGCATACTTAGTCGTCCTTTCCATCTTCTTCTTCGTCCTCATCCTTCTTCTTTTTCACTTCCTTCAACACAGGTTTCCCCTGTGCCAAACTGGCATTGAGATCGTGCTCCGGGACTTTCTTATGCACTAGGTTCTGATGGCAATCAATACAGGTCGCACCCTCAGTTTGCATCTTTGCATGAGCCGCCTTAGCAGAGGCACCAGGTGGCTTTGTGTTTTTATGGCAAGCCCGACATGTCAGACTATCCCATTCCTTGAGTTTCATTCGTGCCCGGTATGCAGCTGCCGGACGATGCTCATTGAATTTCTCGACCGTGGAGTAGTCCGTCGTGAATTCTTTGATCAAGAATGGTACGCCGTCCACCACGTGGGTATAAATCGCCTTGTGGAAGTTAGAAAAACCTTGCGGCACATGGCAATCCTTGCAACCTGGGTCCATCCCGAGGGCACCCCAATGAGAGGATTTCTTCAACTCTTCATAGGGATAAGTTTCCGAATGACAGCTAACACAAAACTCCGTTCTCGATATTGCAGCCTCGCCCCCAAACACGACGGCGACACCCACAATACCCAGAACCCCACCAAGAATGAGTGTACCGGCCTTTCCTGACATCAGTCCTCCTCGACCTTATCCGCTTTCACAGGCGGTTTGGCGTTCTTCTGGAATTCTTCATGGAACTTCGGAGTTGGAGGCCCGGTAAATGTGCCTGCCAACTTGAAATGCTCATGCATAGCCTTGTCGTTCCGCACAGATTTATCAAAGTCAAACGCATACTTTTTATCGACAGCGGGAGTGAAAGGAGTATAGGGTTTCTTGACGCCTTTCCAGCCTGATCCTTCGTAGTTTAGATGACACGCATTACACTTCTCCACAAACTCGAAGTCTTGTCCCGCCTCAACGAGTGACTCGCGTGGAGTTTGTTTTTGAGACTTTTCAAATGCTTCTCCGGCTTTCCGATGGATTTTTCGATAATCACTCCCCGCCCCATGACAGGATTCACAACCTACGCCTATAAGGAACTTGTCAGGCTCTTCAATTGTATAACCGCCTTCCATACCCCAGCCGGTCACATGGCATCCTACACAGTCCTTATCTTTTGTATAGTCCTTTTTGGGATCAAGCTTTGCTTTGAGCTTCGCTTCTTTCCTCGTATTGGGTTTGAGGGATTCCATAGCTTTGGCATGGAGCGTTTTATCCCAGGATTCTCCCTGGCTTTTGTGGCAGTTGTAACATTTTTTTCTACCCTCAAACGTTCCCTCGGCTGATGCAGTTCCCGCCAACACAAGAAAAACCGCCACCGCGGCAAGTGCGGATATTGCTCGATAGTTCACGGTAACTCCTTTCACTAAAAAAGAACTTTTGTTCTTATCGAATAGCTGTACATCTTCAGTTGTCTTCAAATCGCTTATTTATAGTTAAAATACCATGACTGCGTGCTGATTATCATCACAGTTTTTACGCCGTCGCATGCTTAGTTTTGCCGTTGAATCTGCTCAGCCGAAGGAATTTTGTATATCCAATACCCGCCTTCTTTATGTATCAATTGCAACGCATCAAGATCCATTGGCCTAGAGTTGGAAAACGGCAACATTTTCGCTAACAGTACATTACTAGCCCCGCTTTCGCGGAGAAAATACGCACGCACTTGCTTCTCGGAGAGAGACTGAAGCGTATAGCTTGTGTAGTCGTTGTTCGTCAGCCAGGCCTTCACCTGTCCGCTGAGTCCATGTACATTTCCAGTCAAGGGAAAATCCTTGAACGCAACGTCTATGCGATCAGGGCGCATCAGCCCCAACTTATAAATATCGCTCACATGCACGACCACGTATGCTTCTCGCGAACCAACCAGCTCGCGCAGCATTGCGGCACCTTGATGAGGGTAAGCCATGAGAGCTTCAATAAATCGGTTAAACTGTGCGCGTTCTTCCGAAGAAGCCTGCTTCCCCCAAAACCTCTGCTCGTACTGTTCAATCGTTTCAAATCGGTCTCTCCAGTACGACGGGGCGATAACGGGCGAACCAAGATAAGCGCTGAACAGTGTCGGTCGATCGGACAAAAGAGCCAATTTTCTTGAAGTGTCCCACCATGCGACGATGATGGCATCGTTCGGCACATGTTTGGCGATCGCCGATGATACGGCAATCGTTTCTGAAAGCCCCTCCTCCATGGACAAAATCGGCTCTGGAAACTTATTTTCCACATGTAAGAGGACAGGATCTGAGCCGGATCGGCTTGCGCGGTAGACAACAGCGAGCGGTTGATCGATTGCGTCTACTCGTACTTCAAGCTTACTGATTGTCAGATTCGGATAACTATCCAGTCCCAGGTTGGGGAATCTATCCGCAGCACCCTCCTCAACCGCACGATAATGATAGGGCGGTGGTTCTGGTTGAAACCACAAATAGACGAACCACCCTACTAAAAAAAGGCCTCCCGCCACTAGGAGAATTCCCAGCAACGGGAGGAACTTACTGGCTGAGCGAGCCTTAACAGGCTCGCTCAGCGTAGGTGTTGCAATCAACGATCTTTCCTCTCTCGTCGACGCCAGCCGGCAATTGCCAACGTACCAGCCAACATCATGCCTCCGCCCAATCCCCCGATCGACAGCTTCCCGCCCGGACCATCGAGATCCAGCAGAGAGTGCTTTCGCTCGTTTTCGAGCTTATCGACACGGGCCAGCAGCTTTTGCATTTCTTTAAGTCGAGTGTCATCGTCCATGATTTCCACATAGGCCCGATTCATTGCAGCCCAACCAACCGTATAGGTATATCCCCAATACTGGTGAGCCAAACTGACGTGTAATTGGACCAGATGGTCCTCCGCCATTTCAAACAGCTTGAGCTCGTTAGCCGCAGGGTTATTCCCCTTTGACCAATAAATCTGGAAGAACTGTTCGAAGCCGTCCTTCACTGGAGGAGGCGGTGCCGGCCTGTTGGTTTTTTGTCCTGTCAGCAACCCGGCCTTGTACTGCTCTTCGACTACGTGATGAGCCTCATCGTACTTGTCGAGACCGGAGTACGTACCCTTGTCCATGAATTCCATCCAGGCGCGAGCATAACTTTCCGAGTGACAGTTCGTACAGGTCTTGACCCACGCATCGAGTCGCTTTTCGGACCAATCGGTCGAGATATTCTCTCGGATACCAGGAACGAACGGATAGTTTGCCCATCGAACCTTGCGCACCACATTGTGGGTTATCTTACCTTGATATTCCATGTGGCAGAATTGGCATGTCGGGGCACTCAACCCACCCTTGGCGATGGCTTCTTTGATGGGAATGTTGAAATTCCACTTATCTTTGTCTCTCTGATACTTCAATCCGTGCTTGGAGAGGGAGTAGGCCTCCCAGTTATTGTGGTCGGCCCCACTGTGACACTGCGCGCAATTCTCAGGCTTGCGCGATTCCGCCACCGAGAATTCATGACGCGAGTGACAAGTATCGCACTTGTTCTGATTGACGTGACAACCGGTACAGCCATCAGCGATTTCCCTTTGAGGCATCCCAGCATAAACGTCTACCTCCACGTTGGCCTTATAATCCAAAGCATGCGAGGGACGTCCCTTCGGCCACTGATCTTTTGGCCATGTGATGGTATCGCGTTCCGACTCCCGTTCAGCAAATTCCTGCAGATGGCAAGTGCCGCAGGTGTTCGCCGTCGCCAGCTTAATGTCCTTGCGATGATCGGCCTTGCCCTTGGCATTGACTTCAAAGTGACAATCAATGCACCCAACTTCTTTTAGCTGCTCCCCCTTGCCCAACTTGCCCATCGACCGAAGGTTTTCCTCGATCTGCTCAAGCTTCGCCTTCTTGTAATAGGTTTCATCCTTCGGCGTCAGTTTACGGATTTTATCGAGATTGGCATGCGTACTACGCTTCCACGCAGCCACCCATCCAGGTGATTCATCCGTATGGCATTTGACGCACTGCTCACGGCTTGCGACTTCTTTGACAGCCTGAGGCGGCTTGTAGAATGTCGTGGGATCGAAATACTTGCTGAAAGTGACGGGCTCCCAGTACTGACCGTAAATTCCCTTTCCGGCCCCTTGCTCAGGATCGAGGTACCTCTTCACCAGAGCCTCGTACAACTCCTTTGGAGAAGCCGAACGGTCGATCTTCAGTGCCTCATAAGTTTCCTTCGGCACCGTCGGGAAGTCCGCTTGCGCCGGTGCGGCCAGTAAAACACCGCAGACGAGCATAACAAACTTCTGCGCAAACTTGCTGCTCATCGTCACGCTCCTTTTGTTGATAGTGGGTCACGCCCCACGTTTACTTCACGAATGCTGAAATATCTTTCAATTGAAAAAATTTTCAGACACAACACGCCGCGCACACCACGGTTCTTGAGCGCCGCGCTCATATATCTTAATGACTCGTCAATTGTCAAGAATATTTCGGATGTCACGAGAAACCGGCCTCCTGATATTCGCGTGCATCTGTCTGTTAACGAAGATCCGGCAAGAGAACCTCACGGTCGCTGGCGATCGATTACAATCGTAATGCCTTCCGTTCCCGGTTTGATCGGCTGGCTCATCCCTTCAAGGTCTCCGCTCCCAGGCATAGCCGTCCCAGATCGGGAAAGGCGCGCCACAATCACAACCGTCTCAAGGTCGGATAATTTGCGGGAGGGCATCGGGCTGGTCGAATCGTCCAGCCTAAAGGTAAACGGCAGATCCTTTTTCGTCGCGCGCACGATCGATACCGGCATCGGCGGGCCGTTCGGATCCTTTGCAAAGACGAACAATGTATCGGCTCCGGAAGACTTGGCTTCCATACCGGGCCCCAAAATCACCTTGCCGGTGATCGCATGCGATCCATCTCGTTTCTTGATCGGAGGATGATCGGCCGGAACCGATGACTGGGCGAGCGCGGCATTTGCCATCGCCATCAACGGAGCTCCGCCCATCCGCCGCTTCGCCTCGTTGATGCCGGCCATGAGTTGCTCGGTGGATTCCGGATCGGAATTCGGAGGGAGATTCGCGCGCGCGAGTTCCCAATCTTTGACGGCCGAGACAAAATCCTTCCGGTTAAAGGCCACGGTGCCCGAGAGCATCAACGCTTTCACGTTATTGGGGTCAAGCTGTAACGCCTTCTGAATCAGCGCCTCGGGCTTGCCTTCAAGTTTGCGTCCCTGATGAACCCCGAGCGCATCGGCATAATCCGCAAGCAGGCCCGCGTCGTTGGGACTCAGCGTCACGGCCCTTTCGAAAATGGGCACGGCCTCGGCATAACGATCCATCGCCATATAGGAGCGAGCCAAGAGGGTCCACCCCGTCACATCATCGGGATTCTGCTCCAGCTTCTGTTTCAGTCGTTCAATCAATGTATTGAGCCCCTCCGCCATCAGACGATCATCTTCCACGTCACCTTGCGAAGCGGAGAACGCCCCGGCAGCCGGATGCGTCATGGCTACCGGATTGCCCAAGGACCAGTACAAGACCCCGCTTGCCATCGGAATAAGCACGACGAGCGCCAACGCAACGTATTTCACGTTCATCGGTTGGACCGCCGCCGCGCCTTTTTCTGTCACGCCCACCTCCTCCAACAGACGACGTTCCAATTCTTGGCGCGCCGTCATATATTGCTCCTCCGTCAGCAACCCGCTGGATTTGTCCTGCTCCAGTTCAGCGAATTGCTGTCGATAGACCGGCAGCGTCTTCTCCCGCTCCATGCCCGTTCCTCCAGCAGCCTGCTTTAAAAGCGGGCGCAGAAGAACTCCCAGAATGACCATAATCAGAGCCGTGGCGATCAATCCGAATGTGAGAGTCATGATTCTTTCACTCCTTGGGAGAGCAGCCGCTCCACGCGCCGATGCTCTTCATCCGTAATGACCGCGTTCTCTACCATTCTTTGCCGACGCCTCAACGTCACTGCGAGCGCGATACCTCCTCCCACCAGCAACACGAAGGGCCCCGCCCATAACAGGACGGTGGTGGTCTTGAGAGGAGGGCGATACAGGACAAAATCTCCGTACCGTGACACAAGAAAATCGACGATCTCCCGATCGCTCATATCCTTGACGATCATCTCGCGGACTTCACGACGCAAATCCTCCGCCAGCGGCGCATTGGAATCGGCGAGGGTTTGATTCTGACAAACCAGGCAGCGAAGCTCTCCGGCCAACTGTTTCAGACGCGCTTCAACGGCGGGATCGTCTCCCAGGGGCCTCGCTTCTCCGGCCCATGCCGACCCTGCGACAAGCAACAGCAGACAGAACAACCAGTTCACTTCGCTTGCAGCTCCTGTATCAAGGGCAGGATTTTCTTGGTCACCGTTTCATCATCCAACGGTCCGATCTGTTTATAGCGGATGACGCCCTGCTTATCGATCACGTAGGTTTCCGGCACACCATAGACGCCATAGTCGATCCCGACCCGACCCGCCGCGTCGACGGCCACAACCTGATAGGGATTGCCCCACTGATCCAACCATGCCAGAGCTTCATCCCTTTGATCCTTGTAATCCATTCCATAAATCGGCGCGATGCCGGATCGGGCGAAATCCATGAGGACCGGGTGCTCGGTCCTGCACCCACTACACCATGAGGCCCAGAAGTTAAGTAACCATACCTGGCCCTTCATATCGTCCAATGACAACGTCTTTCCGTCATCGTGCAGTTGGGGAAGCGAAAAAGCCGGCGCGGCCTTGCCGATCAACGGAGAAGGGATCTCCCGCGGATTCAACGTCAGTCCAACCGCGAGAAAACCCACCATGACTGCAAAGATCGTGAGGGGCAACAGAAAGCGACTCATGCCATTTACCGACCGGCCAGTTGTGCGTTCGCCGGCACCACTTGCGGTTCACGCCTCCAGGCGGGGCGGTAGCGCCGGTCGCTGACGGCCAACGCACCGCCCAAAGCCATAATCAAACATCCGCCCCAAATCCAATTCACGAACGGTTTATGATATAGCCGGACGCTCCATGCTCCGTCCTCCAACGGCTCGCCCAAGGACACGTACAGATCCCGCACCACTCCGCTGTCGATTGCAGCTTCCGTCATCACCTGATTTTGAGCCGTATATCGTCGTTTCTCCGGATACAGCAGGGCCGTTTCTCGACCATCGCGGCTCACATGGAACGTCCCGCGCACCGCCGTATAGTTGGGGCCTCTCACGTTCTGTACGCCGTCGAACCGAAACGTGTATCCGCCGACGGTCGCGACGTCCCCCACGCCCATCCGAACGTCCTGTTCTGTCTCAAACCCCTTGACCATCGTGACCCCGACCACGAACACGGCGATCCCGCAATGGGCCAAGAGCATTCCCCAATAAGCTCGCGGCAATCTCGCAAGACGAGCACCGATGCCGCCTCCGATCAGATGGGCGAGTTGCTCACGCACCGATACGATGGCAGTCGCCACAATCCAGCATGCCAGGAGGAACCCTAAACTGAGCAACGGCGTCCATTCTCCCAGAACAATCGGCAAGCCCAATGCCGTCAACACACTGACGCCGGCGGCCCAGCGCACCCGTTTCGCCAAGTCAGGGATCTCGGCTTTTTTCCATTGAGCCAACGGGCCGATACCCATCAAAAAGAGCGCCGGCGTGATCAACGGAACGAAGACCGAATCGAAATAGGGCGGGCCGACGGAAATCTTCCCCAGGTCCAGCGCGTCAAGAAACAGCGGATACAGCGTTCCCAACAGCACGGCCCCGGTTGCCGCAACCAAAAGCACGTTGTTGGCCAACAGGAAACCTTCCCTCGACACAGGAGCGAAGCCTCCGCCCAACCCCACCCGCGGAGCGCGCCAGGCGTACAACAGCAGAGATCCGCCGATCACGACGGCCAGGAACGACAAGATAAACAAGCCGCGCTTGGGATCCGTCGCGAACGCGTGGACGGACGTCAAGACACCGGAACGGACCAGGAAGGTTCCAAGCAAACTCAGCGAAAAGGCCATGATGGCGAGCAGCACCGTCCACACCTTGAATCCGCCTCGTTTATCGGTTACGGCGAGCGAATGGACCAGCGCGGTCCCTGCCAGCCATGGCATGAACGAAGCATTTTCGACCGGATCCCAAAACCACCATCCGCCCCACCCCAATTCGTAATAGGCCCATCCGCTGCCCAGCGCGATCCCGATCGTCAGGAAACACCAGGCCACCGTCGTCCAGGGTCGTGACCAGCGGGCCCATGCCGCGTCAAGGTTGCCGCCCAAGAGCGCGGCCAACGCGAAGGCGAACGCCACGGAGAACCCGACGTAGCCCATGTACAACATCGGGGGATGGAGCACCATGCCGGGATCCTGCAAGAGCGGATTCAAATCGCGCCCCTCGGCTGCGGCGGGGATGAGCCGCTCAAACGGATTGGACACACTCAACATGAACAGAAGAAACCCCACGCTCACCAGCCCCATCACCCCGAGAATGCGCGAACGCATGGCCTCCGGCAAATGGGACGAGAACAACGTCACGGCAAACATCCAAATCGTGAGAATGAACGTCCACAAGAGCAACGAGCCCTCATGCGCTCCCCAGATGGCCGCCAACCGATAATGGAGGGGCAACTGGGAATTGGACGTCGCCGCCACGTATAGCACAGAAAAATCCTTGTTCGCGAAGGCATAGGCCAGGCAGCCGAAGGCCGTGAGCACGAGGAAGAATTGGCAGCGCGCCGCCGGCACCGCGAGGGCCATCAACCTGGAGTTGCCGACGGCCGCTCCATAGATGGGGAGAGTCCCCTGCACGAGCGCAACGCACAACGCAAGGATCAAGGCAAAGTGACCGATTTCTGGAATCATGGCGGGTATGTCCTATTGGGGTTGAACAATCAGCGTGTTGCTGCTCTGGGCGCCGGCGGCCTTGGCTTTGGCCAAAGCTTCGGCGGCCTCGGGCGGCATGTAATTTTCGTCGTGCTTCGCCAACACTTCACTGGCGACGAACGTCCCATCGGCATCAAGCTGTCCTTGGGCGACCGCCCCCTTCCCTTCCTTGAAAAGATCCGGCAGAATGCCTTTATAAACCACCGGCACGCGCTTGGCGGTGTCCGTCACCACGAAGCGGACGGTCAGGCCGTCGGCTTCGCGCTTGACACTTCCGTCTTCGACCATCCCGCCGATCCGAAAACTCCGCCCTTTCGGTACTTCGCCGTTGGCCACCTGCGTCGGCGTGAAAAAGAATACCAGATTGCTCTGAAACGCGTTCAACACCAGCGCCGTCGCCACTCCCAACACCAGCAAGCCCAACCCGACGAACGCAAACCGTTTTTGCCGAGGCGTCATCCGATGTCCCTCACGATGCCCCGGCTTTCGGCGATCGCGGCGGCGCGCCGACGCCAGAGCGCGAGAATTTCCCACACCATGCAGAGCCCCGTGATGATGAACGACGTCCAGACGTACAGACCATAGCCGCCCATCTCAAGAAATTCGCTCAGACTTCCCCAGTACATCAGCGGACCCCCGCGACTTCCGGCACCGACGACGGTTTGCTCCACAACTGGAGACTTTCCCGCTCAAGGATCACGCAGCGAGCACGGCTTAGGATCACCGCCAGACTGTACATCCAGAAGCCGAACGTCATCAGCAACATGCCCGTCAGCATGATCGTCGCCATTTTCGGCGCCGCCGTCATACTGACCGACGCCCCTTGATGCAACGTGTTCCACCACTGGACTGAAAAATAGATGATGGGAATGTTGACGACGCCGACCAACGCGCAGACCCCGCTCGCGCGATCGGCGCGACGCTGATCGTCGATCGACGTCCGCAACAGCATCACGCCGGCATATTGAAACAGGAGAATCAATTCCGACGTCAGTCTGGCGTCCCACACCCACCAGGCTCCCCACGTCGGTTTCCCCCACATCGCCCCGGTCAACAGCGCAAGAAAGGTGAACATCGCGCCGGTCGGCGCGATGGCCTGCGTCATCATGAACGAGAGGCGCGCGTTGAGCCCCAAGCCCACGGCGGCCCACACCGCCATGACGACATAGAGAAACATGGACATCCACGCGGCCGGCACGTGGACGAAAATGATCCGATAGGCTTCGCCCTGCTGAAAATCGGTCGGCGCGACAAGCAGCCCGATGTAGAGTCCCACGGCGATCGCCAGCGCCGCCACCGTCCCAAACCAAGGAATCATCCTCCCCGCCAGCGGATAGAACGCCAGCGGCGCCGAATACTTTGACCAATTCACCTTCTCAGAATCCTTCCGCTGTTTTCCTATTCGAGCGCGATGCGCAGCGCCGACGCCGTGGCCCAGGGCGCAAAAAACACCGATAAAACGAGACAGGCTCCAAGCAACGAGAGGTTGGCCTCGCCGCCGATTCCGGCCATGCTGCTCGTGACGGCGCCGGCTCCGAAGATCAGCACCGGAACGTAAAGGGGAAGCACCAAGAGGGCGACCAACAGCCCGCTTCCGCGCACTCCAAGCACCAGCGCGGCACCAATGCTTCCAATCATACTCAACGTCGGCGTCCCAAGCAAGAGCGAGAGGACCAGCATGCCCAAGGCCTCGCCTTCCAAGCCGAATTGGAGGCCGAGCAGCGGCGACAGCAGCACTACGGGCAACCCGGACACCACCCAGTGCGCAAAAACCTTCCCCGCCACCAGAACGGGCAACGGCTGAGCGATCAACAGCATTTGCTCCAGCACCCCGTCGAGATAATCGGCCGTAAACACCCTTCCGAGCGACAGAAGGCAGGCCAAGAGCGCCGCCACCCAGAGCACCCCGGCGGCAATGGTCCTCAACACCGCCGGCTCCGGTCCCACTCCCAAGGGAAACAGACTCGCCACAATGACCAAGAACAACACCGAAATCGCCACGTCGGATCGACGGCGGATCGCCAGCAGGAGATCCCGCCAGATAATCCCGCGCAATGTCTCCCACAAACCCGGCTGACTCATCCGTCCAGCCTCAAACGCTGAACCATCTCGGACGGGAGAGCCACCTCATGGTGCGTCACGACGACCGCGAGTCCTCCGCCCTGCAAATGCGACCGCAGCCGCTCCGTCACCAGAGCTGTCGCCGCCTGATCCAACGAGGTAAACGGCTCATCCAAGAGCCACAAGGGATGGGTCGAGAGCCAGAGGCGGGCCAAAGCCACACGCCGCTTTTGTCCTTGCGACAACACTCTGGTGGGCAGATGATGAATCCGATGCTTCAGACCGACGGCCTCCAGCGCATCCCGGACGGAGGCGTCGGACGGACGATCGCCGGTTAAGGCGGCGGTGAGCAGGAGATTTTCCGTCGCCGTCAGATCATCCTTGATTCCATTGAGGTGGCCGATATAGGTCAATTGCGCGCAATACTGCTCTTTAAGCCGGCGAATATCGACCCCATGCCAAAGAACGGCTCCTTCCTCGGGGGCCAGCAGGTTGCACAACATGCGAAGGAAACTCGTCTTTCCGCTTCCGTTTTCTCCGACCACGGCCAGCACGGTGCCCGGCTGCACCATCACGTTCACGTTGGAAAACAGCCGTCGATCTCCCCGCCGGCAGCTCAACGAAACGGTTTGCAACATGCCGATCGGAACTCCTCTCAACCCGGGCGGCGCATGTCGCCGCCGCCATCGATATCATCGAATGAAACGGCTCAGATTAAGAGGAACAAGGCGCGGAAAACAAGAGGCGAGACGACATAACGGCGCGCCGCCGGATCGAACAACGGCATCAGAAGAATGTCTCTTGCCCTCGGAGCATCCCTGCTGCTAACTAGTAGCAATACGGCCATCGACGTTCACCCGTCGATGGCCGCCGAGTCCGAATCAATTCACACAGGCGTATCATTTCGCCGCTTAAACCGGGTAAGGAGACAGACCATGAGTCAACTCGTCTGCATCGCATTTAAGGATTCCGGCACCGCCGACCAGGTGCTCAATGAACTGCGGGCCATGGAATCACAATACGTCCTGGATCTGGAGGACGCGGTCATCGTCGTCCGGGATAAGGACGGAAAGGTCCACCTCAAGCAATGCGTCGATGTATTCGGAGGCGCCACGACTCACGGAGTCGCACTGGGCATCTTATGGGGCGGACTTATGGGACTGCTCTTCATGAATCCCCTCGCCGGACTGCTGGGCAGTATCGCGGGCGGAGCGGGAGCCGGAGCGCTGACCAAGGCCGCGGAGGAATTCGGGATTTTGAGCGATTATGGAATCCCCGATGCTTTCATCAAAGCTCTTGGGAGCACCATCGCGCCGGGCACCTCCGCGATTTTTCTCCTGATCCACTTTGACGAAGACAAGTTGCTGAGCAAAATCTCAAAATACGAGGGAACGGTCCTCAAGACTTCGCTCAGCAAAGAACAGGAAGAACGGCTGCGGGCGGCGCTTTCTCGGCATCATGACAGGCAACTGGGGAAGGGGTAAAGAAGCTCCCGGCGCGTGATCACGACACAGGCCTGCTACCCTACGAAGGCCCGGAGCGTCGATCTCGGATCAGCCCCTCGACAGGGTAGCCCAATTCTTTGGCGCGTTGTACGAGCGCACCGTAGATCTCACCGTCAAGCCGAGGCGCACGGGCAAGGATCCAGAGATACCGCCGATCCGGCGTGCCCACCAAGGCCGTGCGGTACTCAGGATCGAGGTCGAGAATCCAGTAATTCCCCTCTCTGGACGATCCGAACAAACGGGCGAACCAATTGTCGAAGACCACCGCGAGTCGCGCGTTGGTCTTCGCGTCGACCACCGTCGCGACACCATCGGCCATGGCCGTGCCACCGTCATCGGTCACACATTCGTTGTGCACGCCGATCCGTCCATCCGATCGAACCGTGTAGACCGCTTTTGAATCCACGCAATGACGCTGGAACCACATCGGCAACCGCGCGATTTCATACCAAGTCCCGGCATAGCGATTGAGATCAACCTGCGTCACCGTGGGCAAGTCCTCTCTCGATTCCATCCCCGCGCAGCCGCCGAGCAACCAGCCCGACAATGCAACGATCAACCATCTCTTCACGCTCTTCACGTCAGATTTCTCCCGATAACAGATGATACTTCAATTCCTGGAGAACATTTGGCTGTTACATGGCGCCGAAAGGATGATCGATGACAAAGCGCCACAAACCGTCCTGCCGTCTTCTTGCCACCTCGATGCTTTGGCCCTTCATGGTGACCGGTGCGCCATCCGGGGCCGAACTTTCAAGGATCCAGGAACCTCGCAGGAGGGCGATACCGTCGGCCTCGATCACGTACACGGTGTCGATGGCCATCTTTCCTTTCATGCCGATAAGGGCTTGAAAGGAAGTCCGAAGTTGTTCTGCGCCCGTCTGGGGCACCCCCTCCGGCGTAGCCAGAGCCGCGCCCGGCTCATATAAAGCCACAAGAGCACCGAGATCACCGCTGTTGAAGGCGGCGACAAAGAGGGAATGAAGCATCTGTGGCGTGGTCGCGGACATGAACAATCCTTTCCTATGATTTTCTGATTTTCGTTCCGTGGGCGACCGCATCTTACGCGAGCCGGCACGGAATCTCCATCTCAAAGACATGACGATCGATCGGAACCGACAAGAGGAAGACGCTGATCGACACTTCGACATGAGCATCGGACGACAAGACGACGCAGCAGGAAGCGATCAGGTGCTTCGACGCCTCCATTACTGCAACGAGTCCGGCGGGGTTTTGAGCAGTTTTGCGAAGCGGTTCTTGTCGATGGCTTTTTCGTAGGCCTCCTCCGGCGAAATCCATTTTTTATTGAGCAAGTCCTGAATCGCATCGTCCAAGGTCTGCATGCCCATCGCCTTGCCCGTTTGCATGACGGAGGCGATCTGAAAGGTCTTGGCGTCTCGGATCAAGTTCGCGACGGCCGAAGTGCAGACCAGAATTTCAAGCGCCGCGCAACGCCCCTTTTGATCCGCGCGCTTGAAGAGATTCTGCGCCACGACCACCCGCAGCGCCGTGGACAACGTGTTGCGGATCTGCGCCTGTTCCTGGTGAGGGAACACTTCGATGACCCGATCGACCGTTTTCGCCGCGTTTTCCGTATGCAACGTCCCGAACACCAAATGTCCCGTCGCCGCCGCTTCCACGGCCAGACGAATCGTTTCCATATCGCGCATCTCGCCGACGAGGATGATGTCAGGATCTTCCCGCAACGCGCCGCGCAACGCGGAGGCGAACGATTGCGTGTGAACTCCCACTTCTCGATGGTTCACGACGCACCCCTGACTCCGATGCACGAACTCGATCGGGTCCTCAATGGTCAAAATGTGATCTTTCCGATGTTTGTTCGCATAATCGATCATCGCGGCGAGCGTCGTCGATTTGCCGCTTCCGGTCGGCCCCGTCACCAACACCAAACCTTTTTTGAGCATCGCCGCCTTGGTCAAGATGGGAGGCAGCCCCAGTTCCTCCGCCGTCAGCACCTGGTTGGGGATTTTTCGAAAGACGGCGGCGCATCCGTACTTTTGGTTGAACAAATTGGCTCGGAACCTGGCCAGACCTTGGATTTCGTAGCCGAAATCGACGTCTCCCGTCGCTTCAAACTGGCTTTTCTTCGGAGCCGGGGTGATCTCATAGAGCAACTGTTTCAACCCCTCGTGGTCAAGCGGACCCTGAGTCGTCACCCGCTCCAAATCGCCGTTGATCCGCAAGATCGGCGCTTGTCCGGCGACCAGATGCAGGTCGGACGCGCCTCGATCAACCATCATGTGAAAGTACTCGTCGATTTTAGCCATAGACTCCTCTTGTCTTTCCGCAACCGAACCGAATTTTCTCCAGAGGAAGTATAGCAGGCGATCTCCGGCCGACTCGCAACACGCGCCCCGCGACCAAGGCCCTTCTTATTTTCTTGTTCGGCGTGGGAATAGACCGGGCGGTCCGTCGAGCGGCAGTCGTTCGATTTCGGAATCTGTTCTGGAACGGAGCAAGGATGGATCGTCCCTCCTCCGAAACAGGGCCGCAGTCCGCAGGGGACGACTTCCGAACAGGAGGGCAAAGGGAGCCGTGTTTTCGGGTCCGTCAACCGGCTTCGCGGTAGCCGCACGCTTCATTGCGGCATTGGACGCTCCGCCCGTCTTGCTTGCTGACTTTTTCGACGAGGAACGGGGCGTGGCACGTCGGACAGGCCTTCGGTACCGGTCGATCCCAGATGGCGAATTCGCATTGGGGATACCTGCTGCAAGCGAAGAACGACCGTCCCTTCCTGGTTCGTTTTTGCACGAGGTCGCCGCCGCACCCCGGCTGCGGACATTTCACGCCCAGCGCCAGCGGCTTGGTCGTCTTGCACTGCGGATAGGCGGAACAGGCGATGAATTTGCCGAATCGTCCGCTCTTGACGACCATCGGACTTCCGCATTTCTCGCACACCTGGTCCGTCGTGATTTCCTGCTTCGGCACCACCTTGATGGTGCCGTCCGGCAGACGTTCAAAGTTTTGCGTATTCTTGCAAGGCGGGTCTTCTTTGTAGCCGGGGCACGCCAGAAATTTTCCGTTCCGCCCCCATTTGATTTCCATCATCCTGCCGCATTTGTCGCAGGGAATGTCCGTGGGCGGCTCGACCGTATCCTTCGGGCCAGGAATCGTCTTGGCCCTCTCCAGATCGGCCGCAAAGGGATTGTAAAAATCGCGCACCGAGTCGACCCATGGTTTGTTGCCTTCCTCTACTTCGTCCAGCTCCGCTTCCAATTGCGAGGTAAATCCGACGTCCACGATGTCCGGAAACCCTTTCACCAGAAAATCGTTCACCGTGCGTCCGGTCTCGGTCGGCCTGAATCGACCTTCGACCTTTTCGACGTACTTGCGCTCTTGAATCGTGGAAATGATGGCGGCGTAGGTCGACGGGCGCCCGATGCCCTTTTCTTCCAATTCCTTGATCAACAGCGCTTCGTTGTACCGCGGAGGGGGTTGGGTGAAATGCTGTTTGGACGTCAAGCCCGGCACGGTTTGGCCTTCTTGGTCGACCAGCCGAAGATGATCGCCCTCCGAGAGAGCCGGCAACTGGCGCTCGCCGTCGTCTTCCGCCTCCTGATCGCTCCTCGGTCTCTGCGAAGGCGATTCCTTGTCGACGCCCTCCATGTAGACGATGGTGTGGCCCGGAAACTTCACAATCGTTCCGGTGGAACGAAAGACATACGTATCCGCCGTGCCGACCGGAGACGTGTCGATTCGCGTCACGTCCAACACCGCCGGCACCATCTGAGAGGCGACGAAGCGATTCCAAATCAGCTTGTACAGGCTGTACTGATCATGATCGAGGTATTGCCGGATCGACTCCGGATCCCGCGCGGCCGACGTCGGTCGAATCGCTTCATGCGCCTCTTGCGCGGCTTTCTGGGTCTTATAGACGTTGGGCGCGGCCGGCAGATAGTCCGGACCGAACCGAGACCGAATCAGCTCGCGCACCTCGGCCATGGCTTCGTCTGAAATGCGCGTCGAGTCGGTCCTCATGTACGTAATCAGGCCGGTCGGCCCCTCGGCCCCGATCTCGATGCCTTCATAGAGCTGTTGCGCCAGCATCATGGTTTTCTTGGGAGAAAAATGCAGCTTGCGGGCGGCTTCCTGCTGCAAACGACTCGTGATGAACGGCGCGACCGGATTCCGCTTTTTTTCCCGACGCTCGATCGACTGAACGACGAACGGCTTCCCCAGAATCGCGTTCACCACGCGGCCGGCCTGCTCGGCGTTCTCGATCACCGCCTCTTGGCCGTTCACGTTGTGGAGCTTGGCTTCGAACGGCGGCGGGTTCGCGCCGGCGAGCAGCGCGGTAATCGACCAGTATTCTTCGGCTCGAAAGGCCTCGCGCTCCGCCTCGCGCTCGCAAATCAACCGCATCGCGACGGATTGCACCCGCCCCATGCTGAGCCCACGCCGCACTTTGCTCCAGAGCAACTGGCTGCCTTGATAGCCGACGATGCGATCCAACACGCGGCGCGCTTGCTGCGCGTTGACGAGCCGCATGTCGATTTCGCTCGGAGACTGAATCGCGCGCTTGATCGCCGTTTCGGTGATTTCGTTGAATCGAACGCGAAAGATCTTGCGGCCGCTCTTCTTCGACTTTCCCAGCAGCTCCTGTTCGATGTGCCAGGCGATGGCCTCGCCCTCCCGATCGGGGTCCGGCGCCAGAAAAATTTTGTCCGCTCGTTCGGCCTTCTTTTTGATCTCGGCCAGCACCTTCGATTTGCCTTTGATCGTCACATACTGCGGCGCGAAATCGCGCTCAAGATCGACCCCCAATTTGCTGGTCGGCAAATCTTTGATGTGACCGACCGACGCCAGCACCTCATACCCGCGGCCGAGATACTTCGTCACCGTTTTCGCTTTGGTCGGTGACTCAACGATGACCAATGACTTCGCCATGACGACTCCGTTTTCTTCGCTTCATAATTTCATCCGTATCAAATATCGGTGATTCGTGCAACTGGAAGAACGGATCACGAGTCACAACTTGACATACTGTTGGCCGGGCAACTGGCGCACGCGCCCCGACAATTCGAGCGCAAGCAGGCTGGCGACGACCGTGGCGGCACGAAGTCCCGTTCGCTCAATGAGCGCATCGACCGATTGGGCGTCGGAGGACAGGGCTTCGTAAACGGCGGCATCCTCCCGTCCGAGCGGTTCGCGCGGCGTCGCAGACTCGTCGCCGAGCGAGAGGGAAGCCCGCAGACGCGCGTCAAGCTGAGGGAGAATCTCCTCAAGAACGTCCCGCGCGTCCTCGACCAATTTCGCGCCTTCTTTGATCAGACCGTTCGATCCCCGGCACGCGTCGGTCGTCACCGGACCGGGAACGGCAAAGACGTCGCGCCCCTGCTCCAAGGCCAACCTCGCCGTGATCAACGATCCGCTGCCCTTCGCGGCCTCGCTCACCAGCACGCCGAGCGACAATCCGCTGATGATTCGATTTCGCCGCGGAAAGTGATGATTGAGCGGAGACGCCCCGATCGGCAGTTCGGACATCACGGCGCCCCCGGCCTCTTCGATGCCGCGCCGCAACGCCCGGTGTTCCGACGGATACGTGCGATCGACGCCGCACCCCAAAACGGCGATCGTGCGGCCCTTGCCGGCCAGCGCGCCCCGATGCGCCGCCGCGTCGATGCCCCGCGCCAGTCCGCTCACGACCGTGACTCCTCTCTCGGCCAATTCTCTGGCGATCCGTTCCGTGACGACCTGCCCCGACGACGTCGCCCGCCGGCCTCCGACGATCGCCACCGCGACGTCCACGGACATCGGCCACGTCCCGCTCACATACAACAACGGCGGGGGATCGGGAATGGTCCTGAGCCTTGCGGGGTACGTCGGATCGAAGAGCGTGCAGACCTGAACGTTCAGACGTTCGACGATCGCCAGCCGACGCTCGATTTCCCGCATCACATCGGGCGGAGGTCCCCGCCGAACGGACTCGGCCAGCTCGGCGCTGAAACCGGCTTCGACCAAACGCTCGGCGCCGGCCGCCAACGCCGCATTCGGCGAGCCGAACGATTGAACCAGCTTGACCAGCGTTCGATCCCCCACCCCGTCGATCGCCTGCAGAGTCAGCCATGCGGCCAAGGACGCTTGATCCATCGGACGTACCGGGGAAAATCCGCCGTCGTTTCGGCAACCATCCCGACGACCGTCGATCCGGGAGGGCCGAATCGTTTGCGATGTGCACCGCGCGGGGTTACAACACGACCAAATCGTATTGTTCCAGATGCAACTGGCCGTCCGGGACAACGACGATCTTGACTCCCCGTTCCTGCTCCAAAGCCTCTACGCCCGCGCGCTCTTCGTCTTGCAGCAATTCGGCCACCGTGGGATGGGCTCCGATGACGATGCGCCGTTGATCGGGTGAGGACTCGATCCGTCGGATCTCCCGGAACACTTCATAGACCACCGTCGTGGGAGACTTCGTATACCCCCGGCCTTCGCAATAGCGGCAGGGCTCGGAGAGCGACCGCAGCAAGTCCTCGCGGACGCGTTCCCGCGAGATTTCGATCAGGCCGAGATCCGAGATGCGGGAGATTCTCGTCCGCGCCTTGTCGGACGCCATGGCGTCCACCAGCGCGTGATAGACCTTCTCGCGATTTTTCTCGCGCTCCATGTCGATGAAATCGACGATGATGATGCCGCCGATCCCGCGCAGTTTGAGTTGATAGGCCACTTCCTTGGCGGCTTCCAGGTTGTTGCGGAGGATCGTCTCTTCCTGATCCCGCTTTCCGACGAACCGACCCGTGTTGACGTCGATGACCGTCATCGCCTCCGTGTGATCGATCACGAGGTATCCGCCGGATTTCAGCCAGACTTTTCGACTCATCGCCCGCGTGATTTCCTGTTCGACGCCCAAGTGATCGAACAGCGGCTCTTCCTTGTCGTAGAAGTGGATCCGAGAGGTTTGTTCCGGGGAAAACCGTTGGACGAAATTCCGGATGGCGTCGTATTCCTCGCGAGAATCGATCCAAAGCTTGTCCACTTTCTTGCCGAAGAGATCCCTCACGACGCGAAAGCTGAGGCTTAAGTCGCTGTGCAGCAAGGCCGGCGCGTCCAACCGTTCCCGCTTGGTCAGCACGTCCTGCCAGAGAACATGAAGAAACTCGACGTCCGATCGCAGCTCATCCTCTTTGACGCCTTCGCTGACCGTGCGCACGATGTACCCGCAGCCGGGACGGCGGACTCGGCGCATGATGTCCTTCAATCTCGATCGCTCCTCTTCCCGCGCGATGCGGCGCGACACCCCGATGTGCTCCACGTTCGGCATGAACACAAGGTAGCGGCCCGGAAGCGACACGTACGTCGTCACCCGCGATCCCTTGGTGCCGATCGGCCCTTTGGAAATCTGAACCATCACCTCCTGGCCTTCGCTCAACAACTCTTCAATGGGCTTCACGCTCTGGCGTTTTGGCCTGAGCACCTCGGCGTCTTTCTCATCTTCTTCCGCCTCGACCACCATGTCGGCGGGCTCCGCGTCCAGCGACAAGTCGGACACGTGCATGAAGGCGGCCTTCTCAAGACCGATATCGACGAACGCCGCCTGCATACCGGGCAGCACTTTGACCACGCGCCCTTTATAAATGTTTCCGACAAAGTCTTTATGTTTCGCGCGATCACCGAACAAATCGGTGACCACGCCGTTGTCAAGAACCGCCACGCGGGTTTCCTCCCGCGTCACGTTAATGGCAATTTCAGTTCCCATGCATGCTCCTTAGAAATCGAAGGCCCCGGCGCGCAAGACAAGGCCGACGCGGGCGTGCGCCCGATCAGTCGGCGCCCCTGCCCGGCGCGATCGGCCGGTCTTCTTGAAGATTCATCGTTTGTGTCTTCATCAAAAATCAGTAGAACAGACTCAACCGTCTCCGTTTCACGTTCAACAAAAGCCCCAGCGACGCCATGGACATGATCGTGGCACTGCCGCCGTAACTCACCAGCGGCAAAGGAATCCCTACGATCGGAAACATGCCCGCCGTCATCCCGATGTTGACTACGATGCAGAAGCACAGCATCGAGACGATTCCCACCGCCAACAACGCTCCGAGCTGGTCCTTTGCCTTGGACGCGATGTCCAGCGAAAGCCAAATCAACGATACAAACAACGCCAGAAGAACGAGCACCCCGACGAACCCCCATTCTTCCGCATACACCGCAAACACGAAGTCCGTATGCCCCTCCGGCAAAAATTTCAGTTGGCTTTGCGTGCCGCCGAACAACCCTTTTCCCATCAACTCACCGGACCCGATCGCGATCCTCGATTGCAACGCGTGATACCCTTTTCCGCTCGGATCGTAGCTCGGATCGACGAACGCCATGATGCGCTGCCGCTGGTAATCATGCAATGCTCCCCAGGCGCCCTCCCACACAAAGGGGAACAACATCACGGAGAACAGAAGCGCGATGCCGAGGGCCTGGGAGCGAACGCCGACCATCAGCAACATCGCCGCGTAGACCGCGACAAAACTCAATCCGCTTCCCAAGTCAGGCTGCTTCAGAATCAAGAGCAGCCCCGGCAGCATCAGAAGTCCGGGCACGATCACACGCTGCAACCAGCCGACGCGGGGCGCTTTCGAATAATACTGAGCCAAGACCAGAATGAGGACGAGTTTGGCGAACTCCGACGGCTGAAAGCTGAAGGGTCCGAGGGCGATCCACCGTTGTGCGCCCTTGCTCGTCCGCCCCTCCAAAAGGACGAACGCGAGCAGAAACAACACGACGGCGTACGCGGGATACGCCAACCGGGCGATGGTGTGATAATCCCATGCCCACATGACGATGAACGCCAGAGTGCCGACGCCGATCCATGCCACCTGCTTCAAATAATACGGCGCGATGCCGCCATCTTGATCATGGGTGACGCTATGAATGGAAAGCAGGCCGATTCCCAAAATGGCCGCGATCAGCCCGATATAGCGGAGATCAAAGGTGTCAAAGCCCCGTGCTTCCGTCACGCGATCGATCATAACGGCTCCGAGGTCGCTCCAATCCGCTCTGCGGCGGGCGCATCGGTCGCGCCCGCCGACTGCCCCTCATTCAGCTTAAAATAGGCCTCAATGACTTCTTTCGCCAGGGGAGCCGCGGCGGATCCGCCGTGCCCCATGTGCTCGACCAACACGGCGACCGCGATCTTCGGCGACTCGACCGGAGCAAAGGCGATGAACCACGCGTGATCGCGGAACTTTTTGGGAATCGACTCCTGCGGCCCCGTTCGAAGCGCCGCGACCTGCGCCGTCCCCGTTTTCCCGCCGATCGTCACGACGGACGATTTCGCCCTCGTGGCCGTCCCGATTTTGACGACATCGGCCAGCGCTTCTTTGATGAGGCGAAACGTTTCGGGTTTCGCGTTGATTTTCCCCCGTGGAACCGCCGGCAGCTCTTGCAAGTTGCCGGTGATCCGATCCATCACCGCCAGCACCAGGCGCGGTCGATAATTGACGCCGTCATTGGCGACGGTGGCGATCAAGTTGGCCATTTGCAGCGGTGTCACCGTCACGTATCCCTGACCGATCGCCACGGAAATGGTTTCGCCGGGCAGCCACGGTTCTTTCTTCACCTTTTTTTTCCACGCGGTCGACGGCATAATGCCGGCCCGCTCGGAAGGCAAATTCACGCCGGTGCTTTGTCCCAGTCCGAATTCTTTGCCGAATTCGGCCATCAGATCGATGCCCATGCGCTGGCCGACGGTGTAAAAGTACACGTCGCACGAGTGCACGAGGGCGCTGTGCAGATTGACCGCTCCGTGCCCGGTCGCTTTCCAATCGCGGAAAATCCGGTTCCCGAACTGGTAGCCGCCGTTGCAGGTTACGGTGCTGAACGGCGAGACGGTTTTCGACTCCAACGCGGCCACCGCCATCGGCACTTTGAACGTGGAACCCGGAGGATATTGTCCCTGAGAAGCGCGATTGTTCAGAGGGCGTCCCTCGTCCTGGACGATTTCGACCCATTGTTTGGGGGTCAGCTCGCGCGAGAGCACGTTCGGATCGAAGGCCGGACGGCTGGCCATGGCCAAAATGTCTCCGTTGGTCGGGTCCAAGGCCACGATGGCGCCGTACTCACGACCCAGCAGCTCTTCAGCCAACTTCTGCAACCGAACGTCGATCGTGAGATAGAGATCGTTCCCCGCCTGGGGTTTCTCCACCACAACGGCCTTCTTTTCATGACCGTGGGCGTCGACCTCGACTCGTTTAGACCCGGCTTGGCCGCGCACGTACCGGTCAAAGGACTTCTCGATCCCGTACTGGCCGACGATACTGCCCTGATGAAGATCGGAAAACTCCGGCTTCTCCAGTTGTTCGGCCGATACCTCCCCGACGTAGCCCAACAAATGAGACGCCGTCACCCCGCCGGGATAGTTTCGCTGCGATTCGACCTGGATCATGACGCCGGGCAGGTCCAGGCGGTGCGACTCGATCAGGACGGCGTCGCGAAGCGTCAACCGATCCTTGATTTTGCGCGGCAGCAGTTTTCCACCCTTTCCCCCCAATTTCTTGCGAATGAACGCCTGGTCCAGTTCCAGCAAATCGGACAATTGTTCAATCAACGCCTCCCGATCCTTCACTTCATCCAACGCGACGTACAGACTGAAGCTCGGAACATTGTTCGCCAGGAGCACTCCATGCCGATCATAAATCAACCCCCGGGCGGGTTCCATCAAGACTTGTCTGGTTCTGTTATTCTCCGAGAGATCACGGTAATAGGCTCCTTCCCGGATCTGCAAATGCCACAACCGCAGCGCCAGCAGCGCCACGACCAAGAGCAAGCCTATCCGAAGAAGAATGAGCCGTCGTTGGAAATCGCCGTACTCCGCTTCCGAATAACTTCCCAGCACGAGGATGACTCCTACATCCGATATTCCGCCAGCCAATGCTCCACGTTGAATCGACTCCGTGCGACCCAGTAGAGCGCACCGCCGACCAGCGCGTCCAAAACTCCTTGGGGCAGCACGACGGCTCGAATCGCCCACCACAGGTCCTGCCGACCGTTGAGCGTCAGCAAGGACGCCGTCACCGATCCCGCCGAGCACGACAAGAAAAAGATCCCCAGCATAAGCATCGGCCACGAGAGATACACGACATGACGTCCCGCGAAACCGGCTGCGTATCCCACGGCGCCCTTGACCCCCATGGCCACAACGGGATCAATCGCCGAGAACAGACTCATGACCCATCCCAGCGTCAGACCGACCAACAACCCGTGAAGCTCGCCTCCCAATAAACCGGCCAGACAGGCAGCAACCAACGCGATGTCCGGCGTCACACCCGCAATCTTCACATGAGGCAGCAAAACGGATTGCAGGGGAACCATCAGGGCGATGAAGGCGGACCACACCAGCACGTTCATGATTTCTTCACCTTTGGAGCGCCGAGCCGTTCCCCTTCGCCGGGAACGGCGAGGGATTGAATCACCAGCACTTCTTCGACGCGCTCGCCGTCCACTTCCGGAACCAACTCGGCCGACAGAAACAATCCCTCGTCTTCTTTGTGGATGGCGGTGATGGTTCCGAGGGCCAACCCTTTGGGAAATCCACCCACAAGCCCGGACGTCACGACCCGGTCGCCAGGCCGCGCGTCCGACAACATGGGAATATATTTCAGCCGCGCCGATCCGCTGGAGGTTCCTTCGACAATCCCCTCGTCCCTCGTCCGCTGCACCAACCCCGCAATGGCGTTGTTGGGGTCCGTCACCAGCAGCACCACCGACGTCGCGCTCGTGGTCTTGACGATACGCCCCACGACACCGGCCGGTGTCACCACGCCCATGTCCGGACGGAGGCCGTCCGTTTCCCCTTTGTTCAAAATGATCGTTCGATACCAGTTGCCCGTATCACGGCCGATCACCTGCGCCGCGATCGTCGTCCCCCCGATTTGCTGCTTGAAATCCAACAGAGCTGCGAGGCGGTCGGTCGCGGCGGCGGCTTCCCGAAGCTGACTGTTCTGCCCTTTCAGATATTCGAGTTCTTTCCGTAGTTCTCTGTTTTCGGCTTCCACCGTCCGCAACGCGACGTACCCGGCCCACAGATCGGCGATGCCGTCGCTGACGCCGGCCACGGCGCGGAGAGGCCAGCTCACAATCCACCCGACGGGACTCCCGGCTCGTTGGAACAGGCCCTGGAATTGTGCGGGCAAAAGAAGGAAACCGACCAGAAGCACGACGGCCAGGAGAATGACCAGCCGCCCTGTATTGTAGGGTGCGCGAAAATTGACCATCCGCATCGCGGGATGGAACCTTACCGGAGATTGTTGGCCTGAGACATGACCGATACCTTTCGGAGGAGATCCAGCTCATCCAAAATTTTTCCGACTCCCAACACCACGGACGTCAGAGGATCATCCACCGTAATGATCGGCAAATTCGTTTCTTCACGGAACCGCGTATCCATTCCCTTCAGGAGCGATCCTCCCCCCGTCAAGACGATGCCGCGATCGATAATGTCCCCCGCCAACTCGGGCGGAGTGTTCTCCAACGCGATCTTGATGGCGTTGACGATCGTCGTGATCGGCTCGTGAAGGGCCTCACGGACCTCGGCGTCGTCGATGACCAGGGTGCGGGGAATACCTGAAATCAAATCGCGGCCCTTGATCATCATGGTCTTTCGCTCTTCAAACGGGTAGGCGGAGCCGATTTCGAATTTGATCCGCTCCGCCATGTGCTCCCCGATGAGCAGGTTGTACTTCTTTTTGATGTAGTTCATGATGGCTTCGTCCATCCGATCGCCCGCCACCTTCACCGACTCGCTGTAGACGATGCCGCCGAGCGAGATCACCGCGATGTCCGTCGTGCCCCCGCCGACGTCGACGACCATGTTGCCCGACGGCTCCGTGATCGGCAGGCCCGAGCCGATGGCCGCGGCGACCGGCTCTTCGATGAGATAGACTTCCCGCGCGCCGGCCAGCTCCGCCGAGTCGCGCACCGCCCGTTGCTCGACCTGGGTAATGCGGGACGGAACCCCGATGATGATCCTCGGGCGAACGAAGGCGCTGCGATTGTGGGATTTGCGGATGAAATGTTTGAGCATCTGCTCGGCCATTTCGAAGTCGGCGATCACGCCTTCCTTCATGGGGCGCACGGCGACGATGTTGCCCGGCGTCCGGCCCAACATCTTCTTCGCGTCGGCCCCGACGGCCAAGACTTTTTCGGTCTTTTTTTCCACCGCCACCACGGACGGCTCGTTGAGCACGATGCCTCGCCCACGCACGTACACCAGCGTGGTCGCGGTGCCCAAATCGATCGCCAGATCATCAGAGAACCACCCGAATACGTCTTCTGGAAACCCCACGGCGTCTCTCCCTTCATCTCGGCCGGGTGATCCGGCGCCGAGCCCGCACCATCACCATTTTTGAAGCTGAATCGTCATTCCGGGACCGTCAATTGCCCGGCATCCAACACCTGTGTTCTCGCCACCTCGTCGCCGAACCGACGGCCTTGTTCGTTCCCGATAATCAACAGGCTCTCAAACGTCACGATCGCCAACGACACGAGCCACCCCACCCAGGGAATCGCAAACGCAATCTGCGCGCAGCCCAACGGCAAGTTTCGAACGATCGATTCCTTGAACCCGACAGGCCCCCGACCGTCCACCCGAATCGTTTCGAGACCGACCAACCGCTTGCCGATGCTCTTCCCGCCCGCAAAGCCGTCCGCAATCAAAAGGTAGGCCAAACCCGAAAGAAACCCGACCGGCGAAGCCATTTCATTTGCGGCGGCGACAATGAACAGATCGATGAGCTTGGCAATGAACCGGTTCAGAACGTGGGCCTTCGGATAGACCGCCTGTTCCGGAAACTGGGAGGTCAGCCCCTCGCCTGTCAAGGAATCTCCTTTAAAACTATCGGCAATATAACAAAAACCGCCATCCCGCACAAACAAAGACCGTTCTTTCTATCCACGCGGCTTGCGCCCATGCCGATTGCGTCATCGGATTCCAAACCAGAAGAGCGGCAATGCCGCTCTCGACGGCTTTTTGCCTTCTTGATTCCCCCATCATCCTAAAGAGCCCGACATCGGCACGTTTCCATCGTTCGCTTCCTCCCCTCTTTTTTGTCGTCTTGTCTTGACGCCCGCCGCGCAAGTACAATGGTTCCTCTGGCTCTGAATGAAAGAGGTTTGGAATGATTAAGACCATACGCGACGCCGCCCACAACTATCCGTGGCTCCTCAAATCGATCATGGGCATTTTGGCCATCGCGTTCGTCATCACCATGGGATGGTGGGGGTTCGGCGAGCAATCGACCAACGCCGTCGCGACGGTCGGAGACCTGACCGTCTCTCGCGACGAATTCCGGCGCGCCTATGAGCTGATGTACCGCGCGTACAAAGAAAGAGGCGGCGGAGACTTAAACGACGAAACCTTCAAGCAATTGGTGATCGATCAACTGGTGGAGAATCGACTGTGGGTGATCGCCGCTCAAGAGATGGGCATCACCGTGTCCGACACGGACCTTCGGGAAATGATCCTGCAAATTCCCGATTTCCAGAAAAACGGGGCGTTCGATCCCGATCTCTACCGTCGTCTCCTCGCAGCCAATCACTGGACCCCCGCGGCCTTCGAGGCCGCCCAGAAGCAGGAACTCTTGGCCGGCAAGGCGAGGATGATCGTCCGCAACTCCGTCGCCCTTACCCCCGCCGAGCTGACGGAGGGGCAAGCCTTGACAACGCGAGCCCAAGGCTCCGAGACCCCCGACTTCCTGGGAGGCAGAGACCGCGCCGTGCAAGACATGCTGTTGCAGAAGCAGCAGCGCGCGTTGTCGGCCTATCAGGATGCCCTCAAGGCCAAGATCCCGGTCAAAATCCGCCGAGAACTGCTCTAGTCACGGTGGAAACGATATCGGTCTGACTTGCTCTCCCGACAAACAAGGATGTGCCACCCCGCAACCTGCCGACTCGGTCTTTTCCTCAGCGCCCCCGCCTGCCGCAAATCACGCTTTTTCCCCTCCACGATACGGACCGCCGTCTATCATCGTCGGCTATAGAATTAGCATCGCGTCGCCGTAGCTGTAGAAACGGTACCGTTCCTTGACCGCCTCTTCGTAGGCGCGGCGAATCAATTCGACGCCGGCAAAGGCCGAGACCAACATGAGCAGGGTGGTCTTCGGAAGGTGAAAATTGGTCATAAGTGCATCGACGGTCCGGAATTGAAAACCCGGCGTGATAAACAGACGGCTTTCCCCCTCGGCGGGGATGATCTTTCCCCGTTCCCGCGCAACGGTCTCCAACGTCCGCACCACGGTCGTGCCGACCGCTACGACCCGTCGGCCGGCTCGCTTTGTCCGTACAATGGCCTCGGCGGCTTTCTCGCCCACCTTGAATACCTCTCCGTCCATCCGATGATCTTCAATTCGCTCCGTCACGACGGGTTTGAAGGTCCCCGGACCCACGTGCAGCGTGACCGTCACCACGCGAATGGCCCGCTCGGCCAAACGGGCGAGCAGGTCCTCCGTAAAGTGCAAACCGGCCGTCGGAGCCGCAATCGCGCCCTGGTGAGCGGCAAAGACCGTTTGATACCAGTCATGGTCCTCGATCCCGGGACGCCGTTTGATATAGGGAGGGAGCGGCATTTCACCGCATGTTCCCAACAGTTGAACGACGGGAATCGGACTCTCCACCTTCACAGCCGTACCCGCGGCATCGCGCTTCAGAACCGTCGCCCTGGCTTCTCGATCAAACTCGATCACCTGCCCGACGCGGAATGTCCCCTTGATCATCACCTCCCACACGTTGCCGCCGAGATCTTTGACGAACAACACTTCGACCGACGTGCCGGTCGGCAGTTTTTTGCCCCGCATCCTGGCCGGCAGGACCTTCGTATCGTTCACGACCAACAGATCGCCGGGATCAAGCAAGGACGGAAGATCGGCGACGCGGAGATGAGAGAATCGGCCGGTTTGCCGATCAAGCGCCAGCAACCTCGCGCGATCGCGCGGCACGACGGGTTGCGACGCGACGAGCGACGGGTCGAACGGGAAATCGAATTCCGAGAGCTGCATCAAAAAGCGGGCGCCGCCACAACCGGAGGAACCGGGGGAGCCTTGGTCAATGACGCGTTGCGCAACTCCGTTCCCGGATAGTAGTAACGGAGGATGCTGGAGTACGAATAGCCCAATTCGGCCAGTTCCTTGGCCCCCCATTGGCAAAGACCGACCGCGTGACCGGCTCCGTAGCCGGACAGGACGACCTCCTCGCCGAACGAATCGATGGTGAACTGCGTGCTGGGCACGACCGTATAGCCGACGGCCTTGCGAAGCTCCTCTCCGCGCAGGATCAGTTCGCCTTTGGAATGCACGATTCGCAGCGTGGCCACACGGCCCGAACGGCTGTAGGAAAGGGGCGTCAACGTGGCGATCGCCCCCACGTCGAATCCCTGCCGGCGCAGATTCTGTTCCAACGTTTCGACCTTGAACGAGGCTTTCCATTGAAAATACGGAGACTCAAGGTCGAACGGGCATTCGACGCCCTTCAAATACGGCAGGTCTTTCGACCAGACGACCGCTGCGTCTTCCGTGAGGCCGGCGGCCGTCGACGAAAAGGCCGCGTAGATCGGCGCGTCTTCGTAGGTGACGACTTCTCCCTTCGTGGAATCGACCGCCTGTTCGACGCGCGCGTCGACGCCTTGGCGGCCTCGATACACTTGATCCTGCGTGCCGGCCGCCACGTCATAATCGCGCGAACCGCTCAGCATATGGTGATACAGCGCATAGGTTCTGGCCGCGACGGCCTGCGCCTTGAGCATTTCAGGATGCCACGAGGAATTGACTTCTCCGGGAAGGACTCCTTTGACGTACTCTTCGAGATCGACGTGATTGACGACGAGCAGCCCGTTCCCACGAGCGATCACCTGCACCAGCCCCCTGATTTGCCACGTCGGGGGCCCGTCGGCAGGACGGGCGGCTGAACGGGAGGACGTCTTGGCGTCATGCTCGCCCTGCTTCGGCAACCAGATCGTCAGATCCTGTTTTCCCGCGCGCAAGGTCACCTGTTCACCGTCGACGCGGGTTCCGTTGACGAACAGCGCAGCACCGCGTCTCTCGATGCGAATCCTTGCGTTGCGATAGGACCGTGCCATGCCGCGCTCATCCGTCACCCACAACAGAGGGGTCGTGCGCACGTCGAGCTGCCGGATCTCCGCCGCCAGCAACACACGGATCGCCGGTGCGGCATAGGCCGAAGAAGCCGCGATATCCAGCGCCCCCGCGGCCAGCCCGGCAACGCCGATCAAACACGATCGAAACGGCTGTTTCATCGTCGAAAGAGCCATCCCAGGACGTAGAACAACAGGCTCAACACCACGCTCAAGACGATGCTGGTGCCCAGAGGGAAATAAAAGCTGAAATTCTCGCGCTTATACGAGATGTCACCGGGTAATTTGCCGAGCCAGCCGAACAGACTTCCCAACCCAGCAATGCGATCGACGGCGACGAGCAGCACGCCGATTCCCACGATCAGGAGGCCGATCCCGATCATCAGCTTGCCGATCGCCGTCCATTCTGGCATCTCAGGCGGCACGCCTCATCCCTCCTTGAAGACAGCCACGGCCTCGGCGCGCTCATCAAGAGTCCACCGTCATTCCCCTCCGCGCACCGAGATACCTTGCCTTTCCACAAGGCCGAGTGAGCCTTGTCAGCGGCCGTTCCCGCCTTTTGTCACCGAATCAGGCATTCGGCGATTTGGATGGCGTTCAACGCCGCTCCCTTTCGAAGATTGTCCGACACGACCCAGAGATTGAGCCCGTGCTCAATCGAGCGATCTTCTCGCACTCGGCCGATATACACCTCGTCTTTTCCCGTGGCGTCCAGCGGCATCGGGTAAAGTTTCTTCCCCGGATCGTCGAAGACGACCACGCCCGGCATGGCCGCCAACAGGGCCCTCGCCTCGTTGGCGCTCAACGGTTTCTCCAACTCGACGTTGATCGCTTCGGAGTGACAGCGCAGCACCGGCACTCGCACGGTCGTCGCCGTCACGCGGAGCGACGGCGCTCCGAGAATTTTTCTGGTTTCCATCGCGATCTTCACCTCTTCCGAACAGTCGCCGCCGTCGTTGAACGAACCGATCTGAGGCAGCAAGTTGAAGGCGATCTGATGGGGATACACCTTCGTTTCCACTTCGCGAAAGGCCAACAACGCCTTGGTTTGGTCCATCAGCTCATCCATCGCCGCGGCGCCGGTCCCCGAGACGGACTGAAACGTCGTCACCACCACGCGCTTGACGCCCACGGCGTCATGAATCGGTTTGAGCGTCATCACCAGGGGGGTCGTGGTGCAGTTGGGGATCGACACAATGCCTCGCGGCATCGCTTCCAACGCGCGGGCGTTGACTTCGGGCACGACCAATGGAACGTCAGGATCCATTCGAAACACGGCGCTGTCGTCGATCACCACGACGCCGGCGGCGCCGAGCTTTTGGCCGTATTCGCGACTGATCGTGTCGGTCGCCGAGATCAGCGCAAGATCAACGCCGGCGAAGGACGACTCGGGCGTCAGTTCCTCGACTTTCCACTCCTTGCCCTGGCACGACAACGTCTCGCCGGCCGACCGGCGGGATGCGAAGAGCCGGAGCGACTCCAGAGGAAATTTTCGCTCTTCCAGAATCTCCAACGTTTCTTTCCCTACCGCACCGGTCGCCCCAAGGATCGCCATCACGTATGCGGGTTTGTTCTTCAGCATGGAGCCCTTCTTTGTTTGCATCAGAGCGTCAGTGCTCGTATCCGATGGTTGAACGTATCGGCGACCACCACCCGTCCCTTGTGATCGACCGCGATGCCGAACGGATAGTTGAGGCTCGCCTCTAACGCCGATCCGCCGTCACCGGAGAAAGCCGGGGTCCCCGTTCCGGCCGTTCGCTCGATCTTGCCGGTCGCCCGGTTCCATCGGCGCACCAAGTGGTTGTCAGAATCCGTCATGAACAAATTACCATCCCCATCCGCCGCAATGCCGACCGGCCTCGACAAGCTGACCGATGGCGTCTCATGTTCGCCTTCGTATCGGTAGTCGCCGCCGTCCCCCGCCGCCGTTCGAATCAGGCCCGTCGTCGGATCGACTGCGCGAATCCTGCCGTTGAAGGTATCGGCGATGAAGAGCGTGCCATCATCGGCGCAGGCCAACCCGCTCGGCCCGGCCAGAGCGGCTTCCGTGGCCGGCCTGTCGTCTCCATTGTACAAAGCCGTCCCGTTCCCCGCCACCGTGCGGATCAGCCCGGTTTTTAGATCGATCGCCCGAACTCGGTGGTTGCCCTGGTCGGCCACGTATAACACTCCTCTCCCGTCCAAGGCCAAGGCGGCCGGTTCATTGAGCCCTGCGGCGACGGCGGGCCCGCCGTCGCCGCAATACCGAGGCTGGCCCAGTCCGGCGATCGTCGTGATCACCCCGCTGGCAGCATCGACCAAACGGATGCGATGGTTCAACGTATCGGCAATGTACACGTTTCCTTGGGCGTCCGAGACAACCGCCGTTGGAAAATTCAATCTGGCGCGCAGGGCCGGCCCGCCGTCGCCGCCGAATCGACTCGGTGCCGTCGCTCTCGCCACAACGTACCGGATCGTTCCGCTTATGTCCGTCTGCTGCCGGTAGTTCGGTGAAGCCGCTCCTCCCTCGGCAAAGGGGTCTTCTTGCTGCGAACGCCGGGCTTCTGCATCGAGACCGGAATCCCGCGCCGCTCCTTCTATGTCGGCCATGTCGGCGACGCCGGCGATCGTCGAGATCATGCCGGTGTCTCGATCGATCCGCCGCACAACATGGTTTTCAGAATCGGCGATCAGGATGTTCCCTAGAGCATCCACTCCCACCCCCTTCGGTTCATTCAAGGAGGCGAGACACGCAGGACCGCCGTCTCCCCCATAGGCGGGTTCTCCGGTTCCGGCAAGAGTCCGAATGGTCCACAGTCCCACGGTCGAAGGCATACGAATCCGCGATGACGCTAGCGCAAATTGCGAAGGATGACATCCCCCATTTCGGTCGTCCCGACGATCTTGGCGCCGGGGCTTTGGATGTCCCTGGTCCGATACCCCAGATCGAGCGTCTTCACAATCGCCCGCTCAATGGCATCGGCCTCTTTATCAAGACGAAACGCATAGGACAGCATCATGGCGGCTGACGCGATCATCGCGATCGGATTGGCGACGTTCTTACCGGCGATGTCCGGGGCGCTGCCGTGGATGGGCTCGAACAGACCGACCGCGGCGCCCAGACTCGCGGACGGCAACATGCCGATGGAGCCGGTCAGCATCGCGGCTTCGTCGCTCAAGATGTCGCCGAACATGTTATTGCAGAGAAGCACGTCGAATTGTCTGGGATTGCGCACCAACTGCATGGCGGCATTGTCCACGTACATGTGGGTCAACTCGACGTCCGGATATTCCTTATGCACGCCGGTGACCACCTTTCGCCATAATTCCGAGGACTCCAAGACGTTCGCCTTGTCCACCGACGTCACTTTCTTGCGGCGTTTGCGCGCCGCCTCGAACGCCACCTTTGCGATGCGCCTGACTTCTTCGGTCGTATAGACCTCCGTATTGATGCCACGCTCTTCTCCGTTCGGCAATCGCTCGATGCCCTTGGGCTTGCCGAAATAAATGCCGCCTGTCAGTTCCCGAACCACGAGGATATCGATTCCCTCGACGACGTCGCGTTTCAGTGACGAGGCGTCCGCGAGGCTGGGATAGACCTTGGCGGGACGAAGATTGGCGTACAGCCCCAGCGCTTCACGAATACCGAGCAACGCGCGCTCAGGCCTGCGGGCATATTCAAGCCCCTCCCACTTGGGTCCTCCGACGGCTCCCAACAACACGGCGTCGCTTTGTTTCGCAAGCGACAACGTCTCGTCCGGCAAGGGAACTCCCACCTTGTCGATCGCCTGGCCGCCGATGTCGGCCGACACAAACTCAAAGGAATGGTGATAGGCATCCTGTATTGCCTTGAGAATCTTCACCGCTTCCGGAACAATCTCCCGCCCCACCCCGTCGCCGGCCAGCACCGCAATCTTCGCTTTCACTTCGCGCACTCCTTCTTGAGAATGATCAATGTGATGTCTCGTCTCTATTCCAGTATGGTTTCATCCTCGATCCTCCAGGCGGGATCGACCAGACAGAGAAACTCCAACTCGTCGTCCCCGGTGTTTTCCAACCACTGCCTGCCCCCCGGCGGCACGTAGACGACCGATCCAGCTTGAACCGAACGGGTCTCCGAATCGACTGTCAATCGGCCTTTCCCCGCGATGAAGTAGTAGACTTCCGAAGAGGACAGGACGTGCAGCTTCGCCCGCCTGCCGGCCCCCAGCCGGCCGTGAGCCAGACTGTATCGAAGCGCCAGATCCTCTTTTGCGGGATGCAGCAACTCCCGGAGCATCGTATGATCTCCGGCCAAAAACTCCCGACACTCCGCAAGGGTCTTCTTGATCATAAAAAACAGAAGCCGCCTCTGAAACCGTTTCGGTCAATCAAAACGCAAAACGGCCAAAATGCAAAACGGCCGTCACTCTAGTCCGGCCGCTCGGTCAAATCAAGCGGGCCTTCTGCGCCTCATCCGCCTGTTTAGGCGTCAAACAGGCCAGCCGATTCAGGGCGTTGAGATAGGCCCGGGCCGCCGCCACGATGATATCGGTGTCCGAGCCGTGGCCCGACACGGTCCGTCCGTTTTCCTGAAGACGCACCGAGACCTCGCCCTGGGCGTCCGTCCCGCCGGTGAGGGCGTTGACCGCGAACATCACCAACGTGCTTTTCGTCTGAGTCATGGCCGCGATGGTCCGATACACAGCGTCCACCGGTCCGTCGCCGGTTCCCGACTGTTTCACCGGCCGACCGTCGATCTCCAGCTCGACCGTCGCCGTGGGAATTCGACCGGTCCCGGTCTCCAAGTGAAACGACTTGAGCACGATCCGCTCCCCCATCTTGGCCAGTTCGTCCGAGACGATCGCCTCAAGATCTTCCTCGTAAATCTCCTTCTTTTGATCGGCGAGTCGTTTGAACCGCTCAAACGCGCGGTTGATTTCCTCGTCGCTCAGGCGATAGCCCAACTCCTCCAATCGCTGCCGAAAGGCGTGCCGTCCCGAGAGCTTGCCCATCACCATCCGGCTCTCGACAAGACCGATCGATTCCGGCCGCATGATTTCGTAGGTGGTTTTCTCCTTGAGCAACCCGTCTTGATGAATGCCCGAACTGTGCGCGAACGCGTTGGCCCCGACGACGGCCTTGTTCGGCTGCACCACCATGCCGGTGATCTTGCTGACCAGACGGCTGGTCTTGGCGATCTCCTCCGTCTTGACACGGGTGTCGGCCTGGTAGAAATCCCTTCTCGTGCGGAGTCCCATAACGATCTCTTCCAACGCCGTATTGCCGGCACGTTCTCCGATCCCGTTGATCGTACATTCCACCTGCCCCGCTCCGTTGACGACGGCCGCCAGACTGTTGGCCACGGCAAGACCTAGATCATTGTGGCAATGGACGGAGATGACCGCCTGCTTGGCGTTGGGCACGTTCTCGCAGATTCCTTTAATCAACGCTCCGAACTCCTGCGGAATCGCATATCCCACCGTATCGGGGATATTGACCGTCCCGGCTCCCGCCGCGATGACCGCCTCGACGACCTCGTACAAGTAGGCCGGATCGGACCGGCTGGCGTCCATGGGCGAAAATTCCACGTCATCGACGTAGCTCCTCGCTCGCTGGACCATTTCCACCGCTCGCCTCTTGGCCTCCTCGCGCGTCATCCGAAACTGATATTTCAGGTGGATGTCGGAGGTCGACAAAAACGTATGGATGCGCGCCCTCGGCGCCCCCTTGAGCGCTTCCCACGCCCGATCGATGTCTTCCGGACGGGCTCGGGCCAGGCTGCAGATGACCGGCCCCTCGACCTCCTGTGCGATCCGCCGCACCGCCTCGAAATCGCCGGGAGAACTGTATGCGAAGCCGGCTTCGATCACATCGACTCCCAGGCGGGCCAGTTGCTTGGCCACCATCAATTTTTCTTCCACGTTCATGCTGGCGCCGGGCGATTGCTCGCCGTCCCGCAACGTTGTATCGAATATGCGTATCATGCGCGTCATCGTGCCACCCCCATTGCCATCGATCGCCGGCTTGTTTTCCGACCGGCGGTGTTTCTCCGCCGGTCGGATGAATCGAGCCGTCAAATAAAAATGCCTTCGCCCCTCTTCGTTGGTCAGGGACGAAGGCTTTACGCGCTCCGTGGTACCACCCTGTTTCGGCGACGGTCAGTCTCCTGATCGGCACCCTTCATTGCAGCCCGTCACGGGGGCCGGGCGGAACCCGCTACTCGAAGTTCACGGATTCTGGCTCGGAGGCGAGTTCAGCGACGTGTCGATTGGCTCGCACCATCCGCCAACTCTCTCGGACGACACGGCTCGCCTACTACTCCTCGTCACTGCCATTTACGGGACAATGCTTTTTCCCCTTTTCTTTCCTGCCGGTATCCTCTCACGCCTTCTCACGCCTTCGGTTCCGGCTCCGGCAATTCGGTCTTGGCAACTCCCTTCTTCCCGGCCGTCCTCACGATCAATCCCGCCAGTTTCTCGACCGGTCCCAACAACGCGTAGCCCGCAAAGACCACGAACAACATGACCGGCGGCCATGCCGTCACCATCATCAGCCCAAGAATCCCCCACACAAGATAGGTGATCTGCTGAGGGCCTCTGAATTTCAGGTCCTTGAAACTGCGATACTTGATGGTGCTGACCATGAGAAACGCCAGCATCAGCGTCACGACCAGCACGACGACCGGCTTGGTTTCCGGACCCATTCGAAGCGTGTAATGATCGAAGACGACCAACGAAGCGACGACTCCCGCCGCAGCGGGAATGGCCAAACCGGTGAAATACTTGCCGTCGGACAACGCCACCGTCGAGTTAAACCGAGCCAAGCGCACGGCCCCCATCGCCACGTAAGCAAACATGACGGCCACCCCAAGGGTGCCTTGCCCGCTCAACGCCCAGGAATAGATGAGAAACCCCGGAGCCACTCCGAACGAGACGACATCGGACAATGAATCGTATTCCAGCCCGAAATGGCTCGTGCTGTTGGTCAACCGAGCCGACTTGCCGTCGAGCACATCGAACACCATGGCGACAAGAATGGCGACGGCCGCCGCCAAGTACTCCGCGTTGAAAACCAGCAGAATCGCATATACGCCGCAAAACAAGTTGCCGGTCGTAAACAGATTCGGGATCAAATGCATGGCCGCCTTGCGCCGCTTGCCGTCCTTGCCGAAAGAGTGTTTCAATCCAGCGGACTTCATTGCAGTTCTCCTAATATGGTTTCCCCGCCTTTCACCTTGTCTCCGACGGCCACTCGAAGGCGCGTCCCGATCGGAAGAAAGGTGTCCATCCGCGATCCGAATCGAATCAACCCGAACCGTTCCCCCCGCACGGCCTGATCCCGAGCGGAAGCCCAACAGACGATGCGCCTGGCGATCAAGCCTGCGACCTGCACGCACAAGACTTTAAGCCCTTCCACCGTGCGAATCATCAACGCGTTCTGCTCGTTTCTCAGCGTGGCGTCCGGCCTGCTGGCGACTAAGAACGCCCCCGGTTGATATTGTACGTCTTCAATGACTCCGTCGCAGGGAATGCGATTGATGTGCACGTTGAACACGTTCAAAAAAATCGTCACGCGCAGCGCGCGCTCCTTGAGATAGCGGGGCTCGAATTCCTCTTCGATGGCGATCACCTTGCCGTCTCCTGGCGCGACCACGAGGTGCGTGTCCTGGGGAATCACTCTGGCCGGATTTCTAAAGAACCAGGCGACGAACGCCGTCGCCAGCCCCGCCATCACCGCCACCACGACCCATCCCATCCATCCGGCCAACAGCGTCACGCCGGCCGGAACGGCAATGAAAGGAATGCCTTCCTTCGCGACAGGAAGACCAACCGCCCGATCGATCACGCCACCTCCTCCACCGCCGAGAAAATCTTTGTCGTCCCCGTCTTGATCATGACCGCGATGGCTCAGGCACTTCCAACGTTCCTACGACGACTTTTTTACCCGAAGAACCACCACCGAAAACGTCGCGTCGGAGTCAACCGAACCATCGAGCCATCGAGTCGATTGTCCGCTTAATTCTTCGTTCGGTCAACCAACTGATCTTTCTTGAGCCACGGCATCATGGCCCGCAGTTTGGCGCCCACCGCCTCGATGGGGTGCGCTTCACCCTTGGCCAAAAGGGCGTTGTACACGGGACGATTCGCCTGATTTTCCAAGACCCATTCTCTCGCGAACCGCCCGCTTTGGATCTCGCCCAAGATTTTCTTCATTTCGAGCTTGGTTTGTTCGGTCACGATCCTGGGGCCGCGCGTCACGTCCCCGTACTTGGCCGTGGTGCTGATCGAATACCTCATGTTGGCGATGCCGCCCTGATAAATCAAATCCACGATGAGCTTGACCTCGTGCAGACATTCAAAATAAGCCATCTCCGGCGAATATCCGGCTTCGACGAGCGTTTCATAGCCGGCCTGAATCAAGGACGTGAGCCCCCCGCACAGCACGGCTTGCTCGCCGAACAAGTCCGTCTCGGTCTCCTCGCGAAAAGTCGTCTCAATGACGCCGGCTCGGCCGCCGCCGATGGCGCTGGCATAGGCCAGCCCCACCTGCCTGGTCATGCCGCCGGGATCCTGATGAACGGCGAGCAGGCAAGGAACCCCGCTCCCTTTCGTGTACTCGGATCGCACAAGATGGCCGGGCCCTTTCGGCGCCACCATAAAAACGTTAATGGACGCCGGCGGAACGATTTGACCGAAATGGATGTTGAACCCATGCCCAAACGCCAGATACGAGCCGGTCTTGAGGTTGGGAGCCACATCCTGCCGATAGATCGTTGACTGGACTTCATCCGGCGCAAGGATCATCACGACGTCGGATGCCTTGACGGCGTCCGCCACCGGCATGACCTTCAGACTGCTCTGCTCCGCCTTTTTCCATGACGCTCCTTCACGCAACCCGACGACCACGCTCACGCCGCTCTCCTTCAGATTGAGCGCGTGCGCATGGCCCTGACTGCCGTACCCGATGACGGCGACGGTCTTGTTGCGAATATGATGAATGTCCGCGTCCTGGTCGTAATAAATCTTCATGCTTGAACTCCTTCACTAAAGACGTCGCATATTTTCTTTCAGCTTGACCTGCTGGGCGACACGCCTTATTCGCGCGCGGCTTTTTTGGCCTGTGCGACAGCGGGTCGGATCGGCTCACGGGCGACGGCAACCCGCCCCGTTCGAACCAATTCCTTGATTCCCAACGGCTGCAGCAAATTGATGATCGCTTCGATCTTCCTGGGATCACCCGACACTTCGATCGTATAGGTGCTGGGCGACGAATCGATGACGTTGGCCCGAAAAATGTCCACGATTCTGAGCGCCTCAGCCCGATCCTCGTCCTTGGTGTGCACCTTGATCAGAGCCGTTTCCCGCGCAACGAATTCGGTTTCGTTCAAATCCACCACTTTAATGACGTCGATCAGTTTATTCAATTGTTTGACGATCTGCTCGATAATCCGATCGTCGCCCGAGGTCACCAACGTCATCTGCGACATCGATGGATCAAGGGTGGGAGCGACGGAGAGACTTTCGATATTGAAGCCCCGACCGCTGAACAAACCCGCAACCCTTGAAAGCACCCCGAATTTGTTCTCAACCGTAACGGAAATGATATGTTCCATAATTTCTAGGCGTCGAGATCAATGCGCCGAACACCGAAATGCGGTCATCCGGCGTCGACGCCTCCGAGCCTTCCCTACATCCTCATCCTTACGCCGTTAACACCGTATCCTTGTCTTCCGGCACCGCCTTCCCGACGCCGGTCTGTTTCTTCTTCAATTCCGGAGGATCTTCGAGAATCATTTCGTGATTGCAGCCTCCCGCCGGAATCATCGGGTAACAGTTCTCATACGGGTAGGTCGGCACGTCCACGATGACGGGCCCGTCCGTTTCCAGAGCCGCTTTCAACACCCCGTCAAGATCCGCCAGGTTCTCGGCCCGCAGCCCGACCGCGCCATAGGCCTCGGCCAGCTTGACAAAATCAGGCGTGCCGCCCAAATAACTCGAGGCGTACCGCCCGTTGTAGAAGAGGTCCTGCCACTGTCGCACCATCCCGTGAAAGCGGTTGTTCAGCACGATGATCTTCACCGGCAATTTACTGACCACCGCGGTCGCCATTTCCTGCATATTCATCTGCACGCTGCCGTCCCCCGCGATACAGAGAACCAGCCGATCACGGAACGCGGCCTGCGCCCCCATGGCCGCGGGAAATCCGAAGCCCATGGTTCCAAGCCCGCCGGACGTCAACCATCGGTTCGGCTTCGCCAATTTGAAATATTGCGCCGCCCACATTTGATGCTGCCCCACGTCGGTCGAAACAATCGGATCTCGATCTTTCGTCAGTTCATAAAGGCGTTTGACGACGTGCTGCGGCTTGATCGGTCCATCCTGTTCTTGATGATAGGTGAGCGGGTGCATCTTCTGCCATTGATGAATTTGATCCCACCAGGGCTTCCGAAGCTCTTTCTGATCGCCGTTCACCGTCGCACGGAGAATTTGATTCAACTCACGCAGCACGGCCTTGCAATCTCCCACGATCGGAATATCGACGTGAATGTTTTTCCGAATCGACGTCGGATCGATATCGATGTGAATGACCTTTGCGTGCGGACAGAATTCCGATACTTTGCCCGTCACGCGATCGTCAAACCGCGCCCCAATGGCGATGACCAGATCGGAATAGTGGATAGCCATATTGGCGCAGTAGGTCCCGTGCATCCCCAGCATCCCCAGCGACAATGGATGCTCTCCCGGAAACACGCCGAGTCCCATGAGAGTCATATCGACCGGGATCTGTGTCAGCTCCGCCAATTCGAGCAGCTCCTGCGAAGCGCCGGAAAAGACGACGCCCCCGCCCACGTATAACACCGGCTTCTTGGCCTTGGCGATCGCCTCGGCCGCCTGTTTAATCTGCCATTTATTCCCTTCATAGGTCGGGTTGTATCCGCGAATGGAGACGGACGTCGGATAGACGAACTCGGCCTGGTTTTGCGACACGTCCTTCGGAATGTCGACCAACACCGGTCCGGGCCTGCCGGTCGTCGCAATATAAAACGCTTCTTTGATCGTCCGAGCCAAATCATTGACGTCTTTGACCAGAAAATTATATTTCGTACAGGGCCTGCTCAAGCCGATATTGTCCGCTTCCTGAAACGCATCGTTTCCGATCAGGCTCGTCGGCACCTGGCCGCTGAAACAGACCACCGGCACGGAATCCATGTAGGCATCCGCCAACGCCGTAATCACGTTGGTCATGCCGGGCCCCGACGTCACCAGACAGACGCCCGCCTTGCCGGTCGCTTTGGCGTAGCCCTCAGCCATATGACCGGCCCCCTGCTCATGACGCGTGAGAACGACCTCGATGTCCTTTTGTTGATGGAGCATATCGAAGATCTTCAAGACCACGCCCCCGGGAAGCGCAAAAACGGTCTTGACCCCTTCCCGCTTCAGACATTCGATGAAGATCTCGGCTCCGGTGAGTTTCATGTGAGTGTCCTCCTCATCACGAGATCGAGGGATACTTGGCAATCGACGCTCTTCCAGCCCCCGTCCCATTCGTCTCCATAAAAAAACCGACAAGAACGGGTTTCTATATCATCATTGGTCATTCATTGGTCATTGTTTTAGTCATTCGACGTTCGCCATAAAAATACCTGAAAAATCAATGGGAAAGGTTAAGGATCGTACCATTCTCCTCAACGAGGGGTCAAGGGAACGATTGGCATCCTGAGTATCCCGACCTCAACCAAGGCAATTCAAGACGGTCGAGGAAGAACCCGGCGCCAAAAGAAAGGCGCAAATGTGAAGGCCTATAAGCCGGATTCTGTGTCCATTCGAGTTCGCTTTCTCGAATGGCGATGATCATTTCTCTGGGATTCGAGTTGCCTCGAACCTCAAGCGGCCTACCCGAAGATCTCGACCGGGCCGGTCGGTGCGCGAAACGCCCTAGAGCGCCCCGCGCGGCTCTTCCTATTTGGCCTTGCACCGGGCGACGCTTACCCTGCCGGTGATGTCGCCACCACCGCGGTGGGCTCTTACCCCACCCTTTCACCCTTGCCTGAACCGCAGCGACCGGATGAACCCCCATCGCCTCGGCCATCGGCGGTTTGCTTTCTGTGGTGCTGGTGTCGGATCGCTCCGCCTGGGAATTACCCAGCGCCCTGCCCTTGGAGTCCGGACTTTCCTCCCGATACTCTCGCATCGAGCGATCACCCGGCCTTCGCACCTGCGCTGAAGCAGTATAGAGAAGGAGTACGGAGCATGGCAAGGGCACCGCGTGACACGTCCCTCAGCTTCCTCCGACATGGAGGCCCTTTCAAAAAAGGAATCAGAGACATTCAGCGACCGACCTGGAGAGCCGCGAGCTGTGCGTCGCTCGCTTCCTCTTTCAAAAAAGGAATCAGAGACATTCAGCGACCGACTCACTGGTTTCCAACGGGGGGCAAGAGCCCATTGGGAGCCGGAATTCTTTTTTGATAGATGGCCATGGCCTCCGGCATCCAGGCCTTCAATTGCTCGATTCGGGTTCCATGACTGGGATGGGTTGACAGAAATTCGGCCGGCCCTCCGCCGCTCGACAGTTCCGCCATCCGCTCCCACAACCCCACGGACTCGCGCGGATCGTATCCCGCGTCGGCCGCCAAGAGGATTCCCACGTAATCCGCTTCCGATTCGTGTTTGCGGCTGAAGGGCAACAAGACCCCCACCTGCGCTCCCAATCCGAGCGCCGCCATTGTGGCCTGGCCCAGCAAGGGATTACCTCCGCTTGCCCCGATCGCCGCCCCCGCCACTTGCAGCGCCGCATTGGTCAATTGCCCCTGACTCATCCGCTCCGCTCCGTGACGGGCCAAGGCATGGATCACTTCATGTCCCATGACGGCTGCCAACCCCGCCTCGGTTCTCGCCACGGGGAAAATGCCCGTATACACGGCGATCTTGCCGCCGGGAAGCGCGAACGCGTTCGCCGTCCTATCGTCCTTGATGACCGTTACTTCCCATTCGAACTGTTTGGCCATCTCGGCATATTTCGATCGCTTCGCCGCCTCGATGATTCTGGCCGCCACCCGTTTGACCGGTTCCACTTCGCGCGGATCCCTCGACAATCGAATGTTGGGGTCGCTTTTCACCTGGGCGTAGGCTTGCTCTCCTAGCTGCATCTCCTGTGAGATCGACGTCATCAACAACTGAGACCGACCCGTATAGGGGTTGGTCTCGCAGCCGGCCACAGTCATTCCTCCCACAAGCAACAAAACGGCCATCCCGGCGAAACGAATCCCGCATCGGCACCCTTGCATGGCGTCCCCCCTACCCCCGACCCACTCCTCCGACGTGATACCTGCGCTCTTTCTGCCTTTGACGATCATTTGACCATGGCCTCCGCCGTTCAGTAGAGTACCGCTCCTATCGCTGTTTTTCTAGTGGGAGTCGTGCTGTGACAGCGAACCCCATCGAGTCGCCGATCGAGCGCATCGGCATCGACGAGTCCGGAAAAGGCGATTACTTCGGCCCCCTCGTGATCGCCGCGGTCTTCGTGGACGCAACGACCCAGCGCGAGTTGGCCTTGATGCAGGCACGCGACAGCAAGAAGCTATCGGACGGACGTATCCTGGAAATGGCTCCGGCAATCAAGACCATCTGTCCCCACAGCGTGATTGCGATCGGTCCGCAAAAATATAACGAGCTGTACGCCAAAATCAAAAACCTCAATCGTCTCCTGGCTTGGGGACACGCCAAGGCGCTGGAGAACCTGCTCGAACAAGTTTTGTGCAAGCGGGCGATTGCCGACCGATTCGGCGATGAGCGGTTGATCATGAACGCCCTGCAAGAAAAAGGACGAACGATCGTTTTGGAGCAACGGACAAAAGCCGAATCGGACCTCGCGGTGGCCGCCGCCTCCATCCTGGCCCGCGCCGAATTTCTGCGGCGTCTGAAACGGCTCTCCGACGAAGTCGGCACCACCCTCCCCAAGGGCGTCTCCCCTTCCGTGGAACTGGCGGCAAAAATGATCGTCAAAAAACACGGGCGGGAACGACTCGGCACTGTGGCAAAGCTGCACTTCAAAACCACGCGGGCCGTTTTGAGTTAGGTCGACTCGCTTGCCTCAAAATCGGTCGATTTGGATTCGGACGTGGACGAGGGAGGCGATTCGGCCGACGGCTCGCCTTCCCAATAAAGAATGCGGCGGCAATACGGGCACACGTACAGATCCTCGGAGCGCTTCACTTGAGCGATAAGCTGCGGCGGAATTTGCAGGCGGCAACCGAGACACAGGCCGCCGCGCACGGCCGCCAGCGGCTGATCTTTCCGCGAGGCCTTGACCTCGTTGTATCGTTGGAGGAGGCTCTTCTCCACTCTCGCCGCCGCGTCGCGCTGCAAGATTTCGACGTGGGCCAATTCGTCCGTCAACGCCCGCTCCTGCGCGCTTAAATTCTTTTGTTCCTGCGCAAACGCCGCCTCCAGCTCCCTGACTTTCGCCTGAGTCTCGGTCACCGTTCGCTGCAATTGATCGATCCGTTCCATGCACATCAGAATCTTCTCTTCGAACTCTCCGCGCTTTTTATTCGCCAAATCGAGTTCAAAGAGGTGCGCTTGATACTCCTTGTTGGTCTTCAAATTCGCCGCATGCGCTTTCATCCGCTCCATCTGCGTTTCGTGCTCCTCCAGATCCCGTTCGTGCGCGCGTCGTTCCTTGACCGCGGCTTCGACGGCGGACTGCGCCTCCTTCATCTGTTTCAGAGCCTCTTGCAAAGGCGCCTCGGCGGCCTGCAGACGTTCGGGAATCTTTCGGCGGGCTTCTTTGATCTCCATGATCCGGAGATCGAATTTCTGCAGATCGAGAAGGGGCGAAAACTTGCGGGTCAATGCGATCTTCCTCTCTTGGAGACCGGAGTCGTGACGCCCGGTCACCCCGGCTGGTGGGCCCACTAGGACTTGAACCTAGGACCAACTGATTATGAGTCAGCCGCTCTAACCACCTGAGCTATGGGCCCCATCCGGCAAGCAAACGGTCGTCCCGACGCTTCTCTTTTGCAAGACTCAACGGCCTTCGCCGAACCGGGCTTCCCGCCGCGATCTGGATTTCAAAGAATTCTAGGTCGCGCTCGGGCGCGGCGTCAAATCGGCTTTCTACAAGCTTTCCACGAAACTTCTCAGCTTTTTGCTGCGACTCGGATGCCGCAATTTCCGCAACGCTTTGGCTTCGATCTGCCTGATCCGTTCGCGTGTGACCTCGAAGTCCTGTCCCACTTCTTCCAGCGTGTGGTCGGTGGCCTCGCCGATTCCGAATCGTTTGCGCAGGACTTTTTCCTCTCTCGGTGTCAAGGTCTCCAGCGCGCTGTTGATCTGCCGTTGCAAATCGTACCGGATCGCGGCTTCCAGCGGGGAAACGGCCTTTTTGTCTTCGATAAAGTCGCCCAAATGACTGTCTTCTTCCTCTCCGATCGGCGTTTCGAGCGAAATCGGTTCCCGGGCGATCTTGAGGATCTTTCGCACTTTGTCCAACGGCAAATCCATACGCTCGGCGATTTCTTCCGGCAACGGCTCGCGGCCGAGCTTCTGCACGAGATGACGCGACGTGCGGACGAGCTTGTTGATCGTTTCAATCATGTGAACGGGAATTCTGATGGTCCGCGCCTGGTCGGCGATGGCTCGCGTAATCGCCTGGCGGATCCACCACGTGGCATAGGTGCTGAACTTGTAGCCGCGCTTGTATTCGAATTTATCCACCGCCTTCATCAATCCGATGTTGCCTTCCTGGATAAGGTCCAGAAATTGGAGCCCTCGATTGGTGTACTTCTTGGCGATGCTGACCACCAGGCGGAGATTCGCCTCGACCAACTCCGCCTTGCCCCGCTTCACTTTTTCTTCGGCGACGTCGAGCTGTTTGACGGCCTCCTTGATTTCTTCGGCGGGAACCAGCGCCTCCTCCTCTTCAAGCTGGCGGATTTTGGCCTTGGCCGCCTGATACACCTTTTTGATGTCCAGCAGCGTCTCTTCCGACAGACCGGTCTTTCGCTTGACCGCCAAAAAATCCTGACGAGTCCGGCACAATCGCTTGAGCAACTCCGCGCCCGCCTCTCCGCCCACACCGAGCCGCCGCTGGCACTGCACGATTTCGCGCTCAGAAGCGCGAATCTGCGCGGCCAAATCTCGCACCCGTTGGACCATGCGATCTTTCAGGACTCCATGGAGGTTGACGGATTCGATTTTGTCCACGACCTGCTGACGCACGATCTCGAACTGCTTCTTGAATTTCTTCTGCTTCGCCGGATCACTGCCGATGTGCCTGCCTTTTTCCACCAGCGCCTTCAGTTGCAGCGAGACTTTGCGGACCGCGCTCAAGGCCTCCAACGTTTTGAGGCGCAGCTCTTCATAATCCCGCTCCACGGGCTGCTGGTCCTCGTCAAATTCTTCCCCCTGCTCCTGAATCGGCACGATCTCTCGGACGTCGATGGTGGCATCCTTGAGTTGATCCCGCAGCGCCAAGACGAACTCGATGGTCATCGGCATGCCGTAGATCACCGAGGCGATGTCTTTTTTGCCCTCTTCGATTCGTTTGGCGATTTCGATCTCGCCCTCTCGGCTGAGCAACGCGACGCTGCCCATTTCTTTGAGATAGAGCCGAACCGGATCGTCCGTCCGACTCAGCGCGCCTGGCGACAGATCGATCGGCTTCTCGTTCTCCTCCTCGGGCTCCAGCTCCACCTCTTCGCTTTCGTCGCCGATCTCGCCGTTGTCCGGCCGTTTGCGAATCCGATCCCCCTCCGCGCCGTCGACGATTTCGATGTCCATTTCGCCGAACATCGTCATGATGTTGCCGAATTGGTCGGAGGACACGAATTCCGCAGGCAGCGTGTTGTTGAGCTCGTCATAGGTCAGGAAGCCCTTTTCCTTTCCGAGCGCGATCAGTTTTTTCACCTCTCCAAGCAATTCCTGTTTCGGCATGACTACTCCTTCGCCAAGGACACCGCTCCGGCTGGTGACGCACCGGCTTTTCGGATCCGCCATTCATTGATTTGCACGTTCAACGTCCGCGCTTCCTCCACCTGTCCCGCCCGCTCGGCGGCCTTCAGCCTGGTGATCAGGTTCCTCAACATCTGATCCGCATATTTCCGATCAAGCACGTCCAAACACGCTTTGACGTGGGCCGGAACGTCGTCAAAATGATCGTCGCGGACGGACAATTCCGTGGCCAGAGCGCCGCAGTCCGGATCGTCGGCCGCTTCGCTCACCAAGGCGTCGAGGCCGAGACGCCCTTCACGGTCCAGGCGGGCCAAAGCCATCTGCACGAGTTTCCTGCAAGAGGCGACGGTGAACGCCTCGGGTCTCAACCGCCGGACGTCGGCGGGCGACAATCGGCCGTGCAGCAGCAATAAAACAAGATCCCGTTCTTCCGGCGCTCTTTTGAATGCGTCGGAAAAGGCGATGCCCCGCGCCGCCTGCTCATGAGAGCCCGATCCTTGCGAAGGTCGACTCTGAAGTCTCGGATACCGCTCGATCAATCGGCTTTGGCTGATTCCCAATCGTTCCGCCACGATCTTGATCCGCTCTTCCCGCTCAAGCGGATGCTCGCTTTTCTGCACGATGCGCAGCACTTCGTCCACGCTTCTGATGCGGCTCTCCAATGAACCGTTTTCCGCCTGCCGAATCGCATGATCCAACACATAATCCAGAAGGCTCGGAGCGGCTGCCTCCAACGAGGCGAACGCCGTCACGCCCGCTTTTCGCACGAACGTATCGGGGTCTTCCCCGGTCGGCAACGTGACCACCTTGACGTCCAATCCGCTGTTGACCAAGAGATCCAATCCCCTCAAGGCGGCCCGGACTCCTGCGGCATCGGGATCGAAAACCAACACGATATGATCGGCGAACCGCCGCAAGGCTTGAATATGTTCCGGTGTCAACGCTGTGCCCAACGTCGCGACCGCATGCGTCAACCCGGCTTGATGAAGCGCGATCGCGTCAAAATACCCCTCGACAACGATGGCGGTCTTCGTTCGAACGATCGCTTCCCGAGCCTGATCGAGCGCAAACAAGGTCTGCCCTTTTTTGAACAGCGGGGTATCGGGGGAATTCAGATACTTGGGCAGGGCGTCGTCCAACACCCGCCCGCCGAATCCGACCACGCGCTTTCGCAAGTCGGTGATCGTAAACATGATTCGTCCGCGAAACCGATCGTAAAAGCCGCTCCCCCCCTCCCGCGCCACCAACAGGCCGGCGTTTGCGACATCGGCCGGAGCAAATCCCTGCTTGGTCAATGCTTTGAACAAGCCGTCCCACTCGGGAGGGGCCACGCCGATCCCGAACCGATCGATGACACTCGATTGAATCCCACGTTTTTCTAGGTACGACCTTCCGGCGGCGCCGAGCTTGGCATCGCGCAGATTATGTCTGAACCAGGCGGCAGCGGCTTGATTGAGGCGTTCGATCCGCCGGGTCTGTTCCGCATGATTGCCCGAAACGGCTGGTGCTTCTTCGACTTCGACTCCGACCTTTTGTCCCAATTCCCGAACCACCTCCGGAAAATTCGCGCCGGTGAGCCTGGTTAAAAAAGTGAAGACGTTTCCGCCGGCCCCACAGCCGAAACAATGGAAAATTTGCCGGGACGGGTTGACAATAAACGAAGGGGTTTTTTCTTGGTGGAACGGGCACAACCCTTTGAAATTCTGGCCTGTTTTCGTCAAGGCCACGTGGTGGCTCACGATATCGACGATATCGACTCGATCTTTGATCCGGTCGATGATGTTATCAGAAATCAAACCGTGACCCATCGGAGTCGCAGCTCCCCCACCTTTTCGCCGCCCCCGATTTGGACAAGGCAGCCCACTTGTCTGGAAAAATCGACCGAGCAGGATAACAGACGGTTTGAAAATCTGTCAAATTTTTGGGAACCGGTGATTAGCCCGGCGGCCAACTCATCCGGCGCCCGCCGGTGACATGAAGATGCAGGTGAAACACCGTTTGCCCCCCGTTTTTCCCCGTGTTCGTGACAATGCGATAGCCCGATTCGGCTACGCCCTTCAGTTGCGCTACTTTCGCGCAGGTCAATAGAAGCCGCCCCAGCAAGGCTTGATCCTGCTCCTCACAGTCCTGAACGGCCGCGATGTGCCTCTTTGGAATGACCAGCGTATGGACGGGGGCCTGAGGATGAATGTCGTCGAACGCCAAGGTCTGGTCGTCTTCATGAACGACCTTGGCCGGAATCTGTTTTGCCACAATCTTGCAAAAAAGACAGTCGCTCATCGTGTCTCGACCTCTTGTCAAAAGCGCCCTTCAAAACCGCTCTCGGGAAATATCCTCTGGAGCATGGTTCGCTCAAATTCGTTTTCTCTTTGCGGTCCCCGATGGCTTTATTCCTCCCTCACACCGGATCGGCCGAACCGCCTGCCTAATTCGGCATAAATATCCTGAAGCGGCACGTCGTGGTGCCCCAGCACCATCAAGGTGTGAAACACCAAGTCCGCCGTTTCGTAGACAATCTCCTCCTTCTTCCCCCCCTTGGAGGCCAAGAGCACCTCTCCCGCTTCCTCCACCACTTTTTTCAGAATTCGATCCTGTCCTCCTTCGAACAGCTTCGTCGTATACGATCCGGCCCGCGGATGGGCCCGGCGATCACGGATCGTCCGCAGAATCGCCTCAAGAATCCCGCCCGCCGCGTCTTGCGTCGGAGACTCGGCGACCCGTCCCCGATCGTCAAGCCTGGAAAAAAAACACGCCCGTTCCCCCGTGTGACAGACCGGACCTTCCGCCTGCACCTTGACCAAAATCGTGTCGCGATCGCAATCAATGAACAAATCCTTCACGCGAAGCTTGTGACCGGACGTTTCGCCCTTTTCCCACAGCCTCTTGCGGGACCGGCTCCAGAAGTGGACGCCCTTGGTCTCAAGCGTCTTGGCGATGGCCTCCCGATTCATATAGCCCACCATCAACACGGACCCGTCAAGCCAGTCCTGCACGACGGCCGGAAGAAGGCCTTTCTCATCGAGCTTCAACTCATTTGCCGGTTCATCGCTCATGGGTTCATGCCGCCCGCGCCAAGAAATCCGACCGCACGGGGATGCCGCGTTCTTTCAAAAACGCCTTCGCCTGCGAGATCGTAAACTTTCTGAAGTGAAAGATGGACGCGGCCAAAACCGCATCCGCCTTGCCCTTGACGAATCCGTCGTACAGATGCTCCAACGTCCCGACTCCGCCTGACGCGATCACGGGGATCGATACTCGCTCCGACACGGCAGCCGTCAGCTCAAGATCATACCCGTTCTGCCGACCATCCTCGTCCATGCTGGTCACTAAAAGCTCGCCCGCTCCATAGTTTTCCATCCGCTTCGCCCATTCCAGGACGTCCAGTCCCGTCGGCTTGCGCCCTCCGTGGGTAAAGACCTGCCAACCGCCCGCCATGGATCCTCGCTTGGCGTCAATGGCCACGACAATGCACTGTGTGCCGAACCGACGGGCCGCCTCCCTGACAAACTCGGGCCGCTCCACCGCGGCCGTGTTGATGCTTACCTTGTCCGCCCCGGCGTTCAACAATCTCCGAATATCGTCGAGCCCGCGCACGCCGCCGCCGACCGTCACAGGCATAAAGACGCAGCCCGCCGTCCGTTCGACCACGTCGATGATGGTGTTCCGGTTCTCATGCGACGCCGTAATATCCAGAAAGCAGAGCTCGTCCGCGCCTTCGCGGTCGTAGAGCGCCGCCGCCTCGACCGGATCACCCGCATCCCGGAGCCCCACGAAGCCGACCCCCTTGACCACGCGACCGTCTTTGACGTCCAGGCAGGGAATGATGCGTTTCGTCAACATGACAATCCGTGAAAAGTGAAACGTGAGGGGTCAAGCGTGACTGCAAAAGCCGGCTCCTCCCTTACCCTTCACTCTTCGACCCCTTACTGAGGGCCGCCACGGCGGCCCGATAATCCAACATTCCATCATACAGAGCCTTGCCCACGATCGCCCCTTCCACACGAGGTCCGAGCGACCGAACCGCCAACAGATCGTCGATTTTGCTGATCCCGCCCGACGCGATCACCGGGAACAGCGAAGAAGCGACGATCTCTTCCAAGGCCGGAATGTTCGGCCCGCTCAACATACCGTCGCGCGCAATATCCGTGTAGATCACAGCCCCGAGCGCGAAGCCGGACAACTCTTTCAGCAGATCGACCGCCCTCACGTCCGATACCTCCGTCCAGCCCTTCACCGCCACGTTGCCGTTTCGCGCGTCGAGCCCCAACACGATGCGCCGCGGGAATTCCCGACACGCCTGCTCGAGAAACGCCCGATCCATCAGGGCGGCCGTGCCAAGCACGACGCGCGACACTCCGGTGCGCAGATACTGCCGAACCGTCTCAATCGACCGAATGCCTCCTCCCACCTGAACGTTGACGCCGACCGCTTTCATAACGGCTTCGATCTGGGGCAGGTTGCGCGGCTTCCCGTCCACCGCTCCGTTCAGATCCACGACGTGAATCAGGTCCGCTCCCTGCTCCTGCCACCTTCCGGCCACGGCTCGGACATCATCCGAATAGACGGTTTCCGCCGCCATATCACCTTGGCGCAACCGCACGCAACGGCCGTCTTTCAAATCGATCGCCGGGATGACGAGCACGTGACCTCCATAGCCCGGTCAGAACGGAAATTCCTTCAACATCGCATCAACACCGTACTCCGCCAATTCGTCGGCCGTCACGAACATCCCGAACCGTTGTACAAAGCCGAGGAAATCCTCCGTCAACGGACGCTGTCGCTCATAATAATTCCCCGCCCACAGCACCCGTCCGTCCGTCGCCACGACCTTGACTTCAAACCCGACGGACGCAGCCGGGTTCGCGCCGAGACGGCTTCCGACCCGCTCCTGATACATCGAGACAAGCCCGATCATGACCGCATCCGCGTTCAGCTTTCTCGCCACCGCGGCGGCGGCGATTTCCGGCCGAGTCGCAGGGGAGGTCGTCTCGGAGACCACGGAGGCCAAGACTTGAGCCGAGTCGCCCGGCGGTATCAATCGCAACCCTCCCCTCGATTGCAGGCGCTTCCAAAACAACTGCGTGAGGCGCTCCGCCGCGTAGTCGGGCACTACGGAAACTTGCCTGGGCCTCGGCTCCACGTCTGACGCCACCGCCACCGACAGATCTTGCTGTCGAAGACTTTGCGGAGTCGAGAAAAAGAAGTCGCCCTGATCGCGCATCTGCGGGGTGGTCATCGCGGTAAAGGGAATCATCGCAAGGGTTCGAACGGTGTAGCGGGGCAGGAGATCGGACGAGGCCGTTGTGACCTTCCACCCACTGCACCCGGTGACGATCCAGGCCAGCATCACGGGGATCACGGCGCGCATGACGAGGCCGGCGCCGAACGCAGGCGATTGCGCACTCCCGATTTTCATGAGTCGTTTAGACATGCCACGCTCCGAAATTCTTGATCAATCGCAGCCCTACGGCTTGACTCTTTTCCGGATGGAACTGGCACGCCACGACATTGTCCTTCCAAATGCTCGAGACGAAGGAGTGGCCGTACATCGTCGTCGAAGCGGCAAGCCGTTTATCGCAGGGATCGACGAAATACGAGTGCACGAAGTACCAATCCGAGCCGTCGGCGATACCGTCGAACAGGGGACACAGCCCTTGAAAATGAACCTGATTCCACCCCATGTGCGGCACCTTCAGCTCGGGCCCCGCCGCAAATCTCCGCACCGTACCGTGAACGATGTCGAGCCCCTTGTGCGGACCGAACTCTTCGCTCTCGGAGAACAGCACTTGCAGCCCCAGACAAATCCCCAGAAACGGTTTGCCCGATCGAATCGACGCGCGGATCGGCTCCACGAGCCCATATCGCTCGATATTGGCCATGCAATCGCCGAAGGCTCCAACTCCCGGCAACACCACATGGCTCGCGTCGCCGATGACCCGTGCATCGCGCGTCACCACCGCCCGGTGCCCCACCGCCTCGAAGGCCTTGTGGACACTGCGCAAGTTGCCCATGTCGTAGTCGATGATCGCGATCATACAAACAGACTACCCGGCCGCATAGGGGGCTAACAATACCGTATCTCGGGGTGTCATGCCACTACCAATCCGGGGTGAACGGCCGAAGATTGACAGGACACGGATGAACCAGTAGTCTGAACCGGTCGCCGCATAGGCCCGACATGAATGATGAGAGATTGATCGATTACGTCCGACGAGCGATTCCCGGCCTCATCGCGCTCTATCGGTTCGGCTCACAGGCGAAGGGAGCCGCCCGCTCGGACAGCGACGTAGACCTCGCCGTGCTTGCGCGCGATCCGATTCCGAATCTGCGCCGCTTTGAGCTTGCCCAGGAATTGGCCGTCCGACTGCATCGCGACGTGGATCTTGTGGACCTACGCGCCGCATCAACGGTCCTCCGGATGCAAGTGATCTCGACCGGGGAATGCCTGGACGCGCCGGACGAATCAGCCCGGCGAGCATTCGAAATGTACGTCTATTCGGACTACGCCCGCCTGAACGAAGAGCGGCGAGAGATTCTCAAAAGAATCGGTGAGAGCGGGCTGGTCTATGGCTGATGATGTCATTCTCAACAAGGCCGCAAGTATTGAACGGTGCCTTCGCCGCATTGAACAAGAGTACGCCGGTGCCGAGCAGAACCTGATCGGGAATCAAACGAAGCAAGATGCGATCGTTCTCAATCTACAGCGGGCCTGCGAAACGGCGATCGATCTGGCCATGTATGTGGTGAGTCGGCGGAAGCTTGGCGTACCGCAGGACAGCCGTGACGCATTCTCCCTTCTCCACGCCGCGGGCATCCTCCCGGAAGACCTCGCAGCTCGCATGCAACGCATGGTCGGCTTCCGCAACGTGGCGATCCACGAATACACCCGCTTGAATCTGGAGATCGTCCAGGCCATCATCACCAAACAACTGGACGATTTCCGTTCGTTTTCAGCCACGATCGTCAAAGTGTGCGCCTGAACCCTCTCCGAGTTAATTCCGTATCCTAAATCCACTTCCTATGGCGAAGCGAAGAATCGATTCGCGATGCCCCCAAAATACAGAAGCAATTGTGCGGCACTACACTCCTCTTCTCTCCCTTATAATATTGCCGCCAGACGATGTAATGGTTCCGTTAGTTCTCTGAGCAACGACGGACCAAACCGAAAGCAGTCGGTTTACACCGATCGTGTGCCTCGACTCTCCTGAAGCAAACAGGGGCGGGCTCCTTTTCCAGGAGCCCGCCCCTCTTCATAAACCCCTCGCAATCTTTTCACCCTCGAGACTTACAGCATCCCCTTCGTCGAAAGAACCTTGCCGGCCAGCCGTTCTTCCGGCATTGTCGCCTGATCGAGCGCCTTGGCCAGCCCCTTGAAGACGGCTTCCATGATGTGGTGCGGGTTGCGGCCGTACATGAAATTCACGTGCAGATTGAGCCCGCCGTGGGTGACGAAGGCCTGGAAGAAATCTTCGAACAAACCGAGATCGAACGACTTGATCTTCCGATCCGGCAAAGCGACATTGTAGACGAGGAACGGCCGGCCGCTCAGATCCACGGTCACCTGCGCCAGCGTTTCATCGAGCGGGACCGAAGCGAAGCCGAATCGTCTGATCCCGGCTTTCTCGCCCAGAGCCTGATGCAACGCCTGCCCCATGACGATGCCCACGTCTTCAACCGTGTGGTGCTCGTCAATATCCAGATCGCCCTTGGCCTGCACCGTCAAATCGAAGAAACCGTGTTTCGCCAACAACTCCAGCATATGGTCGAAGAAGCGGATGCCCGTATCAATCTTCCCTTGTCCCATGCCGTCCAACGCCCATTCGACACGGATGTCGGTTTCTTTCGTCGCGCGGTGGACGATGGCCTTGCGTGGCGAAGAGCCGCCGGTATTCATGAAAACCTGCTCAGTGCCGACTTGGCGTGCGCGTCGAATCCTTCGATGTGGGCAAGTCGCAACAAGGGATCCTTCACCTTCGCCAATTCCTGCTTCGTGTAATGCACAAGATTGCTGATCTTCACGTAGTCGTTCACCGAAAGCGGCGAGAAGAACCGGGCGCTGCTCCCCGTCGGCAGCACGTGATTCGGTCCGGCCACGTAATCCGCCACCGACGGCGGTGTGTGCCGGCCCAAGAACAGTGCGCCGGCATGGCGGATTTTTTCGAGATAGTCAAAGGGGTTGTCCACGGACAACGTGACATGTTCGGCTGCGATTTGATTGGCCACGTCGATCGCGTCGTCCATCGTCGGGACAACGAACGCGACGGAGTGACGCGCCACCGCCTTCGAGGCGATCTTTTCCCGCTGAAGCCCTTTCAACTGTTGTTCGATCAACTTGGACACGTCTTTAGCCAGCCGTTCCGATGTCGTCACCAGAAAAACCTGCGCGTCTTCATCGTGCTCGGCCTCGCACAATAAATCGGCTGCGACGTGGGCGGGATTGGCCTGGTCGTCCGCCACCACCAACAACTCGCTGGGACCAGCGATCATATCGATACCGACGGTTCCATAGAGCAAACGCTTGGCGGTCGCGACGTAGATGTTGCCGGGACCGACGATTTTGTCCACCTTCTCGATCGTCTTCGTTCCATACGCCAGCGCCGCCACCGCCTGCACCCCGCCGACTCGATAAATTTCGGTCACACCCGCGATATCGGCCGCGACAAGGAGATAGGGATTGATTCCCCCCCTTTGCGGCGGCGTGACCATCACGACGCGTCGCACGCCGGCGACCTTGGCCGGAATGGCGCACATCAAGACCGACGACGGATAGACGGCCTTCCCGCCCGGCACGTACACGCCGACGGCGTCGACCGGCGTGACGAGTTGCCCCAACGTAGCGTCACCGTCTTGATACATCCAGGTTTTCGTACGTTGACGCTCGTGAAACGCCGTGATCCGACGCGCCGCGAGCCGCAGCGCATCCCCTTCTTCTTTGCGGATATGGAAATAGGCGTTCTTGATTTCATCCGGCGTGACCTTCAGCTCATCGGGCTTCAACGACACTTTGTCGAACTGCTTGGCATATCGCAACACCGCTTTGTCGCCGCCCCGTTCGACGGCCTGGAGAATCGCGCGCACTGTCCTCTCCGCCGAAGCTCCCGCCGTTTGTCCACGGGAAGAAGCTTTTTTCAGAGCGGACAGGAAACCACGATCAGCTTGAGTCACGATCTTCATACGCGCGCCGCTTTCTCCTTGTCGGTTCGCAGGGCCTGCTTCCGGCCGTTGGCACGCATCGACTTCCGGCCAGCCGATACCGCCCGCAGTCTTTCGATCAATTCCCGAAGCGGCCGATGTTTGAGTCGAAAACTCGCCCGATTGACGATCAGACGCGCCGTCGATCGGGCGATGACTTCCAATTCGACGAGATTGTGAGCCCTCAGCGTGTTGCCGGTTTCGACCAGATCCACGATCCGATCGGCCAACCCCACGACGGGAGCCAATTCGATCGAGCCATAGAGCTTGATGATTTCGACCGGGACGCCACGCTGATTAAAAAACCGTTCGGTGATCTTGGGATACTTGGTGGCGATACGGACCTTTGATGAGAGTCGATCGCGCACCCCCTCTCCTTTGAACGCAGCGACCGAGATTCTACACGCTCCAAACCCTAAATCCAACGGCTCATAGACGTCGGTCTCCTGCTCCAGCAACACATCTTTTCCGACAATCCCCGCGTCGGCCCCCCCGTACTCCACATAAGTCGGCACGTCGCTGGGGCGAACAATAAGAAAGGTCATCCCGATTGCGGGACACTCAAACACCAAACGCCGACTCTCGCCGGACAACCCTTCCGTGGGGTAGCCGGCCCGCCGAAACACATCCATCGCCGATTCGATGAGTTTGCCTTTCGATAAGGCAATGGTCAGCATCCGTTCCTCTTTTCCTCTTAATGAGCGACCGTCGCCGGTCTCGCACTGCGACGCTCGATCTGCGCCCCCAGGCCGCGCAATTTTTCCTCGATCCGCTCGTATCCCCGATCAAGGTGATACACCCGTTGCACCTCGGTGACCCCGTCGGCCGCCAGGCCGGCGATGATGAGCCCGGCGCTGGCCCGCAGGTCGGAGGCCATGACCGGCGCCCCGGTCAAACTGGGCCTTCCCATGACCAGCAGGCGATTGCCTTCGACACGAATATCGGCTCCCATTCGCCGCAATTCTTCCACGTGCATGAACCGGCTCTCGAACACCGTTTCCGTCACGACGCTGGCGCCCTCCGCCACACACATCAACGCCACCATTTGCGCCTGCATGTCGGTCGGGAACCCGGGATACGGCAACGTTCTGACGTCCGTTCCCTTAAGCCTGCGAGGAGCCGTGACCCGCACACACTCCTTTTCCGCGTGGACCTCCGCTCCCGCTTCCTTGAGCTTCATCAGTACGGCCTCAAGATCGACGGATCGGCAATGGGTCACCGTCACATCACCCCCCGTCATGGCCCCCGCGGCCAAATAGGTGCCGGCCTCGATCCGATCGGGGATCACTTCATGATCTCCGCCCCGCAGCGCTGGCACCCCCTCGATCGTGACGACGTCCGTTCCCACTCCATCGATCCGTGCCCCGCGCTTGATCAAGAAACCGGCCAAATCGGCGATCTCCGGTTCCTTTGCCGCGTTCTCCAACACGGTCGTCCCTTCGGCCAGCGACGCCGCCATCATGAGATTCTCGGTTCCCGTGACCGTCGGGGTATCGCAGTAAATTCTCGCGCCCTTCAACCGTTTGGCCGTGGCGGTGATATATCCGTGTTCAAGCGAAATGTCGACACCCAATTTCGCCAATCCGGCCAAATGAAGATTCACGGGGCGCGATCCGATGGCGCAACCGCCGGGAAGCGACACTTTGGCTCTTCCCCAGCGGGCGACCAACGGTCCCAGTGTCAGAATGGAGGCGCGCATGGTCTTGACGAGCTCATAGGGAGCCTCTGTGGAACCGATCGAGCCGGCGCGCACGACCACGCGATGGCCTTCATGGGAAACCGTCGCGCCGAAAATGGTCAGCAGTTTCTCCATGGTGATCACGTCGACCACGCGGGGAACATTGGTGATGACGCAGTCCCCGTCGCTCAGAATCGTGGAGGCCAAGATCGGGAGCGCGGAGTTTTTCGCCCCGCTGATCCGCACTTCACCCTGCAGCCGATTTCCTCCCGTAATGACGATCGTGTCCATCGACGGCCCGACCCTCTATTCCATCCGCTGTACGACCACCGTCCGCTCCAGACCGGCTTCATCCTTGACGACCTGCGCCGGACCATAGTCCTTGATTTGCTCGACCATCCGCCGCACGGCCGGGAATTGTCCGCTCCCGATTTCCATGACGAGAGTCCCCCCCGGCGCAAGATAGTCCAACGATTCTCGCAGCAACCGCTCGTGAAACTCCGTGCCCGACGGTCCGCTCACCAACGAAGAGCGAGGCTCAAACCCACGCACCTCCGGCTGCAAATTCGCCCACTCCGCTTCCGCGATATAGGGAGGGTTGGACGCAACGACGTCCACCTTTCCCATCAACCCTCGTTCGCGCAGCGGAGACAAAAGATCGCCCTCCATCCACTCGATCTTGTCGGCAACTCCGTGCCGCTCCGCGTTGGCTTTTGCGACCGCCAAGGCCTCCGGCGAGCGATCCACCGCGAGGATGCGGGCTTTGTCGAGAACGGTGGCCAGCGTCACGGCCACGCAGCCCGACCCGGTCCCCACATCGACCAGCACGGCCTCCTTGGCGAAATCAACGACTCTTAAGGCTTCCTGAACGAGCAACTCCGTTTCAGGTCGGGGAATCAACACCGCCGGCGTCACGTGAAACTCCAGACCGCAAAATTCCTGGGTGCCCAAAATGTATTGCAGCGGCTCACGCGCCGATCGCCTTGACGCCAGAGACGCGACACGGGCCCACGTTTCATCCGAAACCGATTGCTCCGCTCGGCTGACCAATTGATGACTCTCCAACCCGAGCACGTGGGAGACGATCCACCGGGATTCTTGATCCGCCTGTTCCACCCCGGCCTGTGCCAATGTTCGTTTGGTCGCTCCGAGCAATGCCTCGATGGTCCGCGATTCCCTCATGGCAATCCGCCGCCGATCATTTACGCCGTTTACGCATTGACGGTTTCCGTTTGTTGCTGGGCCCTCAACACCGCCACGATTTCGTCGAGATCGCCTTCCATAATCGCATCGAGTTTATGCAGCGTGATCCCCACCCGATGATCCGTCACGCGATTTTGCGGGAAGTTGTACGTGCGAATTTTTTCGCTCCGGTCGCCGGTTCCCACCTGAGACTTGCGACTTTGAGCGATTTCCGCCTCCTGCTTCTGCCGCTCCGCTTCGACGATGCGGGCCCGCAACGTTCTCATCGCCTTGGCGCGATTCTTGAGTTGCGACCGTTCATCCTGGCATGAGACGACGACGCCGGTTGGAATGTGGGTGATGCGAACGGCCGAGTACGTCGTGTTCACGCTTTGGCCGCCGGCGCCGGATGAGCAGAACGTGTCGATCCGCAAATCCTTTGGATCAATCTGGACGTCGACTTCATCGACCTCCGGCATGACCGCCACCGTCACGGTCGACGTATGGATTCGTCCCGACGCCTCGGTCACCGGCACCCGCTGCACGCGATGGACCCCGGCCTCGTATTTGAAATGGCTGTACGCCCCCTTTCCTTCGATGAGGGCGACGATATTTTTATACCCGCCGATGCCGGTTTCCGACGCCTCGACGAGATCGACTTTGAATCCCTTCTTTTCCGCATATTTGCCGTAGAGACGAAACAATTCGCCGGCAAACAGGGCCGCCTCCTCGCCGCCTGCGCCGGCTCGAATTTCCAGCACCACACTCTTTTCATCCCGTGGATCTTTGGGGACCAGAAGCGCCGTAGCCTGCTCCTCCAGTTCGCGACGTCGGCTTTCCAACTGAGCGGTTTCGTCCTGGGCCATCCGATGAAGTTCATCCCCCGCCGAGGGATCGGCAAGAATCTGCGCGGCTTCTGCCAACTGTTTCTCGACCGCACAATGGGCTTCGAACAGCTCGGCGATCGGCTCCAGATCGGCTCGCTCTTTCGTCAGTTTTTTCAATTGCGCCGGCTGGTTCGTGACGGACGGATCCATCAACTGATCGGTCAGCTCATGAAAGCGCGACGAGGCGGCTTCCCATTTTTTGAGTAACGCGGCTTCCATCGGATTCCGGATTCGCTTTTCCGTTCTCCAGTGACGAGCCCCACAAACAAAGAGACCCTGCTTCAGGCGAAACAGGGTCCCTCAGTCGTTCAGAGCCCGCTACTTGGTTTTTTGGGCGTATTTCTTTCTGAACCGCTCGACACGTCCCTCCGTGTCGACGATCTTCTGCGTCCCGGTAAAGAACGGATGACAATTGGAGCAAATGTCGACGTTGATGTCGCCCATGGTGCTTCTCGTCTTAAACGAATTACCGCAGGCGCAATGGACCGTGGCTTCCCGATAGACCGGATGAATTCCCTTCCGCATAGCTTTATCGCTCCTTACACAAATTTGGATACAAAGTCGGCTTCCTCGCCGGCGATCCGCGCGAAGGCCAAGCTCCCTACAGGGTCCGCTTCTCAGACGCAATCTACCGATTCATGGATTGCAAAAACTCCTGATTGGTCTTCGTGCCCTGAATCTTATCCATCAGGAACTCCATGGCCTCCATGGTACCGAGCGGGCTCAACACTTTGCGCAAGATCCACATCTTGTTCAGTCGATCCTTATCCACCAGCAATTCTTCCTTGCGCGTGCCCGATTGGCTGATGTCGATGGCCGGGAACAGGCGTTTGTCGGCCAATCGTCGATCCAGATGGACCTCCATGTTGCCGGTCCCTTTGAACTCTTCGAAAATCACGTCGTCCATCCGACTGCCCGTGTCCACGAGGGCGGTCGCGATGATGGTCAAACTGCCTCCGTTCTCGATGTTGCGGGCCGCACCGAAGAATCGCTTGGGCCGTTGCAGCGCGTTGGAGTCGAGTCCGCCCGACAGCACCTTGCCGCTGGGAGGCGCGATCGTATTGTAGGCGCGCGCCAACCGCGTGATGCTGTCCAGCAGAATGACGACGTCCCTTTTGTGTTCGACCAGCCGTTTTGCTTTTTCCAGCACCATCTCGGCGACCTGGGCGTGACGTTGCGCCGGCTCATCGAACGTCGAGCTGATGACTTCCGCCTTCACTTGACGCTGCCAATCGGTCACCTCTTCGGGCCGCTCGTCGATCAACAAGACGATCAACGTGACCTCCGGATGGTTTTTGAGAATGGCGCGGGCGATCGCCTGAAGGAGCATGGTCTTTCCAGTCCGGGGGGCGGCGACGATCAATCCGCGCTGCCCTTTTCCAATCGGCGTCACCAGTTCCATCACGCGCGTGCAGTATTCTTCACGGTCGAATTCCAAGTTGAGCCGTTCTTCCGGGTAGAGGGGCGTCAGGTTGTCGAACAGGATCTTATCCCGGGCCACTTCGGGATCTTCGTAATTGACCTTCTCGACTTTGAGCAGAGCGAAGTATCGTTCGCTTTCTTTCGGAGGACGGATCTGTCCGGACACGATATCGCCCGTCCGAAGATTGAACCGTCTGATTTGAGACGGAGAAATATAAATGTCGTCGGGGCCGGGGAGATAGTTGGAATCCGGAGCGCGCAAAAACCCGAAGCCGTCGGGAAGGGTTTCCAGCACGCCTTCTCCGAACACGACTCCGTTCTTTTCCGTCTGAGCTTGCAAAATCGCAAAAATCAACTCCTGCTTTCTCAGGTTGGCGGCCCCCTCGATCTTCAGATCCCGAGCCACCTCATTGAGGTCCGCAATCGACTTCTGTTTCAACTCTGCAAGATGCATTACTTCCCCCCTTGCTACCGACATACGACTCCTCTCGACCCTGGTTTGGTTAGGTTACGGTTGCGCCCACGTTCGCGCTGATCGCTTCTGCGAAACATCGCTTCTTAACGGCTATGATCTCCGGATTCGTTTCGACGGCCGACGTTTAGATGTTCTACACGCTTGGTTGAATTGAAATGGAATATGTGGGAGTTGCCCGCCTCTATGTGAACAGAAGCACGTCCTCCACGATGCTCAACCCATCGGGCACGAACAAAATCTTCGGCTGGCCCACCAACTCTCTCATCCCTGCGCTTTCAAGAGCTTGGTTCGAGACAGGTTCCTGACTTGAATTCTTTGTTGGAGAGAATGCGCTCACACTGGAATGATCGTTGGGCTAGATCATACTCAGGCCGTGGCTGGATGTCAACTACATCTCAATGATCATCTCGATGATCCGCGCCGTCTTGAGAGGGTTTCGTCTGAGCCTCACTTGTTGCCCGAATCGAAAGTATGTTACACAGCTTCGAACTTTATGTCGGACGATCCTCAATCATACGACGACCACGCCCCGGAGCGGGTTTTTTCGCTTTCCGAAGCCAATCGGTTGATCCCGCAGCTTCAGTCCTATCTCACGACCGTCCAACGAAGGAAAGCCGTACTCCTTCACGCTCGTCAAGAAGTCCGGAAGGCGGCGGCCAATGCGGCCAATGGAGGCGGCACGGCGGTCGGAGCGCATTACGTCAACAGTCTTCAGGACATCAGCGCAAGCCTTCACGCCATCCATGAGTTGGGAGTCGTCGTCAAAGACATCGATCTCGGACTGTGCGATTTTCCACATATCCGAGACGGTCGAGTCGTCTATCTGTGCTGGAAGCTCGGTGAGAAAGAAATCCGGTGGTGGCATGAACTGACAACCGGCTACAAAGATCGCTGCCCCATCGAGGATCACGACTGATCCGATGCCGTATCTCTTCAACCCCCGTCACACACACAACCCGTTCGCATGAGGAGCACCGGAGCACTATGACGTTCGCCATTATCGGCTATGATGGTCCCGAGGGAGCAGCCAAACGAACCGTCCACCGACCGGCCCATTTGGCCAACTTGGAGCGACTGGATAAAGAAGGGCGCGTCCTTCTTGCCGGTCCCCTGACGGACAAAGCCGGCAGTCTCATGGTCTTGGAGTTCGCAAGCCGGGAAGAGGCCGAACAGTTCGCCCGCACCGATCCCTACACCGTCCACGGCGTGTTCGAACGGATTGAGATCCACCCTTTTCTGCAAGTGCTCCCCAAACCCCGCTAGCGAAAACCCATCCGAAACACCGAGCATCGACTTTCGAGCAGAACACAATGAAAAGAACGGCCCGCTAGCCGCCGGCGACGCCGGAGCCCCCTCTCATCGGCGGAGCCCCATCCGAGGCATAGAGCAGACGGACGATTTCAAGGGTGTTGAACAACATCGTGTGCACCCTGGTGTAGGCGGCGTGGCCGTAATAGTGATCCCGAACATCCTGCGAACCGGTACAGTCCTTATAATCGACCGACAAACACCGGCCTTCGGTGGGGAACCGTACCGCTCGTCGCGCGCATTCCAACCAGCGTTCGAAGCCGTCATACGGCTCCACGATCTCCCAGATAGCCTTATTCGCAACTTTGGCTTCCTCTGTTGCGGGAAGCGCGTCACTGCCCGCCACCGCCAGTTGCTGAACATAGTCGCCACCCCATGCAATCGGCATCTCCATCGTTATTTGAGGCAATTCCATCTTCGCCAGCCATACTTTCCCGTCGGTCCTCAGACGTCGATGATTGACGATGTGCAGGAGCTTGCCGACTCCGGACGGATCCCATCCATAACGGACCGGCGTCCCCAGTGTCACCACGTCCAATGTCACCCCGTTCAGAAGCGGCCCGCGCTCCAAGGCCCGTTCAAGACGGACCACGGCATCGGCCAACTCCGCCCGCCGGGTACGAGCTGCGTAGGAGGTCAGGATACGAAGCAGTTCGGATCGGCCGGTAATGGAATTCGGACAGAGCAGGTTCGAGACCAGAGCCAGGACGAGGCCGGCTTGTCCATGAGCTTGAATGAGAACCCGCTCGCCCTGACCGATTCGATGACGTTCACAGAGCGCCGCCAAGGAATCCAGTAGGCCGACCGCCGCAATCGCCCGGCCGAGGTGATGATGCTCGGACGACCATAAAAATCGGACGCAGAGCAGGGGCCGGGAGGTCCGCCCGTTTAATGCCTGACGAGCCAATGCAACGTATGTGTTCGTGAAATTTCCCGCGTCGCCAACCTGTCCATCAAGCCATGCCCGCGTCTCCTCATCGTTCGGGAACGGCGGTTTCTCCCCTCCGGGAAACGGCGGTATTCCATTGTCACCCTCACGCATCAAAGAAAGAAGCGCGTCCAAACCAGATACGCCGCGTGAATAGCCGCGTTTCAAGCCCCCGGCCTCGTCCAGCCGCTGTGCGCCGAACACGTCGGTGCCGTGGATCGACCCATGGGAAAAGACGACGGCCCGAATCCCCGTGTCGAAGAGTCTCTCCCCGCACTCAGCCATCGCGTCATACCAGGCAGGAGATTCCACCTTCGCGGTGGAAGTCAATTCGGAGACACATAACCGTTCCCCCGGATTTTTTCTCGACAGGCCGTCGTGCTGGAAATTGTTCTCAACCGGCATGGTCGGATTCTCTTACCGGAAAGCGAGTCCGCGCTTCAAGAACAGTTCCCTACCTTACGGAGGCTCATGGCGAAAGTGATTATTGACAAGCAGGCTCGCAGCACCATAGAGTAGCGCCCTGCTCTCGGCGGCCCCCATACCGCGGAGAGCCGATTCGGCCGAAGAGAAGTTTTTTCTCGCAGCCGAACGCTCGTTGCTCTTGCGTCTATCGCGCTTCTTGCGCAAGGGCGACAACCGGGCTACTCATCGACAGAGGAGGCCAGTCATGCTGACCAGATTCCTCCGATGGGCGCTACCGTTTGGACGACACATCCCTCGCGTTTGGTTGCTCCCCTCCAACAATGCGGTAGGTTTGGCCGTTCATCGGCCGCAACGGTGGGACATGCCCGCCCGTGCCGGACCGTAGCGCGATTGAAAAAAGGCCGGCACTACGGATCGGAAGCAGGAAAGAACAAAATCATAGGAAACATCACTGAAATGGCAATCCAACCATCACTACCAGGAGGACGCACCATGAAGAGACGACGGTTCATGATGAGCGGAGTGTTGGGGCTTGCGGCGGCGGGACTATGCTTGTCAGGGGCCGAGTTGGCGCAAGCCGTCTCTTCGACCAATCTCTCCTATTCAGAACAGGCTGGGAAACCGCACCTCGTAGCCGCGACACGATTCGTCGTTTTGCCGGATTGGTCTAAAGAAGCGGTCCTGGATCGTGAAACCGGGCTGGTATGGGAATTGTCCCCCTCAAAAGAGCTGCTGGATTGGCCTGCCGCTCAAGAATACTGCCTGAATCGAACCACGGGAGGACGGAAAGGATGGCGGATCCCGTCGGTGCATGAACTGGCAAGTTTGGTCGATCCCTCCATCGCCCCTCCCGGTCCGACCTTGCGGGAAGGTCACCCCTTCACCAACGTTCAATCGGCCCGTTATTGGGGAGCGGCGCCGAACTTACAATTCGCGGCGCCGCCGTGGTTCGTGCTGTTCTCGAACGGCCGAACCGTCATCGCCGGAGAGAAAGGCGGCAAAGCCCACGTGTGGTGCGTCCGCACCGGCGGGTTCGACATGATGGACATCAGCGAACAGTAAGTAGACGTTTGCTGCAAGCAAGAAAACGATTCGAAGGCCGAGAGGAGAGATTTTCTCTCCCCTCGGCCATGCATCGTCGGTAGTCGAAAGATGAGATCGTGGGCCTTCCAGCTTGATCAGTTTGGATGGCTTGCTCGAAAAAATCCACACACCGTCCTTTTCTTAACAAAAGCAAAAAATATCTGCGCTACTCCTTCACCATCACCGCCGTCACAGAACAGGTCTTTTGTTCTTCGTCGATTCGATAGTCGACGATCGTGACTCCCAATAAATACTCCTGGACGATTTCCTCCCTCGTGAGTTCAATATCCTGCTCGGGTTCCTTTCCCGACCGTTCGCGCACCCGATCAACAAGACGCTCTTTGACCAACACCCGAATCTGTTTGGCCAGATCGGCGCGAGCCGACAGTTCGGCGACGCGGCGACACACCGCTCCTCCCTTAGTCAAATCCCCCTGGCCTTTGCCGATCCAGTACAGGTCGGACGGATAGCGATCACCGATAGTCTGAGCCGAAGTCTGAACCAAGACTTGGGTTGACAGGATCACCGGTACCATCAAGGCCGAGATGCCCCACTTCCGCACCGCGATCGAGACGTTTCGCACCATCATTCCGGTCATCGGGCCTCCGGGTCCCCTCGCACGGACTTTTCAGATCTATCAGGCTTCACAGACAGGCGAGGGCGCGGTTCGGACTCTGTCGGCACATCGTTCGCACGCGACGTCGCCCTCTCAGGCGATCGGTAAACAATTTCGTTCAACGTGCGCGTACCTCCTTGTGATCCCGGACCAGGCACAAGTTCGTACCGTGGCATGAGGCCGGCCCCCTGAGCAGGCATAGAAGAAGGCGGCGGCGAAACAGACCGGCGCCCATTCCCCGCCAGTTTGTTCTCCGCGAGCCCCACGTGCGGGCTGTCCGGATAGAAGGCTCGTGCCGCCTGAAGCAAATGCGCCATGTCGCTTCCCTCTCGCGAGACAACCGGGGGAAGCCCTGAATGAGCCAACGCCCAATCGGTCCACACTTGCGACAATAGGGCGTTGGATTGGACACGATATAGAATCTCCCGCCGCCGCATGGACGATTCCCCCTGGTCCCCCGCCCCATTGACCTGGACGCGATTGGCTCGCTCCAGCTCCTGCCGCAGCCGTTCGGTTTCCCGCCTCAGAACCGCCAATTGTGCTCGGGCATCTTCGTTCTCCCGCAAGGCCGCAATCGCACGAATGACATCCTCGGTCTCGATTTCCGCCACGAAATCGACCCTTGCAACAATGCTGTCTCCCTCCACCGAAAAGCTCAAACGTTGCTCTCGCACCAGCACGACGCCGGCCGTGTACGTGCGAATTTCGTCCTTGGTGAGGTCCATCCCCTTCGTCGCCGTAATACTTTCCACGTAGGTGGCGACCTGTTCCAGCGCGTTTCGCTTGGCCGCCTCGGTCGCAAGACGAATCGCGTCTTCCTTTGTGTCCCCCTGTTCCATCCGATATTCCCCGGCGGCTTCGACCGTCTTGATCTCAGCGAACACCGGTGAGGCCAACGCAGCGAGAACAACGAACACCCAGGCTGTCGCCATCCTTCGGCACGGCGACAGCCGTAGGTCCGGCCGTAAGTCTGGCGAGTCTGATGAAGCCGGTCGCTGAAGTTTCCGCCCCTGCATCATCCGCTTTTCTCCTCGATAAAAACCCACCGGCCTGCTCCTTCCCGAATTCCACGCCCGCATTCCACGGGCTCCTCACCATCACACGGCTTCAGCATACCACCGGCGATCCAAAGCGACCAACAAAACACGGCTCACCTTACCACCGTCTTGCCTTCGAGAAAATTCACGTGTTAGGGTACCGACCTGGCCGTTGACGCACTCAACTTGTTAGGATATTCCCATGGCGGACATCTTCTTGTCATACCGTTCCATCGCAGCCGGTCTTTTGCTGGCGGGCCACATACTCGCGGCCGCCCAGACTTTTGCGACGCCGGTGCCGCCGGACTCGGCCACGGGAGCAACCGCGCCGGCGGAGCACGTGATCCTGTTTGTCTTGGAAGGTTTTGATCGCGATTCGCTCAAAGACGGCCCCATGCCGAACCTCGGCAAGCTGGTCAAAGACGGATCGGTCACCTGGTCGGCCGGCGGCGTCACGCCCGCCCTCCGACTTCCGACGATGGCGTCGTTGATCACCGGCATGCCGGTCGAGAAGCACGGGATCACGTGGAACTTCTTTGAAATAAGCCGGGGCTACTACCGCGCGCCCAGTCTGTTCGATTATCTCGACGTCGGCGGCGGCCGGGACAGCGCCATCTTCTACATGGATGAATCCCTGTACCAACTGGCCAAGCCCGCGCCGTACACGGACCATCAACTGTGCGGCGCACTGCGTCCGGAGTGTGATTCGGCGAAAATCACGGCGTACATCGAGCAATATCTTGAAAAAGCCACCAGCGGCCACGGATACGGCCACGCGACGCTCGCGGTGCCGGATCTTTTGCTGGTTCACCTTCCGGAAGCCGGTCGGGCCGGCCTTGCGCATGGATGGAATTCCAAAGAGTACAAACAGGCGTTGCGCGCCGTCGACGGAGCGATTCGAGCGGTCCTGGATCTATTCAAGCGCTACAAGCTCTCCGATCGAACCGTCGTTATTGTGACGGCCCTCAGCGGAAGAGGGGCCGATCCGGGCGCCGAGTCGGCGAGCATCGATTCGCCGACGGTTCCCTGGATCGCATCGGGCGTCGGCATCAAGTCGGGTCAAGTGATCCGTCGGCCGGTCTCGATCATCGACACCGGCGCGACGGTCATGCGCATTCTCGGGCTCGATACCCATACCGAATGGGACAGTAAACCGATCGACGAAATTTTTCAGGTTACGGCTTCTTCGGCCGGACCGTCCACCGTGCGATGACGCATCATGCCTTATCAACGCTTTGCCTGGCGTAGGCTCTCGATATACGGCGGATTGTTGATCGGCGTCGCGGCAATGTCCGTCGGCGCGACGTCGGCCGGCAACCTCCCGCCGGCTCACCTCAAGGAATACCCGATCACGATCGACGCCACCAGCCTGGTTCCCGCGTCATGGTGGCAAGTGCCGGGCGTCACACCTTCGATTTGGGCGTCCGATCCGGAATCGCTCGACGCGCCGAAGACCTCCGAGCGTCGCCAACTGTCTTTGAAGCCGGGCAAGTACAAGTTCATCAGCTTTACCTTTGATTTTCCGTTCACCGTCACGTTGGACGGAACACTTGAGTTCTCCCGATCGCTCGACCAATGTGTCGAAGGACGCGGCACGCAGACCCTCATCGTCCGATGCAAACGGATGTATCCCCACGGGGGCGAGCGGGATTCGTACTACGATCAGACTCCTTGATGACCTCTCCTACGCTCCAAGACTTGCTTGATGCGCTCGAAGACGTCGATGACGCCACGCGCGAGGAAGCGGCCAAAACGTTGGCGGATCGTGCCGACCCTTCGACGATAGACGCGCTGGTGTCCGCCTGTGGCGACGATTTCTGGTCCGTGCGCGCCCACGTTGTTTGGGGCTTGGCGAAAATAGGCGGCTCCACGGCGGCCGAAGCCGTCATCGCCCTGTTCAACGACCCTATCATGGAGGTCCGAAACCGGGCGGTGGAGGCGGCCGTTCACATGGGACCCGCCATTCTCGATCGATTGATTGCCGCCCTCAAGGATGAACGGTGGCGCGTGCGCGAACATGCCGCCAAGGCCTTGGGCGGCATCAAAAATACCAAGGCCGTCGATGCCTTGATCGTCGCTTGCCGCGACCGTGACGGGGCGGTCAAGAGCGCGGCGGCGGAAGCGCTGGGCAAGATCGGCGAGCCCAAAGCCGTTCCGGCCTTGATCAAACTCTTCCGTGACTCCTCGAAAATCGTGCGCGAAACGGCCGGCACCGCGTTGGTGTACATCGGCGAGCCTTCCGTCGACGCCCTGATCGAAGGACTGACGGATAAGGACTTCGTCGTGCGCTGCCACGCGGCCCGCGCGTTGGGCGGTATGACCACCGACTATCAAATCGGCCGGACCTGGGTCCGGGAGCCCAAGGTGGTCGACGCCTTGATCGCCGCCTTGAAGGACCCGGACCGGGCCGTCCGGGAGGACGCCACGATTGCGCTCGGCATGATCGGCGACCCACGGGCCGTTGACGCCCTGATCGAAGCCATGAGAGACGGCGCCGTCAAGCGGCATGCCATCGCCTCGTTGGGCATGATCGGCGATCCACGTGCCCTCCCGGCCGTGCTCGATGCACTGAAGGGCAAGGGCATCAAGCAGCAGGGCTCTCCCACCCCCGGCTGCATCGTGAGCGAAGAGGCCCTCATCAAGGAAGCCGCGGCGACGGCGCTCGGCCAATTCCGCAACTCCCGCGTCATCCCCGATCTGATCATGTTGCTGAAGGACGGTGTCTTGCGGGAGAAGGCGGCGGCGGCGTTGATCGTCATCGGGGATTCGGCCATCGAGCCGCTTGTGTCGTTTCTTCATGATCCCAAGGCGTCGGAAGTCGAAGCGGAAATGGAACGGGTGCTCTCCTATGCCTCGGTGCGCCTCAGCGCTCAGGATGCGCTGAGACTGATCGTGCTCCAGACGTTGGAACGGCTCGGCTGGACCCCGCCGGACGACGAAAAAATGGACATCAGCTCCAGCAGAGCCGACAATCTCCGTGTCGATCGCCCATTGGGTGTCACCGGTCGCTTCGGACCGTCGGGCGACACTCTCTGATACAATCCGGAAGCACCATTCAATTCAATCGTAGGTTCCAGCGCCTTCCTAGCGAAGGGGTTTTTTATTGTAGAGGGGGGATCTTTTTATGAAGAAAGGGCAAACCATCCGTCTCCCCTCCGAGTGGGCCGAGCATGAGCGGATCATTCTGTTCGACGGAGTCTGCCGTTGGTGTGTGAAGTGGGTGGGATTCGTGATCCGGCACGATCCGCCGGGACGATTCAAATTTGCCCCGCTTCAATCGGGTCCCGCGCAACAGCTCCTGGCCACCCTCGGACTCCCCGCGCAAAACTTTGAGACATTTCTGCTCGTGGAACAGGGACGGATCTATACCAAATCCACCGCCGCCCTCCGGGTGGCAAAACGGTTGTCTGGGCTCGTTTCTTTGCTGTATCTCTGCACCCTGATCCCCCGCCCCCTCCGCGACGCCCTATACGATTACGTCGCGCGCCGCCGGTATCGGTGGATGGGACAAACCGACACCTGCCCGACTCTCCCCCCCTCGACCCATAGACGCTTTATCTAACTAAGTCTGAGCAACATCGGACGGCGCTGTTTATTTTCTCACCGCAATCCCATGGGGATCGGCGGTTTCTTTGCCGTCTTTTATATTTGTGACTGTCGTCTGGCCCTTGTAGCGGCCGCTTCGTCCCTCCTGTTCCACTTCGACCACGCCGACACCGGGCACCAATCCCTGGGCATTGTGGGCATCCTTGTGGTCGCCGGTCAGCGGGCTGGAACCTCGCAGGGCCACGAACACGTACCGGCCGTCTGGAGAAACATCCATCAAGTCCGGAGCGGGATCACGATTGGCGTCCGTCACCAAGTCGATCGTTCCCACGCTCAGATGGCTGAACGTGTCAATAACCTCAATATCGTTGCCCGCCCGATCCGCGCTCCACACGTACCGCCCCACCGACGCCATGCCGTGGGAGTCGGCGAACCGACCTTCTCGATGTGAGACCAGCTTGGCCGAGATCGATTGCGGCAGATTCGTGAGGTCGAGCGCGTAGATGTAATACGACAACGGCGCCACGGGCCAGCCGCCCCCGGAATTGATGTACATCGTGCCGTCGGACTCGATGCCGCCGCAGCCGGCCGGCTCGATTTGACGGTTGTTCAATGTCGCCACGACCTTGAGCGGCGTGGTCGTCACATCGATCACCAGCAATCCTCCGCCGCGCAAGGTCACAAAGGCATAGCGGCTTGACGACTCGGTGATCGGGCAGATCGGCGCGGTGTCGGGCAGTTCCCCTCCCTCAAACGCAGTGAGATCCAGCACGTCCGTGGCAGGATCGAACCGATATTGATGGGCGGCATAATCCGTCCAGATCCGAATGAACTTCTTGTCGGCGATGTTGGCGGTGATGGCCAGCTTCTCATTCGGCGTCGGCCAAGCCGCATGGGCGTTTTTGCCGACCAGGAGACAGGCCTCCGGCTTTTTCGTCGCCGCGTCCATGAAGAGCACGTGGCCGCTCAAAAACGACAGGATCACGTGGTCCTGCTTGGCGTTGAAAAACACCATGTGCGGGCGGCGCACGGCCTTCTTCGTGGCCTCTTCGCAAAACTTACCGATCTCTCCGGAAAAATCGAGGGTCTGAACCGGCTTGGCCGATGAGAGATCGGCAGCCAGCTTGGCCCCATCATAAATATGGAGGTAGCCTCCGCTTTCCTTCCCCGTGTCCGATTGATCGGTCACCCAGACTTCATACGCGTGGACGGTTGGCGCAGCCGTCCCCAACAATCCGACCAGCGCCATGGCAAGACTCATCGGACGATTTCGCAATGTCGTGATTCTTTGATCGCTCATGATGGCCTCCTTGCGGATCAAGAAAGCAACGCAGGGTGAAATTATCGAACGTCTTCCTCCTTATTTGCTAGTCCGGAATATCCCTGCTGCCCGCGTTGACCCTGAAAAAAATCCTATGTTAGGGTCATCGGTGCCTTCATACAGAAGCAGCCCACATGGACGATCCTGTGACACAACAGATTGCCGCCCTCACGGACCACGACTGGACCGTCCGTGAAGACGCCGCCATTCGCCTGGGCCGGCTGAAGGACCCGCGTGCGGTCGAGCCGCTTGTCGCGACCCTTCGCGATCCGGATCGCTCCGTGCGGGAAGCCGCGATTGAAGCCCTGCTGGCCATCGGCCCTCCCTCGACGACCGCGCTGAGCGCCTGTCTTGCCCATCCGGACCTCTCGATCCAGGAAGCGGCGTCGAAAATTCTGGCCTCGATCGCCGACGCCCACGCGTTGGATCAGCTTCTACCGGCCCTGCGCAGCCCCGACTGGATCGTCCGTATGCACGCGGCCAAGGCCCTCGGGCGCATCAAAGACGCGGATTCGGTCCGATCGCTGGTGCCGCTGCTCCAGGACGGTGTGAAAGCGGTGAGGGAGGAAGCTTCGGCGGCCTTGGCCGCGATCGGCGACGCCGCAATTCCCTCCCTGCTCTCGGCGTTGACTCATCGGGATTGGCTCGTCCGCCTGCACGCGGTGGAATCTTTGGGAGCCGTCAAATCGCCGGAGGCGGTGCCGTCGCTCATTGCAACGGTTTTCAACGATACCGACTGCGCCGTTCGTGAAGACGCCGTGCGGGCCTTGGGCGCCATCGGAGATCCAAGAGCCGTCGAACCGTTGACGGTCGTGGTTGCAAAAGAACCGAGACTCCGTGTCCCGGCGATCGAAGCCTTGGGACGCATCGGAGATCGGCGGGCCGTGCCGGTATTGATCGAGGCGGCCAGAGGAACGATGGAGCCGGCCGCCACCCAGGCGTTGTCTGGTTGCGGCGACCGGTGGGATCCGGCCATCCCGGAGCGAGCGGCAGCCGTGCGCGCGTTAGGCATGATCGGCGACGATGCCGCGATCCCGACCTTGACGGCGGCGTTGACCTCCGCCGCCACGAGAGCGGAAGCCGCCGAAGCCCTGACCGGATTCGGAGCCAAGGCGATTCCGCGGCTGCTTTCCGTGCTGAGGGACTCGCAAGACGATTCCGTGCGCCAAGCGGCGAAGAAAATTCTCGCGTCGGCCGGCCGGCTCGCTCGCGGCGGACAGGAAACGGCCGGACCGTCATTATCGAGGAATTCCCAGTGACCATGGCGAAGGTGTCGATCGAAACTCTGGTCTCGGAACTCGTCCACGAAGAGGAGTGGCGGCGGATGAGGGCGACGGCGGCCTGTGTCCGCGGCGGGCCTCGCGCCGTGCAGGCGCTGATCGAGGCGCTCCGATCCGGCCCCCCGGAATTGAAACGGGAAGCGGCGGCCATGTTGGCCCGTCTCAGAGATCCGGCCGCGGGCATCGCGCTGGTCCGTCTGCTGGAAGACGAGGACGATGCCGTTCGCGAGGCGGGCGCCACGGCGCTGGAGCAGATGGCCGGAGTGCTCGGAACGGATACGGCCGCCGAGCTGGTGGCCCTGCTTCCCATCACCACCGACGAAGCCTCCAAGCGGCGTTTGACACGCTTGATCGGCGCCATTCCCACCGCCGTGGCGCCGTTGTGCGCAATGCTGAAGCATCAAGATCCGAACAGGCAAATTGCGGCGGCGACGATCCTGGATCACCTGTTGGATCCCCGTTCCATCGACGCCCTGATCGATGCGATGGGACAGCCGGCGATTCGGGACTTCGCCGTCGAGACCTTAAAAAAATTGGGCGCCGTTCGCGATCGGATCGACCGAGCCTTCAACGCGCTGCGTGAAGTCGAGGGCCCCGTCGAGCGGGAAGAAGCCCGGATGGCCACGGTGATCGATCTCCTGCCCATCGGACGACCGAGCGTCGAGATTCTCATTGAGTATCTCGATGACGAGGATTGGCTGGTACGCGAGGCGGCGGCGGATTTGCTCGGGAAAATCGGAGACGTGCGGGCCGTGGATCCGCTCATGAGACGGCTCGAACGGGATAAGGATACCGGCGTGAAAGAACTGGCCATCAAATCGCTGGGGCTGATCGGAGACGCGAGGCCGATTCGCCTGTACCTGGAGGCGATTCCCATCCGGCCGCTGCGGGTGTCCGCCATGGAAGCCTTGGCCAAGATCAAAGACGTGGAGGCCCTGCGCCCGCACAAGGATCTGTTCGATCAATTGAGAGCGGACCGCGACGGATTAGTCGCTTACAATGCGGGGCTCATCGCTGATAAACTGGCCGCCTTGGCGGAGCCGGAAAGTCGGGAGGAGGAAGGGACACGGGAAGACAATGAGTGAGAACGCGAATTCGGATCGAATCGACCAACTTCTATCCGCCTTGCGGGATGACAACGAGGCCCTGCGGGACCATGCGATCGCCGGCCTCGGACAGGCCGGGCCGGAGGCCATTCCGCGCCTGATCGGGTTGATGGCCGATGAAGACGCCGTGATTCGAGAAGCGGCCGCCGGCGCCGTCGTCAGAATCGGACCGGCGGCGGTCGAGCCCATGCTGGAAGCTCTGCGGGACGACGAATGGGCGGTGAGGGAACAGGCGGCATCGGCTCTCGGCAGGCTCAAGGACCCTCGCGCGATCGAACCGTTGGTAGCTGCTCTGCGCGACAAGGACGGAGCGGTGCGAACGGCGGCTGTTTGGGCGTTGGAGCGAATCGGCGACGCGAGGGCCGTCCCCGGCCTGATCGACGCGCTGGGCGATGGAACCCTGCGGGAAGATGTCGCGCGGGTGCTCAAGAAAATCGGCGACGTCCGCGCGGTGGAAGCGCTGATCGACTGTCTGGCCGGCGCGAACTGGATGGTCCGCCGTCACGCGGCTGACGCCCTGGGACGCATCGGCGACCCACGCGGGATCACCCCCTTGATCGAAGCACTGAAAGACGAAGACTGGCTAGTTCGCCGCAACGCCGCCGAATCCCTGGCCCGCCTCCATGCGACGGAAGCGGTCGAACCGCTGTTGCCGCTCCTGGAGGACGAGAACACTCTCGTGCAAGAAACGGTCGAGGCCGTCTTAGCCAGCCTTGGCTGGAAACCTCCCGCTGAAAGACCGGAAACCTACACACAGTAAACATACAGTAAGGACGGACCATGCCGGAAGAAACTCCCATGACACTGATTCAAATCGCGCCCAAGGGCGGAGAGAGAAAAGACGGATTCAACCTGGTGACCGAGCGGGTGGTGACGGTCAATCCCGAAGCCAAGCAGATGGAAGTCGAATTGCTGGCCTACGACGGCAAGACCGTCGTGCTGGACGTGGCGGACGAGGCGCTTGAAGATCTCAAGAAACTCAAGACGGGCGACGGCGCCACCATCCGCGTGGTGGAAGAAGGGGGAAAACGGATCGCCAAGAGCTTCAGGATTCGCCCCAAGGATCCCAACGCGGCCAAGGCCGACGCCATGTTGCTGGACTTGAAAGATCCGCACTGGCTCAACCGCAAATACGCCGCCGAGGTGCTGGGCGAGCTGAAAGATCCGCGGGCCGTCGCTCCCTTGGTCGAGGCGTTGACGGACGAGGTGGGGGACGTCCGGCAACGGGCCTATGACTCGTTGATTAAGATCGGCGGGCCGTCGGTTCCTTCTCTCATTCCTCTCCTGGTGTCGGAAGAGGATGAGATTCGGCAGGCCGCGACGGAGATTCTCCGCAAGATCGGCAAACCGGCGGTCGAACCACTGGCTACTGCGCTCGCCGACGCGGACGACCGGTTGAAGACCAGGATTCTGAAAGTCCTGGACCGGATGGGCTATAAGCCCAAATCACCGAAAGGTGACGCGACGGTCGAGTTGCCCCGCTTGACGTAGGCCGTCACGCCGTTTGGTCCGCCTGCCCTGCGCGACGTCCCACCGACACGTGCGTGAACCCCGCCGCCGTCACTTTTTCCGGGTCATAGACGTTGCGCAGGTCGAGCAAGAGGGGGCGGCGCATCACGGCTTTGAGTCGATCAAAGTCCAGGCTCCGGAACAGATTCCACTCGGTCATGATGATCAGGGCGTCCGCCCCCTCGGCCGCATGGTAGGCGTCCCGGCACGGCTGCAACTGGGGGAGGATTCGGCAGGCCTCTTCCAACGCCTCGGGATCGTACGCGCGAACGGACGCGCCTTCCGCCAGCAGATCCTTGCCGATCGCCAAGGCCGGCGCTTCCCGCAGGTCGTTGGTGTTGGGCTTGAACGAGAGGCCCAGCAGCCCCAACGTTTTCCCTTCCACCCCCCCAAGGGCCTCGCGAATTTTCACGGTCATGCGCTTCCGCTGCGCCTCGTTCACGCGCGAGGTGGCCATGGCGATCTGCATGGGATGGCCGTACCGCTCGCCGGTCTGGATAAGAGCGGCCAAATCCTTCGGAAAACATGATCCGCCGAAGCCGGGCCCCGCGTGGAGAAACTTCGAGCCGATCCGATTGTCGAGCCCCATCCCTTTGGCGACATGTTGCACGTTCGCGCCGACCAGCTCGCAGAGGTTGGCGATCTCGTTGATGAACGAAATTTTCGTCGCGAGGAAGGCGTTCGAGGCGTATTTGATCAGCTCGGCGGTCGGAATATCCGTCACGACGAACGGCGTCTCGATCAGATACAGGGGCCGGTAGAGATCTTTCATGATCGCGATCGCCTGTTCGCTGTCCGCTCCCAGCACGACGCGATTCGGTCGCATGAAATCCTCGATGGCCGAGCCTTCGCGCAAAAACTCGGGATTCGAGACGATGTCGAATCGATGGGGAACCGGTTGCGTGGCCTTGATCACCTCGCGGAGCTTCTCCCCCGTTCCCACCGGCACGGTCGATTTCGTGACGATGACCTTGTAGTCCGTCATGTGGCGGGCGATGCCCCTGCCCACTTCCTCGACGTAGGACAAGTCCGCGGAACCGTCGCCGCGCGGCGGGGTTCCGACGGCGATAAAGATCACCAGCGCCTTCTCGACGGCCTTGGCGATGTCCGTCGTAAAACTCAGCCGGCCTTCCCTCACCCCCTTGGCCACCAATTCCGTAATGCCCGGTTCATAGAAGGGGACTTTACCCTTCTCCAGCTTCTCGATCCGTCCGGGATCATTATCCATACAGGTGACGTTGACGCCGAACTCCGCGAAACACGCCCCGGTGACCAGCCCGACATAGCCCGTCCCAATAATGCTGATGTGCATGAGTCTCCCCCTCGCCGATCCCTTTCAAACCGGTTTTAAGCCCGTTCAGTCGTCGGGCAGTATAGCAACAGGTCCCACACTGGGCAACGAATCGCCGGCAATGGCCGTGTCTCCGGCCTGATCGGCCTCGGCCTTTGGTTGACTCTCAAGAAACCCGATGAGTACAATCCGGCGCCCGCGCTATCGCACAACGACGCAACGATCCGCCATGTTCCCATCCAACGCCGCCATTGTCACCATCTTCTCCATTGAATCGTTCCATCATCGATGACTCACCCCGCCTCTCATGTTTCTCGCGGTTTTTTGCTGTTCACGGCCCTGGTGACCGGCGCCGTCGTGATGGCGCTGGAGATCGTCGGGAGCCGCCTGTTAGCGCCAGTGTTTGGCAATTCACTCTACGTCTGGGGAGCCTTGATCGGCGTGATCCTGGCGGCGATGAGCAGCGGCTACGCCTTCGGGGGCTGGATGGCCGACCGTTACACGGGCGGCGGCGTGTTGGCCGCCCTCCTGCTTGGCTCCGGCAGTTGGACCTTTCTCGTCGCCTGGGGAAACCAGCCGGTGCTCTTCGAGATCGAGAAGCTCGTGCAAGACCCTCGGTGGGGCCCTTGCCTGGCTGCGACCGCGCTGCTCGCGCCGCCGGCGTTCGGACTGAGCGGCGTGCTGCCGGCCATGCTCCGATTGGCCGTCGCGGACATGGCCCACATGGGGTTCCACACGGGCCGCATGATCGCCCTTTCGACAGTCGGCAGTTTGGCTGGCACGTGGGGGACGGCTTTTTTTCTCCTCTCGTGGATCGGCACCCAATCGCTCCTCACGTGGCTGGGGATCATCCAGATCCTGCTCGGCCTCCGGTGGTTGATCACAGGAACGGCGGCTCGCCTATCCATTCGGCTGGTGGCGATGGGCGGCTCCGTCATCATCGGCATCCTACCCTGGTTCCCGATCCAGCGACTCAATCAACCGATCTACCAAGAAGACAGCCCCTACCAACAGGTGCGCATTCGCGATGACGAGCTGTTTCGGTACCTGATCCTGGACCGCACCTTCCACGCCACCATGTGGAAAGCGGACCCTGTGGCTCTCTTTCTCCCCTACAGCCAACTGATGGTGTCCGCCCTGGCCCTCCATCCGGAACCGAAACAGGCGTTGATCCTCGGCCACGGAGGAGGTTCGATCGCCAAATGGCTCGCGCGCCAGTGGCCGACACTGGAGGTGGACGTCGTGGAGGTCGATCCCGCCGTCGTCCGGATGGCGGAGACCTATTTCGACTATCGCCCTCCGGCCAATCACCATGTCTTCGTCAAAGACGCCAGGGCCTTCTTAAGAAGCACGGATCGGACCTACGACGTCATCTGGATCGATGCCTTCGCGCGAGACATGATCCCCTTTCACCTGACGACCGTCGAGTTTTTTGCCCTGGTGCGGGCGCACTTGGCACCGGAGGGTATTTTGGCGGTCAATTTGGCGTCATCCGGCACGGAGGGAGACCTGGCCAGGGCCACATCGGTCGTCCAGACCATGAAACGGAGCTTCCCGACGATCGAAACCTTCGCGGTCGAGGGTCCCTGGAAGACCGGCATGACCCTGGCCAGAAACTTGATCTTTTTCGGAGGGCATCCGATCGAAACCGGCTCGATCGATGAAGTCGTGGACAAGATCACCACCATGGCCATGCAACGGCGAGTGCCGATCGAAGCCATCGCGCTCCTCAGCACTCGCAGAAGCGACCCCTGGCCGGCCGGCATTGAATTGACCGATGATTTTGCGCCGTACGATCTGCTGATCGGCCGGGAACAGAGATCGCATCAACGGGAGGACCGGGGCTCCTAACGTCACCCCTGTTGCCGACGGCACAGTGAAAGCCTGCCACGCACGCATGAACCTCACACGGAAGGAACACACCAGCGCGCCCCTTTTCGATCGCTACATCGGCATCGACTATTCCGGCGCGAAAACGCCCACCACCAGCCTGAAGGGACTGCGGATCTACGCAGCCCCCCCTGACGATGATCCGATGGAAATGCACCCTCCACCCAGCAGGCGTCGCTACTGGACGCGCAAGGGTGCGGCTCACTGGCTGCTCGAACGATTAAGAGAACCGACCCGCACTCTGGTCGGCATCGACCATGGCTTCTCCTTTCCCCTTCCCTATTTCGAGCAGTACTCAGTGCCTCTGGACTGGCCGGTTTTTCTCGAAGACTTTCACCGCCATTGGCCGACTGATGAAGACCACATCTCGGTTGATGACGTGCGATACGGCAGAGTCGGCACGGGACAGGCTCGTCTGGGCCATCCCCGGTGGCTGAGACTGACCGAGCAACGAGCTCGCGCAGCCAAATCGGTCTTTCGGTTCGACGTGGAAGGATCGGTCGCCAAATCCACCCACGCAGGGTTGCCGTGGCTGTTGATGATCCGACGGCTGGCTGGAACACACATCCACTTCTGGCCCTTCGATGGATGGGAGATTCCCTCCGGGCTCTCAGCCATCGCGGAGGTCTATCCCTCGCTCTGGCGGCGAGAAATCCCAACAGAGGGACGCACACCGGACCAACAAGACGCCTATACCGTCGCCGCCTGGATGAGGAAATGTGATCGGGCAGGCACGTTGGCCAGCTCCTTCTCACCGATCTTGACGCCGGAAGAACGGACGCAAGCCTCTATCGAAGGCTGGATCCTGGGTGTTCGTTGAGTGGAACGCAAAAGATGTTCATCCGCATGAGCAACGATCATTCTTGCCCATGCCGACGCAGGTACGTTCTCAACCGGTCAAAACGCTGATCGGTTTCGAGAGCCGGTGTCGTAGCCTGGATCGCTTTTAGGCACGCGCTCAGTTTACTGGGCGGCCACTGGGTCTGATCGCCGACCACGCGACTCAACAAGTCAAGAGCCTCTTCAGGAAACCGACCGCAGAGACCGGATTCATGAAGCTCATGCACAAGATATTCAGGGTGGTCTAGCGGTTGCAGCCAGTCTCGCACTTGGGCCACAGCCCCAGGAAAGGCATCACCAGCCGCCACACACAGGCGGCCGAAACACGCCGCAACAACGGGCGATGCATGGCCCTTGTTCTTCGGCCAAATGTCTCGCAAGTACGGCACAACGCGATTGGCCCAGAAATCGCTCCGTTGATCACCGGCACCCTCCAATGCCCTCACTAAGGCCTGTGCCGCCTCGTGCAAGCCATCTTGCGGTAATGCACGGGTCGCAGTTGCCAGTTCAGCCACAGTGAAGGTGTCCCATCGATCGAGGGCGGCAAACGTCTGCAGAGCAACATACTGTTTTCCGTACCAGCCGAGTTGCCCATAGCGGCTGGCGGTGTCAAGAAACGCAGTCTTGAATACCTTCATCTCCATCAAGGGCTGGTACAGTCGTGGCGACCAGAGGAACCCCTGCCACGCCGCGCGGGCGTCAGTCTCGGAGCGGTTCCAGTCGAAAAGCGGCAGCAGATGTTGAAGGGTCCAGTCACGGTCCACGCGAAACAAGGTGATAACATGGGAAGCCAGCAAAACGCGGTCGTGTCGGAACTTCTCGATAGTGGTGTTGCACAGATCCGTGAAGATGCGCTTTACCTCCTCCGGCAACCCTTGGCCGTCTTCCAGTCCTTGACGTTCCCACCAGCGTAAAAGTGCCTCGGTCACGTGACCCACCGGGTGATTGATGGCGATCTCAACCATGTCGTCGGTTGTTGTGCCTTCATGACCTTCATATCTCAGATCGAGAATACGTCGCGCAAGCGTGAAAAAACGTTGCTCATGCCCTTTGAAGACCCCGGCAACCTGCTTAAGCCAATAACTGATAGGATGGGTCAATGCCTGCAACTGCGCATCGGAAGCGTCGGCCCAAACCGGCGCCAGCAGACGCCACGGCCATTTGAGGTGAATTTTCTGAGACCAGGCGTAGAACGCTTCTTTCCACCGATCGACCGGCCATACTCCCTCCTTGGCCAAGGTATACAAGGCGCAGACGACGGTCGGGAATTGCTCGTGGCAGCGCTGTCGCCAATCGTCTGCTAGCCAGTGGTCCCTGGCGGAGTGCTGTTTGAGCCATTCGACCAACCCTTTGCGGCGACGGGGTGTTAACTGGCCCCTGCGCCGCTCAGCGACGGGATACATCCAAGCTAGAAACTCGTCTCGGTCGCCCGCCGCGAGCTTCCATTGATACTGTGAAGACAGTGCGGCCAGGCGAGCGCTTGCATCGGCGCTCAGGGTCACCCCGATAGCGGCGACCTTGGCCAAGCGAAGCCAGATTTCCCCATCAAAAAACCTGGTCCGGTGTTCAGGCTCGATAGTGTTCTCGAACATTTCGCGAGGTGGTCCCTGAAGGACAGCCTGTTCCAATTCCCGCAGCATGGTCTCGTCGAGTCGCGGCGCCAGTGAAACCAGCAGGCGGATGGTTTCTCGTAGCGTCTGAGCCGACCAGAGCCACCAGCGATCATCAGCCAGCAGCCAGTCGAGTGCGCGGCGAGGCGGAATCACCCCATCTTGCGCGGCGGCGAAGAAAGCCAACCGCTTAAACAGTGGATACGGGATGTGCCTCCACGACTCGGCCGCCACCGCCGCCCGTTCAGGCGATTTTGCAGCGGTTGCCCGCCAGGCATCGCGTGTGAGCTCGATCAACGCCGTCCAGTCACGGTAGTCTCTGTTCTGCGGATGCTCGCTGATCGATGGCTGATGTATGTAGGACAGGTCGCTTCGGTCCTGCGCGCCGCCAGGTTCGCGCATCAGATCCAGCGCATCGCGCAACAGCATGGTGAAGTCCGTCAGCAGCTTCGGCAAAGCGGCGGTCCAGCGTTCATCCTTGGTCAGATCCCGAAGGGCTGCGTGGACATATTCGGCCGAAAGCACAACCTCCCATTCGACGAGATCCCTGATGCGCTGCGGCTCGGCAGCCTCTACCCCATCCGATGGCCAGCGGAATGGCTCGCGCAGCGTCCCGCGCGGGGTCAGCATCTCGCGCAGTTGCAGGCGTAGGGTAGCGGTGAGCCCATCGCGCTTGAAGCGGTCGCGCCAGCGGTACAGGTCGAAGTCACGCAGCCACGATTTCACGCGCCCGGTCAGCAGCATGCGCCATAGGGTGCGCATCAGCAGGCCGGGAATCGCGTTGGGTGCGTCCTCACGAATGTGCGCCAACTCGGCGGTGTTGCCGTCGCGTTCTAGTTTGGTCAGTTCGTCCAGACGGTGTTCTATCCACCAGGCCAGATCGTCATGAATCTGCCCGCCGCGCTTGACCAACCAAAGCAGTAGTGCGGGGTCGTTCAGATGCCGGATCAGCCAGTGCGCCAGTTGCCGCATCACCTCGTCCCAGCGGCTGCCGCGCGTACCGGCATCGACGATACACATCGACGGTGCAAGCGGATACGGCGAAGGCCGGTGCATCAGGCTGAACGCCAGCTTGTCGTCGACGACCGGCTGATCTGAGATCCCAAAGCGCGCAAGGTCGGCAGAGCCAAATCGCTTTTCGCTCAGTGGCTCCAACCAATCAAGCGACGGTACCGGATCCAGCTCGGCGAAGCGCTTGGCAGGCAGGCCGCTCGGATCACTGAGCGCCCAGAGCATGCGTGAGATGAAATAGTCCTGCTTCGTACCAGCCAGAGGGCGGGCCATAGCGGCTTCCATCACGATTCTTTCTTTGCCACGCAGGCCGTCCCGGTAAGTTGCCGCCCATTCCCATAGGGTCCTGTGCAGGTAGGCGTGTCGCTGATGCTCACGGTACAAAATCGGTGTCACGTTCTTGGCACGCCATTCATTGGCACGCTCTTCCTCCTTGCCTTTGGAGTAGCTCCCGAATGCAAACATCTCCGGCGGTGACTCACCAAGCAAACGGTCGGCAGCGAGCGCGTCCATCATGTAGCGCAGCACCGGGTCGTTGATGCTGTAGCCCACGAAGCACACCGTGTAGCCGCGGAACAGCTCGCTCACGAAGCGCGCAGCCCAGCGTTCAGTCAGATAGGCCAGCCCAAAATCGCCGCTGGAGACGACCAACTGGTCTAGGTCACTCGCCGTGGGGGATGGTGTGAGCAAGCCGTGCAGATAGACCAGGCCGTCCCACCGGTTCTTCGGCACCGGCAGCAGCGGTGCCCGAAAACACTCGATGGCCAGACCTTTTTCGGCAATCACTTCCTCGAAGAGCCGATCAAAGTTGGTAGTGATGAGTCGGGTGTGGCCGTCGCGGGTCTTGCCCAGAGTCAACAAAGCTTCATGGTGGCCGTTGCGTTGGGAGCGCCGAGGTTCGGCGTCAGAATGCTTGCCAGCTCCTGGCGTACGGCTTCACGCCCGCCGACGATGTCGCCTTCCAGTAAGCCGATGGCAGTGTCGTATTGTCCGGCCTTGATGGCCGCCGCCTGCACTGCGTTTGGCGTGACGGACAGCCTGGTGTAGAGCTTGTCCACCAGCCCGCTGAATCCCGGCAACCCTGCAGGGTAGGAGATGCCGGCTCCGCAGAAGAACACGACGCGTCCCTCTTCATGCGCTTGCAAAAGCCGTTCGGGAATGTCTGGACCGTTGCGGACGAACTGCATGGCGCGATCCTACCCCTGTTGCGAGCCCCTGTCATCAGTCGCACAGGCCGCTCCCACCCAACGCCAAGGGTATCGGTCGGACGCACGTCACGCAAGACATGAAGCGCCTTGGCGGCAACTACAGACCGGCAATGAAATTTTCTCGACGAGCTGCCGGCAGCAGAGTGATTGCCGGATGTGAGGCGCCGAGACGCCACGGCGGTGCATGCCCGGCAAAGTTCCACAAATAAAAAGGGGGAGCCCGAAGGCTCCCCCTTTCGCTCACCGCTCTCGTCGGCCGTTTAGAAGCGGCTGCGCCGCTCGCCGCCGCCGAATCGCTTTCCGCCGGAACGCGGTTCCTGCGGTTTCGCTTCGTTCACGGTCAGGGTGCGTCCGTCCATCTGAGAGCCGTTCAGCGCGCTAATCGCCGCCTCGGCTTCCTCTCGCGTGGACATTTCCACGAAGCCGAAGCCCCGCGACTGCCCGGTGAACTTGTCCGCGATGACGCGGGCGGATTCGACCGTCCCGTGCGTCGCAAACAAGGTGGTGAGTTGTGAGTCGGTCGCCGAATACGGCAACCCGCCGACGTAAATTTTTGAACCCATCTGGGTCCCTCCTCGTAAAATGAGATGACATTGCCTGTGACGCGAGAACTTGCACGAGAGGAAAGCAGGAACCACAGACGCGAGTGTTGAAGCGGCTAGGATCACCCTTCCGGTCGGACTCTCGGTACCAACAACATCGATGATGGGCCTTCGCAGATACCATCTTCCTTCAGGCCCGACTCAGGAAGACTGTTGCACCATAACAGAACGCACAGCGAATAGCTACTCCGATATGCTGCGCCGTACCTCTCACTCGCCCGTGACACGACGACGCGGTCCCGCGCGTCCACGCCGCGCACGACCGAATGCAGAGGATACACCGATCAGTAAAGCGGCTCTTGCGGCCCCCATCGCAGTCCGGCCAGATCGGGATCTTCTCCGTCGCGCGGCGCGGGCCTCGCGTTTTTCTCCGCCTTGCGAAGGGCGCGCCTTGCCTCTTTCTCCTTGCGGATGTTCTGCAAGGCTTTTTCACGGTCCCGTTTCGCCGACGTGGTTTTTCCTCCGCGTCCGATATGCCCCTCCTTGGCGATCTTCGCCGATTTGCCCTCAAATGACGGTCGTAATGGCTTACTCGGTCGCCCCTCGGCGCCCGGCCCTACGGACACCAGCCTGCCGCACGTCTTCCGATTCGACGGCCTTCGTACGGGAACGCGCTCCTTGTCCAAGCCCCCGGCTGGCCATGGAAGACACCGCTTGCCGGATCGATTCAATGGAAACCGGCTCCTTTCCTTCATCAGGCGAGGACAGCCCTAACAGTTCCCACCGAATGTTCGGTTTTCTCGCGGGAGTACGTTTCCGTTTTTTTGCCTGCATGCCCTTGATAAACGCCGTCCTGTTCATGGCCATATCTCCTCGGGTGATTCGCGTGAGACGTCCGCCCCGTCGATGCGCTTATCGAGTCAACCGCAGATTGCGCGCAACCGCCGACGGGCTTTCTCCTGGAAAAGCCGCACACGCTGGAGAGCGCGAAAACGATTCGCGCAAGAACCGTCACAGGGAGGAAGGCGCGAGACGTGCCGCTCGTTCGTAGCGTAGGACACTCTACCACGCGCAGCGATCGGAGTCCAATCCCCCGCACATGGGCCGAAATCTCCGGATGTGTTCAGCCAGCGGCGCCGACGAAGAGAGCCTTGGCCTGGTGAGCCGCCGGTGCGCGCGAAGTGTGGTTTGGTGGAGGCGCCGGGAGTTGAACCCGGGTCCGAAGATCGTCAGTGCACCGTGTCTACATGTGTAGCCGATTGTTTTGGTTTCGCAACCGCCCACGCCCATCGGCAGGCTTAGAACGGCCGCTAGCCCAGAATCGTCTCGTCCTTGGCCGCTGAGCACCGGCCTTGGACCAGCCCGCTGCATCGCGCCGTTCCACCCCCGCGGGCCTCAGATGGAACGACGTCACGGCTTAATTAAGCCGCGAGTGCCAGTTCTTGATTGGCAGTTGCTTGTTTCCCGGAGGTTTAACGAGTCCCCGAGAGCTCGACATGCGACAGTGACCTCAGTATCCCCGTCGAAACCGGTCGCCCCCTTTCGTGATGATCGATGATGAATTCCCGTCCTTTGTGAAGCGCAAGCGCCGTCCATCTCTTTTCTTTTCTCCTATGCCCGGCACTTTACACTCTTTGAACGGTGGTTTTCAGGTACACATCTTACCGCACCGGTCAAGGGGATGCCAGGGATAGGCCGGTCTCAGGCGCTTTTGAAACGAGAGATTCTGGCGAACAGGATCGCGGCAAGCGGAAGGGCCAATCCCAAGAGCAGTTGCGCGATCAAGAGATGGCCAAGCCGGCTATAGTCGGCGGGCACTTGAATCGCCCCGGTCGTTGCGTCTCTCACTTCGCGGGTCACAACGAAGATCTCGTTGAGATACTTCGTGCCGAGTTGGCTCAATGACAGGGCCAGGTTGGTGAACGACGCCATGACCGCAAAAAACGTCGCCTTGAGATTGGCCGGCGCCGAATTGGCGATCCAGGTCAACATGGGGATCATTGAGATTTGCCCCAAGGGCGACTCCAGCGCCGTGTCGATGATCGCGATGAACCGCGCATCGACGATCCCGCCGGTCATGCGCGCCGTCCATTCGTGCAGGCCGTAGTACATGCTGACGACGGGGAGGCTCAAGACCGACCCCACGATCGTCAAAAATCCCACGACGTAGGCGATCGACCGTTCGGCCATGAACCGTCGAAAGACGAACATGCCAGCCAGCGCCAAGGTGTTGCCGATCAACGACAGCACGGAGAGAAACTGTTGGTCGAACCGCAGGTGATCGATCATCCACCACGTCGTGCCGGGACCGGTTCCGGGAATGGCGCGAAACACGAACACCACCACGGCCGTTCCGACCAAGGTCATCCTCTTGTCCGGCTCCAATTCCTTGACCAACCTCCCCATGAGAAACAGCACGATCCCCATGGAACCGGCAAAGACGATCTCTTCCCGATAGGGAAGGCTGCTTATGCCGACCGTGACCGTGAACAGGACGAAGAGCAGGCTTCCCCCCAAGATCCACCAGTTGGGCTTGGTTGGTTCTTCCGTTTGCTCTCGCGCCTCGACCATTCGCGACGCCTGTTCGACGGTAAATCCCTGTCGGATAAGTTGCTCGCGGTGACGCCGTCGGATCACCCACGCCGCCGCCAACCCCAAGACCGAGATGAACGGGATGACCAGCGCCGACAGATACACCCGCTGATAAATCGTGACGAGCGCCTCTTGCGGTAAGCCCTCCGTCCCGCTGAAGATGGAAACATTGACCAGCGCCACGATGATGCCGCCGCCCACGATCGCCACGCGGCCGAGTGTCTGCATCGTGGTGTGCATGAGTTTCCGCTCTTTCTCGGAGAACGGCAGACCCCGTTCATTCACGCGGGGGACGGCCTCCACCGTCATGGCGTCCGCCACCGCGTCCTGAATCACGTAGCCGATCGGCGCGAGCAACACGCTGATGACGAACCAGATCTCCGCCGGCAGGACGGCCGTCATCGCGTCCCGCTGACCGATCAACACCGCCATAATGCTCAAACTGGTCGCAAGCAGACAGGCGCCCAGACCGACCAACCAGCCCTTCCATCGCCACAGCAGATCGACCGCGTGACCGATCGGCATTTTAAGCGCCCAGGGGATCCCGGCCCAAAACCCAAGCGCGGCCAGAAACGAGGCGGAGAGACCGAGGTAGTCCTTGACGAAAAACGTGCCGACGATGCCGGTGAGGCCGGAAATCCCGTAGGCCAGATAGACCATCAGCGGCGGGAGGTAGGAGAGCCGCATCTCACGGCCGAGAGAAAGGATGTTGCGATCGATCCAGGCGACCAGTGTATTCAGCATCGTGCGGTTAAAATGGATACGCCGCTGTCGTCCTGGAGGGCATCTTCCGTAATCCTGCTGAAATCCTCGTGCTCTGCAGAAAAGCGATATCACGCATCTGTTGATCGAGCGATCCACCAGAAAGAAGAGACTTAGTCACCCATCACCACCCTTCACTAACCCCTATGGGCCACCACCGACACGGTGGCATAAAAGACCGACCAAACCCGTGGATCATATGCACGTGCCACATAGTGGTCGATATCCTCGTCGGTGGCAAGACCTGTCTTCGTATATTCCTCTCTCAGCACCTCGGCCGACTCAGCCATCACGCGCGCAATCGGCGATTCACCCGCACATAAATGCATCCGGCTTTCCATGTGCACAAGATCAAATCCGGCTCCTTCAACTTTTTTCGGCAACTTCAGTCCATAAGCAGGGTCCAGACCGGCGTCCGTAAACATCTTACAGATGGCCCCGTTGACCCGCTGTACCGCAGCGTCACCTTCCGGTTGCAAGAAGGCTGCAGCAGTGAAATCAGGTTCCTCAAGTATCACCATGCCACCGGGCTTCACCGCCGAGCGAATCTTTGCCAACGGTGCTCCGTCGTCCGCATTGTGGATCAGCATGTACCGGGCATGTGCCAGATCGACTGAATGATCGAGTGACACATCCTTTAGATCGCCTTCTATTACGCGTACCGACCCTCCTTGAAACCGTTGCAAATATGTCGTCTTCTTGTCCACCGCAATCACGAGCCCCGACGACCCAACCCGCGCTGCCATCCATCCCACGATCGATCCGGCCCCGGCTCCAATCTCAAGACAGCGCCCACCGATGTCGAGACCGGCACGCTCCAGGAGAGTAATCGTCTCCGCATCGACCGCCTCCTCGATCATGCGCAGCCGCTTCCACTCGCGATCGTTCGTGTTCGTCTCGAAGAGATACTTGGTCATATCTGTTCGCCGATGCTTCGAAGAGCCGGCTGTTGTGACCCATTCCGATGACGGACACCGATTGAGGAGACGACAACTCCCCAGCCGATCGGACCACCAACATGCCTTCTCGACGTTTCGGCGGTTCAGCCGGATTGTCTAGGCGCTGACTGTAGTCGGCGACCGACGTCGGATCAAGTCCCGAAGAGCCGCGTGCATCTCGGACTGCGGCAGATGAATCCGATCTCCATGCCCGGCCAACACCCATTCAAACCGGTAGTCGAGGAGTTTGCGGATGGAGTCGATCAACGTCCATTTTTTCCAGATCAAGCGAGTGGGACACTCCAATGACTTCGTGTGTGAATTCCACCAGAGATGATCGCCGGTGAACAGAAATTCCTCTCGGTAGAGCAACGCCATGCTGCCGGCGGTATGGCCTGGGACGGGAATGATCTGGAATTCTGATCCGACCGGCACCGTCTCTTCCCCGTCCACCACGTGTTCTGCCGCCGGAGCGGCATCCGCATCCGCCCGATGGATGATCCGCTCCGCGCCGAAATGCGCGGCATACTTGTCGGCATCGGCCACATCATCCTTGTGAGTAAGGAAAATGCGAGCGACGCCTCCTCGCCGCTCAAAGGACTCGACCAAGTGCTTGATATAGCGAGGCGAGTCGATGAGCCAGTTCCCCTCCGGATGCTCGATGAAGAAACTGTTCGCCCCGAACGATTTTTCGGAGTTGAAGCCGCAGTAACTCACTCCGTTTTCAAGCCGGAACGGAAAACTGGCCATCGCCGTTCGCATCTGCGACTTGTCGCCGTGCTCCGTCCCGATCGAGCCGACGGGACAGGCGAGCAATGCCTGGTAGGCCTGATGAATCTGCGGTTCACTATCCGGCTGGCGGCTCACAGCGGAGTAGTCGCCGATCTCCTCGAAGCTCAATGGAGCCAACTGCCGGCACGTGTCGCAGTTGATACAGGTGGCATCCACGTAAAAGTTACCCGGAACGTTGGAATCGAGTCGCTTGTTTCGGTCTGCCATCAGAACACCTCCATGGTTCCCTTTCTTCGATCAGCCGCCCGCCACAGATACCAGGAGGCCGTCGTTCGATAGGGTTTCCATCTTTCGCCGTACCGTAACACCTGTTTCGGAGTCGGCATCGATCCGCTCCCGTAGGCGATCCGGAATCCGTTGCGAACACCAAAATCATCGACCGGCAGCACATCCGGACGGCCCAACTGAAAGATCAGCAGCATCTCCACCGTCCATCGTCCGATTCCCCGGACTTCGATCAGTCTCTCTATAATTTCTTCATCAGTCAATTGCCCTATCATACGGTTTGTCGGTACGGTCCCGTCGAGGGTCTTGGCGGCCAGATCGCGAAGCGCCACGATCTTCGGTCGCGAGAAGCCGGCCTTCCTGACCGTTCTCATGTTCACGGCAAGCAGATCATCCGGACGAGGAAATCTCCGGCCGGGAAAAAGCGCGATGAATCGCTTGAGGATGCTCTCGGCGGCTTTGTCGTGGAGTTGTTGATAGGCGATCGCGCGGGTCAGCGATTCAAACGGCGAGCGGCGGATCCTTGGTTTCAGCGTGAACGGACCGATGTCCCGGATCAACCGGCGCATAACCGGATCTACCTTGGAAAGACAGTCGGTCGATTCAGAATCGAGGTGATCCATCAAGTCAGCGGAATGCGGCTCTTGTTTTGATTCAGCCAGACCTCGAACGTCTGCAACGTCGGATTCAAAGTCCTCGCGACTGCAGGGTTGCGTGAGTGACAGTACACGTCGTTGAACTCGCTCTTAAACTGGAACATGTTCCCGAGGTCCTCTGCGCCCTTGAAACCGAACGCTCGATACTGTTCCGGTGTGACGGCATTGTAGCGAACCGTTTGGCCGAACGTTCTGCTCATGGCCGCCGCCATTTCTTCACCGGTCAGATGCTCGCCCGCGATCCCGACCGTTTTTCCGATGCACTCTTGACCTCTCTTGAAAATTCCAAATGCGCATTTTCCAATGTCCTCGGCGGCGATGCCCGGCAACTTTTTGTTTCCCATCGGCAATGTGAACAGAAGCGTGCCGTCAGGCCCCTTCTTCGGACCCATGCCGAAGAAGATCAGATTGTCCCAATAAAACGAGGTCAGGAGAAACGTGACTGGGAGGCCCAACTTGCTGAACTCCCGATCGGCTTCTCCTTTGGCGTCGAAATGCGGCACCTTATAGTGCCCCATTAATGTCGGCATGCGGTTGTCCGACAGCGGTACCCATCTCCGTGTATCTTCCAGCGTCGACCAGATGACATGTTGCACTTCCATGGCCTTTGCCGCCTCGGCTTGCTTCTTGGCCTGCGCATATTCCTGTTCCGGTGAAAAGTGCTCCCAGAAATTGGTCAGGCAGAAGACGCCATTGGCACCTGCAAAAGCACGCTTCAGACTGCCTACGTCGTCCAGGTCGGCTTGGACCACTTCGGCGCCGAGCTTGGCGAGAGTCTTGGCCTTCTCAGAGTTTATGTCTCTCGTCAACGCTCGGGCTGTAAATCCGCTACCAGGATCATTGGCGATAGCCCGCACGAGCCCCCCACCCTGCGCTCCAGTCGCTCCAACAACCGCGATAATTTTCTTTTCAGCCATAAATGGAAGTCCCTCCCTGAAAACAATGATCCCAACTCGCTCGTCGCAGGTCACATGACGACGCCGCCGCCGACTTGGATCGTCTGTCCGGTCAGCCAGCGGGCCTGCTCGCTCACGAGAAACGCCACCACGTCGGCGATGTCTTGCGGAAGGCCGAGCCGCTTGAGCGGCGAAAGCTCAATACCCGTCTGTCGGTAGGAATCGGTCATCATGCCGGTTTCGGTAAAGCCGGGCGAGACGGTGTTGACCGTGATGCCGCGCGGCGCCAGTTCGTGAGCCAGCCCCTTCGTGTATTGCTCCAACGCGGCCTTGCTCCCCAGATACGCCGTCGCTCCGGGAAAACTCATGCGGGTGGCGCAGGTTGAAACATTGATGATGCGTCCTCCGTCTTTCAGCACCTGGGCCGCCTCCTGCATGGCGAAGTACGGCCCCTTGGCATGCAGCGCCATCAGCAGATCGAACTCCTCTTCGGTGGTTTCGGCCATCGGCTTCGGCATGAACTTCCCGGCGTTGTTGACCAGAATGTCCAACCGGCCGAACTGCGCGACCGTCTCGCGCACCAGCCGCCTCGCCTCGGAGACTCGGCTCATGTCCGCTTGAAACGCCAAGGCCTTGCCGCCTTTGGCCTGAATGCCGATCACCACCTGCTGCGCCTTCTCCGGACTTTTGGAATGATTGACGACGACAAGGGCCCCGTCTTCGGCGAACCGCTCCGCGATCGCTCGCCCGATGCCGCTGGAGGCTCCCGTCACGATCGCCACTTTGCCGGTAAGTAACGCCATCTGCCCGTTCCTTTCTGTGAGACGCCCGCTGAATCCTTCTCTCTCGAACGACGTCGGGCCTTCCTACTTACGCCGATCCGCCGTTGTGTTCCCATCCCGTTTCGCCAGATCAACGGCGCGCCAGAGATACCACGCCGCGACCGTGCGGTGAGGTTTCCATCGTGCGCCGTGTCGTTCCACGCGCTTCGGCGGCGGCATCGTTCTGAGGCCGTAGGCAATGCGGAACCCATTCCGCACGCCGAAGTCGGTGACCGGCAAAATATCGGGGCGGCCCAAATGAAAAATCAAGAGCATTTCAACCGTCCATCGGCCGATTCCCCGTACCGTCGTCAGCCGCTCGACGATCGCCTCGTCGTCCATGCGCGCGAGAGCCCGTTTCGTGGGCACCGTCCCGTCCAAGGTCTTCTCGGCCAGATCGCGCAACGCCATGATTTTCGCTCTCGAAAAACCCGCGTCTCTGAGCGGATCCTCCGGCATCGACAACACCTGCTCGGGCCGGGGGAACTCTCGCCCCCGGCAGAGCGCAACGAAGCGCCGGAGGATACTCTCCGCCGCCTGCGCATGGAGTTGTTGGTAGGCGATCGCGCGGACCAATGATTCAAAGAGCGGCCGACGGGGTTGGGGCGTCAGCGTGCAAGGACCGATGCCGCGGATCAATCGGCCCATCACCGGATCGACACGGGCAAGGTATTCTTCGGCCGAGCGGTGTTCTCCCATCGCCGTCAAACCAGCAACGAGGAGGGCGTTCCCCATTCTCCCGAAAAGACGAACGATGACACCGGCTGGCGACGGCGGGGAGCGACTTCGCGTTCGTGAAGCGCGCCGGACAAGAGACTCGGATCACCGGGATACCCGACGGCGATCATAGCGACCGGTTCATACTCGGATGGAATTTTCAGGTCCTTGCGCGCCTGTTCGACATCAAAGCCCGCCATCTGATGGACGATCAGGCCCAATGCCACCGCCTGGATCGCCAGATTCTGGACCGCCATGCCGGTGTCGTGCATCGCATGGCGGTTCGGCGCGCCGGTTTTCCCGAAATAGAGACTCGCCACGGACAGAGCCAGGACGGGAGCGCGAAACGCCCAAACCCGATTGCCTTCCACCAAGCAGGCAAACAAACGGTTCCATTGTGTTTCATCGGCCTTGTTCGCCACAATGAACCGCCACGGCTGTTCGTTATTCGACGACGGAGCCCAACGGGCCGCTTCGAACAGGCTTTGGAGTTTTTCCGGTTCAACCGGCCGCTCCGCAAAGGCACGGGGACTCCAGCGGCGAGCCAGCAATTCATGGATCGGATAGTCCGTCGGCGCAGGTTTTTCCATCTCAGATCCTATCCTTTTTCGATCTCCTCATCTCCAGCCCCCGCCGACTCCGGCGACCATCCTCCGCCCAATGCCTTGTACAACTGCACGATCGACGCCAGATGCAACCGCTTCGTCGTGATCAGCCCCAATTCCGCTTCGAAGAGATTACGGCGCGCGACGAGGACGTCGAGATAATTGGCCAACCCGCCCTTATATCGCAATTCGGCCAGCCTCAACGAGGATTGCAGCGCCGCCACTTGCTGTTGCTGGGCTTCGTTCTGCGCCCGAGCCGTACCGACCGCCGCGAGCGAGTCCTCCACTTCTCGAAAAGCCGTCAGCACCGCCTGTTCGTATTGAGCCGCGGCCTGCCTTGCCTGCGCCTCGGCGGCCTCTTGCTGAAACCCCAACACTTGAGCATTCAGCAGCGGACCGGCGATCCCCGCTCCGGCCACGCCGAAGAGGGCCGGATCGGTAAACAGAAGCGACAGTTCCGGGTGCGCCACACCCAACAGGCCCGTCAATGTGATCTTGGGAAACCGTTCCGCCTGGGCCACGCCGATGCGGGCGGTGGCAGCCGCCAGTTGTTGCTCGGCGGCCAACAGATCGGGGCGCCGCTGCAACAGTTCGGAGGGCAGGCCGGCGGGAACCGCCGGGGGAATCAGTTGTTCCCGCAATCCCTTTCCACGCGGGATCACGGACGGCTTGCGCCCCACCAACACGCTTATGTGATTTTCCGTCTGCGCCATCTGCCGTTCCAATTCGGCGATGCGCGCCTCCGCGTTGGCTCGCTCGGATTCGAATTGGTCCAGATCCAATCGGGAGCTCAAGCCCTGATTGAGGCGAGCCCGCGCGATGCGGACCGACTCTTCCCATGACTGCAGGGTTCGTTTCGCGATGTCGAGTTGGGCGTCGAGCTGAAGGAGCGTAAAATAGGCCTCGCCCACGGCGCTGACGAGCTGGATCGCCACCGCGCGACGATTTTCTTCCTTGGCGAGCAGGTCGGCCCGAGCCGCCTCGTTGGATCGTTTGACTCGACCCCACAGATCGACCTCCCACGCCAGATTGCCCAGCAGATAATAATTAAAAGGACTGGCGAACCCCGGGAACAGGAAGTCCGCCTTACGGCCGGCCGGCAGACTGGCCGCGACCGTCACGCCCGGCATGAAGTCCGATCGGGCGATCAGCGCCCTGGCTCGAAACTCATCGACGGCGGCGACGGCACGCTGAAGATCCCGGTTTTCCGCCAGGGCCATTCGAATCAGAGCCTGCAACTGCTCATCCTGCAACAGATCCCACCAGGCCACGTTGGCCAAGGACGGCAGATCCGCCGATCCCTCAGCCATGCGGAAACGATCGTCTCCCTCCGTTTTAGGACGAGAATAGGTCGGTCCCAGAGAGCAGGAGGCGAGCGCCAACGAGAGCACAATGGTCAGGATCGTCCGCACGGCTACGATGTCCGTTCCGCCGACAGTGACGGCGCCGATCGAGGGCGCCGCCCGCTCAGCTTCTTGAGCAGCACGTAAAACAGCGGCACGAAGAAGATCGCCAAGAACGTGGCGGACAACATGCCGCCGAGCACGCCGGTGCCGATCGATTGGCGGCTGGCGGCGCCCGCCCCTTTGGCGATCACCAACGGGAACATGCCGAAGATGAACGCCATCGAGGTCATGATGATCGGCCGGAACCGGAGACGGGCCCCCTCGATCGCCGCTTCGATCAAGGGTCGCCCCGCTTCATATCTCGTGTTGGCGAACTCGACGATCAGAATCGCGTTTTTCGCCGAGAGCCCGATCAGCGTCACCAGACCGATTTGAAAGTAAATGTCGTTCTCGAATCCCCGCAGCCACACCGCCGTCAGCGCGCCGAAAACGGCGAACGGCACAGCCAAAATGACCGCGAAGGGCACGACCCAGCTCTCGAACTGCGCCGCCAACACCAGGAAGACCATCAGCAATCCGATCGCGAACACCTGCCCCGACTGCCCGCCGGCCCGCCGCTCTTGGAACGAGATATTGCTCCAATCGATGGCATAACCTTGCGGGACCAGCACCTCCTTGGCCACCCGATCCAAGGCGTCGAGCGCCTGTCCCGAACTGTAGCCCGGCGCGGCGGCTCCCAGCACCAGCGCGGTATTGTACCCGTTAAAGTGGTTGACCGGATCCGGCCCGCTCTGGAATTCGGTCGTGACGACCGTATCGAGCGGAACCATGTAAGTGCCTCGCGCATTGCGCGCCCGCACATAGACTTTCGACAAGTCCTGGGGCGTCGACCGGTATTCCTCATCCGCTTCCGTCTGGACGTGATAGACGCGCCCGAATTTGACGAAGTCGTTGATGTAGAACGTGCCGAAGTACGCTTGCAACGTGTCGAAAATATCGGAAATGGGGATGCCCAGCGCCTTGGCCCGCTCGCGATTCACGTGGGCGAACAGTCGCGGAGACGACACCCGAAAATTGGTTCCGATTCGTCCGATCGCCGGCTCTTGCTGCGCCCGCTCCACGAACTGTTGCGCCACGGCGGCGAACTGCTTGAAGTCGCCCCCGGTCGGATCCTGCAATTGGGCCGAGAATCCTCCGACCACGCCCACGCCGCGAATCGGGGGCGGATTGAAGGCCAGGAGCAACGCCTCGGGGATCTTCGCGAACTCGCCATAGGCCGCCCCCACGAGGGCCTTGGCGTGATACTGGGGCTCGGGCCGTTCATCCCATAGCACCAGCGGCACGAACATGGTCGCCGCGTTGGGCCCCCTGGTGCCGAACACGAAATTCTGGCCCGACAGCGCGTCCGTCGAATGGACGGCTGGAATCGCTTGGAAGAACCGTTCGACCCGCTCAAGCACCGCGTCGGTGCGTTGCCTGGACGCGCCGTCCGGCAATTGCGCCACCACGATGAAGTACCCTTGATCTTCCTCCGGCAGGAAACTTTGCGGGAGGCGCTGAAACAGCCCGACGGACAGAGCCACAAGCCCGCCGAACGTCAACATCACCAACATCGGCCTCGCCACCAACTTGCCGACCGACCAGGTGTATCCTTGTTGCGCCCGGCCGAAGACGCGATCGAAGAAACGCCAAAACCAACTCCGCTCTCCGGGATGGTGAGTCAGAACCACCGCGCACAAGGCCGGGCTCAACGTCAAGGCTACGAACCCCGAGACCGTCACCGAAATGGCGATCGTCGCCGCGAATTCCTTGTACAGCGCCCCGGTCACGCCCCCGATAAAGCCGACGGGCACAAAGACGGAAACGAGCACCAGCACGATGGAGATGATCGGCGTGGTCACTTCGGTCATGGCCCGTTTGGCCGCTTCTTTGGGCGACAGCCGATCTTCCCGCATGTGGCGCTCGACGTTTTCCACGACCACGATCGCGTCGTCGACGACGATCCCGATGGCCAAGACCATGCCGAACAGCGTGATGGTGTTGATGGAAAAGCCCAGGGCGGCCAATCCGATGAACGTTCCGATCAACGAAACCGGCACGGCCAGGATGGGAATGACCGTGGCTCGCCAACTCTGGAGAAACAGATACACGACGAGGACGACGAGCATCATCGCCTCGCCCAGCGTCTTGACTACTTCTTTGATGGAAATTTCGATAAACCTGGTCGTGTCGTAGGGAACGTCGTAGGACATGCCGGGAGGGAAATGTTTGGCCAGCTCGTCCATCTGCTCGCGCGTGCGACGCACCGTATCGAGGGCGTTCGCCCCCGGCGCAAGGAACGTCAGGATGAACGTGGTGGGCTTGCTGTTCCAACGACCCTCCAGCGCGTAGGACTGCGCTCCCAACTCGACCCGAGCCACGTCCTTGAGCCGAACGAGCGAGCCGTCCGGCAACGCCCGCACGATCAGCTCCTCGAATTCTTTGACGTCCGTGAGGCGCCCTTTGGTGATGATCGGAATCGTCAGTTCCGTTCCCTTCGGAGCTGGCTCGCGCCCGATCGTTCCCGCCGGATAGTCTCGATTCTGTTCGCGGATCGTGTTGATGATGTCGCTCGGCGTAAGATCGAGCCGCGCCATGAGGATCGGATTCAGGATGATCCGCATGCTGTACTGCTGCTGGCCGAACACCAGCGCGTCGCCGACGCCCTTGACCCGTTTCAAATCGTCGACGAGCCGCAGCGTCGCATAGTTGGAAAGATACACGGCGTCGTGCGTCGGATCGGTGGACTTGAGGGCGATGACGATGACCAAATCCGGCGACAGTTTTTTGACCGAGATGCCTTGCCGGACCACTTCGGGCGGAAGCTGCGGCTCGGCCAGCTTCTGCCGATTTTGCGTCTGCACCTGCGCCATGTCCGGATCCGTCCCGATCTCGAACGTGAGCTTGATCGAGACGTGCCCGTCGTTGCTGCTGGTCGATTCGAAGTACAACAGGTTGTCGACGCCGGGGAGCGTGACTTCGATCGGGCGCGCCACCGCCTCGGCCGCGACTTCGGCGCTCGCGCCGGGGTAGTCGGCGTCGATCTGCACCACCGGCGGCGTGATTTCCGGAAACTGCGCGATCGGCAAAAACCGCATGGCCAGGAGCCCCATCACCACGATCACGATGGAGACCACCGAGGCCGTAATCGGTCGATCGATGAACGTGTGCGAAATCACGGGTTACCCTTGTCCGGAGGCGGGAAGAGGCGCTTCGCCCGGTTGCGAATCCATGGGTACGGCTGGGGGTACGGCGGGGGGCACGGCAGGAAGCGCGGCGGGCACGGCCTTGACCGGCACGCCCGGCGCGATCCGCATCATGCCGTTGACAACCACCCGATCACCGGCCTTCAACCCCTGATCGATCAACCACTGCGTCCCTTTCCAATCCGACGCCATGACCGGACGCATGTCGATTTTTTCTTCGCCGTTCACGACGAAGACGAATTGGCCCGCCGGACTGTGCAACACCGCCCGTTGCGGAATGAGAATGGCTTCGCTCTTGACGTCCCCCTTGAAACGGACCTTGACGAACTGGCCCGGCAACAAGGTTCGATTGGGATTGGGGAACGTCATCCGGACCTCACGGGCCCCCGTTTCCGTCCGCAGGCCCGGCTCCAACAGATCCAGCACGCCCTCTTCGGGATAGACGGTGTCGTCCATTAAGGTGAGCACCCCCCGCAATTTGTAGACGCCGGGGTGTTGAATGCGCTTCGCCTCGATATCGCGTTTTCGCTTCAGAATGAAGGTCTCCGGCACGCTGACGACGACGTACATCGGATCGACCTGATGAATGACGGTCAACAGATCGGTTTGCGCCGACACCAATCGCCCCTCGTAAAAGCGGCTCCGTTCGATCAGTCCGTTGATCGGCGCCGTAATCGACGTATTGTCCAGATCGAACTGCGCCTTGATGAGCTCGGCTTGCGCGGCTTGAAGCTGCGCCCTCGCGGCAAGCTCCTGCGCCACCGCGTCATCGACGTCTTTTTGGCTCACGGCCTGCTCCGCCAGCAACGGCCTGACGCGGGCAAGATCTTGCGTTGCTTGGACCAATCGCGCTTCCGCTTGCGCGATCTTGGCCTTGGCTGCCGCGGCGGCCGCTTGAAACGGCACCGGATCGATTTGATACAGGCGGTCACCCTTTTTCACGTCGCGCCCTTCTCGATAGAGGACCGCTTTCAAAATGCCGGTCACCTGCGATCGGATCTCGACCGGTCGCGACGCCTCCGCCTGGCCGATAAACTCGGGCTCGTCCGGAACGGGCTGCGTCGAGACCGTGATCACCTCGACCTGCGGAATATCCTGCGCCGGCATCGAGCCGGCTTCCTGCTTGCAACCGGCCGCAAACGCCAGCACACTCCCGACCAGAACGGCCATAACGGATGCGGACAGTGTGTTCATGGGTCTCACTCGTTCAATTTCCCGACAGACGGCGACTGGTCAGTTTACCCCTTTGGGTTCTTCGTTCTCCACTGTGCGACGACCGACGGAGGATGATCCCCGCCGATCATCGTTCGATCATCATTGTTTGAACCGATAACCGGCCTTTTCGACGGCGCGCCGTACGGTATTGATGACCGCTTCCGTATCGGAGTGGGGCATCACGGCGACGTCCGGAGCCGCCCGCAGTCCGGCCAGAATCTGTTCGGCTTCCGCGCCGGCCAACTCATCGCCCGTTGCGTACAATCCCTCCGGTCCTTCCTCGACCCCGTTATGCTCGGCCAGGATGTCGCGGAGCGTGCCGATCACCGAAGCCGTGGGCGTCGGCATGAGCAAGGACGCAATGGCGCCGTGATCGAGCCGGAGCTTGGGAGCCATGGGCCACGGACTTCCGCCCCGCCATCGCTGGATGGCCGGCAGCAGGATCTTTTCTTCCATGCCGATGTGCCGGAGAAGTCCTGCCCGGAATCGATCGTACGATTCATGGTCCACCCGATCCGGATCGGCAACGGCCCTCTCAAGCAACCCGTCGAGCCGCCGGTGATCTTCCACGAGGTAGGTGGCAATAGGCCCCTTCTCTCTTCCGCCTTCCTCTTCCATCGGCCCCCTGCTCTTTTGTTGTCTCGTCTTCGTCTCTTCGTCACGAGCACCGCTGCCAGACAAAATTGACATCCTCAATCCGCGTCGCGCTTTCCCGTGATCTCCTCCACGATGCACCGAGTCATACAACCGGAAGCGCGAAGCGTCGCTCCCTCGCGCCACAGTCGATCCAGCAATGTCTTTCCGGCGGCGTCGATGAACGTCACCCCCGCTAAATCGATCACGGCCGTCCGCTGCTGACTTGTGCTCAACCGGCGCCAATACATATCAAGTTCCTCCACCCAAGGACCGGCCAGGCGTCCTTCAAGGACGAGAGAGATTGAGCTTTCCCCGGCACAATACCGTCCGGTGATCTTCAACATGCTCGCCCCACTTCGTTTCCATGTGCCAATCCAATCGACGCCGTTTCATCCATCATCATAACCGCCGGTGGAATACGTTTCAGATGCTTATTCAGAAGCGTCGCTGCCTTCGCCATAGCCGCATCCTCTTTCTCTCCCACACATTGAAGAACGGCAATTTGCGTTCCGGGCGACTTTTGCGGGCCAACGACGACCAAAGGATGTGAAGCACAACGAAAATCCGGCGTTCTCGCTGGGAAGTCATAACATTAAGGGGGACACAGGGGGAGAGGACGACCGCCGAAATGACGGCACGGTGCCGATCTATCGGCACCGAAAACGATGAACGCCAAAGGGAATGCGTTTTCTTGGGCGAGACGCCGGAAACGCGCGAGGCGCAGGAGAGATTCCCTGTTAAGAAGGCCGTGAGATGCCGAGCTTCTTCATCTTGGATTGCAGAGTGGTCCGCTTCATCCCCAATCGCGCGGCGGCCCCGGCAGGCCCGCCGATCACCCAGTCAGCCGCCTCAAGAGCACGCCGGATGTGGTCCCGCTCGGCATCCTCCAAACTGGCGGGAGGCCGGATGCTCTCCGGCCCGGTCATCGCCAATTCCGCAAGCGGCACATAGAGGTCAGGCCCCTGGGAGAGAATGACGGCTCGTTCGATCAAATTCTCCAACTCCCGAATGTTGCCCGGCCAACTGTAGGCCGAAAGAGCTGTCATCGTCTCGGCTGGAATCGTTTCAATCCGTTTGTCCATCCGGCGAGCCAATTTCTGAGCAAAGTAGCGGACGAGCAAAGGAATGTCTCCCCGGCGATCACGCAGGGGCGGGAGCGTTACCGGAAAGACGTTGAGGCGGTAATAGAGGTCGCTCCGGAACTGTTTCTCGGCAACCATGGTAGCCAGGTCCCGATTGGTCGCCGCCAAGAGCCGCACATTGACCTTGGTGGTCCTCGTGCTGCCGAGTCGTTCAAATTCCTGTTCTTGGAGAACCCGCAACAGTTTGGACTGCAAATCCAGGGGAATATCGCCGACCTCATCTAAAAACAGCGTGCCGCCGTCGGCCAGCTCGAACCGGCCGATCTTTTGGTTGATCGCCCCGGTGAAGGCGCCCCGTTCATGGCCGAACAATTCACTCTCCAGCAGTCCTGATGGAATGGCCGCACAGTTCAATTTCACGAACGTCCGCTCCCGCCGTCCACTGAGATTGTGGATGGCACGGGCGATCAGTTCTTTGCCCGTCCCGGTCTCCCCGAGAATGAGCACGGTCGAGTCGGTCGGCGCGACGATTTCGACCTGTTTCAAGAGCCGTTTCAACACGGGGCTCTCCCCGATGATTTCTTCGAAGTTGTAATCGAGCCGAATTTCGTCCTCGAGGTACAGTTTCTCTTTCGCCAACTTGTCCTTGAGCTCGGCGATCTCCCGGAACGCCAGCACGTTCTCCACGGCGACGGCCACTTGTTTGGCGACCAGTAGCAGAAACTCGATGTCCGCTTCACTGTAGGCTTCCTTTTCCAGACTCAGAAACCCTATGGCGCCCAATCGCCGTCTCACCGTGGTCAGGGGAACGATGCAAAATGATCGGACCCCATCCTCCATCATGCAGTCCATCACGTTCTGCCATCGGCGTTCTTGAGACACATCGGCCACCAGGAGCGCCTGCTGCGTTTGCCACACAAGCCCGGCGGGATTGTCATCAACCGGCCCTTCATGGCCTCCGACAAGGTCGGCCGGTATGTTCGCCTGAATGGTCTGCAACCGCATGGTATTCTTCGCAGGATCGTGTAGAGAAAGCGCGACAAAATTGACTTGCACGACGCGGGGGAGATAGCGGGCAAGGTCGCGGCACAGCTCGTCGAGATCCCGCTGCGCCGCGATCGCCTGTGTCACTTCCAACAGGCCTTGGTACCGCTCGGCCAGCCCCTCGCAAGGAGAAGGCAATGTGCGTTTCATGGGCATGCAGTATGACGCACCATGCGGCGATGCCTCAAGGGGCAGATGGGCGATTGCCCGCGTCGCCGACCGCTCTGTCCGTCAGAGCGTCTGATGGGTGCCGTCGCAATAGGGAGGCGTCTTGGTCCGTTTGCACTGGCACAAGGCCACCTCTTTCTGTTCCGTCACCGTGAACTCCACCGGCTCAAACTCCGTCCCTTGGTGAGAGCCGTCGCAGAAGGGCTGGTCCCTCGACCGCCCGCACGAACACCAGTAGTAGGTTCCCGGCTCCAATGATCGAACGGCCGGTTCTTTGGCTGCGATGCGTGGTTGGGCCATATTCGCTCCCTCCTGGTTTATAAGTGCAATGGTTTGATCGGCGACAGGACCGCCGCCGGGTTGTCTTTCCACAATGACTCGTCCGCGTCCACGTAGAGTTCCACTTCATTCCCATCCGGATCCCGAAGATAGAGGCTCTGGCTGACCGTATGGTCGCTCATTCCATCGATGGGGATTCCGGCTGCTTCAAGCGCTCTCTTGGCCGCGCGTAACTCATCCAGACTGTCGCCGATTTTGATGCCGATATGATAGAGTCCGCGCCGGCGGCCGACCGGAGGACCAGGCGCCTCGCCGACCTGGATCAGCAGCAGTTCATGGTGCGTGCGCCCGGACGTGAGCGCCGCTGCCAGGCCATTGAAGATCCGCCCCACCTCCTTGAAGCCCAGCAGATCGCGATAGAAGGCCAGCGACCGTTCAAGGTCCTTCACATAGAACACGACATGACCGAGATAGTGGGCTTTCATCGCGCATGCCGCCTCGTCATTGGAGCGGCCCCCCCATCTTCAATCATCAAGGCCCGTCCCACCCGACTCGCGCCGCAGGCTCAACGTGCCTGCCTCAACACCACCCTTGCCGGCTTGTTTGCCAGCCGCGGCAACGGCGTCCGTCAACACTTCCACCGGCTGCGCTCCGGCCATTATCGACTCCCTGTTGATCACAAAACAGGGCACGGCCCTGATGCCCAGCCTGCGACCGACCGTTTCTTCTCGCCTCACCTCATCCACGCCTCCGTCACCGGTGAGAAAGGTCTCGACGTCGTTTTGGTCGAGCCCCGCCCGACCGGCTGCTCCGACCAGTGTCTCTCGGCTGCCGATGTGCCGGCCCTCCACGAAATAACAACGAAACAACTCCTCCACGACGGCATCCTGCCTGCTGAACCGGTCGGCATACCAAATGAGCCGATGGGCGGCCAGCGTATTCGGCGTGACCGTGATCCTGTCGAAGGCAAACTCAAGGTGCTCCTCGGCAGTTCGTACCTGTTCTTCCAGCCGGCGATAGGCCTCGCGGCTCCCGAACTTGGCTTCGAGATACGCCGTCCGGTCCATCCCTTCCTGTGTCATTCCCGGATTCAACTGAAAAGGACGCCAGACGACCTTGGTCGCTATTGCACCGTCCAGGTGCCGTAACGCCCGCTCCAATCGCCGCTTTCCCACATAGCACCAGGGGCAGATCACGTCGGAATAGACTTCAATCAGGACCGAATGCTGCGTCACAAGAGATGCCCCATTTTCCCACTCTGATAGTCATTCACGGCCTGCGCCAGCTCGGCTTTCGTGTTCATGACGAAGGGCCCGTAGCGGGCGATGGGCTCTTCGATCGGTTTGCCGCTCATAACCAGGAGCCGGCTGTGGTCACGACTTTCCACGAGCATCCGAGCACCGTCCCGTCCACAGACCACCAATTCGGCCTCTCCCGCCGCTTCAGCTCCATTGACTGACACGAGACCGGACAGCACAAACAGAGCGGCAGAATGACCGTCCGGCAACACCAGGTCCCATCGAGAACCGGCGGCAAGCTGAACATCGTACAATTCGATCGGCGTGAAGGTGCGGGCCGGGCCCCGGCGTCCTTCATAGGACCCGGCAATCACGCGGACGTGCCCGGAGCCCCGATCCAATTCAACAGTCGGAATGTCGTCCTTGAGAATCGTTTGGTAGTTTGGCGCCGTCATCTTGTGGACTCGCGGCACATTCACCCACAGTTGAATGGCGTGCAAGATCCCACCCTGTTTCGCCCAACTTCGCTCGTGCATTTCTTCATGGACGACTCCCGAGCCGGCCGTCATCCACTGCACGTCGCCCGGCCCGATCACACCGGCGTGGCCCGCCGAGTCCCGGTGCGCCACGACTCCTTCGTACAGGATGGTCACCGTCTCGAACCCCCGGTGCGGATGTTCGCCGACGCCGCGAGGCTGCTCCGTAGGATCAAAGTACTGCGGGCCGGCATAATCCAGCATCAGGAAGGGATCGACAATCCGATCCAGGTCATTGCTCGGGAAAAGATTGCGCACGGGGAATCCATCGCCGACCATGTACGTCGAACCAGGCCGGTACAGACCCACCACGGTTTTGTACGTTGTCGTTTCGATGGTCATGATCGCCTCCTTTCCCGCATCAAGAGTACACGGGGCTCACACCATGTTCCGCAACGCCTCCCGCAAGGTCACGGCACCTCGTACCACCTCGGCCGGCCTTTCGTAGCCGATAGCGCCCTTCGCAAAGGATGTGTACATTTCCTCGAACAGCCGCGCCGCTTCGTTCGAAAACCCAAACGACGTGAACGCCGGCACTACCGAACTCAAGAGTTCGAGCCTCGCTGTCACAGTCTTGCCCAAAAGTTCACTTAAGAACGCAGCCACCTCATTGGGACTATAATCTTCCGGCCCGGCCAGTTCGAGCACCTTTTTGCCTGTCCCCCCGGCCAGCAGTTGTTCCGCCGCGACGCGACCGATGTCTTGAGTCGAAATCATGGGGATCTTGATGGCAGGCTCGATAAAAGTGGGCAAGATCCCTTGAGCCTTGGCGAGGCCGATACCAGGCGCCCAGTTGTCCATGAAATAGCAGGGCCGCAAGATCGTGATGTTCTGCACTACGGCGCTCATTCGCTGTTCTCCATAACGGGCGGCGCGAATGGGGCCGGTCCCCTCGGCGATGTGGGCGCCGACAGATGAAAGAAAGACGACGTGAGGCTTGCCGCTCGCGGCCAGAGCTTCCGCCGCCAGATCCATCGTGCGCCGCTGCTCCTCGAGCCACGTTTGCGCCTGGTAATTCGGAGGCACCAACAGATACACGCCCCTCGCCCCTTCAAACGCCTTGGCCATGGCCTTGACATCCTGGTAGGCTGCCACCGCCACATCCGCTCCTTTGGCCTTCCAGACAACGCCCTTGTCAGCCGACCGCACCACCACGCGAACCGACTGTCCACGGCGCAACAACGTCTCCGCAGCCGCCGAACCGGTATGACCCGTTGCTCCAACAACGACGAACATCGTGCGTCCTCCCTTCTGTATCGGTGATTCGGTCGGCTTCGCGCCGACCGGCCCGCATTAAATGGAACCATGCCGGGTCATGCTACACCTTAATAGGCGGCAGACCAACTGGGCGAGGTCAATATAATAATTCTAACTAGAACTATGTCAAGGGAGAAAGTACCCGAACGGCGATCTGGGAGCTACATGACGGGAAGGGAAAACCGATGCATGGCCGACAGGATCTCTGGAATGTGAACGGTACGGTCGAAGCCCTTTTCTACTGCCACCCTCCGACTTCGTGACCTTTTTCCTCGAGACAATGCGTCATCGCGTCGGCATACGGAAGGTCCGGCACCAAGGGCTTATAGGCGCCGCCGGCTAGACCGACGGCCAATCCCAATCCGGCGCCGGACGCCGCGCCGATCGCCACCCCGGCAAGACCGCCGATCACGCCGGCCGACGCTCCCATGGCGCCGCCGAGCGTCACGCCAAGCACGGCGCCGGTCGCGGCATTGGCGCCTTGATACGCGCCAGGACGAAGTCCTTTCTGCTCGACTTGTTTTCGGCAGGCGGCCACATCTTCCTGCGCCTGTTGTTTCCCGTAAAACAGCAGTCGCTTGGTCGGGCGCAGCACCGGTTCCGGCGCGGCGCAGGCCGTGAGCCACGACATCAAGAGAAGCATCGCCAAGAAAGTGGACGGGTGTTCCCTCACCCATTCAGCTTACCCGACGAAGGGACAGAAGCCGAACACATTCCATTTTCCATCCGCCTCTGTTTCCCGTATTTGACGAACGGCCGTTCCGCCCCGCGTCGTTTTCTCCCGTCGTCGGTGTTCCGCGGCCGATGCGAGACCGGCTGGTTTTTCTTCACTGCCATCCGGTCACTTCATATCCCTTCTCTTGCAGACATCGGTTGACGAAATTCTTGTAGGCGGGCGCCGGCTCCGACGAGCGAGACCCAAGCGAGAACAGCCCGCTCAGAAATCCCCACGTCGCGCCGCTTGCCGCCCCGATCATCGATCCTCTGCCCGCTGAACCGGAGATGGCCCCTCCCACAGCGCCACTGGCCGCTCCAACGGCGGCTCCCATGGCCGTCCGTTTGGCCACTTCCCCGCCTTTTCCATTTCCCTCCTCCGCACCGGCAACTTCCGCCTGCTTTCGACAGGCCTCAATATCCTGCTCGGCCGCCTCTCTGCCGACCGATTGAAGATGAGGATTGGGATACAGCACCGGTTTTGCCGTAGAGCAGGCCGCAAGAAGAACGACGCCCGTTGCAATGCAGAGCCCCGTGCTCATTCTTGTCATGGCGTAATCATTCCTTATCCTTGCGGCGAGGCCAATCGAGCCAGCACCCACTCGGCGGATACCCCGGCGAGGGTGACTCGCTTCTGCCTGCTCGTCTCCCCGCTCCGAATGGAAACGCGACTCCGCGGAATGTCGCACCGTTCGGCCAAAAATCGGATCAGCTCGGCATTGGCCGAACCATCCACCGGAGGAGCGGCCACACGAATTTTGACGGCCTCACCGTGCAAGCCGACGAACTCGGTACGGCTCGCCTTGGGTTGGATGTAAACCTGAAGCGTCACCCGGTCTTTGTTTTCCGAGGCAACGGCGCGACGGATATCCATGAGGGACGGCCGTGGGTGCGTTAAAAGATCGCTTTCGCCAATTCCAGAATGCTGCGCTGCATGTCCGGATCGTCGGTGATCGGACGGGCGATCGCCGCGTCGCAGGCCTGTTCCGCCGGCACGCCCTGTTTCATCAATAGACCGGCGTAGATCAACAGCCTGGTGCTGACTCCCTCTTCAAGCCCATGGTTTTTGAGATTGCGGACCTTGCCGCCGAGTTTCACCAGACGCTCGGCAATCTCCCGATCGACTCCCGCCTCCCGCTGGACCACCGAGGTTTCAATGTCCGACGGAGGATAATCGAACTCGATCGCCATGAACCGCTGCTTCGTGCTTTGTTTGAGGTCCTTGAGCGCGCTCTGATAACCGGGATTATACGAGATCACCAGCATGAACTCGTCGGCGGCTTCGACAAGCTGGCCTTTTTTCTCGATCGGCAAGACCCGGCGGTCGTCGCTCAACGGGTGAATGATAACAGTGGTGTCCTTGCGGGCCTCCACCACTTCATCCAGATAGACGATCGCACCGTGTTTGACGCCGATCGTCAACGGGCCGTCCATCCACACGGTTTCTTGTCCTTGGAGCAGATAGCGTCCGACGAGGTCCGAGGCCGTGAGGTCTTCATGGCAAGCGACCGTGATCAGCGGCCGACCCAGCTTGTACGCCATGTGCTGGACGAATCTGGTCTTGCCGCATCCCGTAGGTCCCTTGAGCATCACGGCCATTTTGTTGCGCGCCGCGATGCCGAAGAGACCGATCTCGCCGCGAACCTCGACATAAAAGGGTTCCCGCTCGATCCGGTAACGGCCGATATCGACTTCCCGCCCTGATGACATACGTCAAGCTTTTCGGCCTGCGAAGACGGCTTCGTTCACTTCCTCGATTGATTGCGGGCTCACGATAAACGGAACGACACGGGAAGATCAAGCGCAAGCCGAGCGAGGTCGTTACGCAACGTTGGCCCGATCCAGCACTTCTCTCACCTTTTGAGCCAGATTGACCGGAGTAAACGGCTTTTGGAGGAAATTGGTCTCCAGGTTGACTTCGCCCTTCTTAAAGACCGGATGGTCGGGATAGCCGGACATATACAGCACCTTGGCTTCCGGTCGCAGCTCCGCCAGTTTGCCGGCCACTTCCGGTCCGCTCATTTGCGGCATCACGACGTCGGTGATCAAGAGATGAATCGGTCCCACGTGTTTGGTCCCGACCAACAGCGCCTCGATACCGTGTCGAGCCACCAGCACGTGATAGCCGTTCATCCGCAAGGTCTCCTGCACGAGGCCGCGGACACCCGGGTCGTCTTCCACCAGCAAAATCGTTTCATGTCCCCGCTCTCCATCGGCTCCCTGCTGCGGCGATTCACTGTCCTGGGCACCTTCGACCAGGCGCGGGAAAAAGATCGTGCAGGTCGTCCCCCGCCCCGGTTCACTCTCGATTCCGATCAGACCCCCGCTCTGCCTCACGATGCCGTACACCGTCGAGAGCCCGAGCCCCGTTCCCTTTCCGCTTTCCTTGGTTGTGAAAAACGGCTCGAATAAATGGGCCTGCACTTCCTCGCTCATGCCGTGACCGGAGTCTTTGATCGCCAGCATCACGTACGCGCCTTCCTCCAGCGTGACTTTTCCCCGGCGCGTTTCTTTGGCCGCCGTGACGTTTCGAGTCTCGATCGTCAGCCGGCCGCCGGTCGGCATGGCGTCCCGCGCGTTGACGGCCAGGTTCATGATGACCTGCTCGATCTGTCCCGGATCGGCTTTGATCGGCCAGACTTCTTCCTGAAGATCCGTCCAAACCTCGATGATATCCTCGCCGACCAGGCGCCGCAGCATGCCGTCCATGTTCTTGATGACGGCGTTCAGATCAACGACCTTGGCCGACACGATTTGGCGCCGGCTGAACGCCAACAACTGTTTCGTGAGCCCGGCGGCCCGATCTGCCGCCTTCTTCACTTCCTCCATGTCTCGGCGCATGGAATCGCCCTGCGGAAGGCGGGTCAAAATCAATTCGCTGTATCCCCGGATGACCGTGAGCAAATTGTTAAAATCATGCGCGACGCCGCCGGCCAGCCGGCCGATCGCTTCCATTTTCTGCGATTGCCGCAATTGCGCTTCCGCCTGGCGCAGCGCGTCCTCGGCCCTCGCGCGCTCGCAGAACTGCCCGATTTTGAGACCGATGTCCGCCACCATCTTGAGCAGTTCGTCATCGGGCTCCTGGACGTGACGGCTGAAAAATTCGATCACGCCCTCGACTTCGCCGCAAACGCGAATCGGAAACCCGACCGCGCCACGGAGCCCGGCCTGAGCCGCCACCGCCGACCGAGGTAAGGCAGTATTGTCGGCCACATCCCTCACCCAAATCGGAAATCCTCGTTCCCACACCCGACCGGGGATTCCCTCTCCCCGCTGAAAGACCAATTCCTCCGTCGCCTTGACGAATTCCTCGGGATCGCACGACGAGGCTCTCCATTGATGGAGAGGGCGCAAGACTCCCGACTGCGCGTCCACCTTCCAAAAGAAACCCAGGTCCCATTCCAAGCTGCCGCCGACCGCCTCCATGATCTGGGGAACGGCCTCTTGAAGGGAGGTAGCCACGCTCAGCACGCGGGTGACGGCATATTGCGCGGCGAGCCGCCGCTCGGCCTTGCGGCGGTCCGTAATATCGCGAACGAACGCGCTGAAGACATACGATTCGCCGATGCGAGCCGGCGACACCGACAATTCGACCGGAAAATCCCGGCCGCTTTTGTGCCGAGCCATGATCTCGATGCGGCGATTCAAGATCGGCCCGACGCCGGTTTGGAGGTAGTGGCGCAACCCCTGTCTATGCGCCTCACGAACGGCCGGGGGAATGACCGTGTCGGCGAGCGGTCGTCCCACGGCCTCTTCTCTTGTCCAGCCGAAAACGGCCGTCGCTTGGGCGTTCCAATCCGTCACGACGCCGGCGGAGTCGATGATGATCACCGCGTCCAGCGCCGTCTCGATGATCGCCTGATTCCGTTCCTGACTTTGCAAGAGCGCCGTCTCGGCGGTCCGCGCCCAGGCGATCTCTTGCTGCGCCAGACGGTACTCCGCGCGCACGCGAACGCCGACCCAGACAAGCAGCGCCAACAACGGAAGCCAGATTGTCGCCCCAAGGCCGCGCACGGCGTAGTCGATGAGAAACGTCCCGACGCCCAGCGCGACGACGGCGGCCATCATCGGAAACGTCGCCCGCCCCTTCCGTCGGGGCTCCGTCGAAGTTTGTGCGGTCGGATTGCGGCTCATGGCTCGAATTCCGTCACGATCCAATTCTCAATGACGGCGACGGGATGATAATGCCGTTTGGCCGCGCGCAATCCCGGCAACCCAGCATCGTCCATGGCATTGATGAATGTTGCCCCATGGGTGATCGCGGCACGACAGGTTTCGCGAAACAGCCATTGACTTAGGCCAGGAATCGCCCGGTCTGCGACCTCGATCAGAACACACCAGGTTTGCGGTGTAAGCCAATAGCCGAAGGTATATGCCACGACCTCATTGCCTTGAAGAGCCACGGTCCCCGATAGACCAATCCGTTTATATTCGGCAAACACCAACGCATGGACCTCCATCGCATCCTCAAGAAACAGCGCGGCCGCTTCATCAAGAAATCCGGCCCGTTTCTGTTCCATCCACCGCATAAGCAGGGCCAAACAGCCGTCCCGGTCTTGCTCCCGATACGGCCGCGCGATGACGGTCCGCTCCCGTTCGACGCGATTGCAGAGCGCCCGTTGTGGTTTGTATCGGTCTCCGGCCAACGTCGCGACGTGCTCGGCTCGGTACAGATAATCCCCTTCTTTGGGCCGACAGCGCAGCCCCAACCGTTCAAAGATCGGTTTCTGAGGGGTCGTCACGTTTTCAATCCGGCCGACCGGCGACGCCCCGTTCCATCTTCGCATCAGTTCGAACGCGTCTCCCGCCGTTTCCTCCAGCGGCCTCGGTCCCAACGGAGGCAGCGGCATGAACCAGCCGTCCGGCGATTGCGCGAAAAGAAAGAACGTCCCCCCCGCTTCCATCCATCGGTACGGCAACAGAGTCGTCCAGACATAATGATATGGAAAGGCGTATGCGGCCAATGCATCAGGACGCAGGAGGCCGGACGACTCCAGCGCCCGCGCGAACCGCGGCGCATCCGCCGGAGTAAGAGGATGCAACGAAGAAAGAGCGGACGGTGTCCGCGTGAGACGGGTCGTCAATGTCGGAAGGGACCGCACAATCACCACGTCTTCCTGAAAAGGGCCGACCAATCGGGGATTGGCCGCGATGATCTCGATCCACGATGCCTTCTCCAGCCAACCGGCGACCCGCTCCGCATAGGCCGTGATCGCGGCAGGAACGGAATCGTGCAGATGCGGACACTTGGTATCCCATCCGAGCACGATTTCCTCATGGGACTCGTTCCACATCAGCGCCAAGGGATAGAGCCGGCAGTCCAACGGCCGCGCCTCATAGATAGTGCATCGACCGGACGACACATCGAACGCCGGGCAGACATAGCCCTCCCCTTGCGGATTTTTGACGAGATCGACCTGCGAGCCGGATCGGTCCGGGAAGTAGTCGCCGGAGAGGCCGCGCGCTTCGGCCTCCGCGATTTCCTGCCGGGTAAAATAGGGGCGAAGAAAGCTATCGGCTTCCGGGAAACGACAGCAGACGTCGCACAGACGACAAGCCGAATCAGGCACGAATTGCGGCAACGCCTTCGGCGACACCGTGAGGGAAGAAGGTTCGCTCGTATGCGTGCCCATTGGAAGTCATCATACGATGCCGGCCTCGACGTAGCAAGCAAGGAGCGGCTTCTAGGCGTCGGCGTAGCGTGCCGGCGGCCGCCGGACGCCACGAGCGACCTCTTAACCCTTGTCTGCCTCTTACCCATCATCTTGCATCTTGCCAGCCTTACTTGTCGAACCTCGCCGTCCTCGCCCCCTTGTCGAACGTTGAGGCCCATGTTAGCATTCAACCGGTTTGCGCCTCCTGCACGTTTCAGACTGACGGTCAAAAGGAACCTCTCGTTGGCTCAGACTGAATCCTCCTGCCTTTCACATCAAGCACGCCAAGCCGAGACGGCGGTGAACCGTTGCCTTGCCATTCGCCGATATCTGCGCGATGCCGGGCTCTTCACGTCATTCCTCGACCATGATCCACCGGTCTCACCCCGAACGGCATCGTGGCGCATCAGCCCCCGCCCCTTGTTGTTGTCCCGCGACCAACTCGCGTTTTTCACGGCGCTGGGGCCGCAGTTGTTTTCGTTCTATCGGGCGTTGAACCGCTTGTATCACGAAAGCGCCAAGGGAACCCGACCGGCCTGGATCGCCCGGTACCTGGATCAAGGCAAGCCGGAAGGCTTGATCGCGTACAGCCGCATGAAACGGTTCCGGGAATCGTTGCCGACCGTCATTCGGCCCGACGTCATTCCTACACAGGACGGCATGATCATCACGGAACTCGATTCGGTGCCGGGCGGGATCGGCCTGACCGCCGCGATGAGCCACGCCTACGCCGATCAAGATCTTGAGCACTCGGCGCTCGACGCGGCGCCCCGCTATGAACTGATCGGAGACAGAAACGGAATGGTACGCGGTTTCGCCGCGATGTTGGGGGCGGCCCGACGACCGGACGGTTGTGTCGCCGTTGTCGTGTCCGACGAAGCGAAAGACTACCGGCCGGAAATGGCCTGGTTGGCGATCGAGCTGAGAAAGCACGGTACGCCCGTTTGGTGCGTCGAGCCGCGGGAGCTCCGCTTTACGGAGGGAGAACTTCGTCTTCATACCGACGAGGGCGAGCGACGCGTCGGTCTCATCTACCGATTTTACGAACTGTTCGATCTGCCCAACGTCCCCAAGGCCGAACTGATCCAATACGCCGCCAAGAAAGAATGGGTGGCGGTCACGCCTCCCTACAAACCGGCGCTGGAGGAAAAATCGGCCTTCGCGCTCCTTCATCACCCCGTGCTAAGATCCTATTGGGACAAGCAGCTCGGTGCCGATTGTTTTCTCCACCTGAGGACTATCATGCCGAGAACCTGGATCCTTGACCCGGCGCCCATTCCTCCAACCGCCGTCATTCCGAATCTCTACGTGGAGGAGCGCCCCGTTTCCGATTGGACCGATCTCGAAACAGCCACTCAAAAGGAGCGCCACTTTGTGATCAAACCGTCGGGGTTTTCGGAACTGGCGTGGGGAAGCCGAGGGGTGTCGATCGGACATGACCTCCCCCAGACGGAGTGGGCCGGCGCCCTTCGCCGAGCCCTCGCCTCCTTTCCGACGACTCCCCATGTTTTGCAGGAATTCCACAAGGGACGTCTGTTTGAAGTGGACTATCTTGACGAACGGACCGGATCAATGGCTCGTATGGCCGGGCGGGCTCGGCTGTCGCCGTACTATTTCGTGACTGGCGAAGAGGTCCGGTTGGCTGGTATCCTGGCGACGATCTGTCCGGCCGATAAAAAGATCATCCACGGCATGCAGGATGCGGTGATGACGCCCTGCGCCGTCGTCAATGACGCCGCGTCAGTGAACGGCGAAGGCGCGCGAGACACGACGATGGATGGTCGGCCCGGCTCCCCGGACAGAGAACGCCGCGCGTAAATTTGGCATGCCTATCACGCTGTACCACGTAGACTGGTGCCCCGACTGTCTCGTCGTCCGCCGCAAACTGGCCGACTTGGAACTCGACTACCATGCCGTGACCGTCCCGGATGTCAGGCGACTGCGGACGCAAGTCCACCAAGTGTCGGGCCAATACTACGTGCCGGTTCTCCAAGACGGAGACCTCGTCCTGACGGAGACCACCGACATCCTGGCCTACCTGGATGAGCGATACGGGCCCGCGGAGACGAACGACGAAACAAAGCGATTCCGATCGCAGACGAGAACGACGCCGGAGTCGCCGGAAACCGGCGACGAGTACCCCTCTTGCCGAATCAACTGATTCCAACCAAAGGCCGAGTCATGGAAGACTGGAGAACAATCCTGGCACAGAGCATCGTCAAGCCCAAAGAGCTCGCGGACCGTTTCGGTCTGGACACGGAGGAGATCGAAGCCATCGTCGGCCCCTACCCGATGCGGATCACACCGACCGTCTTGAGCATGATCAAGGCCAAGGACGACCCGATCTGGAAGCAGGTCGTCCCCGACCCCGCCGAGTTGGCGGACCTCGACGCGGAAGCCGACCCGCTGGAAGAAGACCTCATGAGCCCGGTGCCGCACCTGGTCCACCGGTACCCCGACCGGGTGTTGCTCATGGTCACGAATCAATGCCCCATCTACTGCCGGTTCTGCACGAGAAAACGGCTGGTCGGAAAACCTGGCTTTCTCAAGAAGGGGGAATTGGAGCGGGCCGTCGCCTACCTGCGCGAGCACACGGAAGTGCGGGACGTGATCCTGTCGGGCGGCGACCCTCTGTTGCTCCCCGATCATTTGCTCGAACGGATCTTGAAAGCCCTCCGGTCGATTCCGCATCTCGAATTGATCCGCATCGGCACCAGGGTCCCCGGCACCCTGCCGCAACGGATCACGCACAAACTCTGTGAGACGATCAAAAAATACCACCCGATCTACATGAACCTGCACTTCAACCATCCCGACGAACTGACGCCCGAGGTCAAAGCCGCCTGCGGCATGTTGGCCGACGCGGGCGTTCCGCTCGGCGCGCAAACCGTCTTATTGAAAGGCGTCAACGACGATCCGGAGGTCATGAAGCGGCTGGTGCATCAACTGCTGCTCGCGCGGGTGAAGCCATATTACCTCTATCAAGCGGACCTGACGAAAGGCACCAACCATTTTCGGACGACGGTCGAGACGGGTCTGAACGTCATCAAATCGCTCCAAGGCCATACCAGCGGCATGGCGGTTCCCCACTTCGTCATCGACGCACCGGGGGGCGGCGGCAAAATCCCGTTGCTGCCCGGCGAGTATTTGGTTCATCTCGACGAAGACGGAGCCGTCTTGCGCAATTACGAGAACAAGACCTACCATTATCCCCAACCGAGGACCGACGGCGGTCGGGAATTGCCCATGGTCGGCGCCCTGTCCTCGCGGGAGGGGCCGTCCGGCTCCTTCTCGCCGTGCGGAGACGGGTTCTCGGATTCCGACGGCTTCGCGGCCTGGGGCAACGGCTGCGCCGGAGACAGGGACGACCTGTGATCACCTCCTTGCCCCATGCCGGTATCCTTCCATCCCAGGACATCAGGCGGCTGATCGCCGGGCAGGCCATTGTCGCGTCTCCGGCGATTGAAGACCGCCAGATTCAGCCGGCCAGTCTCGATCTGCGCTTGGGACCAAAAGCTTATCGGCTCATCAGCAGCTTTCTGCCGGAACTGTCGGCCATCTCGTCACGTCTGGACGTGCTCGATTTTTATCAGTCCGACTTGGTGATGTACGAGATGGATTTGACGGAGGGCGCCATCTTGGAAAAGGGCCATGTCTATCTGGTGCCGCTGTTGGAACATTTGAATCTTCCGAAGACCGTTCACGCCCGGGCCAACCCCAAAAGCACGACCGGCCGGTTGGACGTCTTTACCCGCGTCGTCACGGATCTGACCTCCGGGTTCGACGAAATCCGATCGGGCTATCAAGGCCCGCTCTTTTTGGAAGTGGTGCCCCGTTCGTTCGCGATCAAGGTGGCGACGGGCCAGTCGCTGAATCAAATTCGCTTCATTCGCGGAGACGCGACGGTTTCCGACAGGGCGTTGCGCTCGCTCCATCGACGGACTTCACTCCTCCATCACAACGATGCGTCCCGATCCGTCGTGGAAGCCCGCGACGTTCGAACCGACCACGGCCTGTTTCTCCGCATCGACCTCAAAGGCGAGGACCGATCCGACGCGCGGATCATCGGATACCGCGCGAAGAAAAACAGCCACGTCATCGACCTCGCCAAAGTCGGCCATTACGCGGCGACGGATTTTTGGGAGCCGCTCCGCCGGCATCGGCAAGGCAGCTTGCTGCTGGAGCCGGAAGAGTTTTACATCCTCGCCTCGAAGGAACGGATCCGCGTTCCGGCCGGTTACGCGGCCGAGATGGTCGCCTACGAAGCGGCCTGCGGCGAACTGCGCACCCACTACGCGGGATTCTTCGATCCGGGGTTCGGCTACGGGGGAAAGGGAGAGATCAAAGGGACTCAGGTGGTCTTGGAGGTCCGGCCTCACGACGTGCCCTTCCTGATTCACGACGGGCAAACGTTTTTCAAGGTGGTCTATCACCGCATGGCCGACAAGCCGGATCGCCTGTACGGAGTCGGCCTCGGTTCCTCCTATCAACAACAGACGCTCACGCTGAGCAAACATTTCAAGGCCTAGTCCATGACACAGTCCGAACCACAGCCATCGCCTGAGCAAGACGAACGACCGGAACCTTCCACCCGGTCGAACGAACCGGACCAGGAAAGCAGTGACCGGCACTGGAGAGTGCTGGGCAAGATGGTCGGCACGGCCTTCATGTTTCTCGGGTTTCTGCAAGTCTTTCTCTCGATCAGCGGCGGCTTCGAGCTGAGCGGCGTCGTGGCCATGTTGTTGTATTTCTGCGGGCTGGCCATCTGGTCCAACGCGGTCATCGAACAGCCCTTGCTTCGATGGGTCGTCACGGTCGGCGCGATCGGCGTAGCCGTCGGGTTTCTGCAGTTCGGGGAGATTCTTTTTTGGCACAAACAGATGGTGTTTTGGGGCACCGCCGTCCTCGTGCTCTACTTCATGTTCAACGAGCCGAAAAAACCGGCCTGACCGTCGAACGGGCTTGACTGATTAGTCGGATCATCGTCACACTTCATACCGCCGGCACCGGCCAGGCGATCCTTATGCCATGGCGCCATGATCGTTTCCGTCATCATCCCCACGCTGAACGAACAAGCAGTCCTGGCCAAGACCCTTGCCCACACGGCGGAGCTGGGTTTTGACGAAATCGTGGTCGTGGATGGAGGCAGCACGGACGGCACCGCTTCTCTCGCCGAAATCTTGTGCGCCGGTCTCACGGAGGCGCGCGCCATCACAGCCCCCCGAGGGCGGGCTCGTCAAATGAATGAAGGGGCCAAGGCCTGCCGCGGTGAAGGGCTGCTTTTTCTGCACGCCGACACGCGCTTGCCGCCGGACGCCAAAGGACTCATTACGTCGGCCTTGGCCGATTCCGGCGTCGCCGGGGGGCGCTTCGACGTCCGGTTCGACAGCCCTTCGCCGTGGGCGGCAATGATCGGCACCCTGATGAATCTCCGCTCGCGATGGACGGGTATTGCCACCGGCGACCAAGCCATCTTCGTTCGCCGCAAGGTGTTCGAAGACCTCGGCGGCTTTTCCGACATCCCGCTTATGGAGGACATCGAGTTCAGCACACGACTCAAACGAGCCGGTCGAATCGCCAGGCTACGGCAGACCGTCACCACGTCCTTTCGACGGTGGGAACGACAGGGCCCGCTCAGAACCATCACATTGATGTGGGCCTTGCGATTGTTGTATTGGCTCGGTGTGAGTCCCCATCGATTGAAAGACTTTTACGCGGTCGTTCGATGAAACCACCGGCTTCACGCACAACTCCGTCCCGCCACACCGCCGCGTTGGTTGTCTTCGCCAAAGCGCCGATCCCTGGTCAGGTCAAAACGCGGCTCTGTCCTCCTCTGACGCCTGACGAGGCGGCCACGCTCCACGGGAGCTTCGTGCTCGACACCGTGGAGCGCACGAAGGCCGCGACGGAGCGTTTCTCCCTGCCGATCGACCGTTTCCTGGCCTGCGCTCCCTCTTCGGCTCATCCTTTTTTCAAGGTCCTGGAGGCTCGGCACCATGTTCGGCTCATTGATCAAACCGGAGAGGACCTCGGCGAGCGGATGGCACGGACATTCGACGAACTGTTTGCACAAGGGTACCGATCCGCCGTCCTTGTCGGCACCGATGTCCCGTCATTGCCGCTTGAAGAATATCGACGGGCTTTCGCCTTGTTGGAATCACATGACATCGTACTCGGCCCCGCTTTGGACGGGGGATATTATTTGCTCGGCCTCACCCGGCCGGCGCCGGCTCTCTTCACCGACATGCCCTGGTCTACCGGTGACGTGCGAACGATAACGGAGGAGAGGGCCCGTTCATTAGAATTGACGATCGCCCTGACGGCTCCCTGGCGAGACATTGATACGATCGAGGACCTCACGGCCTTGATCGATGCCAATAAGCTTGACACCGCCAAGCCCAAACCGGAGCGGGTCTTTTCGAGCCGGACGGCCGGGGCGTTGCAATTGATCGCCGAACGGCTGCGCGCCAGGGCCGCACGGCAACCGTCATCACCTTAGCGAGAGGATCATCATGAACCAGCACGTTGCACTCATCACGGGCGGGGCCAAAGGCATCGGCCGAGCCATCGCCCTCGACTTGGCCTCCAAAGGATGGAAGATCGCTTTTTGTTATCGAACCAGCGAAGCCGAGGCCCAGGCCACCGCATCGGGCATTACGGAACGGGGCGGCCTGGCCCTGCCGATCCGATGCGACGTGTCGGACCCGGCCTCGGCCAAGCGGCTGGCGGCGCAGGTGGAAGAGACCTGGGGGAGAATCGACGCCCTGATCAACGGCGCCGGCCCGTACCATCGGGTCAATCTGTTCGAGGAAACCGTGGAAGGATGGAACGAGATGTTCGACGGCAACCTCCATCCTATTTTTTACCTGGCCCAGGCCGTGGCACCCGGCATGAAGGCGAGGAAGAGCGGCCGCATCATCAATTTCAGCATGGCCAACGCGGACCAGATGGTGGCGCAACCGGACGTGACCGCTCATTATATCGCCAAGGCCGGCGTGCTGATCCTGACTCGTACCCTGGCCAAATTGCTGGCGCCGCACGGAATCACGGTCAACGCCGTTTCGCCCGGCTTCATCGACTCCGGAAGCGCGCCGCCGTCGGAACTGGCCGCCGTGGTCAAACGTATTCCGGCCGGCTACATCGGCACGGTGGAGGATGTGGCCGCCGTCGTGCGATACCTGTTGAGCGACGACGCCCGGTATGTCAACGGGGCGAACATCCAGATCAGCGGAGGATGGGGGATCTAGCAGAACGCCGGCGGGCGAGAACGATCACGCCGGTCCTGGCGCAAGGAAACACGCGATGAAGGCGACATGCTTGCCGGCGACTCCTCAATGCCCTCCCACTTTCTTTTCGAGCACATGTTGCCACATGAACCCGATTTGAAAGGCGTAGAGCGCCATCGTGAGCGACAACCCTCCTCCGTCCTGCTGAGCGTACATCGGCCCCCAGAAGGCGGAAAAGGCGATCGGCGAGACCAGAAACGGCCTGAACAGTTTGTTCCACGTCGGCCATCGGCCTTGCTCTCCTCCGGTCTCGTCCCAGATGGCCTTCGCCACCATGCCGCCCAACATGACGACGAAGAGCACGACGGCCGAAATCGTCGAGTAATTCACCGCCCAGCCGACCAGCGGCAGCTCAACGAGATAGTCGAGATCCGCCGCAGCCCGAGGTCTGGGAAGAGGAAGCGCGACATCGTCAGGACCAGCGTCGGACGGTGGGAGCGAGTCTCCCTGAGCCCACGCCGACGACACAAAGAACGAGGCTAGAAGGGAAGGCCCCTCTCTACCAGGAGGCCGGAGCATGGATGTTTTTGGCGCCGTGTCGCCGCCGATGTAATTGCCTTCATCCTTGTCTTTGGTTCCCGCCCACACCCAACCGGTGCGTAGTTGTTTGGCCGAGTCCAGGTACCGAATCCAATACCAGATCTGGATCACACCGACTTCTTCGCGCTTGAGAACGTGGAGACAGGTTCTGGGTGGAAGAATCCCTTGGACTTCGCCGAGCACCCACTGCCCGCGAACGAAAGAGTACTCCGGCGCCTTGGTCCGCACATAAACCGAGGTGAGGGTATAGGCCCGAGGGACGAAGTTGGCTTGCGGATTGTCGAGCTTGGCGCAATCCGGCACGGCCGCTTCCGGTCTCGCGGCCCACGCCGAGTCGGCAAGCGACAGGGCCAGGCTCAGGAACAGACAGCCCACGAGCCCCCATTGTGTTCCCTTTCGTCCCATGCGGTCCTCCTTGTTCCGGATCAAGGTCATGGCGCCATGCCGGACCTGTACGGTACGCCGTGCGAGAAAACCCGTCAATGGGAGCGGGAGGCATGGAAGAGAAACCATCCGGAAGATGGGGGAGGCCGCACAGGACCGCCAAAAGGCGCCGCCGGTCGGCTCAATCCCCGCGGAGTCACATCGCCAGGGCTTTGGCGATGAACTCCCCCAGTCGTCGGAAATAGGTTTCTCCTCCTACCTGATAGGTATCGTTGTGGCCTGCGCCGGCGATGACATACCAATCCTTGGGTGGTTTGGCCGCCTCGTACACCTGACGCCCAAGCGCCAGAGGAATGATGTCGTCCCGGTCGCCGTGAATGATCAACTTGGGGAGCGAGACGTGCGGCAGGCGATCGACCAACCGAAACCTGGCGCCAAGGAACCAATGGACCGGCAGCCCCGCGTAATGGTGCCGCGCGACCGCTTCGATCGAGGGAAAGGCCGACTCCAAAATCAGTGAAGAGGCAGGCCGTTGCACGGCCAGTTCTCCGGCGACGGCCGCGCCGAGCGACCGCCCGAACAGGCAGATGCGGCCCGGCGGAATCTTCCTGATTCTTGTGAGCCAGTCATACGCTCCCATCGCGTCTTGATACAGGCCGTTTTCGGAGGGATCGTACTTTTGGCTCTTTCCGTATCCCCGATAATCGAACAGGAACACGGACAATCCCATACGATACAGGTGACCCAAGTTGTCCAGTCGATGGATGATATTGCCCGCGTTGCCGTGACACCAGAGCATGACCGGCCGATCCGCCCGCGACTCGACATACCACCCGAAGAGCCGCACCCCGTCGCCAGACTGAAACCACACGTCTTCGAGCGGCAGCCCGCTGATCTTCGCCCAATCGCGATCCTGCCAGGGCTTTGGATAGTACACGAAGAATTGATCGAGGATGCCCATAACACTCCCGGCCCACCGGTCTTGGGTCGCTTCAGCAGAGTTGGACTTGAGTATGACAGGAATGATGGACGGGGGCGATGATCAGTCGTTCAGCTTTTTATCGATCTTGTCGCCGGCTTTTTTGAAACCTTGGGCCGTTTTATCGGCGGCTTTTTTTAACTTCCGTTCGACCTTTTCTCCGACCTTCTTTTCTTTCAATTTTCTGCCGGCCTTGGTAAAGCCCTGTTCGATCTTGTCGCCGACTTTTTTGGCGGTATTGCCGATCCGTTCCAGCACCCCCGGACTCTTGTCCGCCTGGTCTTGGGCCGATGCAGAAGGAACCGCGACTGTTCCACCCAGCCAGAAAGAAACCATCAGCCCAAGAATCAAAAACGATCGCGATGATCGCATCATGTTTTGGAGGCGGCTCGCCATGGCAATCGAAATGCCTTTTGTCAAGCATAGCACGAACCGGCGGAATCTCCTCAAGGAGGAAGGGGAGCCGGACAAAGAATCTCATCGGCACTGGCCATGATCGCGGCTCTTCGGTATACTGGCCCCGCGTTCACGATGGATGGAATCCATGGCCGCTACAGCCATTCAACAAAATCACGACCGAACCAGATGCGACGTGCTGGTCGTGGGGGGCGGCCCCGCCGGAGCGGCCGTTTCCACTTTGCTCGCGGGAAAGGGCTGGAACGTCCACGTCCTGGAAAAAGACCGCCATCCGCGCTTCCACATCGGCGAATCGTTGCTTCCACATTCGCTCCCGATGCTCGAACGGCTGGGCGTGCTGTCCGAAATCGAAAAAATCGGCATCCTCAAGTACGGAGCCGAGATCGTCTCTCCCTACCACGGCCGATCCCGCATTCTGTACTTCTCCAAGGCGCTCGACGGCTCGCAACCGTTTGCTTATCAAGTCAAACGGGCGGAATTCGACAAGATCTTGATCGACAACGCCGTGGCCAAAGGAGTCCATCTCCATGAAGGGGTCCGAGCCAAGCACGTGGAGTTTCGTCCCGGCTCGACGCACTTGGTTCAGGCCGACGATCAAACCGGACGATCGCTGACGTACGAAGCCGATTTCGTGATCGACGCCAGCGGCCGCGACACCTTCCTCTCCGCTCAGCTCGGCGGCAAATCTCGCAACCCCCATCACAACAGTGCCGCGATCTTCGGCCATTTTGAAGGGGTCCGACGGCTGCCGGGGCGGGACGAGGGCAACATCAGCATCGTGTGGTTCGACCACGGCTGGTGGTGGATCATTCCATTTAAGGACGGCACGACCAGCGTCGGCGCCGTGTGCTGGCCTTCCTACATCAGCACGAGAAAGGTCCCGTTGGAACAATTCCTGTGGGACACGATCGCCCTTTGCCGACCGGTGGCCGAACGGATGGCGAACGCGAAATTACTGGGACAGGCCTATGCCGCCGCCAACTATTCCTACCGGCGAACGACCATGAGAGGCGACGGCTATCTGATGGTGGGCGACGCCTTCGCCTTCATCGATCCCGTGTTTTCCAGCGGCGTCCACCTGGCGCTCAACAGCGCCACGCTGGGAGCCGAGGTCGTGGATGCCTACTTGCGGAAGTCTCCCGACTATCCGCATCGCGTGAAAGAGTTCGAGCGGCTCGTCCGCCTCGGCGTCAACACGTATTCTTGGTTCATTTATCACTTCACCCAACCGGCCTTCCGCGCTTTGTTCATGTCGGAAGGGTCGGTCTTCAAGATGGAAGAGGCCGTGCTCTCGATCCTGGCGGGCGATGCCTTCGGAAAGTCGCCGACCCAAATTCCCCTGTTCCTGTTCAAAATGGCCTATTATTTAATTTACCTGTTCAACTTCAGGGACAATCAAGCCGCATACCGACGACGAATCCGGGGCGTGCCGGAAACAGTCACCGCGCTGAAGGACTATGCCGTTCCGCCGCCCTCATAACGCGATCGAGGAACGACGCGCATGACATCGGCATCGACGCGCCGAGCGCCCTCCGTCGCCCGTGGCACGCCGCGGACACCGTCTCATTTACACGTCTCATACATCGAACCACGCACATTGCAGACCCTGCTTGATTCGGCGACGCCGGAACTGATGGCGGTCGTTTCTTTCGGGCAACCCCTGCCTTACGACGTCTCCTGCCCCGTCATGGCTCCCGATCTTCCTCAGATTGCCGGCTCCCCGTTGATTGAAGTTTGGACGTCGGCCCGTCCGGTTCACACCGCGACCGACGGAAGACTCTCCACGGCCATGAACGGGGAGTGGCTCATCGGTGCCTTCAGCTTGGATGAGCCGCCGGATCAGCCGTTGGACGCGCTGACCTATGACGCGTATCGAGCCATCCTGCGCCGTCTCAATGATTCCGGCTATCCGCACCTGTGCCGCATTTGGAACTACTTCCCCCGCATCAATGACGACCAAGACGGACTGGAGCGGTACCGGCGGTTCTGTGTGGGCCGGCACCAGGCGCTGGCGGAATCGCTGCCCGGCTTCCCCTGCTCCCTGCCTGCCGCCACGGCGGTCGGGACACAATCCGGTCCGCTCCAGATCATGTTTCTCGCAAGCACCGAACCGGGCGATCATCTCGGCAACCCAAGACAGATGAACGCGTACGAGTACCCCGCGGAGTACGGCCCGCGCAGCCCCTCGTTCGCGCGGGCGACCTTGTTTCGATCGGATCAAGACAATGTCTTATTCATTGCCGGCACGGCCAGCGTGGTCGGACATGCCAGTCGGCACATCGGCCGACCGGCCGACCAGACGCGCGAGTCGATTTGCAATATCCTGACCGTTCTCGAACGGGCCGGGGCGATCGGCAACACCGATTTTCTGGATAAAGCAAGCCTCGCGATGTACAAAGCCTATGTGCGGGACACCGGCTCGCTCTCTGAAATTCGCGGCGCGCTTCAGCGATCGCCCCTGTCCTCACGGCCTCTTTTGTTTCTGCAGGGCGACCTGTGCCGAAAAGAATTGCTCGTTGAAATCGAGGGCCTGATCTTTTCCGAGTAGTCACGCACCATGGAATCCGGTTCCTTCCGACGCATCGGGCAAGAAACCCACGAAACCGCCGAACGGCGATTTCACTTCACGATCGACTGTGATTGGGTGCCCGGCTCGCAAGCCGGTCTGGAACGACTGTTAACCCTTTGCAACAAGCACCGGATCACGGGGACGATCTTTTTTGCCGGCCGCTTCGCCGAAGCATCGCCGGACTTGGTCCGGGATTGTCATCGGCGCGGGCATGAACTGGGCACTCACGGCTGGGCCCACGGCAGCTTGGAAGAGGATGAAGATTTCCGGCTGGCGAGCTACGAGCAACAACGGGAGTGGATCCGGCTCGCGACCGACGCCGTCGAAAGCGCGTCCGGCGTCCGTCCGGTCGTCTTCAGGGCGCCCAATCTCCGCATCGGCGAAGCGACCTTTCGGGCCTTGGCCGACGAAGGGTATCGATTCGATTCCTCCGTCCCCGCCAGGCGTTTCGACATGGGATTCGGACGAGTGCACTATACCGACTACTTTTGGGCTCCGCTCTCGCCATATCGCCCTTCTGATCGAGATCTGGGCAAACGGGGTCAACACGCCATCGTGGAGATTCCTCCCTCGGCCTGCCTGTTCCCCATCAATCTCGCCGCCCTGAGGGTGCTGGGGCTCCCGACGCTCATGTCCATGATCCATTGGATCTGCCGGCGGTCGCCTCACCTGGTGTTCTACTGTCATCCGTTTGAAGTACTCCACGCCAAGGACCAGCGATTCCCCCCAAACATGTCTAAATGGAATCAACGGGGCATGAGCCCGGCCAATCTCTCTCTCGTGGACACCTTCATCGAGTCGGTGCTCGACCTCGGCTATGTCTCGGACACGATCTTCAGCGCTATCCCCCGACAAATCGGCTTCCATTGCCCGATCGTACCGGAAGCCGTCGGCTGTCAATCCGATCATGCTTAACAAAAGGAGGGGCATGAAATGAAACGGATACGGTCCATCACGGTTTTGCTGTGCGTCATGTGCATCGCGGTCGTCGGTTGCCGCGGCGGAGGGCAAATTTATAACGTAAAAGACGCGCCGGTCGCGACCGCCACCGGCAAAGAAGCGACGCTGGATCAGGTCACGAAGGCCATCGTCGAGGCCGGGTCGAGGTTGGGATGGACCATGGCGGTCGTCAAACCCGGGCAGATCGTCGGCACGCTTCACATCAGAAGTCACACGGCGATCGTCGAAATCCCCTACACGACCAAAACCTACAGCATCATCTACAAGGACAGCACGAACTTGAAATACGACGCCGAAAAGCAAACCATTCACGAAAACTATCGCGGATGGATTCAAAACCTCGACAATGCCATCAAAAGTCGCTTGTCCGGGTTGGGAGTCTGACCGCCCACTTCGTTCGCCGTTCTACTTCCGCAGCAGCGTGACGGCCATCCGGTCGCCGCAACGACGGCCGGGCATCGCCCGGCCGAGGCGTCGACGCAATAGGCAATACAATCCCACCGGATACATCCCTCGGCTGACCAGTTTCCATGCCACCATTTTGGTGATTCGCACAACGTCCAGCAATGGCCGAAAGTGACTGGGGCTCGACCCCGATCGGCGCCCCACGCCGACGGCCACGTTTTTAATTACCGTCCCTTTCCTGGCGGCTTCGATCAGAATCTCACTCTCATAGACGAAGCTTCTGTCACACCCGTGCGGAACCTTCAGGTCCTGGAGCAACGTGGACGGATACAAGCGGAATCCGGACTGGCTGTCTTCGATCGCTTGTCCCGACGCCCAACCGATCCAAAAGTCGGCGATGCAGTTGGCAAGGTAGCGCCAGAACGACACCCGCCGTTGATCCCGCCGCCGGGCGCCGATGAGAAAGACGCTCGGATCGTCCTGAGACCGCTCGATGAATGCGGGAATCTCTTCCGGCGCATGTTGCCCGTCCGCATCCAGTGTAATAATCCCGACCGCCCCTCGGGACAACGCATACTCAAAGCCTCTCGCCAAGCTGCCGGCCTTGCCTCGATTCGCCTCGTTGCGCAGCACCGTGACGTCCAAACCGGCCAGGGCTTGGTCGGTTCCATCGGACGACGCATCATCCACGACAATCACGTTCGGGCAGCGGCGTCGCGCACGCGCGGCCACATCGCGAACCGTCGCCGCCTCGTTATAAGCCGGGATGACCACCCAATACGCCTCACGTGCCACCTTCGACATCCTCTATGCCATCCCGCCGTTGATCCCGATCACCTGACCGGTGATGTACCCCGCTTGATCCGAAACGAGGAATGATACCAGCGCGGCGACTTCCTCCGGCGTGCCCGCCCGTTTCATCGGCACCAGCGCTTCGATCTGTGGCCGGGTGAACGACGCCTTGACTGAAGGAGACTCAATCAGTCCCGGCGCCACGACATTCACGGTGATCCCCCGAGACGCCACTTCCCTCGCCAACGACTTGCTCGCGCCGTGCAAACCGGCCTTGGCCGCGGCATAGTTGCTCTGGCCCCGGTTTCCGATCACGGCCGCCACGGACGAGACGGAGACGATCCGCCCCCAGCGAGTCCCGATCATCGGCAACAACAACGGCTGCGTCACATTGAAGAATCCGTTGAGCGAGAGATCGATCACTCTCGTCCATTGTTCGCCGGTCATCCCGGCCATGGGCGCGTCGTCGTGCAGTCCGGCATTGTTGACGACGATCTGAATCGGCCCGTCGCGCAACAGCGATTCCAGCGCGCTTCTGGTCGCTTGCGCATTGGTCACGTCAAAAGACACGCTCGTGGCCTGTCGGCCCATAGCGAGAATCCTTTGCGCCACCGCCTCGGCCGATTCACGGTTTCGGCATCCGTGCACGATAACGGCATGCCCGTCCGCGGCCAGCCGTTCGGCAATGGCTGATCCGAGCGTCCCGCTCGCCCCCGTGATTAACGCACGCGCGCCCATCATGCCGGTTCCGATTCCAAGAAAATCGAGAGCCGCCCGCTCAGCACCTTCCGCCCGCCTGACGAAAGAGCGAACCGGTAGAGGCCGCTCCGATCATCTCCGAACAGACGCACCGCGTCGATCAAAAGATCTTCAAGACAGTCGTCGAGACGATCCGTTTCGAATATCACATCCCGCAATCCGCCGACGACGCCGATCGACTTGCCTGCCAAGGGCCTTCCGGCAAGGAGGCCCATATGAACGCCGGCCGTCTGGGCCGCGTATTCCACTCCCACGACCGCGTCAAGCCGTTCGCCGTGCCGCAGGGGATTCGCCGGATCGCGATGCGATTGCGCCCGGCATCGAATCGTCTCGTGATCCCACCGTTCCACGCAATCCAGCAGACGCATCGCCCCCGCGTGCGGCAGCAATTCGCCCAGTTCGTCTTTGTTCAGCATCGGCAGGGCTCGATGGTCAGTTGAAGCCGTTGGTTCTCAAGCCAAGCAAGCTCGACGGTTCGCGGAGCGGCGGCCGCGACGGCGCAGAGAAGGGGCAGCGATCGAGCCGCGGGGTTATTCAGCCGAAGCCGCTCCAAGGCGTCATCGGCAAGACGCTCGGCAAGATACTCGGGAAAACACGCGGATTCGCCGGCGGGAGCCTGTTCCAGCCCCAATCGCAGGATGACCGTCGAGTCGCGGACGGGCGGGCTCAACACGAACGCCGCAGCGAATCCCTCGGTGATGGGCCTGGCCTCGTCCAATGGAGCCGGCACGGCCAAATCATAGGTCACCAGCAAGACAGGCCGTTGCTCCTCTCGCACCGTCGCGACCGCTTCCACCAACCCCGCGGCGAACGAGTCGTCATAGCACGAAAGCGCGGTCGAGGACTGCCGGCCGGTCGTGGCGATTCCCCAATAGCCGGCGGCCGTATTATGCACGGATTGATGAAACAGGGTGGGCGAGACCCGCCGCTCCTCCGTCGCCAACACGCGGCACAGTTGATCGAAGACCAACATCTCCCCCCCGGATGACGCGAAGACAGTCGGGATGTCGCGAGGGTCCAGCCCCGATTGTTCAATCGCCTCCTGCGCGACCTGGACGGCCCATCGGACGGAGTCGCTGCTGCGGCGCCGCTCGTTCGGAGGAAGGATCGCCGCCTCCGGAGAAGGAACGGCGGTCGGTTGGTAGGGACGATCACCGGCCAACACCGCGCGGCTTTCTCTCCAGCAAGGCAGGCCGGGCGCGAGCAGGCCGATACCGTCTATTGCAACGTCCATCACAGTTTCCCCAACACCAAGCTGCAATTGTTTCCGCCGAATCCGAAAATGTTGCTCACGACGCACGACAGCGCGCCGAACTGATGGTCGCGGATGACCCGACATTGCAAGGCGGGGTCCACCCGCCGACAGTTGAGCGTGCCGGGCATCAGCCCCTTCGTCAGGCACAGCGCCGAAATGACCGCTTCCGTGACGCCGGCCGCGCCCAAGGTGTGGCCGGTCCACCCTTTGGTCGAGCTGCACGCCGGCCGCGCCCCGAAGACACTGTACACGGCCTTGTCCTCCACCTCGTCGTTGACCCTCGTGGCCGTCCCGTGCAAGTTGACGTATTCCACCGCCTCCGGTCGGATGCCCGCGCGCGCCAGCGAATCCCGGATCGCCCGGACGGCGCCGGCTCCTTCCGGATGGGGATGCGACATATGGTAACCGTCCGTGCTCTCGCCGTAGCCGAGCAGCGCCACCGCCCCTCGCCCGCCCGCCCGCTCGACCCGCTCCAACAACGCATAGCCTGCGGCTTCGCCCAATGACAGGCCGTCTCGATCTTCATCGCAGGGGCGGCACGGATCGGACGACAGCAGTTGCAAGGCGGAAAAACCGTAGAGCGTCGTATGGCAAAGACTGTCGGCTCCGCCCACCACGGCGGCGTCACAGAACCCGGCCCGCATCAACCGGGCCGCGCTCGCAAAGACCTTGGCGCTGGATGAACAAGCCGTGGAGACGACCATGGCCGGTCCCTCCAACCCGAGACACGTCCTGACGAAGTGCCCCAGCGAAAACATATTGTGCGTGTACCGGTATCGGGAGACATACCAGGCGGGAAGCGCCCCCGTGCGAGGATCGCGCGCCCGATAGGCGTGTTCCGTTTCAAGAATACCGGAGGTGCTGGTGCCCATGACCACGGCAACCCGATGCGCGCCATAGCGCTGCTTGGCCTCGGCCACCGCCACCGTGAATCCATCCTGCTGGAGACCAAGCCAGGCCAGCCGATTGTTGCGGCAATCGAAGGGCCGCAGGTCATGGTCGAGAGAAAAATCCTCAAGCCCCGCCACCCGCCCGATGTGCGTTTTCAACGCGACGTCTTCGAAGTCGCACGGCTTGAGCGCCGACCGGCGGGCCAGAATCGCGTCCAACACCGCTCCCGTCCCCCTGCCGTTGGCGGTGACCAGCGTGTAAGCGGACAAGACGAGCGGCGCCATGGGACCGCTAGGCGACATGATCCTCCTTCCTCGCCGTGACGGCCGAAAAGGCAAGGCAACACAGCGACCCGCAGGCGGCGGTCATACCGATCGCATGGAGGGCCGGCGTCTTCGAGAAGGCCAGCACGCCGAACACCGCAATAGTGGTCCCGCTGCAGACGAGCAGCCCGAAGCTCGTTCTCAGCCGCTCTTCCCCCGTGCACTCCGGCCGGTTGAGAAACAGCGCGTAATCCAACCCCAATCCGACCACCAGCAGAAAGGTCGCCACATGAAAGAAGGACAGCGACTCTCCGATGCCCCGTAACACCGCCGCCACCACGACAATCGCGCAAAGAATCGGAGTCAACACCCGCGCGACCAGAACGGCCGATCGCAATCCGATCCCCAACACGAGCGCGATCGCCGCCACCCCCCATCCCAGCAACTGCACCGTTCGATCACGATAGGCCGTCATGATTCTGTTCGACTCTTCCTTGAGATCGAGGTACTTGACCGACCTGTCGCCCCATCGCTCGACGGACCCGGCCAACAAGGCGCGGTCCTCGACGCCGGTCAGCGGCACAACGGCCATCCATCGCCCTCCTTGCGGGAACAACAGCGACTCCAGCTTGACCCCCAGCATCGTTCCCGCGAACACCTCGGGACCGATTGGTTCGTCGCGTCGAGCCGCCTCGACCGCTTCCACGAACGGCGCGAACAGGCCGGGCGCGAAGGGCAATCCCTCGAGCGCCGCCTTCAGGTTCCGCTCGAGGGTCTGCCGATCAGGCAACGCTTGTTGCCGTTCCGCTTGGGTCCGGCGACTGGGGATGTAGCGGGATACGATGTCGTACCCCGCCAACACGCCCTCCGTCCGCAGATATTCGAGCTTCACGGCCACGGTTTCCGCCTTTTGAAGCAGATCCTCGGTCGTCGCCTCTTCAATGACCAACAGATCCCGCACGTCCGGAGCGCCCAGCTCTTTCCGCAATTGCTGATCGAACTGTTTTTTCTCCTCCGGCAACGGGCTGAGGCGTCCCACGTCCTGCTCCCACATGGGCGTATCAGACCATACCAAGACCGCCGCCGCAAGGATCAGCGCGACCGCCGCCGATATACGTCCTGTCGGCGGCAGATCGACCCTCGACCATAACCCTGCATGAGCGTCACGTGGAGCGAACCGAGCCCCCACGCAGACCGGGACAACCCACCTCGTCACCAGGGCTCCGGTCACAAGGCCGACCAGGGCCAACAGTCCCAATTGCGCCAAGGCCGGATAGCCGGCCAGCAACAGCGACGAAAATCCGATCGCGGTCGTCAGCATGCCCAACCGCATGGTCGGCCAGATCGCCTGCATGGTCGATGACGGGGATTCACGGCCCGTCAGATGGCTGAACAGATGAATCGGATAGTCGTCCACGACTCCCAACAAGATCACCCCGAACCCCAACGTAATCCCGTGGACGAATCCGAACCATTGGTTGACCGCGATGACGCCGGCCATGATCGCGGTGGAAATAGGGATCAACGTCAGCAGCACCAGCGTCAGGGATCGATAGCTGACGAAGAGAAGCACGACGACCAGGCCGGTCGCGACGGCGGACAGCCGCCATGCTTCGGCCTCGATGGCCCGCTGAGCCTCGACCGCAAAGACGCCGGGGCCGCTCATGCGCAATTGCGCCGCGGAGCCGATCTTCTTTGCCGCCTCGCCGAACGACGCTCGGATCGCCCGATGAAGCGATTCCTGCTCGTCCACGTCGAACCCGCTCCCGCGGGCCTCGACGAGCAAGAGAGCTCGCGCGCGGTCCGGGGACATCCACACTCCCCCGTAGGCCGACGGTCCATTCCCCATGGACCACGATCGCAGAAGATTCCAGGTTTCGCCCGTCGGATCGACCGGGATCGACTCCTTCACGACGGCCCCCAGCGGAGAGCGAAGATCATCCAGCCTCCGTTCAAGAGCAGCACGAAGCGCCGATTCGGAAAACGTGTCCGCCGTCACCGTCGGGCTGAGCAGATAGCGGAATTCGTTCAACAACGCCAGTTCCTTCTTCGAGCGGACCTCCGCGCCGTTGGCGACCATGCCGACGCGTTCGTCGGCTCGAAGGGACTCCGCCAGCGACCTGCTGAGTCCGGCCAATTCGGCCGGCGACGCACCCTCCACCGCCAGCAAGATGAGCCGGCCCGACAACCCCTTGCGCGCCTGCGACAATAAGATCCGCTGTGTCTCCGTCGCTCCCTCCGGCAGGAGGTCGCTGAGATCGTTGCGGATGGACAGTTTCTCGGCTCCGTACCAGATTCCGCAGAACATGAAGATCAACCAGAAAGCCGGAACCAAGCGACGCGCGCTCATGGTCCCGATCCCGGCGACAACGTCATCACCGACCGGTCGCCATCCGCGGTCCGGACCGTGATCGCGTTGATGCGGCCCTCCGAGCCGGACAGTTCGATGAAGTCGACCGGCGCGCCTCCGGCCCGATCGCGGGGACGTACTCGCAAGATCCACCGGCGCTTCGTTCCCTCAAGAGCCGCGTCGTACTCCCGCGTCAGCCTCGCCGCGTCCCCGTCCAGCACGGCCCGAAACGTGTCGACGAACCACCGCAAACCGGGATACTCGTCCAGCGAAACGGTTTTCGTCACGTTCCGCCGTTCGCTCTCGATCGTCACGAAGTCGCCGTCGATGATGTACCGCTCCCGATAGGGCTCCCGCACGTCCTTCTCCAACCTCGACGGAGGAGTGAACCGCAAGACTCCCCGCGTGATCAGCGGTTTCGTCAACAGCGATGAATACGTGGCTTCCTCAAACGACACGCTGGGCTCCCGTCTCTCTTTCACGGAGGCCGCCACCTGCTCGATGGTCCACACGATCTCCGATCGATCGTCGGCAATCCCCTGAGCGGCGACGCCGATCACGGTCCAGATGAACGACACCGCCCATGCGGACACCGCCCGACTACCGCTCCGCATCATCCCAAAATTCATAAAAATTGAACCAGTTGTTCGGCGCGAGGCGGCAAGCCTCCTCCAGGCGCCCGGCGTACCGTTGAATGTCCCGATGCAAGAGGGCTTCCTGTTGATCACGAGATGTGCGCACCCCGTCGCTGAACGATTCAAAATGCACGTCGTAGCGGTTCCCTCCCCGGTAGAAGCCGAAAAACAACACCGCCGGCGATCCCATAAGATGGGCCAGGCGCAACGCCCCCGTCGGAAATCGGGCCTCGCGCCCGAAGAACGTACACCCGATCGTCCGATCTCCTTGGGTCGCGCGATCGCCCATGACCCCGACGATTCCACCCCGTTCCAAACATTCCTTGACCTGCAACATCGCTTCCACTCCGCCGGCCTGAATGACCGTATCGGCCACCGTCCTGTTCAACGTCCTCGTCAGACCGCGCATCAACGGCGCATTCTCCTCGTCCATTAAAACTCGAACGTCAAGGCGCCGCCGGAGCACCCCCACCGCGCGAACCACTTCGAAACTGCCGAGATGAGCTCCCAACAACAGACAGCCGCGCCCCTTGGCCAATTCATGATCCAACGTCTCCAACCCATAAAACCGGATGTCGAAGAGGTCGAACCGGCATCGGAGAAAATACACGCGGTCGAGGATCGTCGCCGCGAAGGCGTAATAGTGGTGCAACAGATCCGACCACCCGGTCGAACGGCCGAGCGCCCGCTCGCGAAACCGGGCGATCGCCCGGCGAGCGGCCCGGGACGCCACCAGAAAGTAGACGCAAATCGGATAGAGCAGGATGCGCGCAGCCGGACGACCGAGCGTCAGCGCCGCCCACGTCATGGCACGAACGCCCGCGCGGCTTCCACGCTCCCGCTGTCGACGCCACGCGAGGCTCACGCGCGTTCCGCCGGCGACGATTCGGTCGAAAACTCGACGGCGCCCGACGCCACGATCCGATCGCCCACTCGACACACGAACGCGGCGCGCTCGGGAGCCTTTCCGTCCGATTCAGCCGCCGATTCAGCGGCGGCTTCAGCGGCCGTTTCGACCGTCACTTCGACGGTGAGGAGTTCGTCCGGCTTGAGCGGAGAGGAAAACTTGACCGCCGGTAGCCCCGCCACGGGCTTCACCTTCCCGATGCCGCCTCGTACCGTTTCCAACACCTCGTGAAGCACCAGCACCCCCGGCACAACCGGCCGGCCGGGGAAATGGCCGGCGATCGCCGGATGGTCGGCCCCGATCGAGACGGTCCGCCTACACGTCATGGCCGTTTTGCTCTTTCCATCGCCGAATCATCTCATCGACAGATTCACGCGGCAGCTTCCCCGTTTCGTTTCGAGGCAGCCTCGGCACACGGACAAGCGGGCGCGGCAGAAAAACGGGATCGACACGCGCGCGCAACCGACGCAGAATCTCCTCGCTGCTCTTCCCCGGCGCCACCACGAACGCCATCAATCTGGTCACCAGCCCCGTTTCTTCGTCCGGCAGGACGAAGACTCCGTCGTGCACCCCCTCGATCTCCAATAATTTCGCGTTCAAATCGCCGATCGACACGCGATGTCCCGCCACGTTCACATGGTCGGCCTTTCGCCCGTGGACGACGAAGGTACCGTCGGAACCGACGGAAAGATGGTCCGGCACCGGAACCGGATCGGGCAGATACGGCGCCCGCACCGTACAGGAAGTCTCTTCTTGGACCACGCGCACGCCGTCCAGCGGTTTCCATCGGTCGCCCGCGATCGTGCGTCGTTCGGCGATGCTCCCCGCTTCGGCGAAGCCGAAAATTTCATGCACCGCCGACTGAAATTGCCGCTCGACCCGCCGCGCCAGGTCACGAGTCAGCGGAGCCGTCGCGGACAACACAAGCCCGCCGGGCGGCGCAAGAACGTTTTCGGCGATACAGGCTCGCAGGTGGAGCGGCGTGGTCACGAGCATCCACCGCCCCGGCGCTTCGGTCAACACGTTCTGAATATCGGCGGGGAAGAGGGGACGTCCCGCGTGCATCGCCAGTCCGTGCATAATCGGCAACATCACGGAAGCTTCCAGCCCGAACATGTGCTGATGCGGCACGGTCGCCACCACCGTCACGCGATCCCTCTCCTTGATGCCGAGCCGCGATCCGGTCGCCCGAGCTACGGCCGTCAAGGCGCCCCACGTTTTTCGATTCGGCACCGGCTTCCCCGTCGTGCCGGACGTGAACGCCACGGCCACGACCTGGTCCAACGGGATTCGTGGAACGACCGCCGGCATCGGCACGGAAGACGGAGCCGGCCGAATGTGTATGGGAATCGACAGCATTTCTTCACGTTGCTCGTCCCGATCGGTCAGCGCGTAACTGCCGGGAAAGTCGTCGGCTATACGACGGAGGGCATGGGGCGCCCGGCTGTGAGGCAGCAACGTGACTTGGCCGCGGAGGATCGCCGCGGCGAATCCCACCAGAAATTCATAGCGGCTCGCGGCAAGATTGAGGACCGTGGAACGGTCGGGCAAGGATTCGGCCAGGGAACGCGCATCGGCTAAGAATCGGCCGGCCGTGCGCGACGCTTCTGGGCCCCATGCCACAACGTCGTCGGAATCATAGGGGCCGAACAACACCGTCTCGTGCATGGTCCGCGCAGCCCGTCACTTCGTGCGGTTTTTCTCGATGGCCTTGGCCAACGCCCGCAGAGACGAAAAGATGGCTTTGATCTCCGGGTCGCTCGACTTGAGCTGATACCCGTATGTTTGCGAAATGGCCAGCGAGAGCTCAAGCGCGTCGATCGAATCAAGTCCCAACCCCTCGCCGAACAGGGGGGCCTCCGGTTGAATGGACGTCGGATCGATCTTGAGCTTGAGCGTCCGCACGATCAGCTCGGCAAGGTCTCTCTCGATCGGCGACGAACCGGAATGTTCCATGCCTACACCTGCTCCGCTTCTTTCACCGCCCGATAGTCGTGCAACAACCCGCCGAACCACTCCTTGACACGACAGTCGCCGAAACCCGATTTCCGCAGTGTCTGGACGATCGTGGGAGGCGGCACACAGTGTTCCGTCGTCTCCCACCAGTACGCCATCAACCGTTTCAGATCTTGATTGCCGGTCCCTGCGGCAAACGCCGTCCCCAGCACGTCCCTGATATACCATCGCAACAGCCGATACAAGACCATGGACCGGGGACGAGAAATCTCCAGCAGCAGAACGATCCCTCCCGGTTTCAGCACGCGCCGATATTCGGCAAAGGCCGCTCTGAGATCCGATACGTGCCGGAGCGCGTACCCCATGCTCAGAAAATCGAAAAACCGGTCGGGAAACGGCAGACGCTCTCCGACCCCTCGCACGAGATTGCGGCACGGCCCCTTCCGAGCTTCGCGCAGCATGCCGATGCTGGGGTCAAGTCCGACGACCAAGCCGTACGGCCCCACCAACCTCAAAGCGCATTGCGTCACCAACCCGGGTCCGCAGGCGACGTCCAACACCCGCATGCCCGGTTTCAACCCCGCCAGTTGGAGCGCCTTCTTTCGATACCACAGACCGGATCCGAAACCGGTGGCTTTATCGATGTTCCGATAATGAGCGGCGGTCCGATTAAACAGCTCGTTGAGAAACCCCTGTCTGTCCTCGACCCTTTCGTAATATCGCCGCAGCGGCGGATGGGGCGCGACGGGTCGATCGTCCGAACCCATGTCGCGCTGATTTTCCCGGTCGGCGGATCGAGTCATATGAGAAATCCTGCCCCCTGCCTTTCCACTCTTGTAGCAAGACGTTTCATCGCCGGGCAAGAGCTGGTCTTTTTCCATCTCAAAAGAACGCGTGGATCGCAAACACCACGTCGTTGTCACGATCACGATGGGTGTACTCCAGTCGGGCCGCCCAATCGCGGGCCAGCGTATAGCGCGACCCGACATGCCAGCGAATGTCATCGGATCGGTCACCGAGGGGATACCGCAGATAGGAGCCCGACCCCATGAGCTTCCAGCGATCCGTCACGTCCGCCAACAGGCCCATCGTCATACCTCCTCCCACCCGATGAAGGTCCCGGTAAGCAGGACTGACGTTGGCTTCGGCTTCGGCAAAGAGATAGAACACTTCTCGTTTGAAGACGGCCGCCGACTCAACGGCCCCGCCGACCCCTCCACCGAACACGCCGTTGCTGCACAACCGACAGCCGTCGTGCCTGATCGTCTGCATGCCCACGTTCACCCGCCACGAGGGCGCGCGAAAGAGCTCGTCGATCGGAGAAAGCGACAGGATATTGATCAATGTGGCCCGTTCGACCCTGGTCTGTTCGGCTCGGTTGTAATGCCGGACCGCCAGGCCGAGCGCCTCGATCTGGGCATCCGGCGTGTACCCCTCTTCAGGATCGAGAAGATCGTGATAGAGCGCCCGGACGGACGCTTCCTCGAAGGTGTCTTGATTCCGCCAGCCTCCTCCCATCGTCACACGGGTCGTCCGGTGCCCTGCGTCCGGACGTTTCGTATAGGGGGGAATCTCCACGTCCGGCGAGGGGATCGGCAATCGGCTCCGCTCGGTCAAGATGCGTCTGTTGCGCTCTTTGTAGACCGTCACCTCCGGATCGTCGCTTTCGCTCTTGTAGCGCAGATAGTCCGACACCACGTCCAGCGCCAACACGCGCCTGGGCACCGGCAGCTCCTTGAAGGAGGCGTCGCCGGCGAAGTCCGGATCCTGCGCCAGCCTCTTGACAAGCTTCGATTCATGGGCCGTGAGCAGCGCCCGTTTCCGCTTGATGATCGTACTGCGGGACGGTCGGTAGATCGCCTCCTTGACCAACCCCGGATAGTCCACGACCGCCCGCACCGTGTCGGCTGGAATCGTCCAGAAATGGAACCGATCCCGCAGGCGCAACTCAGGATTCGCATATTCCAGGAGCGACAAAATGTGGTACGAGCAATTTTCCTTGAAAAAAAAGTAATCGAAATAGGCGTTGCCCAGCTCCCACGCGTGCATGAGGAGCCGATCAAGCTGAGCGGGAGAGAGATCGAGACGGTACTCCCACATGTCCCGATTCTCGATGTCTCGGTACTTCTGGACCTTCAGGTAATAGGGGGGAGTGGAAAAAAACCCCTTGTAGCCCCCGAAGATCCCCATAAAGGCGAACTCCACCCCCGCGCCATCCGGCACGTCCGCGGCATAGTCGATGGTATAGGCCAACAGTCGCGTCTGTTCCGTCTGACCCCGCTGATCGATCCGCAAGAAGGTATGGCCGAACATGGAAGCCGGATTGTTCAAGAACGCCGCGGGGAAGATCAAACTGACGCCCTCGGGATTCAGTTCGGCCCGCCATCGTTCATACCGCTCGCAAACCGGCGGTGGAAGCCGTTGCTCGTCGAACCCCAGTCGTTCCTTGAGCCAATGGTACCGCGCAATGAACACGCACTGAGCCGGCTGTTTCGACCGCCCGACCGGCTCGGCGGAGAAAAATGCCCGGATCGTCGCCTCCAATTCGGCCCGCGGATCATATTTGCCGCGGGGCGACAAGAAAAACCCCGGGTCGTCCTCCTCGCTGATCACCCTTTCCCATAGATCCGTCCCGTAGTGAAGCAAAAGATGCCATTCCCGCTCATCGGCCAGACGAGAGAGAGCCGCCTGCTCGATCAATTCCCGTTGGTAGCTTTCCGAATCAAACGACTCGGCCATCTGGCGCCAAGACCCCGAGAGCAGCACGACGATGGCGAGTAGAAAGCGAATCACCGCATCAGAGGGGAACCATAACGGGGCTTCCATCATTCGACGGAAGCCCCGGGAATCAACGTGGCTAGTTCAACAAGGCTTGCGCCAGCGAAGGATCGGCCGCAATGCCTTCGTTCAACGTCTTGACCATGGAAGCCGGAGACAGATCGCCCGAAGAAACCATCGCGGCATAACGTCCCTGGGCCATGGCAAAGAACGCCTCGTGCTGTTGTTGAGGCACTCCCAGAAGAGCCGCCATGGAAGCCAGATGCTCGCCGCGCCCTTGCGCCATCTCTTGAGCCAGCGCGTCGGTGTTCAATTCCGCGAACATCGTGGCCTTCTGCTCCGCCCACCACCGGCCGTCGTCCGTGCATCCCATGGTTCCGGTGGAAATCCCGAAGGTCTGCGTGCCGAACGACCCGTTCGTCGTCGCCATCAAGATCTGCGCCCCCTTGGTCTTGGCGTGCGGATAATTTTGCCAGGCCAGTTTGCCCAACCCGCAGCCAGGTCCCGTATCCGGCGTGCCGGCGGCCAATGCGATCCCGCCTTGCGCCACCATCGCCAGCCCGATCACCGCAACCATGCTCAATTTCCTCATTCGAATCCTCCTTGGTGAGAGTGAGAACATCCTGTCGGCCATGCCCTGCGCGATTATAGACGAATCACGGCCAAGAGCCACATTTTTTTTCCTTAGCCAACCATCCTCATGGTCTATAGGTAGAGTCCCGACCGTCATCCCCCGGTTCCGCCTCTGACTTGCTTATGGCTCTGCAGGTAAGGGGACACCCAACGATTCCCGAACCGCCGCCCACTCGAAGGTGAACGGCACAGGGGACAGCTTCGGCATGGCCGCCAGCTCGGCTTTCAATCGTTCCGCCCGCCCCTGACTCATCGGATGGGTCGAGAGCCACTCCATCCGTCCTTCGTCTTTTTCAGAGAGCCGTTCAAAGAAACTGATCATGCCGGAGGGATCGATCTTGGCTCGATAGAGGAGTTGTAAGCCGGTCAGATCGGCCTCGGTTTCCTGTTCCCGACCGAATTTCAGCGTCATCAATTCCACGCCGAACTGTTTCATCAGACCGGCTAAACCCTGTTGATCTCCAAACACGATGGACGCCGCCGCGACGAGGCCGAGCCGCTTTACGATCCTCTCAAGCCCGTGCCGCTGCAAGACATGGTTCAGCTCATGACTCAGCACACCGGCCACCTCTTCCGCGGCGGTCGCTTTTTTCATCAAGCCGGTGAACACGACGATGTAGCCGCCCGGCAACGCAAACGCGTTCACGACGTCGCTTTTGACGACCGTGACTTCGAACTTGTAGGGATTGTTTGGAATCTGCTCGACGAGGCGCCGCGTCATTTCTTGGACCGCGGACACGGCCGGTCCTTCCTTGACAATGTCCTGACGCGCCAGAAAATCCCTATAGGCCGACTCGCCCAGTTTTTGTTCCCACTCCGGCGGAATCCGCTCGACGGCCAGGGCGACCAGCAGGTCGCCTCCCCGCCACAGTCCCGCCGACAGGACTAGGATCGCGCCGGCGACGACGCCCCAGACCATTCGGCGTCTCCGTCGAACCAGCCTGGCCCGCTCAGCCGCCTGTTCGAAGGGAGCGTGCAACGATTCCGGAGCCGATCGGCGAAACGATCGGATCAGATCCGCATCCTTGAGATACAGGGCCCGTTCGCCTCGATCGCCGGTCCACTTGAGCACGAGTTGATCATGGTCCAATCCGCCCACGGACACCGAAAGGGCCGTGAACGGAACCTCTTCCGACCAACCAACCGGCGACTCTGATACAAACGTGACCGTCAGGCCCTGTCCGCCAAAGCGAACCAAGCACGGAGCGCCGCTTGCAGGCAGTTCATAGCCGAAACACAGGGCGTTGGGAGACGAAGACATCGGATGCGCCGTCACTTGCCGTTCGTGCGGGGGGATCGTCTTTCACCCTGTCCGTGACCACGCATGACATGCGCCGAATGACCGTCGTCACTCGGAGACCGGGATAAACTGCCTGATCCAGGCGCCGAAGCCGCCGGGATTGCGACTCTGAATGTAGACGACACCGGGCCCGCGGAATCGGCACACGAACCCTTCGCCGGACGTGAAACTCGCCACCCATCCGGACGACGCCCGCTCGATATTGTAGGAAGTGGTGGCGGACCAGGCCACCATGTGGCTGTTATCGACGATGTATTCTTGATCCGGTTTCAAATCGATCCGGTGAATCGCTCCGAAACTGTTCAGGATCAAGGTGCCTTTCCCGCCGATCTTCAGAATAAAAAACCCCTCTCCACCCATGAGCCCGCGGGTGAAGCTTTGCATCTTGCTCTCGATGCTTACCGTGTCGGCGCCGGCGAGAAACCCGTCTTTCTGCACCATGTACTCGTTGACCCCGTCAAGTTCGAGGACGACGATCTCGCCGGGCACCGTCGGCGCCAACAAGACCTCGCCCGGGCCTCGGCTGGCCCGCAACGTTTGAAAGAAGAACTTCTCTCCCGTAAGCAATTTTCGGGACAGCGCGCCGAGAAAGCCCCCCTCCATCTTGCTCTCGACGTCGATGGTCGGCGATGCCCCCACCATGGCGCCGGACTCGGCCTTGATCTGCTCTCCGGCCGCCAGCTCGACGCGCACCATCGGAAAAGCCCCTGGATATAAGATCTCGCTTCGCATGACCGTTGATACTCCTTTGATGCTCCTTGTTTTACCGGCTCTCGCCGGTCCCGGCGCCGGCGATTGTGTGGAAAGAAACCGGACCCTGTCAAGCCGCGCGCGATCAGTCCGGCTTGGAGGAGAATGAGGGCTTCGCCGACGCCGATGTCAATGCCGATGCTCTGGTGGCGGGGATCGCCACCACGACGTCATATTCAGGATCGCCGTCTTGGTCTTTTCCATCATGGCCGACGCTGTATAGGACCCCTTTGTTCAGATTCACCAACATCGGGAGCCCGGTGTACGGATCATAGAAATTTTGGCCGGCCTTGGCGATACGGGAAAACAGCTCAGCATCCGCCCCCCCGCGACGGATCCACGCCTGCAAACTGGCGAGACGGAGGTGAGCTTCCGCATCGACGGCCATGCCATGGTAGCCGTCCCACGCCGGCAACGGATCGAGCCCGATGATATTTTCAATGGGATTCGCCAACACATCCGCCATCGTCTCGGCCGGAGACCGACTAAACTCGCTCCGTTTGGGAAAGCCCCGGTGCCGCCCCTCATTGGCCGTCTTGTACGAAGCGTCGTAATAGGCGGCGTAGCCGTTCAACCGACGTTGTTTGGGCAAGGGAAACCATGAGACAAGGGTCGCGTAGAATGAGTGCGCTTCTTCGGTCTCGGCTTTCAGTTGAGCGTCGTATGACGCGGCGGCCCGGGCAAGTTCGCCGTGCATCGGCCAGCGGATCGAGAGTTCCGCCTGGCTCAACGGCCGGAGCAGATGGGACAACCGGCCGACGTGTTTGGCGTCGAAATCGGGATCGGCCAAGAGCCCCGACGCCACCGTCGCGTCGTCGCGGACCGCCTGAATCGCCAGCACCTTGATCGGAAGGGTTTTAGCCTGGGCCAACACGATCCGCCAAGCCTCCATGTCCGCTTCCAGTCTCTCTATGCCGACGTCGGTTTGCTGAAGAAATCCCTCCGCAATATACAGATGATGGGCGAACGTGATCGAGTCGCACGGCGGAGCCACGGCCAGTCCGAATCCCCAGTCTTCAAATGGAAGGCGTTGCCACTGTCTATACCGACCGAGCATCGCCTCTCCTTGACCGGCCCATCCACTCAAAAGAGCGCGGTTCGCCTTCAACGCTCCGACCGGATCTCTCCCCCTCATCCATCCGCTCAACACTCTCGCCGAGGCATGGGCGTGGTCGATTGGAGAAGACCCGCCTTGATCTCCGAGACATGCTCGCTCTCGGTTGTTCGCACCTTGTCGCTCTGCATGCAGCCTCAATCCCGCCTGGATCGGGTCCTGCCCGGCCGGCGCATCGAATCCCAGCAGAAACAGATAGCCGTTCATATGGGGATCCGACAAGGTACGCGGAGGAGCGGCCGTGAGATGTTGATAGAGAGGAGATGGCGCTTCTTCCATCACGACCCAGGTCAAGCCGACCGCCACGATCCCAGACACAACCACGGCACAGGCCAGAGAAACCGACGCGACCAGGAACAGAACCATCGCGCTCGTCGTGGAGACACAGGACCGAAGCCATTCGGAGACTCGGGCCCCGATGCGACTCGGGAATCCCGGCCGTTTTGTCTTGAACCGTTTCGTCGGTGAAGGAGCGTCTGCTTTTCCACTCTGAGACTCGCCGGCCGTCTCAAACAACACGTCGACGGCCGCTGAAGCAGCCGACGTGAAAGTGTTGCACTCTTGATCATCAGCCGGAAGCCTCGGCTGAATTTTCCCTGTCGAGGAAATCGTCTCAATCGATGACCGGATCGGCGGTTCATCGGCCGGTCGAATCGGCCTCCAACCGGCACCCGTTTCTTCGGGGCTTGGCGCCGGCTCACTCGGCGACCCCCGGACCACGTCATTGGGTGGTTCCCAAGCCGCTTCCTCGTCATGGAAGTCCCGGGTTGCCGGTTCTTCAGTTGCGCCATATAAAGGCGGCTCAGGCGCAGCCTCGCTCTCCGGGGGAGACTCAAGCGCCTCTTCAGATTCCTGCTCTTCGAGTTGATCTCTCGACTCCTCGCTTTCAACCGGCGTCTCGACGAGAACCGGTTGATCCGTCTCGCCCGCCATATTAGAGGTCGCCGCTTCCTCCTCCGGCGGCAACGGGACTTCGATCATCGCGGCGGCTGTCGACGCCCGTTCATCGCCCATGTCTTCATCGGACACGTCGAGGGCCGGCTCGTTGGCGCCGCTCTCTTCCGCGCCCGAGTCGGTCACCGGGGCATCGAGGATCGCGCAACGCTGCCCTTCCGTCTCCTCCGTTGTCTCCTCTGATTCTTGAGGCGGAGACGGGAGTGAAAGAACGGCAAATGAAGGAGTTTCTCCGGCATCGGCGATCGCTTGTTCGAGAACCGGTTTAGGGTCATCCGCTACCGACGGCGCAGCCACGGAATCGCCGGGCGTTTCCGATGAGTCGATCCGCTCCGCAACCGCAAGATCGGCGGCCCCTTCGTCACGCTGCGCTTCGGGAATCTCGATCGTGGCATCAGGAACTTGATCCCAAGGAACCGGCGCCTCCTCCGACACCGCCCGAACCGTTTCATCCTGCCAGGACACCCCATCCGCTTCGTTCGCTTCATTCGGCAGACCGTCTTCTTCCAACGTTGAAGCGAGGGTGCTGGCCTCGGGCCGAATGGAAAAATCGGACGGCTGCTCGATCGCATAGAACTCATCGGCCGTCGGAGAGGCTGCCTCAGTGGCTGGTCTTTCTTCTGTCTGGTCGGCAGCGGACGATTCTTGAACCGTATATGGATGCTCACATGGCCGAGTTGGCTCTTCTGTCGTGCGGCTGGACAGGACATCGAGCGCAGTCTCTTCCGCCGTCGGAGGGGACAGGTCATCTGAAGGGGAGAGGTCGTTATCCGAAAGAGCCGGCGGTGACGTACCAGGATCGACGGTGTGATCCGCGTCGGCTGGCAAGGCGAACGTCGAATCGGTCGATAGACCGGAGACTTCGGGAACCGGCTCACAAGAGACTTCGCCATGTTCGTTCACGGTCGCGTCCGGAACACTCACCGCCGTGCCGAACAGTGCCGTGAGCGCATCGCCGCCCGGTTCGTCCGCCAACCGTTGCGCAGCCGTGTCGGTGACCGCCTCTCCATCAAGCGAGGACGATCCTGTTGATTCAGAATCGGAAGCGGCTTCTACGACGTAGCTATCCAGTTCAAGCTCTGACTCCGACTCCAGCTCCGGCTCGACAGTCGATTGCCTCTCACCAGGCGCCGGCTCCGGCAGCCATTCGGCGCCGTTTGTTTCAGCCGGCGGCTCTTGCGGAAGAATTGCATCGCGGGGACCGTCGTCGATCGCTCCATCTTCGACGGTTGCATTTCCATCATCGGCGGTTTCATCGGCAACGGCGACGTCATCGAGACCGACGACGTCCCCGGCAAAACCATCGCCGCTCGGTAACGGATCGTGGACACAAACATCCTCGGGCCTGGCGATGAGTTCCCCCGTTTGCGGATCAAAATAACGATTCAGACGGATGGCGGGGGGAGACGCCGGAGCAAGGTTCCTGATTTGTTGATACAGCCTGGCCGCGTACTGAGGGTCCTCGGGATCGGGATCTTCCATCAAGATGTCGATCGCCTTGGCGTATTCGGCGACCGCATCCAATATCTGCCCTTTATCTTGGTAGATTGAGCCGAGTTTTTCGAGATAGGGAACGCATCGGGGCCCCGCGGCCAAATACTCTCGCAGCAAAGATTCCGCAAGCCAATAGTCTTGCCGCGCAAACGCTTCATCGATGAGCGAATCAAACGCTTGTTTGGCGGGAATCAGACTGCCCAGACGGAGATGAAGAGTCGCAAAAAGCCGGCGCGCCTCCATATTGTGGGGGTCCATCGCCAGCAATTCTTTCAGCGACGCCGACGCCCGCCCATACTTCCCCGCGTTCATCTGCGTGATGGCTTCTTCCAGCAGGGCGGTCTTCCTACCGTAGCCGGAACCGGCCTGCTTCAGCCCGCGCACGCGGCCTGTCTCGCTCTTGTCCTTCTCTTTTACTGTTCTTTTTTTATTCGGTGGCACCGTACAACCTTAGCAGACCGTCTCGGAATTGTTTTGGATCTTGCCGCGCTGTTTGCTCTCGCTGCGCCGAGAGCCATGTCCGGTAGCGCGGTCGGCCCAAAAGAGTCGGGTGATTTTGCAATAGAAATGCCTGATCTTGAGCCGGATCACTTTCAAAGATGTGCTTGAAAAGTGAGCGGTTACCGTGCATTCGTTCAACCTGATGAATAATGCCGTTCATTTCTGCCGCGTCCTGTACAAATAGGTACACATAAAGGTCTCGATTGAACGGGCCGACCGCGGGACAGTGGGTTCGGATCCCCACCAGATCTCTAGATAGGCGGAGGAGTTACCGGCACGGATCATAATCTTCCGGCGGTTCCGAGGAGAAATGTAATCCGATTTCATAGACGTAGCCGGGAGAGAGTGCCTGCCGGCTTTCCTGTGTTGCCGTTTGGAATAAGGTCTTGCCACAGCGCAGACACTGTTGCACCCCCTCCCAGGAACGATTTCCCGTAAGGTGCTGGACAGGGTGGCCTCTCTGGATTCCAAGTTCCGGCATCAGCTCGTGCCTGACCTCGGCAATGAGTCGTTGCGCACGTTCCGCTGATCGCGCCTCGGTTTTTTCAAGAGCAAGAACAAGAAGGCCCAACGCCCTCACTGGGTCCCCATCGGCCTCCCACAGCAACCGCCGGACGAATGTCTGAAGGTTCCGTTCCGCCAACTTTTGGACTCGATCGAAGAAAAGCCGGCTTGCCCGGCACCGTTCTCTTATCGGCAGATTGCAGAGAATAAATAACAGCAGGAAGAGCCGGTTAGGTCTTCGGTCTCGCCAAGTTCCCATGGCTCCCATAGCTTCCATGGGTCCCCCAAAAGAGGATCGGCGGACGACGGGCATCCGTGTTATGCAAACGCGCTTTTGTTGTCTCACCCATGGCCCCTGTGATACGGTCTGCGTTGCACGGGAGCCGGCGCCCGCATTACCATTGAAAGCTCTTGCCGGTGTAGCGGCAGGGGGGACAGGTTCGTATTCCGGTAGGTGCAAGCCATGAGAAGAATGGCGGTTGTTTGTGTCTGCGCGGGGCTGTATACCCTGACGCTCTTGTGTCCGCCGGGACTGTGGGCGCAGGGAGCCGGCGCTCAACCGGCCAAGGTCGCGCTGGACTTCAACGAGGTGGAGATCCCCGTTCTCGTTCGTTTCATCAGCGAGCTGACCGGGAAAAACTTCGTCCTGGATGACACAATCAAAAAGCAAGCAGGCAAAATTTCCGTTTATTCCCCCACCAAGGTCACGAAAGAGCAAGCCTACCAGATGTTCGTCTCGGCGTTGGAAGTCGCCCGCCTGGCCGTTGTTCCGAAGGGCAACGTCTATCAGATCGTGCAAATGGGCGATCTGCCCCCCGAGCGCGGCGTCTTCGTCTATCGCCTCAAGCACGCAAACGCCTCGGATCTCGCGGCCGTCTTGACCAATCTCGTGGCACGCTCGCAAACGGTCGCCCAAATGGCCCCCGGCATGAGGCCTCCCATGAGACCGCTGACGGAATTCGAAGCGCCCGTCCAAGTCTTCGCCGATAAAGCGACGAATTCCATCATCATCAGCTCCACCAAGACGGCCTATAGCCAACTGCAATCCGTCATCCGTGATCTGGATGTCCGGCGCCACCAGGTGTTCGTGGAGGCCGTCATTCTGGAAGTCCAAGTCGACCGTCTCCGACAGATCGGGACGGATCCAACCCAAGTTCTTGGCGCATGGAGATCAGGATCCGCCCAAGGTTTGGGAGGGTTCAACCGGGCCCCGGAAGATCTCGCTTCGGTGGCCCAAGCCATCAGCGGCATCGCCGCCGGAGGCGCGACGGGAGGGGCGTTTACAGTGCTGAATACCGTCAATGTCCGTGCCTTCATGCAACTGCTCATGAACATGACCGATACCAACATTCTGTCCACGCCTCAGGTGTTGGCGGCGGACAATCAAAAGGCGAAGATCGTCGTCGGAGAAAATCGGCCGTTCCCGACCGGACAGGCTCAGGGCATCACCGGAGGCACGTTGGTCACGATCGAGCGGAAAGACGTGGGAGTCACATTGGAAATTACTCCGCAAGTCCTTGAAGACGATTTGATTCGGCTTGAAATCAAGCAAGAGATCACCGCCATATCGGAAGCCGTGGCTCAAACCATCGGATCCGGAGCTGCCGCCATTCCTGTCGGTCCCACAACCACCAAACGTTCGATGGAAACCACGACCATCGCCCATGACCAGCAAACCCTCGTCGTCGGCGGGCTGGTCCGCGACAACATCACGGTTAACGAGCGAAAGGTTCCGTTTTTCGGCGACATCCCTTGGCTCGGCTGGCTGTTCCGGTCCCAAAGCCGGACGATGGAGAAGCTGAATCTTCTGGTCTTTCTCACTCCCCATTTGGTTCGGGATGACGTGGACATGGTCGAGCTGAACGCAAGAAAGGCAAAAGAAATCAACGTACTGCAACGAGAAAATCGCATCGAAGAGCCGACCAGACTGAAGCAGGATGTTTTAGAGCGACTTGAGCGTCCTGAGACCGCGCCTCCCGACTCTCAGCGGTGAAGGTCCAGTCCCGTTTCCCTGTACATCCCCCTATCCATTCCACATGTATATTATTGAGAGAATTCTACGTCGCGCCTCAGAGAGGTGCGCCCCTCTTTTTCGGCTTGCCCCTCCCCTCCTGAGAGGGATAGCCCCTTCAGGGTTGTCCCGATAGACTCCCTCGCAGATGCTTTTCGAAGGAGGAAGCCATGCGCGATTCGCGGTTATCGCACCGTTATCCTGTTTCGTATCCGGTCATTTTCAGAGGCGCCCCATTCGTAGGCGAAGGAACGATCACCGATCTTTCCCTCAGAGGCTGTTCCATTGTTTGCGATCGAACGGTTCTCGCCGACAGTGACGTCAAGCTCAGTGTGATTTTCCCTGACCCGACCCTGTCGCTGTTCATCGAGTTGGGAAAAATCCGGTGGGTAAGAAAGAACGTCTTCGGCGTCGAATTTCTGCGGATGCCGACGATCACCCGCCACCGTTTGGATCACGTACTGCGACAACAGGGAAACACGTCGGTGAGCCCCCTGTCGGGCCAGGCTCCAATCAGCAAGGAGATTCCATCTCGCCCAAGCCATTTCCTCTCTGAACGATCAGCTTAGGCATCAATTATTCTCAGAGCTTGCCCGATGGAGATAAGGAGAAAGAGGAATCCACAGTGAGGGGAATGGAATTGGACGCAGAAACTCGTGTCGCGTCCCCAACCACGGTGAGGGGACGCGACACCTTCTTACCTATGGTCTGATATCAAAGTGGAGTGACAATCCCGCATGGACACTGATCGTTCTAATCGTGGATTCGTAATCATCTAAGACGAGCGGGCCATCAAATGGAAGACCGGACTGCCCGAACCGATCCGTCCCGAGCGCGTTGTGAAAGGCATGGGTATACTTGGCCTCCGCAAAGGCCGCAACGTACTTGATCAGAAACACTTTGACGCCGCCCTTCGCCTGAAAAGCCGGAGCCGTATCCCGCTGGGTGGTAAGGGGTGCCTCAAACGTCGCTCCTCTGGCTCCACCAGGCCGGAACGCGAACTGGTGCGCTCCTCCTCCTACTCCGATGTAGGGGTGCCACCGCCCGTTGGGATAGGCCTCGGAAATCGCAAATGGTCGCCGAAGCATCACATTCCCCCCGATATAGATACCTTGAATCTCTGTCGTGGTACCCTCAAACCTTCCTGACACAGTCCTTCCATTAACTCCCTCCCGACAGCAAGCGATGTCCGGCCACCAGATATACCCCTCGATCTCAAAACCGAGATCAAACCCCGCCAGCTTGTTTCTGGTTGGAAACCACAGCCCCGCGTTGCCGCCGACCGACTGTTTCATCTGATAATCGATATCTCTTTCGACATCACCGTTACGAAATGTAGCATCCTGACTGAACGGAATGGCCACGCCCGCTAGAAATGACAGATAGGGCTCGATTGTCCCGGATGACATCGTGGGCAGCTCGGCCGCCGCGCGGGCGGATGAAGAAAAACCAACCACACAGAGAAGGACAATCATCGCCGCAATTCTCGTTTTCATTCGTCACCCTCCCACGGTAAAGACTATTCGACGAGTTGTGATCGCGAAGTCTGATGTGAGTCGGATTTCCACGAGACCTAAGAGAGCGGAACAGGATAGCTGTGTCTTCATCGCGCTCGACCCGTTCCCCGTTTCTGCCATTGGAAGCATCGACATGCAGGGCCAAATAGCCGTGCCAAATACTCTTTTCCTCTCCTAGCTGAAGACGGCGCCAACAGTAGCAACCCCTCCTTCATTTATTAAAATAGATAAAACGGATTAGAGGTATCGGTAAATCCAATATCCCGATATTGTGATCGCAGGAGAACGCGGCTGCTTCCGGCCTGAATCAGGCCGCATCCGCCGCCACCCATCCCGCAGCTTGCCAACAACTTGAAAGCCTCGTGACCACGAAGCCCAGCCTGGAGCGGGACAAGAGATAACAAAAAGAATGATGGAACAGGGACGGTGCGTCAGAGAAGAACCGAACGTGGAAGATTTATCGCCCCAACGCCTTTTTCACCGCCAGGCCGATTTCAGCCGGATTTTTCACGACCGTCACACCGGCTGATTCAAGGGCTCTCATTTTTTCGGCTGCGGTCCCTTTTCCGCCGGAGATGATCGCTCCGGCGTGGCCCATGCGTCGGCCGGGAGGCGCCGTGATTCCGGCGATGAAGCTGATGACCGGTTTCTTGACGTGCTGTTTGATGAACTCGGCCGCCTTTTCTTCCGCGTCGCCGCCGATCTCGCCGATCATGACGATCGCTTGGGTCTCCGGATCTTTCTCGAACAGCGGCAGGACATCGACAAATCCCGTCCCGTTGACCGGATCGCCCCCGATACCGACGCAGGTTGTCTCGCCCAGCCCCAGCGTCGAAAGCTGATGCACGGCTTCATAGGTCAGAGTTCCGCTGCGGGAAACGACCCCGACGACCCCGCGCTTGTGGATAAAGCCCGGCATGATGCCGATCTTGGCTTCGTCCACGGTGATGACGCCGGGACAGTTCGGTCCGATCAATCGGACGTCCCGGCCACGCAAGGCCCGTTTCACCTTCACCATGTCGTTGACCGGAATGCCTTCGGTGATGCAGATAATGAGTTTGATGCCGGCGTCGGCGGCTTCGAGAATCGCATCGGCGCAGAAGGCGGGGGGAACAAAAATCAGCGACGTGTCGCACTCGGTCTTTTTCACCGCTTCGACCACCGTGTTGAACACTGGAATGCCTTCGACCTCCTGCCCGGCCTTGCCCGGCGTCACGCCCGCGACGACTTTCGTCCCGTAAGCCTTGCATTGCGTCGCATGGAACGAGCCTTCCTTGCCCGTGATCCCCTGTACCGCCACCCGTGTATTCTTATCGACCAGAATGCTCACGACCCTTCTCCTTTACGCTGCTTTGCCGGTCAGTTTTACGATCTTCTGCGCCGCTTCCCAGAGATCATTGGCGACGTCCAATTTCAAGCCGGACTCGGCCAACAACTTGCGCCCTTCTTCCGCGTTCGTCCCTTGCAGCCGTACCACCAACGGCACGGTCATCTGCACCTCTTTCGCCGCTTCGATGACACCGTGAGCGATCCGCTCGCAGCGGACGATCCCGCCGAAAATGTTGATGAAGATGCCCTTCACGTTCGGATCTTTGAGCAGAATCCGAAAACCGGCCGCCACGGTTTCTTTCGTCGCCCCGCCCCCCACGTCCAGAAAGTTCGCTGGCTCGCTGCCGGCCAGTTTAATCACGTCCATCGTGGCCATGGCCAGCCCCGCGCCGTTGACCATGCAGCCGATGTTGCCGTCGAGCTTCACGTAATTCAAGTTGTTGGCCGTCGCCTCGATTTCCAGCGGTTCTTCTTCGTTCAAATCCCGCATCTGTTGAACGTCGGAGTGTTTAAAGAGTCCGTTGTCGTCGAACGACACCTTGCCGTCCAACGCGATCAGGGTTTTCTCCTTGGTGATGATGAGGGGATTGATCTCCACCAGCGCCGCGTTCTTTTCCATAAACAGCCGATAGAGATTCTCCATCAACTTCACGAACGGATTGAGCACCGCCGGTTCGATCCGGTGCAGTCCAAGGGCGAACGCGACGTTGCGGCCATTGTGCCCCTGGAAGCCGACCGCGGGATCGATCGCTTCCTTGATTATTTTCTCAGGCGTGTGGGCCGCGACTTCCTCGATCTCCATTCCCCCTTCGGTGCTGGCGATAAACGTGGGATATCCGCTGTCCCGATCGACCAGGATCGAGAGGTAGAGTTCCTTGGCGATGTTCGCCCCTTCTTCGATCAACAGACGGCGGACCAGCCGCCCTTTCGGTCCCGTCTGATGCGTGACGAGGGTCTTGCCGAGCAATTCCTTGGCGAGACCGGGAACCGCGCCCTTGTCCTTCGTCAGCTTGACTCCTCCGGCCTTCCCACGCCCGCCGGCATGGATCTGCGCCTTGACGACGAAGACGGGCGTGTCGAGCTCATCGGCCCATGCGGCAGCCGCTTCCGGAGACGTAATTTCCTTTCCCCGCGGCACCGGCACGCCGAACTGAGCGAAGAGCGACTTGGCTTGGAATTCATGCACGTTCATTCTTTACCTCACGACTTCTACGGACGGCGGCGAAAGCGTTTCTTCCAGCGACTCGCCCTCACCCCCTACAAGCGCCGCCCGATTCCTGATATTTTTGGTCGATCGTATGTGCGCGGCAGGCGAGCACAAGAAATGCCTCCGTCGCCGTCCCCTCACCCAACTTTTCTGGTGTACGCCGGCAGGATCATCGGAGAAACGACACCGCTGAGGTCGCCGTGTCTCTTGGCTTCCGCCCGGAATCGCTCCAAATGTTTGAGCGTCAATTTTCCTTGTTTCATGGAACCGGCTCTGGCGGCGGCGGTCAGCCCGGCCCGTTTTCCGAACACCATCAAATCAAGAAGCGAATTGCCCATCAATCGATTGCGCCCGTGCAATCCGCCGGAGGCCTCTCCCGCCACGAAGAGATTGTTCACTTCGGTTTCGGAATTGGTGTCGATCTTCACGCCTCCGTTTTGATAGTGCAAGGTCGGATAGATGAGCACCGGCTCTTTGCTGATGTCGATCCCGAACCGTTCGAATTGCCGAACCATGGCGGGAAAATGTTTCTCGACGGTCCCCGGCCCGTGCTCCACGTCGAGCAACGGCGTATCCAGCCACACGCCGATGCGACCGGACATCGTTCGAATGCCCCGCCCTTCTTCGCACTCTCGGATGATGGACGACGACACGACGTCCCGCGTATCCAATTCGTTGACGAACCGTTCGCCCCTCGCGTTGACCAGATGGCCGCCTTCCGACCGGATGCCCTCCGTCACCAGCGCGCCGACCAACTGTTCCGGATACACCGCTCCGGACGGATGATATTGGAAGGTGTCGATATGGGAGAGTTTGGCGCCGATACGGTAGCACAGACAGAGACCGTCTCCCGTCGCGCCGTAGTGATTGCTGGTCGGAAAGCCTTGAATGTGCAGTCGTCCGATTCCGCCGGTGGCCACGATCACCGACTTGGCTGCGACCACGACGTATTGCTGATTGTCCAGATCCTTGAGAACGGCGCCGGTACACGTTCCATCGCCGTCGCCAAGCAACTCGACCGCGGCGCAGAACTCCAGCAATTGAATCTTCCGGTTGATGACCTCGTCTTTCAGCACCCGCATGATTTCCAGGCCGGTGTAGTCCGAACAGGTCAACAGGCGGGGTTTGGAGCTTCCACCGCCCTTCTTCACGTGGAGATTACCGTCCGCCTGCCGGTCGAAGAGCACGCCGAGGTCGATCAGCCACTTCGCGATCGAAGGGCCTTCTTCCACCATCACCTTGAGCAGACGATGGTCGTTCTCCATATGGCCGCCCTTGAGCGTATCGAGAAAATGGGTGACGGGGGAATCTTCCGGCGCGACGGAGACCTGCATGCCGCCCTGCGCCATCACGCTGTTGGAGTCTCCCAGCCGAAGCTTCGTCGCCAAAATCACCTTGGCCCCGGCTTCATGCGCGTGCAACGCCGCCGCGCAGCCGGCCCCGCCGCCGCCGATCACCAACACGTCCGTCTGATGATGGGGGATTAGGTCGATGCGATCGTCGATCGGGCTGTCCCCTTCGAGCAACGTCGCCAGTTCGACGACCGTTTTTTCTCCTTCATTCGGACCAAAGCGAAGGGGGCGATAGGCACTGGCCCGGTAATCGGGATGGTACTTATGAATCAGTTGATCGCGATCGGCCGGAGACAATCGTGGGAACGTCTGCTTGCGCCTGGCGTCGCGGGTTTGGTGGACGATTTGTTGCAGCGCATGAATGTTCATGTTTCGTACTCGCCGACGGTCATTCGCATTTCACCATCATGACGCTGCCCCAAACGCCCCTCGGCGGCTGTCCGTTTCTCACTTGACCTTGGCGCAGAGCTCCGTCAGTTCTTGCTCGTTCATCGAAAGGATCCTGTTCCACTCGTCGTCGAACCGGCCCTCTTTGATTTCCTTGATGCGCGTCTCCAATCCCGCGGGCTTCTCGGTGAAATGCGCGCCTTGCGCGCGGCTCACGTACAAGGCGACGAGGTTCGGGGCGATATCGGCGATGCAGACCGGCGTGCACATTCCGCACATCACGCAATCCATGAACATGTCCGAGACGCTCTGAAAATCGCCGAACACGGCTTTCCAAACCCCCTCGCGCACGTCGATCTTTTGCGGACAGGCTTCGGTGCAGGCGTTGCAATTGCGACAGAGCGGAGCTTCCGGATAGAGGTTGAACAAGTCCTGCTTCGGATCTTGGAGCGCCCGAATGTCATAGACGGCTTTGCGCGCGGGAAACGGCGGCATCATCGTAAACGACATGCCGTCCTGAACCGCCGTCTGACAAGCCAGGCAGGTCTTGACCTTCGGATCGTCCTTGGTCCGGTAGTACGTGGCGCAGGCACCGCAAAACCCTCCCAAACACCCGACGCCCCGAACGACCTCCTGCCCGGCGTACCACATGGCCTTGATGACCGTAATGCCTTCCGGCACGGTGTATTGCTTGCCGGAAATCTCGATCGTGACCATCCGGGGCTTGAGCACTTCGGGTTGGTCGATCAGGTTGTCGTCATCCTGCGTCATAATTCACGCGAGTCGGAGAAAAGGAAAGGCGTGAGGGGACCATCCCCTCACGCTCTCATCTGTCAAGGCGATCAAGCAAACGAGTCGACAATGCTGTTCAAAGTCGCGCTCGGGCGCATCGCTTTGGACGTTTTGACGTCGTCCGGGTGATAGTACCCTCCGATGTCCTGAGGCTTTCCCTGCGCGGCCAGCAATTCGTCGCTGATCTTTTTTTCGTTGTCGCTCAGCGCCTTGGCGATCTTCGCAAACTTCTCCGCGATGGACTTGTCCTCGGTCTGGGAAGCCAGCGCCTGCGCCCAATAGAGCGCGAGATAGAAATGACTGCCGCGGTTGTCGATCTCGCCGACCTTCCGAGCCGGCGATTTGTTGCTCTCCAAAAACTTCGCGTTGGCTTGATCCAGCGTATCCGCCAGAATTTTCGCCACGCGATTATCTCCCACCTTCGCCAAATGCTCCAGCGACGCGGCCAGGGCCAAAAACTCGCCGAGCGAGTCCCATCGGAGATACCCCTCCTCTTGAAACTGCTGGACGTGCTTCGGCGCGGATCCTCCCGCTCCGGTTTCGAACAATCCCCCTCCGTTCAGTAACGGCACAATCGACAGCATTTTGGCGCTGGTTCCGATTTCGAGGATCGGGAACAGATCGGTGAGATAGTCCCGGAGCACGTTGCCGGTGCAGGAAATCGTGTCCAATCCTTCTTTCATGCGCTCGATCGAGTAGCGGCACGCCTCCGCCGGCGACAGGATCTTGATGTCGAGCCCGGTCGTATCATGTTTCGGCAAGTAGGCGTTCACCTTCTTGATCAGCTCCGCGTCATGCGGGCGGGTCTTATCCAACCAGAAGACCGCCGGCACGCCGGTCGCTCTCGCGCGGGTCACGGCGAGTTTCACCCAGTCTTGAATCGCGGCGTCTTTCGTTTGGCAAGCCCGCCAGATATCGCCTTCCTCTACGCGGTGTTCCAGCAACGTCTGGCCGGAAGACGCATCGACGATGCGGATCGTGCCGTCTCCTGGAGCCTTGAAGGTCTTATCGTGCGAGCCGTACTCTTCCGCTGCCTGCGCCATGAGCCCCACGTTCGGAATCGATCCCATGGTACGGGGATCGAAGGCGCCCTTTACCTTGCAAAACTCGATGACCTCGCGGTAAACCGGCGCGTAACTGCTGTCCGGGATCACGCACTTGACATCCGCCAATTTTCCGTCCGGCCCCCACATCTTTCCGCCGTCTCTGATGACGGGAGGCATGGACGCATCGATGATGACGTCGCTCGGCACGTGCAGATTGGTGATGCCCTTGTCGGAATTCACCATCGCCATCGGCGGACGTTTTTTGTACACCTCTTGAATGTCGGCTTCGATCGCCTTGCGCTGCTCCTCCGGCAGAATCTTGATCTTCGCGTAGAGGTCGCCGATGCCGTTATCAGGATCGACGCCCAACTTCTTGAGGGTCTCGCCGTGTTTTTCGAAGACGTCTTTGTAATAGACCCTCACGGCATGGCCGAAGATCTTGGGGTCCGACACCTTCATCATGGTGGCCTTCATGTGAAGCGAGAAGAGAACGCCCTGCCTCTTGGCGTCTTCGATCTGTTCCTCCAGGAACGATCGCAACGCCTTGGCGCTCATGAACGTCGCGTCGAGCACTTCGCCGGCCTGCAACGCAATTTTATCCTTCAGGACCGAGACCTTCCCGTCCGGCCCGACGAACTCGATCCTCGCCGTCGTGGCGGCGGGAATGGTGAGCGATTTCTCGTTGGAGCGGAAGTCGCCGCTCTTCATGTGAGAGACGTGCGTTTTGGAATCAGGGCTCCAGGGAGCCATCTTATGAGGGTGCTTCCTGGCATACGCCTTGACGGAGAGCGGCGCGCGGCGATCGGAATTGCCCTCGCGCAGCACCGGATTGACCGCGCTCCCCTTGATCTTGTCGTATCTCGCCTTGATTTCCTTTTCCTTGTCATCCTTCGGATTTTCCGGGTAGTCCGGCAACTTGTAGCCCTGCGCCTGCAACTCCTTGATCGTGGCCACCAGCTGCGGCACCGAGGCGCTGATGTTCGGAAGCTTGATGATGTTGGCTTCCGGCGTCTTGGCCATTTCTCCAAGTTCGGCCAACGCGTCATGCTGCCTTTGCTCCGGCGTTAAATATTCGGGAAACGCGGCGATGACGCGGCCCGCAAGGGAAATGTCTCGCAACTCCACGGTGACGCCGGCAGCCTTGGTGAAGGCGTTGATGATCGGCAGGAACGAATAGGTCGCCAACATCGGCGCTTCGTCCGTTTTGGTGTAGATGATTTTATCCGCTTTAGCCATGACATCTCCCTCTCTTTGGATTACGGGGTCGGGGTCATCGATCAGTTCAACGCATTGAGCGCCGAACCGGCCTTGAACCACTCGATCTGTTGCCCGGTCATACTGTGGTTCGCCTGGATGGTGACCGTCTGCCCATCCGACTTGTGTATGGTCACCGTCACCGGCTTGCCGGGCGCCAACTCCCGTAGCCCCGTCACGCTGATGCGGTCCTGCTGCTCGATCTTCTCGTAATCCTTCGCATCGGCGAAGGTCAACGCCAAGATCCCCTGCTTTTTCAAGTTGGTCTCGTGGATCCGGGCGAAACTTTTCGCGATGACGACGCGCACGTTCAGAAACCGCGGCGACATAGCGGCATGCTCGCGACTGCTGCCCTCGCCGTAGTTCTCGTCGCCCACCACGACCGAGCCGATGCCCTTGGCCTTGTAATCCCTGGCGATCTGCGCGATGGTGAGATTGGATTCACCGGTCAGCACGTTGGTTCCCTTCCCCGGCTCCGAGGAAAAGGCGTTGTTGGCCCCCAGGAACATGTTGTCGCTGATTTTATCCAGATGACCGCGAAACTTGAGCCAAGGCCCGGCCGGCGAAATGTGATCGGTCGTGGTCTTCCCCTTGGTCTTGATCAGGAGCGGGAGTTTTTCGAAATCCTTTCCATCCCATTTGGGGAACGGTTGCAAAAGCTGAAGCCGCTCGCTGGTCGGAGGAATATCCACGGTCAGCGCATCACCGTTCTCGGCCGGCGGAACATAACCTTCCTCGCCCTTCGCGAACCCCTTGGCCGGCAATTCCTCTCCCACCGGAGGTTCAAGCATGATCTCCGTGCCGTCCGCCCCCTTGATCGGTTGGCCGAGCGGATTGAATCGAAGATCCCCCGTGATGGCAAAAGCCGTCACGATTTCAGGGCTCGCCAGAAACGAGAGGGTTTCGTTGATACCGTCGTTCCGACCGGGGAAATTCCTGTTGAAGGAGCTGACGATCGAGTCCGCCCTTCCCTTGACGCCGTCCGCGCGCTTCCATTGGCCAATACAGGGGCCGCAGGAATTCGAGAGGACGGTCCCGCCGAGTTGCTCAAACGTGTCAAGGAAACCGTCCCGCTTCATCGTATGGTAAATGCGCTCGGACCCCGGCGAGATCAGGAATGAGGTCTTCGCCTTCACCCCCGCTTTCAACGCCTGCCGCGCCACGTGAGCCGAACGGCTGATGTCCTCATAGGAGGAGTTCGTGCAACTGCCGATCAACGCCGCCTTCAATTCCACCGGGTACTTCTTCTCTTCGGCCTCTGCGGCCAGCTTCGAGATGGGGCGGGCCAAATCCGGCGTGTGGGGGCCGACGACGTGCGGCTCCAGCTTCGACAAGTCGATCTCGACGATTTGGTCATAGTATTTTTCGGGGGACTGATACACTTCCGGATCCGCCACCAGATGCTCCCTGTTCGCCATTGCGAGGGTCGCCAAGTCCGCCCGGTCCGTCACCTTCATATAGTCGACCATTTTCTGATCGAAGGGAAAGACGGACGTGGTCGCGCCCAACTCCGCGCCCATGTTGCAGATCGTTCCTTTACCGGTCGCGCTGATCGTTTCGGCCCCGGGGCCGAAATACTCGACGATCTTGTTGGTACCACCCTTGACCGTCAGGAGGCCGCAGAGATACAGAATGACGTCTTTCGGTGACGCCCACCCGCTCAACCGCCCGGTCAGCCGCACCCCAATCAACTTGGGATGGAGCACCTCCCACGGCAGGCCGGCCATGACTTCGCCCGCATCCGCCCCCCCGACCCCGATCGCCAACATGCCCAACCCCCCGCCGTTCGGGGTGTGCGAGTCGGTGCCGATGATGAGGCCGCCGGGAAACGCATAATTTTCCAGCACGACTTGGTGAATGATGCCGGCGCCGGGCTTCCAAAACCCGATGCCGTACTTCTTCGCCGCCGACGCAAGAAAATTGTAGACTTCCCTGTTTTCATCCATCGCGCGGAGCAGATCTTTCTCGGACCCCATCTCGGCGCGGATCAAATGGTCGCAGTGAATCGTGCTGGGCACCGCCGCTTTTTTCTTGCCCGCCTGCATGAACTGGAGCATCGCCATCTGCGCCGTCGCGTCCTGCATCGCCACGCGATCCGGGCGCAATGCCAGCATCGCCTTGCCGCGTTCCCACTGCTGGGTCTCGAAGTCGTCCGCGTGGGACACGAGAATTTTTTCAGCCAACGTCAGGCTCCTGCCGAATTTCTTCCTGGCCTTGGCCAACACATCGGGCATCTTGGCGTAGAGCTTCTTCGCAAGCTCAAGTGACATCGGTTTCTCCTCACAAACGGGCTGGGGACACGGTGACGAGAACAGGAGAGGGACTCTCTCTTGTCGCGCGCCTCCGCCTACAGCCCCGGGTAAACGGTGTATCCCGCCACGATTCAAAAAGCGGCGGGAGCCTCCGCGGTTATTTCAATGGCGGCACTTCGCGCCGCTTCGGCGCAGCATAATTCACCAGGTAATCGAACAGCCTGATCAAACGGCTGTCTTGACGTTTTTGATCGACCCAGTGGCCGATCAAACCGATCGTGCGAGACAGGATGAAGAACCCGTTCAAACTGTCGACCGGGAACCCCAGATCAACCAGCACCGCCGCCATCGTTCCGTCGACGTTCAGAATCAGATTGTCTTTCTTCGCCGCCGTCACCTGCTCAACCTGCAACGCAAAATCAAGACACGGCGTATTGATCTTCAAGCTCTTCACGTAGGCGACCAGTTCCTTCACGCGCTTGTCCGGATTGCGGAGGCTCTTCACACGATGGCCGATGCCCGGGACGGGCCCCACGTTCTTTTTCATGTAAGCCAGGAACTCGTCCACGCTCATCTTGTTGTCCACCGCATATTTGAACCAACGACCGGCATCGGTCACCGCCCCGCCGAAACGGGGACCGATCATGATCAGGCCGGCCGCCACCGCTTGCGACAAGCCGATCCCGGCACAGGCGGCCAGAATCGTCGCGTACGCGCCGCTGACACAAGGTCCGTGATCGGCGGACAGCATGATGATCCGCTTGATGATCTCCGCTTCCTGCTTCGAGATCAATCGCTTGTCCCACAGCAGACCGATGACATGGGGAATTTCGTACCCCTTGTTGATGAGCTCCGAGGCGGGATAGCCGTCATAGCAAGGTTCATCGCCGCGATCGTCGCTGATGGTGGTGCGGATCAACGGCGTCACGATCACTTCGTCCGCCTTCATTGCCTCTTCGACGGTCTTGGGAAGCTTCGGCAAGCTGGCCGGCTCAACGACTTCCTTGACCTGCCCGGACTTGAGCAATTCCTGGTAGACCTCTTTAATGGCCGGCCCCAGCGCCCCGAACGTCGGCGGAACGATCGCGCCCGCCCGCTGAAGCGCCTCGGATTTGGAGCGAGCCGATCCCTCGCCCTTCATCCCTTCCTTGGCGCCCGCATGGCCGAACTTCATGCCCTTGGGCAAACTTTCCTGACAGAACCCCGAAACGACGCCGATCAACTTGATGCGGCGTTTTTTGGCGCCGTACCATTCTGCCGCGCGCTCTTCGAGATCCCCGCCCATTTCACCCACGATGACGACCGCCTTCGTTTGCGGATCGTTCTCGAACATTTCGAGATAAGTGACGTAATCCGTGCCCGGATAGGCGTCGCCGCCGATCCCGATAGCGGTCGTGATGCCGTCCGCGAACTGGGAGCAGATCCAGATGATTTCGTTTGAGAGGCCGCCCGACTTGGTGATGACGCCGAAAGATCCTTCGCGATACAGCTTGGAAAGCACCAGATTGTCGAACGCCCCTCCGATCACGCCCAACCGGCACGCACCGGCGGAGATGATTCCGATGGACGACGGCCCGTTGAACACCTTGCCTAGTTTTCGCGCATGAGCCCCCAGGAGCTTCGCGTCCTTCTCCGGAACCCCTTCGGTAATCATCGAGACCAAATGAATGTGCGGATCGTCGAGCGCCTCCAGGCCGGCCTTCATCGCGCGGTCGGCGCCGATATACACCAAACTGGTATTGATCGTCGGATGATGCTTGGTGGCTTCGGCGATGGTCGCATAGACGGGAACCGCGATGAGGCCGCTGCCGTAGGGAATCTCGTTGGTCTTGCCGGCGTCGGGGGGATAGACGAATGCTTCAACGTTAAGGGGACGCTTGATCAGGTAGCAGAACTCGGCCATCCGACGGGCGGCATTGACGCCGGCCTGGCCGCCTTGAATCACCACACGGGTGTCTTTGTTTGCCAGAATGCTCATCAGGATCTCCTCGTGGTCGTAAGTCGATGATGGGCGATCAATGACGACGCGGAAGAGCGGACGCGCACGAATCCATTGCGCGTCGCGCAGAACTCGTCACTTTCCCGCCAACGCTTTATCAACAATGTCTGTCAGCGGCGTGTATCGGTCGAAGACCTCGATATCAAATCCTTCGTCCTTCAGCGCGCGCATCGCGTCGAGCCCCTCTTTCTCCCGGGGGCCGCCTCGTCGTACCCAGATTTTCACGCCCTTCAACTTTCCGTCGGCCTTGGCTTTCCGGAACCCGTTGATGATCCCGCCGAACGTTTTTTTCACGTCGGTGAAATTCGCGATGGCGCCGCCGACGATAATGTTCTTGATTCCCGGCAATCCGCACACCTTTTCCGTAAGGGCTTCCACTGCCCAGTCCGGCGGATCTCCGGAATACTCCGCGTAATTGGCGAGCTTGCCGCCTCGCGCCACCACGGCATCGGAATAATAGACGCTGGCGCCGCCGCCCGCTGGCAGCATCGCCGTGTCTCCTCCGGGAATTTCGATGAACTTCACGGAGCCCTTGATCTTGCTGTCTATGGCCATGATGTCCAATTCGTTCTTCGTGTAAGCCCGGCCGAACTCCGCGGCGAACTGGAAATTCCAGTCGGGATGGCGGAACTTGGCGTCCGCGTCGAGCAGCGTCACCGCGTCCAACGCGACCAATTCTCCGTCGCTTTCTCTGGCGACGACGGGATTCACCTCAAGATACTGGGCATCTTCATTGTCAAAACAGGCGAACAGCTTCCCGGCGAAATCCGCCATCCGCTTCACCAACGGACCCGTAAATCCCGCCTCCTTCACCACCTTCTCCAGAGCCTCAAGAGCGGGCTGCTGCCCCACTTCGACCGGGAGCCGCTTGACTCGATCCCAATTCGATTCCACTTCGATACCGCCGCAATTGGCGACCAGGATTTCGTTCCCTTCCCGGACGGACTTGACCGCGCAGTAATATTCTTCTTTATGGGGGATCATCTCGGAAACGATGACTTGCGACACCGTGATACTGCCGACCTGGCGGCCCACCATCTCTTTCACGGCGGAAACGGCGCCGTCCAGATCCAGCCCCACCTTGACCAACCCGAGCTTAAATCGAGAGCCCAGCGCCTCGTGGGCTTTCGCGACCAACTTGGACCGTTTCAACCAATCGTTCACCTGTCCCAACTTGGCCAGTTCTTCCGCAGACGTGACGACCACGTAGTTGGGAACGTGAATGCCCCACTTTCTCATCAGCCCCATTCCCGGGCCTTCCAAGACCTTGGCCATGACTTGCTCCTTAACAAAAGGGTAACCGCCGCTGCAAAGGGAGACGGATTGTAGCGAAATCCCCCGGATGACTCAAGACGCCAGAGGGACTAAATCGGCAGGATCGAAAGACCTACCCTCGATTTACAAAAGGCGAGAAATGGACGATGTCATGAGCTAGGTCCTGTACCGTTGATAGCGAATACCCCGGCGCGCCCCCTTCATCTGTGATTTGATCTTCCATCGCTTGGCCGCCACCGCGTCGCCCTTCGCCATAAACGTCTCGTGCTCCCCTTTTTCCGGATCAAAAAAGCCGATATAGCCTCCGGGATTCACACCGAACGACCGTAAGGTCTTGCCATGATACGCGCGGCCCAGGAAATCATTCCGCCCTCCCTTCTCCTCTCCGCCTGTAAAATACAACGGCAACAGAAAATTCGAGACCTTCACCCCGTCGATCTCGTACGTCTCGGCTTGCACCGCGTCGCACATTTCATACCAATGGAAGACCGTGCGTTTGCCGTTGGACGGATGCGGGCCCTGCACCAGGAGGTTGACTTCGGAATCCCCCACCATCTCCAACGCTTCATGCGACAGGGTCACCGTCCACGCTTCACCCAATTGTTTCGCCACTTCGGTAAACACAAATCCGTAGGGCACCCCCCGATTCGTGAGGTCGTGGTAGCCGAGCGCGCCGTCGACGTCCATGGAATCCCACAGATACAACACCGCGTCGCCGCGCATGTCGGCGATGCTCTGTGTCGAGGGCTTCTTGCCGCTGCGCCCCTCCAACCGCAACTCCGCGCCGATATGCCAATACGGCTCGTAATCCTCGCGGATCTGACGATTGATCGCGCGAATCGCTTCCTGCGCGTCCTCATCCGACACCTTGCCGTTGGTGTGGTTGATTATCGAGATGATCATCGCCGTTGCCTCTCCCCTTGCGGCCCCGCCGGATGGCGGGCGGCGCCGTCACAATTTTCTCACCTTGATCGAGTACTTACCGGTCCCGGATTGGCGGCTGTAGTGGCGGACCTGCACGAAATAGTCGCCTTTCACCAGGTCGGCCGCGATTCGGGCGTTGAGATCGAGGCCGGAATCGTCATCTTCCGCGATCAGCGCCGTCTCACTGTTCGGCCCGAACAGTTTCATCACGACATCCGTCGGCCCCAGGGTATCGATCACGTACCGCCCGTCGGTCGTGGCCGTAAACCGATAGAGGTCCTCTTCTCCGGGCTTTCCGATCGACGCCTGTGAGCGCTTTTTGGCGTTGACGATCAGTTCGACGGCATTCGACACGGTTCCACCCGTCTTCGGATACATCTTCGCTCCCGCCACGAACGCCTTGTCCATCGCCGACAAGACTTCGTTCGCCTTGGTGCCGATCCCGTTGAGCGTCCAGGACGCGGGAAAGAAGTACAGCATGATGGAGTCGGGGTCGAACTTGGTTCCATTGATCTGATCCGCGCTGTACTTACGGAGAATATTGTGGCGCGTCGTCGCCTCGTCCCAGAAATTCGGCGCTTTCGCGGCCTCACGAATCACCACCTGCTCGTTCCACTGAATCTCTCCCGCGGGATTCTGATGCTCATGAGCCAATCCGATCGCATGACCAAATTCATGGGCCGCCGTGCCGCCGTCCAGAAAGCCCAGATTCATCGTGGGCTGATCCAAGGGAATGTTTCGGCAGTCCGTCCCGACGTACGACCAGGCTCCGTCGCTTCGATCGAAGGCAATCCGAATTTCAGCATTCAGCGCGTTGTTGAACTCGAATTTCAAATTGGCCACGGCCGCCCACCAGCCCGCTTGTTCCTTGGCCACCCCCTGCTCCGTGGGCGTGCCTCCCATGAAGCGCACTCGGAGCGTCGAGCCGTTCATCCACGTCTTCCCGATCGGCGCGATGGCACGCCTGATGCCGCTCTTCGTCGGCTTCGTCATCTGAAAGCGCATCAGATCTCTCGGCAAAATCCTGTCGATACATACTTTCGGACGTTCAGCCATAGCCGATTCTCCTTTCCTTGGACGTTGAGTTCCTGCCTGCCGACCGACGCATCAAGAGAATGTTCGACACAATATGAGCGGACACGCCCACTCCGTGCCCGCAGTTGTATACTCTTTTACGAAGGAGAATCCAAGCGCTCTCGGCAGAACAAAAGCCGTCGTAAGCGAGCTTTCGACATCCGTTCGTGAAAGCACTGCCCGCAAAAAGGAAAGTCTCGATGTCTGGGGAGAGAATCGGCGCCTCTCTGAGGAAGACAGTCGTCCCTCCCCCGGTGAACGGAGCGGTTGGGGAACAAAACCCGACGAGACACGGCCGGCGCCGTCTCGTTTGATTCTTGGGTGATTACCGAAAGCTCTGGCAGCGAGGGCAGTAGAACGAGCTGCGCTCGCCCTTGAGACGGCGAATGACCGCGCCGCACCCATTTGGGCAGGGTTGGCCTTCCTTCCCATAGACCAGGTGACGCCGTTTGTATCGCCCTTCCGTCCCATCGGGGGCGAAGAAATCTCGGACACTGGATCCCCCGCAGGCGATGGCCTCCTGCAAAACGTTCCTCATCACGTGGTAGAGCCGATCGCGTCTCGACGACGCCAGTCTGTTCGCTCGCGCGTTCGGATGAAGGCCGGCCCGAAAGAGAATTTCATTCGCATAGATGTTGCCGATCCCGGCGATCGTTTGTTGATGCATCAGAAGCGACTTGATTCTCCCGCGTCGTGCTCCGAGCCGTTGCGCGAACTCTTGCGGCGTCGCCGAGAGCGGATCGCAGCCGAACCGACGATCAAGATACCGATCGAGCCCATCCCGATCGAAGAAAGAAAGGCGGCCGAACCGTCTGGGATTCCAATACCTCAGTTCGGTTTCTTTCCCTCCGGTAAAGGTCATGCGCATATGGACGTGCCGGAGATGCTTGATCTTTGCCGATGGGAAAAGCAGCAGCCCCGTCATTCCCAACTCGGCGACCACATAGCGAATCTCGCCGGCTTTTCGAAAGGCCATGGCAACGCTTTTCCCATATCGAGCGACGGAAGACAATCGCGCGTTCACATACCAGGCTCGGGTGGAATACCCTTCCCGCACGATGTCGGCCCGGCCGATCCACAGATCGATGACCGTGGAATCAAGCAGGCCGTCTTGGAGCTGTTGAACGACGACTTCGGCTTCCGGCAGTTCCGGCATAGTACGGTCACGAAGGGAAAGAGAGAATGAACACGACGCCGTTCATACAGTCATCTACGCGCCCGTCACCGAACTAGTCGGCCGGAAGAAGTCCGCCGCTTCGGCGGATCTGTTTTAGGCATTGGATGGTTTCTTCCAACTGAGGAAGCGGCATGGCGCCGGGACGGCGGGTTTTGACAAGCCGTAATACGCCGTCATAGTCCCCGCCTTCGGCGCAACAGAGATATGCCATGACCACGGACACCGATCGGCTCATGCCGGCGCGACAACAGACCATGACCCGATTGTCGGTGATGTGCCGCTCGATCCAGGCGACGGCGTCCGCCAACTGTCGTGCCTCGACCCGGGCAAACTCTTTGAGCGGAATTTTCCGGGTCGGCAACCAGGTGGGCAACTCGACGTCGTATTCCTCGGCCACCAAGAGCAAGGCCCCGATCTGCGCGGGCGGCGACGCGGTTTCGTAGATATTTCCGACAAACAGCCGCTCGGTGATTTGATACATCCGGATTCAGTACAACGGGGAAGTCGGAGCCGTCAAGACTCACCGCTCCGGCGCAGTTGCGGTTTCGTCGAGACACCGGCTATACTTCATCGCATACTTGCAAACTTTCGAAGAAAGTGAACCGTTACTGCTCTTCTATGCCATGGTGACGCTGACTCAGCAGGAAGTCGAACGACGGTTGGGAACGGTCGCCTGCGCCGTTTGCAAACGATCGAGTTTCGCCATCGACGAACGGTTCATGGGCTCCGACGGCGAATGGCGGGGGGTGTGCAGATCCTGTTTTTATACCTTCCCAGTCCATACGGACGTCGAGTTTTACCTGCGGACTCAGCCCGACGTGCCGCTTCGCCTGAAAGAGATCTCCTGCACCGCCTGCAACCATCGGGGAGTCGCCCTGGATTTCCGGGCGACGCTCTCCGTACGAGAAGCCTATTATTTCGTGACGTGCCTTGGATGCCGTCGCCAATTCCCGGAGCAATCTTCTCTGGAAGCGTACGAATAGCCGAGGCCTCTTGCCACGGCCGACGCGTCGAACCATTCGCATGAACGATAAGCCGAAACAGCCTGAAGAGCCGAAAGCTGAAGTCCCTCCCAAGACGAGGAAAGAGCTTCCGCTCGTTTCCGTCCCTGACGATCGTGACATGATCGCTCAAGAAATGGCCGAGTTGTTCGAAGAAGACAAGGTTTCCCATCAACACGGCAGCTCGGAACCGGAAGCGGACTGACGCGCCCCTTATTTATCATCACAGACTGAATCGCCTCTTCTCCCAGAAATTTCAACTTGCCGATCCAACCCCTACGTCTCTTCATGGTGCTTGTAAATCGTTGAGAGGCCGGCCCATCCGGTCAGACGATATCGTTTGTCCGCCAAAAGCCGATGGATCGCGCTGGTGAGTACCGCTTCGATGCCTCGTACGGACTCCCAATTCTCCACACAAATCACGCGCGGCCGGTACCGTTCAAAATCCAGTCCCTTGATGACTTCGTAATCCGCCCCTTCGACGTCGACGCTTAACAGCTCGAAGTCTCGGGGAACCTGGTGCGCGTCCAGAAGATAGGTGAGCGTCGTTGTGTGTATGCGCCCGATCGGCCGGTAGCCGCGGGGGCCGGGAACGGATGAAAGATTGATGGTGGCGTTGGTGGAAAATTCACCGGGGCTGTAGATCGACACTTCTTGTTCTCGATCACTGACGGCGGCGACAACCGCCGTATCTCGCCTTCGCCTGAGTCGGCAGGCCAGCACTTTCATCTCTTCCAGGTCGATCAGCAATCCTCGCCAGCCCCTTCGATACAGGCCATAGGTATTGGAACCCCGCCGCGGGTGGTGGCAACCGACGTCGACGTAAAACCCCTTTGCCTTTGGTTCAGGAAGGGAAAGCTTGATGAGTAAATCTTCGCCATATTGCGAGTACGATGCCTGCGGTTTGGCCGGGGAGAGAAACGCGCGATAGGCAGCTCGAATGTAAAGACCGGTCTTCACAAACGATCCCCCTTTCCGCCGGAACAGCCTGCACGTGCTCTATCCGATCAGAGGCATTGAAGCCTCCGGTGAGGATTGCTACGCCGGTGGTGCCGGACCTGGTTTACGCTTCTCGAATAATTCCGACCGTCACATCGGAACCGACTCGCCCCAGGGATGAGATTTTGCCTCGTCGCTCTTTACGAGCGATCTTTTCAATTTGCACGACGGCTCCGCGCCGCCACTGATCCAACGCCGCGTTATTCGGCGACGCCAGGCGATCCAACCGTCCGATCTCGATGCGCCCCTCTTCATTGCACAGCCAGGCCCGTTTCTCTCCCTTCATCACCCGCAGCTCGCTCACGACCCGATAAACATTTGATTGCCGCGTCACAATGGTTTTTCCGTCTTTTCGCAGCAGCAGATAGGAAAATTTGAGGGCGTCTTTGATGAAACCGACCGCCTTATCGATATCTCGGACGGACGGAGGCGGCTCCCACGGCCGCTCTTCATGACACCAATCATCGGGATGCTCCAGGGCCGGGCAATTCCGTTCGTGAAGACAGGGACTGTAAACCGTACAGTTCCCCGTCTCGATCAATCGATCTCGGACGTGATGAAGCGATCTGGACGTTTCCCGCAAGGCCGGCTCGACGACCATCAGCGTGCCATGCGGGGCGAGGCCGGTCAAAAGCTTCGAAAGCAATTCCGTTTTCGCCGTGATCGGATCGCTTGATCCGGTGCCGATCTCGTTCAGGCTGTTCGCCACGATGATGAGGTCGAACGGCATGGTTGACGAGATCTTTTCGTACCACCCCCGCCGCTCCAGATTTTCCTCATACGTTGCGAGATGGGCCTTGGCGCCGGCCTCCATCCGGCAATAGCGCGACCAGATTCGACGAGCGTGATCTAACGCCGACACGGATTGATCGACTGCGGTGACCGACAGTTCCCCGTTGAAACCGTGAGACCGCCACCAATCCAACACGCCCATCGCTCCCGTCCCAGGACCGGATCCGACATCCAGTACCCGCGTCGGTCCTGTAGCCTCCATGTTTGGCATTTCATCAAGAAGGATTTGGATCTTCGCGAGATTCACCGGCAGAAAGTAGCGGAGATATGCGGCAAGAAACTTCGGATGATTGAAATACTCCCCGTCCAGCTTCTCCCCTCGGTTCGTAAAACGTCGCGATAACTCTCCCACCGCCTCATGGACTTGCGCCAACGGAATGCCGGTTTCGCCGCAGACATGTTCGATCGCTTCCAACAGAGGCCGAGAGACCGTGGCAACGTTGAGGCAATGCATGGGGCTAGTGTATGCTCACCCTACGAGGGAGGACAACCATGACCAACGAAATTTTAAAGGCTTACAAAGAAGTCGAAGCGGCGGTGGAACGATATACCCGGTTGCTGCACGACCACGTGACGATGCTCCAAAATATCGAGCCGCCTGGATCGGATAAAGTCGTTCGCCTCACCGCCGGCTCAAAAGCCATGACCGACAGCGCCGCGATTTATCTCTCCTATGCAAAGTACGTCGCCCACGGAATGCCGACCAGCGAGGAGATGGTCGAGGATGAAATGCAGGGATCATGACACGAAGTTACAGGAAGAGCGGAAATGAAAAGGGTCTGTCCGGACTACCGGCCAGACCCTTCTGGACAGGCCCTTCGCCTTTCAGAATGAATCAGATGCTCCGCATGAAGTGAGCCACTTCCTCAGGGTTCACGGTCCCTCCCATCACTTGGGACATGGCCACGTTCGTGGATTTTTTACCGGTCAGGCCGGACTCCACCTCATCAACAATCAACTCCACCGGCATCGACTGACCTCCATACACCCGAGGACCGCCGATGATCTTTGCCTTGGAGTAACCGTAGATGGCGGTCGCAACCTCTTTGGCCAACCAGCCGACGTAGTTGAATTCCGGCACGACGATCAATTTCACATTGCCGCACAGTTCCCGCAGTTCCTTGGTCGGGAACGGGCGCAGCGAGCGGATCTTGATCAAACCGACGTTCAATCCCTTTTCCTTGCACAGGCGCACCGCTTCACGAGACTGAGCCGCCGCGCTTCCTGACGCGATGATGACGGCGTCGGCGTTCTCCACGTTTTCAGCCGACAGCAGTCCTCCCATGTACCGGTTGATATACTTGCGAGACCGTTCCACGGCCGCCCACACTTCTTGCTGCCACACGGCGTGAATGTTGTACGCCATGAAGTTGGATTTCTGGACCGGGGCGTCTCGGGACAAACGAGCGGGAGGATTCTCGGCATCAAGCACCGGGACCGCTCCGCGCCAGGCGTCCCGAGGAGGAAGCTTGAGCCCGCGATCCTGCATTTGAACGTAGCCGCGAGCATGGGTCACGAAAAATCCGTCGCAGCAGACGCCCACCGGCAAAGTCACGTCGTTCTTTTCGCCGATCACAAACCCGGCCATGATGAAATCAAACATATCTTGCTGGTTTTCCGCATGAAACACGATCATGCCGCAGTTCAGGAGGTAGGCGACTTCGATATTATCGGGTTGAATGGCCAACGGCGCGTTGACGACCCGGCATGTGAACATCGCCACAGCAGGCAACCGATGACCGGGCCAGGATGCGATGCCCTCCAGCCCGCGCAAGGTTCCCGGTCCCGCCGTCGCCGTAAAACAGCGCACGCCGGACCGCGAGCCTCCGGCGATCGCGGCCATGACGCCGACCTCTTCTTCGCCGCGGTAATATTCTTTCACGTAGCCTTCTCCGTACAGCACGCCGACGAGCTGCATGGTCTCCGACTGAGGCGTAATGGGATAGGCGATGGCCAGGTCCACGTTCGAGCGGCGGATCGCCTCTTTGGCCGCCTCGCTTCCGGTGATAAATTCTTTCGTCCTCGGCGCCTCAAAGAACATATACTCGGGCGTCACGACTTTCTGCCGCTTCGCTTCCGCATGGGGATCTTTCTTCCCGTCCACCTTCGGGGCCGCAACGCTGGTGATCGGATCACCCTGGGGATTCGTTTTGACTTCCGTCTCGCTCATGGTTGCACCTCTTGGCTAGTTCGAGCGTCGCCGCCCGGCCTTATCCTTCCCGCACCATCTGTTCAGCACTATGCCCAAACATCGCCGCGCTGCCCGCTCCTCCAGGAACCGGCGCAAACGCGAGGGGATTCGTATGGGTCTTTCCGCCATGAACCTTCGATTGCGTGCCGGTAAAGCGCACGTTTTCTCCGTTCTCCGGCAGCTTGATACCCATTTCCTCGCGCACGCGCTTAAAGATCTGCGCCACTCGCCTCAATTTCGCGGTATCCGCGTCGCGAATCGTCAACATGGCGTCTTCATGCCCCTGCTCGGCGCAAATCGCCATCGTACAACAGTTCGTCCCCGCTCGGATCATTTTGAGCGTCAAATTGGCGTAGTGGCAATGCACGCCCACAAAAATGCAGGCCTCGATTTTATTTCCCCAAATGGTGAGGTTCGGATGATTGGGGTTGATGACTTCCTCCGGATCGATCTTGGGATACTTGGGTCGATAATCCGGCATGGGGATGATCATCACTTCCGGGATTTGCGCGGCGATTTCAAGCGTGGCCTTGGCCTTTTCCACCGCGTGATCGTTCCAGGCCCAGAGAACCAACGGGCCGGGAAAGATCGTCGGATTCTGACTCGTCAACATCTTCCTGGCCATCTCTTCGATGACGACTTCCTCATTCGGCTCAAGCAAGCCGTAAAACAGCCCTTGACCCGGATCCGGCAGTGAGACCCCCAACTGAGCCGCCGACGGCGGGTGGAAACCTGCCGGCCCCGGTACAATGATACGTTCTCTCGTGTCTTGTGTAGTAGCCACGCCCGTTTCTCCCCTTTCCCGCCTCATTACCCGACGACCGGACTGGTCAACACGGCCGTCGTGCTCTTTTCTCCATATGTGATGTTTTCCGTCAAAGCTGCTTGAGGCAATTGATCGATCATGATCATCTTGATCGCGTTATTCTTCGCCATGTTGTCACAGACCCAGACGCACTGCGCACAGCCTTTGCAGCGGTCGACCGCCACGTAGGCCGAACCGTATTTGAACCCCTTGTCCTTTCCCAGCTCGTCACTGTAGAGGATGGTGTTCGCCTCGGGACAATACTGCGTGCAGAGCTTGCAGCTCTTGGCGGCACAGATTTCGACGTTAATATCGGCGACAAGATACATAGTGCTCCTTCTTATGCCGTCGCGGCCGCGGCCACCGGCGCCTCGGCGCGCTGGACATCCTTTGCGGCCCATCCGTGATCGACGGCATAGTTCCATGCCGCCCTCATGACGGCCACGTTCTTTTCAATCAGCTCCTGCTTCTTCTTGAATTTCCGTTCGACGACGCTATCCAACGCCGCCGTCCCTCCGGATACAACGAACCCTTTGCCGAGGAACCGATCCTTCACGGCCTGCTCCAACGCCTGCATATTCGTCAACCCGGTGATGGCACCGATACACCCCATCAGCGCCATGTTCGTTGCGAGATCCATTCCCGACACTTCCAACGAAATCTTCGTGGCCGGGATATAGTACAGTTTCGCGCGCCGCTCTTCCAATTCGCGCGCTTGATCCTTATGCAGTTTCATCGGCCCGTCGTTGTTGATCAACGCGATACCGTCTTCCTTAAGACCGTAGTAAAACGGCATCGTGTAAGACTTGCCGTGGGTGATGACTTGGGGATGGAAGATGATAATGATGTGGGGAAACGTAATTTCGCCGATCTCGTAAATCGGCTCATCCGACACCCGCACGTAACTTTCGACAGGAGCCATCCGTTTTTCAGATCCATAGAAGGGGACGATTGTGCTTTCCCCTCCGGCATTGATCACCGCCGTGCTCAGAATATGCGAGCCGGTCACGACCCCCTGTCCTCCGACCCCCGCCATTCGAATATTGAACCGTCGTGCCATTGTCGCCCTCCTTCCTTCAACGCTCAGGCCTTCCCGGAAATCGCCGCGGCAGGAGCAGCCTGCTTGGCGAGAAACTCCTTATAGCCATAGCGCTCGGTGAGGTATTGTTTGGCCTCTTCACTCACGTACTCCATGAATTGATACCGGTCGTTTTCGACCGCCTTGGCGTCTTCCATGACCTTATCGGTCGGAATCGCGTACTCGATGTTGCAGGACGTGTACGCCTGAATGTAGGAAGGCCCTATCTCCCGCGCAACCAACACCGCTTTCTTGATGACGCTCTCGACGCGACGGGGATTGTTCGGGACGACGGTCGCGACATACGCGCAACCGGCCACCTTCGCCAACTGCACCATGTCCATCTTCTCAAACTTCTTGCCGAGTGGAGCCATCTTCAACACGGCTCCCTTGTTGGTCATGCCGCTTTCCTGACCTCCGGTATTGCCGTATACCTCGTTATCGAGCATGATCGTCGTGAATCGTTCTTTTCGGAACCACGAATGCAGCACCTGCTGAAAACCGATGTCGGCGGTCCCGCCGTCTCCGGCCATTACGACCACGTCTTTCGGCTTGTCGCCGAACCGCAACCGCAAACCGCGGGACAACCCGCTGGCCACACCGTTTTGATCGCCGTAATTCCCATACACGAACGGAATCGCCGCCTGCGAGATCGCCAGGCGCCCGCAACCGGCCGTGCCGACCGTGATCGTATCCTCGGGATTGGGGAACGCGATCATCGCCAGCCGAATAAACAGCGTCATGGCGCAACCAGCGCACATGGGATGCTCTTCGAGCACTTCCTTGAAGCTCCCCATCTGTGACACGGTGACTTTCTTCCCGAAAGGACCATGTTCGACCATATCCCGGTATTCCTTGGGCATGAACTTTTCGAAGCCGTTTGAAAACTTCACGTAATCGAGACTCATCGAGCACCTCCGTTAATCTGCCGAGAACGCCGGCCCGTTATTGTTTTGCTGCTCAATGCAACTGTCTCTTGGCAACCGTTCCTTGAACCGTATCGAGGATGACGGGGAGAGAGATGATGATGCTTCGCCCGGTCTTCCGACACCACCGCGCCCCATCGTAGCAAAGCCCTAAAAAACCTGTCAATCTCTTGCCCTTGCGATTGCAGCACTTGATCGACGCCACTACAGTATAACGCCCGTGCGTTTCGCTCAACTTCTCAGAAGGCCCATGTCGAACGAAAGAAGGCCTAGTGGCAGTCCCCCCTGTAGGCCGTTCGCCTCAAATCCATGTTCCGCAAGCCTGTCTATCGCAAGGAGACGGAAAGTGCGTGCGGACCATGAACGAATCGATTGCCGATGCGCTCGGATCCGTTTACACTGTCGGATCATGATTCGCCGCGTGCTGATTCCGGGAGAAGACGACGCCGGGGACAACGTCGGTGGAGTCCATAAGCGACCGCCGATCCCGGATGATTCCCACAAGGCCGAGTGCCCAAAATTCATGGCCCACGGACCCTGCGGAGGCGTGCGCAAAGGCGGATTCTGCGAGGTCTACCCCGACATGCAATGCCCGTGGGTTGCATTATTTGTCGAGCTGGAAAAAATCGGCCACACCGACTGGATGAAACAGGTGTGAGGTTGCGAGGAGAAGAATGCGACGCAAGAGCACGACCACCAAGACGACGCGGTTAGGCTATAACGAAAAGCACGCCAAGAGCGGAATCGATGCGCCGCTGCCCGATATCGAAACTTTTCCGAACCAGTACAAAGGGTATGAGATCACGATCGACATTCCCGAGTACACGGCCATCTGCCCCAAAACCAAGCTGCCGGACTTCGGCACCATCACGCTCCATTACATGCCGGACAAAGAATGTCTCGAGCTCAAGTCGCTCAAACTGTATATCCACGCCTACCGCAATCTCGGCATCTTCTACGAAAACGCCGTCAACCGCATCCTGCAAGACGTCGTCAAGGCCTGCAAGCCGGTGTGGGCCAAGGTGACCGGTACGTTTAGCGCCAGGGGAGGCCTCTCGAGCAAAATTGAAGCGCGGTATCCCTGAACCTCTCCGGTCGTTGAGCGATCAGATGGCTGTTTGTCATTCCAATGCCAATGCGACGAACGACCGACGAGGCTGGACGGTTTCTTCCCATGGCTATCTATGCAATCGGCGACGTGCAAGGCTGTTCGAAGTCCCTCCGTGCGCTCCTCGACCGGACTTCTTTCCATCCATCCAAAGATCGGCTCTGGCTGGTCGGCGACCTCGTCAACCGGGGGCCCGATTCGCTGGGCGTCCTCCGATATCTCAAGGAGCTTGGGTCGTCGGCGCAGATCGTCCTCGGAAACCACGACCTCTTTTTGCTCGCCGTGGCGGAAGGGACTCTTCCGTTACGGCCCAAAGACACGTTGCACGACGTGCTGGCCTCGCCCGATCGGGATGATCTGCTGTCGTGGCTGAGGCATCAGCCCCTCCATCACCGTGAAGGGGCGTACCTCATGGTCCACGCCGGCTTGCTTCCCCAGTGGACCGTGGAAGAAGCGGTCGAATACGCTCGTGAGGTAGAGAGAGTCCTCACGGGGCCGGACCACCGACGATTTCTCCAACATCTGTTTCACGATCCGCCACGATCATGGTCGAACGGGCTCCGTGGATGGGAACGATTGACGACGATCGCCCGCGTGCTGACAAAATTGCGCGCCTGCACGCCGGCAGGTGAAACGTCGAATTTTTCCGGACCGCCCGACTCAACCCCGACCGGATTTGCCCCCTGGTTCCAACTGCCTCATCGTCGCGGCCACGACGTGACCGTCATCACGGGTCATTGGGCCGCCCTCGGTCTCAGATTGGCGCCGGATCACATCGCCCTGGACACGGGATGTGTGTGGGGGAGGCGCCTCACGGCGGTGCGGCTTGAAGATCGGACGATCTTTCAAATCGACTCAATCGACTCAGTGGAACGGTAAGGAGAAAGACGCGCTATTCGGCAAGATCGAGTGTTCAGTGATAGGATTCCGAATCCGACGGAAACGTACCCTGCTCGACTTCCTCTTTATATCGGCGGATGGCTTGCAGCGCCTCTGTCTTGAGACTCGCATAGGGTTTGACAAACTTCGGCACAAAATCATCGAACAGACCGAGCAGATCGTACAGCACCAGCACTTGCCCGTCGCAGTGGGGGCCGGCGCCGATGCCGATCGTGGGAATCGCGAGCTGCTCCGTGATGGTCTTGGCCAAGGGAGCCGGGATCGCCTCCAACACGATCGCCTGCGCCCCGGCCCGCTCCAACGTCTTGGCATCAGATATCAGTTGTTCGGCCTGGCTTTTGTCTCTCCCCTGCACCTTGTAGCCGCCATATCGATTGACCGATTGCGGCGTCATGCCGAGATGCCCGACGACAGGGATCCCGATGCCGGTCATGGCCTCCACGCGATCGGCGACGGCCGCCCCTCCCTCCAACTTCACGGCATGGGCCCCCGCTCGGAGAAATCGTCCCGCATTCCGCAGAGCCTCTTCTTTGCCGGCCTGGTACGACATGAAGGGCATATCGCCGATGACCAGTGAATGTCGAACGGCATGGGCGACCAACCTTGTATGGTAGAGCATCTCTCCCATCGTCACCGACAGCGTCGTGGACTTTCCCTGCACGACTGTTCCCAGCGAATCGCCGACCAGGATCATTTCGATGCCCGCTTGTTCCACGATGCGCGCGAACAGCGCGTCGTAGGCGGTCACCACGACGATTTTCTTGTTGTCCCGTTTGTACCGCTGCAAGTCGGGAACGGTCATCAGCCGATCCGGGCCTTGGTGAGGATTTCTCCGATTCGATGGACGCCCTTGAGCGCCATGATGTGGACGCCGTCGCAATGGGGACGCACGGCCTTGATCGTCTCGACGGCGATCTCGACACCCACTTCTTCCGATTTGTCTCCGGCGCGCCGCAAGGCATCGATCATGTCTTGCGGCACCGACATACCGGGAATGTTCGCGTTCATATACTCCGCCATTTTCGCATTGCGGAGCAGCAAAATCCCGGCCAATACCTTCACCTTGTACGGGCGCACGGCCTTCATGAAGCCGGCAAACACCTCGGGATTGTAAACGGCCTGGGTTTGAAAAAATTCCGCGCCGGCCTTCACTTTCACTTCGAACTTGGCCAGAACCGGTCCGACCAGTTCGGCCTCCGGCGTCACGGCCGCCCCAATGGCAAATGATGTGGCCCCATCGAGTTTATTGCCGACCAGATCATGCCCTTCGTTCAGCCCCCGAACCATCTGCATGACTTGAACCGAGTCGAGGTCATAGACCGGCTTCGCGTCCTTGTGGTCGCCGACGGTCGGATAGTCTCCCGTCAGACACAAAACGTTTCTGATGCCGAGCATATGGGCGCCAAGCAGGTCGGACTGCATCGCAATGCGGTTTCGATCGCGGCAGGTAAGCTGCATCACCGGATCATGTCCCATTTCGTAGAGCAGGCGACACACCGGCAACGACCCGGCCCGCACCACGGCGGCGGTATTGTCCGTCACGTTCACTCCGTGAATCCGTCCCAGCAACTGTTTGGCATTCTCCAGAATGCCGGTGATGTTCGTGCCCTTGGGGGGGTTGTACTCCACCGTGACGGCAAACTGCCCTTGATCCAACACGTCCTTCAGTCTTCTGGGTTCCCGCGTCATGATACGACCTCGGCGCTCCGCCTCGCTATTTCACATGATTATCGGCTTTTTTGAAGAGAGTGGTACCGCCGCCATCACGTCCGCACGGTCCCGCCCATGCTGAACCGACGCCCCCCGATATCTGTCAATCACCGTGCCCCTGCGCCTCGCCCTTCTATTTCTGAATCTATTTTAAATAAATAAGACGAGCCCGAAACATGGGGTCTACAACAACCCGGCGCCTCGTTTGGCCGACTCCACCGTATTGGCCAACAACATCGCGATCGTCATGGGTCCCACCCCCCCCGGCACCGGGCTGATCCAGCTTGCCCTCTCACGCACCGGCTCAAAATCGACGTCGCCGCACAATTTCCCGTCCGGCAGCTTGTTGGTGCCGACGTCGATCACCACCGCTCCCTCCTTCACCATGTCCGCCGTCACGAACTTCGCTTTTCCGATCGCCACGAGCAACAGATCGGCTTCGCGGCACACGGCCGGCAGGTCTTTGGTCTTGGAATGACAGATGGTGACCGTCGCGTTGCGATGCAAGAGCATCAGCGCCAACGGCTTCCCCACGATATTGCTCCGACCGACGACGACCGCCCGTTTGCCCTCGATCGTCACGCCCGTCGATTCGATCATCTTGATGACTCCCTTGGGCGTGCAGGCTTCGAACACGGGGTTGCCTTCGACCAACCGCCCGAAGTTGTAGGGATGGAACCCGTCGGCGTCCTTATGGGGAGACACGGCTTCGAGAATGATCCGGCTGTCGATATGTTTGGGCAAAGGCAACTGGACCAAGATGCCGTGGACCTTGGGATCGGCGTTCTTTTTTTCGATCAGCGCCAGCAATTCGGCCTGCGTCGTCGAAGCGGGCAGTTTATGGTCGTCCACGTAGATACCCGCCAGTTCGCAGGCCTTCTGCTTGTTCTTCACATAAATGTGCGACGCAGGATCGTCCCCGACCAAAATCGTCGCCAAGCCTGGTTTAACGCCGGTCTTTGCCGCCACCGCCGCCGACTCGACCGCCAATCGTTCTCTCACCTGTTGAGCTAACGCCTTTCCATCGATCAATTGTGCCGCCACGATCTCCCCCCGACTGTAAAGTGTGATGTCCCGGCTCAAGAAGAGGCAAATTCCTGGCCTCCTTCGTCCCCTCTCTCCTATTTTCGAGTCACAACCGGCATGTCACAAGAAGTGCGCCAACTTAGCAGGGCATTTTTGCCCAAGTCAACGACGCAGACTGTTCAGCCATCATACATAAAGATCGAGCATAAGGAGTCGAAATAGAAGACGTCGTTTTCCGCCTTGTCATTTACTCAGTTGATCCGAAGCCGCCTCACGGCTCCTTTCCTTGACACCGTCTTTCGCCATTGGCTAGGATGCCTTCAGTCCATCCGCCGACATGCCGACACAGTCGGTCAAGTCGCCGAGTCACTGTCAACGTTGATGACTCATCTACGGGCACTACGAATATATAGGACACTGCGCGGGGGTCTCTTCGCGTCTTCCCTCGTGTTGTGCCTGGTCGCACCGGTCGGCGCGGCACAAATCCTTGGTTTAGAATCCCCAAACTGTTTTGTCGGCGACCAATCCGGAAGCGACTATTTCATCTCCAACATCAACGGGGAACCGGAGGCCAAAGACAACAACGGATTCATCACCAAGCTGGACGGCCAAGGGAAGATCACGAACCTGAAGTTCATTCAAGGAGGGGTCGCGGACGTGCTCCTCCATGCCCCCAAAGGAATGGCGCTCGACGGGGACACACTGTACGTTGCGGATCTTGATCAACTCAAGGGATTCGACAAAACCACGGGGAAACACCTTGTGACCGTTTCGTTTCCCCCGTCCGCTTCCTCGCCGGTCCCTGTCTCGCTGACGGACGTCGCGGTCGGACCGAACGGCGTGCTGTACGCATCGGATCAGGCCACCAACGCCATTTACCGGGTAGAAACGACCGCCGGTCATCGGGTGTCCCTCTTGATCCACGATGATCGATTGGCCGGACCGACGGGGATCGCCGTTCACCCTCACACCGGCCACGTGATCGCCGTGAGCTGGAATAAGGGGAAAATTTTCGACATTGCTCCAGACGGACGTCTGACGGAATTGGAGTCGAACGGCTTTTTCACGGGACGCTTCCAAAACTTGAGCGGTGTGGACTTCGACCGCTGGGGGAACATGTACGTCTCGGACCTGACCAAGGGGAAAATCTGGCGCATGACACGGGACGGAAAATTTCACGTGATCGCCGAGTATTTGCCCGCTCCCGCGCACATCGGCATCGATCGCACCAACAACATCATTCTCGTCCCCTATCAATATGACAACGCCGCCGAAATGAACGGCCTTGAAACACCGACTGTCGGCAAATCGAAGAAAGAAAAGCGAACGTTGGCGGACTATGGATTCATCGCCCCGCCGTCCAGATCTCCGACAGGAAGTTCGGGGAACAAATGAGCCTCTGCGCTTACTGCTCACAGCGAAAGGGAAAGCGACCGTGCCCCGCCCTCGGCGGGTCGATTTGCAGTTCCTGTTGCGGCGAGCATCGCTTGTCCCGCATCAGTTGCCCGCACGATTGCGTTTATCTGGACAGCGGAGGAGATTATCAGGAGAAACGCCTGGGCGAGCAACTGATGCCGCGACGCCGGGAATTCTATCGCGAGCTGGAAGAAATCGCGGGGTTCAAAGGGGCCGCGCTGTTCAACCTGATAGAAGTCGTCGCCTACCGTTATTTCCAAGGCCGTCGGGACGGGCAGGACGCCGAAGTGGTCGCCGCGCTCCAAACCTTGCGCCGCGCGCTGAGTCCTTTGCACGTGCCTTCCTCACCCATGCCCGTGTTTGCCGAATATTTGAAAAAGGAATACGACGAATACCGAAACGAGCACCCTGATGAGATCACCGAGGGAGCCGAAGCGCCCAGGGTGCTCGATCGAGCCGTGACGTTCATCACGGAATTTTCAGGAACCGATTTTCAGTCCAGGCGGTTCCTCAACGGGCTGGCCGGCTATGTCAAAACGTATCATCCGGCGCTGGCCGAGCAACTGCGCGCAAAACACGAGGGAGGACGGATCATCCTCCCTGGGACATCCCTGCCGCCGACCGTTTCCGACCCCCACGTGCACGGTCCGGGTTGCGAACACCACCACTAACCGACCGATGCGCAAATCGGCCGGCCCGGCTCTCGCGGGGACCGGCTGTTCGTCGTACGATCAACGACGGGCTAGCCTCCTCCCCCGGTCTTGCATCCTGTCCCGCTTTTTCCGCTATTCCCTGAGGTGAGTCAACCGGTGCTCGATATGTCGCGCCAATCGAAAATCAGCCTCGTTCGAGAGCGAGATGATCTGAACGCCGCATTGCGTCTCGCCGCTCCATCGAACCGCGGCCTGGTCGATGTCCAGAACCGTTCCGTCCGGCAGCCAGACCCGAACAGCCACCACACTGTCGCGCGGAGGAAGCAAATCTCCCTCGATTCTCAATCCGTTCAAAGAAAGATCGTGCACGACGACGTTCTGAACGAAACCGCGCACGACGAGAGATCCGCGGCACTCCGTCAATATCCTCCGGTACATCCGCCGAGTCGATACGGAACGCATGCCATCCTCCTTGCTCCTTGGCTGACTCACCGCCAAGGATAGCCCCCGGAAGAGGACAAAACCATGCTACAAAAGCTCACCCCTCGAAAGGGGGGCGCAGGGAGAAAAACCTCTGCGCCCTTGGGAAAAGCACACCGGACAATAAGGACCTGTTCATCGCCCGGCGGAGCACGGGGGCGGGCGCTAGTCCACGATCGTCACCGTCATCTCGACCCGCTCTTTCGGATTGTCCTGGGCATCGCGGGGCACGTTCACGATCTTGTCAGCCACGCCGATTCCCTTCACCACTTCGCCGAACACCGTATACTTGTTGTCAAGAAACGGCGAATCCTCGACCACGATGAAAAACTGCGAACCGGCGGAATCGGGGTCCTGGGATCGCGCCATCGACACGATCCCCCGCTTGTGGGAAATGTCGTTGAACTCGGCCTTCAGCCGAACGGGATTCCCCTTCTCATCCGTCGGTCCTCCCATGCCGTAGAGTTCTTTTTTTAGGGAGTCTTTGGTGTTGGGATCGCCGCCTTGAATCATGAAGCCGGGAATGACGCGATGAAAGATCGTCCCGTTGTAGAATCCGGCCTTCGCCAGCGCAATAAAGTTCTCGACATGCCTCGGCGCCGCCTCGGGAAAAAATTTGATCTCCATGTCGCCGAATTTCGTCTTGATGATCGCTCGCGGCCCTTTCGATGCTCCATCTTTTTGGCTCGCCGATTTGTCGGCGGCAACAATCCCGGGAGGAGCCATGAGAGACAACGCGCATCCCGTCAGCACCGTCGTACAGATCATCAACGCCGCTCGTCGCATGAGCATGGCCATCTCCTTTCCTTACCGTGATTCACCCTTCGACCCGTTCCAACGCCAGCCTTGCCGCTTCCTGCTCGGCTTCTTTTTTACTGGCTCCTTGTCCGATTCCGAGCGCTTCATCGCCCACGGAAACCTCGACTTGAAAACATTTCTGATGGTCGGGCCCCGTCTCTCGCAGAGTGCGGTACCGAGGCACGAATTGATGCCGCTTTTGGCACCACTCCTGGAGTCTGGTTTTGTAATCACCGCGACCGGGAGTCGTCTGCATCGATTCCACTTTTCGCAACTCTTCCACCAACGTCTCAAGGACGAACGTCCGACTCGCTTTGATCCCGCCGTCCAGGTACACCGCCGCGATCACCGCCTCCAATCCGTCGGCCAGCAACGACGGCTTTTCCCTCCCCATCGACCGTTCTTCGCCCCGCCCCAGTTTGAGATGCGCACCGAGATCAAGCCGCCGGGCGGCAGCGGCCAGCGACGATTCGCTGACCAGCCCGGCTTTGAGTTTCGAGAGCGCGCCTTCTCTCAACCCCGGATATCGAGTCGCCAGGTACTCGCTGATGATGAGCGACAGCACGGCGTCGCCCAAAAATTCGAGTCGCTCGTTGTGGCGGACGTCCTTGTCTCTGTTTTCGTTGACGTACGACTTGTGCGTCAGCGCCTCGTCGAGCAGCGCCCTGTTGCGGAAACGATAGGTCAGCGAAACGGGATATGAATCGGCCCGGGGAGCCGGTGTCATCGTCGAAAAGGCGCTACGCGCCCACCCGTTTGAAAATCAAACAGGCGTTCACCCCGCCGAATCCAAAGGAATTGGACAAGGCTGCGGTGACGGCGGCGGTTCTCGCTTTATTGGGCACATAATCCAAATCGCACGCCGGATCGGGATTTTCGAGATTGATGGTGGGCGGCAACACGCCGTGGAAAAGGGCCAGAATGCTGAAGATCGCTTCGACCCCGCCCGCCGCACCGAGCAGGTGACCCGTCATGGACTTCGTCGAACTGACGGGAATGCCGTAGGCACGATCACCGAAGACGGTCTTGATGGCGCGGGTCTCAATGGCGTCGGCCATCGTGGACGTTCCGTGAGCGTTAATGTACCCGATTTGATCTTTGGCGATCCCGGCGTCCTCGATGGCCAGTTCCATGCAACGCACCGCCCCCTCGCCTTCTTCGGGAGGTGCCGTAATGTGATAGGCGTCGCTGTTCATCCCGTACCCGACGATTTCGGCGTACAGCCTCGCGCCGCGACGGCGCGCATGTTCCAACTCCTCGATCACGACCACCCCGGCACCTTCTCCCAGGACGAATCCGTCACGGTCTCTGTCAAACGGCCGACTCGCTCTCGTCGGCTCATCGTTTCTGAACGACAGCGCTTTGGCCGCTGCAAATCCCGCGACGCCCAACGGCGTCACGGCCGCCTCGGCGCCCCCCGCCACCATCACGTCCGCGCGGCCGTCCTGAATCAGGCGGAACGCGTCCCCGATGCAATGATTGCCGGTCGCGCAAGCCGTCACGATGGAAGAATTGGGACCCTTGGCCCCGATCCGAATCGCGACCTGCCCGGACGCCAGATTGATGATGGTCATGGGAATAAAAAACGGCGAGACTCGTCCCGGCCCCTTCTCCTTGAGCACGTCGTGGTACCGTTCGATCGACCCCAGCCCGCCGATCCCCGATCCGATGTAGACGCCGACTCTGGCGGCCTCTTCCTCGGCAACCTTCAGCCCGGCGTCATCCACGGCCAATTGGGCTGCGCCCACGGCATAGTGGATGAACGCGTCCATTTTCTTGATTTCTTTTTTCTCGATGAACTGCGCCGGATCGAAATCCGTCACTTCTCCGGCGATCTGCGCGTCGTAGCCGGCCGGATCGAACTTCGTAATCCGTCGGATGCCGGATTCTCCGGCGCACAGAGCCGTCCAGGTTTTTTCAACGCCGGTGCCCAGCGGAGTCACCAACCCCAGCCCCGTGACCACCACGCGGCGCTTCGTTCGATCAAGCATGGCCGACTGATGTGCTAGCATTTTTCCTTGATGTATTCCAACGCCTTTCCGACTGTCAGAATTTTTTCGGCGTCCTCGTCCGGAATTTCGATCGAGAACTCTTCCTCCAGCGCCATCACCAACTCCACGGTATCAAGCGAATCGGCGCCGAGGTCTTCGACGAAGGACGCCTCCGGCGTCACCTCGTCCTCCTCCACGCCCAATTGCTCGGCAATGATCTTCTTGACACGCTCTTCAACGGTTGCCATCGCTCTGCTTCCTCCTTCCTCGATAAAACCGTCACCGCGCCGCCGCACGGGGGCGCGTGGCGGCCGCACGCTGCCTCCGATTTCGCCGCGTTACGCCATCAGCATGCCACCGTTCACGTGCAGCACGTGGCCGGTGATATAGGCCGCGTCGTCGGATACCAGAAAGCGCACCGCCGCCGCAATGTCGGCCGGCGTCCCCAATCGTCCCAGCGGAATCTGTTTCTGAAGCGTCTCTTTGACGTCGGCCGGCAGCCCGTGGGTCATGGCCGTATCGATGAAGCCCGGAGCCACCGCGTTGACCGTGATGTTTCGGCTCGCGTATTCCCGCCCGACCGTTTTGGTGAACCCGATGACAGCCGCCTTCGACGCCGCGTAATTGGCCTGCCCCACGTTGCCCATCACCCCTACGATCGACGCGATGTTGACGATACGACCATACCGTTGCTTGGTCATCGTCTGCAAGACGGCTTTGGTGCAGTTGAACGTCCCGTTCAAATTGACCTGGAGCACTAGGTTCCAATCTTCGTCTTTCATGCGAAGCAACAGGCCGTCGCGCGTGATCCCGGCGTTGTTCACCAAAATATCGATGCGTCCCCATGCCTTGAGAACCTGTTCGGCCATGGCCTTGGCATCGCCGGCCTCCGCCACGTTCACCTTGAGATTGAGCGCCTTGCGTCCCAGTCGCTCGACGGCGGTCACCGTTTCGCCGGAACGACCGGGATCGAGATCCGCGACGGCGACGTCGGCCCCGGCCTCCGCCAACCGTTCGGCTATGGCGCGACCGATCCCTTGAGCTGCGCCGGTCACAATCGCGACCTTTCCCTGTAGCGACATGATCAACCCTCGTATTTGTTGTTGAGAGCGCTCTTGAGCCTGGACGCCCGCCTGTTTCCGAGGACCTTCGAATTCTTTATCCGCTTAGGCTGTTCAACGTCGCTTCAAGCGAGCTGGGATCATTGACGTTGAAAAGTCGGGCTTCGGGAAGAATACGTTTGATCAGGCCCGTCAGAACGGTCCCGGGTCCCACTTCCACAAACGCGGTCACTCCCATGCGCGCCATGGTCTTGATCGTCTCGACCCACAACACGGGCGACGGCAACTGCCGAATCAGCGACGTTTGTATCTCGCTTGCCTTTGTAATCGCCCGCGCTTCCACATTGTTCACCAAGGGAACCGTCAAATCCGACCATTGAACCGAAGCCACGTCGGCGGCCAAGCGATCGGCCGCTTTCTGCATCAACGGGGTGTGGACCGGCACGCTTACCGGAAGGGGAATCGCTTTTTTGCAACCTTTGGTTTTGGCAAGTTCGATCGCCCGTTCCACCGCCGCCTTTTCTCCGGCGATCACGATTTGTCCCGGAGAATTGAAATTCGCCGGAGCGACGATCCCGACCGACGACGCTTCTCGACAGACCTCTTCGACCACATCAGCCCCCAATCCGAGCAACGCCGCCACGAGACCGGACCCCGGAGGAACAGCCTCCGACATGTATCGACCGCGTTTTTGAACCAGCGCCACCGCATCGCCGAACGACAGACCGCCGGCCGCCACCAGCGCCGAGTATTCGCCCAAACTGTGACCCGCCACCGCCACGGGGGCGATGCCCGCCGGCTCCAAGGTCTTCCACGCGGCAAGACTGCCGACCAACAGAGCGGGCTGGGTATATTCGGTCAAGTTGAGCCGTTCGACCGGCCCTTCGAAACACAAGGCCGCGCAGTCGTATCCAAGCACCGTCGAGGCCTCGTCATACAGACGTTTCAGTTCCGGATGAGCCTCGTACAACGCCTTGCCCATCCCGACGGACTGCGATCCTTGCCCCGGAAAGACCAGACCGATCCCTTGTTTCATGAGTCGTTAGATATCGTAGAAATCTTCTGGAATGTCAACGGGAAAAGTTCCGTGGCGCGACCGTCTTCCGGTTCCCGGCGGTCGGCGGTCCCGCGCGCCCTCCCGCACCATGTCGCACCGTGCCGCCACGTGCATGCGGACCTCAGATCTCATCACCATCGAATCATCGCCGAAGCCCACGTCAGCCCCGCTCCGAACGCTCCGAGCATGACCATCGATCCTTCTTTGATTCGTCCCGTGCGCACCGCTTCGTCCAGCGCGATGGGAATCGAGGCCGCGGACGTGTTGCCGTAGCGATCGAGATTGAACATCATTTTTTCCGACGGAAGGCCGAGGCGCTCCGTCACGGCCGTGAGGATCCTGACATTCGCCTGATGCGGCACATACAGGTCTATGTCTTCCACCTTCAAATTGTTCGCCACCAAGGTCTCGCGGGCGATCTCTTCAAGGGTTCGCACGGCCACCTTGAAGGTCTCATGCCCCTTCATTTTGATGCACTGCATCTTCTCAGCGATCGTTTTTTCCGACGAGGGATTGCGCGAGCCTCCCGCCGGGACCGTGATGAGTTCGCTCAAATGGCCGTCGGAACGAAGATGCGTGGATAAGATGCCGCGCCCGCCGTCCTCGTCTCCGGCGCTCACGACCGCGGCCCCGGCTCCGTCCCCGAAAAGGATGCAGGTATTGCGATCCGTCCAATCCGTAATCGCGGACATGACCTCCGATCCGATCACCAAGACGTGACGCATGCCCGTTTTGATATAGGCGTCGGCCACCGACAGCGCATAGACGAATCCGCAACAGGCCGCGGACACGTCGCAGGCCGCCGCCCTCGTCGCGCCGAGTTGATGCTGGACCAAACAGGCCGTTGACGGAAGGGGATAGTCGCCGGTGCATGTCGCGACCAAGACCATGTCCAACTCCGCCGCCGACCGCTTTGCCGCCTCCAGGGCCCGTTTCCCGGCCTGGACGGCCAGATCGGAGCAGGCTTCTCCCGTTCCCGCGACGCGACGTTCCCGGATGCCCGTCCGTTCGCGAATCCACTCGTCCGACGTCGCGACCAACCGCTCGAGATCGGCGTTGGTCAGCACCTTGGCCGGCACGTACGAGCCCGTTCCGATGATCCGAGCCTTCACGTTCGCGCCTCCGCGGACGAAGAGGCGAGGCTTTCCTCTATGTTGCACTGGATCAGCTCGCGCACGCGGCCTTCGGCCATGCCTTTGGCTCGTCGAATCGCGTTTTTGATGGCTTTCGCCGAGGACCGCCCATGGCAGATCATGGTGATGCCGTTGACGCCGAGCAACGGAGCGCCCCCGAATTCCGCGTAATCGATTCGCCGTTTCAGTTTCCTGAGCGGCCCGACGATCAACGGATAGGCCACGCGCCCCGACCACGATCTGGACAGTTCCTGCTCCAGCAATTTGCTGATCGTCTCGGCGACGCCTTCGGATATTTTTAAGGCCACGTTCCCGATAAACCCGTCGCAGACGACGACGTCGGCGATGCCGCTGTACACCTCGCGTCCTTCGACGTTGCCGATGAAATTCAAGGAGCCAGCCTTCAAGAGCTTGAACGCCTCTTTGGTGACTTCGTTGCCTTTGCTGTCTTCTTCGCCGATGCTCAACAAGCCGACGCGGGGATTCGGCTTGCCGAAGAGGTGTTTGCCGTATTCATTGCCCATGACGGCGAACTGAAACAGATCTTTGGCGCTGCAATCGACGTTGGCCCCCACGTCGAGAATGATCGCCTCGCCGGAGACGGTCGGCAAGCTGGTCGCGATCGCCGGCCGTTCGACGCCTTTCGTCAATCCCAGCACGAAGAACGACGCCACCATGCTGGCCCCGGTGTTGCCCGGACTCACCACCGCGTCGGCCTCTCCGTTTTTGACCATCGTGGTGGCGACCCAAATCGACGAGTCCCGCTTTTTCCTGACCACGGCCGCCGGCGATTCATGCATCGAGACAACCTGCGACGCGTGCCGGATGGATACCCGGCCGTCGTGACAACCCAATCGGCGGCATTCCTGCTTCAGAAGAGCCTCGTCGCCGACGAGAACGACCTCGACGTCCACCTCTCTGACGGCTTGGAGGGCGCCTTCGATACAGGGAGCGGGGCCGTAATCTCCCCCCACGGCATCAAGCGCGATCTTCATGCGTGGCATGCTGCTCACAACCGGCACCAGACAAGTTCGTCTTCCAGGCGCGGCGGCTTGCGCTCCCCGGCCGGCGCCGAGCGTCGGACCAGCGGACCCGAGCTCCATAAAGGGCGACGGGCTCTTCCGCTCTCCGCCCTACAAAAGCCGTCGCCGTCAAAAACGTCGGCCCCGGCAACCTGGGATGTGTTGAAAGCCGATCCCGAACGATCGTTCGGCCTCGCCTCAAGGTCGGACCGACGCTGTCGAAGGCCGGAGCCATTCCCTCAAGCCTCTTCGACTTGAATGACGGCCTTGCCCTTGTACGTCCCGCAATTCAAGCAGGTGTAATGCGGCAGTTTCAATTCATGACACTGGGGACACACGGACATCCCCGGAGGTGTCATGCGCAGTTTCTGCGTGCGGCGTTTGTCGCGCCGCGCCCGCGAATGTTTATGTTTTGGATTCGGCATCGTGACTCCTTCGTTGTACCGCCGCCGGTGCGCTTAGCGGCTTGCCGGGCCCTGATTCTTTTGTCTTAGACCGCGCAGCGCCTGAAAGGGGCCTCCCGCGGATTCGGCGACGCACCGGCACGGCCCCTCGTTCAAATCTTTCCCGCATTGCGGGCAAAGCCCAAGACACTCCTGTTTGCAGAGCGGATGCATCGGCGAGGCCAGAATCAATTGCTCTCGCAACATCGGAGCCAATTCGAGATGATCGCCGGAGTAACAGTAGAGATCGTCGTCGGGCTCTTCTTCCGGCTTCACCTGAACGGCCGGCGCCGCTTTCCTTCTCGATGCGGCCTCATGTTTTACGGCCAACGCCGTCGGCTTGCTCTCCCGTTCGTAGGCCGCATGGATCGCGAACGCCAAGGGATCGTCAAAATCCTTGAGACATCGGACGCATTGACGAATCGCCGTCCCCTCGACGACTCCGGTCACGCAAATGGTTTTCCCGACGACCCGGAAATCCAACCCGACGGCCAACGTCCCGCGAAGCACAAGATCCGCCTCGGTCAACCCGAGTTCTTCCGCCGTCAGATCGCCTGACAGCGACCGAGCATGGGCGACAATATCCGAAACTTTCGGCGTCAACAGATCCATCATGCCCTCCGACCGTGCGCCGCTTCCCCGCCTTGAGCGCACGGGCTCCGCCGCTCGCGCTCATTACCGCTCTTCCGCGAAGCTGATGATCGCGATATGCCTGGCGCGCTTGACGGCGACCGTCAGCTCGCGCTGATGACGCATGCAATTCCCCGAAATGCGGCGCGGCACGATACGCCCCCGCTCGGTCAGAAAATTTCTCAGCAGGCCGGCGTCCTTGAAGTCGATCGGCATCTTATCCACGCAAAAGCGGCACGGGCGCCTGCGCTGAAACAACCTGCCGCCGCCCCCGCCGCGTTCTCCTTCGCTGCTCCGTTCCATTCCCCGCCTCCTCGTTCTGCGCGACTACCCTTGTTCATCCATGTCGTAGGCCAGGTCCTCGTGGTTGACGGGCTCCGTCACACCGGAGGCGCCGTCCTGTCTCTTGGGCAGAAAGGTGACGCTCTGCGCGACGACTTCGTGCTTGCTTCGCTTCTGGCCGTCTTCCGTTTCCCATCGTCGCTGCTGAAGTCGCCCCTCCACAATGACTCCGTTGCCTTTGCTGAGATACTGGCCGCAATGTTCCGCCTGCTTGCCGAACACCACGATGTCCACGAAACAGACTTCTTCTTTCAGATCGTCCCCCTGCTTGAACCGGCGGCCCACGGCCAGGCCGAAACCGGCCACCGGCGTCCCGTTCGGCGTATAACGCAGTTCGGGATTTCTGGTCAGATTGCCCAGCAGAATGACTTTGTTAAACCCCGCCACCGTCAGACCCCCACGGATTCTTGCGCCACCGGCTCCGGCGGCCGTCGCACCGGCAATTCCTTTTCGTGCTGGACGGTGAGAAATTTGATGATATTGTCCTCCAGCCGATAAGCCCGCTCCAACTCACCTACCGTCTGATTCGGCGCCTTGAAATAGAAATAGGCGTAGGTGCCTTTTCGCTCGCGACGCACTTCATACGCCAGTTTTTTCTTTCCCAGATTCTCGGCCTTGATGAATTGGGCGCCAGCCTTATCGGCCACGCTCTTCATCTTATCAATGAGCGCGGTCGTTTCCTCATCTGAAAGAGACGGACGAATAATAAAGAGGGACTCGTAGATCCTCATGCGGCAATCCTCCTGGACAAAGGCCCCCGAACCGGTCGGGAGCGAGGTGTAGGGCGCCTTCCGGCGCAATCGGCGAGCGACCGTAACACAAGGTCGAAACGACTGTCAATAAAGGCGCCTCTTGCGAGAATCGTGTAAGCCCCTGTGGGCTTCAGCCCCCTCGTTAGCTGTGCTAGACTCGTGCGGGCTTCATGGGATATGGGGACATGCCTGATGAAACCATTGGACGCACCGGTTCGCATCCGAGGAGAAGAGAAGGATCGAATGAGGCTCCCCCTCTGGGCGCGAAGATTGGGAAGAACGACCCCGCTTTCCGATCCTCGCGGTTGGCCCCCGACGCCCGAAGAGGGGGTGCGGCGTTCCATTCAGCTTTCAGACTTCGAATACCGGCAGTTGATCGCCTCGACCCGATTACAACATCCGGACGCATCAACCAATGCCATTGCCGAATTCGCGTACACGACTCTTTTGACCTGGGAACAGGTTCGTTCATCGCTCCGGCTCGCACCGAGGACTGCTTCGCGTGGCCGCCACTGACTCTCATCCGTTTGAAGAGGCGTTCGATGATCTTTTTCGCGCCCTGAACGAACTCCCCTTCCCCTACTGCTTGATGGGAGCGCTGACTTTGGGAGCATGGGGCACTTCATGAGCAACGCACGACCTCGATGCCATGATCGCCATGGGTCACACTGACCGCCCTCACCTCTTGCAAGCCCTGGAAGCGCACGGATTCGTAGAGGATGCCGAATGGGCGGCGCACAACCCAATGACAGAAACTCCCACGTTCGGTTACGACGGAGAGCCATCCCGGTTGATCTCATGCTCCCAAAGGACGACCGCGTCGGGCCTGTCTCAGCCGGCGTCGGCACTATGCGCTTGGCAACCTGTCCCTGTGGATCATTTCCCCGGAGGACTTGGTGATTCACAAATTGAAGGCGGGGCGGGCGCAGGACTTCATCGACGTGCTATCGGTCCTGCAACGTCAAACCGACTCACTGGACCACGCTTATATCACCGACTGGGCAAAGAAGCTCGGGATCCGGGAAGAATGGCGGCACGTGTGGACCCAGGCCGATGCCTCAAGGCCTTAGCTTTGTTGAGTGGCGGAACGATCCTGAGCGCCCGATGCTCTTGCTAGGCATTCGCTTATTCTGACGAGCGCCACCGCAAGCAGAAGCAGCGAGCAGAAGCAGATAGACAACCAACCACCATCGATGGGACACTGACGGAGCAATCCAGCACCGGCCTGTCCGTCAATTTTCCTCTTCCGTCGGGAAATGGTGGGCGATCAGCCTCTGCTCCCAATCGCTACTTCATACCGGAACCGCCCACAACACATCGGGCCGGGGGTGGTCACCCCCGGCCCGGTCATCGACCCGCGCCGCTGTTATCTATCTATGCGATCGCGCTGTGGCCAGCGCCCGCCGACGGCAGGCGCCGACCGGCCCGGCGGTCTCCGGCTCATGCCTCCCGGCGATCCCGATTAGAACCGGCTCGCCACCGGGCCTCTGTCAGCTCCGCCGCCGGGCCCTGGTGAAACACACGCAACAGCACAACGGCCCACAACTCATGCCTCCCGGCGATCCAGATCAGAGTCGGCTCACCGGATCACCCCCTCGACCGGCTGGAACCGGTGCGGCTTGCCTTCCTGTGTCCCACTCCTGATGTCCGCTTGGCCCACCGCCTTCTTCTCTACACCAGTTTGCTCCCTCGCAGTGAATTGTGGCCCATCCCTCCTGCCGATTGTCTCGCCGACAGACTCTTTCGCCTGGCCGCTTTTGCTTTTCGTCAGCCGCACCGGCACCGGCGGCCGGCCTTTCCTATCACGCGAATGTGTTCCGGGCGTTCGAGCAGGCGCACGGTGTTGCCTTGAACTTGAACGAGATCGTGGAGTCCACGCTCTTCCATGAGGGGAAGAATGTCCACTCGCTCATTGCGGCGCTCCAGGAAGGTGACAAAGCCGGCAAGCGATCTGGCCTGCCGGAAAAATTCTTCCAATCGACGCCAGAGTTTGGGCCAGATGGGGGGAATAACCGCCAGATCCTGATAGCCGGTGACCGTGACGCCGGTCACGGTCCGGTCGAGCGGCCAATACCCAACTTTGTTTTTTCGGGCACGGGTCACGGCCTTCGTGATTTCTTCTCGAAACGTCGCGAAGAGCGTGTTGTAGTACAACGGATAGACAAGGCCGGCCTTGCCTGCTTGATGTTGACCGATTGCTGCAACAAGGCACGGCTCAGAAGCACCGCAGACCCATCCTTCCTGGACGTGGTCCCGGCAAATACAAAGGCAATGGGACGTCCCGAGGCATCATCGGTCATACGGGTCAGAATGTAGCCGTCAGGTTCCGGATTCGCATGACGGTCAAACCCAATCAGCCGGAGCATCGTGTCCCGCGCTTCCGTGGAAAGGGGCTTAATCGCCCCCTTTTCGATGGCGTCAATTCCTTCAAACCGCAATTGAACCGTACCTTTGGTTTTGATGCCCTGACCAATTTCGGGGGGCTTGCCTTCCAGTCGTCTCCACAACGTAAGGTCATTTGCCAGGAAGCGGACCGAGTCTCCATCGGGAATACCAGCCAGCGGCTTGAATCGGCCCTTGATGAGGGTAAAGGGCATGGGGAGCTTCCTTTCTTCTTATGGGCAGAAGATGGCCAAGCGATCTTTCTCTCTGGTGTCATGCCAGCCGCTCGTCGGAATCGCGGCCGCAAAAGAGTATACGGTCGAGGGGTGCGCTTGTGTTGGGACGGTCAGACGTTGAACCGGAAATAGACGATGTCGCCTTCCTGGATCACGTAGTCCTTCCCTTCGAGGCGGAAAAGTCCTTTTTCTTTCACCTTGGCTTCGGAGCCGCAGGCGATCAGATCGTCATAATGATAGACCTCGGCCCGGATGAACCCGCGCTCCATATCCGAGTGGATTTTCCCAGCCGCCTGCGGCGCCTTGGTGCCGCGCGGAATAGGCCAGGCCCGCGATTCGGTTTCTCCGGCGGTGAAGAAGGTGACGAGGTTGAGCAGTCCGTAGGCTTCGCGCGTCAGCCGGGCAAGCCCTGATTCAGCCAGCCCCAGTTCCTTGAGAAAAGCCGCCCGTTCGGCTTCCGGTAACGAGGCCACCTCCGCCTCGAGCTGGCCGCAGAGGACCACGACCCCGGCGCCGCGTTTGGCGGCGAACTCGCGCACGGCTTGCACCATCGTGTCGTCGGCTTGTTGACCTTCGGAGACATTGGCCACGAACAGGACCGGTTTGGCGGCGAGCAATTGGCATTCATTGAGAATCAGCCGCTCATCGGGCGTGTACGTCAGGTTGCCTAGCCACTGCCCGCCATTGAGTTGCTCCATCAACCGCCCAAGAAACTCCAGTTCGAACGCCGCCTTCTTGTCACCGGCCCGAACTTTTTTCTCCGTCTTCTGTTTGCGTCGTTCGAGCGTTTCCAGATCGGCCAGCATCAATTCGGTTTCGATGACGCCGATGTCGCGAAGAGGATCGACGGTTCCGCTCACGTGCACCACGTCGGTTCCTTGGAAACAACGCACGACGTGCAACAAGGCATCCACCTCGCGAATATGGCCCAGAAACTGATTGCCGAGTCCTTCGCCCTTGCTGGCCCCTTCGACCAACCCGGCGATGTCCCGCACTTCCAGCGTGCTGTAGGTGGTTTTTTTCGATTTAAATATGTCGGTGAGTGTGATGAGTCGCGGATCGGGCACCAACGCGATGCCGGTATTCGGATCGACGGTCGCAAACGGGTAATTGGCGGCCAACGCGCCGCCGCCGGTCAACGCATTGAAGACCGTCGTCTTGCCGACGTTCGGCAGCCCGATCATGCCGCAACAAAGTCCCATGACGTGAGATTCGACGGTCCGGAAGTTTCCTTCGTCACGCTTGAACGCTCAACGGGAGGAACCTTTCACGACTCGCCGCCCTCCTTTCCTTCCCGCACGTTGAACCGGTTCATCGCCGCTGCCGCCCCTCTATGGAGCACACACTCCAAGGCGTCCACCGCCCGCTCAAGACAGGGGTCGAATACGCGCATCTCATCAGCGGTAACCGGCTCCAACACATAGTCGGCGGGATTTTGGCCTGGCGCCGGACGGCCGATCCCGATCTTGACCCGCACGAATCGAGACGTGCCGAGCGCCTCGATCACGGATCGCACGCCGTTGTGCCCGCCGTGCCCCCCGTCGGATTTGACACGGAGTCGCCCGGGCTCCAGATCGAGATCGTCGTGAATGACAATGAGATCGTCGGGCGTCAGATTCAGCTCTCGCAGGAGACCTTTGAGGGGAGGGCCCGTGACGTTCATCCAATCGAGCAAGCCGGCTAACGTGACCGGTTCCGATCCGAGCCGTCCGGTTCCGATCCGTGCCGTATGGCGCGGCTTGAGCGAAATCGCCCATCGAGCGGCGGCTCGCTCGATCACCCACATGCCGACGTTGTGACGGGTCCTGGCGTAGGCTTGTCCGGGGTTGCCCAATCCGACAAGGAGGCGCAATGTTACTTCTTCTTTTCAGCCTCTTTCTTTTCCGCCTTGGGCGCCGCTTCCTTCTTTTCAGCGGCCTTCCCTTCTCCGGCCGCCGCCCCGGCCTTGGCCGCTTCGGCGGCGGCGCCTTCACCAGCCGCCTCTTTGCCCTTTGCAATGACTTCGGGCTCGGCTCCCGCCGCGGCGCCGCTGGTCAGCAAGGCTTCGAGCTTGGCATCGGAGAGGGGTGCCGCCACGCTCACCACCATTTGATCGGCATCGTCCAGTAACCGAATGCCCTCGCCCACTGTGATCTCTTTGACGTGAATACCGCTTCCGATGGCCAACCCCGACGCGTCGATCTCAATATGATCCGGCAAGGCCGACGGCAGACATTCGATGTACAATTCGCGCAGATTGTGATGCAACACGCCCCCTTCTTTGACGCCGACGGGGGTGCCGCCGATGACTTGAATCGGAACCTTCACCCGAATCGGCTTGCTCATCGACACCTCAAAGAGGTCGGCGTGCAACACGGCTCCGCTCACCGGATCAAGCTGATAGTCGCGCAGCAGCGCCGTCCGGTTGGGATCGGACTTCGCCCCTTCGATGGTCAACGCGATCAACGCCGAACTTCCGGCATGAGACTTCAAAATTTTCATCAATGGGGTCGGGCTCACGGACAACAATATGCACTCACCTTGCCCGTACAACACCGCCGGAATTTTGCCCGCTCGGCGCATGGCCCTCGCCACGCCCTTTCCCGCCCGCTCTCTCACTGTCGCTGCCAGCTCGAACTTCATGATGCTCCTCTACTCCCTTCCCGGCCGAAAACCCCACTCACAGGGCCTACGCAAAGAGTGAACTGACCGATTCGTCCTCATGAATGCGTCGGATGGCTTCTCCCAGGAGAGGCGCGACCGACAATTGATGAAGCTTGGGACACACCCGTTCCTTGCCCTGCAATGGAATGGTGTTGGTCGTCACGACCTGAGTGATACAAGAATCCCGCAATCGTTCCAAGGCGGGCCCGGACAACACGGCGTGCGTGCATGCCGTCCAGACTTCGCGCGCGCCTTGATCGGCGCAGGCCTGCGCGCCCTGCACGATCGTTCCGGCCGTGTCGATCATATCGTCGAGCAAAAGGACGCTTTTGCCCTTCACGTCGCCGATGATGTTCATCACCTGGGCTTGATTCGGTCCTTCTCTCCGCTTGTCGATGATCGCGAGTGTCGCCTGCACCCGCTTGGCGAAGGCTCTCGCCCGCTCTACGCCGCCGGCGTCAGGGGAGACCAGCACCAAATCGTCGATCTTTCGCTTCTGGATGTACTCCAACAACACCGGCATGGCATAGAGATGATCGACCGGCACGTTGAAGAAGCCTTGAATCTGTCCGGCGTGCAGATCCATCGTCAGCACGCGATCCGCGCCCGCCGTGGTGATCAGATCGGCGACCAGTTTGGCGGTGATCGGCACGCGCGGCTGGTCTTTACGATCCTGGCGGGCGTAACCGAAATACGGGATGACGGCGGTGATGCGATTCGCCGACGACCGCTTGAGCGCGTCGATGATGATCAACAGCTCCATCAGCGAATCGTTGACCGGATGACAACAGGACTGTACGACGAACACGTCCGCGCCGCGGACGTTTTCCTCGATTTTGACCCGAATCTCTCCGTCGCTGAACGAGGAGACCGTCGCTTCTCCGAGCTTCTGCCCCAGATACGCACAAATTTCCTGGGCGAGCGCGAGATTGGCGTTGCCGGAGAAAATTTTCAACTCTCTGTTCATGGGGCGTTCCGGAATCGTCCGATCGGAGATTGTCTTCGGAGCTGGATTTCGTGACTCTTTTCGTCGTTACACGGCGAGCGCCGGGATCTCCCCGGTCTCTCCACGCTTCGCCCGCGCAGAAGAGAAAAGGAAAACGCCTGCCGACTCTATCGAAAATCTCCGGCGGCTGTCAACTGACTCCGCGCCGGACGTTTACAGAAGGCAGCGTACCGGACTGCGCCCCGTAGGGGCGGCAAAGACCTTGTCCCGAGCCTCAGCCGGGTAGTCGCTCGCGGCTTGCTTGGCCTTGCGCTCATCAGGAAACACGCCGAAGACCGTGGCGCCGCTGCCGGACAGCAGCGCGGCTTCGGCGCCCAGTTTCAGAAGCGTGTATTTGATGACTTGCAGAGCAGGGTAGGCTTCAAACACCGGCGCCTCAAAGTCGTTCTCGGCTTTCTCAAGGACCTGCTCCCATGAAAGTCGCCGTTCCCGCCCGAGTGACGCATGGGCGTCGGAAAGCGGTCGCACGTGGGTGCGGCTGGAAGCCAGTGTTTGATAAGCCCATTTGGTTTCAATCGAGAAACCGGGATAGACGAGCACGATTCCTCGCTCTCCCGGAAGGTGAACGGAGCGAACCTCTTCCCCTCTCCCCGTCACAATGGCGGTGGGAGCGAAAAAAAAGAACGGCACGTCGCTTCCCAACGTTTGGCCGACCCGGGCCATGTCGGCCGCCGACCATTGTAAATCGAGCAATCGATTCAAGCCGACGATCGTGGCGGCCGCGTCGCTGCTGCCTCCGCCCAACCCAGCCCCCATCGGAATTCGCTTGGTCAGCATGATCTCGACTCCGACTCTCCTGCGGCAGCGGAGCAACACCGCTTCAGCAGCTCGGTGGACCAGATTGGTTCGATCGGCGGCCAAGGAAGGATCGTCGCAGCGCAGTCGAATCCCCTCGTGATGTTCATCGAGCCGGAGAGAAACCTCGTCCTCCAACCCGACAGTCTGCATCACCGACCAGAGGTTGTGAAATCCGTCGGCGCGGCGGTCGAGTACGCGAAGGATCAGGTTCACTTTGGCCGGCGCCGAAACGGTCACGGCATAAGAAGAAGGCGGGCTTGATGCGGGGAGAGGCTTAGTCACGGCCTCCTTTTATAGCATACTTCTCCAGTCGATAGCGGAACGATCTGGTGTTGAGGCGAAGGAGTCTGGCCGCCTTTTTCTTGACCCATTTCGATCGCTCGAGCGCTTTCAACAGCAAATCTCTTTCGATGCGGTTGACGAGCCCTTCGAGATCCACCCCCTCATCCGTCAATTCAAGGGGAACAAGCTGTTGCGGTTCAGGCGCGACGGGCCGATGGAGCCATCCCCGCACCTCCGCGTCGGTCACCGTCTCCCCCTTCGAAAAGGCGACCACCCGCTCGATCAAATTCTCCAGCTCGCGGACGTTGCCCCTCCATTCGTGTTCCAACAGCACGCGCATGGCGTCCGGGCTCAGCGTTGGAACCGGTTTTCCACTTTCCTTGGAGAACCGCTCAAGAAAATGCTCGACCAACAGGGGAATGTCGCCGGTCCGCATCCGCAGCGGGGGGAGCCGGATCGGGATGACGTCCAACCGATAATAGAGATCCTGCCGAAACGAACCGTCGGCAACCGCCTTTTCAAGATCCTTGTTCGTCGCGGCGACGATCCGGACGTCGACTTTGACGTCCTGATGCCCCCCCACTCGCCTGAACTCGCGCTCTTGAATGACCCTCAGCAGCTTCACTTGAATCGACGGAGGCGTATCACCGATCTCGTCGAGGAAAATCGTCCCGCCGTTGGCCACTTCGAACAGCCCGGCTTTGTTGGAGACGGCGCCGGTGAACGAACCCTTCATATGACCGAACAACTCACTCTCCAATAACGTCTCCGGCACGGCGCTGCAGTTGACGGCCACGAACGGCATGGCGCTCCTGGCGCTGTTATAGTGAATCGCCCGTGCGACCAACTCCTTTCCGGTTCCGCTCTCGCCGCAGATCAAGACGTTGCTCCTTGAATCGGCCACCTTGCGAACGACGTCGAAGACTTTCTGCATCGCCTCGCTTTGCCCCACCAGTTGGGAAAAGGAAAACCGGCCCGCGATCTCGCGCTTGAGCAACATGTTCTCGGTCGTCAGCCGCCGTTTCTCCAACGCGTTGCGGATGATCAGTTGCACCTCGTCGATCTGGAACGGCTTGGTCAGGTAATCGTAAGCGCCCTGCTTCATGGCCTCGACCGCCGATTCGGCGGACGCGAACGCCGTAATCACCAACACGACCGTCTCCGGGGCGGCCGACTTGGCGGCTTTTAACACCTCCATGCCGTCGATTTTTGGCATCCGCAGATCGGTAATCACCAGATCGAACATTTCTTTGTTCAAGATCTCCACGGCTTGCTCGCCGTCGGCCACGCTGGTGACGGTGTAGCCGGTCCGTTTGAGCATGATGCTCAGCACGTCCCGCAAGCTTTCTTCGTCATCGACGACTAGGATCTTTTCCACGGCTCCCGCCCCTCGTGCCACAATCGCACCCCGGCGCCGGCCGGATGCGGCAAACAGACGACAAAACGGGTTCCCTCGTTTTCTCGGCTTTCCACCCTGATCCATCCCCCGTGCAAATCGACGATGCGATGCACGGCCGCCAGTCCCAATCCCGACCCATGGCTCTTGGTCGTAAAGAACGGCAAAAAGATTTTATCCAGGTTCTTTTTCGGAATCCCTCCTCCTGAGTCTTGAAACGAGATTTCCACGACGTCCGCCCTTCGACCGCCGATGTCCACTTTCCGGCGCCCGGTGGCGATCGCGAGTCGTCCGCCGTGCGGCATGGCGTCGAACGCGTTGACGGCGAGGTTCCAGAACACCTGTTTCATTTGATCTTGATCGATTTGCGCCGTCAGGGTTTCGTCGCTGAAGGAGGTCTCGATGCTGACGTTCGTTCTCCCACGCGCCTCATGTTGGACCAGGTCGACCGTCTCGGCAAGGACTTTGTTCAAATCCGCCTCTTTCAAATTCAGCGCCGGCGGTCTCGCATATTGGAGAAATTCCGTGATGATGGCATCCAATCTGGTGGCCTCGCGAATGGCGATGTCCATCAAACGCCGGCCGGTTGCGTCGGCGGGCGCGTCGTTTCGCAGCATTTGCATGGCGCCGGCGAGCGCGCCGAGGGGATTCCTGATCTCATGCGCCATGCCCGCCGACATCTCGCCGAGGGTCGCCAGCCACTCTTTCCGCTTCATTTCATCTTCCAAGTCGCGAACTTGCGTCAGGTCCTTGAAGACGCCGACCAAACCCGTTTGTTCTCCTTGTTCATGGAGCGGCGCGAGCGTCATCCCCAGAACCAGCCGATTGCCGTCCGCCCGTTTACATTCCACTTCCAATCGTCGATGGGCGTCGAGCACGGGGGAATCATGATCCTTCTCATGATCCTTCTGTTGAGGAGGGCGCCAATTGAACACGTCGGTCCAGGGTTTCCCATACACTTGATCAAACGTGTAGCCGGTCGCCTCTTGGGCCGCGGGATTGAACGACGTAATGCGACCGCGTTCATCGGTCGTGAACACGCCGCTGCTGATGCTTTGGACGATGGACTCGTGGAACGCCCGCAGCCGGCTCAGCCCCCGCTCCTTCTCGCGCAGCGACCGATCGGCCTGCTGAAGTTGATCCGCCAACGCTCCGCTCAGAAACCCGACGACCAGAAACGCGAGCCCGTGAACGCCGAAGGCCTGGAGAGATTCGGCCGCGCTCAGACGAGCCTGCGGCAACCAGCCCCAGGATTCGGTAAGTCCATAGAGCTGAACGTTCGTCAGTATGCCGAAGAGGATGATGCAGAGACCGGCGGTGAACAGCCCGGCGTGCCGCCGCGGAACGAGGCTGGCCACCGCCACACTGATGACGTACAGCACCGCAAAGGGGCTTTCGACTCCTCCCGTTCTCGCGATCAAGATCGTTTCCAGCAGCAGATCGACGGCGATTTGAACCCACGCCAACCGGGCCATCGCTTCGGGGCTCGCGAGCTTTCGCATCGCGACCACGTAGACGATGGTCGCCGCGTAGGTAAAGACAATCAGCGCGTAAAAGGTCTGAGCCTGCTCTCCCCTCGTGACATGAAAGGTCAGAGAGAGTCCCAACAGGAGGGTCACCAACACCAGGCGCAGCCCCATCAGCCAGTAAATTCTCGTCCTGATGTCCCTCATGGCGCGACCGGCCCGCGAGAGCCTGCCCGGCCTTCCTCGCCGGGCAACCCGTATTCTTCATTAAAACCACAGGCGCAGGAGCTTTTGGGGAAACGGAGAAGGTATCGAGCTGGAGACTCGTTGGCCGAAACTTTCACGAGTCTTGACAAGGACGGACAATCTCCTGCGTGAAGCATCGAGTCGAGCAGTCCGTCCTTGCGCCCGGCCCATTTGTTCCGGCTCCCTTCCCTATCCGATGGCGGACGCCATCGTAAAGATGGGCAAATACATGGCGACCACGATGAACCCCACCGTGACTCCTAGAAACACCATCATCATCGGCTCCAACAGCGCCGTCAGGTTGGCCACGGCTTCGTCCACTTCGTCCTCGTAAAAATCGGCGATTTTCCCCAGCATGTTATCCAGGGCCCCCGTCGATTCGCCGACCGCGATCATGTGCGTCACCATTTTGGGAAACGTTCCGCTCTTGGCAAGCGGATCGGCGATCGTTTTCCCGCCGCTGATGCTGACTTTTGCCTCAAAAAGCGCGCCTTCGACGACCTTGTTCCCCGCCGTCTTCGCACAAATCGTGAGCGCCTCCAGCAAGGGCACCCCGCTGGACAGCAACGTTCCCAGAGTTCGCGTGAACTTGGCCACGGACGCCTTAAGGATGAGGCTGCCGAAGATCGGCAATTTCAGCAACGACTTATCGATCACCAATCGCCCCTGGGCGGTCCCGTAGTATTTTTTGACCGCGACGACGACGCCGATGATCGCGGCCACGATCACGTACCAACTGGCCTGCACGAAATTGCTCATGTCGATCACGAGCTGCGTCGGCCCTGGCAGCGCCATGGTCCCGCCGGACATTTCCTTGAACATTTTCTCAAAAACGGGAATCACCCAAATCATGAGGACGGTGATGACGATGGCGGCGATGCCGATGATCGCCGACGGATAGACCATCGCGCTCTTGATTTGTCCTTTCAATTTCATGGCCTTTTCAATGTGCTTGGACAGGCGGCTCATGATCGTGTCCAACAATCCGCCGACCTCGCCGGCATGCACCATGTTCACGTACAAATCGTCGAAAATCTTGGGGTGCTTGCGGAGCGAATCCGAGAAAGTGGACCCCGATTCGACGTCGTTTTTGATTTCACCGACGGCCTTTTTCAGCACGACGTTCTCCGACTGGGTCGCCAGGATGTCCAAGCACTGAACCAAGGGAAGACCGGCGTTGATCATCGTGCCGAACTGACGCGTGAAGACGACCAGGTCCTTCTCGCTGATCCCGCCTCCGATACTGAAAGAAAACGCCGCCTTGCCCGCTTTCTCCTGAAGGCTCGTGACGACGACGCTCTGCTTGCGGAGAATTTCGACCGCTTCGTCGCGTGTCTTCGCGACAAGCTCTCCCTTCCTGACCGCTCCGGATTTCGTTCGTCCGACATATGCAAAAGTGGCCATGGTCTTGTTCGTCCTTCTTGCCCTATCTTGCTTACAAGGGGTTTGCGCCACGCGTGGACACAATTCGCCTGCGGAAAGTCTACTGGGAGGCCGAAAACCTGTCAAAATAATTACATTATTTTCCGGATAGGGAGCGACCGTCGGAAAACGTGATTGCTCATCTGGGCAAGCTGGGCAGGTTGCTGTTGCGATAGCCCCGTTGCAGGTATTGAAAGCCAGAAATCAGAGTAAAGGCGACCATGACCGCCATGAGCGGGGTGAGAATGGACAGGCTCTTGCCGAGCCACGTGAGAAGAACCGCCAAGAACAGGTACGTCAACTGGAGCGCCGTCGTTCCCTTCCCCCACATCGTCGGCGTCACGTCGAGCTGGGTCGCCGTCAAATGGGCCACGGCCGTGCCGAGAAGAAGGATGACGTCGCGACTCACGACCAAAATCACCAACCACGACGGGATAAGATGTAACCAGGCGAGAGAGAGAAACCCCGACGTCAGGAGCAGTTTGTCGGCGAGGGGATCCAGGAACATTCCCAGCCTGGTTTGCTGATTCCACCTGCGGGCGATCAGACCGTCGACGGCGTCCGTGAGGCCAGCAAGCAGGAGCGCCACGAGAGCCAGCCCGTATTCGCCGTATGTCATGCAGCCGATGTAAACGGGAATCAGCAGAATGCGGAGAATCGTCAGACTGTTGGGAATGTTCATGGAAAATGATCGGGCGTCATCTTAGTAACCGCCATCCGGCTTGTCAACGAAGTTGCAGTCGGCGGGCGACGTTTCTATAATGAATTAACGCGTCCTTCATAATGAATGCGGACGCGGTGAGTTTTGGGGAGGAAGCATGAGCACGCTGCCGTTGCTTTTCAGAAAAGAGGGGCTTGTCGAAAAACATCAGATCGAGGGGGTCGATCCCAGCGATCGTTATTTTAATCGTGCCATTCTCGTCCATCGTTCTTCCTCGGGCTATACGGCCAAAGTCACCTATGAAGCCCTCACCGTCGAAAGCGGCTCTCATTCCACCATCGCCGCGGCCGTCAAGGAAGTGGTTCAAAAGCTCCAGGAGTTCGGCTTTACGCAAATGCGGACCAGGGTCAATTTCAGAGGATCGCGCTACCTGGCCGAGAAGGAAACGTGGATCGAGTACGCCGATCAGCCTGAGACTCCGCGCACGCGCTCCTGATACACAAGATCGTGTATCGCAGGGCGAAACGCCCTGATCTTCTCGTTTTTCCGGGTGGGATGCACCCGATTCGACAACAGCACCACTTCCAGCTCGCCGACGGGATCGATCCAGATCGACGTCCCCGTGTATCCCAGATGTCCGAACGACTGTCGCGAGAAATGGCGCCCCGAAGAGGAAGGAACCGACGGCGTCTCCCATCCCAAGGCCCAGCTCGAGGCGGCTCCCTCGTTCGGCGGCCGAACGAATTCCCGCACGACATCCCGGTCAAGGAGCGACGGTCTCCCATGATAGGCGGACAGCCAGGCTCCTGAAACGGCGAGCACGGCCTCCGCCGTTCCAAACAGACCGGCATGGCCCGCGATGCCGCCAAGCGCCGCGGCGTTTTCATCGTGCACCTCGCCGACGAGCAAACGCTTTCTCCAATCATCCCATTCGGTGGGAGCCGTTCGCCCGATCAGTGATGCCACGCGCCTCTTCCCTTCTTGATCGGTCGGCAGGTAGTGCAACGGCTCGGCCCCCGTCGGTTCCACGATACGCCGCCGCACGTACTCATCCAGCCGCATCGCTCCTCCTCGCTCGACCGCCATCCCCAGCAACATGAAGCCCAAATCGCTATAGAGGCTTCTGCTGCCTCTTTCATAGAGAAGGGGTTCCAGACCGATCAAGTGGAGCACCTGCGCTTCGGCTCGCGATCGTTCCTGCTCCGATGCGGGAAGGACCGCCTGCGGACTCAACCGTTCATAGAATCCTCTCCAGCCCGGGAGGCCCGAACTGTGAGTCAGCAAGTGCCGAAGCGTCGCCGATCCGACCGCCGCGCCCGCCAATTCCGGCAGCAATGACTCGATGGGATCGTCGAGCCGGCATCGCCCCTCCTGCACCAACAACGCCAGCGCGGTGACGGTCGCCAACGGTTTGGTCAGAGAGGCCAGGTCATAGATCGTCGAGGATGTCACGGCGTCGCCCGGAGGCTGGGAGGACAGACGTCCGGCCGTTATCAGCCAGGTGTCCGTCACACCGCGGCGAACGGCAAGCACCGCGCCGGGGAACAGGCCGTCCGCCACGGCCTGTTCCAACGCCGCACGGAGGGACAGGGGAACCGACATGATCGCATGTCCATCGGATCGTTTAATGGCCGCCCATGGAGAGGAGACCATGCGCCCGTTCAGCGAGCGGAGTTTGAATCCCCCTGGAGCTTGACGTCGGAGATCATCTCGTGATCGTGATAGGCCTCGCTCGCCTCGATATCCAGCATCCGCTCGAACGTGTGGAGCGTGGCGCGCATCCGCTCCACCATCAACAACCGCTGCTTCTGCAAGAGAGCCAGCTCCCGCTGCGTATCGGCCAACTCGACGCGCGCCTGCCGGAACAGCTCTTCGGCTTTCATCTCCGCCTCTTTCACGATCAACTCGGCGTCGCGCTGGGCGTTTCTCTTGACGTCGTCGGCCAGCGACTGCGCCGACATCAACGTGTTCGACAACGTCGCTTCCGCCCGTTTCAACTCCGTCACCTGCTGCTCCATCAACGCAAGGCGTTCGCGCAACCCCGCGTTGTCCCGATTCAACGATTCGACGGTGCGCGCCACCTCCTCCAGAAACCGATTGACCTCTTCCTGATCGTACCCCCGGAACTTCACGCGAAAGGCCATCTGCTGAATATCGAGCGGTGTGATGTTCATGGCATCCCCCTGTTGAATCAATTCATTCGTAACGCCAAATCCTTCAGCGACTGCACCACCGCGTATTGCAAAAACGTAATGGCCAGAATGGCGACCAAGGGAGAGATGTCCACTCCCACCCCTATTCTCCAGCCGATCCGACGGCGAATCGGCGACAGCACCGGCTCCGTCGCCCGATCGAGGAACTGAACGATCGGATTCCACGGGTCGGGATTCACCCAGGAGATAAGCGCCCGCGCGATGATGATCCACATGTACAGCCACAGGGCGTAATCGAGCACCGTGGCGATTCCCAACAGCACATTTCCCACGACGAACATCAGCCTCCCAGCTCCTGCGACCGCTTCGCGGCGGCTTCGACGGCATCGGTCAACGCCGCCCGCACCCCGGCCCGTTCCAGGCAATGCAGCCCGGCAATCGTGGTGCCTCCCGGCGATGCGACTCGGTCCTTCAAAGACGCGGGATGTTCCTTCGTTTCCAAGGCCATACGGGCCGCGCCCAGCACCGTCTGCGCAGCCAGCAGGCCGGCCGTGTCCCTGGGCAGCCCCATCTTCACACCCCCGTCCGTCAACGCTTCGATGACAAGAAACACGTAGCCGGGACCGCTGCCGCTCAGACCGGTGACGGCATCCATTAATCGCTCTTCAACCGAGACGACTCTCCCGACCGCCTCGAACAGCCGTCTCGCGAGATCCACGTCCCGTTCTTGCACGCCGGGTCCGAACGCCAGCGCCGTCATCCCTTCCCTCACCAACGCCGGCGTGTTCGGCATGGCCCGAATCACACGGGTTCGCGGCCCGCAGAAGTCTAGAATCCGGCCGATGGACAGGCCGGCCACCACGGAGATCACCAGCGAATCGGCGAGCGCGCCCGCGAGATCCCGTAGGACGTCCGCCGCCACTTGGGGTTTGACCGCCAACACGACCAGATCGCTCCACGCAACCGGCTCCCGATTGGATTCATGAACCTGAATTCCGAATTGCCGTTTGAGGCGCTCGCGCCGATCCGCGTCGGGATCGGCCGCTCGAATGCGATCCGTCCCGCACAGGCCGGCGGACACCAGTCCGCCGATCAACGCCTCGGCCATCCGCCCTCCGCCGACAAACGCCACGTTGCGGTCGCTCATCAGGCTAGACATGACGAGCTCCAAAAATAGCGGAACCGATGCGAACGAGCGTCGCGCCTTCCTCGATGGCGACGTAGTAATCGTTCGACATCCCCATGGACAGTTCCTCCATTGCGACGCCGGGAATCTTTAGGGCCGCGACGGCCTCTCCCATCGCACGGAGCTTTCGAAAATAGACCCTCGCCCCTTCCGCTTCCTGAGTCGGAGGAGGAATGGTCATCAACCCCTTGATACGGACGTGCGACAGTCCCGCAATGGCCGGAATCGCCGGTTCAAGGCCGTCGGGATGGAAACCGGCCTTGGACGATTCCCCGCCGACGTTGACCTCCAACAGCACGTCCTGCACACGACCGGACTCCGCGGCGCGCCGATCGATTTCTTGCGCCAACTCCAGACTATCGACGGAGTGAATCAAATCGAACAATCCGATAATCGATCGAACCTTCCGCCGCTGAAGCTGTCCGATAAAGTGCCACCGAACCGGTTCTCCGGCAAGCGCCGCAATTTTGGGGACCGCCTCCTGCACTCGGTTTTCTCCCAACATCGACAATCCCGCCCCGATTCCCTCGCGAATGCGATCGACCGTCACGGTCTTGGTGGCGGCCACGAGTTTGACGTCGCCGGGAGACCGTCCCGCCCGCTCCGCCGCCGTCCGGATCGCCGACAAAATCGAATGGACCCGCTGAGCGATCGTCTCGGAACCGGGAGACTCCATCGTAGAAAACGCGCCTTCAAAAACGGCGGCCGCTCGTCGCCGCGCGCCTCGCGTATTGTAACGGAAGCGCGCGACGATTGGCAGACGCTCTTTTGCTTCCTTGTCGCGGAACGAGACCGATGGCGCTCACCATGGTTCCGACGACCTTCCCGTCGCGCCGATAGGAGAAAAACAAATCCTCGTGACAGATCGTGCACAGGTTGACGGAGGAGACGGCGTCCGGTCGCACGCCGACGGCCAGCGCCTGTTGTCTGACGAGCGACTTGAGATCCAGATAGCCCTTCTTTCCCCCTCGACGGAAACGCACGACCTGTTCGGGTCGAGAACAGGCTCGGCAGACTCCTTCCAACACCGGCTCGTCAACCTCGTAACAACAGCCTCCCGCGGACGGTCCGATGCCGATCCGCAGGTGTTCGGGTTCGGTCCCGAAACGCGCCGTCATGGCGCCCACCGTTCTCTCCACGATACCGGCGACCGCGCCGCGCCATCCTGCATGCACGGCCGCCACGACGTTCCGACGGGTGTCGTGCATCAAGACCGGCACGCAATCCGCCGTCCGCACCGCCACCATGATCCCGGGTTGATCCGTGATCAACGCGTCCCATCCGGCCGGAAACCGGTCATCCGCCGTCACGGGCCGATCCACCACCAACGCATCGGTCCCATGGACTTGCTTGACGGACAAGAGCCATGCAGAACGGATGCCCGCCTCGGATTGCGGCACAAAGACGGGAGCGCCGACTTCCACATGGAGCCCCGCCGAAGATCGGCGCGTTCCGAAAAAGTGCCGTACTTCGCTCACAGCCGGCGCAAAGGCCGGAACCGTAATGATATCGGTGTCGCCCATGTCTCACTCTCGACGGCGAAACGTCGTCAGATCATCGCCGTTCAATCGGCCTGTTTCCGAAGAAAGGTCGGCACGTCCCATTCGTCTTCCGTTCCCAGAGTCACTCGATCGATGGATTCCCTAGCGTCGTGCATCCGCCTCAAAAACGTCGGCCGGTCGAGATTGACCGCCGCTCGATCCACCGACGCGGCCGCTCCGACGCCGGTCAAGACCGGCGCGGCCGGCTTCGGGGCGGGACGCGCCGGTTTCCGATCCATGCCGCTCGCCGGCAGCGGTGAATCGGCTTCCGGCTCGAACCCGGTGGCGATGACGGTCACGATCAAATCTTCGCCCATATCGGGATTGATGACCTGCCCGACGATGATGTTGGCTTCCGGATCGGCCGTCTGCTGAATGATGGACGCCGCTTCTTCGATTTCGTGAAGCGACATGTTGGGTCCTCCCGTAATGTTCAACAGAACCCCGCGCGCGCCTTCCACGCTGCCTTCCTCGAGCAACGGACTGCAAATGGCTTTTTGCGCCGCTTCGATCGCCCGATTCGGCCCGCGCGAGACCCCCATCCCCATCACCGCCCGCCCGGTATGCGACATCACGGTCCGCACATCGGCGAAATCCACGTTGACGAGCCCCGTCGTCGTGATCACGTCGGCGATCCCTTGAATAGCCTGCCGCAACACGTCGTCGGCCACCTTGAAGGCGTCGAGCAGCGGAGTCGATTTATCGACGATGCCCAGCAGTCGCTGATTCGGAATCACCAGCAAGGTATCGACGTGCCGCCGCAGGTCCCGGATGCCTTCCTCCGCGTGTTTCTGCCGCCGTTGCCCTTCATATTGAAAGGGTTTCGTCACCACGCCCACCGTAAGGATCCCCAATTCACGGGCGATGCTCGCCACGATCGGAGCCGCTCCCGTGCCGGTTCCCCCGCCCATGCCCGCCGTCACGAAAACCATGTCCGCTCCTTCGAGACACTCGCGAATCTGCTCGCGGCTCTCCAGCGCCGCCTCCTTCCCGATTTCCGGCTTCGCCCCCGCGCCCAACCCTCGCGTCCGCTCCGGCCCCAACTGGATTTTGAACGGCGCCAGCGAGCGGTCGAGCGCCTGAAGATCCGTGTTGCCCGCGATAAAATCCACCCGGGATAAGCCGGCTGTGATCATGGTATTGACCGCGTTGCATCCGGCTCCGCCGATTCCGATCACCTTGATACGAACCGGCGAGAGCACACTTTCTTGTAAGGAAAACATCACGCCACCTCCTCGCCTTTCCCCCACGCCGCCGCAGCTTCGCGCGCGGAGGTTTGAGTTAAAACACCTCCAACATCCGCTTCGTCCACCCGACCATTTTGGACCATGCTCCTCCGTTGCGCAGCCCCACCGACTCCGACTCGTCGGCGTGCCGCCTGGCGTGCAGCAACAACCCGACCCCCGTCGCGTAGCCGGGGTGACTGACGATGTCCCGAAGCCCCCCCACTCCGGAGGGTCCGCCGCGGCGAGCCGGCAAATTGAGCACTTTTTCCGCCGCGTCCGGCATGCCCTCCAAGAGAGACGTGCCGCCGGTCAGCACGACGCCGGCCCCCAGCATCCCCTCGTAGCCGGCGCGCGCGATTTCTCTTCGCACCAGCTCGAACATTTCTTCGACCCGCGGCTCGATGATCTCGGCGATGTCCCGACGCGAGAAGAGGCGCGGCGGACGATCGCCAACCGACGGCACCTCGACGGCTTGGCTTCCCGGAACCAACTCCGCCCTGGCCATCCCGTGCTGCACCTTGATTTTTTCCGCTTCGGTTTGCGACGTCATCAGACCGATCGCCAAATCCTTGGTCAGATTTTGCCCGCCGATGGGCAACACGGCGGAATGCCGGATGCTGCCGTCGAGGAAAATGGCCAGATCCGTCGTCCCGCCGCCGAGATCGACCATGGCAACGCCCAATTCCCGTTCTTCCTGGCTCAACACCGCTTCGCTGGACGCCAGCGGCTGAAGAATGATGTCCACCACGTCGAGCCCGGCTCGATTGACGCTCTTGATGATGTTTTGCGCCGACGTCACGGCACCCGTGATCACGTGCACGTTGACCTCGAGCCGGTGGCCCGACAACCCCAGCGGCTCGCGAACGCCCTCCTGGCCGTCCACCATGAACTCGCGCGGAAGCACGTGCAGGATCCGGCGGTCGTGCGGAATGACGGCCAAGGTGCGCGCGCTCTCGATCGCCCGGTTGATGTCTTCCCGCGTGACCTCGGCGCGCTTCAACACGACGACGCCCTTGCAATTCTCGGCCGAAATGTGGCTCCCCGCGATGCCGGTGTACACGGAATTGATCTGCACCGCCGCCATCAATTCCGCCTCCTCCACCGCCTTCTTGATCGATTCGACCGTACTCTCGATGTCGACAACGACCCCTTTCCGCAGTCCGCGTGACGGACTCGATCCGACGCCGATCACGTTCAACGCGCCGGTCTCGGCCAGCTCCGCCACGATCGCGCAGATTTTGGTGGTCCCGATATCAAGTCCGACGAGGATTTGATCCCGTTTCGGCATCGCGATCACCCCCTTTCCCGCACGACCACTCGATTCTCGTACCGAAGGTCCACATCGTTGACGTCGTCTCCGCCCCCATCGATCGCGTCGAACTCCCGTACCGCCTGCTTGACTTGCCGAAATCGATCCCATTGGCCCCCGACACCTTCCTCGTCGAAATGAAACCGTGTGCTTCCGACCGACACGATGAGATTGGCCGGGTCCGCCACGTTCACCCGCACCGGCCCTTCGTAAGTTTGCCTCACGATTTTCGCCAGCTCGATTCCGGACAGAATCGCCCGCCGTGCGTCCTCGTCGCCCCGCAGTAATCCCTTACGATCGACTCCCGACAGAAACGGCAACGACTCCTCGTCGTTCTGTGAAAGAGGCTTCAGCACACGGCCTTCTTCGTCGACCAGAACGGTCTCCTTTCCGGTCGAAACCACCGCTCCCGGAACCCGTTCCACCACGGCGATGCGCAGTTCGTTGAGGGGAACGCGTTCCACCGTCGCGCGCTTGATCCAGGGATGGGACTCCAGCCGGCCCTTGATATCGACCGTTGAAACACGGTGGAGCGGGGTCCGAGGATCGAGCTTGACGAGATCGATGATCTCCCGGCGATCGATCCGGCGCAGCCCCTCCACCGTCACATCTTTGATTTCAAGCAATCGATCGAGGAACGGCCCGGCGTGCTGGACGATCATTGCGATCGTCCAACCGATCAGCGCGACGCCCACGACCGCGCCGGCCCATCGTGTCAACCTTGCCAACACGGCCGGTTTAGCCGTCATCCCGGTCCGCTTGGCTTCCACGGTTCGGTTCTCGCCATCCGCCGCGCGCGGGCATTTCCACTGGTTTTTTCTCGGCCCTTGCTGAACGGATCGCCGGCGTTGCCGAAACAGCCTCATAATCCCACCGCCACCCTTCCCGTTGCTCGCACCGGCGAAGCGGCTCGATCGAGCGCCGATTGCAAAATGCACTCGACCAATCGGTCGTAATCGATCCCGGCCTTCGCCGCCGCCATCGGCAACAGACTCGTTTCCGTCATGCCGGGAACGGTATTGATTTCCAAGACGTACGGACGACCCCGCGGCGTCACTCGAAAATCAACGCGCGCCGCCCCCTCACAGCCCAGGGCGGCGAATGTCCGTCGCCCCAGATCCGTTACGTGTTTCGACACCCTCGCCGGCAAAGGAGCCGGACACCGATACGTCGTTTTCCCTTTCTGATACTTCGCCGCAAAATCATAAAACCCGCCGGGCGCCACGATTTCGACGGCCGGAAGAACCTCGGTTTTCCCGCCCGATCCGCCGAGCACCGCCACCGTGATTTCGCGTCCTGGAATGAATGCTTCGATCACGACCTCATCGTCATATTGATGCGCCACCGCCAGGGCGTTTTTCCAATCGGCGGGCCTGCGCACGATGGTCACCCCGATCGTAGAACCCTGCGAGGCCGGCTTGACGACGACAGGCAACTTCAGCTTCGCGTTCTTCAGAATTTTCGAAAATGGCGGACCTTCGCCTCGTCTGACGACCGCTCCGGGCGGAACCGGAACGCCGTGCGCGGCCAGCAACGTTTTGGTCACGACCTTGTTCATCCCCACGGCGCTCGCCCGAACCCCCGAACCTGTGTAGGGGATACCGATCGTCTCCAGAAATCCTTGAATCGTGCCGTCCTCGCCCCCCTGTCCGTGCAACGCCAGAAACGCGACGCCGATCTTCTGCTCTTTCAAATCGTGAAGCAGCCGATCGCCCACGTCGATGGACACGGCGTCGTATCCCAGACGAAGCAACGACTGATGGACGGCATGTCCCGTCTTGAGCGAAATGTCCCGCTCGGAGGACCACCCTCCCATCAACACCCCGATTCGCGCATCCGTCAACCGTCCCGTTCGCTTCATCATCCGTTCACCGAATCGGCCCTTTCATGGAGAGACTCCGTTAGAGACCCCATAACCTCGGCCCGTCGTCTTCGTCCCGCTCGCCGCTAGGCTTGCCCCACCACCTTGAGTTCCAATTCCAGCCTCACGCCGGTCTTTCGCCGGACTTCTCCCCTGACTTTTCGAATCAGCGCCAGCACATCCTTGGCGCTCGCGTGTCCACGGTTGACGATAAAGTTGGCGTGTTTGGCGGAGACTTCGGCGTCTCCGACGTGAATCCCCTTGAGCCCCGCCGCCTCGACGACTCGGCCGGCCGAGTCGTCGGGCGGATTCTTGAAGACGCACCCGGCGCTCGGCAGGGTCAACGGCTGAGTCTCCCGGCGATAGCGCAGATAGTCCTTGACCGTCCGTTCAAGTTCCGATCGGACGCCGGGCGCCAGTTGGAGCCACACTCCCGCCACGACCCCGGCCGGGAGTTTCGCCCGCCGATAGCCGAAGACGATTTCCCGCCCTTCGCGTTCCTTCACCGCCCCCGTCGGCGTTACGATTCGGACCGCCTTGACCACGTCTTTCATTTCTCCGAGTTTGGTGCCGGCATTCATAACCACGCACCCTCCCACGGTTCCGGGAATGCCGGCCGCCCATTCCAATCCCTTAAGCGACCGGCGAATGGCGTAGCCGATGAGGGTCGGCATACCCACACCGGCCTCGGCGTACAGCACCGATCCCGGCTCTTCCTTGATCGTTCGCAACCTTGCGAGACTCATCACCACACCCCGAATTCCCTTGTCACGAACAAGAAGATTGGTTCCGCCCAATACGAAAACAGGCACGTTTCGTTCATGGCTCTGCCTGACGACGCGAATCAGATCCTCCAAGTCAGCCGGTTCGACCAGGGCGTCGGCCGGCCCGCCGATCCGAAACGAGGTGTATTCGCTCAACGGAACGTCGAATCGGACTTCTCCTTTCAGACCGGCGGTCGCCGCCTGCAGATCCGCCGCTCGGAGGCGCCGACGCCGTCGCTCCACTTCATCACTCCTCTTCACAACTCACATCGCAACCGCCGCTCGAACATGACGGATCATGCGCCGCGCTTCGGCTACGGCGTCGCGGCCAATCGCGCCAGGATCTCCGTCCCCGCTTTCCAAATGTCGCCAGCGCCGAGCGTCAAGACCATGTCGCCTTGCCGGAGGTGCGGCACGACCTGCTCCGGCAACAGGTCTTTTTTCTCTACAAAGACCACCGACGGATGACCGGCGGCCGCGACGGCCTCGGCCAAATTCCTGCCCGACGTCCCCGGTATCGGTTGCTCGCCGGCCGCGTAGATCTCCGTCACGAACAAGGAATCGGCCTGATCAAACGCATGGAGAAACTCTTCGAAACAGTCGCGCGTGCGGGAATACCGATGGGGCTGAAAGAGCACGACCACTCGCCGATTCCATCCCTGTTTCGCGGCCGCCAAGGTCGCTCGAATTTCCGTGGGATGATGCCCGTAATCATCGACGACCGTGACGCCGCCGGCCTCGCCGCGAAGATGAAACCGCCGCTCGACGCCGCTGAACGCCGCGAGCCCTTTGCGGATGAGATCGACGGGAACCTCCAATTCGATCCCGATGGCGATCGCCGCCAGCGCGTTCGAAACATTGTGGATGCCCGGCACGGCCAGCCTGAAGGGACCGAGGTTCGTTCCCCGAAAATAGGCCCGGAATTCCGACCCCCATTGTTTGAGCGAGACGTCCGTCGCCTTAAAATCCGGCACGACACCCTCGCGCTCCCCAAGACCGTAGGTGTAGTAACGTTTGACGACACGGGGCAACAACGAACGAAGGCGCTCGTCGTCGGCGCATAAGACCGCCGACCCGTAGAACGGCACCTTGTTGATGAATTCCACGAAACTGTCGGCGAGACGCTCCATCGACCCGTAGTGGTCGAGATGTTCGCGATCGAGATTAGTGACCGCGACGATGGTCGGCGAAAGGCGGAGAAACGAGCCGTCGCTTTCATCCGCCTCGGCCACCAACAGATCGCTTCGGCCGAGTCTGGCGTGACTGCCCAACGCGTTGACCTTGCCGCCGATCACCATCGTCGGATCAAGTCCCCCCTGGGCCAGCACGTTCGCCACCATCGAGGTCGTCGTCGTCTTCCCATGGGCTCCCGCGATGGCGATACCGAACTTCAGGCGCATCAGCTCCGCGAGCATTTCGGCCCGCGGAATGACCGGAATCTGCCTGCTCTTCGCCGCCTGGACTTCCGGATTCGTCGACGTCACCGCGGAAGACACCACCACGACCTGAGCGGCCCCCACATTCGACTCGTGATGCCCGATGAAGACCTTCCCGCCGATCTCTTCCAACCGTTTCGTCGTCTCGGACGTCTGCAAATCCGAACCGGTCACCGTGTATCCCATGGTCAGGAGAACCTCGGCGATGCCGCTCATGCCGGCGCCGCCGATCCCGACGAGATGGATGTGCTGGGTCTTTCGAAACCTTGCCATGCGCCTCACCCCTTGTAATCGAGCCCCACCGTACGGCGCGGATTCCCGGACCACGGCATCGGACCTCCGCCGCTCAAACAGCCCTGTCGCCATCCTCTGCCTCTCCCGCCAGCGCGTAACATTCGCGCACGATCTCCTCGCCGGCGTCGATCCGCCTCATGGCCCGGCTCTTGGCGCCCATGGCCTGCAACCGTCCCGCGTCGGACAGAACGTCAACGATCGAGTCGCTTAATCGAGCCCCTGTCAACTCCGCCTGCGGAACGACGATCGCCCCCCCGGCAGCTTCCATGGCCCGCGCGTTTTTCATCTGATGGTCATAAATGGCCGTCGGGAGCGGGATGAGAATCGCCGGTTTCCCGCAAGCCGTCAGCTCCGCAATCGTCATGGCGCCGGCCCTGGCCACCACGAGGTCGGCGTTCCGTAAAACCTTCGGCATGTCGTACAGAAACGGCGCCACCTCCGCGCGCACGCCGAGCCGGTCGTAGCCGTCCCTCACCCGTTGATAATCCGTCTCTCCCGTCTGATGCGTGATGACGACGTCGGGAACCCGCTTGACCAGAGACGACACCCCTTCCAGAACCGCGTTGTTGATCGCCCTGGCCCCCTGACTTCCGCCGAAAATCAAGAGGCGAGGCGGCGAATGGAGAGCGGGGGCATCGGAAGACCGATCGTCCTGGGACACAAATTCCCGTCGAATCGGCGTGCCGGTCACGCGAACTTTTTCACGGTCGAACCCCTGAGCCGCCGACTCGAACGCCAGAAAAATCCGCTGCGCGAACGGAGCGACGACCTTGTTCGCCATGCCGGGATAGGCGTTCGGCTCCACGATGACGCGCGGAGTCCCCCGCAAGAGAGCGGCCGCCAGCACGGCCGGACTGGTGTAGCCTCCGACTCCGATCACGAGATCCGCCCCGCGCCGTCTCAAAACGGCGTGGGCTTGCCACAAGCCGATCGGAAGGGACAGCAATCCCTTCAGAACTTCGAACGGCCCTTTCCCCATCACCGGTTTCGCCGTAATGAACGCCAACTCGAACCCTTCATGAGCCAACACCTTGGCTTCAATGCCGCGTTTCGTTCCGACGAACAGGATCTTGTTCGTAGCATCGCGGCGGAGAAATTCGCGGGCCAGCGCCACGGCCGGATACAAATGGCCTCCGGTCCCTCCCGCGGCGATCACGACGGTCATCGGCGTTTCGAGCCTCCTCCTCTCCGTCCCGTGTCTTCCCGCCCGGCCCGTCGATCCCGCGAGATGTTCAGCAGAATTCCGACGCCCGTCATACAGGTCACCAACGAGGACCCCCCGTAACTGACGAACGGGAGGGTCAGCCCCTTGGTCGGCAACAACCCCGTCACTACGCAGGCGTTGATCAAGACCTGAACGCCGATGAGCAGTGTAATGCCCATCCCCAGATACCGGCCGAACGGCATCCTTGCCCGAACCGAGATCTGAAACCCACGGACGACGAACAGGGCGAAGAGCATGATGATGAGTCCCGTGCCGATCAATCCCAGTTCCTCGCCCACCGACGCCAACACGAAATCCGTATGGGCCTCCGGAAGGAAAAACAATTTCTGTTTCCCTTCTCCCAACCCCACGCCGAACAGCCCTCCGTGCCCGAAGGCCAAAAAGGACTGCGTGATCTGAAACCCCGCATTCGTCGGATCCTTCCAAGGCGCCAAGAAGACCAGCACTCGTTGAAGGCGGAAGCCCGACTGAAGCACCAGCGCCGCAACGGCCGCGATCCCCCCCACTCCCAACAATAGAAGATGCGACAGTTTCGCTCCCGCCAAGAAAAAAAGCCCCATGACCGTCAGGCCCATGACCACCACCGTGCCCAAGTCCCGCTCCAACAACACCAAGCCCCCCAGCACGCCGAACACGACCAACGCCGGAACGAGGCCCGCGAAGAACCCGGTGATCCGGTCTTCCTTCCTGGCCAAATATGCGGCAAGGTAGATCACCAGCGTCAGCTTGGCCATTTCCGCCGGCTGGACCATGATCGGTCCCGCCTGCAACCATCGCCTGGCTCCCTTGGCGACGACGCCGATCGACGGGATCAAGACCATCGCCAAGAGAATCGCCGTCAGACCGAGCAGGGGAACGGCCAGCCTCTTCCACCAGACGTAGTCGAGGCGGGACGCCACGTGCATCAGCAGCAGACCGATCGCCAGCCAGGCGATCTGCCGTTTGAGAAAATATCCCGCGTCGTGAAATCGACTCCCGGCCACGACCGTGCTCGCGCTGAAGACCATCACCAGCCCGACAAGGGTCAGAACGATCGTGATAGCCAGCAAAGTATGGTCCATCGCCACCCGCTTGGCCGAACGCGATCCGGAAGAAGTCCAGGGCAACGGCAGCGTCCCCGAGGTTTTGTGTGACATTATTCGGCATCAACTTTCTTGCGACCCATCGCGGCTATTCGGGCAAGGCGCGAACCAGCGATTTGAATTGGCGCCCCCTGTCCTGATAATCGGCAAACATGTCGAAACTCGCGCAAGCCGGCGACAGCAGCACTACGTCGCCGGCCGTCGCGCCGGAGGCGGCGATCTCCACCGCTTCGCCGAGCGTGCCGGCCCGCTCGATCGATTCATACCCGCGCATGGCGTCGGCGATGAGCGGCGCGGCCTCTCCGATCAGCACCAGCCGCTTCACCCGTCGACGGACGGCGGGAAGCAGGCGAGAGAAATCCCCCCCCTTGTCCCGCCCGCCGGCAATGAGCCAGATCGGCCGATCGATGCTTTCCAACGCCTTGAGCGTGGCGTCCACGTTGGTGCCCTTCGAGTCATTGATGAATCGGACCCCCCGCCGGTCGCGAACGACTTCCAGCGCGTGTTCAAGGCCGGGGAATTCCCGCAGAACCAATCGAACCGCCTCGACGGGACACCCGCACAGCAATGCACACACGGACGCAGCCATCGCGTTCTCCACGTTGTGCGGCCCGATGATCGTGATCTCCCCGCGATGACAGACTTCCTGAACCCGTCCGTCGATCACCGCCGTCACGCGCTCACCGTCCAGATAGGCGCCTCCTTCGACGTCGGACGGCAACGCCGCTTGCTTCGTGAACCCCAAGACACGGGCCTTCGCCCTCCGCCTCAGCGGCGCAACCAGCGGATCGTCAAGGTTCAAGAGAGCGTCGTCGTCGGACGTTTGATTCTCGAAAATTCTGGCCTTGGCCGCGATGTATTCATCCAGCGAGTCGTATCGGTCCTGATGATCGACGGTCACGTTCAAGATCGCGGCGATTCGCGGATGAAACCGTTCCACGGTTTCCAACTGGAAGCTGGACACTTCCACGACCAACGCGTCGAACGGACCGGATCCCGCATCGGCTTGATCGGCGCGGAACGCCCGGCTCGCCGCCTCGCTGAGCGGAACGCCCAAATTTCCTCCGACGAACACGCGCTTGCCGCTTGCCTGCAACATCTTGCCGATCAACGTCACGGTGGTGCTTTTGCCGTTGGTGCCGGTGACGGCCAACAGCGGAGCGGATAGAAACCGGGAGGCCAGTTCGAGCTCGCTCAACACCTTGACTCCACGCCGGCGCGCCCGTTCCAACGCCTCCGCGCGGTACGGCACGCCCGGACTGATGACCACCAGCTCGGCGGCATCGATCGCCGACTCATAGTCCGATCCCGTCACGACGGTCACCGCGGACCGATCAAGCCGTTCAAGGCTCTGCCGCAATTCGGCCCGATCCTTTCGATCCGCCACCGTCACCAGAGCGCCGGCCTCTTCCAGCAATCGGGCGGCGGCCACCCCGCTTCGAGCCAACCCCACGACCGTGACCCTGACTCCTCTGACGTTCAGTCTCTCCGGCGCGACCATGTTCATCTCGTTACCGCAGCTTCAACGTGCTCAGGCTCAGCAACGCCAAGAGAATGGCGATGATCCACAGACGCACCACCACCTTGGGTTCTTCCCATCCCTTCATTTCAAAATGATGGTGAATCGGAGCCATCAGAAAAATGCGCTTCCCCCTGGACTTGTAGGAGAGCACTTGAAAAATGACCGACACCGCTTCGATCACGAAGACCCCGCCGACCAAGAGCAGCAACAGCTCGTGCTTGGTGATGACCGCCACCGTCCCCAACGCGGCGCCGAGAGGCAGCGAGCCCACGTCTCCCATGAACACGGACGCCGGGTAGGTGTTGTACCAAAGGAACCCCAAGCTGGCTCCCAGAATCGACGCCGTGAAGACGGCCAATTCCCCCGCTCCCTCGATATGAGGGATCAACAGGTATTCCGACATCAACCGGTGTCCGGTCACGTAGGCGACCACGGTGTAGGCCAAGGCCGCGATCATGATGGGACCGACCGCCAGCCCGTCCAACCCATCGGTCAGGTTGACGGCATTGGAGCTGCCCACGATGACGAGCACGGCGAAGACGACGTAGAACCATCCCAGATCCGGCATAAAGTTCTTAAAAAACGGCACGCTCAGCTTGGTGCTGTAATTGGGCAGCAGATACAGCGTGAGCGCGATACCCAGGGCGATACAGACTTGCGCCGCAAATTTTTGCGACGCCGACAACCCCTTCGACCGGGCCTTCACGAACTTGAGGTAGTCGTCCGCAAACCCGATGACGAAGAAACCGAAGGTGGCCGCGAGGACCAGCCAGATGACGGGTCGGGAGATGTCGGCCCACAACAGCGTCGACAGCATGACGGCGAAGATGATCAGAATTCCCCCCATCGTCGGCGTTCCGCTCTTGGCCAGGTGCCGCTTCGGCCCGTCCTCCCGCACCTGTTGTCCCAACTTGATTTCTTGCAGCTTGCGAATCATGGGAGGAGCCAGAACGAACGCGATCAGAAACGCCGTCACGGCGGCGTAAATGATCCGAAAGCTCTGATACCGAAACACGTTCAGAAACGAAAATTCCGTATGGAGCGGATAGAGCCAGTTATAGAGCATGGTCCGTTTCGGATCTCGTGATGCGGAGCGATCGAGCCCCTCTCACGAAGACTCTTGGTTATGAAGCCTTTCGGGTCTCGCTTCCGACCCCTTGCAACACCTCGATCGCCCGCTCCAATTTCATCCCGCGCGACCCCTTGACCAGCACCACGTCGCCCGATTTCGCGACGGCCTTGACGGCCTCCCCCGCGCGAACTGCGTCGGGAACAAGGACGATTCTCGATCGATCCAAGCCGCCGCGCTCCGCTCCGGCCGCGACGTGCCTTCCCAACGCCCCGCACGCCACCAGTCGGTGAATTCCCTGTTCCGCCACGAATGCTCCGATCTCTTCATGCATCGAGGCGGCGTCGCCCCCCAGCTCCAGCATCTCGCCGAGAACGGCGATCGTTGTCCGTCCGCTCCCCCGTTGCGCCAACAGCCGCACCGCCGCTTTCATCGAGGCCGGGTTGGCGTTGTAACAATCGTTGATGATCGTGACGCCGCGGCTCACGACGATTTGCGACCGCATGGCCGCCGGCCTGAAACGGGAGAGCCCTTTGGCGATCAGGCCTCCGGAAAGACCCAGCTCGCAGCCGACCGCCGCGGCGGCCAGGGCGTTCATGACGTTGTGTTCCCCTTGAACGTGGAGCCGCACCGCCGTGTGTCGAATTTTCCCGGGCAGCGTCAGATTGAAAACCGTTCCGTTGCGCCGGTCGGGCTTGATATCCGTCGCCCGCACGTCGGCTTTCGGAGACAATCCGAACGACACGACGCGGCACCGGGCCCTCGACGCCAGATACTCGAAATAGGGATCGTCGGCGTTCAAGACGGCCGCACCGTTTTCCGCGAGCAGATCCAGCAGCTCGGCCTTCGCCTGAGTCGATCCCTCCATGTTCCCGAAGAATTCCAAATGATCGGGGCCGACGTTGGTCACGATGCCGATGGTCGGTCTGGCGATCTCGCAGAGCCTCGTCGTCTGACCGACGCGATCGACCCCCATCTCGATCACGGCCGCCTCATGCCTGCCGTCAAGACGGAACAACGTCTGGGGAACGCCGATCCGATTGTTCAGGTTACCTTCGGTTTTCAGCACCCTCCAGCGCCTCGCCAACACGGCGGCCACCATTTCTTTGGTCGTGGTTTTACCGTTGCTTCCCGTCACCGCCACCACCGGAACGTCGAACCGACCGCGATGATGGGCGGCGAGCTGCTGATACGCGAACAATGGATCGCGAACGCCCAGGATGAGCGGCGTTCGTCCGTTCCGCCCCATCTTCTTCATCAACGACGCGCCGTCAAAAGAGTCATGCACGATGGCGCCCATCGCTCCGCGGGAGACCGCCTCCCCGACGAAATCATGACCGTCGAACCGATCGCCCCTGATCGCCACGAACAAATCGCCGGACCGGATCGATCGGCTGTCCAAATGAACCCGCCGAACGGGCCGCTTGAGCCAACCGGGCCGCTCGCCCGCCAAGACCTTGGTGCTGATCACTTCCCTTAGTTCTTCGACGGTAAACAGAGGCATGGGAATCGCGCATCCCTCCGGCGGAGTTTCTCTTTCACGCACAACGTTTGATCCGCTCGATGGCCTCGCGCGCCACCTCGCGATCGTCGAAATGAAACTTCTGCATCCCGATGATCTGGTAGTCTTCGTGCCCTTTGCCGGCGATCACCACCATGTCACCGGGACAGGCCAGGCCGACGGCCGTCTCGATCGCCGCTCGCCGATCGGCGACTTTTTGATACTGAACGTCGGGACGTTCTTTTAACGCCTCGATGACGCCGGCCTCCACTTCGCCGAGAATCGACAGAGGATCTTCGGTTCTTGGATTATCCGAGGTCAAAATCACGACGTCGCTGTGTCGCACGGCCGCCTTCCCCATCTTGGGTCTCTTCCCCCGATCACGATCTCCTCCGCATCCAAAGACCGTGATGATGCGGCCGGTCTTGACGGCCTGCGCGGCGGTCAACAACCGGATCAAGGCGTCCTCCGTGTGGGCGTAATCGACCACCACCGTAAACGGTTGTCCCGCCATCACGCGCTCGAACCGTCCCGGCACGTTGGTCACGCGCGCCGCCGCCTCCCGTATTTGATCGGGCGTGGCTCCTTCATGCAGCGCGACCCCAATCGCGGCCAGCAGGTTATAGACATTGTGCTCGCCGACAAGGTGACTCTCGACGGGAAACGATCCGGCCGGCGTCACGGCCGTGAAGGTGGCGCCTCCGACCGACAGCCGAACATGGTCCGCCCCCACATCGGCCTTCTCTCTCAGCCCGTAGGTCCAGACCGGCGCGGGACAGAGCCGTGCGATCCGTGCACCGGCCGGGTCATCGACGTTCACAATGGCCCGCTTGTTCGATTTGCTCGTTCCCGTCAGGCCGGTGAACAGCCGCAATTTCGCCTGGAAATACGCCTCCATCGTCTTGTGAAAATCGAGATGGTCCTGCGTCAGATTCGAAAACACGGCGACGTCGTATTCGCAGCCGGCGGTGCGGTCCTGGGCCAGCGCGTGGGAGGACACCTCCATCACGACCGCCGCGCAACGATCCGCAACCATCTTGGCCAGCAACTGTTGCAACTCCAGCGCGCCGGGCGTGGTCTGCGAAGCCGGAACCGTCCGCTCTCCGATCCGGTAGGCCACGGTGCCGATCAAACCGACCCGGAGCCCCATCGTTTCCAGCATGGCCCGGCACAGATAGGTCGTGGTGGTCTTGCCATTGGTGCCGGTCACGCCGATCATGCGCATCGCGGACGACGGTTCGCCGTAGAATCGGCTTGCGAGAAACCCGAGCGACTTTCTCGAATCCGCCACCAGCGCGAAGGGAATCGAGCGGTCCCGGGGCGGCCGCTCCAGCACCAATGCCATCGCGCCGGCCTTCACCGCCGCAGGAACATATTCATGGCCGTCCGCCCGTTCGCCCTTCACGGCCACGAACACGCTCCCGGGGCAAACGGATCGAGAATCGTCCGTGACGGCGCCGACGGTCACGCCATGATCCCCCCCTCGGTCGATGATCTCGACCCGTCCTTCAAGCGCCCGAAGGAGTTCCGCAAAGGTCATCGCCGTTCCATCGAGTCTGGGAATGAACTTCACCGCCTCGCGGCTACCATTGCAAGCCGGACCGGTTCATTCGATGAGATTCCCCAATACTTCAACACCTGTTCGCCCACGCGACGAAACACCGGCGCGGCCACGGTCCCCCCCCAGGCCTCGCCGCTCGGCTCGTCGATCACCACGATCATGGCCAATTTGGGATTCTCCGCCGGAACGTATCCCGCGAAGGAACTGACGAACTTCGTGGTCGAATAGGCCCGCGTGCGCGGATCGATTTTCTGAGCCGTTCCGGTTTTTCCGGCCACGCGAAATCCGTCGATCGCGGCCTTGCTTCCCGTGCCGCCGGTCACCACTCCTTCGAGGATCGAGGTGACGGTTCGCGCGGTTTCCGGAGAAATGACGCGGCGCTTCACGGAAGGGAACACCCGCTTGATGACCCGCCCGCGGGCATCTCGAATTTCCGAAACCACGTAGGGTTTCATCAATATCCCACCGTTCGCGATGGCCGCCATCGCCGAGACCATTTGAATCGGCGTCACGCCGATTTCCTGCCCCATCGAAACGGACGCCGCCGTCCTCTTTCCCCACTCCGTGGGATTTTTCAGCAATCCCGCCGTTTCGCCTGGAAGATCGATCTCCGTCCGCTCTCCGAATCCAAAGGCCCGGAAATACCGATACAGCCGCTCTTCACCCAGCGCCATGCCGACCTTGGCCGCGCCGACGTTGCTCGACTTCTGCACCACTTGCGCAAACGACATCCAGCCGAGTTTCTCGTGATCATGAATCACGGTGTTGGAGACGGCCAAGCGGCCCTGTTCGCCATAGACCAACGTGGTCGGCGTCATCACTCCTTCTTCGATCGCCGCCGCGGCCAATATCGCCTTCATTGTCGAGCCCGGCTCATAGGCATCCGCCACGGCCCGGTTGCGCCACCGATCCGGATCCAGCCCGGCGATCGCGTTGGGATTAAATCGCGGGCTGACGGCCAAGGCCAACAGAGCTCCGCTGGCCGGATCCAAAACAATCACCGTTCCCGACTTGGCCCGAGAACGGGCGACGGCCTCCTCCAGTTCCTTCTCCACGATGTATTGAATCACCTCGTCGATGGTCAACACCAGTTGGTGGCCAGGCGCGGGAGCCGGCTCCTCCGACAAGCCTTTCGGAAAGACGGCGCGGCCCCGAGCGTCTTTTTGAAGCACGATCGCTCGTTTTTCTCCGCGCAATTCTTTCTCGTATCGACGTTCAATGCCCTCCAGCCCCTCCCCGTCCATGCCCGCAAAGCCCAGCACGTGAGACAACAGCGGCCCCTTCGGGTAGAACCGTCGGCCTTCCATCTTGACGCCGACGCCTTCCATGGAAGATACGCGCTCGACCAGATGTCGCCGGTCGGGGTCCACTTTTCGGGCCAGCCACACAAATCCTCGCTGCTGGCGGAGCTTTCGCTCCAGATCCTCGCTCCGCACGTGTAAAAGAGGGGCCAGCTCCCGAGCCGTTTGGGCGGGGCTGTCGAGAACGGTCGGAACACCATAAACCGACGGCACTTCCAAATTCATCGCCAGTACTTTTCCGTGACGATCAACGATCGCACCCCGCACTCCCTCCACCGAGACGGTCGTTTGGTGTTGCCGGTCCGCCTTGGCCGTCAGTTCGGCGGCTTGCAAAACCTGCAACGTGACCAGTCTAGACAGTACTACTCCGAACCCGCTTAAAAGCAATAAGATCGTGAAGTGTCGACGACCGCGGGAAAGGGGGGCTGCCACTATCTCCTCCCTTCGCCCACATCGTTTCGCGCCACGCGGATTTCAGCCGGAACGGGCCGTGGAACGGAGGGGCTCGCCGACCTGGAGCTCACCATGATGATCTGCCCATCCTGCGGCAACGTCATACCCAGCCGTTCGGTCGCCACTTTGGCGATGCGGTCCGGCGCGCTGAGCGCGGACAGTTGCACGCGAAGATGATCGCGCTCTCGCTCAAGGCGCGTCTTCTCGGCCTTGAGCCGTTGGATCTGGTATCCGACCCGCACGATGTCGCCCCGCTCCCACACAAACGCCAGCACCAGGCACAAGCCGCCAACACAGGCCAGAATCCTCATCGTGTCGCCCCTTCCACCACGCATTCGGCGACTCGCAGCTTGGCGCTGCGCGCCCGTGGATTTTCCCGATATTCCTCGTCCGCAGGAACGATGGGTTTTTTGGTGAGCACCGAGAGCCGCGCACCCGGCCCTTGCGCCAGCGAACGAAACACCCGCTTCACGATGCGATCTTCGAGCGAATGAAAGGAAACGACGCACAGTCTTCCACCCGGCGCCAACAGGTCCGCCGCGTCGTCGAGCGCGGGCTCCAGGCTTTCGAGTTCGCGGTTGACGGCAATTCTCAGGGCCTGAAACGTTCTTGTCGCGCAATGAATCCGTCCGTAGCGATAGGAGGCGGGGACCGCCCTGGCGATGATCGACGCCAGCTCGCCCGTCGTTTCAATCGGGCTTTGCTCTCTCGCCCGGACAATCGCACGGGCGATCCGCCTTGCGTACCGCTCTTCCCCATACCGGTAGATGATGTCCGCCAGCGCATGCTCCGGTTCCCGATTGATCAACGTCGCAGCCGTCATCTCCATCATCCGGTCCATGCGCATGTCGAGCGGCCCGTCTTCCCGGAAGCTGAACCCTCGCCGAGGATCGTCAAATTGAGGGGACGACACCCCCAAATCAAACAACACGCCCCCTACTCGCGAAATTCCCATGTCCGTCAGGCAACATTTGAGATTTCGATAATCTGTCTGTTTTAAGGTCACCCGACTTCCAAATTCCGCCAACCGCTCCTGTGAATAGGCGATCGCCTCGCCGTCGCGATCCAAACCGATCAATTTCATGGTCGAATCCGAACTTCTCAGAAGCATTTCAGCGTGCCCACCATATCCCACCGTGCAATCAAGAATGACTTGTGGTTTTCGAGCAAGTAACCATGCTGTGACTTCGGTCGCCAGAACCGGAATGTGTACCGGTCTATCTCCACTTTTCAACCAAATTTCTCCACTTTTCTCCACATAGGTGGGGAGTATACTCCCCACGTTGTCATTGTCAATGAGAATTTCAGTACCTGAAATCTCTGACATCGCCTGAATTCTCAACCGGTTTCATACTCTCAACGGTGTCAATACCGGTTGATCGCGGCGGCGTTTTCTTTTCCGTCTTCAATATTCCCTCCTCCACGCCAAATCAATTTTGTCGCTTCTTGACGTTTCGTTGACTTCCAAGGGATTGAGCCGGAAAATGTTCGCATGTTGCCCTCTCATCGACTCAACAAGCGCTCCTTTGTTATTTTTTCTTCTTTCGCTCTGTCCCTTGCCGCATTTTTGGACTCAGGCCCACCTGAAGCCAAAAACTTCAATCCTGACAATCCGCTCAATCCCCCGGCACCCATCTATTGGTGCCCCGACAAGACTCGAGACCAGCAGATTTCAGCGAACCCCAAAGGCGGTTGTCACCCGCTGTATAGCAGGCGGGAAGATGAATCGCTTCGAGAGGAGGCGAAGCGGTTGGGGTACGACCTCCCCGATCGGGTCCCCATTAAGATCGTCGATCTACAAAGTGCGGCCACGCGGTTTTCGGATCGCTATCGACATTTCCTTGCCTGTTGTGTGACCGATGATGAGGCGCGCAGAGAGGTCTTTCTTTTGATCGACGAAGCGAACCATATCCTCCATGCCGTACAACACAACGGCATTTTTAACGCCGCCGGTTTCGGGGTCGGATCCGGCAGCGATGGGCTCGGCGGCGGAGCGGGAGAGGCACCGAAGCTGGGAACGTTCGCGCGGCAATTCACGTTGAGCGAAATCGTCGGCACGGTCGCACGCGCGCGCGAGGACTTGATAAGCCTTCGGCAACGGCTGGACAGGCTCGGCGACTTGCGGCAAAACCTGGAGGAGCAGGATTACGAAACGGCCGGACGGACCAGATTGCTCATCCAGGAGGAAGAAGAAGCCGTCAGAAGGGACTTCCGGGCCAAACAACCGCCGTCTTCGGCCCCCACCGGAATGGATATCCAGGACACGACCCTGCCGACCAGAATCGGCGGCGACATCGAAGAGACGATGCTGAACTCTCACTTCGGCGCCGACATCGGCGCGGCCGTCTCTCCGTACAGCAACATCAACGAATCGCTTCGACCGAGGCGCGGCGAGGCTGCGCATGACAGCCTTCTTCCCCACCGACCCGGCATGGAAATGGAAGAGACCACTCTTCCCAACAGCACCGGCTTTGAAATCGACAAGACACAAAACCGGGGCGGAACATCGACCATCCCACTGCGCGGCGTCGGTCCCTCCATCGGAGACTCCGATCTCAACCGCCGTCGCTAGCGTTTGTTCAGCGCCGATCCGTCACCGGCGGCATGGCTTCCCAGGTGTCTCCGGCGTCGCGACTTCGATATAACCCGCTCCCGTTCGTGCCGGCGTAGAAGAGCCGAGGATCCGTCTCGCTCTGAACCAACGAGCGGACATTCATCGTGGCCAATCCCCGATTGATCGTCTTCCACGTGTCCCCCCCGTCCTCGCTCCGGTGAATTCCGTCGCGGCCGGCGAGATACACCGCGCCCCTCCGCGCCCGATCCACGACCATCGCCACGATCATCTGATCGGCCAGCGATTCGCCGATCCTCTTCCACGATTTGGCCCCGTCCGTCGTTTTGTACAGCCCGGTCAGGGTCGCGGCATAGACGGTGTCCGGCTCGTAGGGATCGACCTGGACGGCGGTGACGTTCAGGGCGCGGGACGCCTTAAGCAAATTCGGCGGCACCAGACCGTTATTCACCGGCTCCCAACGACCGGCTTGATCGACGGACTTGTACACGCCGCCGCTCGTGCCGGCGTACAGCACGGTTCGGCGCGTCGGATCCATTCCCAGTGCCGTCACCATCAGCACCTCCTTCATACCCTCCATTTTTTTGACCCAATGTTCTCCGCCGTTCTTCGTTTCAAACACGCCCATGGTCGTGGCCGCAAAAAGGTGCTGGCTGTCGGCCGGATCAAAGAGCAACTGATTGACGACCGAGGTAATCGTCGCGTCATCCAACCCCCTCCGCATGGAGGTCCACCGCTGGCCCCCGTCGTGACTTTTGTACACCGCGTCTCCCTTCGTTCCCGCGTACACCGTCGCCGGATAGACCGGATCGATCGCCAGAGCGATGACGCGCGAATGACTCATCCCTTGGGACAGATTGACCCACGTTTGGCCTCCGTCCCGCGTCTTGTAAATGTAATCATTCGTCGCTACGTAGAGGATATCCGGATTGGCGGGATGAGGTTGAATGACGACGATCGCATCGCTGCGATTGCACCCCCCGCTCAGGGCCGCGCACGCCAAGAGCAAGACGCCGGCCACACCCCCGACTCTCTTCATGGAAGACAAAGAACGAGACATCCTCTCGCGGAGACGGGCCGTTTCCGCCTCCGGACTTTAACGATAATTCGTGAACTGCAAATCGATGCCGAAATCTTTACCCTTGAGAAAAGCGATGGTCGCCTGCAACTCATCCTTGCTCTTCCCCAACACCCTCACCTGGTCGCCTTGAATCTGCGCCTGCACCTTCAACTTTGAATCCTTGATCGCCTTGACGATCTCTTTGGCCTTTTCCGCCGCCAATCCGCTTTGAATTTTCGCGGTTTGCCGGACCGTCCCGCCCAGCGCCGGCTCCACGGTTCCGTAGTCGAAGGCTTTGAGCGACACGCCACGTTTGACGCACTTGGTTTTGATGACGTCCTGCACCGCTTTCAGTTTGTAGTCGTCGTCCGACACCACGACCAATTCCTTTTCTTTTTCCTTCAAGGTGATCTCCGTCTTCGTGTCCTTGAAGTCGAACCGTTGTTTGATCTCCTTGTTCGCCTGATCCAGCGCGTTTTTCAGCTCCTGCATGTTCACTTCCGACACCACGTCGAATGAATACTGCTCCGCCACGATCTCCTCCTCTCTTCCGTTTATCCGGGCGAGGCGGCTCCCTTGACACTCGTTTCTTCGAGGAACACCGCGAGGGGCGGACGGGCATCGAGAGAAAGAGCGCAACGCCCTTCCGGACGGAAAAACGGGCAAGCCCGCTCAGCAACAGCCTGATCCATGCGGCAGTGTGAATCTCCCCGCCGAATCATGATCATCCGCGCTTGCGGCCGTCCTGGTCCGCCCTACCGACCCTCCCCCCGCCGTGATGATCACCTCGCTCGACACGAACGGCTTTTTCAAGATGACATAGCCGTACCATTGTTTCAGGCCGTCGCTCAAGACGATCGCGCCCAACAGCGCCACCACCCCTACCAGTGCGGCGTCCAGGTACAACGCAAACGCCTGCCCTGCCCCGGCGGCTGACGCCTTCCCAAGGAACAGCCAAAACATCTCATAGGACCCGCTCAACGTAATCGCCCCCACAAAGAGCATGGGCAGCGCCGTCACCCACAGATACGACGACTTCCACATCTTGATCAGCACCGTCGTGCCGATGCAAAGGGCCAACATGCCCAGCAATTGATTGGCCGCGCCGAACATCGGCCAAATGGTCGAGATACTGCCCGTCCCGATCAGATAGGCCCACGCCCCCACCACCGCCCCGCTGCTGATCACCACGCCGGGCCACCAATTCATCCGGCGAAACGGCGCGTAGACGCGCCCGGTCATTTCCTGGATCAAATAGCGAGCCACGCGGGTTCCCGTGTCGATCGTCGTCAGGATGAACAAGGCCTCGAACACCAGGGCGAATTGATACCAATAGGCCATCAACCCGGCCATCCCCGGCAAAGCGGTAAAGATCGAGGCCATGCCGACAGCGAGAGAAACCGCGCCACCCGGCCGGCCCGCCACGTCCACTTCAACCAGTTGCGACAGCTCGGCGATCCGAGCGGGGGCGAAGCCCATGGCGGCCAAGGCGTCGTTGCTCGACGTCGTGTTGATCGCCAGATAGTCTCCGGGAATCAACACCGACGCCGCGATCAACGCCATCACGCCGACGAAACTTTCCAAGAGCATGGCGGCATAGCCCACCACCGCCTGCGATTCCCGCTCGATCATCTTGGGCGTCGTGCCCGACGACACCAACGAATGAAACCCCGAGATCGCCCCGCAGGCAATCGTGATGAACAGAAAGGGAAAGAGTGTCCCGGGAATGATCGGCCCGCCGCCCGCCGCGAATCGAGTCACACGCGGCATCTCGATGGTCGGAGCCATGAGGATAACCCCCAAGCCGAGCAGCACGACCACGCCCAATTTCATGAACGTCGAGAGATAGCCGCGCGGAACCAACAACATCCAGCCTGGCAATACCGACGCCAGAAAACCGTAACCAGCCAACAACCACACCAGCGTCGGTCGGTCAAACTCAAACAGCCAGGCATAGGGAGACTGGGCGACGACCCGGCCGAACAACACCGCCGCGATGAGCGACAGCACGCCGAGCACCGAGACCTCCCCCACCGCTCCGGGACGGAACTTCTGGAGATAGAACCCCATCATGAGGCCGATGGGAATCGTCATCGCGATCGTGAAGGTGCCCCAGGCATTGTGGTAGAGCGCGTTCACCACCGCGAATCCCAGTCCGGCCAGCGCCACCACCACGATAAACAGCACCGCCACGGCCGTCGCCGTCCCCGTGACCGAGCCGAGCTCGTCGTGGGCGATTTCCGGGAGCGAGCGCCCGTTGCGCCTCATCGACGCGACCAAAATGATGAAGTCCTGCACCGCGCCGGCCAGCACCGCGCCGATGACGAGCCACAGAAACCCCGGCAGAAATCCGAATTGCGCCGCCAACACGGGCCCGAGCAACGGCCCCGCCCCCGCGATCGCCGCGAAGTGATGACCGAAGAGCACCGCCTTGTTGGTGGGATGGAAATTGACGCCGTCGTTCAGCCGCACCGCCGGCGTCACGTGCCGATCGTTCAACCCCACGACCCGGCTTGCCAGCCAGCGACCATAAAATCGATAGGCGAGCACATAGATGCAGGCCGCGGCCACGACCAGCCAGAGGCCGTTGACCTTTTCATCCGGATGGACGATTCCCGTCACAAAGGCCAAGGCCACCGCGCCGGCGGTCGCGAGCACGACCCAGAGGAGATTCATTGCCGCGCTCATGCGCGGCATCCTATCATAAGTCGACCGGGTCAGACGCCGGCCGGTGCGGGAAAGACGACGAGGGGAGAGTTCGACCCTCTCCCCTCGCATCGACAGACTGGTGACACGTGAGATTCACGCGGCTTTGGGAAACGACTCGAGGTCTGTTTGATGCACTTGCTGATGCGATTGGATCCGAGCCGTCGGCTCGGAGACGGACAGGGCGTCGGGTTCGACGGACAAGGTCGAGAGTCCCATCGCGAGCACCGCGATCGCTCCCGTGACGACCAGTCCGGCATCAATAACCGAGCTCCAATCCATCCTATCGGGTCACCTCCTTTCTCAAAAGGAGAAGTCGACTTACCGAACTAAAACAAGCCGAGCGACAACGAAGGCGAATCATTTTTCACCGCACACTCCGCGGCGGAAGCCTCGGAGCGCTCGTTCCTTTTCCGCCACAGGCCTCGGACTTTGCTCCACAGGCCTGAGCCTCGTCGCCCGCCGGTCTGTCCTGATTGTTCCGATTCTTTGCCACCGTTCTCTTTTCGCCATCGCCGCCACAGTGCGTCGTATCTCATCCGCGTCCCTCCATGTTCTTTGTTCCATGACCGAGTCGGGTTACCTTCCGGACTCTCCTTTTCAGGCAACCGCCGCCCACGCGGGCCTCGCCGCGGGGAAACGGCGGCAAGGCCCGTACATCCATGTCGGCAACCGGACCGTTACGAACCTTGAATCAGAATCTGCCGAGGCTTCGCCTCTTCCTTCTTGGGAAAGGTCACGGTCAACAAACCATGTTTGTGCGTCGCCGAAGCCTTGTCCTGATCGACAAAATCCGGCAGCTTGAAGAAGCGCGCGAACCGCCCTTCCGCGATCTCGCGCAGGTGATACGTCCGCGCATCCGACTGCTGCACGTTTCGCTCGCCTTTGATGGTGAGAACCTGGTTGTTCATTTCCAACGTAATGTCTTTGGGCTCCCACCCCGGCAACGCCATCTGGATGTAAAATCCGTTGTCGTCCTCCCACACGTTGCAATCGGGAGCCCATAGACCGTCTGACGCGCCGAATGCACGCATCGCTTCGTTGAAGAGCTGATCGATCTGTCGGTCGAATTCATCGGTTCGCGCGGAAGAAATCACGCTTGGAAGATAGCCGTTCATCATGAACCCTCCTTTCTCCAAAAACCTTCATGGTTGATCGGTGGAAACGAGGGGGTGGCCCAAACGGGGAGGCACTACGCTGCCGCCGCTACTCCGCCGGTGTCGGGCGCTCCGCGCTCCACCTGGTCAAGTATCAGCAACGGCTCTCAGATAATTTCCGGACTCTGAAAGTCAAGAGGAGCACCGAGCGGAACATCGGGGCGGCCGCAAGGGACGTTTATCCGGGAGAACCCACGTTCCCTTCTTCTCCATAGACTTTTTTCTTTCCCATGACCGCCAGGCAGAGAAGGCCGATGCCGATCCAAACCAGCTCGCGGAATCGCCGCAACAGCGCGAAGGTCAAGCCGGTCACCTCACCGTAGCCGAACGCCTTGAGCAACAGTACGTTTCCTCCGTCCTGGGCTCCCAAGCTTCCTGGGATAAAAAAAGACCCGCCTTTGATGAAGACCGCGAGCGCGCCGATGGAAAACGCCGACAGGACGGTGGTGGGGCCGCCCAAATAGTGCAGAATGACCAGGACTTCCAACGATTCAGCCATCCAGCCGAAAAAATATACGCCGATCGAGAGATAGAACACCCGTTGGTGATGGCGGTAGAAATCCAGAATGGTCCGGTCGATGGAGTGCAAATGCTCTTCCTGCGACTCCAGAAACGCGCTTCGCACTCGCAATGCTCTGGCGACCCCCAGAATCGACGCAAAGAGGCCGCGGCGCTGCACGAAGACGAAACCCGCGATCGAACAGACGAGCACGCCGACGCTCAGCAACGCCGCCGTCACCGTATAGCCGGCCGAATCTCCCGCTCCCAGCAGCAGGAATCCGAGCGCGATGCCCGTCAAAATGTAGCAGACCTCGGCGATCGTCATGGTCGTCTTGGCGATCACCACGGAAGCGGCTCCCTCCGCCACCGGCACGTTGTATTTATTGAGGAGATAGGCCTTGATCGGCTCGCCGCCCAAATAGGCCGTCGGAGTCGTCATGTTCACGACTTCCCCCGCCGTTCTGATCGCCAGCAGCCGCCAGAACGGCACCGCTCGCCCGGCAGGCCCCAGCACGACTCTCCAGCCGTAGGCCTCGACCGTGTACATCATGAAAGAGGGAAGCAGGATGACCGCGAGGGCCGAGGGACCGAGCTTGGCGACGGCCTCATAAATATTCAGGGGACCGATGTGCCAAATGAGAAAGCCGAGGACGGCGAGACCGAACGCCAATAAGAAATAGCGAAGCACGCGGGGCTCACGCTCAGACGTCGGTCGAGGTCACGGCCGACGGGCGAACGACCCACACCATGACGCCGGCGAAGAGAAAGGAGCCGATCGCCGCAAATCCAAGAAACCATTCCAGCTTGGCGAACAACGCGAACAGCACGAGCGTCACTGAAAAATCCCGACTGGCGACGTTCTTGAGCATGAAATCCGCCCAGGCCGCATCCGACGGCGTCTTCCACCGATTCGCGGCCTTGATTTTCTGCGCCCGCTCCACCAGCGCAAACGACAGCCCGTTTCCCAGCACGGCCGTCGCGCCGAACGCCAACATGCTCCACGCCCACGGCTGTCCCGCCTGCGCCGTGTAGAGGCCGACCGCGATGCCCGCAAAGATGGCCATGTGCACAAGATTGTCCATAAAGAGGTCCAGCCAGGCGCCGAACGGTGATTCGGCGAACGTCAGTCGCGCCACTTCGCCGTCGCAGCAGTCGATGACGGCCGCCAACTGGAACACCAGCGCCGCGGCGACTCCCGCCCCATAGGTGCCCATGGAAAATCCTGCCGCGGCCGTAAAGCCGATCAGAGAGGCCACGATCGTAATGACATTGGGAGACAGTCCCGCGGCGAGAAACAGGCGCGTGAACCAACGAGAAACCTTGCGGTTGAAATACCGATCGACGAACCCCTCCGTGTCGCTCCTCAGGGAGCGGAACAGCTTCTTTTCAGCGATCGGCAGATCGTCGGGAGTTCTGACCGCCTGATACCACAGGCCGCGGTCCTCCGCCGTTTCTATGACACGGACGCGCCCCTCGACCGCCGCCCGTTCCAACCAACGGCGGATCGGCAGCCGACCGTTTTCCGTTCCGGCGTCCCGCGCGGCGCTCATCAGACCGGCCGGCAAGACCGCCATCTCGGCGGCGGCGGGGGCCGAATCATCGAAATGCGCGGGAGCAAACGACGTCAATCGCTCGGCGCGGGTTCTCAGCCGGACGCCTCCGCCCGTCACCGCCTTGGACGATCGCGACGTCGCTTGCGCCACGACCATCGCCTCGCCGTCTCGCGCCTCTTGCCTGAGATACTCGATCAAACCTCGCGAAAAGACCGCGTTCGCGCTCAAGACCAGGGCACAGTCGCCCACCTCGGCGCCCAAAAACTCCCACGTTCTCGGATCGTCGAGCGGAAATTCCCGGATCGGCATCCATCGCACGGGGATCGTCACGCGCGGCCCGTTGCACAAGGATTGTTTGAGCTGTTCTTCCTCGGGACCGGCCAACACGATCAATTGGCGGATTCCCCCCCGCTGCAACGTGAGGATCGCGCGCTGAAACAGCCCGATTCCCACCACGCTCGTCAGCGGCCCCACTCCTTCCCTCCGCCGCCGTTCGATCGAATCACCGAACAAATCGACCGACGGCAGCAGAATGGCCGTCGTCAATCCTTGGATCCCGACGCGTTTCTGGACAAGACTCTCGTTCATTTCAACGCCGTACGATTCAATTCTCTCTCGCCCGCTCTCGGCAGGACTCCGTTCACTCTCTCATAATTTCGGCAATACGTCCAATTCGGCTTTTCTCACGTCGTCGGGAAAATCGATCTCTGTCCACGGCAACCCGCCGATCCGCTCATAGCCGACCGGGACCGTTTGGAAAAAGGGAAGCAGCGCGTCCTCGTATTCCATGTTCCACGCTCCTTGATCGACGAACGACCGCAGTGAGTCGATCAAATAGGGTGTGTCGGCGTGCCGCACCCGGAGAAATCCCACACCCTCCCCCGCAAAGTCATACCGCTCCGGCAGCCGTTTCGACAAGGCGATCACACGCCCGCCCGCCACGGCCACCATACATTCTTCGCCTGTCTGCACGACGGTTTCGTCCATCAGCAAGGCGTTTTTGTGGGGCGACTCCACGAGGCGCCTCAGAATATCGCGGTGAAAGAGCACGTCGGCATCCATCACAATCACGTCGTCGTCAAGCGCCGTGCGGGCGATCCAGAGCGAAGAAATGCTGCCCCGATGAAATTCTTCATTGACCAGAAAATCGACCGCGATCCCCGAGACATCCTGCCCCACCGCCTGACGGATCATCTCCTGCTTGTATCCCACCACGATGTCGGCCCGTTTGATGCCGAGCCACGCCAACGTCTCCAGATAGCGATGGAGCAGCGGCCGCCCCCCGATTTCAATCAGGCACTTGGGACGATGCCGAGTGACCGGCCACAGCCGCTTCCCGACGCCGGCCGCGAGGATGACCGCTTTCATACGGTCCCGCACACACGCTCGAAGGCGTCGAGAAATCCCGTCACCTGCGCTTCGGTCAGCGCCCCCATGTTGGCCACGCGGAAAATCCTGTTTTCCAAATTGCCCTGACCGGCGTAGATGACGTAGCCTTCGGCCTTGAGTCGATCGTGCAACGTCCGATAGGACAAGCCTTCGGGCAAATAATACGCCGTGATCGTGTTCGATTGACGGTCGTGAGGGAGCACCGCTTTGACGCCCAGCTTGGCCATGCGTTCGCGAACGACCGCCGCCATTTTCTTGTAGCGTCGAATCCGATTGGCCACCCCCTCTTCCAACAGCTCGCTTAAGGCTTCATCAAAGGCGTAGTACACCTGGACCGCCGGCGTGAACGGAATCGTGCCCCGTCCTTCGTCATCGATATAGTGGGTCAAGTGCAGATACCACGATCGTTTGGGATACGACCTCATCCGCTCGACGAATCCCTTGCGCACGAGCACGAACGAGACGCCGGGGAATCCCTGGATGCATTTCCCCGCCGTGCCCACCACCATGTAAATGTGCGACTTGGCGATATCGAGAGGTTCTCCGGCCAATGCGCTGACCGCATCCAGCACGAAGACGCGATTCTGCCCGTCGACGATCTCGGCGATCTCCTGCACCGGATTGATCAGGCCGGTCGTGGTTTCGTGATGAACCATGGCGACCGCGTGGACCTCCTGATGCTGCCGCAGCGCCAGCAGCAATTTGTCGGGATCCGGCCGCTCCGTCCAGTCATGCTTCAACTCGCTCACGCCCAGCCGATGAAGTCCGACGATCTGGGACATACGGTCCCCATAGACGCCGTTGTTGATGACGAGGACGCGGCGGCCGTGAGGCAACGACGACATCAACGCGGCTTCGACGGCGGCCGTGCCGGAGCCGGTGACGACCACCGCCACATAGTCCGACTCCGCTCCGGGCACGAACGCCGCGAGCAGCTTGGCCTGAATGCGGTGCAACAATTCCATGAATTCCGACTCACGGTGACAGATATCGGGACGCAGCAATGCCTGCCGCACACGCTCACTGACGTTCACCGGTCCGGGATTGAGAAGGATCATCTCGCCTCGCAGCCTACGGCGGGAAGGACTCGACCGCTCGCCCGCCTTCGGCAGCACGGTCCGTCGCGCCTTCCTTTTTGCTCATTCGATGGCTTTCATGAACCGCTTCGTCAGATCGGGAGGGTCGAGCGCGATCCGCTCCGCCTCCTCCTGAAATTCGTTGACCTTGATCAGCAACATGCTGGGGCCGTTTTTCTTGAGCAGCTCCCGAAATTCATAAACCAGATCGTCGCGATCGAGCACCCGCACGACGTTGACGTACCCGGCGGCTTTCGCCACTTTCTCCAACGGCACGACGTTGGAGATCGTCGGCTGATTGCCGGTCGTGCCGTACACTTCGTTGTCAAAGACCACGTGGATGAAATTTTTCGGCCTCAACGCTCCGACCGTCGCCAAGGTTCCCATGCCCATGAGCACGTTGCCGTCGCCGTCGAACGTCACAACCTGCTTGTCCGGCTTGGCCAGCGCAACGCCCAGCGCGATGGCCGGGGCGTTGCCCATCGACCCGATCATGTAAAAATGCGTCGGGCGGTCGGCGATTTTCTGCGTCTCGCGCGACGGAAACCCGTTGCAGACGACGACCGGCTGATCGGTCAACAGTTCCAGCAACGCCCCGATCGCCTGAGCGCGACTGATCAAGGTGCCTTCTTCCGGCCTCATTGCGATCCTCTCGTCATACGCGGCCTCTCACTCGCCATGCGGCCGGCGTGAAGCCGCGGTCGTTTACGATCTCGACGAACAACGTTTTCCCCTCCATGACCGCTTACGGCGAGATCGCTCACGGATGAAGCCCTTTGACGACTCCCTTCGTGATGAGAAGCGCCACCGGAATCCGTCTATTGTGATAGACGTCCGCCACCCAGGCAAAGTCTTCCTTCGCCGTTTTTTCCGACAAGGTCCGATGCGGAATGGTCATCGTATCCAGAAACTGCGGCAGGACCTGGCCCATGATCAGATGCTCCGGCGCGTCTTTTCCTCCGTAGCCCCTCCACGACACGATCAGAATGCAAGGCTGGCGATAAATCATGTTCAACGAAATCAACGTATTGAGCGACGTTCCCAACCCCGAATTCTGCATCAACACCGCCGGCATCTTGCCCGCCATATAGGCGCCGGCCGCCATGCCCACCGCTTCGTCCTCCCGCACCGCGGGAATGTACAACCCGCGATTCATGAGCTCGGCGATGATGCCGCCCAGAATCGAATCGGGCACCCCGGTAAAAAAATTCACTCCCATCGCCTGGAGAGACTCAACAAACTCGTCGCCGTCGATCATGTCTCACACCTTGCTTCCGCGCTTTCGCCTCCTCGCCGGGAAGTCGCCGGACGAAGCATCCGGAGAAGTGGCGCATTATAGGCCAGCGCCTCTTCATTCTCAAGAAACGCGACACCGAAAAGCGGTCGGTTGCGCGAGATTTTCTTCCATGGTAGATAGCGCTTGATCGCGCTGCACGGGGCCGTTCTTTTTATTTTGTTTTTTTATTACAGGCCTTGTTTTGAACGCCATGAACGACACCGTTTCACCATCACGGGGCCTCGGACTTTTATGGCTTTTCCTGTGTCTGGTTCTTCCCGCGGATGTGTCCTGGGCCGTTCCAATGTTGAACGATCCCAAGGGCTTTCACGACATTCCGTGGGGGAGTCCGCTCGCGGCGCGGGACGACTTGGAAGTGCTGCGAGCCGGAGCCCACATCACGGAATACCGATCAAAAACTCGTGAAACGACGTTCGCCGATGTCCAGATGACGAGCATCCTGTACGTGGCGTTCGACGATCAATTCGCCCGGGTGACCATTCGCTACCAGGGAGAGTCGGTCCACAAGCAAGTGCTCGATTTTCTGGAAACCCGGCACGGCCCTCTTCAACGGATCCCCGGGCAGATGACGCGCGGGCTTAATCAACAATACACGTGGCGCGGATCGGACACGGAAATCACGCTCACCTACCAAGCCGGTACGGAACGCGGCTTCATTTTTATCGACAGCCGATCCCTCGCGCCGCGATTCAACGATGACCTGACCGACTCTGCGGAATAACGCTTTGCTCGCCGGACACGTCGCGATCGAACCACCGATGCGATTCGTCCTCTTTTCACGGGGGCGGCTTCGCCGGCACAAGCCGGTCCGTTGACGGCGTCCACCGCCCATCCCGACTTTTCGCCATAAGAACTCCTTCCTTTTGCCTCTTCGCTTCCAGGCATCTCATACGGAACAGGCGCGCGTTCCCGCAAACTTTTCATTGACATCCCGCCCGCAGCTTTCGCATGATGGCGCCCATGACCAACGCCGCCAAGCTCCGAGCCGCCCTCAAACGACCCGGCGCCCTGAAAATCGTCGGCGCCCACGACGCGCTGAGCGCCCGCCTTATCGAACGCGCGGGCTTCGACGGCGTCTGGGTCGGCGGGTTCGCCGTGTCGGCCTCGCTGAAGTGCATTCCGGACGCCAGCTTCATCGATTCGAGCGAGCAGCTCGCCATTGAGCGCAACATCGTCGAGGCGGTCGGCATCCCCGTCATCGCCGATTGCGACACCGGCTATGGAAACGCGCTGAACGTCATGCGGACCGTCAACGACCGCGAGCGGGCCGGCGTCGCCGGCATCTGCATAGAGGACAACGTCTACCCCAAACGATGCAGTTTCTACGCGGGCGTTCGCCGGGAGCTGATTCCCATCGAGGAGCATTGCAGCAAGATCAGGGCGGCGAAAGCGGCGCAGATGTTCCCCGACTTCGTGGTCATCGCGAGAACGGAAGCGTTGATCGCGGGGTGGGGACAGGCGGAGGCGCTGAAGCGGGCGGAAGCCTACGCCGAGGCGGGGGCCGACGCGGTGCTCATCCACTCGAAATCGAAAAAGTTCGACGAACTGCGGGCCGTCTATCGGGCCTGGTCCGGCCGCGTGCCCCTGGTCGTCGTGCCCACGATCTTCGATCAGACCACAGCGGCGGAAATGGAGGAGGCGGGCGCCAAAATCATCATCTATGCCAACCAACCGGTGCGGGCGGCCATTCGCGCGATGCGGGACGCGCTCCGTCTCATCAAACAAGACACCCGCCCCGGAGCCGCCAACGACATCATCGTCCCGCTTCAGGAAGTGTACGATATCGTCGGCGTCCCGCAAATGGAACGGGATGAACGGGAATTCCTGCCCGTGGGCGGCGAAAAAATCACCGCCATCATCGCCGCCGCGGGGTTCGAAAAGCAGTTGCTGCCGCTGATCGAAGACAAGCCGAAGTGTTTGCTGGACATCAAAGGCAAGACGATCCTCGACCGCCAGGTGGCGGCGCTCAACGAATGCAGCATCAAAGACATCGCGCTCGTGCGCGGGTACAAGAAAGAAGCCATCGCGTTGCCCAATATCCGCTATTACGACAACGACCGGTACGAAACCACGGGCGAATTGTTCTCTCTGTTCTGCGCCGAAAACGAGCTGAGGGGGCGGATCATCGTCCTCTACGGCGACATCATCTTCGACACGGCCATTCTCGAGAAGCTGCTGAAGAGTCCGGCCGATATTTCCATCGTGGTGGACTTGGCCTGGTTCGACCAGCATCAGCGCCACGCTCAGGCCGCTCATCCGAACCCGGACCTCGTCTCTCTCGCCGAACCGCCGGGCAAGAGCTATCTTTCTCGGTTCATCATGTCGGAAGGAGAGCATCGCGTCGTCAAGATCGGTCGGCATGTGCCCTCGGAGGAGGCGCATGGAGAATTCATCGGCATGGCCATGTTTTCAGAAAAAGGGACGCAAGCGCTTCGCGACTGTTACCGGTCGGCGCAAGAGTCCGCCCGCTCCATCGGCTTCCACGAAGCCGCCGACCTGACCACGGCCTCGTTCACCGACATGATTCAAGAACTGATCGATCGCGGCCACCGAGTCGACGCCGTCCCGATTTTCAAGGGATGGACGGAAGTCGATTCGTTCGAGGAGTATCAGAAAGCCTGGGCCAAAATCCGATAGATCAGCCCGTTTCCCCTGCGAATCTTCTTCTTTTTTCCCGAGCCACGGCGCGCCGCCTGCTCCGTCTCCGTGAAATCTCATTTTTCTTAGCGAAGCGGGCGCGGTGTGCTACAACAGCCTCGTATCAACGCCTGTTTATGGAACGAACACGGAACGGACAAGCGATTGGAACGCGGGCGCGTGAAGACAGCCGCCACGCGGAACGGATCGCCTATACGTGCCCCGTTTCCTTTACGGGCGAGATTCCCTCCCAACCCCATCAGGGCGAAGGCCTGACCAAGGATATCTCCGTCACCGGGCTCAAAATCGTCAGCACCAAGCCGGTCACCCGCGGAACCCTTTTGACTCTCTCTCTCTCTCTCCCGGACGGACACCCTCCGCTTCGGATTTACTCCGCTCACGTCGTCTGGGTCTCCGGCGTCCATTTTTCCGTTCGCTTCATGCACCTGAGCCGAGAGCATCGCAAACGGATCCTCTCCTTTGTCCTGCGGAATATCGGCAAAGAGGCGATGAACGATCACTGGAGCCGCTTCAGGATTGCCTGATCATCTTCCCCCCTTGTAACCTCCTCGTCCGTCATCCTTCCGGCGCTTGTTCCCGCAAAGGGAGCGTGTTAGGGTACGGTGAAAGCAGCGCTTTGCTCGCCTATGTTCGCCATCGGCACCTTCGTAGACGCCTTCGCCCATCACGAGATTCCTTCGTCCGATGCCATCGGAAACCGAGCACGGGTGTGGGGTCGCTCCTCGCATCGAGCCCCTCTCTTTTTCCCTTGATATGGGCCGACGACGTTCATGAACCGCCTCCTCCGACATCCGATCATTACGCTCGGCGTCATCCTCCTCATTGCCGTGGTCGGCCTGGTCGTCTTTCGTCTGGGGACCGGCGCCGACCCCGCTCAGCGGAAAGCCTCCCGCCCTGTGGTGGGCACGATGGTCCCGATCAAAGAAGATCTTGACGTCCACCTTTCCTACACGGCCGACGTCCTGCCCAACCAGGTCGTCAACGTCTTTTCGCGCGTGGACGGATACATCGCCAAACTGCACGTGGACAAGGGTGATTTCGTGAAACGCCACCAACTGCTGATTGAAATCGACCACACCGACTATCGGCACGCCGTCGATCAAGCCAAAGCCAATCTCGCCGCCGCAAGCGCCAAAGTCGCACAGCAACGCGCGGTGCTGCGCAACGCGACGCTCACGCTCGATCGCATGAAAGCCTTGATCCAGGACCAATTCGTCTCGCAACAGGACCTCGATACCGCACAGGTGAACGTTGACGCCGCGGCGGCGGCGCTGGAGTCCCTCCAAGCCCAGGTCAGGCAAATGGAAGTCGCCCTGGCCCAAGCGGAGACCAACTTGGCGTACTCGTACATCAGAGCCCCCTTCGCCGGCTATATCGCCGAGCGCAACCTCGACGAGGGCGCCTACGTGACCGGCACTACCGCCAGCACCTCGACCCTGTCTCGCGGCATCTTGAGTCTTCATGATATCGACACGGTGCGAGTCCTCATCGACGTGATCGAAAAAGAGGTGCCGCTGATCAGGGTCGGGCAAAAGGCCGAGCTGCGGACCGAAGCCTATCCGGAAGAGGCGTTCGAAGGAACGGTGGCGCGCGTCGCCCAGACCCTCAATCGAGCCACCCGCGCCATGCCGGTGGAGATCGACGTGGTCAACGCCGATCGCCGGCTGAAAGGCGGCATGTTCGCGCGGGTCAAGGTCCACGTCGGCACCCATCGGATGGCCGTCCAACTTCCCATCGACGCGGTGAGCAGAGTGGAAGACGCGCAATATGTCTTCATCGTACGCGACGGCCTGGCCCGTCGCACGGCCGTCGAGACCGGAGCCCGCAACGGAAACTGGATCGAGATCACCGGCGGCCTGGTCGGCGACGAAGAAGTCATCGTGTCCGGCAAGGACATCGTGCGCGACGGCGCCGCCGTGCAGACGCACCCGTTGAATCCGGTCAAAGGCGAATGATGATCGACTGCTCCGAAGGAACGGCGCCCGGTTGTCCGCGCCGTAGAGCCCGGCCATGTGGCTGACCCTGTTCGCGTTGCGCAACCGCATCGGCATCTTGATGCTGTCGTGCGCCATGGTCGTGCTCGGCGTCATCTCGCTGCAACGGTTGCCGATCGATCTGTTTCCGCAAATTCAAGTCCCGGTGGCGTTCGTCGGCGTCGTCTACAAGGGCGCTCCCCCGCTCGACATCGAGCAAAGCGTCGTGTATCCCATCGAAAAGGCCGTGAGCTCGGCGTCGAACGTCGAACACGTCGAATCCTTCTCCAAACAAGGACTCGGCGCCGTGCAAATCTGGTTCAACTGGGGCGCCGACATCAACGTCGGGCAAATGGAAGTCATGCAGCGTGTCACCCAGATTCTGAGCAGTCTTCCGCCCGGCATTTTGCAGCCGTTCATCGTCAAGTTCGACGTCTCGAACATCCCGGTCTCGCTCGTCACGATCTCCGGCGAAGACCTGGACGAACGCGCGCTCTACGATCTGGCCTATAACACCATCGCCCCGCAGATCGAGCAGATCGCCGGCGTCGCCGCGGCCACGGTGGAGGGGGGGAAAATCCGTCAGATCAACGTCAACCTCGACCCGGCCCTCTTGGGCGCGCGCGGGCTTTCGATCCTCGACGTGGTGGCCGCCGTCAAGACGGCCAACGTGATTCTGCCGTCCGGCAACATCAAGGCCGGCAACCTGGACTACAACGTGTTCACGAATTCGCAGTTCAAGGCCGTCGAGCCGATTCAAGACGTGATCGTGAAGCTCGACGAGCGCGGGAACCCGGTCCGCATCCGCGACGTGGGCACGGTGACGGACTCATCCGACATTCAAACCAATATCGTCCGGACGGACGGCGCCAGGTCCGTCTTTCTCCGCGTCAACAAACAGCCGCAGGCCAACACCGTCCAGGTGGTCGACTCGCTGCGAGCGGCCATCCCACGATTGATCGGCATCCCGCCGGGCGTGAAACTCGGCATCTCCTTCGATCAATCCGTCTATATTCGACAGGCCGTTCGCAATCTGATCGAGCAGGCGATGCACGGTTCGCTGTTGGCCGCAGCCGTCATTTTGATTTTCCTTCGCAACCTGACCAGCACGTTGATCATTTCCGTTTCCATCCCGCTCTCCATCCTGGTCACCCTCGTCGTGCTCGATCTGAGCGGCCAGACGCTCAACGTCTTTACGATGGGCGGCCTCGCGCTGGGAGTCGGCCGCCTCGTCGACGACTCCATCGTCGAGCTCGAAAACATTCAACGTCACCTCAATACCGCGTCTCGGCGTTGGGACGCCGTCTTGGACGCGGCACGGGAAGTGGCGATGCCGATCTTCGCCTCGACCGTCACCACCGTCGTGGTGTTCCTTCCCGTTTTCTTTATCGTGGGCATCACCCGCCTTCTGCTGATTCCGCTCACGCTCACGATCGCCATCGCCCTGTTTACGTCGTTCTTCATCTCCCGCACCGTCACGCCGGCGCTCTGCTACAAATTTCTCAAACCCGAAGGGGAAGCGCTTCGCGATATGCCGACGTGGGTTGCGCGGATCATGCAATGGAGCCGCGACCGCTATGTCGCCCTTGACCGAAGTTACGAAGCGTCGCTGCAATGGGTCTTGCGGCACCGCCGGCTCTTCATCTCCGCCGTGCTGGCCATCTTCGCCGGTTCCCTTGCGCTGTTGCCGAGAATCGGGACGGAATTTCTTCCGGTATCGGATGAAAGTCAGTTCCGCATCGTGTTGCGGGCCCCCGTCGGCCAGCGCGTCGAAAAAACGGCCCGGCAGGTCGAGGAAGTCGAGCGCGTCCTCCGCGAACACATTCCTGCTCATGAGTTGCAGACGATCGTATCCAGCACGGGCGTGCTCGCGCAGGGGCGCGCGTCCCTCTTCAATCCAAACAGCGGCCCCCACACGTCATGGATCCAAGTCTATCTGTCCTCACCGGACAAGCGGACCAGAAACCAGGTGGAGATCATGAACGACGTGCGTCCGAAAGTCGCCAACCTGTTTCCCGGCGTGGCCATGTACTTCGATCCCGGCGGCCTCGTCAAACGGGTGACCAGCTTCGGTTCGCAGAAAGCCGTGGACGTCGAGATCTACGGATACGACTTCGAGCAGGCGAGAGCCGTGATCGGCCGCGTTAAGGAGATCATGGAACGGACGCCGGGCCTGGCCGACATCGAACCCAGTCGGGAAGAGAATTATCCGGAGGTCAACGTGATCGTCGATCGCGAAAAGGCGGCGCTCCTCGGCGTCACCGAAGCCGACGTGGCCAACACGGTGCTGTTTTCCTTGAACGGCAACGGACAAACCGATCCCATCATTTATACGGACCCGCAAAGCGGAAACGAGTACTTCATCAGCGCGTGGCTGGCCGAGGAGCATCGAAAAGATCTGACCGATCTGGAGAACATCCTCGTGTCCACGAAAGCAGGACCACCCGTCCTGTTGAAGAACGTGGCGTCTCTTCGATTAAACGCCGGCCCCGTCAAGATCGACCGCAAATCGTTTCAGCGCGTGGTTCACATCACGGCGAACCCGACGACCAGACCATTGGGAGACATCGCCGCCGATCTGGAATCGGCGTTCGCCTCCCTCCAACTGCCGGCCGGGTTCAGCGTCAAGCTGGCCGGTCAGATCGAGCAGCAGCGGGAGACCTTTCGAGGTCTCCTCTTCGCGAGCGTCCTGGCCCTCGTGCTCGTCTACATGGTCATGGCCGCGCAGTTTAAGTCGCTCGTCGATCCGTTCATCATCATGTTCTCGGTGCCAATGGGCTTTCCCGGCGTCATCCTGATATTGTTCCTGACGGAGACCACGCTTTCCACGACCTCCATGATGGGCGTCATCATGATGCTGGGCATCGTGGTTTCCAACGGCGTGCTGCTGGTCGATTACACAAACGTGCTGCGGCGAAGGGGCCGGCCGTTGCGGGAGGCGGTGACCGCGGCCGCCCGGACAAGACTAAGGCCGATCCTCATGACGTCGCTCGCGACCGTGTTCGGTCTGCTCCCCATGGCGATCGGCTTCGGAACCGGAGGAGAAACGAACGCGCCGCTGGCCCGGGCGGTCGTGGGGGGATTGAGCGTCTCCACGCTCCTGACGCTGTTTCTCATTCCGACGATGTACGTGATCTTGGAAGAACGATTCCCCAGAAAAGCGGAGGACGACGAGGCGTTCTCCTCGTCGTCCGTTTAACACCGTCGGAGGAGCGAGCCGGGCAATCTATCGCCCGATCTCCGGAAACAACGACTTCAACTGCATGGCCAGCCCGATGTCCCCGTCGATCTGAAGCCTGCCCGACATGGCGATGGCCATCCCGCTGAGCTGCCCCTTGAGCAATTTGACGCAATCGTCCGCGTCCATCGACAGCGTGACGTGCGGAGCCGGATGGCTTCCCTCTTTCACCTCGCAGGTTCCATTGCGCACAAGCAACTGATAGCGCCCCCCCTGTGCCCCCGTCAGGTCGAACTGATAGACGGCTTCGAGTTCCTCCGCCGCCTCCTTGTCGAGCTTCGAGGGAAGCGAGTCGATGATTTCTTTAGCCGTCATGATGATCCTCCGGGATTTGGCGCGAGCGAAACGGACAAATGGACGGGCTGGAGCGATGCCGCGTCCCTCTTGCGCGCTTGAGCGCGACGTCCATCTCAGTACTACTGCGATACCGCTCAGTACCGCAGCGTCGCCGTCGCCGAACTGCGACGGGCGCCGAAGAATTGTTTTGAGAAGGACTCGACGATCGCGGGATCGTATCCTTTGCAACTGAAAATGTCGAGATAGGCGTTGTTGGTATCGTTGGCGAAATGGCCGCTGATCAACGACGTGGAAATGAGCTGGACCATGGAGTAACCGGCGACGCGCCCCTCGCCGAAATCAACGACCTGGCAGTCGCCGTGACGTTTCATGCCGATAAGATCGCACAATTCCGCGACATAGCGTTTGATATGCTCGGCGTCACGGATCAAGTCGGGTTGACAATCCTGAAGATCGACGGCGGTGCACAGTCCCCAGGCTTTTCCTTCTCCCACCATGTCTTGAATGGAAACGGACGCGACGCCGGAAACGACAGGGGAAACATCGGATGAGGCATCGGGCGAGACCTCGGATGACGCGAGCGCGGACTCGGAACCTGACGAAATGCGCATAACATGTACACCTTTCTAAAAAGTTCATACGGCCTGACTCAGACACTCACTTGCCGCGTGCAACTATACCATGAATCGGCAAACGCCCGGGGCCGAACGAAAAATTATTTTGTTTCTCCTTGCTCCGCTTCGCGCAGTTGACAAGATTCTCGGCCCTTGGAGACAATGCGACCATGGAAACTGCGGAAACGCTCGCCGAGACCGATCTCCCCGATCGACGATGCACCTGGTGTGGAGTTCCGATGAAAAAACGTCTGGTCGGCGGCAAGCGGTTCGTTCACTATACCTGCCCGAAGTGCATCTTTCAGCACACGATCAACCTGTCTCCCAAACTCGTAACGCCCAAGCCTTGAGGGCGACGCTGCTGACAGGGACAGTAGATCATTGCCGGCCTGTCTCCCGCTTGTACCGGCCCGACATGCAGGAGAACCGGTCTAGAGCTTCCCGGACGTCAAGCGGCGAATTTCTTCCATCCGGCTGCGATTCACGCCGAAATCGCCGTACCCCGTGCGCGAGGCGGACCGAAAATGGACGGTCTTGGCGTCGTCGTCGAAAAGAAACTCCACGTCGTCGACGAACCGAAAAATCAGGCTGGTGAACTCGTAGCGCAGATAGGCCTCGTCTTCCTCCACGAGACGGGCGCGCGGCAAGGAGCGGATGATTTCTTTCAGCGTTTCTTTCGCCTCGGCCCTGGGTTTTTGATACCGAAACGGGGCGATCGCATGGCGATCATCCCGCGCCTGCGTGGACACACAGTTGGGGCTGGAGGGACAGGGAGCAAGCCGGCGCGGCGTCATGACGCAGGATCATAGGCGCTTCTTCAAATCTCCCGCAACTCCCTCTATCGCCTCGGCGATTGGCCGCAGTAGCCGAATTCCGGACACCCTCGGCCCAAGAGGTCGCGTGGTGACGCCGATGCATTTGATCAGTTGCGTTTGATCAGTACAAAACGGTCCGAATGGTGGGCTGCTCATCGGCCGATGCGACCACGGTCACCGGGATGCGGCCGATGATTCGCCCGTCTTCCGTCTCCACATCGACACGCCAATCCCCGGGGTCGAGCCGCCGCTTGAACGTGTAGGCTCGATAGCCGCCTTCACGACCTCCCGAGACCATGATCGGAATCTTATCGGCATGAATGAACGGCTTGTCGGAACGCGCCCGGTAGAACCAATGGTGATAGATCGTGGTTTTGAGGTCCACCGGCGCGAACACGGCGGTGAAGCAATAGACCGGCTCGCCGGCCGGAAAGGTGGAATCGGATCGTTTCCAGAATTCATACCACCGCCCCTCGAACGCAAGTTCGAAACGGCCATCGACTTTCTTCACGTCATGATAGATACCCCCGAACTTCAGCGAGAGCGGCACAGGGGGAATCCAATTGAAGAAATAAAAGCCGATCAACAACCCGATCACGGCGCAAGGCGGCGCCATGACACCGACGGCTTCCCGCCCGGATCGATCAGAATTGTCGCGATAAATCAATTGCACCACGCGGAGCGTGACGGCGGCGCTCAGCGCGGCGCCGAGGAGGAAGACGCCCGTATTCATGGAGCCCGTCACGACGGGCAGGAAGAACGTAAAAAACGCGAAGCAGACCACGGCGTACAAGGTCACGAGCAGGCGAAGGTTCGAGAGCCGATTCCGCAGAAATTCGTTTCCGACGAGGAGCGCGACCAGCAGGGCGAAAAAGACGGCGGTGCTCGTCAGCGTCGCGCTGCGCGAGTAGAAGATCGCATAGGCGCTGAAGAGCCCGCCCAACAGAAACTGGCTCGCCATCGGATAGTACGGCCGGCTCTTCAGAAGCCACCGCGTCGCGCGAGAAAACGCGGCCAAGGACGCCCCCTCCGGAGCAGGCTCGATACCCAACCGGCCAATCAACACGATCAGCGCCCCCAGCAGCACGAGGTAGAGAAGCAGCACGAGGTTGTCTTGCAGCCGATCGATCCGCGTGAGTGTTAGAGAATCATACAGCACCCCGGACAGAAAACACACCGCCGGCATGAACGGCTTGGAGAGAAGGGCTTGCATCTTCGCCGACAGACTCATGCGCCCACTGTGCGAAATCGGAATCAGTTCTTCAATGGAAAAACGGTTCTCCGAGAACGGTATCGAGCGGTCGCTTCGGCAAGCCGCCCGGCACGCCCCCACCGAGCAAGGCTCCGAGGTATGTCGGTCTTCCGCGTCGGAAGAGAGAGTGATATGAACCTGAAAGCGGAGGCGGACGTCGGCAACCGTTTATACGAAGGGCGGAAGCGGCGCATAGGCCATCGGATGGCCGATCAAGCGTTCGAGCCATTCGGCCATGGCGTCTTCCTTGAGCGGAGCGCGGTTCAAGCGCGCTTCGATCTGAAACCTGCCGTCGGAACCGACGACCCCGATGATCGCCGACGCATCGCCGCCGTCCGGGACGACGTCCTGAGTCTGAAATTCACAGAGCGTGGCGTACAGGCGACCGTCCGGTTCGATCGCGCGCAACACGTCGGGCAGTTCGTCCAGCGGGCAATGGACCGAGCACCGATATGCGAGCCGGACGTCGCCCTCGATGGCCTGGAATTCCGCGAGCGCAACCTCCGAAAAACCGGTGAGATAGGCCCGCACGTCGGCAGGCTCCGGAGCGAACGTCTCCGCCAGCTTGCTCGCCGGAACCAGAAACTCATAGGCGTCGGCGGTGTTGTATTCGAACTGACAAGGGCCGAAGGCATCGGGCCAGGAACAAAAAAACGGCACGGACGCATCGTGCGGGCGCAGAACGACTCTCTCGTCGTCGATCGCCGTTTCCACGGGCAGTTCCAGCGCCGTGATGGCCTCCAAAAACGCTACGCGCCGCTCATCCAGCCACCGAGCCCGCTCGGCGTCGCCCCGTGCTTCCCCCGGCGTGATGACTTCGTGCGTATGCAGCCGAATCCGAACGAAGGAGTGGGCATGGCGGAAACCGAGCCATATCATGCCGCGTTGCGCGTGCAGGCGTAACGGCTCGCGCACCCGCCACGGATGGCTGATGGAACAGTAGGTGCCGATATCCTGGTGCGTGCGATAGACGGTATGGTAGGCGCCGGCCAACAGAAAGAAGTCGCCGCGCCACCGTTCACGGACGTGCACCAGCGTCACGTCCTCGGTAGCCCACGCGTCGAGCTGATCAAAGTCGTCAGGCGAACGGACCGTCCACTCTTCCACGTAGCAGATGACGTCTTGGGCCGGCGACGCCGGCTTGAGGCCGAGCGCCGACAGCTGTTCTCCGACCTCGAGCACCTGGCCGAAGGTCAGGGGTACCGTCGTTTCCCATCGCCGCTCACGCACAATGCCGTCCCTGGGCGAAGTACAAAGAACCCCTCCAAAGGATGAAGCCGACGTTTCTTCGGCGCGCTCGGCCTTCCCCTCTGTCGACTACGTTACCGAACGGACCGCAACCCGTTCTCGACGATCGTGGTGTCGGCGACAAACCGATCGAGACCGTCGTTGATCGTGTCGGCCAGCAATTCGCGAACATCCTCGTCCTCGAACCAGAACACCGTCCTGGTTCGCGCACCTTCGATCATGCGGGTCGTCGAGCTGTTGTCCGTCCGATTCTTCGCCTGAATGACCAATCGTTGTTTGGTTTCGATCACGGTCGAAAATAGCCGGCTCTTGGCGTTTGCCGAAAGTTCTTCGACCTCCCCCGTAATGAGAATGCCGGCGTCGGCGGACGAGCCGGCTTGCTCCAAGCGGACATTCCATGGCCGGCCGCCCCATCCTCGCGTCTGGAGCCGATGCGCCAACCGCTGAGCGACCAGTTCGGCGGGCCGTCCGCCTGTCACGTCGAAATGGGTCACGCCGCCCCAGAGGTGGCTGCGGTTGCCGATGCGGGTCTTATTCGCCCGTCGGTCTTCAAACGGCTCGATCACGATCTTCACCGGCTCCACGCCGGCGGAGGGAGCGGCCGATTGCTTCGGTTGAAGATCGAACTGCCGGACCTCTCCTTTTCCGGCGCAACCGGCGACGAAGGACACGAGCAACGCCACGCTCCAGACCAACGGCATGCACACGAATCGTCGTTTCACGGAATCCTCCTTATGACAGGCAACGGTGAGCGAATCGCGACGCAGTCTACCGAACTTGTCACGCGGAGACAATTGTTCCCCGACGGAGCCTACGGCGCGACAAGGGGGAGCATGGCTCGAAACGTCTCACCACCCAATCGCGGCAACTCTCCCGCCTGAATCCGAGGGTCGGTCAGCGGCAGACAGCGAACGATCTTAAAAAAGGGCCGTTCGGCCAGCACCGCCGCCAATTGCGCCTTGCGATCATGAGTGATCGGAAGGGTGTAGCCCTCGCCACGTTTCCATTCCCACAAGGTGGGGGCCAACGACAGTTCCAGTCCCTGTCCCGCCAACTGATGGAACCGATCGACAAAATGTTTTTTGTACCGTCTGACCTCGTCGCCTTCGAGCAGCCACGCCCACGCGACGTGATGTCCCCACCAGAACAAGGTGCGGAACGTAAACGCATTGCCCCCGCGGAAATGTTTGGGAAAATCCAGATACTGATAGGGGAAATCCTCAAGATGCTCCCCTTTCACGAGCTGATACGCCTGTGGATTGAAGCCGACCGGACCGGCCAATGGAACGTCGGCCAGGGCGGTCTTCAGGAGATGATGCGCGGTTTCCAATTGCGCCCGCACCTTCGCGGTAATCGCGGCCTTCTTGCGGAAAAACCGCGAGTCGGCGACCATCGCGGTCTCCTCATCGGTCAACGCGACAGAGGTCGGCGTCTTCATCAAGCGATCATCCGGACGATGAAGTTCGCTGCCGGCGATCGATCGGCCGGCGCATGCTATTTCTGATACGTCTCGAAGCTCGACACCCGCAGCACATAGTGGCGTCGGCACTCCGCACACCGAAGCACCACCGAATCTTGGAACACGTCCATCTCGCGGAGCGTCATGGACGCCCGATGAACGGTCGTGCACGTGTTCAGCAGCAGATCGCCCGACGCCTCCGTCGGAACGTGATCGCCCGAGGCCCGCGCGGCCGACTCCCTGACCTCCACCGACTCGGCCGTCACATGATGGGCCGATCGACAAGAACTGCACGACAAAACGACGGTCCGGCCCTCCTCCAATCGCGAGACGGTTACGCAGAGAGGATGGACCGACCAACATTGCTGGAGAAACGCGCCGCTGCGGATGATATGCGCCATGACGTACTCGTCAGAAAAACGGCACCGAACGCGAGGGAACGGAGCGGCATCGCCGCGAGCAGGACGAAACGGGCCAAGCCGCCGTTACAGCCGGAACCACGGAAGACCTCCTCCGACCTGTCCGCCCTGGGTCTTCAAGAAATCGCAGGGAAATATGTCGTCACCACTTCCAGAACGCCAGCATCACGGCCCAGCCGGTCACGTACGGAATGACGCAGGAGTAGAACACGGCCGCCCTTGCCCGACCGGCCGGCACGTTCAAGGAGAGCTGTTCCTTATAGACGAACTCATACGACAGGATCAGCACCGTGGCCGTCAGGATCAGGACGCGACTCGTCTGCGGCCATGAATAGTGCCCGCTCACCACGAAGTTCGCCGTCAAGAATCCGCTGACCCACAGGACCGACGGAGCCAACAGCCATCGGATGGCCTGAGGAAACAGCCGCTGTCTGATTGAATGCGTCCGGAGAGAGTCGAATCGCGAGCCGGAACTCATGACCCAACGGCGGCAGGAATATCGGAACCCTTGACCGCGGACGGAACGGCGGTGCCGTCCTGCACCGCCCGGCAGGCCTTGCAAACGCGGGGGCGCGCTTTCAAAAAAGAAACCTTTCCGCTCGCCAAACAACTGTAATGGACGAACTCGTCGCACACCGTGCACCGAGACCAGCCGCCTCGAAACAACGTGGTGTCGCGATACAGACCCTGCTTGCAAACTTTGCAATGGCGCGGTTCGACCGGGAGCAACATCGGCTCCCATTCGCCGCCGGCTTTTCGGATACTCATGGAAGAGGAGTATAACGAGACAATCGGCGGAAAAACAAGCGAGGGAGAAGGCCTGCTTCAAGTCGCTTCGTGAAACTCGATCGCCACCGGTCGTGATCGTCAAGCCGTAACGCGGATATCCCCTAAATAACAACTGGCTGACAGCATCAACGCTTCCTCTCGCTGGACCTATCCTCATTGGGCGACGCCCTTACGTTCGCCAAGCACGATGGTCAAGCATATACGACCTCATTATGAATCGCGGGAGCAATCCCAGAGCTGCTCGTTCTGACATGAAAACCGAGGAAATTGTCTCGACACACAGCCACCATCTGCACCAGAAGAGCTCCAGGATTCTGCGACATCGACGTTTCCAACTTTAAGTCCCCATCTTCTGTGGACAACCCTGTGAATCAGTCGGTGCATGAAGCAAAAGAACGCTCGAATTACGGTCCATTTATCATTTTGCCTATTTTTAGGCATCTGCAATATGCGAAGAAGACCACAACTAATTGTGTCCTCTTGAAGATTTCAAAAGCATTTCGTGCATTCCTAGCAAGAACGATTTGACATTGCCTAATCATGTTGCCGAAACGGATACTTTTCCAATCGTTGTATTTTTATCCACAGACACAACGGCTGCCGGAGAATCGCGATATACAGTCCGAGTCCGGAATCCGTTCTCTACCTGTCAAGATCTGAGCGGATGAAAAAAGCTCTCCCGAAGGCGAGAAGCAATCCAGAGCCTATATTCATACAGATGAAAATAGAGCCAAACGGTCAACAAGGCTTTGTTCTCACCAACCCCGCCTCGTTGCGCCACGACACGTTCTTCCGCAAGCAAGCGGCAGCCCGCACGGAGGCGAGGTGAAGACGTTCTTCACTCCTTCACCCATCGCCTGTCACCTGTTGGAACGGTCGTGTTTCCTGGCCGCACGTTGAACTTGCAAGCCACACAAGAACAAAGCCGGAGAACTTTTTCAAGACTCCCATCGCTCACATTGAGAATTGCCGGGGACGACAACGGGAGACACGCTCATCAGGTCCTACAACGCGACGGGTCGGTCGGCGTCCGCATCGCAGCCTCGTTCCATTTTTATGGATGGACTTCGCCACAATGGACGGCTTTGACCACCCGTCTCGGCAACATGTGCGACATGTCGGGTCGGAACAGGCTCACACGGCACGCCGCTTGTTGGCGGCAGTAGGGGGCGCCAAAAACTTCTTCGAACGAGAGCCCCTTGTGCGTCGTCTGATAGAATGCCTAACTCTTGGCCATCTGGCTCATCGCGCGATACGCTCATGCCTGAATACTTTTCCACCAAGCGCCCATATGGTGTGCTACGGGCACGACGAGAGCAAACGCGAGCAATCCGATTGACCAGGACAACATCCAGTTAGTGGTTCAGCACAGGAGAACCACAGCCCCAGCGTATTGTTCCAGAAGGCATAGAAGAACAAGAGCACGCCGGACACGACCAACGGGGCATCAGCAAACGTAAGCCAGAAGGAAATCTTTTTGAGTTTCTTTTTTTCTTCGTCTCGAGCATTTTTGATCCGGTCAATCAGCCGCAGCCGTATCATCGTAGCGACATAGGCCGAGAGGGCGACAATCAGGCTCAGAAGAGCGATCACGTCAGCAGTGGGCAAGAAGTCGCGAGTCATTGTCGAGCCTTCGCGACTGCTGGATCAACGCACATCGTTTGATGTGCGATTCACACGCTCTTTCTTTATCGTTTTGTAAGGAACGTTACTCCGGTTCCAACGAGCACGAAGGCCGTCAGTGCGTGCGCGATAACCACCATTTGGCCGAACCCGCTTCGAGGCATGAAGTTCGTGTACGCGCCAAAAGCGAAGAGATTGATGAACGCGAGGAAAAACGCCGCACAAACTCGACCGCTTTGATCGAGGCCGTTATGAGCTTTCGCGAAGGCAACACCGTCGTCACCCAGCAGGTAACCGTACAAACATGAAAAGACCGCCGGCCAGGGCTGGTTCCATGTCTGGTAACACCGCAACGTCCGCTAAAGCTCATAAACATTCCCCGGGCTCGGCAGGGCATCATAAGCCAATGCCGTTTTCTCACAACGGGCAGCCGTCCATGAACCACTTACGATAGCCCTTGTGGTGGTCGGCATGATGCTCATTTTTTTATGAGACTCACTCCCAATATGCTGTCATGCTGCGCTCCCTGATTCCTGCTCAGAACCTCGAACAAAGTCTCCTCTCCCTTTCCCCTGTGCTTCTCACCCTTTGACCTCCTCCCCGGTCGTTTGCTACGCTCCGCCCGGGCCGGTCGATGTCACCAAAACGATTCAAAACGGAGCACGCATGACCATCACAGACTATCTCGAAGAAAAACGCATCGCCGTTGATCGGTTCCTCGATCAGGTGGCGCCTCCTGCCGTCACGCCGCCGGCCACGCTCCATGAGAGCATGCGCTATAGCCTCCTGGCGGGCGGCAAACGGATCCGACCGATCTTGACCCTCGCCGCTGCCGAGGCGGTCGGCGGCGAGGCGCCGGGACTCATGGCCGTCGCCTGCTCGCTGGAATTGATCCATACCTATTCGCTCATCCATGACGACCTGCCGTCGATGGACAACGACGACTTTCGGCGCGGCAAGCCGACGAACCACAAGGTCTATGGCGAGGCCATCGCGATTCTCTCGGGCGACGCGCTGCTCACGATGGCCTTTGACTGGATCAGCCGCCCCGACCTCATGAAGGGCTGCGATCCCGCAAGACAGGTGCGGCTGATCCAAGAACTGGCCCATGGCGCCGGCAATCGAGGCATGGTGGGAGGCCAGGTCCTTGACATCCAGGCTGAGAACCGTGACATCGATCTACCGGCCTTGCAATCGATCCATAAACACAAGACCGGCATGTTGATCCGCGCGGCGGTCCGGATGGGCGCCATCGCCGCCGGCGCAACGGACCGGCAACTGGATGACCTCACCGGTTACGCCGAGGACATCGGCTTGGCCTTTCAGATCGCCGACGACGTGCTGAACGTGACCGGCACGCGCGAAGAACTGGGGAAGAATCCGAATACCGACGCGGAACGCGGCAAGAAAACCTACCCCGCGTTTTACGGTGTGGATGGCGCGAGACGGTTGGCGGACGACTGTGTAGAACGGGCCGTCGGGCGTCTCTCGTCGTTTGGACCGACCGCCGACCCGCTTCGCGACATCGCCCGCTACATCACGGCACGAAAACACTAGGAACGACGATCGGAGACCGGCAACTGATTTCGGTGGGTGACAGGCCACATCCGGACGAACAGTCTTCACCATGAAAGCGCTCGTCACCGGTGCTACTGGGTTTGTCGGCGGGGCGGTTGCCCGTGCGCTCGTGCGAGCCGGTTACGACGTCCGGGTCTTGACGAGACCCCACGCCGACTTGCACAACCTTGATGGGCTAACGGTCGAACAAGTTGTCGGCGACCTGCGTGATCCCGGCTCGCTCCGAGCGGCACTGAAGGGATGCCGGCACCTCTATCACGTCGCGGCCCACTATGCGCTGTGGGCGCAGGATCCTTCTATCTTTTACGACGTGAACGTGACCGGCACGGTCAATCTCTTGGAAGCGGCGCGCGACGTCGGCACGGAACGCATCGTCTATTGCAGCACGATCGGGGCCATCGGCTTGCCACCGGGGGGAGGATCAGGCACCGAAGAGACGCCCGTGTCACTCTCGCAAATGGCGGGACACTATAAACGATCCAAGTATCTCGCCGAGCAGGAAGTCTTGCGCCTGGCCAAGGAGGGGCTGCCGGTCGTGATCGTCAATCCTAGCGCGCCGGTCGGAGCGGGAGACGTGAAGCCGACGCCGACAGGGCAGATCATCGTCGATTTCATGAAGGGCCGCATGCCGGCCTACATCGAGACGGGCATGAACATCGTGGATGTGGACGACGTGGCGCAGGGTCACCTGCTGGCCATGCAGAAGGGCCGAGTCGGCGAACGATATATTTTGGGCGGCAAGAATCTCCTGCTGCGTGAGGTGTTCGAGATCTTGAGCGCCGTGACCGGCGTGAAGGCTCCGTCGCTCAAACTGCCGCGCCTGGCGGTCTTGCCCCTGGCCTATCTCAACCATTGGATCGCCAATATGACCGGCATCCCGCCACGGATTCCGCTCGAAGGCGTCAAGATGGCCAAGTACAAGATGCACTACGACTGTTCCAAGGCGATTCGCGAACTCGGCATCCCCCAAACCCCTCCCGAAGTCGCGATCGAAAAGGCCGTGCGGTGGTTCAGGGACCATCGTTACGTGTAATGCAGGCCTCGTGTGAGGCGTCAAGTACGACGCGCGACCGTCTCCTCCTTCATTTCTGCGCCGGCCTTGCAGCAACGGGGGGAGCGATGGTACCGTTCCGCCGACTGTTCCAAGGCCGTTTCGTCGAGAAACTCCGGCGATTACGCATGAGCGGTCACATCTGACGATCGATGGACTTTATTATCCTGTTTCTCAAAACGGTGGCCTTCCGGCCCTATGTGTTTGTCTTCCTGGCGGCCTTCCTCTATGCGGGCACACAACTGATCGGCTGGCGCCGTACCTGGCGCTTTTGGCTCATCAGTTGGTTCACGGCCTTCGTTTGCGAATACTCCTCGACGCGCACGGGCATCCCCTTCGGCTGGTATTTTTACAACGGGTCCACGGTAGGGCAAGAACTGTACATCGCGGACGTGCCGTTCATGGATTCGATCTCGTTCAGCTTTCTCCTCTACGCCGCCTACTGTGTGGCGATGTGTCTCCTGTTGCCCACTGACGGATACTCGTCTCTCGGGCGGTTCAGGTTGAAACAGCTCCGCTTTAGCGGCAAAGAGCGCCCCGCCCTGTCCGTGTTGGCCCTGACCGTCTTTCTGTTCATGTTCATCGACATGGTGATCGATCCGGTGGCGCTGCGCGGCGACCGATGGTTTCTCGGCAAGATTTACTATTATCCGGACCCCGGTGTTCACTTCGGCGTGCCGTTCGCCAACTATGTCGGCTGGGCGGTCGTCGGAGTCCTGTCCCTCGCCGTCTATGTTCCGCTTGAACGTCGATTGCCGCCGCTTGCCCCTTCCGACTCGCCGACTTCCCGCCTGCTCCTGGGCGTGGGACTCTATTACGGGGTGCTGTTCTTCAATCTTGGCGTCACGTTCTGGATCGGCGAATGGTTCATGGGGACGAGCGGCTTACTGATGCACTTGCCGATTCTGGGGCTCCTGATCCATCGGGTCGTGGAATTTCCCTCCACATTCTCTTCTTCCTATCGCAGCGACGTCCCGGTGAAAAACTGAGAGGACGTCCATTCGCAGAGGGACACGATTCTCTGTATGATGGAACCGATGGGATACGCTCGGCAAAAGAGATGTCGCGAAAGAGCCGTGGCGGGGGGCCTGTGGGCCTTGCTGGCGCTGTGGTGCGTCTCTGCATTGTCGTGGGATCTTCCGGCGGTTCATGCGGCCGACAAGACCGACAAGACCGTCCAACATGTCGTCGGCACCGTCGCAGCCATCGATCAGAAACGTCTCGTCGTCACGACGTTCAAGGGCCAAACCATTTCGATCAAACTGACGAAACAGGTGCGATACAAGGACAAGACCGATCCGCAATCCAATCGCCCGCCCGCCGTCGGCGACCGAGTGATCGTGGAGGCCGTTCGAGACAAGAAAACCCTGACCGCCGTCACCGTCCACTATTCGCCCACGAGTCAACCGGCCGAACCGTCCGACTAGCCGACCGGCCCTGACAAGCTCTTTGCGATGGCAACCATTCGCTTCTTCCACTTCTCCCATGAGTCGTCCCGGCAGGGCGGGCTCCGCAACGCGGTCGCTCGCGTCCTGATCACCGGCGTGGCGGTGTTTCTGGCCGTGGCGACCGTCCCAGGCCTGGAAGCCGACAGTCTGACGGCAGGCATTGCGGCCGTCCTCGTCTTGACCATTCTCAACCTGATTCTCCGGCCGATCCTCCTGCTGCTTACCTTGCCGCTGATCGTATTCACCCTTGGGCTCTTTCTGGTCGTGCTGAACGCTCTCCTGCTGGAACTGACCGCCTACCTGGTAAAGGGCTTTACGGTGTCGGGATTCTGGTCGGCGGTCGGCGGGGCGCTCGTCATCAGTATCGTCACGACCGTGCTCACCGGTTTGACCGTTGACCGTCGCCCCCCGCCGACCTTTCCGGACGAGCCCCGCCGCCCTCCCAAGATCATTAATCCTGAGTAGGGCGGGTCGCGATCCAGCCTCTGCATCCGGAAGCTGCATCAATATCGGCTCCGGCTTTTCTTCAAAACGACCGAGCCGGTGAGCATAGTTTGCCGATCGGCGTCATCTGAGGGTACGGAAGTTCCAATCGCCTTCAGCTTGACGGAACAGTCTTCCCGACGGTAGGGTACAGCCTCCTTGGCTCTCGTGCTCGCTCGGGAGAGCACCGAATAGACCGGAGCATGTTCATCCCATCGCGTTCACACATCCATTCGGCATGATGACTGTACTCCTCTGGGCAATCGCCATCTTGGTGGTTCTTCTTCTGATCGGGATTGCTCTGTACCTGCTTTTCCCTCGCAAGTATCAATCCGCGGAGTCCGTCGCCACGTCCTATGACGACTGGACGAACGACGGCATCCTCGAGTTTTATTGGGGCGAACACATCCACCTGGGGCACTATGGTTCTCCGCCCCGCAAGAAGGATTTTCGCCAAGCCAAGGCGGACTTCGTTCATGAAATGGTGCGGTGGGGCGGATTGGACAAGCTGCCTCCCGGCACGACGCTGTTGGACGTGGGCTGCGGCATCGGGGGCAGCAGCCGCATCCTGGCGCGGGAGTATGGCTTTGCCGTCACCGGCATCACCTTGAGCCCCCAACAAGTCAGGCGAGCCCGAGAACTGACCCCCCCGGAGGTGACCGCGCGATTTCAGATCGATGATGCGCTGGCGCTTTCATTCCCCGACGCCAGTTTTGACGTGGTTTGGTCGGTCGAGGCGGGGCCCCACATGCCGGATAAGGCCCGCTTTGCCGGGGAACTCTTGCGCGTATTGAAACCGGGCGGCATTCTGGTCGTCGCCGATTGGAATCAGCGGGATGACCGCCGGATTCCGCTCAATTTTTGGGAACGGCCGGTGATGCGACAACTCCTCGATCAGTGGGCTCACCCGGCGTTCTCCAGCATTGAAGGGTTCTCGGAATTGCTGGAAGCAACGGGACTGGTGGCGGGCCGCGTCACCACGGCGGATTGGACCGCCGAAACCATCCCCTCCTGGCTCGATTCCATTTGGCAGGGAGTGGTCCGTCCAGAAGGGATCGTTCGGTTCGGCATGATCGGGGTGATCAAATCCTTGCGAGAAGTGCCGACATTCCTGTTGATGCGACTGGCCTTTGGCACAGGACTCTGCCGCTTCGGCATGTTTCGGGCGGTGCGGGCCGATGTCCCGACAAGCCGGGTCCTGTCCGCACAGACGGAAGATAGGTTTGTCCGATCGTGAGCCCAGTCCGCCCCCCTCACCGCCATCGCCGGATGGTGTCGCACATGGTCTTCAACGCCGCCTGCCCCCATTGGACAAGACAGGCCCGACACAGACACCCATCATCCGGGGCGTCACAACCAACGGTGTTTTGTTGATTCGGCGGGATGGACAGGTCGAAGCACCAACAATCGCCCATCCCGGCCGCCAGTCCACAGTCGTTGGGTCGCCGGCACAGGGGGCAGACGGAGGGGTCACGCGGGTCGGCGCTCATGACGCCGCCTCGGCCAATCGGCGGCGGACGTACCGCGCCGCCTCCACCATATTCGTCAGCGCCGCCTCGACCTCCGGCCAGCCTCTGGTCTTGAGCCCGCAATCGGGATTCACCCACAGCCGTTCCGCCGGCACCACACGGCCGGCTCGGAGCAAGAGGTCCGCCATTTCTTCCTCGTCCGGCACCCGGGGCGAATGGATGTCATAGACGCCGGGGCCGATCTCATTCGGATAGTGAAAGCGGGCAAAGTCTCCCAGCAGCTCCATCTTCGAGCGGGAGGTCTCGATCGAAATGACATCGGCATCCAGATCTGCAATGGCCCCCAGGATATCGCCGAACTCCGAATAACACATGTGGGTGTGGATCTGGGTCTCATCTCGAACCCCACTGGTCGCCAGCCGGAACGATTCCACCGCCCACCGAAGATACGACGGCCACTCACGGCGGCGGAGGGGAAGACCCTCTCGGACCGCCGGTTCATCGACCTGGATCATCGCAATGCCGGCCCGCTCCAGATCGAGCACCTCGTCGCGGAGCGCCAGGGCGATCTGCCGGCAGGTTTCCTCGCGGGGCTGGTCGTCCCGCACGAAGGACCACTGGAGGATCGTGACCGGTCCCGTGAGCATCCCCTTGACCGGCCGTGACGTCAGCGACTGCGCATACACGGCCCAATCCACCGTCATGGGGCGCGGCCGCGCGACGTCGCCGACGATCACGGGCGGCTTCACGCAACGGGACCCGTAACTCTGCACCCATCCCTGTTCGGTGAAGATGAACCCGTCCAATCGCTCGCCGAAGTATTCCACCATGTCGGTGCGCTCGAACTCGCCGTGCACCAACACATCAAGCCCGATCGCCTCCTGTTGTTGCACGCACCGACGGATCTCGTCTTTGAGAAACGCCTCGTACTCGGCGGCCGCCATCCGTCCGGCCCGCCAGGCGGCTCTGGCGGCCCGGACGGCTTCGGTCTGTGGAAACGACCCGATCGTGGTCGTGGGAAGCAGCGGAAGACGGAAGCGCGCTTTTTGTTTCGCGGCGCGAACCGGATAAGGCGAAGGCCGCCGCGTCATCGAGTCGGTCACCGCCTCCATTCGATCCCGCACCGCGGGATTCCTGACCATTGGGGATGCGGCCCGCTCCATCTTCACCCTGCGGGATTCCTCAAAGAGAGGCCCTGCCGGGATGGCCAATTCGGCTGCATCGGCCAAGGCCCGCAGCTCGGCCAGTTTTTGCTCCGCGAAGGCGAGCCAACTGCGAACCTGCCTGTCCAACTTCGTCTCTTGACGGACGTCCACCGGCACATGGAGCAACGAGCAGGATGGCGAAACCCACACTCGGTTGGCGCCTAAGGCCATGACGGCTCGTCTCACGATCACATGGGCCGCATCGAGATCGGCTCGCCAGACATTCCGGCCGTCAATCACTCCCAGAGACAGGCTCATCGCCGGAGGCAACGCGGCCAAGACCCGATCCAACTGTTCCGGCGCCCGAACCAGATCAACGTGCAAGGCCTCGCAACCGGACGCCACGGCGATCGGGAGATTGTCTTCGAGCGCCCCAAAATAGGTGGTCAGCATCAACTTGGGACGGTCTCTGTTTTTCGTCAGCCCGGCCAACGCCAGGCGGTACGCCTCCTTCGCCTGATGATCGAGGTCAAGCACCAAACAGGGTTCATCCAGTTGCACCCAACGCACCTGTTGCTCGGCCAGTGCGCGAAGAAGCCGTTCGTACACCGGCAGCAGCCGATCCAACAGATGAAGAGCGGTCTGTTCCTCGGCGTTTCCCGCCATTTTCGACAGCGACAGAAACGTGACGGGACCGAGGACCACCGGCCGGGGTTCGATGCCAAGCGCGCGGGCCTCGCCGAGCTCCGCCGACAGTTTCGACGCATCAAGCGAAAACCGCTGGGCCGGCTCCAGCTCCGGAACGATGTAGTGGTAGTTCGTGTCGAACCACTTGGTCATTTCCAAGGCCGGCACGTCGATGCCGGCCTGCCGATCCTGGAGCCCGCGCGCCATGGCGAAGTACCGGATCAACGGATCGGCGATCTTCCGATACCGCAGCGGCACGGCGCCGACGGCCACGGCCATGTCCAGCACGTGGTCATAGAGCGAAAAATCGCCGATCGGGATCAGATCGATGCCCGCCTCTTTCATCGCGGACCAATGGCGGCGTCTCAACTCGGCGGCGGTCCGGTGCAGCTCGTCCGCCGTGAGCCGACCGGCCCAATAGGATTCGAGCGCCTTTTTCAATTCGCGGGCCACCCCGATCCTGGGATGACCGAGACACGCGGCAAGAACGGACATGTCGCAGACTCCTTTCGCTCAACAAACTTGTTTCAGCGGAACCCCGCCCATCGGCCGACCGTGATCCTCTAGAACGCCGCATCGAGGGCGACTTCTCCCGTCACCCCCACTTGATAGGCCGACACCCGCCGCTCGAAAAAGTTGGCCAGTTCTTGAACATCCTGGAGGTCCATAAAGGGGAATGGATTCCTCGACCCGAATCGTTTCCGGAAGCCGAATGCCGCCAGCCGTTGATCGGCGACACACTCCAGATATTGCCTCATGTCGCGCAGGGAGAGACCGGCGATCCCTTCGCCCAGCAGATCTTCCGCGAACAGAGTTTCGCACGCGACGGCCTCCTCGATCATCCGCCTCACATCGGCTTCAAACCGCTCATCGAACAGCTCCGGCTCCTCGTGCCGCACCCGGCCGATGACTTCGAACGCAAAGGCCATGTGGGCGCTTTCGTCGCGAAACACCCAGTTGGTGCCACCGGCCAGTCCGTGCAACAGACCGCGCGACCGCAAAAAGTACACGTAGGCGAAGGCGGCGAAGAAAAACAGGCCCTCGATGCAGGCGGCGAAGCAGGCAAGATTCCTCAGAAACAGGCTTCGCTTCTCGCGGGAGTCCAGCCTGTCGAGTCCGTGGATCGCATCGATCCAGCGGAAACAAAAGTCCGCCTTGTTGCGGATGGACGGAATGGTCTCCACGGCGGCGAAGGCGGCGAATCGCTCGTCCGGATCGGCCACGTAGGTGTCGAGCAGGGTCAAATAAAACTGCACGTGCAGGGCTTCTTCATAAAGCTGGCGCGACAGGTACATGCGCGCCTCCGGCGCGTTGAGGTGCTTGTACAGGTTGAGCACGAGATTATTCGCGACGATGGAATCGCCCGTGGCGAAGAAGGCCACCAGCCGCTGCACCAGATGGCGCTCGGCGGAACTCATTTTCGATCGCAAATCGCCCACGTCGGTCGAAAAGTCCACCTCCTCGACCGTCCAGGTGTTTTTGATGGCGGCGCGGTACATCTCATAGAACACGGGATAGGTCATCGGCCTGAGGGTCAAACACAGGCCGGGATCGAGCAGTCGCGTCGGTCGTTTGACATGGCTCATTGGCAGGCCTCGCAGACGTCGGGGTTTTCGAGTGAACAGGAAATCGCCTTGACCGCCGAGTCCGAGCTCGACGGCCGAGCGGAACTTCCCGGAGCTTCCGCCGGTCGTCCCGGCGAAGCGGCATCGACTGTCGCCTTCGCAATCCTCGTCGCCGGGCGGGACCGCAGATAATAGGTCGTCTTGAGCCCCTTCTTCCAGGCGTAGAAGTACATGCTCGACAACTGGCCGATGGTGGGACTCTCCATGAACAGATTGAGCGATTGGCTCTGGTCGATGAAGGGACCCCGGTCGGCCGCCATGTCGATGAGCGACCGCATCGGGATTTCCCACGCCGTCCGGTAGATCGCCCGCAGGTCGGCGGGGAGTTCCTCGATTCCTTGGACCGAGCCTTCCGCCAGTTTCAGCTTCGCACGAATCGACTCGTTCCACAGGCCGAGTCGTTTGAGGTCCGCGACGAGATACCGGTTGACCTGGAGAAAATCGCCGGACAGGGTCTCGCGCTTGAACAGGTTCGAGACCTGCGGTTCGACGCACTCGTAACAGCCGGCGATCGAGGCGATGGTCGCCGTGGGCGCGACGGCGATCAGCAGCGAATTGCGCAGCCCGTGCTCCTTGATGCGCGCCCGGAGCTTCTCCCACCGATCCGGGTGCGTCGGAACAACGCCCCACAAATCGAATTGCAGTTCGCCACGGGCCGCCCTCGTTTCCGAAAAGGCGGGGTGCGGACCTTTCGCCGCGGCGAGATCCGCCGAGGCGGACAAGGCGTGATAGTACACCTCCTCGGCGATTTCGGCCGACAGTTCCCTGGCTTCCGGCGCATCGAACGGCAACCGCATCTGAAAGAACACGTCTTGCAAGCCCATGACGCCCAGCCCCACCGGACGCCAGAGAAGATTCGACGATCGCGCCGATGTAATCGGATAGTAAGTGAGATCGATCACCCGATCGAGCTGATGAACGGCGCACTGAACGGTACGGGCCAGCTTGTCGAAATCGACCGTCACGGTTCCATCGGGGCCGCCGACGGTATGACGAGCCAAATTGATCGAGCCCAGGTTGCAGACCGCCGTCTCGTCCCCCGACGTCACCTCGATGATTTCCGTACAGAGATTCGACAGGTGGACGACCCGTCCGGGAAGCGCCGTTTGGCTGCAGGTCCGATTGGCCCGGTCCTTGAACGTCATCCACCCGTTGCCGGTTTGCGCAAGCGTGCGCATCATGCGCGCGTAGAGTTCGCGGGCCTTGACCGTTTTCACCGCGAGACCGGCTTGCTCCGCCCGCACATAGGCCGTTTCAAATTCGTCTCCGTAGAGATCCGGAAAATCCGGCACGGTCTTGGGATCGAAGAGGCTCCACCGGTCGTCCGCCTCCACCCGTTTCATGAACAGGTCCGGAATCCAGTTGGCGAGATTCAGATTGTGCGTCCGCCTCGCTTCGTCGCCCGTGTTGTCCCGCAGCTCTAAAAACTCCTCGACGTCGGCGTGCCACGGCTCGAGATAGACGCAACAGGCGCCCTTGCGTTTGCCGCCTTGATTCACCGCGGCGACGGAGGCGTCGAGCGTCCTCAGCCAGGGAACGATGCCGTTCGAGTGTCCGTTGGTCCCGGCGATCAACGAACCCCGCGACCGGATACGGTGATACGCCAGGCCGATGCCTCCGGAAAACTTCGACAGGAGCGCCACATCCGCGTAGCGTTGATAGATCCGTTCGAGCGCGTCTTCCGGAGAATCGAGCAGGAAACAACTCGACAGTTGCTCATATCTGGTTCCGGCGTTGAAGAGGGTCGGGGAACTCGGCAAATACTCCAGCGACGAAAATACTCAGTACAACTCCAGCGCCTCCGAGACCGTCTCGGCCGGCGCGCAGGCGATGCGCAGAAAGAACTGCTGCGGCGTCTCGATGACCGCCCGCGAAACGGGATGTTTCAGCAAATAGCGGTCATAGAGGGTCCGCAGTCCGAAATACTCGAATGCGCGGTCGCGCCTGGGATCGATCGCGTCGTTGAGCTTGCGGCTGTTCTGCGCCACAAAGCCGTAGAGCCGGTCGTTCACCAATCCCAGCCGATGGCCCGCGGCGATCGATTGAGAAAAGGCATGGATTTCCTGGTTCCGCACTTCCTTGTCGATATAGGTGGCGAGCAGGCGCGCCGCGAGCTTTGCGTATTGCGGTTCCTCGACGATCAACGCGGCGGCCGTCTGGATCGACAATCGGTCGAGCTCGCGGGTCGTCGCGCCGTCGTAGAGCCCGCTGATCGTCTTGGTCGCGACCCGCAACGGATCGACGTCGGACAAGCCCGTGCAACACCGTTCCACGGCTCGGACGATCTTCATGACATCGACCGGCTCCGTGGAGCCGTTTCGTTTGGTCACCCGCATGGTGCGTTGGGGAGAAACCTCGTCGCTCGGACTCTCTTGAGAAGGGATTTCACCCGACGTCGAAGGTGTGATCACGCTGCGAACCGATTCACTGGCCATGAAGATCCTCCTCGCTTGGTCAAGCCGGACAAGGGATGCGGTCGTTGCGACGTCCCGCAAGGAGGCGGCATCGGACCGACGCACGTAGGAAACAAAAACGCGTTCGGACCGACCGGCATCCCTGCGGATGCTTCATCGCGCCTAACGAAATGGAGAGGAGACGGTCGTGAGATCGGAGCGGAAGATACAGACGTGACTCCGAGACGGCTCAGACCGCTCGCCCTCCCTCGAGGCGTCAAGGTCGAACCGGCTTCGGTTGTCTCTCCGTCGCCGGGCGCCGGCAGGTCTTCGGGCTCGCGAGCGTGCCGGCTCTCGCCGGATTCCTTCCCCACGACTTCCCGGCCTCGTCGGCCAGTGTTTGCTTGCGGGGTCGTTCTCGCTTACCGCTGCGGGGCAGCCCCGGATTCGCACCGGGTTCCCTCTTCGTCACCGACGAATGTCGGTGAACCGGCACGCGCGGGAGTCTAGAAGGGAGTCAGGATCTTGTCAAGGGGGAGAACGTCTCTCTTCCGAAAAAGCGCTCCCGCTCGACCGCCATCAACGAGAGACGGCGACGGCGGATCGACTCTCGCCGCTCCCCCTCACGACGGGATCGAGGTTGAACGCAATGCTGATGCGGGGCGCGGTTCCGGTATAGACGTTGACGGCATGGAACAGCCAGCCGGGGAACAGCAAACACTGGCCGGCGGAGGGGGTGAAGGACACGGTGGTGCCGGCATCATGGAGTTCGGGTGTCTTATACCGAAGATACGGGGCCAACATCCGAGGCAAACAACCTCGCGGATCGAACAGCCGTAATTCTCCGCCGCACGAACCGCTTGAACTGTCGCCCGCCTCGACATAGTACACGCCGGACCAAAAACTGCCGGGATGGGCATGGGTGGCGTTGCTCCCGCCCTTGCGGTGAACGTTGGCCCATACCTCGGCCACCTGCCAGTCAAGCCTTCGGTCATCCTGTGTGGTCTGTGTGATCTCTTCCGTCAATTCCGTCATGTGCGAAGCGACCCCGATGACCCGGTCGAGCAACTCACGCAACGGCGGTCCGGCCCATTCCAACATGGCAAGATCATGAGGCGAAGACCAGCCGACGACCTCGGGATCGGTATGGGCCCGGTGCGTGGCCTCCCGCTCCAGAATCGCTCGCGACAGGTCGGCGTTGAGCCGCTCGGACTGTCCCACCGTAAAAATGAGCAGCGGCGTCGCAAACAGGGGAGCGATCGACACTTCGATTTCTCGGGGCACGGTCGGTTCACTTGTCATCAAAAGTACTTCCTGTTTGGAACCCGGGATGGGGAGGCACTGTATTGTTCGAGGCAATCGATGTCAAGCGCGCGGAGCGTCGTCCGACGGAGTCTCTCGCCGCAGGATGTCCCCGACAACGCAAGTTCGCCGGCGTTGCGTTCGCGACCGGCCGATCACGCCGCAGGATTCACGATTCCCTTTGAGCGCGGAGACCAAAGAGTAGCTATTCTCCCTCATTCCGGCTACAATGCGGCCTCGTATTGCCGATCGATCTATGACCACACAGCCCGTTCGAACGAAACCGACGCCGGAAACCCATCTTCAACGGACGCTCAATTCCGCCCTGAACGACATGGCGGCGGAGGCGGTGCTGGCCGCGATCTTTCATCAGGAGAACGGCCCGCTCGTCGAACGGGCGTCGCGCGGGTTCACCCCACGCGATGTTCAGGCGATTCTTCGAACCCTGTCGGGATACGGAACGGCCATCCCCGCCGCATCGGGCCAGGATCAAGACTCGGGACGGACGATCCGTCTGCGTTTGATCGTGCCCGGCGCCAAATCATTGCTGGGCGTTCCTCTCCGTCATCTCAATCGGATCTACGGTTATCTGGTCATCGGGCGCAAAGAAGGCGTCGCGTTCTCAAAAAAAGACAAAGCGCTGCTGGAACAGGCCTGCGACAACGTGACAAAAGCGCTGGAGCGGGAAGGACTGTTCAATACCGACGTCGTCCTCGGCCGCCCTTACGTCACGCAGGAACCGGCGCCGCCGACGCCGGCCGGAACGGAGATGTTTCCGGCGCTGACGAAACACTTCTCCCCCGAGCTCCAAACGAAGATCGAGGCGGTCTTGACCGAGGCCGGTCAATTCGTCGCTTTCGACCGAGCATGGGCCTGCTACTATGATCCTCTAGCCGGCAACGTAGAAGTGCTGGGTATCGTCGGAGATGCCAAAAGCGAGCAGAAGGACGCCAAAAAAGACCTAAAACCCGGTCAGCGGTTGACGCTCGACAGTTCCGCCGCGGGCTGGGCCGTCCGCCATCGCAAACCCCGCGTCGATCATGATCTCGCCTCGACGCAAGGCCGGTTTTTGGACCATAAACATCTGTTCAAAGATCGCTTCCAATCTTCACTGGTCGTCCCGTTCTTCGTTCGCGGCCAAGTCGGAGGCACCCTCACATTGGGCTCGAAAGAACCTCAGCGGTACCAGACGACCGACGCCCGCACGCTGGAGCCCATCATTCTCAAGCTGGCGGATCTGCTCCAAACACCGGCCGTCGCTCCAGCAGCCGTATCCACGGCGGCCGACGCGGCGCATCAACCGCCGGCCGCGGTCCCGCTGGAACCGATCATCCGAAAACAGGAGCGCCAAGCCGCCATCGGCGAGTTCAGCGCGTTTCTGGCCACGGAGATTCGGGAACCGTTGGCTTCGATCCGCTCGCAGCTCGAAGAAGTCACTGCAGAAGGCATCTTGGACTTCGATCCTCAGACCCGCGTGGAGAACGCCATGCGCGACCTGATCAGAATCGAGGCCATCCTGAACGAGATCCTCGACTTCGCCAAGCCGCTGGAGCTCAATCGCCAGCTTTGCCGAATCCCCGAAGTCCTGGAAAGTTCGCTCATGGTTCTCGCGACGGACTTGGAGGCCACCCGTATTCACGTCACCAAGGATTACGCCACTACCCTTGCTCCGGTGCGCGGGGACGAAGCCAAACTCCAGCAGGTCTTTTTAAGCATCTTCCGAAACGCTTGCGAGGCCATGACGCCGGGCGGCCACCTTCACATCCAAGTCACCCAGCATCGAGCGGGGAAGGGAGTGGACGTGCAGGTCCTCATCAAGAACAACGGCGCGCCGATTCCGGCCGACCTCGTGGATAAAGTGTTCGAGCCGTTCTTCACCACCAAACGATCCGGTATCGGCCTGGGGCTCCCCACCGTCAAAAAGATCGTCGAGGAGCACGGCGGAACCATCGCCATCAGCAGCGCCCCCGAGGAGGGAACCACCGTCACCATCAAGCTCCCGGGTGTCAGCAGAGGTCCCTCCTTCCGCCATCGGGGGCGAGGACGCCGTCCCCATCATCGCCGGACGACGACCAACTGAGCCGCGCCCGGCCTGGCCGGATGTAGGGCAGGTCGCCTGCCACATCAGGCCGTCGACAAGACCCCCTTCAGTGGAGTTTTTCGCTCTCGTTGTCTTCGCGCTTTCCGTTTGACAGAGCCCGTTCGTCATGGCTATGATCCCGCTCGTTCGGCACCTGCCCGGGCGCTCGACGTCGTGAAGATGATAGCCGCGATCATTGTCTCTTCATCATCTCTTCATCAAAGGAGTAGAGGTATGAAATTCGTCACCCTCGCGACGGCGACGACGTTCGCCGTCTTCTGTCTGATTTCGGTGGCCTCGGCCAATCCGGCTCTGCTACCCAAACACGAAGGCTACCCCATGAAGAATGCGGAAAGCCCCGTGACCGGTCAACCGACGGCCAACGATCCCGGTCAATCGGACGCGCACGGCACCGATGCCTTGCTCAAATCCGCAGAATCGATTAAGAAGGCCGAACAACATCTGGTCAAGACGGACAACCAACGGATCGTCGGGGGCCAGGGGGCCGGCCGCCTGCCGGCCGTGCAAGGGCCGCAGGTCAAAATCGATCCTCCCGTCAAGTCCGCGACGAAAGTCAACCCGGACCGCAAGATTCCCTGATTCATCTCCTGATTCCTCTTACGTCGACAGCGGGGGTGACGGTCGTCATCCCCGCCGGGCGATCCGGTTCACCGGCCGCGAACCATCAGTCTTCAGCGCCCGCGACGTTTTTCTAGATTCGCAACCGAAATCGCCAAGGCTTGTGCGCCCACTCGCCCGCATAGTCCACCCCAATTCGAGGAAGCTGATCGATGTTGCGACGTGAAACGGGGATTCCTCGATCCTCAAACCACAGGGACTGCTTGAGAGTCAGATCATGTCGATTGAGCGACCGATCAATCTCAAAGAGCCGGCACAGCCGACCGGGCCCGTCGATGATCTCGCCGTCAACTTCCGCGGCTCTGATCAGCACCGCCGCCGGAAATCCTTCCCGTTCCGTGACCACGTTCAGACAATGGTAGATCCCGTAAATCAGATAGACATACGCCACGCCGGGCGGCCCGAACATCACGTCGGTCCGAGCGGTTCTCCCCTTCGAGGCATGGCAGGCTTTGTCCGCGGTTCCCACGTAGGCTTCGACCTCGACGATTTTCCCCGCCAATACCTCTCGGCCCCTGTGTCGAACCAAGTACTTCCCAATCAGATCCCTGGCGACCGTGAGAGTCGGCCTTAAAAAATATGGTCGTGCGAGCACCGTCGCCGGTTCCATCCCGCGCCCCTCGCTCCCGTCGGACCACGAGAGAGACGTCCTGCCATGGATCATTGGATTATCCTTTGTCGAATCCGCGCGCTTGACTCAAAATCACCACGCCCGGACTAGAGGTTTCGGCCTCCGTTGTCCGACAAACGATCGATGGTTTTGCGTTAATCAGAGAGGGTGTCTGTCGCAGGGTCCAACACGCGGTTCGGTACCAGATAGTTGCACACATAGTCACGCACGGCATCATCAAGCGCGGTGACCGAACGCTCATAGCCGGCCGCCCGCAATTTTCTAATGTCGGCTTTGGTGTAGTATTGATAGCGGGACCGCAGTTCCTCGGGCATGTCGATGAACTCGACGCGCGGTTCTTTGCCCAACGCTCGGAACACGGCCAAGGCCAATTCCTTCCACGTGTGCGCCTCGCCGGAGCCGATGTTAAAGAGTCCGGCCGCCGTGGGATGATCAGCCAGGTACAGCGTCATCGCGACCGCGTCCTTCACGTACAGAAAGTCCCGCTGCTGTTCACCGTCTTGATACTCACGCCGATAGCTTTTAAACAATCGGATCGCTCCCTCGACTTGCGCCTGCGCCGTCGCCTTGTTCACCACGCTCCGCATGTCGCCCTTGTGGTCCTCATTGGGTCCGAATACATTGAAGTACTTGAGGCCCACGATTCGGTTGAGCACGCCGGCCCGCCACGCGTACCGATCGAACAATTGTTTGGAAAACCCGTAGGCATTCAGGGGACGCAGCCGATCCAGATCCGGGTCGGTGTCGCTCATGCCGCCGCTCCCGTCTCCATAGGTCGCGGCCGAGGAGGCATAGAGGAACCGGGCGCCCGTTTCGAGCGCCCAGCCGCAGAGTGTCTTCGTGAATTCGAAGTTGTTTTTGACCAAATACTCGACGTCGCGCTCCGTGGTGGACGAACAGGCGCCCATATGGAGGACGACATCGAATTTGCCCAATGACCCATTGAGCAAACGGGGCAACAGTTCGTCGGCTTCAAGATAATCTTGGAACCGAAGCGGGCTTAAATGGCGCCATTTGTCCGTCGATCGCAGACGATCGACCAACACCAGGCGTTCGCAGCCCCCCCGATTCAGTCCCCATACCAGGGCGCTGCCGATAAAGCCCGCTCCCCCCGTCACAAGAACGCGGCTTTTTTCATCGAGGCGACTCACGCCGCTACCAATCGAGGAGATAGGCAAAGATGAGCGGCGCCACGATGGTGGCGTCTGATTCGATCACGAACTTCGGCGTGTCGGCGCCCAACTTGCCCCAAGTGATCTTCTCGTTCGGCACGGCGCCGGAATAGGAGCCGTAGCTGGTCGTCGAATCACTGATTTGACAGAAGTAGCCCCACAGAGGCACCTGTTCCATCCGCAGATCCTGGCTCAGCATGGGAACGACGCAGATGGGGAAGTCCCCCGCGATCCCGCCTCCGATTTGGAAAAAGCCCACCGACTGAACGGCGGACTCGCGCCGGTACCAATCGGCCAGTTCGATCATGTATTCGATGCCGCTCCGAACCGTGTGCACGTTGCCGATTTTCTTGGTGATACACTGGGCCGCGTACATATTGCCCAACGTCGAGTCTTCCCACCCCGGCACAAACATCGGCAGATTCCGCTCCGCCGCCACGTGCAGCCAACTGTCCTGTGGATCGATTTGATAATACTCCTTCAATGTTCCTTGGCGGAGAACGCGATACAAAAATTCGTGCGGGAAGTACCGTTGCCCGGCGCGGTCCGCGGCCGACCACTCCTGGAAGACGGCCCGCTCCACGCGGCGCATGGCTTCCTCTTCGGGGATGCAGGTGTCGGTCACACGATTTAAGTGCCGTTCGAGCAGCCGTTGCTCGTCCTGCGCGTTCAGCTCTCGATAGTGAGGAATTCGCTCGTAATGGTCATGGGCCACCAAGTTGAACACGTCTTCCTCAAGATTCGCCCCCGTGCAGCAGATGGCATGCACCTTGTCTTTGCGAATCATTTCCGCCAAGGACAGGCCCAACTCCGCCGTACTCATCGCACCGGCGATCGTCACCAACATCTTCCCGCCTTTTTCAAGATGGGCCCGATAGGCATGCGCCGCCTCCTTGAGCGCCGCGGCGTTGAAATGCCGATAGTGGTGATCGATAAACTGCGAAATGGACGTTGGTTTCATATGCACATCTCCCTTCCGGTTCGAACCGTTCGGCTTGTGGAGCATCCTCCGCGTCGATCGAACCAGCCGGATATTACCTCATAGGCACCGGCCAAGCAAACCACCATTCTCGCAAACAGTTCGTTCAAAAATACCACGCCATCCCTCCCAGGAAGGTCCGGGGATTGCCCGGCACGAAGTGGATGTCCATGACCTCGGCCGGCTCGTTTCTCAGTCGCGATTCGAACGCGAAGATCGCCTGTTCCCACTCGGTATCGAACAGATTCTGCACGAACCAGAAGGCTTCGAGCCGCCCGTGCGGCAATCGTACAGGAAGACGATACCGCTGCGACAGATCGAACGTGATCCACGACGGCGACCTGATGCTGCGATCCTCGATGAGCGGCCGAACGCCCAAGTACGTCGCTTGCAGTTGGGAGGTGAGGCCTTCCGGCCAGTGCAGAATGGCCGCGCCGTAGGCCGTGTATTCCGGTGCCAGCGGAACGGCGTCGCCGTTTCTGAATTCCGCATGAGTCCAGGTGAAGCTGCCGTGGACGTACAACGGCCCCCACACCTGTCCTCTCGCCGCCACTTCCACTCCCTGCCGTCTGGTGGCTCCGCGGATCTCGGTCGTTCCTTCGTCGCCGACGAAGACAAGCTCCGACTTGAGATCCAAGCGCCACGCCGTGGCGATCAGCTCGAGCTTCTCCGATCCCCATGGCCTCGATCGAACCCCGACCTCGTAGCTTCGCGCCCGCGCCAGCGGCGACGCGCCGAGGGCCACCGCCGACCTGGCGTCGTTGCTGTGGAACCCTTCACCATAGTTGACAAAGAACTCCGTCCTGGCCCAGGGACCGAGAATCATGCTCATCTTGGGGAGAATGATACCGGACCTTTTCCGCCCCTCCGGTTGCTCTGCGCAGGTGTCGCAGCGATTCGTCACGTGGAACGTGAAAAATTCCCCGCGAACTCCTCCCGCGAATCGCATCCACGAGAGCGGCTGAATCTCCGCCTTGGCGAACGGGGCATACGAGACCGTGAAGGTCTCACTATCAACGGTGGTGCCGCTGGGAACCCGCAGCGTCTGCATGCCCAATTGTGTAGAGACGTCGTCCACTCTGGTCTGGAACCCCACGGTCCCGATGGCCGGTATGCCGAAGAGGTCCGCCCGCTGCTGGAAGCCGACATCGCCGCCATAGACGACGCGACGGTCGAACTGCGCGAAGCCGTCACCGTTGATCGGGTCGTTCAAAAAAAACGTAAAGTCGGTAAAGAGATCCAGTCGATAGTATTGTCCGTACAGGTTGAGAAACACCCGCCCGCCCGACGTCGTGTCATAGTGATAGTTGAGATGGCCCGTCGTTCGGAGCGTGTTGCCTCCCTCATAGGGATTGATTGCTCCGAAGCGATCGAGCAAACCGGCCGTCACGGCGCGCAGCGGAATTTCGCCGGAGCCGTCCCATCGCGCCTGAAGAAACGTCGCGGTGAATCGCAGCTCATCCCGCTCGGTCAGGTTGGTCGTGAGCTTTCCCAGCACGTTGGTTCGATGATATTGGTTGTCGTTGAGATACGGCCCGTTCGTGTAGAATCCTTCGGTGGCCACTAACGTGCGCGCCCGCTCCGTGGTCGGAGAAAACATCAGGAGGTATCGCTGGGTGCTGAATTCTCCGCCCGCGCCTTGAACCACTCCCTCCTTGACCAGATCGCGCGTCCGAAAATTCACCGCGCCCGCCGTGACGAAATCGCCGTATTCCGGGAGATAGGCCCCCTTGTGGACGTCGATTCCCTCGATCGTTTCCGGGATGATGAAGTTGAGATCGGTGTACCCTTGTCCATGCGCGTGGCTTCTCAAGTTGATCGGCATGCCGTCGAGAAAAAAGCCGACGTCCGTCCCGTGATCCGCGTCGAAGCCTCGAAGGAAATATTGATCGGCCTTGCCGGCGCCGCCTGAATGTTCAACGGCCACGAAGCCCGGAATCAACCGGAGCGCCTGCGCGGGACGACCTTGAGGCTGCAGCAGAATTTCCTTGTCCGGGATGAACTGCTGCGACGAAGCCGCAACCGGTTCTTCACCGATGACCGCAACCTCCGGGACTTCCACGACACCCTCGTCCGGATCGTGCGCCCATGCCACCTCCCCGCCCCAACTCCACATCGCCGCCGCCAGCATCACGATGAGATACGCCATACGCCTTCTCCCCTTGCAGTCATCGCGCGGGCGGATGAGGCACCCACGACGGCCTTCCGACGGCCCTCTCATCGGCCGGCGCAGACCTTCGTGGTCCATCGAACAGCGTTGAAGCGGAAACGCCCGGCTAGCCCGGGCAGGACGTCCCGGCGAACTTCGCGACGCGAGCGAGAGACCGTGCGATCAATGCGTGAAGCGTGCAACCGTCGGTCCCCACGATTTCCACCTGCGCGCGATTCACGGGGAGCAAGACCTTCTTGGCCTTGGCGTTCAGAATGGCGCGGGCGACGGCCGGCGTGACTTCGCCTCCCATCGCTCCCGGCAACACAAGATTGAGCGTACCCACGATGACGTCCACGGTGGGCAACGTGTCCACGATGGCCGATCGCCCGACGCCGACACACAACGCACCGGCCTCCCTCATTGCCTTTGCAGCGGCGGACGTGGTGCCCAACGCGACGACGGCATGACGTTCGCCCAGCGCCCCGCGAAGCCTGGAGACCAACAGCCGGCCCAGCCCGCCGCCTTGCCCATCGATCACGCAGACTCGCATGACTTACACGACCCCTTTCCCCGTGGTCGTCATCGTGAGCTTGCCATGCTTGACGCCCTTGATGCTGAGCAAGGCATCGGCCAGCTTCTTGATATCGGTTCCGCGCCCCCGCACGACGACCACCTCAAGACAATGGGCATGGTCGAGATGCACGTGCATACCGGAGAGGATCAGTCCTTGATGCTCGTGTTGGATGTCGGTCAATTTTCTCGTCAAGTCCCGCACGTGATGGTCGTACACGAAGGTGACGGTCCCGACGGTTTCCCGGTCGTGATCCCATTCCTGCCCGACGAGATCGTCGCGGATCAGATCCCGCAACGCCTCGGACCGGTTGGTGTAGCCACGGGCCCTGATACGGCGGTCGAAAGCGTCCAATAGCCGCCGGTCGAGCGAGACTCCGAATCGCACCAGTTGGTGTGCACGATGAGACCGTATCATGATTTTGAAAAACGTAGCACTGCAGAACGAGCAGGGTCAAGGGGAAGATCGGGGAATACGTCGCGGACGACTATTCACTCTGAATCGGAACGTAGAGCACGTTGCCCTGCCGGTTGACGAGCAGCAAGGCAAGATCGGTCGGTTTGAGAGGATCGGCCAGCCGCTGCAGGGTGGAAAAACTCGAAACGGGCTGCCGGTTGAGTTCAAGAACGACGTCGCCCGGCTGAAGGCCGGCCGCCTCGGCCGGCGCTCCTTCCTCGATATCAGTCACGACGACACCGCTCGTGACGGGCAAGTCCATCTGCCTCGCGAGCGAGACGGTGACGTCATCGAACACCACGCCGGAGAGCGGATGCACGGCGGAGGCGACGGACGACGAGAGCTGGGCTTTCTTGGCCCGCTCGCGCGGAGCCTCTTGGATCACCAGTTCGGCCTGATACGGTCTGCCGTCCCGAATGAGATCGATCTGATGTTTGCTGCCGATCTGGGCTTGCGCGATGAGATTGCGCAGATGACCGCTGTCCATCACGTCGCGGCCGCCGAACCGCACGACCACATCTCCCCGCTTGAGGCCGGCCCGTTCGGCCGACCCCTTCGGCTGCACGTCCGTCACGATCGCGCCCTTGATGTCCGGCAGGCGGAAAATCTTCGCCAGCATCGGACTCACGTCCTGTGTCGAGGCTCCCAGAAATCCCCGCACGACCCGTCCCGTTTTGAGCAGACTCTGCATGGCGGCACGGGCCATGTTGCTGGGGATCGCAAAACCGACCCCCACGTTTCCACCAGTGGGGCTCGCGATCGCCGTGTTGATGCCCACCAACTCGCCGTGGATGTTGACGAGGGCGCCGCCCGAATTGCCCGGATTGATCGGCGCATCGGTTTGAATGAAGTCCTCGAAATCCGCCACGCCCACATCCGCCCGCCCCACCGCGCTCACGATGCCGAAGGTCACGGTGCGGCTCAGTCCCAGCGGACTGCCGATCGCCAGGACAAAGTCACCCACCGCGAGCTTGCTCGAATCGCCCCAGGTCGCCGCCGAAAGATTCGTCGCGTGAATCTTGACCACCGCCACGTCGGTTTTCGGATCACTCGCCACTACTTTCCCCTTGAACTGACGGCGATCGGACAAAATGACTTCGACATCAACCGCATCAGCCACCACATGGTTGTTCGTGACGATGAGTCCGTCTGGCGAAACGATCACCCCAGACCCTTGGCCGTATTGCCGTCGGGCCGGAGGCTCCTTGAACAGCCCGAACGGCAACGCCTCGTCACTGAAGGCCTGGTCGCGCACCACCACCGTGGAAGCAATGCTCACCACCGCCGGAATCACCTTGCCGGCGGCGGCCTTCACTTGACTCTGCAAATCCTGCCCACCGGCGGCGCAGGCATCCGGCACATCCAGCATCACGCAGGCGAACAGAGCCCAACCGGCCCTCATCCCCCAGACGGCCCACCCATTCATCAACCGGCGCTTGTTCACTGGCCGCACTCCCTTTTGATTATATGGCCCCAGGTCCAAATGGTAATGCTGCGCGAACCTATCATAGGAAACCGGCTTCTGCACGATATTCGAGAGAGGCGCCTCATGGACGGAGAAGGGAGGGGAACGGGTCTCTGTTAGAACCAGAGCCGCACACCAGCCACAAAGCGAATCTGACTCGGGTTGCCGCCTTCCTCCCGCACCAAAGCGGCAGTCTCCCCGAAACTCCGATCCACTGAGAACCCGACATAGGGAGCGAATTCCCGCCTGATCTCATAACGGAGCCGCAATCCGAACTCCAGATTGTTGAGCCCGGCGCCGGTGGTAAATCGCTCGACCCGTTGCGCCGCCAGATTCGTTTCGAACCGTCCTTGCAGGACCAGTCGTTGCGTCAGCAGGAAATCCTTCGTCAGTGAGAGCCGCCCCGACACATGACCGCCCTGGTCGATGAACAGCGCGGCTTCCAGTTCGTAATTATAGGGCACCAGGCCCTGGATGCCGATGACGCCCAGCCCGCGCGTCACATTCCGCCCACGGAACTGTTGCGTTTCGACACGCGAGCCGATCTGCACATCGTAATACTTCGCGATGAACCGGCCGTACAACAGTTGAAAGTCCACATCATAGTCCGCCTTAAATGCCGTATCCTGCTGCCCCTCGCTTTTGAACCAGAGCCGATGATGGTCGCCTCCGTACCACCCGTCGATGTCCCATCGATAATCGTCCCGGCCGGGGCGGGCACCGCCGGCCGGACGATATTCCAGCACGTCAATCAGCGTAAACAGATAGGGCCGCTGGTCGTGCACGGGGCTCGGCCAATTCGTCAACAGAGGGGGCGGCGGTATCGGTGGCAACACGGGAGATTCGGTCGATGGTTGTGCACCGGCATCGGAGACCAGACCGATCCCAACGAAGCAGACCACGAAGCAAGCCAGGACAGCCGCCCACGGCCGTGGTCTCCCAGTTCTCATGACGGGCCGTGCCGCTCGCCGCCGGCAACCTCGACGACTCTGAACATCCCGGCTTCCATGTGCAACAAGAGATGACAGTGGAGCGCCCATCGCCCCGGAGCATCAACCGTCACCGCCACAGAGAGCCGCTCCGCCGGCTTGACGATCACCGTATGTTTGCGCGGCAGAAACTTGCCCGCACCATTCTCCAGCTCCATCCACATTCCATGCAGATGAATGGGATGCTCCATCATCGTATCGTTCACGAAAACCAGCCGCAGCCGCTCGTCCTTGCGAAGGGGAATCGGATCGGGAGCCTCCGAATACTTCTTGCCGTCAAATGACCAAAGATACCGCACCATGTGGCCGGTGAGATGGAGTTCGATCGTCCGTTCCGGTTCCCGCCACTCATCCATGGGAGTGAGCCGCTTCAGGTCGGCATAGACCAATACCCGCCGTTCCGTTTGGTCGAGCCCCGTTCCCGGCTCCATCCATCGGCTTCGCGCGTATTCGGCTATCATCTGGTTGCCTAAGCCATGGTCATCGGGACCATGCCGAACCCACTCCATGCCGACACCGGACGCCGTGCTTTCGGTCGTTGCCGTTCCATGGTCAGGTCTATGGTCATGTCCTGCATGACCGGGCAAGGGCAAGTGACCGGGGCCTTGCTGCCGGCCTTGTATCACTCCGCTCTGCTTGTGTTCGTGTCCTCCCATACCCATCCGGCCCATGGCTTCCATTCCCATTCCCATGTCATCCATCGTGCGGAGTGGGCGCGGGCGGCGCGGAGGAAGGTCGCCGCTCATGCCAGGTCGCGGCGCGAGCGTGCCCCGCGCATAACCGCTTCGATCCATCGCCTCGGCAAAAACGGTGTAGGCCCGGTCTTCTTCCGGCCGAAGGATCACGTCATAGGTCTCCGCCGGTCCCATCCGTAGTTCCTCCACTGTGACCGGTTGGACATGCTGCCCATCGGCCTGCACGACCGTCATCGTAAGCCCTGGTACGCGCACGTCGAAGAACGTCGCAGCCGCGGCATTGATCAATCGCAGCCGCACCGCCTCGCCGGGATGAAACAGCCCCGTCCAATTGCCGGTCGGCGAAAGACCGTTCATCAGATAGACCAAGGCGGAGCCGGTCACATCGGCAAAATCCGTCGGGTCCATTCTCATCCAATCCCACATCAAGTAATCCTCAAGCGCCGGCCAGAACCCCATTCGTCTCGCATCCGCCACAAAGTCCACCGCCGTCCGCTTTTGAAAGTTGTAGTACCCGCTGACCTTTTTGAGATTGGCCAGGATCCTGTCCGGTTCCTCGACACTCCAGTCCGACAACAGCACCACATAGTCACGGTCATTCCGAATGGGCTCCGGTTCTTGCGGTTCGATGATCAACGGCCCATACATGCCCTGTAATTCCTGACCACCCGAATGGCTGTGGTACCAATAGGTGCCGCTCTGTTTCACCGGAAAGCGATAGGAAAAAGTAGTTCCCGGTTCGATGCCTGCGAAACTCACGCCGGGAACCCCGTCCATCTCGAACGGCAGCAGAATGCCGTGCCAATGGATCGAGGTCGGCTCCCGCAAGTGGTTCGTCACGCGGATGGCGACCTGTTGTCCTTCCCTCAGTCGAAGGAGCGGGCCGGGAACCGTGCCATTGATCGTGACGGCGGTACCGATCTGTCCATCCACCGTGAAGGATCGCTCGTTTATCACAAGGTCGATCAGCTCGCCAGACAAGGCCGAAGGTTGTGTGCCGACAGAGGGAATAGGATGTATCGCACGGCCTGCACACGCGGGAAGGAGCGACTGGATCGTCGCCAACACCCCCAGCGCCCCGATTCGTTTCAGCAGCAGACGTCTGGAAATCGAGTCGGCTCCATCTGGCACATTCTTGTTGAATGGCATGGTGATCGACCTTCTATTCATTCCGGAAATGTCGGGCGCTTCACGACTCTCACTTTTCCGACAGAGATTGGCCCCGCCACAAAGTATAGAGCACCGGAATCACCAGCAACGTCAGCACGGTCGAGCTCACCATGCCGCCGATCATCGGCGCGGCGATGCGTTTCATCATGTCGGCGCCGGTTCCGGTGGTCAACATGATAGGGAGCAAGCCGCCCATGATCGCGGCCACCGTCATCATCTTGGGCCGCACTCGTTGGACAGCTCCCTCCATGATGGCCTCGCGGAGGTCGTCTCCATTGGCCATGCGACCTTCGCGTATGTGCCGCTCATACGCTTCATCGAGATAGACCAGCATCACCACGCCCGTCTCCGCCGCCACGCCGGCCAGCGCAATGATCCCCACCCACACGGCGACGCTGAGGTTGTAGCCCAGGTAATCGAGATACCAGACGGCTCCGATCGCGGCGAAGGGGACGGACAAGAACACGATCAGCGATTTGGCCAGCGATCTAAAATTCAGATACAAGAGCAACAGGATCACGGCCAAGGTCACAGGGACCACCAGCTTCAACCGCTCTTCTGCCCGAACCAGATGCTCGTATTGACCGGTCCAGATCAGCCGGTACCCAGAGGGGAGCGTGACCAGCTCACGGACTGCTCGCTGGGCGTCTTCGACATAGCCGCGCAAGTCGCGGCCGCTGACCGACACAGAGACCAGACCGGCCAGCGACCCCGCCTCATCCGCGATCGACGGGGGCCCCTGCGTGATTACCATCTGCGCGATCTGGCCGAGGGGAATCTGCGCGCCGGTCGGCGTGGGAATCAGCACCCGTTTGAGCCGGTCCGGATCGTCGCGCAACTCGCGCTTGTAGCGAACGTTCACCGAGTACCGTTCGCGCCCCTCAACCGTGGTTGTCACGGTTTCTCCTCCTATGGCTGATGTGATCACCGCTTGCACATCGCCCACCGTCAGGCCATAGCGGGCCGCTTCACGTCGGTTCACGATCAAATCCAAGTAATAGCCCTCATTGAGCCGTTCGGCGAAGGCGCTCCTGGTGCCCGGCACGGTCGCCAAGACCTGTTCGATTTCTAGACCGATTCGCTCGATTGTCTTCAAATCCGGCCCCAGCACCTTGATCCCGACGGGGCTCCGGACGCCGGTCGTGATCATTTCAGTCCGGGTTTGGATCGGCATCCACCAGATGTTCGGAAATCCCGGGATACGCAGTTTAGCATCCATCTCATCCAGCAACCGGTCCCAGGTCATGCCTGGCCGCCATTGCGCTTCCGGTTTCAGGGTGACCGTGATCTCGGCCATTCCCACGAAAGCTGGATCGGTCGCGGTTGGGGCCTTCCCCATCTTGCCGAACACCCGCTCCACTTCCGGGAATGTCGTAAGCAACTGATCCTGGACCTGCAAGACCTTCGTCGCTTCGGGGATCGAAAGGCCCGGGATGGTCGTCGGCATGTAGAGGATGGTGCCCTCGTTCAGCGGCGGCATGAACTCCGCGCCAAGCCGGAAGAATACCGGCGCTGTGACGCCCACCACCGCGATTGCGACCCCCACGGTTAGCCACCGGATTCGTAGCGCACCCGAAAGGATGGGTCGATAGAGAGCGATCAGCAACCGGTTCAACGGGTTCTTGGCTTCCGCTCGAATGCGGCCGCGAATGAGGACAACCATGAGAGCCGGCGCCAGCGTCACCGAAAGGGCGGTGGCGAAGAGCATCGCAAACGTCTTGGTATAGGCCAGGGGCGTGAACAGCCGCCCTTCCTGCGCTTCCAGGGCAAAGATCGGGAGGAAGGACACAGCAATCACCAGCAGTGAAAAGAACAGGGGCCGCCCAACTTCCTTCGCGGCAGCGATGATGATTTCCGTTCGATTGCCTGAGGGAGATTGCTCCAACCGTTTATGGGCATTCTCGACCATCACAATCGCGGCATCGACCATGGCGCCGATGGCAATGGCAATCCCGCCCAGCGACATGATGTTAGAGGTGATCTTCAAGTAGGCCATCGGGATAAATGCGAGCAGCACGGCCACCGGCAGGATCAGGATGGCCACTAACGCGCTTCGAAAGTGAAACAGAAAGACCACCGCGATCAGGCTGACGATCACACTTTCTTCAAGCAGTTTCTCGCGGAGGACGGCGATCGCGCGATGAATGAGATCGGACCGATCGTAGGTAGGGACTATGCGCACGCCTTTGGGCAAGGCCGGGTCGATTTCTTCCAGCCTTGCTTTGATCCGCTCGATCACGGCGAGCGCGTTCTCCCCGGCTCGCATGATCACGATCCCGCCGACCGTCTGGCCCTTGCCGTCCAACTCGGCAATGCCCCGCCGCTGATCCGGCCCGAGTTGGACATGCCCGATGTCTCGCACCAGAATCGGCGTGCCTCGTCCATCCGTGCCGACCGGAATCAGCTCAATCTCATCAACCGACCGCAGATAGCCTCGTCCTCGAAGAACATACTCGGTGCCGGCCATCTCCAGGACGCGGCCACTCACCTCCGCATTGCTGTTACGGACCGCCTCGATCACGGTCTGAATCGGGAGTCGATAAGCCGCCAACGTGTTCGGATCCACTTCGATTTGGTACTGCTTGACGAACCCGCCGATCGATGAGACCTCCGCTACGCCGGGTACACTCTCCAATTGGTAACGCAGATACCAATCCTGAAGGCTGCGGAGCTGCGCCAGATCATGTGTCCCGGACTCGTCCACCAATGCGTACTGAAAGACCCACCCGACTCCGGTTGCATCCGGCCCCAAGGTCGGCGTGATACCGAACGGCAACTTGCCGGTAAGCTTCTGGAGATATTCGAGGACACGACTTCTCGCCCAGTAGAGATCGGTCCGGTCTTCGAAGATCACATAGACATAGGATACACCGTATTCTGAAACCCCGCGGACTCGTTTGACCCCCGGACCCGCGAGCAGAGAGGTCACCACCGGGTAGGTAATCTGGTCTTCAATAAGGGTTGGGCTTCGCCCCGGCCACTCGGTGTAGACGATCACTTGAACATCTGAAAGGTCCGGAATGGCATCGAGAGGAACGTCCATCACAGCCCAGGTACCCCAGACGACCAACAAGAGCACACTCAACACTACCAGGACCGGATTCCGAGCGCTCGCTTCGATCAGTCGCTCAATCATATGTCCCACCTTCCAACTGCGCGGCGACCGCGACGGCCGCTTTTCCCTATTACATCCCTGCTCCGATGACCGAGAACTGAAACTTTTCAGTGATCGGTGGCTGGCCTGGTATAGTCACGGTGGCGGTCACCACCCAGGTACCGCCCATGCCGAACATCACCTTGCCTTCATAGAGCCCTTCCTTGGTATGGTGCGCTGTTATCTTGGACTCGGTCATGCCCGGCATGGGCATGGTATAGACGAACGTGACTTGGGCGTCGGTCACTGGCTGGCCGGCCTGATCTGTGAGCTTGAGCCTGAGCAGCACGTCACCGGCCTTGGGCGTTTCGGGAAGAGTCGTGAGGGTCAGAACATATCCTGCTGCTGATCGAGATTCAGAGATGGCTTTTCCTGACCCCGGGGCCATACCCGGCATGCCGCTCATCCCTTTCATGCCCTTCATGCCTTGCATGCCAGACATGCCCTCCATCTTGGCTTCATACGCACCGCGCATCTGCCAGTCAGCCATGCCAATACGGCCCATCATGGCTTGCATACTAGACGCCGAGGTCAATTTGCCCTCTGCGTCCAACAAGAAATTGGCCGAGGTGACGACCCGATCCCCTTCTTTGAGCCCTTCCATGACCTCCACATAGTCCTGGCTCCGGCGCCCCAGCTTGACCACAGCAGGTTCGTACCGGCCTTGCCCCCGATCCATAAACACGAGGTGGCGAAGCCCGGTGTCCAACACGGCCTCCTTTGGCACCACCAAGGTCTTGACCGCATCGGTCTGTAAGGTCACGTTTCCGTACATGCCCGGCTTCAATTTCAGCTCAGGATTCGGAAATTCCAGCCGCACCCGTACGGTGCGGGCTTCGGTATTGAGCATCGGGTACACATAGGCCACCTTGCCGTGGAATGATTTTCCTGGATAGGCGGCAAAGGTGATCGTTGCAGGTTGACCGACCTTTGTCGCCGCCACTTCTGATTCGTAAATCTCGGCATGGATCCAGACCGTGGAGAGATCCGCAATCTCGTAGAGGGTCGTGCCCGGTTCCACATACTTCCCAGGCAAAGCCTCACGTTTCATCACGATCCCAGAGGACGGCGCGTAGACCGTGAGCACCGGCTCGGCTTGGCCGCGACGCTCCAGGGCCGCGATCTGCGCATCGGTCACATCCCAGAGTCGTAAGCGCTCCCGCGAGCTCGCCACGAGTGCATCAGCGTTGGCTTTCACCTCGTCGAGCGGGCTCGCGTCCAGTTGCGCCCGTGTTTTCAGGGCGAGGAGATACTCATCCTGCGTAGCCAAGAGGTCCGGCGAGTAGAAGGTGAAAAGTGGTTCACCTTTGCGCACCGGTCGACCGATTGAATCGACGAAGACCTCCCGCACCCACCCGGTGATTTTCAGCGTGACTTGCGTAAAACCACGCTCGTCATACCCAACGGTCCCGACTGTACGAATCTCTTCCACGAGTGTCGCCTGGGCAGCCGTGGCACTGCGGACGCCAATTAACTGTCTTGCCACAGCTGGAACAGCCACCGCCTCCGATGGAGCGCCGGACATGCCCGGTATCGACTCCATGCCTTCCATGGGCTTGGTACCTTCCATCTGCATCCCTTCCATTTCATGGCCCTTCATCTCACCGCTGCTCTTCATCCCCGCCATATCGCTCATCACCCGATGCGCGGCGAAGAATCCGGCGATGATTCCGACCAGTAGGCTAGCTGCTGCAACGCTGACAACGAAACTCTTTTTCCTCATGTCGTGATTCATGGCGCATTCCTCCCGTTCTGGCCGTTCCAATTCAGATCCGTTCCGATCACTTGTTCGAGCTCTGCGAGTCGGTGCTCCCGCTCGACCAGCGCCCGGTAATACTCCAGCTGAAATCCCCGCCAGGCCCGGTCAGCGTCGATGAGATCCGAAAAGCCGCTTCTCCCCGCGCGATAGCCGGCCCGCGCAGCCGCCACATTTTGTTCCGCTTGCGGTATGACGGTGGTCTTGTACAACACGGCCACCTCCCAATTGGCTCGAACCTTGGCGAGCAGGTCGCGAATCTGGAATCGGGTCATGTTTTCAAGCGTATGACGATCGGCTCGCGCCGCCGCGACCCCCGCCGCGGCTTCGTGGGCAGCGGCGTCATATTTCGGCTTTGTCCAGAATGCGAAGGGCACATTCACTGCAAGGTAGGCGCCAAAGCCATCATTGGCCTGAAAGTTTTGGAACCGTTGAAACGTCACGTCGAAGTCTGGATAGTACTGACGCTGGGCCAACGCGTGAGACCGCTCGTTCCGTTGAATTTCCAGCTCGGCGGCTTTCAGCTCCGGCCTGGCAGTGGCCGCCACCCGATAGAGGTCCTCAAGGTCCTGGTCGAACCGTCCTTCGCGCGGTGGCTGGGGAGATGCCAGTGGAAGCCGTGGATCCCGATCGAGAAGCTGGTTCAATTTAGCTTGCGAAGTGTCACGGCGTTGCTCCAGGATAGGGAGTTCCTGGTGAAGCGTGGACAGCTCCACCTGAGCCTTGAGCACGTCGACTTGGCTGCCTTTCCCCGCTCTGAACTTTGCGATGGCGATTTCGACAAACTGCTTGAGTAGGTCGATCTGCTCGTGGTGGACCTGGATGGCCTTGTGGTCCAGAAACAGGTCGTAATACGCCCCTTTGACACGGGCGATCAGGTCCCGCTCCTTCGCCCGAAAGGCCTGTTCAGCTATCTCGGCCGAACGGCTTGCAATCTCCTCCCTGAGAGCCAGTTTCCCTGGAAAGGGAAACTTTTGGGACAGGCCGATGATGATATTGTCCGCACGGCCCAAATTGAAGGACTGCGGAAAATTCCACCAATGGACTGACACGGTCGGATCGTCCAGCGACCGCGCCTGCAGCACTCGTTTCGTGGCAGCTTCCCATTGCTGCCGCGCCGCCACAAGTTCGGGATTTCTCGCCAACGCTTCATGAATCAAATCCGGTAACACCAAGGGCGGCCGGTCGGTTTGATCGGCGGCAGAAGCGACATAGCGCGCACCCGTCCAACAACTCAAACTCACAATCGTTATGGCAAGTAACGGAAATCGAATTGTACGAGCCATGGGATGGTCCTCCACACGAGCTATTTCGCCCGCGTCTATCGCAAGCCTCGACTCCCGTCCCGCTACGGAAGTGGGACAGGATATGCCCGGATTGAGAGGGACGGACGAAACGATCGCGAAACGGTAGATGGGAAAACCGGCGAGATCAGATCCGCAGCACGGTGCTCGCGAGAGAGTGATGAGGAGGGGAACTCGATTCGAGAGAAAGAGAATCAGAGGAGCGGAAGAGGCGTTCGAGTTGACGGCTCACCGTTGGAAGCACCGGCATAATATAGTCCGCCGACCAATGATGATTTTTGTACCAAAACGCCGACTGAGATGAGGACTCCACTCCCAGTGTTTTGAAGACATCGCATACCTGCCGAACCGGCTGCTCCACCGGAGCGGAACAACCGTTGGCCATTGAAGCATCGGTGAGGCCTGGCAATGGCAGGAGGCAGGCGTAGGCGTTGAAACTGAATGCCAGCAGAAACACCATGATCGTTGCGGCAAGGAACGACCGTGAGCGATGGAAGCGCCTTCTCATGCGAGAAGTTTATCTCTCGTCCATCTCGCGCGTCAACGGCATGGACTCATCCACGACCACTCGATCGGCTGAGGCGAACAAACCTACCATCTTTTCAGCGGAATCGGGGCGACCGAAGAGGTCCCTCACACCGGATCGATGCCGTGTGTGGAACTCACATGCTTAGGACTGTCATGTCGCGGCAAGACCGTGCATGATCACAGCCCCATTCGCCTCACCCACCTCAAGAAACCCTGCCTCAATCATGAATGACCCACGAGCCTCTTGACCGGGGATGAAGGAAGGGGTGCGGAAACGCCTCCAAACGGGCTTTCTGAGCGTGCGAGCGTGGAGCAGAAAAGGGAGGCGAGAATCTTTCCTCATGAGCCTTTGGCCGCTCCCGTGGTTGGGGCGTGAATTCCATTACGGATCACCTTGCCATACATTGTACTCAGGTGTCCTCTCCAAAGGGCCAACCCCGTTGCACACTCAGCCGGAGAGCCTCCAGCTCCGACACAGTCTCGGGGCGGTTCTCTCGCGCAATCCAGTCGCGCGGTCGTGCCACTGGCCAGGCGCTGAGCCATGCCGTGAGCTTGGAATCGTCTTCTATCCACCGCCACAGACTCAACCGCTGCCACGCTTCTGCCCGGTTCACCAGCTTCACCCGAAGTACATTGCCTTCGCCACATCGCGTCACCGTCAGGAAATGCTCATCCGTCTGCACGCGAAACGACTGAAGTGCCCTTGATAGACCGGCCTGGTCCCTGCTGTGTGCGGATGTGCATACCGGCGTTGCGTATGCATCATGGCGATCCACCTGAGCACCTCGGAGAGCTTCCCCTCGCGGCGGGTTCACAGCAGCAGGTACCAGTGCTAGGCATCAAGCAGTAAGCCGCATCCGGATACAGGCGAGGCAACAGTTTCGGCTACGATCTTCTCAAAGGCCATATCGTCTGCCGGCTTCTCAAACAACAGCAAGCACGCGATGCGGCGATTGAGCACATGGAGTTCCGGCGACAAGGCGCGGGCAGCGGGGCAGGTCGAGACTCTACCTGACCCCAGTCTCGCTCTTCCACAAATGATCCTGGCCCCTTTGTTTCAGGGATTGCTCATTATCTTGAGGATGCGCTTTGCAAGATATTCATTGATCTCAGTATGGCGAGGAACTAGCTGGGAAACCTTGGCGACGGGATTGTGATACCAATCATGCTTTCCGCCATGACGAATGAGCACGCAACCGCTGGCTTCGAGCTGTTGAATAAGATCCTTACGCTTCACCGGAAATTCAGCTCGGCAAGCCTCCGAACTCCAGGGATTTCACCGCTGGTGAGATCACGATACAGATCGCGAAGGTGGGCTTGTAGGTCTTCGAGGGACTCCCCTTGAGTCCAGTAATCAGGGTAGTCCTGCAGATAACCGAGCCATTTGCCCTGCTCTTGCCAATAGATATATTTGATTGATTCCATGATGGATATTATAGCCAGGTTCCGAACGCCCGAAAAGCGAAGAAAGTGGTCATGAATGGTATGGTAGACCAAAACATAAGTGAAAGCTAAAAGGGGGGGTCTGGAGTATTTCTGTGTCTGGAGGAACAACGGTGACAGCGCTGCTCGTGCAGATCGAGATGCTGAAAAAACTCCAGGCCTTATCTATCCTGTTTTATGACAGTTGCCATCCGGCGGCGCTGGGAGCCATAGATGTTTCGAGGGTTCTGATCTCGCCGGTCGTGGACCGCCGGCAGAAGATCCACAACCTATCGGCCGAGCTTGATGGCGTTTCGTGGATGATGGGAATATTCCCCTACGTCATCTGACCAGCGGGCTGCTGGCGGCTGATAGAGTGCTTGTGTCTGTGGTCCAGGCACCGTCCATGCCATGGACGCCACCCGCGGCGAGGTCCTGGTCCGCGAAGGCACGGGCGACAAAGACTGAGTGACGGTGCTGCCGGCATCGGTCGTTCCGCGGCTGAACGCCCATCTCGAACGGGTTCAGACGCTCCATGCAGCCGATTGGGAATCAGGGTTCGGACGTGTGGCGCTTCCCGATGCCTTGGCGCGCAAAGACCCGCAGGCGCACCGCGAATGAGAGTAGCAGGCGGGTCTTTCCCGTCTCGACTATCTCGATCGACCATCGCACGGGCGAGCGGCGTCGTCATCACCTGCGCAAGTCGGTGCCACAGCGCGTGCCGTGAAGGCAGCCCGACTGAACGCCGGGATCGCCGAGCCGGCCAGTTGCCACACGTTTCGCCATTCCTTTGCAACCCGCCGGCTGGAGGACGGGTATGATATTCGGACGGTCCAAGAGGGGCTGGGCCCCAGGGACGTGAGCACCACGATGATCGACACGCATGTCTTAAACCGGGCGGCAGGGTAATCCACAGCCCGGCTGACCGCCTCGGATATGGGGACCTGTCCACCCCCTGATAGCCGGGGCGGAGGGCCGTGAAGGCACGCCGGGATAGGCTGCCCCGGCTTGCAGTGTTGGCCAGACTCCGGAGGGCCGAAAAATTTCTTGCTAAGGACGGAAAACGCTTCTTAGGATTGGCCGCAACCAAGAAACCGGTTGGCGGGGTAGGGTGATCAATCTACTCAAGTTAGGCTGGATTTCTAGCTTTCTTCCTCTCGACGAGAAGAGCGACATATTGAGATGGGCTTGGAAGGCGTCGGGAAAGGAGTAGAAATATGCACAGGAAGGATTTACTGAACGAAGAAATCTACGATCGGGAACGTGCAGACGAGTTTGTTTGGAAACGAGCCAAAGTGCTGGGTCTGTCACGTCGCCAATTCATTCAACTGCTGGCTGCTGGCGCTGGGGCAGCGGCAACCGCGAACCTTCTGCCATCTCATCGTAAACTGGTAGCGGCCGAAGCCGATCGGGCAATTATCAAGCCGGCGCCACCGGAGATGTTCTTGCAGAACGGCAGCAATTTGGAGATGCGGTGGGAGGCCATGTATACCCGGGGCTACCTTGTTCCCAACGAGTTGTTTTTTGTTCGCAACAATAGTCCGGCGGTCCCACGCCTTGATCCCGCTACGTGGCGGTTACAGGTTGAGGGGTCCGGAGTCTCACGCCCTCGGTCGTTCAGCTATGATGAACTTCTGACGATGCCGTCGATTTCCGTCATCCGGGCTATTGAATGCGCAGGGAACGGCAGAAACTTCTTTCAAGTCTCACATGGGAAGAAGATTGCTGGCACACCATGGAATCTAGGCGGGATCGGGGTCGCCGAATGGACAGGAGTCCCCCTGCGAGAGGTGTTAGAGCGGGTTGGGGTCAAACGAAGTGCCCGAGACGTCATGCCTGAAGGCTTGGATGAAAAGAATATCAAGCGACCCATGTCTATAGAAAAGGCAATGGCTGACGACACCCTGCTCGTCTATGCCATGAACGGGCATACGCTTCCACCAGACCACGGCTTTCCAATACGCATGTTAGTCTCTGGGTGGGTCGGCATTGCCCACATCAAATGGGTTGGCCGCATTGAGGCTTCCGAACAATCTCTCTACTCTGAATACAACACCAAGAAATACGTCCTGATCGGTCCAGAATACGAACCTAACCCGCCGGCTTTGGGACCCATGCTCACGACTCAGAAAGTGAAAAGCGCATTTGAATTGCCGTGGAATGGCGAAGTCCCCTCTGGCAAACGGCTCCTGCGCGGACGCTCGTGGTCGGGTGAAGGGAGGATTACCAACGTGGAAGTGAGCCTGGATGGTGGACAAACCTGGCAGCCGGCTCGCCTCCGGGAGCCTAATCTGGACCTGGCTTGGGTTCGGTGGGATGTGGATTGGGATGCCCGTCCGGGAAACTACAAGTTGCAAGCACGGGCAGCAGACAGCGAAGGCAATACGCAACCAGATCGAATTCCCTTGAATGAGGAAGGATATTCTCACTGGGCAGTAGTCACACATTCGATTACAGTAACGTAGGGTGGCCGCAAGCGAGGTGTTGCCCACCGACCAGAGCTATGACGTCTAACAGCGGCATGGAGCGGGACGCTCACGACGTTCGCGCCCCTCATGTCGTGCGTTCTGCGGCGCCTTGTACCGACGACACGCGTGGAAGCTGATCGTATCCATGCTCGCTGTGCGGCACGCCATCGACCTTTTGTTGACATCAAAACATCACTGCCATTATGATTTGATGCATGCGGACCACACTGAGCCTCGATGACGACGTGGCGGCGCTGTTACGCCGGGCGCGAAAAGTCCGGAAAGGGAGCCTGAAATCGGTGGTCAATGACGCCATGCGGCAGGGCCTCAAGGAGCTGTTGGCGCCCAAACCGAGAAGAGCGCCTTTTAAAACGAAACCCCTTGCGCTGGGCCGCTGTTTGGTCGGCAGCCTGGACGACGTGGCCGAAGTCCTGGCTACGGCGGAAGACGAAGCTTTCCGGTGATCCTTGTCGATGCCAACCTGCTGGTCTATGCGCAGGTCACCTCGCTGGCTCAGCACGAAGCGGCTCGCGAATGGCTCGAATCACAACTGAACGGCGCCACGGCCGTCGGCCTGCCCTGGCAATCGCTGCTGAGCTTCATCCGCTTGGTTTCCAATCCACGAATTTTTGAGCGTCCCGCCTCCATCGCCGAAGCCTGGGATCGTGTCGAGCGTTGGTTAACCTGTCAGCCCGTATGGATTCCGCAGCCGACTGAGCGGCATATGGAGATCCTTGGTTCTCTGCTGACGCACGCGACCGCACGCTCCAATCTCGTGCCCGATGCGCATCTTGCAGCCCTAGCGATAGACCATGGTTTGACCCTTTGCTCGACCGACGGCGACTTCGCACGCTTCCCCGGGCTCCGCTGGAACAATCCGTTGCAAAAACGCAGGTAGTCGGCCATGTCCGTCTCCTTGGACTTTGTTCTTAGCTTCCTCCATATTTGCTCCGAATACACGCAAGATATTCTGGTGTTCACTCGCTCATGACACCGGTCATCCGACATTCGCTCCGCGGTCTGTTGATCGCTTAGTGCCACGGCGCCTTGTACCGACGACGCGCCTGGAAGCTGATGGTGGCGCTGCTCGCCATGCGGCAGGCGACCGCCTTCGTCATTTTCACCCTCCCGCTCATCCCGCTCTCACTCGCCACCGGCAACGGCTTTCTGGAGATGTGGACCTTCGCCGCCATTTCACCGGCACGGCGGTGCCGGCTTGTCCATCGACCGTGAAAGACCGCCCGCCGATCACGAGATCGATCCGCTCGCCGGACAATGTGACGGGCTGCACCCCGGCCATGGCGAGCAGTCCCACCGCACTCATCCCTTTCAGGAACATCCGCCTTGACATACCCCCTGCTACCCATCACTCGCTCTCGCCTCGGCGCGCCGTTCAAGCCACCGGTACAGGACCGGCAGCACGATCAACGTCAACAGGGTGGACGAGATCAGCCCCCCGATCACCACCGTCGCCAGCGGCCGCTGAATTTCGGAGCCAGGGCCGGTCGCAAGAAGCAACGGCGTCAGCCCCAGCGCGGCCACACAGGCGGTCATCAGCACCGGCCGAAGACGCAGCACCATGCCGGTCACGACCGCCTCGTCCAGCGGCACCCCCTGTCGCCTCAACTGATTGATGAACGAGATCTTCACCGTGCCGTTCAGCACGGCGACACCGAACAGGGCGATGAAGCCCACGGAAGCAGGAACCGACAGATACAGTCCCCTCAGTTTCAAGGCCACCAGCCCCCCGACCATCGCAAACGGGATCGCCAGCATAATCAACGCCGCTTGTCTCCAGGAGCCAAACGTCAGATAGAGCAGGAGAAAAATCAGGCTGATGACCATGGGAACAACGAGGGTCAGTCGGGCCATCGCCCGTCGTTGATTTTCGAATTGCCCGCCCCACGTGATGTAATAGCCGGGTGGAAGTTTCACTTGCTGGGAGACGATCTCCTGCGCCTCCTCGACGGCGCCGACCAGATCACGCCCGATGACATTGGCCTCGATCACGAGCCGGCGGCTGGCCTGCTCGCGGCTGATTTGGGCCGGCCCTTCCACGATTTTGACATCGGCCAGTTCCCGCAAGGGAATGCGAGAGCCGTCCGGCGCCGTGACCCAGAGGGCGGCGATCGCCTCGACATCATTCCGCCGGTCGTCCGGGAATTTGACAACGATCGGGAATCGCCACTGTCCTTCGAAGACTTCCCCCGCTCCGATGCCGGGCCCGACGGCCTTGATGACCTCCGTGACGTCCGACACGTTGATCCCATACCGCGCAACTTTGGAGCGGTCGATGCTCAGCATCAGGTAGTACAACCCTGACACCTGCTCCACCCGCAGATCGGACAGGCCCTTGACCTGCCGCAAGGCGCGAGCGATCTCATCCCCCTTGGCCCGCAAAATCTCCAGGTCGTCACCGAACAGCTTGACCGCCACCTGCGACCGGACACCCGACACCAATTCATCCACCCTCATCGCGATGGGTTGGGTCAGGCCGAACGCAATGCCGGGCACCTGCGCCAATAGGCGACGGACCTGGTCTTCAATCTCGCCCTTGTTGCGCGCCTGCCATTCGGATTCAGGTTTCAGCAACACATACAGGTCGCTGAGTTCCATACCCATCGGATCGGTCCCCAGCTCATTCGCGCCGGTCCGAGAGACGACCGACCGCACGTCGGGGACGGCCAAGAGCAATCGCTCGATCTCGCCGGTCACGTTGAGCGATTCGCTCAAGCTGATGCTCGGCAGCCGCATCACGTTCACCACGATCGACCCCTCGTCCATGATCGGCACGAACTCGCGCCCGATGAACGGCACCAGAACCGCCCCCCCGGCCAAGATCCCCGCCGCACTGATCACCACAAGCGAGGTCCTCCGAAGAGCTGCTTCCAACAGGGTCCGATAGAGCCGCCGTCCCTCCAGCGAGAGACGCCGTTCTTTTCGTGACGAGAGGGGGTTCAGGAATCCCACACAGAGTGCCGGGATCACGGTCATCGACAAGGCCAAGGAACTCAACAAAGCGATCACGACCGTTTGCGCCAGGGGATGAAACATCTTGCCTTCGATCCCTTCAAGGGTCATCAGCGGCACAAAGGTCAACGCAATGATCAATTCCCCGAACAGACTCGGTCTCCGGACTTCCAAGACGGCACGCAGGGCCACGGAGAGCTTCTCGGCCGGACCAAGCGGCACGGATCGGCCGGCGGATGATTCACTCAAGTGACGTTCGACGTTTTCCACCTGCACGATCGCCGCATCGACGATCATGCCCAGCGAGATGGCCAGCCCGCCGAGCGACATCAGATTGGCCGAGAGGCCGATCTGCCGCATGATCAGAAACGTGGCGAGCGTTGCCAAGGGCAATATCAGGGACACGACAACGGCACCGCGCAGGTTTCTTAAGAATCCATAGAGGACCAGGACGACGACCGCCGCTCCCTCCAGCAACGCCCGTTCGACGGTCGCAAGGGCCCGCGCCACCAGTTCGAGCCGGTCATAGAAGGGAACGATGGCGACCCCTTCCGGCAACAGTCGATTGATCAAGGCCACGTGCTCCTTGACGGCCGAGACCACCTCCCGCGAGTTGCCGCCCCGCAACATGACGGCGATGCCTTCCACGACCTCTCCCTTCCCGTCACGGGTCACGCCGCCCAACCGGACGGCATGACCGTGGCGCACCGCCGCCACATCCTTGAGATAGATCGGCGTGCCTCCGCGAGCCGCCACGACAATCCTCTCCAAGTCCTCGATGGAACGGGCCAGCCCCTGGCCATAGATCACCAGCTTGTCGCCCCCCCGCTCGATGTAGCCGCCGTCCGCGTTCCTGTTGTTTTCCGTCACCGCCGTTTGCACCTGACGCAGCGTCAGCCCCAGACTGGCCAATCGGCCGGGGTCCACGAGCACCTCGTACTGTTTGGCGAGCCCCCCCAGCGTATCGACGTCGGCCAACCCCGGCACACTGCGCAACAGCGGTCGAATCACCCAGTCATGAAGCGTCCGCAGATCCTGAAGGCTCTGTCCCGGCCCTTCCACCAGATACATGAACACTTCGCTCAAACCCGTGCTGATCGGACCCAACATGGGCTCAAGACCTTGGGGCAGCCGGGACCGTGCTTGTATCAATCGCTCCAGCACGAGTTGGCGGGCAAAATAGACATCGACGGCATCATCGAACACCACCGTGACCACCGACAGCCCGTATCGGGAGACAGACCGCAGTTCGGTTTTGCCGGGCAGATTGGTCAACTCGATTTCAAGCGGAAAGGTGACGAGCCGTTCGATTTCGGTCGGCGCCAACGAGGGAGCGCGCGTGATGACCTGCACTTGCACCGGTGTGATTTCCGGGAACGCGTCGATCGGCAGCCGAACAAACGAGATGATGCCTCCCACGCCCAGGGCCAGGGCGCCGAGCAAAACCAGCCACCGTTGCTCCATGGACCAGCGGATGACCCGCTCGATCATAGGGGACCTCCGGTCGGCATCTGGTCACGGAGGATTTCGGATTTCAGCATGTAACTCCCTTCGGTCACGATCTCGTCGCCGGCCGCCAATCCTGCTTTCACTTCCACATAATCGTTGGAAGCGGCGCCGAGTTGAACGTCGCGCACTTCAAACCGGCCCGGCCCCCGCGAAAGAAACACAATCGTCCGACTGCCGACCTGTTGCACGGCCTTGCGCGGGATCGTCAACACCGGCCGCTCCGGCACCAGCAACGTCGCGTCGACGAACATGTGGGGGCGCAACCGCCGGTCGGGGTTGGGAAGCTCCAACCGCACCATGATGGTTCTGGTGGCTGGATCGATTACCGCGCCAACGTAGGTCACGGTGCCGCGAAAGACGGTGTCAGGATACGCTGAGACACGAACCTCAGCCTCCAATCCCACCCGCAACAGGCCGGCTTGTTGCTCGGGAAAGTCCGCCCGCACCCACACGGTCGAGAGATCGGCCACGGTGAAAAGCGTCTGATTGACATCGACCACTTCCCCGACCGTGGCATTGCGTTCGATGATGTCGCCGTGGAAGGGAGCCCGTAAAAACACCTGCGCGGCTTCCGCATGGGGCAGCTCCTTGGCGGTCAACCGTTGGATTTCGCGCTCCGTCATGCCCAACAAATGGAGCTTTTCTTCCGCCTCGTGCAGGTCGGCCTTGGCATTGTCCTGTTCCGCCTCGCGCCGTTGATATTCGGCGGCCCCGATGGCCCCTTCCTCGAACAACAGACGGGCCCGTTCGAGAGCCTTTTCGGCCATCCGGACGGCCGTTCTTCTTTTTCGATATTCCAACAACGCTTCGCCGACGGCGGGACTGTCCAGCTTAAGAAGCGGATCGCCCGTTTTGACACGATCGCCGAGATTGGCATACACCGCCAAAATCCGTCCGGGTACTCGCACGCCCAAATGCGCCAAACGGTTTTCGTTTGGCAAAATCTTCCCCCCTTGCGCCTTGAGGGTCAGCCCCAGGGGGCGGATCGCCGCCTGGTCTGTTCGAATCTGAGCCGGCGTTTGACTGCTTTCCGGTAATTCAATAAGACCGGGCTGACGTCTTTCGTCTTCCACGCGAGGACCCTTTTTCGGCTCGGCCTCCTCCTGCTTGGGCTGACAGGCCGAGCAGATGAGAGCAACAGCCGCAAGGACGGCCAACCCATAGCCTGCGTCTTTCGATAGGCGATCCCTAACATTCTTTCGCATGAGAACCGCTCCCCTTTCTCAGGCTTCCCTCTGCGAGAGAAACCAATAAGAGCCCCCGCGACCTGCGCATCGAGTCGAGTCGGGCCTCTCGGATCTTTCCGTTCAATGGGAAAAACGGCCGTCCGGCCTCACCCCGTGTTCGCCCACGGAGCAGAGCGGACCGAACGGACACAAGACCGGTCAGATGAAAAACAAAGGGGGAGCGCGAGAAGGATACTCGCCCAAAGTGGAGAACGAACGTCGTTCGCCGTTGTTCGGTCCTTCGAGACGAAGTTCACGATCAGGATCCCATGGTATCGACTGGGCGACGCTCAATGGTTGGGTCGCCGGGGGAAGAAGCTGCCGTCGATCCGACGAGTCACCAAGCATCGTGAGGGCGAACTCGGCGTGGTGATCTCCGGCATGGAAAAGAGAATCCCCATGCTCGACATCACCGTCAGCATCGTTCTGATCGTAATCAAAGGCTCCGTGATGGTCGAATTCACACTCAAGATCCGGCGACCAGATGGTATGGACCAGGCCCCCATGGGTATGCCCTTCCTCTCCATGGTGGTGATCCACTTCGGGATGCACATGAACGAAGGGAACCGCCAGCACCCAGAGCCCGAGCCACGCCAGCACCATCAAACGGAACAAATCGTATTTTGGGAATGTGCATCGCATCACGAAGGGACTGTACCACCGTTGGGCATGCACGGCAATCGTGCCCCTCATAGGTTTACCTTGCGCAACCGCAGAGCATTCGTGATGACAGAGACCGAGCTGAACGTCATGGCGGCGCTCGCGAACATGGGGCTGAGCAACAATCCCACGAACGGATACAAAACACCCGCAGCGACCGGCACTCCGACCAGATTGTAGGCAAAGGCAAAGAACAGGTTCTGCTTGATGTTTCGCATTGTGGCCATGCTCAAGCGCCTGGCCCGCACGAGAGCACGGAGATCGCCCTTGATCAACGTGATGCCGGCACTTTCAATAGCGATTCCCGCTCCGGTCCCCATCGCGATCCCCACGTCGGCCAGGGCCAGCGCCGGGGCATCGTTGACACCGTCGCCCGCCATTGCCACCACTCGCCCCTCCGCCTTAAGCTTGGCCACGATCTCCCCCTTTTGATCAGGCAGCACGCCGGCGATGACCTCATCCAAGCCAAGTTTCCTTGCAACTGCTTCGGCAGTCTGCCGATGGTCGCCGGTCAGCATGATCAACCGCAGTCCCTCCGCTTTCAACATGGCGACCGCCTCCGCGGTCGACGGCTTAATCGGATCGGAGACGCCAAGCAGCCCGGCCGGTTTGCCATCAATCGCTACGAAGACGACAGTGTGCCCATCTTTTCGTAGCCCCTCCGCCTCGGTATCGAAACGACCCATCTCTTTCGATGCCTCCTGGACCACATCGCGAAGGAAGGGCAATGTTCCAACGGCCACCGACGTGCCCTCGACAAAGCCCAAGACCCCCTTGCCCGTCAATGACCGGAACTGTGTGGCCATCGTCAATCGAATGCCCCGATTTTTCGCGCCCGCCACAATCGCCTCGGCCAGTGGATGTTCGCTGCCCTGCTCAAGGCTTGCCGCCAACCGTAACAATTCCTGATCGGACCACGGTTCGACCGCCACTACCGTCGTGAGTGCCGGCTTCCCTTCCGTCAACGTGCCGGTCTTGTCGAAGACGATCGTATCGACATGGCCAAAGGTTTCCAGTGCCTCGGCCTTCTTCACCAAGACACCGGCCATCGCCCCACGGCCGGTTGCGACCATGATCGACATGGGTGTCGCCAAGCCCAAGGCGCAAGGACAGGCGATGATCAGCACCGCGACGGCATTGACCAAGGCATAGGCCAGTTTGGGTTCCGGCCCCCACAGGGTCCAAGCAATAGCCGTCAGCACGGCCACGCCGACCACCAGCGGGACGAAATAGGCCGCCACACGATCCGCGATCCGCTGAATCGGAGCTCGACTTCGCTGCGCCTCACTGACAATCTGCACGATCCTGGCCAGCAATGTCTCACGCCCTACCCGCTGCGCCCGCATCAGAATGCTGCCCGTGCCATTGATCGTGCCTCCTGTGACCGGACTGCCAGGCTCCTTGATCACGGGCATCGACTCGCCCGTGATCAAGGACTCGTCGATCGACGTCGTCCCTTCCAGCACGACTCCATCAACCGGCACGCGATCGCCCGGACGGACACGCAACCGGTCGCCCACTCGAACTTGCTCGATCGGAATGTCTTCCTCATGCCCGCCATCCCGCACGAGCCGCGCGGTGGCCGGCGCCAACTTGAGCAGCGCCCTGATGGCGGATCCGGTTTGCGCGCGAGCCCGCAACTCCAACACCTGGCCCAACAACACCAGCACCGTGATAACCGCACTCGCCTCGAAATAGACCGGCACGGTACCATCTGGCCGGTGAAACGAAGCGGGCAGCAGCGTGGGGGCGATGGTGGCGATGACACTGTAGCTGTAGGCCGCGCCGGTTCCCATCGCGATCAATGTGAACATATTCGGCGAGCGGTTCACGACCGAGGCCCAGCCCCGTTGAAAGAACGGCGCACCACCCCACAGCACAACCGGCGTGGCCAACAAGAGCTGCGCCCATTGCAGCACGGTATTGCCGACCACCTGCTGGAGCGGCATGCCGGGAATCATGTCGGCCATCGCAAGCGCCGTGACCACCATCGCGGGAACGAGGCAGCGCCACAGCCGCCGGCTCATGTCGTCGAGTTCAGGATTGCCGGTTTCCTCCGCCGAGACGACCTTGGGCTCCAGCGCCATTCCACAAATCGGGCAGGCTCCCGGCTTGGTTTCCAACACTTCCGGGTCCATCGGGCAGATGTATTCAATAGTGCTCCCCGGTGGTACCGCCAGCGGTGCGACGACGCGCGGAGCCCGTCGGTCTGGCGGAGTCAGGTAGTAGGCAGGGTCTTCGCGAAATTTGTTCAAACAGCTTGTGGCGCAGAAATAGTAGGTTTTCCCCTGATAGACATGTGAACCGGCCGCGCGCTCCGGTTGGACCGTCATGCCGCAGACCGGGTCGATCTCCCCCTTTGGAGCCTCCCCTTTCGGCGCCTGCATCATCGGAAGCGGTTTTCGGGCAGAAGGAGCGGCTGAAGACGGAGCGGCGGGAGCTGTCATCAGGATCAGCGGCTTTCGCTTCAACGCCGCCTCGGGATCGGCGCGGAACCGTTCAAGACAGGACCCTGCGCAAAAGTAATAGGTCGTGCCCTTATAGTCGTATTGCCCCGCCGCGCGGGCGGGATCGACGGTCATGCCGCAAATCGGATCAATCGCCATCGTCATGCCATGAAGGATAAAAAGAAACTCTGACTCCTTACGATTCACCGTTTCGCATCATTCTCCAAGATGCTCCGAATGATCGTGACGACGTTTTCCGGTGTCATGTTGACGCCATCGACCTTGATATTGCCGTCAATCAGAATCGAAGGTGTAGAAGAGACCTGGATCCGCTCGCCCCAGCGCCGTCCTTCTTCGAATGCTTGGGCCGGCTTGCCGCTTGCCAATCCTGCTTCAAACGCCGCGACATCCAATCCCACTTCGCGAATCAACAGTTCGCGAATCGACCGGTCCAGCACACCGGTCATTTTGTCTTTGTGTATGGTCCGGAACAAGACCGCCTTCATTTCGTCGCCCCTTCCCATTATCTTGGCCTGCTCGTACATGTCGAAAGCAGTCGGCAATTTCCCGTGGATGACGGGGAAGCCGACCATCGTGATCTCGATCTTGTCGCCGAATTCACGGCGCAACATCGGGATCGCCGTTTCCTCGAAATGGTGGCAATGGGGGCAATAGAAATCGGCGAACTCGATGAGTTTGACTTTTCCCCGTTGATGAGTGGAGGGTTCGTCTTTCAAAAGTTCGTACTTGCCTTTGATCTCGGGAACCGCCGCGCCCACGCTGAGCGGTGCGCTCCCGACAGCAGCCAGGATAACGATACCCAATGCCGCCTTCCGCATCGATCTGTTCTGAACCATCATCGCGCACTCCTTTCTGCATGATCCCTGGAGACTGTATTATAGCGAATGCGAGGCCGTTTCGGTTTCTGTTACACTGACTTTTATGGACAGACGACGCGGAGGATTTCTTATCTGCACCGCGATTGTCTTCGCGGGGTGCGCCTCGACCGGCGAGTACACGGCACCGGCCTCGTCGTTGATCCCCTTCGTGGAAGTCGGCCGTTCTCCCGACATGTTCAAGGGACAGACCGTCACCTTCGGAGGCAAGGTCTTGACGGCGAAACGATCGGCGGAGGGGACCCGCCTTGAGATCCTCCAACTGCCGCTGGATTCGTCGCTTAAGCCAACGCATGATTTACAAAAATCGCAGGGCCGTTTTCTTGCGATCAAAAAAGAATTCCTCGATCCTGCCACGATTCCGGCCGGCACATTCGTCACCATTACCGGAGATGTGACTGGAGCCGCCATGTTGCCGCTCGATGAAACCGAGTATCGCTACCTCACCGTGGCCATCGCCGCCTTGCACGTCTGGCCGACCGAGGAGGAGCGACCGGCTCGTCCGCGCCCTTATCCCTATTACATCATGCCCGGCCCCTATTGGGGTCCGTACTGGCATCCCTATTGGTGGGGCCCCTGGCCCTACTGGTAAGGGAATCGGCATGACTCCGTATAGGGGCGCGCCCCTTCTTAGACCTCATTTCCGGCACACCATCTAAGTCAAAATGAAAGGGAGCAGTGGAGTGAAGACGAATGGTGTGCGGCGCGCCCTCCGGCGCGCCGCCGTTCGACTTTTTCGGGGAAATGCCCGGAACTCCCGCTGCGGACCTCGCGGGATTATTTAGTCTTGCCTTTCGGCTTGTGCTGGTGAGCCTGCTCGGCGTGCGCCAATGATTCTTCGGCGTGTTTCAGCGATTCTTTCGCATGGTCGAGAGCCTCTTTGGCATGAGGATCATTGCTGCTTTTAATGGCTTCCTCCAAGTGGTGAATGGCCTCCTTTGCGTGCCCGATGCCTTCTTTGGCATGTTTGACCGTCTCCTGAACATGCCCGCCCTCCCCCGCAAAGGCGGGGAACGCCGGATAGCCCGCAAGAAAACCGCACACCACGGCTGAAGCCCAGAACAGTCGCCTCTGACTCATAAAACCTCCCTCCTATAAGTTATATTTAGAGTGTTAGAAGGAATGCCGCCACCCAGGAGTCTCGCCTCGACCAGGCGCGAGATCCAAGTTCTGTTCACCCGAAAACCTGATCTGTCCTTGTAAAATGCCGATTCTCAAATATTCCGCCTTCAGGCATCTAGAGGCCGCCTTTAGCCGGCAAGCTTATTGGGAAGGTACCAATTTCGGACCGTTCGATTGACCGGCTGCTCTTCTTCACGATCCACTGGTTCCGGCAATTGGGTCACCCGCTCATCAACGTGATTAAACGGCAGGCGGGATTGCTTACTGAGATGGATCGCCAGGCGGCGCCTGGCGATCCATCGGGCCAGATCAGCCTTCAAGCCTATTTCATTACCTTGGCGTGACAATGCCAACCCTCCCCCTTAACGCCATTGACGGCGGCCTCGAGTTGCTTGGCCGTGGTCTTGTCGCCCTCAACCGTCACGACCGCATGGCCTTTCATACTTTTGAAGTCGACTGCCTTGACGCCGGACACTTTTTTGACCGCCGATTCGACTTCGCCCAAATATAAATCGCAATAACTCCCTCCGAGCATCAACGTGATCCTCTGCTCCGCCGCCGCCTGGGCAAGTTCGATGACACTGTACAAGGCACCCGTCACAATGATCGCGGCCACGATTCCCTTCATGAATCCCCTCCTCAATTTCGTCTCACACCAATGGATCCACCAGTTGACATTCCAGATGCCGCATGAGGCCAATGACTCTTCCTAAAAAAAGGGAGGGAGTCGGAGGGAGGCCGCCTCCGACTCCCCACGCAGGCCTAGAGGAAGGGAGGTGCCGACCCTCCAGACCTGAACTTGTTTCCTATTGCGATGACCGCACGTTCCGTTTCTTAGCTCGCGATTTCCCCTTGCTTTTCTCCGGTTTGTTCCGTTCGAACCGGTCGTCAGTGTTGATCTTGGCTTTTCCTTTCAAATCGTCCACCGAAGCGTGAAAAACTCGCAGGCTACTCCCTCCTATCTTCGTCGCCCGTAACCGGCCCTCCTCAATCCATCGATAGATCGTCCATTTGCTGACGTTGAGCAACTTGGCTGCTTCCTGAACCCTAAGCAACACTGGTTTCACAAGGCACCGCATCAACCGGCAAAGCGGGAGAGCGCCCAACCAGCGCTCCCCCTCATCGGAACGGTGGAAGGAGGCCACCAACAGCGCCCGTTCCGAGAACCAAATCCATCTTTGCCTGACTCTTTCCGTATTCAGAGTGAAAGCAGCAAAAACGAGAGACCGATCGACAGGTGAACGACCTTCAAGAATCAGCCTCAGGCATCTCGCACAAGAGCGAGAGCCGATTCGGCCATCCGGTCTTAAAGAGAGGGAGGAGCGCGAGGACGCAGGGGTGATGAATGACAAGTCGAGTCTATTTGATAGGAAGACTCGCCAGGCTCATACGCGATAGGAGTGTACGAGGTGAACGTCGCCTGAGCGGGGGCGTCAGACTGAGACGAAACCTGACACGCCCAGGAGCATAGGGATGAATGAGCGGCGTCGTGATCATGGTGTTCATGGCCGCCGGCGTTCGCTGAGGCGTCAAGAACAGGAGTGCACAGGGCCATCAAACACACCAGTCCCACATAGGCCACAGCGGTCAAACTCGCGATGACCATGTGTCGCCGGGTGTAACGGAAGAGCCGCATGCCGTTCTCCTAAGCTGATGGTGCCGTTATACGCGCTCTCTTCTTGGCTGTCTACCGACGCCTGCCACTCCTTGCAACAGAAAATCGGGGGTCGAGCGGGATTCGGCGTTATTTACCATGCACGACATTGCGTTGCCGACGGACGTCGATTGTTCCGTGACAATGCCCTGAAACGGTTTCGTCGAGACGCACGTTTAAGAGATGCCGTCTCGGCCTTTACCGGCGCCTCCGCACGCCTTCTCTGAGCCTTCAGAAGATCAAGAAGCTCACCGTGCTGAACCGACTTCGCGAACGCCATTCTCGAAAGACTTTCGATGGCCCGACCCGTCGATTCCGACGAATGCCGCACCTTGAGCTTGAATCCGACGCCTTTGATGGCGACAATCTCGCAGCCGTGATCCGTATCGCGGCTCAGCAGCTTCCGAAGGGCGTGAATATGAACGTCCAGGGTGTGTTCGCCGATGGCGAACCCAGGCCCCCAGACCTGCCCGATCAGATCCTCGCGCGCGAACACCTTGGAGGGCGCGCTCATAAACACCTGCAGGATCGCAAACTGTTTGGCGGAGAGGCGAACGGACTCGCCCGCAATCGTCAACTCGCGGGTGTCCGCATCAAGATAGATATCGCCTATTTGATACACTCCACGACGCGTGAAGTCGTGTCCCGCCCTGCGACAATACGCACCCACTACCGCAAGAAAGAGCCTGTGCCCGTCTCGGCACGAATAGACGCCGTCGGCCCCCCGTTCCAAGTCGGCAACGATTTCCTCTTCGGTTTCTGTCACATCTTGAGGAATCAAGGTCAGGATGGGAATGTGCGCCATCGTCGGTTCCGTGCGAAGCATCTCCCAGTCTTGGACCCTTCGATCGATTAACACCAGCACCGGCGGACGGTGGCGGGCGGATTCCAAGAGTTCCACCACGGAAAACGCCGCGCGAAACTGATAGCCGGACCGCTGCAATTGTCTCTCAAGATCTGCTGCGAAGACTCGATCTGGCGATACGAGGCCTATGACGCACGATCTGGTGACTTCCGATGAAAGAGCGGAGGCCCCCGCCCCAAAGTCCTGGCGTTTGACGAGCCCCTGTCGACGCACCACCATCCCGATGATTCCGCAGAGACCGGACCCAAACAAAACGACCGCGCCGGGGAGGGGAACTTGCTCGGTCGCCTTGCGAGCCGTTTCTCCAAATCCGCCTGGCAAAAGCATGGGAGGCCGCGTCAGCACAACCGTATGCCCCGATAAGAAGTCTGATGAAAGATCGCCAAGAACACCTTCCGCCTCTTCGGAGAGACCGCCGATAGGCACACCGGCATTCAGCGCGATGTTTGACAAGGAATTGAGAGGCGCTCCCGCCCATCCTCCCACTATTCCAGCAAGAAACGGCATCAAGGAAGACTGAGAGAATTGGCCGATTGAGAGAACGGCACCGGACGAGACTTCACCCCCATTCCCATTGCGATTCACCTCCCTTGAGCTATGAGAGAGGTCCAGATGGCCGACGATCGCCGCACGGCCTTGCGACGGCTCAAGACCTACGACTCCCCCTACCAACACTCCAAAGGTGACAATCGCCAGAGACAATCTCGGCCTCTGTCGGCGAGAAACCGCAAAGCGACACCGGTGCATCTTTCTTCCGTCTTTTTCCCGGTTTACGAAGAAAAACGGCCCGGAAAGATCTTGTCGATCTCTCCGAGCCGTCACGTTTCTTTCTTTCGGTTATATCACTCTCTTTCGGCGGGCCAAGCCAGCCAGACCGATGAGGCCGGTGCCGAACAGATACACAGCCCCAGGAACCGGGATCGGAGGAGGCGGCGGAGCAGACCCGAAACTCCCCCACATCGTCAGGGTATAGCTCCCCCCACCGGAACCGACAAGTCCCGATGGATGGAGGTGATAATCACCGGGAGGCATTAAGATCCCTAAATCCGCCAATGGGAATTCCGTAAAGGACGTCGCCGCCTCTCCTCCCGGAACCTGGCTATCGGTGTTGTTCTCAAAAATCGACGCGCCAAACCAAAACGTCATGTTCGTGACTTCGGAGGTCATATTGAAATGCGTAAAAGGCCCCAAATCAAAATTAACCGTATCCAAGAAGAAGCCAGCCGCTTTATTGGCGGTGTACACAACCGGGTTTGCGGCATCTCCATAGCCGGGGCCAAAGGGCAAATTTGGATTGTACGGAACTGCCTGGGCATTGCTCCCTAGCGCGATTGCTCCGGCAACCACAAGTCCGGTCACCGCCATTTTGAACTTCAGCGATCGTCTCATATTACTCTCCTTTCTTTTGAAACATCCCCCCTTCTCGGCTCCTACCGCACTTGGTTCCAGCGGAGATCTCTGCGCAAAACACCCTCTCTTCCATGCCCACCAAAGAGTCGATGCCACCGCCATTTTCACCCCGTACTCACCGCGGTGACAGAGAAAATCAACGAGATCATTTTTCCGGACCAAACGCCTCAGGCGCCACCTACTGTCCTATCCCGTCCCCCCCCTTTACCAACAAGAGAGCGCAAATAGAGGGAGATGGTATCAAGAACCGGGAACAACTTGCCAATCTCAATGCACCAGATGCAACGGAAAGCACATTGAGAAAAGGAACGTTCAAAGGGGGCTTTCTCCCCATCCAAGCGCTTCTAGCAGGCCCCACCGGAAATTACGAGATCTTTTTCCGGCGGGCCAGACCGACCAAGCCGACAAGACCGACTCCGAACAGATACGCCGCCGCCGGCACCGGAACCGGACTCATATTTCCATTGACCGACATGCGAATAAACATGTTCCTGGCACGACGCAGAATCCCGTAATCCGCCGGATAAGATGTTCCGTTACAGGAGACTGGATTACCGTAATCGCAGGCCGTATAGCCGGCAGCCGGATTCCCAATTCCCTGCTGCACAAGATCAAACAGCTCTTGCAGATCACTCTGACTCGTTCCGCCGATCACCAACGAATAGGTCCCCGGACCGAGCGCGCCCGTCCAGCTTGCCACATTGTCGAGCGCATCCCCGTTGTAGCCGTCTCCAACGGAAATACCGGTATACGTCATGGTGCTTACCATGCCGGCATTGTTGCCCATGGTGACGGACCCATCCGCCCGGTACACACCCCACTTCGGTCCGCCGGCATCGACCGCTCCGCCCCCTTCGGCTGTGATTTCATCCATGGCGTCAAAGAAAGGCGACCAAGTTGCGAAAGCCGGTTGATTGGCCAGGTAGGCAAGGTGCTCCGGCGTCCGCATAATCGCGATTTGCGCCGCCGTCAACCCATTGGTATCTCCCACTCCGTCATGAGACCCCTGCGGCACCTGCCCCATAAAAAGGGAGAACCCCGGATTGAGAATCGACGCACCGTTGGCATTCGGCATTCCAACCACCGTAATGCTCACATGAGAGGGCTCGGTTAGCGTAAAGAATCGGAAGCGATTGTTGTGACTGTCGGCCAGCGTGTCAATGGCCGCGGTGCGATTGACGCCGTTGTTGCTCATGCCGGAGATCCACCCCGCATTACTGCTGACGGTGGGATTGAAGCCGGCCGTCCCCAATGGCCCCCAAGTGTTGGTCGCTTGATCATAGAGAGAGGTGCCATATCCGACATGTGCAGAAGCTCCCTCTGCCGTTACCATCAAAGCAACAGCCGACAAAACACCTAAGACCACGCTTCGAATCTTTTTATCGCCCATATTCGACCTCCTCTCCTCGTTAATCACTGCACGTTTGTTTATTGGCGCATTACAAGTCTTGCCGATGTGCGCTCGCTCACGAAATCAACTTTTTGTCCTGGAGCTGATCGGTTATCCTGGCCTTCCTCACTTTGCTTCTCTTTCCGGAGTCGGGTGAGCCCCCTCGACAGGGTCCGGAAAATCCTTGTGCGTTACGCCGATCGCGCTCTTGTGTATCAAAGAACGATTTTGCCTTCTACCTCCGGTTGCACCACTTGCAACAGATGAGACAAAATCGCTCCGCCGCTTGAATTCTTGGACTTGTTACCTCACCCTTTCAAATCCGATTCATGCTAGATGTATCATCGAATACCCCGCTGTCTCGAAAACCACGATGTCTCCGAGCCGCGCAACGACTTACGCGGAACGAATCGTCATCGAACGTGCGATCGTATGCCGATCCTTTACCTGACCGTGATGTTCAGCGGCGCCGCCGTGATGGTGCTGGAGTTGCTCGGCACCCGCATCATCGGCCCGTTTTACGGGGTGAGCCTCTACGTATGGGCCTCGCTTATCGCCGTCACGTTGATCGCGCTGGCACTCGGCTATTTCATCGGCGGCTATGTGGCCGACCGGTTTCCAGCAATGCGGTTGAGCCACGTCCTGCTTGTCGCGGCCCTCGGCACGGCCGTCATTCCGCTCCTGACAGGACCGGTCCTTCGCCTGACCGACTCCTTGGGGCTGCGCGGCGGCGCCTTCACGAGCGCGCTCCTGCTCTTTACTGTCCCCCTCACTGCCCTCGCCATGGTCGGCCCCTATGTGATCAAACGGGCGACTCACGATCTCAATGGCGTCGGCACCGTCGCGGGCTCTGTCTACGCAGTGAGCACAATCGGTAGCGTGGTGGGCACCTTGCTGCTGGGATTTTATCTCTTGCCGCTATTCGGAACCAAAACCATTCTCATCGCCGTAAGTCTCCTCTTAGCGGCGCTCTCAGCCGTGATGTCCTGGCAGGAACGGGCACAAGCCGGAGCCTTGGCGCCTGCCACCATGGCGGTGTTCGCCGCCTTCGGCCTCTGGTCTTCCAGCGGCTTCGCGGCGTCGGGCAAATCCGTGGAGGGGTTTACCGTGCTCTCGGAAGCGGAAAGTCTCTATGGGTGGGTGCGCGTGGTGGACGACGAGCGGTACGGCATCCGCTTGATGCTCTCCGACGCCTCGGTCATCAGCGCGGTGGAGAAACAACTGGATCGGAGCGTGCTCGACTATCAGCAGATTCTCGGCCTGCTCCCGATCTTCCGTCAGAAGGCGACACAGGCCTTGCTCATCGGCCTCGGCGGGGGACACGTCGCACGTGATCTACGGTCGCAGGGCATCGAAACCGACACCATCGAGATCGATCCGGCGGTGGCCGACGCCGCCCAACGGTTCTTTTCTTTCAAACCGACCGGCCGGTTCCTGGTGGGTGATGCGCGCTACGAGATCAAACAGCTGGACCGGCACTATGACCTCATTATTCACGATTGCTTTACCGGCGGCACGGAACCGATCCACCTGCTGACCCAGGAGATGTTGGGCCATCTCCGGGAGCTGCTTGCCGAGGAAGGGGTCCTTGCCCTGAATTACGTCGGTTTTCGAACGGGAGACGGTGCCGAAGCCGTCGCGGCCGTCTATCGAACCCTCAAAAGCCTCTTCCCGCACGTCAGGACCTTCACGACCGACCCCACAGACTTTACCGACTTTGTGTTGCTCGCCTCGGGTGCGCCCCTCGATCTTGAATACTACCGAGACGATCCCCGGGTCTCTTGGCTCATGCAACACGAACATCACCTGCAGGATACCGGCGGCTTCATCATCACCGACGACTACAACCCCCTTGAACGGCTCCAGACGCGCAAAGCCGAGGCCTATCGGACGATTTTCATGGAACGAATCGCGTTCGACTTGTTGCTGCGGTAAGCATGCACCTCGTGAAGCGTCGCGTGCACCTCGCGGGAATAGCCATCGACATTCTTCCTGCATTCGCTTTTTTGTTTCACGAATAACGAGCGACGAACTGCACGCAGCGGCATATCAGCCTATCTGTAGGTACCACACAGACGGGCGGTCGCAGTAGAAATGCTCTGATCAACGACCATGTGAATCCACTGCGTTGGGCTGGGGCGATATGTACGGATCCCCTCCACCCCCTATCGACTCGAAGCCAGCGTTTTCACAAGATGTAACGAAAAGATCGTGCAAGAGGGGGTGAGGCGGTCGCAAGGCCAAAGACGTGAGCGTGATCAAGGCTGAGAGGAAGATTCTGGTTTGCGTGTCGCGTGATTCAACCAGGCTTCGGCTTCATTCAGCATGTCCTCGTTTTAGGTCCCCCCTGAACGATTGCTTTGGTGAAGACTGGTCTATATACTGGTCTACATGGCGATTCGAATGAGAGGAGAGCCTCATGAAGATCGAAATTGGTTCGTACGAAGCGAAAACAAAGCTCCCTGAATTGCTGCGGCAGGTCAAAGCCGGCAAGAGCTTTACTATCACTCATCGCGGGAAAGCCATTGCGGATCTCGTGCCAAGCGCGGGTGCGAGAGCGAAGGACACGGTTGCGGCAGTAAGAAAATTGAAGGCATTCATGCTGGCCGATCCGGTGCGCGGGGTCAACATCAAAGCGCTCATCGAGGAGGGACGCGCGTGAGCTTCGTCCTTGATAATTCGGTGACCATGCGTTGGTTTTTTGGTGATGGCAAGCCACAAGATCTTGCCTATGCGGGCAGAGTGCTCGATGCGATGCAAGAGACTAAAGCGTTCGTCCCCATGATCTGGGGACTCGAAGTGGCCAATGCCATCGCCAAGGCGGAAGCAAAAGCCTTGGTGACAGAAGCGCGGAGCGAGACATTTCTTGAGATGCTGGAAGAGGTCGAGATTGAGGTGGACGCAGCCACATTCATGCACGCCCTGTCCGACACCCTTCATCTGGCGAGGCGATACAAACTCTCCGCGTACGATGCCTCATACCTCGAACTGGCCTTACGGGCAGGCCTACCGCTTGCCACGCTCGATGAAGATTTGCAGAAGGCTGCAAAGAAAGCGGGCGTAAAAAAGTTTGCGTAAGGAAGCCACGGCTCGGCATCCATTGATGGCGAGACGAAGCCTTACGGGGAACTTTCGGGCATGCCTGTCCCGTGATGCGATCAATACGCGGGCAACAACTCAACGTGTCTCCTCTTCGGTTCTTCCGATCTCGTCGGCGTGGGCAGCGTGGCCAGCACCTTGCTGCTGGGGTTTCACCTGCGGCCGTTGTTCGGGACGAAAACCATCCTCCTGGCTGTCAGCCTGCTCATGGCCTTGCTCATCGGCCTCGGCGGGGGACACGTCGCACGTGATCTACAGTCGCAGGGCATTGAAACCGACACCATCGAAATCGACTCAGCGGTGGCCGACGCCGCCCGGCGGTTCTTTTCTTTCAAGCCGACCGGCCGGTTCTTGGTGGGTGAATGGAACGGATCGCGTTCGATCTGTTGCTGCGTTGAGGCGATCAACCGGCAAGCACGGCCCCAGCTTGTTTTGGGGTGTCGCCGCCTCCGTCCCGGAAAAAGAATCATCGTCGCCGCGAGGTTATCGACCGCCACCAAGCCATCGGTGTACGCAGCCACGTCATCGCTTGCGATCGAGAGCCTGCGCCTGCGGGAGATCCTCTGCCCGGATCATCTCCATCGACCCGATCGGCGATATCACGAAACAACGGATCCACGCGATGAATCACACGGTACTCTTCCTGCGCTTCCCGGAACCTTCCCATCTTGTCGAGGACTTGCCCGAGCACGTATCGAACGTTGAGAAGGTCCTCCGTCTTGGCGCCATTGACCGCAAGGGCTCGTCGGAATGAGGCCGCCGCTTCATCGAGGCGTCCGGCCGCCCGCAGACACATGCCCTGCTGCACCCTTGCCAGAAACCGAAAGGTAGGATCTTGCTCCGCCGCCTGGAATTTCTTGACGGCTTCCTCATATCGCCCGGACTGTTTGAGATCCATGCCTTCCTGATATGATTCCAGCCCCAGGTTTTCCAGCTCGACATGCTCGGCGGATCGAGCCGCCTGAATCTCGACGGTTCGGTCCGTGGAAGGAGGAGGCGCCGGCGAAATTTGCGATTCGCCCGCGACCTGATCGGGGTCGAGCTGAATGGTCTGAGGATCCACGTCGGACGGCAGGATGCCTCCCCTGGCGCGATCCGACGCCACTTGCAGGACGATCGACGCCGTAACCCGCTCCTTGCCGTCGCCGAAGCCGTAGGCGAGAGACAAATCGCAAAGCTGATTGATCAGCCGGGGAATGCCGCCGCTGAGCCGACATACCAGAGAACATGCGTAGTCGGTGAAAAGATCAGGATTGCCGCCGACGATCGCCAATCGATGACGAATGTAGGATCGGACGTCGGCTTCGCCGAGCGGCTCCAGGGCGTAATCCACCGTGATCCGTTGCGCGAATTGCCGCATGTCCGGACGGGCCAGCATGGCCCGCAGCATGGGTTGTCCGGCCAGCACGATCTGCAGCCCGATCTGACGGCCGTCATTGAGATTGGACAGAAGCCGAAGGTCTTCGAGCATCGGCAGGTTGAGATTTTGGGCCTCATCGACGATGAGCAGCACCTGCCGGCCGGCCGAAAAAGCCTGTTTCAAAAAAAACGTGATCCGGCGAAACTGGCCGACGGTGTCAAGGCCGGAGACGTCAAGCCCGAAGGCATCGGCGACCCACGGCAAGAGGCTGGTATCGTTAGGATGGGTCGTTCCGATCACGCCGACGATAAACCGACCGCGATGCTCCTCCAACATCTTGTTAAGCAGAGTCGTCTTCCCGGTTCCCGGCTCCCCCGTGAGCACGGTGAAGATCGCGCGATTGAGGAGACCGTACTCCAGGACGTTCAGCCCCGGCTTATGCCGCCCGCTGAGGAAGAGAAATTCCGGATCGGGCAACAGAGAGAAGGGCTTCGCGCGGAGCCGATAAAACGATTCGTACATGGCGACCTATTTTGCCCATTTCCGGTCGGCCGACACCGCCCGCTTGACTTTCGACATGCTGAGTTGATCACGCCCGGACTTGTTCAGAACCGTCCCCAGCACGGCGGCTCCTCCTTTTAGCACGTGGAGGGTCCGTTGAAGATCCGGCTCGGACGTTTTGCCGTCTTCTACGACGAGAAGCAGGGCATCCAGCTGAGGGCCGAAGGCCAACACGTCCGCACGATCAAGCACCGGCGGCAGGTCGAAAATCACGATCCGGGACTCATATCGATGCTTCAATTCCTTTCCGAGCGCCGTCATGCGCGGAGAAGCGAGAATTTCGGCGGACTGTTCCGTCCCCCGCCCTCCCGGCAGCACGACCAAGCGGCCCAGACCGGGATAGAGCAGCATTTCCTCGACAGGCAGTCCGTCCAGCAAATACTCCGTCAAGCCCGGCCTCCGTTCCAACTCCAGGACTTCATGGATCCGCGGCGCCCGAAGATCCGCGTCGACCAGCAACACCGTTTGGTTGGGCTCGGTGGCGATGGCGATGGCCAAATTGATCGCCGTCAACGTCTTGCCCGCGCCGTCCCGCGGACTGGTGACCCCCAACATGTTCCAGCCGTTTTCCCGCAAACGATGAAGCACCTGGGTCCTGAGGATTTTGTACGCGTCCGCAAAGGGTGAATCGTGTCTGGTGAGGATTCGCCGCCGCCGCAGTACGTCCTCATGAATGACGACCGAACGAGTCCGCGAATACAGAATGGTCGGCGGTGCGGCGGTCGGCGGCTGATCGGGTCGAGGCTGCACTCGCGCCGACTGTTGCTGAGCCTTGAACCGATCCATTGCGCTCTGCAAATGTTCCATCATGATTCCGCCGTCCTTTCGCTTTTCGCTTACGTGAGGCCGAGTTTGCGCATCGCGGCATACCAGATGACGTCCAGGGGATAGAACAACACATGTACGGACACCGCCAACAGCACCACCACACCGATTCCCGCCGCCGCGACGCCGTACCGTCGCCTGGCAAAGCGACGGAAATCGTCCTCGTTGGCCAAATAGGGAATGACGGCCAACGGCGGCAGCCCCGCGACGGCCCCGAGATGCTGTTCCCCGCGGACCGAGCGATCAAGCTGCTCAAACAGCACGCCGCTTCCTGCTCCGCCGCCCAAAGCCAAAATCAAGCCCAGAATCATAATGACCGGACGGTTGGGCTTTTCCGGTTTTTCCGGCAGGTCCGGCGGATCGATCAGAGAAAACCGTTCGCCCTTTCGTTGAATCTCCAATTCCTTGGATACCTCGGCCTCTAACAGCCGCGAGGTAATCTCCTCGTGCTTCCGGATCGCCTCTTCCCGGTTCCGCACCAGATCAAGATAGGTCGGTTCAACGTGCACCGTCCGCTCGATCCGCTTTGCGTATTCGTCCACCCGCTTTTTGATACCTTCCCTCGACTTCTTCAACGCTTGCAAAGTGGAATTGGCCGTGGCGAGCTGCGCTTGGATGTTGATATACGCGGGGTTCTCGGGTCTGATCTCGGCCTTTCGATGGTCTGCCTTGATCACCCGATCAAGCTCCTGCTCAAGAGACGTGATCACTCGGCGAGACTGGATGACGTCCGGATGCTCGTCACCGTAATTATCCAGCAGGGTCGCCAATCGAGCCCGTTCCCCAGTCAGCTTTTTCTGCAACTCCTCCGGCGTGGCCTGCTGGCCGGTGTCCCGCTCAAGCGCAGCGATTTCCTGCTGAAGGTGGATAACGTCGGGATGCTCAGGGGCCAGATAGCCGATCATGCTCGCATACTGAGCCCGCAGGGCCCTCAGTCGCTCATTGGAGTCGAGAATTCGTTCCCCGCTGGCCGCGATGATCGGCGTATTGGGTTTCAATGTCGCCAATTCCCCCTCCAGATAGATCTTGCGTTCCTCCCAACTCCGGATCTCGCGATCGATATCGAGCAACTCGCGTTCCCCCTGGTTGAGCATCGTCATGTTGAGCCCCGTCAGCTCGGGCAAGGCCCCCTCGGCCCGTTGCTTGACCGCGGAGAGCTGCTCTTGAATCTCTCGAATCCGCTGAGCCAGCCGTCCCTCTTCCTTTTTCAGAAACTCGGTCGTCTCTTGGGCGTGGCGTTCTCTCGTCTTGAGGTTCTCTCCGAGAAACAGGCTCGTCAGTTCATTGGCCACTTTCTGGGCGATGGCGGGCGATTCTCCCTCATAGGACAAGGTGAACGCGATCGTCGCCTGGGTCGGCGTTTGCGTGCGCTTGTCGATGATCTTAACGTTCACGACCTCGACTTGAATGTCCTTGGTGAATCGATCGAGCACCTCCTCAGTGCTGCCTGTCTGCCTCAGCTTCTTGTACAGACCGAATTCATCCACGAATTTCATCAGGGTCGAGCGCGTCATCACCTGCTGTTTGATCGTCTCGATCCGTTGGTCGGCATAGCTTGTAATGGCGGACCGGACAATATCGGCGGGGATTTCCTGTTCCTCGATCAAAATGGTGGCGGTAGACTTATAGACCGGTGGCCACAGGTAAGCCACCGCGACACTCGCGAGAAAGATGACGGTCGTGGCCACGATGATAGGCGCGCGCCTGCGCCGTGCGATCTGCCCGATTTGTTGTAACGTAAGAGCGGTTCGTTCCATAGGCCTATCCTGGTTCGTTGTTTCAATGGCTCGCCGAGAACTTCAGCGGAAAATAGGTCACCATCAACCGCACCGCGTGGGATTCGCCGCTCCGGTCGGCTCCCTCGATCTCACGCCGAGAATAGGTATACCCGGCATCCAGGGCCCAGTATTCGTCAAAATGCCATCGGACGTGAGGATCAATATAAAAAAACCGTGCTTCCCGAAAGCGCACGCCGCCGGTAAAGATATCATCCGTTGCCACCGGATTGATGACCGAGGCTTGCCCCCTCACCGAGAACGTGAGATGGTCCGTGGCTTGATAACTGGCTCTGACCAGCAAATGATCTTTTTGGATCAAGAGTCCGAAGCCGCTGGGAAAAACGTCTCTTCCGATCTCGACCGACAGATCGGCTCGCTCAAATTTCTGCGCCAACACCCCGTTGAACACCCAGACCGTTGTGTTGTCCTCCAGTCTTCCAACCCTTGTGTCAATGCGACTTGTGATGAACCTGGGGCCGCCGGAGGCCGATAGGGTGATCCTCTCGGAAAAGGCGTGCGTGCCTCCCAACTGTGCCCCGTAGGTATCCGCAACCGAATTCCCTCGATCGGGCAGAAGAAAACGGGTAAAGAGACCGGTGAGGCGAATCGTGTCCGTATCACGGGCGTTATAAGAGAGGGTCTCGCTGGCCGTGTGCACTTCATAGTCGAACAAGAAGAGTCGCTCGCTGCCCTCCTCATACTGAGCTTTGTTGAACTGATACGCCGTCTGTGCGGAGAGCCGATCGGTAAAATTGTACGTCCATGAAGGTCCGGCGGACCATAAATTGCGCTGAGCGAACGTGAGTACGACCCCCGTTTCGATTAATTCGCTCCGCAAGGTGTTGTCACGATTTAAGCCGCCGTTGAATTCCCAGAGACTCCGATCCTGACGGTACCGGACGGACAGGGGGAAATGGAGGTTATAGATCTTCGCGTCTCGCTCTCCATAGTACTCGACGTAATCAAACGCCAGACGGCTGCTCACCTGCAGCGTCTCCGTTGCGCCGATAAGACGAACCGCAGGAGAAATCCAGTACGCATAGGTTGAAAGTTGCGGCTCGAGCGCCAAGAGCAGGTTGGAGTGATATTCGCCCCTCACACTCATGGAGGGCTCGATCGACCATTCCGCAGCCCGCGCAGTTCCTTGACCAATCACCGTCAACAAACTTCCCATCAACATCCCCCAGAACCCCACCCGCCAAGACGTCATGCCGCCCCCCCGCTCCTTACTGTCGCACGAGGGGAGTATCGCTTTCTCATAGTTTATGGAACCACCACGACGTCGCCGCGCTGAAGCACAATGTTCTGCTCGAGCCCTCTGCCGTTTCGCACGTCTCCGTACCTGAACGGATAGACTCTTTGCTCACCTTTCTCTCTCCTGATGACCTTAATGTCATTTTCTTTGGCGAAGGGAGTCAGACCTCCGGCCAGACTCAGGGCCTGGAGCACGTCGGTATAATGACCGACCAGAAACTCCCCCGGCCTCGCGACCCGCCCGGTAACGTAAATTTTATTGCTCATGATCTTCGTCACCATAACCGTCACGTGGGGATTCGGCACGAACTTGTTCAGGCGCGCGACCAGATCCTGTCGTACGTCCTCGACCGTCCGGCCGGCAGCCGTAATGTCGCCGACCAGGGGAAAAGAGATCATGCCGTCCGGGCGCACGACGACTTCCTGCGTGAGCTGTTCATCCCGCCACACGGAAATTTTCACCACATCCTCCGGTCCCAATAAATACGCCTCGTCCGCCATGAGACTCGGATCGGTCTCGCCGGCAACCTGAGTCGGTTGAGGAGCCAAAAAATCCGGTACGTAATCCGTCACGGAGGCACAATGTTGGAGCGTGGGCGCCAGCAAGATACACCAGAGGGCGGACCACGCGAATTTCGTCTGTTTCATCGTTCTCCTATCCTCGTTCTACTTGCCTTCTCTATCCTTGCAACTGCGCCAACACGGATTTGGCCTCATCCAGCCCGGGGAACGGCTTCGGCGACGCCACGGCTTTCTGAAGATAGGTCTTGGCCTCCTCCGTTTTCCCCGCTTTGTAATAGGCGATGCCCAAATGATAGTTGACCACCGGATGGTCCGGCGCCTTGGCTGCGGCTTGCTGGATAAAGTGCAGGGCCTGGCCGGAATTTCCCATCTTCAGGTGCACCCAACCCAGCGTATCGAGAAAGTAGGGATTGGGCGCGACTGTTTCGAAGTCTTGCGACAGCGCAAGGGCCCGCTCCAGACTTTTTTGATCGCCTTTCTCGTCCGCCAGCAACGACGCCAAATTATTGGCCGCCAGCAGCGAGCGCGGATTGTTGCGCAAGATCGTCTCATACTCCTCGATGGCCCGGTCGAACTGCCCGGCCTCCGTCAACGAGGTGGCCAGCACCATGCGAAGATCCTCGCTCCTCGGGTTTGATTTCAACCCGTTCTCCAGAATCTCCCACGCCTCTTCCCGTTTCCTTTGAGCCAACTTGAGGTTGGCCAAGTGGAGCCACGGTTGGACCCAATCGGGTTTTCGTCGGGTGGCCTCCACGAATCGGCGCTCGGCCCCCGCCGGGTCCCGCTCCATGAGCGCGATCTCGCCGAGCAATCCTTCCGCGTAGGGATGGTTCGGATTTTGGGCCAATAGCCCCTCCAGCCGTCGTTTGGCGTCGGCCGGTTTTCCACGTTGAAGGTCCAACTGGACCAACGCCACCAGCGGATCGGGGGCATCCGGATACTTTTTGCGAGCCCGCTCAAACGCTTCGCGGGCCTTGTCCCATTCCTTGCGGGCCTGATAGAGGCGGCCTTCCGCCAAATCCGCCATCGCGCTGTCCGCCCCCGCCTCGCGGGCCCGGGCCAGCGTTTCGGCCGTCGCCGCCCAGTCCTTTTCGGCGGCCTGAAGTCGCAACAACGCGCTCAGGGCCTTCAAGTTCTTCGGGTCCTGCTTTGAGAGTCCTTCCACGCGCGCGCGCGCATCCCTGATATTGCCCGACGAGGAATCGATCGCAGCCAAAGCCATCTGCGCTTCGTTCAACCGTGGATTGAGCGCTGCGGCCTTCTCGAAGCTTTCCTTCGCAAGTTCCTTCTCGGCCGTGGCCAGATAAGCTTGGCCGAGCAGCATGTGGACGTCGGCCAGGTCCGGTTGGTCCTTCAAGACGCCGCGGAAATCCTGAATCGCGTCCTTCGCACGGCCTTGCTGCAACGCGATCTTCCCCCGGAGCAACAGTGCCTGCGACATGCGGGGATTCTCTTTCAATACATCCGCAAGCATCTTCTCGGCCTCTTCCCGTTTCCCGGTCGACCAATCGATCGCCGCCAGCTTGACCTTCGCCTCCTGCTCGGCCGGTTTGCCGCGAAAGTCATCCCGCGCCTGCTCATACACGGTCCGTGCTTTCTCCGGCTGCCGGTTCAATTCGTAGAGCTCGCCCAGCGCGAATCGAAGGGCGTGGGACTTGGGGAGCGCCTTCTGCGCGTCCAGCAGCGCGGTTTCCGCCTCCGCCGTCCCCTTGCGGGCATAGAGAAATTTCACCAGCCCCAGATATCGCTGCTCGTTTTCGGGATCCAGTTTGATCACCTCGCGCAACACGGATTCAGCATCGTCGAAACGGCGGCGTTCGTCATAAAAACCGGCTAGGCGGATGCGATGGTCAAGATTTTTCGGCTCCGCGTCGATGATTTTTTTGAGGACCGTTTCCGCCTTGTCGAATTTTTCCAAACGGGTCAAGGCGGACGCGAATGAGTCCAAAAGCTGGAGATCGGTCGGATTCGCGTCGATGGCCCGCTGCATGACCGGCTCGACATCCGCCGTTCTCCCGAGGGCGAGATACAACGTCGCGAGCAACGTCGCCGCAGAGGGATCCGTCGGATGGTCCTTCGCCAGGCCTTCCGCCGCCGTCAACGCCCCGTCGCGGTCGCCCCGCACGGCCTGCACGGCGATTGTGAGCGTCCGCGCCTCGACCTGATTCGGATTCTTGCCCAGTACCTTCTTGGCCGTTTCTTCCACCTGGTCGATCGCGCCGGCTTGCAGATAGAACTTGGCAAGCTTCACCAAGGCCTTTTCATGGTCGGGAACCAATTCCACGACCCGCTGATAGTTGGTGAACGCCTCCCGCCAGTTTTTTTCTTTCTCCTCGACTTCGGCGAACAGATAGTGGGCCTCGACATCCTTCGGATCGATCTTGAGCACATTGCGCAGCGCCACGCGGGCCTTGGCCAGATTGTCCTCTTGAATATAGGCCTGCGCCTTGGCCAAATAGCTGGCTTTCCGCTCCTCGGGCCCTCCACACCCGACGGCCGCCAGAACAAGCCAAAGAATCAACAGAGTGAACGGCTTATGAGCAAACATGGCCCTCTCCTCGCCCGGCGTTACAGCCAGGCCCTCAGCCCCAAAATCAGCATGACCCATAATGAGACCAAACCGAACTGGATCAATCGTTCGGCGAAACTGTGCAGCATCAATTCGATGGCTAAAAACATCACGATCATTTTGGCGGCCAGGACGCCGAGCGCGACGTCCCCCACGCGCATGTCCGGCCAAAACGACATCGCGAACACCAAACATACCATCAGGTAATCCAACGGGGTCATCTCAAAACGGTGTTTGACCCCGAATCGGATCGTCAGCGTGATCAAGATCGCCAGCAGGATGAAAAATCCGTTCACCGGAGTCTGCAGAGCCGACCATTCGGGAGGCATCGGCTGCTCGAGCAGGTAAATGACGAAGGTTGCGCCCAGATAGAGACCGGCCCGCACGATCAGTTGACGAGCGGATGGCACCGCGTAGGCGCCCACCGTCAGCACCAAAAACAACCCCGTGGCGGCATAGCCGAGATCGACAGGCACGTCCGCCGGCCACAAGGCGGCGGCGGCCAAAAAGGCGGAGACCGCCAATCCGAGCGATTTTCCAGGCAACGTCGAGTATGCCCCGCCGGTTTCCGCCGTCTCGGCCGTTCGGGCCGACCCGCTCCACCGTCCTTCCATGACCAAGCGGCGTCCCGCCAAGACGAACAGCGAGAGAATCGGCAGCGCGAACGCTCCGTACACCGCAAGAACAACCGCGTCCGACTGCCACCGGAGCAGATAGGCGCAACAGACCATCAACCCGTGAACGGCATAGATGGCCGTCACGGCCTGCCGGTGCTGAAGCCCCATCGACAGCAGCTTGTAATGGAGATGATTGCGGTCTCCCACGAACGGTGATCGTCCCTCCACAATCCGCTGTCCCATCACACCCACGGTATCCAGAATCGGCACGCCCCAGAGGAACAGCATCAGCGCCGGGCTATAGAAGGGCTTGCTGAGGTCCGTCAACAGAATGGCGGCCACCGCCAGGTAATGCCCCAGAAATTGGCTGCCGGCGTCGCCCATGAAGATGCGCGCCGGATAGGTATTGAATCGGAGAAAGCCCAGCAATCCGCCCAGTATCGCCACCATCAAAAAGACCAACTGTGATTCATCCGCCAGATACGCCAGGAAGGCGATGCCGGCGAAACTGATCAGCGCCAACCCTCCCGCAAGCCCGTCCAATCCGTCGGCGAGATTCACGGCATTCGTCACCGCGACGATCACGAACAGCGTAAGCGGAACGGCCATCCAACCGGGCAGAACGGCCTCCTCGTCCATGAAGGGCAGCGACGACAGGCGGAGCCCGGCGAACCCAACGACCACGGCGGCGGCCACGATCTGCCCCAGAAACTTGATCCCGTAAGGAAGATCGGCCCGATCGTCCCAGACGCCGAACAACAAAATGACCGCGCCTCCCGCCAAACTGGATAAAATGACTTCGTCCTTCGGCGCCCACCAGAGCACCGCCGTGAACGTCGCCACGGCAAAGGCGATACCGCCCACCTTGGCGATCGGCGCCTTGTGGGCGTGTCGATCGCCGGGCATGTCGATGATCTGGAGACGCCACGCCGAGGCGGTCAACACGGGAATCAGCGTCATGCTGATCACCAGGGAAACCATAAAACTCAAAAACAGCGGCGTGGACATGGACAATTAACCCATCACGGTTCGAACGTGCCCGGCATACTACTATTGGAAGTGTAGTAGTATAGCGAAAGAGCAATGGAGCAAGAACAACGCCGGGTTCAAACTGATGTTAACGAATCGTTAATAACGTCTCTATAACAACCAGAACAACGCCCCGAGGTGATTGAGTGATGCCCTAGACAATTCTTGAAGCAACCACTGGAGTCCGAAAATTTGAATTTGCCATAACAGTCTCAGGGCGAACACCGTGCTAAGATGCCCCACCCGGTGTCTCAATGCAAGGCTCAATGCACGGCGTGACCCGATGAAACTTCTCCTGATAGCCGGCGCCCGCCCCAACTTCATGAAAATCGCCTCGATCGTCGAGGCGCTCGACGCGCACAATCAGAGGGAGAACACGCCATCGCGACGACTGGATTACCTGGTCATCCACACCGGCCAACATTACGATGAGAAAATGTCCGGGACTTTTTTTAAGGAACTCGGACTGCCCAAGCCGGCCGTGGACCTCGAGGTGGGCTCGGCCCCCCACGCCGTGCAAACGGCGGAGATCATGAAACGGTTCGAGCCGGTGTTGGAAAAAGAACGTCCGGACGCGGTGATCGTGGTCGGCGACGTCAACTCTACTGCGGCCTGCGCGCTCGTCGCCGCCAAAATCACCTACGGTGGAACGGGCGGCGCCGCGACTCGATCTCGGCCGCTCATCGCCCACGTCGAAGCGGGATTGCGGAGCCGAGATCGGTCCATGCCGGAGGAAATCAACCGCATTGTCACGGACTCGATCGCCGATGTCCTGTTCGTGACCGAAGCAGACGCCGCCCGTAACCTGATTCGCGAGGGCGTCCCTCGCCGTCACATCCATTTTGTCGGCAACACCATGGTCGATACCTTGCTTCGCCATCGGACCAGGGCCGAACGATCGCCCGTGCTGGAACGATTGGGATTGCTTGAGCTGGCCGCGTCGCCGCGTCGTTCCCGCCGATCCGCTTCAGGCGATTTGGCCGTCCGTCCCTATGGAGTCGTGACCCTGCACCGTCCCGGCAACGTGGACGATCCGATCGTCTTTCGGGGCATCCTCGACGCGCTGCTCACCGTCGGCAGGACCTTGCCGTTGATCTTTCCCGCCCATCCCAGGACGTTCGCCCACATTACGAAATTCGGTCTCGCAGCCGAGTGCCCCTTGCTCGGCGCAGGCGAACCCATCAAAGACCCGCGGTCCGGCCTATACTGTATCGAGCCGCTGGGTTACCTGGACTTTTTACGGTTGATGTCTCGGGCCCGCATCGTGCTGACCGACTCGGGCGGCATCCAGGAAGAAACGACCGTGCTGGGCGTGCCCTGTGTCACGCTGCGCAAGAATACCGAGCGGCCCGTGACGATTTCGCATGGCACGAACATTTTGGCCGGCACCGACACGGCGGCGATCATCCGAAAAACCCGCCGACAGTTGGCGCACAGTCACAACCCCACACGACCCCGTTATTGGGACGGCAAGGCCGGCCGGCGGATCGTCAAAATCTTAAAGAACGTCTTGGCCGATTCATCCCCCCGGGCCTTCCGGTCCTAACGGTCGCCGGTGCTTCCTCCTCTTCCCCTGCCCCCCCCGCCGACCACGGCCGATAGGACTTGCAAGTATGATCGAGCCAGCTTGGCCCGGTCGAAATGCTCAAGCACATAGGCCCGCCCGCTGTCTCCCAGCCTCCGGCGTAGAACCGGGTCGCCATACAACGCGAGCACCTGTGCCGCCAGCTCCTTGGCGTCTTCTGGAGGGATGCACACCCCGCCGCCCGACTCCCGCAGCAGCTCGGCGCTCTCCCCCTCGACGCCCAAAATGATCGGCTTTTCCATCGCCAGGCTCTCGAAAATTTTCGACGGCAGCACGGTCTTGAACAGATCCGACTTCTTGAGCAACACGAGACTGACATCTGACAAGGACCAAAACTCCGGCATTCGTTCTTTGGGCTGCTGCGGCAACATCAGCACGTTCGGCAGGTTCATGGTATCCCGCATCTCCACCAACCGCTTCCGCTCGGCGCCGTCGCCGACCAAGAGAAACATGATCTCCGGACGATCGCGCAACAGATCGGCGGCCTCCAAGATCGTCTCAAGATGATGGGCCATGCCGTGGGTGCCAAAATATGAAGCGACGAACTTGCCGTCAAGGCCTAATTCCTTCGCCAGCGCCTTATGGCCCTGAGCCGGCCGTTGATAGAGCGAGAGATCCGCCCCATTTTTGATGACCGTCACCTTCTCAGGGGGAATGCCGAGTCGCGCCATGTGTGACTTGAAGGCATCGGTCACCACCACCAGGCGAGTCGCCTTGCGATAGGCGAACAGCTCCAGCCATTCCAACACGCGAATGATCGGGCGAGACGTAATCGCGCCCACCGCCACGATGGACTCCGGCCAGAGATCGCGAATTTCAAGCACCCAGGGAACGCGCTTCAATCGGCTGACCATGTATCCGGCCAAGCCGTTGAAGAATTGCGGCGAGGTGGAAAGCACGACGTCGCCGCGGGCGAGAAACGGCGCCACGAGGACGGCCGAGACCATATACGAGACATAGTTGATCGTCCGTTTCAGAAATCCCTCGTTCGCCGTGACATACGTCCAGACCCGCACCACCTGAATGCCGTCTTTTTCCTCCCGCTGAAACAGGGCATTCCGATACCCCTCATACACGACACCACGCGGATGGTTCGGCGCGCAGGTTACGACCGTGACCTCATGTCCCTCCTGCACCCACTGTTTGCAATGTTCGTAGGTGCGAGACGCCGGCGCATTCACTTCGGGAGGGAAATAGTGCGAGAGAAATAGAATCCTCATCGGTCGCTCTACATTATTGGCGCCGGCCGGCCCCTTTCCTGATGGCATAACAGACGTCGAACGGCGCCTTGTGCGACCGAGCAAACACGATGATGGTGCGCTCATATTTCATGCCAAATTCAGGGAAATACCACCCCTGTTCGATCCGCACCTCGCAGGGTGTGAGCGGCTCCACCACCGCCATCCGGTGGCCATCGGTTGTCACAATGGTCAAATGCCGTTCGTGGCGGCGAACCTGGAAATCAGGATGAAGGTGCACGTAGCTTTCCAGCCGGTGTTCTCCCATACCATCTAATCGATCCTGGACCACCCACTCGCCCCGTTCGTCATAGATAACAGTTCGTGAGTGAATCGGTTTGCCGGGCAATCGCCGATAGCCGTCATGGGCCCCTTCAAAGATCACTCGGCCATCCTCGCCTCGGCGTAGCGACGCGCGAATTGGTTTGGCCCGGCGTGCCACACGGAACACGCCCCAGATTTCAGACTGCTCGACGCCATCCACCATCACGGTATTGTGAGCGCTCGTGCTTCTCGCATAGGCCCGTTCCGGGCTTGCCTCGTAATCATGAACGCCACTATCCACGATCACCCGACGGCCATCGATCGCCAGCTCATAGCTCAGCGTGTCACAATGGGCGTGGCCCGGTTGATAATCCGGTCCGATCGGCCCACAGTCAATCACCAGGCGATCATTGCCGTTGGCGATGACGTAATAGCCGCTGTCCGGATAGGCGCGCAGCTCCAGCTCCTGAGCTGGTACCGGCGGCTCATAGCCAAGAAGAGTGGTGGCATACTGAAAGATCCGTTTGGGACTCGGTGCAATCTCAAACGCTGCATCATTGAACAAGGGAATCTCGCCATCCGGCAGACACAGACCATAGAGATACGCCAAGGCAGCCCTGGCTGTGTCCTTGAACCGCGCCAGCCCCTCTTGAGCCACCGGCGCCTCCGAATGATCCAAGAGATTGACAAGATCCAAACAATCCATCAGACAGATCGAGTGATACATCAAGCTCCGTTCGTAGTGCCCTCCGTCCGGGAGAAACTGCTCGGCGAGCTCTTGCCACAACAGCACCCATCCTTGGCGCAACCAGCGATCCGCTTCGGGACCATCGAAATACACTCCGACAAACACAAGAGCCACGGCGTTTTTGAAAAGGTGATTGGCCAGCAGATGATATTCCACATGTCGCTCAAGCCAAGCGGCCTGGGTCCAGAGGCTCTGGAGCCAGGCCGGCTCCGGCGGCTTCTCGCGCCGCAAGAAAAACTTGATCCAGTTCACGATGCGCAACGAAACCGGATAGGGCTCCCACCCGTCGCCGACACCTATGGGATTGTTGGCAATCCAATCAGCAATCAGGCGGCATTTTGCCTCGTCCGACCGAGCCGGATCGTCGAGATAATCGAAGTAGTGCAGGTTGTACCGCCACAGTTTGGGTAGTTTTGGGGAAGCCCAGTCAACGGAAGAGGAGGGAAAGGTGAGCGTCCGATTCAAGAAACAAAACGAGAAATCACCGGAAGCGGGAGGGCACAAGGAGGGTGAAGGGCCGATGTTCACACCTGACCGCGTCCGCGCCGATCGCGCCGGCGGCACACGAGAGGAAGGGCGCACTCGCTTGAGCACCTGGGCGAATACTTGGTCGGGGCGCAGATAGGAGACCGTGCGCGCGAACAACAACAGCCGCTCCATAGAATTCCATAGAATTAAGGGCGGAAGCACCGGCCTACGCGAGCGCGTCCACAATATCGAACGTGGCTCTGGTCACTTCCACCAGTTCCTCGAAGGCGACCGGGGACGGCTTGCCGGATCGAACGGCCTCGACGAACGAGGCGGCGCAAGCCGCTTGTCCCTTGTCCTGCCGCCAGAGCCCCATGCGTTTGAATCCTGGCCAGCCGTAACCGTACAGATTTCGGTAATTATCCAGTTGCAAAATCCTCCCCGCGCAGAAGACTTCAAGCCGCTCCTTGGGAAATGACTTGTGGCCGTTCGAGAGGTAATGCACCGTCCCCATAGAACCGTCGGCAAAGCGCAGGGTGACGGTCACCTGATCGGCGAGCGCTCCCTTGCTCACAAGCCCTCGTCCTTGGCCCTGCGCCATCACCTGCGCCGACAGAATCGGCGCTCCGACCAAAAACCGCTCCAGATCGATGAAATGACAGGCTTCGCCGATGATCCGTCCGCCGCCGACGCAGGGATCCTGCGTCCAGTGGTCGGAGGGAATCGCCCCCGCGTTGACGGTCATCACCAGCGTCTTCGGCTCTTGAACCGACGAGAGCAACGCCTTCATCTTCTGCACATGAGAGGCAAAGCGGCGATTGAAACCGACCATCAGGAGCAAGGTCCCGCCCTCGCCGCCGTTGACCTTCTCGTAGGTCTGTTCGATCTCCGACAGTTCATCGCGAGTAATGGCAAGCGGCTTTTCGACAAAGACATGTTTACCCGCCCGCAGCGCCTCGCAGACATAACGCGCATGACTTTCGTGCCTGGTTGCGATCACCACCGTGTTGATCTCGGGATCGGCGAGCACCGAGTGTGCCTCGGTCCCCGTTTCCTCAAACCCGTGTTTTTTGCCCGCATGGACGCCGCTCACTCCTTTGGCCGAGATCACCATTTTCAAAACGGCCGGGGTCTGTTTGAACGCCGGAATCAGAATCTGCGACGCATAATTGCCGGCACCGATAACCCCCAGCACCACGGAATCACGGGACCGAACCGCATGGGGCGGACATGTATCCAACCGCACATGCCTCGTTTGGAGCGAGTCGCTCGACTGCTCCTCCGGCCCTGGATAATGGAGCACGATTCCCAACGAGCCGCCGGCCGTGAGCAGCCGGTACGCTTCCTCGGTGCGGGACAGATCGAACCGATGAGTGATGAGCGGCGCCACGTCCAAGCGGCCGTCCGCCATCATGTCCAGCACCGCCTCGAAGTTCCGCTGCTCTGTCCAGCGCACGAAGCCGATGGGATAATCATGCCCCCCTTCTTCATAGGTAGGATCGTAGCGGCCCGGCCCATAGGAGCACGAGACTTGGAACGTGAGTTCCTTTTCATAAAAATCGGCACGCGACAGTTCCAGCCCTACCACACCGACCAGCACGATGCGGCCACGCTTGCGGCACATGAGAGCAGCTTGGTGCACCGGCTCATTGCTCGTCGTCGAGGCCGCAATCACCACGGCATCCACACCGCGCCCGCGCGAAAACCGCGCCGCGGCGGCCAGCGGATCTTCGCCGCGCGAGAGATCGACCGTCTCGGCGCCGAATCGCTTGGCCAGTTCCAACTTCGCCGGGTCCAGATCAATCCCTAGCACCCGGCACCCATGCGTGCGCAGAAGCTGCACCGTGATGAGGCCGATGAGGCCGAGCCCCGTCACCACGACCGCTTCACCCAACGTCGGTTGCACCAGCCGCACCCCCTGCAGCGCAATCGCCGCGAGCACCGTAAAGGCCGCCGCCTCATCACTGACCCCATCGGGCACCTTGGTGCAAAGATGTTTCGGCACGGCGACCACCTGGGCATGTTTGCCGTTGGATGCCACCCGATCACCGACCGCAAAGCCGGTCACACCGGCCCCCACTTCCATCACCACGCCCATGTTGCAATAGCCCATGGCGAGCGGCTGGTCCAGCTTGTGCCGCACGGCATCGAGCGTCGGCAACAGGCCGTCGGTCTTAATCTTGTCGAGCACCATGCGCACCTTGTCCGGCTGCTGGCGGACCTTGTCCAGCAGATTGGCCTTGCCGAACTCCACCAACATCCGTTCCGTCCCTTGCGAGACCACCGTGCACACCGTGCGAATCAACAGATGGCCGGGCGGACAGGCCGGACAGGGCACCTCCACGATCTCCGTCTCGCCGGTTTTGAGGTTTTGCAGGATTTGCTTCATGGAACTCTAACGTGACACCAGTCGCTCCAGGACACGTAGGAACTGCTCGGCGCTCGGTCTTGTCGTGATGGTGACCCGCAAGCCGTTGGGCACGGCCTTGCTTTTGTCCCGCACGTACACACCATGCCGTTTGAATTCGGCCAAGGCGTACTTGGGGTCGGGTAACTCAAAGAGAATAAAATTAGCGTGGCTGCGGCTGTAGTTGACACCCAACGCCGCCAACTGCCCGGACAACCACTCGCGAGTCGTCACCACCTGATCGATCCACGCCTGCACGTCCGCTTTTCGCCCAAGCAATTCGACGCCGAGTTTTTGGGCCAGCATGCCGAGATTTTTCCCATTTCTGATTTTCGCGACCTGCTTCAGAATGTCATGACCGGCGACGATGAAGCCCAGCCTCATGCCGGCCAACGAGAAGGCCTTGGAAAAGGTCCGCGTGATGGCCAGATTGTCATACTCTTGAACCAGGCTCACGCAAGAGGCCTCCGGCGAAAAATCCACATAAGCCTGATCGAGAATAATCAGCGAGTCGGGAAAGGCTCGGCAGATCTCGCGCACGTCGTCCCGTGGAATGAGATACCCGCAAGGGTTGTTGGGACTGACCAGATAGATCACTTTCGGTTGATAAGACCGATATTCGGCAATCAACGATGCGGCGCTGAACTCAAAGGGCGGTTTCAGGGGGGCGAACAGCAAATCCCCTCCGCTTGAAGCGGCGAAGGTGAAGAAGTTTTCATAGGTGGGCACGGGAATGAGCACGCGCTCTCCCCCGCTCAAATAGACCCGACACAACGATTCCAAGGCCACGTCGGACCCGGGGAACGTCAGCACGTTCATCACCGACACATCCAGCCACGTCGCAAGCGTCTTGGTCAACTCAATGGCGACGCAATCGGGATACCAGGAGTAATACTCGTCTTTGGACAGGAGCTTGCGGGCCGTCCGCTTGACGAAGTCGGGCACGAACGCCCCCTCGTTCCAATCCAGCTTCGTCAAACCGTACTCGTCGTAAATCTGCCATGGCTCCTGCGGCGTGATCTCGTAAGCTTCCAGCGTCCGGACTCGAGGATTGGGGGCGACCGCCATAACGCTCCTTACGGCAACACCACGTAACTTGGAATCGACGGCCGATAACGCCGGTTGTTCCATCGATAGAGACAACGTTTCACGGTCCGTCTGATCGCGGACGGCACGCGAACCACGAGCTCCTGATACCAACGATTTTGTTGGATCGGCGTGAGTGACCGAGGCTTGCGAACCTTGGAGCTGTCGACGAGCAACACCCCCTGCACCGCTCTCAATGTCTCCAGCCAATCTTCATTGACGGTGGTCTGATAGGCCGTCACATAGTAACCGACATGCTGGGCCTTATGCGCATCGCTCGCCGCCACGATTCTAATACCATGCTGGGCGCACAAACTTTTAATCTGTGCCACTTGTTCCGGCTGGTCGGGAACTCCTCCATTATACGCTTCCATCAAGGTAACCAGATCAAAATACTCACGATGATCCGGGTAGAGGGCACAAAATCCTGTCGCCGATTTGAACGGGTGAGGAATCATGACCAGTCCTCCCTGTTCACGAATGTGTTCCATAATGCGGCGAGCCGGTTGCCCTTTCTCCAAACCGTGGCGAAGAAACAATCCCACGATATGGCTGCCCCGCTCACAGGTAAATTCGCACCCCACGATGATTCGAATACCGTGTTCTTGAAAGCGTCGGATGTTCACGGCGGGGAGACGGTCGTGTTCCGTAATGGTGAGCAAACCGATGCCCTTGGCAAGACAGGTCTGGAGCAGCTCGTCCTCCGTCGTCAGGCCGTCATGCGAGCTGCATGTATGACAATGAAATTCGGCTAAGTATCCATACGGGCTTTTTGCAGTATTGGCAGGCATTTTCCTTCTCCACTTTGTTCAAATTCCTGGGTCGGCACCACATTAACTTCGCCTCCGAATCGCAGTCGCATTTCCTGCCGAACGTTTTCCGCCACCTTCTCCGGATCGACACCGGCTCGAGGAGCAATGCGCACTTCCACATCTTCCCTGGACGATTGAATGATCTGAAACCGCACCACATCGTCTTGCTTGGCAAAGTACGTGTAGAGATTGATGGAGGGAATCGGGAATCCGTCGCGATGGAGAAGCAATTGATCCGACCGTCCCACCACCCGGCGAACCAACGGAAACATGCGCCCGCAGGAACACGGCTTGTCCGCCAATTCCACGAGATCGCCGGTGTCGTAACGAAGGAGCGGCATGGCCGTGTTCTGGAGATTGGTGGCGATCATTCGATACAGCCCCGTTTGGTCGGACGGCAGAAATTCCACAAAGCCATAATCCGACAAGACATGAAGCCCTTCGTGGGCCTCACATTCGTGCAGCATGGCGGTAATTTCCGCCTGCCCGTAATGATCGAACACCTTGATGCCAAAGGCCTCCTCGATTTCAGCTCGATAGTGGGGCAACAGCGTCTCCGAGGCCGTGAAGGCCGCCCGCAAACCAGGCAGCCGTCGCTTCTCGTTTTTGGCGACTCTAGCCAACAAATAGAGAGAGGAGGGGTAGCCTCGCAGATACTTTGGCTTCCATTGAGCCATGACGTCCAGATAGGTCCGGCACTGGGCCTCGCTCAAGTGATAAGGCGAAAAGTAGAGCCAATTCCGCAACCGGTCGAGCTTCCACAGCGGCTCGCCGGCCTTGGGTGAATAACTTCGGACAATGGCCATTCGATCACGGAATCGATACCCGGCCCATCCCCAGTGACGCCAGATTGCTCCCTGCTCCACCGCCCACTGCCCGGCCGACGTGTATACGCTCAATGGCGTACCGGTCGTCCCGGAGGTGCGCAGCCGAATCGCCGCGCGCAGTTCCTTCATGCTGCAAAAGTCCGACAACTTTGCGCGAACGGTCTCTTTCGTCAAGATCGGGAGGCGCTTGACGTCGTCCAATGTCCGAACACGATGCGGGTCAAAACCATGTTCCCAAAACAGTTTCTGATAATAGGGCACGTATCGATAACAGGCATCGAGCACCAGGCGGAGCTGTTCAAGCTGGTACGCCTGAATCTGATCCGGAGAGAAAAACGGCGTGTTTCTCATCAACCCTTTGCTCAACCGGTATCCTTCCCACGTCAGCGACGCATCTCTCAATCGTTCTTCAATATTCATCTGAACAGAAGTTCCATCAGGTGACGGTGCCGACCGGGAACCGGTTGCACTTCTTCACTATCGGTCCATCAATGTGAAAGCATAGCTGAGGAGTCCTTACTTGCCTATGGAGGGAGCTCAAGCGGCAGTGTAGTGCTTTTTCATCCGGAGTGGAGCACCAAAATTTCAAACCTTCGTTAATAAATTGTTAAGATGCAATGGATTCTGCCCCTACCTACCTTCTATCCTCATAGGGGAACAAGGGGCGAACGCGTTACCCATCAATGACCCACTCAGGTTTGGATCCGCCATGCACAATCCACTCATAAGTGCGTGCCATCTTCAAGCCTAGGCTGTCCCACGAAAACTCATCCTCCATCCAGCGCCGCCCCCGCTTGCCCATCTCGCATAATTGATTCGGAGGCAGGGCCAACGCTTGCGTCAGGCAGTCCACCAACGGGGCGACACCGATCTCGATCCACCACCCCGCCTGCTTCTCGACCAAACCGGCCCACGGCGCCCCCTTGGACACGATAGCAGGGATGCCGCTGGCCAAGGCCTCGGCTACCACGTTGCCGAAATTTTCCGAGTGGGTAGGCAACACAAACAAGTCGGCCTGAGAATAAGTCTCCCACTTTTGAGCGCCCTTGACCTCGCCGATAAACTCAACGCGCTCCAATTTCAATCGAGCCGCCAGCGCCTGCATTTTCTCCAAGTAGCCACGACTGTCGCTTGGTCCGGCAATCACCAACCGCCAGTCGGAGAACCGATCCTGCACCGCTTGCCAGGCGGGCAAGAGGAGATCCAGCCCTTTTTTGGGATTGATGCGGCTTAAAAAAAGCACGGTCCGCAATGGCTGTTCACGCTTGGGGATTGGCTCGGGAATATCAACGCCATTCGGGATGATCGCCACCGGCTGGCGAAACCCCAGGCGCCTGATGTCTTCATATTCTGACTCCGCCGTGGCGTGAAAACAGGCCGCCATCGAGATGGCCGGTTTCTGCACTAGGGGCCAGAAGAACCGTTTCACGAACGAACCGCTGGCCATCGCCCAAGGAGAGAGCGTGCCTCGCGGAGAGACGATCAGCGGAATACGATGGCGGCGGGCGATGCCCCCCGGGTACACATTCGGCATCATCCACATGCTGTGACTATGCAGAATATCCATCGGTTGCGATCGTGTCTGTTGCACCAGCCAGCGAGCCATGGCCGGCGAGCGGCCCAGCCGTCGAGGCCCAGCGCCAACGGGAAACGCCTTGACGAAATGGGGAAACGAGGGGCGGGGCGGATCGTTGAGGACGGACAAGGTGATGGCATGTCCTTCCTTGAGCAGCGATTCACAGAGGCGGACGACCGAATAGGAAAGGCCGCCGGCTTCATAGGTGATAGAAGCGACCGTATGGATAGCCCTCATCGGCAACAGCAACCCAGCAAGAGAGACGACAACGCTTTAGGAGCAACGATCACATGGAGCATAGACCGGGAGCTTCAATACACCGCCGCATAGTAGGCCAACTTCACCAGCTCCATCCCGACGAACTTGGCCCAGACCTTGTCCCGCCACCAGTGGGTGGGGTCCCAAGTTGGTGGTTCACTTGTAATCAATCGATATTCAATGCCGTAGCGCGCCGCCACCTCCTCCCAAATCAGCTTGAGCCGTCGCAAGTGCGGGGGATCGCTGATGACGAGAACCGACTTCCATCGCCGATCGTTCATCAGTTTCGCCACGTTGTCGGCCTCCTCATAGGAATTTTTGGACTGATCGTCGAACAGCAGCGCCTCTCGCGGTACTCCCCAGGCCAGCAACAAGCGGGAGCGCCAGTGGAGGTCATACGTGGCAAACCGTTCCGCCTGCCAATTCAAGCCTGTGAGAAGGACCTGCCTGACATAGCCCCCGTTGTAGAGATCCAGTGCTTTTCGTGTCCGCTCTTTTCCACCCCCACCCAGAACGACCACAACATCGGCCGGTATCGGATCATGCCGCGGAGCGGAAAGCCAATGGCCGACATTGAAGAAGCACCAGAATCCTACGCTTAAGATCAACACTCCAGCCATCAGGTACTCTGGCCAGGGCATCTTTGCACGTGCCGTCAACTGCTTTGGTCTAAAACCTGCCCTGGAAAGAATTTGCATGGTTTATGGCTTGCCGAACAGAATCGGGAACCGTTGTCTCGTCTCAGCCTGTTGCAGGGGAGTTTGTTCTATCGCTCTCTTGCCTTCATACTGATCCTGGTTTTGGCCCTGACCAGCGCGAGAGAAACTCTGGAACGTCGGTCGCACGACATAGTTGATGATGAGATACCACAGCATCATCTGGATGGCCCCACCAATGTAGGTGGGCACAAACCACGTATCGATACGCAGCCCCCACAAGATGCCGCTCAGCGTGATGGGCAGGAATATGAACAGACGTTCTTCAACAACATGGATCGAAAACCGATAAGCCGACGCCAGCAATAGCCCTACAACAGTGCCCACGGCTATGACTCCGAACCAGCCTCCATGCCAGTACCCTTCGCCAATCACTCCCGCCCCATGGGACGAGTCGATTTTCGTATGGCCTCTAATCAGATAATTGAACTCAAAACCGGCTGTCATGATCGGCTTATCCGGCAAAATAAAACGAGGAATGAGCGTATAGGGGGCTCGCCAGATGGTGGTCCCAGGATGACCTCGGTCGTACTCCCGCATGGCAAAAAGCTCGGCATTGTAATAAGCCAACCTGACCCACCAGGATTGCGAGTGTGGATATACCGGATCTTGTACTGGTCCACTTTTTTTGTACTGTTCAACCAGATTGGTTGCTTGCGACAGATCCGTTGCTGCTGCACGCCCAATCATCGCACGAGAAAAATTGACGAAGGGACTTAACACTAAGGCGTAGACGATGATGATGGCCATTCCGCTCAAAACAAGTTTCTTAATTCCCGGTTTCAACAACTGTGAGGCCAAGACGACAAAGAGCATGGTCTTGATCATTTCGAGCTTGCTCAGCATGACCAAGGCGGCCAACAGCTCAGAAACCAACAGCAAGAAGAAAAGCGGCCGATAGATGCCACCACGTTTTTTATACAGCCAGTATAAAGGAACCAATGCCACGCCACTCAGCATCCCCACATGTTTGATGCTGCCGGGAACCACCCAATCCAGCAACCTCAGATCATAGGGCAGTTGCAAGAAATACTTTATGGGAATACCCATTACGAGGAAAATCCACACCGCCCATTTTGCTTCTTTGATGCCTCGTTGGTCTCGCTCTTCGATGACCACACCTGAATCGGCTCGTCCCTTCCTTGGCTTCACCATGAGCCACGTCGCCAAATAGGCCATGACGACTATTGCTGTTCCCGCCGTATTGAGGAGATTGGTCCGCGCAAGACCAGGTGAATCGACAAAATAGAGCGCATTGATCCGTCCAACCGTATGGGGATGGGCCAAGGGGTGAGCGAGCTGACCGACACCATAATAGAGCGTGCAAACCAATAGAAGCCAGAATAGCGGGTTCCAGGTGGCCATGTGCGAAGTTCGCGCCAGCTTCCAGGCCAGTAGAAGATTTGCCATCCCAAATGACACAGGCACAACCACATTAAGCAAGTCGAAATCCTTCGCAGAGATCGCCTCCCTCCATAGGATCTGAAATAGAACTAGAAGCACCAAGAAGACGAGATACCAACCGATCGCCCCACTCGGTAACAGTGCTCTCTCTTCGGTTTGGTTCGGCAAGATCATCGGCAATTCAATGGCTTCAAAGCTTCAAGGACTTTGTGCAACAGATTGACATTCAAATAGCCGCTCTTTTCACAGCGTATCCGGCCTGCCACAGCGATGCGTTTTCGCGCCTCGTCATGAGCCAGATAAAATTTCACCTTGTCGATCATCTCGTCGTCCGACGAAAAGAATTCGGCTTCCTTCCCCTCTTCAAATAACTGCTGGTGCAGTGCCGTCCGTTCGGCAAGCAGGAACGTGCCCATGGCCGGGATTTCGAACGTGCGGGTCGTGGAGGTCTCGGGGATATGTTTACCGAGCAGCCCCAGGCCGATTTTGGCACAAGCCAGGGCGACCGGATAACTTTCACCCCAAAGACCTGAGCTTACTAACCCCTTAGCCCATGGGTGGGTGTTGGCGTAGGCCGGCCAGGCATTTCCCCAGATACGCAGCTTCATACCGATGGTGGAGAGGGCCTTGAGCCGTTGGGCATAGTGCGGTTGAGTGTGGCCTATAAAGCAGACATCGGAATCGTATTGCGACCGTTCCGGCTCCGGAATAACTCGCGGGTAAAACCGGCTGTCATACCCCTGATACGTCAAAATCACCTGTTTGGCGCCACCCTGTTTGTAGAGATCAACCTCCCATTCTTTCGTGGTCACGAAGACGTCATAGTGAGGAATAGATGCCATAAAGTGCCGCGACCGTTGAATCACAAATTGCGAGTCCGGCGTATAGTGGAGCGCCCGCGCGCCAGTCGCTTCTTTTAAGAACTGAAGCGTTTCTGGGTAGATCCACACGCCTTTATCCACCCACAGGAGATCGACACCCTTGAGCTGCTGCGTCTCTTGCCACAACACTCGATTGATGTTGCTGACCATCGGACCGGCATAGAGTCGCCAGGCGATGGACTGAACCAAACGAGAGGATTGAGATTCGAAGACAGAAATGTCGAACGGCACGGTCTCATGCCCCAGCTCGTTCAGAGCCTTCATGCGTGCCAATGAGGTCGTTCCTTCGCGCAGTTTGCCGATGTAAAAGATTCTCATGGCTGCTACTGCCAATCCCTCATAATCAGGCGCGCACCGCTTGCCCGTTGCGCCAAATATGCGGAGAGCAGAAACTGCATGCCGAAATACAGAGGCACCGCCATGGCCGCTCCTTCGAGCCCATAGAAATAGATCATGGGAAACCCGACCACCACGCTCAGCACGGCGCCTGCCGCCTCGCTGAGCAAGACGCTCTTCGTGGCATCATGGGCGAAGCAAATGCGCGTCGTGATATGGGTCAGTGCCAATAGACCATAGCCGGCGGCGATCCAGGGCGCAAGATACGCGCCATCGCGAAAGGCCGGCCCCAATAACAAGGACGCCACCTCTTCATGGAAAATGGCAAACCCCGCCCACAACGCCGCGCTTCCGAGTGCAGAGATCAGAAACCACGCGCTGAGGTACTTCTTGCTCGCCCCCGATCGTCGTCTGAGCGCTTCATAGTAAGCAGGGCGAATAGCGGTCTCGGCGATGCTCGACAGCATGAGGGCAGGGCGGCTCGCCAAACCATACACCGCGACATAGGTGCCCACGTCTTTGCTGGAGAGCAGTCCCCCGATCATGTATCGGTCCGCCATGTTAGAAGTCCAGCCGATCAGCCCAATAGGAATGAGCGGGAGCGTGTATCGCTTGAAAATTCCCAATAACTCTTGCGCTTCCGATCCTCCATGCAGCACCGGCGGCGATGCCGGCATTTTCCGCCGCAGCATCAGATACAAGACACCCGAAGTGGCGGCGAATGAAGCCAGTACAACGTCCGCCTGAACCCCCAGGATTGTCACCGCTCCATAGGCGACGATCGGTCTTCCCCAGGCTTCGCCGTTTTGCCAGATCCCATACCATCGATGTTGGCGCGTCGCATTCAGGATGGCGGTCTGGAACATTCTGAGCCCATCCACACCCACCAGAGCCGCGATGAGGAGCACGTCGAGTGGTGTCACCCATCCGACCAGAAAAGCCACGACACTCAACGGCAAACAGACCGGCAGTGCCGCTTTGACGGCCCACCCGATGTTCTTCACCGTCACTGCTTCGACGATCGCCCGATTTTCCGCTCCTCCCTCCGCCGGATAGTGCCGCAACAATGCCTGTAGCGAGGGATTGACGAGGGTGCTCGTCATGAGCGCGGCTGCTCCCATCAGCAGACTCGCCTCCCCGAACACGGCCGGCGTTAAAACTTCGGTTAAGAGCCGTACTCCGACCACCTGGCCGAGCGCCGAACCGACTTGGAACGCCCCCACGACACAGAGATCCCATCTCAACATCTCCCGTGGCTACTCCAGTTCTCGTTCTCGCCCTTGTGGAATCGCAACCACGTAAGTCGATGGGGCATCACTTATCAACGACGGATCGGACGGCGAATGATTGATCCACCGCAGGCTGTAGCCGAACGGCTTGAACAACTCCTCGAAGGTTTCTACTCGAATGCCTTTCGGCTCGGCAAAACAAGGCAAGAACTCAAAATAGACGATCGGCCTGTGCCGTTCGATGAGTCGTCGCCCGCCCCGCAGCACCTCCAGTTCGCTGCCCTCCACGTCGATCTTGATGAAATCAACCCGCGCCTGATCCGCCAATGACTCATCCAAGGTACCGACCGTCACCGGCACAGGCTCGGCCGCGGAATCATGGCTCAACGAGGACATGTCGCCTTTCTTTCTGACGTAGAACGTAGCCGTTCCTTTCTTCTCACTGAGGGCCAGTGGGAAAACGGTTACGTTGGGCGATTGCGCGACATTCATCCGCAACAGTCGCAAGGCAGCCGGCATGGGTTCAAACGCAAACACCCTGCCCCTCGCTCCGACGAGTTTGCTTGCAAACTTGGTGAAATAGCCGATGTTGGCCCCCACATCAACAAAGGTGCTGTCTTCCTTCAACACCCGTCGCAGCAGTTTCTCCGTTCCCCGTTCATGGGGAAGCTCTCCATAAAAAAAACAGCTAAAACACATGAACTCGCGCAAATCGAGATAGATCGCGTCACCGTCTTTGAGCCGCGCCCGATATTGTTGAAGAGAGGGGACCACGCGCGCGGCGGTCGCGATGAGCGGCGCCCACCCGCGAGGAATCACGCGGCGTGCCATATTGACCATGGCTTGCAATGTCATCGCCATCTCGCGGTGTTTTTGTTTTTGCCGGGCCTAACTGGGCACAAACCGGGGCAGCACGTCAAGGAGCGTCATCGCCATGTCTTCCATGACGGCATCGGCAGCCGACAGGTCAGGCACGGAGTCGAGCGACATGACCAACCGCACCAGCGCCCCGTCGATTCTGCCCTCGGTGAACGAGTTCCAGAGGAGGATCGGCTTGACCGTGTTTTGGTCCGCGATGACCATGCCCTTGTGCAGGAACCAATAATAAACGACATGTTTTTTCCCCTCGATCGTAGCCACCAGGCGGTTGATGCGAAGTGATTGATGATCCGGTCTCTGCCGATTGGGCAACTCCTTGATGCCCTGCTCGTCAATGGTCCATCCGTTACCGGGCAAACAGACCGCCGGATTGTGCGTGTACGTATCCTCGTAGAGAGACGGAAAGTAGGGCACAAACACGTTGATCACCGGCCCGCCCGGCTTTATGAAGTTGGCGAGCAAATAATCGCTCCACGGGAGCGCATTGCGATAGATCACGTCCATCCGCTCATGCTGCCCTTTCCACTCTTTTAGCTCAAGTGGAAACATGCTGAATGGTTCGCGTGGCGGTGTCACCACCGTACGTTCCGGCAAGACGAACGGCAAAGAAGCCACTCCCGCCATCAATACGACCGTTGTGGCCAGCGCCGGCAGCCCGCCACGGACGAATGCTCCGGTTTGCGCGGCGAGCGAGGAGCCGAACCCTCCTTCCGGGAGCAAGGCCCAGTCGAAGGCTGACGTCTTTCGATCGGCAAACTTCGACAAAATCATATTGACGCCCAGGATCAGGCCCAGCGCCGGGAAGAAAATGACCCATCCTTCAAAGTCGTGCAAAAACCCCTCCGCCGTATTGACGCCCAGATATTCGGAAAACACGGCCGTGAGCGCGATTCTGATACTATTCATGAGCACGGTGATCGGCGCCGCAGCCACTAGCAACAACCCGATCCTGACCAGACTTGCTTTACTGAAGACCCCCACAATATAAGCCAGCGCCACCAACGGCAACAGGTATCGCAACCCGCTGCACGCCTCGACCACTTGCATCTGCATGGTGCCGATGTCGATCACGTTGCCTTCGAGGTGCACGGTGATGCCGGCCAGTTCGATCATGGCCGCCCCCAAGCGGGAGGAAATGAGTTGCAACGAACTCGACATCTTGTTGAACAGCGCCGTCGGCATGGGCACCGCAAAGATCAGCAACGTGAGCGCCGCCCAGTTTCGCTTGGTCTGTTCCCAGCCAGCACAGGAGACGAAGACTCCACAGACCATGAGCAACAGGCTGAAACCATAGACGCTGAACATATGCCCGTAATGGGCCAAGAGCAGCAAGGCCGTGCCCACCGCCAGCATAATCACCCCGCCCGCTCTCGAACTCTTAACCGGTTGGTCTGCCGCCCCCTGATTGAGCAACACCATGTAAGCCCCCACCAGGGGGATCATGATGGCATGGCTGTATTCTTCGGAGTTCCACTGTTTCAGCAGCCAATCCATGCCGGCCGGATAGCCGATCCAGAGGGCCGCCAGCGGGAGTATCAAGGAGACCAGATACACGATCACCATAAATTTCTAACCCCAGCTTCCTGATGGTGGGTTCTCCTCATACATCCTCATCGAACATGCAGGTGCTGCGGCGCGGGCAGTTCCCTCGCGCATTCGGCGACGCTCAGAATGAAATTGTTGGGAAGCGCGCGACGTTGAGTGGATTCAACTGCTCCCCTCGTACAAAACACGTTGGCGGACATGCGGACGCCGGGCGACAGATCCTTCGCCGTCACAACCGGCACCGCGACGTCGCCGAAGACATTGTCCCGGATCTCGACGTTGACCGGCGGACAGCAGGGCTGGAGCACTGCGACCGCGGCGCGTCCGCCTCTTGTCCGGTTGTTTCTGACGACCGTATTGGCCATGTTTTGCGAGGTGAAGGCGAACGGGGCATAGGGATCGGCGACCATGATGTTGTTGTCATAGATCTCGAACCGAGGCCGCAGCTCAGCGGCGCCTCTAATCGCGATGCCGTGTGCGTTCGACATCGTGATCACATTGTTTCTGACCACTGTTGTCCCTCTCGCCTCATAACCGTCCACCACAATTCCGGCGATACCAGAGTCCGGATCAGCTCCGGTCATGCGAACATCGCGAATCGTGTTGTATTCCACGGTGACATTAGACGATCCAAGGCCGATGCCGAACATGCCGTTCAAGTCAAAGATCGTATTGTGATCAATGATACCTGCCGCAACACCTTGTTTGATGTCGAGCCCCTCGCCGTTCGCCCAGTCATCCACACCGACCGATCTCCATCCAAACTCATTTCCCCCGATGGTGTTCCCGCTGATTCTCAGCATCCGCGTCACGACCAAGCCCTGTTCCTGCCCCTTGAGGTACCGGATATAGACCCCCTCTTGGCCGTTGGCGGTGACGGTATTGTTGAGGATGTCCACGTCACGGAAGACGTTCGTGCCGCCGATATGGATGGCTTGTTTGGCGTTGCCGAAGAAGACACAATTGGCCACCCGCAAGGAACCGTATCGCGCATCGGACGATTGGTACCAGAATCCAATGGCATACTCGTTTGCAAACGAGAGTCGGAGCCCCTGCACCACCACCTGTTCGACCACCCCAGGTTGGAATTCCACGATGTGGTTTCTGCTTGAGACGTAAAAGTCCCGCGACGGATCGGCACCGGGGAGCGGTCGTACATAGAGAACACGGGCGGCGGCATCGTGAAAGAACTGTCCTGGAGCCGTGAGGGCTGTGAGCGAGGAGACCTTGTCATAAAACCGATTGTTCCGTTCGTCATAGACAATGAGAATCTCTTTGGGGCCATGAGAGCCGGGAGCCACGGCTGCCTCGGCTGAGATAATCTCGCTATTGGGCGCACGCATCCACGAACGAATGTGCACCGCCCCGGTTAAATGCGGAGGGTCCGAGGCCGCACCGTAGGGCTCAATCGTGAGAGAGCGGGAGACCTTGAGCCATGCATTCTCCCACGTGCACCCCTTCTTGAAGCGAACGCTGTCGCCGTTGCGAAAATTAAATCCGGAGACTTTATCGGTTGATCGCCACGCCCTTGTTTCGCTTAATCCGTCATTGGCATCGCTCCCCGTGTCACACGAAACGTAGTAGACGGCAGCCTTAACCTCTCCCACCATAAACGGCACACCGACGAGCCCGCTAATCGCCACTCTGATCGCGACGCCGAGTACGTAAGCCCCTCTCACCCCGGCACGTCTGGTCCTTCGTGGCGAAAACATATTGTCCCCCATTCTGAGCGGCATGGCCCCTTGCTTGCCATCCCTGGCTGAGCCGGGTCAGAGACAGATATTTATGGGTAGGCGCCTGAGCATTCTCCGCTCGGCCGATAGCTCCTCTTCGACCGTCTGCTGAGCAGACACGTAGTGTACTGGGGTTCGACCATCGAGGCGGCTACCGCCCCTTAAGTTTGTGTTAACGAATCGTTAAAAGGAAGCCCTCGCGACACCTGCAGTGCATCATTGACCCCCGCGTATACCTGATACCGCTATTTGATGCATTCCTGCTAAGGGAGAATCGTCTCCGGCACGAGGGATTCCAGCACGTTTCGGATGAAAGATCCCTCATCGCCAGTATATATGGCCGACAACCGTTTATTTGGAGGAAACAGGTTTCGTTGCAACCGGCGCATTCCTCGGCAGCGCCGCAATTTGATTTCCACTCAAGCACGGCCATCGCCCTCTTGCACCGCGCTGCGGGGAATTATTACCGCCGCTCTTTGCGAATTGCATTCACATTATAATAACGAGTCGGTCTTCGTCCATGCGGGCATCGGCAATGTATGGCCCATTGTGCACCGCCTGTTACAATAACCGAGAACAACGAATGGCAACCTAAGAAAACGCGCTTGGAGCTCTGGCTCCAACCGGACCAGACGACTGGGTTCCCAAGTAAAGGCGCTCACCTTTTGCCCATCCGCCCATTGTCCGTCGTCTCCCCGCGCATGTGAATCTTTTCACCACATCCGGTGCAATCGTTGGCATCATTCGGTAGCTCCTCCCCACTTTCCCATGGTTTTATGTCACTCAATACGGCGCTTGCTCGCTCCTCGATTTAGGGAACGGTTCAGAGCGGCTAATCCGTCGGACAGGGAACACGGGAACCTTGGAAGAAGGAACACGGCGAAAACAGAAAGGTAGGTCTCGCATGTTGAATGAACCGTACAAAAAAAGACCATCCGTCCTGGTCGCGACGCCCGATCTCACCTTTGGGATCAAGCTTGCCGATTGGCTTGCCGCCCACGGATACCAAGCGGTGCTGATCCGGTCCTGGGTGACAATGATCGACGAGTGCCGTGACCTCCGCCCCCAGGCGGTCTTGATCGATCTGGCCCACACCGACCGCCGAGTGGCGCCGCTTCTTCGTGACGCGCTCCATGCCATCGAGACAATCAATCGGGAGGCCGTGATTGTCCTCCTGAGAGCCTCTCCCAATCCATCATCCGCACAGGTGATATCTGAGACATCTCTCCGCCTCCTTGAGATTCAACTTGCCGACTTCGCGCACATCGGCCGCCTCCTCCGCGCGGAGATTGATCACGATGCGACGATTCTCTCCGGTCCGCACGCTGGGCGGACCTCTCATGAGCAATGGACCCGGTACGGCCACGCCCGCCAAGGAGAAGGGCCGAGCGAGATGGATCATCGGACTTGTCACCGCTGCCAAGGCTTGATGCACCCGATCGACCCGCTCGATCCGCTGGACGCCCTGCGAACCGGTGAGCGAGACAGCATGCAGACATGGCGCTGCATCTCCTGTGGGAACCTGATCGACCCAATCATCATTCAGAACCGCCACCACGCCACGAGCAGACTCGCTCGCCGTCGAGGCGCTTCTCCGCGGCAGCCGGTGTTTCGAGAAACGAGTCCGTAGCCGCATTCGACCGGCGCACACGTCGACCACCCGGCGAGGTGTGCGCCGGCGACAACGCTTCGCCCCCCGATCGATCCCTTGCGGGAGCAAAACCGGCCTGTTTCTCTCTGAAGACCATATAGAAAATGGTCGGGTCCTTATCTTTTCGTTCCTACGGCCGGGCGAATCTCTCCTCGTCGTGGGTTGGGACCATGATGGTTGTCCCATTCCCGGATTCGGCATGGCTGTTCGGCCATGGCGTTGTGGCTGCATATGGCGACACCTAAAAACGGAGCGAGCGAAGCAAGTCTTCCACGCTCAAGATTTCTGTGAGGGCTCCGTACAAATTGCAGAAAACTTCGCGGCATACAAGTTATTTTTCCTGCCAAATCAATGCTCTAGAGGAATGTAAACTTTTTTCTGTCACAATTGTTGCACCGCTGCAACTTTGCTCTGGTAAAACCGTGCGGAGGATGGTATGCTCGCCCCCGTTTATGTCCTGAATCACTTTGGAAATGAACGGTTCGTCCAAGGAAGGAGAAGCCGCCATGAAACGCTTGGTCTTGTGGAGCATCGCTCTGGTTTGCACTGTCGCATTGACCACACCAGCGTCTTCGACTGCCGCCATTATCGTACCAGATCCCGGCTATGCCCCTGGGATCGGCTATGAATGGGGCATCACCATGGATCAAAACGATTGGATTGTGTTCAGCAGCACGGATCATCCGAATGCCCCGCAGAATGCCGGTGTCGGTGCACGAAGCTGGGCCGAACCATTGAATCCCGATGGGCTCAAGGGCTGGACTCACACAGTGCATTGGGTGGCGTTGGATTTAAGCGGCCTCACGGAAACTACGATCTTGGATGTTACCATGGCTCGCGGCACCACCGGGGAATTGTTCCCGGCCTTCACTCTCTATAGAGGCTGGGAATTAACGGGGCCGGAGTCGCACGAGTTCAATAACATCGGCTCGACTCCGTGGGCATCGAGCCTGGAGTACATTGGGCATGTTCAGAATGGCGGCGGTCCAAACGGCACCGACAACGGGAAAGGTGTCGCCTCTATCGCTGCACAATTTATCTTGGAACCTGGTCTCTACTCGCTTGCTTTGGGTGGTAATCCCCCTTACGACGCGGACCAATCAGGACGCCAGGCCTATAGCGCCCGCATCAAGACGGCGCCAATTCCTCTCCCTGCGGCAATCTGGCTTATCGGCGGGGGATTGGTAGGTCTGGCCGGCCTTGCGAGACGACACCATTCTTCGGCTAAGTAATTCCCGTTTTCACGAGCTTGTGGGGCGGCCCTTGATCGGCTGCCCCCGACGCCTCGCCTTCCTTGCTCTGCGTGCTCCTCTCTCTTAGTTTTCTGTCGGTCTGCTGCATTGAGGAGCACCGGTCAGTAGATCATTTCTCGCTATTTTGCTACTGCTCGCCTCGCATACCAGATGCGTTGGGCATGCTGATTTCCTGCTTCGGCTCAGCCGTCGCGCAGGACCATTTCCCAATGGAGCACGCTGTAAGCATACCGACCATATCACAGGCAACACTTATATACACGACCCACAGGGCACCTCGTCGTATGGAGAAGAGATTCCGTCACGCCACGCGGAACGTGTTTCTCACACCAGAGACGAGAAAGGGATCCGGTGAAGCGCTTGTGTTGTACGCACCCCTTTTTCACAAAGATTTGGAAGTAGGATGGTTGGCATAATGTGGTGAGGCCTCTTCGATCCGCCAGGCCTCCTCCCGCCGGACAAGTGCCGAAGTGCGCCTGTTTTGCTGGTCCGTCGGCATACGCGATCCCACTCGGTCGGGGCGCGCCCGCGATCGATTCCGTGCGTCCCTTCGCTTCGTCGAGTTTGAGAAGATAGCTGCCACCAGCCATCTCGAAGCCGGTGCCGAAAAGGATGCGGCCGTAACCGATTGCGTCTCTGAAGAAAAGAAGGCTTGCTGGCGCCGGCTCACCATCACGGCGAGGTGGGCAGCGCCGCTTCGCCCGTTGCCATGGCGAAGTCGTCGAGATAGACGATCGAATCCTCTTCGTTAACCGTTGTCGGCATGGCGACGACCCGGTTACCGACACGTTCAGCCGTTGAAATTGGCCACTCAAAGCTGGGAGTTACCCCGCCGATCCATTCAGACACCTTGATCCACGGGTTTCCCCGTTCCCGAATCCAGACTTCGTAGATTCCCTGTGCGCGGGAGGTGTCAACATGGATACGGACCTGGTACCACCGCCCGGCAAGCAGCGGGATGGGGTTCAGATTCTGGTAGAGCTTGTCCTGGTTCCACTCGGGGACGGCCCGATTGGTGGCCAGCGGAGCACGAAGGAGCCAAAACCGCCCGCCTGCCGGCGCCTCAATCAGATTGTCCTCTGTTCCCGTCACATTGTGCCATCCGAACAACCACGCGAACCGTTCCGTGGTGCAGGGATAGGGTCCACGGCAGGGATAGATGAATTTGCTTGAGTCAAATCGGCTTTCTGGTGTCGCATAGGTCCAGAACTGAAACCACACATTGGCTGGCACGGTTGTGAGCGGCGCGTTCTCCGCACCGTATTTGAGCCAGTAATCAGTCTGTCTGTTCGGAAAATTCGGTGGATCATACGCAGTCGACGGCAACGATTCCATCACGAGCACGCGCGAATTGCGGAGCAAATCAACGCGGGTATAGAGATATCCGGCACCGCGGTCAAAATAGGAATTATTCGCCTTCGCATCCGTCCAGCCATGCGCCCGAAACTGCAGCTCGGCATCAGTTGCGGATCGCGCCACGTCATATTCGAAGTCGTCAAAGAACACCAGACGGGCCGTTGCTCCAGAGCGAGAATTGCCACTACCCGTGGCTGATGATTCATCGTCTTGTCCACAGGCGACAAGCCCACTGCCGACAAATACGACGCCGGAAACCGCAAGGACGAGAGCGTTCGCTCGTTGAGTTCGCGAAGCCATCCCAGTCTCCCTTCTCAACTTGCTCAACTTGACCCGACTATCCAGGGACATAACACCCTGGCTAATGTTACTACGGCGCTCACCGTAGTATACAAGCGTGCTCTGCCATGAGCCTCAAGAGATTCTTAACTTTTGGTCACATCTGGTGCAGTGATCGGTAGTTGCCATTGTTTGATTCTAGATAAGGACATTAAATCGGCCACGGAGCGCAGCCCTCCCCCACGTGTACGATGGCTACACAGAACCGCACCAGGAAGGATGCGTGACAAGCACACTCTCGCTAGTACCGATGTGAGCAAGCCAAACCCAGTTTGCAGATGCCCGACTGCCCTTCGATCAACACGATGGGAACCGATCGTGAACCGGAGCGATAACACAGCCTTGAGCCTCGCTCGCGTAGAACTGATCCTCTCCTAATCTTTTCGTTTTCACCATGCCTTTCAGCACCCTTCTCTCAGGTTCTTTTGTCCCCCTTCCTCACTTTCCAATGCACTGCGGCGGAGGGGAAGGATGGCAGAGAGATGGTAGTCCCTCTGAACAAATGCACTTTTCGTCACAGCTGGTGCATCCGTTGCGGCTATCGGTAGCGAATCATTCATGACCTTCCCTATAAAGCCGCCATGTGTGCCCCACCTGGAGGATGTTCCTCCACCAGAACAGGGGTGCGATGATTTCGCTGTTTAACTGCCTTAACTGGAGGTATCAAATGAATAGGAATGTCTTACACGCCATCGCATTGTGTGGCATGTCATTGGGCTGGAGCTTCGCGATGGGCAGCCCTGGACAGGCGGCAATAATATCGTCTCCCGGTCCTGAGACCGGGATTGGTTATGAATGGCAAGTAGTGATGAGCCCGTCAGGCCCCTTCGGTCTCGATTTCGCTCATTTCCATGGATCAGTTGGTGCCAAGAGCTGGGCCGAACCTGGCCAGCCTGTCGGCGCGAAAGGCTGGACCCATACGACCGACTGGGTGGCACTGGATCTCACGGGTTACACAGTGCCGGTCTACCTCACGGTCGAACTGGAGCGGGGGCATACGGGAAATAGTCAGCTCTTTCCCGCGTTCACGCTGTATTCCGGATGGGAGCTGGTGAATGACGATACGGACAATCACACGTTCAACAATACGGGCGATATCTCGTGGGCCACGAATTTGACCTACCTAGCCCATGTGGCCAACGCCGGCGGACCCAACGGAACGGATACCGGCACAGGCTCTGACCACGTTCATGCGACATTTACCCTGAACCCCGGACTCTACTCGCTGGTCTTCGGCGGCAACCCACCCTATACCATTCCACCTCAGGGTGGGTCGCATTCGTTCTCGGCTACCCTGTCCACCGCGCCGGTGCCGGTGCCGGCGGCCCTGTGGCTGTTCGGGAGCGGCATTGTCGGTCTGGCTGGCTTGGCACGGAGACGGATGCACGGCTGACAGGCGGTTTAAACCGGCTCCCGGATCATCGATTGTTCTGATCCGGTCAAGAGTCGTTTTCAAGTCAGACCCCCCATCGGGCCGGGCTGCCAGAACAACGCAGCCGGCCCGATGGTCATTTTGAAGAAGGTCACAGGAATGGACAGAAACGGAGGTCAAGCGCCATGATCGTCCCGCACAAATTTGCCACCCTCGCCCTCGCCAGCCTCCTTGCTTTCGCCGGCTTCCCTGACACCACGCAAGCCGCTGTCATCGACCTGACCCACGTTGATTTCGAATTTGATAGCTCCCCTTGGACGCTCGGTTGGACATTTGCCGTCCATGAACCGGTCTTCGCCCACGCCTTGGGCGTTTATGACTCTGGGCAGGACGGCCTTGCAGATTCCGCCCAGGTGGGTCTGTGGTTGGCCACCGGCGGAGAACCACTGACCACTGTGATCATCCCGGCCGGAACGGATGCGACGCTCGATGGCTTTTTCCGTTTTGTCCCGATAAGTCCGGTCGTCTTGACACCGGGCGTTGAATACCTCGTCGGCGCCTCTTCGCCGGGAGAACTGGCGACGTCCTTTTTCGGCGACAACGGCGTGGTTGATCCTCGGGTGACGGTGATCGAGGCTCGGTATTCCTCCGAATGGACCGGATTTGCTTTTCCGGAACTCACCGATTCCACTTCAGCCGGTGGCGCGCTGTTGGGGGCCAATCTGCGCATCACGCCGGTGCCGCTTCCGGCGGGGCTGTGGCTCTTTGGCGGGGGACTCATCAGCCTGGCAGCATGGACTCGACGAAAACGATAGCGCGAGTGAAAAGTGTCAGCACGTGTCTTCGTCTTCGTCTTTGACATTGCCTGTGGCTTCACAACAGAGTTTCAGACTGACTTTCAATGGTGACGCACCACCATTTGCAACAAGGAGGGTGCAACGATGGCACGGACATGGGTTGTGACTGTTTTGTGGGGATTCGGATTGATTGCGTCCGCCTCCACACTTTATGCGCTGACCGGTGATGGCACGATCCCCCGCGTGCCCAACCCTCCCCCGCCGGCCGATGTGATTCACCTGCCCGGCGATCTCCGCTCCATCCCCGTGCCAGGCCCCAGTGAGCAGGATCTGGCTGAATATGTTAAAGACCGGCAAATGGCTCTCGTGCTCGGCAAGGCCCTGTTTTGGGACATGCAGGTGGGCAGCGATGGGAAGACCGCTTGCGCCACGTGCCATTTCCGCGCCGGGGCCGATCCTCGTTCCAAGAACCAATTGTCGCCAGGACTCAAACGGACTCCAAAGCCCGACCTCACGTTTCAGCTTGGCGGCCCGAATTATCAATTGACCGAACTTGATTTCCCCTTGACCAGACTTGCCATCCCTGACCAGCGTGGAGCGCTTGACCCCTTGACCGACCGAAACGACGTAGTGAGCTCCCAAGGAGTGCCCTATCTCGCCCCGGGACCTGATCCGCTGGGCTTTCAAGTCAGCCGATTCAAGACCCGCCGGGTCGAGCCGCGCAATACGCCGACGGTCATCAACGCCGTGTTCAATCATCGGCAATTCTGGGATGGGCGGGCCGAGAACATTTTTAACGGCGTCAATCATCTGGGCGACCGAGATTCGGAAGCACGGGTCTTGGCCTCGATCGGCGGCAGTCTTGTGCCGGTTCAAGTGAGATTGGTCAATTCCAGCCTGGCCTCCCAGGCGTTGGGGCCCATTCTCAATGAACTCGAAATGGCCGAGCCTGGGAGAACCGTGCAGGACCTCGCCCGCGACCTGCAAAAAGGCAGATTATCTCGTCGGATCGGCAAACGGGTCCACACGACGCGCCCGTTGCAATACCAGCTTGTCGCGCCCTCGGACAGTGTGCTCGGCCTCTGGAGCCGGTATCCCAAGCCAGGACTCCGGGTGAATTCCTATGACGACCTGATCCAAGCTGCATTCCAAGACAAGTACTGGCGCAGTGACAAACGAATCGCCGTGGCGGACGATGGAACCATCACGATCGTCGATCGCCCCGGTCGAAAGCCCAACACCGATGAATACACTCTGCTCGAATACAACTTTGGTCTCTTCTTCGGCTTAGCCATCCAACTCTATGAGTCGACGCTGGTGTCGGATGATTCGCCCTGGGATCGATTTCGGCGACTCCACCCTCATCCCTCTGACCCGGCCCTCAATCCTTGGACCAACAAAAACCCTGAATTCATTTCGCGCCTGGCTTTGTTCGGCGCCCATCTGTTCAATGATCGCCCTCGCGGCCCGCACAACCTGCGCTGCACCAACTGCCACGAGGGACCGGAATTGACCGACGCCTCCGTGCGGCGGATCATGATGGCTCCGAACGGTCCCGTTCGCAACCGCGACGGTAACATCATCGACAAGGGGTTTAACAATATCGGTGTGCGTCCGACCGAAGACGATCTGGGCGTCGGCGCAAGCGACGAGTACGGTCCCCTGTCCCACAGCAAGCGATTGTTTCCCAACGACCCGCCGGCCTTCTTTGACGGCGCGTCGGTCACCAAGGGATTCGGCGTGGAGGGTGCCTTCAAGGTCCCTTCGCTCCGGAACGTGGCGCTTACGGCTCCCTATTTTCACAACGGCGACACCCATTCGCTGCGAGAAGCCGTCATGGTCTATAGCCGAGGCGGCAACGTGTTTCCCGTCAGGCAAACCGACGGAACACCAATCGAACCGCTGGGTGTCGCCAACATGACACCGGACGAAGTCGACGCCGTCGTGGCTTGGCTTGAAACCCTGACGGACGAACGGGTGCGCATCGCGGCCGCGCCGTTCGACCATCCGCAACTCTTTGTCCCGAACGGGCACATGGGGAACCATCAGCGAGTGATGCCAGGCCTCTTCGGCTTCGCCATGGACGACATGATCGAAATCCCCATGACCGGCGCGGAGGGAGTGCCGCCGTTGCCGGGGTTTCTGGAGGGGATTTTTGGACCGCAGGCCGGCAAATGGCCTCGATTCCGTTCACTGGAATGTCTTCCCGCCATGATGTTGCAGGGAAAGTGTTCATGAAGGATTTGAAGAGCGAACCGGTCATCGTGAACCCCCGTCCCATGTGGACGACCATCCAGCGACGTTCGTTCGGCTCGACGCCGGACCGGCTCAAGCGGAATGGAACGTTCCTTTTTCCCATGGAGGGACTCCTATGACACCACGTGGACTCATGATCGGCCTTGCGGCCAGTGCGCTTGTGCTTAGCAGCGTCGTGTTCTCTCAAGTTGTGATTCCGGTTCCCCACCCGGATGATCCGCCGCCCCCTCCATCGCTCAAAACCGTTCCCGTCCCCGAACCAGCCAATCTCGGCGAATTTGTGCGGGACCGCGAGGCGGCGATTCACTTAGGCAAGGCCTTGTTCTGGGACATGCAGGTCGGGAGCGACGGCGTGACCGCCTGCGCCAGTTGTCACTTCACTTCCGGCATGACTGATAACCGACACCGGAATTCTTTGGCCCCTGGAATTAAACGCATCACGCGGACCGGCCAGCCCAACCCGGATACCACGTTTTACAACAACCTGGGACCGGTCGGTGAAGTAACGGCCACGGACTATCCTTTTTTCCCACGCAGCAATGACGTGCTGTCCTCTCAAGGTGTTCGCCGCTCCGTGTTTGTGGGGGTGGGGTTGGGACCGACTGACATCACGAGACCGGAGCCGGACCCCAACGGCTTCCGAGTCGGATCGGTGAACACCCGCTGCGTCGAGCCGCGAAACACGCCGACCGTCATCAACGCGGTGTTCAACCACCGCCAGTTTTGGGATGGACGGGCGGACAACGTGTTCAACGGCGTCAATAACATGGGCGATCGAGACCCCAACGCCCGCATCTATCGGGCCGATGACCCAAATCGACCAGCCCCTGTCCAAGTCCGGCTTGAAGATTCTAGCCTGGCTTCGCAAGCCGTGAGCCCGCCGGTCGATCCCTGCGAAATGTCCGCTGTCGGGCGAACCATGCGGGACGTGGGCAAAAAATTCGCTCGGTGGGCTCCGCCTGCTCAACCGGTCTTCAATCTGCGGCCGCTGGCGCTTCAGCAGGTTCATCCCCAAGACAGTGTGCTCGGCTCTTTAACCCGCTGGCCGCAAAAAGGACTCACGGTGCCTGATTACGCCACCTTGATCCGCCAAGCATTCCATCGGCAGTGGTGGGACTCACCGAAAATCTTACGTGTCGCACCTGATGGAACCACGACGGTCGTCGATCCACCGACGAGTGGAGGCCTTCAGGCCAATGAGTTCTCGCTTATGCAATATAACTTCTCCCTGTTCTTTGGACTAGCTATCCAACTCTACGAAGCGACGCTGGTAGCGGACGACACACTGTTTGATCGGTTCATGGAGGGTGATTCGACGGCGTTGAGCCCTTCCGCCCAATTCGGCCTCAACCTGTTCCGCAGTCAACTGCGGGGCCAGTGCATCACCTGCCACGAAGGGGCGGAATTGACCGGGGCGTCGGTGCGCCAGGTTAGAGCAAGTCCGATTCGCATTCGCGAGGGCCAAGCCATGGACCGAGGGTTCAATGCCATTGGCGTTCTCCCCACACTCCAAGATTTAGGGTTGGGCGCGCGGGATGAACTGGGCAACTGGTTGTCCATGGCCAAACGGCTGGTGCCCGCTCCCGCAGAGCCGCTCGTGGTTGACGGGGCCTTCAAGGTGCCAGGCCTTCGGAATGTGGAACTGACCGCCCCTTATTTCCACAACGGCGGACACCGGACCCTCCGCGACGTGGTGGACTTCTACAGTCGGGGTGGTGACTCCCATACCGGCATGGTCACACTCGATGGAACGGAAATCGTGACCCTCGAGGTCTTTACCTTCACTGAGGATGAAATGCAGGCCCTGGAGGCTTTCCTCCGTTCCCTCACCGACGAACGAGTGCGCTACAAGCGAGCCCCCTTTGACCATCCCCAAATCTTCATCCCCAATGGGGTGGGCCGACCGGCCGGATTCATGCCCGGCGATCGGTTTGTGGAGATTCCGGCCGTCGGTCGCTATGGTGGAACCCCCACCAGGCCATTTCTCGAACCAGCAAATGGAGCGAGCTGATCGCGGTCGATGGTCAAGCCGCCGCCGGGAAGCCGGCGGCGGCTGTTTCCAGTCCACCCGCCAAGTCCCCGCTGAATTCCGTCTCACCTGGTGCATCAGTCGGCACCCGTCGCTAGCTCAGATCTACTCTTCCCTGTTAAAAGCTGACGCAGAACAGGGCCAACTGACAGCAGAGTTCCTAAGCTATTTATACCTAGTTGATAGGGAGCGATTGATCATGCGACAGCGTCTCACGCAACTAATGTTGGGCGTGTGCGTACTGCTGAGGCTCGGTGCGGGCAGCGTTTCATCCCTTGATAACCTCTCCCCTTCAACCAGCTTCGTGAATCCCATCACCACCCATGCGGATTACCGCCTGACCTTGAGAAGCGACGACTTCCAGTTTCTGGTCAGCGGCAACACCATCACCATCACCCCCGTCCCCCTGCCCGCCGCGGTTTGGCTGTTCGGGAGTGGACTGGCGGCAGCCTGTGCCTTAGTGCGGAAACAGATGGGTTAGCCAACGAAGTTGGGACTCGTCGTTCAGTTTTGTTACCAAAAACTACAAGCAGACATACGATGCGATTCCGTAATCCCTCAACGTTGGGGCGCGCTCCCCCGGCAGATCTGAAACAGATCTGACGTCGCCAGTCATCTTGGGGACCGTTTTCTCAAACACGACCGGCCTGGAGGAACGAAAGCTCCCCAGCCGTATATGCGAAATCTCGTCGTTTCATTGAACGGTCTGTACGACCATTCACTATCACCATGCAAGACTCAGTCACACCATGCAAGATTGCGTTTAATAAGTCATAAGGAGCAACCACCATGCGACAACTGATGACTATGGCTTTCGCCAGTGCGTTCTGTCTTTCGCTTGTAAGTGCGGGCCCGGCCTTGGCCAACACGGTCTCTATCGGTGATCCGACAAGCGGCGGAGTGCGCTATCACCTCTGGTACCAATTTGACAACCCCGGAACCCTGTCAGCCAGAACCGGGCAGGCCTTGCCCATCAATACCAATCCCGACAATCAACATGTCGATGCCGGCAGCGACGGCCTGGTAGACACCATCGCCTCAAAATCGCATTATGATCAGATCCGCCTCGGCGGCACAGCCAGTAGCCCCATCGAGCCGGGCATCTACGGTTGGACCCACACTTCCCGCTGGGCGTTGGTCGATCTCAATCCTTTGTATGCCAATGGGCACACCGTGGTCGATGTGAGCATCACCCTCGGCCGCTACGATGACGGCACGGCGGGCCGAGAAGATTTGATCCCTGGCTTGACCGTGTGGCTGGGGAAAGAAGACGCGGGCAACTGGCTTCACACCTACGTGAATGGGATTAACTCCGCGAACTGGGGAGCCTGGAACGGCGATCCTCCTTGTGCCCCGGCCGGTACCTGTTCATATTTCCCCACCTTGGCGCAGGCCGGGCTCGCCGGCCACGTCTGGGCCGAAGGTGATGACCATACCAATCCGACCGGTACCGCCACAGTTGTCATCGACGACCTGGTCCTGAATCCCGGCGGAAATAACTATCTCACCATCGTGTTGGGCGGCCGGGCTGACCTGACTTCAACCGGCGCCGCCAAGAACTTCATCGCGTCGGTCTCCGTCGTCCCCCTCCCTGCTGCGGCTTGGCTCTTTGGCGCGGGCCTGGTCGGCTTGGCCGGCATGGCCAGACGGCGCATGGACGCGTAACGGTTCCTTCTGTTACATGCACCGTGATCGGGTCGGATCGTGACTGGTCCGGCCCGGTCGCGTGCCGCTTCCTCGCCCGGTCAACGCTCCGGTCACATTGCTCCGCTTTCCTTCACGCCCGGACTCCTGTACAGTGCATGTCTGATGGGCCTCGCGTCTCGCGTACCGCTGATCATCGCCCTCGGCTCCATGGGCATGTGGGCATCTCCTGCCCACGCGACGCTCGAACCGCGGCATGTCGTCATCCTCGCCAATGCCACGAACCCCGACAGTCTGGCCGTGGCCCGGCACTATGCAATGCAGCGGCAGATTCCTGATGACCATATTATTTCATTGGCTGTTCCCTTTCGCGACCGGATCAGCCGCCAAGAATACGAAGACCTGGTGGTGACACCGCTTCGCCGGACCTTACAAGACCGCCACCTGGCTTCATCCATTCGCGTGCTCGTCACAACATATGGGATACCACTGCGTGTGGATGCTCCTCCCTTATCCGATGAAGACCGCCTGGTGCTCGCTGACGCCCAGAGCCGCGTCAAAACCAGTCGCACTCGATTGGAACATCTGCAGGCTGAACTGGCGAAGCTGGTCTCGCCCCAGTCACCTCCTTCGCCACCAGCTTCAGGTCAAGTCGTCCTCGAGGCCGCAAAGGCGGCGCTGTTTCTTTCGCAGATCGACAACATATGGCGTGCCGCTCTCGAGCATGTCCGCCGACAGGGGGGAACCGAGACCGGGCGCAAAGTGATTCCTGAGTTTCTCCAACTGACTCAACAATACGGCGGCTGGGCGTTGCTACTACCCAGGCGCATGGATGCTGAACATGCCCCTCCTATCCCCGAGCCACCTCAAGCCTCGGCCTGGCGCACCCTGTTGGATCGCACTGTTCCCCTGTGGACCGGCCTTGCCCATCGGCCGATCACAACCGAGCGACAGTTGTTGTATCGTTGGGCCGAACGGCTGTTCGGCGTGCGGGGCGTCCTTGAACTGGCCAGCGCGGAGGTCGATCTCCTGACCCCCGCCCATGCCGACGCCAGTTTCGATAGCGAACTAAGCCTCCTCTGGTGGGACCCCGGCCTCTACTCCGTTGCCTGGCGCTGGAACAATCCCTTGTTTGAAGATGCGGCTCCTCGACCGGACGACCCTCCCGTGCTCATGGTGAGCCGCTTGGATGCGCCGACCGCGGAGTTGGCCAAGGGCCTGGTGGACAAGGCGCTGCAGGCGGAGCGCTCCGGCCTGCAGGGAGCCATTTATTTCGATGCGCGCGGGTTGCAGCCGGACGGGCCGACCGACACCTACGGGGAGTATGACCACAGTTTGCGGGAAGCCGCCACGCTGGCCAAAGAGCTCTCTTCGTATGATGTGGTGCTGGATCTCGCCGAGCGCACTATGGCCTCCATGCCGAATGTCGCGCTGTACATCGGCTGGTACAGGCTCCGTTCCTACGAGGATGTCTTTTCGTTTAATCCCGGTGCGATCGGCTACCACATGGCCTCGGCCGAGGCCGTGACGATTCACGACCCCCATGAGCGAGGATGGTGCAAGAACGCGCTGGAACGAGGCATTGCGGCGACGGTGGGCTCCGTGGGCGAGCCGTACCTCGATGCCTTTCCCGAACCGGCCCGTTTTACGAGGTTGCTCCTCTCCGGCAAGTATCCGCTGGTCGAGGTCTATTACCTGACCAGCCGCTATGTCAGTTGGCGCATGGTGCTGTTCGGCGATCCGTTGTACAAGCCGGTCGCGGCCCAACCACAATCATCTGCCGCTCGTCCGCTTCGCTTACCGGTTGCTCCATCCGAACGGCTGATGGGCGATCCTCCCTCTCTCTTAGAACAAAGCCGCCGTGCCTACCGGCAGCGATTGGACGCCCTCCTCTCGATTCTCAAGCGAATCGAGACGGAGCGGCCTGAGACGGAGCGACCAGGAGGGGGTCCGTAACGCATCAGCACGAGCCTGCACGGAGGCCGGCGAGCAGATTCCGCACTCCTTCTTTCACATCATCGACCGATATTTCTCTCATGCAGAGATTGTCGTGCGGGCAGACCTCCAGATAACACGTATGACAGGGCACTCGCCGCTCGAGGATTACATGGTTCCCTTCCGGATCCCAGATACCTCGCAGGTTGCGCGCGGGCATCAGCGTCACACAACGAGTGCCTACCGCCGCGGCGATATGCTGGAGCCCGGAGTCAAGGCAAACGATCATCGTACACAGCCGGAGAATGGCTCCCACCTGGGGAATGGTGGTACGTCCCGCCAGATTCGTGACGTCACATCCGGCTCGTTCTGCAATCTCGTTGCAGAGGGCAGTGTCGGCTTTTCCAGCCAAGAGGACTGGATGGCATTTCTGACGATCAAGATCTCTCACCATTTCTATCCAACGGTCTGTCACCCACCAGTTGGTTGCCCGTTTGGCTCCAGGCGCCACGGCAACGAGGGGGCGACCGGTGGCGCGAGCCGCCGCCAGCAGTCGCTCCGCTTCCCTGGTCTCTTCCGGCCCGCTCCAGATTTTCGGAGCGGAATCATGGGGGACGATGCCTTCATCGCGAAGAATCCCAAGCAGCCGTTGGACTTCGTTGGGGTGTGTCATCCTCTCTGATTGCAACGGGCGCCACAACCGAACACGACTCTGCCGCCACCCGATTCCATACCCTGCTCCGGCAAAACGTGCGAACAACATGTCGCGCAGATTTCTTCCCAGAGCGGCGGCGCCAATGGGAAGTTCGACCCACAAATCAATCTTTCTGCCTCGCAGATTCTTAATCAGCCTCCACAGGGACCGCGGTCGTTTCATATCACTTGGCGCATACACGATGATGTCATCGATCCAGTCTTCTCCACCCAGGACTTCTCGGGCGCCAGGGAGCGTCAGTGTGCCAGGACTGGTGAGGACCATCAGTTTGGCCGACGGCCATGTCTGCCGGATGGCCCAGAGAGCCGGGATTGCGCAGACCGTATCGCCCACGTTGCCGATGCGATAGACACAGATCCTCTCGGGTGGCTTCCGAGGTCGCCAAGGCCATAGCAGGCGACGGGCACCCCGCAACAGCCGATTCGACGCGCCTAGCAGCAGTTCGATCAAAAAGAGTCGAATGCGATCCATCCTGTCAATCCAGGCAGTGGGAGCATCTCACTCCCATCGAGAGATGGCTGTTGTACGCAGACTGTTTTGAGACCGTTCTGCGAGTGCGGGGCGTTGGGCTTTCAGGAATGTGCGCACTTGTGTCGTGTGATGCCCGGGAGCGTATAAGGACGACTCGCTCATCCACACCGGCAACAAGACCTTTCCATGTTGTCAGACGTAACCGTCCATTTTTTTGACTTTTTGCCGTTCGCTCTTCGCGAGCAGGGATTATAGCATGCGTAGCGGCCGGCTCACGGTGTAACGGGATGGTGCGCGAGAACTTGCTTCTTCCCGGACGCGAGCGGGAACAGAGGCCCCGGCGATCAAGGCCGACCTCGACAACTCGTTTTTCTCTGCTCCTGGCGATCCAGAGAATACTCTGCTTGCTTCACTTCGCCAGGACTCACCGCCGCAGGACTCAGAACCCTGCCGCGCTTGGAGCCGAATCGTCTCGGGATCGTGGAGTGCTCGCGATCATCGCTTAAGGTACTGCCATTTACTTGATCAACAGCAGCACACCGCCCGGATCGTTCGGATTAAGATGATCGCGGTACGTGAGGGTCTGCCCTTGGGCCGCGTAGGTCAGGTCGCTGGTGGGGATGCCGATATACTTTGTTTCACCGGGTTTCAACACGACTTGCGCCTTCAACGCCGTAGGGGCTCCGGAGTGACCGGTTTCTTCCATTTGAAAGCCTCGCTCGGCGCTCGAATTGTTCGAGACTTTGATCAGCACCGGCCTGCCCGGTCGCACTCGAAAATCGATCACGGTCGCCGGGGGATACCAGGTCTTCACCGTGCCGATCTCGGTGGCGATCAATCGCACATCGACCTCCAGTTCCTTAAACGGCTGCCCTACCACCGATCCGCTCTCGAAATCCCCGATTTCGACGCCGCCCGCCTGGAGAGCAAACGACGGTTCCTCTGCAAAGATTCCCCCAGCAATACACGCCAGAATCAAAAGCCCGACGACCGGCTGCCGCATGTTGTTTGTTTCCTTTCGATCTGTATGAGGTTATAAGTCCGACGCGGGATGATGTTCCCCCGAGGATGAACAGGCGGGCAGACCTTCTTCTTCCAACACCTGCCCGCTGACGACCGTCTGCCCGTCGAGCTGGAACAAGGCCTTCAGTCGCCTGGTATGCTCGGAAAATTTTCCCTTGGCCTCGGCCGTCACCTCCCGCATACCATCGGCGTTGGCGACATCACGCTCGATGGTCACCTGGTAAAAGTCGAATCCTTCGAATACTTTGTTGAATACCTGCGTGCGCAACAGCGTTTCAAGAGACGTGTTATCGGCATAGGCTGGCGGGACGATCCCGGCACATAGCGCTGTTATTGCCAGCACGACCAAGACACGCATGATTCCCTCCTTCACGAACGACCTGAGTGCATCAGGACCCGCCGCTCCTTTTTTCGAAGTACTCATCGTAGCGATGGACGAAATCCTTCTCGGCGAGCGGTTTGTGACACACGCGGCAATTGTTGAAATCTTCGGCCAAGGACTTGCCATCCGCACTGAACGCTCCAAAAACCCAATTGCCGGTTTTGAAACTGTCATGCACGTCCTGGCCCCATCCATCGCCTTTCGCCATGACGAAGATCTTTGCCAATCCCTCCTTGACCAGACGACCGTCCGACCCCGTGAGCGGCGTTTCTCCCTCCATCTTGACCTTATACAGCTCCATGACCATGACTGTGCCGGATGGGAACACTTGCCCCCTCGTTGTTTTGCTCCCTACCTGATTGATAAACAGCTCGCGCACTTGCTTCACATCAGGACGCTGAACTGATGAAAGAAACTTAGGCCAGTTTTGATACCCGGTCGGGAACGGGATTTCACCGTCCTTGAGCACACGAGAGCTTGACGGTTGAGGCGCACCCGTCATGTCCGCACAACCAGCCGTTACTCCTGCAATAAGCACTCCCATCAAAAAATAGCGTTTCGTCTTCATCGACTCCTCCTGCGCTTGCGATCGACGGTACTTAGCAGGTTTCGCCATGACGCGCTACCGACGCCTGCCGACGGAGTCTCCGAATGCAACAGGTTTTGCGGCCATTGATGAAGGCAGGGCTGAGAAACAAGGTAGATCTAAACGGATCTAATCGGCGCGAAGAGAAGCCCGGCCTGCACTGCGACTGAGCCAGATCGGCTTCTTAAAAAAGGCCGCGCGCACTTCCTTGAAGCGGAAAGACAAACCGGCTGCCCACACATTGTTTCACCACTGAGAACGTGACGGTGATGCGGTAGAGGGCTTTTGGATGTAGAGGGGCTCAACTACTTTTCTTGCCATCACCGTTCCGCGTGCAGGGCCAGATACCGAAAAATGGCTTCGCGATCCTGATCGGTCAGTGGCGGAAGTCCCTTTTCGCGCATCAGCCCTTCCATGCGTGCGATTTCTTTTTTCCACTCTTCGAGCGTGCGGAATCTGGGATCCGGCACTCCGTGCGTGACGCCGTGATCGCCGAACGTCTGGAGATGGCAGGCTGAACACCGTTGCGCAAAAATCTTCCCATCGGGAGTATCGAGGCCCGGAATACCGGTCCAGGCTCCACCGCAACCCTCAACCAGCAAGAGCAACGGAAGAACCCCAAGGGCACAGATCTGAGGGAATGACTCTGCCCCCCGACCGATTGTTGAGATTCCCATTGAACCACCTCTTCTGAGTGGCTAAGCAGCCACTCATGGCTCCAACCACTGATCAATTCAATGGGCTCGAATGGCCGCGGCCCGGCCCGCAATGAGTCCGGCCTCCAGCCGTTGCCCCATGTCTCTTAGCAACGACGCATACCGATCCAATGTCACGGCCAACATCGGATGCTCCCGGCCCATGGTCTTCTGCTGGATGACCAATGCCCGTTCGTACCGAAGCTTGGCCTCGTCAACGAATCCCCGCTCATGGAGGAGCCAGGCCCAATTGGCTAAAATTCTTCCCGTGAGCGAGGCCTCCGAGCCAGACGTCATCTCACTCACGACCAATGCCTCGCGATAGTATCGGTCCGCCAGTTCCGGCAGTCCTTGGGCATGGTACAAATTGGCGATGTTGTTGAGTGAAATCGCAACGGCCGGATGGCGATCACCGAAACGGGCCCGCCGCAAGGTCAAGGCTTCTTCGTACAGCGGTTCAGCATAAGCGTAGAGGCCCTTCTCTTTGTACAGAGCGGCCAAGTTATTCAGGAGCGGGGCCCGGTTGCCGGCTTCATCCTGCCCTGCTCCTTTGAGAATAGATGCCGCCAGATGAAAGAGCGCTTCCGCCTCGACAAACCGTCCCTGTTTCCGATACAGGCCGGCCAGATTGTTGTATCCGATCGCCATATCGGGATGCCCGCAGCCGAGATTTCGCTCGCCGATCTGAAGGGACCGGAGATACGCCCGCTCGGCACGTTCGAAGTTTCCTTCTTCCTGATAAATCTCCGCAAGATTGTGGAGGGTGGACGCCGCCTCCGGGTGATCCAATCCGTGCGTGCGCTCCCAGATTTCCAACGCCTGCTCATAATACGGCTTCGCTCGGTCGTACTGTCCTTGTTCTTGAAAGACCAGCCCCAACTGGTTCAGCGTCGCGACCATTCGCACGTCGTTCGGCCCGATCCGTTCCAACTCGCGGCCGGCCGATAACAAGAACCTCTCCGCTTCTCGATAGCGAGCCTGTTCGCGCGCGGCAATCGCCGCATTGAGCAGCGCCTCCCAGTTTTCCGCCTCGTCGGCAAAAACCGGAACGGCAAGAAGCGGCACACAAGCAATCGCCGCCAGGATGACGGCCGTAACACCAGCGTTCCGCAGACACCGTCTCATCCAAGGCAAACCGTCCCCTCGACTCATACCCCTTCCTACCTCCGCATGCCCCGTTCCGGCTTGGCGACCGTCAGCCTTTTTCTTCATCATTCCGCTTGCCATGGTCGATAGTGGGGTCAGCTTCGCGGATTTTTAGGCAAAACGCTACCGATCCCTGCAACCGATGCCGCCGCTTGCACGCGATTTTTTGAGTGATCAACGGCGCCGGCCTTTCCCGGAGAAAGGCCTTACCATCTGGGCGTCGCCTGGTTGTTGTTTCTCACAAGGCCGTAATAGTACACCGTGACCATTTTGGGATTTCGGCCAACCCGAAACGTGGACGTGATTCTGCCGCTGTTTGGATCGATCAGTGAAACCGTCCCATTCACACCAGGCGTCGCGTTAGTGACGACAACGCCCTTGGCCGAGCCGGCCCCGGCCGGTCCTGTAATCCAGAGATCCATCGCATGGCTGGTCGCCGCAGGCAACGAGACTTCTCGCGCCACCTGAGGAGGATTGCGATCGAGAATGACTAGCAAGTCTTTCCGCTGATTGGCAACTTGCGTTGAACTGAGCCCTGTCGAGTCGTTGGATGCCAAGAGATAGAGTTGGCGCCCATCCGGCGTAAACTGAAACTGCGCGACACGGACATCCTGCAACGTTGGAGTGGTCAGCTCCATGAGCGTCAGGGCTGTCACGTCAATGGAAGCAAATCGTGTCACAACATGATTAGAATCAGACCGGTCTTCGATAATCACCAGCAACTCGCGGCCGTCGGGGGCCATGCCGACGTGCGAGACTGATCGTGAGCTGGAGAAGTTGAGCTGAACGGATCTAGGAATCAGAGGAGTTCCTGTCGGATTGATCTCGACAATCTCAGACGGAGCACGGCCAGCAAGATAAGCATAGGCTCGGTTTGTCGCCTGTGACCAGAAGAATCCTATCGGCGCCGCATTACAGTTTACAGTCGAAGGCAATGCAAATTGTCCATTGCACAGATTAATCACCAAAGGCAGCTCACTCCAGGCCGTTCCCCCTCCGGCTATCGGCAATTCGAGTAGCACACTGACAATTCCCGTGGTCCTACTTGCGACAAGAGCAGAGCGCTGGCTCGGCGGAAGGGCAAACACCACAAAAAACTCCCCTCTCCCAGACAGACACCCACTCGACGTCACACGCGGCAGTTCTCCACCTCCAACGCCAAGGTGTGAGTTGTGCAGCACTGAGAACGAGCCGCCATTGGGACAATTGGCTACGGTGTCGAGCCCCGTGGTCGGATCACCCTCGTTAGTCGTCCACAATACTTCTCTGTCCACCGGATCTCGATAGATCTTCGTCGGCCGCTGCCCGACGCGCACCAGCGTATTGGCCGGATTCGTGGTGATAAAATCTTCAAGGATTGGAGGCAATCCACCAATCGGGTCGATCGCCACCACGCGATTACCGGCCGTATGGGTCACGAAGATCCATTCACCTAAGGAAAACGTGACCCCGCCGATCGCATCGGGTTGGGCTGGACCGAGCGACAGGGTGCCGACGACCGGAGAAAATTTGCCATCCAGGCGCAACGTGGTCAACGTCGTATCGTCCTGGTTGACGACAAACGCCATCGGCGTCGTGAGCGGGCTGTTCGGCTCCGGATCATCTCCTCCGGTTCCACAGCCGGCAAGCAACAAAATCATCGCGCACGCCGACTGCCACCCAAACAGACGGAAAGGGCCGCTTCTTGCGCCCATTTGTTTTCGGTGCTTCATAATACGTGCTCCTCGATCAACATCATCGCCCATGTGCAGCGTCTACTGAGAAAACAGCGGGGGCGTCGCAAACGATTTGGTCACGCCCCCGACGAAACTAATTTCCTGCTGCAAGTTTCCATTGAAATCTCGATAGATCGGAATCTGGGCCATGAAATAGATCTGCCCGAAATCGAAAGCGTTCACGACCGCGCCGGTCGTAAATGCCACAAAGGTATGGTCGGTCGTTGGAACCGACCGGCCGATCACGTTGGCATCCAGTAATTCGAGGCGATTGATCGGATCGGTGGAATTAAACCGATACAGCGCCGCCTCGATGTTGTCTCGCTCCTTGTAACGGAAATTGATCTGGTTGGTCAGCACAAGCCAGGGAAATGTCACCAGATTGAGACCCGCGCTGACGGTAAATTCCTGCCCGAATCGATACCCATCCGAATTCCGCATGGTGTACCGATAGTTGCCGGACAAAAATTGATTGAGGCGATGAGGCAGGATTTCATAGGTTTGATAGAAGCCCGGCTGAAAGCCGAAGGCACCTCGCCCCACTTGCAATGTTGATTCGGCAAGCTGACCGGCCACGGCCTCGTGACCATAGTCTCCAATGGGAAACCACACTCCCATTTCCAGCACCACCATACTCCGTAAGGTCGGAAGCACGTTGTACTTGACCTTGCCCAGAATATCTCCAAACCCTCGATCGAACGTATTGGAGACCGCGCCCGTGCCGATCTGTCCGACCGCATCGACCATTCGGTAGGGGATTTGCATCTGAAGGCCGATTCGTTCCGTCAAGCCATAATTCAGATCCAATGCCCCTATTTGCACCAACGTGCGAAGCTGACTGACTTGGCTATTGGCCAGGATGAGTTGCTTGGTCTGCTGATTGGCGAATGGAATGGTGCTCACGCCCTCGGGCGGAATCCCGTTCGGCGTATGCGTAAAGTTCACGTTGACTGTCAGGACACCGGCCGGCGACACCGCCTGTTGCGAGCCGATCACAACGAAACAACTGGCCGATCCGCAGGAGCCCTCGGCCGACGGCTCGAACAGTCCCATGCTTTGAGCCAGCATGAGCGCGCAAATCAACCAGAGGGACCGTTGAAACCCCGCCTTCATCATAAGGCGGCCTGCCGTCGCGGGCCGACCATGCCGGAGACAGAACGCTTGCGGCCGCTCGGCCCGGATGTTTCATGGGAAGCGCGGCCCCCTTGCCCCGCTTCCGCGGGGACCGAGGCCCCGACGCAGTGGTGATTGATGAGGGCGGCCACCGTGTCGCTGAAGATTCGCAAGCTGCCCGCCCCGATTCGCGTACCGCCGAGTTGCCCGGCGTCGACCCACCGATAGATCGTCCAACGACTGACGTTCAACAGTCTGGCCGCTTCATCGACTCGCAACAACCGCTTATTCTGCAATGCGAGAAAGTCTTCCATGATAAGTACCTCCTGGTTTCTCAGAAGTGTTACGCCGTCACCCAGGCGGCCACGACTGTTTCCTCATCTCCATGACGAGGCCACCACAGCCGTGGATGCCGGGGGCTACCCTGTTTTTTCTTATTGGCGCGAACCCGATCACCGCCGATGCAAGGAATCGGCATCGTGCCCCTCCGGGGAGCAATGCCTGTTCCCGAGCATCAGACGGCTGAACAGAGAGGAGTTAGCAAGAAAGAGGAGGACCGCGAGAGAAAAGCCTCAACCGCTTGAGGTCGTCGATTTGGCTGTCGGACTCAATGCTCTGAATGGCTATGAAAGAAAAAACGGGGGCAAAAACAGAATCTCTTACCTCATACCCTTGTCCTACGCCACAAAACCAGGCACACAACGGAGACGAATGAGTCGCCGCTTTATGATGGCTATGCTGGACCTCATGGGCGACGGCCGCCGGCGCCGCGAGAATGGGCACCAGCAGCAGGCACGCCACAAGGGACAGGACAAGCATCTGTCGATGAAAACGAGTCATATCGTCTTACTTGACCAACGCCGCTTGAACGGACTTCCTGCCTTGAATTCGATGAAACGTCTGCACGATTTTCTCTTCCGTCAGCAGCCCGCCCTTGACGTATTCTTGCACCACGCCTTTTTCGTCGATAAAGACGCTGACCGGCAAGCCGAACACGCCGAATTGATTGGCCACTTTGTTGTCACGGTCCATCAGAACCGGAAACGTGTGCCCGTGCTGCTTGATGTGTTCGCGCACTTTCGCCTCGTCCTCTAATTCATTGACCGCGAGCACCACAAACCCATTGTCCTTGAGTTTGTCGTATGCCGCTTGCATCGCGGGCATTTCGGTCGTGCAGGGCTTGCACCAGGTCGCCCAGAAGTTCACAAGGACAACCTTGCCGCGATACTGACTGAGGCTTTGTTGTTTTCCTTCAAGATCAATGAGCCGAAAATCCTCCGCTGGAGTCCCCACCGCCGGCACACGCGAACCCATCGCCCACACCGAGTAGCTCGAAAACATGAGCAGGAGAGGGAGAACAAGCCATGTTCCCCGACTTCGGTTGATCAATCGCAAGGGCAACGACTCTCCTCGATTCATCTGAAGCCTCATGGGTTCACCCATGGTTTCAAAAGATCCCCACCGCCCCCTGTCTCCATGCCTTATACATCGAAGAACCTGGCACAGAGAAAACTTCAAAACCGGCCAGAAACGAGACTGCTCGAAACAAGACTCAAGAAACGGGAGGTCCTCGCGGAACTATGAAAAGGGAGTGGATGATGGAAGGTCTCTTACTTACCTGATACTCTATCCATTCAGATGGGAACCCTTCCCACAGCCTCGGAGCAATCGTAACTTCCCACCCCTGTCCGGCGATACATAACCAGGAACAGAGTACGGTACTGTGATGAGAGGACGATTGATGATGGGATCGATGGTCAAAATCGTTCGCGACCGACTGCCCGATTGCCAGCCCGCCGACGGACAGGACACAGAGCACAAGGACGATCGAAAGGACTTTCAGAACCCCGTGGCCCATGGAACGGTTCTCCACCGGCTTTGCGCGAAATAGTAATTGACCATCATGAAACCTGTCAAGCGGGTGATACCTAAAGAGGAGCCCTCGCTAACTTATAGGATTCACCGGAGAGATGCGGTATACTGCATCGGTTGTTTTCTCGTCTTATCGAGACGTGTTTCCGACGAGACCATTTATGGTTACGCAACTACTTAATCTGATCTTCGGCAGCAAAAACGACAGGGAAATCAAAGCGCTCCTTCCGATCGTGGAACGGATCAACGGCCTGGAATCCGGGCTGACGCCGCTCTCCGACCAAGCCCTCGCGGACAAAACTCCGGATTTCAAGAAACGTCTGGAAGCCGGAGCGACGCTCGACGACATCTTGCCGGAGGCCTTTGCCGTGTGTCGCGAAATGTCCCGCCGCGTGCTCAACATGCGGCATTTCGACGTGCAACTCATCGGCGGCATGATCCTGCACAAGGGCCGCATCGCGGAGATGAAAACCGGCGAAGGAAAAACCCTGGTCGCCACCCTCCCCATTTATCTGAACGCGCTCGAAGGGAAAGGCGTCCACCTGGTCACCGTCAACGATTATCTCGCCAAGCGAGACGCGCAATGGATGGGGCGCCTCTACCATGCGTTGGGCCTGTCCACCGGCGTCATTCAGCACGATGCCTCGTTTCTCTTTGATCCGACCTATGAATCGGCGGACAAGCGGCTCCAGCATCTTCGGCCTTGCACCAGGGCCGAAGCCTATCGCGCCGACATCACCTACGGCACGAACAACGAGTACGGGTTCGATTACCTGCGCGACAACCTGGTGGTGACCGACTTGAGTCAATGCGTCCAGCGCGAGCTGAACTTCGCCATCGTGGACGAGGTCGACAGCATTCTGATCGACGAGGCACGGACGCCGCTGATCATTTCCGGGCCGACCGATCAGTCCACCGACCTCTACTATCGGATCAACGCGATCATCCCCCAATTGAAACCGGAGCGGGATTATACGATCGAAGAAAAAACCAAGACCGCCGCGTTGACGGAAGACGGCAACGCCCGCGTGGAAAAACTGCTCGGCGTGGAGAACCTCTACGACCCGGCCCACATGGATCTGGTGCACCACGTGGTCAAGGCGCTGCAGGCCCACGCGCTGTATAAGCGCGACGTGGACTACGTCGTCAAGGACGGCGAAGTCATCATCGTGGACGAATTTACGGGCCGACTGATGCCCGGCCGCCGCTGGAGCGACGGCTTGCACCAAGCCGTCGAGGCCAAGGAAGGCGTCAAAATCGCCAACGAAAATCAGACGCTGGCGTCCATCACCTTCCAAAATTATTTCCGCATGTACAAGAAGCTCAGCGGCATGACCGGAACCGCGGATACCGAGGCCGCCGAATTCGCCAAAATCTACAACCTCGACGTCAACGTGGTGCCGACCAACCGCAAGATGATCCGCATCGACTATCCCGACGTCGTCTATCGGACGGAGAAAGAAAAATTCACCGCCATCGTCGAGGAAATTAAAGATTGCCACCAGCGCGGGCAGCCGGTGCTGGTCGGCACCATCTCCATCGAAAAATCCGAAAAGCTCTCGGCGCTCCTGAACCGGAACGGCGTCAAGCACAACGTCCTGAACGCCAAGCACCATGAGCGGGAAGCCGAGATCGTCGCGCAAGCCGGTCGAAAAGGCGCCGTCACCATCGCCACCAACATGGCGGGACGCGGCACCGACATTCTGTTGGGCGGCAACCCCGACTTCCTCTACAAGCAAGTGCTGTATCGGGAAGAGAACCTGCCCGACGCCCGCAAACTTGAACTCTACGAAGAGATCAGGGCGGACTGTGAAAAGAATAAGCAGGAGGTGATCGCCTGCGGCGGACTGCACATCCTGGGCACCGAGCGACACGAGAGCCGTCGGATCGACAATCAATTGCGCGGGCGGGCGGGCCGGCAGGGCGATCCCGGCACGTCCCGGTTCTATCTGTCGCTTGAAGACGATCTGATGCGCATTTTCGCCTCGGAACGGGTCTCGCAACTGATGCTCAAACTCGGCATGGAAGAGGGCGTGCCCATCGAGCACGGCATGGTGACGCGCGCGATCGCCAACGCGCAAAAGAAGGTCGAAGCCCACAACTTTGAGATCCGCAAACAGTTGCTTGAATATGACGACGTCATGAACAAGCAGCGCGAAGTGATTTATCGCCACCGGCGGGCGGTCCTCAGCGGAGAAAACCTCAAAGAAAACCTCCGCGACATGATGGCCGGATTGGTGGACTCGGCTATGAACGTCTACTGCCCGCCCGACCAATATCCGGAAGAGTGGGATCTCAAGGGCCTGGTGGAAATGATGCAGGGCCAGTTCGGCGTCGACATCACACAGGGCAAGCACGATAAAGGAGAATCCCTCAGAGAGATCGGGCGGGACGCCCTGTTGGAAGACTTGCATACCCAGGTTCGCGAGGCCTATTCGCGGAAAGAGCAGGAGTTGGGACCGGAGCTGATGCGGTTTCTGGAGAAGACCTTCATGCTCCAGGTCATCGATCATCACTGGAAAGACCATTTGCTCGCCATGGATCACCTGCGAGACGGGATCGGCCTTCGCGGCTACGGGCAAAAAGATCCGTTGATCGAATATAAACGCGAAGGCTTTGATCTTTTTGCCGGCATGATGGAACGGATCAAATCCGATACGATCAACCGGCTTCTGCACGTCCAAGCCGTTCGTCAAGACGCGGAGCCGCCGTCACCTGCGCCCCCTCCCGTCATTTCCCGCCCGCAGGCGAAACTCACGCTGAACCGCGGGGAAGAGCCAGCCGCGGCTCCGGCTCCCGTGCACCGCGCCGACGCCAAGGTCGGCCGCAATGATCCCTGCCCCTGCGGAAGCGGCAAGAAGTACAAAAAATGCCACGGCGCGTGACGGCGAGTTCTACCGAACCTGTCGTGCCGACAGATTTGATTCAACCGCTTGCAACTTGGCCTTCCGATCGATCGAGAACGAGCTTCTTCCTGAAACGAGCATCAAAAAATATCGATCGGTCTCGGTCGCTGCTTCCGCGCTCCGCGGAACTTCGCCAAGATGAAACTCCGCCGACACGATTCGCGGCTTCTCGTCGAGCGCGCTTTCGACGCAACCACAACGGACCTTGCATTTTGTAAGAAAAGCCTCTAGACTCTGCCGCCTGGGAGAACCAACGTATGTCGAGCGTTTTGAAAAAACGACGAAAAAAAATGCGCAAGCACAAATACAAAAAGCTGCGCAGACGTCAAAAGTTTCTTCGCCGCAAAAGTTAGGCCGACAGTTAGGCAGGGGTCACGTGACCGGAGGGTTTCTTGGCTGAGGGCAGGAAAGTTCGGATTCGCGTTCGAACGATCCACTGCACGTACGTAGGCGACTTTCTGATTCCTCCAACACGTAATCGCGTCTCCGACGCAATCAATGAAGACGGGCGTCCGTTCATCAGCCTGACGAACGTGGTCATCGATGACAAGGACCGGGCTGATTTTGTGGCACTCAATAAGACACTCATTGAATCGGTCATCCATCCCGACTGAGCGTCGCCCGTTTCTTCCCACCTTGCCGTGCTTTCCCGCAGAGGCGGAATGACGAACCAGGCTCCCCAAGCCGGTATCCGGACGCCTCTTTCCAGCCCGTCATGTTGATCTTTAGACGCTTCTTGCCGTTCATTCAGCCGTATGTGACGCGGATGTTGGCAAGCGGCCTCCTCGTCATGAGCGTGGCCGCCGTCAATCTGGCTTTGCTTCGATTGACGGGCGCGCTGTGGGACGTCATCACGGTCCGACAAGACGCCGACCGAATGACGGAACTGATCGGGGTCTTGCTCGGGCTCGTGCTTCTCCAAGGCCTCTGCACGATGGGGCACAGCTATTTGACCGCATGGGTGTCTCAACGAATCATGGCCGACTTCCGCCGGCACGTCTTCGCGCATTTGCAGACGCTGGACGTCAAATTCTTCGCCCGCCGCCGAACCGGCGAGCTGCTGTCGCGATTAATGAACGACGTCGGGATCATCCAGTCGGTCGCGACGGAACTGCCGATCGACAGCGCAAAACAGCTTGTCACGTTCGTCGGCGGACTGGCCTTTCTGTTCATGATGAATTGGCGTCTCTCGCTTCTGATCTTGATTCTTCTCCCGTTGTTGGTGTTGGTCGCCAAAATGTTCGGGCGCAGGCTCAAGGCCCTCTCCCTGTCGCTTCAAGACCAAACCGCCGCTCTCAACACCTTGGCCGAGGAAGTGATTTCCGGCATCCGCATCGTCAAATCGTTCGTGCAGACGAAGCGCGAAGAAGAGCGCTTTTCCGCCCAGATCGATCAAACCCTCCGCGTCACCATGCGCCGAGCCGGCATCATGGCCCTGTTCATTCCGACCATCAGCCTGCTCACCTTTTCCATCGCGGCCGCCGTCATCTGGTACGGAGGCCGGCAAGTGGTCGAGGGCGCCATCACTCCCGGCGATCTGTTCGCCTTCATCTTGTTTGCGGGCATCCTGATCGGTCCCTTCAGTTCGGCCGCCCGTGTCTTCTCGCAAGTGAAAGAGGCTCAGGGCGCCATGCAACGGGTGTTCGAAATACTGGACGTGGAACCGGCCGTTCAAGACCGGCCGGGAGCGATCGTCCTCTCCGCGGCGACCGGCCACGTGCGGTTTGAAGACGTCGGGTTCGCCTATGATTCACGCGCTCCCGTTCTCTCGCACTTATCGTTCGAGGCCAAGCCCGGCGAGGTCATTGCGATCGTCGGGCCGACCGGCGCCGGGAAGACGACCGTCGTCAATCTGCTCCACCGATTCTATGACCCGACCGAAGGCCGGATCATGATCGACGGGTACGACCTGAAACAGGTGACCCTCGAGAGCTGGTATCGGCAATTGGCGCTGGTCCCGCAGGAAACCATTTTGTTCGGCGGCACCATTCTGGACAACGTCCGTTACGGGAATCCCGCCGCCGATGAAGAGGAAATAGAGCGCGCGTGCAAGGCGGCGCACGCCCACGACTTCATTATGAGTTTCCCCGACAAGTACTGCACCATCGTCGGGGAAAAGGGAATCAATCTCTCAGGAGGGCAGCGTCAACGTCTTGCGATCGCGCGGGCGATTCTGAAGAACCCACGCATCCTGCTGTTGGATGAAGCCACGTCTTCCCTTGACAGCGAGTCGGAACGTCTGGTCCAAGAAGCCATCGATCGCCTGATGCGCGGGAGAACGACGTTCGTCGTCGCCCATCGGCTTTCCACCGTCCAGCACGCCGACCGCATTCTCGTCTTGGACAAGGGCCGTCTCGTTGAAGAAGGCACCCATGCCCGGCTCATGGAGCGCAAAGGCCTCTATCACTATCTGTACACCATCCGCCTGAACGATCCGGTGGGATAGGATCGCGCGCCGACAGTGACACGCCGGTCTTTCGAGCATCGATCTTTCGACCTCGAAGAAAAATCTTCTTTAACTTTTCTTATTTAACTTTGGAAAAATCGGCGGGGATTCGCACTTCCTGGCCGTCTTGCAAGTTCACGACGAAGACCGACTTCGCATTCGGATCAAATTGCTCATAGGCGAAGAGTGCGGTAAACCGAGAGCGAAACGCGGGGCCGTTGCCTTCTTCGTTCTTGCGTCCGCGTTCGGCCCGCCCGATATCGACAGGCTTGATCCGTTTGGCGCCTTGGTGCAATTCAACGAGGGCTCCTTCGGCAAAATACTCGTCATCGCCGCACAGTTGAACCTCGACTTCCATGTTCGGCATGTCCAACACTTTTTTCACGAACTCCTCCGGCATCCGCACTTCGACCTTGCGTTTCTTGGACTCCACCGCCTCTTGACGACCGAAGGCCTCAAGCCGATACCGCTTGGTCCGCAAGATCGCGCTGGCGCCGCACGGATCCTTTTCCGGATCGGCCCCCACGCGACTGGACAACGACGCCTGTTGCAACACTTTCTTAATATCTTCGGGCAGCTCGGCTTTCTCCATTGGAAGCCTTCCGCTTTCCAATGTTTTACGGGCCTCTTCAAGGGACAAGTGTACGTCGATGGCGTGAGAAACCCCGCCTATAACGGCAGACGCCCCGACCAGAGCGGCCGCCAGCCACGCTTTTCCGACTCGGTGCGACGTCATACTCTTTCTCGACTCCCTTATCATTCGTTCAACGCCGTCTTTCATGCATCGTGACAACACCGAGGCATTGTAGGGAAACCTTCTCCGGTATGCAATCACGGCATGCAATCAGCTCGCAAAACGGGACCAGTTCGGATAAGGCTTTCGTCGATACAAGGCTTCCACGTTTTCTTGCGAGATAGGATAACCGGCAATCTGCAACAGGCTTGCTACGACCTTCAAGGGAAGACCGACGACCGTTGTGTAATCACCCTCGATTTTTTCGATCAAATCCGCCCCGTTCCCCTGAATCGAGTAGCTTCCGGCCTTGCCCAAGAACTCTCCGATCTCAAGGTACCGTTCAATGCCGCCGCCGTCCGGTTTCATATGAACGGTAGCCGTCGCAACATCCACCCGTTCGATGGATCGCGCTTGATGACAGAGGGCCACGGCGGTGTGGACCTGATGAGGCCGTCCTGCAAGGCTCGTCAGCATACGGAGGGCGTCTTCCCTGTCGCGGGGCTTCCCCAGAAGACGGCCATCGGACTCGATCACGGTATCACCGCCCAACACAATGTCGTCGGATCGCGCCCCCGCAACGGATCGCGCCTTCTCCAAGGCGAAATGCGCAACCTGCTCGCGAGGAGCGAAGCCGGACATCGGTCGTTCGACAAAACTCGGCTCACAAACGTCGAAAGGCACTCCCAAGAGGCCGAGCAGCTCCCGGCGACGCGGCGACGTCGATGCCAAGACTATCCGCATCGCGAGACCGGTTCCAGTTCATCATCGACTCCTTTCGTCGCAACCGAGAGAAGTCGGTCGTTCAGATAATCATCCAAAATGGATTCAAGTTCGCCGATGGAAGACAGGCGCACCATCCGCGCCCGAAGCGCGGCCGAATGGGGAAATCCTTTGCAATACCAAGCCAGGTGCTTGCGCATGCGATAGAACCGATTCGGTCCGCAGAACGCTTCGAACTGACGGGCGTGATCCAGCAAAACGGCGAATCGCCGGCTCAGCGGGACCGCTTGCTCATCCCATCCGACTTCCGCTTCGTTCGCCCGCTGCGCAAACGTGCGGGCCCGTTCCTTCTCCTGAAAAAACCACGGTGCGCCGAGAACGGCCCGCCCGACCAACACGCCGTCCACTCCCGTCTCACGAACGCGTACGGCCGCTTCGTGAAGGCTCTGGATATCGCCGTTTCCGAACAACAGAATGCCCGCCCCTCCGACCATCTCCGCTGCGCGAGCAATGGCCGACCAATCCGCCGAGCCGCGATACATCTGCTTGAGCGTCCGCCCGTGAAGAGAAATCGCCGCCGGACGCTCCGCCGCCAACTGCTCGAGCCATGGCTCCACCGCCACGGCGTCGTACCCGATCCTTGTTTTCACGGAAAGCGGAATGGAGCGACGCTCGACCCGTGCTTGACCTCCACGGCGCTCATTGAGCCGGCGGAACGCCGCCACCTTCTCGGATTGGAATCCGGCTTGCTCCAGCGTCCGGCCACTCACCCAGTCGTCGATTCCACGCTTCGCCGCTCGGAGAATGGCCCGTGCCAATGCCGGAGTCTTGATCAACCCTGCGCCGGACCCGGACGAGGCCACGCTCTTGGATGGGCACCCCATATTGATGTCCAACCCGTCAAACCCCAGTTCGCACACGGCATAGGCGGCCCGATAAAACAGATCGGGATCGTTCCCGTAGAGCTGCGCTACGATGGGACGCTCGATCTCGCTGTAGATGAGGGTGTCCAGCAGATGCTCGGGGCCGAGACAGACGTCGTGCACGTGCGTGAATTCCGTGAAGATGACGTCCGGTTTTCCCTGCTGCGCGACGACGAAGCGAAAGCCCGCATCCGTAACGCCGTCCATGGGAGCAAGGCCGATGACAGGGCGAGGCAACGTCTTCCAAAAGTTCACGTCACGCCCACCCTACCGCCTGCGGGGACGGCTCGTTGGCAAGGTCATAGGCCCGTCGGAGCTCGCCGGCCTCACGCTCGGCGATATCGATCGATTCCGGGGCCGCTTGGCGGACGAATTCCACGAACATCGCTATCTTGACCAGGAAGAAATCATACGAACCTTCCATCGTCCTGGGACGTTCGAACCAAAAGGACACGAACGTGGAGAGCGGCACCCCCTTCTCGTCGAGCCGGCCGCAGGATTCCGGAAACATCGCGCGCACGTCACCTCCCCAGAACAGGATCTCGTAAGGAAGATAGACGGACCGATACAGATCCAGCTCATCGATGCAGGCTGTCGGCTGCGTCCACTCCGGTCCAAGCGGCTCAGCTTGTCCGGAAACGACACGGGCATATCGTTCGTAGGCCGATTCGAGCGCCGACCTGACGACAGCCGACGCGCACTCTTTCGGAGTCGCAGGTATCTTCTCATCCGAAACGAGCGTCTTTTTGAGTCTGCGCCCCTCCGAGAAGACCCCTGCATAACGTTCCCGGAACTCCGAGAATTCTTCCACGATCAGCGGGACCGCCTTCGTGTCCACCTCCAGCGCAAGCCCTCGCAGATTGGTCAAACGCGGATTCCCGAGAATCCGATCCAGCATCTCGAACAGACGCGCCGGAATGGGGGCGCCATGGGCGTCTATCCAAGAGGGCAGGCGATCCGTTTCTTTCGGCCGTGGACAGACTTCTGGAACGCCTTTATCGGCGGTATGGAGATCGAGCCCGGCGACGTGGATTTGGACGACGCGATGCAAGGGAAACTCTTCAAGAAATCCGTCGACGAATCGCTCAAGGGAAGCCGTTCGCCAAGCCCCTGAGTAACGAAAGACGGTCCACAGATGCCCGACATCGAGCACAAGCCCGCACGGAGCGGCCCGGGTAATAAGGCGGAAAAACGTCGGGATCGGCAGGGTGCCGGCCACAAAATAGGTCAATGGAGGCAGCTCAAGAAGCAGTAGCGGGGAGCGGCCGTTCACGAAGCCATCATGCCGATCAAGCATGGCTTGTGCGGCCATTGCATTTTCTGCCACCACGGCCGCGCCGGCTTCGGTATAAAGCGGCGGCAAATAAGTTCCATACGAATAACCGGCGATAGATTTGGCGGCGCATTCGTGTGTCAGCCATGCACTGCCGAGCGCCGACAGATGGCGCGCGACCTCATCCATTTCCCTGTGAAACATCGGATCTTCGCGAACGCCCGGCTGCGTCAGCCACAGCCCTTCTCCGTGGTATGGAGTCAAGCTTTCGCCCATCCGGTTCCTGACGGCGGCCAACGCCGTAGGAGCCGCGCGAAAGATCTCCACATAGTCGGGAAACACTTGACGTTGGCGCAGCGTTCCAAGCAAGGTAAAGATGTCAGGAGAATAGACGTCGAGGGAAAGGCCCAGCCCATGAAGCTGGACCTGCTCAAGACGACGGAGGAACGATCGCTCGACGAGATCCGGAGTCTCCATACCATTCATTTTTGACGTGCTAAGGTGCCTAAAGTGTACGCCTTGAAACCATTGAATCACAAGTGAATCACAAGCGTTTCACGGCATCATGGCAAACAAGGACTGTCTGCTATACTTGGCATGCCACAAGCTCCGGAAGCCGGATGGCCCGAAGCGGAACAACCCGGCCGATCGATGCTGAATAAGGGGAACGACCCACCGATGGCCGCCAGCTATAGGGACACAGTGGTCGCTCATATGATGACACCAGGTGTCGTTCAAATTCCCGGCGACGTTTCCGTCACGGAAGCGGCCTCGCTCATGGAACGGGAACGGATGCCCTGTCTGCTTGTCAAGGACACGGAGGCGTCTTACGGACTTATGACGCCCACGGATATCGTGAGGAAAGTGGTGGCCCAGGGCCTGGAACCGGATGATATCGAAGTGCGGACGATTATGACGCAACCGGTTCAATTCATTGAGTATGATCGTCTGGCCGACGAGGCCTCCACTCTCATGATGTCCAGCGGCTCGCCTATCCTGATCGTGACGAAAGAGCGCCTGCCGGTCGGCGTCCTCACCGTCAGAGACTTGATTCTCTCCCCTCAACGACGGGCGGTGCAGATTCCGGCCCTCCTTCAAGTGCTGGAAGGAAGCGATCCGTCGCGCGAGTGCCAGGCCGTCATCGTGCAACTCAGTCACGTTGGCGCGCTGGTCCAGTCTCTCCTCTCTCTGCTTCCTGACACTCCCGTCCTCATGAGTTTTTCTCTTCCCAATTTTGTCACACCCTTGACCATCCGAGGAACGGTCGTGGCTCACCCTGTACGGATTGGAGGCGCCGGCGATAGCCTTCAATCTTCGCAAGCGACTACCGAAATTCAATTTTCCGACCTGTCCCCGTCGGACCAGTCGAAAATCAAGGCGTGGATGCTCCAGCACGCGACAACCGATCGCGATCTCCCATAGTCGAGGCTCCTCTTCGACTTCTCGATGGATCTTTGACCGCCGGACGATCCGTTGATACAATTTCCATGAACTTTTTACGGCCAGAGACCACCCATGAGTATATCCGCGCGATCTCAGCAGGTTCGTGAGCGCCTCTCCCCGTCCAAAGAGGAAATTCTCCAACAAGTCGGCGCCTTGCTCGACAGGCCGGAGGACGATCTGCGCCTCACGCTCATGAAAGAGCTGTTGTGCAATCTCTTTAAGCTTCATGACGCGAACCTCGATCTGCTCGACCTCAAAATCGTCAACCGAGCCGTCAAAGAGCTCCGCCACGCGTTTTGCGTGTTTCGAAGTTACCGCGACCGGAAAAAGATCAGCATCTTCGGCTCGGCCAGAACGCCGTCGGATGATCCCAATTATCAATTGGCCTCCCGCTTCGCGCGAGCCGTTGTCCGAGCGGGGTTCATGGTCATCACCGGAGGAGCGGACGGGATTATGCGCGCCGCTCAGGAAGGAGCCGGGCGCGAGAATAGTTTCGGCGTCAATATCATGCTCCCCTTCGAGCAAGGCCCCAACAACATCATCGCCGACGATCCGAAGCTGATCACGTTCAAGTATTTTTTTACCAGAAAATTGATATTCCAAAAGGAAGCGGACGCCATCGCGCTGTTTCCCGGAGGATTCGGCACCCATGACGAAGGCTTCGAGATCCTGACACTGGCTCAAACCGGGAAAAGCGATCCGCAACCGATCGTCTGCCTTCAGACGCCGGGCTGTGATTATTGGAACGATTGGGAGGCGTTCATCAGAAAGCAACTCTTGGAACGCAGGCTGATCAGCGAAGACGACCTGAGCCTGTTCGCGGTCATGGATTCCGCCGATGCGGCCGTCGATCACATTCTCCGCTTCTATCGCCGGTACCACTCCATCCGGTTCGTCGGGCGACAATTGTCGATGCGGCTGAACTCGCCCGTTTCCCCCGAACAGCTTGAATCCGTTCGGGAACGGTTCGGCGATCTCTTGGCCGAGGGCCGATTCGAATTGCGAGGCCCCTTGGAGGAAGAGCTCGATGAGCCGGCGTTGCAGCACCTGCCTCGGCTGGTGTTTACGTTCAACCGCCGGAGCGCGGGACGACTGCGTCAGTTGATCGATCACCTCAACTCGCTCTGACCGCCCATCAAACGGCTTGGCGAGCCTTCTCGTGACACGGCCGACGTCTCCGTTCAGCCTCCTATCAGCCTCCCAGCGGATCTTTTCGTTTGCCAACGCCCCATGTTATCCTCTGTAGCGATTCCTCATGGCTGATTCGCCCCATATACAGAAGTTTCGAAACCCTCCGGATGTCGTTCTGTACCATGCCGACTGCTCGGATGGGTTCGGAGCGGCCTGGGCTATTTGGAAGAAATATCCCGGCGCCCGCTTTCTCGCGGTCAAGCACGGCGTTCCTCCACCGCCCGATCTCAAAGATCATCGGGTCGTCATCGTCGATTTCAGTTACGCGCCCTCGGTTCTTGACGCCATGGCAAGCGAAACGAAAGAACTGCTCATCCTGGATCACCATATTACGGCGGAGAAGGCCTTGGAGGGGCGCCCGTACGCGTATTTTGACCAGACGAAGTCTGGCGCCGTGTTGGCCTGGGAATGGGCCCACGGCTCATCTCCGCCGTGGCTGCTTCGATACATCGAAGACAAGGATTTATGGCGATGGGCCTTACCGGCAAGCCGGGAAATCAACGCAGCGATTGCGTCCTACCCGTTTGATTTTCAGGCGTGGGACCGCTTTTCCCAAACGACCCTCGAACAAGAAGGCCGGGCGATTCTTCGCTACGAGCAGGAATTGGTCGGCAAATTGACGGCCCACATCGTGATGGTGGAGTTTCAGGGAGACATTGTGCCGTCGGTTCACAGCGCGATTTTGACGAGTCAAATCGGCGAACGGCTTTCTTCTGACCACCCGTTTTGTCTCATCTGGCACGACCGTGATGGACGGCGCTATTTCAGTCTGCGATCCCGCGCCGGGGGCAGAGACGTCGGGGCGATCGCCGCCTCGTTCGGAGGAGGCGGGCATACCCATGCCGCAGGATTTTCCGTCCCGCTTGAACCCGATGGAACCCTCCCTCCCGATCCGCTGCTGCCGCGCCTTGCCACGACTCAGTCCCGTTCTCGCTGAGGAGGGGGCGCCGTGATCCCTCTTCATGATGACAATCCCACCGAGCGCACTCCTTTCATCACCGTGTTGCTGATCATCATGTGCGTTGCGATTTTTCTTTATCAGGAATCGCTGCCGGGCCAAGCCGGAGAACTGTTTGTGTTTCAATACGGCGCAATCCCCGCCGTGATTTTCGGGAATGCCACATTCCCCGAGGACTTTTCCGTGGCCGTGCCGGCAAGTCTGACGTTGGTCACCAGCATGTTTCTCCATGGCGGATGGATGCATCTGTTGGGCAACATGCTGTATCTCTGGATCTTCGGAAACAACATCGAGGATGCCATGGGACACGTAAAGTACATCGTCTTTTACGTGTTGTCCGGCATACTCGCGGCCCTGAGCCACGCCCTCATCGATCCTTCCTCGACAATTCCCATGGTTGGGGCGAGCGGAGCCATTTCTGCCGTGCTGGGGGCCTATCTGCTGTTGTACCCTCGCGCCCATGTGCTGGTCTGGCTGATGGGACTGGGCATCGCTCGAGTCCCGGCCGGTATTGTATTGGGCATGTGGTTTGTCACCCAATTGGTGAGCGGCGGCATGAGCGTCGGGGCCTCCGGAGGCGGCGTCGCCTTTTTTGCCCACATCGGTGGATTCGTCGCGGGCATGGCGCTGATCGGCTTTTTTAAACGGCCCGACGTCCCTTTCTTTTCGCCGAGTCGTCCCTACGACCGATGGGAGCGATGAAGCACCCGTTCTTCCGACAGTTCCAGTAGGCGCATGAGCCGATCGGCTCGCTCAACGGTTTCTTCGGCGTGTTCGGCAAGAAAGGTGATGTGTCCCATCTTTCTCCCGGGACGCGCAACCCGTTTCCCGTACAGGTGCAGCACCGCTCCCGGAATGGAGGTCAGCTCCCGGTACTGCCGTCCGGTTGTCACGGTTTGCGCCTCGGCACCAAGCAGATTGACCATTGCAGCCGGGCTGAGCAAGCGGATTTCTCCCAACGGCAGCCCGCAAAGAGCGCGAACTTGCTGTTCAAACTGCGAGACGGTACAGGCATCCAGGGTGTAGTGACCTGAGTTATGGGGACGAGGAGCGATTTCATTAATAAGAAACCCGTCCGCCGTTTGAAAAAATTCGACGCAAAAGACGCCGATTCCGTTCAACTTCTCGACCGCTTGCCGAGCAAGGAACGTGACGGTCCGTTCGGTGTCGGGCTGGAGGGAGGAGGGGACACGCGTCAGACGCAGGATGCCACGTTCGTGCAGGTTGTGCGCAGGAGGATATGTGCGACTTTCGCCGTCGTGCCCCCGAACAACGAGGACCGACGCCTCTCGCTCAAATGTCACCAACTGCTCGAGAACCCACTTGGAGCAAGAGGGTTTCGCTTGTTGCAATTCATGGGCAACCCTCTCGATTTCAGCCGGCTGGCGGATGATCCACTGCCCTTTTCCATCATAGCCGGACCTCACGGTTTTGCACACGGCCGGCAGACCGATCTGTTTCACGGCTTCGGCCAGTTGTGTCGGTGAATTCAGGGCGACAAAAGCCGGAACCGGCAGAGAGACGGCCGAGAGGAACTGTTTTTGTGCGATTCGGTCTTGAATGGTACGAAGGACTATCGATGACGGTCTGACCGGATGACTTTGCTCGAACCGCTCACACAGTTCGGCCGGGATATTTTCCCACTCGAACGTTATCGCGTGGACAAAACGGGAAAAAGCTTCGAAACTCTGAGGATCGGAGAACGGGGAAACGAACGATCGGTCCGCGACGGCATGAGCCGGTGCGTCGGGATCGGGATCCCACACGGCGACGCGATAGCCCATTCGTCTCGCCGCTCCGGCGAACATCGCTCCCAACTGCCCGCCGCCTAATACGCCGAGAACCGAGCCTGGTTCGAGAATCGCCTGCGTCATACCGAACGATCATTCGTGGTGAGTTATGGAAGAGAATGTCTTGGCTCCACCGGCCTCCGGAGAATTGAGCACGGTCTCTGTCTGCCGATGCCTATACTGCTTGACACGCTCGGCAATGTCCGAGTATCGTCCGGCAAGAATCTGTGCCGCAAGCAATCCTGCGTTTTCACCTCCCCCAATCGCCACCGTCGCGACCGGAATTCCCTTGGGCATCTGAACAATGGACAACAAGGAATCAAGACCGCGCAGGTGCTCGGTTGGAATAGGGACGCCAATAACGGGAAGATGGGTTTTGGCAGCGAGCATGCCCGGAAGATGGGCAGCACCCCCGGCTCCGGCGATGATCACTTCGATTCCTCGCTGCACGGCGGTCGAGGCATATTCGAACAGCCTGTCCGGCGTCCGATGCGCTGAGACGACCAGCAATTCATACGGGACATTCAATTCAGCCAAGATCGCACCGGCTTTTTCAAGGATTGGAAAGTCGGACTTACTTCCCCCCACGACCCCCACAACAGGCCGCCGATTATCCGGTAGAGAGCCGTCTTGGGGACGCTGTCCTGGCTGTTGTTTCATATGCTACTTTGCTCCGAGACAGGTTTTTGATCTATTGAACATGGTCTTTTGGGTACCGCAAGAGCGATTCTTTTATGTGGAGTTCTCACCTTAATGAGTCGCTCATAAATGGTCAAGTTCTGAAAGACCATGCCACGCACACGAACAATGGGACACGGCCAGAGGGCATGAAGATAGGAAAAAGCGGGCAGCAACTCTGAAGAGGGTCTGAACAGACCCAAAGCTCCCACTATCAATGTGGGAGCTTTGGGTAAATTCTCTTACGATTCCTATTGCCCTAACGCAGCAAACGCTATTCCAAACGGGGGAGGGGAACGCTTAATTGCTCCCCTCCCCTTCGTGATGTTATTTAATACCTTGTCCGGTCGTCCTGGGCATGAACATCTCAAAGATGCTGGGCTCGCGCTCGGTATAATCAGGCGGGAAGAAGTTGAATCGCCGCCACAATTCATACCACAGCGGAACGCGATTCAGAATAACCCAACCCAGAACCTTCGTCCCTTGCCGAACCCGTGATTGGTCGGGCCATGGTTGCGAATCTTCAGGGTCCGGCACCACCCAGAATCTAAAATTGCCTTTGCCATCGTCGATCTGATCGACGACTCGAATGATGCCGGTCCGAGTGCCTGCCATCAACTCCGGCCAAGCTGGCAATGGAATCGCCGGAACTCCGAAGAAGAGAATTTTCACCTTTCGCCCTGGCGTCAAGAGCGGGGCGTCCAACCCTTCGGCCATCATTTCAATCGCAACGTCCTCCGCCTTGGGAGACAGTGTGACGAGTGTCTCCCCTTGCTTGATAGTCTCCATGATGCCGATCCTTGCCTGCCTAACCACGGTCCCGTCCATCGTTGCATAGATCTTGGCTGCTTCAATACGCTGCTGAGTATTTTGCAGGCGAACCGTGACGTCCGCCAACTCGTCCGCAGCCTTTGCCGCATCGGCAACCGCTTGGTCACGAGCGGCTTCCGCGTCGATCAGCTGTTGCCACACATCGGCGGTAATCTGGTCCCGACCAAAGGCCAGGGCCTCTCTCGCCCGTTCGGCAGCTTTCAGATTCGCCTCCGCCGCTTGCAGAGCAGCTTTTGAGGCCACCTCATCTTGGATAGCCAATTCAAGTTCCCGTTGAGAAACCAGCCCGTCCTTCACGAGCTGTCGATGTCGATCAACGTTGAGCAGCGCCGTAGTCAAGTCGATCTTGGCCGCCTCAAGCTTTTGCTGCGCCTCGCGCACCCTATTTTCCGCCTCTACCACCCTTGCATCGGCCGATGGGACGGCGGCCTTGACCAAATTTCTCATTTGTCCGATGCGCTTGTTCAACTGATCAGCCCTGGCCAAAGCGGCCTCTCGCTTTTGCTGCAACGCGACCTTGCGTTGCTCCAAGAGGGCAATAATCTCCGGCGCCATGAAATTCGGATCATAGTCTTCAAGCTCGGCGATGAGATCGCCTTTCTTTACCGGCATGCCTTCATAGACATGCCACGCCTTCAGTCGACCGGTGATACGAGATTCAATATTTTGAGGCCTTTCATACGGCGTATAGGCTGATACTTTTCCCACGGCACTGATCGTCTGTGTCCATGGGATAAACTCGACAATGATCAAAATCAGAAGAAGTATGGTTAATGTTACCCGTGATGAGCCGAGCAAACTTTTTGGTACCTTTACGGCCTGCCACGATGACATGTTGGCCGCACCAGCCATCATGTCGATATCAGCAGCCGCAATCCCCGGGCCCGGTTGTGATACCACAAGCGCTCTTTCTTCTGAATTACCTTGTTGGCGAGCCATGGAGCCTCCCTTAATTCGCTGTTACATGACAACAGTCAGTTACATATGGGCATGATGCAGCATCACACGGCGATCAGCATGATCCGTCAAGTTGGGATCAGTGGACACAAAAATCACCGACCAAGGTTCTTCTTTCGCACAGAGCCGACGCAAGATTCTCTCCCGCAGCGATGGTTCCAGGCTGTGAATGAGACCGTCGAAGATCAGAACTTGCGGCCGACCAAGAATAGCCCTGGCAAGAAGGATTTGGACGGCATGACTTGGGGAAAGTGCTTCGCCTAGCTCTGAGATATCCGATTTGATGCCTTGAGGAAGGACATCAATATCTTCTTCGAGTTCTGTAAAACGGAGCGCCCATATAATGTCATCGTACGTAACGTAGGATCGTCCAAGCACGATGTTGTCTTCGATCGTCCCCTTCAGCAGAGAAAGCTGAGAATCGATCATCACGCTCCGACATTGACTGAGGACGGTGGGATCGATATATCGCAAATCAACGCCATTATATTGGACAACGCCGCTGGTCGGCGCTTCCAACCCTCCCAACACCCTCGCCAACGCCGTTTTCGCGGTGGTGGTGCGGGCATAAATACCGAGCTTTTCTCCCGGAGCGACGTCCAAATTGAAACCATCAAACACGGGCGCTCCGTCATGAACCAGTCCCACGCTTTTGCAGGTGACTCGGATCCCCTCGTTCAGATGCGAGGGCAACGCGACCGTGGACGCCGTGGGGAGCGGATCACGCTGAAGCGAGAAGAAATCGCTCAGTTCCATGACGGCCGTGAAGAAATAATACACGTGGCCCATGTTTTTGATCAGCGAGTCAAAATTGAGCACCAAGGCGCTGACCACCACTTCGGCCGCCACCAACTGACCGAGAGTCATTTGGCCCTGCGCCATCAACCATCCGGCGAGCGCCAACGCACCGGCTTGCGCGACTGCTTGCCCGGAGACGGAACCGATGTACTGACGCAACAAGACGCGAATTCTCGCCTTTCGAGTTTCGGTGTAGCGGTTAATAAGCTGGTCAGTCTTCTGCATGATCCAGGCAGAACTGTCCGTTGCCTTCAGCTGCAAGACATTGCGCGAAATATCCTGCATCCAATCGAAGACTTCATACTTGGCCTCGGCCATATCCATTGTTGTCCGTAACGCGCCGCGGGAAAGAACAAAAAAGGTGATGGCGAAGCCGACCATCAGCAACATGTCGTACACAAGAAAATAGGGGTGATAAATCACCAGCAGGGCCATACCCACTGTCCCACCCACGACGACGTTCACCAAATCGATGAGAAGCGTGGACAAGGCACGCTGCATGAACACGATCTCAATAAAGCGATTGGCCGCTTCCGGCCTAAAGCCTTGGAAGCGATAACGTGGCAGCTGTTGTGCCATGGCAATGGCCACCCGAGCAAAGATCCGCCGCTGCACGATTTCAACCGCATAGAAGTGGAAGGTCTTGAACATGCCGACGAATAGCAAGACCGCCAGCATGATGCCGGTCAACGTCCAAATCATCACGGGCTGAACGGCATAGGAGAAGGTGCTGACGAGTTCTTGAACCGTTAAGGGGACGATAAGGGAGAACAGTCCGATCGCAAGAGCATAGGCCAGGATGACGGTGAGCAATTTTTTCTCGACACGCGACCCTACAGAGAGCTGTCTCATCAGTGCTTGAAACAAGTTCGGATAGTTTGAACCGTAAAGCTCTTTCATGAACACCCCCTGTGATTTAAAAATGAGGGATCGGCCTTTACCCTCACGGACCCTTTAATCACGTCCCTGCTTTAATCACGTCCCTGCAGCTTTCGGCCTGACAAACCGGCAGCGGTGGCAGGATCACCGTACTTTGCCAAAATATTATCGGGCACAGGCTTCGACAGCGCACCCTTGGCCCATAAATAGCCGCCCCGTGCCAGATCGTAATCGTACTGCGCTTGATAGAGCTCATAGGCAGCCTCGACGGCGTTTCGCTCTCGCAGATTCACGAACAAGAGACTGGTGATACCCATATCGAATCGCTTCTGCTCACCGGCCAACAGGGTCTGCGCCAATTGATACGCTTCCGTGGCGGCCTTCACACGGTCCCTGGCCCGCACGATGGCGGACACCCAGTTATCAACGTCGAGACTGACTTTTTGCTCGGCATTCCACAGGTCATACGTCAGCCGTTCCTGTTCGGCTTCCGCGTGGGCTACTTTACCGCGGGCCTCGCGATTAAACAGAGGCATGCTAAGAACGGTCCCCACTCGGTAGCCGAACCCTCCAATCCAGTAGATGCCACCGACGGAACGCCCCCCTTCAAGCTCTAGTTTTGGGAGCAACTTATTTTTCGCCAGCTTAAGATCGATATTGTTCATCTGAACATCGATTGCCAGCTTCCGCACTTCCGGGCGGTCTTCCCTGGCCGCAACTTTGGCCTCAGCAATTTCATCCTGGGTCGGCAAAGGTGTTTCCCCTCCAAACTCCGGCGCCCACTCCGGTCTCGGAGTCGTAGGTTCACCGTTCTCCCAGAGAAACAGTGACAATTTATATTGCTCAAGCTCGACCTTTCGCTGAGCGGTAATCGCAGCCTCTCGGCGGCGCTGAACCTCTTGACCTGCCTCGACAACGTCGAGCGGCGATACCAATCCTGCCTTCGCCTGTCCATCGACTTGAGCAAAGCGCGCCTCGGCTACCTCCAGCGCCTGCCTCTGCACCTCGGCCTGCTTGACCGCCAACTGCCAATCCCAGTACTGCACGGCCCCGGCTAAGAAGAGATCTTGCCGCGTCTGAGCCACTTTCACCTCGGCCAACGGTCCTGCCAGTTCGGCCTGTTGAAACTCGGCAAACTCATCATTGATCATGAAACCGCGAAGGAGATTAAACGCTCCGCCGACGATGAGCATTTGCTGTGGATAGAAGAGTTCAAGATCTTCAGGGAACGCCACCGGTCCCCCGACCGGAGAACGAGGGATAGCTCCGGCACCAGTGAGGGTTGCACGATCTCCAAAACCGTGACGGATACCACCGAAAATATTGAACCCATAGGGATGTCCAACCTTAAGCATGGTATCGTTATAAGCGGCTACCAACGTATTCGGCACACCTTGCACGTTGGTCAGGTTCCACGTTTGGTAGCGGTCGACCTCGACTTCATTCTTTAACTTTGGTTCCCACGCCCCCAACGCCTTCAAGACCTTTGCCCGAGCCTGCGCCCGTTCCAGTCCAGTCGCCCGAATCAATGGATGAGTCAACTCGATTCTGGCCAGCACCTCTTCAATGGTCAATGGAGCGGTCCGCATCGACGTCTGCTCCGGTGATCCCGTGACCGTCGGCGTCTCCGCCAAAGCAACTACTGGCATCCAGACCAACGAGACTAACAACGCCACCAACAAAGCGATCACGAAAGAACGCTCCTTTGTTGTCGAATTAATCACGCCCCCGTTGCTTGTAGCCGTTCTTGCCTGCTGCCGTCAGTGGATCCCCATACTTAGCCAAGACGGCGTCCGCCGCCGGCTTCGACAAAGCCCCTCTTGCCCAGAGAAGGCCGCCCCGTGCCAGATCGTAATCGTACTGCGCTTGATAGAGTTCAAATGCCGCTTCAACGGCGTTCTGCTCTCGCAAATTCACAAATAAAATACTGGAGATCCCCATGTCGAATCGTTTTCTCTCTCCCTCTTCCAGCGCCTTGGCCAATCGATAGGCTTCCGTCGCCGCCCTCACGCGGTCCCTGGCCCGAACAATCGCCGAGAGCCAATTGTCTACATCGACGCTGGCCTGTTGCTCGGTGTACAACTGGCTCAAGACCAATTGCTGCTGCTCCGCCTCCGCGTCCATGACCTTTCCACGCCCCTCTCGCTGGAACAAGGGCATCTCGAATTCCGTTGCGTACCGATATCCCACACCCACAATCCAATCTCCGGCCGCATCCATGCGTCCGCCCTCAACATTGAACTTCGGCAGCAGCTTGTTCTTGGCCAGCTTAAGATCAATATTGTTCATCTTGGCTTCGATGTATAGGGCTCGCACTTCCGGCCGCTCTTCCTTCGCCTCCACTTTATAGGCCGCAATCTCCTCTTCCGCCGGAATCGGCGTTTCGCCCTGAAACTCCGGCGCCCACTCCGGTCGCGGAGTCACAGGTTCGCCGTTCTCCCAGAGAAACAGCGACAATTTGTATTGCTCAAGCTCGACCTTTCGTTGCGCGGCTATGGCAGCCTCCCGCCGGCGTTGAACTTCCTGGCCAATCTCCACCACATCAAGCGGCGACACCTTGCCCGCCTTGGCCTGGCCCTCAATCTGCTCGAAACGAGCTTCCGCCACGGCCAGATTCTGCTTCCGCACCTCCGCCTGTTTAACAGCCAACTGCCAATCCCAATATTGGATGGCCCCGGCGAGATAGAGATCCTGGCGTTTCTGGGCCACCTTCACCTCCGCGAGTGGCCCCGCCAGTTCGGCCTGCTGAAACTCGGCGTACTCGTCGTTGACCATCAAGCCGCGCAGCAGCTTGAACGATCCGCCGACGATGACTTGCTGCTGAGGATAGAAAAGCTGAAGGTCAGGAATCAGAGCGACGGTTCCTCCCGAGTTAGGAGGTGTCCCGACCATGGAGCGATCCCCAAAGCCGTTGCGAATTCCGCCATGAATCCGGAACCCCCAAGGATGTCCGACCTCGATCTTGCTGTCGTTAAATCCCGCCGTCGCCACATGGTCATAGGTCAGGAAGTTCCAAATCTGAACACGAGCAGCTTCGGTAATGTTTTTAAACGTCGGTTCCCAGGCCCCGAGCGCTTTCAAGATTTTCGCTCGGGCCTGTTTCCGCTCAACCCCCGTCGCTCGAAGCAGAGGATGAGTCAGCTCGATTCTGGCGAGAACTTCTTCGATGGTGAGTGGAGCGGTGCGGTCCGGTTGAAGTTGCAGGGGCTCCGCATTACTCACCGTTTCCGCCATCGTCGTCACAGGAAACAGAATGAGAATCGCAAATAAGAGAGCGGCCATAAAAGGATGTACCTTCATTGCTAATTAATCGCGTCCCGGCTGTTTGTGACCATTCATACCCGCCGCTGTCAGCGGATTCCCATACTTGACCAAGACGGCGTCAGCCACCGGCTTCGACAAAGCTCCTATCGCCCAGAGGAGACCGCCGCGAGCCACGACATAGTCGGCTTGCGCCCGATACAATTTATAAGCTGTGTCCACAGCGTTCTGCTCTCGCAAATTGACAAATAGAATGCTCGACTTCCCCAGATTGAACCGTTTTCGTTCGCCCTCCTCCAGTTCTTTAGCCAGTCTGTATGATTCCGTAGCGGCCCTGACCCTGTCCCTGGCCCGCACGATCGCCGAGAGCCAATTGTCCACATCGAAGCCGACTTGTTGCTCGGTATATTGCTGCTTCAAGGCCAATTGCGCCAGCCCTACTTCGGCGGACATGACCTTCCCACGCCCTTCCCGCTGGAACAGCGGCATCTCGAAATGAAGCCCGACCCTGTAGCCGACCCCCACAATCCAGTCCGTGGCGGCATCGGTCGGCCCCCCTTCAAGAACCAACTTGGGGAGCAACTTGTTCTTGGCCAGCTTGAGATCAATGTTGTTCATCTTGGCTTCGATGTACAGGGCCCGCACTTCCGGGCGATCTTCTTTTGCTTCCGCTTTATAAGCCGCGATCTCCTCCTCGGTCGGCAGCGGCGTTTCACCCTGAAACTCCGGCGCCCACTCCGGTCGCGGAGTCACAGGTTCGCCGTTTTCCCAGAGAAACAACGACAACTTGTACTGCTCAAGCTCAACCTTCCGCTGAGCGGCAATCGCTGCCTGCTTGCGACGCTGTACCTCTTGCCCCGCTTCGACGACATCAAGTGGCGACACCTTACCCGCCTTGGCCTGGCCCTCGATCTGCTCGAAGCGAGCTTCCGCCACGGCCAACGCTTGCTTCACAACCTCGGCCTGTTTGACCGCCACCTGCCAATCCCAGTATTGGATGGCCCCGGCCAGATAGAGATCCTGCCGCTTTTGGGCCACTTTCACTTCCGCGAGCGGCCCCGCCAGTTCGGCCTGCTGAAACTCGGCGTTTTCCTCGTTGATGATCAAGCCGCGCAACAGCTGGAACGACCCCCCGACGATGAGCTGCTGCTGAGGATAAAAAAGCTGGAGATCAGGAATAATGGCTATGACGCTCTGATTGATACGGTCCCCGAAGCCATTGCGGATCCCGCCATGGACCTGAAAACCCCAGGGATGCCCGACTACGAGCTTGGTATCATTAAATCCCCCGGTCTGGATGTTCGGCAAAAAGGGTGACGTCGTGAGGTTCCACGTTTCATAGCGCTCGACTTCTGTAATATTCTTGACCGTCGGTTCCCACGCCCCGAGCGCCTTCAGGACCTTCGCGCGAGCCTTCATACGCTCGGCTCCGGTCGCCCGCAGCAGGGGATGAGTCAACTCGATTCTCGCAAAAACTTCTTCGATGGTGAGGGGAGCGGTGCGGATCGACTGAGCCTGCTGGGTCCTCGAATCGGTTACCGGTTCCGCCAGTGCGATCATCGGGGACAAGATGAGCACGACCAGCAACGGGGCGATCACGAGGATGCTCCTTTCGTCGTATGTATGTAACGTGTGTCTGCAGCGCGGGCGGGAGAGTAGCAATCACGGCCCTTTTATGAAAAATAGATAAAACGGATTGGAATCTTCGTGAAAGACGATGTATAGTGGACGCGCCGCTTTTCGACGTAAACCGTATGGAATGGCTCAACTATCATCATTTGCTGTACTTTTGGTCCGTCGCCAAGCACGGCACGGTCGCTAAAGCCTGCGAGGAGCTTCGCCTCGCTCAGCCGACCATCAGCGGGCAGATCCGGCTCCTGGAACAATCTCTAGGTGAAAAATTGTTCGTGCGCACGGGACGCCGGCTTGCCCTGACCGAAATGGGACATGTGGTATTCGGATACGCGGAAGCCATCTTCGCCATGGGACAAGAGTTGCTGAACACGGTAAAAGGACGCGCAGAGGGGCACCAAGCACGCCTGGTCGTCGGCATCGCCGACGTCGTGCCGAAGCCGCTGGCGAATCATCTTCTCCGAGCGGGACTAAACTTGGATCAGCCCATGCACTTGATTTGTCAAGAGGACAAACTCCATCGGCTCCTGGCCGACTTAACAATGCACCGATACGACCTTGTCATCTCCGACATGCCCGCGCCGCCGAACTTCAAAGTGCATGCCTACAGCCACCCCATCGGCGAATCGGGGGTGACGTTCTTCGGCACGCCGAAATTGGCGTCGCTCTATCGGCGCGAGTTTCCTCGTTCACTGCACGGCGCCCCGATGCTCCTGCCTACCGCGGACGCAGCCCTTCGCCGATCGATCGACCAATGGTTGGTCCACCACCACCTCCACCCCACCATCGTAGGCGAGTTCGATGACAGCGCGACGCTCAAAGCCTTTGGTCAGGAGGGATTCGGCATTTTCCCCGGCGTGACTGCAATGGAAAAGGAAATCTGTCGCCAATACCGGGTATCGCCCATCGGCCGTCTGGATTCCGTCAAACAGCACTTTTATGCGATCACCGTCGAACGCCGCCTCAAACATCCGGCGGTGCTGGCGATCGTCCAAGCAGCCCGGCGGGAGTTGGACTGAGAGTTAGGTGACTTTCTGAACCTTCTTCAAGGCAATCCTCTATTCGCAAGGGAGTCAGAGTGACTTATTCACGACCCACGGCTTCCAACAGTTTTTCCCGCTCCTGAGCGGTCAATTCGCGCCATTCTCCCGGGGCAAGCCCATCAATGGTAACGTGCATGATCCGCACGCGGTGAAGGCTCGCGACCCGATAGCCCAACGCCGCACACATCCGCCTGATTTGGCGATTGCGCCCCTCCGTGAGAATGATTCGAAACCGCTTGGGTCCGATGCGGGAAACCTTGCACGGTTTCGTCATGGCTCCAAGCACTTCCACGCCCGCGGCCATTTGATCCAGAAACCGTCGATCGAACGGGCGATCCACCTCGACGACGTATTCTCGTTGGTGTCCGAACTCGGCGCGAAGGATTTCGTTGACGATGTCCCCGTCGTTCGTCAGCAGAATCAATCCGGAGGAATCTTTGTCCAACCGTCCGATCGGGAAAATCCGCTCCGGATAGCCGATTTCCGCGATGATGTTGCGATGGACGTGCGGCTCACTGGTGGTCGTCACCCCCACCGGCTTGTGGTATTTGATATACACGGGCGCGTTCCCCCAAGGGATCACCCGTCCATCACGGGCGATCACGTCCGTGCGACTCACCCGATCGCCGAGCTTGGCCACGCGCCCGTTGATCGTGACGGCTCCCGATTCAATCAGACGGTCCGCCTCGCGCCGGGAACAGATCCCCTGCTCGGTGAAAAACTTGTTGATGCGGATGAAAGCGGTCACGGGCGACCCGTCGGCAACCGTGCGAGAGCTCACAAGGCGGGAGATGGCTCTCGAACAAGCTTTGCGGCCTTGATGCGGCCGAGCATACGATAGATCAACCGGGCCACCGAAAACTGGGGAGCCACGAAGCCCTCGATGGGGGTCATTTCACTCACGTCCATTCCCACGATACCGGGGCCTCCTGCGAGAGCGGCGACCAGATTCAAGGTATCGTACCAGCCCAGCCCACCCGGCTCGGGAGTGCCCAACGCGGGAACAATGGAAGGATCAAGCCCGTCACAGTCGAACGTAAGATAGACGGGGCCTTTGCAAGCGGCCACGACGTCGGGAATCCATCGGGAGGCCTGCCCGCCGTAGGGACCGGCGGGATCCAAGAGGTTTGCGGCGAAAAACGTGGTGATCCGAGCCGTCGTCTTTATTCGAATCATCTCTTCCCCGCTGATCGACCGTATCCCGACCTGGACCAGCGGATGCCCGTCCTCCACCACTCTGGCCATGACGCTGGCGTGGCTGAACGGGTTGCCCTGGTAGGCCTCCCGCAAATCGCCGTGCGCGTCGATCTGCACGACGCACATATTCGGGTGGCGCCGGGCGTGGGCGCGGATCGCTCCCAATGCGCCGGTATGTTCCCCGGTCAACGTCACAAGAAATCGCCCGGCCTCGACGTGCGGGCGAACGAACTGCTCGATGGCGGCGACGGCGGCCCGATCCACTTTCCCCTCCAGATCCAACGCCGACGCCGTGGCAATCCCGCCCCATTCACGAAAGGGTTCGCATTCGAGTTGCTCATCGTACAGCTCAACCTGGCGGGAAGCTTCAAGAATGGCGGAGGGGCCGTGATCCGATCCCCGAACATAGCTGGACGTGTGTTCATAAGGGACCGGCAGGACGTAAACGCCAGCTCGATCCGGATGGCACCACGGTTCTTCGAGGCCGAGAAAATTGTGCTCCGGCCCTTCCCATCCGGCCGGCAATGTCATGGCATGCGTCCTTTTATCAAGCGCGGTCACGCTGGAGAGTCAGGCCGGCGCATCCATTATCGGCGATACCGCTTGGCCACGTTCTCGCCCGGAATGAAGACTGCGAGCGCGATGACCGTCGTCCACTTGCCGGCCTTGCCGATCGCCGACTGAGTGATGTTCGACGTTTTGACGATCTTGCCGCCCATCTTAAACACTTGCTCGCGCTCCTTCCAGGCGACGTTGGGATCAAATTCCAAGCCCAGCGTGGTGGCCAACATCTGAGCCGCAAGATCTTCCGTGTACTCGCCGGTTTCCTCGTCCGTCTCGCCATGGGCATGGTGTTCGGACAAGTAGCCGTAGCTGTTCCGGTCCGTCGGTTTCGCCAGACCGACCGAGGCCGAAATCAGCCGATTTCGTTCGTTGGTTTCGGAACGGGCCATCACGCAGAACGTGATTTCCCCCGGGCTCAACAGTTTCTCCCCCCGATTCCGCGAGATGATTTTGCAATTGGGCGGCAAAATGGACGACACGCTGACGAGATTGCAGTAGGCAACCCCCGCGCTTCGCAGCGCCTCCTCGAAAGAGGCCAGTTTCTCCTTGTGCACGCCCACTCCTCTCGTCAAAAACATGTGCGTCGGTACCATGTGTGCTCCCTCTCTTGGTGATTGAGTCGCCCGGGCTTTCGAGCTGTCGGCGGGGCTTGCGCGGATCTCCGGCCCTCAGTCATCCGAATCAGAATCGGTTCCCGTACAAAGCGTGCTCTTGTATCAAGATTGATTCCGCTTCGCAATATCCTGAAACAATTTTTACAATCTTCTTAGGAAGGGTCCGGGTCCTGAGCGTTCACGATCAGCAGCTTCGGCTCCGTCATCTCTTCAATGGCGGCCCGCACGCCCTCGCGTCCCAACCCGGAATCCTTGACGCCGCCGTACGGCATGTGGTCGGAACGGAACGTCGGGATTTCATTGGCGAGCACGGCTCCGACTTCCAGATGGCGAAACGCATAAAAGACTTTGTTGATGTCCCGCGTAAATACGCCGGCCTGGAGCCCGTAGTCCGATTGATTGAGCATGGCGATCGCGTCGCTGAACCGGTTGTACGGCGTCACCGTCACCACCGGGCCGAACACCTCCCGACAGGACACTTTCATATCCGGTTTCACGTCCGACAAGACGGTCGCCTCGACCACCGACCCCATCCGTTTGCCACCCAGCAACACCCGCGCTCCTTCCGCCACGGCTTCATTGATCCAGCTTTCGACGCGATGGGCGGCCGATTGATCGATCAACGGCCCGATGGTCGTTGTCTCGTCCGTGGGATCTCCGGCCTTCAGCCGCGCGACGTGCATGAGCAACTTCGTCGCAAACGGATCCGCCACCGCCTGATGCACGAACACCCGCTGGACGGAAATGCAGGTCTGCCCCGCGTAGCCGAATCCGCCGGCGGCGCATCGCCGGGCCGCCAAATCAAGATCGGCATCCGGTTCGACGATCACCCCCGCATTGCCTCCCAATTCCAACACGACCTTCTTTTTGCCGCACTTCGCCTTGAGCATCCAGCCCACCGCGGCGCTGCCGGTAAAACTCAGAAGCTTGAACCGAGGATCAACGACCAACCGCTCCGCCGACACATTGTCGCAGGGCACGACGTTGAGTCCGCCGGGGGGGAGCCCGGCTTGCAAGGCGATTTCCCCCAGCAACAACGCGGTGAGCGGCGTTTGGGGAGCCGGTTTGATGAGAATCGGATTGCCCGCGGCCAACGCCGGCGCCACCTTATGGGAGACCAGGTTGAGCGGAAAATTAAACGGCGTGATGCCGAGAACGGGTCCGATTGGAAACCGCCTGAGGATACCGACGTGGGAATCGGACCCCGGCGTCCAATCCAGGGGAACGACTTCACCGGCGATTCGCCGGGATTCCTCGGCCGCCACCGTAAAGGTTTGCACCGCCCGATCGACTTCCCGCTTGGCATCCGTGATCGGCTTGCCCGCTTCGGCGGTGATCGTGGAGGCGATCTCATCCCGGCGTTGAGAAAGGAGGGCGGCGATCTGCTGCAGAATCTTATAACGGGCATGTCCCGGCATACCCGCCATCACGGGCGCGGCTTCAACCGTGGAGGCGATCGCCTCTTCGAGATCGGTGTCTGTGGCTTGGGCGACGGTGGCGATGGTCCGGCCGGTAAATGGATCCGTGACCTTTGTCGTTTGGTCGCTCTGCTTCCATTGGCCGTGAAGGAGAAAGGGGCGCGATTGCTGCACGAGATACCTGCAAGCCGTGACCTGCTAGTCCGCCGCTTCGACCGGGGCTGAAGATTCGACAGGGGGCTCCGACGTCGCCGCCTCTTGCTGGGCCGCGACGGCCTTGGCGATCAATTCTTCCGTTCCCCAATCTCGAATGGCCTCGAGAGAAAACCCTTCATAGGTCGAAACTCCGTGACACGACGGGCAATCGGGCATGGGAACTTTTCGATAGAACACCTCTCCCAGACAGGACATACAGACCCAAAAATCATCGTCGCGATGGGACACCGGCCAGAACAACTGTGGTGATGCCATAAGATATTCCTATCTGGTTACAAACGTGACCGCTGCAACAGAATCTCTCATTCCATCTCTCATCACACTCGGACGGAAAAGGGGTCGGGCTGCACGGGCATGGCTTTGCCCTCGTCTTCCGGCACCATCTTTCACGTCCTTAATTACATCTAACGCACTTTGCCGGCAAGGAGCTGTTCGATCTCCTCCGCGAACATTTCAAAAGGAAACGCCCCCGGAATGGCAATCGCCGGTTCTTTCTCGTTCGGTTCGCTATGCGTCCGAAACAGAATGAACCCCGGCGTCCCTCGGAATCCCCAGTTGTTGGCTTCCTGCCGATCTTCGAAAATCGCCTTGGCATAGCGTCCGTCTTTGACACACTGCGCAAAGGCGGCGGCATCCAGCCCGATCGCCGACGCATGGCGGGCATACACGGTCGTGGCGAGTCGCCCTCCTTCTCCGAACAGACGATCGTGCATCGCCCAATATTTGCCCTGCGCACCGGCGCAGCGGGCCGCCATCGCCGCATCGAAACCAGGCCCCTGGTCGGAGCGCGGAAAGTCTCGGTACAGGAACTTCACCTTGCCGGTATCGACGTAGCGTGCCTGCAGGCGCGGCCAGGTCTCCTTGAAGAACTTGACACAGTACCCGCAGGTGAAGTCCGAATATTCGATCAACGTCACCGGCGCGTTGGCCTGCCCCCTGACCCGCACATCCGGCTCGGCGGCATATACCGATGCCGGCCCCAAGCAGCCGCACCACAAGACCGTCGCAATCGCCAGCGCCAACCATGTCAACCGCCGTCTCATGAACGTTCCATTATTCCGTCTTCGTGGAGCTCGCGCGGGGCGTGACTCGAAACAAAGTGTGGCACGCCACTTTCTTATACACAACCGTTGCCAGGAGCGTCAATGAATCCTGTTCCCCGTTCGCGGAGATCCTCTCGGCCCGCAAGACCACAAAACGAACGCCACAACGGAGCAGCCGTCCCTCACCCACCATCCTTTCGACCTTGAGTGGGGCCAGCCTCCTCAACGGAGCTGTCCGGCGAAGTAGCAGGAGAACGACATCTCCATAAGACTCTCAATCGTGAACAAGTCCCCCCACCAAATGTCTCTCTCGGCCGCCACCGGCCTCTTGGCCGAAACCTCGGCGGATTCCACGTGCGCCTTTGGTGAGCCACCCCCTGGAGAGGTCATCGGGAGACTGCCTCCATGTCTCTTCGGCAGACTCCCTCGACTCCACAAGGTGTCACGTTGTAGCTCAGTCTCTTCGCCGCAGATAGACCTACGAGGGACATCAACGCCCTCTAGTCATATTTCAAGCGAATCACGCTGCAATCCGCTCTTGTAAGGATTGGCGTCAAAAGGCATACTTGCGCCCGTGACAGCTTCGACCTACCAAGAGATCAGGAACAATCTCCGCGAGCTGTATTTGGAGGATCCTCGCCCTTGGCTGGTCGGCTTCAGCGGTGGAAAAGACAGCACGATGTTGGCATCGCTCGTGTTCGATGCCATTTTGTCCGTGTCAGCGGAGCAGCGTCACAAACCGGTTGCCATCCTCTGCACAGACACTCGCGTAGAAATCCCTGCGATCGTCGAAATGGTCGAAAGCACCCTGGCGCGGATGCACAGGTTTTCGCAGCAGAATGGGCTCAACATCAAAGTCCACTTGCTCAAACCACCGCCTGAACAGTCGTTCTGGGTGAACATCATCGGTCGCGGCTATCCCCCACCAAATCGCACATTCCGCTGGTGCACACAGCGAATGAAGATCGATCCCGTGAACGATTTCGTCAAACAACGCATCGGTCATTGGGGTGAAGCGATCCTGCATTTAGGCGCCAGGCGTGCCGAAAGCTCAACGCGAGCCCAGACCATGGCAGACATTGAGACTCGAAACGGTCTCCGTCGTCATCCTGACCTGCCCCGTGTCTGGGTGTCCAACCCCATCGAGTTCCTCTCCACCGAGGAAGTCTGGGCGTACCTGTTGCAAAAGCCTAACCCTTGGGGCGGTGACAACCGCGCACTGTACAAGCTCTATGCCAACGCCTCCAACGGTGAATGCCCCATCCAGATTGACACCAGCACGCCCAGTTGCGGCAATTCCCGTTTCGGCTGCTGGACTTGCACGGTCGTTGAACATGACAAAGCCGGCGAGGGTTTGCTTGCTGCCGGTGACGAACGCATGGAACACCTGCTCGCCTTCCGGGAAACGCTTCTCGAATTCCGCGATCCCGCTAACGGGTGGCGCGACAACCGCCGCATGAACGGCAACGAAGGCCCCGGTCCTCTCACTATCGAAGCCCGTCGCGAACTCCTGAAACGCCTGCTCACACTGCAGGAGGAAACCGGCCTGACGCTGATGACTCCAGAAGAGCTGCTGTTGATCCAACAGTTGTGGAAAGTCGCACGGGACCCGGACGACGGCTGGGGCGTCGCTCGGATCGTCAACAAACAGCGAGGTGTCGTCATGAACGCCGACCTCAACGAATTGAACCGCATACGCGAATTGGAGGAGAAAATCGCCCAGAAGTTCGGCATCCGCGCTGACACCCTGCGCCGCATGCTGGCCAAAGTGGAGGAATATAGCGAGAGCCACCGCGCCCACGGCCTGCCCGATGACTTGCTCAACATTCTCAAAGATGACTTAGAGGCGCAGGCTACAGGAACGAAGGACTGACCATGCCCGAAGTTTACATCGACTCTTTGACGCTGGAAAACTTCGGCCCGTTCTATGGCGAGCACACGTTCACTTTTAGCAATCTCGATGGACGCTGTGGCATTCTGATTGGCGGCAGGAACGGTGCGGGCAAGACACACTTGCTACGTGCTCTATATCTCGCGGTTGTCGGTGAGAGCGGCGTCGGCGATTTGAAGCATGTCGAGACTGGCTCTGAGGCAACCCGCTTCCTCTTCGACAGGTCACTCAATCGCCGCGCATTAGCTGAAGGACAAGACACCGTTCGACTTAAGGCAGTGATTTTGTTGCATGACGAGAAGAGCGGTGGCAGTCGCAAGGTTGAGTTGGCACGTGAGATTCGACACCGCCCCAGTTCGCCCCCAGTCTGGCGCTCTTACGCCAGGCGCTCGGGAACAGCTGGCCAAATCGAAGACGAGCAGGTCATTCAGAAACTGCGCGATGCTTTCCTTCCCAGGCACCTAGCCCGCTTCTTCTTCTTCGACGCAGAACGCAGTCAGGGCATCAACTTGGGGCAACAGGATATTGTGGAAGGCGTGAGTCGCATCCTTGGTCTTTGGACATACACCGAACTGGAAAACGACCTGCGTCAATTGATCAATTCCAAGATTCCGCGCGTGTTCAATTCCACCGGTGGCTCGGACCCGGAGACGAGACTCGCCGAGTTGAACGGCAAGGTCATCACTGCTGAGGGTGTCCTGAAGGCGCGTCGCAATGAACAGGACCACCTGGAGCGTGAATTACGAGAGGTCGAAGCTGATTTGCTAGAGGTCGAGGATGATCTTAAAACGCTGGGCGCTGTTGACCCAGAAGAGCTCCAAAAGGCACAGGAGCAGCGCGACGAACTGACCAAGGCAAAAGCCGCTTTGGAGTTAAAGCTGACTGATGCGTGGGAATCAGCACTCCCGGTCTCCTTACTTGGTGCACTCCGCCTAGAACTCCACGATTATCTCAGATCGGAAGAGCGGCGACGTGAGTGGGAAAGCGCAAAGTCAACGGTTGAACCAAAAATCCCGCAGGTCAAGAACGATGTGTTCGTGAACGTTCCTCCCGACTATGCGCTTCAGCCGGAGGCCCTGGCGTTCTACATAAAGCGACTTGAGGACGCCTTGCACCGACTATTCCACCCGCCACCAGAGGGGATCCCCGAGCGCATTTTCGTGACCGACCGGAACGACATCAGTGCCCAGGTGAGACAGCGTCTCGCGACTTCTACCGATTCGACCCACGATTTGGCCCAAATGTGTGTGAGCATCGAGCGGATGGATGCTGAACTGCGGGAACTGGACCAGAAGCTGAAGCACATGCAGCAGAACACCGCCGCCTTCAAAAGAGGCACGGAGCTGCATCAGAAGCGCGGGGAGCTCATTGCAAAGCGTGACCAAATCACCAAGCGCCGTGAGGAGGTTGCCTCTGAGATTCACCGCTTGGAGACCGAGCTTGGCGAACTCAAGCGCCAAGAGTCCATCCAAAGTGAGATCGTCAAAAAGGCGCGGCGCGGCGAGAGCTTAGCAGCATTGGCGGCTCGTTACCGCGAGGCAGCCAGCGAGATCCGGAGCCGAGCGGCGATTCAATTGCGGAAGCGGCTCTCGGAACACGTCGGCGAGTTATGGGTTGAAATCACCGAACGCCAACGTGAGTTCCTCGGCATGGAGTTTGACAACAATTGGCAATGTTGGCTCATCCGCAAAAATGGTGAGAAGGTGACCTGGGAGGATACAAACACGTCCGCCGGACAACGACAGGTTCGCATGCTCGCATTTTATGAGGCGTTGCGCCAGCTGGCGAAAGTCGTACCCCCGCTGGTGGTGGATACCCCGTTAGCGAGGCTCGACAAGGATGTCCGGGCTAATGTGCTCGACAAGCTTTATCTCAGCGGCCATCAGTCCATCATTCTTGCCACCGATTCTGAGGTTGACCCCGAAGGCCCACTGTTTGGCCGCATTATTCGCAACCGTCTCGCGCGCGTGTATACATTGCACCCGCATGGCAAGCCTGACAGCACGAGCTATGAAGTGCGGGTCACAAGCGACTACTTCGGGCATGAATTGTGAGCTGAGGAGGCCCTATGAAGTTCGACACCAGCACCGAAGCCCACGAGTTCATCGAGACCGTTCACGCTCGCGTCGGCGCGCGCAATCAGGCAGTGCTGGGACGAGCGGCGTTGTTCCTGGCGATAGGCGAAGGTGTTCCTCCTGAATTTAAACCCAAAGATGCCAAGGGTGTGACACTCAACGACGAACAAGTCGTTGGGGACGAATTACGCGATGTTGTTCGCGCTGCGCTGAACTATCGTGCGGGTCGGGCACTTGACGAGAGCGGCTATCGGCAGGCCTTCCGCCAGCATTTCGAGTACGGCTGCCAGCGGCTCAAACAACTGTGGGAGGAGGCCGGCCATGACCAAGCCAAGTTTATCTCGGCTCTGTTGAAGCTCGTGAAGCTCGCGGGAGACCTCGATTTTGGTACGGGGTTGAGAGCCGCAATGCGAATCATGCCCGTGGTTGAAACAGAAGTGAAACTCAAGGTGCTCGCAGACGCTACCGCTCCAGAATGGTCTTTGAACGGTCCCGGCACTTCCAACGGTCTGCTTGTGATTTCCGGCCAGCCAGGAACTGGCAAGAGCCAGCTTGCGCTCGACCTCCTGGCCCAACTTGCCAACCATGGTGTCCGTTTCGTCTTCTTCGACATGAAGGGCGAACTAGAAGACGATCCCAACAACGCTCAACAGCGAAAGAACCGCACTCGATTTTTGGAACAGACCGGGGCACGCTATGTGCGTCTCATCCGGCAGGACTTGCCGATTAATCCACTGCTGCACGATCCCAATCCGACTGTCAATGCCCAGATTGCATACGAGATTGCCGGCCTGATCCGTGCGTTTGCCCCTCAGCTTGGCGCGAAGCAGGCACAGAACATCTCCGACGTGTACCAGCGTCTTCCATCGCCGGATTTTGTGTCCCTGGTGGACGGATTGGAGCAGAGCGGCGCAACCGGAGTGGACTTGGCCATCGTGAAGAAGATTGTAGACTTCAATCTCTTCGCCAGCGCGCACACGTCCATCACCCCCGAGGAATGGCTGAACGGGTCAATCGTCGTGGACTTCAAGGAATTTGGGACGGATAGCGATACCAAGGCGCTGGCTGTCGCACTCATCCTGAACTTTCTCATCAAGAGACTTAGTCGGCAACTGGCTGTCAAGAATGATATCCAGCCGCTCAAGATGGTGCTGTTCGTAGACGAAGCCCACCTGCTGCTGCCCAAGGAGCACAAAGCCGGCTTGCTCAGTCAGCTTGCGCGGCAAGGTCGATCCTGGGGCTTCCCCGTCTGGCTGGCCTCGCAGGATGCAGACAAGTTCCTGACCTCCGGTACCAACGAAACCAACTTTGCCGAGTTGGCCGAGTGCGGTATTCACTTCTCCCCGCATACGTTGAGCGAGGCACAGCAACGCGCAATCCTTGGCGGCGTAATCCATCAAAAGCTCAAGAAAGCAGAAGCCGCCTTGCGCTTGCAAGGCAAGCTACAAACTGGTGTGGCACGACAATTTTGGAGAGACGGAGGAGGGTGACTCATCTATGAATACCGCCTCGGGCAATGTATCGGATCAACCGAACCACTGGCAAGAGTTTTGGCAAGAGATCAAGGAACGTGCTCGAAAACCTCTCAGACACCCCACTTTTGTGATGTATTTCGTTGGAATCATCATCATCCTCGGCGGGCTCGGCTTTCTAGAAGCGCTGATAAGCTCCGTGATGCTTGAACAAAAGCCGGAGATTGAATGGGGGCGCCTGATCAGCGCGTGTTACACATATTTTCTTGCCATCGCCGCAACTGCAGCAGTGGATCTCATTCTCTCTCTAAGCCAACGGAAATTTCTGATGATGTTCTTCCTGCTGTGTTGTTTGGCTGTCGTTCTCTGTGCCATCCTTGCAGCCATCTTGGGGACATTCCGAGGGAACGCGGCAGCGGCAGCGGTTCCATCTGTGCTCGGATACGTTCTGGCGCTTTTTCTTTGGTGGGTCGGGAACGCCAACAATGCCAACTTACTGGATACGCCGATCAAGCCAGATGCCACAACCGGTGGCGATGCACAGACGCAACCGGCTGGCGATCTAAGCGGTTTCACTGTCTGAACCAATGCCCATAGATTTTCCCGTTCGCACACCGGTCCTCAAAGTAGTCCAACCGCTTGGGGAGTATTTTGCGGCGGTGCTGCCGGCTGAGTTGCTGCTTCAGGTCACCTACAGCGACCCTCTCAGGATTCTGGGCTTCTCAGAATCCGGCGATTATGAACTCAAGGGACATCAACGTAAACTCGTCAAGGAACGTCTCAGGACTATCGGGAGATTCATCGACACTGTCGAGGCCGCATTCCCGAATAGCATCATCCTGGCTGCAAACTACAATGAGAGCGGAGAACTTGTGGAGGATGAGGCCATCCGTTGGTCAGTGGAGTTCAATCAAGAAAACGAAGCGGTCGGGACACTGATTATACCGTCGGCAGCTCAGCTTGCCGCGATCGTGGATGGCCAGCATCGGCTCTACGGCTTCAAGGAGGTGTCTCTAGATGAGCGCCGGGCGATGCCTCTCCTCACCGCAATCTACCTTGACCTCCCAAACCCGTTTCAGGCCTACTTGTTCGCCACGATCAACTACAACCAGAAACCGGTAGACAAAAGTCAAACCTATGAGCTTTATGGGTTCAACTTGGAGGAAGAACCTCCAGAAGCATGGTCTCCCGAAAAAACGGCTGTGTTTCTTTGCCGAAAGCTGAATACCGACCCAACGTCACCGATTAAAGATCACATCATTGTTGCGGCGCAATCTGATGCCGCTGTCGAAATCGCAGCCAAAGCGCAAAAGAAGAGTTGGGCTGTTTCTACTGCCACAGTGGTCGAGGGTTTGCTGCGCTTATTTTCTAGCAATCCCAAACGTGACCGGGATTTGATGCATCGGAAGGAAGCCGGCAAGGGACGGGAGCGCAAGTTGCTCGCTATGGAAGCCGCACAGGACAGGACGCCCCTTCGCCAATGCTACTTGGAGAGCAACGACCTGCTGATTTTTACGCTCACGAAGAATTACTTCAGGGCCGTCAACGAGATTCTGTGGAAAACGGATAATCGTTCTTACATCCGCAAAACAGTAGGGGTACAGGCCCTCTTTGACATCCTCAGACTGATTTGTCCTGATGCAATTGCTGCCAAAGACGTTAGCGAGCAGTTCTTCGCACGAAAGCTCGCCCCGTGTGGATCGATAAACTTCGCAGACGATTTCTTCCAAGCTTCAGGCACAGGTCGACAGCGGATACGAAACACCCTTGAGTTGAAACTAGGATTGAAGACCTTGACGGAGATCAATGAGGCTGACCGGCCTGCCTACGAACGAATCTGTGGTTGGAAGTGAGATCGGTCTTCCGGGAGATCAACGACGAGAGCCGGCCTTTCATTCGCCTCGCCCGCCTGTTCTCAAAATAAGGGGGAAGTCACGGTCTAAGTGGGGGAGATGCCCTCTTTACACTATAGCGGACGGGCACAGAGGACTTCGTCGCCGCGGAGGGCCTCGAGGGCGCTGGCGGGCACAGCCGTGACGGCGATCGTTTCGCCGAGGGCGTTGAAGACTTCAATGGAGTATCCTTCCGTCCCATCAGGAGCCATGTGATGGTCCACGAGTTTCACAATGTCTCCGCGACGGAGTCGATGCTCCGGCAGATCCCGCGTCAACGCCACGTCAGTGTAAAGCTCAAACTTCATCGGGATGTTTTCCGTATGTCCGGGATCAGTGTAACGAACTTCGTGACGCCCGACAAGCGTTCGGTGATCCAGATGGTGCGAACGGGCAGGACCACGCCGTTTGGGCCGACGAGTGTCCCTCGTATTTGGATAGTACTGGCCGAACTCGTTGGATTCCAGTCTTTGTGCATCTAAAGGAAGGATCTGACTACGCAAGTCCCGCGGCAGTTGGCCTGCGTTTTCCAATGCATAACCAGCTTGGGCTAGAAAAGCTGATTTGTCGCCGTGTGCGTGCCGGACCAGCAAATAGTGCGTCAGCTTGTCTTCAGCGATGACCGCGCCCGCCGGCAGTTTCATGTGGTCGTCAATCGCGTAGCGCGCTGACGGCCCGTTGGACGATCTGCACCGCAGCCGTGATATCAGCTTCTGTGACACTCGTATCCAGTGAAAACCGTATCATCTGCCGCGATGCAGCACTGTCCGGCTTCATGGCCTTAATCACATGTGATGGCTCATCAGAATCGGCCAAGCACGCCGAGCCCGATGACGCGCAGAGACCTTCTTTATCGAGCAACAGAAGCAGGGCCTCTGATTCGATCCCATGGAACGTGATGTTGGTGGTGTTGGCCAGCCGCAGGGTCTTGTGGCCGTTCAGCTCCGTATTCGGAACCGCTTTGAGAATACCGTCCTCCAGAGCATCTCGTAACGGCCGTACTTCCTTTTCATAATCGGATAGGCCCTTCGCAGCTAACTCGGCTGCCCTGCCCATCCCAACAATCGACGCTACGTTCTCTGTGCCTCCCCTCAGACCGCGCTCCTGATGCCCGCCGTGGATGAATGGCGACAAGGGAGCTTTGCGCCGGACGTACAGTGCGCCGATACCTTTGGGCGCATGAAACTTGTGACCGGTCAGCGACAGATAATCGATCGGCACCTTCCGGACATCAATCTCGACCTTGCCGGCCGCCTGCACCGCGTCACAGTGGTACAGCACGCCTTGAGACCGACAGATCTCTGCAATCTGCTTCACCGGAAACAGCACACCAGTCTCATTGTTCGCCCACATCAGAGACACGACCGCCGTCTCGTCCGTAACGGCGTTCTCCAAATCGGCCAACTTCAGCAGCCCGTCTCGGTCCACGGGCAGGTACGTGACACGGTAGCCTTGCTTCTCCAGCGCCATGCAATAGTTGAGTACCGACGAATGTTCTACCGACGAGGTGACAACATGCCGTTTCTGCGGGTTGGCCTGTAACGCTGCATGGATCGCCGCGTTGTTGCTCTCAGTCGCGCAGGAAGCAAAGATGACGTCGCGCGGCTGCGCCCCGATCAACTCAGCCACCTGCGCCCGTGCGGTTTCGATCACCGTCTTCAACTTACTTCCGAACTTGTACGCACTCGATGGATTGCCCCACTCGGAAGTAAAGTAAGGCATCATTGCCTCCAGCACCTCCGGCGATATCGGCGTCGTCGCGTTGTGGTCGAGGTAGATCATCACCCGGTGTTTATCCTAGTCCCCTACGGCGAATAGGGGACATCCTACGTTCATTTTGCTCCGAGATCTTCCAGCGGAGTAACAGTATCCGGTCTACTTGCGCCAAGAACGTGCGGGGGCAGAGGTGCGTCCCAGGTGTCTCCTTTGATTCTTCCACAACGAGCCCGCGGCTTAGCGCATGCAGGCTTATCCTCGACGGGAAAGCGGTGGGTTGAAGATTTTCTCCGCGCCAGCAGACTTGATACGACGACCATGAGGCTCCGGCTCAGCAAGCTCAGGATGATTGGAAGGATACCCGGCGATACCCGAGACGTCCGTGCTACTTTCCGGCATCCTCTGAGATGAACCAACACCTGGGGTGAGGACTCTCTCCCGCCACATCAGTTACGATGCAACACACAAGAGCGGCCGCCCAGCAAGATCGGAGTGGTGGTCCCAACGGGATTCGAACCCGTGTTTAAGCCTTGAGAGGGCTCCGTCCTAGGCCAGGCTAGACGATGGGACCATCCTTCGCAATACGCCGCTCAACACGGGGAACCGTGCTGAAGGCGTTAAGTACCGGGAAGAAGACAAGATTGCCAAGGACGGTAGCATAGGGCCTTCGGGCTTTGCAATGGGAGCGACCATCGTTCTTCATGCGTTCCCGTGGCTCCTCTTCACCCTCTTGACAGGAACACCCCATCGGCCTAGCCTGCTTCTCTGCTTCGTCGACAAACGGTCATGGACTCACCACGAACCATGAGAGAACAGTTCCTACGGTCTTTCCAAGACGAGTCCACGACTCGAACGAGTCTCGAAGGGAAGGGCCTGCGCCAACAGCGATTCGAGCTGCTCATCGGCTCCAACGTGTTCCGCGACACCAACGGCGTGGTGAAGATTGAGGAGAAGGAACAACTCGTCTTGGAATGGCGGCCCGACGAGGGGCTGTTGCTCGTGACGATGGATCTGTACGATGAACGCGGCATCCACGTCGCGCACCTGCGACGAAATGTGTTCGCGGTGAACCGATCCGCCCAATTCAGTGTCGAGGTCCACCGCAGGATGGATGACATCGGCGCTGATCCCCCTTGGGTTCGACTCTTCGACAATCAGTCCGGGCTTTCCGTGCTCGACGTTCACATCACTTCGGAGCATCGAGTGTGCATCTCTTCCGGCCGGTTCCATTCGCATCGCGGCACGCCGGTGGAGATTACCCCCCACTATTGCCGTCTCGGATCACAGGCGACGTTGTTCGGTGAAATCATCGAAGCCCGAGGCGGCATGGTCGTCCTCGGCTCAGAACGTTCGCGGCCGCTCTCTCCCGCGCCATGATCCTCGATGATGATCATGCATCGATCTTTCGCGGAGTCTCGTTGCCGTTCAGAATAAACGGCTTCATCCGCCCTCACGATGAGCCCTGTACGATGGGGGACGTCGCGCGCAGCATGACACCGATCTTCTCATGACGGATTTTCTCAAACCCACGGTGCAGGCCTTCCTCGTCTGCGACCACGTCATCGAAGACAGTTTGACCAGAAAAAAGAGCGTGATCGGCATCTTCACGCACCTCCAAGCCGCTGTCTTTCCCTTCCAGCACCAGCACATGGGCCTCTACTTTTGCCTGACGGACGTCGAGGGAACCCATCGGTTTGAAATCGATCTCGTCTATCTCAACAACGAACAGCTCGTGTGTCGCGCCGTGCTCCCCAACATTGCCATCGCCGACCGGCTGCAAATCTCTGACTTCGGCATCAACATCCCGTCATTGATCGTTCCCTCGCCCGGCCGCTATGAGTTTCGACTGAAGATGGATGGCCACTTGATCGCGCAGAAAGACTTTAACGTGGTGCAGGCGATGCCACCCCCGACCACGGAACCGCCCACGCAGGAGCCGGCTCCCTAAGACCACCGACTCAGCCATTCCTTGGCACTTGCTTCTGTGATAGAAATGCGCGGACCATGAGCCGTATCGATTCAGCCGATGATGAAAGGACTTGCATGACAACGCCGGACTCGACAGCTCCCTCGGACTTCATTCGCGACATCATTGCAGCGGATCGCGCCGCTGGTAAACACGGCGGCAGGGTCGTGACCAGGTTTCCTCCCGAGCCGAACGGCTACCTTCACATCGGCCATGCCAAGTCGATCTGCTTGAATTTCGGCATCGCCCTGGAAAACCCGAGCGGCCGGTGCCACCTGCGGCTTGATGACACGAACCCGACCACGGAAGACCCGGAATATGTCGAGGCGATCCAAGAGGACATCCGCTGGCTGGGGTTTGACTGGAACGGGCATCTCTATTATGCCTCGGACTATTTCGAACGACTCTATGAGTTCGCCGTCACGCTCATTAAAAAAGGCAAGGCCTATGTGGACAGCCTCTCGGCCGACGAGATTCGCGCCTTTCGAGGCACGTTGACCCAGCCGGGACGGGAGAGTCCGTATCGGAACCGTTCGGTTGAGGAGAATCTCTCCCTGTTCGCCCGCATGAGAGCCGGTGAGTTTCCCGACGGCGCTCATGTCTTGCGCGCCAAGATCGACATGGCCTCGCCCAACATCAACCTCCGCGACCCGGTGTTGTATCGCATCCGGCATGTCGCCCATTACCGAACAGGCACGGCGTGGTGCATCTATCCATCATATGATTTCGCCCACCCGCTCTCCGACGCCATCGAGGGCATCACCCATTCGATCTGCACCCTGGAATTCGAAGACCACCGCCCCTTGTACGATTGGGTCGTGGCCGAAGCCGAAGCGCCCCATCGGCCCCGGCAGATCGAGTTTGCCCGCTTGAATCTGAGCGGCACCGTCATGAGCAAGCGCCGCCTGCTCGAGCTGGTGGACAAACGTCTGGTCGCCGGGTGGGATGATCCTCGACTGCCGACGCTTAAAAGTCTTCGCCGCCGAGGCGTCACTCCGGAGGCCATCCGCGCCTTTTGCGAGCATATCGGGGTGGCCAAGCGGGACGCCGTCGTCGAGATGCAGCTCTTCGAACACTTCATCCGCGAAGACTTGAATCGGCGTTCGCCGCGTGTCATGGCGGTGCTCAAGCCGCTCAAACTGATCATCGACAACTATCCGGAACAGCTTGTGGAGGAACTGGACGCCATCAACAATCCGGAAGACCCCTCGGCGGGAACCAGAAAGGTTCCCTTTTCCAGAGAGCTCTACATTGAGCAGGACGACTTTCGGGAAGATCCACCCAAACAGTTCTTCCGCCTCGCGCCGGGGCGGGAAGTGCGGCTACGCTATGCCTATATCGTCAAGTGCGTGGGCGCCACGAAGGACCCCCGCACCGGCGAGGTGACCGAAGTGCACTGTGTCTATGAACCGGACACCAAAGGGGGATCATCGCGAGACCAGCGGAAAGTGAAAGCGACGATCCATTGGGTGTCGGCGGCCCACGCCGGCCCGGCGGAGGTTCGCCTCTACAACCAATTGCTCACCCGTGACCTCAACGAGATCCCCGACAACGAGGAGTGGACCACGTATCTGAATCCCCATTCCCTCGAGCGATTGACCGGCTGCCTGGTCGAGCCGAGCCTTCGGCAGGCTCCGGTTGGAGCCCGATTTCAGTTCGAGCGGCAAGGGTACTTCTGCGTAGACCCCGACTCATCGGCGGATCGACCGGTTTTTAATCGGACCGTCTCGCTCAAGGACACCTGGGGCAAGATCGAAAAGGCTCAACAGCGGCGGTAAGCCCGGGCCACCCCGGCTTGCCGAGACACAGCCTGTCCGTCACCCGCCCCATCTTGATATCATACGTCCATGGTCTGTCCTCTCTGTCGCAAACCAACCACCTGGGATCACAACCCGTGGCGGCCCTTTTGCTCCGAACGGTGCAAGCTGACGGATCTGGGACGCTGGGCGGCTGAAGGGTATCGGATTGCCGGTGCTCCACTCTCCATCGAATCCGCCGTTGAATCCGAGCCTCGCGAATCAGAATCAACCGGCTAGGCATCTTTTTATCTCTTTTTTCGCTTCACCATCCAGTTGGCAAGCTGTGAAAAACTTGCTATGGTCCTGCCGTTTTTGTTTTTGTCGCCCGAAAGGAGGTCGTCCATGCTCCCCACCAAAGGCTATGCGGCCCTGACCGCCAAGGCCCCGTTGCAGCCCTTCTCGTTTGAGCGCCGTGCCGTCGGCGATCATGATGTGTTGATTGCCATCAGTCACTGTGGGATCTGCCATTCCGACATCCATCAAGCCCGCAACGAATGGGGCGGATCGCTGTTTCCCATGGTGCCGGGCCACGAAATCATCGGCACGGTCACTCGCGTGGGACCAGCCGTTACCAAATTCAAAGTCGGCAATCGGGTGGGAGTCGGCTGTTTTGTGGACTCCTGCCGAACCTGCGCCGCTTGCCGGGAAGGCTTGGAACAGTACTGTGAAACGGGCATGGTGCTGACCTACAGCGGCCGCGACCGAGACGGGCAGATCACCCAGGGAGGCTATTCAACCCAGATCGTGGTGGACGAACAGTATGTCCTGCGAGTGCCTGCTTCCCTATCCGCCGCTGGCGCCGCGCCGTTGCTCTGCGCGGGCATTACGACGTACTCTCCGCTGCGACATTGGGGTATCGGCAAGTATCACAAGCTCGCCGTGGTGGGACTGGGCGGGTTGGGCCACATGGCGGTCAAACTCGCCAACTCGCTCGGCATCGACACTGTCGTGCTCAGTACGTCAGAGGGAAAGCGCAAGGAGGCGGAACGGTTGGGCGCGTCCGACTTTGCCGTGACGTCCGATCCGCGGACCTTCGCCAAACTGCAGCGACGCTTTGATTTTATCCTTGATACGGTTTCCGCGCCGCACGACTACAACGCCTATCTCAACCTCCTCAAAACCGACGGCACCATGATCTTGGTCGGGGTACCGGAGAAACCCATGCCGCTTCACCCGTTTGCCCTGATTCTCAACCGGCGACGACTGGCCGGATCCGTCATCGGCGGAATTCGTGAGACTCAAGAGATGCTCGATTTCTGCGCGAGTCAGGCTGTCGAAGCCGACGTGGAAGTGATCCCGATCCAGCAGGTCAATGAGGCCTATGAGCGGGTCCTGAAGGGTGACGTGCGGTTCCGATTCGTCATCGATATCGCGTCGCTGTCGTGAGCCTTGTCGTCGGGAAGCTCCGACCTGGAGGGTGATAAAAGAAAGAACGACGGGGAAGAAGTGGCTGGGGGACTAGGAATCGAACCTAGGTAGCCAGCTCCAAAGGCTGGCGTCCTACCGCTAGACGATCCCCCAGCGTCGTTGATGCAGTCATGGATGGCGAAGCCGAACGCTTTCTTCGGTGATTGGCTGGGGGACTAGGAATCGAACCTAGGTAGTCAGATCCAGAGTCTGACGTCCTACCGCTAGACGATCCCCCAACCGACGCTCACCGTAATATACGAGACCGTGATCCGTCAAGCCTGGCCCCGTTTCGCTCGTTCCACCCCCTGCTGAAGCCGCCACAGGACCCGTTCTTTGCCCAACACCTCCATCACCTCGAACAAGCCCGGACTGGCGGATCGGCCGGTGAGGGCGACGCGGACCGGTTGGGCCAGTTGCCCCATTTTGATCCCTTCCTCTTGGACAAGTTGCTTGAAACACTGTTCCCACTCGATTTTGGAGAACGTTGGCAAGGCGGAGAATCGCTCGATCAATCGGCCCAGAACCGGGGCAATAGCCGGCGTGAGAAATTTGTTCGCCGCCTCCTCGTCGTGCGCGACCGACTGTCCGAAATAGGGTTTGACCCACTCGACCATCTCGACGAGCGTCTTGGTTCGCTCGCGGACCAACACAACCAATTGAGCCAGCCAGTCAGCCGAGGCCTGCTTGACCTGCTCTCCCAGACCGGCCTGCTCCAAAAAAGGAACCAACAGGGTGGCCACTCGCTCAGGCGGACTGGTTTTGATGTATTCGGCGTTCATCCAGAGCAACTTGTCCGGGTTAAAGACCGCCGCCGATTTTTGCACGTGGTCCCATGAGAACTTTTGGATCAGCTCTTCTCGTGTAAAGAGTTCTTGATCGCCATGGGACCATCCGAGGCGGGCCAGATAGTTGATCATGGCCTCCGGCAGGTATCCCATGTCTTTATAGGCCATGATGGATGTCGCGCCGTGCCGTTTCGACAGCCTCGTCTTATCCGAACCGAGAATCATGGGTAAATGGCCGAAGCGAGGCACGGGGAACCCGAGCGCCTGGAAGATCGGGACTTGGCGCGGCGTGTTGGTCAGATGGTCGTCGCCGCGCACGACGTGAGTAATCCCCATCAGGGCGTCATCGACGACCACGGAAAAATTATAGGTCGGGTAGCCGTTGGACCGCAGAATGATGAGGTCGTCCAGCACCGCATTGTCAAACACGACCGTGCCCTTGATGAGATCCTCCACCACGGTTTGCCCGGACTGCGGCGCCTTGAACCGCAACGCCGCCTCCGAGGTAGGCTGTGCGATGCCCCGCTCGCGACAGCGGCCGTCATAACGAGGGGACAGGCCCTTGGCCTCTGCTTCCTTGCGTCGGGCCTCCAGTTCTTCCGGCTTGCACACGCACCAGTAGGCTTGCTCTTTTTCCAGGAGCTGGAAGGCATATTGCCGATAGAGGTCCATCCGTTCCGTTTGCCGAAACGGTCCCTCGTCCCAATCGAGTCCGACCCATCGCATGCCTTCCAGGATTGCCTGGATCGACTCTTCGGTCGAGCGGCTTTGGTCCGTATCTTCAATACGCAAAATGAACGTCCCCCCCTGCTGGCGGGCAAACAGCCAATTGAACAGCGCCGTCCGGACTCCGCCGATATGGAGAAAACCCGTCGGACTGGGAGCGAATCGAACACGGACCTTGGTCATCTCTTGACTCCTCGGCTCACCGACTGTCGTCTCGACACGTGACAGCGTCTATAGCATGGAGCGAAACGGCCTGTATAGGATGGTCGCGCTCCCGCACTTTTCTTCCCGTCCATCCCTCTGATAAGAAGACTCCCCCAGAGGCATCATGACTGAACCCATCCAACCGGCCGTCGTCCTGTCCGTCACCGACCTGACCTCCAACGTCCGTCAGCTCGTTCTGCTCCCACAACAGCACGAACTTGATTTTCTGCCCGGCCAATGGGTGTCCCTCAAATTGCCGGTCGGCCCCCATCCCCCCCTCAATCGGGCCTATTCCATGGCTGAACCGGCGTCGCCGTCCGGCGAATTGACGCTGGTGTTCGACCGCGTGCCGCAAGGATTGGGGTCCGACTATCTCTACCATCTTCGAGCCGGCGACAGGGTCACCCTCTCAGGACCTCATGGAAAATTCGTCCTGCCGCAACCGCTGGATCGCCCCTTGCTCTGCATCACCCGCTACACGGGCCTCGTTCCGATCCATTGCATGGTAAAGGCTCTGGAGGCGGCTCGCGATCCCACACCGATTTTCCTTGTCGCGGTGGGGCCGACGGAAGACGAACTGTTGTATCACGCCGAGTTGCTCTCTCTTGCCGTGACCCGGCCATCTTTTCAGTATTTGCCGCTGGTGGCTCCCACTGAAGAAGCCGCCGTGGCATTGGTCACCGACACGTTGTCTTCTGTGCTCCCCGACAAATCTAAAGCCGTCCCTCTGCTCTGCGGAACAAAAGCGTTCGTACATCCTCTCCGACAACACTTGATCGAAGCGGGATATCAGCGGAAGGAGATCAAGATGGAAAGCTACGGCTAGAGTCTTGATTGCGATCCAGGCCAATCGACCGCTGATTGTTCAATGGCCCTCGCGAACAAGATTCTTATTGACGGCCGGAATCTCCACGATGACGTCTTGCGTGCCGTCGGGAACGCATTGGCATCCCAATCGGGATTGCAGCGTGGTCATTGGCGCTTCCTCAAGCTGATCGAACTCGTCATCCGTCCCTTCGTTGCAACTCGCCAACCCCTGTTTGACGATCACATGGCATGTCGAGCAGGCGCAGACCCCCCCGCACACGTGTTCTAAATCCACGCCGTTTCCCATCGCAATGTCGAGAATGCTTCCGGGAAGCCCCGTCGAGCCATAGGGGATTTTCGTCGGGTCCACCGTCACCTTTGTGACGGTCCCTCCCGGATGAACAAACGTGACGGTGTAACTCGTTGTCGGCAATTTATAGTCGGCTTTCTCTATGTAGGGATTTGTCCCGCCCATTGATTGATCCTTCCTCTCGGTTAATAAGATGGCCGAAATAATACGTTCAACACCGTGTTGACAGGGTTTATCCCTCCATGCTAACTTAAGTGCGACCTATACGATCGGAGATCATTATAGTCTCCGATTCAATTGATCGGCAATAGAGAGATGTTGAAACTTTCCAAAAAAGCTGACTATGCGCTGATGGCCCTTCAGCACATTGCCTCCGTTCAGTTCGGCGATGTGACGCCGGGTCGCGTCGTCAACACCAAGGAGATCGCCGAAGAATACAACATCCCTCTGGAGCTGTTGGCCAAGGTGCTCCAAACCCTCTCCAAAAACGGCATGATCGAAAGCCATAACGGTCCCAAGGGAGGGTATCTGCTGGCCAGGAGCGCGCGGCATATCACGATCGCGCAGATTCTCGAAAGCATCGAGGGCCCGTTGGGCCTGACCGACTGTTCCCATGAGAAAACCGGCGAGTTGTGCATGCAGCGGGAACATTGCAACATCCGCACACCGTTGCTCAAGATCCAAGACAGTATTTATCAATTACTCAACAATATGACCTTGCAAGACATGCTGAGCGGAACGCCGCTCATCACGATTCAGTCGCCGTCAGCGGAAGGAGTCAACCGATGAAGCTTCCGATCTTTCTTGATAACCATTCGACCACGCCGATGGACCCCAGGGTTCTGGAGGCCATGCTTCCCTATTTTGTCGAGAAATTTGGCAACGCCGCGAGCCGCAATCACGCATTCGGGTGGGAAGCGGAAGAAGCGGTGGAGCAGGCCCGCAAACAACTCGCCAAACTGATCAACGCCGACGCCAAGGAAATCGTCTTCACCAGCGGCGCCACCGAATCGGACAACCTGGCGCTCAAGGGCGTGCTGGAAATGTATCGCGAGAAGGGGACCCATATCATCACGTCGTCCACGGAACATCGGGCCGTGTTGGATACGGCCAAATCGCTGGAGGCCAAGGGCTTGGCGACAGTCACCTACCTGCCGGTCGACAAGCACGGGATGGTCAACCCCGACGACGTGCGGAACGCGATCACGGACAAGACTATTTTGATTTCGGTCATGCTGGCCAACAACGAGATCGGTACGATCAACCCTGTCGCCGAAATCGGGAAAATCGCAAAGGCGAAGGGCGTGTTGTTCCATTGCGACGCCACGCAGGGCGTCGGCAAGATTCCGGTGGACGTCCAGGCCATGGGAATCGACCTGATGTCATTCTCGGCCCATAAAATTTACGGTCCCAAAGGGGTCGGCGCCCTGTACGTCAGAAAGAAGAACCCGCGCGTGAGGCTCGTGCCTCAGATGGACGGCGGCGGACACGAACGAGGGATGAGATCCGGCACCCTGCCGGTCCCCTTGATCGTGGGCTTCGGCAAGGCCTGCGAGCTGTGCGGAGCGGAAATGGCGACGGAAGCGCCGCGCATCGCCGCCATGCGCGACCGGCTCCAAACCGCGATCATGAACGCCTTGGAGGAAAGCTATTTGAACGGCCACCCCACCGAGCGGTTGCCGGGCAACCTCAATATTTCCTTCGCCTACGTCGAAGGCGAATCGTTGCTGATGGGCATGAAAGACATCGCGCTCTCATCGGGCTCGGCTTGCACGTCGGCGACGTTGGAGCCGTCGTACGTGCTGCGCGCCTTGGGCGTCGGGACGGAGCTGGCGCACTCCTCCATCCGCTTCGGCCTTGGTCGCTTCAACACCGACGAGGAAATCGACTACGCCATTAAGAAAGTGATCGAGGTCGTGACCAGACTGCGGGAAATGTCCCCGCTCTACGAGATGGCAAAGGAAGGCATCGACCTGAAATCCGTGCAGTGGGCTGCACATTGAACGACAAAGACAGTCGAAGGAGGATTCTATGGCCTATAGCGATAAAGTCGTCGACCACTTCAACAATCCCCGCAACATGGGATCTTTCGGCAAGGACGAAGAGGGCGTCGGAACCGGCATGGTCGGAGCTCCGGAATGCGGCGACGTCATGAAGCTGCAAATCAAGGTCCAGAACGATCGGATCGTGGACGCCAAGTTCAAAACGTTCGGCTGCGGCTCGGCCATCGCCAGTTCCAGCCTGGCCACCGAGTGGCTCAAGGGCAAGACGATCGAAGAAGCCGAACAAATCAAGAACACGGACATCGTCCAGGAGTTGAACCTCCCCCCGGTGAAAATCCATTGTTCCGTGCTGGCGGAAGACGCCATCAAAGCCGCGCTGGCGGATTACCAGAAAAAAGCGGGATCCAAGACGGGAACAGGATCGGCTCAATAATCAGCAAGGGAAAAGGAGCGCGCCTATGGACACCTCGAACGTCACAACGTCGGAACCGGTCATCACGGTGAGCGAGGCCGCGTTGAAAGAAATCAAGCGACTCATGAACGTGCAAGGCATCGAGAGCGGCGGACTCCGCCTGGGGGTCAAAGGCGGAGGCTGCTCGGGGCTCAGCTACACGATCAACTTCGACGACAAGATCGGGCCGTACGATCAGGTGATCGAGATGGACGGCGTCAAGGTGATCATCGACGCCAAAAGCGCCATCTATTTGCAAGGCACGCAACTCGACTATCAGAAGGACCTGATGGGCGGCAATTTTAAATTCCTGAACCCGAACGCCAACAAGACCTGCGGGTGTGGAGAATCATTTTCCACGTAAGTCGCCCGTCGACTTCCGCTCAACGCGGGTTCTCCTGAGACCGGCTTGGATAAACGATGAATCAACCTACCCCTAGCGGCGGTTCCCGCAACGTTCAGATGGCCAGAAGCATGTGCTGGCATTGCCAGTCCGAGGTGGCCGGCGAATACTTTTGCGAACGGTGCGTGAAGGTCCAACCGGTTTCGAAAGAGACGGACTACTTCACCTGCCTCGGCCTCCCGCGGCGCTTGACCATCGATCCCGCCGTCCTGGAGGCCAAGTACTACGAACGAAGCCGCGCCTTTCACCCGGATTTTTACCTCAACAAGACGGAGGCCGAGCAAGCGATCAGCCTCGACAACGCGGCGACCCTCAACACCGCCTATCGCACGCTTCGCGATCCCGTTCAACGAGCCGAATATCTTCTCGATCTGGAAGCCGGCTCGGTCAAGACGATTCGCACGTCGCCGCCCGCGGATCTCTTCGAAGAAATTCTCGAGCTGCAAGACACGCTTGACGCCTACCGGGCCGGCGATCATTCCTCCGAGACGGGCCGGCAACTCCGCGCGCGGCTCGAAGCCGAGCGCGGGGCGTTGGAGCGGCGTCAAGCGGAAATGGAGGACGAGCTTCAGCGACTCTTCGTCGAATGGGATGCCCTTCAAGACCGAGGCGAAGCCGACGGCCAAGCCCGCATGGAACGGGATCGCCTGCTCAGGCGCATGCGAGAGCTTCTGTCGAACCGGACCTACGTCAAGAACATCGTCAACGACCTCGTTGAAACCATCGGATGACGACCATGGCTCGTATCGTCGGCATCGATCTCGGCACGACCAATTCGCTTGTCGCGTACATGGACAAGGGAGTCCCCCGCGTCATCCCCGGCGCCGACGGGCGCACCATGGTGCCCTCCGTCGTCGCGATGACGGATCACGGTCTGCTCGTTGGCGACGAAGCCAAAGACCATCTGCTGCGAAACCCGGACCGAACCGTCTATTCCATCAAACGATTCATGGGCAAAGGCCTTGCGGACGTGCAAGGCGAGCTGGCCTATTTCCCCTACACGCTGACCGAGCAGGGCGGCGTCATTCGCATCAAACTGAACGGCAAAACCTATTCTCCCCCGCAGATTTCCGCGATGATTCTGAAAGAACTCAAACGGCGGGCCGAAGCTTACCTGGAGGAAGAGATCACCAGGGCGGTGATCACCGTCCCGGCCTATTTCAACGACAGCCAGCGCCAAGCCACCAAAGACGCCGGCTTGATCGCCGGGCTGGAAGTCTTGCGGATCATCAATGAGCCGACCGCCGCTTCGCTCGCCTACGGCCTTCAAGAAAAGACACAAGGAACCATCGCGGTATACGACTTCGGCGGCGGGACATTCGACATTTCCATCCTCAAGTTGAAACAAGGCATCTTCGAAGTCCTGGCCACGAACGGCGACACCCACTTGGGCGGCGACGACATCGACCGCCGGATCGCGAACCTGCTGCTCGATGAAATCCGCTCCGCTCATGGCCTCGATCTCGGCCCCTACCCCGATCACATGCAGGCCCTCCGCCTGGAGGCGGAACGGGCCAAGATCCGGTTGTCGGACGAACTGAAGACGCTGCTGACCGTCGAGCTGCCCGACGGACGGGGCCGCTTCACCCGGGAGCTGACGCGCGACCAGCTCGAATCATTGGTCGCGGACATCATCGAGCGCACGCTGGCTCCCTGCCGGTCGGCCCTCAAAGACGCAGGTCTCGCCCCCGAGCAAATCGATGAAGTGGTGCTGGTCGGCGGATCGACCCGCATGCCCCTGGTCAGGCGGCGGGTGCAGGAACTGTTCGGCAAACAGCCGCACTGTCACCTCAATCCCGACGAAGTCGTGGCGCTCGGAGCGGCGGTTCAAGCGGACATTCTGAGCGGGGGCACCACCGACATGCTGCTGCTCGACGTCACGCCGCTGTCTCTCGGCATCGAGACGATGGGCGGCGTCATGAGCTGCCTGATCCCCCGCAATACGACGATCCCGGCCAACGCCAAAGAAATGTTCACCACCTACGTGGACGGCCAGACCGGCGTGGACATCCATATTCTTCAGGGCGAACGAGAGCTGGCGAAGGACAATCGCAGCCTCGCCCGCTTCCGGCTCAAAGTCCCGCCGCTGCCGGCTGGCGTGCCCCGCATCGAAGTCACATTCTTGATCGACGCCAACGGTATTCTGCACGTTACCGCGAAGGACATGCGAACCGGCCGGCAACAGTCGATCGAGGTCAAACCCTCGTACGGCCTGTCGGAGACCGAAGTGGAGCGGATGATCGAGGAGTCGTTCAAATTCGCCAAAGAAGACGTCGCCTCCCGCAAGCTCATCGAAGCAAGGCTCGACGCCGGCTCGTTGCTCGCCGCGACGGAGAAGTCCCTCTCGGAAGGCGGCCATCTTGTCCCCGATGACGTTCGGACCGCCGTCCGCGCGGCGCTATCGGCCCTGGCCTCGGCGAAAGAAGGCGACGACGTTCGAACTATTCGGACCCGCATGGCCGAACTCGAACAGGCAGCCAAGCCGCTGTCGGTCGCCCTGATGGACGATTCGCTCAAACGAGGCTTGGAAGGAAAGAAACTTTCAGACGTGACATGAGGCGCGAATGAACCTGAACCTGAAATGGCAGGATGCCGAAGACATCGCGATTCGCTTGGTTGAAGAACACCCGGACACGGACCCCCTGACCGTTCGTTTTACCGATCTGCACGCCTGGGTCGTGGCCTTGCCGGAATTCAAAGACGATCCCAAGAAATCCAACGAGAAGATTCTCGAAGCCATCCAAATGGCCTGGCACGAAGAGTACCGGGACTCGCGATCATGACCGTCACAGGTCGTTTCCATCGGCCGCCGACTGCCCTTCCGGAATCTGATCCAACTTGTAAAAATCCGTCGGATCGACGCGGCGGCGCGACGTCTGCGTCGGCTCGCTGCCCTTGACAAAGAGCTCCACCGCTCCGCCGGAGTCCTCGCCTTCCTGATCGTCCTCCAGGAAACCGGTCGATTCATCGATTTTCACGAACGTGACGCCGTCGGGAATCTCAAACGGCACGACGGGAAGGCGATTCAGGGCTTCTTTCATGAAACCCGTCCAGATCGGCAGGGCCGCGCGGGCGCCGGTTTCGCCGCGGCCGAGCGAGCGGCGATCGTCAAACCCCACGTACACGCCGGCTACCAGGTTGGGAGCGCCTCCGATGAACCAGGCGTTGATGTAGTCGTTCGTCGTCCCGGTCTTCCCCGCGATCGGACGATTCAGGACCCGCGCGGCCTGTCCCGTTCCCTTTTGCACCACGTCTTCCATCATGTTGGTGATCAGATAGGCCGTCTCCTTCGTCATGACCTCGCGCGGCGCCGGTTCGGCCGCTTCCAAGACCTGCCCCGTATTATCGACCACCGACTTGATGGCGAACGGTTCCACGCGAACGCCTTGGTTGAGAAAGACCCCGTACACCGCCGTCAGTTCCAACAGTCCGACGGACGATGACCCCAGCCCCAAGGAAAGATCGGTCGGCAGCGAACTGGTCATTCCGACCGATCGCGCGAAGTCGATGACGTTCTTGACGCCCACCTTGTCGAGCAACCGCACCGTCGCCAGGTTGTGCGAGTGCGCCAACGCGTCGCGCAGCGTCACCAGACCGTGAAACTTCCGCTCATAGTTCTCCGGCTTCCAAACCTTGTCATCCTCCATTTGTTCGTAGACGACCGGCGCGTCGAGAATTTGCGTGGCGGGGCTCAATCCTTGATTCATCGCGGTCGCGTAGATGAGCGGCTTGAACGCCGAACCCGGCTGCCGATGCGCTTGGACCGCCCGATTATACTCGCTTCGCGAAAAATCGACGCCGCCGACCATGGCGCGAATCGCCCCGCTTCTGGGATCGATCGCGATCAAGCCTCCTTCAACGAGCGGCACCTGTTCGAGCGTCAACTGAATCCCGTCCCGGCCGACCTTCTTGACCCCCACGTCGATGACGTCGCCGGGCTTTACAACCTGCCTGACATTGGAAACCATCACGAAATCAACCGCGGGGTCCGGTCCTTTCAGCACCCGCTTGGCCCATGCCATGTCGTCGAACGCCAACCGTCCCGTCTCCGCTCCCACCTGAACCACGAAATGATCCTTCCCCGCTTTCACGACGATCCCTTCGACGATGTCGCCCGGACGAAGCGGCTTGTCGTAGGACGCAAGCTGCGCGGGCTGGAGCGTGCCCAAATCCACCGTTCGTTTGGGGCCTCGCCACCCCTGACGTTTGTCAAGCTCGCGAACCCCCGAGGCGAACGCCGCTTCCGCCGCCTTTTGCATGGCCACGTTCAACGTGGTGTGGACTTGCAGACCGCCCTTATACACCATGGTCTCCCCATATTTCGCCATCAGCACTTGACGGACGTATTCGACGAAATAGGGAGCCAAATGCTCATTGCCCGGACGGTGAAAGACCAGCGTTTCGGCGGCGGCGGCTTCCCGTTCGGTCGCCGTGATGAATCCGGCTTCCTGCATCCGGGCCAGCACGTGCTCTTGGCGTTTTTTCGCCCGTTCGTATGCGGTGAAGGGAGAAAACCGACTGGGTGACTTGGGCAGCCCCGCCAAAAACGCCGCCTCCGCAAGGGTCAGTTTGGAGAGATCCTTTCCGAAGTACGACTGGGCTGCCGACGCCACGCCGTAAGCTCCTTGGCCGAAGTAGATTTGATTCAGATAGGTTTCGAGAATCTGCTCTTTTCCCGTCACCGCCTCCATTTTATAGGCCAGAATCAGTTCGCGGATCTTGCGTTCATACGATCGCTCCGACGACAGAAACAACGACCGGGCCAACTGTTGCGTGATGGTGCTGGCCCCTTCGACCTTCCTCCCGCCGTGTCGGATGTTGGTCCATGCCGCGCGCAACATGCCGATGTAATCCAACCCCGGATGGTCGAAAAACCGGGCGTCCTCCGTGGCGATCACGGCTTGGATCAGATGCTCGGGAATGCGGGTCAGCGGCGTCAAAATGCGACGCTCGATGAAGAACTGGCCGATCGGTTGCCGATCGTCCGAATAGACGGTCGTCACCAGGCTGGGCTGATAGTTTTCGAGCAGATCGAGCGACGGCAGGTCGCGGGAAAAGTACCAGATCACCCCTCCCACGGTCGTCGTTCCGGCGATCGCGCAGGCCAAGATCCCGATCAGCGCGAATTGCCACCAACGGCGGCCCCCCTTCGCCGAACCGGACGGTCTCCCGCGCCGGCGCAGACCAGGCCGTTCTTGAATTTCTATGAATCGATCATCGCCTGGCATGGATCGCGACTCCCGGAGGAACGGTGACGTCCGAAGGCGGCCTTCTCACCTTACAACGCACCCCTCCAAAACTCAAGTTCGCCCATGAAGCCGACATCGAACGATCCGCACCGCCCGCGACGGACGGAGCACCTTGTGCGAGATCGGCCTGTGCGGTATACTGGCTTCAACGCCCGATAAGCGGGGCGTTTTTTTTTGCCCAAACGGAACGATGAACTCCATGTCGCAACCATTTGTTTCCCACAGCCGCCGTAACGATATTCGGAACGTCGCCATCATCGCCCACGTCGATCACGGCAAGACCACGCTCGTCGACGCCGTTCTTCGCCAAACCAGAGTCCATCGAAAAATCGACGAAATGGGCGAGCGGATCATGGACTCCATGGACCAAGAGCGCGAACGCGGTATCACGATCCGGGCCAAGAACGCCAGCGTCCTGTACAACGGCGTCAAGATCAACATCGTCGACACGCCGGGCCACGCCGACTTCGGCGGCGAAGTCGAACGAACGCTTCGCATGGTGGACGGAGTGCTGCTCCTGATCGACGCCAAGGAGGGCCCCATGCCGCAGACCACCTTCGTGCTGCGCAAGGCCCTGGCGCTCGGGCACAAAGCCGTCGTCGTCATCAACAAGATCGACCGGCCGGACGCCATGATCGACGACGTCGTCAACCGGACGTTCGATCTCTTCGTGCACTTGGGCGCCACCGACGAGCAACTCGACTTTCCGATCGTCTACACGTCCGCCCTCAAAGGGATCGCCACGCTCGACGTCAACAAGCCCGGCAATGACATCGCGCCGCTGCTCGACACGGTGTTGGAACAGATTCCCGCCCCGACCGTCAACGCCGAGGCGCCGCTCCAAATCCTGGTGCTGGCGCTCGCGCATGATCCATACAAGGGCAAGCTCGGCATCGGCAAAATTCAATCGGGTTCGATCGCCAGACGCCAGAACGTGCTGGTTCTGGGAAAGGACGGATCAAAACTCCCCGGCAAGGTCTCCGACCTCGCGGTCTATTCGGGCCTCGATCGGGTGGACACGGAACGGGCCGAGGCGGGAGAGATCGTCGCCGTGGCGGGACTCGACGACGTCGGCATCGGCGACACCATCGCCGACGCCGAGCAGCCGGTCGCCCTTCCCCGCGTCACGATCGACGAGCCGACCGTTCAAATGACCTTTTCCGTGAACAACAGTCCTTTCGCGGGACGGGAAGGCAAGTTTTTGACATCGCGCCATCTGCGGGAACGGCTCTTCAAGGAGCTGGAAACCAACGTCTCGCTGCGGGTCGGCGAGACGGACAGCGCCGACCGCTTTCTCGTGGCCGGACGCGGCGAGCTGCACCTCGCCGTCTTGATCGAACAGATGCGGCGGGAAGGCTACGAGCTGCAAGTCTCTCAGCCGGAAGTCATTCTCCGTCGAGAGGGCGACCGGCTCATGGAGCCCTACGAAGAATTGACCGTCCAGGTGCCGGACGTCTATCAAGGAGCCGTGATCGAAGAAATCGGCAAGCGGCGCGGCGCCATGCGAAACATGAAACTCATCCATTCCGACGTCGGAGCCAGCGAGCTTCACTTGGAATACGACATTCCCACGCGCGGCATCATGGGGTTGAAAAACGTCCTCATGGCCAAGACACGGGGCACGGTCATTCTCCACCATGTGTTCAAGGACTATAAGCCGGCGCAGGAACAGGATCTGCTCATCACCCCGCACGGGTCCCTTTGCGCGTTCGAGGACGGCGTCAGCACGGCCTATGCGCTGTTCATGGCGCAGGAGCGGGGAGAGCTGTTCATCGGTCCGGGGGTCGAAGTCTACCGGGGTATGATCGTGGGCCAAAACAGCCGGGACGAGGATTTGGACGTCAACGTGTGTAAGGAGAAGCATCTGACGAACATGCGGGCCTCCGGCTCCGACGAGGCGTTGATTCTTACCCCGCCTCGGGAGCTCACGCTGGAATTCGCGCTGGAATACATCGGAGCCGATGAACTGGTGGAGGTCACACCCAAGAGCCTGCGGCTTCGCAAGCGGCTCTTGAATCCCGAAGACCGGCGCAAAGCCAAAAAAGCGGGGAAATGACGCCGTGCCCGTCACCCTGATCCGCAAAGACAATCTGGCACAAGATAGATAAGCGAAGGCCCGTGCGATGAGAATCCGGAAAAAAACGCCCAAACCCTCCGCCAAGCGTCCGCCCCTCTATTTCATCGGCTACCGCGGAACGGCTCCTTCCGCGGAGGAGATCAAAGTCTGGTACGAGCAAGCGTACGGAGGGCCGTTGGCGCTTCGCCATGAAGAAGGCGCGCCCGAATCCTGGCAGGCCACCCACGGCCCCTGGTCGGCCTACGTCGTCATGCCCTTGCCGGCCAGCCACGCGGGCGAGATCATGAAACAATTGGCGTGGGAGCACGAGCTGATGGGCGCCGTGGCTCCCCCTGTTTCGACGCCGCGAGAGACGCCGGACATGGTGCTGTTCGCCGCGAGACTGGCGCGAGGACTGACCCTCCTCTCGCAGGGGACCGCCTATGACGTCACCACGCAAGCCTACCGTAACCCATCGGATTGGCAAGATCGGCCCCTCACCGAATTCGTCCTGGACGATCATCTGACTCTGACGCATGACGACACATCGAGACCGGATCATGTGTGGTCCTACTCCCTGGGACTCAGCAAGTTCGGGCTGGACGAGATCGAAATCCGGCAGGAGAAGGGCCTTCCCGAATGGACCGCCCGGGAACTGCTGACCGAATCGGCCCGCGAATTGCTCCGCCTGGGGCAATCGCCCAAAGTCGGAACGGACCTCTTCCTTCCCCTGCTGGGCCGCACCGTTCGGATCGTCAATTATCGCACGGCGGCCCCGGCGGGGCGCATGCTCGGCTTCCGAGAACTGCGCGTGGGGTGACGGGTTCGAGTGGCGGCTCCGCTCGCGCCGTCGCCCTGCTTCACTTCATACGGCGTGCCCCGCCCTCTAGGCCTTCAGGCCCGTTGACAACCCTTGAAGACGCGGGGTACAAGGTCTGTCGGGGGGATCTCGGATCTCACACATCGTCAACATTCAGCGACGCTTACAAAGGAGGGCCGGAGATGAGCGACGTAGCGCAGGAAATCAAGGTCGGCGACACCGCGCCGGATTTTACGTTAAAGGATCAAGATCAGAAGGACGTCAAACTCAGCGACTATCGCGGCAAGAAAAACGTGGTGCTGTGTTTCTATCCGCTGGACTGGAGCCCCGTCTGCCACGGGGAGAACAAATGTTTGTCGGACGATTTCCCCAAGTTTGAATCCGCCAACGCCGAGCTGTTCGGCATCAGTTGCGACAGCTTCTTTTCACACAAGGCCTGGGCCGATTCCCTCGGACTTCGGCACCGGCTCCTTGCCGACATGCACCGGACGGTCTGCAAATCCTACGGACTGTACTTTGAGCCGCTGAACTGCTCCAAGCGCGCGACCGTGATCGTCGACAAGAACGGCAAGGTCGCCTACGTGAAAGTGCAGGAAATTAAAACGGCCCGGGAGGACAAGGAAATTCTCGACGCCCTCGCCAAGCTCAATTAATGTCGTTGCTCTCCCGCTCGGGACGTACGGGGCGCGGCCCCGTGCGTCCTTGAGCCCGGGCAAACTCTTGCGATTCAACGTCGCGCATCGCCAATCATGATATGAGCGCCGTTCTTGACGTCAGCGACGAGAACTACAAGGAATTCACCGACAGCTCCGGCGCCGTCGTGACCTATGGTCTGGCCACCTGCGAGCCCTGCCAAGCCTATGACCCCATCCTGGAAGACATCGCAGCCAAGTTTCCCTCCATCAAGGTCGGCAAGGCCAAAATGCACGTCCCTGGCCGTTGTCGCGAGATCAAGCGGACCCACTCGTTCGAGACCTATCCCACCACTCACTTTTTTGCCGGCGGCAAGCTGCTCCTGACCCGCGAAGGCATCGTCGAGCCGGCTGAATTGGCTGAACTGATTACGACCCTCTTGTTAAAGTAATTCCATAATTCTTTTGCGAAGCCTTTGACAATTTCCCCACCATACCGGATAAGATATTCCGACCGGACGCGACTTCAGGCCGGAAGAACGTCTCGTGTCCTTGGCTCATCTGATGATCGGCGTGAAGGAGACCCTTGCATGAGAAAAACGATGACCGGCCTGGTCGCGGCGATGGCGCTGGCCGTAACGGCACCGGGTTGGGCGCATACGGACGAATATTTTGAATTTGTCGATGCTCCGCATGGCGGACAGTTGCGCATGACGGGGCCGTTTCATCTGGAGCTGGTCGCCAAAGAAGGCAACCTCACCGTGTACGTCACGGACCATGCCGACAACAGAATCAGCGTGGAAGGCGGCCTCGCCAAGGCGACCATTGAAACGGGAGGGGCCAGAACGCAGGTGCACCTTCATCCCATCGGCAACAACGTCCTGAAAGGGTCCGGCTCATTCGCCCTCACGCCGGAGACGGTCGTCATCGTCTTCCTGAAATTGCCGAATCAGGACGGCTACGCCGCCCGTTTCATGCCGCTGAAGCCGAAGACCGCCTTCACCGGACAGCAGCCCAAAGGAGGAGCGTCCCCGGCGGACGACGAGCATCACCACCATCACCATCCACCGAAACGCTGACGGTCCCTGTGACGGAGCATCGACCATGAAAAAACATTTGCCGGGACTTCTCGTTCTTCTTGCTCTAGCGGTATTCTCAACGCCGGCGGACGCGCACAAGCAAGAGAAGAGGAAACACGTCGAACCCGTGAAGGCCTATCACGGCGGGCAGGCGCAGGAAGCGGGCCCCTATCACCTGGAACTGGTCGCCAAGGACGGAGAACTGACGCTGTACGTCGCGGACCATGACGACAAGGCCGTGTCCACCGAAGGCGGCAAGGCCAAGGCCACGATTCAGCGGGGGTACGAGAAAACTTCGCGAGTCGAAGTCGAGCTGCAACCGGCCGGAGACAACATGTTGAAAGGAACGGGGACCTTTACGATCAATCAAGATACGAAGGTCATGGTCTTCATCAAACTGCCAGACCACGAAGCCCACGCCGCTTCGTTCGCCCCACCCGGCGTCCAGGGTGGAGACATGCGCCCAACCAACGCCGCCTCCTCACATAAACACTGATCGGCAACCGGCACCGCCGGGTTGCCGACCAGACCTCGTTTACACCTCGTCGGCAGCCACGGCGACGGTAAGCGGTACGCCCAGTGCCGCAAAGTGTTTTTGGCCACAACGGACTTTGTCGGACTCGACGGTGCGGAGCTTCAAGAAATCCCTCGTCCCCTTGGTTTCTTTGACCAGATAGATCGTCTGGTTCTCGTGCTTCACGATCGCCCAGTCCGGGTTGTACTCACCTACCGGCGTATCCACTGTGAACCAGGCGGGCAGCTTCACGAACAGCTTGATGTCCTCGCGCTGGTCGAGTTTCCGGGCGAACTCGCGCTCGACCTCCGAGTCATAGACCACATACTCATAGACCGATTTCTTGACCTGGAGAGCATTTAGGTAGTTGATAAGTTCTTCATTCTTGAAGAGCAGCATCTCCCACTCGGCGTCGGGACCGGTACCGGGCAGCCGCTCATACTTGATGCCGTCCACGAGCAAGCGATGCAGTTCATACTTGAGTATCGCCGCCACCTGGTCGAGAAACCGCTGCGGGTTCTGGAACACGTCCGCGAGCCGGCCGGACTCCTTGAGGATACGCACAAGCGTGAAGCGGGTCAGCTCGGTCTCGTTCTGGAGATAGGCGAGGAGATCCGGTAGCGCGCACGGGCCGGAAACCGGCTGCTCCGTGGCAACACTCACGGCCGTTGCGCTCACCCCGCCCTTGGCCACGTGGACTTGGCCCGTGGTGACATGGATCTTCGGCGCTTCGATCTTCTCCATCTGCTTGATCGCCGCCACCGCGCGCCTTACCAGTTCATCCGTCTCGAATTCGACCCGATAAGTGGTCTTCGGCTTGATCCGATCCCACAGCGCCCGGAACTCCGGGCTGAGTACGACCTCCTTCTTGAGTCGGTTCTTCCCTTCATCCCGCTCTCGACGGATGTGCCGCTCGATCTGATACGCAGACAGGAGATCAATGACGGCCGGCGCCAGGTCGAGGTGCGCCTCGGGCAGATTAAGCTTAAAGTCCTTCCGTTTGGGATCAAACGCCGGCTGGATGCGTCCATCGGCATCGAGCATTTTCTGCGCGACCAACGCCGCGCGGACCGCCTCCGCCGCATCCCGTCCGATCGGTTGTTCTACGCCGTCCACGATCCGAGTCAGCTTGACAAACGCCGCAAATGGAACCTTGCCGAAGGTCACACCGCAGTCTTCCTCATACTCGGTCTGCAGCGCGCGGGCGAAGTCCTCGTAGCTCTCGTTGGCCATCACGTAGAGCTTGTTGACCGACTCGTCGAAGACACGCCGACCGGTCTGATCCACCGGCAGACGCAGGCCGCGGCCGATCTCCTGACGCTTCTTCACCACGCTCCGGGTCTCGTTGAGCGTGCAGATTTGGAAGACGTTCGGGTTATCCCAGCCCTCTCGCAGGGCGGAGTGGCTGAAGATGAAGCGCAGCGGTTCGTCCAGGGAGAGCAACCGTTCCTTGTCCTTCATAATCAGGTTGTAGACCTCGTCGTCGGCCTGGGTATCGCCTCGCGTATCCTTGAGCGCTCCCTTTTTGTCCCGGGCAAAATAGCCGTTGTGCAGGCGGTCAACCGGTTCCTTCAGCCATTCCAGTTCTCGATAACGCTCATCCTTCGCGAGTTCCGCCAACGCCGCCTCGAACGCCTCGGCGAACTTCCCCTTCACCGGCTGACCGGCCTCGTCATAGTCACGGTAGTTGGCCACGCGATCAATGAAGAACAGCGACAAGACCTTGAGACCGCGCCCACGTACCTGAAGTTCCTTCTCCAGATGCCGTTTGATCGTGTGTTTGATCTGGGCTCGCCACACGTCGTCGTGCAGGCCGCCGATCTGCTCGCCGAGCCGCAACGTGCGGCCGTTCGAGAAGCGCACATGCTCATGCCCCGGTTCGGCGCTGATCTCCGCCACCGAATAGCCCTCGGCGTAGTTGGCCCGTTCATTGGAGAGCGTGAAGAGATCCGCCCCCTGCTTTACCGTGACCGATTTTTCCTTCGGCCCGTCCGAACCCTGTACGTGGATTCGCAATTTGGCCTTGATGCCCTTCTCGTAATCAATCCGCTCGACCCGCACGAAGGCGTCGTTGGCTGCCCCCTCTGCATGGGCGCTCGCGACCACGATCTGCTTGACCAGTTTGAGCTCAAAAGCGCGGACCGGATCGAGCCGATACACGAGGTTGTAGAGGTTCCGGTGCGTGGCCGAGTAGCGCAGCGTACAGAGGGGGTTCAACGCCTTGATCGCCTCCTGCGCCTTCTCGGTCGCATCCACGCTCTGCGGCTCGTCGATGATGACGATGGGCCGCGCCGCCCGCACGAACTCGATCGGCTGCCGGCCGGAGAGTTTGTCGCTCTCCTTATAGATCACGTTGCTCTTCTGCTCGGCATCCGTGCCGGTGAAGTTCTTGCGGAAGGCGTCGATGTTGATGACCAGGATTTGCAGAGTGGTGCTCGTCGAAAACTGGCGGAGCCAGCTCACCTTCTTCGCGTCATAGACGAAGTGCTCAAAGGGCAGATTGTTGTAGAGCGCGCGGAAGTGCTCGGCGGTGATGTCGATATTCTTCAGCACACCCTCGCGGATGGCCACGCTCGGCACCACGATGATGAACTTTTGAAAGCCATAGCGGCGCGACAGCTCGAAGATGGTGCGCAGGTAGACGTAGGTCTTCCCCGTGCCGGTCTCCATCTCGACCGAGAAGTGCGGACAGCGGCGAGGCTGGTTGGCCGAACCGTCGAACAGCTCCCATGACTCTGGCGCGGCGGCGGGATCGGCCACCTCGATGTCGTTCCGCGCCTGGATCGCGCGCAGGTTCTGGCGCAGCTTGTCCTCCGCGAGGAGCAGGCGATTGCCCACGCCCAGCTCCGTGCGGTCCTGCCCGGCGAAGAGGCCGCCCATCGCGCCAAGGTTGATGACGGCATATTCCGGCGCACCTTGCGGCTGGCCGTCAAAGAGATCGGTGACGGCCGCGACCGCGTCGAGTTGGAATGGCTGGTTCGCGTCGAACTGGAGTTTCACTTAATTCAGGACCCGCTCGCCATTCACGATGATCGGTTTTCCGGATGCATAGGAATAGAGCACATCCGGGCACAGATCGGCCCCGTTGGGCCACACGATCGTCCCGATCTCCGGATCGACGCGGACCAGGCGGAAATAGTCGGGGTCCTTGAGAGGAGCGAATACCCCGTCGAATCGCTTGATGATCTGGCCTATATCAACGACGGCCTTCAGTCCGTCCATAAAGGTCAGTTCAAGCCGATGTCCATCCATCGGTATAACTTCTACGACGTCGATGAGAAACATGGTGGTTACTCCAGTGGTGCGATGCGTTTCAGTTCGACTTGCCGACGGGCCTATTCCCAATCTTCCATGAGTTCCCGACGGCGCAAGGCCGCCCATTCCATAACCAAACCCAACACCCTGGGCGGCAAGCTTCCGGCAATGATTGAGAGCGTTTCAATGGCGATTTCCGCCTTGTGATCCCCATAGCGGGCATGGAAATGCGGCGGATTGTGCTCATTAAAGTACATCGTAATGATGATACCAAGAAAGCGACAGATTTCCGGCATACTTCCCTCACACCGTCTTAAAACTCGTCACGCCTTTGGTTTTGAAGATCTGCACGGCGTTGGCTTTGAGTTGATCGTTCCCGGCAAAGCCTTCGTCGAGACAGACCACCCGCTCGGGCTTCTTCTCCGCCATGGCGCGGATCAATTCCAGCGTCAGTTCGCGTTCGAGGCAGATGAGAAGCGCGCCACCCGCCACGCTGTGCACCTGCTTGCCTGCGAGTGTGAGCGGTTCGACCGGCGTGGTGAGCGGGAATCCGCTTTTGAGCAGGATTTCATAGAGAAGGTCCAGTTCGGTGCGGCCGTCGCGGACGTGGTGGATGTGCAGTTCGAGTTGCTTGGCCAACGACACGGCATCCTGGGGCGCTTCAGCATCCCAGGGTGTGAAGTTGGACTCGGCCAGTTTGAAGACGCGGAAGCCTAAATCGGGCGTATTCCCTTTGTCATTCCCGCGCAGGCGGGAATCCAGTCCACCAGTCGCAAATAGGTCTGGGTTCCCGCTTTCGCGGGAACGACGGCCTTGGAAGGTTTGCGCATCTTCCTCGTTGAGCTTCTTGATCACCCGGCGGACCCGCTCCTTACAGATGTCGGCGATGGTCTTGAAACCAGCTTTGTAGGCGGCACTGCCAGGGGAACAGGGCTCAGGAAGCTGAACCAGAATGAACTTGCGATTGCCGCCGTCCTGTTTGTTCAGGTCGAGAACGGCATGGGCAGTGGTGCCGGAACCAGCGAAGAAGTCGAGGACCAGTGTCTCATCGTCCTCGTTTCCAGTGATCTCCAATATACGTTTCACGAGGCGCGAAGGCTTTGGTGTATCAAAACCAGTATCACCAAGAAGTGCACGAAGCTCACTGGTCGCCTCCTGAGTATGACCAACGTCGGCGTACCCCCAAATTGATCTGGGAACTACTTTGTCCATTTCAGCGAGGAACAGCTTGATTCGCGGGAACTGCGCCTGGCCGTCGGCACCCCAGTACAAGCGATTTTCTTTCTGGTGCTGATCGGATATGCTCTTCGCATATTTCCAGACAGCAGTTTCCTTTGGCCAAACTTCTTGGCCGGTGTGAGGATTAGTTATCGGATAGTAAAGGTTAGGTCTCTCTGACCTCGACTTGTTGCAGGTATATGTGGCTGAGTTCCAATCACCACGAGGGTCCTTGTCCGGGTTTTTGTAGTACGCAGTCTGCGCCTCACTTCGATCAAGGCCATTAGGCCGCCAGACGTCCTTGTTTCGTGCATACACGATCACATAGTCGTGGTCACTACTAAACCACTTGGCATCGTTTGCTGGCGACACCTTTTTCTGCCAAACAACACCCGAGACGAAGTTCTCTTCACCAAACACTTCATGACCGACCTTTTTGAGGTTATCTACTTCTTGGTTGTCGACAGTGATGAAGATCACCCCATCTTCCCTCAGCAGATTCCTCGCCAGATAGAGCCGCGGGTACATCATGTTCAGCCACTTGGAATGGAAGCGGCCGTCCGTCTCGGTATTGGTGCTGAACTTTTTGCCTTGCGCGTCCACCTGGCCGGTATATTCGAGATAGGTCTGCAAGCTTTCGGTGTAGTTGTCGGGATAGATGAAGTCGCTGCCTGTGTTGTAGGGCGGGTCGATGTAGATCATTTTTATCTTACCCAAATACGACTTCTGCAGGAGTTTGAGCGCCTCCAGGTTGTCGCCCTCGATGATGAGATTCTCGGAGGTGTCGAAGTTCACGCTCTCTTCCGGGCATGGACGCAGCGTGCCGAGGCTTGGCATCTGGATGGTTTTGAAGCAGTCGGCCTTGCCCGGCCAGGTCATGCCGTAGCGTTCTTTGCCGACATCCACCGCTTCGCCCAGCGCGAGCTTCAACCTGTCGAAATCAATCTTCCCGCCTTCGGTGCGGGTTTCGGGAAAGAGCCGCAGCAATTCCTGCCGCTTGCCTTCGGCGATGTCGTGGGAACGGAGATCAAGTTTTTCGGGCTGGGTTTTGGCGGGATCTTTCATGTACATCGCCCCTTCTTCGGTTGTGTCTTCGTGGCAAGCTTGGGCCGCTTGGCAGAATGCAGTTTCCTGTCCTTCGCCACTTTGGCGTCCGCCTTGCCGGTGATGCGCCGTCCGTCGGAAGCCGCCAATTCCGCCTCGATCTCTTCAACGGTCGGCAAGGCCGACTGTAGCCGTGGCGGCAATGCGCGGGTGAGTTCGTATTCCGAGATGCCGATGGGCTTGTTGACGCCCCGCAATGCGTACTCGGCGATAATGTGGTTGCGGTCCTGGCAGAGAATCAAACCGATGGAGGGCGCGTCGGAGTCGTGGCGAAGCTGGTCATCGACGACACTCAGGTAGAAATTCATCTTGCCGGCGTATTCGGGCTTGAACGCTCCGGCCTTCAGGTCGATCACGACGAAGCAGCGCAGCTTCAGGTGGTAGAACAGGAGGTCGATGTAGAAGTCGCTGTCGCCGACTTGAAGGTGAAGCTGGCGGCCGACGAAGGCAAAGCCCTGACCGAGTTCCAGCAGGAACCGCTCCAGGTGGCGTAGGAGATTCGCTTCCAGCTCCCGCTCATGGAATGGTTCTTCAAGGGTCAGGAAGTCGAAGATGTACGGATCCTTGAGCGTTTGCCGAGCGAGGTCGGATTGCGGTGGGGGCAAGAGCCGCTCGAAGTTGGTCAGCGCCGTTCCGAGGCGGCGGTGGGCCTCTGACTGGACCATGGTGAGCAGGATGTTCCGACTCCAGCCGTTGGCGAGCGTCTGCTGCATGTACCAAAGGCGGGATTTCAAGTCTTTGACTTTCTCCATGAGAACGACATGATGCGCCCAGGGCACCGACCAGAGGATCGAGTCGGGCAACGGTACCGCAGGTTGCGACACTTGTTCGGCTGCCGCTGATTTCGCCACTGCCTGTGGCGCTTTTTCAGACGCCGGCAATTTCGCCACTGGTGGTGGCGAAAAGTCCGAGGGGCTGGGGTAGGCCCGGTAGAAGGCGATCATTCGGTCCAAATTGCGCTCGGAAAATCCCTTCACTTCCGGCAGATCATTGCGAAGCTCGCGCGCCAGCCGGGGGATCACGCCGGCTCCCCAGCCCTCCTGCCGCTGCCGCCCGTCGATCATCCGGCCGATGTCCCAGTAGAGCCTGACGAGTTCGGCATTCGCGGCCAGGATCGCCTGAGTCCGGGCCTGCTGGATGCGGGTCTTGATCTCCTTCAACAGGATTGGGAAGTCGGCGGGAATGGGCCGTGGCGGTTGGCTCACACGACCCTCCAGCGCAGGGCGAAGAGTTCCGAGCATTCCGTCTTCTGTTCCAGCCGTTGACTGATCTGATCCAGCAGCTCGTCCTTCTGCCGGTCGATCTCGCGACTCGCCTGGTCGAAGGCGCGCCAGGCCTCGTCGCGCTTCCCCTCGAGCCCCCGCGCTTCGCGCTGGCGCTCCAGCTTCTCCGGCAGCGTCGCGGCCAGGCGCGCGGCTTTCTTCGCCGTCTTGAGCGCCTCATCCAGCTCGTCGAGCGTGGCCTTGAGGGAGGCGCGCCGATCCTCGGCCCAGCGATCGAGCTTGTCCATCTCCAGATCGAACCAACGGCCGTTGCGGGTGGTGAGGTCATCGAGGAGCCGACGCTCGCGGGATGCGTGGGCCTGGGCCAGCGAGGCGGCGACGGTCTGGGGTATGACGCATGACCGCTCGACCGTGGCCGGTAGATCGAACAGACGGCGGCACTGGGACTCGTCCAGCGGTTCACCTGAGTCGGTGACGCCTGCAAAAAAGAGGTGATCCTCGGTCTCCATCGCACTCACCGTGAGACGCGCACAGGCGAGCCATCCGGCGGCGCCGACGAGGCGTTCGAGGAACGCAATCTTTTTACCGGCGTCGCGGTAGCGGAACGTAACCTCCGCCGGCGGCGTATCCAGGCCGCAGCCGAGAGCAAGCACTCGCTGCGCGAGCGGGTGTCCGACGCGGTAGGTATTGGCGTCCTCGGCGCGCTTCCCCATGCGGTACGGGCCGGGGTGAATGGCTTCGCCGGCGAAGGGATTGCTGTGGAGCATGAAACTGAAGTCCGCGTCCTCGAAGCGCGCGTGGTCGCGCAGCAGGTAGCGGGTGAGTCGCCAGAGGCGCTCGTTGAAACGATCGAGCACATCCAGGCTCTGGATGCGCACCTTCTCGACCACTTCCTGGTCGAAGTTGTCGAGGAGCTTCTCACGCGCGTCGCGCTGCCCTTCGGCGATCTGTGACTCCAACTCGCGCTGAAGCTGGTCGAACTCGAACTGGATCTGTTCCGGGGTGCGGCACTTGTGATAGATCGCAGCGATGCGCTTCTCGAAATCGACGCCGGACTCGATCGCGCCCAGCACTTCATCGCTGGCGCCGAAGACCCCATGGAACAGCCGGAACTTCTGGTCCAGCAGCTCGTAGACGCGCTGGTCGGCGGCGTTGGTTTTGTTGAGGAAGTTCACCACCACGACGTCGAACTTCTGGCCGTAGCGGTGGCAGCGGCCGATGCGTTGCTCGATGCGCTGGGGGTTCCACGGCAGGTCATAATTCACCACCAGGTTGCAGAACTGAAGGTTGATGCCTTCGGCGGCCGCTTCAGTCGCGATCAAGATGGCCGCCTCATCGCGGAAGTACTCCACCAGCGCCGCGCGCATGTCCGCGCTGGGCGACCCGCTGACCCGGTCGGTTCCTGCATGCTTCGCCAGCCAGCGTTGGTAGAGGGCGTTGGACGTCGGGTCGTTGTTCGTGCCGTTGAAGAGCATGACGCGGCCACGAAACTCGGTCTGCTCCAAGAGTCGGAAGAGATACTCTTGCGTCCGGCGTGACTCGGTGAAAATCACGGCCTTTTGCTGGAGCGGGGGGCTACCCTGGGCGGCCTGGGCTTCGGCGGCGGCGGCGAAGCCACGTCGCAGGGCCGTCAGCAACACCTCGCCCTTCGAGTTCTTGATGATGGACTTGGCGAGGCTGTGGAACTCCCGCAGCTCCGCCATCTCACGTTTGAGGTCCGCGAGTTGCTCCGGTGTGAGCCGTGCCTTTTCGGCGGGAGCCGCGCCGTCGTCGTCCTCGCCCCACTCGTCAGCCAGTTCGTCGAGCTGTTCCCAGTCCTCCGGCAGATTCTCAGGTGGGGCTGCCACGGCTTCCGCTGCTGCTGCCGCTGCCTGGAGCCTTTGCACCATGCCATCGAGGGTGCCGGAGATGGCGTAGGTCGAGGAAGCGAGAAGTTTCCGAAGGATCAGTGTTACAAGCTGACGCTGGCTCGCGGGCAGCGCGTAGAGTGTATCCCGCTGAAGGTAGTTGGATACGAGATCGTAAAGCCGCTGCTCCTCAGGGGTGGGCACGAATTCCTGCACGAGGGCGTGGCGGTTCGTGTACTTGACATACTCCAAGACCTGCCGTCTGAGCGTGCGCTTGCAGAGCGGGGCGAGCCGTGCCTTGAGCTCGGCGAAATCAGCGTCGTCGCCGAGACGCGCGAAGCGGCTCCGAAAGCTCTGCAAGTCCCCGAAGGCGAACTCGTCGATGATGCTCACAAGACCATACAGTTCAAGAAGAGAATTCTGAAGGGGCGTGGCGGTCAGCAGCACCTTCGGGAAAGGTGCGACCGCCTGTTTGATCGCCAACGCGATCTTGCTCGTGCTCTTGTACACATTGCGCAGACGATGCGCTTCGTCGATGACGACAAGGTCCCAGGCGGTTTGGCGAAGGTACGGTTCTTTGGCGCGCGCAAACTGGTAGGAACAGAGGACGACGGCATCCTGGTGGAACGGGTTCAGGTTGCCGGCGCGAACGATTTCGTTGAAACGGGCGGTCTCAAGGATCACCGAGGGGAGGTAAAATTTGTCCTCAAGCTCCTGGCTCCACTGTTTGCGCAAGTTGGCAGGAAGGATGACCAGCAGACGCCGCTTTCGCTCCGCCCACTTCTGGGCCAGAAGCAGACCGGCTTCGATCGTCTTGCCAAGCCCCACTTCGTCGGCCAGGATGGCCCCTTTCGAGAAGGGATTCCGAAAGGCGAACAGGGCCGCCTCCACCTGGTGGGGATTGAGATCGACCTGCGCGTCGGCGAGCACGGAGGCGAACTTCTCCACACTCTCGGAGGCGCAGCGTCTCGTCAGTTCGCGCGCCAGGTATTTCGCGTGGTAAGGGGTGAGGCTCATCGGCTTCGTGTCAGGCCGCGAAGCGCACTCGTTGCGAACACAGAATGGCCGTTTCTCACTAGGAAATCACGTTGCCGCGGCGATGCGAACCCTCAACTCAACGGGGTGCTTCATGAACGGAAGGCTGCGGACACGAGGGCGCAAGCCGATCACGCGTCACCCGGCGTATTCGAAGGAGAGGTCGCGGGTTTGGTCGAGACGGACGTTGGTCAGGGCGCCACCGGCAAGACGACCGGCGAGCCGATCCCACATCGTTTTGACCAAGGTCGAGCCGCTGACCGAGGACACCCCCAAGACCTGGCGGAGATCCCGCTTCTCGAACGGCTGCACGACCTGTTCTCGCACGAGTCGATCCAGGTCGCTGATATTGGTGACCATACCGGTGACCGGGTCGATCGGCCCGTGCACGGTCACGTGCAGATCCCAGGCGTAGCCCTCGCCGTTCTCCCTGAGAGCCGTAAAGGTGTAGCGCCTGGTGACCCACGCCCGATCAAGCCCGCCCGCCGCCGTGACATCGGCATAGAGGTCTTCGTCTTCGTAGAGACGGACGGCATGAAGAGTCCCGATGTCCGATTGGGGCGCCAGTTTCGTCCAGAGCAATCGGGCGAAGTTTTCCGATGTGGGAATCCGATCCTTGAAATAGGGCATGTCCAGGTTGAGATTCTTGTGGTCGAATTCTTCCAGCACATCGAGGAGCACACGCTTCAAGTCGAACAGATTGACGACCATGCCGGTGACGGGATCGATTTCGCCCCGCACCGTCACTTCGAGCAGATAGTTGTGTCCATGGGCGGGCGGGTTGTAGCAGGCCCCGAACACGGCTCGGTTCTTGGCTTCGTCCCATTCCGGCTTGGCGTAGCGGTGCGAAGCGGCGAACTCGATGCGTTTGGTGAGGAGAACGGATGGCATGGGAAAGAGTGCTTGGTTCCTAGTTTTCAGTTGTCAGTTCCCAGTTCCCAGTTCTCAGTGGTCGGTGACCGGCCCTATTAGGATCCGTCGTTTAAGTCGGACAGCCATTCCTCTCGCAGGCCACCGGGAACCGGGACCTCTTCTCGATAGCCGTTGTGATCGATCAGCAACGACACGGGCTTCCGCAGATCCGCAAACGTATCTTTCATGGAGGCGGTGGGGCGAAACCGGACGAAATGGACCGCGCTGATTTTGGTCTCGTGACTGCGTCCCCCCTCGAAATCTCCATAGACCCGTTCGCCGCCCGCGACAATCGCCACCTTTTCCCCGTGATCGAGCCCCATGAATCGATCCAGCCACATTTTCATCTCGGCCTGTTCGGTAATCTCGATCAACAACGTGGCGCTCAACTCGCCGGGAGCCGGCAGAAGCGCGTTGTACACGTCCAACTCTTCCTGCACCTTGTCCGGATCGGTAATCCGCTCGACGCGGAGCATCTCCTGAATCTGAAAGTGCAGGGTCTCCCGATTTTCAAAAATCAAGGTGACCAACGGCCCGACGGAAATCCTCCGACGGCGTTTCAGCTCGATGATCCTGGCCCGAAAGGCGTCCCGCCGCCGTTCGTAGTCCTCAATCGACAGGATATCGCTTGGCGCCAGCGCCTTCATAGATCGCCCTACTGATTGGATGAAAGCCCGTAGGCGTCGCGAACGATCTGGATGGGGTGTCGGGTCGCTTTGCCCCCCATGTGCGCGGACGCTCCGGCTTGGTCCAATTGTAATCCGGCCAGGGGGCAATCGGAAGCGATCAGATCGGCCGGCGCCTGCTCGATCGCGCGGACGGCCTTCGTCGCGATCTTCATCGAAAGGGGGAAAAACTCTTGTTTCGCCGACCAGAACCCGTCATGGCCGGAACACTGTTCGACGAGATCGACCCGCGCGCCGGCCGTTTCCAGCAATTCTTTCGATTTGAAGCCGATGTTTTGATCTCTCAAATGGCAGGGCATGTGGTACGCGATGCGGCCGGGGTTCGTCATGAAATCCGTCGCCAACTGCCCCGTTTTTTTCATCATCATCAGATACTCGCACACGTCGAACGTTCGCTCGGCGACCCGCTTGGTCCGCTCATCGGGGCTGAGCTCCGGATACTCGCGCTTGAGCATCAAACTGCAACTCGCCGTCGGCACCACGACGTCGTATCCCTCGGCAATCCAAGGATGCAGCCACGCGACGTTGGCGCGGGCGGCTTCTTGAATCGCTTCCATGTCTCCGTTTTCGAAATTCGGCATCCCGCAACAACGTTGTTCCGGCACCACGACGTGGACGCCGTTCTTCTCCAGCACCTGCACCGTCGCCTTGCCGATATCGGTGGCCTGATAATTGACGAGACAGGACGAGAACAGCGCGACTTTGCGAACCGGCGCGCCGGTCGCTTGAGGCCGCGCGCGGCGCTGAAACCAGCGGGGAAACGTCTCGCCGGCGAAATGGAGCACCTGCCGATCACGATGGACTCCCGCCACCGCTTCAATGATCTTCCGGACCGGTCGACTCTGCAACAAGCCGTTGGTCACCGTGGCGGCGAGCCCGCCCAATTTCCCGATCAAGTCCGTCTTGGCCAGCAGGCGATCCCGCCATCGGACGCCGCGCTGCGCCGCCAGATGCTTTTTCCAGAGGACCATGAGATGCGGGAAGTCGATTTCATAGTGATGGGGCGGCGTATAGGGGCAATGGTTGAAGCAGAGTTTGCAGTAATAGCACTCGTCCACCACCCGCCGATGGTCGGCGTCCGTCAACTTGGCCACGTCTCCCTCGTAGTCGTCGATCCGACCGAGCAACGTATTGAACGAGGGACACAGATTAAAACACCGGCGGCAGCCGTCGCAGACTTCATAGATCCGCAGCGTTTCTTTGAGGAGGCGTGGCGAATCGACGGGATTGATAAGGCTGAGGCCCTTCATGGGGGGAGGTGCGCACGGCATTGTGCCGTCGGCTCGAGCCTCGTAGCGGCCGAGCCGACGGCTGGTTCTACGTCCGGCGCTATTTCAGATTGTCCAGGCCCTTCTGAAACCGATTGGCATGCGAACGCTCGGCCTTCGCCAGCGTCTCGAACCACTCGGCCAACTCGGGGAACCCTTCATCGCGCGCCGTCTTGGCCATTCCCGGATACATTTGGGTGTACTCATAGGTTTCGCCTTCGATCGCGCACTTGAGATTGGCCTCGGTATTGCCCATCGGACTGCCGGTCGCCGGATCTCCCACTTCCTTCAAAAAGTCCAGATGGCCGAAGGCGTGGCCGGTTTCCGCCTCCGAGGTGTCGCGAAAGAGCCCGCCGACGTCCGGATACCCTTCGATGTCGGCGCGGCGCGCAAAATAGAGATACCGCCGGTTGGCCTGTGACTCGCCGGCAAAGGCATGTTTGAGATTCTCGTAACTTTTTGTTCCTTTTAGGCTCTTGCTCATATCCTCCTCCTCTCGGCTTGAATGTCGTCAAGCTTCACCGCTGACTCCTTTTCCGTTCGTTCTGAAGAACCGACTTCCGATGGGCGGTAGGTAAGATAGCTCAGCGATCGCGATCGGTTCAAGGGCTTTTCTTACGCACGTATGATAGACTCCGCCGTCGTTGGGTCAACCGCGACTCTCAGCGGCCCTTGCCGAACCGCGCACGGAATGACGAAAAAACACCTTGTCTCCTCACGGATAACCCACATCACCAATGATTTCTTCGGTCATGTTCTTTGGAGCCGATCCCTGCTTCTTTGGCTCGTCGTTTTATGCCCGCTCTTTTCCGGAGGCTGCGTCCACCGCATTCACGTCAATCCCGTCCCCACCGCCCCAGCGGCGGCTTTAATCCCAAAGTCCTTGCACCTTACCGTCCGTTCTTTGGCCCTTGAAGGCGCGGACCATCGACCGGGCATCACATTGCTCGAATGGTCGCGCGATGATTTGCATCGGGCGATCGTGCACTACGCGGAACAACGGAAGACCTTCTCCTCGATCGTGAACGACCGGCCCGACCTCACGTTGCAGGTGAAGGCCAAGCTGACCCTGACCTCCCGGCAGGGACGTTATCACTATCACGTCCGCGTGCAAGCGGAGATGAGCGAGACCGACCGACCGATTAAAACCTACATCGCCGAAGGCTCCGCGCCCGGCTCGATCGCTCGGTGGATCACCGCGTCGGACCGCACCCCCATCGAATCGGCGCTCAAACTGGCCTTGGACGATTTGTTCTCCCAGATCGAAGCGGATCGATCGATCTACACAGGCGAGGCGGACACACCGGTCCCTTAGCCGGGCCGGCGCAGCATCTCGCGTAATTCGAGATTCAGTCCGTCAGAGACCGTAAACGTCAGGCCCCCTTCGCGCGGATGGCTTGCAGGGGGATGTATTCGGGGCAATCGAGACGGAGGGCTTGATCGCCGAACGGCGCGTCGAAAAAGCGGCAGTGATGCGGCTGATCGGCTCCCTCGTGCTCGTTCGGCCGGAAGTGGGCGCACGAGACGCACGTGCGGACGACGGGGATTTCCCCTCGTTGTTGAAGCACCTGAATGAGCTTCACCAACGCCGTCAACAGGCCGACCTGCTCCTGGGGAGAAAGTTGTTCGGTCGCCGCCGCCAGAACTTCCGGCCACGCACTCTCCGTCTTTCCCGCCTTCGCTCCCTTGGCGGTCAGATGAACTTTGATGACGCGCTGATCGGCCTCGTCCTGGCGACGACGGACCAATCCCTTTTCGGCAAGCGTTCTGACGACCTCGGAAGCGGTCGGGAGCTTCACCGCCAATTCCCGCGCGATCGTCGAGACCGTCGCCGCCCGGCCTTGACAGGACCGCAGATAGGTCAGCACTTGCATTTGCAAGGGGCCGACCCCTTTTCGCCCCTGCCGCCTCCACGTTCGGCTCTTCATCGCCAACCCGATTTTCGACAATCCCGCCACCAACCGATCCGGAAGAGGGTCTTGATTCATCTTCGCCGACAGGGCCATACACCGCCTCTTGGGTATTGAGTATGAATCGTTGTGTTGATCTTGTTTGACGTCAAGCGGGCAGTTTATGGCGTGCGGCTCGAACCCGTCAAGCCTTGACGCGATTCGCGTCTTCGGCCGGCAGATGTAGGGGCGGAAGGGCTTTACCGCTTTTCCACTATGAGGAGAAATTTCCTCTCTCGTCACGACGAGAGCTTTGTCGACATTCCCTTGTCAACGTACACTTGGCGGCGGCTCGCCGATCCGGCGCGCCGCGTGTGCCGCCCCACAAGGCCGATCATCGGACGACAAGGACCGAACACGAGGCATGTTGCACGACCCGAGTCGAAACGCTTCCGAGCAACGCGCGGCCGATCGCGCCGAGCCCCTTGGCGCCGGTCACGATCAAATCGGCCTTCCAGCGTTTCGCCTGCGTGAGAATCTCGCTGGCCGGCTTCCCCAATCGCATCGCTTCTTCCACCTGAAACCCGGCCTTCGCCACCTTCTCCTCGTACCGCTGCGCCAACAACTTGCCGGCCTCTCGCAGCTCCGGATACTTGAGAAACGGCATCACGTGGGTGACGGTCACCGACACCGGTTCCTGCTCAGGACCGTCGGGGGTGGGGTTGAGGTGCCGCAGCAAAAACTTCACCGCCTTCTCCGACGCCGACGATCCGTCGACGGCCAGCAAAATCCGCCGCACGGGGCGGGGCGCTTCCTTCACAACCAAGACTGAACAGGGCGCGTGATGGATCGCGTGATTCGACACGCTGCCGAGCATGAAGCGATCCAGCGCGTCGAGCCCCCGCGAGCCGATGGACAGCAACTGCACGCCGCGTCCGGCCTGTTTCATGATCGTCTCCGCTACGGCGCCGCGATCCACGATCACGGTTCCTTTGAACCCCGACTCCTTGAGCCAGGTCTCCGCCTCCTGCTTCGTGCTACGGGCATGCTCCTCCAGCCGTTTCACTTCGGCCTGAATGTATCGCTCCGTTCCCACAATGACGGGCTGTACCATGAAGGGCGCGCGCAACCCCGCGATGTCGACGACGTGCAGCACTCGAATCGTCGGCTTGACGGCAAATGGAATCTGCGCCGACCACTCGAGCGCCCATCGACCGAACTTCGACCCATCCGTCGCCGCCAGAATTTTCATGCCTTTATCCTTTCTGCATCCCTTGTCGTTCAAACCGTCCAGGCGAACCGATCCTTAAACGTATCGACGGACAGACCGGTGATGGCCGCATACCGGCCGAGCGTCTGCGGATTATCCAGATCATCCGTCTTCAGTCGAATCATATATTGCCGCGCGATCCGATACGACGGCGAGTCGATATCGACCATTCGGACCTTGGTCCGCCCCGTGGAGGCATCGACCATGTCCTTGAATGGAATCGGCACGAACCGGCCGTTTTGAATTGATACCATCGCCGACGTGCAGCCGTCGAGCAGATATTGCGCCGCGCAATAGCCGAGGTCGCGCGTGTATTCGATGTCATAGGGGATCGGATCGGCGCATCGAAGCTCATAGCCCACGTTCTTCGCCACGAGCGTCAGAGACAGTCCCATCGCCTTGATCTGCTTCGTCAGCTCCCGCCGCAACACGTCCCCGATGTCCACCTCGCTCAACCGCAGATGGCCGTGTTCATCGCGCTCGACATAGTCCAATCCTCCGAGATCACGGGGGTCGAGGATCTCGATCACCCCCTCGGCCAACACGGCGACGCCGTCCGCCCGCCCTTGTTCCAGTCGCTTCACCATGGCCCCCAGCAGAACGTCGACGACTTTCCGCAAGCGAACCGGCCGCTCTCGAAACTCCTCCGGAATAATCGTCACCGTGGCCCCGGCCGCCTTCCCAATCCCCAAGGCCAGATGGCCCGCCTTGCGCCCCATCGTGACCACTAGATACCAGCGCGCGGTGGTGCGGGCGTCAACCATGAGGTTTTTGACGATTTCGACCCCGACGTGACGGGCCGTCTGAAACCCAAAGGTAGGAATGCCGTAGGGGAGATCCAGATCATTGTCGATGGTCTTCGGCACGTGAACGACCTGAAGGCGGCCGGCCGCCCGCTCCTCCACCTTCATGGCCGAATACGCCGTGTCATCGCCTCCGATCGTCACCAGCCGCCTGACGCCCAATCCCGACAGCGTGAACAGAACGTTGTCCAAGTGTTCCGATGATTTCGTCGGATTCGCCCGCGATGTCCCCAGATATGATCCTCCTTGAAAATGAATTCGACTGACTTCCTCGATCGAGAGAGGCCTCACCTGACCGGTGCCTCCTTCCATCAGCCATTTAAACCCGTCCAAGATGCCGATCACATCGTCTCCGCCGAGAATGCCGCGGATCGTCGCGGCGCTGATGACGCTGTTGATCCCGGGCGCCGGCCCCCCTCCGACCAGAATCCCCATCACGGTCCGCTCTGAAGCCATCATCCCCCTCCTTCTATTCCGCGTCCGCCCGACCCTCTCGTGGGGATCTGCGACACGATGACATCTTTCAATGAAAGACTCTCAACGCCGGCCTCGATCGATGATCGGCCCGCCTACTCAGCAGGCACTTCATCTAAACCGACGTGGGCCCGAAGACGATTGTACTCGAACGCGGGCAGGCCCGTTCGCCGACGGCCCGGATCGTGCGCAGCCATTTCATCGATCAGGGCGCCGACCGTTTTGCGCATCGACGGACTCTGGGCGGCGTGGCGCGGCGTTCGGCCGCCAAGCACAACGTGCGGCTGGTCCGCCCACTCCAGGTAAGCCTTTTCCAAAAACCGAGCCAGCAAGGCGCGGTCTTCTTCCGGCGTCACGACCACCGTCGGCGGATCACCGGTCATCAGATCGGCCACCGACAGTTTTCGTGCCGGTGGTTCAACCGTCTCACCGCGAAAGTGCAGGGAAAAGCCCAAGGCGGCCGCCAGTTCATGTTTGATCCGATCAAGCCGCTCAGGGCCGTCGCATTCCACGATCAACTGGCTGGACGTCAACGTCAGCCTCGCCACGATCTCCATTCCGGCTCCGGTCTCGGCTCGCTGAACCCACACGGATGCCGACGGGGGACCGGAACCGGTCTTCTCGCCCGCCAATCGACGGGCGGATTGTTCGGGCTCCAACTCTTTCATGGCCGACAATTGGTCGGCAAACACCCGACGCTCATGGTGATCGTAGAGAGCCACAGCGTAGAGGTACGGCCGACCGTCCGGGCCACGATAGCGGATGTGGACGACGGCGTCCACCAGTGCGTCAAGGCGCAACTGCGCGAACGCCCAGAGCAGCATATAGCCGTATCGTTTGGTGAACTCCCTCCATTCTCCAAGCGTAAAGGATCCGGTCTCGATCTCCAGCTCGCGGCGCCATTCGGCGACCGTCTCGATCAACACCGCGGCATCCTCCGGAGAGACAAGCAACCCGCATCCGCCCCATACGGCGTCGGACGATCCCTTGTCCGGCCGGCCGATGACGCGGGTGAGGATTCCGGACCCGGGCGGCGCATCCTTGATGAAATCCCCGCCGGGCAGATGCACCGTCGTTCCATCGCCGAGAGACCGCGCCGTCACCCGCCCCGGGTCCGACGAGACCAGCTCGAACACATCCATACGGGAATGTTTCAATGGGTCGAGCCACGCCCGTTCCTCGTCGGGAATATGTTCGGTGACGACGTCTCGCAACTGTTCGATGAGGCTCAATTGTCCGTCTTCGGGATAAAAATCGCAGATCACGAACAGACCGGCCAGCTCGGTCTCCTGCGCCAGGGGCAAGACGACCCCCCCCACGCCTTCTCCGATGTACGGCTTGAGCGCCCGCGCCAACGCCAGTTCACGCTGAAAGGAAAAACCCGGCTTGAGCGACAGCGCGTCAAGCCGCGCCAGCACCGCGGCCAAGGACGGAGGAAGCGGAACAAAGAACCCCGCCGCCCGCTCACTCCCGAGCTTCATGGATTTCTTCCATCACGATGGCTTCCGCCTCGAACCAGTCTCGGAGATCGTCGCCGTCCGGGCGCCCCCGCTGCTCCCATAGCTCGTAAGCCTTTTTCGCGATTCGCTCCCACATCCCGTCTGGCAATTCAATCGGTTTGCTCGAAACGGCGGCGGCAACGGCGGTCGATGACCGCCCTTTCGAAGAACCGGTTTTCTTCGTCTTCTTCTCGCGCATGACACACTCCTGGGTTTCGGTTGACGGTCACTGATCGGCAGGCAAGGCTGACAGCACACGACGTTGGCTCGGTCGAAATTTTGGGCTGCGCACCATCAGAACGGGGCGGAGGGACTTTCGCAGCACGGATTCGGCCACGCTGCCGTACAAGACGTGCGACAGGCCCCGCCGACCGTGCGTCCCCATGACAATCAGGTCGATCGACAGGGTCCGCGCCGCCTCAAGAATCGAATCGTTGGGAAGCCCTCCCCGTATCAGGCATTCACAAGGCACCCCCGCGGCGTTCGCCGCGCCGGCGATCTCGGCGAGTCGTTCCTCGACCGCTTCCCGGCGCCGTCTCGCGTCCGAGTGGACGAGCGTGAAATCCAGTCCGTACGAAACCGGCTCCAAAACATGGAGCACCGTGACGGAGGCGCGCACCCGCCTGGCCGCCGCAATCCCATATTCCAGCGCGTCAAGCGAGCAATCGGAAAAATCCACCGGAATCAGCAATTTCTTGAGCACAGGCCGAGCTTGCCGCTCACCGACCCCTTCGGTTTCCGACCGCTCGGCCCGAACGGCCAAAACCGGACAAGGCGACGTCCGAATGACGCGCTCGGCCGTGCTGCCCAGCAAGACGTGTTCAAGCCCGCTCTTTCCCGCCGTACCGACCACGATCAGATCCGCCTTCTCCGCCTCAGCCGCGGCCACGATTTCCTTGCTGGGAATGCCTCTGGCAAGACGCGACCGAACGACGACTCCCCGCTCCCCCACGCGCTCCTTGGCGGCGTCCAAATCTTGTGTAGCCTGTTTCATCAACTCGTTCAAGTACAATTGGTTCACGGGGTAGTCCGGGTTCAACCCCGGATCGAATTCCAAGACGGTCATGATCGTCAGTTCGGCTCCCCACGTTTCGGCCAGCGAACAGGCATACGCCTCCGCTCGCTCCGCGTGAGCCGAAAAATCCGTCGCCAGAAGAATGTGTTCGACGTTCATGGCCTGACTCTGTACCGGAACGATCGGAAGAGCCGCCTCTTGCCCATGCCATCCTCCCCGTTTAGACGGCTTCCGTGCTCAAGATCAACAATTCTCCGGTCATGGTCGGGTGAAGCGAGCAACGGAACTCGTGTTTTCCCGGACGGGACAGATCAAACCGCACGATCGCGCCGCGATGTGGATCAAGGAAGACCCCGCCCAACCCTCGTCCGTACACAATCACCCCGTTCTGTTCGATCTGCGCGGAAAGCCCCTCGAACATCGTCGAGCCGAAATCGTGCCGTTCCGCGTCCTCGTTCCGTACCTTGATCACCGTCGGAAGCCCCAGGCGCAACGCCCCCTGCTTGGTCCTGAACTTGTAATCCTTGATGGTCACTTCCACTACCTGTTCCGGCTCGGACTGCGCCAGCCTTTGCGATCCCGGCGTGCTCGCTAATGGACCGGGCGACCAGACCATCAGACCGGCCAGACCGGCGATCACGCTCCCCATCCACCAGCGAGCCCATTGCTTGATCATGATCTCTCCCTTCGTTTAAGTGGAAACCGGCTGACCGCCGGTGGCCGGCAGAGGAACGGTCAACACGGGACAGCCGGCGGTACGAACGACTTTTTCCGCCGTGCTGCCGAAAAAGATCTTGTCCACGCTGCCCGCTCGCCCGCCATAACTGCCCATCACGATCAGGTCCACGCGCCCCGTGCGAGCGGCCTTGGCGATCTCGACGAACGGGGACCCCTCGACGATGGTACGGGCGAGCGTGATCCCCTTGGCCTCTTTCGATTCCAGCAACCGGCGCGCCTTCAGACGGGCATGGTGACGCAGACGCCGTCGTTGAGCCGCCACATCAGACGGAACGGCCACTAGCCCCAGCCGGTTGAACGCCGCCAAGGTTCCCGTATCGATGACATGCAAGACCGTCAGCTCGGCTCCGCATACACGCGCCATCTCGCAGGCGACTCGAAAGGCCTCGTCCGAACAGGGTGAGAAATCGACCGGCACGAGAATCTTTTTGAAGAGACCGGCTTGTTGAACCATGGATACTCCTCTTTTTTTCCGTAAACCAGCAAGGGCGGTGCCACTTGAAGAACCTGCGTCATATGGGCGATAGTGGCTGCACGATTCTAGGAAATTTCAGCCGAAACTCCGTCTTCTTTTGCTTGGGTGAGAGTGCCGAAGGCGAATATGATCAGTCACCCTTGCTCTTCACGAAAGGGGGCTCCTTGCTACAGATGCAATCTTATCGCTGTAGCAGAAGGCCCCACTGATGAAACGACTTTTACGGTGACGAAGAGCTCAAGGTGGAACTTTGCTTGTCTCTTCATCCTTTGTTTTTGCCACTGACGCCCGACGCAGCCTTGTGAAAACGGCATCGGATTTGCTGAATCGAATTTGCTGAGGCGTTACGGATGGGAACTCGTCGCCGTTGCGGACAGCGGTTCAACCGATGAGACAAATGAAACTCATCATTTCGGTGCTTTTGCAAAAGGAAGGGGACATTCATGAAACTTTTGCTCGCAGTCGACGGTTCAGACCACTCGTATGAAGCGGTACGCGCGCTGAAGTATTTGAGTCGCGCGGAAGAGCTGCACATCGTGCACGTTTTGGACGTCCCGACGCCGGCCTATCCCTCCATGATCCCTGAAGTGACGCGAGAGTTCTATGAGACGGCCGAGCGCGCCATGCGGGAAGAAGGCACGAGGCTGTTGGAGCGGATCGTATCTCTGCTCCCGATGGAAGTCGGCCCGGTGACCAAGCATCTGGTCGTCGGATCTCCGGCGGATCAAATTATTGCGATGGCCGAACAATTCAAGGTGGACCTCGTGCTACTCGGAACGCGCGGCTTCGGGCCGATCAAAGAACGGCTGTTGGGCAGCGTGGCCCATCGCGTGCTGACGTTCGCTCCGAGCGCCAAGCTGATTCTTCGCGGTCCGCTGAAAGCGTTGGACAAAGTCCTGCTCCCGCTGCGGGGCGCCGATGACGCGGAACATGCGCTCCGATTTCTCCAACAACGGCCGTTCCGAAATCCACCCATGCTCACTCTCTTCACCGTCTTGCCCCATACCAAGCCGCCATGGCCGGTCAATGACACCTCCGCCGAACAGATGGAAGCCCAGGCGCTCCGCGAGGCCGAGGCTTTCCTCAATGATACGGCGGCCAAATTGCCGGCTCTCGGCCATGAGACCCGGGTCGTCGCTTCGTTGGGCACTCCGGTCGAAGGGATTCTGAAAGAAGCCGGGGCCTGGCAGCCCGACCTCATCCTCATGGGATCCCGCGGGCGCAAAGGCGTCTCGCGGCTCGTGCTGGGCAGTGTCTCTCACGCGTTGTTGCACCAAGGAGCCTATCCATTGATGATCTTCAGTTGAGGGGGAACCGGCCATGCCCATGTATGAGTACAAGTGTCTCGATTGCGGAAAGGAATCGCTCCTGGTCGTGACGCTCAAGGCGCATGAACAGGGAGACGTGGCCTGTCCGGCCTGTGGGAGCAAAAGGCTTGAGCAACGCTTCAGTCCGTTCATCGCGCACACGAGCAAGAAAAGTTAGGTGGCGTTCGTGCGCAGGAACAGAGAGGTCGGCGTGCTCATCGGTCTTGTGTCGCTCTTGCTTCTGATCGACGCGGCGATACCGGCCGGTCTTTCCGCACAGGAGTATCCTCCCGATTTGGAACGAGGGAAAGCGATTTATGCGCGTCACTGTCGCTCTTGCCATGGAGCCAAGGGCGAGGGGAACGGGCCGTCGGCGGAGACCCTACCCCTTCCGCCCGCCGATTTTCGCCATGTTCGGTCGATCCTCAAATCGGATGAGGACCTGTTGCGGGTGATCGAGCATGGCGTCGTCTTCAGTCCGATGCACGCTTGGCGAGGGCGGCTGACCGATGGAGAAATGCAGGATGTTTTGGCTTACATTCGCCTGCTCTCACAATCCAGCCCGTGACATCCGGTTCGGCCTCGATGGCGACACCGCCGACTATGGAACCCCTGGTTGAAACACTGGACTCCCACGACGCGCTGATCCTGGTTGACGTCCAGAACGATTTTCTCCCCGGCGGCCCGCTCGGCGTCGCCGGCAGTGAAGCAACCATCCCGATGCTATCGGAATATGTTCGCCGATTTCACGAAAGGAGGCTGCCGATTTTCCTCACGAGGGATTGGCACCCTCTGAACCATTGCTCGTTCCAACAGCAAGGCGGCCCCTGGCCGCCTCACTGTCTGGCTGGGTCGCATGGCGCGCTGCCCCCCGACCATTTTCCGGTTCCAGCGTCAGCCGTAATCATTTACAAAGGCATCGATCCGGACCAGGACGCCTATTCAGGCTTTCAAGGAACGGCCCTCCACCGCCACCTTCAAGCTCTTGACGTCCGACGACTCTTCATCGGCGGACTGGCGACCGACTATTGCGTGCTGAACACCGTCAAAGATGCCCTCTCTCTCGGCTATGCCGTCCGTTTGCTGATGGACGCGATCAAGGCGGTCGACGTCCGGCCCGATGACGGCAAACAGGCCGAGCAAGAGATGATTCGCCTGGGCGCCGTCCCGATCCGATTGGAGGATTTGACCCGATGAACCCCTCCCGAAGCGCCCTGCTCACCGACCTCTATGAACTCACCATGGCCCAGGCGTACTTGGAACGGGGCATGACCGAACCGGCCGCGTTTGAATTGTTCGTCCGCAAACTGTCGCCCCACCGCAATTTTCTCCTTGCCGCCGGTCTGGAGCAGGTCTTGGACTTTCTTGCCACCTTGCACGTCACGCAAGAGGAATTGGTCTGGCTCGAGGAGACCAGGTTGTTCAAGCCCCACCTGCTGTACTTTTTGGAAACCCTGCGGTTCACGGGGGACGTGGCGGCCATGCCGGAGGGGACGCTGTTTTTCCCGCACGAGCCGATTCTCCGCGTGGTCGCATCCCTGCCGATCGCGCAACTCGTCGAAAGCCGTGTCATGAATCTGCTGCACGTTCAGACCATGATCGCTTCCAAGGCGGCTCGGTCGGTCCTGGCGGCCAAGGGGAAACCCTTGATCGATTTCGGGCTGAGGCGGGCGCATGGAGCGGAGGCCGGGCTGCTCGCGGCGCGGGCCAGCTATTTGGTCGGATTTTCTGGCACCGCCACCGTGCTGGCCGGCATGGTCTATGACATTCCCATCTACGGCACGATGGCCCATTCGTTCGTCCAAGCCCATCGCGACGAGCAGGAGGCCTTCGAGCACTTCGCCCAAGCGCAGCCGGACAATGTGATCTTTCTGATCGACACGTACGATACGGAGGCGGCCGCGCGACTCGTCGTCTCGATGGCCCCTTCGCTCAAAGCCAAGGGCATCACGGTCAAGGGTGTGCGATTAGACAGTGGCGACCTTGCCGCCCATGCGCGGGCGGTTCGCCGAATTCTGGACGAGGGAGGACTACCTCACGCTCAGATCCTCGCAAGTGGCAACCTCGACGAATATCGAGTGCAATCACTGGTTGAAAGCGGGGCCCCGATCGACAGCTTCGCCGTCGGCACGGCCATGACCACATCCGCCGATGCCCCATCGTTGGATTGCGCGTACAAGCTGCAAGAATATGCCGGATATCCCTGTCGCAAGCGATCGGAGGGCAAGGCGACATGGCCCGGTCGCAAGCAGGTCTATCGTTCGTATACGGATGACGGCCTGCTCGACTACGACATCGTCACCACACTGGAGGACATTCAAACGGGGTTTCCTCTTCTCCAAGATGTGATGAAAGGCGGGGAACGTCTCTCCCCGTCACCCAGCTTGCACGAGGTGCGCCGTTCCACCATGGAACAACTCGCGCGCCTTCCGCTCTCCTTGCGGGCCCTTGAAACGGCCCCGCCCCATCCTGTTCGGATCGCCCCGGCCTTACAAGCTTTGGCCCGGACGGTGGACCGGGATCTTGCCCATCAACAAGAACAGCCTTGAGGGATCACGCCATGGCTTCCGCATTTGAACATCATATCTCAATCACGCAAGGGTCGGTCGTCTTGGAGGGGTTGCTCGGCCTGCCGGCCGGCTCGGAGGGAGCAGTCATCTTTGCGCACGGCAGCGGCAGCGGCCGATTCAGCCCTCGCAACAACTTCGTAGCTCGCCATCTTCAGCAACAGGGGCTCGCCACCCTACTCCTTGATCTCCTCACGGAAGAGGAAGCATCCAACCGGCGCAAGGTTTTCGACATCGATCTCTTGGCGGATCGACTCCTACTGGCCAAGACATGGCTCGAATCGGACCAACGAACCGGCCATCTCCGGATCGGCTATTTCGGCGCCAGCACCGGCGCGGGCGCCGCCCTGCAAGCCGCAGCTCGCGAGCCGTCGAACATCCATGCCATCGTTTCGCGAGGTGGACGGCCGGACCTGGCCGAACCCTATCTCTCCCGCGTGACGGCTCCCACGCTCCTGATCGTCGGCGGTTATGATTTCCCGGTCATTGAAATGAACAGGGCTGCCTATGATGTGCTGACCTGCAAGAAGGAGCTGGTCATCATTCCCGGCGCCACGCACCTGTTCGAGGAGCCGGGCACGTTAGAGCAGGTGGCGGAACAGGCAGGGAGTTGGTTTCTCCGGCACTTATACTCATCTTCCCACTAACAAGAGCGACATGATAGGGGGCGCGATATCCGGAATGATCACTTCCGTTCACGTTGCGCAATCAACAGCTCTCTCAACTGCTCATAGACATCCCGCCGAGGACCAACGAAGACAATATCGAGACAGCCTTCTTCATCATGAATCCGATAGATGATCCGATACGTCCGGACCCGATAAGACCGAAGACCCGCCAGCTCATACTGAAGCGCATGACCGGCAAGAGGATTCGCCACAAGATCTTTGACGCCTTGCTTGATCTCCCCCTTGACTTGAGGATGGAGCTTCCGAATTCGTTCGGCCGCTTCTCTGGTATAGCGTGCCCGATATCCTTTCACAACGTTTCTCAGCCAAAGACCGCCTCATGGGAGACCCACTGTCCTTTCTCCGCCTGTTTCAAAGCTCGACGAAGTCCTCGCATCGTCTTCTGATCGCTGAGAATCTCGATCGTCTCCATCAGTCCCTCGAACTGGTCCATACTCAGCAGGACCGCCGAGGGAACACCGTCGCGCGTGATCGCCACAACCTCTTGTTTGTGTTTCATACGTCGGATCAAATCCAACAGCTTATTTTTGGCCTCACTCACCGAAACAAACTCGTCGACTTGTGGCATACATACCCCCTATCCAGCTACTTTAATGGCCATTATACTGGCTTGCTTTGATGCCGACAAGCACGTGGAAACTGCGAAACCGCAAACGTTGTCCGGCAGATGATGGGGCAGATCGGTTGCAGGCGATGAACCCATCAACCCTTCGCCGGCCCGTGGAAAGAATCCATTCATCTTTCCCGCGCCACGCACCTGTTCGAGGAGCCGGGCACGTTGGGACAGGTGGCGGAGCGGGGAGGGAGTTGGTTTTTCCGGCACCTGATAGAGGACGGGCCGTCTCGTTGAAGGCAGTACGACACGCCGTTATCGTTATATTGACACCGACCGTTTCCGGACAAGCTCAGCAATCCTGCCCGCCGCTTCGTCGGCCGTCAGTTTGGTAGTGTCGATCGTCACATCGGGATGGAGAGGAGCCTCATAGGGATCTTGGAGTCCCGGTACGGTCAGAGATTCACCCCGCTGGCCACGCTGATAGGTCCCCTTATAGTCCCGCTTCATACACAGCTCCAAAGGGCAGACGACCGCCACTTCGATGAATCGAGGAATCAGGCTCCTGGCAAAGTCGCGATAGGCCCGCCGGTTGGCCGTGGCATCAAAGATGACCGTCACGCCGTGCGCGACCAATCTGCTTCCCATGAAGGCCAAGGCCCGATAAAACAGATCCCGCTCTTCGCGGGAGTAGGTGGGCGCCGGGGTCAAAATCCGCCTTACGGCGTCGGACTCCAGCACCTCGACAATGTGGCCGACCGCTTCCAGCTTTGGTTTCAACGCCGCCGCAATCGTGCTCTTGCCCGATGCCGGCAAACCGGTGAGCCAGACCGCCCACGTTCTGGAAGATTCGTTTGCCATCATTGGTCAATGGTCAATGATTCATATACCCCGGAACCACTCGCTGAGAAATCGCTCGGCATGGTCTGTCCCGTGAACATTCCCATCACGGCTGACGCTTGTCGCATGGCGATCGGCGTCATATTCATGTTAAAGCCCGCAGTACTCGTTCACTCGATTGGGCTCAAAACGCGGCGACTCAAGCACCTGTTGTATAAACTGAAAGAGGCTCCGTCTCACCTCCATCGACAGATCCGGATACCACACGGGACTCGCCACCACCAGGCCGCGAAAGGCGAAGAAGGGTGCCGCTGTTCCAGTCACATCCTGATCATCGCCGGCATCCATATAGGTATCCCAGAACAGCCGAAACAACACCTCGAACGGTCCTTTGAGCTTGCCCCATCGGATCAGCGAACTCAGGAGATAATTGATCGTCATAGCCGTCACATCGTCAGCCGGCTCACCCCATTCGCCTCGCGACCGATCCAAAACGGAAAAATCCGTTCCGCTCCTGAACAGAACGTTATAGGGATGAAAATCCCCGTGGACTTGGGACAACCGGTCAGCCTTGTCACGCAACCGCCAGCGCCAGCGGTTGCAGGCATCTTCGATCGTGCGCAGGAGGTCGCCCGTGATGAATCCGCACCGTTTGGGGTAACTGTCCGTGAGCCCCATGATACACTCGCCATGGCCGATCAACTCCCGGAGACGTCGCTTGTAGAGGTCTTCGTCTCGCCGTTTGATCTTGTGGATCTCTGAGAGGTACTGCGCCAGCACGATAGCTCTTCGCCGATCCAACGGCCGCAGGGTTCCGCCTTTCGCCAGTCGTTCAAGATCCAGATGGTAACTCGTTCCGTCCGCCCATTCGTTCAGTACGAAGAACTCGCGGGCCTCCGCAACGGAGAAGAGGCGTTGTTTCCGATCAAATGCTCCGACATCGAGCGCCTTCACATGCCGAGGGAGTCGGCCATACGAATCGTAATCCCACAACATCGCTTGAGCGCGGTCGGCCATGTGCTCGTGACCGAACGGGCCGGACTTCATCGTTTCGAGCACGGCGGACTGCACGCGCCCCCCGAGGCGAAAGGTCAATTTAACCGGCGTGCCGTAGCCGTACCGCTTCTGGACTCCCTTGCCGCTGGCCTTGCCAATCACGTCATAGGCCAACAACTCGGCATCGGAGCCGAATCGACGTTGAAGGTACTGTTGCAACTGGACCTTGCTGAGCGCCGACATCGTTCACCCTCTCTCACCCTTTCGCAAGTGCCGTTCCGCCGGAAATCCCGGAACTTGGAAACCGATCACCGGCTATCTGCTCCATACTCGATCTCCTGTTCCAACCTGCCAAACAAGCCGGCGCCGAGTATGGCACGTTCGCCTGTCCTCCACAGCCTCTTTTTTCATCTCGCAGCTTCCAATCTTTTCCAATCCTTCTTTTTCCAATCCTTCTTTGTCCTGCCTTGCGACCCCTTCCAACATTTGTCGCGTTCAGCTACATCCATCGAATAGTCACTGTGGTGAAAAGCGCCAGATTGACCGTTTCGCCGTCCCTTCAGGAACCGAACCTGTCAAGCACCTGAAACACTGCCCGTTACAAGATGAAGGAAACGTTGTGTCATCGGCACATCGTTTGCTGGTTGTTCCGGGTGGAGAAACGGACGTCTCACATTGATGAGGGAGGGACCATGCAATTGGAAATCGAAAGCCGCAATGTGGCGATGACTCCTCGCTGGAAAGCCGAGATTGAAGCCCGCATGCAGGATTTGCAACAGGGACACGACGATCTGATTCACGGCCGGGTGACGTTGACCAAGAATCGACACCACAAGAAACTGGCCAATGTGGCCGAGGCGCTCGTGGTGGTGTCCCTGCCCGGTCGTCATACCATTACCTCTCGCAAAGAGGAAAAGACGTTTGAAGAAGCGATCCGAAGCGCCTTCGCCGCCGTCGAGACGGAATTGAGAAAGTATCGGGAGAAACGGGCCCGCAAAGAGGTGCGGCTGCCGCCGCTTCCTCCCTACCACGGCGTGATCTGCAAACTCTTTCCGAAAGAACGGTACGGCTTCATCCTGAAGGACGGAGGCGGAGAGGTCTATTTTCACGCCAATGCGCTGCGAGACCTCGCTTTTGACGAGGTAGAGGATGGCATGGAGGTCCTGTTCAATCTGGAAGAAGGTGACAAGGGGCCACAGGCCACGGTGGTCACGGCTCCGGACCCCGTTGCGTCCAAAGCACTTTCATGACACCTTCATGACAATGGATAAATACAAACTTCCCGTCTCGATGCTGGCCTCCCTCGTGGATCCGACTCAATTGGGCTTTGAGCACACGGGCGACCTGGAGCCGCTTGCCGACATCATCGGCCAAGACCGAGCGGTCGAGGCCCTGGAATTCGGCTTGAGCATGAAAAGCGCGGGGTTCAATCTGTACGTCTCCGGCCCCGTCGGAACGGGAAAAGGCACGCTCGTTCGGCAGATGGCGAAACGGTTGGCGCAAGCGTCACCCGCTCCATCCGATTGGTGCTACGTCAACAATTTCCAGGACCCTTCCCGCCCCGTCTGTCTCGCGTTTCCGGCCGGTCAGGGGGCGTCGTTTAAGCGGGCCATGGGAGACTTCATCGAAGGGTTGCGGCGCGAGATTCCCACGGTCTTCGAGAGCAAGAAGTATCTTGACGCCAAGGCCAAGTTGCAGGAAGACGTCGACTCCAAAAAGAAAGCGCTCTTTCAGGAATTGACCGAGCTCAGCCGGAGCCGTGGATTCGGCTTTGAGGAAACGCCCGTCGGATTTGGGATCGTCCCTCTCAAGGCCGGCCGCCCCATGACAGAGGCCGACCTCGAGTCATTAACCGAGGAAGAACGGCACGACCTCGACGAGCGCCGCAAAATCCTTGAGGGAGAGATCCGCGATTTTCACGTGCGCGTCCATGGTCTGGACAGAGAAGCCGAACACCAACTCCGCCACCTCGACCGTCAAGTGGTGGCGAACGTCTTGGAAGGCCGCTACGACACGCTGCGTCGAGCCTACCAGGATCGGCCGGCGGTGTCCGCCTACCTGGAGCGGGTGCGGCACGACATCATTCACCATTACAAGGACTTCCTCGCCCACGAAAAGCCGCCCTTTCCAATCCCGGGGTTTGAATTCCGCCGGCCCGATCTGACGCGCTATCTCGTCAACGTGATCGTGGAGCATGACCCGCACGGCGGCGCGCCCGTGGTCGACGAATCCCATCCGACCTACTCGAACCTCATCGGAAAAATCGAGCGGCGGGCGCAGATGGGCGTCATGTACACGGACTTCACCGAGATTCGGGCCGGCGCCGTCCTGTTCGCCAACGGCGGCTATTTGATCGTCAATGCACTGGACCTGCTTCGCCAACCCTTCTCATGGGACGCGTTGAAGCGGGTGATTAAAACGGGGGAAGTGAAAATCGAAGACCCCGGAGAATTTTACGGCTTCTCGGCGGTGGGATTAAAACCGGAGCCCATCCCCGTCAACGTGAAAGTCATCCTGGTCGGCCCGCCCGTTCTCTACTCGCTCTTGCAAACCTATGAGGAAGGCTTCGGCAAACTCTTCAAGGTCAAGGCGGACTTCGACACCGACGTCGCGCGCGACGATCGGGAAGATCGGCTCTACGCCCGCTTCATCGCCAAACTGTGCCGAGAGGAAGGACTGCCTCATTTCGGCGCCGATGCGGTGGCCGAAGTGATCCGGCAGGGCATGCGGCTCGCCGAACGAAGGGATCGGCTGTCGCTTCGGTTCAGCTTGGTGAGCGATCTCGTCCGCGAAGCCGGCTATTGGGCCGGGAAAGAGGGGCGTTCGTTGGTCACGCGAGCGGACGTCGAGGCCGCAGTTGCTCATAAACGGTACCGCTCGAATCTGGTCGAACAGTGGATCCAGGACGAAATCAAGGAAGGCACCTTGATGGTCGATCTGGACGGCGAGGTCGTGGGACAGGTCAACGGCCTATCCGTCCATCAGCTCGGGGATTATTCGTTCGGGCGTCCCACCCGCATTACGGCTCGAACCTACGTCGGCACCAAGGGCGTCATCGACATCCAGCGAGAAGCCGAACTGGCCGGGACGATCCACAGCAAGGGAGTACTGACCTTGGCTGGCTACCTGGCGGGGAAATTCGCCGGTTCTCATCCGTTCGCGATGACCGCCTCGTTGACCTTCGAGCAAACCTATTCCGAGGTGGAAGGAGACAGTGCTGCCGTAGCCGAATTGGTCGCGATCCTCTCCAGCCTGGCCGACCTGCCGGTTCGTCAGTGGCTGGCCGTCACCGGCTCCGTCAATCAGCTGGGAGAAGTGCAGCCCATCGGCGGGGTGAACGAGAAGATCGAGGGATTCTTCGAGTCCTGTTTGCGCAGAGGATTAACGGGCAAGCAGGGCGTGATCATCCCGGCCCGCAACACCAAGCACCTGGCGCTTCGCCGCGACGTCGTGGAGGCCGCCGAAGCGGGCCGCTTCGCCGTTTACGCGGTCAATACGATCGATGAAGCGGTGGAGCTGCTCACCGGCATCCCGGCCGGCGAACGGGGTCTCGACGGACTCTATCCGTCCGACACCGTCTTCGGTCGCGCCGCTCGGCGCCTCGAAGAAATGGCGAACGCCGTCGCCCGGTGGACGGAAGGGCAAGAAGAGAGCGGAGATTCTCTCATCACGGAGCCGTGACCGATCGAACCCCATCATGAGGCCGTTGTCACTCCGCCAGGGTCTCGACAGCCCCCTCATCCCGTGAACGGAGATCAGCGTATGCAACAGGTCAATCTCGGCGCCGCCCCTCTTCGCTCACGAATCCCCGAACACCTCCCGGCGGTTGAGCGGACGAGAAAGCGTCCAGTATTATGGTGACGAAACCGCGATGGAACGCGGCCCACCTTGCGCATCACGCGCAAGATGAATCAAGAAAAGATGGTCCGGAACGTGACAAGGTCCACAAAAAAATGGATATGGAGAAGTCTCATCGGGCTCGCCGTCTTCGGCGGCCTCACCTATCTCTATTACACCGAAGTGAAACCGGTCGTGATTTTCGGGCTCCGGTCTGACTATGCCCACGCCATTCCTTATCAGGAAGCTCCCCAAGGCTTGACCGGTTTGAAGGCCGAATCGTGCGGGGTCTGCCATCCCGACATCTACAATGAATGGAAAACCAGCATCCATGCCCAGGCCTATGACGATCCGTTCTTCCAAGCCTATTGGACCAAGGACAAACGGATTTGGGTCTGTTTGAACTGCCACACCCCGCTCGAAAATCAACAACCGACCTTGATCAAGGCCATCCCGCGCGACCGGGTGGAACGGGCCGTGCAGGAACCGAACCCGCGCTACGATCCCGACTATCAACGAGAAGGAGTGACCTGCGCGGCCTGCCATGTCCGTGACGGGGTCATCCTAGGGCCTTACGAAGACGCCAAGGCCCCTCATCCGACGAAGTACGATCCCATGTTCCGCACCACGCAGCTCTGCCAACGTTGCCATAGTGTTGTGGGAGGACCGGCGCAATTTTACAATGGCGGGCCTTGCGGCACCTATACCGAGTTCGAGGACGGGTATTGGAGCAAGGAGCGAGGCTACATCTGCCAGAACTGCCACATGCCGGAAATCGAGCGACCGGTCGCCGTGGGAGGCCCCGTGCGAATGGGACGGCGTCACCTCTGGCGCGGGGGGCACGACCCAGAGATGCTCAAACGGGCAATCGACGTGAAGCTCGCAGCGGAACCGGCCGAACCCAAACCGGGTGACCGAGTCCGTGTGACCTTGACCCTCACCAATGCCGGGGCCGGACACAAACTGCCGACCGGCGATCCCGATCGTCACTTTACGGTCGAGTTCGCGGTGCGCGATCAGGATGGGAGGGTCTTGAAAGATCAGTCCGACACGATGGGACGATGGATTCTCTGGCAGCCGGCCATCGTCGAACTCTACGACAATCGGCTCATGCCCTTGGCCAGCCGTGCGTACACGTTCGACTATCGATTGCCCCGGGAGGGCGAGAACCAGACCCTATCCATCACGGTGCGTTACCACATTTTGACGGAGCGGCAATATCAAATGTTGATCGACAAATACGGCCTCACAGCGCCGGCCCCCTATCACTTCACCCTGTACGAGCGCGAGGTCCCTCTGACCGGCAATCTCACGGCCTCCCTGGCTGGCTTGACTCGGACAACTCACCTGGCTTGCCCGGGGCCTAAACAAGGTTGACACGATCACAATCTTGGTATCGACGCTCGGCCGCTCCTCTCGCCGCCCCCTCATGCCATGGTCAGCACCACGCGAAACCTGGCCTTTCCGCTCAGCATCCGATCATAGGCCGCCGGAGCCTGTTCCAGCGGAAACGACTCGACGATCGGACGGATGCCGGTCAACGCGCAAAAATTAAGCGCATCCTCCGAATCACGGGCGCTGCCCGACGGCCATCCTTGAATCGTCCGACGAGCGCTGATCAGTTGGATCGGGGTCATAGTCATGGGATCGGCCGATGCACCGAGGACGATCAACTTGCCGCCGACCCCCAAGCCGTCGATCATCTCCGACATCGCTTTGCCGCTTGGAGCCGTCGCCAGAATCACGGCGGCGCCGCCAAGACTCGCCAGCTCCTTGGCCGGATCGGTCGTTTCGGCATCCACGTAGCGCTCGGCCCCCAGCTTCAAAGCGAGTTCGGCCTTGTCCGCCCCTCGTCCGATGGCCACCGTGTGAAAGCCCATCTTGCCGGCAAACTGCACGCCAAGATGCCCCAAGCCTCCCACTCCCTGGACGGCGACCAGATCGCCCGCCTTGGCTCCGCTGTGACGCAAACTGTTGAACGTGGTGATCCCGGCGCAGAGAATCGGCGCGGCTTCGGTGGGAGTGAGCGCGTCCGGGATTGCGGCCAACGCCTCGGTGCGCGCGATCAAATACTCGGCATACCCTCCGTCTTCATGGAAGCCGGTCACGATGAAGTTCTTGCAGCCGAGAAAATCCCCTCGACGGCAAGGTGTGCAGTGGCCGCAATGTCCCCCGTGCCACCCGACGCCGACACGTTGGCCCTTTTCCCAGGCCACCACGCCGGCGCCCACTGCATCGATCACGCCCGCCACCTCATGGCCCGTGACACGCGGATAGTCCAATCCCGGCCAATAGCCTTCTTTGACGAACAGGTCGCTATGGCAAACCCCGCAGGCTTGCACTTTGACGCGGACGGTGTTGGGCCTGGGTTCCGGCACCGGACGCCGCACGATTTTGAACGGACTTCCAGGCTCGGTGATTTGCACGGCCGTCATTTGTGTCATCGGCGCCTCCTTGTCTACGTCTACCGACCGGTCTGTTGCTGGAAGCTTCGCCGTCGCTCCGCGGCAGCGATCATCTTCTCCGACGCATCCATCCCCCTCCCTTACTTGTCGCGCCCCGCGCCTCATGATCGCATGATCATAAGCGACACGGATTTCCTCCCGCCCGGTACGTTGAGACTCTTTGGATCGGCGCCTGAATCCGCGATTCAGAAGCGGCAGACTGACACACGTCGAAAATGCGATGCCGATGGGGAAAATGGAACCGGCCGACAAGAACCCCTTCCGGTCTTGTTTCGCCCCTCAGTGGCGCAAGGATTGATCGCGCTCGCAGGTGAGCTCCGCCAACATCCGTTGCCCCTCCGTGGCGTCAGAGGGAATGCGCGCCAGGCAGGCTTCCAGCGAATCACCAACTGTTCCCGCCGAGGCCCGGTCGCCGCTTTTGGCAACGGCCGTCCCGACGATGCCCTGCCGGAGTTCTTCACTTTCCCGGCAGTTCTGTTCCGCGACCAGCCGAACCCCTTCGCTGGAATCGGCCGGAATTCGAGCCAAACACCCTTCCAGCGTGTCCGGCAGCGCCTGAATCCTCACCTCTGGGACCGACTCGCTCTCCGAAGCAGACGGACTCCCGGATATCTGCTGCATCGCGGACCGTTCGAGCACACAGCCGGCCCCTGTTCCAACCAGACACGCAAGGCCGATGAGTCCGATCCTTCTCAGCATCCTGTTCTTCATATGGAGATATTCCTTTCCTCCTGCTTTCGGAGCGCAACAATGAGCGAGCGTCTTGATCGCGCCCCTATATAGCGAAGTCTCCGTCAGGGTGCAAGGGACATTATCATCAAGAAGAGACTTCATGGACCCGGAGAGCTGGATTCTCCGGATTCCACGGAGATGGTGTATAGTTATGAAGCACCTCTGGACGAAGCAGAGCATTTCACGGAGAACAGAACAAACGTGGCGCGTTTACACCTCGGAAATCCCCTCCGTTCCCTGGTTCCCGGCGAACTCGACCCGGACGGGATCTCTATCGACGAACTGACCGTTTCAACCAAACTGCAATCCTGGGAGGATGCACAGCTTCCGGTCAAATGGAGGTTTTCCGCCCGCCTGCCGTTTTTTTTGGTTCTCTTGTTCATTCTTACCGTCATATTCGTTCCTTGGACACAGACGGTGACCGTCACCGGCCAAATCTCGGCCTATACCCCCTACGAACGCCCTCAGGAAATCGAGGCCCAGATCACCGGACGACTCAAAAAATGGCACGTGTTCGAAGGGGACCAGGTCAAGCAGGGCGACCTGATTCTTGAGTTGGACGACACCGACCCCAACTTCATGTCGCCGGACCTCTTGACGTTTCTGGAGCAGCGGAAACAGGCGCTGGAAAAGACGAAAATGGCGGCCTTGGCGCGGGTCGCTCAACTCGACAAACGGATCGGAGAGATGCGGAACCTGCTGAACGCCGCCGTCCCCTCTGCTGAAGCGCGGGTGACTGAAGCGGAAAGCAAGGTGCGGGAGGCACGACAGAGGGTCGAAGCCGCCAAGATCGCCGCCATGACGGCGAACTTGAACTTGGAGCGGCACAAGCAACTGGCGAAGAGAGGATTGGTATCCGAGCGGGAGGTGGAACTGGCCATCCAGACCGATATCGCCAGTCGAGCCGACCTGGAAGGGGCTCAGGCGAACCTTCAGGCCGCAGAGCAGGCCATGAAATCGCTCGGCTTCGGCCGCGACCAAGTCAGCGCCGAAATGTTGCAGCGGCTGCTCGACGCGGAAGCGGCTCGCGACGCGTCGGTGCTGGAAGCGGCCAGGGTGGAGGACCAGCTTGCCGACGTCCTCTTGCGGCTTTCGAACGCCGAGCAGCGTCGCTACGCCGGCAAAATCACGGCGCCGGCCGACGGGACCGTCGTCAAGATGGCCAAGGTCGGCGTGGGAGAAACCGTCCGGCAGGGCGACACCCTGATCCTCATTGCTCCCACCAGTTTTGACAGGGCCGTCGAGATGACCGCGGACGGGTTGGACGCGCCGCTGTTGAACGTGGGCCGCAAGGTCAAGCTCCTCTTTTATGGAATCCCCGCCATTCCCCTGCCGGCCTGGCCTGAATTGATGGCCGGCACCTACGACGGCGTGATCAAGGTGGTCGATCAACTCGACGACGGCAGGGGCAACTATCGATTTTGGGTCGTTCCCGATCCCGACGATCGTCCCTGGCCCGACCAATCGCATGTCCGGCAGGGAACGAAGGTGATGGGCTGGGTGATCTTGAACCGCGTTCCCCTGTGGTATGAACTCTGGCGCCGGTTTAATCTCTTCCCGCCCGATTACGAGGAGCGATCGCACACATTGCTCGACACATTGTTGCCCAAGGCATGGAAAGTCGCGAAATAACGTTTCCCCGCTTTGGAACCGCCCGTGTCGTCCCCGCCACCCTCCCTTCAGGACATCAACAGCCCCGGCCCCGGTGTCTCGCCAAGCGAGATACAGCGATCGACATAGGGAGTCAAGTCGGGATCGTTCGAGACAAAAATGACTGTCCAAGGCTCATCCTTGGAGCAGAGTCGTTGGATGATGGTATCCCGCACCGAGGGCTGCATATCGTGAATCAAACCGTCAAAAATCAGCAACTGCGGTCGCGCGACGATCGCTCGCGCGAGCAGGATACGCAAGACGTGAGTCGAGGCCGGAATTTCCCCGAGCACGCCGATGTCGGAATCAATGCCATGAGGAAACGTCGCCACCTCCTCCTGAAGCTTCGTCAACCACAGCGCCCACCGGATATCCTCATAGGAAATGTAGGGGCGTCGCCAAATGATATTGTCCGCGATCGTTCCGTCGATCAGCGAGAGCTGTGAATCGATCATGAAGCCGCGGCACCGGTTGATGACGCTTGGATCGAGATGCCTGAGATCCACGTCGTTATAGGAAACGGTCCCGCTGGTCGGCATGGCCAACCCGGCCAGCACCTTTGCCAGAGACATCCGCGCCGTCGTCGTCCCCGCATAGATGGCGATCTTCTCGCCTGGATCGACGTTCAGACCGACGTTCTTCAACACTGGTGACTCGTCAAGACTCAGGCTCACGTCTTGGCATGACACGCGAATGCCGTGGATTTTGGGGTCGGGCAGCGTCACCGACAGCGCGGGGGTCTGCAGACGCCGATCGCTGGGGAGAGAGAAGAAGACATCCAGTTCGACCAAGGCCGTGAAAAAGAAATACACCTGTCCCATGCTTTTGACGACCGCGTCGAAGTTGACCAGCAGACCGGCGACGATGACCTCCACCGCCACCAATTGGCCGATGGTCAATTGGTCGATGGTCAAAAGCCACCCGGCCAACGCCAAGGCGCTGCCATGCGCAACCGCCTGGCCGCCCACCGAAGCCAGAAATTGGCGCAACAACACGGCAAATCGAGACCGGCGGCACTCGATGTAGCGCGTCGCGATCTCATCGGTTTTTTGGATCACCAGGGCGTCACTGTCCGTCGCCTTGACGTGCAGCAGGTTCTGAGAGAGCTGTTGAATCCAGTGCAACATGTCGTACTTGGCGTGAGACATGTCGACGGTCGTCCGCAACCCTCCCCGCGAGAGGCCGAAAAAAATGACGAAGGAGCCGAATAATAGAGCGCCGTTAAAGAGCAGAAAGTACGGGTGATAGAACATTAGAATCGTCATGCCGATCATGCCGCCGATGACCACGTGGACCAAGTCCACCAGCAACGTCGACAAGGCGCGCTGCATGAACACCGTTTCCACGAAGTAGTTCGAGAGTCTGGGGTGAAATTCCTGGACGCGAACGTGCGAGAGCTTCTGAGCCATCGCAAACGCCGTCCTGACGAACAGTCGGCGCTGCAAGACTTCAACGGCGTAATATTGCAACGTCCGAAAGGCTCCGACGGCGAGCAAGACGACGACCATGATGACGGTCAGCGTGGCGATCATCACCGGTTGGATCGCGAAGGAAAAGGTATTGACCAATTCCTGGACCGTCAGAGGAACGATGAGCGAAAACAGCCCGATCACCAGCGAATAGGAGACCACCAGGGTCAGAATTCTTCGTTCATGCCGAAGAAAGCGGGCAAACAGGCTCAGGACATGAAAGAGGCTCGGCCGCGCGGCGCCATGCGATTGTCCCATGTGTCGGATTCCCCTGGTAATCACCTCTGTTCGGACATCATCGACGCACCGGAGGACCCATGGCGAGCGGATTCACTCCACCGTCGTCCATTCGCGGAAACCCTATCATGCTTCCGCCGGCGAGTCATCCGCCGGCATCACTCCGCCGGTATCTTGGCCCAGGCTCCGATCGCCCATTGGTACAAGGCTAGGGCCTTGTGGAATTCGGCCTTTGCCAGAATGACTTGTTTTTTCGCGTCGACGGTGTTGCGCTCTCGAAGATTGACGAACAACACCGTGCTGGCGCCGAGGCTGAAGCGGTACCGTTCCCCTTCTTCCACGATTTCGACCAAACGAAGGGCCTGCGAGGCCTCCTCGATACGCTCTCTGGCCCGCTCGATGGCCGAGAGGGCGTTGTCGACGTCGACCACCACTTGATTCTCTCGAAACGCCTTGGCCATCACCAGCCGCTCCGCCTGTCCCTGAGCCTGCAACACCTCGCCTCTGCCGCGCCGCTGGAAAATCGGAAACCGCAGTTCGACACCAAACCGATACCCCAATCCCAGGACGAATTTCTCCGGCGCACGGGCCGGCGACGCCTCAAGGTCCAGATTGGGCAACAGGTTGTTCTTGGCCAGCGCCAGATCGATGTGATTGATCTTCGCTTCCACTTCAAGCTCTTTCACTTCCGGCCGTTCTTTCGCCGCCTCAAGCTTGTGCGACAGCGCGTCTTCGGGAGTCGGAACCAGCCCTACCGCCGGGAATTCCGGCGCACGATCAAGGGGCGGAGCGGACGGAGCACCATTGTCCCATAAAAACATGGACAGCCTGAACTGTTCTTGCTCAAGACGCCGACGGGCCGCGATGGCGATCTCGCGGCGGCGGTGCACTTCCTGCCCCGCCTCCACGACGTCGATCGGAGCGATTGCGCCGGCTTTCGCCCGCTCTTCCATCTGTTGATAGCGCTCTTCTGCCACGGTCAACGCTTGTTGTTCAACCTCCAGCATCTTGACGGCCGCCACCCACTCCCAGAATTGATGAGCGGCCGCCAAGAAGAGATCCTGACGGGTCTGCGCGATCTTGATTTCCGCAAGAGGCGCCGCAAGCTCCGACCGTTGCAATTCGGCTCGTTCGGGGTTTACCAACAGACCCCGGAGCAAGGGAAGAAATCCTCCCAAAATGAGCTGCTGATTCTCGCCGAACGCCAAGTCGGGAATCCTCGCCTCGCCGATCGCTCGGCGATATCCGGCGCTGCCCCGAAATCCCCATGGGTGGCGGGCTTCAAACAAGGTGTCGTTGTACCCGACGGTTTGCGTCCCCTTTTCCGGATTGCTGCTCGAAATGAACCGCTCAAGCTCCATGTCATTGACGAGAACCGGGTCAAACGCGCCCAGCGCTTTGATGATCTTGCCTCGCGCGATCGTTTTCTCGGCCCCCACTCCTCTGAGGAGCGGATGAGATCGATCGATCCAGGAATGGACTTCTTCCAGCGTGAACGGAACGGGAAAAAGCGACTTTCCGACCGGTCGCTCGTCGGCCTGACCCGCAAACGCGATCGCCGACAAAGCAAGCCACCACCCAAAAACAAATATCAACAGTTGCATCGCGAATCTCCTTTCGTTTTGGCGGATTCCGTCCGGGCTTTGCTATGGAACAGCTTCTCAAACGGCCTGGTCACGCCGCGCACAGAGCGGGCGACGTCGGACGGCGCGACGATGCGCGTCCTGACACGGACATCACCGAATCAGCCGGCGGAGTTGACCGGTGTTTCTTTCACAGGCAACGGCGCGCCGCCGTGAGGCGAACGTAGCATACGGCGGACTCGGACTCTACCGCCCGCGGCGAGTTCAATCGAACATGGAGCCGTCGGAAACAAAGGCACCGCCAGACTGCTTCCGGCTGTAGGGAAGACAGTGTCGGGCAATCGGCAGGATGAGAGCAAAGGGCATCACCGTTTCGGCGGCCGGTCGATGATGCAGACGATCAGTTCCTTCAATCCTCGCAGAACCGAAAGCGACGGTGTGCGCAGTGAGCGGATTCCTTAAAACGGTTGTTTGATGAGGCCGTGCCCGCGGCCCTGGCCTTTAGAGGGACGTTGACCTCGTCTTGCGCGTATGTTCTCTCCTCGGCACACCACGAGCCCTATACAAAATCTGCCCCCTCGCGAATAGTTCTCATTGTGAAGACCTATTGCCGGCCAATTTTCTCCCCATGACTTCATGCACGCCTCCGGCCACCAGATGTTGCACAATGTTGTACAAAATGATCGGAACCATCACTTGTGGGTACGATGCAAGAACAAGCGATGCCAACACTAACCCGGTTCCGTTGTTATTCATCCCTAGGCCATACATCAACGAAACCCGTTCGGCTTCATCGACCTTAAACAGTTGGCTGAGCCCGTAGCCGGATGAAAAGGCTGTCATGCACAGTCCCGTCGTGATGACCAGCGTCACGGCTAGAAAATCGTAATCTCGGTCCGCAACGACTTGAGGGAGCGAGACCGATCCGTTTGAGTAGTTCAACAGGAGGAGCACGACGGAATTGACCAGTTTGACAAAAGGAAGAATGGCCGTCAGTCGGGCTTCAGGTGCAAGAAAGCGCACGGCTAGGCCCAACAAAGAGGGCAGCACGATCCAGAGTCCCAAAAATGTTCCCGAGCCGTACGCCGCAAGACTGTGGATGACTGTCTCATATTCCTCTGTCGCCATCTCCCCGAATACGTACAGCGCAAGAGGCGTCAGGATGGGGCTCAAAACGGTTGAGGCGAGAACCAATCCCAAACTCAGGGCCAGATTACCATTTGAGTTCTGTGCCCACGCAGTCGAGGCACCGGCAATCGGCATGGCCGCAACTAAGGCCAGCCCGACCAGAATGTGTTGCGCCTCCTCCGGCTCATACCACAGTTGCATAATCAAGGTGACCAGAAAGATGTAAGCCATGGGAATGATGAGATTCGCGGCGAGCCCCGCCAGTAACACTTTTGTTTTCTGCCCCAGCGATCTGAGATGGGATGGCTTGACACCCATTCCTGCATTGAACATCAAGGTTGCCAAGAGGATCATGAGCAAGGAAACGTGGATCGTCTCGTTGAAGACTTGGATATCACCGAACGTCAGATTTCGAATCCCTAAGCCACCGTTCGGCCAGAGAGCCGACATCGTGTAGGCGGCGATCAGGAACCACAACAGATGATGATGGATGAACTGGGTCAAGGCGAGAAAGCTGATGTGGCGGCTTGTCATCGCCGAATGAGGTGTCGGCATTGTGCCCGCTCCGTTGATTCGCCAGTTACCTGTGTATTGCCAATCCGCATGGGCAATACGCTCTAGCACCGGAGTCTTTAAGAGCTTCGGGGCTTCGCAATGATCTGAGCCATCGATCAGCTCGCTCCCGCGCAACGTTCAAAGAAATGATCACGAAGACGTTGCCCATTGTCCGGGAAATGGACTCTTAGAGTCCACGTTTTTGCCGAAAGAGCGAGAGTTGGAAGGCCCCAAAGAGTTTCGCGTCAAACTTGTTCGGCGAATTTGGGCCATAACTTTCCGTTGAAAGTCTTTCTCTAGCTTTCGAAGTCAACGTTACAACGATTCGCGGTCTGTATTTCACACGAACACGTCACCGTCAGTTCGAACGTATCCGGCACATTTAGCGATGTCTCAGTTTTAATGGAGCCACTCCTGGCGGCCGACCGATGATGTGTACGCGGGGTCCTTGGGAAAGCAGGATCGGCCGGTCATCTTGCGCTTCGCCGCCCAGCACCCATTCGAACAGTCGTTTGGCATCGGTTAATTCCGGATCGCGTGGCATACCGTACTGTTCCTTCTGCATCGGCTCATCATAGAGGCCGATGCACCCGTGCGAGGCGGGATAGCCGGGCACATCCCGCCCGTGCATCCAGTACGACACGCCGGCACGGTTGATATAGAACCGGAGCGCATAGTTCATCGGATAGGGACGATCGGTTCCTTCGACCGTATAGAGACTGGATCGGCGACGACGATGAGCGGCGGAGATGCGAAACTCGCCGGTGGGGGTCCGGTCAGGGTCCGCCCGTGGCCCAGACGTGATCGGAAGCGAAAATCTCAGCGCGCCATATTCGTACGCACCGAGAAATTGCTCGGAGAGATCGATGAGGATGAACTTCGCCTCCCCTTCCGCCGGCGGGTACACCGGCGGAAGCGGCTCAAACTCGGCCAGGTCCTCAACCCGCTTCGGCACTTTAATGGACGCGCCGGGACCGGCGTGACGCCGATCGACGCGGTTGAACCGAGCGACGTCCACCCACCGTTCGCCGAACAACCGCTCCAATGATTCGCCGCCTCGCAACGTCCGGCATTCCCAGTCGATCCGCTCGTCGCTCGGATGGAGGACGGCGCACAAGCCGAGCGGTTTCTGGGGCGTGTCCGCGTAAGACCCAACGGGAAGAAGTGCGGCCAGGACGAGAACGGTCGCAAGCCATCCGTCTCGGACGATGGAGGCACGGCCCGCCGTCCTCGTGCGAAGATCGGGCCTCATATCCGCTCCCTTTTTGATCCTCCACGCGCGTCTTCTCCCGATTTCCGCTTCTCTTGCGAGAGGCGTGTCACGCCGCGCGAACGCCGCCTACGACCAATATTGCGACGCCCTCAGATAGCCGAACAGCAGATCGCGACGGGCCAGAATACCCACCAGCTTCTTGTTCCGCACGACCGGCACGCGGGTGACATACCGGTCCTGAAACAGGTCGGCCACTTGGGCCAATGTTTGATCCTCGGTCACCGTCAGGGGGTTCGTCGACATGATCTCGGCCGCTGTGATCTTTCTCAGATCCCGCCCGTCGATCATCGCCTGCAAGAGATCATATTCGGTCACGATGCCGACGACCGTGCCTTCCTCGTCCACGACGGGGAGGCTTCCATAGTTGCGATGGGTCATCAGGTGGGCGATCGTCGCCGCGTCGGTGCGCGGCGTACAGCGCGTCACCGCGTCTTGCATCAACTGTCCGACGGTCAAGGTCTTGGGATCACAGGCTTTAAGAAAAAATTCCGTCTGTCGCATCGTCCGTCCTCACTTTCTCGCCTTGGGCTTTCCCGCCGACGGGCCTGCCGCCAGCGACGGGCCTGCCGCCAGATAGACGCGCAGGACGTCGCGGCGCGCAATGATACCGATCAACCGATTCTTGTCGTCGACGACCGGAACGCGGACCAAATCGCTCGCCCGCAACACGTGCACCAGCGTGGCCAGGTTGGTCGCCGGAGGGACGGAGTAGGGATTACCCGTCATCACCTCTCCCGCCGTCACGGTCCCGAGTTCCTTCCCCTCATCAAGAGCCGCCAACAGATCATGTTCGCTGACGATTCCAACCAGCCTTCTTCGTTGATCGACGACGGGAACCGCCCCAAATCCTTCGATCATCAGCGAGGCGATCACGTCGCCTTTCGTGCGCAGATGCACGGACTGCACTTTGGTCTCCATCACTTGCTCGACGGTCATCGAGGAGAAATCTTGTCGCTTGGCGCCTTGCGCCTTGTTCTTCCGGACCGGCATGGCAGTACCTCCCATAGAGATGCTCTGGTTTACTGATCCTTACTTCACCTTTCACTTTCACATAAAGCAATTGCCCCAAATTGCCACGACCCGGTTTTCCACGTGACGCAAAACTCCCCAGCACCTCGATTGATTTGGCATGCAAGATACCTTCAATATTTAAAAAAAGAAGAGGGCTCTTTCTTCCTTTTCCAACCGGACGACCATAGGCATACTCAATGCAGATTGAGTGCCTGACGGTACCCGCCATGAACCCCCAACGAAAGGAGCGGCCATGAAAATCCTCTGCGCCGTGGACGGATCGGAGTTTTCACAGTGGGCCATTGACGCGATCGGGGTCTTGGGGCGAAGCGCCCTTTCATCCGTCACGGTGCTGCACGTCATGGACACCCGGCACCTGAAGCCGGTCGGCGCCCCCCACACGGCAACCTATCGGGGCGCCAAAGCGGCCTTGGAGAAGTCCGGGGAAGAGATCCTCCGCCGCTCCGTCACTCGACTGGAAGTGGCGCTCAGTCAATCACCCCTGCGTCCCCGCACGGCGGTGCGCTCTCTGTTGCTCCACGGCTCTCCCGCCGCCACGATCGTCCAGCGAGCCGCCCAAGAGCGGATGGACCTCATCGTCCTTGGCACGCGCGGCGCGAGCGATATCAAAGGCTTTCTCCTCGGCAGCGTGGCGCGCAAGGTCGTTTCGCTGGCCGACTGCGCGGTCCTCGCCGTCAAGCGACCGATCAAGGCGGTTGATCGGATTCTTCTGGCCGTGGACGAATCGAAATATTCCCGACGGGCGGCGAAATTTCTCCGCTCCGGCATCCTTCCCGACACCGCCCATATCATCATCTTTACCGCGGCCGTCTCCCCGGTTACCGACCTGGCCGCCCGCCACCTCACCGAGCAGCAGATCAAATCGCTCAATGAACCGGTGTTCGAACGAGCGACGGCTCTCGTGGCCAAGATGCGGGAGGACTTCTTGAAAGAAGGGTTCACCGTGACGACGGAAGTGCAATTCAATCACGTGGTTGACGCCATCATCCGGATGGCGACCTTCAACCAGACCGACATCCTGGTCGTCGGTTCGCGAGGATTGTCCGCGCACGAGCGGCTTCAACTGGGGAGCGTCTCCGAAACGGCGCTGAAGTACGTTCCCTGCTCGGTTCTGGTCGTGCGAGGCGTTCGTGCCTGAATCGCTCCACGATGATATCCATCGCCTCCCGGTCGAGGAAGTGCTGACCCGCTTGCACACGACCGACGCCGGTCTTTCGCCGGAAGAGGCGGGCAGGCGACTGAGAGAACACGGGCCGAACATCCTGCTTGAACCGGGCCGAAGCTCCCCGCTTCGGAACCTGAGCCGCCATTTCACCCACTTTCTGGCGTTGCTTTTATGGATTGCGGCCGGATTGTCGTTCGCGGCGGACCTGATGAACCCCGGCGAAGGCATGGCCACGATAGGCTGGGCCATCGTCGCCGTCATCGTGATCAACGCCGCTTTCGCGTTTGCTCAAGAGTACAAGGCGGAACGGGCCTTCGCGGCGCTCCGCCGCCTGTTGCCGGACAAGGCATGGGTCATCCGAGGCGGACAACCGGTCGAAATCGAGCGTCGCGACATCGTCCCCGGCGACGTACTGATCCTGGAAGAAGGCGAACGGGTACCTGCGGACGCGCGCCTGATCGAAGCGGTGGGGATGCGAGTGGACAATGCCGCCCTGACGGGCGAGGCTCGGCCGAAACGACGGACGGCCGATCCCGTCACGGGAGGCCACCGGCTCGATCTCCCCAATCTCGTGTTCGCGGGCACGACGATTCTCTCCGGCCATGGACGAGCCGTCGTGTTCGCCGTCGGCATGCGCTCGGAATTCGGCAAGGTCGCCGCCCTCGCCACCACGACGGAATCCGGTGCCAGTCCGCTTCAACTGGAGATCGCCAAGGTGACGCGGATCATCGCCGCTCTCTCCGTGACCATGGGCGTCCTCTTCTTCTCGATCGGCCTCTGGGCCGGCTTGAGCATCTGGACCAGTTTCGTCTTCGGCATCGGCATCATCGTGGCCAACGTGCCGGAGGGATTGTTGCCGACCGTCACCCTCGCCCTCGCCATGAGCAGCCAACGCATGGCGAAGCGCAACGTGTTGATCAAACATTTGCCCGCCGTTGAAACGCTCGGCTGCACGACCGTCGTCTGTACCGACAAGACCGGCACCCTGACCGAAAATCGCATGAAGGTCGATCGTTTCTACGTGGATGGACGGGTGATCGAGTCAAAGGACGGCCGCTTCGTCGCCGAAGGGCGGCCGATCAGTTCGACTGAAGCCGCACGTTGGCGCCGGTTCTTTGACGCGCTCCTTCACTGCCAGAACGCGAAACAGACCCGGCGATCCGACGGACGATGGACGGCCACCGGCGATCCGACAGAAGTAGCGCTGCTGGAATTCGTCATCGACCATGGCCTGGCCCACCGCCCGTCTTTGCGCCGCATGGGAGAGCTTCCTTTCGACGCCGACCGCAAACGAATGAGCACGCTTCATTGGTCCGAAGGACGGCTGCTGGCCTTCACCAAGGGCGCTCCGGAATCGGTGCTGCCCCTCTGCACCACGATCCTCCTTGACGGAACATCCCGCCTCATGACGGAGAATGAACGGACGACCATCTTGAATCAAAGCCGAACCTTTGCGGAGCAAGCCCATCGGGTGCTGGCGGTCGCCATGCGCGAGGTGGCTCACCGGCCAGAACGAATCGAAGTGGAGACCATCGAGGAGGACCTGACGTTCCTGGGCCTGGTCGCCATGGTGGACCCGCCCAGACGAGAAGTGCCGGAAGCCGTGGCCACCTGCCGTCGGGCCGGCGTCCGCGTCGTGATGGTCACCGGAGACCATCCGCTGACCGCGCTGGCCGTGGGCAGGGAAATCGGCTTGGTGGCGAGCCAGGCCGATGGCGAGGCGGACAGCTCCCCGACCGTCATCGAGGGCACTCGGCTCGATCATATGAGCGACGAGCAGTTACATGAGATTCTGAGACCATCGCGGACCGGCTCTCCTCCCCTGTTCGCGCGCATGGCGCCGCGCCACAAGCTGCGCGTCGTGTCCGCGCTCAAAGACATGGGGGAGGTCGTGGCCGTCACCGGCGATGGCGTCAATGACGCGCCGGCGCTCAAACGAGCGGACATCGGCGTGGCGATGGGCCTTACCGGGGCCGACGTCGCCAAGGAAACAGCCGACATGATTTTACTCGACGACAATTTCGCGACGATCGTGTATGCGATCGAAGAAGGACGGACGGTGTACGACAACATCCGCAAGTTCTCCACCTATATCTTGGCGAGCAACGTCCCCGAAATCGTCCCGTTTTTGGGATACGGCCTCGCCGGATGGCCGTTGGCGCTCACGATTCCCCAAGTCTTGGCGGTCGATCTCGGAACCGATATGATTCCGGCACTCGGCCTCGGCGCGGAGCGGCCCCAAGCCGACGTCATGGATCGCCCGCCGCGCAACCGGCGCGAACGGATGCTGAACCTTCCCCTGCTTCTAAGGGCGTACCTCTTTTTGGGTGCGATCGAAGCGGCCACGGCGATGACGGCGTTTTTTCTGTATCTGACCAGCCAAGGATGGACATGGGGCACACCGCTCGATTGGTCCTCTTCCCTCTACCGAGAAGCCACGACGGTCACCCTGGCGACCATCGTCCTGGCACAGGTCGCCAACGTGTTCGCCTGCCGATCCGACCATCTCTCCGCGGCCGGGCTGGGATGGTTCTCCAATTCACTCATCCTATGGGGGATCCTCGCGGAGCTGGCTATCTTTGTGCTCGTGGCTTACACGCCGGTCGGCAATCGCCTGTTCGGCACCAGCCCCCTTCCACTGTGGATCTTCATCCCGTTGGCCCTGGGCGGAATGGGATTGCTTCTGGCCGAAGAAGGACGCAAGCTGTTCGTCAATCGGTTGATGCGGCGACCGTCGCCGTTGGCGCAAAGGGAACTGCCCGCATGATCAGCGAGCCGAGCGAATCACCCCCCGATGACCGGACAACCCAATCGGTCACACGCGAACGGCATCCGTCCGCCCTTCCCTCCCCCCTTCCACCGGCTGAACGAGGGCTGGTCCCTCACGATTCCAGAATCGAGATTCCCCTCACACGGCCGACGTCCCGCCTTCCTTGGATCATCGGGATTGGGACGGCTCTGCTCGTACTGGGCGCGGGAGCTTGGTACTGGTGGGTGTCCTCCACGCCGCCGGTCACATACAAGACCCTCCCTGTCGATCGGGGTCCCATCACCTCTCTGGTGACCGCGACCGGCACGGTCAATCCCGTCATGTCCGTCCAAGTCGGCAGTCAAGTTTCGGGAAAAATCGCCGCACTGTTCGTGGACTTTAATTCCGAGGTCACAAAAGGACAGGTGCTGGCCCGGATCGACCGGCAACCGTTCCAGGCCCGTGTCGCCCAAGCCCGCGCTTCGGTCAAAAGCGCATCGGCCGGTTTGGCCAAGGCGAAGAACCTCGCCGCGCAGAAGAAGCGGGATCGCGATCGCATGGCGGCCTTGCGAGAACACGAGTTCATCTCACAGGCCGAACTCGACCTTGCCGAGACCACCTATCAAGACGCTCTCGCCCAGGTGGAGGCCGCCCAAGCGCAGCTCGACCAGGCCCACGCGACGCTCGCGGCGGCCGAGTTGGACCTCGGTTACACCACTATCTCTTCTCCGGTGGACGGCATCGTCATCTCCCGCAACGTGGACGTCGGCCAGACCGTCGCCGCCAGTTTTCAAACGCCGACGTTGTTCGTGATCGCGCGGGACTTGACACGGATGCAGGTCAACGCCAACGTGAGCGAAGCCGACATCGGCGGCGTAGCCGAAGGCAAACCGGCCCGCTTCCGCGTGGACGCCTACCCCAGAGAATGGTTCGAAGGGACCGTCTCGCAGGTCCGCCATGCGCCGGTCGTCGTCCAAAACGTCGTGACCTACGACGTCGTCATCACGGTCGACAACCGACACCTGAAACTGAAACCCGGCATGACCGCGACGGTCACGATCGTCACGGATGAAAAAGAACAGGCGCTCAGGGTGCCGAACGGAGCCCTGCGGTTTCGGATGCCCGGCGCGCCGATCGACCGCAAGACGACGTCCGTTTGGGTGCAAGATGCCGACGGACAAGTCCGCCGCGTGCCGGTGACGACCGGCATCGCCGATTCCCTCTATACGGAAATCGTGGACGGCGCATTACGAGAAGGCGACCAGGTCGTCGTCGGCCTTGAAACGCTTGACGAAGAGCGAAACCGAACGTTGCCGCCGGGGTTCGAGCTCGGTCCCAAGGTCAGATGATGGGAAGGGGCTACGGTTCGCCTGCGGCTCATTGCTCAGTCCGATCCATCGGGCTTATGAGAGGCGACGGCATCAACAGGAACCGGAACCGGTAACGGGACGATGTCTTTTCTCTGGCTGACGATCCTCTCCGCGTTGCGTGTACTCCGGCGCAACCCCTTGCGGGCCGGGCTGACCATGCTCGGCGTCATCATCGGCATCGGCGCCGTGGTGGCCATGGTCAGCCTGGGGCAGGGCGCGACCGCCGCGATCCAGGCGGAAATCGCCAGCCTCGGCACCAACGTCCTCATCGTCATCCCCGGTGCGACGACGGTCGGGGGTATCCGCGGTGGTCTTGGAACGGCCTCCACCCTGACCGTCGACGACGCCGAGGACATCGAGAGAAAAGTGCCAGGCGTGACGGCGGTTCTATACGGCAGCCGATCCGTGCTGCAGGTCGTCCGGGAGAGCAAGAACTGGAGCACGGTCGTCTTCGGCACGACGCCCTTGTTCCCCGACATGCGCAACTGGCCGATCATCCAAGGGTCGTTCTTTACCCAGTCGGACTTGGACTCGGCGGCCAAGGTCGCCGTGTTGGGAACGACCGTCGTGCGGAACTTGTTCGAGCCGGGAGAAGACGTCGTGGGCGCTGAGATCCGCATCCGCAACGTCCCCTTTCACGTGATCGGCGTGCTGGGCTCCAAGGGGCAATCCGTCACCGGCCAGGATCAAGATGATCTCGTCGTGCTGCCCTTTTCGACCGCCGAACGCAAGGTCTTCGGAACAAGCTTTCTGGGAACCGTAGGGATCGTTCTGGTGGAGACGGACGCGCAAGCCGACGTTCCCGCCGTCACGGACGACATCCGGGATCTGTTGCGAACCAGACACCGGTTGCAGCCGTCCGACGAGGATGACTTTACGATCCGCACCTTGGAAGACATCGCCCAGACCATCGCCGGGGCGAGTCGGACCATGATGCTCATGCTGATGAGCATCGCCTCCATCTCGCTGGTCGTGGGCGGCATCGGCATCATGAACATCCTGCTGGTCTCGGTCACGGAACGGACGCGGGAAATCGGCCTGCGCATGGCGGTCGGCGCCACGCGGGCGCACATCCTGTTTCAGTTTCTCATCGAAGCCATGATCATGACGGCCTTGGGCGGCCTGCTTGGCGTCGCGACCGGCGTCGGCATCGCTCGGCTGCTCACAGCCATGATCGGTTGGCCGACGATCATCAATTCGCGCGCGGTGGCCGCTTCCTTCCTGTTTTCACTCGCTGTGGGGTTGTTCTTCGGCCTCTACCCGGCCAACAAGGCGTCGAAGCTGAACCCGATCGACGCCATGCGGTACGAATAAAGGACATCCCGCCGCCCTTCCTCGCGATACCGCACGTGCCACCGAACACGTGGATATTGCCCGCCCCAATCGCTATCATGTGACGCGTCTTCCACGCCGACGGCGGCGCATGTGCATTGAATCGCAGCCCGATTCTCCGCTGCGGCTCGACGATCCGAGGAGGATGGCATCTAACCCTGCGGAAGACCTCCTATGCCCATTGAGATGGCATTCGTCCTTGTCGTCACCGTCGTCGCGGTGGTCTTGCTCGTCACAGAAAAGCTGCCCGTTGATGTCGTGGCGCTCGGCATCATGACCGTGCTGCTGCTCGGCGGCATCCTGACTCCGGAGGAGGGCCTGGCCGGCTTCAGCAACCCCGCGACGGTGACGGTCGGCGCAATGCTGGTTATCAGCGCCGGCCTGTTCAAAAGCGGGGCCTTGAACGTCCTGAGCGTCTGGCTGGGTCTGCTCGGCCGATTCGGCGGCACGGTCTTGCTGATGACGATGATGATCGTCGTCGGGACCGTCTCCGCCTTTATCAACAATACCGCCGCAGTCGCGATGCTGATGCCGGTCGTGATCGGCATGGCGCCCGCGCTCGGCGTGGGCCCATCCAAGCTGCTGATGCCGCTCTCGTTTGCCTCCATGTTCGGAGGTGTCTGCACGTTGATCGGCACCTCGACCAACATCGTGGTCAGCTCCATCGCGGAGCGATACGGGCAGCCGGGATTCGCCATGTTCGAGACGACGCCGCTCGGCCTGGTGTTCTTTGCCGCGGGCACGGTGTACATGTTGGCAGCCGGACTCCGCCTGATCCCGGACCGCCGAGCCGACGGCGACCTGACACGGCATTTCAGCATGGACGAATATCTGACGGAGATCGTCCTGCTTCCCGAGGCCAAGTCCGTCGGCACCACCGTCGGCGATTGCCCGTTGGTCAAGGAAATCGATCTCGACATTCTGGAAGTCCGGCGGGGAGCGGGCCGAGCCCTGTCCCCCGATCCCTCCATGGTGCTGCAGGCGGGGGACGTGCTGCTCGTTCGATGCAACGTGGCACAAATCAAGCGATTGCAGGAACGGGTCGGCATCGCACTGAAACCGGAGATGAAGTGGCGTGACCGGGATCTGGAATCCGGCGACAGCCAATTGATGGAAGCCGTCGTTGCTCCCTATTCGGTGTTGGATGGCAGATCTCTGAAAGGGATCAGATTTCGTGACAACTTTGGGGCGACCGTCCTTGCCATTCGGCACCACGGCCAGGTGGTCCATGAGAACTTGAACTCGCGAATCCTTCGCAGCGGCGACGTGCTGCTGCTCAGCGTCCGGCGGGATTCGCTCATGCGCTTGAGAGAAAGTCCCGCCTTCGTCATGATCTCCGACGTGGAGCTTCCGACGTTTCGAACTCACAAGTTGGTCACTGCGCTCGCGATCGTCGCCGGCGTGGTCGGAGCGGCTGCGCTCCACCTTGTTCCCATCGTCGTCAGCGCCGTCGCCGGCTGCGTGCTGCTCGTGCTGACCGGGTGTCTGACGATGCAGGAGGCTTACGGCGCCGTCGAGTGGAGAATCATTGTTCTGCTGGCCGGCGTGCTCGCGCTGGGAATCGCCCTGGAAAAAACCGGCGCCGCCCTCTTGTTGTCGAAGTGGTTGATCGCCACAGTCGGAATCTGGGGGCCTGTCGCGCTCGTATCGGCGCTGTACTTGGCGACTTCGTTGTTGACCGAGACCATGTCGAACAACGCCACCGCCGCGCTGCTTGCGCCCATCGCCATCGCCGCCGCTCAATCGATGAACCTCGACCCACGCCCGTTCCTGATGGCCATTACCTTCGCCGCCTCGGCGAGTTTCATGACTCCCGTCGGCTACCAAACGAATACGCTGATCTATGGACCGGGCCGATACACGTTCGCGGATTTTGTTCGCGTCGGCACGCCGCTGAACATCCTCTTTTGGATCTTGGCCACGTTGCTGATTCCAGTCTTCTGGCCGTTTCAGCCGGCGTGAGCGAAGCCGTCCGCATGGAAGAACATCACGGCCTCTCTGAAAATGGAGAACGCGCCGTTTTACTCAACAACGGGAGAGACACATGAATGTTTTGCAGGAACTCTGGGGCTTGATGAAAGGATGGTTCAACGCTCCGCTGTTCGAAATCGGCACGGCCCCCGTCACCCTGTGGACGATCACTTCTCTGATCGTCCTGTTCATCATGCTGCTCTGGTCGACACAGAAGCTTAAGAACTGGGTGGTGTTGACACTCCTTGCCAACAGCAAAATCGACATCGGAGTCCGGCAAGCCACCGGCTCGATCGTCCGCTACACCGTCATCGCTATCGGCTTCGCCGTGATTCTCCAGTCGGTCGGCATTGACCTCAGCACGATCACGGTGCTGGCCGGCGCATTGGGGATCGGAGTCGGCTTCGGCCTGCAAACGATCACCAACAACCTGGTCAGCGGTCTGATTCTCTTATTCGAACGCCCGATCAAGATCGGCGATCGCATCGAGGTAGGACAGGTCACAGGAGACGTCGTGGACATCTCGGCCCGCGCCACGACGGTCATCACCAACGACAACATCGCGATCATCATTCCGAACGCCGAGTTCATCAGTTCCAAAGTGATCAATTGGAGTTATACGACGAGGGACGTGCGATTCAACTTCCCCGTGCGGGTTTCTTATCGAGAGGATCCCGAACGGATACGCCGCCTCTTACTGGAGGTGGCACACAGTCATCCCGGAGTGCTCAAAGAGAGGAAACCGGACGTGCTGTTTCAGGAGTTCGGAGAAAGTTCCCTGCAGTTCATCCTCCGCGTGTGGACACGGGACTACACCGACCGTCCGGGGGTGCTCAAAAGCGAACTATACTATGCCATCAGCAAAACATTCCGCGAGCACGGCGTCGAGATTCCTTACCCCCAGCGTGACATCCACATCAAGGACGGCAGTCTGACGGTCATGACGACCGAGCCGCCGACTTCGTCCTGAGGAGCCGGAGCACGCGAGGGCTCTTCTTCTTTCAATCGCCGCGGACGATCGGTGGACAATCGATAGACGGAAAGTGCGGGGGCCCGATTCCACCAGGGGAACCGCTCAGCGGGCGACGCGCACGGCCCTGACGATCTTGGCGCCTTTGACCTGTTCCAAAAATCGCTCGGTCGGAACGGACAGATGCATGACCTGCACTTCCTGCCATCCTTCGTTGACCGCCCCTTTGCGTCCGTGCATCTCGTTCACCCACTGGTCAATGTGCTCTTCGGTGGTGCCTTCGTTGAAATTGACCCAGAAGAGAAACGGCTGGGACGACGCTTGCGCGTCGCTCGACGCCGATTGATCATCCGACTGCTTGGCCATCATGACGGTCTCCTGCTGCGGCACGGCGCCTTTCGAGACATCGACCTCCGTGGCCTTCAGTCGTTTCATGAGATCCTTGTTCTGCTCGACCAATCTGGCCATTTCTTTGGACAGCCGCTCATTGGCCACGGTCAAACTGCGGATTTCGGCCTCGAGTTGCCGGTCCATTTGCGTTTGACTGATGAGCAACTCCGCCATCCGCTCGGCATCGCGCCCGCTTTTCTTTTGCCGCTGTTCGATTTCCCGCCGTACTGTCACCATGCCGGATGCGACGGTTTCCTGCGTGGACGACAATCGGGCGATCGCCGATTGCAACTCGACCATGCCTCGCTGCTGGGACTGAATGGTGCCCACGGCTTCGGCTTGTACCCTTGCGAGAGTATCGATTTGCTGTTCGAGCTTCTCCACTTCGGGCCGCGTGACGGGCATCGAGACGCGCGCTCCGCTCATCCAGTCAGCGACTCGATCGGTCGCCAACCATAAAACGACGATGGCCAGCATGGCCTGCGTCACGACGGCGACGCGCATGCCCGAAACAGTCGCCCCCTCAAACGGACGCAGGGGCGAGGCTCCGACCATCGCTCTCACAAACCGACGCCATGGAGCAGGCGCGGGATGGTACACGGCGCTCACCGACCCGCCTCGAGCCGTGTTGTGGATAGAGAGTTCCACTGAGTCCCGCCGCAGTGGAACGCGGGCGAACCGAACTCCCTGCTCAGGCGCCGAAAGACCTCCGAGCAGGACGCCCTCCTCCGATCGGAGCCCGACATGATCCACGCGGCCTTGGCAGTGGAACCGGACGGCTGCTTCCGCCTCTTTTCCGCTCAGCCACCCGATGCGCTGGCCGTTCACAAAGACTTGAATCGGGTCGGCCGGCGTCGGATCAGACGGTCTGCCGGTTGAACGGCGAGCCCCGTCTTCCAGCCTCTTCAGCAACCTCGCCCGGTAGTCGGCGAGATCTTGATTCTGTTCCATGGCATCCTCCATGGCACCCCGTTGCACGTTTCTTTCTTCCTAAGAACGAACTGCCGGGCTCATGGCCGCACTCGTATGTCCAATCTCGGTTTCTCAATGGTCGGCATCTTATTTCGCCCAAGACTCCATGTCGTCTGAAGACAATCGAAACAGAGCCCCAGATGCCACAGCCGATAGTCGCAGCCGTATCCCTCCGAAAACATGGCTTCCCACTCCCTGCGCGAGAGACAGGGATAGTGATCCGGCTCGCTTTTCCGATAATGGTCTTGAGCCAATCTGATGATTCGCTCGGCCTCGTGGTTCAACTGCTGGCGAGACCGCTCTGCTTTGGCGATCAGCCCTCCCAGCTCATCGTCGGTCATGCCGATTTCTTCCATCGTCCGTCGCCATCCGGATTCCCGCCAGCGGCGGAAGTTTTTGTAAATGCGCTGGCTCTCCGACTCGGTCAGGCCCGCCACCGAGATAACGTCCCGCGGCCCCATGCCGTAGCAATGGTGGTACAGCGCGATCAGCGCGTCCCGGCTGATCACCGCCCGCGCCACAAGCCCGTCAAGAAACCGTCCCAGCACGGTGAGCAGCCCCGCGTGATAGCAAAACGGCTCCGGCCGGCTATGCTCTTTCGCCACGAACGAATCGAGCAAGAACAACGGGCGACAGGGCACCTCGCTGCGTCCATACACCATGAATCGTTCCAGGTATTCCGCGCTCCAGCGGAGCACGAATTTCTCATGGGCCGTGTCGTCGTTCCACTGGCCGGTTTCCTTCAGAAACCGCCTCATGTGATTTCTCGTCCGCTCAAGCAGAATCGGCAGGGCTTGTGAGACAAGCCGATCGAACTCTTCCGGAGTTGATACGGCATCTTCAAGTCGGCCGAAAGCCGCTGTGCGGTCGGACATGGTCTGTTCCCCGCCGTCAATGGAGTTTGTGACCATAGTATTCATTTGCGGCTCCGCTTGAAAAGATGCCGGCGTTGGACAAATGTTCACACCTCCGATGGATTTTGTCCATTGCCCGGTCCGCCGTGCGATCGGTAAAAGTGACGTCTACATCGTGCCATCGCAGATGGCCATTCATCTATCACTCTTACACCTAACCATGGAGGGTATCATGAATCGTTTGAGCGGATTCTTGGCGTTGGCGGCATTTCTTTCATTCGGTCTGATCGCTCCCTTGTCGTTTGCCGGTGAGGAAGAAAAGAAAGAAGAAAAGAAGGGCGGCCACGTGGTGGTGTTGAGCGACGACAAGCAGGATGAAAAGAAGGAAGGCGGGAAGTAAGCCTCGCCAGCCGGAGGGACGCGACGGTCGGTCGCGTCCCTCTTTCACGAATACGCCGCCACGGCAAGTCCTCAGCAGATTCTCGGCAACTGTTCACCTGACAACAGATCCAAAATCCGAGTCGTCCCGACCACCGTCTGCAGCACCACCGGCGGTAAAGGGCGATCCGTCACTGAACCGATCAGAGCCGCCCTTCCAGACACCGCATGCCTTCTCATCACGGCAAGTGCCGGCTCAACCTGTGAGCTCGGCACTATCGCGACAAACCGCCCCTCGTTGGCAACATAAAGAGGATCGAGGCCCAACAGTTCACAGGCCCCACGCACCGGATCGAGGATTGGAATGGCCGCTTCGTCGATCACGATCCCGACGCCGGCCGCTTCGCCAATTTCATTCAAGGCGGAGGCCAATCCACCGCGCGTCAGATCCCGCAGACAATGAGTCTCGACACCACTGCCGATCAGATCCTCCACGACCCCGTGCAAGGGCGCCGAATCACTCTGCACCTCACCGGCAAAGGAGAGCCCCTCCCGCACGCTCAACACGGCCACGCCGTGAGAACCCAGGTCGCCACTGACCAAGATCGCATCTCCAGGCCGAACGGACTGAGGCGAGATGTGAACGCCGTCCGGAACAAGGCCGACCCCGGCCGTATTGATAAAGATCCCGTCGCCCTTGCCTCGATCCACGACTTTCGTGTCCCCTGTGACGATTGACACACCGGCTGCCCGTGCCGCCTCAGCCATCGACTTCACAACCTGCCGGAGCACGTCCACGCTCAGCCCTTCTTCTAGAATAAAACCGGCGCTGAGGTACAACGGCTTGGCCCCGCACATGGCGAGATCGTTGACCGTGCCATGAACCGCAAGCCTGCCGATGTCTCCTCCGGGAAAAAACAAGGGACGCACCACATAAGAATCAGTCGTAAAGGCCAGCGTGCCCCGTTCTACCGGCCAAGTGGCCCCGTCGTGCAAGGGTGCGAGCAACGGGTTGTCAAAGGTCCGCACGAACACCTCTTGAATCAGCTCTCGCATCAGGCGGCCGCCGCCACCATGGGCCAATTGCACAGTTTTCTTATCCGACATCGGCAGGGGACAGGCCAGCTCAAATGATTGGTCATCCATCATGATCATCTTTGACTAGAGAAGGGAGAGCCTCGCCATCTGTCCGTGAGCAATCAGTTGCCGATCCCCGTTGTCAGCTCATCACCACTTCACACTTGGAACTGACAACTTGTTGTCTTCTGCTCGCCGCTCACCCGGCGCCCGCTCTCCTGTATCGATAATAAGCAGCGCAGGCCCCTTCGCTCGATACCATCGGCGCCCCCAACGGCCTCTCCGGTGTGCACCTTGTGCCGAAGGCGGGACAGTCCGGTGGTTTGAGCAACCCTTGCAACACCAGGCCGCTCTGACATTCCGGATGTTCCTGCGCAGCCGGCCCATACCGAGCCAGCACGTCGCGAAACCGCGCCGCTGCGTCGAATTCCGCATAGGCCGACTTGATGCGGAGCCCGCTTCGGGGAATCTCACCGATGCCTCGCCAGATACGTGATGACGGCTCAAATACCTCATCCACAACAGCTTGGGCCTGTCGATTGCCCTCGCGGCTTACCGAGCGCACATACTGATTCTCGACAACCGCCCGTCCTTCCTCCAATTGGTTCACCACCATCGCAATCCCTTCCAACACATCCACCGGCTCAAACCCTGTCACAACGATCGGCACTCGATACCGCAACGCAATGGACTCATACTCCTCGTACCCCATCACCGTGCACACATGGCCGGCAGCCAGAAACCCCTGAATGCGATTCTGCGGAGATGACAGGATCGCCTCTATCGCCGGAGGGACCAGCACATGGGCGACCAGCAGACTGAAATTCGTAAGGCCCATCGTTTTGGCCTGGACCACCGCCATCGCCCATGGTGGGGCTGTAGTCTCGAACCCCACTGCAAAACAGACGACTTCCCGATTAGGGGTCGCCCGGGCCAGCTCTAGCGCATCGAGCGGCGAATAGATGATTCGTACGTCCGCCCGCTCCGCCTTGGCACCGAAAAGGTCGCCCTGAGAGCCTGGCACCCGCAACATGTCGCCGAACGAACAGAGGATCACTCCAGGCTGCCGCGCCAGCCGGACTGCGTCATCGATCAAGCTGACCGGCGTGACACAGACCGGACAGCCGGGGCCGTGAACCAACGTGAGCCCCTTCGGCAACAGTTCGTCCAACCCGAACCGCACGATCGAATGGGTCTGTCCTCCACAGACCTCCATGATCGTCCAGGGCCGGCTGACCGTCTGCTTGATCCGCTCCGCGAGCGTCGCCACCACAGCGCGATCGCGAAATTCATCGACGTATTTCACCTGGATTTCGCACCCTCTCCGCCTGTAGCCGGTTGATGTCCTGCCGCTCTGTCTTTCTCTTCCATCGCCGCCATCGCTGCATAGGCCTCCAACGTCCGCCCGGCCTCGTCTTCGTTGAGTTTGCTGATCGCAAAGCCGACGTGCACAATCACATAATCGCCGACGGTGGCATCAGGCACGAGAGCCAATGAGACGGTTTTCGTGACCCCGCCGAACGAAACCGCGGCCGTCCGGAGTGGATCATCTGCGACCTGCAAGACCTGGCCGGGCACTGCAAGACACATCACGTCCTCCTCGAATGCCGATGAGCAGTGTGACAAGCCGCCACGACCGCCTGTCCTAACGACAATCCTCCGTCGTTGGGCGGCACCAGCCGGTGGCAATAGACTATGAACCCGGCTTTTTCTAACCCTTGCCGAGCCAACGACAACAACAGGCCATTCTGAAAGCAACCACCGGTCAACACAACATGCGGAAGTCCCGCTGCCTGAGCAATCCACACGAGCGCCTGCGCCAGCCCATGGTGAAATCGAGCTGTCATCCGTTCTGGACTCACCCCCTGCTGAAGATCCCGCACCAGTTCATTCACCATGGGACGCCAATCGACAACCAGGCGGTTGCCGCGGGAATCGACCTTCACCACATCAAACGGATAGCCCGCTGTCTCTCCGTTTGCCAGTGCTCGTTCAGCAGCGAATTCGACCACCATCGCCGCCTGGCCTTCAAAGGAGGCCTTTTGACATAGACCGGCAAGCGAAGCCACCGCATCGAACAACCGCCCCACACTCGTCGTCCAGGGCGAGGCGGCAGGGGATTTCAGTAGAGTCGCCAGCCGTTCACGCTCCATAGCCGTCACCTGCCAGAACGGGAGCCATTGGGCCGGCATCTGTTCGCCCATGAGGTCCCACAACAACGAGGCAGCCGACCGTGTCGGCTCCTTCATGGCTGCCTCTCCTCCCGGCAATCGGAAGGGCCGGAAATGGGCAAACCGCTCAAATCTGTCGAGCCTGGCGATCAGAAATTCCCCACCCCACACGACACCGTCGGTTCCATACCCCGCTCCGTCCCAAGCGATGCCCAAGACCGGACCATCCAGCCCATGTTCGGCCATGCAGGACACCACATGGGCATGGTGGTGCTGCACAGTAGCCAACGGGACGGACCACTGCGACGCCAGCTCCCTGGCAAGGATCGACGATCGATAATCGGGATGGAGATCGCAGGTCACCAGGGACGGTGTCACGTGAAGCAGCCGTTGAAGATCCTCGACCGTTTGCCGGAAGGTATGATCCGCCTCCAATGTTGAGAGATCCCCAAGGTGCTGGCTCATCCAGACTCGGTCTTGTTGGAGCAAGGCGATCGTGTTTTTGAGATGTCCTCCCAGGGCGAGCACTGTTTCGTTTGAGCTAGCCAGACACTTTCTCAAGCGGATGGCCCGTGGCGCATAGCCGCGGGCTCGGCGGAGGATCATGATTTGCGCTGGCCTGGCTGATTCACATCGATCGGCGGAGACTTGCCCATCGACACAGACCCGCACCACCGAATCGTCAACCGGCCTGGCGATCGGGCGATCATGCACCAGCAACGCATCGGCGATGCCGCCCAGTCGTCTCACCGCTTCTCGCTCATCAATCACAATCGGTTCTTCCGATCGGTTGCCACTGGTCGCCACCATCGGTTGTCCCAGTTGCTGCATGAGCAGGTGATGCAACGGCGTCGTTGGCAAGAGGGCGCCGACAAAGGGATTGCCCGGCGCCACCGCCGGGGCCACGCTGCTGTCAGGGCGCCGGCGCACCAGCACGATCGGCGCGGTGGGGGAGGTGAGCAGTGCTTCCTCTTCCGGTGAGAGGACGCAATGGATCCGGGCCGCTTCCAGGGAAGGGAATAGGACGGCGAACGGCTTATCCGGCCTCTGTTTTCTCACCCGAAGTCGCCGCACCGCCTCGTCCGATTTTGCATCGACCCACAGTTGAAACCCACCTAAACCCTTCACGGCAAGGATCAGTCCCTCTCGAAGCAAGCTGACAGCCTGCGCAATCGCCTCCCCCCCCTGTACCATCTCGCGCCCACACTCATCCCACAGGGCCACCTGTGGACTGCAGAGAGGGCAAGCGATCGATTCAGCATGAAAACGCCGACTCTCGACCGCCTCGTACTCGGCTTGGCAAGCCGTACAGAGCCGAAACCTCTTCATTGTCGTCCGAAGCCGGTCATAGGGCATGTCGGTGATGACGCTGTAGCGAGGACCACACTGGGTGCAGGTGATGAACGGATAGTGGAATCGCCGATCGGACGGATCATTGAATTCTCGCAGACAGTCGGCACAAACGGCCAAATCCGGTGGAACTGCCAGAGCCCAACGGCCCATCGATTCGCTGGTGTGAATTGAAAAATCTGTTTGATCACAGGGTAGCACCGCTCGAGCGGTCACGGCCTCAACCAGAGCCGACACCGGTGCATCAGCTTGGAGTCGATGAAGAAACTGTTCGATGGTCGCTGCATGTCCCTCCACTTCGATCATGAGGCCGTTCGTCGTATTGCGGGCCCAGCCTGCCAAGTCCAATTCACGTGCCAAGCGATAGACAAAAGGCCGGAACCCTACCCCCTGCACCGTTCCCTCCACGTCAATTCGAACCCGCTGCCGAACCCGCTGCCGAACCAGCCGCCTCGTTGCCTTGTCTCGGGACACTGTCATTCCTCGACCACGACTTCCTGCACCACCACCTCCGGAGCCTCCTCATCCCGAAGCATCACACCACCACAGTTGGGACAGAGACTGGTTGGAGTTTCACAAGTTCCATCCCACCGGCAACCGGGGCACCAGGCCTCTCCGGTAAACGGCAGTAGCTCCACCGTCGCTCCCTCAAGCCTCGTGCCTCGTGCCACCAGTTCAAAGGCTGTCTGAATAGTCGCAGAGTCATGTTCCATCAAATGGGAGCCGGTGCGGATCTTCAGTCTCACTGTCACCGGGTTCGCTTGCGGCCTTTTCTCCAATGCAGCTTCAACGGCCTTTACGACCTGCTTCATCACATGGAGTTCATGCACAGCAATGGCTCAACATCTCGTGCAATCTGTTCGACCACCTGTTCCACCGCCTCTTCGACCGGTTGTGACAGGGATGGTCCCCATCCTGTCTCGGCCACTTCGATCCCATAGATCATCACCGTCTCGGGCAACCGGCCTAAGGTCCTGCCCAGTTCGATCGTCTCCGCCACGCCCACACCATGGGTCGATCGACAGGCCAGATTCAGCGCAATCGGGCCGGCCGAGGCATCCAGGCGATGGATCGTTCCTGCCGGCTGCCCACTTTTCGCCGCGTCGATGAGCAAAACAACCCGCGCGCCGTTCATCAGATCCAGCAGGTCCGTTCCCGCCTGCCGAGCCTCGATGACCTGCCCCCTCTCTCCAATCCGATCCAGCCGATCCCGGAGCCGCCGCGCAGCCAGCAGACCGGCAGCATCATCGCCGCGCCACTCGTTGCCGAGGCCGATGATGCGAATGTTCGACCGACCGACCGGACGGCGGAGGAGAGAAGAGTCACTCGGCGTGGTGTCATTCACGGTGGTTTGTGCCATCGTGTCGGCCGACTCATCAGAGATCACGCTGAAGCTCCAGCTTCAAGAAGTGGGTCGCGCAGGAGATACAGGGATCGTAACAACGGATCACCTTTTCACAGGACAGGGCGATCGCCTCATCGGCCTCATTTAACACGCGGGGGAGGAACAGCCGCAGATCCTCTTCAATTCTCCCTTGGTTCTGCGACGTCGGAGGAACAATCTTGGCTTCGCGGATCAAACCATTCCCATCAATCCGATACCGGTGATAAAGAATCCCGCGCGGCGCCTCGGTACAGGCCATCCCCACACCGGCCCGCACCGTGACCGGCAGGGCGGGAGCCGGCGGCGGTTCATACCGGTCGATCAGCCGCAGGGCCTCCTCCAGCGCATAGAGCATCTCTACGGAACGGGCGACGATCCCTTGAAAGGGATTGCGAAGCGGCAAGGAAAGTCCCGCATCCTTCAACGCCGCCATGACCGCCGGAGACAACCGATCGCGATTGAGATTCACTCGGGCCAAGGGCCCGACCTGATAGGAAGCGCCGTTCAGTCTGCAATGGAGCGCGGTGGAATGGGGTACCTGCTGTTCTTCAAAATGCCGCTCGAACTCGTCGGCTGAGATAGCAAGGCCGTTGGACGAGACGATCCGCCCTTCATTAAACGGATATTCATCCTCGTGACGCAGCGCAACGAAGGTGTAGTCGGGGACAAAGTCCGGATACGAAAACGACGCAACCCACCGGATCGTCTCGATCGCGGCATCGCGGGCCCACGAGAGTTCGTCTTTGAGCCCTTCCAACTCACGTCGGCTCGGCACACGCGAAAACCCCCCGACCTTCACCGACACAGGGTGCACGGAGCGGCCGCCCAGCAGCGTCATGAGGGCGTTGCCTGCCTTCTTGATCCGCAAGCCCCTCGTCACAGCAGCCGCGTGATCCTTGGCCATTACGATGCCGCTCTCATAGCCCAGAAAATCCGGCGCGTGCAGCAAATACACGTGCAGGGCATGGCTTTCGATCCATTCACCGCAGTAGAGAAGCCGCCGGAGCTCCCGCAACGGTCCATCGACGCGAAGCCCGAAGATCCGCTCGATCGCGTGGACGGCGCTCATCTGGTAAGCGACCGGACAGATCCCGCAGATTCTGGCGACAATGTCCGGCACTTCGTCGTAATGCCGGCCTTGTAAAAAGGCCTCGAAGAACCGAGGCGGCTCGAAGATCCGAAGTTCGACCTCGTGCACCGTGCCCTGTTTCACCGTGACGCGGAGCGCTCCTTCTCCTTCGACACGGGCAATCGTCCCGATGGCAATGGTCCTGGTGCTATTCGCCGGCTGGTGAGCAGGACTCTCTCCTCTCATGACCCCTCACTGTTCGTGCGTTTAACCGCCCAGGCTTCGCTCTCGCGCCGGAACGACGCGGCGGCACCGTTGATGCCGCGAAATCGCCGCACGACGTCGATCGGAATCAGCCCAAGCCGGTCGTGGAACTGTTTCGCCAGCGACGCAGTATTGGGCGGATAGCCGACTCCCTTCGCCATCCCCTCCGCCGGACCGAAACAGCCGTAACAGTCGCGTCCCATGCTCGGACAGATCGCGCCGCATCCGCCGCTCGTTACCGGTCCAAGGCAGGGCATCCCCTTCGCCACTACCACGCACACGTTTCCTCGGCGTTTACACTCAAGACAGACACTGTCCGCCGGGATACGAGGCCGGACTCCCGCCAACAGATCGGTGACAACTCGCAGCAATTGGTCCTTATCAATCGGGCAGCCCCTCAGCTCGTAATCGACCTTCACGTGGTCGGCAATCGACGTGCTGGTGGCCAGCGTCCGAATGAAGTCCGGTCTCGGATAGACACATTGTTTGTACGAGCCAATATCGGCCCAGTTGCGCAGGGCCTGGATGCCCCCAGCCGTGGCGCAGGCGCCGATCGTCATCAAAACCTTGGCCTGCTCCCGCACGGCCTTGATTCGATGCTCGTCCTCTTCTGTCGTAATCGACCCCTCCACCAACGCAAGGTCGTAAGGCCCTGGCTCCATGCGGCTTGAGGCCTCCGGGAAGTAGGCGATATCCAGCGCCGCTCCCAAGAGAAGCAGCTCGTCCTCCAGGTTCAAGACACTCAACTGGCAGCCGTCGCAGGAGGCGAACTTAAAAACCCCCAACCTTGGCTTTCGTTGTCCTTCCACAAAAGACATCGTCGCGCCTCAGACTCCCGGTCTCCCCAACCACGGTTCAATCCGGTCGTATCGCATCACCGGTCCATCCTTGCACACAAAATAGGGCCCCATCTGGCAATGGCCGCAGAGGCCGATCCCACATTCCATGTGCCGCTCAAGCGATACATAGACGGACGTCGCAGGCAAGCCCCGGCGGAGCAGAATCGGCACCCCCACCCGCATCATGATCTCCGGTCCGCACATCAGCACGATGGTTCGCATGGGGTTGAATGACACCATCTCGAACAGTTCCGTGACCACACCCACATGGTAGCGCCAGAGCTTGCCTGGCCGGTCGCTGGTCAATAACACCTCCGTGTCAGGCTGTCGCTCCCACCGGTCAAACCGTTCGTGGAAGACCATGTCTTCCGGCGTCTTGACCCCGTGGAGGATCTTGACCGCCCCGTATTGGTCCCGTCTGCGAAACACGTACTCGATGGCGCCCACCACCGGTGCGCAGCCAAGCCCACCGGTCACGATAACGACGTCCCGCCCATGCGCTTCGTCAAGCGGCCAGCCCTGCCCAAACGGACCGCGAATCCCCAAGACATCGCCGGCCTGCAACCGTGCGATGGCGTTGGTCACTCGCCCCACGGCCCTAATCGTATGGTCTAGAGATTCCGGCTCCTCCGGGTCCGACACGATCGAAATCGCCACCTCGCCGACCCCGAACAGAGAGACCATATTGAACTGCCCGGCGGCAAAGTGATAGCGCTGCCGCTCGGCTTCATCATTGATTCGGAGCCGATAGGTGTGGATGTCGGCCGTCTCGCGAATCTTCTCGACGATCGTCGCCGCATGAATCACATGAGGATTAGTCATGGGCTACCGGACCTCCGTGCCGCCGAGTGCCCATCGGACGCCAGCAAGGCCGCTACTTCCTCTCTCACATCGATTCCAACGGGGCACCAGGTGATGCAGCGGCCGCAGCCGACACAACCGGACATGCCGAATTGGTCGTGCCAGGCCGCGAACTTGTGGGTGAGCCACATCCGGTACCGATCCTTGATCGTCGGACGGATGTTCTTGCCGTGGATGTAGCCATGTTCATGAGTGAAGCAGGAATCCCACAGTCTGGTCCGCTCACCGTGCTGCCCATCGAGAGCAGGCCTGTCTTCGACCGTGTGGCAAAAGCAGGTGGGGCAGACCATCGTGCAGTTGGTACAGGCAAGGCACCGGGACGCCACCTCATCCCACCGTTGATGGTCATGGGCGTCGTACAGGGCCTGTGGCAAGACTTCCTGCTCTTGAAGGCGCGTTTGGCTTTCGGCACAAGCGTCAATCCGCTTCGACGCCTTGGCCAACAGAGCTTCGGAAGCCGGCGACATCGGCAATGCCGTCAGAATCGCTTTACCAGCTTCGCTGCCCGCTTCGATCAACAGGACGTCATCCAGTTCCGTCAGAGCAAGATCAAATCCGGTTTGGGCACGCGGCCCCGTCTTCATGGATGAACAAAAACAGGTCGAAAGTGCTCTCGTGCAATTCACTACGATCACGAAGAGGTTTTCGCGCCGACTGGCGTAAGGGGGGTCCCGATAGGGTCCTCTCAAAAAGATCTGATCTTGGATAGCCAGCCCGGCCACATCACAGGGCCGAGCGCCCAGGAGAGCGATCTTTTCCGGCTTGGGAAACAGAGGATGGATCGACCATCCATTGCTCGTTCGTTCAATCTGGAGCAACGATTCGCGGGGGGCAAAGGCAAACGGCTTGAGCGATTGGGGGCCATGGACGACGCCGAAGATCTCGCCCGTACCGGTCCGTTCCAACCGATACCGTCCCGGTTCCTGCCGATCGCGCCAGCCGATCGGCAGGTCCGAGACACGAGTAATGGTGTCCCACACCACCGCTTCGTCACGCAGGGTTGGACCAATGACGCAATACCCTTTCGCCTGCAGGGCATCGAGCAAGAGGTGACAATCGGCCGAAGGAAGGACCCGGCAACCTTCCACAGACATGGCGCAGAACTCCAATGGACCGGCCGAGCGATCGATTGCCGCATGGTACGGGCTCTTGGCTCGTCGCGCAAGAGCCGACCCGACGTTTCTGACGCCACTGGACTCGAACCTCCACCCAATGGCTGAACGGTACGGACCATCAAAAAAAGGACAGCCTACGGAGAGGGAATAGATCGCAACTGTTCCCGTCGCACCAAGCGGTCAAGGATGCGACAGCCCGCGATGATCACCACTGGTCGTGGTAAAAGAGAAAATACCCGATCGCCACCACAATCGCCTGCAGCAGAATCAACCACCGCATGATCCCCCATGGAGTCTGCGACTGAGTGTCTTTCATGCGCAACCCCGGCGTGAGGAGGATGTAGGTGGCGATCAGCTCCCGCGCGTCTTCCCGTGAAAGATTGGCTTCTTTTTGAAGGAGGGCGATCGCTTCCTGACGTTCTCCGCGCAACAGAGCATCAATAACGTTTTCGGGCAAATCGGGTCGTTGTTGCAATTGAGCGGACTTCATCATTTGTCATCACTTTACCAGAAAAGACGGCCTTTCGTCTCCCCCCGTCCCGCCATTTTTTAAGAATGATGGGACTTCGCTCCAAGGAACCGAGGCCGATCCCGCACCGAGACCATCTTGACCAGATCCCGTACGGAGAGCACGCCGACAATCTTGCCGTTCTCCCTCACGGCCAAATGGCGCACGCCCCGTTCGGCCATCACGCGACTGGCATCACGGATCGTCCGATTGACGTCGATACTCAGAAGCGGCGAACTCATCACGGAGCTAACGCGCATTGTTCCACCCCCGTGACTTGACGCCGCTCCCTTCCTGACCAAGTCGCTCTCGGTCACGATCCCGACCAGTTCTCCCGCTTCGACCGTCAACAATGACCCGATGCGTTTATCGCGCATCCGTTGAGCCGCTTCGAGCACGGACGCTTCGCTGCCGATCGTCGCCAGATCGGTGGCCATCAGGACGCCGAGCGGCCGATAGACGCGATCCAGTTCGCTCACGGGGCCGCCCTCCGCGTCCACGAACGACCGGACGAGGTCCCGCACGGAGATCAAGCCGGCGATTTCCCCCCCCTCCACCACGCAAAGGTGACGGATGTGATTGGTTTCCATCATGTGGCTGGCGTCCAACATCGTGCGGTCACTCGCGATGGCGATGATCGGACTGTTCATCACCTGATCCACCATCGTGACCGTGGGATCCATCCCCGCTGCAATCACCTTCCGCACCACGTCCGTTTCCGTCACGATCCCGATCGGTCCTCGATCCGGCTCGCCGGACTCGACCAAGACGCAACCGACCCGCCGGACTCCCATCCGCTCCGCCGCGAACGAGACAGTCGTGTCCCGCGGAACGACCTCCAGATACCGATGCATGAAATCCTTAATGAGTCCGCCTTCCTGTCCGCTCATCTCCACTCCTCGCTCCTGTTGAATGACTTCTTTCCAATTCAAGCCGGGCGTGCCTCCCATTCCTTGTGCGCCTCGGCCTATTCGATGGGCCGTCACTATACCTGATTATGATGAAACTCGCACGTGAGCCTATCTGACTATGGCCAAGGGCAATGGCTAAAAAGCCGACTTCTTGGCGAGCAGGCAACGCAACAGAACGGCGCACTTTTCAGTTTCGATCCGTCCTCCACCGTCCGCTCGCAGCCGAACCGCCTTTTGGTTGAATCGACGCGGAGTGTTGGTTACTCTCTAGCGGCAATGAAACCGCTCAAAATTCTCGCCGTCGCCTGCCTCACTATCCTGATCTTAGTTGCGGGTGCCGTGGCGGCGATCCGTTTCTTTTTCCCCGCCGACCAAATCCGCAAGCAATTGGAGCACACCTTGTCGGAGCACCTGCAAGGAACCGTACGGATCGCCGCTTTGGAGTGGGATCTGCTGCACGGCATCCGCCTCGGGGGCGTCGAGATCGAACGGGATGGAGCGCGCCTCGCTCGGTTCGATCGCCTGTCGTTGCGCTACCGACTCCTCCCCCTGCTTCATGGAACAGTGGCCGTCGACGAGCTGGCGCTGATCCAGGCGGACATCTTCGTCGATCTCGCTCTTTTCCCCGCCCCATCCCAAGCGGAACCATCTCCGCGGCGCGACGAGCCGGTCGCTCTTCCGACGCTCCCCCTGTCGCTCAACATCGAATCCATCCGCATCGAACATACTCACCTCACCGTCGTCGGTCACGATGACCTCCGCGTGGCCCTGCGAGACGTCAATCTGACGTCCCGCTTGCACGCCGGTCCGAAGACCGCCGACCTGTCAGGGATTCTGGAGATCGCCGGCGTCGAAGCGCTGCTGAACCGACACCAATGGCGGCTCCCCCTGTACCTTGCCTTCGCTCTCTCAGTCGATTTGCCCGCGGAGCGACTGACTCTCGAACGTTTGGAGGTCCGGTGCGATTCCGTGATCAGTGTCGCCGCCAACGGCCGGGTCGAGCATGTGGTCTCCACCCCAACAGTGACGTTTTCGATCCAGGAGAGCCGTCTCGACCTTGAAGGACTCCTGTCCTTGGCGCACCCGCTGCTTCCTCCCGCGCTCGCCGGTGCACGGCTGGCGGGAAGGATCGAGCCTATGATTGCCATCACCGGCGTCCAAACCGACAGGGGATTCGACGGAACGATTCGTCTCGACGTGAAGGGCGGCGGCATCCAAGGATCGGCTCCCTCGTTCGGAGTCTCCCTTGAGTCCGCGTCTTTTCAGTTGCAGACGGGCGAGATTCCCATTCGCGCCAACCGTCCCGGTCCCATCCATGCCGACCTCTCGATCAACATGACCGGTCTCACCGCTCCAGCCGCCGCGGTGCGCGACCTGGCGTTCGACCTCCAAGCCGATCGGAGCGAGGCCGGACAATTGGCCGCCCATGTCACCATGAAGGGCCTGGTCTCCGCCGCACTTGAGCCGGCCGGGCCACGCCTCTCGGAGCCGCTCACGCTCGACGTCGAAACATCCGGAGACGAAACGGCCTTGTCCTTCTCTTTGACCAAGGTGGAAGCGACCGTCGGCGACCTCGTGAGTCTCACTGCGAACGGCACCGTCGGTCCGCTGGGAGAAGCAGGCAAACAAGCCGAGGAACAACGCCCCTTTTCCTTGCACGCCACTGTCCGAAGCGACGCCAGTAAACTGTTTCGAGCCCTCCCCCCCTCGCTCCGCCAGGGGTTCGGGCTCACGGCTCACGGCACCCCCCAAACGGTCTCGTTCAACGTAACCGGTTCGCTTGATGCCGACTGGCGTCCGCTGCGGGCCGACGCCACCCTGTCCCTCGACGCGGCGGACCTTCGCGCCGTTCATGCGGTTTCGGCAGAACAGAAGCTTGAAGGGACCTTGGACCGGCTGACTCTTGCGCTGCGGACTGCGTATCACGCCAAGAGCGAATCGCTCAAGGGAACGGTTGACGGATTGATCCGGCTCTCACATCTGCGGCAAGGAACAACCGCAACGGTTGGAACTGTCTCCGTCACGCTCAACGGCGACATCAACGGCCGCGTAGGATCGGATTTTGCCATCCGCCGCCTCACGGCCGGCAACCGCTTGACCTCAGAAATCCGCGATGTCCGCTACGAAACTCCTTCTCTCACCGGGACATTTCAATCTGTGGCCGCGTCTGTCAGGGCACATGTGAATCTGATCGAAGGCCCCCACGTGCTGAACGAAGCCCGCCTCACCGTCGGACAGTTGCTGGACGGCAGGGCCTCCGGCACATTCAATCCTCGAACCCAACGATTTGCCTTCGACGTCGCCGTTCCCTCGCTCAACGTGGCTGAAATTCGACACCACGTCACAGGACCTGCCGTGGAGTCCCTTGCAGCAGTCAAGCCGTCAGGACAGCTCTCGATGCGAATCAGCGGATCGGGCTCGATCCCGACACCAGACGACTTGGCCCAACTCACCATTCCTGTCCAGGCTTCTGTACAGGTCGCCCTTCAGCACGTGGGAGGCTCGTTCCAAGGTCATGGGATCACAGGAGCAACCGGCACGATCAGCCTATCCGTCGAACCGCCGGAACAACAATCGACCAAGCGCCAGGTGATCACAACCTCGTGGAAGCTCAAAACAGACCGAGTGGATCTTGGCGGAGACGCCCCCGTTAAACACCTCGAGAACATGGCGCTGGCGCTGGACGGGTCGATCGAATCCTTCGACCGGCTCACCCTTGAGCGATTCGTCTTCAGCGTCGACGGGCTCGACGCCTCGATCGACACGGAATTGTCGGGGATCAAACGACTTCTGAACAGAAAAGAAGGGGCGCCTTGGCTCGAGGGGCTGGGTCCTCTCTTCGTCAAATCCAATCTCCAGGCCACGCTCGATCTCGACCGGTTCGCGGATGCCGTCCGATCGTTCGGTGTGGCCGGGTCCGGGCAAGCCGGGCTCACCCTGGTCCTCAATAAAAAAGAGCGGGGGCCGCTCGACGTGCGGGTGACGGTGCTGCCCCATCGGTTGTCCATAGCCCAAAGAGAACAGCGCGTCGAGGACTTGGACGGTGCCATCGAGCTCCGCAAGGTACTTCAGTGGATGTCGCCTTCGGACGGGAAGACCCGTGAGGCCACCTTTCGGCCCACCGGCTTGCTCCCCGATCTTCATCTCGCCGCACCGGCGCGCCGGGATCTTCGCATCGGACTGATCAAGGCGGGCCCCATCGAGGTCCGCAACCTATCAGGGCATCTGTTTCTCGTTCACGATCGCCTGGTCGTTCAAAACCTGGCCATGAACCTGCTGGGCGGAGGACTGGGCGGTGAGGTCGTGGTCACGGGAGGCAAAGCCTTTCGCGTGGGCTTCCGGATGGAAGCAGCAGGGCTGGATGCAAACCAGCTCTTGCCGTCTGGCGACCAGGTTCCGGGCGACAGCCTGATCGATGCCACCGTGACCGGAACCCTCGCCTTCGATGACCGGCAGGGCCGACTCGATTTTGGCAAGAGCACAGTGGAGCTTTCCCTGACCAGAATCGGGCGCCACACGCTGGACCGCTTGCTTCGGTTTCTCGATCCGAACGGCAGCAATCCGTCGATCGTCGGCGCCCGTTCCGCCATAAGCCTGGCCAATCCCTCCTCCGCCCGCATCACCCTCTCGAAGGGGCTCGTGGCAATCCGCATCAGATTTCAGCAAGGGCTCCTGTCTCGTTTTGAGATGGACCGAATTCCCGTGAGCCAGATGAAACAGATCCGCGACCTCACGACGACCATTCCACAATGGAACGATCTTCGTCGCCTGATGGCCCTGTTGGGATCCAACCGATACGGAGTGGATCAAACGGGCAACTTTGTTTTAGAGTGATGCCGATGGGTAGGACAGCGATGAACGACCGGTCCGCAAGAAACACCGTTTTACGAAAGCGGAGCCGCTTGTGGGCCATTCTCTTCCCCTACACGATCGCCCTCGCCGGCTGTGGCGGGCCGCTCGTCGGCGTCACCATCGTGGATGAAAAGACCGCGTTGGAAAATCAGGTCCTGGGCACTTACCAAGAATTAAACCAAGAGGTGCTGCTCGTCGCCTCGGTCCGGTACATCGATCCGGATGGCAGATTGGTGCCGCAGCCTCCCGTGCCACCGGGCAAAGAAGCGGCCATCCGCGCCATGCAGCGGTCGGCCTTCAACAAGGATGACATCGACCGGCTCAAGGCGGAAGGGATCCTGGGCGAAAACCGTGAGGGGGGCTTGACGATCTTCGCCCCAGAGAAGGTTCCTGCCGATCGCCAGGCTTTCGTCAAAAACCTTGTGGAGGAGGAGAACGCCGACCGCGAGACGCTCATGCAGCGGGTCTTGGCGACCAACGAAACCTTCACACCGCAGGACCTCCCGAAGATACGACGCACCTTCGCAACCCTCAACCGGGACCGAGCCCGTTCCGGAGACTGGATCCAACGGGAAGACGGGCAATGGACGCGCAAACCCTAGTCTGAGACGGCCTATGAATCCGGCGGCGAGACGGATGTGGCTCTGTGCGTTGCTGACGCTGGCTTCGGCTGGAACTCCACCCGGAGCCGCCGGTGGCGTCGGCGATCCCGAACGGGTGACCAGCCATCCGGCGCTGGAATACGCCGGCTCGCCATCGGCTGACGGCCGTTTTCTGGCCTTCGTCTCGGAACAGAACGGCAACGCCGATATCTGGCTCAAGTCGTTGACCGCCGGAATCTCCTCCCTGCCCCGCCCCCTGACGACCCATCCGGGAAAGGACACGGCGCCGGCCTTGAACGAAAACGGCAGCTCCCTCCTCTACGTTTCCTATCGGTCCGATCCGCGCGGCGATATTTATCTGTTGGATGTCCCAACCGGCAAGGAGACCAGGTTGACCAACGAGCGGCACGGCGAGATGGCCCCCTCATGGGGCGAAGACAAGACCGTCTATTTTCTCCGGGAGAACGAGCCGTCCCACGACCGAAGTCTGGTCCGCCTCTCACTCGGAACCGGCACGATCGAACCGATCATTGAACGGGCGACATCCTATGCCGTAGGGCCTGACGGAACGATCGTCTATTCCGACGGCCGCCGGCTGCTGCTCCGGCCTCACCCATCGTCCGAGCCACGTCCCCTCACGAGCGGCGACTTCGTGGACACCTCGCCCGCCTTTGTGGACCGGACGACGATCGTGTTCGTCCGCTATCAAGACGACACGAACGGCGATGGTGTCATTGACGCAGACGATGAATCGTCCATTTATCTCGCAAACTGGGATCAGGCAACCGGCGCACAAACCAGCCTCTACCGCCTCACGCCGGGGCGGGAGTTTCATGCCTATCCGGCCGCGAGCGGATCGTCCGTGTATTATTCCGACCTCAAAAGAAAAGACATTTATCGGCTGAACCTGAAGGAGTTTTTCGCGACCTATGCCGATCCGTCGCGCGCCCGCGAATCCGCCGCGACCCTGCTGGACCGGGGCGAGACAGAGAGCGCTCTGCTCATTCTCGCCAATATCTCCGCTAACCTTGCCTCACATCTGCCGGCCGCGGAACGGGCCTCGTTCGACCTGGCGCTGGTGGAACTCCTCCGTGACGCGCGACGCTACGGAGCCGCCAAGGAGGTGTTGGCCCGTTACGTTTCCTCCGAAGGGGACACCGGACCGATCGCGCAAGTGATGTTGCCCGTTGTCCGAATCGAAGAACGGGCTCATCTCATGAGCCCGCGAGAACTCAGACGAGCAGTGGAGGAGACGAGCCGGGAGCTGCCGGCCGTCGCGAGCCAGGCCGGCCAGGATGACACCCTTCGGGGAACCGTTTATCTGGAAATCGGCCGACTCCGATTGTTGACTGATGATCCGCTGAGCGCACTCGACGTTCTGACCCAAGTCGACCGCGTCGCCAATGACGAATTGCGCGCGCGGGCCCTCTTCACCAGAGCCACCCTGTACCGGCGCCTCGGGGAACAAGACAAACTCCTGCGCGTCTTTCTCGACGTCATCGCCTCGTTCGGCGACCGGAGCTTCTGGGGCCGGCGGGCCGTGGCTCAGGCCGTGGCGATTGCCGACGACCAGGAAGACTTCCGAAAAGCCGTTGCGTCCCTCACGACCTTGGCTGAGAGCCATCGATCCCTTCCCTATCTGGCAGCCTCCGCGCTGCTGCGAGGGGCGGACCGCGCCTACGAACAGGGCGAAGTGCTCAGGGCTCTCGAACTGTTGGACCGGATGATTCGGGAATTTTCTGAACAGACCCCCTTGGTCGCCGACGCCTATCGCAAGAAAGGCGCGATCCTCACCTCCGCCCAGCGATTTGACGAGGCGGCCCAGGCCTACGAATCGTTGATGAACCTGACCGGCCACAGCCGAGAAGAATTGGAACGGGCGACAACCCTCATGGTGCTCCAGTCGGTCCGGAGCGCGCTTCGAAAGCGGGATCTCGGGGAAGTTCGAATTGCCGCGAAGGACCTGCGGAAACTCGTCGAAACCCATCCCGACTCAGTCGAGGCCCATCGCGGATACATCGAAACGAAGGTCATGCTCAAAGAATGGGACGAGGTGCGGCAATTCTACGAGAGCCTGGTCAAACAGGCTTCCGACAATCCGGCCTATCGCTATGGACTCGGCCTGGTCCTGTCCTATGCCCCTCAGCCCAACCTCAACCGGGTCATCAAGATGATCCAGGAGGCGATCCGACTCAACCCCAAGATCTCCTATTTCCATCAAACGCTGGGCTGGGCCTATGAACAGACCGAACGGCTGGGCGCACGCAATGCGCTCGAACAGGCGGAAGCGGAATATCGCCTTGCTTTGGAGCTGAACGACGGCTTTCTCTTCCCCGAGGTCGAGAACAATCTGCTGTTGAATCTCGGCAACATCTACATGAAGCTCGCCAATTTCTCGGAAGCCCATCGCCACTACGCGCGCCGCAAGGTGGAAGACACGACCGATCGGGATCGAATGCGCGAACTGCTCTACTACAAAAATTATGGCGAGGCCTGTTTCAAGACGGGGCGGACGGAGGAATCGATCGTTCAGTACGAACGGGCCCTGGCGCTCGTTCCCGATGATCAGCTTCAGCTTCGAGCCGAGCTCTTGGAACGGCGAGGGTTGTCGCAACAGGAATCCGGCCTGCACGCACAGGCCGTCGAGTCCTTTTCGGAAGCCCTGGCGATCAACAACCGTCTGGGCCTCAAGGGGAATCTGGCTCGCTTGAGCAGAAATATCGGCGTCAACCTCTATAACCTGGGCACCGCGGTTTCAGACGGCTCTCGCGTCTCTCTCAAGCGGGCGTTAACGAGCTTGCTCGAGAGCCTGGATACCGTCGAGCAATTCGGAGTGACAGAGAAGTCAACCGGACCCGGCCTGATTCAAATTCAGGTCGGACTGGGGGAGGGCGTCGGCGGCGCCGCCGTCGGCTTTGATCGGCGCGGGGAAGAGAAACTCCTGTTCAGCTTCATCGCCCGCGCCTACGAAGATTTGTCGGAGCCCCGACCGGCCAAGGAGTACTATGAGAAAAAATTGGCCCTGATCCAGCCGGCCGGCGATTCACCACAGCTGTCTCCACAGGTGGTCGCGGCCCGTGCCGAGGAAGCGGTGGTGCTCAACCGACTGGCGGTGCTGAGCCATGCCCTGGGGCAAACCGATGAGAGCATCCGATACTTAGAACGGTCGCTGGCCCGCACGCGCGAGTTGGGGTTGGAGTACGGCACAAAGGTCAATCTCTACAACCTCTCGCGCCTGGCGGGTGAGCGCCGCATGGCTGGTGAGGTCGTTTCGCCCCGCACGATCGACACCCTCACCGAAGGAGTCCAGACCGTACTCCGAGACTCAAAGCCGGACCGCTTGACCCTGTTGCTCCTCTCTAACACGGCCTTTGTGTTGGCAGCGACGGACGAAAGCGCGGAAACGGCAGGCCGGCCGTTGGAGCAGGTCGTCCAAGCGATCCACCGTATCGCACGCGCGCGCCAGGATGCGGTCGCGTTCCTGAAGCACGCCCTGGACCTCATTGAACAGCACAAGGTCGTCTCAGGCGAAGAAGCCGATCGGCTGAAACCGATCCTGGCTCTGAACCTCTGGGATTTGGCAAATCAGGCAGGCCATACCCCGACCGTGGAAAAGCTGGATGGCCTTGTCGCCGACCTGGTTTCACAACGGCCGTCTCCATTCGCCTGGCTGCCTCTGTTTCTGAAGGCGGAACGAACCGCCGATCTGAACCAGCGAACGGCCTTGCTCACGGAAGCGGCAGGTACGCTGCTTCGTTATCCCTCCCACCTGTTCAGCACCGGTGATCCCGATAGTCTGCCATTGTTGGACGGCTTGGCCTCCCTCTCCACAGAGACGTTTGTGCAACAGGGATTGATCGAGACGGCCTTTCTCACCGGCGAGCAAATCGCCATGAGGAAAACGGCCATGCTGCTCGTCAAACGGTTCGGGCTTGATTTTCTTCTCTCCAATATCGGGGACTATGAGACGGAGTTACGGGATCTTCTTGGCCGGATGCAGGCAGCCGCCAGAGAGGGGCGGTCTCAGGAACTGGTCGATTTGAACGAGCAATTTCGCGAACTGACCTACGCTCTGTACGAAGAATACCCCTGGGCCGTGTCGTATCTTCACGAATATGAACCGTCGCCCCACGTCTTATCCGGCGTGCTTCGGACCGATGCCCCCTATCTCAAAGTCACACCTGGCGCTCACGGTCTTCACGTCCTTCTTCACAACGGCGAGACGGTGCAGCACCTGCCGCTACCGCACACGGCCGATCAATCCACGAACTCGTCCAAAATCGGCTTGCCCCTTGAGCAAGCATCGGTCATCTATCTCTCCGTTCCGGCCGGTCTGCGCCATGTGCTCTTCCCATTGCTCCCCACGCACGCCACGGTCGTGGAGGTCGCTTCGATTTATGACGTCGTCAATGCCTACCGGCTCCGAACCCTGTTTGCTTCCAGAGTCGCCGTTGCTGGCGACGTGCCCTTCACCATGAGGGGAAGAGAGCCGGAGAATACCTTCGTCCGGCTGACCGGCGACAGGACCCGCGACAGGCCATCGTTGGAAAACCGGCATATCGTCGTCACCACGGGCCCCTACCACGACAACGGATTCGTCATCGGCTCCGACCGTGGGGTCCGCGAGCTGGTGCCCATCACAACCTTGGCAGGCACCCATCGCCATACGGCCATTCTGATGAACCATCATGTCGATCCGGACACGATGCGGCTCATCCTGGCGCCGGCTCTGATCCGAGCCGGGTTCCCTCATATCCTGGCCACATCGGGAATGGCAGCAGGCGATCGGTCCGCCGCCACAGACAAGTGGACACCGGACCACACACAGGCCTTCGTCATCTCTTATCTCCAATCGGTTCAATCCCAGCGAGTGGATCGCGCCGCGGCCGCTGCGCTGAGGGAAGCAACCGACCAGAAGGCTACACGTCCTCCTTTCCAACTCTACGGCTACATCGGCATGACCCAGGAGGAAAAGGCCTCCTTCGCCGAGTCCGAATATCAACGCGCCGTCTCCGACGCCGTGGCAGCCTATCAAGCCAAACAGTTCGAAACCGCGTTACGCCGAGTGGAGGATGCCCTCTCCGTCCTTCCCTTGACCAAGGCCGGTCATGACTTTCCCAAATTGACCGAGTTGGCCGTGGAGGCGGCCTTCAAGATCGGAAACTACCGCACGGCGGTAACACACCAGTCTCGGCTGGTCGAGCATTTCACCGCCGTAGGAGATCAAGGGACCTTGGCGGAGGCCCGGTATCGTTTGGGAATCCTTTACTCGAGGCTCGAAGAGTTCCAGCCGGCCCTCGCTCACCTTGAGGCAGCCATCACTGCATGGCGGGCTCGCGACGAGTTGGATCGTCTGGCGGAGGGCGTCGCCACGTTGGGAGTGGTCAAGGAGAACATGGGAGCCTACCCGGAGGCGCTCGACGCCTTCGGACAGTCGTTTGAGCTGTATCAGGAACTGGGCGAGCCGTTGGACATGGCGGCTCAGCACCGGCGGATCGGCCGCATCAACTATCTCCGGCTGGGACGGTACGAACAGGCGCGGCATCACTTTGCCGCCGCGCTCGAGCAATACCGCAAACAGGGAGCGCGCCACCTGGAGGCGGAAGCCCTGTACGAAATCGGCCTTACTTATGACAAAATCGGTCTCTACGAGGAAGCGGACCGGCAGTACCTCGAAGGCCGCACCATCGGCATGGAGTTGCAAGACTCAGCCTTGCTAGCCACCGGTTCGCTCTATCTGGCCAACACGGCCTGGTACCGAGGCCGGTATCAAGCGGCCTTCGACCATCTCGAAGCAGCGACCAAAGAGGCGGAACGGGCGCAAGACCCTCGGCTCCCGATCATGATCGCCAACACGAGGGCACTTCTGTACTGGACGCTGAACGATCTCGACAAGGCCCTGGTCTATGCGGAACAGGCGGTTTCTCTCGCGGAACGGGCCGAGATCAAGGAAGAGATCGCTTCGTCACACAACAACTTGGGCCTTATGTTCCGCGAGCGTGGCAAACTCGACGTAGCCTTGGAACACTTTGAACGGGCAAGACAGATCGATGAACGGCAACAGAGCCGATGGGGACTGGGCTATGACCACCGGAACATCGGCATCGCCCTGATGAAACTGGGACGGCTGGCCGACGCGCGAGCCCACTTCGAATCGGCGGAACGACACAGCGCGGCGATCAACAACGTCGACAACTGGGTCAAGGCCCTGCTGGAACTGGGCAATGTCCATCGCGAGACCCAGGACTATGACACCGCGCTCGACTACTACCGCCGCGCCTATGACCTGTCCAAACGGTATCACATGAAGGACGTGCTCTGGCGAGCGGCGGCCGGACAGGGATCGGTGTTTCGGCTGAGCGGGAAGAAGACCGAAGCGGTCGCGCCCTATCGCGAAGCAGTCGAGATCGTCGAGAGCATGAGGGCCGCCCTGACAGTTGAAGAGTTCCGCAACAGTTTTCAGACCAAGACGCAGGATCTCTATCGCGACCTGGTGATCCTGTTGATCGAACTGGGACGGACCGACGAATCGTTCAACTATCTGGAACGGTCTCGATCGAGAAGCTTCATCGACCTCTTGGCCAACCAGAAGCTCAATCTGAAAACGCATGCTGATCAAGAGCTGTTGGATCTCGTGTTACACCTCCAGACCAAACTCGACGCCCTCTCCAAAGAACAGGCTTCATTCGAGCAACCTCCTGCCGACCTTGTCGCCCGAGCCCGCCAAACCAAGACGGCCTATGAGGAGGCCTTGGTTCGCCTCAAACGGGCCGGCCCGGAACTCAGCACGTTCGTCGCGGTCGATCCGTTGACGATCGAACAGGCTCAGAAACTGCTCGAACCAAACATCGGACTCCTCTCCTACAAGGTCACGGACGATCACGTCTATTTGTGGTTGATCACGGCGGCGCGAACCAGGTTCTACCAGACTCCGACGACATCGGGAGAAATCGACCGACTGGTCCGAAGTTATCGGACAAGGGTCCAGAAAATGGAATCGGTCTCCGAAGAGCTGAGCCGGCTTTCTCAACTGCTGGTCGAGCCGGCTGCCCAGGATTTAGAGGGGCTGGACTATCTGGGGATCATTCCCGACGGGCCGCTGCACTTCCTCTCGTTCGCGGCCCTGCCGGTGGGCACAGGCTCGTTGATCGATGCCTATCCGATCTTCTATTCGCCCTCGGCCTCGGTCTTGAAATTCACCTTCGCGAAACGCAAGGACGCAAAACACACCAAAATCCTCGCGATCGGCAATCCCGATCTCGGCAACTACAATTACCAACTGCCGATGGCCGAATTGGAGGCACGCAGTATCCGATGGGAATTCCCGAATCTGGACATTCTTACAGGCGCCACGGCTACCAAAGAATGGTTGGTCGCTAACGTGTCTCAATACGGAGTCATCCACCTGGCCACCCACGGGGAATTCGACGACGTCAATCCGTTGTTATCGTCGCTCTGGCTGGCATCACCCAATCCGGACAATCGAAGACTGACAGTGCGGGAGGTGTTCGGCCTCACGCTGAACGCTGATCTCGTCACGTTAAGCGCCTGCCAGACCGGGCTCGGGCGGTTGGAAGCGGGCGAATTGATCGGTTTGAACCGTGCCTTCATGTACGCCGGCACCCACACGTTGGTATCGGCGCTCTGGCGCGTGGACGACTTGGCGACCTCTCTGCTCATGAAACACTTCTATCGCAACTACGCGCACCTGGACAAAGCCATGAGCCTTCGGCAGGCTCAATTATTGATCAAAAAGGACTTCCCTCATCCGGCCTATTGGTCTGGACTGGTATTGGTGGGAGATTACCGGTAAAGTACGGGAGGCTATGATGAATGACCGACGTGTCCTCCTGGTGATGCTCACCTTAGGGACAGCGCTGACGCTGGTTCCCTCTCTTCTGTTCGCCCAAACCATGTACGTGAGCCGGGATGAGGTCAAGCTGACAGAGGAAAAATCTCCCACCTCCAAGATCGTGGAGACGCTCCGTCGGGGAGCCCAGGTTCGGGTCATCGAGAAGAGCGACCGCCACTTCAAAGTGCAAGCCCCCTCCGGAAAAACCGGCTGGGTCTTTAAGTTTACGCTGAGCGATCAACAGGTCGGCGGAGGAAGCGGCGGGAATCTCCTCTCCGCAGTGACGGGCGACACCCGCATCGCGGCCCGCGAAGCCGGCACCGGCGGCAGCATCAGAGGATTGAAAGAAACCTCGGAACGGTACGCGACGACCAAACGAGTCGATCAAGCAAGCAAAGACGCAGTACAGAGGATGGAAGACCGCGTCATCCCGCGGGAAGAGCTGCTCAAGTTCCAGCGGGAAGGATCGGTCGGAGAATTTTCGGGGGAGACGCCATGAACGGAACCATGAAGCGGATCATGAAGAGAACATGGATGGTCACGTTTGTGTCTCTCGCGTTGGTGAGCGGGACCGTGGACCAATCATGGGGGATTTTGGACCAACTGCTCTCGCCTCCCGCCGAAAAGAAACCAAGCCAATCAAAAGGCCAACCCCAACCCTCCGAGCAAAAGGGTTTGGTTGACGGGATCGGTGGATTGCTGGGAGCCAAGGAGAAAGACATCGGCCTCATCAAGAAGGGACTTAAGGCCGCCCAGGCCCTTCAGCCGATCGGGCTTGAAGAAGAGATTGCCATCGGCCAAGCCGTGGCCATTGAAGCGTTCGCCCGATTCGGCGGCGAATACAAGGACGAGGCGCTCACGACCTATGTCAACTTGGTGGGAAGAACCGTCGCGGAGGTCTCGGATCGGCCAGAACTGACCTACCGGTTCGCGATTTTGAACAGCCGCGAGCAGAACGCCTTCGCGGCGCCGGGCGGCTATATCTTCGTCACGATCGGTCTGCTCAAGACACTCAAGAACGAGGCCGAGCTGGCCGGCGTGCTGGCGCACGAGGTCGCGCACGTCACGCAAAAACACATGCTGAAGACGCTCCAGCGAAGCGCGATCCTGGCCAACGTGTCCGAATTCAGCCTGAGCGCGATGAACAAGGATCCCAAATTGTTCTCGAATGTCATCGATGCAGCGACCGACATGCTGTTCGAAAAGGGGCTCGACAAGGAGATGGAGTTCGAGGCCGATACCGTTGGAATTGAGTACACCTACCGAGCCGGCTACCATCCGAATGGTTTGAGAGATTACCTGGCCACGCTCAAGGCACAGGAGGGAACGGCCGACTCGCGATTCTTCTCAACCCATCCCTCGACCGGAGAACGATTAAGGCGGGCGACGGACACGGCGATCCGTTACACGGGAGCAAGCAAGTACCCCTATCTGACTGAACGGTTTCGCTCGCGCATGGGCCCGGCATAGATTGGCTCTCTATCGGCTCGGACGCACGGACGCCGAGGCAGACGAATCTTTTTTGATGCCCGGGACTCCTACTAAGAGGGAAGCCCTTGTATAATGAAACATAAAAGGAGGTGAGCAATGATACAGGGTCTTGTTGAGGGAGCCCTCGCGATCAGCGCCGTGGCGTCGCTGCTGACGATCTTTGTGATCTCCTCGGGAATCATGAAGGCCGGGACGCCGGAGAGGGTTGCCATTCCAGCAGAGAGCCGGCGTTCTCGTCGGAGAAGCGTTCGGGAATAGCCCGCCTACCCCGGAGGCCGCAGTCTCCGCATTGAGATTCTCGGGACTCGGCCTCCGTCGGTATCTGTGTCTTTCTCTTCCTGCCGCTTTCGAACCCCGCGACGGTCGGATTCCCGTTTCCTCCTCAGCCGTTCGGGGTCGAGAGTTTCCACGCCACGATCAGCGCGATACCGGCCGCGATGATCGCAAACCCGATCATCCATCGGGTAAATTTCCGTTGCGCGTCGGCCACCACCTTCTCCATTTTCTTCTTGAGGGCCGGTTGGGAGGCCACATAGGTCTCGACCAGTACTTTGGCTTCCTTAAAACCGATCTGCCGCTCTCGGCGCACGGCCGTGATCGCTCCGATCAGATCGCCGCGTCGAAGCGCTTCGAGCGCCGCCTTGGGAAGATCGACTGAACGTCGGGTTATATTGGCCATGAGGAATTGCGATGCCCCCAGAGAGAGAACGTCATCCAGACCCATGAGCAGGCGGGGAAATCCTATCTCGATCGGAGACGGATTGCCAAGCCTTTGGGGCATGAACGTCCACGAATCTTGCGCTATGATTCGATGGCGTTCCGTCACCCGTCATACGTCGGGATCTCGGCGGACCGGCATGACGAAGCGCGCCAATCGATACCAAGACGAGACGAGTGAATGAACGGCCTCTCTTTCCGGCTGCGCTGGATGCTGCCCGCACTTTTTCCGCTCGCCTGCACGGCCTGTTCGTCGGCAGCATTCACCATCGCCAATCTCCCCACGTACTTTGAAGAGATCACGATCGTGCGGGACCGGATGTACGGACCGAACCCGTCGCATCTGCTGGACATCTACACGTCGGCTCATGCGTCGAATCAGCTTCGGGAAGTGATCGTCTTTTTCTACGGAGGCCGTTGGACGGAAGGGACCAAGAATGATTACCGGTTCGTTGGCGCAACCTTGGTCGGTCGCGGCTATATCGTCGTCATCCCCGACTACCGAAAGTATCCGGATGTCCGCTTTCCGACGTTCGTCGAAGACGGAGCCAAGGCGCTCGCGTGGGTTCACGACCATATCGCCGAATGGCAAGGCGATCCTCAACGCATCCACATCGTGGGGCATTCGGCCGGAGCTCACATCGGCGCGCTGCTCGCCGCCGATGCTCATTATTTGGCCGACGCGGGAAAAGATCGATCCATCATCCGTGATGTCGTCGGGCTGGCCGGCCCCTACTCGTTCACCCCAAGCGATCCCGACTTGCAAGACCTATTCGGCCCTCCGGCCAATTACCCGAACATGCAGGTGACCACGTTCATCGACGGCGGCCAGCCGCCGATGCTGTTACTGCACGGCGAGGCCGATACGAGGGTGAAGCCGTACAATCTGGAAAAGCTCCGACAACGCATCACCGAACAGGGCGGTTGCGTGCGGGCGATCACCTATCCGGACGTCGGACACAGCGGCATCCTCGCCGCCTTGTCTTGGCTCAACCCCAGCTCGGCACCCGTCGTCGAGGACATCGTGCGGTTCTTTCACTCCTGCGGATCGTGACGCACGAGATGGCACTCCAGCCTCCCCCGTTTCGGCTTCCGCAAGCCTCATGCTGTTGGCCGCCACGAGATGTTTGGCATCAATCCCGATGAATGCTATATGGCTATCGGGGAATGACCTTTTATCGCTTCTGTCAACCCTTCCTCATACCTTGTCACCTTTTCAATCGACGCATCGATTTAGGTGTCAGATCGGGTCGCTTCTTCTGAAGATCGAATCTATTGCCCCCTTCCTGAATACATCGATACCGAGCAAGGCTTTCCTTGGTAGGGGTCCGACCGAAATGAAGATCCAGAGGAGGAGGGACCTGCCCGACCCTGATCTCAATTCCTACAGGGTCCGCAAGATCGCCGATGGCTCGCCCTACCGTTTCCCAGGGCAACAATCCTTTCTCGAACAGAGTCGGTGTTTTTTGCGGATCGCAGTGCGTGGGCGTCGGCAGCGGCACTCGGCCGATTCGACTTGCCAGAACGATGGCTCTTTTCCTCCGCTGTGGAACACCGTAATCGGCTGCGTTCAGAATGCCGGCCGTCACCAAGTAGCCCATGGATTCGTTTCCGAGTCGGGCGACCTCATTTGCGTAATAACTTCTGTGTACATTGAATGAGCACAACAGTATTATTTGCGCCGTATTCCGAACTCACTCACATGGAACTAGGTCATGATTGAAACCTGGACGCGCGACCAACTTCTTGTCACATTTAATCTGTATTGTAAGATTCCCTTCTCCAAGACCAGAGGGAACAATCCCTTAGTGATCGAAGTCGCTCACTTGATAGGTAGATCGCCAGCGTCCGTGGCTATGAAGCTTGGCAATTTCGGCTCTTTCGACCCAGCGTTACGCACCAAAGGGATCAAAGGCCTTTCGAGAGCAAGCAGAGCAGACCGAGCTATTTGGGACGAGTTCAATCAGAGCTGGGAGAGGCTTTCGATTGAGAGCGAGCTAGCCACAGAACGACTTCGAGCCAGCACGCAGATGAAGCTTCCGGAGAGAGGTAAGACTAAATGGAGCAACGAACTATATTCTTGGAAGCTACAGGACATTCTTTCGGGTCCCAGTGAAACAGCCCGTCAGGTCAAGGTTAGACTACATCAAAGATTTTTCAGGGAAGCTGTAATGGCATCGTATGGAAGCAGTTGCTGTGTTTGTTCTAACCCGGTTCCTCAGCTTCTAACGGCCGGGCATATCATTCCTTGGGCAAAGAGAGAAGATCTTCGTGCTAATCCAAGAAACGGCCTATGCCTGTGTTCGCTTCATCACGATGCGTTTGATTGCGGACTCTGGACTGTCGATAATTCCTATGAGATTAGACTGTCGCCGGAACTTGTCGCATACCTTCCCAATAAGACGCTTGAAGCAAGCTTCGTCGTGTACTCAAAAGTCAGGATTCACATGCCGGACAAGTTCTGGCCGGAGCAAGAATTCCTTGCTTATCACCGCATGAATCTCTTTCGAGGATAGACGCATCACCTTCGCATTAATAACGCTGGAGGTATGTATGCCAACAAACGACGAGAGGGCAGAACGTGGGAGGGCAATTCTCGAAAACTACGCACTACGTTTCGGTGATCCCTATGATCCCAGCGCCAACCTGACCGATGTGTTAACGGATCTTATGCATGCTGCAATCAGACAACCTGAACTAGGACTGAGTTTTCAAAGCCGCTTGGAAATGGCCAGATGGCACTTCGAGGCTGAGACGGAGGAGCATCTCGATGTCTAATGATCACGTGCTGTAGCATTGCGTCAGAATTTCCAGCCCCCCTCGGATCCGCGCCATTTGGAATTGCATCACGTCACCCATCACGCGAGGGGAGGAGAGAACGTCGCAGGAAACCTCAAGACGGTTTGTAACATCTGTCACGACGAAATCCACCGCCAACACTAACTTTCACCAAACATCGGTCACAAACAAGAGACTCCTTCCGGCAACAAGGTCCGCCCTGTGATAAGAGAGACTTCCTGAGTTATCGACAGGTTTCAATACATGGATGGCAAAACGAAGATTTAGTGGTGTTCCGTCTTCTTTCTCCGCTCCTCTTCTGATTCCAGCCCCAGGAACGTTTATCCGCGGCCAGCTTGAAAAATATAAATGGTGGTCGCACCAGTGGAGATTACGGCGTCTTGGCGCAACGGAAGCCGTAGCCGAAATGGCGATTTGCCGGCTGAGCGTTGAATCGGTGGGCCGACCGTAGGAAGTCCGCCACGTAAAGCCACGATCCTCCGCGCACCACCTTCTCGGTGCCTTTGGCCGGTCCGATAGGATTCTTCTCCGGACCGGTTTTGTAAAAGTCATGGTCGTACCAATCGAACACCCATTCCCAAGCGTTGCCGGCCATATCGTACGCGCCATAGGGACTTTTCCCCGCCTCGAACGATCCCACCGGCGTCAGGGCGAAATGGTCATCCCACTCTTTTCTGCCATAATTGGCATGCAGCCGAGTGGGAGCCTCGTTGCCCCAGGGATAGATACGCCCGTCCGTTCCCCGCGCCGCCTTTTCCCACTCCGCTTCCGTCGGGAGCCGCTTGCCCGCCCATTTGCAATAATTGACGGCATCCTCCCAACTGACGTTGACCACCGGCCGTCTTTGGTGCTGGGGCTGATTCATGATGTTCCAATCCGGCGGCTCCTCCATGTCGGTCGCTTCCAGATACCTGGCATATTGCCCCACCGTCACCTCGTACTTGTCGATGTAAAACGCATTGAGCGCAATCTGGCGCACCGGTTTTTCATCGTCCGAGAGGTTGCTCCCCTGTGTGAATTTTCCGGCCGGGACGAAGACCATTTCCGCATCAAGAGAGTCGGCCTGCGATGTCCCCATCTCCGATCCGCTCGCGCGCTTAGAGGAGGCGGATCGTGGCCGTGGCAATTTCGCCCGCAGTTGTTGAAACAACGTTTGTTGCTCGTGCGTAATGCCCAGCTCTTGAGCGCTGCTCAAGGTTTCTTCCGCTTGCTTCGTTTTTCCGCTCGCAAGGAGACGCTTCGCTTCGTTCAAGAGCCCCCATACCTTCATCTCTTCCCGCAATCGCCACACTTTTGCCTTCGTCTTTGGCAAGGAAGACATGCCGGACTCGGCATCCAGTTGCAACGCACTGTCATAATGTTCTTCCGCGCAAGTCCAGTCCTCAAGGGCCCGACAGGCCTCGGCCAGGTTGAAATGCCCCTGAACGTTCGACGGATCTTTTGAGAGACCGGCTTCCAACGCCGCGCGAGCCTCGCCGTATTGTTTGCTCTTCAACAAGTCTTCCCCTTTGGTCAATTCCTTGTCTCCGCCCCTGGCCGCTTGAGCGATGGTCGTCTGCCCATTCATCCCCAGTCCAGCAACACAGGTCAGCACCATTATCCTCAGCAACGTTCCGCTCATGAACGCTCCCTCCCCTTTTTCGCGCGGACTCACCCCTTCTCGCCTCGGCGCCCGTGAAGGTCTTGTGTTTCTCTCCCTCTTGCCGCTCTCCCCCTTGTACTCCTTCAAAATCAGTGCCCGCTCTTCTTGGTCTGTCATTTATTTATTGTGCGCACATGCCCGCGCATCTGCCGCAATAGGCAACAGTGCCGGGGCAAAATGAACCAGTCCATCCGGTTGTCTTTGTGCGATACTAGGGTTCTGGAAGGTTCTGGAGGGACAATTCTTCCATGCAGCGCCGCGCTCAATTTCCCAACGAGCAGTCAGCGACCGGCGAGTTCAAGCGGCAGGCTGACGCATTCCGTGGGTGGATCACCGCAGACGGCAGTTCGGGGCACCCTGCCGTCCCTCATCGTTATCATCTCTACGTTTCCTGGGCCTGTCCTTGGGCCCATCGCACGATCATTGTCCGCAAGCTTAAGAAGCTGGAAGGAATTATCGGGATGACGGTCGTGGACCCGATTCGTGACAAACTGGGCTGGGCCTTCCGTGAAGGGCCAGGACACTCCCTTGATCCCATCAACGGCTTTCGCTTCTTGAGCGAAGCGTACAGAGCCACCGACCCGCGCTATCGAAGGCGCGTGACCGTTCCCGTCTTGTGGGATACGGTGACGAGCAGGATCGTCACAAATTCCGACGACGATCTGATGCGCATCTTCAACAGGGAGTTTGACCAGTTTACCGATTCCACTCTCGACCTGTATCCGGAACGGCTGCGCGCGGAGATCGATGATCTCAACCGTTTCATTTACGAGCGCATCAACGACGGCGTGTATCGGGCCGGCTTTGCAACGGCTCAGGCCGTCTACGAACAGGCGGTCACACGGCTTTTCGATGCACTGGACCTTCTTGATGCTCGTTTGGCCGACCGCCGGTACCTGTTCGGATCGACCTTCGTCGAGACCGATTGGCGCCTGTTCGTCACGTTGATTCGGTTCGACGCCGTCTATCACGGCCACTTTAAGTGTAACCTCCGCCGAATCATCGATTACCCTAACCTCTTCGGATACCTGAAAGATCTCTATCAAACGAACGGCATCTCGGAAACGGTCAACTTCGACCATATCAAGCGCCACTATTACATGACCCATACGGCCATTAACCCCACCAAGATCGTGCCTCTTGGTCCGATCCAAGACTTGACCTCGCCCCATGGGAGAGAACGGCTGGTGTAAGTCGTTTCCCAACCATCACACTGTCAAACAGACTGGACGGTTTTGCTGATTTTTTCCCCACTTATCTCATTGCATCGCTCTGTGTCCTCCGTAGCCCCTTCATTTTCCTAAGAGTCTTCCCATGTGTCTTAGCTCCAAAATCGAGCATGAGAGTTGCTGGCTCTCATTTTCTCAGAGCCTAAAAGAAGACGGTTAAAAAGGAGAATCGGAGTATGAGTCAGAGGAAAGAACAACTTAACCGAAAGGAGCACGACCTATGGACGGCAGCCTGTTGCTTTTTATCGGTGTGATGCTGGCGATGCTGATCGGCGGGTTAATTGTGTACAAGAAAAGCGCCTAATGGAAGCAGGGATTGAGAGCAAGGGAAGCGCTGCTATGATCCCGATCGCGTCTTGCAGGCAAGGTGTTTCCTTCCGCCCTCACTGAGGGGAAAGGAGGTAAAAGGAAAAGCGCAGGCGGCCCTGACCCTGTCACCGGTCAGGGCCGCCTGCAGTTTTATCGCATGCCCGCCGAGTTCAACGACATGGTTGAACAAATCATGTCTGGATGTCCGCCCCATCCCCTTTCTCCTTTCATTTTTCTCTAGTTCCCGCTATCAAGCCAAGCGGTTCATCGCCGATTTGCTTCATGATTTCATCGACGGCCAATTCCGAGATCGGGAAACCATCCGATCCGCTTGATTCGCCGATCAGCCGACGCAACCTCCTGTTCTGCGGCCCTTCCCCAGACGAAAGAACTCATGGCGTAACTCGCGATGACCGATGCGGAAGGGCCGCGGAAACGCGGAAAAAATGATTGGCGGCTGTACGGACTTTTGGTAAAGTTCGGCGTTTTGTTCGGAGGCTCGACGGTCGATCCAACAACCCTTCCCAGCCCAAACGTGGAGAATAAGAATGAAGGCCGGAATACAGAGATCAACCTTTCAGACGACAGGGGGAGCGATCGGGCTTTCGCTCATCGTGGTCTCTCTATCCATTTTCGGTTGTGCCGATTTGGCAATTTCCTCGGCGGATTATGAGTCTTCTTCCAATCACTCGCCGAGCGCGGCCTTCCAGATCTCCTCGGCGGCTTCCACGGCATCGTCGGAGACCGCCATTTCCGACGATCCGCAAGGCGAGCCATTCGATCCCTTTGCCCAAGCCGGTGAATCGGATCTCGAAGAATATGACCCCTGGGAGCCCTTCAACACAAAGGTCTTTGAGTTCAATAGGCAGATCGACCGCTGGCTCCTCAAACCGGTGGCGACCGGTTACGACTTCATCATGCCGAACCTGCTTCAACAGGGAGTCAGCAACTTTTTCTACAACGCAAGGTTTGTCCCGCGGTTCGTCAATAATATCCTGCAAGGAAAGTTCCGCGGGGCGGGAATCGAGGCCGGCCGTTTTCTTGTGAACACCACGCTTGGACTCGCCGGATTCATCGATTGGGCAAGCGACATGGACTTAACAACGCCGGAAGAAGACCTGGGACAAACCCTCGGTTTCTATGGAGTCAAACCGGGCCCCTACCTTATCGTTCCCCTGTATCCGCCGTTTACGGTCCGAGACTTGGTCGGATACGTGGGAGACGTGTTTCTCAACCCCATTTATTGGTTGGCTCTGCCCATCATCGAAATCGATAAGATACCTTCCGCAGTCCCCCATAGCAGTCGCTTGACGACCTCGCTCATTTTGCTTAGCGCAAAGGTGACGGAAGTGGTCAACGAACGCTCTCTGAATCTTGAAAAGTATGAAGGCGTCGAAGAGTCCGCGGTCGACCTCTATAGTGCCGTCCGTAACGCCTATCTCCAAAAACGAGCAAAGGCCATTCGAGAGTAACATATTTCCCCACAAGCTCTTTTTTGAATGACCATCGCTTACGGCTTGGGATGTCCCGTGAGAATATCCATCTCATTGTGATGGGCAGCTTTCACGAATAATCAACGGCTTTGCTGGATGAAGTCGGAGGGAAAGGGATAGGGTGTACTTGCCTGTTGAAACAGGGCACACCCACACCCTTTGCTGAATCTAACGAGATGCTAACGGCACCGGGGAAGAATCGCTCCCTGGTGCTACTGACCCTTTTTGTAAATGATGATTCCGGCGACCAGAAGGATAAGCATGATCACGATGAACATCAAGATTTTGGCATCCATGGCTCCTCCTTAGTGACTAACCATAGTTTCTACAAGGTTCATCTACGAACACCTGTTTACCGGCCGAACTAGGGAATCATCACAAATGAAAGAGTTTGAATTGGCGAGTGGCTCGGCCTCCTTCTCCACCCTTTGACAGGTTGGTTCCCGGCGCGCAAGCTTATTCTTCTCCACCTTCCTTGTCAAGGTTCCGGAGCGAACTTGTTTCATCAAACATAAGAAATTCGTTGCTTTGTATGCCGACGAGGCGGCTGCGATGAAATCGATCGCCGAGTTCTGACCCTCAACGGCAAATAGTTTCTCGACTTCTCCACGTAGAAGGCCCTTCGAACGAGATGTCCGACGATGAACAAGAATGATTGGAAGTAATTCGGTGGCATTGAATGATGAAAGATTCCACAGCGATCCTTCCCAGCCTGCCCTGTAATGCAACAGACGGCCGAACTCCTTCAGTCGCGCCTCCCCCAGATTCATCAATAATTACAGGGAAACGACGCCTGTAGTCATGGACGGAAGAGAAATCGTGTCATCCACCTCATGGCATCATCGATGCAGAAGCGACATGACAGAAGCAAGTCTGACCTAAAAAGCAGTGCGATAAACCGATTCATGCAAGGGAGGGAGACCATCTATCTGGTTCTCCGAAAAGAAAGGAGGATGTGCCATGCCAGGACTCAGCAGGTGGGAACCGTCTCTGCGGTGGAACCCATGGAAGGATCTCGAAGAAATGGAAAAACGCCTCTCCACCTTCTTCGGGCGTCCACCGGAAGGGAGTGGTGAAAAGAAGGAGGCACTGGCGGTTGCCGAGTGGTCGCCGGTCGTCGATATCACTGAAGACGACAAGGAATATCTCATCAAGGCCGAACTGCCCGAGATGAAAAAAGAAGACATCAAGATCAACGTTCAGGACGATGTGCTTTCGATCAGCGGAGAGCGGAAATATGAGAAAGATGAGAAGGGCAAGAAATACCACCGGGTCGAGCGAGCCTACGGCAGTTTTCTCCGGAGCTTTACCTTGCCACAAGACGCCGACGGCTCCAAGGTCAGCGCCGCGTATAAAGACGGAGTGCTGTCCATCCACCTCCCCAAATCGGAGAAGGCCAAACCCAAGGCCATCGAAGTGAAGGTGAGTTGAGAGTGTGACCGTCGCTCTCGCTCAAAGCAAGAGCGGACAGAGAAGGGGCACATTCCTAATACGAGAGATCTCCGGTGGCGGAACGTCGGCGGACGTTCCGCCGCCGACCATTTCCGAGGAGCCACCCTAGTTGCTGAAGACCGGGACTCCACAGAACGAGAGGAACGGGCGAGACAATGATTTTTCAAAATCGCGAAGAAGCCGGTCGGCGGCTGGTCGAAAAGCTGATCCACTATCGCGAACAACCTGGGGCCTTCATTTTGGCGCTTCCGCGAGGAGGCGTGGCGGTCGGTTATCAGTTGAGCTTGGGACTTCACCTGCCGTTGGACGTCTTCATCGCCCGCAAGATCGGCGCGCCGGACAATCCCGAATATGCCATGGGAGCCGTGGGTGAGTCGGGAGGGATCTATTGGAATCCGACGGCGAGAGCGGCGTATCGTCTGAGCCCTGCCGACATCAAGCAGTTAATTCAGTCACAACAAGATGAAATCGTCCGGAGGCAAGCCCTGTATCGGCAGAACAGGCCCTTCCCCACACTGGAGGATCGCACGATCATTCTCGTGGACGACGGCATCGCCACCGGCTCCACGTTTTTCGCCGCGATCCAGTCGATCAGACAGTTCGGCCCCCGTCGCCTTGTGGGAGCCATTCCCGTCGGTCCGAGGGACACGCTCCAACTGGTCGAGGAGCAAGTCGATGAGTTGGCGGTCCTGGCAGTACCGGATCCCTTCTGGGCCGTGGGGAATCACTATGCGGATTTTGCGCAAGTGAGCGACCGGGAAGTTGTGGAATACTTGAATCTTGCCGAAGAAGCGTTGCGCGAGCATGCGCGGCTTTCTCCTTAAGTCTCTACCGATGCCCGGCGCCTCTACATTCCAATCGACAAGGGGGGCGAGAAGTGCCATTATCTGACCACTCGAAGAGGGTGGAGGGTCCATTCAGGGCAATCTCGGTGAGCTGCCGCGTACACTCCCATTCGGTACGGTCCCTCATCCTCTGTTCTGACGGGAAGAGAGAGGAGAAATGCGCATGAGAATCGTCATCGGCGTCGATTGGTCGGACCAAGCCTTTGCGGCGGTCTCCCAAACGTTTCAGATCTACCGCCCGACGGACGTCACGTTGGTGCACGGAATCAACCTAGGCATGTTCAAGCAACCCATCGTGGCGGAAGCGGCTAATTTGCAGGGGTATGACGACTTCCGCAACGCGATGGTGAACGCGGGGCACCAACTACTCGATCAAGCAGCGGCGCTGGTGCCGGCAGAGGTGACGGCGGTACGCAAGATCAATGAAATTGGCAGCCCCGCCCAAGTCATTCTTGACAGCGCGCAGGCCGTCTCGGCCGACCTGGTTGTAGTTGGCGCGAGGGGACGAGGCCGCCTTGCTGAAACGGTGCTCGGCAGCGTTTCTCATCGTGTACTCTCTCATAACTCCCGTTCCACCTTGATCGTCAAGGGCCAGGCACGCCCGATCCGGCAGGCATTGGTCGCCGTCGAGGGCCGCGACGATGCCGAGCGGATCGTAGAGTGGCTGACCCACTACCGGTTCGCAACGCCGGTGGAACTCCGCGTGTTCAATGTCGTGGCCCCCATCGGATTGGACAGTCCCTACGATGGGATGGAGGCGCGGACCTGGTGGGAGGGAGCGGAGGCCTATGCCGAACAGCTCGTCAAAAACACGGCGGTCAAACTGTCCGATGCCGGCTATACGGCTGGCACAAAGGTGTCGGTCGGCAGCCCGGCGGCTTTGATTGAGGAGGAAGCGAAAGCCATGGACCTGGTGATCGCCTCGTCGCACGGAAGAAGGGGGGTAGCGCGTTTTCTCCTGGGCAGCGTCTCGCATGCGATCGTCCATCATGTGTCTTGTCCGGTACTGGTCATCCGGTGAAGAAACAGGAGCAAGGAGATCGACCATGAACATCATAGCGGCAGCGAGTCTCATCATTCTGCTGGCGGCAGCCCCCTGGGCCACCGCGCAGGTGCTTCGCGGCAATCCCAAGACGGGGGAAACAGTGTACCAGCAACAGTGTCTGCGTTGCCACGGAGCGAATCTCGATGGCAACGGACCGGACAGTCGAGACTTGATCGTGCCTCCCATTGATTTTCGGTCTCCGGCCAGCCGATCCAAGACCGATTGGGAACTGCTCGTCTCGATCGCCAACGGCGTGTTGTTCACCCCGATGCACAGTTTCCGTGGCAAACTGACGGACGAGCAGATGCTGGACGTGTTGTCCTACATCCGAACCAGAATTCCGCCCGACATTGTCAGCTGACGTCACCCGTGCTCCGGCGGCCAACAGCCCGGTGGCCCTTCACCCTGACGCTTGTCCTGTCCCTTCTCACAGGGCCGGCCGCTGGAGGCACAGACATCCCCATCTACGATGCTGCGCCGGACATCGAGGTCTTCGTTCGCGCAGGCTGCCCCCATTGCGAGGCCGCCAAGATCTTCCTGGACACCCTCCGCCGCGAGCAGCCGGATCTTCGGATCAGGTTCTACGACATCGGCGAGGATCCGGACGCACGACAACGGCTTGCCACGCTGGTTCACGATCGGAGCCTATCCGTGATAGGAGTCCCCACCTTCCTTATTGGAACGGAACTGATTGTCGGCTTTCGCTCCAATGAGACGACCGGCGCGGACATTCGCGCGCTCCTGGCCCGCAATGCCCGTGCCACCCTACCACCTCCGCTCGTTGACAGCATCGAGACATCGTGGTTTGGCCGGCTGCACGTTAAGGACTTCGGCCTTCCACTGTTCACTGTCATCATCGGCCTGTTGGATGGGTTCAACCCCTGCGCGATGTGGGTGCTGCTTTTTCTCCTGTCGCTGCTCGTCAATCTTCATGATCGGTTCAAGATGGCGCTCATCGCCGGAACCTTCGTCCTCGTCAGTGGGCTGGTGTACTTCGCCTTCATGGCCGCATGGCTCAACGTGTTTCTGGTGATCGGCCTTTCCCGTGCCATCCAGATTGTGCTGGGCTGTGTCGCCTGCTTCATGGGAGCAGTCAACGTCAAAGATTTTGTCGCTTTCCAGCGCGGGATTTCGCTGAGCATTCCCGATTCGACGAAACCACGGTTGTACATCATGGTTCGCCGAATCCTTCAAGCTGATCACCTCCCTGGCGCCTTGGTCGGCACTGCACTGTTGGCCGGTTTCGTAAACGTGATCGAACTGCTGTGTACGGCCGGATTCCCCATGCTTTACACCCAGATTCTTACCGCACAACAGCTCTCGGCCTGGCAATACTATGGCTATCTCGGCTTGTACAACCTGGCCTACATCTTTGATGACAGCCTCATGGTTGGGATTGCGGTGGTCACACTGAGCCGCAGAAAATTGCAGGAACAAGCCGGCCGTTGGCTCAAACTCGCCGGCGGATCGGTCATGATCGGGTTGGGGATCGTCTTGCTGTTTCGCCCTGCATGGCTGGCATGATCGCCTCCGACCGTGCCCCCAAACATCCCTCGATTGAGCCGCGCGGATCATTCGTGTAGAAGGAGAGGGATGGCCGGCTCTTCGTCCGATCACCTTGTAGGATCCCTCACGCCGTTCTTCTCTCCCCGTCGCGTTGCCGTGGTCGGAGCATCCCGTGAGAAAGGCAGCATCGGGGCTCGGGTACTGGACTGTCTTCGAAGCGGAGGGTTCGGCGGCTTGATCCTTCCTGTTAATCCTCGTGCCGACAGTATCGACGGCCTGCGCGCGTTCTCCTCTCTCTCAGCCATCCCGGACTCGATTGACCTTGCGGTCATCACCGTTCCCGCCCATCTTTCCCTTTCTATCATCGACGAGTGCGCCGCCAAAGGGGTCCCCGCTGTTATCATGATCGCCGCCGGTTTTGCCGAAACAGGTGAAAGAGGAGCCAGGATCGAGCAGGAACTGCGCACGAAGATTCAGCAACAGGGCATCCGCCTCATCGGACCGAATTGTTTCGGCCTCATGAACCTCGATCCGACCGTCAGGCTCAATGCCACATACACACCGGTTCTTCCGCCTTTCGGATCCGTCTCCATCGCCTCGGACAGTGGAGGCGTCGGCGCCATGGTGGTCATGGCGGCCCGACGGGTCAATCTTGGCATCTCCACGTACGTGAGTCTCGGTAATCATGTGGACGTGAACGTCAACGATCTTCTGGAATATTGGGAGCAGGATTCCAACACCCAGGTCATCCTGTTGTACCTCGAAACTATCCCCGATCCCCATCGGTTTCGACGGCTCGCGGAGAGAATCGGCCGGCACAAACCGATCATCGCCTTAAAAGCTGGGCGCACCACGGCCGGCCAAGCGGCAGCCGGCTCGCACACGGCGGCACTGGCGACCAACGACCGGGCTGTCGACGCTCTCTTCACCCACTGTGGTGTCATCCGCGCCTCGACGTTGGAGGAGTGGCTTGCGCTCGCTGTGGCATTTTCCAACCGGCGACGCCCTGCCGGTCGTCGTGCCGGCATCTTGACCAACTCCGGTGGAGCAGGAGTGCTGTGCGCGGACAGTTGCGAGAAAGAAGGACTCTTTGTCCCTCCATTGCCGCCATCGGTCAGCGCCACACTGGCTTCGTTTCTCTCACCGCTGGCGGCGCTCAACAATCCTGTTGACGTGATTGGCCTTGCGACCGAGGACCAACATGCGGCCGCCACCGAAACCCTGTTGCGCTCCGACGCCTTGGATGCCCTCATCATCGCACACCTGTCGATCAACGTCGCGGACAATGACCAGGCAGCGGCGGGAATCATCCGAGGCATCCGTGCGGCAAGGCTGGCCGGCAGCCGCAAACCCGTCTTTCTCTGTTGGATGGCGGAAGGTGATAGAGATCGTCACTTCTCAGTCGATGGAGAGGCCATCCCGACCTATCACACTCCGGACATCCCGGCCCTTGTCATCGGACAACTCTTGTCTTATGAAGCGTGGCGAGAGCAGTCACTGGACGATGTGGGCCTCCAGTCTGCCCGTAAGCTGCCCGATCTTAACTTGCCCCAGGCCAAAGCCATTTGCGCCAAGGCCCTCTTGGACCGTGGGCCAGGCTGGCTCACGACAAAAGAGGTGCAGACCCTGCTTGCCGCAGTCAACGCCCCGCTTTTGGGCCGACTGGCAACCGATCCAGAGGAAGCCGTCCGGGCTGCCGAAACCATCGGCTATCCGGTGGCGGTGAAACTCGCGTCCCATCACATTCTGCACAAAACGGAGCTGGGGGCGGTGTGCCTCAATCTGACTGACGCGCAAGCGGTGCGACAAGCTTTGAAAACCATCAAAGAACGGCTCGTGCAGATCGGTAAGGCGGATGCCATGGAAGGCGTGCTGGTGCAACCGATGGTGTCAGGCGGCGTGGAGCTGCTGATCGGCGCAACCCGCGATCCGCACTTCGGCCCTGTGATCGCGGTCGGCCTGGGCGGCATTCACGTTGAACTCCTCGGCGATGTTCAATTTGGGCTCGCTCCTCTTACGAATCGCGACGTATCGAGAATGATCCGGAATCTGAAAGGGTATCCCCTGCTCACCGGCTACCGAGGCAGGCCGGCGATGGATGTGCGGGCACTCGAAGACGTCCTCTTACGAATGTCCTGCCTCGTCGAGGCAATCCCGGATATCGGCGAGCTGGATCTCAATCCCATCATCGTGCTGCCGGAGGGCCAAGGGTGCACGGTCGTGGATGCACGGGTGCTCGTCCAAGCACCTTCTGAACATTGAGAGGGTGGTCGTTCCGTCAAGCTTCCACACAGACCCGCTCATCGGTCCCTGCCGGCCATCTCACCGAAACTGTGAACCCTCCGATCACCGCCAGGTGACTTCTTCCCAATAGAGATGCACAAAGGTCTCAAAGGGAGGAAAGTTGGCGGAGTTCTGTTCTTTTGACCGAACCCACAGGTCGATCTCCATGCCGGCTGGATCCGTCTCGCCGCCCGGCAAGGTCCGTGCAACGGGGTACCGAACCTCATGAGTCTGGGGATCCCGCGAACGCTCCATTACCATAAAATGGGCATCGTAGTCCTTGTAGAGCACCTCGTCATCCTTGTACATCGTCGCGGTGCCCCACCCCCCCAGGTACAGCCAGGTTTTCGGATAGAGGGGATCACCGTTGTTTGAATCACCGTGCTCGTAGATCCTGGTGGCGATGCCGCCGTCTTGAAACGGCGCTTTCTCCGTAAACCGATCGAAGACGATTCGATACCGGTGAGAACCCTCCACGAACTCGGCCACCACCAGACCAGTGTTGGTCTTCTCGTTGACCTCGATCTCGATCGTCCCCTTCACCGGCTTGAGCCGTTTCCCCGCATAGTCGAGATGGTCCCAGGGCGGCAAGTCCTGCATGCTCCCGACAAGGACCGCCCGTTCACCTTTCAAGCGGAACTCACCGCTGTAATGGGGATGTTCCGTGGCTTTGAAAATTCTGGTTCCCTCCGTCCCTTTTGGAGTTCCGAATTGCCGCTCTTGTGCCTGGACGGTCATCCAAGACCACGTCGCCATTGAACCTATTGAAACTGCTGTGGCGATCGCCCACAGGGCCACCGATAGAACGACTCGCACGGCGCACCTCCTTGTGGTTATGAGAATGGTGGGGCTTGCACAACTCTGCACCCCCATCTTCCCATCCCATCGAAGCGACCTGCAATCGGCGGGATCGAACCGTTAAATCATTCAAGAGAAACAAGGGGCACGACCGTGAACGGACCTGTTTGAATAGAACGGCCTTCCTCTCATGTGGTCGCTGTCATCACGAGGCTCTTTCGAGAAGGCTGCATTCGCCGCATAAGCCCCGGCTTGGTCCACACACGCAGATCAGTCTGCCATTGGATTCGGATCTCTACGCAGAAGGGCCAGGTACATGAGCAGGTCGGCGATGTCTTGATCGGTCATGGTGAGGTCGGGAAACATGCCGGTGCCCGGATGCCCCTCTCGGATGGCGCGGGCCCGTTCTTTGTTGGTCTTGAGCCGAAGGGCGGCGGGATTGCGAAGGTCCGGCGGCGGGGGGTTGAGTCCGGCGATGAGCGCGGCCGTATCCGGATCGAGTCTCGGCGTGCGCCCCGCATAACCGTCGATGCCATGGCAATAGTGGCAGGCTCCCCTGCCGTTGAAGATCTCGCGGCCCTTCGCGACATTGCCTTTGAGCTTGACGTTTTCCGGCGAGGAGGCGGCGGCCCAGCCTGTTTCAACGGAGAGAGGGAGCAATTGTCCTCCGATCCAACAAGCGAGAATCAGTGTGCCGACGGTCAGGGTGCGCCGGTGGATTCGGACGAGCCCTTTCTGCTCTCCAGCCCTCATGACGACCGTTCGTTGTCCCAACCCATCACTCCCATACAGGTGGCTCCGTCAGTGATCACTGCAGCAGGCGTTATAGCGATCTTCCGGGATGGCCTCCATGTCTTGAAAGACCTTCGCCCGCTCTTCATCACTGGTCACGTTGTCGATGGAGGGATACAGCACCCGCTCTTCTTTCATATTGTGCGAGCCTAGAACGTTCAGCAGCAATTGTTCCTCTTGGTCGCTGTTGAGACTCTGTCGCGCCACCTTCTCATGGATGGATTCGAGCAATTGCCCGATTTGCCGGTGCTCATGCCGCATGACAAAGGTCGGCCCGCCGTCGGTCATCCCTGTTTTTTGCTCCCACAGGGGAAACAGCAGGTCCTCCTCCCACACAATATGGCGCTGCAACCCGACCTTGAAATCCTTGAAGGCCTCCTTGGCCTTGGCAAAATCCGACCGCTTCGTCGTTTGGAACGTCTTGAACAGGTCATCGAGGCGATTGTGATCCTCTTCATACCATGCTGTGATCGTCTTCTGTTCTCCCATGAGTTGCTCCTCTCTGTTATCAGCCGCGTGACCGACCCCGCGGCAACGAGCCAGCCCCCTCTTAACAGATTATGCTGGTCGCAACAAGAGCCTTTTGGGGAATGTTGGCCTGCCGGGAGAGGGACATCGCTGTCAGATGACGAAGAATCTTTCAGCGCAGGAGGAGCAGATGAGCCGACCTTCTACATACACTCGGCGATGGCATCAAGCTCCGCTTTGAGCTTGGCTCGATCATTCCAGAGCCGGTCAAGGGGGAGTTTCAACAACGCTTCGATCCGCGTCCGCAACGCGCGATAGACTCGCTCAAACTCAGCGTCGATCTCGGCGTCTGTTCCTGTCGCCTTGGCCGGATCTTCCACTCCCCAATGGACGCGCAGTGCAGGGCCAAGATAAGCCGGGCAGGCTTCTCCTGCCTCGTCACCACACACCGTAATCACAAGGTCCGGCACGGTGGGAAGATCGGTCCAGGACTTGCTGAAGAGCCCTTCCGTCGAAATGCCTTCACGCCGCAAGAGCGCCAACGAGCGGGGATGGACCCTGCCGGTGGGATGGCTGCCCGCGCTCATGGCCCGCCAGTCCTGGCCGGCCAAGGCGTTGAACGTGGCCTCGGCTAGGATGGATCGGCACGAATTGCCGGTGCATAGGAACAACACAGAGCGTTGCATTGATTGTTCGTTTGGCTCAGACGGAGGCACGGACCCATCGGACGATGTCCGGCAACCCCAGCGCCCCTGACCGTCTCGTGATTTCTCGCCCATGATGAAAGACGATCATGGTGGGAATACCGGTAATGCCGAATCTCGCCGCCAGGTCGTGTTCTTCTTCGGTATTCACCTTGGCCAGCCGAACATGGGGTTCCAGTGTTTTAGCAGCCTGCTCAAAAGCCGGTGCCATGATCAGGCACGGCCCGCACCAGGAGGCCCAGAAATCCACCACGACCGGAATGTCGCTTCGTGTGACATGCGCGTCAAAAGTCGCCTTTGTCAACGTGATCGGCTGTCCTATAAACAACAGCCCATGGCACAGACCACACTTGGGTCCTTCGCCCAGGCGAGCCCCCGGCACGCGATTGATACCTCCGCAATGTGGGCAAACGATGTGAAGCGGATCAGTCATCGACGTCGAGTCCCGCTCGCCGGAGCCGTTCACGCAGCCGGTCGATCTCGTTCAAGAGGTCCAGCATGACCGCGACCGTCTCGATGCCGGCTTCAAAGTCCCGCTGGAGACGAGCGGCTCGGCGAGCACGGACTAGGTCCGCCGCGCAGAACCGCCAGGCAGCCCGGTCCTGCCCCCGTTCGGCCAGAATTCCGACCTCAATCAACTCGGCAACCCACGTCACCTCGGCGTGACAGGCGCTTGCCAGCTCTTCGACCGTCAGCACGTCCTCGCGCCCCACGATGTTGCCCGTCAACACGTCATCGTCCATGCTCACACCTCTTCACACACCGAGATTCTGCCGAGGATTAAACGCCAATTCCTGCGCCATCATCCGATAGAGTTGTCGAGCACGTTCCGTGTCCGCCGGCGGCAACACCACCTCCAACATGAGATACAGATCGCCCGGCGGATCACTGGGAATTCCACGGCCCTTGAGTCGAAGTTTCTGCCCGCTTCGCGATCCCGGCGGAATCTTGACCTCCACTATGCCGGTCGGGGTCGGCGCCTTCACGGTCGCGCCCAACGCCGCTTCCCAAGGAGTAATCGGCAGCGTCAACGACAGATCATGACCGTCCACCCTATAGAGCGAATGGGGATCGAAATGGATCTCCAAGTACAGATCGCCGCCCGGCGCGCCGCCCGATCCCGGAGCGCCTTGGCCGGCCAGCCTGATCAGTTGGCCTTCACGGATGCCCTTGGGAATCCGGACCTTGAGGGTGTGCTCGCGGAGCGCCACCCGGCCCTGTGTATCCAGATCCGGAACGCGCAGCGTGATGGTGCGGGTCGCTCCGTGAAAGGCGTCTTCGAGTGGAATGACGATCTTCGCGTGCCGGTCTTCTCCACGGCCCCTCCCCGCGCCGGCGCGACGGGAAAAATTACCGAAGAGGGTGGAAAAGAAGTCGCTGAAATCGGCGGCCTCCTCCGTGGAGAATCGGCCGGGAGAAAATTCAAATCCGGCCGCCCAATCAGGCGGCGGTGTGAATTCCTGCCCCGCTTGCCACCCGCGGCCCAATTGATCGTAGGCGGCCCGTTTCTGCGGATCGCTCAATACCTCATAGGCCTCGCTGATCTCCTTGAATCGCGCCTCCGCCCCAGGCTCTTTGTTGACATCCGGATGGTAGGTCCGCGCGAGTTTGCGATAGGCCTTCTTGATCTCATCGGCCGTGGCCGTCCGCTCAACGCCGAGAATCTTGTAGTAATCCTTAAATTCCATGACTCCCGTCGCTCCCCCGATCGATTGCTCTCCCTCTGACGCCCATCCACCCCCTCGTCCGCCTCATCGCTCTTCTATCATTGCCATTGGGCCGCCTCCCACGTGCGGTACGACCCTGTCAAGTTCCTCGCCCGAAAACCGTGCTGACCGAGCATGCGCGCCGCGATGTACGACCGTTGTCCCGTCTGGCAATAGACGACAATCTCGCGATCGCGGGGCAATTCGGCCATGCGGCTCCGCAATTCATCCAATGGAATATGGAATGAACCGGGAATCGCTCCCTTTGCCCGCTCATCGGCTCGGCGGACATCCAACAAGACGGTTGTGCGGGAATCAAGCGAGGCGACCTCTCGCCACTGTGCCAGCGCCACATCGCCCTTCACCACGTTCTGCGCGACCATCCCCGCCACGTTCACCGGATCCTTGGCCGAGCCATAAGGAGGCGCATAGGCCAGTTCCAGATCCACCAAGTCATGAACCGTCATGCCGGCTTTCAGCGCCGTTGCCAGCACATCAATCCGTTTATCCACTCCCTCCCGACCCACCGCCTGCGCGCCGAGCAATTTGCCTGTTTCCGGCGCGAACAGGATTTTCATCGCTATCGGCTCTGCGCCCGGATAGTAGCCCGCATGGGACCCCGGATGCAGATGAACCACCTGGAACGGAATAGCGGCCGCACGGAGGGTCTTTTCATTGCCCCCCGTGCAGGCGGCGGTCAGTGTGAAGAGCCGCAGAATGGACGTCCCGAGCGTCGAGTCGTAGCGGACTGGGCGCCCCAGAATATTGTCGGCGGCGATGCGGCCTTGGCGATTGGCCGGACCGGCCAGTGGAACCAAGGCCCACCGGCCGGTAACACCGTCACGGACCTCGATCGCGTCGCCTACGGCCCAGATTGCGGGATCGCTGGTCCGAAGCTGTTCATCGACCCGAATCCCGCCCAGCGCGCCGATTTCCAAACCGGCTTCCTTTGCCAACGTCACCTCCGGCTTGACCCCCATGCTGAGCACGACCGTATCAGCCGGCAACCGGCGCCCGCTCTTGAGCACCACGATGGACGATTTGGCCGGCTCTTTTTCCGAGGGAGATTCAAACGACACGACCGGATCGTTGAGATACAACGTGACTCCGTTCTCACGCAGCTCCCGGTGGAGCCAACCGGCCATGTCCGGATCGAGCGGCGCCATCACTTGAGCCTGCGCCTCGACCACCGTGACCTCGTAGCCACGTCTCCGCAACTGTTCGGCCATCTCCAGACCGATATAGCCTCCCCCCACCACCACAGCCCGACACCGGCCGCACTCGCTCGACCAGGCCATGATCCGTTCGACGTCGGGAATGTTCCGCACCATAAAATGGCCGGGCCGGTCGATGCCCGGCAGCGGCGGTTTGAGGGGAGACGCTCCCATGGAGAGAATCAGTGCATCGTAGCTCTCGTCATACTCGCGACCTGTTTCGAGTTCTCTGGCCCGAACGACACGAGCGGTCCGATTGATCCCGATCACTTCCGTCTTGACTCGCACATCGAGATTGAACCGCGCCTTGAGGCTCTCCGGTGTCTGCACCAGCAAACTGTCCGGCTCGGCGATCTCGCCGCCGACGAAATAAGGGAGCCCGCAATTGGCAAACGACACGTGCGGGCCACGTTCAAAAATAATGATCTCGCACGCTTCGCACAACCGCCGTGCCCTGGCCGCAGCCGTGGCGCCGCCCGCGACTCCTCCGACGATGATGAGGCGTTGACGACCCATCACATTGCCAGACCGCACATTGCCAGCCCGTGCTCAGACGATCTTCGGGACCGCGTCAGCCGCGAATCCCCCACCATCGACAATTTAGCCCTCATGGCCTTTCTCGATCCTGGCTTTCATGGCCTCCCGCCCGGCCTTCACGGCCGCCTCGACGTCCGCCTTCTTTTCGGCCACATACCGTTTTCCCCGTTCGATCACTTCATCGAGCGCGGCCCTGGCTTCCTTAGCCTTTTCGATGATCTCCTCCTCTGTCTGCTCCGCATAATCCTTGATGGCCCGTCGAGTCTCCTGTCCCGACTTCGGCGTCAGCAATATGCCGGCAACGGCTCCCACAATCGCACCGGCAAGAAAGGCAAGGGCAGTTCCCGCACCGGAATCGTCACTGTCATAACGTGCCATGGCAACCTCCTGGTTGAAAGCGCACCGACTTGTACCACGACGCCGAGCCTGCGCCGTGCTTGATCGCCCTATTGACGCAGATTTAACCGCCTTCCTCAAGACCTTTCAACGGGAAAAGATGATCGCCCGACACGGAACCGTCCATCAGCCGATCGGATCAAACGGAGCCAAGCTCCGGATATACGACAAGATGTCCCAGATCTCTTGATCCGACAGGCGATCCTCCCATCCGTGCATGGGGCTGAAGAGCACTCCGTACTTGATCGCGAGATACAGTTCCATATCCGTCTTGATACGTGACTTGGGCGATCGGAAGTCCGCTGGAGGGACAATCAAATCTTTGATGGTCGGCCCCAAGCCGTCACCGGCAACTCCATGACATCCGGCGCAATGCCGTTCATAGAGCGCCTTGCCTTCCTTGGGAGCCCCCTGCTGTGAGACAGCCGGCATCGGAGCACTCATGAGCAAGACCATGGCAACAGTCAAAACGCTGAAGAGACGTGCCTTCATACTATCCTCTCATTTGAATAACCAATGACACCTCTGATCTGGAAACTGTCCCTGACGCTCCTTGAGTCACCCATCCGCGCGCTACCGATCCTCTCATTCGGCGCCCAGCGGCCGTTTGATGCTCACCGCTCCCCGCAGATCGCCAACTTGATAGCCGATCGCCTGATCAAAGGGGTAGGTTGTCTTAAGCACCGTTTTGATCTCCTCAGGAACGTGCTCAGCAGGACCATGACACAAGAGACAATGGGGCTGCGCCACGATCGGTTTCATAAACCGGTAGTACCGCCCGTTCGGTTCCGTGACAATCTCACTGTGCGTCATTCCCATCAGATCCTCTCCCTTGGCCGCCCGCTCGGCAAACGTGGCCAGAACCTGCTGCTCCCAGGCATCGGGCATGCCGAGCAGGGGATTGCGGACCCTGGTCCCCACCCTCGTCACCCGCCAGCCCTGTTCCCGCGACAAGCGACCGGCAAGTTCCGGCGCAAGATCGGCACAGACCTTCACGACCTCCGTCGGACCTCCCTTGGCCATCTCCCTTCTCATAGCCTCGCCGAACTGCCTGATCAACGTGGTCGCCACCTCCGAGGCGGCCTTGTCATATTCCGCGAGCTCAGCCGCCTCACCTCCCCCTGGCGACGCCGCCAGCAGAGCGGCGCTCACCAGAGCCAGGTGTACTCCCCCTCTGCTTCTCTTCATCGCAGCACCTCCCGAATCATCTCGGCCCTGAGTCTCTCGTGATTTTCAATGTTCGTGCGTGGCTCCTCCGGTGGTCACGTCTCCCTCATGGTCATCGCTCCCATGCCCCTCGCTCCCATGTTGTTCCTGATGACCAGCGCCTGTTCCTCCATGACTCCCCTGTCCCATACTTCCATGCCCCATGCCGCCCATCCCAGACTGGTGGCTGCCACTGGACTGGCCACCGTGTCCGCCTCCACTCATTCCGCCCCCGCCCATCATGCCGCCCCCACCCATGCCGCCGCGCCCCCGTCCTCCCATGCCGCCCATCATGCCACCGCCACCCATGCCTCCGCCCATTCCCCCTCCGCGCTGTCCCTTGCCCTCGCTTTTCATCCGCTCGCGATGGGCGCGGTCCTTTTCCCGCTGATCGGGCGTCAACAGAACCTTGGCGCTCTGCTGAGCCTTAATCGCTGAAAAGAGCAAGGCTCCCTCCGATCGTTTCAGTTGCTCGACCTTTGCCTGAATTTCGGCGAGGTCGGTTTTCTCTTCGTCCAGCAACGCATCCAATTCCAGCTTCGCGATCTTCCGGTCGGCTTCGAGCCGAGCTTCCGTCCGTTTGTAATCCAGTTGGATGGTCTTGAGCTTGGCGATTTGCTCGGCCGTGAGCCCGAACTCCTTGGCATGTTTCAACAGATGGGTAATGTAGTGCCCGCTATGGTCGGCCCGTTCCTCCGGATCGTGACCCCCATGCCCCATCTGCCCATGTCCCTGATCGGCCAACGCCGGCGATCCAATCAGGCCCCAAATTAAGAGAACACCCGCCACCCCTCGCCACGATTTTCTCATCGGTTGCATCGTCGTTCCCTCCCTCTTGAACTATCACAACATCACAGGACCTGATAGCCGGCTTCTTCTTCCAATAAGAGCATTTTCGATCATATTGGATTCAACCTCGGAATTGCGATTCTGGTGCCGCGGAATGACGTCTTGGTTCCTACCGAGGCCACCGTTCAAACACCAGGGAGAAACGGAGATCGATCAATGTCGAGTGTCAGAAGAAGGAGAACCCTGTGGTGCAGGAATACTCAGCCCATGTGAGTCCCGTGGGGTAAAACGCACCAACGGAAACGGAAGAAGTGGTGTCGAGCCGGCCTCGTGTCCCTTCGACGACCAGACAAGGGACGACTCCAGATTCCTTTGCTCTCTTTCAGGAGCCGGCTGCTTGCCGACGGTCGTGCTTCCCGCACAGTTCCGTCAAGGCCTTGAGAATTTCGGCCGGGCGGGGCGGACAGCCGGGGATTCGTACATCGACCGGCACATGCCGATCGACAGGGCCGGTCACGGCGTAGCTGCCTTTGAACAGACCGCAGGTGATCGCGCAATCACCCAAGGCGATGACGATCTTGGGGTCCGGTGTTTGTTTGTACGCGTCCTTCAAGGCCCGTTCCATATTGACCGTGACCGGACCGGTCACCACGAGCGCATCGGCATGGCGCGGCGAGGCGGCGATGCGGATGCCGAACCGCTCCGCATCATAGACCGGGTTCATGAGTGCGTTCATTTCCATCTCGCACGCATTGCAGGAGCCGGTATCCACTTCCCGGATCACCAACGATTGCCGGAAGGGTTTGGCTTTTTCCGCCGCGGCCGGATCGATCGATTCTTGAAGAGCCGCCGATTGGGGATAGCGCCCGGTTACTACACCCGTTTTTAAACTTTTTTTGATGATCCGGAACACGATTTCCTCCTGGAGATCGTTTTAGAGATCATGGCTAGAGATCGTTACCGGCATAGGACAGATTGAAGCTCTTGTTGATCAGTGGAAAGTCCGGGATGATGTTCCCCACCACCGCCCACTGGATCGCGGGCCAGTTCACGAACGAGGGATCGCGAACCTTGCACCGATGGATGGTTTCGTTCTCTCCCGCCATGACCATGTACAGAATTTCCCCCCGCCACCCTTCGACCGCCGAGAGAGCCCATTCGCCGGCCTTGGGGGTCTTGGGACCCTTGGAATCGAGACCGGGTTCCGCCGCGATCGGCCCCGCCGGCATCGTTGCACAGAGTCGCTTGATTAACCGAATGGATTCATGAATCTCATCCACCCGCACTCGCATTCGCGCCCGCACATCGCCATAGTGGTACGTCGCGACCTTGACCGCCAATTCGCCATAGGCGGCAAAGGGGCGATCGCGGCGGAGGTCGTAATCGAGCCCCGACGCTCGACCGACAACGCCGACGACCGCGTGGTCCCGCGCCGTCCGTGCGGTCAACACGCCGGTCGTTTCCAATCGGTCAATAAGGGAAGAGTTCGCAGCGATAATGGATTCCAATTCCGAAAAATCCTCATCCAGGCGACCTAGTTCCTTGGGGATTTCAGTCATGCAATCCGGTGTGAGATCAACGGTCACGCCGCCGACTCGATTGACGCCGCGCAGAAACCGTGAACCGCTCAACCGATCATTGAGTTGCATCACCTGTTCCTTCAGGCGGCCGCAATGGGCGTGCGGCAACGAATAGGCCGTGTCGTTGCAGATCGCGCCCACATCGCCTAGATGATTGTGAAGCCGCTCCAGCTCGAGGAAGAGACTCCGCAAGAAGCGACCGCGGCGCGGCACCTCCAGCCCCGTCAGCGTTTCAACCGCCTGGCAATAGGCGAGACTGTGCCCGACGGTCGTGTCGCCGGAAACCCGCTCGGCCAGCGGCACGGCATCGGTCAAGATCCGTTGTTCGAAGAGTTTTTCAACGCCCCGATGTTTCCAGAAATGCCGCAGTTCCAGTTGCATGATGGGCTCGCCGGCCACGGAGAAGCGGAAATGACCCGGCTCGATGATCCCCGCGTGGATGGGGCCGACGGGAACCTCGAAGACCCCTTCTCCTTCGATGTGGAGAAAACTGTACTCCCCTTGTTGCCGGCCGATGACTTTGTTCCAAGGAAACCGTTTCTGAAGCGGATGGGTCCCCTTGGGCCACTGTTCATGTCGGACCAGGCGGCGAAGGTCGGGATGCCCGATCGGGATCAATCCGAACATGTCACGGATCTCCCGCTCGTACCATTGCGCCGCATGAAGATGCGGCGTGATGGAGGGGAAGAGCCGATCAGCTCCCTCCAGCTCGACAGACAGCACCACCCACTGGCGAGCATTGTCCAGCGCAAATAGGTAGTGAAGACTTGCTCCTTCCCGCATTGGTCGATCATCGACCGCCCACAGGAGCGCCAGCCGGCTGTGCCAACGAGGGTGGGTGTGCAGGTACTGGACAACTGCCGGGAGTAATTCTTTCTGCACGAGGAATTGAATGAAGTCCCCCCTTGTTCTCTCAATCTGAACAAGGGGCGGAAATTCAGCCTTGAGCACATCGTCAGCGGATTCGGTGTCAGCCATCACCATTGCCTCCCTATTGGAGCAAGAGAAGGTTTGTGGCTCGCCCCAGCAACTCACGCAGGGGAGCCGGAAGCACAAAGCCAAACCCTATCAACGCAGCAATCAGAAGAACCATCGGCGCATGCCCCGCCGTCCAGGCCTCTCCTCGTACAATGTCTTGTTGTGGCGTTCCCCACACCATCACGGTCACCCGATAGATCAGCCCGCCGAACGCCAACACGGCCGAAAGCAAAAAGACCGTCACCAGCCCCATTCGGCCATTCTCAGCGGCCAAAGAGGCTGGGAGAGCCGCCGCGCCGTTTTCTCCGCCTCCTGATACTGTAAGGGCGGTGACGATCGACGTCTCGCTGGCAAATAGCGCGCCGGGAGGGAGCGCGGACAAGGCGAGGCCCGCAAACAGAAGAGCCATGGCCGTCCATGGCTGAGCGACGATCACGCCTTGGACTTGGCCGATATCCACCGTCCGAAATCGACGATGGACATTGCCTGCGGCAAAAAACGCGACCGATTTGGCGAAGGCATGGTTGAGCAGATGAAACAACCCACCGAACGTTCCCACCGTTCCTCCGATGCCGAACCCGATCATGGCGATCCCCATATGTTCGATACTGGAATAGGCGAACAGACGTTTGTAGTTGCGTTGGACGAGGATGAACAATGCGGCCGTCACGAACGAGGCAAAGCCCAGCAGCAGCAGGAGATTGCCGCTGAAGGATGCGGGGACGGCGTGATCGACGACCATCTTGATCCGAAGAATCGCATAGACCGCCACCACTTCGAGAACGCCGGCCAGCATGGCCACCACCGGAGCCGGCGCCTCCGTGTAGGCATCCGGTAGCCACGAGTGCATCGGCACGAGCCCCACTTTGGTGCCGTAGCCGACCAGGATGAAGATGAACGCCAGTTTTAACACGTGCTGATTCAACCGGTCGGCCACCGGCAACAATTCCGTGACGTTCAACGCCGTGCCCACATCGCTCAACACATGGAGCGAGGAATAATAAACCAGCACGACGCCGAACAATGCGAGCGAGATTCCCACCGAACACAGGATCAAATACTTCCAGCCAGCCTCCAGCGACTCCCGCCTGCGCCAGAAGGCGATGAGAAACGTGGTGGCGAGCGTCGTCGCCTCCACGGCCACCCATTGCACCCCGATGCTGTTTGCCGTCGTCGCCAGCACCATCGCGAGCAAAAACATGTGGAACAGGAAAAAGAACAGATTGAGTCGATTCGGCGCGATCACTCCTCGCGCGACCTGTTCGTCCAGGTATGAGCGCATGTAGAGCGAACAGGCCAGCCCCACCGTGCCGATGATGAAGAGCACAAAGACGGACAAGGCGTCGAAATACATCGACGCCCCGAGCACCGTCAGCGGGCCGTCATCGAGGACCATGCGGGTGATCAGGAGTTCCGCGAGGACCAGCAGGCCCATGCTGGTCAGATTGATCACATGCAGCAGAGAAGGCCGGCGAACAGCCAGGCTCAGCCCCCCCGCCAACAACGGGGCGACCACCAGCATCGCCGCCGCGATCGTCACCGACCAGTCGGTCATTCCTTCAACCCCGTCAGATGACTCGTATCCACACTGTCAAAAGCGTCCTGGAGGCGGTTCGTGTAGATCCCCGCGATCAGCGCCGCCACCAGCACGTCGAAGAACACGCCGAGTTCCACGACGAACGGCATCCCGTGGGTGGCGGCCGTCGCGCCCAAAAAGAGCCCGTTTTCCACGACCAAAAACCCGACCAATTGCGTCACAGCCTTCTGCCTCGCGATCATCGTAAACAAGCCGATGAGGACGATCGCCAGCGCAATGGCGAGCGAATCGCGGGTGAGCACGTGGCCTAACGGAATGATGGGGCGTGTAATGAAAAAGGCCAGGATGACCAGCGTGCCGCAAATTAACAGCGCAACCGGCACATTGACGTTCATCACTAGTTCCCGTTTGACGTTCAGACGCTGGATCACCTTCTTGAGCACGACGGGGATGACGATCACCTTGACGACACCGGTCATCGCAGCCGTCACATAAACATGATGATTGTCTGTCAAAAACCCCACCAGGGCCGCCGTCCCGGCAAGAAACGCCGATTGCAGCGCGAACAGGTCCACACAGGCCGCGAGGCGACGCTGCGCCACGATGGCGAAACAGGTCAGCAAGAGCAGCGCCGAGCACAGATCGATCAGCTGAGAGCCCATTTCCGATAGCATTTGTTTCGCTCAGCTCCGCAGAATGTAGAAAAAGACCAGCCCCAGCAGGGCGAGGATAAACGCGACGCCCAGCAGATCCGTCACCCGGAACAGCCGCAATTTCGCAAACATACATTCGATGACCCCGATGGCCACGGCAAGCCCCGCTACTTTGACCAGGTACACCAGCAGTCCAATTCCAAGCCCGGCCGGCTCCGGAGTCGTCGCAATGCCCCACGGCGCAAACACGTTGGCCATCAACGACAGCAGAACAGTCAATTTCAGGGCGGACGCCCATTCGATCAGGGCAAGATACCGGCCCGAATATTCCAAGATCATGGCCTCGTGGATCATGGTGAGCTCCAGATGGGTCGCCGGATTGTCAATCGGCACCCGGCCCGCCTCGGCCAGCGTCACAATAAAGAGCGCGGCAAACGCCATGAGATGGGGGGCCGGGTCCGTCACGATGCCTTGTAGCAAGGCGGTCTGATGAACGACCGTGCTGAGGTTGGTGGAACCGGCTGTCAAGGCGATGGCAAAGACGGATAACATCATGGCCGGCTCGGTCAACGACGCCACGATCGCTTCGCGGCTGCTCCCCATCCCGCCGAACGCCGAACCGGCATCCAGCCCCGCCAACATCAGAAAGAAGGTGCCCAAGGCCAGCAAATAGACCAGCGCGATGATATTGCCCGCGAAACTCAACGGTACGTGCGAGATGAACACCGGCACCAGAAGGCCGGCCGCAAGCGTCGAGGAGAACACGACGAAGGGAGCGGCGGTGAAGATCCACGACGTGGTGGTCGAGATCACCGGTTCCTTGCGAAACAATTTGACAAGATCGGCATAGGGCTGAAAAACGGAGGCCCCCTGACGCAATTGGAGACGCGCCTTGACCTTGCGAATCAGCCCCACAAGCAGCGGAGAGATCGCCAGCAGGATCATCGCGTGAGCGGCTGTGAGGACAAGAGCCAGGATCATCGGATAGACAGTGGTTAGACCGTGAACAGCAGCAGCGCGATGAGCGTGGCGAAGATGTACATCAGATACAGATGAAGACTTCCGCCTTGGATCACCTTGACGCGGTCGGCCATAGTGGTAAAGAACGCAATGATCGGGTCGTACAGGTACTTTTGGAAGACCGGTTCGACATGAAATTCAAAGTGCCGCCGTTTCGCGAAGTATCTCGACTCCTCCAGAAACTCCGTTTCCAACTTGACCGCCGGGCGATAGACGGTCGCGAAGACTCTCTTGATCGGCTGCACGAACCCCGTGGCGGTGTATTCCATGCGCGGCGACAGGGCGATGCCGCAACCCCAGGTTTTGTATCGCCGCGCTTGCGCGGAGCCGCCGATCAAAGCGGCGAGCGCCATCCCCAACGCACCCATCGCGACGAGCAACAACGCGATCGCGGGCGTGGACAGACTTGAGAATTCGACGCTCACGGGCGCCAGGGTCCAGCCGTCCATCGCCAGGATGTTTCCTGCGATCGAGACCTCCGTAAAGGGAGCCACGACCCGATCCAGCAAAGGGACTACAACCATGGGGCCGAGCCCAAGTCCGACACAGATGACGGCCAACAATCCCATCGCCGCCCGCATTGAAACCGGCACTTCTTCCGCACGCCGGGCGTGGGGACTTCTCGGCAGGGCAAGAAACGAGATGCCAAAAGCCTTGGCAAAGCAAGCCAACGCCAGCATGCCGGTCAACGCCAAGATCGAGGCGGCCAGCGGCATCATCAGTTTGAGAAACATGTCGGGGACATGGAAGCTGAGAAAGAGACTCTGAAAGACCAACCACTCGCTGACAAATCCATTGGTCGGCGGCAGCGCCGCGATCGAAGCCGCCCCGACTAAAAACGCCGCCCCCGTCCACGGCATCCGACGAAGCAATCCGCCGTATTCCTCCATGTTCCGCGTGTGGGTGGCGTAGAGCAGCGACCCGGCGCCGAGAAACAAGAGAGCCTTGAACATCGCATGGTTGATCGTATGGTAGAGTCCGGCCAACAGCGCCAGCGCGGCGAGCTCCTTGAGCCCATGGGACTGAAAAATCATCGCGGCCCCGATCCCCAAGAGAATGATGCCGATATTTTCCACACTGTGGTACGCAAGCAGACTCTTCAAATCGTGTTCCATCAGCGCGTACATGACGCCTAACAAGGCCGAGACGGCCCCGACCATCAGCACCACAAACCCCCACCACCACGGAAATTGGCCGTCGAGAAAATCAAAATACATCCTGACGAGCGCGTAGATGGCGGTCTTGATCATCACCCCCGACATCAGCGCCGAGACATGCGAGGGAGCGGCCGGGTGCGCATAGGGAAGCCAGACATGAAGCGGCACGATGCCGGCCTTCGTTCCGAAGCCGATCAGCGCCATGAGAAAGGCCAGGGTTCTGATGTCTTCCGGCAACCGATGCGCCGGATCGCGGAATGCTTCAAAAGAAAAAGACCCGCTCGCTTGATACAAGAACAGGAACGTCACCGCGACGAACGCCGTGCCGATATGGGTCATGATGAAATAAAAGAGTCCGGCATAGCGGACATCGGCCTTCTCGTGCTCCGTCACCACAAGCAAGTACGACACCACCGACATCAGTTCCCAGACGATCAAAAAGAAGAACCCGTCGTCGGCCAGCACGACTAGGGTCATCGACAAGAGAAAGCCGTTGAACAGAGCACCAAGCGCTCCGATCGACACCTTTCTCTCAAGCTCGCTAACGTAATCCACCGCAAAAATGGAGGCGGCCAGCCCGACCAACGAGATCGTGAACACAAAAAACGACGACAAAGTGTCGAGCCGAACGGCGAGACTCAGGAATGGAACGGTGGATCGGACCGACACAGTCCAGGGCTCCGGCGAGAAAAGGCCGACGAGCCCGAGCACGATACCCGCTCCGCTCGCCACCCCGGCACACCCATGGGCGAGAAGACTCTGTGTTCTCGGCTTGGCAGGAAAGCAGAAAGGAAGAAGCGCCCCGGCTGCGTACCCGACGAACAGGAGAAGAAAAAGAATCAACATCTACTCGCAGCCGAGCTACCGCTCCTGACAAGTGAGGCTTGGCGCAAGGCGCTCCAAGACATCGTCGCTGATGCTATAGCGGACATAATTGTTCTCCGCCTTCTCATCTGTACCGCCAGCCCCCACCTCTCCATGTAGGCATGGAAACCGCATTGCATGACGAACACCCTGCGTCCTTTCGTCAGGTTGACAAATTGCCGTATCGGTTCACCTGGCTGATGTTTGTGGTACAGCGCCGCGTCGGCGCCACGGTCATTCAGATCCCGCGGGTGGTGCGCATTGATCGGGAGCGGCACATTGAAGAGCATGCGCGGGCCAAGCCGAGAGGTCTCGTAAGCCTGAATATCGTGCATGACCGGATCCATATTCACGACGACCACGTCCGTTTTCTCACGCATCACGGTCATGAAGGGAGCGAACTGGCAATCCTTCGCTTCAATGCGTGAGACTTGCTCAGGCAAAAAGGCTTTTCCCCTTCTCAACGTTTTCAAGATAGACCACCACGTCACGGAACTGTCCGGCGGGACCCACGTTGAAAGGCTGGAGCAGTCGCCACCCTTGGCCGTCGGAAATCCTCCCGCAGTAGAACCGATCAGGAAGCGTAATCAGATTATAGCCTTTCGGCCTGGGCACTTGACCCTCGAGGACAACCGTCCCCACCAATCGCCCCCCGTCCGTCACCGGACTTTCCTTATACGCCCAGGTCGATGAGCTCATTGCGGCTATCATCGCCGTCATAGCGACAGCAAACCGAAATCGCATGATATGCCCCCTCTGATAAAGTAAACACCAACCCATCTGTTCTTCTCTTAGTGCTTATCTACGATGCCCGCGTTCCTTTTTGACGATCGAACGACGCCCCCGCAACACGCTGCGGGCATCACCGAATTTAAACATGTGGAGCCGCTGGAGATCATCGCGAGGTTGTCCTTGCCGTTGTACAGACCACTCGACCGTCTGCCAATTCGCCTCCCTCCTGCCATGGCCACATAGGACCCATCGGCCCAGCATCCTCCACTCCACAGCACTCGCTTGACGGGCGGGCTTCCGACGAAAGATTTCCCGCTCCGTGATGTACTCGAAGATCTGCATCAATCCGCCCCGGTGCCATTTTCGGATGGGCACTGCAGAGGAGATGGATGTGACGCTTACCGTCTTTATCGCATCCATCTCGATCGGAAATCGTTCCGCAATCCCTGCCGCCGTGCCCTGGATAATCGCAGTCACTGCCTCATCCGGTCGCGCCTTGCGGCATTTCATCGGAAGCACAATTGGGGTCTCTGCTGATCGAACCACGACCGAAAATCCTCAGGCCGCCAACAAGTGAGCCACAGAGACTCAATCCTCACGAAACTCGGGGGCTGCACACCCCGCAACTTTGACAATAAGATCAATGTTCTGATGTCCGGCGCGAACCGGCATCCAGGCTGCAAGAGGGGCCATGGCTATCTCTTTTCTCATGAATCGAGGTCATGGCCGATAGATCATCGTCGCACCTTTCGGCCCGGCGAGGGGACCCGAAAGGCTGAGCCAGAACACCCGATATCTAGACAGGAAAAAATGGTCATAAACGGCGGACAGAAACCGAGCTCCATCTCCCGGGTAGACCATACCCCCATCCCACCCTTTGACTCCCCTGCACAAGATTTCTCTCAGCTCCGCATGATTCGTGGCGACTTCCCCTGTAACAAGATCCAGCCACACCACCGCCGTGGCGCCCCTCGGGTATTGAACGACAACAAAGTCGGCATGCTCCGACATTCCGTCCTCCCTCCCAACAATTTTCTCCTTCTCTCTATTTTTCACTCCCTATCCCTTGCACATTTCCCCGCCGCGCCTCCTCTCGGAGGCGAAACCGTCACCCATGCTCGAAGAGCGACGGCACTGCCGCTGAGGCGACGCACGGCCCTTCCCCTTCCTTTTCGGCAATCCGATCGGGAGAGCTTGCATGAGAGGACCGGTCATGTTCCCTCTGAAGACTTGACGGCAGCACTCATTTCCCGGCGGCAACGAGCCACCCCTTCGCGGGCTTGCAGATCATTGGGGCAATAATCGATGACGGCCTTCCAATTGGAGAGCGCATCAGCCTGCCGGCCCAGTCGCTCCAGCAGCATCGCCAGTTTGCTTCTTGTGGCGATATCGGACGGGCAGGCGGCCAGCATCTCTTCGAATTTTGAGATCCACGCCTCTTCCTGCTCCTCGCCGTTGAAGAGATGATGTCCAGATGCCGGCAGCGGGCCCTCGTCGCCAAGAGGCGACGCCATATCCGTCACCTCCTCTACACCGACAGGTTGTTCATCGCCGCAAGATGAACCTTCCTCATTCAACGTCACCCCACGCTCGCCAGCTTCCACCTTCGCAGCCGTTATTCCACCGCCGGTCTCGACCGGCATCCTTGCCGGAGTCAAACGGATCAGCGGCCGCACCCCGCCGTCTTCGACGCGTACTGCTGGTGCCTTTCATCGACATTCGTTGCCGACATCTCCATCCGAAAGACGCACTGGTTTGCAGAGCCCCTTGCGGACTCCGAATCGACGACTCGTAGCAAAACACTCCCGGCCCTCGCCTGGCGACATCGGATTTTCTTCTTCCACAGCGACCACCCCAGGCGCCCATAGCCATTATGACTGAGACAACGAGATCGCCGTCGGCCCCGAGAGCAACAGGACCGATCACCATGGCAAGACCGATCGCCGCGCCCGAGGTCAGCACCATCAGCGCCCACGTCGGGACAGACGGGCCAGAGCCTGGGATCAGCCTCGCGACCCGTTCGACCGGTGTCGCAGAGGCTCTCGGCGCTTCACTCTCATGATTACCCCACATGTCTTCCTCCTACTTCGTACTTCGCAACCAAGTTTTCATGTCATGACTTCATATCATCCATCCCCCCTCGCCTCACGACACTGCATCACGATAATCGCCAACGATTTTCTGAAGATATCGAAGCTTGCACGGCATACGGCACGGCATACGAACAGAGCACGGAGACGGCATGATGCTCGTATCTTCCCTCGTCAAAGCCATGTGCATTCGGTTGTGTATGGATGGCTCTGCAGATTCAGTGCCGAACGGAGCCGATCGGGAAAGGCGTTAATTTCTCACATGTTTAGGCGGCAGCATCTCGATGAAATCCGCGCCAGATTCACAGACCAACATAGTGACCCGCAAGATCTGCACCCGGCGGTCCAACTCCTGATCATAAATTCCTCAGCATCGTCATGAAAACAAGACCGTCCATCCTACTATAAGAAGACGACTCGCCAGTGCAAAATTTGCACTCGGTCTGCGGATGACGAACCGGCTTTTCATTGTGCAAACCACCAGTGGAAACTTGCCACTTGCTATTCACGGATTCCATATTCTTTGATCTTATATTGAAGCGCTCGCAGGCTGATCCCGAGGAGTTTGGCGGCCTTTTCCCGGTGATTCGTCACTTCCGCGAGGGTGCGGCGGATGACTTCCTTTTCGATCTCCTCCAAGGAAGTCCCCAGCGTCACGACCATGGTTCGGACGTCTTCCCGGCTGGCTTGAATTTCCTCCGGCAAGTGTTCGGGCCCGATGGTTGACTCACGGACGGTGATGACCAGGCGCTCGAGCAGATTACGCAGTTGCCGAATATTCCCCGGCCAAGAGTAGAGTCGCAACAACCGCATCGCTTCCAGTGCGATAGCCTTGGGCGCCCGATTGTGTTGCGCGCAAAATTCCGGCAAGAACGTCTCGATCAGGAGAGGAATATCCTCCGCACGCTCGCGCAAAGGCGGCAATTTGATCGGCACCACGTTCAACCGATAAAAGAGATCCTCGCGGAACTCGCCCTGCTTGACGGCCTCTTCCAAATTGCGGTTGGTCGCGGCGATGATACGGGTGTCCACCCTGACGACTTTCGTGCCGCCCAGGCGACGGAACTCCTTGGTTTCCAGCACCCGCAGGAAATCCACCTGAGATTTAAGAGACAGTTCGCCGATCTCATCCAGCAACAACGTCCCCTTGTGCGCCAGTTCGAATCGCCCGATTTTGGTCGCGACCGCGCCGGTAAACGCGCCTTTTTCGTAGCCGAACAACTCACTTTCAAAGAGATCGTCCGGCAAGGCGCCGCAATTGACGGTGACAAAGGGATGATCGGCCCGCGGACTTTTATGATGAATAGCTCGAGCGACAACTTCCTTGCCGGTGCCGCTTTCACCGGTCAGCAAGACAGTGACGTCGCTGTCCGCCACCATCTCCACCAGACCATAGATCCGCTGCATGCTCTCGCTTTTCCCAATCAACTGATCGAAACGACACCGCGTTTCCAATCGATCCCGGAGTTGTTTGTTTTCGGATACGAGGGCGTGGCGCTCAAGCGCCTTCTCCACGACCATGGGAAACCGTTCGCGATCGACCGGCTTCGTCAGATAGTCGTAAGCGCCGAGACGCATGGCCTCGACCGCCGCATCAATCGACCCGAACGCGGTCATGATCACGACCTCGGTTGACGGCCACTTGTCTTTGAGACGGCGCAGAAACTCTATGCCGTCCATGCCGGGCATCCGAACGTCGGTGATCACCAAGTCCGCCGGCTTTTCCTCCAAATGGCGGAACGCCTCCTCCGCCGTCCCGATTCCCTTGGCGTCATATCCTCTCTTCTCCAAAAGCGTCGAGAGCGCGTTGCGGATATTGACCTCGTCGTCCACGACGAGAATATGTGCGGTCGACGTCACGGCGCGACTCCTCCTTCCCGCAGTCGCCCGCGCGCAGCAGGCAATTGCATCACGACCGATGTTCCGCTTCCCGGCGTGCTCGATATCCGAATCGTGCCGCCATGATCCTGTACGATGCGATAGGCAATGGCGAGCCCCAGCCCCGTCCCGCCCGCTTTGGTCGTATAGAACGGCTCGAACAGGTGCGGCATCTGATCCTTTGCGATGCCGACTCCATCGTCTTTCACGGCGATTTCGAGCCACGCACGCCCATCGGCTTCCCGCTTGGCCGCCGCGATCCGACAGAGGCCTCCGTCGGGCATGGCATGAAAGGCATTGACGATGATGTTGACGAGAACCTGGGTGATCTGCGTCTCGTCACCCAGCACCAGCGGCAAGTCCGGCTCCACACTTTGTTCCAGCCGAATTTTGCGCTCCTCCGCCTCGAACTTCATGAGGGCCGCCACGTGGTCGATCAATACCTTGACATCCACCTCATGAAGCGAAATCGATCCGGGACGGGCCAGTTTCATGAAATTATCGAGGATGGCTGACAGACGCCGGCACTCTGCATTGAGGATGTGCAGATATCGAACGTCCTGTCCGGCCAGCACCCCTCGTTCCTTCAGTCCTTCCTCCAACAAATGCAAATTCAGATCGACGGCGCTCAGCGGATTGCGAAGCTCATGGGCGACCCCGGCCGACAACGTGTGTAACGCCGCCAGCTTTTCGGCCGCTTGCACCCGCCGTTCCAAGGCCAGCCACTCGGTCACATCATGAGCCTGAAGCAACACACCGGCCGGTTTGTCGTCATCCCCGCTCAGTTCGGTGGTATTCATGCGAACGATCCGCGCCGGCTGGTCGCCATGTTCATAGAAGACGTCTTTTCGGGCGACATGCCGGCTCTCCTTCACCGCCTCATCGAGGATCAATCGGACGGGGTCTCCCTCGGCAAATACGATGTCATAGCGTTGACCGAGCAATTCGGACGAGGTACGGCTCAAGATCTGCTCTGCGGCAGGGTTCACCGCCGTGATGATTCCGCTGTGGTTGATGGTCAGAATTCCCGTGGGAATGCTCCGCAGAATATTACGGGCCAGTCCCTTCACTTCCTCCAGCGTGCGTCGGGCACTGTCGTAGTAGAGGAACGTGATGATGGCCCCGATGGCAATCGCGCTGACCAAAAACACCAGCCCGGCCACCAGCATGATATCGCGGCGAGACCGCCAGAGAGCGAGCGGCACTTCCGTGGGAAGAGTTCCCCCTTGCATCAAGCCCTCCACCAGCAATTTTTCCCGTTCCAGTGCGAACAGGAGCATCACCGACACCACGAGGGCCAAAATAAACACCACGATGGCGATGGAGCGAGATGGAATCTTGCGCCAGACTGTGGCAGGTGGAACCGGTCTAAACATGAGTTTTCATCAATCGCGCACCAACGAGCCCTCTGCATGATACTACGCGCCCTTGAGTGCTTTTCCTCTTCGCTTCAGGAGGTATCGATTCATCTCGTGGGGAAAGCAAGGTGCGTTGAGGCGACAGGGAACGAATGACAAGACGTGGCGGCCCCTTTGCCAAGACGGCCGGCTTCGCATGGCTCCGAGAAAGGTGGGAGACGGGTGTAACGACCCGCAGAACCGGCACATCAGGAACTACGGCGGCACGTTCCGACACAAGCAGATCCGCGATCCCCAATACGATACTGAGAACACCCCAGAAACCGTGAGGCCTTGCAACCGTGGGCAAGAAGATTTCGCGTGCAAGGGCGGGACCGTCCTGGACTCTCAATGACTACGGAGCAAAAGAGCTAAACTATTTTACTTTTTTCTTTATAAAACGAACGGGCCGCCACTCTACTCTCATTCTCTGCTTCCTACGACGGACTCCTTCGGCGTTCCTCCCCATTCCTGTCTTGCAGATGCTAGAACACCATTGAGATGGAGGCCGTCTTCCCCTTTCTTCGTTGTCGTTGCCGCCGTTGCGTCCGTTACCGACCGCTTGGAGGGATGTTGTCGGCGGATGACCTCTTTCCCCGAAACGGCCGACCGTTCCTGTCGAGGTGGGGCACTTCCTCGCTCGATATCCTGCAGTCTGCTCCATATGGCGTAAGGAACGGCGATCACACATGCCACAAGAAGGGGGACCAGATACTGATTCCAGGCGACAGCGGCAAAAACCAAAACAACAGCCAACACATATTGGATGATTTCCAACAGTCCGATTCGTTGCCGTTGACTCATCGACATGCCTCCAGCCCTTTACACCTTTGTATTTTCTCATTTCAGGCCTACGTGATTCCCTCTGCGAATACACCGCAAACGACAAGCCCCGACTCATCTGTTTTCCGGCCTTTCCTGGTTTCCTTACTTCCTCCTTCTTTTTGGGGACCTCGACGCATCAGCGCCAAACCGCCGCATCATAGCACAACTCTCAACCGATCTTCTTTCGGTTTGCACCGCCGATGCCCACGCCATGCGTCCGGTCACGTAAAAAACCGGACTTTTCGGCTTGGTTTCAGCCGTGAGCAGACCCGCCCCGAGGCTATTCGTGACCACACAGTCTTTTGATGATTTTGAAGGGAGGGTTTGAGGGAGAGAAATGGCCTCGTGGATTTGAAGGTGGAGCGCCTGATCCATCCGCAGTAAACGCCTTCTTTCTTCGGCGCATGATGATCGCGGCGGCTTGCGCAAGCCACCGCCATCATGAGCGACGACACAACCAGATCGCCGTTTGGACCTATGGGAAGAGGACCGACCGCGACGGCTATCCCGACGGCCGCGAGACAAGTGAGCATCATGAGCGACCGAGTCCGTGTCAGGCACTGATTCGGCTGCACAGACGGTTGAGGATGACTCAACTGGTTCTTTTGACACTCTGTGATCGGGTCCGCCATTTGTCCGGCTCTCACCATACGGTTGCGCATCCAGTTACGTGCTTTCCGTCGTCGGCTAAGAAAGCTTGCTTGTGTTCGGAGAGATAAGGAGCGCCATTGGCGCTGACCGTAGTTTTTCCAGCCGGCTCCTCGATCTCCTCCGGAAAGCCTTTGCATGTTCAGTGCCGCAAGAAGCCTCTGAACAAGTCGCACCAGCCAACCTGAAGTTTTCAAATGAAGAACCACGCTGCCATCTCGCGAAACCCGCGAGCCATCACTACACACCCTTTTATCCCCACAATTTACACGCATTGCATCGTAAGGATCAGAGTTGAGCGCACGCTCTATAGACTGGCAGCAGATAGTCGGACCGCGCGTATGCGCACGAACGATGAGTCGTCAACCAACCCTGTGGCAGGATTGTTGAGGCATGTTTGTCAGCGGATCAATTTTGGCATAGGCATTCGTTATTGACGTGGAGCAGGCCGAGCCGGGCGCCATCAACTCCGTCACTCATCTGCGGAGTCTTCTCGATCGTGAGGACTTTCGGCCTTATGGCGAGGGCCCATTCTTGGCCCCATTCCCTCTCTAGACCCCATGCCGCGGCGGCCGTGTCTCTGGGCAAAGGTCCGCTCATACTGAATCACACTCCAAATCTCCTCGTCGGACAGCATGGAGCCGAATCCGACCATAGCCGTGCCGGGCGAACCGTGTTTAATCACCCAAAAAATCTCTCCCTCCGTGCGGTGCCGCCAAAATCCATGGTGCCGGAAGTTCCTGGGCGGAGGGTTCAACTGAGCTGCCGCCGGGCCATTACCGTTTCCATCAACGCCGTGACAATTGAAGCAGGTGCCTTTGCCGTGATAAATCGCCTTGCCTTGCTCGACGACCTCGGGAGAAGAGGGCAACGGGCTTTTGAGCGATCGCGCCTCGGCCAGTTGGTCCGGTGGCACCCTCGGCCGCATCATGTGCCGTTCGGCGTCTGCCGGAGGCGACGCAAACACGATCATTGCCGCCAACATGAAAAGCAGCCCGTGTCTCACTGTGTCGCTCCTTGCCTGTCCGTCGTGAACGATCTGACATAGCGTAACACCGCCCAGGCTTCTTCTTCCGTCAAAATGAGCGGAACAAACGGTGCCATGGCCGTCCCCTTGCTGCCGTTTTTCAAAATCCAAAACAGTTCTCCATCGGTCCGGGCGGCCTGCCACTCCTTGTCGGTAAAGTCACGAGGCAACGGCCCCCTCACCGTCCCCGGTTCGATGTCGCCGCCCAATCCTCTCCCATCTTTGCCATGGCAGGTCACGCAGAAGGCCTTGCCATGAAACAGTTGCTTGCCCTTCTCGATCATTTCTTCGGTCGCCGGAAGAGGATTGGTCCATGTTCTGACGTGATCGATTTGATCCGCCGGCACCCGCGGCCTCAACACTGTTTCGTCCGCGCCAAAGGCTTGAAGGCCGATCATTCCGATCGTCATCGCGCCGGCCGTCACCACGAGCACCGTCGATAAAAGATGGACGCTCATTTCTCTTGCCTCATCACACGTTCTCCCGTTATCGCCCTCCAGAGAAGGACCGGCCTCCCGTTTCCGGCAAGCCGGTCCACCCGATCATCTTTTCTACTTCTCCGCGTAGCCGGGGAACTTGTGCCCCAATGACTGCGGATAGGTCACGGTGCCATCCGGAAATTCCTGGCCATGTTGCCAGAGATGATAAATCACCCCGTCCGTCTGTGCCGCCGCCTCCGCCACCTTGGCCGCCTGGTCATCGGGCATGTCCAGGACTTTCACGCGGCCTGTCGCAATCTCGACCTTGTGATCGTGAAAATAGCGATGCCACTGGATGGCCGGCAGTTTTCTCGTGAGGTCCTTGGCGACAAAATATTCGACACCGACGAGCGGCGCTTTGGGATCGGTGGACTCGAACAAGAGGCACTGAAGAATCTTGTCGGAAATGCCCTTGCAGTAATGGTGAAACGGTCCGCCCGGCGTCCCATCCGGCATCATGTGCGGCGCCTGAACGTGAATCTCGTACCCCATCGCCGGACTGGCCGGCTCTCCGCCGATGGCCATCGGCGTCATGCCTCCGATAGATCCTACGACAACCATTGCAACAGCGGCTACGAATCTTTTACTCATCGCAACAACCCCCTCCCTTTGCGGAATCCCGGCCCGGCCCATCCGGACTGAGAAACAGTTCCGCCTGTGACTGACCGTTGGAGACCGATGGGGTCAAAAGGATTCGTCTTGTGCGCGTCGTTCGACTCATATCCGTCAGAAATCCAATTCCACCATCTTGCGGTGGAACCGAACGACCACGTTCGGATCGGGCGCCAACCGGACCCGCGCATCCTCTTTTCCCTGATAGGGCAACAGATTCAGGACGTAGCGAAGGCTTTCGAGCCGAGCCGCTTGCTTGTCGTTGGCTTTCACAATGATCCAGGGGCTGAATGTCGTATGGGTTTTGCTGAACATTTCCTCTTTGCAGCGGGTATAGGCGTCCCACAGCTCCTGCGCCTTCTCATCGACCGGGCTGAGTTTCCACTGTTTAAGCGGATTCCGGCGCCTCGCCTCAAAGCGTTTGGCCTGTTCGTCCTTGGAGATCGAGAACCAGAATTTGACGAGAATCACCCCGTCTTCGTAGAGCATGTGCTCGAATTCCGGAACCTGCTGGAGGAACCGCTGATGCTCTTTCTTGGTGCAAAACCCCATCACCGGTTCGACCACGGCCCGGTTGTACCAGCTTCGATCGAAGAAGACGATTTCCCCTCTGTTCGGCAACTGGCGAATGTATCGCTGAAAGTACCATTGGCCCCGTTCTTCATCGGTCGGCTTCGGCAAGGCCACGACGCGCATCGCGCGGGGATTCAGATGTTCGGTAAACCGCCGAATGGTTCCACCCTTGCCGGCCGCATCCCGCCCCTCCACCAAAATCGCGATGCGTTCCCCCGTCCGCTGAACCCACCGTTGCAGCTTCACCAACTCCACTTGCAGTTGCTCCAGCTCGTGCTCATACAGAAGTCTCTTGCGGACGTCCTGAAGATCAACGTTGCGGTTCCGCAGGAGCAGAAAAAGCCCCCTTCTCGTGTTGATCAACCGCAGATCTTCCTCTGTAAGGGAACCGGCTGGATCACCGATCGGTTTCAGCGCCTCTGTGGGAAGTCTTGCAGGCAAGAGCGAATAGCCGTCCTTCTCCCGAGGCATCCTCGTCGGAATCGTGTCCGCCTCGCTTGCATCCGGAGATTGGGCCGACCGCAGAAGATCGTTGATATCCGACAGATCGGTCTTCAAATCGACCGTCAGGCCTGATGAATCGCCTCGTTTTTTCGGCTTTCCAGTCGCGTGTTCGTCGGATTCCATACAAGGCGCCTCCTCTCACCCCGCGCGAATCAGAACGCCACAGCTTTGTCCCGCTCGGCCACCGCTTTGATGTAATCGGGCATCGCCTTGATGGACGAGCCTTTAACCAGATCAGCTTCGCCGATTTGCCTCGCCACAGCGCAGGCCCCACAGACCCAGATGGGCACCCCAGCCGCCTGCACAGCAGCCAGCAGGTCTTTCAGCGGCGAAAGATTGACGCCGGTGACATGATCGACCACGCCTTTCCTCGCCAACGTGACCGCCTCGTTCCACAGCCAGAGCACCACATCGTGCCCCTGCTCTTTTGCCGTCTTTGCCGCCATGAACGGCAAGGTCGCCATCGTCGGATCGTCTGTCCCTCGACTGCCTGAGATAATGAATGTCGCCATGAATGTCTCCTTTACGAGTTCGTCGCGTCGCCCCTCAATCCCCTTGGTTCCTTCATCCACCGCACGACCGATCTGACCGTGAACACCAACGTCACATCTCAAGGATGGACCTTCAGACCCTGGATCGGAGTCGGATTCCCCCTTCCCCGCCCAGGGCCTGGGCCATCACTTTGATCACCCTCGCAGCAAAATAGAGTGAATTTGGCTTGCCAAGTGAACTACCCTCGAATGTGTTCGGGACATGCTCACCCCCCGCCGATCTCTCCTCTGGTTTCGATCACGAACAACTCGCCTTTCACCTCAGGATGAATATCACACCACAGGGCATGCCGGATACTTTCGGCTCCCCCGGTCAGCGGATCAAAATTGGAAGGCGCCGTGGCAAAACGGAGCGTCATCGTTTTTCCCGCATCGACGTGAAAGGACCGAAACTGCTTTCCCCGCACCTCGGTTCCTCCCTCCACCTTTACGGGAATGTCCTTGAACAACGTCGATGCGAATCCATGCGTCACGGAATCCTGGTTTCTGACGACGATGATCGTGTCGTGCGACGGCATCGTGATGCCGACCGTCTCATAGCCGTGTTGGCGATCCCTGATGGTGATTTCCACCTTTGAGGGCGGCGCCTCCATCCCCTTGGCCTGCGCGTATGCGACGTCGGCATGACCGCTCCACGCCATCAACGGCACGATGGCAAGTGACATGGCAAACAACGTTGATCGATATCGTCGAAAATTCATGCTTCCCTCCCTTTTCTATCGATGAACTTTCGCCCCCTTGTCCAGGGAACGTTCGGCCCTTTCGGACCGTGTCGGCCTCGACGTTGACTTCCCTCCTTTCCCCCGTCTCCATCCTCTGGGCCATGAGCGCCGGCTTCAGCTGTTTCGGCCTCGCTGAAGAGCACGGCGGCCATCGACGGGTTGCCCGTTCTATGTATGAACCGTTTCCCTGAACCAGGCCTCACCCCGTTTCATCACTTTGCCAAGCTTCTGATGTATCGAATCAATTGCCACACCTGCTCGTCCGTCAACCCGGCAAACGCCATCATGCCGGTGCCGGGCGAGCCGTTTTTAATGATCCAGAACAATTGCCCGTCGGGAATGTGCTCCATCATCGCGCCGCACGTAAAGTTTCTCGGCTGCGGGACCAACGCGGCTCCCATCAGCCCCTTCCCATCGCCCTGTTCGCCGTGGCACAGGGCACAGGCGACGGGCTGCGCGGTCTTTAAAAACAGCGCCCTCCCCTCGGCGATCGCGGAAGCAGACGCTGGGATAGGATTCGTCATCCGCAAGAGCTCATCGGGAGCCTTGGCAGTCTTGCGCGGTTGCACGCAGCCGCCGGTCTCGCCGGCGCTCGGCGCCGCCGTTTCTGGTCCTCCCTTGAACGTCGCCTTCAAATAGGCGATCACGTCCGCCACGCCCTGCTGTCCGATCGTCAACCCCCAGTACGGCATGGTCGGCGATTTGCCGACGGCCCGGCCGCCGTGGTTGATCACGTTGTACAGATAGTCCATCGGCAGTTTCTCGAACGGCAGGTTGGCGTGAATGGCCGGTTTCGGCTCCAACCCAGACGCCGCAGGACCATCACCTTTGCCCGTGAAGCCGTGGCATTGGGCGCAATATTCCTTGTACAGCGTCTTGCCTCGATCGACGCTTGCATCGGCAAACTCGGGACTTGTCCAGGGCTCGTAGTATCGGAAGTCGTTGACGCCTTGCACGGCGAGAAAGCCGATCAGCGACCGCAATTGTGCGTCGGTCACGTCGGCTAAAAATTCCCCCGAATGAACGACGAAGTCCTGTGGATTCTGGCCGAACCGATACAGCCAGTCCGGGTTGTAGCGCCGACCGGCGTGCTGCAGGGCGGTGCTCTGCGGTCCTCCGATGATCTTCCCATTGTCCTCGATCGTGTGACAGCCGATGCAGGCATGTTCCTTATAGATTTTCGCGCCAAGCGTCACGTCGAACTTCGTCACCTTCGTAACGTCGAAAGCGCCGGCCGTCACGCGCGGATCTTTGTTGTGTTCCGCAAAATAGTCGGCGAGGACGTTCGCGTCGGATTCGGTCACCATCGGGTGCTTTGATGGAACATTCGTGATGTCCCACAGATACCCCTTGGCGTAGAGCGGCGGCTCTTTTCCGGTCAACCAGCGAATGAGCCACGGTCGCTGATACTTGCTCCCGGCCCAGATCAAATCAGGTGCATGGAGTTTGAACCGCGATTCAGCGGTCCCTTTCACCCTATGGCATTGCACGCAGATCCGCTGAATAAGATCCTTCGCATGGGCATGAGACTGCTCGCTCGCATAAGACAGATTCTGCCCCCACCCCAGTCCGACACACAGCGCCATGATTCCCGCCGCCGCATGCCCCGCTTTTCTCAGATTCATTCTTCTCCTTCCTCTTTTCGTTGAAACCGCTGCGGAGCCTCCCGGAATCTCCTTGCGGCAAGACTCACGACTCCATCAGTTTCCGGCCTCGTCGTTTCTGGTTTCACCGCAAACTGGCTCTAGTCCGGCACATCGGCCGGTTTCCCACCCTGAGGCCAGTCATAAACCCTCTTCGGAAAATCCGGGCGCGGCCGGCTGTTGATATAGGCGGCCACGTCAAAGGCCTCCTCATCCGTGATCGACCATCCTCGCCCACGCGGCATATTGGCCTTAATGAACGAGGCAACCACACTGACCCTCGCCATGTCCGAGCCGATTGTATAAGAACGAGGGCCCCACAGTGGCGGCGCCACCATGGTTCCCTGGCCATCCCCGCCATGGCAAAAGGCGCACTTCTTCTCATAGACGGTTTTGCCCTTCTCGGCATCCGGCGCCCTCGTTGGCGTGAGCGCAGGTAAGCCACGCCACGGCACGGCGCTGCCCCGCGGCACGTTCTTCGACAGCCATTCGATATAGGCGACGATCGCCGAGAGCCTGGTGCTGTCCGGCGGAAGCGCCGTCCCGTTCATGTTGCGCTCGAAGCAGTCATTGATTTGGTCCGCAAGAGTTACCGGACGCCCTGCCCGCGCGCGATATTCCGGATAGAGTCCGCTGATCCCGACAAACGAGAGCGCGTTGGGATGGAGCCCGGCGTCGAGATGGCAATTGGTGCAGTTAAGCGCGTTGCCGATGTATCGTTTCCCATACTGCTGCGTATCGACTACCATCAGATACCCCATCCGAATGTCTTCTCCCCGTAAATCGCCGGGAATCGTGTCCGGCGACGGAGGCAGAAACAACGGATGGATGTCCGCCCCCGGCGATTCCCTCTGTCCTCCGACCTGGGGCGACGGGATACACCCACCGACCAGCAGAATCAGACCAAAAACCACGACGCCAACGCCCCTCTGTTTGCTCATCATCACGACATCACTTCTTGGCATCGGACGACGGTCGGCATGTATTGATGCCCAACAGCGCCGTGAGCGGACAATATTGAATCACCCCTGTCACGAGCAACACGATTCCCACTGTCAACGTGATGCCCATTCCCACCGGAGGCAATTCCGCGAGCGCCCCGACTCCGATCAATAATAACCCCATGACAATGCGGATAGGCCTTTCAATTCCTCCGACGTTACAGGTCATAGCGCTCCTCCTTGCAAAAGAGTATCGGCTCCCCCCTTTCTTCTCGGCCTATGAGAGACACCATTTGACGAATGGATTCATCCTCACGGACGCGCGTCGGACTCCGCGCCGAGCGTTCGCACATAGGCCACGACATCCCAAATTTCTTCATCGGACAGCGCGTGTTGCCACGCTCCCATAGCCGTGTTGGGTTTGCCGCCGTGAATACGTCGGAACAGGGCTCCATCGAGACGGTTTTGAACGGCCGCGGAAGTCAGATCGGCCGGCGGCGGCATGAGATTGACGCCCGTCTTCCCTTTCCCATCAATGCCATGACATCGCATGCACGTATTCACGTAAATTTCCCTTCCGCTGACCGGATCGCCCTTTTCAGCGGAGCCAAGTTCTCTGACCGTCGGCCCTCCGGCAAACCCGGCCATCAGGATCCCGATCGCCAAAATAACCCATCCTTCCCTGCCACGCACCTGTTCGCTCCTTCCCCTTTGCGCCAGTGCGAGCAGTATGCCACAAAGAGCCGTAGCGCCATTCTGCGAGACATGCTCTATGACAAGAGTTTGAACCGACAAGCAATCGTCAATGAAGCCCAGCAGAACCGACACTGGCGCGAATGGCCACAGAGTCCATTTCGCCGCTGGCGCAGGATGGGGCAGAGACAGGAGAATCAAACATCAACGGTCTGGCGCCAAGGTGAGCGCTAGGCAAGCGGCTTGTACAGATCCCCAGAGCAGGGATCGAATCCTTCCGGCCAGACAGACTTCAACGTGCAGAGGAGGCGCATTTGAATGGGGGCGTCACGATTTACTCTATCGACCTGCACATGAATGGTGTCAGCAACTTTACTGTTCATGATCTTCCGAAAATCTTCAGCAAAATACCTTGGGACATATCCGACAACCATGACCGGTTCCGTTCTCATCGCAATGGCCAACGCGTCTTGTTCATTTTGATTGTCGAGCATGAGATAGAGACGGCGGCCCTGTTCCAACCGGTCAACCCATTGTTGTGATTCATGCGGGAGATATCTAATCCCATGTGCAAAAAAACTGATGCTGTATCTTCCATCCTCTTGTGGCTCTGGACAGGGAAAAACGATGAGTGAATCCGTGGCTCTGATTCCACCGGTTTTCGCGAGTTCATCGAGCGGATCTCTAATACCAGTCTTCACGTTCAACCACTGGAGATAGTCGTGATATTCCGGTCTGTTATTTGATAACAAGCGATTGGAAAATAACGGAAAGAGAGTGGAAGACTCGTATAAGGAGTGCAGATCGGACATCGCTCCGAATGCGCGAAAGTGTGGGGAGGACATGGCCCCTTGTGTGTAGACGAATTGAAACCCTCCCTCTTTAGCGGACAGCCGTCCGACAGGCACCCAACGCCTGCTTTCCGGGTCCTGCCATGCGATAAAAACGGCCTTCATGCGAGTAATCCTGTTACGCAATCAAGTAACCGGCCTCGGTTTAATTCGAGCACTCGTTGTGCGAAATGAACAGAAATCTCGGAAATCCGCTCTGGCGGAACCTGTCGCAGAATATGCTCCGTCTGACCCTGAGAAATGGTTTCAAGGCGCTTCAGCCAAGCAAGGGCTGCTGCCGGACGAAATCGCGCGGCCGCCCTAAACGCGTCCAATGTAGAGAGCGGCTTTTTGCCGGTCGGTGACGCATAAAACGCCGACGAGGCCTTGCCGACATAGTACTCGACAGTCCTTTGCCTATCTTTCGTCGTCAGCCGCTCAAGCTTCTCGCTTTCGGTCTCAATGCGTCCTAAACACGAAGCATGATCGTAGGACGGAGCCAAGTGTATGCTCCCATCTTTGGTCAATACAAGGCCCCAATTTTCGTGGTGTCTATCTTGATTGCCGATCCATGCATCAAGCATCAGATATCCAATGAACACGTCTACGGCGGCTTGCACGTCGGGGAGAGGAACGAAGCCGATAGGAGGCTTGGAAATTTGGATAACAGTTGTTACCACTCTCAGGGAGTGTTGCCGAACCCTGAAGAATCTGGTTGTGGGGTATCGGGGGACTATCTTCGCTAACAATTCGTTGCCGTGAATCAACCGGCCGCCTGAAGGAAGAAAACTGTCGCTCACGACTCCTCTTCGGTTTTTCCAAATCGCAAGGTCGTACTTCGCGTGAGGAATACCGAGCAATTCCGCCAGCTCACATGCCACTTTTTCAGACCAGTCCTCTCCTGTACCCTCACGAATTTCTTTAAAAAGAGAGGGCTTGCTCCCAAACCAAAACTTCGGCTTGGTACCAAGCTGTTCCTGTAAATCAGCGGCATCGTCGGGAACAGTAATAACCGGGAACATTCTTCTCCTCAAAGCGCGTGCAGATGTATCCTGAGCACCCTACCCATGGTCACCGTTGGCGCAGCCATTCTGCGCTGACAAGGCCAACTTTCGTCAAGGCTCCCACCGCCCCCTCTCGCTCTTCTCCGAGCACAAAGGAAACGGCTACTTCGTGCGGTGTTTCCCCTGACGGATATGATCTTCTTCAAACAGCCTCTCCGTTTAAACGGTCGGATACCTCCTGTCGATATCTGGACATGCTACCAGCATTCGTCGTTTACCGCCGACAAGCCGCACCTTGACAAAAGAGAGTCAGACCCAGATAGTGCGAACGTTCCCGACAGAGACGTCTTTGAGGTAGGATTGACGCATCACCGGCTCCAGAGGGAGCCCTTCGGCGATTTCCTTTACCAGTCACCGTGGCACGACAAGCCGTCACGATCATTCGGCTGAGAGAGCAGGCAGAGCGGCGATGCCGGAAGCAGGAGGCCGCACGCTCAACGCCCTGTTCAATTATCATGCTCCTGACAGCGGTCACTCCATGAAGTTGGTCAAATCCAAACAGCGCGTCGCCGACCACGGGGAGGTGTTCACCCCGCCTTGGATGGTCGAGGCCATGCTCGACCTCGTCAAGGGTGAGACCGAGCGGATCGACTCGCGCTTTTTAGAACCGGCTTGCGGCAGCGGCAACTTCCTCGTTCGGATTCTGCAACGCAAACTCGCCGCCGTCGAACTCAAGTATGGCAAATCCGACTTCGACAAGCGGCATTACGCGCTGCTTGCGGTCATGTGTTGCTACGGGATCGAACTTCTGGCGGACAACATCGCCGAGTGCTGCGCGAATATGCTGGAGATTCTCGCCGACTATCTGGGCATGGAGAAATCGGATGACCTGTACCGGGCCGCTTCCTACGTCCTGTCGCAGAACCTCGTGCACGGCGACACCCTGAAGATGCGCGCCCACGATGACCAGCCCATCACCTTTGCCGAGTGGGGTTACCTGGGGAAGGGAAAATTCCAGCGCCGCGATTTTCGCCTCGATGTGCTCACGGGTTCGTCGGCGTTCAGCGCACAAGGCTCGCTCTTTGCCCACCTCGCCAAGCACGAAATCTTCACGCCAGTGAAGACCTATCCGCCGATGACAGTATGCGAGCTGGCTGCCTGCGCTGAGCAGGGAGCGCTTGCGCCATTGCATGTGGAGGAGACATGACGACCGTGGCGGCTTCCATACCGGTGCTGCGCTGGGCGGCACGACGCGCGGGTCTGTGTGACGGAATCTCCCTCTCCCCTTGCGGGAGAGGGTTGGGGAGAGGGGACATGGAACAACGAGCATTCGCAAAACATCTGCGACGCCACATGACAGAAAGCGAAAACAGACTGTGGCAGCATTTGCGGGCACATCGGCTCAATGGTCAGAAATTCAGACGCCAGCAACCAATTGGCCCCTACGTGGTCGATTTCGTGCATTTTGGAGCGCGCCTGGTCGTGGAAGCAGACGGTGGGCAACACCACGATGCGCCGCATGACAAACAACGAGACAACTGGCTGCACCAACAGGGGTTCACGGTGCTGCGGTTTTGGAATCACGAGATCATGGGCAATCTGGATGGCGTGCTGGCAACGATCATGGAGGCAGTGGCGAATCCCCCCGAAATAAAGCCCCCCTCCCCTTGTGGAAGAGGGGCAATTACCACCGAAGCAAAGCCCCTCTCCCCTCGCGGGAGAGGGGCTGGGGAGAGGGGGAACAAGTGAACACCCAGGCCTCCTTTCAGCTTCGCGGGCGCAACCCGGACGTGCTCACCTGCATCGCCAACCTTTCCAACGACGAGGTGTTCACCCCGCCCGAGTTCGCCAACCGCATGCTGGACACGCTCGCCGAGGCATGGGCGGCGGATCACGGCGGCGCGAACCTGTGGGCGAACAAGACGGCGCGCTTCCTCGACCCCTGTACCAAGTCCGGCGTATTCCTGCGCGAGATCACGCGGCGGCTGGTGGAGGGGCTGAAGGACGAAATCCCGGACCTGCAAGCGCGCGTCGATCACATCCTCACCCGGCAGGTGTTCGGCATCGGCATCACGCAACTGACCGCGATGCTCGCGCGGCGCAGCGTGTATTGCAGCAAGCACGCCTTGGGGCCGCATTGCATCGCCAAGGGCTTCAAGAGCGATGCGGGCAACATCTGGTTCGAGCGCGTGGAGCACGCGTGGGAAGACGGCAAATGCAGCTTTTGCGGTGCGGGTCAGACGACCTATAACCGCGGCGAGGGGCTGGAGACCCACGCCTACGCATTCATCCACACCGACGACATCAAGGCTCGGATGGCCGAGTTGTTTGGAGGCGATATGCAATTCGACGTGATCATCGGCAATCCGCCGTATCAGTTGAGCGATGGCGACTATGACACGAGCGCGGCACCCATCTATCACCTGTTCGTGAAACAGGCCAAGAAGCTCGAACCGCGCTACCTCTCGCTGGTGATTCCCTCGCGCTGGTTCGCCGGTGGCAAGGGGCTGGACGAGTTCCGGGAGGCCATGCTGGCCGACGACCGCATCCGATCGATCGAGGACTACCTCAGCGCAGCAGATGTGTTTCCTGGCGTGGGACTCAAGGGCGGCGTCTGCTTCTTTCTGTGGGAACGAGACAACCCGGCCCGTGCCGCGTCACCACGCACTTCAAGGATTGGCCGGTATCCACGGCCACGCGGCCGCTGCTGGAGAACGGCACAGATGTGTTCATCCGCTTCAACGAAGGGCTTTCGATTCTCAAGAAGGTCGTTCTTGTCGAAACCAGGCAATCGGAAACGCTCTCTCTGCCCGAAAACAAACGGTTTGATCGGCTGGTAAGTTCCAGAAAACCGTTTGGGTTCGAGACCAAGTTCAAAGGTAGATCCCGCAAGCGAGCAGGTGACATCCTTGTGTATCAAAACGGCGGTACTGGCTATGTCGCTCGTGGAGATGTCGAGACCGGGACGGAACTCATCGATGCCTGGAAAGTATATGTGGGACGCGCTGCGCCGGGCACCGGCAATCGTGACACCTACCCACACAGGATCATCAGCACGCCTTTCATCGGCGAGCCGGGAACGATCTGTTCCGAAACCTATCTGTGCATCGGCCCGCTCGCCTCAAGAAGCGAGGCCGAAAGTGTCCTGTCCAACCTTGCCTGCCGCCTGACGCGACTGCTGATTCTTCTGCACAAGCCGTCGCAGGACACTACGCGCAAGGTCTATGCCTTCGTGCCCGTGCAGGACTGGTCGAAACCATGGACGGACGCTGACCTTTACGCGAAATACGGCCTCACCGACGAAGAAATCGCCTTCATCGAAAAAATCGTCCGTCCCATGGATTTGACGACCGATTTGCCCGATGACGTTTCGGTAGACGACGCCGACGATGAGTAAGACCATCGAAGAAATCCTCGCCGAGAAACCTGCGGTCCGCCCGCGCATCGCCAAACGGCTTGAGACTGCACCCACACAAGGATCTCGGACCACGAGTGGTTTGACAGCAATGCCATCACTGCATACAATGATGTCACTGCGATCACTCCAAGGAGCCTGTGCATGGCCAGTCTGACCATTCGCAATATTGATGAACTCACCAAGCAGAGGCTGCGCCTTCGAGCGGCGAAGCACGGCCTATCGATGGAGGAAGAGGCGCGACGCCTTCTGAAAGAGGCATTGGGCTCGACCGTCCCCGCGAAGTTGGGGCAGCGTCTGCTCGGCCGATTCGCGGAGTCGGCCGGTGAAGAGTTCAAGCTCCCCGGCCGCCGGGCGCCTCGCAAGCCGCCGCGGTGGGATCAACCGGCATGATCCTGCTCGATACCAACGTGCTCTCCGAGTTCATGCGCCCGCAGCCGTCGGCCAGGGTCGTGGCCTGGCTGGATGAACAGCCGGCCGCAAATGTCTGCACCAGCGCCGTCAGCCGCGCCGAGATCGAGCTGGGGCTCGCCCTGATGCCCAAGAGCAGGCGGCAGGAGGCCCTGCGCGAGGCGGCCCGGGCGATGTTCGAGGAGGACTTCGCCGGGCGATGCCTGCCGTTCGATGAGGGAGCAGCTCGCCACTATGCGCGCATCGTTTCCGCCCGTCTCAAGGCAGGCCGGCCCATCAGTGTGGAGGATGCCCAGATCGCGGCGATTGCACTGGAGCACAAGATGCGTCTGGCCACGCGCAACACCACCGACTTCGAACACATCGCCGACCTTGACGTCGTCAACCCTTGGACCGCCGAGACGTCCTGACCCGGTGGCGCGATGACCCGTCCCATCGAAGGCATCCTCGCCCCCAAGCCGCAGGCGCGGCCACGCATCTATGCCTACTCCATCGCCGACGCGACGCACGCGGGGCTCTTGAAGATCGGCCAGACCACGCGCGAGGTGAAACAGCGAGTCGCTGAGCAGTTGAAGACCGCGGCGATCACAAACTACCGGATCAAACTCGACGAGCCCGCCGAACGGGAAGATGGCACGGTGTTCACCGACCATGAGGTGCGCACGGCCCTGGCCAAAAAGAAATTTGAGATCGTCACCGGTGAGTGGGTGCGCTGTACGGTGGCGGACGTGCGGACGGTGCTCACGGAGCTGCGTACCGGCCGGCCAATCAGCGGAACGAGACACCAAACGTTCCCCATGCGCGCCGAGCAGCGCGCCGCCGTGGAAAAGACCCACGCCTACTTCCACTCCATCTGGATGGAGGACATGCACGCCGTCCCGCGCTTCCTGTGGAACGCGAAGATGCGCTTCGGCAAGACCTTCACCACCTACCAACTTGCCAGGAAACTCGGGGCCAAGCGCGTGCTCGTGGTGACATTTAAGCCCGCCGTGGAGGATGCGTGGCAGACAGACCTCGAATCGCATGTGGACTTCGATGGCTGGCAATACATGTCGCGTAATTCAGGCAGCGATCCGACGCGCGTCTCCGCGAAGAAGCCGCTCGTCTATTTCGGCTCGTTCCAGGACCTCTTGGGCCGCGATGCGGCAGGCAACATCAAGCCCAAGAACGAATGGCTACACAAGGTGAAGTGGGACCTCGTGGTCTTCGACGAATATCACTTCGGCGCCTGGCGCGAGACCGCGCAGGAACTGTTCGAGGGCGAGGAAGAGGCGGTGGCCAGAAAAGAAGCCAAACTGGAATGCGCGGATGGGCTGGCGGATATAAACGAGGATCTCGCCGTGCTCTCGGAAAAAGAGACCGAGTTCCTGCCCATCACCACCAAGGCGTATCTTTACCTCTCCGGCACGCCGTTCCGGGCGCTGGCCACGGGCGAGTTCATCGAGGAGCAGATCTTCAACTGGACCTACACCGACGAGCAGCGCGCCAAGGAGGAATTCGCTCGCAAGCATCCGGGCGCGCCCAACCCCTACGCGGCGCTGCCGCAGTTGCGGCTCTTGACCTACCAGATGCCGGATGAGCTGCTGGCGATTGCGAGCGGCGGCGAGTTCGACGAGTTCGATCTGAACGAGTTCTTCGCCGCGACGGGCACGGGCAAGGCCGCGCAGCTCAAACACAAGAGCGATGTGCAGAAGTGGCTGGACATCATTCGCGGCCAGTACGCGCCCAAGTCGCACGAGCACCTGAAGACCGGCACGCGCCCGCCGTTTCCCTATTCCGACGTGCGCCTGCTGCCCTACCTGCAACATTCCTTCTGGTTTCTGCCGAATGTCGCCGCCTGCCATGCCATGGCCAACCTGCTGGCTGAGAAGCACAATACCTTCTGGCATGACTACACGGTGGTCGTGGCGGCGGGCGCGCAGGCGGGCATTGGGCTCGATGCCATGCCGCCGGTACGCCGCGCCATCGGCAGCGGCTTCGACACCAAGACGATCACGCTGTCCTGCGGCAAGCTCACCACGGGCGTAACCTTGCCGCAGTGGTCATCTATCCTGATGCTGCGCAATCTCAACTCTCCCGAGACCTACTTTCAGGCCGCGTTCCGCGTGCAGTCGCCGTGGTCCATCAAGAACCCGAACGGCGACGACCCGAACGCGGAGGAGATCTTGAAGCCGGTGTGCTTCGTGTTCGATTTCGCGCCGACGCGCGCGCTGCGCCAGCTTTCCGATACGGTATCGGGCTTGCGCCCCACGAGCCGAACCCGGAAAACGCCGTGAAGGACCTGGTATCCTTCCTGCCCGTGCTGGCTTACGACGGCGCGAACATGACCCAGATCGACGCGGGCGGCATTCTCGACATCGCCATGGCGGGCACCTCGGCCACGCTCTTGGCGCGCAAGTGGGAAAGCGCCTTGCTGGTCAACGTGGACAACGACACCCTGCGGCGCATCCTCGACAACCCCGAGGCGATGGCCGCCGTGGAGCGCATCGAAGGCTGGCGGAGCCAGGGCGACAACATCATCGAGACCATCATCAACCAGAGCGAGAAGGTCAAGGCGCTCAAGAAGAAGGCCAAAGATGGTGGCTTGTCGGAAAAAGAGAAAAAGGAGCTTACCGCCGAGGAAAAGGAATTTAAGTCCAAACGCAAGCTGGTGCAGGAAAAGCTGATCAAGTTTGCCACGCGCATCCCGGCCTTCATGTACCTCACCGACTTCCGCGAGAACACGCTTCAGGATGTCATCACCAGGCTGGAGCCTGACCTGTTCCTCGCCATGACCGGCCTCACAGTGAAGGACTTCCATCTTTTGGTGAGACTAAAAGTATTTAATACCGAACAGATGAACCAGGCGGTGTTCGCCTTTCGTCGTTATGAAGATGCGTCTCTGCGCTACACCGGCATCGAGAGCCATCCGGGACTGACTCACTATGGCCTCTACGATACCGTGGTGGCGAGGGAATGAGACGCGTGCGCCCACTTGTGCCTGCCTTCCGGATCGTCCGATGAGCATCCGCCATTCTCCAGACACCGAGTGATGACCGGAAATGATGTCTTGATTGCGCGTTCGTCCGGAGCGTGCCATGCTGAAGCAACCGACTTCAGCATTGGATGGACGATGACCCGGCGCGCCCCTGAATACGTTCCCTTCGGCGTCTCCGCCTTGGGCGGTCTCCTGGTCTGCCTGGCCGTTTCCATGGCCACGGGGCGAAGAGAAGCCTGGGATTCCGGCGCCTACTTCTCTGTCGGCATTCCGATCATGTGCGCCGTGATCGTTGTCATCGCCTATCGTTTTCCCGATCGCCCCTGGCGATGGGTCCTCAGCATGGCGGCCGGCCAGGCACTCGCGATCGCGATGGCCGGCAATTCGCTGTCGCTGTGGCCGCTCTCTCTGGTCGCCATGACGATCCTGTCCGTCCCCCAATTCATCGTCGGTTCGTGGACCGGCAAACTGGCGATCAGAAAGAAGGGGAGATGACGCAAAAAGTGCGGCTCCGCGCTTTTTTCTGAAAGAACGATTGAAGAAGCAAGCAATGAGAAAACCAGGGCTGACTACCGAATCACCGGCTCCAGGGTCACCTGGGCCTTCATCGAATTGGAGATCAAACAGTTGGCCTCGGCTTTTTCGATCAGCTCTTTGGCCTTGCCGGCATCGGCGCCGGGCTGTAACGTGATCGTCGGTTTCAGCGTGATGGCGGTGAACTGAAACTTGCCCTCCACCAATTCAAGCTTCCCTTCGGCTTCGCTTTCATAGGATGAAAAGGCCAATCCGGCCCGCTCGGCGAACGCCAGGAACGTGGTCATGAGGCAAACGTTGGCCGAGGCCACGAAGAGATCCTCAGGCGACCAGATGTTGGGGTGGCCCTTAAACTCGGGCGGGGTGGCCACCTCGACATCCGGTTTTCCCGCGCAGGAGATGATGCCCTTGCGCTGTTCTGTCCATCGCACGGTCGTTTGGTAAAAATACACTTTGCTTCGCACTTCCATGTCTTCACCTCCGATGAAATGTCCGGTCGTCGGTTCTCAGTGAGCCACGGAGCTTCTTTCGCTCGAGTTCCGAGCTAGTCCCCTTCCGAGAACCCCTGAATCCAATCGCCCAACCCATGGGTGATGGCCACCACACAGAGGGCGATGAAGAGATGTTCTCCGATCGCCTTCCACGGCGAAATCCCCTGCACCCGCGCCACGAAGAAACTGATGACCGCGAGCAGAACCATCCCCCACACCACGCTGATCACAACGGCCTGATCGAGCGGACGGACCAGCACCGGCACGGCAAAGGTGCCAGCGATCACAAACTTCGCGACAAACGTCGCCAGCGTGGCTTCCCACACGGCGCGAGCGGGTTGAGTATGTTTCGCTTCTTCGGCCAGATGGATGCCCATGGCATCGGACAGGGCGTCCGCCACGGCGATCGTCAGAATGCCGCCGAGCACGGCCGTTCTCGAGTGGGTCCCGGCATGGAGCCCAACCAACAGGCCAAGCGTCGTGATGACGCCCGACGTCGTTCCAAAACTCAAACCGGTTTTCCACGCCGCATTCATGCAAGGTTATCGTCCGGGAACCCGATCAACGGCCGCACGTCCGTGACCGTTGGAGGCAGGTATCGAGCCAGGATGCGATGTCGTCCAGCATAGCCGCCACCGCGCGGTTCGCGGCGACGACGCCGCCGTAGGCGTCCTGAGTCGGCGCCGGTTCCACCCGCTCGAACGAGCGGGTCCCCAGGACTTTCGACTCCTTGATGTCCACGAGTTGCATGCGAATCTTCACCCGCACCACACTGGGGTCCTGCGTGAATTCCTGTTGGATGGCGAATCCATACGAATCCAGCCTCACATCTCCATGAATGGCGGACGGCCAGGACACGACGGCGCGCCACTGCCCCGTCGCTCCCAAGGACTGAATCAGTAAAGACCCGACCATGCGCGTCGGCTGCTCCGCCCATTGATTCACGGCGTAGTATTCGACCTCGTAGGGCCGTTTTACATATACCATCTTGGTCGTGTCGTATCCCGGTTCGGCCTGGGGCGTTCCGACCAACAGGATGGGAGCGTCGGCGGCGGATCGGCGAGCTTCCCGGCTTTGATCAAGGCTCAACTGAAAGGTCCGCGCCGGCTCGGTGGCCGTCTGAGGGGCCAAACAACCGCCCACCATCAGCGCAAGCCATGCGATTCCCATCACGTGCGCCATCCGCCGCCTCATCGACAGGGTTCCTCCTCCCGTCATCACCGCGTCACGCCGTGCCGTTCCGACTCCGCCGTCCCTTTTCACCGACCGCGATCGCCTCGGACACACTATTCCCCAGGCCCTCGGCGAGGGGGTGTCTTGCCGAACACCAAGGCATTGGGCTCCCGTTCCAGATCTTGAGCCACGCGGGTCAGGATGTTCGCCAACTGCCTCAATTCCGTCACCAGCATGGCCGCCTCGGGCAACGTCTGTTTGGAGAACCGTTCCAATTCGGTCCGATTTTCATCAACGATGGCATGGACCGACCGACTGGTTTTGGCCAGCTCCTCCGTCATCGCGCTGAACGAGGCGGCACTCTGGTTGATGCGCGCCACCAGCATCGGCACCTCCTCGTGAAGCAACGTGGTTACCTTGACCAGATGCTCCGCGCTTTGGGATGCGTCGTGCAAAGTGGTTTCAACTTCCTCCCTGTGTACCGCGATGGAATGAACGATTTCCGACAATTCTTTGATCGTCCGTTTCACGGCCAGACGATTCTCTTCGTCCAATGTTTCCGACGCGCCCTTGGCCAACGATTCCAAACTCGCCAGCAAATTCGTCAGCCCCTTGTCGGACAACAGGCGGGAAATGGCCTCGTCCAGCCGGAAAAACAACGGCGAGGGGCCGGTCTTGATGACGGGGTAGGGCTGTCCTTCCAACGCCACCAGCGGCGGCGCCTCTTTGCTTCCCCCGGTCAGATTGATCGTGGCCAGACCGGTCAACCCCTGCGTCTCAAGCACGGCGACCGTATCGGTCTTGATCGGCGTCCCTCTGACGATGTCCAAGATCAAACGGACCTCTTCCGGATTGTCCGGATTGAGCGAGATGCTCCGCACCCGGCCGACATCGACGCCGCGATATTTGACCGTGGAGTCCTCGCTCAAGCCGGCCACCGATTCCCGAAAATAGGCTTCGTACCTGTCGTACACCCCCCGGTAGTCCATCTTCCCCAGCCACAGGATGCCGATCAGCGCGGCGGCGCCGAGAATCGCCACGAACGACCCGACGAGAATATAGTTGACTTTGGGTTCCACCTAATTTCCCCGCCCGCCAATCAGCTTGTCTCTCATGACTCGCACGACTCCGACATCGGGAACGTTGGTCCGCCGTTTTCGGTTGTGAGTGCTCAGTTGCCGGCCTTCAGTTGATTCCACATGGCTTGTTCGTGGGCCGCCCGCCCACGCGGGCCGTGGAAATATTCACGGATGATCGGGTCATCCGACTGAGACAGTTCTTGCATCGTCCCGATTCCCAACACCCGACCGTCGCCCAATACCGCCACGCGCGTGGAGATCCGCCAGAGGGAATCAAGATCGTGCGTGACCATGACCACCGTGAGCCCCAAATGCGTTTTCAAGGAGAGGACCAGGTCGTCGAATCCCGCCGCGATGATCGGGTCTAATCCGGCGGTCGGCTCGTCCAGGAAGACCAATTCGGGGTCCATCACGATGGCCCGCGCCAGCGCGGCCCGCCGCCTCATACCGCCGCTCAGCTCGTTGGGATACTTGCCGGCGCTGTCAGGGGGCAACCCCACCATCGCGATCTTGATCTCGACGATCTCCCGAATCAGTTTGGGACGCAAATTCGTGTGCTCCCGCAAGGGCACGGCCACGTTCTCGGCAAGCGTCAGGGAGCTGAAGAGCGCGCCGTGCTGAAACATCACGCCGAATCGACGGTGAATCGCCCCGCCGTCGCTCACATCGAGCTGCCGGCTGTCTATGCCAAACAGACGAATGGTCCCGCTCGAAGGAGTGGTGAGCCCCAGAATCTCCCGCAGCAACGTGGACTTCCCGCAGCCGTTGCCTCCCGCAATGACGAACACTTCCCCCTGATTGATCGTCAGACTCACGTCTTGATGGACGACGGCTTTCCCGAACTTGGTCGAGACGTGGCTGACTTCGATGACCGGCGTGCCGGCCGGAGCGGTCAATGTCATCTTAGAGGTCCCACCAACTCGTCACGACGCTGCAAACGGCGTCGAACACGATGACCAGAAAAATGCTCTGCACAACGCTGATCGTCGTGTGCCGCCCCACGTCGTCCACGCCCCCTCGAATCTGAAATCCTTGATAACAACCCACCAGCGCGATGATGACGGCGAAGAACGGCGCCTTCGCGAGGCCGATCAACAAATGCCGCACCGCGACCGCTTCGTCGAACCGATCGAGAAATTCGGCGAAGCTGACGTTCAGTTGGCCCGACGCGATGAGCATGCCCCCGAAGACGCCGAGGATGTCCGCATAGACCGTGAGCAGCGGCAACGTGAGCACCAGAGCGAACGTTCTGGGCAGCACCAGCAGATTGATCGGCGAGACGCCGAGCGTGCGGACCGCGTCCAATTCTTCCGTCACCTTCATCGTCCCGATCTCGGCGGCATAGGCCGACCCCGACCGGCCGGCGATCAGGATCGCCACGATCAACGGCGCGATTTCCCTGAGCAGCGAAATGCCGACCAGATCGACGATGAAGATGTTGGTGCCGAACTTGCGCAATTGCTCGGCCCCCTGATACGCGATCACGACGCCGACAAGAAAGGTCAACAGACCGGTGATCGGCAAGGCCCGCACGCCGTCGAATTCCACGACGCGGAGCATGGCCCGCCATCGGATCAGCCGAGGCCGCAGGAGGGATTGGCCGATCGCGACGGTCGTCTCCCCGAGAAAGGCGAGCGCGCGAATCACGCCGTCCGTTCCGATCTTGACGGATTGAAGCGGCGGCTTCTCCCATCCGGCCTGTTGAGCCGGGGAAGCGTGGTTGAGCCGCGCCTTCGCTTGGACCATCCGAACCAGCTCGGCGAACTCCGGCTTGAGCCCTCGAACGGAAACGGCCTTTCCCATGCGAACGAGATCGCTCTCGATCCGCTGCAACAACAACGCCCCGCCCGTATCCATGGCGGTCACCTCGCCGACGTCGCAGATCGCCTCCGACGCCGTCGGCCATCCAAGCCGCTCGATGCGGCGTTCCAGGTCGTTCAGATTCGACAGGGTCCAGGCCCCCCGGCACTGCACCACGTTGCCGCTCACGGAGATAATGGCCTGCTGTTCCACCGGCATGGTTCGTTCGGCGATCCCACGCGATCCCGCGATCCAATGAGCGAGCGACTTCGATCGAGTGAAGGCGACTTCCGTCGCCGGACCGCACTCTACCTGTGCCCCAGCGGTCCGCTCACGTTTTCTCCATAATGGCTTGGAGATCCGGTCCGCTGATCACTTCCCGCTCCAGCAAGAGCTTCGCCCCCTGTTGCAACGCGGCTTTTTTCGATTCCAGCAGCCGCTTGACCCGCTCGTACTGTTCATCGACGATGCGGCGCACCTCGCAATCGATCTCCCTGGCCGTCTGCTCGGAATAATCGCCCTTCTCGGATCCCACCGAAATCTGGAGAAACTGCGGCTGCCGATCTCGCTCCAGCGCGATGGTCCCCAGTTTGTCGCTCATCCCGTAGGCCTTGACCATGCTCTTGGCGATGTCCGTGGCCTTCACCAGATCGTTTTGCGCACCGGTCGAGGCTTCGCCGAAGGTCAATTCCTCGGCAATACGCCCTCCGAGCAGCACGGCAATCTTGTTCTCCAGCTCCGATTTTGTCATCAGAAACCGGTCTTCCGTGGGAAGTTGAAGCGTGTAGCCCAGCGCGGCGACGCCGCGAGGAATGATCGAGATTTTCTGGACTTGGTCCGCTCCCGGCACCGACAGGGCGACCAGGGCATGGCCCGTCTCATGATAGGCGACCCGTTCCTTCTCCATTTTATTGAGCACGCGATTCTTCTTTTCCAATCCGGCGATGACGCGCTCCACCGCCTCCTGCAATTCGGACGCCCCGACCTTGTCTTTTCCTCGACGCACGGACAACAGCGCCGCTTCGTTGATGACGTTCGCCAAATCGGCTCCGGAAAATCCGGGAGTCATGGCCGCCACAGTCTCCAGATCGGCATCGGCCCCCAACGCCACCTGTTTGGCATGGACACGGAGAATGGCCAAGCGGCCGAGCTTGTCCGGGCGATCGACCGTCACGTGGCGATCGAACCGGCCCGCGCGGAGCAGCGCCGGGTCCAGAATCTCCGGGCGATTGGTCGCCGCCATGAGGATCACGCCGACCCGTGGATCGAATCCGTCCATTTCGACCAGGAGCTGGTTCAACGTCTGCTCCCGCTCTTCGTGCGCCATCGGTCCCATGCCGCGCGCCTTCCCCAGCGCGTCGAGCTCATCGATGAAAATGATGCAGGGGGCTTTCGTCTTGGCCTGCTCGAAGAGATCCCGCACGCGGGCTGCGCCGACACCCACGAACATTTCAACGAACTCCGATCCGCTGATGCTGAAAAACGGCACGCCGGCTTCTCCCGCCACCGCCTTGGCCAGCAACGTTTTTCCGGTTCCCGGCGGACCGACCAGCAGAATCCCCTTCGGGATTTTCCCGCCCAGCTTCGTGAACTTCTCGGGAGTCCTGAGGAACTCGATCACCTCGCGCAGTTCCTCTTTCGCCTCGTCCACGCCGGCGACGTCGGAAAACCGTACCTTGATGTCCTTCTCCATATAGATCTTCGCTTTGGACTGGCCCACCTGCATGAATCCGCCCTGGGCCTGGCCCATTCGGCGAAGAATGAACAACCAGATCCCGACGAACAACGCAACCGGCACGATCCACGACAAAAGATCGCGCCAGAACGTACTTTCAATCACGCCGGCAAACTCGACGCCATGCGTGTTGAGCTCGCGCACCAGATCGGGGTCCTCAACGCGCACCGTCGTGAACAACTGTCCGACCTTTTCCTCCCCTTCCGGCTTCAGCTTTCCCGTGAGCATGTGGCTGGTGACCGCCACCTCCGCCACCTTGCCCTCCTTCACCCATTTTTTGAACTGGCTGTAGGGAACCTCTTCGACCTTGTTCATGGCCACGATAAGGTCATGCACCAGCACCACGGCCATGATGGCGAGGAAGATGTACCAGATGGAGAAGGAAACCTTGTTGTTCATCGGCGGCATCCCTCCTGTTGATTTCATCGTATCCACCCCCGATTCGACGCCTAAAAGATAAAGTAGGCCCCCACGCCGATCGCTTCAATCTTCTGATCGATAAAAAACTGTCCGTATGGATTGTGGCCGTAATAGTAAGCGGCCATGATCCGAAACCGCCGTTGCGAATCCGGTCGAGACCATTCGAACCCGCCGAGCACGCTGGTGTCGATGAGCCAACCGTGTTGCTCCAGCGACTTGAAGTCGGCGGACAGCAGGGGCGTCACCACCAGACGGTTCAGGAACGTGAACGGCCCCGGCATGACCAGCGAGGGAGCTCGCGCCTCAAATCCCCATTGGAGCCGCAACCGATCCACCGTATCCGGCTCGCGATGCACCAGAATGCCTCCGCCGCCATAGAGTCGCAGCCACCGGTAGTCATAAGACAGAATCCCGTCCACCTCTTCGAACGAGATGGTCAGCCGCCGAAAGCCCGTCCCTTGGTTTCTTTCCAAGAATTCATCGCCCAGATGACTGCTCTGGTGATAATACCGCAGTCGCGCCGACCAATTCCCCGATCGCCAGGACAGAGGAATGCCCACGTTGAAATCGGTGTTGATCAACTCGGCGTTTTTTTGATCCAGATTGAACTGGGCGAACACGCCCGTCAACAGCCCCACCTGCCACCCGTCGCATCCTTGCCGCTTGGTATAAAAGCCGAAATTTTCGCCGATGGCCACCGATCCCCAATTGAAAGAGGACCCACCGTTGCGGGGGCGAAAATGTTGCCAGATCGCGAAGAACTGCGGTTGTTTGGGGTCTGCCATGAGCGGGCGAAACACGTCGTCGGAGGGAAACGCCTCGCTGGTCGCCCGATTGTCGCTTTGGCCGAACCGACAATCTTGAACCGGTTCAGGCTGTTTCTCACCTTGTTTTGTGTCCTGTTGATCCGCGCAAGCCGATCCGGCCAACAAGACGGTCACCCCGACAATGCCGATCGCCCATAACGAAATCGCTCTTCCCCGATTCATGGCCTCCCTCTATGCTGTGATATCTTGATAGATCCCTGCACCTGGACACACGAAACCACTCCTTCGATAGCATATTTGCCTCGTGAAGTTCACATGTTTTTCCGAGGACCTCGAGACTCACCGTCTCCCCGAGCGCACCGCCTTCCTCTTCTCATACCTGTTCAGCACTCCGCGACCGCGACACATGGCGACAAGGCACGATCGGGTCAGAATTCACGTATGAGCCGGAAACCGATGACCGGAATCGTCAAATCGTTGGTGATCCGCACACCGATCCCAGCCTGGGCCATCCAATGAAAATCCACTTCATAATGGACCTGCGGCATGACCAACACCGTCGAATGGCCGCCGAGCACCTGCGCGAAATTCGTTTCCACTCCCGCCACAAACCGATCCGTGACGTCGGCAAACAAGGTTACATTGCTAAGAAATTCGTTATGGAATCCATTGAATGTCTCCCCATGCTCGAAGCGGGGGCCGACCATCCCGAAGAGACTCCAGGTCTTGTCGAGCCGGACCCCGGCTAGGTACAGCCACGTCGTGGTCCAAAATCGGGGATCGGTATTGTACTGGGCAATGACTTGCGCCCCGTGAATGAATCGGTGATGGAAGAGGGTCCCAAAGGTCGCCTGGGCGGCCACCTTATAGGCTTCGACGGAAAGAGTTTCCATCGGCAGCTCGAACTCGACGGCGAGCCCGTCCATCAGCACGTATTCGATTTCCGGCGCCCACTCCACTCCCTGTCGATCCGGACTGCGCCGCACCAACCCCAGCGGGTCGGTCGCCCCGTCCACCTTTCCGATTTTGCGCGAAAGGGGAACCATCCCTAGAGTGTTGATCTCCACCTCGCCTTTCAGGGCACCCAGTGGGCGGACGAGATCGAACACCATCGGCTCCGGAATGCGGGGGCCCTTCTCTTCGCCCGACACCCGTTCGATGGTCCGCGGCGTATCTGGGACGGCAAGCTGCTGATTCGAACCCGGATCCGGCGCCCCGCCGGTCGCTGAGATGGAATGAGACGGGTCGGCCGGTAACGCCGGCGCAGATCGGATCATCCAGGCCGGAATCTGCGGGCCCGGCTCTTCGGCATGACACCGCGAATCAGACAGACATAAACCGATGCCAAGAACGGTTAAGGCAAAAATTCTCCGGCACATATGAGGCGTGTATTTCGGGAACGATCGGATCGTCGTCAAACACAACCCCGTATGGTGCAGAAGGAATAGCGGGGCGGAAACGCAGAGAAGTCTCCTTCACGAGCCCCTCTTATTACGCTTTCCTTTGATGAGAACCAACACCCCGACGAATCCGATGACAAAGGCCAGAATTCCCAACAGCAACAACGGATCCATACCTTGGCTCCCTTTACGAAGAGACCGACCGGTTCCTCCCTCGGCAAAACAGCCTGCCCCCGCAGCATCCTCCCAAGACAAACAGAGTATTCCACCGCCCTTGATCCATCATATGACGATGCAAACATCACGCTGTTCATCCGCTTGTCGGTCGACCGACTCGGCTGCGCTTCTTCCACTGTTTGCGCAACCAGGTTTCGACTTCCACCACGGCATAGCCGATGAGGGCCACCGCGAGCACCAACGCCCAGGCGGTTCCATCGATCGGAACCGTGTGAAACAAGCGGTTCATGAACGGCGCGTAGGTCAACAGCAGTTGCAGGACGGTCATGGCGGTGACGCCGACCCAAATCCACGGATTACTGAACACGCCGACATAAAACATGCTGTGCTCCAGAGATCGGCAATTGAAGAGATAGAACAGTTCCACCATGACGAACACGTTCACTCCCGCCGTGCGGGCCGCCATGATCGACTCGGTCCGATCGAGTTCCCAGAGAAACACCCCATAGGCGCCGGCCAACATCAGGAACGACACCATGAAGATCCGTTCGATCAGGACTCCCGTCAAAATCGGCTGGTTGGGGTCGCGAGGAGGTCGCGTCATGATGCCCGGCTCCTTGGGTTCGAAGGCCAACATCAAGCCGAGCGCCACCGCCGTCGTCATGTTGATCCACAGAATCTGGACCGGCAGGATCGGCAGCACGGTCCCGAGCGCGATCGCCGCCAGCAGGACAAATCCTTCCCCCATATTGGTCGGCAGGGTCCACACGATGAACTTGGTCAGGTTGTCGAAAACGCACCGCCCTTCCTCCACCGCCGCTTCGATCGACGCGAAATTGTCGTCGGTCAGCACCATGTCCGCGGCCTCTTTCGCCACTTCGGTTCCTCCTCGGCCCATCGCCACGCCGATGTTCGCCTGCTTCAGCGCGGGAGCGTCATTGACCCCGTCCCCGGTCATGGCCACCACGTGCGATCGAGCCTGCAACGCCTCCACCAATCGCAACTTCTGCTCCGGCGACACCCGCGCAAAGACCGCGGTGCGCTCCGCCGCTTCAGGAAGTCGCTCTTGCGGAGTGGCGGCCAGCTCCTGGCCCGTCATTGCCACCAATGCGTCACGTTCCTGGTCTTTCCGGCCGTCCAGTCCGATTTGGGCCGCGATGGCCCTGGCCGTGATGGCATGGTCGCCCGTGATCATCTTGACGGCGATGCCGGCCTGTTGGCAGGCCCGCACCGCCGCGACGGCCTCCGGTCTCGGCGGATCGATCATGGCCTGAAGCCCCAACAACGTCAGGCCTCCTTTCACGTCTTGTTCCGTCAGCGACGCGGCCGCCGGCATCGCCTTGCGGGCAAAGGCCAGGACGCGCAGCCCCCGCGAGGCGAACCGTTCGACCTGCTCCAGCACGGTCGAAGGATCGAACGGCCGTTCCGCTCCATCGACGTCCACCATGCGGTCGCAGAGCGGGATCAGTTTTTCCACCGCCCCTTTCAGATAGATGACGGGTCGTTCCGATTCTTCCGCCTCCGACGCGCTAGCCCGATGGAGGGTCGCCATGAATTGCCGCTCCGATTCAAACGGGATCGCGTCGAGGCGGGGCCGCAACTCGTTGAGCTGCGAGGGATCGAGACCGGCCTTCCTGGCCGCCACAAGAAGAGCCCCTTCCGTCGGATCCCCGATGATCGTCCACCAACCCTCCCGTTCCACATGTTGGGCGTCGTTACAGAGGGCCCCTGCCGTCAACAGGTCGATCACCGCGGGAGGGAGCGGCAATGACTGATCACTTCTCTCCTCCCGTATCGCTCCGACCGGCTCATAGCCGGCCCCTTCGACCTCGAACGAACGCAAGCCGACCCACAGAGCCTGGACCGTCATTTCATTTTTCGTCAACGTGCCGGTCTTATCCGAACAAATGACGGTGGTGCTGCCCAAGGTTTCGACAGCCGGCAATTTGCGGATGATGGCGTTGCGCTTCGCCATGCGGCTCACACCGATCGCCAGTGTGATCGTGACCGCAGCAGGCAACCCTTCGGGAATCGCACCCACGGCCAGCGCCACCGCCGCCATGAAAATCTCCTTGGCCTCCTGCCCCCTCCACAGACCCAACAGGAAGGTGAGCGCGGCCAAGCCGAGGATGGCCACCGTCAGCGCCTTACTGAAGGACGCCAGCTTTTGCGTGAGCGGCGTCTCCAGTTGTGTCGTCTCGCCCATCAACTGATGGATCCGCCCCAGTTCCGTCTCCACGCCGGTCGAAACGACCACACCCGTTCCTTGCCCGTACGTGACGAAGGTGCCGGAAAACGCCATGTTCTTGCGATCGCTCACGACAGTCTCGGATGGGAGGACGTGATCGACTTTCTCGACGGGAAGGGACTCCCCGGTCAGCGCCGATTCATCTACCCGTAATTCGCGGACCCTGGTTAATCGAAGATCCGCGGGAACCTTGTCGCCCGACTCCAACAAGACGACGTCCCCCGGCACGATCTCCTCGGAAGGAATGCGGACCGTCCGCCCATCCCGCCGGACTTTGGCCTCCGTCGTCATCATCGAGGCCAAGGCGTCCAAGGCCGCTTCCGCGCGCGACTCTTGGATAAACCCGACGATGGCGTTCACGAAGACAACGCCGAAGATCACTCCGGCATCCACCCACTCGCCCAACAACAGCGTGACGACCGTCGCCGCCAGCAAGACGTAAATAAGCGGATGGTGAAACTGAAACAAAAAACGGATCAACGGACCATGGCGCCGAAACTTGGGCAACAGGTTGGGGCCGAACCGCGCGAGCCTGGTCGCCGCTTCGTTCGACGTCAATCCCTTGGCGATGTCGGTCTCCAGCAGCAGCACGACTTCGTGCGCCGGGAGGTGATGGTGAGATGTCATGCGGCCGCCTCGATGTTCATTTCAAGTCAGATGCCGTACGTGCACCATAGACAACGCATCCGGCGAACACAACCGGAATGATCGACGTCTTGGACGCCGCCGATGTGACCATGGGGTGAAAAAGATCACGGCGCCGAGCCTGGAAACTCGCGCTCCGCCGACTGCGCAAGGATCGCTTCCAGATGGCGAATACGCTCTCCCTGCGATTCGACGGTCTCTTCCAGACGGCGAAGTTCTCTGGCTCGCCTGACTCGCGGCCCCAGGGACGCGATGAACGTCAGGACGGCGCCGACCGTGGCCGAGCCGAGGATGACCAGCACCAACGACGTCTCATACTCCCACGCAAGAAACCGTACGTGGACCGCCGCGGTGTTTTGCAACGCAAACAGGGCGATAAGGATCGCGAACAGCAAGGCCACCAACAACGTCGGCATCGTCTTGTCCTCCTCGGCAACCGATCCCGGCCGCCGTCTCTCCGATCCGCTTCGATCAGCCTTCGATCCGGCGAAGGCGTCTGAGCAACGTCCAGCCGATCGATCCCGCCACGGCCGACGCCGCCAGAATGCCTACTTTCGCCGGCGCATCGAGCGGCGTCTTCCCGAAAGCCAGTCCTTCAATGAACAGCGACATCGTGAAGCCGATCCCGGCTAGAAACCCGACCCCTGCAAGATGGCGCCAGGTCAGATCCGACGGCATCGTCGCGACTCCCGCGCGAATCGCCGACCAGGAGGCCAACAAGATTCCAGCCGGTTTGCCGATGACCAGACCGGCCATGATCCCGAGCGCGACCGGATGTCCCAACGTGCTCAGGGGATCTCCCTCCAACGATACTCCTGCGTTGGCCAGCGCGAACAGCGGGAGGACCACGGCTGTCACCCAGGGATGGAGCCCCTGTTCCAATCGTTGCAGCGGCGTGCCGGCCTCTCCAGCCGCCTCGCGCAGCCGGGAGACGACCCTGTGCCCCGCCTGGTTGGCCAGCGGAGAACCGCTCGCTTCCATCGCCGTTTGAAATTTTTCAAGCAACCGGCGGCTCTTGGCGACGAACTCTTCACCGGACAGTGTCGTGCGCGCCGGGATCGTGAACGCCGCGAGCACGCCGGCGATAGTCGGATGAACACCGGACAAGAGAAACGCCAGCCAGAGTCCGCCGATCCCCAACAGCCCGTACACGAGGGGATGCCGGATGCCCAGCACATTCGCGCCGACCAATGCCGCCAAACATCCGCCCCCCGCAGCCAGGCTCCCCCATGAAATCGTTGACGTGTAGAAGAAGGCGATGATCAGGACCGCGCACAAATCGTCGGCGATGGCGAGCGCCACGAGAAAGACCTTCAACGCCAGCGGCACACCCTTGCCGAGCAGGGAGAGGATGCCCAACGAAAAGGCGATATCCGTGGCCATGGGAATGCCCCACCCCTTCGCGCCGTCCGTTCCCGCGTTGAACGAGGCATAGAGCACCGCCGGAAAAACCGATCCGCCCAACGCGGCGGCGAGGGGCAGCGAGGCTTGGCGCAGCGAGGACAGTTCTCCGACCAGCACCTCGCGCTTGATTTCCAAGCCGATGACGAAAAAAAACATGGCCATCAGCCCGTCGTTGATCCAGAGAACCAGAGGTTCGGTGAGCACGAAGTCCCCGACCCCCACCGTCACCGGCAGCCGCCGAAAGGCGGCATAGCTCTCCGACCATGGCGAGTTGGCCCAGACAAGGGCAATAACCGTGGAAATCAGCAGGAGGATGCCCCCCGCCGACTCGGCATGGATGAACTTCTGAAAGGGCTCCACCACCGGCTGGATCAGCGGAGCCGCACCCTGGTTTTCAAACGAACGATCCATACCTTGCCTTTGGAAGTCCTCTCCTCTCCTCTCGCTCCGTCTTGTCATGTCTTCCTTCGTCTTCACAAACCCAGGTGAGATCTGATGGAAGCCACAATCCGATCAGGCGACTCATCGATAGCAACCGTCAGCGCATCGCCCGGCTCCTCCAACGTGCCAAACTGACTGGCCAATAGGTCTTGGTGCATAAAGTGATCGGTTCGACCGGCCAGGCGCCGCGCGATCAGATCGGCACTTCCCTTGAGGTACACCGATCGAACCAGGTGCTCCCAGCCCCGCACCAAATAACTCCGATAGGCCGTCTTGAGCGCCGAGCAAGCCAAGACCGTTGGCCTGCCTTGTGCCACCCATGAGGCGATGGCCGAGCGGAGGTCATCCAGCCACGGCCGTCGGTCTTCATCGGTTAACGGAATCCCCCTGGCCAACTTGTCGCGATTGTCGGCGGAGTGAAAGTCATCCGCGTCGGCAAAGTGCCATCCGATCTGTTCCGCCAGCAACCGACCGACCGTCGTTTTCCCCGAGCCAGAGACCCCCATGACGAGGATGATAAGGAAGGAAGACAACGGCTTCCTATTCATCACCGTCCCGCAGCATCGGTCCGTCCCATTCCTTGCCGCTCACCGCCCGCCATTGCGCCTCGCTCGTGTGTGCCGTTTCGCTCCCGCTTCTCGTCGGCTTTGGGCGCAATCTCCCAGCAGCCTCGTGACCAGCGCCGTCCATCCGGTCTGGTGACTCGCTCCACACCCTCTTCCCGTGTCGCCGTCGAAGTACTCATGGAACAGGGTCAACGGGCGCCAATGGGAATCCTCGGCAAACCGGCGATCTTCCCCATGCCAGGGCCTCATGCCCTGATCGTTTGGAAGAAAGATGCCGGCGAGGCGGGCGGCCAATGCCGTGGCGATCGCACGCAGAGACTGTTTCTGTCCGGAGCCTGTCGGGTATTCAACCTGGAATCCGTCTCCATAATAATGATGGTATCGTTCGAGCGCCTCGAGCAGCAGGTAGTTGGTCGGAAACCACACGGGTCCGCGCCAGTTGGAATTGCCTCCGAAGAGATCATTGTCGGATTCCCCCGGTACATAGGTTACGCGATACTCATTCCCCTCCACGGAGAACACGTAGGGGTGATCGCGATGAATTTGGGAAAGTGACCGAAATCCATAGGGCGACAAGAATTCCCGCTCGTCCAGGGCATAGCGCAAGACCCGCTCCAATCGCTCCCTGGTCGGAATGGCCAGGAGCAATCGTTCATGAGAGCCGTCCGTGAGCGACTCCATATAGGAAATGTGCGTGGCGAGGTCTCGCCGATTCTCCAAAAACCACTGCATCCGCCTTGTGAAGCCGGGCAGCCGCTCAAGATACTCTCGTTCCAAGACCTCGACGGCGATGAGGGGCAGCAGACCCACCATCGACCGCACCCGCAGGGGAACCGCTTCACCGTTGATATGGAGGTGATCGTAGTAAAACCCGTCCTGTTCGTCCCACAAGCCGGTCCCATCGAGATGATTCATCGCGTCGGCGATCGCGACAAAATGTTCGAAGAACTTGCTCGCGACGTCCTCATAGGTCCGGTCATGCTGGGCCAGTTCCAGTGCCATCGCCAGCATCGTGAGGCAGTAAAAGGCCATCCAGGCCGTGCCATCCGCTTGCTCGAGATGCCCGCCGGTCGGAAGCGGCTTGGACCGATCGAAGACTCCGATGTTGTCGAGCCCCAGAAAACCGCCCGAGAACAGATGTTTGCCGCGAATGTCCTTGCGATTGACCCACCAGGTGAAATTGATGAGCAACTTGTGAAACGCACGGGCCAGAAAGGAGAGATCCCGCTCCCCCCGTTTCCCCGTGATCTTGTAGAGACGCCAGCAGGCCCAGGCATGGACCGGCGGATTCGTATCGAAAAATGCAAACTCATAGGCCGGCATTTCTCCGTTCGGATGCATGTACCATTCGCGCAGGAACAATAGGAGTTGTGACTTGGCGAAAAAGGGATCGATAGAAGCAAACGGGAGCATATGAAACGCCGAATCCCACACCGCGTACCAGGGAAATTCCCACTTGTCCGGCATGGAAATCACATCGCGGTTGTAGAGATGGATCCAATCGCTGTTCCGGCCGTTCTTGCGGGACGGCGGCGGCGCCGGATAGGCGGGATCTCCATCCAGCCACTCCTTGACGACATAGAAATAGCTCTGTTTGGTCCACAGCAGTCCCGCATAGGCCTGGCGGGCGACCTGCCGCTCCTCGCCGGAGAGTTCAGAGGGGATGACCGTTTCATAGAACCGGTCGGCTTCCTTGATCCGATCCTCGACGATGCGATCAAACGATCGCCCGAACGGCGACGACGGCACCTCCTGCTCGGACGAGAGTCGTAATCGCACAACCATCTCGCCACCGGCCGGCATCTCCAACCGATAGAGGGCGGCGGCCTTCGTTCCCGTGAAGCTGGGATTCACGGCCTCGGTTCGTCCTCCGATCACATACTCATGAAAGGCATCCTTCACATAGGGCGAAGGATTGGGCACTCCAAACAACCTGGCCATGTTCGTCTCGTTCTCGGTGAAGAGAAAGGGCGGGGTCGTTTCTCCACTGACCGGCTCCACTGCAAAGCGAAACCGTCCCAGCCGATGGTGTTCGGCCAGCAAGGCCGTCTCGTCGATTTTCGAAAGGTGGGGCTTGGGGCCATACTCGTCGCCCGATCGCCCCCAGCTCCACGTATTGCGAAACCAGAGGGTCGGCAAGAGATGCAAGGTGGCGGGCTCAGGTCCACGATTGGCAATCGTCAGCCGAATCAGAATATCCTCCGGAGACGATTTGGCATACTCGGCAAAGACATCCCAGTATCGCTGGTCGTCAAAGATCCCCGTGTCGGTTAGTTCGAATTCCCGATCGCCGTTGCCGCGCCGGCGATTTTCTTCCACCAGCCACCGGTAGGGAAATTCGGCTTGCGGATACTTGTACAGGGCCTTGAGATAGGAATGGGTCGGAGTCGAATCGAGATAGAAGTACCATTCCTTCACATCTTCGCCATGGTTTCCTTCCGGTCCCGCCAAACCAAACAGACGCTCCTTGAGAATCGGATCCTTCCCGTTCCAGAGAGCCAACGCGAAACAGAGCCGCGCCCGCCGGTCGCAGATGCCCAGCAACCCGTCTTCTCCCCATCGGTACGCGCGACTCCTGGCATGGTCGTGGGGGAAATAATCCCAACAAGTGCCGTCGGCCGAATAGTCTTCCCTGACCGTTCCCCACTGTCGCTCGGACAGATAGGGCCCCCACCGTTTCCAATTCCGCTTCCGTTCCGCCTCCTCGATCAGCCGCTGCGCTTCTGCTTCGTTCTGCTTGGTCTTCGCCATCATCGCCCCCTTTCTTCACGTACTGGGTGACCGAGCATCGCCCGATCATCGAGCGGAATCGGCTTGGGTACCTGACGGACTTCCCGCTCAACGCACGCTCGTTCTACACCATCTTGCAAGCGGCCGGAGGAACAGCGCTTGGCTTGCGAACCCTTATCAAGAGGATCCGGCGCTGTGCTCAGAGGCGAACCGGGCCGTCGGAGCCCGCCGCATATTCGAGCAGCGGCATACCGCCCTCGTTCCAAACCCGCAGGATCGGTTCGACGATCCGCCAAGACTCCTCCGCTTCGTCGTCGCGAATGGACAGGGTCGGATCCCCCTCCAAGATATCGACGAGCAGGCGGGCATAGGCCGGCAATCCCACGGAAGGGAACGGTTTGTCCAATTCGATGCGATCAAGCTTGCAGAGGTCTCCCGGTTCATTCACGTTGACCGAGAGCGCGATGCGATCGGGGCTCAATTCGATCGAGAGCCTGTTGGGAACCGGCTGCGTTTCCTGTCCGAACGCCAAATGGGGGACGGACTTGAAATGAATCGTGATCTCGCGGCGGTCGCAGCCCAAGGCCTTTCCCGTGCGGAGCACAAAGGGAACGCCGGCCCACCGCCAGTTGTCGATCGCCAGCGTCACTTGGGCGAAGGTTTCCGTGTTGCGTTCCGCCCGCACACCAGATTCCTCCACATACGAAGGGATCTCCTTTCCACCGATCACTCCCTTCGTGTACCGCCCCCGAACCGTCTGCCGTCCCACTTCGTCCGGATCAAGCCGGCGCACCGCCCGCAGCACCGCCACCTTGTGGTCGCGCAAGGTCCGCTCATCCAACGCGTGCAACGGCTCCATCGCGACCAACGCCAGCAACTGCAAGAGGTGATTTTGGATCATGTCGCGGAGGGCGCCCGTGGCATCGTAGAACGAGGCTCGGCCGGCCGCCGTGATCGTCTCATCCCAGATGATGTCAACCCGCTCGATATGGTGGGTGTTCCACACCGGCTCGAAGATGCGATTGGCGAACCGCAGCCCCAGGATGTTCTGCACCGTCTGTTTCCCCAGAAAATGATCGAGTCTGAAGACGTCCCGCTCGGGGAACGACTCGTGCAGAAGGCGATTCAACGCCTGCGCCGATTCCAGACTTTCCCCGAACGGCTTTTCCAGCACCACCTTGCTCCCTTTGGGCAACTTCAGCGCGACCAACGATTCGATGGACGGAGCAAACAAGGCCGGAGGCAACGCGAGATAGGCCACCAACGGACCGGTCACGCGGCTCAAGGCTTGAGCAAGCTGATCACGGTTCGTCACATCGGCCCGATGATAGTCTGCTTTCTCAAGAATCGTTTCTCGCAGGCCCGAGACGCCGACGGTACCGGGCGCCGCCAGCTTCTCCTGGAGATGGCTCCTGAACTTCTCCGTGTTCCAGTCGTCCTGCGCAATCCCCAGCACCCGAAACCCCTCCGGCAATTTGCCCTCTTCATGAAGGCGGACGATGGCCGGCATCAAGAACCTCGACGTCAAGTCACCCGACGCCCCGAAAATCACGAGAGTCTGAATCATCCCGGCACCTCCCTTCTGCCTCTCAGGTTTTCCGAGTCCCTCTTGATCCGATCAGTCCGACCGGTCCGACCGGCTTGCCGACCGATCCGACCGGCTTGAGCAACGCGCGCGCCGGCGCTCCATCGCCGCCGGCGATTTTCAGGGGGAGGCAGAGCATGTCGTACACACCAGGCCGAACCCCCGATAAATTCAAGCCCTCGATGATCCACACGCCACCCTTGAGCAAGATCGTATGGATCGCCGCCGTATCCGACTTGTACCCCGCGACAGACAAATAATCGATGCCGACCGTGCGAACCCCTTGATCCACCAGCCAATGGGCTGCCTCTTCATCGAGCGACACGAAATCCTTTAGAAAGCGATTCGTCTTCCAACATCGCGATGAGTTGCGCGTCTTGAAAAGAAGGCGCTCGCCCCGCCGGATTCGATGCCGGCGCAATTCCTCAATCGTCACATGGACCGGATGTTGAACGGGAATGACCCTCGCTCGACCGACCCCCGCGTCGATGGGCATCGCATCGATCCCGAGGCCGGTCCGCAAAAAGTGCAGCGGTGCATCCATGTGCGTGCCGGAATGGACCCCCAGCGACAACGATGCCACGGTGCATTCGTCGCCTCTGTTCATGTCCAGGACGCGCCGCACCCGCACCGGCGGATTGCCCGGCCACCGGACCATGCCGTTTCGGAGCGGCACCGTGACGTCGAACCACACCCCGACCGTCTCCCGGCGATATGAACGCCCTGTTTGCCGCTGCTTCACGAACGCTCTCCCTCTCACTCCCTCACTGCCCGATGGAGAACGACCCGCGATCGTTTTTGGCTCCCGGCCGTTCCGCTCTCACAGCCTATTTGAATTTGGCCGCCGCTGCGTCGAGGGCCGACTTGAGGTCATTCCATGCATGCTCGGCGCCGGTTTTGAGAATTTCCCACGCCTCCTCGCTCGCGGCCTTGATCTCGCCGAGTTTCGCCTGCGCCGCGTCCCGCTTGGCCTTGAGCGCATCGACCTGTTTGAGATACTCGATCTTGGCGCTCGCCTCCGCCTTATCGGCCTTGGCCTTGAGCTCGTCGATCTTCGCGCCCCATTCCCGCAATTGCGCTTCCATTTTTTCGAGATAGGCATCCTTGAGACTCATCGGGGCCCTCCTTTCTTGGTTTGAACTGAACTTACCCGGTCATCGCTTCCTTCACCTTCTCAACGGCTTCCTGGGCATTCTGATCGGCCTTCTGCGCTCTTTTTGTTCCCCACCAGTCCTTCCGTCGGCAATCGAGAGCGATGCCCTCCGAGCAAATCGGCGTCACTCCACCTCCTGAAATAGGATCATGGCACGCCCTTCCACCACAACTTCCCCACCGTCTTCGATGGTCTCAAGGCTTTCTTGGACCGTTGCCTGGGTTGTATCAAGCACTCTGATCCACTGTCGACCGAAGTCCTGCACGGGAAATCGGTAGGTACGAGCCTCGTGGTCGGCGTTGAACAGCATGTAGAAACTGGCGTCGACGATCCGTTCGCCTCGCGGCCCGAGGCCGGGAATCTCTTTGCCGTTCAGATAGACACCCAGCGACTTGGCAAACCCTGATTGCCAGTCCTGATCGGACATGGGGTGGCCATCCGGCTTGTACCACCCGATATCCGTCGTCTCTGCCCCATGAATTGCCCTTCCCTGAAACCAACGCCGCCGCCGGAACACCGGATGGTCGCGCCACAGACCGATGACTTTTGTAGTGAAGGCGAGCAACTCACGGTCTGCATGCTCCCAATCGAACCAGGATATTTCGTTGTCCTGACAGTACCCATTATTGTTGCCGCCCTGGCTGCGTCCGATTTCATCGCCGCCGAGCAACATAGGCACCCCTTGGGACAGCAGGAGTGTCGCCAGGAAATTCCGCTGCTGGCGGGCTCGCAGCGCATTTACCGTTGGATCGTCGGTCGGGCCTTCCGCCCCGCAATTCCATGACCGATTATGGCTCTCTCCGTCGCGGTTGTCTTCGCCGTTCGCTTCATTGTGCTTCTCGTTGTACGAGACCAGATCGCGCAGGGTGAATCCGTCGTGAGCCGTCACGAAGTTGATGCTCGCCGTGGGCCGACGACCACTCGCCTCATAGAGATCGGAGCTGCCGGTGAATCGTGAGGCGAACTCGGCTAAAGTACTGTCCGCCCCACGCCAGTAATCGCGAACGGTGTCGCGATACTTGCCGTTCCACTCGGCCCAGCCCGGAGGAAAGTTTCCGACTTGGTATCCTCCTTCACCGATATCCCAGGGTTCGGCGATCAACTTGACTTGCGAGATGACCGGGTCCTGGTGGATGACGTCGAAGAACGCCCCGAGGCGGTCCACCTCATGCATCTCACGGGCTAGGGCAGACGCCAGATCAAACCGGAATCCATCCACGTGCATTTCACACACCCAGTACCGCAAACTGTCCATGATGAGTTGGATCGACCGTGGATGCCGCATGTTCAGCGTGTTGCCGCAACCGGTGTAGTCCATGTAGTAGCGGCGATTATCGGCGACCAGCCGGTAATAGGAGGCGTTGTCGACGCCCCGAAAACAAAGGGTCGGACCGAGTTGATTGCCCTCGGCGGTATGGTTGTACACCACATCGAGAATGACCTCGAGGCCGGCTTGGTGCAGCGCCTTGACCATGGCCTTGAACTCTATGACCTGTTGGCCCAGGGTTCCGCTACCCGCATAACGCGCGTCCGGCGCGAAATAGCCGATCGAGTTATACCCCCAGTAGTTGGTCAGTCCACGATCCACGAGGTGACGATCGGCGACGAAGTGATGGATCGGCAGCAATTCCACCGCCGTCACCCCCAGCGACTTCAAATAATCCAGCATCACCGGACAGACTAACCCCGCATAGGTCCCCCGCAGCTCCTTAGGCACGTCGGGATGCATAGCTGTAAAGCCCTTCACATGCACTTCATAGACGATCGTCTCGTGCCATGGGATGCGAAGCAGACGGTCTCCCTCCCAGTCGAAATTCTGATCCACCACCACGCTTTTAGGCATGGCAGCGGCGCTGTCGCGTTCGTCCTTACTGAGATCTGAGTTCTGGTGGCCGACCTGATAGGCGAAGAGGGTGTCATTCCAGCGAATCGTGCCGTCGATGGCCTTGGCGTAGGGGTCGAGCAACAGCTTGGCCGGATTGAATCGATGGCCGACGGCGGGGTCATAGGGTCCATGAACCCGAAATCCGTACCGTTGCCCCGGACGAATGTCCGGCACATACCCGTGCCAGACCAGATCGGTCTGCTCCATCATCGGGATACAGGCGATCTGGTTGTTTCCGTCAGGCCCGTCGAAGAGACACAACTCGACGCCGGTGGCATGTTCAGAGAACAGCGCGAAGTTGACGCCCGACCCATCCCAGGTAGCTCCCAGCGGATAGGGTGACCCCGGCCAGAGTGTCATCTGTCTCCCTCCATCTTTCTTTTTTACGAACAAACTTTCCGCCTTTTTGTTTCAGCGACTGTGGCAAAAGGGCCTCTAAAAGCCGGCCGTTCCTGTTCACTTGGTCGCATCCTTAGCCTTCTCGATCGCGTCCTTTGTTGTCTCCTTCACGGCTTTGCCGACTTCTTGCGCCGTATCCTTCGCCTTTTCGACGCCATCCTTAACCTTGTCGGTCACCTGCTCCTTGAGCTGCTCCCCTTTCTCCTTCGCCTTGTCGATAAAATTACCCATTGCAATGCTCCTTTCCTGTCAATCACCAAATCACAACGATTGGCTACTTGGTCGCTTCCTCGGCTTTTTCAACCGCCTCTTCCACCTTCTCCTTGACCGCCTCTGCCGCATCCTCGACCTTCTCTTTGGCCTCCTCGATCGCTTGACCGGCTTTTTCTACGGCTTGATCGACCTTCTTTCCGGCTTGCTCGGCCGGCCCTTCCTGTTTGCAGCCGATTCCCACGCTCAACATTGCGACTGCGATCACCATCGAGAAACTCCAACTCAAGCGTGACATCACGTCCTCCTTTCGTTTAGTTCATCGGTTCACAAGACTGTGCACGCTCCCCCCTCTTCCTCGTCCTGGAAAACCTTCAAATCTTTCCGGTACCCCATCACAGGCACCTTCTCCAACCGCACAAGACCGGCGCTAGTCCGTCCGTCCTTTCTTTCGGAGCGACCGCGCCAAATTGACCCCGCTTGAGATCACGCCGATATGGCTGAACGCTTGGGGATAGTTGCCCAAAAACGCGCCGGTCGCAGGATCGATTTCTTCGGGCAGAAGCCCGAGCGCGCCGGCCCTCGCGCAGAGCGAGTCGTACAGTTCCAACGCCTCATCGAGTCGCCCCTGTTTGGCCCAATTGTCCACCAGCCAGAAACTGCACAGAAGAAAGGCGCCTTCGTGGCCGGCAATCCCGTCGGGCGATTCATCCGGCAGGTATCGATAGAGCAGCCCCTTCCCCACCCCCAATCGCTCCACGATCGCCTTGGTCGTCGCCACCATTTGAGGATGGTCCGCCGCAACCACCCGCCGGAGCGGCAACGTCAAGAGACTGGCATCCAATCCGCCTCCGCCCAGATGTTCCGTGAACGATCGTCTGCGTTCATCCCACGCTTCCTTCAGAATCGCCTGTCTGATCTCCTCCGCCGTGGCTCGCCATCCGTCGACAGGACCGGGCAGTCCAAACCGCTCCGCCATTCGCACGGCGCGATCCACCGCCACCTGACACAGGGCCGCCGAGTAGGTGAAGGGACGCCCACTCGTGCGTACTTCCCAAATCCCGTGGTCCGGTGTTCGCCATTCCTTCCCAGCGGCATCCGCCAATTTTCGGAGCCGATCCCAGAGCGGGGCGGGAATGGTGCCATGATGAGCGGCCCATTGATAGGCGCAGTCCAGGATTTCGCCATAGACGTCGTGTTGATGTTGCGCGGCCGCCGCGTTGCCCCACCGCACCGGCGCGGAACGTCGATAGCCTTCCAACTCGTCGTCCTCCCGTTCCTCCGGCGGCTTCCGCCCATCGAGGTCATACATCACGCTGGGCCTTCCGTCTCGATCCACCGCGTCCAGCACCCACCCGAGAAATCCGGCCGCTTCATGCGACAGGCCGATGCGATGAAGCGCATAGACGGAGAAGGCCGCGTCTCGCACCCAGGCGTAACGATAATCCCAGTTACGGGTTCCGCCGATCAGTTCCGGCAGCGAAGACGTCGGAGCCGCCACGATGGCGCCGTTCTCGAAATGGTCCAGCAACTTGATCGTGATGGCCGAGCGGCGGACCAATGGTTCCTGAGGCCCGTCATAGTTCAAATGGGCGAGCCATCGCCGCCAGACCGATTTGGTATCTTCGCGCAAGCGTTCCGGGTCGAACGTTGAGGCCGATGAGCAGGACTGTCTCCAATTGAGCAACAGGTGCGCCGACTGGCCGGCCTTGAGCGTGATCACGGTGCGGAGCCCGGCGAGGGAAACGGTGGACGAGAGGTGCAGACAGAGATCGGGCCTGCCATGGCATCGAATCCGCAGCCCCCCGACCCTGGGCTCCGCCTCCGCTCCGCCACGGGGCGCAATCTCAACGGTCACCCGAACCGTACCTTCCGTCACCGTCACACTGCGCAACAGTTCGCGGCGGGTGACCGAAATATCCTCCGTGAGGTCGGCGCCGGCGATCAACGGACAACAATCCGTCACCCGCAACGTCCCTCCCGTGCAGCGCATCTCCGTCACCAGGATGGGACTGTCCGGCTCGTACCACTGGCCTGCTTCGCGCAGCCCGGCCGGCACGATTCGAAACGCTCCTCCGTGCGCGCGATCGAGCAGACCGCAAAAGATCGGCGGTGAATCAAACCGAGGCGCACACAGCCACGCCACCGTCCCGTCGCGGCCGACGAGCGCGGCGGTCGCGCCGTCTCCAATCAATCCATGGTCTTCGATGGGCAAATAGCCGTCGGTTCGATGGAGTGGTTTGAACAGCGGTTTAACCATCGCCGGCCTCCTGTGGTTTTCCACGTTCCAGCTCCATTTTCCACATCTCAACGACCGTGATCCCCACTGCAACCACCATGGGCCCGACCACGATGCCGATCAATCCAAACAGTTGCAACCCCCCCAACACGGAAAAGAACACCAGCAACGTGTGGAGGTGCGAACGGCCGCCGACCACGATCGTGCGAATGAGATAATCCATGACCGCGATCACCATCCCGAATCCAATGAGGACGAGGGCTTTGCCGTATGTTCCCTGCCATACTAAATACGCCGCGGCCGGCATCCAGACCAGTCCGGCGCCCACCAGCGGCAGATAGGCCAGAACGGCCATGATCGTGCCCCAGAGGACGGCCGACGGCAGACCGACCGACCAAAAGGCGATCCCGCCCACCAGCCCTTCCAAGAGCGCAATGACGGTGTTGCCGTAGACGGTCCCCTTGACCACATCGTCGAATCGTTTGGCCAACACCTGTTGGCGCTCCGACTCGATGAGGTTGGTCGATCGCAACCATTCCATCAGCTTGTCTCCGTCGCGGAAGAAATAAAAGGCGCACAGCAAAACGACGGCCAGTTGCACCAGCGCATGGAGCGCATGGGTGACCAGGCTGGTCACCTGCCCCACCAGCATTTTCCCCAGCTCCGCCAAATTCTCCGCGAGACTTGCCCGCAGATTCGTTCCGGTCAACCGCTCCAGATTGGCTACCGCGTCAAGCGGCGCCGACAACAACGGATAGTCCCGCCATCCTTCCAGCAACGGTCGTTCCCCCTCGCGCAAGGAAACCACCAGGGTTCGATAGGTTTTGGTTACATCCTCGGCCACCACCAGCGAGAGATGGACGAGAGGAACGATGATTCCCACAGTGAGCACCGCGCACATGACCAATGCGCTCAAGGCACGGCGGCCGCCGCTGATCCTGACCACCCACTTGTAGGCGGGGTTCAACGTGTAACAGAGCACGCCCGCCCACAGGATCGGAGAAAGAAAGGGACTCAGCAGGGCCAGGCTCAACGCCAAGATACCGATCGTTAATCCGATGCGAACAGCTTGGGCCGTCCGATCGTCCTTGGATTCCCGAACCGGTTCCGTCATCCCCGTTCATCCATCGGCGAGGCCCTGGGCTAGACTTCCATCCGTCGCCTCATGCCGTCGAGGACGTTCGAGGGCGATGAGACCATCCCGTGACGTCCCGTTCGATCTTGCCCGGCAACTCAAGCTCCATCTTGGCGGCCAGCACCCGCAACAGATGATCGCGCGTGATCATCCCCACCAGCCGCCCCCCCTCCACAACCGGCACCTGGTTGATGTCCTGCCCTTCCAGAAGCTGCAACACCTCCAAGATCGGGCGATCCGGCGACACAACCTGGACCTGGGAGACCGGTGTCATGGCCTCTCCCACCGAAACCGAGGGCCAACGGTCCTGCGGCACCGCTTTGATCTGGTGCAGCGTGACCAACCCCCTGAGCCGCTCCCCGTCCGTTACGACGAAACACCGTTGCCCGGTTCTCAGCACATGCTCTCCGACCAACTCGGCCAGGCTCATCCGCTCGGACACGATCGGACAATCGCGGCTCATCACATCCTCGGCCGCCAAGCCGCTCAACACGGACCGGACACTGACTTGCACGACACTCTCTTGCGCCGCATTCACGAGGAACCAGCCGATGAACGCCAGCCAGAGGCCGCTGAACCAATTGGCGGTGAAGCCGGTCCAGATGCCGAAGAAGATGAACAGGTACCCGATTCCCTGTCCTGCTCCCGCCGCAATCCTGGTGGCCCTGGTGAGGCTGCCGGTCACGTGCCACATGAGCGCGCGGAAAATCCGCCCCCCATCGAGCGGAAAGCCCGGCACCAGGTTGAATACCGCCAGCATCACGTTGATCGACGAGAGCCAGTCGGCCAGCGCCGCGAGGCGCTCAAACTGATCGCCCGCGAGGGCGGCGACGACTCCAAATCCAACCGCCAACAGACCGCTCGCGATCGGCCCGGCAATCGCGATGTGAAACTCCGTCATCGGCCGGTCCGGTTCCCGCCCGATCTGCGCGACGCCGCCGAATACGAAGAGCGTGATCGACCGAACCGGAATCCCCTTCGCCAGCGCGACAAAACTATGGGCCATTTCATGGAGAAGAATCGAGACGAAGAACAACAGGCTCGTGGCGACACCGACCGCGTACTGTTCGGTTATCGTCCAGTGAGGGTGCTGCACCGAGAATCGAGCGGTCAGCGAAAAGGTGATCAGCGCAAAGATGATGAACCACGAGTAATGAATGCCGACGTCGATGCCGCGAATCCTGGTCAGCTTGACCGACTGGCCGATCATATCCCACCTCCTTCACTTCTCCGCTTCGGCTCGTTCCAGACCGACGAACCGAATCAGTAGTGTTCTTCAAGAGGCAACTGTTCCACTTTCCCCGCGAAGCTCGTGTACACCCACGTCGTGTAGGCGATGACCAACGTCATCCCGACAGTGAACCAGACGAGACCGATTTGCAACCCATAGGGCGAGGCCGCGCTGTTGAGAATCGTCAAACTGTGTGCCGGATCTCCTGTCGCAATGAGCAGATTGGGGAAGAGGCCCCAGGCCAAACTCAGCAAGCCCACCAGGATGAACAGACTCCAGCTCACAAAGACCATGAAATTTCGCCCGGAGCGGCGGCCGTACCATGCGGTCAAGAGCACGGAGGCGGCGATCAGCGGCAAGACAGTACCAAACGGATGGGCGACGTAGCTCTCCCACAGGGCCGGCTGGACGAAGGGGAGCGCCGCGGTCGCCGCGATCCCCAGCAACAGCACGACCCACTGCCCGATCTCGGCGAACCGGCGCGCCCGAATGTTGACGGGGCCGTCCGTCTTGGTCGCCAGGTAATTCGCCCCGTGAACCATGAGAATCGCGACGGAGAGCAATCCCATCAGCACCGTGAACCAATCTAAAATGCCGGGGCTGTCATCTGGCAAAAACGTCGTCCAGAAGGCGGCGAAGAAATATCCATCCGGACCAAGCGGCACGCCGCGAACAAGATTGCCCAAGGCGACGCCGAAAACCAAGGCCAAGAGAAAGCCCGTGACCGCGAAGATCGCGTCCCACAGCGATCGCCACAGGGGATTCTCCAGATGCGACCGCAATCCGATCGCCAAGCCCCGCATGATCAAGCACCAGAGGACCAGATTGAGCGCCAAATAAAACCCGCTGAACGCCGCCGAAAAGGCCTTGGGGAAGGCAAGGAACAAGAGGCCTCCCCCCGACACCAACCAGACCTCATTGCCTTTCCAAACAGGCCCGATGGCCTTCATCACCAACCGCCGTTCCTCGTCCGTCCGGGCGACGAACAAGTAGAGCGCGCCCACGCCGAAATCGAACCCGTCCAAGGCCGCGTAGACGGCGAAGACCAGGGCGATGATCGCAAACCACAGCTCATCGAGCGACATACGTCCCCTCTTCGTGTAAACCGGCCTTCCAGGAAGAGGTCCCTGAGGCGCCGACACCGCTGGGACCGCGAGAGACCGTCTCGAAGAACAAAAACAGGAACAGGAGGCCGATCAACAGATACAAGCCGAGATACCCGAGCAACGTAAACAGCACGTTGCCCGACCCCACCAGTGGCGAGTTGCCTTCGGCCGTTTGCAACAGGCCGTACACCAGCCAGGGTTGCCGTCCCAATTCGGCGGTCATCCAGCCGGCGGTCGTCGCAATATAGGGAAATGGCGCGAACAACATGAGCGTCCATAACATCCACCTCGCCTCAAACAGGCGCCCCCGCAGAAGCAGCACCAGCGCCGTCGCCATCACCGGAATGAAGATCGTCCCCAGCCCGACCATGATGTGATAGGTGTAGTAGAGCAACGGCATGGTGTCCGGCCACTCGTCACGGGGAAAATCAGTCAGCCCTTTGATCTCCGCGCCGAAGTGCTTATGGATGATGAAGCTGAGCATCTTGGGAAGCACGAGCGGGTTGTCGATTGTGAGCGTATCCATGTTGGGCTGGCCCATCAGCACAAGATCGGCTCCGGCTTCCGTATGGAAGTGACCTTCAAACGCGGCCCCCTTGATCGGCTGATGCTCGAACACCTGAAGCGCCGCATGGTGGCCGGTTGGAAACAACATCAGACTCGTGGTGATCGCCCCGGCGACGACTCCGGTTTTGAGAAACGTCTTCGCCGCCTCGACATGGATCCCCGACAACAGATAATAGGCGCCGACCGCCGCCATCACGAACGACCCGGTCACCACCGCGGCCGTCATCGTGTGGGCATATTGCCAGACGATCCAGGGATTGGTCAGGAGGCCCCACAAGCTCGTGACATGCACCGACCCGTCCGGATCGACGACATAGGCCACCGGATGTTGCATCCAGGCATTCGTCGCAATGATGAAGTAGCCCGAGAGCCACGAGCCTATGAACAACATCAGCGTCGTCAACCAGAGCACAAACGGGGTGAACATCTTGCGCCCATACAACAGAATCCCCAGGAACGTCGATTCCAGGAAAAACGCGAAGAGCCCCTCCATCGCCAACGTCTGACCGATGACACCGCCGGCGAACCGGGAGAACTTGGCCCAGTTCATGCCGAATTGAAACTCCAGCGGAATGCCGGTGACGACGCCGAACGCGAAGCTTAAGGCGAAGATCTTCGTCCAGAAATGGGCGGCTTGATCGTAGTGGACGTCACGGAACCAATAGGCGCGGCTCTTGAGGTACAGAATCAAGGCCGCCAACCCCATCGTCAGTTGCGGAAAGAGGTAGTGGAACGTCGCCGTGACGGCGAACTGCAACCGATCGTAGAACAACGCGCTGTTTATGATAACCGCTTCGTCCATTGAGCATCACTCGTGATTCACGTGACGTGGCTCCCCGCCTTCCGCAAGGTACGGCCCTGCGGCAACCACCACAACCTCTTGGCTGAAGAGCCAAGTTGCGACCTTTTTGTCACTATATGGTGAAGAGTGCTTCACTGCAACCCCGATTCCGTCCAATCAGGTCCAGCGGTTTGCTTTCGAGCCACGAGCATCCGCTCAATATCCAACACGGTGACCGTCGTCCGAATCACGGCGTCCGGATTGAGCGAGAGCCTGTCGATACCCGGTTCAACGAGAAACCGGGCGAACTCCGGATAGTCGCTCGGCGCCTGCCCACAGATCCCGATCCTCCGCCCCCGCACGCTTCGCCGCCTGAATCGCCATCGAGATGATTCGCGCCACGGCGGGATTTCGCTCGTCGAACAACAGCGCGACCAAGTCGGATCCCGGTCCACCCCCAATGTCAATTGCGTAAGATCGTTCGAGCCGATGGAGAAGCCGTCGCAGATGGCGGGAATTCTTCGGCGAGCAAGACGTTGCTGGGGATTTCACACATGAGAGACACCTCCAACCCTCGCTCGCCGCGACGCAATCCGTATCGTGCCATTTCATCTAACACTCGACGTCCCTCCTCCGCGGTTCGGCAGAAGGGGATCATAATTTTCACGTTGCCCAAGCCCATGTCGGACTCGACGAAGAGCGAGGCATTCGATCTCGAACGCCGCCGGTAACGCGGATCATCGTAGCGCGACGCTCCCCGGAACCCGAGCGTGGGGTTCTCCTCCTTCGGTTCGTACCGGCGGCCGCCGATCAGATTGGCGTACTCGTTCGACTTGAAGTCGCTCAGGCGCACGATCATGTCCTTGGGGTAGAAGGCCGCGGCGATCATGCCGATCCCTTGAGCCAACTTATCCACGAAGAACTCGGTTCTGTCGACATACCCTGTAGCAAGTCGGTCAATCTGGGCCTTCAACTGGGGATCATCCAGTCGCTCATACTCGACCAACGCCAGGGGGTGAACCTCGATGGCGTTGGCGATGATGAATTCCTCACGAGCCAGCCCCACCCCCTCGTTCGGAAGAAACGACAGGCGGAAAGCTTCTTCTGGATTGCCGATATTCATCATGATGGCGGTCTTGGGGCGTTGCAGATCCTTGACGCTGACGCGCTCGACCTCGATCGTCAATCGGCCTTCGTAGACGTGCTCCGTCTCGCCCTCCGCGCATGAGACCGTCACAACCTGACCGTCTTTCAACAATTCCGTTGCGGCCTCCGCCCTCGCGATCGCGGGCAGCCCTAATTCGCGGCTGACGATCGCGGCATGACACGTCCGGCCCCCTCGATTTGGTCACGATCGCCGACGCCCGTTTCATGATCGGCACCCAATCTGGGTCGGTCTTGTCGGTTACCAACACCTCTCCCTCGCGAAAATCCTGCATTCACTGGACCTGCTCGATGACCCGAACCGTTCCTTGACCAATTTTGCCACCGACGCTGCGCCCGCTCACCAGCACGCGGCCTCGTTCCGCAAGCCGATCGGTTTCGAACACATCGACGTCCCGCCGCGACTGCACCGTCTCGGGCCTTGCCTGGACGATGAACAGCTCGCCGGTGCGTCCATCCGTCGCCCATTCCATGTCCATCGGACTGGCGACGCCCAGTTTGGTCCAATACAATAATGGTCCTCGATTACACAGGCCCAACGGGCGATCGTCAGGATTTCGTCGTCTGTCACGGCGAACCTGTTCCGATCGTCCGGCGGCACCGGCACGTTTTTGACCATCTTGCTTCCGCCGACGTCGTAGATCAGCTTGAACTCCTTACGCCCATGCGCTTATGGAGAATCGGGCGATGCCCGTCTTTGAGCGTCGGCTTGAAGACGTAAAATTCATCCGGATTCACCGCCCCCTGCACCACGTTCTCTCCGAGGCCGTAGGAGGCATTGATCAGGACAACATGTTGAAACCCCGTCTCCGTATCGATGGAAAACATGACTCCGGCGCTCGCCAAATCGGAGCGCACCATCCGCTGCACCCCAATGGAAAGCGCGATTTTCCGATGATTGAATCCCTTTTCAATCCGGTACGCGATCGCGCGATCGGCGAACAACGACGCGACGCACCGCTTGCAGGACTCGATCAGCGCCGATGCTCCTTGGACATTCAAATAGGTCTCCTGCTGCCCCGCAAAACTCGCGTCCGGCAAATCTTCCGCCGTGGCGCTGCTCCGCACAGCGACGTCGATCGGTTCCGGGGCCCCCTCGCTCAGCCGAGCATACGCATCGAGGATGGTTTGCTCCACCGCCGACGGCAAGTCCGCCGAGAGCATGGCTCGACGGATGCGGCCGCCCTGCCGTTGCAAATCGCCGAGGTTGCGCACCTCCACGTCTTTCAATATGTCCGTGATCATCGCTTCAAGGCCGGCTCCTTTCAGAAATTTCCGGCAGGCCTGTGCGGTGACGGCGAACCCATTCGGGACCCTGACGCCGGGGTGGCCAGCTCCCGATACATTTCGCCCAAGGAGGCGTTCTTTCCGCCAACCAGCGGCACATCCTCCAGACCTATCTCCTGAAACCAACGGATAACGGATATATGACGTGCCTGCACCTTGTCGTACCTTCATAGCTCCATCCTCTCTTTTTTATGTCGGCAAACGACGGCCAACGACTGGTACCGGCGCCAATGCTCCGTGACGCCGCGTGATTGGTTCTACGGGCACCGGGCCCTCGTTTAGAAAGTCGAAGACTGGGTTTTGCGGTTTGCGATCAATGTTTCGATGACGGATGGATCGGCCAGCGTCGAAGTATCTCCCAGATCATTCAGGTCGTTCGCCGCGATCTTGCGCAGAATACGGCGCATGACCTTGCCGGATCGAGTTTTGGGGAGGGCCTCGGCCCATTGAATGTGGTCGGGGGTGGCAATCGGCCCGATTTCCCCGCGCACCTGCTCGATGAGCGCCGCACGCAATGCCTCTGATGGGGCGATCTCTTTCTGCAAGACAACGTAGGCATAGATCCCTTGCCCCTTGATCTCGTGTGGAATTCCGACGACGGAGGCTTCGGCGACGTCCGGATGTTTGGCCAATGCATTTTCCAGCTCGGCGGTTCCGAGGCGATGACCCGATACATTCAACACGTCGTCAATCCGCCCCGTAATCCAGTAATAGCCGTCTTCGTCGCGGCGGGCGCCGTCTTCCGTGTCATAGAACCCGCGAAAGCGGCCGAAATAGGTCGTGAGATAGCGCTCATGATCGCCATGGATCGTGCGCGCCAAGCCTGGCCAGGGGCGCGTCATGACCAGTCGCCCCTGGGCCGCCCCCTCCAGAATCCGGCCCTTTTCATCCACCAAGGCCGGCGCAACACCGAAGAACGGCTTGGCTACCGATCCCGGTTTCAATGGCATGGCTCCCGCCAAGGGGGTAAGGAGCAAGCCACCGGTTTCCGTCTGCCACCAGGTATCGGCAATGGGGCATCGACCTTCCCCGACGACACGATGGAACCATTCCCAAGCCTTGGGATCGATCGGCTCGCCCACACTGCCCAGCACTCGAAGGCTCCGGCGATGGGTTTGCTTGACCGGTTCGTTACCTTGAGCCATCAAGGCTCGGATTGCCGTCGGCGCTGTATAAAAAATATTCACCCGATATTTGTCCACCACTCGCCAGAAGCGGGAGTAATCCGGATAATGGGGCACGCCTTCGAACAGCACCGTTGTGGCACCGTTAGCCAGCGGTCCGTAGACCAGATAGGTGTGGCCGGTCACCCAACCGATATCGGCGGTGCACCAATGGATCTCCCCATCACGATAATCAAACGCGTAACGGTGGGACACGGCGGCATAGAGGAGGTACCCGCCGGTCGTGTGGACCAAGCCCTTGGGCTTGCCGGTCGACCCGGAGGTGTACAGAATGAACAGCGGCGATTCCGCATCCATCTCCGCCGCCGGACAATCCGGCGAACTCTCGGCGACAGCCTCGTGGTACCAGACATCGCGCCTTTCGTTCCACGGAATATTTCCGCCAAGGTGCTTGACGACCAGCACCGTTTTTACATCCGGGCATTCCGCCAATGCCTGATCCGCCTTCCTTTTGTGATCGATCGTTTTGCTTCCATGCCGATAGCCGTCGGCGGTGACCACCAACTTGCACCGACTGTCCTGCACCCGATGTTTGAAGGCCTCCGATGAAAATCCGGCGAACACCACCGAATGAATCGCGCCGATGCGAGCACAGGCCAGCATGGCAAACACAGCCTCTGGAATCATCGGCATATAGAGGCACACCCGGTCCCCCGGATTGACGCCCTGTTCCTTGAGCACGTTGGCCAAGCGGCAGACCTGTTCGTGCAGTTCGCGGTATGAAATCTTGCGACTTTGATCCGGATCATTGCCTTCCCAGATGATCGCGACCTGGTCGGGGCGCGTCACCGTATGGCGATCGACGCAGTTGTAGCAGGCATTCAGCCGTCCGCCCTCGAACCAACGGGCAGTTCCTTCCGCAAAATCTCCATTGAGTACCTTCTTCCACCGCCCTGTCCAACTCAGGAACGAATCGGCCTGTTCGCCCCAGAATCCTTCAGGGTCTTCGATCGAACGTTGATACATGTCTCGATAGCGTTGTTCGGTGATATGGGCGCGTCGGCGAAATTCCTCAGGGATAGAATAGACGATTTGGCTCATGCGTCTCCTCCTCAATAGCCCGGACATCCTTCGTTATGACAGCTGTGAAACAGCGACCACCGCCGCGCTCCTTCCGTCCAGTTTTTCGTCTCATGAACGGCAGCAGAAAGTTCCCTTGTCCCAGTGGCTTACTCGATTCCGCCGAGCCTGGCCCGCCAGGCCGCCCACAGCAAGTAGAGAAACCCCATCGCGCCCAACAGTTCCAGGAGATGAATCAGGTGCCACCCCTCCGTGAGTTCGATCTCCAGAACAACCAGCACCACCGTCGCCACAAGAAACACGACGACGTGGCGTCTAGGCATGTCGACCATTTCACGGAGCAAAGCGCCCATCCACCTCTGCTTGTGCCCCAACTGTTCAGCCATCGGCGTGTCCCCTCTCCGTCATGTTTCCCAACAAGCCCGGTCCCTTGTTCTTTCGACACAGGCAAACACCTCCCCTTTCTCCTGTGCCGCACGAGACGCTCTTTTCTCCGGCAAACACCGCAAACCTGATACCAGAGAGGTACGAGGCAATTCTTCCTCAAAGTACTTGTAATCTGTATCGCAGCCATAGATTTCTTATAGATTTCTTCGGACATTGACGATCAAACAGGGGAAGACGTTCGCTGTCGCATTCTGGGACGATGTGACGATTTCCGCTGTCGCCGGACGCCACAATATCGCCAGCCCGTTTGGATTCGTCCGTGGCAGCTTCATAGTTGCCGATACAGTAACTATTCCTTGGTTCATTTTGGCTTCGATAGGTCGAATGACGAAGACCACTCCGGAACTCAAATGCTCGAGTCATGCAATTCCCGGCAATGGCCGAGAAATGGCGTTGGGGATTCGTTGATTGAATAGACCCCTTGTTTGTGGCATAAGCCCCTGGGGATCGAACGACCGGATCTCTTGCTCATGAGAATCGCACGCCTCTCCTCACTCGGACCCTGCTTCTCGAAAGCCGGACTGTTGGCCGGGCTCGTCCTTGCGTGCCCATGGGATGGCCCCTCGCCCGTGGCCGGACAATCGTTATCGGATCCTCCGACTGAGGACACGACGATCGAGCAACCCGCTCAACGCACCGACGAAGTCATTCGACGGCTGGAACAAGAGGAGCCTGGGAGGGTTGAGAATGCTGAGTCCGTCGCTCCGCTGCCGAGGCAGAAGCAAAAGGCAAAGGACCAGCTTCACCGGCTTGAAGAGCAGCGGGCGCGAGAACGGGAGATGGAACGAGAGGTCCAAGGTCCCAAAGAACGGGCCCGTGAACAGGTGAGAGAGTTCGAGCAACTGGCGCCGCCGGACGAGCCGCCACCCGAACCGTCGATCTGGGATCGATGGTTCGGAGGGCGGTTCAAAACGGCCGGCTCGTCGAGTGAGGAAGGAATCTCTTCTCGGCCGGAAGCGACGACGCGCGTCAAGTATCTCCTGGGCGTCTACGAAACCCAGATCGGCATTTACGACGAAATTCTGGACAAAACCAAGGTCGGACCCGGGTTGTTGCATCGTGCGCTGGGCTCGCCAAGTTGGCTGGTTCTGGGAGGAGAACACCGCACCCGTTATGAAGGGCTGAACAGCTCATGGCGAACGAACGACCCGAACGGCGGCCAGGTGCTCTCTCTGCGGACCAGACTGCAGGTCGGCATCCAAAAAATCGTTGATCCTCTGCGGTTCCTGATTGAAATCCAGGATTCACGCCTGCCGCTAAGCTCAACTGACGCCTACACGAACGCCAACAATGCCAACCACTTCGACATTCAGCAACTCCACGCGGATCTCTACACCAACAACCTTCTCGGCATCGGCGTTCCCTCGGTGCTTAAGGTAGGGCGGATCAACATGGACTTAGGGCGAGGGCGGTGGGTGGCCCGCAATCAGTTCCGCAACGCGACGAATGCCTTCGACGGCGTGGAGTGGCAATTGGGCGATGAACGGCGATGGCAACTCCGTTCGTTTCTCGTCCGGCCGGTCCGGCGATTCGTGCAGCGGCTTGATCCCTGGCTGGCAACCGAAAACGGCACGTTCTGGGGCCTTTATCTTGAGTCGCGAACCCTTCCATGGTTCGAGACGACCTTCCATTACTTCGGACATGCCGATGAGGGGCCGGGACGCGATTTCAACATGGTAGGGGGACGGATCCGAAGACAACCGGCGGTCGGCTCATTCGACTATGAGATCGAGTCATCCTATCAATTCGGCAACATCAATCAACAAACCAGATTGGCCCAGTTCTACCACGGCGAGTTGGGCTACACGTTCGATTTCCCTTGGAAGCCTCAGGTATTGGTCAAGTTCGACTATGCCAGCAACGGGTTCGACATCTTGTATGGACGACGGTCTTTCGAGCTGACTCCGACGGGAATTTTCGGACCGTTCCAGCGCAGCAACATGACTTCTCCTGGCGCCAGACTTCTCGTCAAACCGTTCGACCGGGGCTACGTCTTTCTCCAATACCGGGCCTGGTGGCTGGTCGATAGTGCGGGATCCTGGGTGGGGACGGGACTGCGCGATTCGACCGGCCGTTCAGGAACCTTTGTCGGGCACACGTTTGAAGTGCGGGCCCGCTGGGGACTGAACGAACGGACATACCTCCAAGCTGGCTACGCCCATTTCGCGTTCGGTCCATTCGCCGAACGTGCGCCTGGCAGTCCGGTCACCCGCGACGCTCATTACGGATACCTATGGACTGAGTTCATGTTCTAATCGGCGAACGGGCGTTTACCATTCCATGCTGCTTCTTCGAACAGGGCTGACGGAACGACAAACGAGTTTTGCCTCGTGCTCCGTCGTTTTCGCCATCCTCCTCCTTGCCCCCTTTGCCATCACTCCGTCCCAGGCATCGGCGGCACAGGATGACCCGAGCGAGGCCATCAGAAGGTTGGAGCGGCAACATGAAACGATTAGAGGGGAACCGGTCTCTCCGGGGGAGGAACAGGAACAGGAGCATGACTCGCCCGATCAACAGAAGAGTCCTCGCGAGAAGGCGCTTGACCGAATCAAACGGCTCGAGGAACGCACGAAAGAGCGAGTCGCCCCCCCTCCTGAAGAGCCGGCCGTCGAACAACACCTTCCGACCATTCCTCGAGAACGCACTCGGTTTTTTTTGAATCTGTTCGGCGCCATCGCCCGCATCTACGACGAGATTCTCGTCCAGACGGGAAGGGTGGGACAGTATTACGATGATCTCTTGGACACAGCCGTCGCCGCCCCGCGCCTATTGCACCGTCTGTTGAACCAGCCGGAAGGATTTCGGTTCGGCGGGGAGTATCGGATCCGCTATGAAACGCTGGAGGGGCGATGGCGAAGGGGCGAAACAGGCAGCGACCAACAAGTGGCCCAACGCACCAGATTCTACTTCAGCATCAAAGACATCGCAGACCCGTTGCGAGCGGTGCTGGAATTTCAGGACTCCAGAACCTGGTTGACCGACCAGGGGTCGTTCATCAACAACACCCATGTCAATCATACCGACATCCAGCAGTTGCACGTGGATCTGGTCTCCTCGAATTTCTTTGGTTCCGGTCTTTATACCGAGCTCAACGTCGGACGGCTCAACATGGATCTGGGACGACGCCGATGGGTGGCGAGAAACAGCTTCCGTAACACGACCAATGCGTTTGACGGAATTAGTTGGCTGCTGGGAAAAACCGACGTCTGGAGCCTTCGCGCTTTCGCCGTCGCCCCGGTCGGCCGATTTTTGCGCCGCCTCGACGAACCGGATATGGAACGCCGGTTCTGGGGTCTGTACTACGAATCCCACCATGTCTCCTGGATGAGGACAGACCTCTACTACTTCGGCCACAGGGATCGCGGTCCCTCTCGAGATTTCGACATGGTGGGGACAAGGATTCGGAAACGACCGGCGGCGGGAACATTCAACTATGAAATCGAATCGGCCTATCAGTTCGGCGACGTGAGCGAGCAGGGGCGATTTCAGCATTTTCAGCACGCCGAGGGAGGATTCACGTTCGACGCGCCGTGGACTCCTCAGATCGTGCTCCAATTCGATTATGCCAGCCGGGGATTCGATCCGCTCTACGGGGCCCGCGTCTTCGAGTTCGCCCCCACCGGCATCTTCGGGCCGGTGGTCCGCAGCAACCTTCTCTCCCCAGGGCTGCGCCTCCTGGCCAGCCCCACCGACAAACTGTCACTGTATCTCCAACAACGGGCCTTGTGGCTGGCAGATGGCCGGAGTCCCTGGGCCGGCAGTGGTCGTCACGACCCCACCGGCGCAGCCGGCACCTTCCTGGGCCATACGTCCGACCTCCGCGCCGGCTACAGAGTCACCGACAACCTGTTTCTTCAGGTAGGATTCGTCCACTTCGCGTTTGGAGGCGTTCCCAAACGGGCGCCCGACTCCACCGGAGATCGACGCGCCATCTATGCCTACACGTCGATGGACGTTATTTTTTAAGAGAATGGTCGAGCCAGAGGATCGCTACCGGGTCGCCGCCTCTTTCGTGACCGACCAAATCACCCGTCCCGTTTTATCGCGCAGCCTCATTGAGGGTTCACCCTCCGGATCCAGGGAGATACTAGCCCGCTGTTTGTTGGACTCATCAAGTAAATCGAGGGCCATTTCATTGTTCTCGCGCAGGCCGAGAAAGGCGCTGTGCTTTCCTTTCTTGCTGCTCAGAAGCAAACTTGGTCGATTCTCCCCCTCAATACTCAGGAAGACGCCGTCGTCGCCGGTCCGGTCGATCAAGGAAAGAAGCGGTCGATCTCGAAGAATCAGGTTGGGACGCCCGGCCTCATCGAGATTCAAGCCGGCCCGCAGGGCATCCTTGTCGTCGTACATCGCCAACAACGGTCCCTCTTTCTTGGGCAAGGCTTCGACGGAGAGGCTGACCAATCGACGGCCTTCTTTATCCTTCATGGTCAACCGCGGCTCGCCGGTGTCCAGAATTTCGAGCCGGGCGCGAGATTGGCCTTCGCCGTTGATCAGCTCGAGCCCCTCCATGGTCAGACCGGCCCGTGGTTTTCCTCCTTGGTACAACACCAACCCCGCCTTCTCCTCAACCGCCGATAAGACGGCGTTCACGTGACCTTTTTTGTCCTCGAGAAAGACGCGCGGCGCGCCATCCACAAACATAAGTGTGGCCTCGGCGGTCCCTTCCTTGCCCTTGAGACGCAACTCCGGCCAGCCTTCCGGCGAAAGACCGAGGCTCGCCAACACTCTCCCGTCCCGCTCCATGGTCAAATCCAGTCTCGGCTCGCCCTTGCTCAACACCGCGAGCCTCACTCGCGGATCGCCGTCCTTGCTATTCAGACGTACTTCGGCCCCGTCTTCCTTGGTCAGCGCGAGTGTCAGCCGTGACTTGCCGGACTTGTCCGCAAGATCAAGCCGCGGTTCTCCCTCTTCCGAGACGGCAAGTTGCGCGCGAGCCTTGCCGTCCCTGTCCGTCACGATCAACCTTTCAGTCGCGATCATCCTCCTGTCCGGCGCGGCTTCCTGCGCAACGACCGGATCGGTCAAGAGGATCCGATTCCCGATCACACCCCCGATCAAACCGGCCACCAACGCCCACACCACGACGCTTCCGGCCCCCTGTTGTGCCATGCCGAACCTCCTTGATGTTTATTGCCTCGGGAACGTGGCAAGGTTCCCTCTCCCACCGTGTCGGCCATGACCGGTCGGGAGTGTGGTCATCCCCGGAGACCCCGCGCAGGTGCGATTGTCTCCCATGAGACCCTGGCGCGGCAAGAACGTTTTCCGGCGCCGGCCGGCACGATGTTGTTCGGAACCTCTGTTTCGGAAATGTTTCAGATCAAAGGGAAGGGTGACCTGCTCGATTTCAAAGTGAAGGTCCACATCGGCATCGGCATGAGGCGTGCTGCTCCCCGCGGCGGAGCGGCAGGGCAAACTGATTCCTACACCTCATGACGATTCGCCGCGAAGAGCCAATTGGCCTTGTCTGGCGTAGTCGATCGCCTCGCCCAGAATGCGCGCCGCCTCCTGCGGCGCGTGGAATCCCATCGAATTTTCCGCCTCGACGAAGTCCACCATGAACTGGGCTTTCCGCTGGAGCGCCTGGGCGGTGCTCACCCCCTGGTCGCTTCGGCCCGCCGTTCGGGCCGCGGCCAGATCACGGATCAGCGCAATCAGCGCGTCCATGGCGCGATTGCGCAGCTCGAAGGTCCGCTGCTGAATCGTTTCCGCGCGATCTTTCAATTCGGCCTCCGACCATTTATGGCAGGTTTGGCAGGCCCGGTTGATGTTGAGCAGGGGACTGCGGACATGGTGATCGCTGATCTTCATCGCGCCTTCGCGCTTGTACGGCATGTGACAATCGGCGCAGGCGACGCCCGAGCGAGCATGGATACCCTGATTCCACATTTCAAATTCCGGATGCTGCGCTTTCAGCACGGGGGCGCCGGTTTCGGCGTGCGTCCAATCGGAAAACCGCGTCTCATCATAATAGGCGAGCATATCGTCGACGCGCAGACCTTTGGCCCAGGGAAAGACCAATCGTTTCTCCGGTCCCTGAAAATAATATTCGACGTGGCATTGGCCGCAGACGAACGAGCGCATCTCCTGTCTGGTCGCCATCCGGTTGACGTCGTAATTCTTGGCACCCTCGTGGGCCTTCAAAGCCCGCAATCCTTCGATAAAGGCCGGGCGCGTCACACGGAGCTGCATGGTGTCGGGATGGTGGCAATCGATGCAGGTGACGGGATGGCTCACGTGCGGCCGCGCCTCGGCGTAGGGCATGGCATTGAGCTTAGCAAACCCGGCAAAGATATCTCCGTCACCCAGTCGCTTCATCGCCGTATAGACGGACGAGTGGCACTGGAGACAGGTCCCAGGCTGCGGAGTGACGACCTGGCGCTCGGTGTACGTCTGATCCTCCAGCATATAGGCGTGGCCCCGCTCCTCCCGAAAATCATGGGCGAAGGCGTAGCCGGCCCACATGGTTTTCAGCCTGGGGTCTTCTTCGAGTCTCGATTGCGCGACCACGGAGCGTGGATCGGCCTCGGTCGGGGTCCGTGGAATCGCCTCGCTGCCTCCGAACCGAGTCCGCACTTGATCCACGGTTCTGGTGTAGGCGTCGTACTGGAACGGGAAATTCTTCCCCCACAGGGCCGGGTCGTCGGTGTCGTCGGTCAATTCGACGACACGGAAGAACAGGGTCTTCTCTTCCTGCTTGCGCTGAAAGATCGTCACGAGCAAGGCGGTCGCCGCCACGGTCGCGATCGTCGCCAGCAGAAGCGCCACGATGAGTTTCCCTGTCACATTCATTGTTCCCTCTTCATTGTTCCCTCGCAAGTTACTGATGCCCGACGTCCCCATGACATCGAAGACAGGGCAAGTCTTCCCGACCGACACCGGTCACGGTCATTGCCTGCACGATGGCTGCATGACATTTCAGACAAGCCCGTTCAGTCAATTGGTGCATGGGCGGTGTAATTTGGATTTCATCGGGGAAATAGCCGGTCGTAAAGGCGTAGGCGTGCAGAAAGCCGTACTTCGCCTTGGCGACGTATTTTTCAACGGGGCCGTCCGGCGTATGACAATCGTTGCACACGGCCACCGACCGATGACTGCCCTTCACCCAACCGGCGTATTGCTCACGCATCACGTGACAGTTCACGCAGGCTTCCGGCTTGTCGGTCAAATACGACCCGCCGCGGGCATAGACGAACGTATAGACGCCGATACCGGTGAATACGCCGAGCGTGAGGACCACTGCCCAGGGCAACAGCGGCAACGATGGCCTCCGAGCCGGCCACCCGTTACGGATCACACCACGACCTCCGGGAGAATGACACCGTGCGGACTGCGTGTGCCGTCGAGCGCCTGCCGTTCCTCGGCGCTCAACAGGTCCGCCTCGGAGAGTTGCAAAAGCCGCGCAACCTCGCGAATGCAATGGGCCCAGCTTGAACGGTTGACGAACAACATGCCCGGCGTGCTAAGCGTGCCACCGTGATTGATGTAGCCCAATCCCACTGTTGCAGGGCCCGTGTGCAGGGGACCAAGAACGCCGAGGATCGTTTCCGGTCTGGTATGGGTCACAAAGAGCCGAGCCGGCACATCGGTCGGGAAGAGACGGGCCATCACTTCCGCCGAGGCACCATATGCCCGTTCGTGCTCGGAGCGAGGCGCCCGGAATCGTCCCGGCTCGAGCACATAGACGACGGTATGAGGGATCATTCCTTCCGCCAACCGGCGGGACGCCTGGAGCACCTCCATCAACTGGTATGAACCGATGGCGGCCAGGATGATGCGCGCCCGCTCATGCTGATAGCCGGTCCAATCCAGCCGTAGGCCCCCGTCCTTGACCAACGTTCGCGCTTCGCTTGGCGTGAACAGATCAGGGATGACGTCCGCCTTGGGCACGACCAACGTCCAGATCTGGCCGTGCGTCTTGTAGAGCCGCTCCATGACGGCGGCCGCGCCGTTGAAATCAGGAGGAAACAGGACCCGGGACACGTGCGACGGTTCGCCGAGCATCGCTTCCGCCATACTGGGATCTTGATGCGACTGTTCGTTCTTGCCGTTCTCCCACGTATGGGAGGTCAAAATCAGCGGCATGGAGAGCCACCGTTGCGGGCGGCCCGCTTCCAGACAGTGGTTGGCGAAGATGATCTCCTGCCGCACCGCGCCATGCATCTTGCTCCCGAAAGCCTCGTAGGTATGTACCAGATTGATGCCGCCCTTGTTGGCCAGTGCGGCGGACACCACCGCCTCTTCGTTCAGCGCGGTGATAACCGCCCCGTCCACGGATTCCGGCACCGCCGGCTCCGGATCCGTGACGCGAAACTTGAGCCGCGCCAACGTCGAAACCAGTCGGTTCGACAACATTTCGTCAGGGTTGCCGACACGCGGGCGCAGGCGGGGATTGGCATCCAAAATGGCGACGAACGTGCGATCGATCGCCGTCATCGGAGAGGCCGTGGCCCAGTCTTCCAAGTTGCGTCGCGCGTCCTCGGAGACCTGCCGGAACGGCGGCTCCGGGATGGCAGGCTCCGGCACGTCACGGTGAGCCAACACGTGATCCCGTTCGCGCGCGCGGCCGGATGCCTCGTGTCGTTGAAAATGCGGGATCGCCTCGACCAGTTCGTTCGACGACACCCAGAGACGTCTCGCCCCTTCGTTGAACAGATCCGCTGCGCGGTTCTCGACGCGCGGATTGGCCATCAAAGGGAGATTGTGAGCCAAGTTGGTCCCCTCGCCGGGGAAACCGGCGCCTTTCGGCGCAATGGCGATTCCATAGGGGAGTGGAACAGGGTACCGGCCTTTCCCTTCCTTGACCGATTCGGCGGCGGCTTCGAGCCGATGTTCCATCTCGATGATCGCCCACAGAAAGGCGGCGGGATCGCGGCCGTCGAAGATGATCGGATCGAATCCGTTTAATCTGAGATGCTCGCTGAACCAAGCCGCTCCCCCCTGCTGCGACATCGTCGTCCGCTGATCGATCCGCCGGCCGTTCTTGATCATGATCGGTGTCACCAAGCCGCAATCCTCGACCCGCCACCAGCGAGGGGCCCAATCACTGCCTCGCTGTTCTTCAAAGGCTCCATCGGAGAGAAACGCCACCAGCCGCTCGCCGGGTAGCGGCATGTGGACATACTGCAACTCGGCGAACCCCAGATAGCCTCCTTCCGACAGCCCGCCGGCCGTATGGACGTTGACATGGCTTCCCAAGGGCGAATCCTGCCTCCCATCGTCGCGCAGTCGATACGAGTAAAAGTCGCGCACGTACCGGCTCAGCCCTTCGTCCGTGACGGAATACCGTGCCGCATGGGCCTCTGTCATGTTGCCGACGAGCAGATTCAACGAGTCGATCGCGGCGACACAGTGTCCTTGTCCCATCAGCCATCCGCGCGTGTGGCCGGTGACCACGTTGGCGGCAAGATAGCCGGCATAGGCCGGCACCATGTTCAGCGCGCCGCCGGTGTGGCCTTCAGGACGGACCTTGAAGTCCTCGGTATCGAGCGGCCTTCCGTCGAGATAGACATTTCGAGCATACGTCTGATGAACGACCAACCACAGACCGGCACTGGTCAGCCGATCAAGCGCCATCAGGAGATCATAGAACGCGACCGCATCTCCCGTCGTGCCGCGACTTGCCAGGCGGCGCGCCAACTCATGGACACGGACCTGCGTCTCATCACTGTGCTGGATGACTCCATAGCCCTCGGCCCAACGGGCGAACGACGGGTCATCGTTACGACATTGCGCGGCGCGCTCCGTCTCAGACTGTGCGGCTTTCATTTCCTTCACGGTTGTCCTCCTTTCCAGTGTTGCAGACAGCGCAGGGCTTCCCGCGCAATCCAAGTTTCTTCGTCAACGGCCGTGACGTAGGCTGGCAACGTCGCCTCATCCGGGCTGATACAGACGGCGGAGCCGGCCTGGAGTGTGACCGCGGCGCTGTTTTTTTGTTCGTCAAGCCGGAGGCCGCACCAGTCCATCCCTCCGCAGATTCGAGCGCGGATCAGCGGCGATCGCTCGCCGATCCCTCCGCTGAACAGAACGGCGTCGGCGCCTCCCAGCACCGCCAAATAGGCGCCGAGATATTTGCGGACCCGGTAGCAGAAGACGGCGACCGCCAGTTCGGCGCGCTGATCGCCCAGCTCCCTGGCGTTTAAGATCTCCCGCATGTCCGACCACCGGCCGGACAAACCCAACAGCCCGGACCGTTCATTCAACAGGCGATCGATCTGCTCCACCGTGAGCTCCGTATGGCGTGCCAGGTACCCCACCAGCCCCGTGTCGCAGTCGCCGGCTCTGGTTCCCATCACCAATCCTTCCATCGGGGTAAATCCCATGGACGTATCGATCGAACACCCGTCTCGGATAGCCGTCGCCGAACACCCGCTCCCCAGGTGCACCGTGATCAGCCTGGTTCCCTCGAGCGACCGTCCCACGGTCTCGGCGTAGGCGGCGGCGGACGAGGCATGTGCGATGCCGTGGAACCCATAGCGCCGCACACCATATTTCGTCGCCCATTCCTCCGGAATCGCGTACGTCGCCGCCTGGTCCGGAATCGTCCGATGAAAGGCGGTGTCGAAGACCGCGACCATCGGCACGTCCGTCCCGGAGACGGCGCGAGCCGCTTCGTGCGCCGCGTTGATCGTCGCGAGGCACGCCCCGTTGTGCAGCGGTGCCAAGTCCGTCACGAGCGCGATTTTTTTTAAGACTGTCTCGTCAATCACGACCGATTCTCGAAACCACGCCCCGCCGTGCACGACACGGTGTCCCATGGCATCCACCGATTGCGGACCCAGCGATTCGAAGATCCACTCGACAGCACGCCGATGATCGGAGACATCCCGTTTGCGAATCGGTTCTCGGGTTCCGTCACCGGTCATCATCAGGGTCGCCGCGCCGCCGATCCGCTCGACCATCCCGCGGAACAGGGGAATTCCTTTGCCTGCTGCACCTGGCTGACCACTCGCCCCCCTCTTTTCGGCCGGATACCGGATCAACAGAAACTTAAGCGACGAGCTTCCGCTGTTGAACACCAGGATGTTCATGCCAGCACCCTCATCTTTTGCAACCGCGCATGACCCCGTAGTCTTCCCCCCCTCGTCAACTCTGCTCGTCGATTCTGGGGAACAACGTTTCCCTCATGCGCCCGCACCGGCTTGCGCCGAGCCGGCCCCGTTCTCCCCCACAACCTCGGCGCTCAGCATGATGACGGCGATTTCCTGCGTGATCTCTTCTTGCCGAAGCACGAAGTACTTCCGTGTCAGCTCTCCGGTCTCCTTCTCCAATCGCTGGAGCGCCTGGTCCATGTGTTGAAACCGCCTGCGATTTTCCGCCATGAGCGAGGTATAGAACATCTCGTGCAGCACCGCAAAGAGATATTGATCGAGCAACTTGGTTGCTATCTCGATCGGCGGCATGGTGAGGAGAGGGGGGTGAGCAGACAGGGTCCGAAGCCGGCCGAATTCGCGAAAGGGACGCCGGACGATGACGGCACGGCCATTGTTGGCGTTTCCGTCGTCGTTTCCGTGCGAGAGCACGACCAAATCGAGTCGCGTCCCGGCAGGACGACGGCGTTGCAACTCGTGCAGCGCCTCCACCACGTGAACCAAAACCGACGGCACCTCCTCCGTCACACTGGGGCCGGCTAACGCCACATCCGGTTTGAGGCTGCCGATCTTCATGGCCAGCTTATGGCCGACCGTCACGATCAACGGGAGCGGATCGCCCTTCCCCGTCGTTTCCTTCGCTCGACACCGATCGAATTCGGCGAGCAAGGATTCGTTGAAGTCCCCGCAAAACCCCCGTTCTGATCCGATCAAGAGAAAAACCGGGAAGGCCCCCTCCATCGACGGAAGCAGCGCAGGATGGAAACGGAAGAAATCCGCGGCGGCTTCTTCGATGCCGCCGACGACCCGCTGCTGTGCCGAAAGGAAGCGGCCCAGTTTATGGACCTCCATCAGCGCCAGGTTTTTCATGGCATTGAGAATTCCCTTGATGTCGCTTAAGGCTTGAATCCGCCCGGAGAGCTCGTGGCGTTTGCTCATGATGATGCGGCCTCTCGACCGATCCAGCTCTTGACGGCCTCTGCCCATCGTTCGTTCGAGTCTTCAAGCGTGAGGCCGCTTTCGCTCGCAGCAGTCATCAGCCGGTCGAACACTCCTTTCACCTCCGGAATCGGCACGCGATCAAAGTGTCCGCGGTTGAACGCCGCCAGCCAAGCCATGTGCGCCTCGATAGGAAGGGGAGCCAAGCGTGGCTGTTTCAAGATCTCGCGCAGAATGCGGCCTCGGTTGATCTTGGCTTCGATCGAGGCTTCAAGCTTGGCGCCGAATCGCGTAAACACCTCCAGTTCGAGAAACTGGAGGTAGTCCAGCTTCATTCGCCCCGCCTGTTCTTTGATGCGAGGGTGCTGGCCCTTCCCGCCGATTCGCGAGACGGATCGCGTCACGTCGATGGCGGGCAGGATCCCGCCGGCGAAGAGGTTCGCGTCCAAATAGACTTGGCCGTCGGTGATCGAGATCAGATTCGTCGGGATGTACGAGGCAATCTCGCCCTGCGCGGTCTCGACGATCGGCAACGCCGTCATGCTGCCGCCCCCGGAGGAGGCGGCCAGACAGGTCGACCGTTCCAGCAGGCGCGAATGGAGATAAAAGATATCGGCCGGATAGGCCTCACGTCCCGGCGGGCGGCGCAGGAGAAGCGACAGCTCTCGGTAGGCCTGTGCGTGGGTGGTCAGGTCGTCGAAGACCACCAACGTGTCCTTCCCCTGCCACATCCAAGCCTCGGCCAGGGCGCAGCCGGCGAACGGGGCCAGATACTTGAGACCGGGCAACGCCGTGGCGTCGGCGACGACGACCGTCGTGTGGGCCATCGCGTCATGGGCACGGAGCGTCTCGATGACCTGCACCGCCGTCGATCGTTTCTGGCCGATCAACACATACACGCAGAGCACGTTTTTCCCCCGCTGATGGATCACCGTGTCCAACGCGAGCGATGTTTTCCCCACGCCGTTGTCGCCGATGATGAGTTGCCGTTGCCCCTTCCCGATCGGAATCAACGTGTCCACCACCTTGTTGCCTGTATAGAGGGGCTTATGCACAAAATCCCGCGCGATGATCGGCGGAGCGGGAGTGAAGAGGGGCCGGCGCCCCATCGATTGGAGAATCGGTTGTCCGTCCAGCGGGCGTCCGAGCGGATCGACCACTCGCCCGAGCCATGCGTCTCCAACGGGAATGCTGAGCGGCCGGCCAAGTCGATAGGCGGTGGTCTCCGACGTCAGGTTGTCCGCCCGTTCCAATAAGATCGCGCCCACAAGCTGTCGCCCCAAGTGAAATGTCAGTGCCAGACTCCCACCATCGAACACCAGCAGTTCGTCCATCGCGACGGAAGGAAGCCCGTCCACCCAGACGATCCCATCCCCGACCGAGCGCACGACGCCACGCTCCGCCACGCGCAGAGCGAATCGGTACTGCTCCAGCCAGGCGGCCTGCCGAGCGATCGGCGAGGCGGCTTCAGAACGTAGCGTCGGCTGCATGGGCTGACTCGGCAAATCCCTTCAGTTCTTCCCGAAGATTGGCTGCGAACACCCACGGACCCAAACTCACCTGCACCCCCGCGAGCAGCGAAACATCCTCCGTCCATAGACAGGTCACCGTTCGCCCCGCCAGCTCTCCCAACGCGGCCGACAAGGCTTCCCGCTGAGACTCATCCAATTGATGGGCGGAGGACACGGAGGCGACCACGTCTCCGTTCCGGCAAATGGCACGGATTGCGTGACGTCGCTCCTCCGGCAAGGCCCGCAGCTCTTCGACGGCCAGGGCGGCCAGTTGCCTCGTCAGGTTTGACTGAGCCAATCGTTCCAACAGGCGCGCGGCAAACCGAGCCCCCAGCGCCAGCCCCGCCTCTTCCGTCAGGCGCTGGAGTTCTTGGCGTCGCCGTTCCTCCAACGTCTTGGCTTTTTCCCGTTCCTGTGCCACTGAACGGTGTACCTCTTCCATCAGGCGCGTCCGTTCACCATTGATCTCTTCGATGAGGCGAGATCGGGCTTCCTGTTTTTCCTGCTCCCATTCGGCCAAACGCCCCTCATACCGTTGTTTGAGCGTTTCTCCTTCGGCTCGCAACCGTTCCGCCTCGGTTCGTAATCGCTCCATGGCCGCCCGGCGGTCGGCGATGACCGTGAAGACCGGTTTGTACAAAAACCGCTTGAGCAGCCAGACGAGGACCAGGAAGTTCAACACCTGAAGGCCGAACGTCGACCAATCAAGCTCCATGAGCGTCTCCTCTTGAATGTCTCCGCCCGCCAAGGAATGGAATCCGTCCGGGGCTCATTCAGCCGCTTGTCGCTCCTTGCAGCCGCTTGCCATTCCTTGCCGGCCGTCGTTGCCGTGTCTTATTTCAACAGATATTCCAGCAGCGGATTGCGGAACAGGATGATCAACACCACGACCAAACAATAAATCGCCAACGACTCGATCATCGCCAGGCCGATGAGCAGGGTCCTCAGGATGGACCGTTCGGCCTCCGGCTGCCGCGCGATGGCCTCGAGCGCCTGGCTGATCGCCCGTCCCATCGCCACGGCCGGCAACATCGTCCCCAGCGCAATGGCCAGGGCGGCGACCACGGTGGAGCCGAGAGTGAAGAGTGTCAGATCTTGCATGGTCAGGCAGCCTCCTTTTGCTGCGATTGTCTCCTGTGCTCTTGAGTCTGAATGGCGCTCCCGATGTAGATCAGCGCCAGCATGCCGAAGATGAACGCTTGGAGCAGCCCCTCGATGATGTGAAGCGCCAGCAAAGGAATCGGCACCAAGAAGCCGGCGACGACGAGCACCAGCACCAACGCCATCTCCAGGCTCATGACGTTGCCGAACAGGCGCATGGCCAAGGCGACGGTGCGCGTGAACTCGCTGATCAAATGAAACGGCAACATCACCGGCGTCGGACGCAGGTAATGGCGCAGATAGCCCTTGAGCCCTTCAATCCGGACCCCGAACCAAGGCACGGACAGGAACACGAGCATGGCCAGCGCGGCGGTCGCGGAGAGGTCGGCTGTCGGGGAATGGAGCCCCGGCACGATCCCGGCCAGATTGGCGACAGCCAGAAAGATCCATAGTGTGGCGATGAGCGGAAACACCCGATCCGCATGAACCGGTATCACCGACCGGACCGTGCGATCGATGGCGCCGATGATCCCTTCGACGGCCACTTGCAACAATCCCGGCTCCTGATTGAGGCGACGAGAAAGAAACCAGGCAAACCCCACCAGGGCGGCCATGATGAGCCACGTCATCGTCACGGTTTCCGTGAGGCGGAACGGCCCGATTTCGATGATCGTTTTAATCGGCATCGCGCTCTTCTCTTTTCTATTCTTTCACCAGCAACAGATAGACGTTGACGGCGCCGACCCCGACGCCGAGCAGGATCAGACTGATGGTCCAGCGGATGGAGTATCCCTCGACCATCCCGTCGATCCAGCGGCCGATGTAGGCGCCGGCCACAATCGGCACGGCGAACAGCAGCCCGACGGTCCCCAGGTACACGGTCTGGGCCAGCAGCGTCCGCTTGCTGCGCTCGGCGTCGCGGAGACGTTCGACGTCCCGCTCGACTTCGTGTTTCAGCCGCTCCTCGTCCTTCACCGTCATGCCCCCGGGATCCCGCTCTTCCGACGCCCCAGTTGCCATAACCGTCTGAGCAGTTCCTCTTGAAGCCGATGGACACTGTCTTTGATGCCCCGCAGCTCGACCTCTTCGACGCGCAGGCGCTCGTCCAAGTCGCGGGAGATTCGTTCGTAGTCATCGTCGCGGAGAAACCGCCTCGTGCAGATCATCACGTCGTCGCCCGTGGCGTACAGCACGGCCTCGGGGAGCGCCAGATATTCCCACGGCCGATCGACCTGCCGAAACCGAGCGAGGCCGAACTCCAACACCGTCAACAACCGCTCATGTCCCGCCAGAATACCGAACGACCCGGACGAATCCCGGCCGACGAAGCTGACCACTTCCTCGATCCGCTCCATCCGCACGGCATCCTGCACATGAAGCGTGAAGGTCCTCATCACGTCTCACCGGCCATGGTTCCCCGCATGTAGCAGCGGTCCTCGGGAATTTCATCGAAGTCCCCGGCCAAAAACGATTCGCAGTCCCGCAACGTGTGTTCGAGCGGCACGGTCACGCCCTTGATCCCCGTAAATTCCGCCGTGACGTGGAGCGGCTGCGTGAGGTACCGCTGGAGCTTGCGGGCCCGCATCACGATGCGGCGGTCCGTTTCGGACAGCTCTTCAAGGCCAAGCATCGCAATGATGTCCTCAAGCTCCCGGTACCGAGCCAAGTGGTGACGGACCTCCTGGGCGACTCGGTAATGCCGCTCACCCAGGATATGGGGATCCATCAGCCTGCTCGAGGAGCGCAGCGGGTCGATCGCCGGGTAGAGCCCCTTGGCCGCTTGCGCCCGCGTCAAAATCACGGTCGTGTCCAGGTGGCTCAAGATCGCGGCCACGGCCGGGTCGGTCATGTCGTCGGCCGGCACGTACACGGCCTGCACGGAGGTGATGGTTCCCTTCGTCGTCGAGGCGATACGATCTTGGAGCTCGGCCACCTCCGTCAGCAGCGTCGGTTGATAGCCGACCGTCGCCGACATCCGCCCGAGCAGGCCGGAGATCTCGCTGCCGGCTTGGACGAAGCGGAAGACGTTGTCCACGAGAAACAAGACTTCTTTCCCCAACGTGTCGCGGAGGTATTCCGCGTAGGTGAGCGCCGTCAGTCCGACTCGAAATCGAATGCCAGGCGATTCATCCATCTGGCCGAACACCATGACGGTCTGGGGCATCACTCCGGCCTTTCGCATCTCATGCCACAGTTCGTGTCCCTCTCGAATCCGCTCTCCAATACCGGCAAAGACCGACACGCCCTGATGGAGCATGATGACCGCGTGCATGAACTCGGTCAGCAACACGGTTTTGCCGAGTCCCGCCCCGGCGAACAGGCCCGTTTTGCCACCCTTGGCGAAGGGGCAGAGCAGATCGATCACCTTGATGCCCGTCTCCAGAATGCCGGTGGCGCTCGTGGTGTCATGGAGGGGAGTCGGCGCGATCAAAATGCTGCGCCGCTCTTCCCCGTCCAGCGCGTTCCCTCCATCTAAGGGATCACCCAGCACGTCCAGCAATCGGCCGAGGCAACGGGGGGAGACCGGCACACTCAGCGGAGCGCCGCTGTCGAACACGGGATTGCCCCGCTGAAGCCCGGCCGTGTGCTGCAATGCGATAGCGCGCACGTAGTTTCTGTCGAGGTAGCGATACACTTCGAGGGTGTATCGCTTCCCGTCGGTGGCCACGTGCAACGCCCGATGTAACGGGGGCAGTCGGGTACAGGCCACGTCGACGACCGGCCCGTTGACTTCCGCAACCGTTCCGATCGGATCGAGGATCGGTTGAACCATCTTCTTTTTTCTACTTCCTCTTTTCTCCTGTTTCCGATCCGTTACTGACGCATAACGCCCCGCTTCCCCTCTCACGTTCACACATGCCCGCTCCCTGCAATGGCGACACCCAATTCCATGACGCACCCCCGAACGACCGACTATCGCCCAACGAACGGCTAGGCGGCTGCCGGGGAACGCAAATACCCTCCATTTCTGTGCCGATGATGACCCTCTTCCTGTGTCCGGTCATACAGAATGACCGTCAGAATGACCGTCCGGGCTGTAGAATTCCGGGGCATAATCTGCGTCTTACTGTCGCCAAGCGCCACAGTTTGGCGCCTGCACTGTCCGTGAGGCTATTGCCCTCCTAATTTGTGTGCTCCCTGGTTTTTGTTCGCTTCCGCTTCGGTTTCTCCTGTTCCTCCTCGACGTCGATCACGGCTCCGGTTTCGGCGTCAATGTGGACCTCCATGATTTTATTCTCGGCCGTCACGATTTCGACTTCCCATATCACCTTGTCATGTTTCCATTCCAACTCGGCTTCAATGATCTTGCCCGCAAGTTTCTCGGACGCCGTTTTGATCGCCTCATCGATTGAGATCTTGGCCGCGCCCGCCATCTCAATCTTCTTCTTTTCCGCGCCGTATGCGGCGTCGGCCCCCACGACCAATGCCACGGCCAATGCCAATCCCGTCACGAGATATCCTTTGCGCCTGATTGATCGCATCGCTCCCTCCTTCTGTTAACACCGCCGAATGATCGTTCGGCGATCTTCGCGCCGCCGTCTTCCATCTGATTCCAGGAAGCACGCAAACCGCGTGCCTCGATGACGCCGCTCGATCCATCCGGGCCAGAATACGATCCACTTTCTCGCCCCCGTCGCAAAATTTGTGTGCGTGCGCGGCCATCCGAAATGGATCGCTCCGGCCGTCGTCGCCCTTGTGTATTTCCCGCTTCACGTTCCCGACGCAGGCAGGGCAGTCGCGCGCGGGGAGAACGGCCTGTCCAAACAGTGGGAAGGAAACGTCGGCTGCCTGTTGATGCGCCGTAGCGTTTCGGCGATTCGTTCAGGCCTTCCCCAATCGCTCCAGAGCACGTGTCGGAGTTCCATGACGGCGACGGCGTCCGGCTTGCGTTGAAGCAAGTCCGAAGAGAAGTTCTCTTTTGGCATGTCCGTGTAGATCTCCTCCAGCACCTTGGTTTCCCGAGGCCCGTCGATCTCGTCCGCCCATCGTTCGAACTTTGCGAGGAGCCTCGCAAAACAGCGTCGCCCCAATTCCCACAACACCTCGGCCCTTGCCGCCAACACCAGCGTGTTCCACAGGGCGCCGTTACGCATGGCCTCGTCGGCTCGAATGGTATCCGGTTTTTCAAGGAACGCCCGCACGCTCCACGCCGGCTTGTCCCGGCACACGCCCGCAAGATCGGATTCCGGCTCGATCCAACCGTATTCCAATTCCAATCGATCCGGCCGCACGCCGAGCAGCACAAGCCTGTCCCCTTGCTCCGCCGCTTCGATGGCTTGCCGCACCTGATCCAGAAATCGCTTTTCCGGATAGACAAAATGATCCGACGGGAACAGCACCACGGAGGCGTCAGGATCGTGGGCGCGCACGTACGTCAGTGGAAGGAAGACCCCGGCCGCCGTATCGGCGTTCGCCGGCTGCCACAAAACCTTTTTGACCGGCCGGCCGCCCAGTTGCGCCCGTACCTCCTGCCGATGGGTCCGGGCTGCCACCACGACCGTCCTCTGAAAGCCCGTGACGTCGGCCGCCCGATCGACGGTATGTTGAAACATCGAGCGTGTCCCCACGAAGGTGCAATACTGTTTCGGTCGATGCCGACCCAACCACCGTTGCACCAGAGGTTTCAATCGTTCGCCTTCGCCACCGGCCAAGATGATGGACCATGTTTTTCCTCTCTGGCTCCAATTAGTCATGAGCGTCCCTCCTTTTCTCCGATGTTCGCCCGCTTCCATGCGGTTGCTCGTTTGAATCGACCATGAATTTCCGGAAGGAGCCCCGGCCGGCATCACCATCCGTCACGGAAGACCGACCCGTTCTCGATCATCAATCTTGCTTGCGTCTTTCCTGCGTTTTCAGAAGCCCGGCAGGGAGGCTCGACGGTTTTCCAGAATCAGCGGATCGATCCGCTCGCCGCAATTGACGCAACGCCAGCCCGATAGGCCGAGCCAGGGCCCTGTGGCTTCATCGGAACCATCAAGGCTGATCGGCACCATGAATCCTCGACAACGGGGACAACCCCCGCTGTGTTCTTCCATCACTGCTTTCAAGCGTCGGACTTCGTATCCGATGTCATCCGTCACAGCTCTGCCTCGCCTCTCCTGAACGCTCCATGGACGAACATTGGGCGAACACTCCGCACTCCACCCTGGCGGTAACAAAGGGCACCGTACCCGACGTTTGCGATCAGGACTACTGGGGGATACCCCAGAACACAATCAAGATGTTCCCGGCGCATCTTCAGGCAAGGAGAGTCCGGCCTTTCTCCCAGGAAAGTCATCGAACTCGCTCGCGATGTCCTCGCTTGTGATGTCGCGGTTGCTCACCGGCTAGGGATTGACCCGGAACAGGCTGAAAAAATTACCGGAGGAGTGCTCTTGCAATGACCGGAACCGTCTCAGCTCTTGCGAGGGCCGAGACTGAAGCCTATGATCGCCTCTCGTGGAATCCCGCGCCGGAGATCACGGAGGTCGGAGAGATGCGAGAGCGACGGAACAGTCCTCGATGATGGCGGGGCTCGGCCTTCTGGCGCCGATTCTGTTGTATCTTGCCGCCGCCGCGGTCTTCGCTCTTGACTGGATCATCCCGCTCGGCTTCTCCGTCTCGATGTTTTACATTCCGATTTGTTTGGCAAGCCTCTGGCTCAGAGGATGGCTATTTGCATCCATCATGGCCGGTCTGTGCTCCGGCCTGATGGTGGTTGGCCTCTTCTTCTCTCCGCCCGGCGGTCCCGTTTCGTGGTCGATCGTGAACCGCACCATCGGCTTTGTGGCGCTCTGGTCGGCGCTATGGGGCGGGAAACTCTTCGCTCAACGCACAGCCGAGTTGGAACGGACGAAAGCGACACTTCAACGGGAGATCGCCCAACGCGAGCAAGCGGAACAGGCCTTGCTCGCCATCAATGAACAATTGGAGTCCCGTATCGCCCGACGAACCCAACAGCTCCAAGCCGCCCTCGACCGGTGGGAACTTGTCACGCAGGCGACACATGACGGCGTGTACGACTGGGATTTGACGACCGATCGAGTCGTCTATACGTCGCACTGGAAAGCGATGCATGGGTTTTCTAATCAAGACGATGATGAGTCGCCCGCACAGTGGTCGGAACGGGTTCATCCGGACGACCGACCCCGCGTTTTGAGTCACCTAGATGACTATCTCGCGGGTACCCGGCGCGAGTTCAGCGAGGAATATCGCATCCGACGGCGAGACGGACGCTGGATCTGGGTCTTGGACCGAGGCATCGCACTCCGTGATGAGACCGGCAAAGCCATCCGACTGGTCGGATCGGAAAAGGACATCACCGAACGGAAGCAGGTGGAGGAAACGGTACGCCGGCATGAAACCCAGCTCGAGGAATTGACGGCGAAATTGCTTACCGCTCAAGAGTACGAACGGCAACGGATCGCCCGCGAGCTGCACGACGATGTGACGCAGCGACTGGCCGCGCTGGCCGTCGATCTTGGATCGCTCGTGCGAGCCAGCGCCTCCGATCCTACCCTTCAGGCCCGCTTGCAGGCGATCCACGACGTAGCTGGACAACTCGCGGACGACGTCCATAACTTTGCCTACCGCTTGCATCCTTCCCTGCTCGACCATCTGGGATTAGAAGCAGCAATCCGGGATCACGTCGATGAATTCCGTCGGCGCACCGGGTTGGCGATCCGGTACGTGCAACGAGGGGTTCCGAGGAGCATTCCCATCGAAACAGCAACGTGTCTCTACCGCGTGACACAGGAGAGTTTGCAGAACGTTCAGAAGCATGCGTCGGCATCGAATGTCTTGGTGAGGCTGCTCGGCACGGCCAGGGGCGTCGGCGTCTGTGTTCGAGACAACGGGAAGGGGTTTGTGTACGGCCCGGGAAACGTTTGTTCTACGGGGTTGGGACTCATCAGCATGGAAGAGCGGATTCGCCTCATGAAGGGCACGTTCCGCCTCCGCACGCAACCGGGAAAGGGAACGGAAATCCATGCCTGGGTGCCGCTGCCCGACTCGGTCCATCAGACAGCCAGACAGCCCGCGATGGGGGAACGACCGGCAAGCCGATCACGCCAATTCTTCCCTGACGCCCCGCTGGGCCAGACGCCAAGGAGGATCATTCAATGAACAAACCGAGAGTGCTGTTGGCCGATGATCACGGCTTGGTGCTGGCCGGCTTGCGCCGACTGGTCGAGGAATCCTGCGAGGTGGTGGGAACCGCGGAAGACGGCCGTTCGCTCATTGAGGCGGCTCAACGTCTCGAACCGGACTTGATTCTGTTGGACATCGCCATGCCGTTGTTGAATGGTATCGATGCCGCACGCCAGATTCGGAAACTGTGCCCCAACACCAAACTCATCTTTCTGACCATGCAGACCAGCCCCACCTACGCGACCGAGGCCTTTCAAGCCGGCGCAAGCGGCTACCTGCTCAAACGCTCTGCTCCGATGGAGCTGCCGCTGGCGATCGAGGCCGCCCTGCAGGGCCAGCACTATCTCACTCCCGCGATCGCCAAACCGGTGCTGGAGAAGGCGATCAACCCAGACGGTTCTTCACCGCCTCCCGTCAAAGGCTCCCTTTCGACCTTGACTCTCCGGCAACGCGAAGTGTTGCAGTTGATCGGGGAGGGAAAGGCGACCAAAGAGATCGCCGCCCTGCTCAACATCTCGGTCAAGACGGTCGAGTTTCACAAGGCCCGCCTGATGGAGGAACTGGGCTTTCACTCCACTGCGGAATTGATGCGCTACGCCATCGCGCAAGGGCTGGCCAATTCCGAGCTGTGACGCGCGCTCCCTCGCCCGCCGATGCGCGATGGATCGAGCTCTGAATCTTCCGCGACGACTAGGCCCCCGTCTGAACGATCGCCGGCGGCGCCTGTCCCTCTCCCCAGTACAGAGTCCGATGTGGGAACGGAATCTCGATTCCCTTGGCATCGAACGTCTTCTTGATCCGTCGATTCATCTCGCGCCCGACCCGCCATTGTTTGATGGGCATGGTCTTGATCCGACACCTGATGATCACGGCGGAATCGTCGAAGCGATCGACGCCGAGCATTTCCAGCGGTTCCAGAATGTCCTCCGCATACGAGGGGTCGGCCCGCAGCTCGTCCGCGATTTCAACCAGCACCGCCATCACGCGATCGACGTCTTCCTTGTAGGCGACTCCGACATCAAACACGTAAAACGAAAAGCCCTTCGTCATGTTCTTGACCCGATCCACGATCCCGTTCGGAACCACGTGCACGCTTCCCGACACGTCGCGCAATCTGATCGATCGTAGTTTGACTTCCTCGACGAGGCCGCTGACGCCGGCGATCTCCACGACGTCGCCCACGGCGATGGAATCTTCCAGGAGGATAAAAAATCCCGAAATGACATCCTTCACCAAACTCTGGGCGCCGAACCCGATCGCCAACCCGCCCAAGCCGGCGGCGGCGAGAAGCGGTTTGAGATCGATGCCGATTTCCGAGAGGATCATCATGGTCCCGACGGCGACGATGAACACACGGGCCACATCCCGAAGCACCTGGGTCAGGGTTTCGGCCCTCTGCCGCTGCGCCGGAGTCGGCAACGCCCCTTCGAGCAGTCGCCGGACGCGGGCCAAGGCCTGCCTGACAATTGTCAGCAACAGCACCATCCCGATACCGATGAGCACCACCCGAATTCCCGAGCCCATTCCCCATTGCATCGATCGTTCAACGAACTGTGCCAGCCAGGTTTCCTGTGTCATAGTGATTCTCCTCTCTGTCCCCTGATCTCACCCTGCTCAAGCCTGCATCGATGACTATCCCTTTGGCCCTCCTACCACCCGACTGATGGTCAACCCCTGGACCAGGATGGAAAAGACCACCACGACATAGGTGATCGTCACGACGGCATCCCGCTCCGGACCGGAGGGCAAGGAGAGGGCCAGCGCGACGGAAATGCCGCCGCGCAATCCGCCCCAGGTCAAAATCTTCACCGTCTTGTCGCTGAACTCGCGGACTAGACTAAACCCTCCTACCTGGATGAGCACGGTGGCCCAACGCGCCGCCAGCACCAACGGCACGGCAACGAGTCCCGCAATCAGATAGGGCGGATGAAAACTCAGCGCGAGCACCTCCAGGCCGATCAGCACGAACAAGACGGCGTTCAACAGCTCGTCCAACAACTCCCAAAAACTGTCGAGGCGTTCCCTTGTCGTCTCGGACATGGCCCACTGCCGCCCGTAGTTCCCAATCAGCAACCCCGCCACGACCACCGCGATCGGACCGGAAGTGTGCAGCAGATCAGCCAGCGCGAAACCGCCCATGACCAACGCCAAGGTAATAAGAATCTCCACCTGGTAATTGTCCACGGAACGGAGCATCCGATAGGCGACATAGCCCAGAGCCAGTCCCAACGCCGCTCCGCCGATCGCCTCCTCCACGAACAACCACACAATGTCGGCGGCGTGAACCGTTTCTCTTGGCAGGAGATTCAAGAGAACCAGAAAGATCACCACGCCGACGCCGTCGTTGAAGAGTGACTCTCCGACGATCTTCATCTCCAGCGCCTTCGGCAGGCGGGCCTGACGGAGCACCCCCATGACGGCGATCGGATCGGTGGGCGAGATCAAGGCGCCGAACAACAGGCAATAGAGAAAGGGCAACGGCAGGCCGACCCAGTCGAACACCACGGAACCCAGTAGGCCGATGATCGCGCTCGAGAGCAGCGTCCCGACGGTCGCCAATGTGCCGATCACCCACTTGAGATCGAGCAGTTCCTCCAATTTGACGTGCAGCGCGCCGGCGAACAGCAAAAACCCCAACATCCCGTGCATCAACGTTTCGTTGAAATCAACGGCACCGATGAGCCGCTGCGCTTCGGTCCCGACGCCGAGCCCCAATTTTCCCAGTGCCAGCAGACTCAAGGAAAACACCAGCGCCACCGCCATCAGTCCGATGGTCATCGGCAGTTTGAGCAGCCGATGGTTCACATAGCCGAACAGCGCCGCCAGGCAAATCAGGATCGTGAGCGTGTAAATCAACGGCACGGCTCATACCTCTTCTTCTGACAAGGGAACACTCTGTCGTTTATGACTTACGCCCTCGAGGCCGGCGCCGCCGCCAGTTTTCCATCGCGACGGGGACGCGCAAGATTCCCGATCCCGTTCTCTTTCCTCACAAGGGCCGTCCGAACCGGTGCCAACGCGCAAGTACGAATCATAAGGCCTGCCGGATTCGAGACATGCAGTCGCTGTTCAATGTTGTGATGAGCGATCCGACTGACCGACTCTTCGTTGAGCGTCATCCGTACGGTTCTCATCCGTTTTCCGATGCACGAATGGCTCTGCCGGGAAACGTTCTTAGCGGCATCGTGTGGGGAATGCAAGCTCTCGGCTCAATCGGGCGCGATCAGAGCAAATTGGAACGATGCCTTGCGGTGCCAGGCGTGGATGCGTCGGGTGTTGGTCCTATCGGTCTTGCCCGGCGCCCTTGAGACTATCGCGAAGCCGGGCGGACGACTCGTGATCGGCGGACACCAAAAGCACATCACCGGCCTCCAGCACGGTGCCGCCGTCAGGAACAAAACACCGGCCTTTCCTTTCAATCATGATGATTAACGCCTCCTTGGGGCAACCAAGATCAAGGAGCCGCTTGCCGACCGCAGCGGATGTGGGGACAATCGTCATCTCGATCAGCCCGTTTTTGAGATCGATCGGCCTGTCGGAGACGGCGGCGGTCCCGACGGATCGTTCCATGGGCGCATCGACCTGGAGCCAGCGGGCGACCAGAGGAATGGATGTGCCTTGGAGCAGCACGGAAGTCAAGACGATGAAGAACACGAGGTTGAACATCATCGGAGCCTGCGGAATGCCGGCCAAGAGCGGGAAGGTGGCGAGAATGATCGGCACGGCTCCCCGCAGGCCGACCCAGGCGATCATGGTCTTTTCCCTGACGGTGAGCTTCGAGAACGCCAAGGTGAAAAAGACGGCGACGGGCCTGGCGCACACCATCAAGAACAACGCGAAGAAGAGTCCGGTCCCCGCAACCGACAGGAGTTGCGAGGGAAAGACCTGCAGGCCGAGCACCAGAAACATCGCAATCTGCATCAACCAGGCCAGCCCGTCATGAAACCGCAACAGACTGCGTTTATGGAGAAAATCGCGGCTCCCCATGATCAGCCCGGCCAAATAGACCGCCAGAAATCCGTTTCCTCCCAGCCAGGCGCTGCCGCTGTAAGTGAGGAGGACCAAGGACAGGGTAAGCACCGGATAGAGCCCCTCATATTCCAATCGCAATCGATTGACCAGCTCCACCATCAGTTTGCCGGTCCCATACCCGATTGCCGCGCCGACGACCATCTGTCGCGCGAACATGGGAATCAGATCGATCACCGACGTCGACGCCCCCGTCATCAAGCTGATCAGCCCGATCGTGAGAAACACCGCCATCGGATCGTTGCTGCCCGATTCGAGTTCGAGCAACGGCTTCAACGGATCGCGCAGCCTGACCAACCGCGATCGCATCACGGCGAACACGGCGGCGGCGTCGGTGGAGGAGACAATGGCGCCGATCAGCAACCCTTCCAACCATGAAAACCCGACGACCGTCGTGGCGAACAGACCGATCAGGCCGGCCGTGATCGCCACACCGACGGTGGACAGCGCCACGCCTCGCCCAAGCTGCGATCGAACGGACGCCCACTCGGTATCCAATCCGCCGGCGAACAAAATGAACGCCAGCGCGACGACCCCGATCGATTGCGCCAGGAAGGGATTGTCAAAGTGAATGCCGCCGGGACCGTCGGAGCCGGCCAGCATGCCGATGGCCAAAAACAGCAACAGCGCCGGAACTCCCAATCGACCCGACGCCGTGCTGGACAGGACGCTCAGCAACAACAAGACGGACGCGCCGAGCAAAAGCTGTTCGATCGTGACGTCCATCGGCCGCTGCCCCCCGTCCTACTGAATTCTCCCTAGCAATCACTTTCGTCGAGCAGCGTTTCGGCGGACCTGACCACCAGCACCGGGCACCCGGCCCGTCTCAAGACTCCTTCCGCGACACCGCCCAACATGAGGCGGGGCAGCCCCCGGCGACCCTGCGTGCCGACCACCACGATGTCCGCTTCCCATCGGCCGGCCTCTTCCACGATCGCCTCGACCGGATGGCCCACTCTGCAGATCCCTTCTGCCTGAACACCTCGGCCTCGAAGAGCCTGAACCAGCCGATCCAATCGCCGGCGCCCATGCTGTCCGTCATCCTCCATCGAGTGGGCATGCACGACCAGGACCATGGCATTCGCAAGTTGAGCCAACCGTTCCGCAACCCGCTGGGCCTGCCGGGCGCAGGATGAGAAATCGGTGCCCAACACGATCCGGCTCAATTTCACGCGCGCAGTCTGCCGGGCGGCGTCCCCCGCCACCCCCCCGTGGACGGCCAACACCGGGCAATCCGCCCGGCGGACCAACGTCTGCGCGGTGCTGCCCAGACGCAACCGATCCCATCCGGTTCGCCCCTCGGTGCCCATGACCAGCAACTTGGCCCGCTCCTGCCGGAGACGGCGCAGGATACAGTCGTCCGGCACACCGAAATCGACGACCGGCTCGGCCTCGACGCCCGCTTCTCTTGCCAGCCGAGCCAAGCGTCCCAGTTCGAGCAGGGCCGATGTCCGCATCATGCGCGCGTAGCGAGTATCCGGAGGCAGGCCTTCGTCATCGGGCAGCAGTTTAATGACATGGAGCAGGTGCAGGCGAGTATTGAACAGCCGGGCCAACGCCAGTCCGTACGTGAAGGCCCGTCGCGCCGGCCGTTGGAAATCCGTCGGGAGCAAAATGCAAGGGACGCTGTGTTTTGATCGCGGCATGGTCAAAGAGAAAAGCCCTGAAATGGAACAGCAGGAGACTCTGGCTTCTTGACCTCGCTCATACTTCCTTCAAAGCCTTCACGATTGCTTGTACCATGTCCCGCGCATCCCCGAACAGCATGATCGTCCTGTCGTTCGCAAATAGGGGGTTGGGAATCCCTGCAAAGCCCGGACTCAGGCTTCGCTTAATGACGACGACCGCCGCGGACTTGTCCACATCGAGGATCGGCATGCCGGCGATCGGGCTGGCTGCGTCGGCCCGCGCGATCGGATTCACCACGTCGTTGGCGCCGATCACCAAGGCGACATCCGTCCGATCGAACGACGCGTTGCTTTCATCGAGATCTTTCAGCAGCTCGTAGGGCACGTTGGCCTCCGCCAACAGGACGTTCATATGGCCCGGCATGCGGCCGGCGACCGGATGGACGGCGAATTCCACCTCGATACCGCGAGAGCGCAACAGGTCCGCGAGCTGCGCCACGGCATGTTGCGCCTGAGAAACGGCCATCCCGAATCCCGGCACGATCACAACCCGGCGCGCGGCGTCAAACAAGAGCGCGACTTCCTCCGGTGAGCCGGCCTTGACCCTCCCCTTGTAGACGTCCTCGGTCTTTCCGTCGCGGGGCTCGGACGGCGTGATCCCCGCCATCACGTCGATGAGCGACCGGTTCATGGCCCGGCACATGATTTGCGTGAGGATGAAGCCGGACGCGCCCACAAGCGAACCGGCGATGATGAGCACGTTGTTGTCCAGCACAAATCCCGTCGCCGACGCCGCCAGGCCGGAACAAGAATTGAGCAGCGCGATGACGACCGGCATGTCCGCCCCGCCCACCGGCAGGACGAGCAAGAGCCCAAGCAACGACGCGGCGGCGACAACGAGCCAATAGGCCGCATACGGCGCCGGCATAAACACCAGCCAGAGTCCGAGTCCTCCGGCCCCCGCCGCCAAGGCAAACGTAACGACACGCTGGCCGGGAACCCGAACCGACTCATCCGTGATCAGTTCCTGCAACTTGGCGAAAGCGATCACACTCCCCCAGAACGTCACGGCGCCGACGATCCCGGAAATCACCGCGGCCACGGTGAAATGATGGAGCGCGGAAACCTCCGTATTTCGGACCTCCAACAGGCCGACGCCTGCCACAAAGACGGATGCGCCGCCGCCCAGCCCGTTGAGCAACGCCACCAACTGGGGCATGGCGGTCATGCGGATCTTCACCGCCAAGGTCGCGCCGATGATGGCTCCCAGAGCCAACACGACGGCAATGGACTGGACGTTCACGATGCGCCGGTCGAGCAACGTCAGCACCACCGCGATCAACATGCCCGTGGCGCCCATCACGTTGCCGCGCGGCGCACTCCTCGGATGCGCCAGCCCCTTCAGCCCGGCGATAAAGAGGGCCGAGGCTACCAGATAGCCCAGGTTGATCAAGGCCGAATTCATCGGTCGTGTCGCGATTGCCTTTGAAACATCCTCAGCATCCGATGGGTCACGAGAAAACCACCCACGACGTTGATCGTTGCGAAGAGCAGGGCGGCCAACCCCAACCAGTTCGAGACAGGGTCCCGCTCCGATCCGGCCGCCAAGAGGGCACCGACGATCGTAATACCAGAGATGGCATTGGCGCCCGACATGAGGGGTGTATGGAGCGTGGGCGGCACCTTGGTGATGATCTCAAAGCCGGCGAACAACGCCAGCACGAACACCGTCAAGCCCGCGATAAAGGTATCCATCCTGTTCTCCTCCGGCTTCTCCTCTATTCAAGTCTCGCCGAATCTCACCGTCCCAATCTTCTCGCCGAATCTCACCGGACCTCAACAGACCGGAGACGGCGTTTGTCGGCGAACAGCGTTCCGCCAGACCGCGATTCGTCGTTTTTTCTCAGCCGGCTTCCAGCAACCTGTTCACCCGTTGATGCACGACGCCGCCGCTTCGCGCAACGAGGATCTCCTTCACGATTTCATCATCGACCGTCGGACCAATGTCGACTTCCTCGCCAAGCCGAGGCAGCAGATGCTGCAACAGATTGACGAGATTTTTCCCGTAGAGCCGGCTTGCGTGCGTGGGAACGAGAGCGGGCAAATTGGCGGGGCCCAGCACGGTCACGCCACGATAGACCACGGTCTTGTCCGGGCTGGTCACTTCGCAATTCCCCCCTCGGTCCGCGGCGGCGTCCACGATCACGGCGCCTCGACTCATCCGCTTCATCATCTCTTCCGTGATCAGAATCGGTGCCCTACGACCCGGCACCGAGGCCGTCGTAATGACCACGTCGCTGGCCTCGACCACCGGAGCCAATCCAATCCGTTGCCGCCTGTAGGTGTCCTCGTCCAACGCCTTGGCATAGCCGCTCGCCCCTTCCACGTCGCGCGCATCGATCGGAAACTCGACGACCTTGGCCCCGACGCTGCGAATGTCTTCCTTCGCGCTCGGCCGCACGTCGTACGCCGAAACGGCCGCCCCCAAGCGACGAGCCGTCGCGATGGCCTGCAGACCGGCCACCCCCGCGCCGATCACCAACACGCGGGCCGGCGGGATCGTTCCAGCCGCGGTCGTGAGCATTGGAAACAATTTGGACGACGCCCCGGCCGCCAGCAACGCCGCCTTGTATCCGGCCACCGTGGCCAGAGATGACAGCACGTCCATGCTCTGTGCGCGCGAGATCCTCGGCATCAGCTCCAATGCCAACAAGGTGGCTCCCGTCTCCGCTAACTCCCGTGAGGCGTGAGGACTTCCCCAAGGATCGGCCAATCCGACGACGATGTGATTAGGCCTGAGCAGGGCCAGATCATCACGGCCCTTCTCCCGATTGGCGCCGGGCGTTCTCACCTGAAGGAGAATGCGGGCCATATCGTACAACTCCTCACGGCCCGCGACCACACGCGCTCCCACCGATCGATACGCGTCATCCTCGAACCCTGCCGCCTCCCCCGCGCCGGATTCGATCGATACCTCACACCCCATCTTCACAAGCAGGGGAACATGTGCGGGCACCAGCGCGACCAGCGTCTCACCCGGAGCGGTTTCCTTCGGCACGCCGATCTGTATTGTGCTCATCGTCTTCCCGGATTTCCCATGCATCATCACGACGTCGTGTCTTTCAATGCCGGCGAATAGCCTCCGCTCACCGCCTGAACTGACAGCGAAGCGATACAGCCAAGTGAACCATCTTGCGATTACTTGCAGATGGGATGCCATCACGAACGGTTTCTCTCATTCTATTGATAGCCTTGCCGAACAGCCCTGCCATAGGGGCCGCCCCAGACGAACGACCTAGTAGCAAGAGATATTTTGGAACAGACCGATCAAGCGGTCTGTAGCCAATTACCACAGGTGAGAGGCTCTTTCGACAGGCTCCTTGTCGGCGACCGGCCGAGCATGAGAATTGGGGACACAAAAGGTGTACACTGTGGGTATGGGGTTGTTTGACTCGAACGTGCATCACACGGCCACACGGCTTGCCCTGAAAGGCAGAACAACGCTCCGGGTCGGAGTGGCGGCAGGGGTCCTGACCACATGGACGCTATTCAATTGGCACGTGGGGCATGCTGAAGCCATCCGCTTCATCGCCTATGATCTGGAGAATCAGCAGGCAGCATGGGCTCCGCAGGAGGTGACGGTCCATCGAAACGAAGGGGGGGAGGAACTGATTTTTATTCTAAACAATCCGACCGAGAGGACCCACGCCTTTGAAGCTCCAGGCTTGCTCGAACAGATTAGCGATCAGGACGGCTCTCCCCTCACAAGACCGCTCCGCGTGACGGTGGCGCCGGGGGAAACCATGGAGGTCATGATCCGTTTCGCGCCGGCCGAGAGCGATCGTGACCCCGAGCCATCCTGTCAGGCCGGCTCCACCTGTTACCGGTTCTATTGCCCTCTCCATCGTGGAGACAACGACCCGGGCGGCATCATCCATCTCGTCCATTGACGGGCCGCACGCTCTCTCTGATTCGTTTGCCCATCCCTCCCACGATTCTTGGGCCCGGCATCGCGAGCCCGCCCACACTATGTCGTACGGCGCCGTCCCGTTTGCTTTCGCCCTGTGCTCCATCGCCAGTTTCTGATCTCCGGCATGTCTTCTCCATATTTGGTGATGTATTCCTTGTGCTCGATCCGCTTGTCCCGCAGGGCCTGTTTCACGTAGGCAGCCCGCGAGTCACGCAGCGGGATTCGGTCGATCACGTCGGCGACGAGATGGAACCGGTCCAGATCGTTCATGACCGTCATGTCGAACGGCGTCGTGGTCGTTCCTTCTTCCTTGTAGCCTCGCACGTGGAGGTTCTTGTGGTTGGTTCTCCGATAGGTCAAGCGATGAATCAGCCAGGGATACCCATGAAAAGCGAAGATGATCGGCTTGTCTGTTGTAAACAAGGTATCAAACTCTTTGTCGGAGAGTCCGTTCGGATGTTCGCCGGGCGGCTGGAGCCTCATGAGATCCACGACATTGATCACCCGGACTTTCACTTCCGGAAGATATGTTCTTAGCAACGACACCGCCGCCAACGTTTCCATTGTCGGAATATCCCCACAGCAGGCCATCACCACATCCGGCTCACTCTCTTGGTCGTTGCTCGCCCAGTCCCAGATGCCGATCCCCGCCGTGCCGTGTTTCACGGCAGCGTCCATGTCGAGCCACTGAGGGGCAAGCTGCTTTCCTACCACGATGACGTTGACAAGATTGCGGCTGCGCAAACACTTGTCGGTGACATAGAGCAACATATTGGCGTCCGGCGGAAGATACACCCGGATCACCTCGGCCTTCTTGTTCACGACATGATCGATGAACCCGGGATCTTGATGGCTGAACCCATTGTGGTCCTGGCGCCAGACGTGGGAGGACAACAGGTAATTGAGTGACGCGATTGGCCGTCTCCACGGAATGTGATTGCACACCTTCAACCATTTGGCATGTTGGTTGAACATCGAATCGACAATATGGATGAAGGCTTCATAGCACGAAAAGAACCCGTGCCGGCCCGTGAGCAGGTAGCCCTCCAGCCAGCCCTGACATTGGTGTTCGCTCAACATTTCCATCACCCGGCCATCGGGCGACAAACTGTCGTCATGGGGATACCGATCCGCCATCCAGGCGCGCCCCGTAACTTGCAAGACATCCTGCCACCGGTTGGAATTGTTTTCGTCCGGGCTGAAGAGCCGAAAGTTCCGCTGATCGAGATTGCGCTTCATGGTGTCCCGCAAAAACATGCCCATGACGCGGGTGGCCTCTGCATCGACAGCGCCCGGTTCCCTCACCGGCACGGCATAGTCTCGAAAATCAGGCAGACGGAGATCTTTCAGCAACAATCCCCCGTTCGCATGGGGATTGGCGCTCATGCGGCGATTCCCCTTGGGGGGAAGCTCAGCCAGCTCAGACCTCAATCGGCCGGTCTCATCGAACAATTCCTCCGGCTTGTAACTCTTCATCCACCGTTCCAGAATCTTGATGTGAGCGGCCTTGTCCATGTCTCCCATCGGAACTTGATGGGAACGCCAGTAATCCTCCACCTGCTTGCCGTCGATCTCAGCCGGACAGGTCCAGCCCTTGGGTGTGCGGAGTACGATCATGGGCCATACCGGCCGCTTAATGGCCCCATTTTCACTGGCCTGCGCGTCTCCTTTGATCTGTTTGATCTCCTCAAGCACGGCATCGAGCGTTTCGGCCATGAGCTGATGCATGGTCCGAGGATCGTGCCCTTCGACGAAATAAGGGCGATGGCCGTAGCCCCTGAGTAATTGTTCCAGCTCATCGCGGCCGATCCTCGCCAGAATCGCCGGGTTGGCGATCTTGTAGCCGTTGAGATGCAAGATCGGCAGCACCACGCCGTCCGTGACCGGGTTCAAAAATTTGTTCGAGTGCCAGCTTGTGGCCAATGGACCGGTCTCGGCCTCGCCGTCTCCCACGACACAGGCGACAATCAGATCCGGATTATCGAACGCGGCTCCATAGGCATGGGAGAGGGCGTAACCCAATTCGCCCCCTTCATGAATGGAGCCTGGTGTCTCAGGCGCCACGTGACTGGGAATGCCGCCGGGAAACGAGAACTGCTTGAACAGCCGTTTCATGCCCTGCTCATCCTGCGAGACATTCGGATAGACCTCGCTGTAGGTTCCTTCCAAATAAGCATTGGCCACCAAGGCCGGCCCGCCGTGGCCCGGTCCCGTGACGTAGAGCATGTTCACATCGTGCTCTTTGATGATCCGGTTCAAATGAACATAGATGAAGTTGAGCCCCGGCGTCGTCCCCCAATGGCCAAGAAGGCGAGGTTTGATGTGAGCCCGCGTCAAGGGTTTCCGCAGCAGCGGATTGTCGTAGAGATAGATTTGTCCGACTGACAGATAATTGGCCGCTCGCCAGTAGGCGTCGAGTTTCTCAAGAAAGTCCGGTGACAGCGATTTGTTCATGGACGTTGCCGATCCTCCGTGTGAACAAGATTCCCATTCGATGTCTATCGCCTCGTCCCTCGTTTCAGCGTTCCGGTGCGGTCTTTTCAACCGTCACCCTCGACGGATATAGTCGCCCGTCAGTCGATAGGCTTTATGGAGGTATTGTGAGACCATGCGCTGAGTATTGAAAAAGCCGCCGTTCAAGGCGATCGCATGGCGCATGATTTCAAGGAATCGCCCCCGATCCTTATAAAAGCAGGGAAGAATTTTCTCCTCGAGTTTTCGATAAAGTTCCGCCGCATGGGAGGCGTCCGGATCCTGATTCGGTTCCTGTTCTGTTTCCATCCGATCGCCGACCGACCAGCCCGTCACGTCCTCCACGTGCCCTTCGATCCACCAGCCGTCGAGCACGCTCAGGCTGGGCACGCCGTTGATCGCCGCCTTCATGCCGCTGGTCCCCGACGCCTCCATGGGGGGGAGCGGCGTGTTCAACCAGACATCGGACCCGGCGCAGATCAGCCTCGCCAACGTCATATCGTAATTCGGCAGATAGACCACCGGGATCTTGCCGCGCAACGCCTGACGAATCTCGTGTATGCGGCGAATCAGGTGTTTGCCGTCGTGGTCGCGGGGATGGGCCTTGCCGCTGAAGACAATCTGGACCGGCCCCGCCCGCTCGACGATCGAGACCAGTCGCTCCACGTCGCGAAAGATCAAGGTGCTTCGTTTGTAGGCCGTCGCCCGCCTGGCGCATCCGATCGTCAGGACATCACGATCGAACCCGGCGTTCGCTTCGCGGTTCACGTAGTCGATCAACGTGCGCTTGGCTGCGACGTGAGCGTCCCAGATTTCCCGAACGGGAATACCGATCGCATAACGTAGCGAGAGCTGATCGCGACGCCAATCGGGCAATCGGCGGTCGAACAGCGTTTGAAACGGAGGAGCGGCCCAGGTCACCGCATGCACGCCGTTCGTAATCGAGTGGATCGGATAACCGGGGAACAGACTGTTGGACACCTCGCCGTGTTTCATCGCCACGCCGTTGACGAACCGCGACCCGCGCAGCGCCAACTGCGTCATGTTCAATCCATGATTCTGGTTGCAGGCTTCCAGCCACGTGCACCGTCGATCGCCGAGTACGTGACGCGCGAGTTCCGGGGAAAACTGATCGTGACCGGCGGGGACCGGCGTATGGGTCGTGAACACGCATTGCTCGCGAACGGCATCGATGAGATCGGCGGGAACCGCGCGCTCGGACGAGCGGGAGGCCAACTTCTCCTCCAGCAACGCCAAGATCAGCAGCGCGGCATGGCCTTCATTGAGATGAAATCGCCGGATGTGGTTGTGCCCGAGCGCCCGCAACAGACGATACCCGCCGAACCCCAGCACGACTTCCTGGCAGAGCCGGTACCGGTCATCGCCTCCGTAGAGCATGTCGGTCAGCGTACGATCCCAGGACTCGTTGTCGGGAAGATCCGTATCCAACAGATACACCGGCACTTCGCCGCCCGTTTCGCCCCGCACGCGGATTTGCCACGCCCCGACATGGACCGTGCGACCCTCGACCTCGACCGTGACACGCTGGGGAATCGGATGGCAGAAATCATTGATCGGCCATGCCACCGGCTCTTCCCGTTGCCACCCCTGCTCATCCAATCGTTGGTAAAAATACCCCCGCCGATGCAGCAACGTCACGGCCACCATGGGGATTTCCAGATCGGCGGCGGACCGAATCGTATCCCCCGCCAGCACTCCCAAACCGCCCGCATAGGTCGGCATGCCCGGATCGATGCCGATCTCCATGGAGAAATAGGCGACCAGCGGCTGCTCATTGCCCGATGTTTTGAGAAATTGTCCGTCCGCCATAGCGACCTCCTGCCTTCAATGCGTCGAGAAACCTGCGGATGAATGTCATGTTTTCTCTGATGCGTAAACGGAGCGGTTCGCGCACTCGACTCCGATCCTTTACTCAAGTTGCTTGCGGAACCGCCACATGCCCAGACCGAACAATGTTCCTCCCAACAGGGTCATCGCCAAGATGGAATCCCACAGCACATCGACTCCCACCCCCTTGAGCAAGATTCCGTACGTCACGTCGACGAAGTAACGGAGCGGAGACAGCGCCATGAGAGACTGCACCCACGAGGGCATCGCCTCAAACGGCGTCGCGATGCCCGACAACAGCAGCATCGGCGAGATCACCAGCAGCGAGACCATTCCTATCTGCGCCTGGTTTCTGGTCACCGTGGCGGCGAACAGACCCAGCCCGGCCGTTGTGAAACTATAGAGCCCCGTCAGGACGAAAAACAGCGCGAGGCTGCCCTTCACCGGCACGCCGAAGACCGGCTTCATGATGACCTGAAGGGCAAACATTGTAGACACCAGAATGACCAGCGTCATGGCCAACACCTTGGACAACATGATCTGGAGAGGAGTGACGGGCGCCACGAGCAACTGCTCCACGGTGCCGTGCTCTTTTTCTCGAACAAGGGCCGCCGCCGGCAGCAGAAACGCGAACAGCGTGATCATGCGCAGAATGTGGGAAATCGACTGGAACCATGTTTCATCCTGATTCGGGTTATACCAGACCCGATGGGCGCTCTCGACGATCGGCGCGTCCATCCAGCCGCCCGATGCCCCGCTGAAACGAGACGACGTCAGGTCGGAGGAAAATTCGCCGACGATGCGGGCCGCATAGGAGGCCGCCGAAAGCCCTTGGGGTGCATTGGTCGTGTCGACCTGCAACTGGACCGCCACCGGCTCGCCCCCGCGGATGGACTCATGGAACCGCGGTGGAATGTCCAGCAGGAGCATCGCCGTCCCCCGGTCCAGCCGTTCCAATCCCATCTTTGGATCATGCACCTCGCCATTGAACAGAAAATACGGTTCGCGGAAGCGGTGGATCAGCTCGCGCGACGACTCGCTGCGGTCGCCGTCATGCACCACCAGGCTGGCATTGTTCAATTGCATCGTCATTCCCGCGCCGCTGATGTAGACCGACAGGGAAAAAGAATAGACCAAAAACAGAAGCAAAGGCACATCGCGTCTCAGTTGCAGCAACTCCTTTCTCGTCATCACGAAGAGACGGAGCGCCCACACACGCGCGGCGTCGTTTCCCGCAAGGCCGTTTTTCTTCACCGTTCCTCCTCCGTGTTTCCCCTCCAACGAACCCGCTCAGACCTTCGGCCGCTTCGTCAAGAGGCCATAGGCGACGAGCCGGAGCGCCACGGCGAAGCCCGTCAGCGCAAGCATGTCCGTCCACATGGCATTCAGGTCCAGACCCTTGAGAAAACTGGTCCGGACCACATCGGTGTAGTACATGGCGGGAAACGCATGGGCCTGCAACCGCGCCCCCGGGCTCAACGACGACACCGGTACCAGCAATCCCGAAAAGAGGATGGTGGGCACCATCGCAATGATGATGGTGATGATCAGCGCGGCCATCTGCGTGCGCACCAGCAGCGAAATGACGAGCCCGATCCCGGTGCTGCACAGGACAAAGAGCAGGGAGGCCGCGACGAACAATGTCGCGCTCCCCTTGAACGGCACTCGAAAGAGCCAGACGGCGATCGCCCACAGCACGGCGACATTGATCGCCGAGATGACGAAGTAGGGAGCGAGTTTGCCGGCCAGAAATTCGGCCTTGCTGACCGTGGAACTGTAGATATTGTAGATCGAACCGGTTTCCCTCTCCCGGACTACGCCCAATGCCGTCAAGAGGGGCGACGCCACCATCAACGTGAACATGATCAGGGTCGGCACCATCGACCACGTGCTGCGCACTTCTTCGTTGTAGAGGTACCGGGTCTCCAGCGACACCGGATCCGCGAGCCGGCGCGCCTCCGCCGGCGTCATCCCTCTTGTGCGGGCTAAAAAATCGGTGAGTAGCTCCTGCGAAAATGCACGGTTGAGGGCGATCACGTATCCCTTCGTCGTATCGGCGTGAAGAGGGAAGGTTCCGTCCAACAGGGTTTGGACGGTCACGGCCCTTCCCGCCGACAGCCGTTCCTCAAACCGCTCGGGGATGACGATGGCCATACGGATCGCCGTGTCCCCCAACATCCGGTCGATCTCCCGTTCATCCTGGACGGAGCCTCGATAGTCGAAATAGCGCGACTCGATGAACCGGTAGACGTAATCGCGGCTCAACGATGACCGATCTTGATCCAACACCGCAAAGGGAATATGCTCGACGTCCAGCACCAGCCCATACCCGAACACCACCATCCAGAGCGGCGGGAGCAGAAAAGCCATGAGCAGAAACAGCCGGTTGCGGACCGTCTCCTTCCATTCCTTCCCGGCCACCGCGGCGATGCGCCTTGGATTCATGCGCCCACCGTTTGCCCGGACGGCTCTTCCGTCCGCTCCAGCACCATGATCCGGTACACAAAGACGTCTTCCAGGCTCAACGGCCGTTCATTCACCGACAGAACGCTCACCCCGCTTTCTTCAAGCGTGTGGCGTGCACAGGCCTTGTCCCGATCGAGGTCTCGGCAAAAGAAATGTACTTTGGTCCCGTAGAGCGCCGTACCGAGAAAGCCAGCCCTCTGCAATCGCACCAATGCCCGTCCAGGCTGATCGACCACGACTTCGCACAGCGAGCCGGCTTCCCGCCTGACTTGACGCTTCATGTCCGCCGGGGACCCTTCCGCCACGATCCTGCCGGCATACATGAGCGCAAGCCTGTCGCAATGTTCGGCTTCGCTCATATGGTGGGTGGTGATCAGAATCGCCACGCCTTCCTCCCTGGCGAGTTTCGTCAACATATCCCAAAACCGTCGGCGTCCGATCGGATCGACGCCGGAGGTCGGTTCATCCAGAAACAACACGCGAGGGCCGTGCACCAACGCGCAACCGAGCGCGAGCCGTTGGCGGACTCCCATCGGCAACCGGCCTGTCAAGCTGGATTCATATCCGGACAACCCCGCCATGGCAACGATCCACCGAAACCGTTCCCTCGCTGCGCGCGGATCAAGCCCATAAATTCCGGCGAAGAGCTTGATGTTTTCTTCCACGGTCAGATCAAGATAGAGTGAGAACGCCTGAGACATGTATCCGATTCGGTCCTTGATGGAGCGGGCCGCGGTCCGCATGTCCGCCCCCGCCACCAGGCCCGTCCCCGCGGTAGGCGGGAGAAGGCCTGTCAGCATCTTGATGACCGTCGTTTTGCCTGCTCCATTGGCGCCCAATAAGCCGAAGATCTCCCCCTGCCTCACCCGAAAGGACACTCCATCAACGGCGCGAAAGTTTCCAAAGTCCCTTGTCAAGCCGTTTGCCTGCATCGCCACTTCCTCACGATCATAGGGCGCGCTCCGGCCGGCCATCTCACCCGATCGCTGTTCTTTCTCCCCTGATCGAGTAAGCAGCGAGACGACGATGTCTTCCAATTCCGGCTCCTCAACGACGACCGCCGAACAGGCAAGACCACCGGCTACGGCCTCAACGTGCCGCTTCGCCTCGATCCGGTCGCTGATTCCGACAAAGACGCGAACCGACCGGCCGATAGTTTCGACGTGTTCGAATGACTGTTTCAATCGACCAATCGCATCGGCGTGCGTCATCGTTTCGAAGGTGGCCACCGATCCCGCCACCGACGTTCGCACAGCCGACGGTGTCCCGCAAATCAATACCTTACCGTTCGAGAGAAAGGACAGATGATGAAACCGCTCGGCCTCGTCCATGTAAGCCGTGGAGACCAACGCCGTCATCCCCTTCTCTTGCACCAGTTCGGACAGAATCGACCAGAAATCCCGGCGTGAGACGGGATCAACGCCGGTGGTCGGCTCGTCAAGAACGGCCAGTTCCGGTTCATGAATGAGGGCGCAGATCAATCCGAGCTTCTGTTTCATCCCGCCGGACAGATGTTTCATGGGTCGGTCACGGAATCGGTCAAGTCTGGTCATCGCCAGCAGCTCGGCCTTTCGCTCGGCCAGCGCGTCGCGCGGGACCGCATGAAGGTCGGCGAAGAAATCGACGTTTTCCTCAACGGACAACTCCTGATACAGATTCAGACCGAGTCCCTGAGGCAAAAATCCGATCCTCGATTTGATGCGCTCCGCGGCCCGTTCCGAATCGACCGCGGTTCCGAACACTTCGACGACGCCCTCGTCATATGTCATCACGCTGGCGACGGCCTTCATCAGGCTGCTTTTGCCGGCGCCGTCTGGCCCGATCAAGCCGTAGATCTCGCCCTTGTTCACGGTGAGGTCGACCCCGTCGACGGCCACGTGCTTTTTGTAGCGTTTGCGAAGGCCCGCAACCCGGACGACCGGTGAGCCCGACCCATGTGAGGCGCCTTTCGTCATTCCACGTCTTTCCCTTGTCATCGACCGCGCGACCGTCACTCGCTATCGCGGTTTCACCCATGCCACGTCGTCTTTCCATCGAATGACCGCGTCGGCCGGGAGGCCTGGCGTGAGGCGACGGTCCGGGTTCTCGTTCAGATAGAGCTTGACGGCGTAGACGAGCTTGACCCGCTCGTCCCGCGTCTGGACTTCCTTCGGCGTGAACTCGGCTTTGGAGGAAATATGGCGAACGCTGGCCTCAAACGGACGGTCTGGAAAGGCATCGATATAGATCCGGGCCGGCAAGTCCAGCCGAACCTTCCCGATCTGCGCTTCCGGCACGTACACTTTGAGATACAGGCGGTCAAGATCGACCAGCTCAAGCAGGGGCGAACCGGCCGCGACGACCTCGCCCACGTTGACCATCCTTGCCGTGATCGTTCCGCTCGCGGGAGCCGTAATGGTGAGATCTCCCAGCACGCTTTCGGCCTCGTCGAGGACCGCGTAGGCGTGGTCACGCTGCCGCTCGAGGGAGGCCACCTCTTCCTCCTTGGCCTTGATCCGATTCCATCCGAGTTCCGCCTGCGCCAACTCTTTCTTCGCCTGTGTCAGCCCCGAGAACGCCGCCGCCACTTCATTGTGCGCCACGTCCCAGCGCATCTGGGCTTGATCACGCTGTTGGAGAGAGGCCTGGTCTTTGTCGGCCAATTGCCGGAATCGTTCCGCGTCGCTTCTGGCCTCCCGCTCCACCGCGATCGCCTTGTCCCAGAGCGCCTGGGCGCGAACCACCTGCGCCTGGGCCGCTTCGATCATCAAGGGCACCTCGAGGTTCAACACGGCGAGCTGGGCATGCGCGGCCTCGACCTGCGCCTCCAACACCTCGACCGCACGTTTCGCCTGCCGAACGCGGGCGTCCGCCTGACTGTCGTCCAATCGAATCAGCACCTGGCCGGCCGCAACCGTCGCCCCCTCGCGCGCAAGCAACTCGCGGACGCGGCCCGGAAACTTGCTCGACACCGTGATATGGTCGCCTTCGATGCGACCGTTCGCCTGAATCAAACCATCCGGCAATCCGCCGTCTCCGATCCAGCGATCGAGCGCAAGATAAGCCCCGGTTGCCAAGCCCATCACGAGCACCGCCATCCCAAGCCGCTTCCAGCCGAGTGTCATGAAGCCTGAGCCGCCTTGTTCGCCGCGCGTCGACCATCCACCGTGGGAAGTTTCTCTTTTGTCTGACGGATGGCGCTTGACAAGTGACGCCCCTTTCTCCCGCGAGTGACGACCGACACCTGACGGTTGACCGTCTTCAGAAAAGCTTCTCAATCTCTCCCTTGGCCCTCGCGAGATTGATGCGCGAGGCGTTGAACCGGAAGAGCGCCTCGATCTGATTGTCCCGAGCCCGCGCCAGAGAGGTTTGCGCGTTCGTCACGTCGATATTGGTCCCCAGTCCGGCGGTAAACCGATCCCGTGCGAAGGCCAGTTCTTTCAACGCCAATTCCATGCCCTTTTCGGCGACGGCGACCTGCTGAATGGAAGATTCCAGGGTCAACAGCGCGTTGCGCACCTCCAACGTCACTTGATCCGACACGTCCTTCATGCGGATCAGCTCCTGTCTCACCCGGCTTTTGGTTTCGGAAATGCGGGCCTCCCGCTGCCCTCCGTCGAAAATGGGAATCGAGAAGGTCAATCCAATCGAATGGGTCGCCATCGCGTCTTCCGGCTTGACCCCGATCCATCCATAATCCCCGTTAAGCGAGAGCGTCGGCACCCGTTCGCCCGCCACGGAACTGAGGCTGAGCGACGCCAGCTTTTGCCGCGTTTCCTGCGCTTTTAATTCCAGCCGCTGCTCTCGCGCGGCGGCGAGCGCCTCCTCCGGCCGCTGGAATTCGACGGGCAGCAATTTCAATTCGTCGGTCAACGTCAACCGCACGTCGAAGGAAATGCCGAGGGCGCGAAGCAGGTTGAGCCGCGCGCTTTCCCGTTCATTCTGAGACACCAGCAGCCGCTGCTTGTGATTCTCCAATTGGACTTCCTCCCTGGTCACGTCCAACCCGGTCGCAATGCCGGCGGCCTTACGGTCTTGCGCCAACTTGAGCAGCTGCCGGCCTAGCTCGATGTCGGCCTCCCTTGCCTTCACGGCTTCGTCGGCCCGCAACGCCTCCATGTACAACAAGCCGACCGTCGCCATGACGTCGCGCTTGGTCACCTCCGCTTCCAGCGACGCCACGTCCACGCCCGTTTTGGCGGCGCGCCACCGTTGAATCAGGCTGAGACTGAACAGGTTTTGGACCAACGTCCCTCTCGCGTCATAGACTTGAAAGGGCTCGGTGACGCTCCGGGTCAATCCGAAGTTCGCGAATTGATCCATCGGAAGGCCGAAGGCGGCCAGGTTCACCGTCTGGCTTCGGCCGTTGACGTATCCGGACACATTCGGAAGCAGGGCTCCGAGGCTGGCGTCGGCCTGGGCCTGCGCGGCGGCGATCCGTTCCTTGAGCAAACGGACGTTGACGTTGTTGTCGATCGCCGCTTCAATAGCGTCGCGCAAGCTGAGCCGGAGTTCCGGAGGCCCGGCCCCCGAAGGCTCCTCCGCGCCGGCGGACCGACCGCCGGAAGCGACGAGGCCGAAAAACACCAAGCACGTAACCGCCGCCATGCGAGCGACGCGACGGCCCGTCATGATTCTTGTTCGCTGAAGAAGTGCCATAGCCATAGGATGCTCCATCTCCCAACAAGCATGCCAGGTGCGCGGCGAGACGAGCCTCGCCGCCGACAGGGACATTCCAACGGGTTAACGGCCGGTCTGACCGTCGGGACGAGAAGACGATCTCTTCACACCGGGAATCCTGCGACAGGAGCAATGATGGTCTGTCGCGAAACGCCACAGCCGTCGGTTCATACCGGCACGTTTTCTTCTCGCGGCTGATGAACGGCCGCGTCACCGCTTCCCACAACGGTTTCGGCCATCGGTTTCCCGGTTTGTGTCTCTCCCCTCCCTACCAGACGGTAGTACAGTACGGGGATCACAATCAGCGTGAGCAACGTGGACGCCCCGACGCCGAACAGTAACGAGACCGCCAACCCTTGAAAAATCGGATCGAGGATGATGACGAACGCGCCGACCATCAGCGCCGCCGCCGTCAGCAGGATCGGCCTGGTCCTGATGACGCCCGCCGTGATCACCGCCTCAAGCGGAGGGACCCCGCTCCGCTCTTGAAGCTGGATGAAATCGACCAGCAGAATCGAATTGCGGACGATGATGCCGGCCAGCGCGATGAACCCGATCATCGACGTGGCCGTAAAATACGATCCCAGCAACCAATGGCCCGGCAGAATACCGATCAACGTGAGCGGGATCGGCGCCATAATGATCAACGGCGTGAGAAACGACTGGAACTGGCCTACGATCAACAGATAGATGAGCAACATCGCCACGGCGAACGCGACCCCCATGTCGCGAAACGTTTCATAGGTGATGTGCCATTCACCATCCCATTTCATTGAGAGCCGTTCTTCGGACCAGGGTTGCGAGGCGTAGTATTGTTCGATCCGGTAGCCTTCGGCCGGTCGATAGTCTTCCAGCTTCTTTCCGACGCCCAATACTCCATAGACCGGGCTTTCGGCTTTTTCGGCCCCTGCTCCTCCCACGTCGGCCACCACGTAGACCACCGGCTTCTGATTCTTGTGATAAATGGCTTTCTCTTGCACCGTCTGCTCCACCGAGAGCAGCTCCGACAACTGCACGAGCCCGCCGCTCTTGGTTCGCAACGCGATCTCTCCCAGGTGCTCAAGCCCCGTCCGCTCTTCCAAAGGAAAGCGCAGGGTGATCGGTACCGGACGCTTTTCTTGCGGGATGTGAACCGATCCGACCGCCGTTCCTTCCAACGCCATGCGCAAAGTGTGCACGATCTCCTCGGAAGGAATCCCGGCCAGCGCCGCCTTCGCCCGATCGACCGTCACGACATACTTCACCTGATCATCCTCGATCGAGTCATCCACGTCCACGACGCCGGGCGTGGATTCGAACAAGGCGCGGATCTCCTTGGCCACAGCCTGTTGCCGTTGATAATCCGGCCCGTAGATTTCCGCCACGAGGACGGACTGAACGGGAGGACCCGGCGGTACTTCGACGACCTTGACGTTCGCTCCATGCTGGCGCGCGATGTCCTGAATGGACGGGCGGATCCGTCGCGCAATTTCATGGCTTTGGGCTTTGCGCTCATCTTTGGCAGCCAGGTTGATCTGAATGTCCGCTTCGTGCGGCTGTGACCGAAGAAAATAGTGGCGGACCAACCCGTTGAAGTTGAAGGGGGACGCCGTGCCGACGTAGGCTTGATAGTCGCGAACCTCCGGCACCGTGCGGATGTAGGACGTGAGCGCCTTCGCCACACGGGCGGTTTCCTCCAACGTCGTCCCCTCCGGCATATCGATCACGACCTGAATCTCGCTCTTGTTGTCGAACGGCAACATCTTCACGGCCACATGGCGCGTATAGAACATGAAACAGGACCCGACCAGCAGGAGCGCCACCAGAGTCAAGAACGAGTAGGCCAAGAAGGGCCGTCGCAACAGCGGCGTCAGCGCCAGCCGATAGATCCGTGCCGTCAGGCCGGCTTCACCCCCCTCATGTTCGACCCCCTTGACGGTCACCCCCTCGCGGTAACAGGTGCGGCAGAACCACGGAATCACGACAAAGGCGACGAGCAGAGAAAAAAACATCGCGATGGAGGCGTTGATCGGAATCGGCCTCATGTACGGACCCATCAAACCGGAGACGAAGGCCATCGGCAGAAGCGCGGCGATGACGGTGAACGTGGCGAGGATCGTGGGATTGCCGACCTCATCGACGGCGTAGATCGACGCCTCGTCGTGGGGACGGAGGCGGAGCATCAGGTGCCGATAGGTGTTTTCGACGACGACGATGGCGTCATCGACCAAGATGCCGATGGAGAAGATCAACGCAAAGAGCGTGACGCGGTTGATCGTGTAACCGATCAACATGGAGGTAAAAAGCGTCAACGCCAGGGTCAGGGGAATGGCGATCGATACCACCAAGGCCGGGCGCGGCCCCAAAGCGACGCCGAGAAAGACGACCACCGCAACGACGGCGACGGCCAGATGCCACAGCAGCTCATTGGCCTTTTCCTGGGCCGTCTCTCCGTAGTCGCGCGTGACGGTGACGCGGACGTCGGCCGGAATCAGCATGCCTTTCATCTCCTCGACCTTGCGGATGACCTGCTCGGCGACGGTGACCGCGTTGATCCCGCCCTGCTTGGCGACGGCCACGGTCACCGCCGACTCTTCCTCGAAGAGGGATTCCTGACCGTCGGCCCTTGACACCGTCTCCCGGGATACCGGCTCGGCGAACGATGAGCGTGCGGCGGCTTCCCCCTGTCCGAACCAGACATAACTGGTCACTTCGGCCGGCCCGTCGATCACATCAGCCACCTGCCGCAAATAGACCGGCCTCCGCTCGTTGACGCCGACAACCAGCCCCTCCAAATCTTCTCGCGAGCGAATGAACCGGCCGGCCTCCACCAGGAAACTCTGATTGCGGCTGTCGAATCGCCCGGTCGGGAGGGCCCGATTCTCACCCCGGATGATTCCCGCGATCTGAAGCGGGGTGATGCCATAGGCCTTCAGCCGAGCCGGATCGAGTTGCACTCGCAGTTCGCGAGGCCGACCACCGACGAGGAACCCTCCGGCCGTTCCTCCGACTTTTTTGACCTCCTCCAGTACCTGCTCGCCCAATCGGGAGAGTTCGAATTCTCCATACCGCCGGCTCGACAGCGTAATCGTGACGATCGGCACGTCGTTCACGTCTTTGGGCTTGACCAGAAACGGTTCCGCGCCCGGCGGCAGGAGATCCTGATTCGACATCAGCTTGTCGTAGAGATCGACCAGGCTCTGCTCCATCGGCTGGCCCACGTAAAAGCGGACGATGATCAGCGCGCCGCCCGGGCGAGAAATCGAATAGACGTATTCGACCCCCTTGATCTCCGAAATCTTCCGCTCGAACGGCTTGGTCAATTGCTCTTCGACGATTTTGGCGGAGGCGCCGGGAAAGGGCAGCCAGACGTCGGCCATGGGCACGACGATCTGCGGTTCTTCCTCGCGGGGCGTGGCGATAACGGCGAACAGGCCGAGCAGCAAGGCCCCCACCATGATCAGCGGCGTCAGTTTGCTTCCGATGAAGAGGGCGGCGATGCGGCCTGACAGACCATATCGCGCGCGGGGATTAGTGGAAGGTGTCGAATGACCGGCCATGGATGTCCTGCCTGCCTTTCAACATGTCACGACTTGGGTTCCCGGTGTCACGTCCACGGCCCGGTGCATGAGCAACACCCCCATCACCCAACCACACGACGCACATGACGACATTCCAGCCTCCGAGCCGGAACGGTGCGAGCTACGATGCGACAGGACCGGCGCCCTCGGCCGGATTGACCAACGCTCCGTCGATGCCGAGGGCCGCCTCGCGCAGCACCGATTCTCCGACATTGACGCCCGAGAGAATCTCCACCTGGTTGCCGAAGCGGCGGCCGGTCTTGACCCAGCGGAGTCTGGCGATACCATCTTGGCCGACGACGAAAACGCTCACAAGTTGCCCTCGTTCGGCAACGGCGGTATCCGGCAACAGGACGGTGGGATGCGTCCCCCTTTCCAATTGCAATCGCCCGAACATGCCGCTCTTCAATCCCGGCGTCGAAGGCAAGTCCACCTTGACGGTGAACGTGTGGGTCTGCGGATCACCGGCGGGAAGGATCCGCGCGACGGTTCCGGTCAACACTGACTCGCCCAGAGCATCGATGGCCACCGAGATCTTCTCTCCCGGAGACAGGGCTTTGATGTCGCCCTCCGCGACGGTCGCCTCAAGCCGCAATTGCCGCGTATTTTCCATCCGCAGCAGCGGCTGTCCCGGCGAGGCCAACTCCCCGGCCTCGACGAATTTTTCGGTGATCACGCCGTCGAACGGCGCCCTGACGACCGTATAGCTGAGCTGGGCCTCGATCGCCTTTCGATTGGCCTCGGCCACTTTGTAGGCGCGAACGGCATTTTCCATTTCCTGCTTTGAAACGGCATCTCTCTCAAAGAGCTGATTCATGCGATCGAGGTGTGCTCGCGCATTCTCGACCTCGGCGACGGCTCGGGCCAATTCCGCTTCCACATCGCGACTGTCGAGCCGGATCACGGGCCGGCCCTTCGAGACCGCCGTCCCTTCCCGCACCAATAATGTGTCGATCGTCCCCTGAATGCGACTGGAGAGCGTGGCCTGATAGACGGCGGCGACCTGCCCGGTCACCTCGACAAGGACCGGCACGGGAGTCTGTGCCACCTCGATCACCTCGGCGCGGATCGTCTTTCTGGGCTCGGATGAGTTCGGAACGGTGGGTGATTCTTCCCTTGTTCCGCATCCGGCCACCAGCAAGGCAGCCATGACTATGATGACACCTGGTTTCACTCCGCGTCTCCTCACGGTGTCCTATTCCGCCTTTGATGTCTAACCTATCAGCCCGTCTCAGCCCCGCCCGCTTACTCCTGCACGCCCAGCTTCCGCAGCAAGGCCATCATCGGGCACCAGCCGGTAAAGGCCGACTGGATCAGGTTCGCCGCCACGAAGGCCGCGAAATAATTCCAATAGGGATGGACCGTTGCACCCAAAATCACGGCGACGAGAACAAACACACCGGCGATCAATCGCAACATTTCATTGAGGTTCATGGACGCCTCCTTTCTGTTTGCTTATGTGAGGCGCCGTCCGCCCAAAGGATTCACGTCTTCCCCGGCCCGGACTTGTCGAGTTTATCGATGCCCATGGTTCTCAGGATGGCCTTCTCGAAGAACGGTTCGCTCACGCCCCTTTTCATTTTCATGAGGAAATACTTTTCCAGCCCGATTTTGGCCAGATGCACCCATTTGCCCTTCTTGGCCCAGGTGACGTTGCGCGGCGCCATTTGGGGCAACGCGACGAACGCCATGCCGGTGTCGCCCATGTCGGCCAGACAGACGGCGTTCCAGGTCGCCGTTTCTTTCTTATTGTCGTTCTCGATGTCCGCTTTGATGTTGTGCACGGCGGCGGATACCATGGACTCGATCATGTAGCCGGTTTTGGGCGCGCCGGTCGGAACCGGCGTCTGCTCCACCGGAGGAATCGCCACGCAGACCCCGACGGCGTAGATATTCCGATACTTGGGATTCGCCTGATAGGCGTCAATGTTGACGAAGCCCTTCGGGTTGCAGAGCCCCGGCGTGCTCGCCACGGCGTCGACGCCGACGAACGGTGGAATCATCATGGAGTAACGGAACGGCACTTCCTGTCCGTCTTCCAGAATCATTGTTCCGGGCCGCACTTCTTTAATCGAGGCGTTGGGAATCGTTTTGATCGCGTGCTCGGCGCATTCATCTTCCATCAGCCGGCGAGACCTGCCCACCCCGGCCAACCCCATGTGGCCGATATAGGGTTCCGGGGTCACGAAATACATGGGAACTTTCTTGCGCAGTTTTTTCTTCCGGAGGTCGGCGTCCAAGATGAAGGCCATCTCATAGGCGGGGCCGAAACAAGACGCGCCTTGCGCGGCGCCGATCACGATAGGGCCGGGATCCTTGAGGAAACTTTGGTACGCCCCCCAAGCCTGTTCGGCGTGGTCCACGGTGCACACCGATTGGGTGAACCCGCTGGGGCCGAGGCCCGGCACGGCGCCGAAGTTCAACTTGGGGCCGGTGGCGATGATGAGATAATCGTAGGGCACCTCGCCTTTCGACGTGATGACCCGATTCTGCTCCGGTTCGATCCGTTCGGCCGCCGCATTGACGAATTCAATACCTTTCTTTTCCAGCACCGGCCCCAACAGGAAACTGATGTCTTTTCTTGTCCGCCAGCCGACCGCCACCCAGGGGTTGGAGGGAACAAAATGAAAGAAATCCACGTTGGAAATGACCGTGACCTTGTGTTTCTTGTCCAACAATGCCCGTGCTTCATAAGCGGCCGGCAGTCCTCCGATGGATGCGCCGATAATCACGACTCGTGCCATGCTGCACCTCCTGGTTGAATGTGCTCATTGAATGCGAGACGCTGCGATCTTGGATCATTCCTTTCGCCGCCGCTTCTCTCTTGATTCGTGACATCGGGCGGCCCGGCTTGATGGCGGAAGAGACATTGTAATTTGAGGCGATTTCTGCCGAAACGATTCGCGTGGATCGGCGCTTGGATCATCGACTCTCGGGACAGAAAGCGCCCTATCGCGATTCGCCCAAACGGTACATCTCATGACAGGCCGTGCATCGGGCCGTTATATCCGAGAGGCGCCGCACGATCTCCTGCGTGGTCGCTCCCTCGGCGATCGCATCCGCCAGCGCATCCATGTCTTTGTGGATCGACATGCCCAGTTGTTTGAACGGCAACGGCAGTTTGGCCATGATCGTCGGTTCAACTTCGGCCGCCATGCCCATGCCCGCTTCCCTTGCGATCATGGCCATGGCGTGCCAGTCAATCTCCGGCTCTCCGAGGCCGCGGAGCATGCCGTCGACTGTTTTCAGCAGGAGTCTCATCTCAGCCAAGATCTGATCCCGCTCCGCCTGCGCCAGGAGAATCTCCGTCCGGCCGTCCGTTCCCGGTCTCGTCCATCCCTGTACAAAGAGCCAGGTGCTAACGGCCGACGTTATCAGCCACAGCAGCAGCGCAATGAGGCAGATATTTCGTTTCATGGCGCCTCTTGACTCGACCGAGACGAAATGCTGGGCGCACGGCGGATCATGGATGACCTCCTTTGGAGAAGGAACCTTACTAATGTCACCCCGTGATCTCAAGAGGCGACCGAGACGTGGTCTTTTGAAGGGAGAGCCTCGCTCAGGGTACATCCCCTGAGATGCACCGAGGAGAAAGGCTAGGAACGTGCCAGGATGACCGCCACCACGATGACGATCAGCGACAGTAACAGGGAACACCGCGGCAGCCAACGGGCCGTGCTCACCGCCAGTTTTTCCCACGCTGTTCGTGAAGAAGGGGGAATCGACGAGGCACGACCGACTTGAGGGCCCAAGACCAAATCGTGGAGCGCGGTGACGGCAAGGAGCAACAGCACGAGTCCTATTTTGATCGTGGCGACGGACGACCATGATGCGGGGCTCGTCAACATCATGCCTCGCCTTGCTAAAAGAACGGGGCCGGTCGTCAGCAACACGACGATGGCCGTCCACACGACGACGCGAAACCTGAGCGCCGCGGAGCGGAACAGCGCCATAAATTCCGGCGCCGCTTTCCTGTTTTTGACAAGAGGCGCAAGCACCAGACTTAAAAAAAGCATGCCGCCGATCCAGGCCACGGCGGCCAAGAGATGAAGCGCGACGAGCGCGTGGTACATGGCGCTATCATAGTCGATTTCATCTCCAAATTGTGACCATTGGATTCGATGCGTCATCGATGCGTGGTTGACACCGACCTCCTTGACTCCGGATCCCGCGTCCCGGTAGAGACTGGTATGCGCTGTGCGTTCCCTTCTTGGGTCAATGTCATTCTTATCGGCGCAGTTGTGGGGCTGCCGTGGTGGAGCCAGGGAGCATCGGCGGTTTCTCTCGACCTCAAACAGCCGGAGCACATCGCACACTTTGCCGTGAGCTCTCCTATGGAAGCCGTGCCGGAGGGATTTTTTTTGATGGGGACCCCCCGTCAGGAGGAATTGTACGGCCTTGCGATCCAATACGACGACACGGAGCAGCCTCAGCGGCGCATTTGGCTCGGCGCCTTTCTGATCGACCGATACGAGGTCAGCCTTGGCGAATTTCTGGATTGGCTCCAACAGGAGCACCGTCCGCTTCCGGCAGAATTGCGCAAACTCATTGAACACATGACAACCGTGCACTTCGTGCAGCCCGAGACCTTGGCCCGTTGGCCTGCGCTGTACGTCACATGGCGGGAAGCTTCAGAGTTTTGTCATGCGCGGGGGAAACGTCTCCCCACGGAGGCCGAGTGGGAGAAGGCGGCCCGCGGGGAAGCCGGCAATCTGTTCCCTTGGGGAAGTCGGCGTCCCTCTCCGGATCTTGCGAAGTTCGGCCAGTACCATGTTCATGAGATCCCTCTTGTGGGAGCGGTGGACGACGGCAAGGAGGGACAAAGCCCCTATGGTCTGCACCACATGGCGGGAAACGCGGCGGAATGGGTCGCCGATTGGTTTGGGATTGATTACTACGCCACGATGCCGACTCGGAATCCGCCCGGCCCTACGACCGGCCGCTATAAAGTGGTTCGGGGGGGGTCGTGGAAGAGCTCGCCGGAGATGTTACGAGCGGCGACCAGAAGCGGGGCATTGCCCAATCAGCGGGCAGCCACCATTGGATTTCGGTGCGCCAGATCGCTTGAGTAGTAGAGGAACCGTTCTTGATCAGCCAGGTGAGTGCGCGACTGAGCGAACCGCTCGGAGAATAACACATCTTGATCTTTTGGACAGAGGGAATACAGAGGGTCCTATGAGACGGCTCTTGCTAGGAATTCTATTGGGAATCATGCTGTCGACGCTGGGAGCTATTGCTCCTCCATCGGCGACATGTCTCGACGCCCCAGCAGGATGGAAACTTTATACAAACGCCCGCTTCGGCTTCTCCGTTCGCTATCCCGAAGACTGGCGTCTTGGCAACCCCATGCCGGACGGCGCCGGTGTCATTCTTTATCCGCCCATCGAACACAGCTTGGTGGCGTTATCCGGACATTTGAATTTGATAGAAGGCAAGAGCCAGGATGGGCGGCAGACGCTTGATGAGTTCTCCGCCTCCCATCGCCGGATTATCACGGACCTGTACAAAAAGCGATCGATCACGGTGACGTGGGGAAAAGATCGCGACCTGGAGCTGGCCGGGCTGCCTGCCAAGGAATTGACGTTCGACTATGTGGATGAAAAGCAAGTGCCGATCATTGAGCATCACGTTTTCACGCTGGGTCGCAATGAAGGTCGAGGAATTCGCATCAAGGTCCCTCGTTCGGAAGAAGCGAGCGTCATGTCGAAGGTGAGAATCATGCTGGAGAGTTATCAGCCCGGACGCGACCAGAACGCAATCAGTCCATTGGCTCCCGCCCCTTGAGCGTGATGTTTCGCCGCGGCTTCCCCTTTAAACGCGCTTCAGCGCGTGCTTTTGAAGCTTGGTCTCCGCCTGGCAGGGTGCGTATTTAGTACGGTCTCAGGTGGCGTCCCTTGATTTCCAGTGGCACGGATGTCAGGTCCCGGTATAGACGGTGGAACGATTCCGTCGTCAGCGTCGGGTCCTGCAACTTGGCAAGCTGGGTCTGATCGATGGGATACTCGACCGTATCGTCATAGTTGGACGAAGCGATCGTGATGAAGCGCGGAGGGAAAAGTCGTTCCGGCAAAAGGATCTCGATTCCGCCGTTGTACTTAATGGCGAGACGAATGGCCTCTCTTGCCTTGTCCGCCGGCACATCACGGCCTAACCCGATGTTTTTCGGCGGGCGCCCCATTCTGGCATATTGGAAATGAACGTTGGTCAATCCAGCCTGGGCAAACTCCTCTTTGATCTCGTTCTCTCGACTTTGGTGCTCCTTGGCGAGTACGGCTTCAACGCGGCTCACTGGCGGCACCTTCGCATCTTCGCCGAAGACCGAGACATGCCCCAATCCGCCCGCCATCACGGCGAGGATCACGACTCCGGCTCGGAACGGATTGCGAACGCGCATCATGGTGTGTGTTGAATCCTCTTCAATTTGAAATGACGGACGGCACCAAAAGCACACTGGGGGGCTGAGCCCCCCAGTATCACATTCAGAATCACCGGGACACTGAAACGTGCTCGCGGCGTATCGGTTTTGCACCGATACGCCGCGAGGCTGATCTACTCTTCACTCATCGACGTCGGCGTGGCCTTTGCCTCCCCGCTCGGCTGCTCCACCCGTTTGGTCGGTGGAACTTGTGGAGTCAGAGGCAGGATCCTCCGATCATCGACCGGTAAAACCTTGAACAGACCCCACTGCCCCGCATTGGCATAAGCCGGTCTCTGATTCTTCCAGATGTAATCGCCGACGATCTTGTTCGGACCACCGGCTCCTCCGGTCAGATAGGCATTGATGATCTCCGATCCGCCGAATTCCATCGTGCTGACCTGGTCGGCCCCCTTCATGTACGGCTCATGCGGCCATTCGTGACCGTCCACCGTAAAGAGCTGGACCTGTTCGCTGAACGCACCCAGCACGTGAATGACAACCGGGTCTCCCACGTGGGCCTGCAACAAGGGCGTCGATGGGATCTCGCCGGCCTTCACACAACTGAAGACTTCCGACACGTCACAGCCCTTCTCGACCCTCCAGGCTGCCGGCTCGGATCGATAGTTCACGGCCGTAATTCCAGCCACTTGCTGAATGTACGGCATGAAGCTGACCCCCACGATGTTGTCCTCGTCTTGGAACATGAGCGAGAAGTCACGGTAATTTTTCCGCTTCTCGTTTCCGGGGATCGTTCGATCGACAAGCACGTCGGCCCGCCAACTGCTCTTCATGGAAATATCTTCGCCGGTCACTGGGTCTCGATACTGAGAGCCCCTCGGCCCGACGATGATGGAGCCGAACAATCCGTTTCGGGGATTCTCCACCACGTTACCCCAATCCTGAATCAACGCGGCGACTTCCCCATACTCCGGATGAGCATAGTAGGTGTACGTTCTTTTTTCTCCTGGACCGATTGTCTGATCGCCGGGATTGTTGCCAACATTCGCCCCGAATGAGTCCTTTGGATCAAAGGCCATCATATCGACATGGAAGCCGGCTCGCTCTTTCGCCATCTCGTTCTTGAGATGGATCTTGACGCAATCTCCCACATTGACGTGGAGTGTCAACGGGCTCGGCTTCAACTCGCCGGCCTTGACCTTTCCACGATCGCCTTCAAGGACGTACATCTTGCCCTGTTCGTTCCCGAAGACCATCTTTCTTTCGAGATCAACCTCCATCACACCCGGCGCCCCTTCGTGATAACGGATCTGCTGATCGACCGCCGACACGTTAAACGACTTGACAGGGGCGTCGGCCGGACACACCGAGGAAGCGGATTTCTGAATTTCCTCTCGTCCCGGCAACGGTTTCAGGTCTTTCTGAAGTTCATCGTACACGCGGATGATTCCCCAGCTTCCCTCCGAGAAGTGGGAGGCTCTCCCGCTGTAGTACAAATAATCGCCGGCCATTTTTTGCGGCCCTCCCGCGGCCGGAATGGCCGGGTCATATCGCTCGCCGATCACCAGATGGATGGTGCTCCGAGGCATCGCCGTGGTCGCGTACCGCTCCATCGGGAACCAGTGGCCCGTGACGTGCCATGTATGCACCTCATTGGCCGAACCGACCAATGCTCTCACGAGAATCGGATCGCCCAGATAAGCCCGCAACAACGGCGTAGCCGGATCGCCGTGAATCCCTGAGACGAACAATTTCGACGGGTCCGGATCATTGGCCAACCGCACGCTCAACGGTTCGACTCGCATGCTGTAACCGCTGCCTGTCGTCGCCTCTCCACCGTTCAAAAACCACATGGGCGACTTGTTGATTCGTGGCGGGAATTGATGAGACGGCGGGCCGTCCACGGTCACCGCCCCGACCTTGGCTTGCGGATTATCCGTCGTGATCAGCTCCGCCGTTCTGGCATTGCTGTCCATGATGTGCATCATGACTTCTCGGAAGCTGCCACGAATGTGCGCGGAGACAGGCTCCAACGTGTGAATATCCGCGATAGGGCCGCTCCGAATTTCTTTGCCCGTGACCGGATCATGATATGTCGAGCGCGGCGGCTCCGTGATCAGGGCCGAGAAGAGCCCATGACCCCACGTATCGGTCCCGAACACGTGATCGTGCCAATACACCGTTCCGAGATCCGCATCGACGTACCACCGCTCACGAATGAACTCGACGCTGACGATGTCGTTTTTCTTATGACCGTGTTTCAAAGGACGATCAAACGTCACGGTCTTTCCATTGATGCTTTTGATTCGCGCAACCTCGAAATACTTGGGATCATCCATCCCAACGCCGAGTTCGATATTAACGTGGAACTTCGACGGGTCCGCCACCGTAATGCTTGATGCACCGGCCTTGACATCAGCCGTCAACACGGTGTTGGCCGGCAACGGCATTCCCTCGTTCGGCGCGGGATCCTTCAACATAGTAAAGGCGCGCAGTGACATATCATAAGAGAATCCAATCGTCGGACCGTCTGACGCGCTGGTGTCGAACTGGAAGAAATGCGGATGGAGATTGATTTTGTTCGCCCATCCCGTTCGCGCGTCGTCCGGAATTTCGTTCTTGAAAATGACGTCGACGCAGTCATATACGTTGGCCCGGATGACCAACGGCACCTGCTTCTCCGGTGTCTTCCTGACCTCCTCTTCTTCCTCATGAAGCACATAGATCATGCCGATCGGATCCACGATGGCCGGCGTTTTGGCCGTCGCTTTCTTCAGGGTAATCGGCAGCGTGATCGAATGAATCGTGAAATACTTCCTCGGAGCATTCTCCGGACAGAGACTCCACGGCCCTTGCTCTCCGGGCCTGGCCGGTTCCGTGCTCTTGGTTCCGTCTTCCCTCACGTGGAACGGTTCCAGCCACGGAGCTCCTCCGTGATTCGGAGCAAAAGGCGGGCGCTTCCCCAGATGCGGGCGAAGCCACGGGAACGCCAGTTTCCCCGTCTGCGGGTCGAACAGAATGGGCGGCCGCTTCAAAGGGGCCGGTGAGACATAATTGGCCCACTGATGCGGCGTCTCCGGCTCGTTCAACGCCAGGTTTCCTTCCCACTTCCAATTGACGACCGTGGCGTCATGAGCCTGCGCCTGTTTCACCTGATCCTCGGTCTTTCCCGGCAGGCCCTGGGGCGGAAGCATGTACTCAACCCAATCCTTGATGGATACCTTCACAGGATTGGCTTTCCAATCCGTCTTGTCCTTGGTGATTTCGTACTTCTTGCCGCCGTACCAATCGACTATTGTTCCAACAAGCTTGTCCGACGTGACGGCCGGCTTGATCTTGCCTTTACGGTCCGGCAATTCAACCAAAGGCTTCATGACGTCGGTTTGAAAACCTGGCGCCTGCAACGTGTTGTACACACGCCAGAATCCCCACATGCCGGTTACGTAGTGTTGGGGGATATGGCAGTGAAACACAAATTCTCCCGCGAGCGCCTGCAGTCCTCCCGAACCACCCTCGATGACCTCATCATAGATCTCAGACGGTCCGATCGACTGGACGTCCAAGCGGTCGGAGGTATCGTTGATCAGCGGGAACTTGACCGGTCCGTTCTTCGAGAGAGTCGGATCGAGCCTGCTGGTCTCAGGCTGTCTGGCCCACCGAATCGACCCTCCGTGCAGGTGATGGGAATGCACGATTTCTGATCCGCCGACCATGCGAAACTTGGCCGGATCCCCAAGATATGAGCGAGGAATCGTCGTGGCGGGATCGCCGAAGGTATACGACCCATACCCTTGAGACTCATCCGCAAAACCAATCAAGTGAGCCTGCAACTCCAACCTTTCTCCATGCGGCTCGCTTCGATAGTTCAGCAGCCGGGCGGCGGGCCGATAGGTGTCGGTATGGGCGTCCCGTTGCGGAAGCATGTCGCCCTTGCGGTTCAACAGCCGGAACGTTTCGTCCCCCGCCTCATGGTAGAAAATGACGAATTCGCGAAAATCGGACCCGCCCTCCACGTCGATCATGGCTTCCCAGCCGCTCTTCATCTCTTCCCCGGTAAAGGGGCTCAGATAACGAGAACCTCTCGGCTCGACCACGAGCGAGCCCAGCAAACCCAGTGAGTACTGATCTCTGGTGGCATGGCTATGGAAAGCACGCCCACCCTCCTGAAGATCGACCGGGATATACCATTCAAATTCCCCGACCTTGCCTGGAGCGACGAGCGCGTCCGGGTTGTTGGCCGTCGCCGGCTTGCCGGTCGCGGCCACCAGCATCTGCGACCCATTGATGATCATGTTCGTTGGTTCGCCGTCGATCGCGTTGCGCAGGGTAATCCGAAGACAATCGCCCTGATTGGCGCGAATCACGAGCGGCTGAATCAAATCGCCCTGCAGGCCGGCCGACACCGCCCCTCCGGCGAACGTCGGATCCTCGCTCTCGCGGGCCGCTCTATTTTTCTCTTCCTCCTCGCGAACACCCGGAACATTTTCCGTCAACGCATACATGTAACCGGGATAAAAGTCCCCGAACCGATTCACGGTGATCTCGACATTGAGGGCCGTGATATCGTATGCCCGGACCGGAGCATGAGCGGGGCACCGCATCCCCTGGGTCACCTTCACTTTATCTTGATCCTCCGCCACCAGCAAAACCCCCTGCTGCATGGCGTGTGCGCTGGCCCCTCTGAATGGGCCCTTGGTCTGCACTTCCCGTTCGACCTGCTCGATCGCCTTCGACATTTTGTCTTGCAGCATCGGGCCGGCTTGCCAATGCACGGGCTGCGCCTGATTGGCCTTCGAATCATGCGTCTCATGGGACGCGACGGCACCGGCCGGAGGCACTCCAGCCACTATCAGGCAGATTGCAAAGCCAAGGACTCCCGACCAAATCCTTTTAATTGAAGCAGTCATAACGTTTGGCCTCCTCGTTCAGACACACATTTTTATGAGACAAAGACGACAGGGAAAGGAGCAGAGAAGAAAAAGAACTCGTATGCGAAAGATTATGCTGGACCACGGCCATCCAGATATCGCTTTATATCGTGTTGCTTATCGCAGTCGACGGGAACTTCTCTCGGCGCGAAACCGGCGCCGCTTTTCCTTGACCTTCAGCCGAGTGTTTATAAACGATTCAAGCGGGATTTTTCAAGAGACCTGTTCCCTCTCCCGACTTATCCCCCACGAACTCAGGTGCGCCGTCGGCTGATCATGAAAATCATCTTACTACCTGTCGGGCGAAGAGGGAACCCTCTCCCGCTCCCCCGCAAAAATGAGAGCTGGTCTCGCCGAGCGACATGGCTTGTCATGGAAGGAGAAGCAAGGCGCCGCCCTGAGTTGGCAGCCGGCAAACAAGCAAGAAACATCAGAGATAAGTGGGGTTTCCTGTCATGGGAGAGAAGAGGAGCAAGAGAATGTGCCGTCACAGAGTCTTACATGAGCTCGGCGCAACACACCTGCTCGCTCCATTCCATTCTTTTCCTGCGCTCATTATGCCATTCATCTTGCCCTTACTTTATGTCCCGTCGTCTTTCATGGCGGCGAGATGTTTCATCGCTTCTCGCGCTGCGGTACGGGCTTTGATCGCAGGGTTCAGGCTGGCTCCTGGATCCACCTTGTCACCCATTTCCTCGACCCGTTTACAATGTTTGATGGCTTCCTCCAAATGCGGCATGGCCTCCTTGCCTTGACTATTGCCGGCAGGCAACAGTTTGAGAATCGCCTGAGCTTGTTTTGACACTTCGGCGCAATGGTGCAGAATAGCCTTCCCATCGCCCATCCCGCCGTGCATCACCATTTCCTCGGCGTCTCTTACCATCGCCCGGCCTTGTTCTTGAATCTGCTTGATGGAGGCCGCATGAATAGGCGCAGTCCCCATGACCAACCAGCCCGACAATAGAATAAATGCCAAAAATATCAGCGAGACCGTCGTTTTGCCCATCGCCTGTTTGCTCACCTCGCCTCAAACACAAATTCGATCGCGGCCGTCCCCTTCGGTCCGACCGTCACGTCTTGTTCCCGAGTACCCAGCACGGGATGCCAGGCCTTCACATGGTAGGTGCCGGCCGGCAAGTCATCGATTACAAACGAACCGGTCTCACCGGTCACCGCATAATAGGGATTGTCGATCGCATAGCCCCAGTTCTGCATGTAGGGATGCATGCCGCACTGCATAGTGAAGACCCTTCGGCCCTTGACAAGGTTTACGACGTCCGTCGTGCCGGTCGCCTTGAGTGAAGGGCGATGCAAGACGATGTCCACCCCCGCCTGATCGTAGGCATACCCCTGAATATCATGCGAGACAGGATCTCTGTTCGTAACAGTCAATTGCCGTTTGTCGCTGACGACCGTGACAAACGGTAAAAACTGGCAAACGACGGCCTCCACCTTGGCGTCCGTAAAGGTAAACGGCTTGCCGCTCTGGACCCCTTCTATCACGACCACAACGTCCTTGAGTCCCCCGCCTTGCCCGACCTGGACCTCCGTCATGAATCGCCGCCCGTTTCCATCCGACAACGCGCCGCAAAACACTTGGTCCGGATACCGGCGCAGCTCGAATTCCTTGGGCGGCGGAACCGGCCCTTGAAACGTGACGGTTCCCCGCACCGTGGCACCGTTGGTCACGGTGCGCGATTCATAGGCCCAACTGTATTCCTCTTGCGGGAGCCCTGCCGTGAACACCCAGGCGATCAGGCCGATTCCCACCACAGTCGATCGTTTCACTGTTGTTCCTCCTCCGAATGTTGACCGCCGGAAGACGGCGATTGCGAGGACTCTCGCGGAACCGCCGGGTCGAGTCGCTGGGGAAGTTCGAACAGGTAGGGCGACTGTTCGGTAAACACCACTCTGCGGAACTCTTCCGACCACTGTCCCTGCTTGCTCACGGTCTTGAGGGGAAACCGTTGCGCCTTTGTGACCCAGCGGTAGTATTGCCTGACGGTTCCATCCTCTTTGACGGTGACTTCGAAGAGTTCCGTGGGATGTCCCTGCAACGTTTCGTCTCCCACAAATTCGCGCGAAATCTCCCCTTCCATGGTCTCGCTGACCACCAGTTTATGGTCGCTCGCGATCGGCACCTCGAGATACAGCCGCCGTTTGGAAAAGATGAGCCATGAACTTCGGCGGTCCATCCTCACGATAATGACGCTGGCCCCTCCCTGCGGATAGCTGAACTCAAACCTCCAGCGATCGGCCTTGGCGTTGACATGGGCCGTGACCACGGATGTTCCATTTTTGACGATTCGGTCGGCTGAAAAATCAAGCGCCGCCACCTCATCAGTCAACCCGCCACAGGCGATCGACACCAGCCCGACGAAAATCCATACACGCCGCATATTTCTTGTCAGAGGTTTTACCGTATCGCCGGGCCCGGTGCAAGTCCGGTCCAGGCTCCGTAAGTTATGTAGTCGCGTTGTCCCGACTGAGACAGAGCGGCATACTCGATCATGAGTACGGACAAACAAATGGGGAACCCCGTGGTGTCCACGAGGTTCCCCGCTTTGTCGAATCCGTTCTCAAACGGACTCAGTCGGCTTTCATGGATACAGGAAGAGACTGGACCGGGCTCTCTTCCTCAGCCCGTTGTATAGCCGGTGCTTGCCCGTCCAACGGCAAGATCGCCCGGCTATCCCGATCCAGAACCTTCAGCATTCCCCAGTGTCCGGCATCCAGATACCCCGGACGTTGGTTGAGCCACAGATAGTCCCCGGGGATTCCGTTCGGCCCTCCGGCCCCGCCGTGGAGCCAGGCGTTGAAGACCTCCGAGCCTCCGAACTCCATGGTGCTCACGAGATCCGCGCCGCTCATGTAGGGCTCATGTTTCCACTCATGGCCAGACACGCTGAACAGTTGGACCTGCTCGCTGAATGCGCCCAGCACGTGGATCACCACCGGATCTCCCACGTGCGCCGCGATGGTCGGCGTCACCGGTTGATCACCGGCCTTGACGCAGGCGAACACTTCGCTGTAGGCGCACCCCTTCTCGGTTCGGTAATCCGTCGGCTCCGACCGATAATTCACCGCGGTCACGCCCGCCACCTTTTGGATGTACGGCATGAAGCTCGTGCCGCTGATGTTGTCCTCGTCCTGGAACAGGAGCGCGAAGGATCGGTAGTTCCGCCGGTTCTCATTGCCCGGCACGGTCCGATCGACGATCACGTCCGCACGCCAGGAACTCTTCTGAGCCAGGTCTTCGCCGGTCACCGGATCCCGGTATCGAGACCCTTTCGGGCCGATCACGATCGCGCCAAAGAGCCCATTGCGGGGGTTTTCGATCACGTTGCCCCAATCTTGGATCAGCGCGACGTTCTCCCCGAATTCCGGATGGGCATAGAAGGTATAGGTCCGACTTTGCCCCGGCGCGACCGTTTGGTCGCCGGGATTATACCCGGCATTGATCCCCATCGATTCCTTGGGATCATAGGCCAGATTGTCCACGTGGAATCCGGCGCGATCCTTGGCCATTTCGTTTCTCAAATTGACCTTGATGCAATCGCCGACGTTCACGTGCAGGGTCAGCGGACTCGGCTCAAGACTGCCCGCTGCGACTTTGGCCTTTTCGCCTTCAAGCACGTACATCTTGCCGCTTTCGTTGCCCAACACCATCTTCCGCTCCAAATCGACCTCCATGACGCCGGGCGCCCCCTTGTTGTAGCGGATCGCCTTGTCGATGGCCGTCACATTAAAGGTCTTCACCGGCGCGTCGGCGGGACACACGGACGTAGCCGCCTGCGGAATCTCGTCCCGCCCCGGCAGCGGCTTCAAGGTGGGGTCCGGTTTGTCCAGCACCCGGAAGATGCCCCAGCTCCCTTCGGCAAAGTGCGAGGCTCGACCACTGTAATACAAGTAGTCACCGGCCATCCGCTGCGGTCCGCCGGCGGCCGGGATCGCCGCGTCGTACCGCTCCCCGATCACCACGTGGAGCGTGCTCCTCGGAATCGAGTTTTTGCTGTAGCGCTCCATCGGGAACCAATGTCCGCTGACGTGCCAGGAATGCACCTCGTTCGCCGATCCTTCGATCAACCGCACGACGACCGGATCGCCCAGATAGGCCCGTAGCATCGGCGTCTCGGGATCTCCGTGAATCCGGCTGTTGAACAGTTGCGACGGATCGGGGTTGTTCGCCAACCTGACGGACAACGGCTCCACACGCATGTTGTAGCCGCCTCCCGTCGTCGCTTCGCCGCCGTTCAGGAACCACATCGGCGACTTATTCAGCTTGGCCGGATAGACCGCGGAAGGAGTGCCGTCCACGGAAATCGCTCCGACTTTCGCCTGCGGGTTATCGGCCGTGATCAGTTCCGCCGCCCGTGGGTTGGAATCCATGACCTGCGTCACGATCTCGCGGAATGACCCGGAGATATGGGCGGATACCGGTTCGGTGGTATGGATGTCGGCCACCGGACCGCTGCGGATTTCCTTGCCTGTCACCGGATCATGATAGGTGGATCGCGGCGGCTCCGCGATGAAGGTCGAGTAAAACCCGTGCCCCCACCCGTCCAATCCGAACACGTGGTCATGCCAGAACGTCGTGCCGAAATCGGCGTCCACGTACCACCGTTCGCGAATCCATTCCACCGACACGATCTCGCCCTTCTTGTGTTGATACTTCAGCGGCCGCTCGAAGGTGATCGTGTTCCCCTCGATCTTGCTAATGCGAGCCGCTTCAAATCGACCCACCTCGTCCATCCCCACGCCCAGTTCGGTTTTGACGTGGTAGCGCGACGCATCTTTCACCTTGATGCTGACGGCACCCTTCGGTACGTCGGCCTCGATGGTCGTATTCATCGGAACCGGCATTCCTTTGCCCGGATGCTCGTCCTTCAAAATGGTGAAGGGCCGCAGCGACATCTCGTAGGAAAACCCGATGATGGGACCGTCGGATGCCTGCGTATCGAATTGGAACATGTGCGGGTGCAGATTCGTCTTGCTTGAGAACCCTTGCCGCTGGTCGTCCTTCAACTCGCTGGAGTACAGGACGTCGATGCAATCCTGCACGTTTCCACGAATCACCAACGGCATCTGCTTGGCGGGGTTCTTCCTGACTTCCTCTTCCTCTTCGTGCAGCACGTAGAGCAGCCCGTCCGGATCCATGATGGCCGGCGTTTTGGCCGTCGCCTTTTTGAGCGTAATCGGGAGCGTGATCGCGTGAATGTTGAACTCCTTGATCGGCGCCCCCTCCGGGCAGAGACTCCACGGTCCATTCTCGCCCGGCTTGGCCGGCTCGGTGGAATTGCTGCCGTCATCGCGGCGATGAATCGGCTCCAACCACGGCGCGCCGCTGTGGCTCGGCGAGAACGGTACACGACGACCGAGATGCGGCCTCAACCAGGGCCAGGCGACTTTGCCGCTCCGAGGATCGAAGAGAATATCCTGTCGTTTCCCCGGCGTCGCCGACTTATAGTTGACCCATTCATAGGTGGTCTCCGGCTCGCTGAGCGCCTTGCTCCCCTGCCACACCCAGTCGTTCACCGTCGCGTCATAGGCCAGCGTCTGCTCTTTCTCGGTGTTCTTGTGGCCCGGCTTGCCCTGCGGCGGCAACTGCATCTCCACCCAATCTTTCAAGGACACTTTCACCGGATTGGCCTTCCAGTCGGTCTTGTCCTTCGTAATCTCAAACTTCTTGCCGCCGTACCAGTCGACCGTGGTACCCACGAGCTTGTCGCTAGAAACACCCGGCCTCATGCGCCCGATTCGATCCGGCAATTCTGCCAGGGGCTTCATCACATCGGTCTGGTACCCCGGCGCCTGCAACGTGTTGTACACGCGCCAGAACCCCCACATGCCCGTCACATAGTGCTGCGGGATGTGGCAATGAAACACGAATTCTCCGGCCAAGGCCTGGAGCCCCCCCGATCCCCCTTCGATCACCTGATCATAGACCTCCGTCGGTCCGATGGACTGTACGTCCAACCGATCCGACGAATCGCTGATCAAGGGGAACTTCACCGGACCGTTCTTGGATACCGCGAAGTCGAGATTGCTGATGCCGGGCTGGCGAGGCCAACGAATCGATCCCCCGTGCAAATGATGCGAGTGGACGATCTCCGACCCGCCCGCCATGCGGAACTTGGCAGGGTCGCCGAGATACGAACGGGGAATCGTCGTAGCCGGATCACCGAACGTATAGGAACCGTACGCCATGGATTCATCGCCATAGAACCCCATATGGGCCTGCAACTCGATACGCGTCCCATGAGGTTCACTGCGATAATTCAGCAGCCGGGCTCCCGGCCGATAGGAATCGGTGTGCGGGTCCCGCTGCGGCAGCATCTCACCCTTCTTGTTCAAGAGCCGGAAGGCTTCGTCGCCGGCCTCATGATAGAAAATGGCGAATTCACGGAAATCCGGTCCGTTGGGATCTTCGATCATCGCCTCCCAGCCGCTCGCCATCGGTTTTCCGTCGAACGGGCTCAAATACCGAGAGCCGCGCGGTTCGACGACCAGCATGCCGATCAGACCCAGATTGAATTGTTCACGCGACGCGTGGGATCGGAAGAAGTGCGATCCTTCCTGCGTATCCGGTTTGATGTACCATTCGAACCGTTGCTGGCCCCCGGGCGCTACGGTCGTCTCCGGATTCGACGGAGTGGCCGGCTTGCCCGTGGCGCTCACGACCATCGACGACCCGTTGATCACGAGATTCGTCGGTTCTCCGTCAAGCTCGTTATGGAGAGTCAGCTTGAGGCAGTCGCCCTGGTTCGCCCGAATCACAAGCGGCTGAATGACATCGCCTTGCAACCCGTTCGACACCGCACCGGGATCGTTTTCTTTTTCCCGCGCCTCTCTGTTTGCGGTTTCCTCGGCTCGCGCTTTTTCGACGTTCTCCTTCAGCACGTACATATAGCCGGGGAAAAAGTCCAAAAACCGATTCAACGTGATCTCGATATTGATGGCCGAAACGTGATACTCCTTCACCGGCGCGTTCGCCGGACACCGATGTCCGGCGCCCACGGCGACCTTGTCCGGATCTTCCGCCACCAACAGGACGCCCTGCTGCATCATATGATTGTTGGCGCCGGCGCTGTATCCGCCTTTCTGCCGCACGAACTCTTGCTGGCGCTTCACCTCCTCCATCATGCGATCGTGCAGAATGCCTCCACCTTCCCGATAAATCACCTTCTCCGCCTGCGCCGCGCCCACATCACCATGCCCCTGATGCGGCTGATCCGCAGCCGGCGCCTGCGGCGGAACCATCAAGCCCATCCCGGCCGCCAACAGCAGGCTGCGGAACAGCACTGTCCCGTTCCGTTGTCGCCCGCGGCGCGGCTCACATTCCCTTGACCTCATACACGGCCTCCTCCCTCTTATGTCCGCCCGTGAGGCGGAACGTTGAACGATGACATAACAACTCTCTACGGCATGCTTTTCCGTCTCCGTAGATCCTCGCTCCTTGCGTTAAAAGGATCCCGGCCTCCTCTGAGACCCCGGCCTCTTCGTCTAAGAGGAAAGGAGCTGGTGAAGGGTTCCTTCTTGCGAAGGAATGGGTCATTCGGAGGCCGGTCCAAAATCACCCAAAACCTTCACCAGCGAGCGGTTGATAGAGCAACTGACATGCCGAACGAGCCACGCTGCTCTTCAACGGGTGGAATCCGCTGAAAACACGGCTATCTGGACGCGGATGTCTCCTTGTCGAAAGAAGCAGCCTCGCTCTCCTCGCAAGTCCCAAGACTCCACAGGATTGGACAGGCTGGGACAGGCTTACGAACGACCGCGTTATTTCTAGCAGTTAGACTGTCCAATTATTTTGACAATCATGCTGGTGCAACTGGGGTAATTCGGTGCAATCAAGCCGCGACCGCTTGCCACCCGCCCCGAAGAAGACTCCGCCAAGGGATGTTCCAGCGGGAATGCCAACACGACCGGCAGGCCGTCGCCGCCCATCGGACGTCTTTTTCAACCTTTGGTCGGCTGGATCCGGATTGAGAGACTTAGAGATGCAAGCGGGGGCACCACTCGATTTCAGCGTGACGAGCCAACTCGGCGAACGAGCTTGCCTCCGCTCGTTGAGCGGACCGTTGATCGCGAGGTCTCATAAGGCACGCGGAACAGATCAACCAGCAGGGAGAGGCACAGGCGCGATCGGCGCACGACCCGTCGTCCCTCATGATCATCGCCTGCCGACGGCAATAACTCTCGCTTGAAACGCGGAAACTCTGGCCATAGCAAAGGAGACTCTCATAAAAGGAGGCGCGGTTGACGATCGGCCTTCCCTCGAGCGCGATTCGGACGCCTCGCAGATCATCCGCCTCCGACAGCAGCCCGGCGACGGCCTCGACCGACTTGGGGAAATCATTAAAGACCGCCACGTACAGTGCCCCTTCCTCATCGCTCTCCACCCAATAGGCAGCCGCCGTCCTCATCCACTGCAGCAGCGCCGGCGCACGGACCACCCGCGCTTCGGAAATTGCCACAGATAGACGCATGGCTCACCTCGATTTGGCTCGCGGCATGAATACGGCGGGACCGAAGTAGGCAAACGCATCCTTCATGTTCGAAAACAGCTTGTTCAACGGTCCCATCCGTCGGTCGGTGACGTACTGCAACGTGAGGACGACCCGCCGCTCATGGGCCCCCAACGGCGTCACCGCGTGCCAGAGCTTGTCGCCGTTGAAGATCACCATCGTTCCCGGCTCCATGGCAATGCGTGTTTCGCTGATCTCCGGCGGAGCCGTCCCCTTGCGCACGCGGGCCACCAACCGGCAGTGTTCGGACTGTTCCACCAATCCAATCAACACCGTATAGCGGGCGCCTTTGTAATAAGAGGTGTCGTAGTGAAAACCGATATGGTCGCCCGGTTTCGTGTAGTAATACAAGGCGCAGGAATGCGGATCATCCTCCGGACACCACTCGATCCGTTCTCCTCCGATCAATCGATTCAAGAACGACCGAAGCGCTTCCGAACGATAGAGGGCGAGGATGCCAGGCGCCTTCTGCCGGATCATGTAATAACTCACGCTCCCGCCCTGTTTATGGCCGGGGACATAGTTCCGATGAATGTCGCTCTCCAGCCGTTCGACTTCTCGCACACACCGTTCGACCACCGGCGGCGGCACGAACCGTTCAAGGCGGACAAACTCATTCTGCTCCTCGTACAGCCGATGAAGAAATGACGGATCGGCTGCTTCGGTTGCTGCGCGAAGGTGCTCTTCAATCTCAGGCGCGGTCTCCGTTCGCGGCATCGCTATCCCTTTTTCTTCATCCCTTTGCCCTTCGTTTCCCGTCCGGGGCTCACCACGCAGGGCGCCGGCTAGAAACCCAGCCCCACGTAGGAACCCCGCGGTCCAGCAATTATTCCCCGTGTTGGTTTGATTGGCGGCCTGACGTTTGCGTTTGTGACCCTCCGCGAAGCATACCTTTTTCCCCTTGTCTTCCTTACTAAAGCAGGATTCGCAGATTCGCTCCCTGACGGGACCATGTTAAAACGAAATCCCGAGGTACGGACCGACCTGCATGTAGTTGTTCGTGATACTGTTGGTCATGTTTGCCGCCAAGTGGTATCTTGCTTCGAGTCCGATTCGAAACGCTTTCCACACGTTATAATCCACCCCCGCCCCGAATTGGACACCGACATCAAGGTATTGAGCCCCATTGGACGGGGGGCTGAACACATGGATATCAAGCCCGCCGGGAATGACCCACGGGCTCAAGCGGCTGCTCTGCATAAACCTGATTTTCGGCGCGACGGTGATGGTGACCATCGTCAATTCTTGGAGAGAGGGCATCGTATGGACCACTCCAAGATTTCCACCGACAAGGCCAAGATTGCTCGTATTCAGCACTTCTTTCGAGACAATACGGTTATACTGCAGGCCGATTTCGCCAATCACAGCCGTGTCATTCATCAGCCCCCAGGCATCCTTGGACAGCATATGATCCAGCCAGGCCCCCACATACCATCCATTCCTACTATCGTTCACCCCTCCGGCGCCTCTCACATCGGTAAATAATTCGTTGCCCCGCCCACTATCCAGACGGACGTACCCTCCCCTGAACACCACCATGTTACCGGCTATGCCCCCTTCATCAGCCGAACTGTTCCCCTCTGTGCCAGAGACGGCAATCAGCGCAAGGCACAGTGCGACTCCCCATGCATGAACCCTCCGCGCACGTCTTCCTCCCTTCATCATGGCCTCCTGATCCTGGTGACGCTGATGAACGCTCTCCGGCCAGAGTCATCAACAGGTTGAATGGTTTCGAGAAAAAAGAGGGAGTCACTCTCACCTGTGACTCCCTCCCTTGACGTCCCGCTGGCGACGATCACCGTCTCACTCACATCGATCACACGCCCCTTCTCCTTTCGCTCCAAATCATTTACCGTCCAGCATCGCTACACGGAAAGGCTCTGAACTGCAGCGCCACCGGGACTACCCGGTCACCGAGCAACCTTTGTACCGTTGCTTGGCTTCCTCTCGATTTTTCAGGCATTCCGCTCCCACGGCGAAAATGAGGCATGAGCAAGAGCGGAAAAGCTCTGCCCCCCGCGCACACACCATCTAATCGGATGGACAGTTCCGAAGAGGCCGCAAGGGCGAGCCCGTCAATTCAACCACTTCGGCCGTCCGGACAGTTGGACGGCCCATCGTGATAAGAGAGGCGGGAAGGGACAGACGTAGAGAGAAGAAGGTTATTCGATGTCGTAGGCGCGCAGCTTGTTGTACAGACTTGCTCGGCTGATCTTGAGCAACTTGGCCGCCTTGGCTCGGTTGCCGCCGGTTTTCTTGAGCGTGTCGACGATGCGGGCCCGCTCGGTTTGGATCACCACTCCTCGTGTTGCCGAACGCAGGTCTTGCCCTTCCTCCGGGGCATCCGAGGCGATGAGATCGTCGCAGTCGATCGCCGATCCGGCGGTCGTCACGACGGCCCGTTCAATATAGTGTTGCAGCTCTCTCACGTTTCCAGGCCATGCGGCTTTGCTCAATGCCTGCTTCGCCCGGTCCGACAACGTGCGGACCGGCTGTTGATGCCGCCTGCAGGATCGAGCGATGAAATGTTCCGCCAACAGGGGAATGTCTTCTCGTCGATCGCGGAGCGGAGGCACATAGAGCGGCAAGACCGCCAGACGATAATACAGATCCTGTCGAAACGCCTTTTCTTTGACAAGATCCGTGAGATCTTTATTCGTCGCGGAAATGACCCGCACATCGACCTTGATCGGCTTGGTCCCGCCGACGGGCCTGATCTCACCCTCTTGCAGCACGCGCAGCAACTTGGCCTGAAACACCGGTGTGGTATCGGCGATTTCATCGAGAAAAATCGTCCCCGAATCGGCCTCTTCGAACAAGCCTCGTTTATTCGCCACCGCGCCGGTAAAGGCACCCTTCACGTGGCCGAACAACTCGCTTTCGAGCAACGTTTCCGGCAGAGCACCGCAATCCACGACGATGAAAGGTTTGTCTTTCCTCCGGCTCAATGCGTGAATCGTTCTCGCGAGCAGTTCTTTGCCCGTTCCACTTTCACCCTGGATCAGCACCGTCGCCGAGCTTTCCGCCACAAGCGCCACCATGTCGAAGAGCCGCTGCATGGCCGGGCTCCGACCGATCAATTCGCCCAGCGAGTCCCGCGCCCCCGGCCCACGCTCCTGCTCAGGGAAAACCTGACCGCTCGACGTCCGTTCGCGTTCATCCTTGAACAGCACCAACATCGAACCGACGTCACCCTCGCCGGTGACGAGCGGAAACGCTTGGTGCATCCCGCAGACCGTTCCATCGCCTCCGATGGAACAAGAGACCGACTGCACCTCCGGTGCCTCAAACACTTTGATCGCCGGACAGGTCCCGCACGGATCGGATCGATGAGCGAAGGCTTCGTAACACTTGGCCCGCTGGCTCTCCGGTTTCTTGGCCGCCGCGGACGACCACGCCGGCTCGTTCGCGTACACCACATTGAAATGGCGGTCCATGACCGCCACGCGGTCGGTCAACCCGCCGGCGAGTTGGGTGATCGCCTCAAGCCGCGCCAAGAGGATAGGATCGCGAAACGGCGGAGCGTGTTCTTGCCCCCCCGAATCCCCCTCCTTGGCTTGATGGCGCGAGACTCGCTGCTCCCCACTCATGGTTTCTTGTCCAAACCGACGACCTTGTTCTTTCAGATCCCGCCGGTCTGCTACGCCTTTTTGCGATACATCATGACCCTTGGCGATTCAGCAGCCGTTGCACGCAGGCTTTTAGCTCCGAGATCCGCACCGGTTTGTTGAAATAAGCGTCGGCACCCGCCTTCAACACGTCCTGCTCAGCCCGCGCGTCACCGAACGCCGTCATGACGATGATGGGACACCGGGGAGCCATCGTTCTCAACCGACTGATATAGTCCGGCCCTCCGGCCGGCATGCGGAGGTCGGTGAGAATCACATCCGGCACAGACTCCATCACCATCCGAAAGGCTTCGTCGCCGTCCCTCGCCTGCCGCAACTGATAGTCGGAGCTCCAAAATTCGTCACAGAGCAGACTGAGCATCTCCCGGTCATCCTCGACGATCAGCATGACGGCCACCCTTCCTCTTGTCACGGTCGCCATCCCCGCAATCCTACCTTCCGTTTCTCGTACGCTTAAAAAGAAGGTCTGGCAAGGGGTATGCCGACCGAGAGCGAAGAAAAACCTTCAAAATTACGGCCGGTTTTCTCTAGAGACCAACCCGGCTGACCATCGCTGGAGACAAAGGCGACAACCTGAGGGGATCCGCTGGCGCGTCATGCCACAGTGCCAAATTGAAAAATCGTCCCTGCTCTTCACATGCTCTCCACATGATGGCCTCTCCGGCCGCCTGAAAACAGAGAATCCGATTCCTGTAGTGCTCCCCATTTGTCAAGCAGCCACGAACTGAGTGCTGTGGCTGGCTCGGTGTTCTTGTTCGACCTGACACGGCGTCCGATACCCGATAGCCGAATGCAAATACCTGGTGTAGTCCATGCTGCCAGGGCGCGTTCCAGCTCCACTGGACTCGTCCACTCACGGAGCCAGAGGCGTTCTGCCTTCAGCGTCCGCATGAGCCGTTCGGTGTCAGCGTTCCCTTTCGGGTTGTTGGAACTCGTGAGCGCCTGCCTGATCCCGATCGTCGCGCACGTCTTCATGAACGCCACCGACGTTCGGCTGACAGCCGTTATCACTCATGAGGTGGAGTCCGTAGTCCCGGCTTCCATGAGGGAACTGGCGCTGCACTGCCTGCTCCAAAGCCAGGAGCCAGTGAACGGTCTTGGCGTGCAGCCAGGCCATGGTGGCCGACACTCTTCTTCGTGTACCCATCAAGGACCAGGACGAGGTAGCCCCAGCCGACCGGCTCCACCAGCACCTTCGTCATATAGATGCCCCACTAATTCGGGACCGTGGGGCGGGGCTGGCTCCGTATCGGCGTCTGTTGCGCCTTCAACCGAGGATTAGGCGAGACCCGCACGTGGTGGGCCCGCATGAGCCGCAGCAGGTGCTTCTTGTTGATCGGCAGACCGTCCACAAACCGCAGCTGCGCCCAGATGCGCCGATAGCCCCAGAACGGATGCTCGGCTTTCAGGTGGTGGATTCGCTGTACGACGGACTCGTTCCCCTTCGCGACGGCGACTGCGGTGCACCGGCTCATGGCCACAACTCCTCGTCGTTTTTTTGAGCTCCCGCGTCAGTTCACCGACCAGTTTCATCCGCCGAGCATTCTCCCGCTGCAGGCGCGCTTCGCGTTCCGTCTGCTGGGCAACCTCAAACGTCTTCGGAGCGTTGGCCAGCAATTGGTCACGCCACTGGGACTACTGGGCTTGGCTGATCTGATAGTCCTGACACATCGTTGCCACCGGCTTGCCCCTCAGGCCCTCACGCACGATGGCGGCGTTGGTCTTGGCGTCCCACTTCCGTCGCGTCATGGCTGACCCCTCCCTGGTGGATCCGCCACTGGCTACTCAGTTCACACGGCCTTCGTCTTAGAGAGGAGCAGCATAATAGTTCGAGGATTCGCCGCCTTATGGGATTGGCCAAGGGGCCAAAAATGTCGGTAACTGGCATGGGCAAATAACTGGTTGGTCAGCGCCCAACTTTTGATTAACTCCTTGGTTTAGCGTGAACGCTCAGCCAGTGTGCGAACTTATCACGGGTCATTCTGCCTGACGCTACCTGAAGAATCACGCTCTCCTGATCATCCACTGTTGCTCGAATCTCCTATCCGTTCAAAACAAGAAACGTCTCCATTGCCGCATGCGCTGTCCGTTTGTTGCCATCCACAAAGGGATGATTTTGGATGAGCGAGAAACCGAGGGATGCCGCTTTCTCCACAACTGTTGGATAAAGCTCTGCGCCGTCAAAAGTCATGCGCGGCTGTGCTACGGCTGACTCCAAGGCGCCCAAATCGCGGATGCCTACCAAGCCACCCGACTGTTGCATCACGTGCTGATAAATTTCCAGTATCTCACGCAGAGTCAGGTGGCGCATCAAGCCAACCGTTGATAGAGTTCGGCATTCTTTTGGAGCACATGCTCCAGCGCTTTTCGGAATTCTTCTTCGGGACGGGAAAGTAACTCTTCAACACTGATGCGCACTAACTCTTCAGGAGCAACTTGGAGAAGCGTGGCTATCTGCTGAAGTTTTTGTAAGCGGTCATCCGATAAGGCAATAGTGATAGTGGTCATATAGTATAGACTCCTATTGTGTAAACCTTACCCATCCCAAATCACAAGGTTCATGACGTGCTGGCTAACAACGAAGTTGAGCAGCCCCCGGACAGGCGGCAAATCTGCGCGTGCACATCTGATGACTGTCTGGTGGGTCCGCTCCAACGACTGGTTAGGCGACACCATCAACGCGCTCGGTGATGTGTGGGATCGCACACCCGGCGCGGTCGATTCCCGCACTGCAATGGACGAGCACCGGTTTCGGTAGAGACTAGAGACTGGTATGCATTCCAGATTTGCTCGAGATGACGCGCAGTGAGCGGCGGCGATTGATGATCGCGAGCAGGAATGTGAGCGACCGAGAAACCAGCCTGTTGGCAGTAGGCCACCAGACCTGATGGAAGCAACGAGTAGAGTACGAGCCGGTCCTCGGCGAGAAGGCAGATGATCGACTTGACACCGATACTGCCCCCTTCCTCCAACCAACGGTCGACATCCGCCCGCGCAACCATAGCGCCACGCTCGCCGGCGTAACCAGGGCGACTGCTTCGAGCTAATTGTTCCTGTATTACCCAGCTAACCACATGCGTCTCCCTTGTCGCCTAACTATTGAGTATACTGACCGGCAAGCACGCCCGGGCAGATTGCATACCGTGATGCGATTCTTGCGCGTGTTCCATCACTTGTCAACCTTGTCCACCGCGCCGCGTCGGCGTGCTATACAGATCGGCATCGTGCCGTTATAGCTGCAACGGGCTTACCCCTTGATCCGCACATCGGCTGGACTGCGGACACCCCCCACCTCAATTCAACATGTGGGCGTCGATTATGGTCGTTTGCTCATCGGTGTGCCCCAAGAGTTCTTGCACTGTCCGAGCATCGTAGCCGTCCTCCGGCAGGTGGGTGGCAAAGAAATGTGCGGCCGTGCGTGGCGGCTTGGTGGCGGCTTGGTGGCGGCTTGCCGGCTTGGCGACCCCGGTTTTCTTGACCACCTGCTTCACCGCCTTCTACGGGACGGCCCCTTGGAGGTGGCACTTCCATGTTGTTTGAGGCGGGAACTGAGATCGATAGAGAGCGTCGAGGCCTTTCCGACCCACAGCGTCGGTCTAACAACGAAACCGAGCGCCCCGGCGTTCGTCGTGGTCTGCTTCAGTGGGATGGTTAGCTTGCTTTCCTTGTTTCTTCTTTCAACCGCTCGGCAATCCAAAGCTTAATAACCGATTGTCTCGTCACTCCAAGGCGGCTCGCCTGGGCATCCAGTGATTCGATCATCCAACTGGGGAAATCGACATTCACACGTCTCTGTTCATGTCCTGGGCGTCGGGCTTTCGAGAGGGCAAGGTGAGGTGTAATATCCTTCCTGTCATCAAACATCTTATCGAGATCCTTGGCTTTCATAGTACAGTTTCCTCTCTTCTTTTCTGGCTCTTCGGACTGAAATCAACCGAATGCGTCCCTTCCGATAAGTAAAAAGGCCGACCACAACTTCTGCCCGAGAGCCGCAATGACAACATATCTGGGTTCGTCTTCGGTTCGCGCCGGGATTTCGAGCCGGTCCTCGTCTTCCCACAGAAGTTGCGCCTCCACGAAATCGATTCCGTGCTTTTCGAAGTTGGCCCGGCTCTTCGAAGCATCAAACTCAAAATCCATGGTGGTATAGGAAATATATAGGTATGGATCTGCATGTCAACCAAGCAAGGAGTCGGTCGGCATGGCATCTGCCCCCTCTTGAGTAGATTTGGTCAGCTATCTCGGCTGCCCTCACCTCTCCACATTCTCTCTCTGAGCGGATGTTATCGCTGTCTTCCGGCAAATGGAATGTCAAGGGGTGGCGGAACGGATGGCGGCTTGCAGAGATTGGCGGTCCAGCTTTCTCGACTGCCTCTCTCTATACCTTCCGGGGGATGAATCCTTGGAATGGCATCCCCATTGGCTGAGGCTGAAACTCCATTACCAGCCTCCATCCTTCACGGCATCCTGCGAGCTGGCGGCCGGCACAGAACGGCCTGGCGGCTCTTCCAGGCTTGCCGTCAGAGGCTTTTCGGCAATGAAACCGTAAACGTCGTGCCTTTTCCCTCCTCGCTTTCGACGGTAATCGCACCCTGATGTTCGTCGATGATCCCCTTGACGACGGTCAGCCCAAGCCCGGTCCCCTTGCCGAATTCTTTCGTCGTGAAGAACGGCTCGAACACCTTCGGCAGCATCTCTTGCGGAATCCCGTGACCCGTATCGGCCACCGTGAGCTTCACCGTGTTCTGGTCTTGCGTTAAGCCGACGCGCAAGGTTCCGCCCTGTGGCATCGCATGGATCGCGTTCGCCACCAAATTGATGAACACCTGGCTCATTTGATCCGCGTCGGCCATCACGCCGGGGCATCGATCGTCCATCCTCAATTCCACCGTCACATGGTTCCGATCAAGCCGTTCTCGAAACAGCTCGATGCCGTCTTCGATGACGTCCTTCAGGTGGAGCGGTCGTCGCTCGGGAGGTTTTCGTCTGGCGAACGCAAGCAATTGATTCATGACCCTGGTAATGCGTTCAACCTGAGCAACGATCGTCTTGAGGCTCTTCTTGATCGACTCGTCATTCACGCGATCCATCAAATACTCGGCGCGGCCCAAAATCACGTTCATGGGCGTGCCGATCTCGTGCGCCATGCCGGAGGCGAGCGTCCCGAGCTCCGCGATCCGCTCGGTCCTCCGGAGCTGTTCCTGAACCTGTTTAAGCTCCGTCACGTCGATTCCGGCCGCCACGACATAGTCCGCGTGCCCCGACGAATCGATGATCACCGTGTTCGCCCATGCGATGCGCCGCCTCTTTCCGTCCTTGCTCACCCAGTCGTGCTCATGTTCGTTGCGCAGCTCTCCCGCCACAAGGCGATCGAACACCGCTTTGACCGGCTCGACGTCCTCGGGCGCCAGAAGAAAACCCCAAACCGTTTTCCCGATGACTTCTTCCGAACTGTAGCCGGTCGCCTGTTCGCAGGCGCGATTGAAGCGGAGGATCCTGCCTTCTCGATCCAACACGACGACCAACGCCCCCGCGGTTTCCAAGACCGCCTCGATGAACGCGTGCTGTCTCCGCAGTTCTTCCACCACCCGTTGGTGCTCGGTGATGTCGCGGAGAATGACGGTGTAGTAGCGCTTGCCCTCGACGGAGACGTGCGAAATGGCCGCCTCGATGGGGAACTCTTCGCCGTTGGAGCGGAGTCCCATCACCGTCCCCAGCTTGCCCATTTTTCGGCTCGTCACGTTGGATTGCCCGAACGCCCGCACTTGCTGTCGATGCGCTTCGCGGAACCGGGCCGGCAGGAAACGATCAAGGGAATTCCCGACGGCCTCTTCCGCGGAACACCCGAACATTTGCTCGGCCGCCCGGTTGAACAACACGATCTTCTGCTCGTGATCCGTGGTGATGATGGCGTCCATGGCGGAGTGGATGATGCTGTCCAGCCTCAGTTGACTGGCCAGCAGTTTTTCCTCCGCCATTCGTAGCCCGGCGGCGGCCCCCAGCGCCGCCTCGTTCGCGTGGGAGCGGGCCTCCTGCGCCTCGATCATCAGCCCTTCGGCATGGGCCCGTTCGACTCGCTCGGACTTGAGTTCGTCTTGCGCACGCCTGTAACGGACCAGTCCCGTCGCGATCATCCAGATGACCACCGTACCCAACGCTCGGTTGAACAACGCATAGGAAGCCGACTCCGACCCCGGCTTGAGTAGAAAGACGACCCACACAAGCGCCGTCGCCAAGGCGGCATAGGCGAGCGGGAGAGACCGGCGGGGCGAAACAAACGTCAACAGCAACGGAAGGACATAGAGCATCGAGGCCGCCATTTCGAGCGGCGCCAGCGCGTCGATCAGCAAGACGACGATCGTGACGGTCGCGATCATCATCGGTGCCACGCGCATGATTCGACGACCCATCTCCTTCATCCGATCCATCCCGGCCTGATTCGGAGCAGGCGGTCCCGCTCCTCTAGATGGTCAGAGGCGGTCTCTAGTCTTCCGACTGAGGTTTCCCTTCGATTTCGGCAAGTTTGCGATAGAGGGTCTTGCGATCGATGCCCAGAACGTGTGCGGCCTGATACTTGTTGCCGCCGGTCTTTTCAAGAATCTTTTTAATGTATTCCTTTTCGACCTCGTGCAAAGGCAGGCTCTTCTCCGCCGCCTCGTCCAGCACCCGGCGGTCGCCGCGCGCCCCTTGCACCGCCGGAGGCAAATCATCCGGAGACACCTTGTCTCCGCGGCTCAACGTAACGGCCCGTTCGATCACGTTTTCGAGCTCGCGCACGTTGCCCGGCCAGGCATAGTCGATCAACATCGCCAAAGCCGCTTCGCTGATCCCTTTGACCAGTTTTCCTCCCGTCTCGGCGCACTTCTTCAGAAACGCATCGACCAGCAGCGGAATGTCCTCCCGCCGTTCGCGCAGAGGAGGCAGTTTTAATTCAATGACGTTGAGCCGATAGTAGAGGTCTTCGCGGAACCGCTTGTTCTTCACTTCGTCGGCCAAATTAAGATTGGTCGCCGCGATGATCCGCACGTCCACCGCGATCGGCTTGGTGGCGCCGACCCGCCGGATTTCTTTTTCCTGGATCGCCCGCAGCAGTTTGGCCTGCAACATGAGCGGCAGCTCGCTGATCTCGTCGAGAAACAACGTCCCTTTCTGCGCTTCCTCGAACAACCCCCGTTTGTCCACCTTGGCATCGGTAAACGCCCCCCGCATGTGCCCGAACAACTCGCTCTCCAACAGTTGCTCCGGAATCGCGGCGCAGTTGACGGGGACGAACGGAGCCTCCTTGCGGCTGCTGTTGTAATGAATCGCCTTGGCGACCAGTTCCTTGCCCGTGCCGCTTTCCCCCGTGATCAACACGTTGGTCGGACTGTCGGCCACCCGGCGAATCAAATCAAACACCGCCTGAATCGCTTTGCTCTTGCCCAAAATCTGGTGAAAACTGTATTCCTTGCGCACTTCCTTGCGGAGCCGGTCCACTTCTCTCCGGAGCGCCGCTTCTCTGATCACCCGCTCGACGACCCGAATCAGCTCATCTTTCTTAACCGGTTTGGTGAGATAGTCGCTCGCGCCGTGCTTCATGGCTTCGACGGCGGTATCCACCGAGCCGAACGCGGTCATGAGCACCACGTTGACTTCCGGGTACTCTCGTTTGATTTGATTGAGCAGTTCGAGCCCCTGCATGCCTTTCATCCGGAGATCCGTCAGCACCACGGCATAATCTTCTTCCGCCAGGAGCTTCAGGGCTTCTTCGCCGCTTCCAGCCACGGACACCTGATGCCCCCGGTCCTTCAACATGTCCTGGGCCAATTCCCGCATGTCGGCATCGTCATCGACGACCAGGATCGCGCCCCATTCTTCGGTCATCACCTTCTCCGTCTGCTACAGGACCATTTCTCTCTGGTAGAGACTCCCTTTGTTGTCCCAAACTGCAACGGCACGACAGCCGTTCTGTCGCATTATGCGACAGAACGGACTGATTTTCCCTGTTAGATGGGGAGGAGCTGCAAAGGCAAGACCATATTTTTTTGGAAGGCCGAGGCAAGAAGAGCTTAACAATCATTCATTCTGAGGCCGGACCGTGAGATCAATCCGCCGCTCGCCACCATTTCTTGATCGCCGTCACGGCCTGTTTGGCCTCTGCTTCATCGAGACCAATGCCAAATCGACGGGTTTTCCCCTCATAGTCGAAGGCAATGGCTCCGCCGCCGATGCCCCATAATTGCAGAGCCATCGACAAATCCATGGGATCAAAGAGGGCCGGCTCGGCCCGCAGTTCGCGCACCTGGTCCAGACCGTACACCTTGTCAAAACCGAATCCTCCGACATCACGGCGAAGAGTGAGGCTCCCGCTTTGCACGGTTACGACCTCTTTTCCCATCACCTGCCACAACCAAGCGTAGACGGCCAAGACACCGGCCACCGTCCACACCACGAACCAGACGACCATCAGCGACCATCCGCCGGACGGCGCCTCTCCTTCTAGGAAGTGGAGAGGGATGAGGACCTCGGCCACCGCCCAGGCACAGAGCCAAAACCCCAAAAACCCAATCACGAACCAGCTTCGGCTGTAGGGAATCACCAGACGGAGGCAGTCCGATGTCTCCGTGATCATCACTCGTGAGGGAAGCGGGCGGGGAGAGATGGGTCGGGTTTTGGCCATACAATGCTCTCGCGTTGAAACGGCCGGTATTATGGCACGAATGGGTAGGGAGCCTGCCAAGGAAAAACAGCCACCGGTGACGCGCTCTCCATTGTTTGAGCATGCGGCAAGATCGGCGATGAATCAGATCTTGCGGCATTCGGCCACAGAAATTCTCGGATCATTGCCGAAAAAATCCTCAGCCGACCATCAAGGCCGGAAACTGCGACCAGCGCATGATCGGTGGGAAAGTCGGTCGGAACGAACTCAGTTTGCGAATGTTTGCGTTTGCCCGTCCACATTGTGAGCGAAGCGCAATGGCACCCAACATGCAAAAGAGCATGTGTCTCGGCATGAAGTCCTGGCGATGGGGCCCACGATACGCTGGGTCAAATCTCTCGATCCATCGACATTTCTAAAAAAGGAGGGAGCGATGCGACGACTTTCATTGAGATCAGTGATGCTAGTGATGCTGACGATCTTGCTTGCAACCGGCGTCCTGATCGCCGGCGAGTCGGCCTCCGCGGGCGACAAGGGCAAGAAAGACAAGGTCGAGATGGCGCAGAGGGCCGCGGTGTCGATCGAACAAGCCATCCAAACCGCCTCGGAGAAGGTATCGGGCAAGGTCATCGAAGCCGAACTGGAACGCAAGCACAAGAAGCTGGTGTGGGAAGTCGAAGTCGTGACGCCCGAACGCAAAATCGTGGAGGTTCACATTGATGCGGAAAGCGGGGCCGTCATTGACGTGGAGGAAGAAAAGCCCCAAAAAATCCGCTCGCCCAAAGAACGGTAGATTGCCGTAACTTTTCTAAGAAGGAGCGGTTTCCCGCCCTAACAACGCGACACGCTCATGGAGCGTCGCGGCGACCAGTCGATACCGATCGGCTCCTCTCTCAGGGATGTCCAGGAGAGCGGGGTCGATCGGTTCGCCGAAGAGGATCGTGACAGGCCGTCGGCACGGCCACCGAGCACCGGTCGGGAGAGCCTCAAAGGTCCCCTGAATCCAGACCGGCACAATGCGAACGGGATAGGCCGCCGCCAACAACCCGATTCCTGACTGAAAGGGCTGGAGCATTCCGTCTCGCGATCGTCCCCCCTCCGGAAACCAGACGAGGTTATAGCCGCGCGCAAGGGCCGCCGCGCCCAGGGCGGCATCGGCCAAGGGCCTGCCGCTTTGATCAATGGGCAGCACCTGAACCGCGCGGCTGATCAACCGCATGAGGGGATTCTTGAACATAATGCCGGTCCACCCTCCCCAATAGGTCCGGTGCAAGACCCCATCGGGAAGAGCCGCGATGATCGCCAAGGGATCGAGCACGCTGGCATGGTTGGAGATCACGATGCAGGGGCCTTCCATTTGTCCGATCCGCTCGCGTCCCTTCACTTCGAGCCAAAACACTGTCCGCATCAGCCGGCGGATCACACGAAAGACGACCGTGCCCAGCCCTCGCAGCACCCATCCTCGTTCTTCCAGCCATCGCCGCTGCCGCTGATCCAACAAGGATTCGGGCCGTTTGAGTTGCAGGACCGGATCGAGAGTTCCGCCTTTCACCTGATCCGCCTCCACAGCTTCGCGCAACAGGTCCCGCACCGTGCCGATGCGGGCGATGGCTTCTTCATGAAGATCGACACCGAGCTTGTCCCGCAGTTCCAACGTCAACGCCAGCCAGGCCAGCGAGTCCAGGCCGAGATCGAGCGTCATGTGTGTGTCGGGAGTCAATCGCACGGTGGGAAACCGTGCGGCCAGCCACTTCCAGACGGCCAGCGCGACCTGGTCCTCAAGCAGTTGCCGGTCCTCCGGCGCCATCGACTCAATCGCGATGGGCCCGGTCTCGACATGGGGCCGCGTCCCCTCCTGTTTTCCCGCCTCAAACAGATCCGCCAGTTTATGCCGTTGAAGCTTGCCCAGCCTGGTTCGGGGCAATGGATCAAGCTTGATGACGAATTCCGTGAGACGGCAATAGGATGGTACCTGGCGCAACCGCTCATCCAACTCGGCACGAATGGTCCGGATCAAACCATCGCGCTCTTCTTCATGAAAGGACGTGACGCGCGGCACGACGATGCCCACCAGCCGACCGTCGCGGACCAAGACCGCTGATTCTCGCACGGAAGGAGCCTCGTCCAGGACCTGTTCAATCCGCTCAGGCCAGATCTTTTCCCCTCCCGGCAACGTGATGCGGGACGAGGCCCGGCCCACGATGTGGAGATAGCCCTCCCGGTCGAGGTACCCCAAGTCTCCTGTCCGGAACCAACCGTCTTGCGTGAAGACCTCCGCTGTCTTCTCCGGCAGTTGCCAATAGCCGGCAAACACATTGGGGCCTTTGGCTTGGATTTCTCCTTGGCCGGTTTCCGTGTCGGCCTCCGCGATGCGGAGGTGAACATTGGGAAGCGGTTTGCCGGCCGTGTCGATCACGCGACTGCCCGGCAGGGTCAAGGTGAGGATCGGAGAGGTCTCCGTCAGCCCGTAGCCTCCTGCCACCTGCCAGCCGAGGCCGGTCAATCGCCAAGCAAGATCCGACGGCATCGCCGCCCCTCCATGCACTAATGTTCGCAAGTGCGGCCCCATCTGTCTTCTGATTGGCACGAACAACCACTCACCAAGACACAGGCCATACCGCCTGGCCAACAGGGTGGAGAGCGCGAGGAGTTCGTGGACAAGCGTTGCAACCGCCCGTCCCTTGCGCCGGAGCCGCTCTTCGATCGCGATGTAGAGAGCGGAATAGAGCCGCGGGACGCCGATGATCGCCGTGACGCGCCCCTCCCGCAACGCCCGAAGCATCTGGGGACCGGTCAAGGAATGGGGAAGAATGATGGGCAATCCAAGTGCGCAGGGCGCGAGAAACCCCACCATGAACGGATAGACGTGATGCAACGGCAACGGGAGGAGCACCCGTTCATCCGGCTGATAGACGAGCACGTCGATCAGCGCATGGAGATTGGAGATTAAATTGGTGTGGGTCAGGGGCACGCCTTTGGGCCGTCCGCTCGACCCCGACGTATAAAACAAGAGCGCGCGATCTTCGGGATTGACGACACAGCCCGCCTCGATCGGAGAGCCAAGCAACCGCCGCCAACTTCGCGGATCATGCTCATCGACATCCAACAGAATCAGGGAGCGCCCTTCGTCGAGGCCGAGATTCACCAGCCGTTCAACCAATGATCGAACGGTCACCAGCCGGCGCGCGTCACTGTCGCGGATGATGTGGGCAAGCTCCTGACCGGCTGATTGAGAATCGACCGGGACCGGCACGGCACCGGTGGAGAGCAGCGCCAGACAGGCGATGATCCATTCGGGCCGGTTGGGCGCATAGAGCACCACCGGCTCGCCTGGTTGCAGGCCCATCAGCCTGAAGCCAGAGGCCAACCGCCTCACATCGTCCGACAATTCCGCAAACGACCTGGTCTCGACCTCCTGTTTGTGGAAGGCGACGATCGCCGTTCGCTCTCCATGGCTCGACAGGTACTGAACCAGCGCCTGGAGGGTACTCCACCTGGGTCTGAACATGGAGACGGCTCTGGGATGAAATGTGGCCTGTCACTTATGACACTGTTGACGACGCTTTGAGTCGCAGCCTTCGTTGATCGACCATCGTATCCTGGGTCAACCGGCTGAAACTGTCGGCCAAGACCTCGTTGATGACGGCTTCCACGTCTTCGGGATCGAACCAGAAGACGTCCTCGGCGCCTCTCCCGTTCAGTACCATTCGCACCACGCTGCCGTCGGCCACGTTTGTGGCCAGGATCGTCACCTTGGCTCGCGCCGTGATCTCGGTGAACCCGAACCCGCTCTTGGCATGGACGGCGCAGTCCTCAACCCTTCCGGTCAGGATCACGTCCGCCTCCGTTTTGCCACCTTTTTGATCGCCGCCTTCGGTGGAGACCACCTGCCAACCCTTGGCCACCAGGTGTTCCTTCAAGGCCTGCGCCACCGCCTCCGTGAGCTTGCTCCCGGGAACGTCGAAATAACTGACTCCTCCCCAGAGATGGGTCCGCACTCCCAAGTTGGTCTGGTGCTGGCGGCCGTCTTCAAACGGTCCGATGGCGACCCGTACCGGCTGAGGCTGAACGGCCGCCTTTTCGGTCGTCGGAGCCACTCCGCGCAGATGAATGGGAATCACCTCGCCCGTCCCGGCGCATCCGACGATGGTTGCAAGACCCACTCCTCCAATCCATGACACCCAGGTCTGTTTCACGATACCCTCCCGGTTCATCCGTTTCTCATTGCAGTCTGAAATGCGCCCGCCGATTGGACTGCCAACAGGCCTCACTGTGCTCCGTGCAAAAAGGCCGTTCCTTCCCATAACTGGCGATTTTGATTCGAGACGGCGCCACGCCCAAGTCCTGCAAATATCGTTTGGCGGCAGCTGCGCGCCGCTCTCCGAGGACGAGATTGTACGCGCTGGTGCCTCGTTCATCGCAATGCCCCTCAATCAACACCGTGCGATCCGGCCCTGCCTTGAACCATGCGGCGTTGGTTTCCAACACCGATTGCGCGTCGCCTCGAATGATGTGTTGATCGTAGTCGAAATAAATGTCCGCCAACTCCACCTGTGATTGGAACGGCGCAGGAGCAGGTTCCGAAGGAGGCGCGGTCGCGATCGGCTCTTGGGCGATACGCCTCTCTTCGGTTGAAGGCACCGCGGCCGGTGGTCCGCCCACCGATGGTTGCCTTGTCTCTCGCTCGGCGGAAGCCGTCGGAGACGGAGCGGACGGAATCGCCTGCCCCTCCACCGCCGTCGTCACCCTCTTCCCCGTGCATCCAGCCATGACCGTCAATGCCAACATCCCCAGGAACAACCGACCTGTCACTTGTGTCGTCATAGCGGCTCCTCTGTTCATCAGTGGTGGTTATCAGTGAGCGCGAATCGACTGAGCCAGCAACCCCTCGGATGTCTTGAGATAGGTCACCTCGGCCGTCTGGCCGGCCTTCAGGTCCGCCAATTGGGCCGCCTGCTTGCCTTTGGTAATCTTCGTGTCGGCGGACACGCGGGCGCCCACGATCATTTCCTCTTTGCTGGGCAGCAACACCTTCACCACAATAATCTGAGGATTCGCCTCGACGTTCGTCGCAACCACCGTCCCCCGCACTGTTCGCTGAATGACCTCGCCGGCATGACTCATTATCGGCACGGCTGCCGCCAGACTCACGGCCAGGATCCCACCGAGAAACAGTGCCGATAGCGTTCTCCCTCCGATTCCTCCATAACTGAATGTCGTTGTGTCCTTTCGCATCATCGACCTCCTTCCTTGTGAGTGGAACCTCTTGGCAAAAACAGCGCCATACGACTTTTCAAGGCTTGATCACAGAACATGTTGAAACAAAAGAGAGCGCTCCGCCATCCCTCAAGAAGCACCGATTTTGTTCTTTCGAGGTTGAAGCAATCCGCCTCACCATCTTTTCTCATTTCTGTTGCTAAATGGCACAGCTTTGAACCGGGTCATCATGTGAAAGGTCCCTCATTCAGAATCCCTCTTTAAGAACCTCGCCCTTTCTCTCTTGGTCTCGGAGACAAATAGTGTGGCCCGGCCCTTGAATCAAGGGGGTCACGTGGCTCACTGTTCGGATGACCACCGGTTTCCCCGACAACGAGAGTCCTTGAAGTCTGCCCCTTGTACCTCAAGAGATTCTCGGGCCAGAATGACCAGCGATCAAGAGAGGCGTCTTGTTCCGTGAACCACCCGACCACGCACGTTTCTCAGACCGAGACTCCCCAAGGACGGTGGGAACACTTTCCCCATCAGGCCGATATGGGAGTGAAGGGGATCGGGCCAACGAAAGAAGCGGCCTTTGAGCAGGCGGCGCTCGCCTTGACCGGCGCCATCACGAACCCGGAATCGGTCAGACCAGTGAAAGCCGTCTCCATCACCTGCGACGCCCCTGACGACGAGTTGTTGCTGGTCGATTGGCTGAATGCCCTGGTGTATGAAATGGCGACAAGGAACATGCTGTTCGGCCGTTTTGCCGTCCAGATTTACGACCATCGTCTTCAGGCCACCGCATGGGGAGAGCCGGTCGATGTGGCCCGCCATCAGCCGGCGGTGGAAGTAAAAGGGGCCACTTACACTGCCTTGTCCGTCAAGGAGGAACCACCGGGCTGCTGGACAGCACAATGTGTGGTCGATGTCTAGATATCTAAGGAAGAACGTGAGGCAAGCCATGGATCTTCAACGATTGACACGGCACGGCGAGAACGAATGGATGATCGAACCCCAGGGCACGATGAGGGTGCCGGGGGTGCTCTATGCCACGGAATCTTTGATTCGCGACATGGACGACAAGGTCTACGAACAGGTCGTCAACGTGGCGACGTTGCCTGGCATTGTCCGGGCGTCCTATGCGATGCCTGACGCCCACTGGGGCTATGGGTTTCCGATTGGAGGCGTCGCGGCGTTCAACCCCGACAAGGGCGGTGTCATCTCCGCCGGTGGCGTGGGTTTTGACATCTCTTGCGGCGTGCGTTTGCTTCGAACCGGATTGACCACCGAAGAAGTTCAGCCAATCAAAGAACAACTGGCCGATGCCCTGTTTCATCACGTTCCTGCCGGAGTCGGCAGCACTGGTCGATTGCGACTCAATCGAGACGAGATGGATGCCATGTTATCCGGTGGAGCCAAATGGGCCATATCCAAAGGCTATGGCCTGCGCGAGGACCTAGCCTTGATCGAAGAAGGAGGGTGCATGGGCGGGGCTGAGCCCTCCTGTGTGTCTGACCAGGCCAAAAAACGGCAACAGGACGAGATGGGGACACTCGGCTCCGGGAATCATTATCTGGAGGTGCAACGGGTCGCCAAGATCTTTGATGAATCGATCGGCGCGGCCTTTGGCCTCCGCGAAGGGGACGTAGTCGTGAGCATCCACTGTGGCTCGCGCGGTCTGGGCCATCAAATCGGCACCGAGTTCTTAAAGCGCATGGCTGTCAGCGCCTCGCGCCATCAAATTGCGTTGCCCGATCGAGAGCTGGCCTGTGCGCCGATCAATTCGGAGGAGGGGCAGGAATATCTCGGCGCCATGCGCGCGGCGATCAACTGTGCGCTCGCCAATCGGCAGATCATCACTCATTTGGTCAGGGAGGTGTTTGAGAAACTGCTCCCGCAGGCCTCTCTCACCTTGCTCTACGACGTCTCGCACAATACCTGTAAAGTCGAGACCCATGAGATCGATGGGAAGCCCGCCCGCCTCTTCGTCCATCGGAAGGGTGCCACGCGGGCCTTTGGTCCTGGCCATCCCGACCTTCCTCCTTCGCTTCGAGCCGTGGGCCAGCCGGTTCTCATTGGGGGCACGATGGGGACGGCTTCTTATGTGCTTGTTGGCACCACCAAGGGCATGGCCCTGGCCTATGGCTCCGCCTGCCATGGGGCAGGTCGAAGCATGAGTCGCCATCACGCCACCAGACGGTGGCAGGGCCGGGAGGTGATCAAGGAACTGGCGAGCCGGGGTATTGTGATCCGTAGCCCCTCGATGAGGGGCGTCGCCGAAGAAGCGCCGGGGGCCTACAAAGACGTGAGCGAAGTGGTCGATGCGGCTGACGAAGCCGGTCTGGCCAAGAAAGTCGCGCGGCTTGAACCCCTGGTGTGCATCAAGGGGTAACAATGCCTCGTCATGCCAACAAGCCGGATGAGATGAAAGACCGTCTGGCTCTCGGTACGACTCTCTTCATAATTCATTCGTTTGCCTCGTTCCTGACGTTTCTCTACTGTCACATCAATACCGAGAGTCAGGCGGTGTTTGCCTATTTTCTTTTCCTCATCGTCGATGCCCCGACCCTTCCCTGGGCCTTTGAGATTGAAGGCAAGATCGGCCTTCTCTCACCGCTCGCCGACGCATGGACCAACGTGTGGTACTACGGCCACCAAGGAGTCAACCTGAGAGCGTTCGTTCTGACGGTGACATGTGGGGGGCTCCATTGGTTTGCAATCGGAAATCTGCTGACATTTCTGTTCAAGCGGATTCACCAACGACTCCACCGACGGCCGATGTCATCAACAGTTCAGTTCCTCTGAAACATCGAGTGGTGTGGCGTGGGAGCCGTCAGTTCGCCGGTGCTATTTTGCTCTGTTGCCAATTTCTTCGTTTGGTCGAAGCAGACCCACCCTTTTATCTTCCGCGCCTTCCCCACACAAAGTAGAGAGGTGCCCCCGCCAACACGGTTGCAATTCCCATCGCCCCTTCCATCGGCCGTTCATACAGGACATTCCAGACGATCACGGCCGACGCAGCAAGGAAAAAGACCGGAACGACCGGATAAAGCGGCGTGCGATAGGGGCGGGGAAGGTCGGGCTCCCGGCGCCGAAGCACGAAGACCGATCCGACCGCCAGGGCGCTGAAGATAGTCAGCACGGTGCCGCTATAGATCACCAGCCGCTCGAAGCTTCCTGAGAGAATCAAGACGGAAGCCCACAGGCTCTGGAAAAGAACGGCATGAGTCGGTGTGCCTCGACTGCCGGAGAGTTGGCAAAAGTAGGTGGGAAGCAACCCGTCTTTCGCCATCGCATAATACACGCGAGGGCCCGCCCACACCATGGCACTGACAGCTCCGGCAATTGACAGGCAGAGGATCGTGGTCACCAGGCGGGCAGCATCTTCCCCCAGCAGCGCCACGGCGACTTTATTGGCGACGGGCAACAGCGGTGGATCGGCCAACTCCGCTACCGTCAAGGCATAGAAATAGAGCACGTTCAGCATGAGATAGAGCAGCATGACAAAGAGGGTGCCGCCGATGAGGGCGCGAGGAAGGGTGCGAGCCGGCTCTCTCACCTCGCCGGCCAAATACACCGCGGCATTCCACCCCGAATAGGCATAGAGCGCAAAGATCAACGAGACGACGCACAGTCCGATGCTCGGCGTGGTACGTGGATCGGGAAGCGCAAGATGGGCCCAGTCACCCTTTCCCACCGTCAACCCCGCCACAACGAGAAAGAGGATCGCTCCTATGTTCAATATGGTGAGAGTCCGTTGGAGCACTTCACCTGCTCCTACGCCGAGCAGGTGAAATCCCGTGATCGCCCACAAGAGGGCGAGCGCCACCATGATTGACAGGGCGCTCTCTGTTCCTTCGTCCCCAAATGGAACAAGCTCAAGAACATAGGAGGCGAAGCTCATGGCTCCGGCCGCAATAGCCGCACTAAAGCCGACGGCGAAAGACGTCCATCCGCTCAAGAATCCGACGAACGGTCCATAGGCCCGAGTGAGATAGACGTACTCTCCGCCTGCAACCGGCAGCGCCGTCCCCAATTCACTATAGGCCAAGGCTCCTGCGAGGGCGACCAATCCGCCCATCAGCCAAACGGCAAGGATCAAGCCGGGATGACCGAGATCCCGCGCCATAAAGCCCGTGGTGGTAAAGATCCCGCTCCCGATGACGTTGCCGATCAACACGCAGGCGGCGGTGAACCAGCCGATACGACGAGCAAGCATCGACGGATCGCCATTGATCCTTTCCATCCGCACGGCCCCCTACTGTTTTTCCGCCGGACGGACCAACGGAACAAATCGGACCGACATGAGGGTTTTCCGTTCATAGCCGGTCTCCGTACGGCGATGGAGTTCCAGCAGTTGCGAGTACGTGCCGACGGGAAGAATGAGTCGACCGCCGATAGCTAATTGGTCGAGCAAGGGCTGCGGGACGTGATCCGGTGCGGCTGTCACGATAATCGCGTCGAACAGTGCTTCTTCGGGCCATCCCTTATAGCCGTCCCCCGCACGCACCTGGACGTTTCTGTATCCCAGGTCGGCCAATGTCTGTTCCGCCCGGCGGGCAAGCGGCTCCACGATTTCCACCGTGAAAACCTCGCCGGCCAGTTCGGCAAGGATGGCGGCTTGATAACCGGAGCCGGTTCCAACTTCCAGCACCTTGTCCGTCTTTCTGAGACGCAATGGCGCCGTCATCTCGGCAACCAGCGAGGGTTGTGAAATGGTCTGGCCATGGCCAATGGGCAGAGGACCATCAATATACGCAAACAACGAATAGGCTCCCGGCACGAAGCGATGGCGCGGCACATGTCTCATTGCGGCAATCACCGCGGGATCTTGGATGCCGCGAGGGATGATGTACTGATCGACCATCCGGTTGCGTTCAGCGTCACGTGCAGACTTCTCTCCTGCTCCCCCATGACATGAAGCAATCCATCCGGAGAGCGAGAGCACGGCAAGGGCAAGGAGCGCGGCGCGCACGATCCGGTTCTTCACACAAGCTCCTACAGTCTTCTGTCTGTCTGAAAGAAGCAATCACAATGCCCTGTCCGCCAGTCAGCGCATCGCAAAGATCGGAAGAAGGTTGCCATTCGATCTTCCTCTGTGGCGTTCGGCTACGGAGAGATTCCCCTCCCTGTGGCACATTGTGCCCGAGAAGACCTCGGTGAACCATGTGGGAGTGAAACGTGTCAACAAAGCAGCTCCCTTCGCAATCGGCACCGCCCTTGCTTTCTGTGGTTTAAGGAGAGAGATCGCCATGTCCCCTTCTTGGCCTCATCTTCAAGCCGCGCTCTATTACGAACCCCTGCCTGACCACTTCGTCCGCTGTACCCTCTGTCCACATGAGTGCCGAATCGCACCGGATCGCCGGGGTGTCTGTGGCGTTCGGATCAACCGTAACGGCCGGCTCTTCACCCAGGTTGGAGACCGAATCGTTTGTGCGGAAATTGATCCGATCGAAAAGAAGCCCTTGTTTCATTTCCTTCCCGGTAGCTTGGCCTACTCAGTCGCCACGGTCGGCTGCAATCTGCGCTGCCGGTTCTGTCAAAACTGGATTATCTCGCAATGGCCCAAGTTGCCAGGATCCCCCGGGTCCCGCGATGACGGCGGCAAGACGTTGCCATCGGCCGGGGAACATCCGGAAGATGAGTGGTGCCCGGATACAGAACCGACCGAAACGAGATGGGAAATTGGAAGGGCAGTAGCACCTTCCGAGATCGTCTTCCTTGCCCAACAAGCCGACTGTAGCAGCATTGCCTATACCTACACAGAGCCGACAATCTTCTATGAGCTGGCCCTCGCCACTGCACGACGAGCCTCCGCAGCCGGGCTCGGCAACGTGTTGGTCACCAACGGGTTCATCTCGCTGGATCCCCTGCAAGAGATTGCGCCATACCTCGGCGCCGCCAACATCGACCTCAAGTCCTTCCGCGAGAGCTTTTACAAGAAAGTGTGCGGAGCCAGACTCGCGCCGATCTTGGCGGCCATTCGGGAATACAAGAGACTGGGGGTCTGGATCGAGCTCACCACCTTGCTGATTCCAGGACTGAACGACGAGGAGGGTGAACTGAGGGACATTGCCCGTTTCATCGTCACGGAGTTGGATGAGGATGTGCCCTGGCATCTCAGCCGTTTCTTCCCCGCCTACAAGATGGAGCACTGGCAGGAAACTCCTCTTCGTTCGTTACTGCGGGCCAGAGACATCGGCCGGGAGGAGGGGTTGCGTTATGTTTACTTAGGCAATCTTCCGCCAGGGGCGGATGGCGAGGGAGCCGAGGATACCATCTGCCCTGATTGTCGGACGGTCCTCATCCGGCGGTGGCGCTTCATGGTTGTAGAGAACCGGCTGCAAGCCGGCCACTGCCCTGACTGTAACCGGCTCGTGGCGGGACGGTGGGCCGTCGGCGACCAAACAAACACTCGGCCATCAGGATAGCAATCGCTCCGACTCATGGGACTGTCCGCTTATGAAACGAAGTGAACCGATGATCATAGAGTCTTCCCGAATGGCTCCAGCGGAGGAAGCCGTCGAAATCGTCGAACGGAAGGGATTGGGCCATCCCGACACCATCTGCGACGCCGTGATGGAGGCCGTGGCCGTCCAATTGGCACAGGCCTACCTCAAGATCTGTGGCCGGGTCCTTCATTTCAACGCCGACAAGGGGATGCTGGCGGCCGGTCAAGTCGAGTGTCGATTTGGCGGCGGCTCCGTTGTTACACCGATGCGGTTGGTCATGGGCGATCGAGCCACCTATGAGTGGCGGAACAAGCGAATCCCGGTGAAGACCATCGCAGAACAGGCAGCCTTTCACTGGTTCAAGCGGCACTTGCCCCGCATCAAGCCACATAAGGATGTGGAATGTCAGGTTGAACTAAAGCCGGCGTCGGAGGAGTTGCGGTCCGTGACCGAACGGCCGCGCGAAGTCGTGGCCAACGATACGTCTGCCACGGTCGGTTACGCTCCCCTCACACCGACGGAACGGCTCGTCTTGCAGCTCGAACAATTTCTCAATGGCCGCCTCTTCAAGAAAGAGTTTCCGGACACGGGGGAAGACGTCAAGGTCCTGGCCGTCCGTCGTGAGAAGGAACTGACCGTCACGGTGGCGATGCCGTTCCTCGCTCCACTGGTCCGCACCGAAACCGGCTATTTCAAGCGGAAAGCAGCGGCAGAGCGCGCCCTGACCGATTTTGTGAAACGTACGTGCGCGGCCGGCCTTTCGACGCGCGTGTTCTTGAACGTGTTGGATCAACGTGGAGCCGGCGAGGCCGGCGCCTACCTGACGCTGCTGGGGACGTCGGCGGAAGCCGGTGATTCCGGCGAAGTCGGACGAGGCAACCGGGTCTGCGGCATCATTTCCCTGAGACGACCAGCCAGTGCCGAAGCAGCGCCCGGCAAGAACCCTGCGGCGCATGTCGGAAAGATCTATAACGTGTTGGCTCAGACGTTGGCGGAGGACATTCATGCGAAGGTCGAAGGCTTGCATGATGTGACCGTGTGGATCACGAGCCAGATTGGCCGGCCGATTTCCTCACCACATTCGGTGGTCGTCGAAGTCGTCCCGGCAAGGGGGATCACACTGGCGACCGTGCAGCCGCGGATCCAGCGCGTCGTTCAAACGGCCTTCTCACGCCTGCCCTCCTTCTGCAAGCAATTGGCACAGGGCCGGTATGCCGTGTACTGACCTGTGCATGTATCATGCATGCCATTTACGGAGTGTAGAGTTGACTCACCGTCAGAGGTGGCCCGGTGTCTCTGCCGACCATGGAAGCGGGAGTTCGCATCGCCCTCCACCACTTCGGAACAGCCGAGAAATGCCTTCGCCCCACGTGTCTCGTGCGAACGAGGAACAAGACCGCTTGTGTCCCAATACTAACCGGTATCTTGTTTCTCTTCCTGACCGCGGCCTGTACTTCCCCCGTCGAGAGCCTGCGCGCGGCATCTCCGGGCCCTCCCGCTCGGACCATCCTGGTCTCACTCGATACCTGGCATGCCATGATCGCGTTTCCAATCGACGAGCCTGATCGTTCATCATCGGCACCGCCTCAGTACGAAGAATGGGGCTATGCCGAGCGGGCCTGGTATCTGGAAGGCCGGCAGGGATTGGGTGGCATCGTGCGCGCGCTGTTTTGGCCATCGGAGGGAGTGGTGGAAGTCGGGCATTACGATCGTGTGTGGGCGGACCGCACCCCCCAACCGCCCGCCGAACTGTTTACTTTTTCTGTGAGTGACGAAGCCTATCAACGATTGAAGCGACACCTGCGTGAAACCATCGCGGATAAGACGCCGCTGGCCTCGTTCGATCGATCGGTCTTCTATCCGGCGGCACGGAACTACCATCTGTTTCACACGTGCCATCAGTATGCTGCCCACGCGCTACGTGCTGCCGGTTTGCCGCTCTCACCGTTCTGGGCCTTTCATCGGACCAGTTTGGCTTGGCAACTCAAGCGCGCGGCGCAATCACCGGAGAACCACCCGGCGACCGTGCCTTCTGCATGACAGGATATGAAGAGATCACGGAGAACGGATGAGATTGCCAACCTACGAAGCCTCCTTGGGTTTTTTTACTCGTCGCTGCTCTGTCAAGATCGCCGCACCACGGGCATGCCGCCCTATGGATGACGCTTCCGCGCCGGCTCTTGCCGGCGTTCCGCACTACGATGGAGGAGTCGCCCACCACTGTCGCCGCATGGGGCGAACAACTCGTGTTTGAATGCTTGGGCCTCTCAGAGAAGGCACCTCCCTGACTGCCGAGGAGCAGGAGTTCATCACACACACTTGAACGACCGAACGACTGCGGAGGCATCGCCCCAGAGTTGCTCACGAGCGATCCTGTGATCCAAGCGACGATCCGCAAGCATCCTGCGATCCGCTGGAGGGCGCTCAACGTGCGACAGCATCGCGAGGTGCAGGAAGAGGCCTAGGCGAAGAGGAGAGAGCGTCGCAAGGCTCCCGGTACCTTTTCGATGAACTGCAACCACGAAGGTTGACAGACTTTTACCTGATTGGCAATTTTACCCGTACGGTAAAAATATCTCTTTCGGTAAAAATATGCCGACGGAGAGTCCAATCATTGTAGGCCTGCGTCAGCGGCTTCCAGAGCTACTCCCGGCCCTCGCCCAGGCCCTTGGCCCGTCAAGGGCCTGGGCGTGCCCATCGCCACCGGCAGGTTCAACGGGATCTCAAGGCTCGCACGATGAAGAACCCCGCCCTTCCGGGCGGGGTCTCCTGACAATTCAAGCTGCGCGTGACCCGTCTCCTGCTCGCCTTGGTGCTGAACATAGTGCCGAATCGTGGCCTCGTTGATGCCCACCGTGGAGGCGAAACATCCTCGTGCCCAGCCCCCGCCACCATCCCAGTACACTTTGCTCAGCCCGTGCGGGCATTGCTCTTTCAGCTGCCGACTGATGACGCGTTTCAAGGTCCCCACCACCCTTGAGACCGCGGACTTCGGCGGAATCCCCATGGGCAGATGAACATGGTCCCGTTCCCCCCCAATCTCCTCCAGAAACCAATCGAGGTGAAATTCCCGCACTGTCCGAAGGACCTTCTTGAGATATTCTGCTATTGCGGGCACGAGGATGTTCCGCCGGTACCGTGTCACCCATACCCAATGGTCCTGGGTCTTGTAGACCCCATGAGCCTGTCGATGGAGTTTCATCAACGGCCATCAGCGCACCAGGCGAGCCACAGACGGCGCCCGGCTCTCACCCCCACCCTCCCAGGTGGGGACCTCCCGCGCAATGAGAAACCGTCCTTAGAAGCTGGTGCGAAGAAGAATCAAAGGCATCATAGGACATCATCCGCTCAGTGGCCAAGATTGGCGTATCCGCCCCATACACAAGTATCCGATGGGCGATACGTGTCGGATGATTCTCCTGCCAAAGGAGTGCTAACGGTTTGTGAACTGACACGGCCATGACCTTCCACATGCGGCAAAACTTCAGTCCGCCGCAAAACTTCAGTCCGCCCTTCATGAGAAGGATCGTCTTTCAATTGCCAGTCCACTTCCGTGTATACTGACGACTATGTCGAATGTTCCTCAGCAAGATCCCTGGCTTTGGCTAAAGCGGCGGTCTTTTCTCAAGACCATCGGGCTGGGCGCCATCGCGGGCTTCACCGGCGGCTGTGATGCAGTCGGCAACATCTTCGGACGCATGTTCGCCGTGCCCCCGCGTGAAACCACGTACTTCACCCCGAACTCCAAATTTTACGTCGTGAACTACGCCGACTCCGCCGTGTCCCTCTCGCGAGAAGTCAACATCGAGCAGTGGCGATTGCACGTGAAAGGCGAGGTCAAAACGCCGATGTCCCTGGGCTGGCGCGACATACTAAATCGAGACTCTTACGACCAAGTTTCCACGCTGATGTGCATCGACACCTTGCCCGGCGGCGACAGCTTAGGCAACGCGACGTGGCGCGGCATCTCGCTCAAGCGGCTGCTCCAAGACGCCGGCGTGGACGAAGAAACGGCACGCGACGTGGCCTTTCGCGGCATCGACGGCTACGACGACAGCATTCCGTTTTCGCGAGCCATGCAGGACGACGTGATGCTGGCCTATTTGATGAACGGCGAGAAACTGCCCAAAGAACACGGTTTCCCGCTTCGCCTGATCGTGCCGGGGCTCTACGGCATCAAGAATGTCAAATGGATCGTCGAGATCGAAGTTTATCCCGGAGACTATAAAGGATACTGGCAGCGCAAGGGCTGGACGGATGACGGGACCATCAAGATATTCTCGCGCATCGACTCGCCAGGACACTACCAATCGCTTCGCGGACCGGAGCACAGGTTGCGCGGTATCGCGTTCGGTGGGCCGAACTCAATCAGCAAGGTCGAGGTGAGCTTTGACGCCGGCAAGACGTGGAGCGAGTGCGACCTTGAGCCGCCGATGTCACCCTACTCATGGGTGATCTGGAACTACATCTGGAGACCGACCAAACCAGGCAAATACCAGACCGTCGTGCGGGCATGGGACACGAAAGGACAATTGCAGATCGCCGAGATTGTTCGGCCGCAACCGGCTGGCGCCAGCGGCTATCACACCATCATTACCGACGTTGTGGACGTAGCACCGCTCTAACCTACGACCGTTCAATAGACGGGCCGCTCCAGAGCCGATTCCGTCGATTCGTTGAAGCCCACACCGACAGCCCCGCTCACGTGTCCAGTATCAGCCGGAATACATGGTCGTGCCTCGGTCCGGTTCGGTTCTTCAACTTCATCAGGCACTCTTCGGCTGATTTGATCAGATTGCTCGAATAACGTGCAACGTACGGCCCGGTCGGTTCCAATTTCGTCCGGACTTGACTATCATGCTGCTGTGTCCTCCATAGAAAGTCGATACGTTCTCCATAAATGTGGCAAGGCAAGCGGCCGGCATGGAGTCCTTGCCGACCATAATTAGCGGAAGGATTTTGACCTTGCACGGCAATCGCCGCTCACGGATGAGCGGTCCAAACATGTTCAAACGCTTCTCCTCCGCCCGATGATCAAACTCTTGTTGATAGGCACGGGCGGGTTTGTTGGCTCGATCCTGCGGTACCTGATCAGCGGAGCCGTGCAGACAGCCAGTCAGAGCATTGCGTTTCCTTACGGCACGTTGGCGGTCAACGTGATCGGCTGTGTGCTCATCGGGTTTTTCTTCGAGCTTGCGGAGGGCCGGGGGCTCTTCTCCCCCGATGCAAGAGCGTTCCTGATCGTGGGTATCCTGGGAGGGTTTACCACCTTTTCGACCTTCGGCAATGAAACGATGAACCTCCTGCGCGACGGCGAATGGATACTGGCCCTGCTCAACGTGGGCGCCCAAGTGGTGCTCGGCCTCGGAGGAGTCTGGCTCGGCTACATCCTGGCCTATCAGATTTGGAGGTGACCATGCTCCCCATGGACGGCGTGCTGCTGCGCATCTTCATCGGCGAGGCAGACCGATACGACAAGCAACCGCTGTATGAATGGATCGTCACGCAAGCGAAGGCGAAAGGTTTGGCCGGGGCGACGGTCCTGCGGGGATTAATGGGATTCGGAGCCAACAGCCGTGTCATCCACACGTTCAAAATCGAGCGACTGTCTGAGGACTTACCCATCATCGTGGAGCTTGTCGATACTTCGGAGAAAATCGAGGCATTCCTCTCGTACATCGAGCAACACATTCGGTGCGGCTGGCTGGCGACAACGGAGCCAATCCGGATCCGCTTTTACCGCGGTGAGACCCCGGCAAAATCCGGCACCGATGCTCACGGCTGAAGATCTTTTCCCTGTAGTCCCTCCATCATTCACTCCCTCATTCCACCTCAAAATCGCCGGCAGCCGGGGCCAGCGCTTCCCTTGTTTATTTCTGTAGGCAATCTGCTACACACCCTCGGCCTGACCAGGCAACCACCTTGTCAAACTGCTGAGAACGCTTGGATTTCTTGTGAGCGGGCACAGAAATAGCGTCGGCATTGCGTTTGCGTCTTTCGGCACAGTCTACTATTGTGTCGTATCGACCCAACCCCCAACCCAAGGAGGAATCTGTCATGTCTCGTCCCGTTCGCCGCCCTTCTCGCGGCCTTGTCGCTTTTCTTTCGTTATGGGTAACCGTGGCCTTCGGATGTGTCAGCATGGAAACTCACACCAACACCGTTGCCGAGCTCGAAGCCACAAAGAAACAACTGGCCGATCTTCAGGCGAATTTCGACCAGGAAACGGCAAAGAGAAAAACGGTCGAGAAGCAAGCGGAATCATTAGCCCAAGAACGAGATGCGCTGTCGTCACGATCTGTCGCACTGCAAGCGCAACTTGACGGCCTGGAAAACGAAAAAATCCGGTTGCACGACGACCTGAGCGCCATCCGAGGGCAGATCGCCGATCTTGAACGAAGACACACCGATGATCGCGCGTCCGCGCAGAATGAAATCGACAGACTCAAGGACAGAGCCGCCGCGATGGAAGCCGAAGCGACCCGCAACGCAGCGGAACGAGATCGGCTGAGCCGGGAGCAGGCTCACCTGGCGGCCAGCCTGGCTCAGGAACGGCGGCGCGCCGAAGCCGAGGCAGCCGAAAAGGCTCGTTTGGAGAAGGAGCGCCTTGCCAAGGAGGAAGAAATCCAACGACTGACGAGAACTCAGGAAGCACTGTCGAAGTCGCTTCAAGATGAAATCTTGAAGGGGAATATCACTATTCAACAGGTCCGTGACAAACTGACCATCAACATGGTCGATCGCATACTTTTCGATTCGGGGCAGACTCAGATCAAACCGGACGGCATCAAAGTGCTCAAGCAAGTCGGGGATATTTTGAAGGCGGTCGAAGATAAACAGATCCGTATCGAGGGCCACACCGACAACGTGCCCATCAGCGCCAAACTCCAGAGCCGGTATCAAACGAATTGGGAGCTTTCGACCGCTCGCGCGACCACCGTGGTTCGCTATCTCATCGACCAGTGCGGCGTAAACAGGCACTCCCTCTCCGCCGTCGGATACGCCGACACCCGCCCGATCGACTCGAACGACACTGAGGAGGGACGGTTATCCAACCGCCGGATTGAGATCGTTCTCTATCCCAAGGACCTCCAAGAGATTGCCGGACAGTTCGACGAACCCGGCGCCACAAAGTAGCCTCGCAGCACCCGGAGGCGCCCGCCACACGGCGGGCGCCTCTTTCCAATGCATCTTCCGTACGGCTTACGAATCTTTCCCCGCCGCGTTCCTTCGGTTATGATGCGGAGCCGACAGGCGTTGTTGCGGAACACCGCGGAGGCGTTTGCCGATTTTATTTACCGTACAGAGGTGATCATGTCGAACGCAGTGCCGTCGGTCCTGTTGCTCCTTATGACGTTTAGTTTTTCTGCTTGCGACAAAGCCTACCTCGCAACCATGGAAAAGATGGGGTACGCGAAACGCGACATTCTCAACAGCCGAGTCAAATCAGCGCGGGATGCCCAGGAAGAGGCGAAGAAAGACATTCAAAGCGCATTGGATCAATTCGGACGCGTGGTGTCCTATGAAGGCGGGGATCTGGAGGCCACTTATAAGAAGTTGCACGGTGAACTGGAGACAAGCGAAGACAGCGCCAAGGCGGTCCGGAAACGGATCGAGGATGTCGAAAGCGTGGCCGATGCCCTCTTCTCGGAGTGGGAACAAGAACTCGGCCGGTATTCAAGCGCCGACCTGCGCCGTAAGAGCCAAGCCAAACTCGTCCAAACCAAGAATCGCTACAAGGACATGCTCGCGGCGATGAAACGGGCCGAACAACGGATTGAACCGGTCCTCAGGCCGCTGCGCGACCAAGTCCTTTACTTAAAGCACAATCTCAACGCCCGCGCTCTGGCCGCCATCAAGGGCGAACTCGTCAAAGTCGATGCGCACGTCGATCAGCTCGTCAAAGACATGAATCGCTCCATCGCCGAAGCCGACAAGTTCATTCAATCGATGGAGAAGGAATCGGACTGATCGTCAGGCTTGAGGGAAGGTAGTGGACGGGACCCAGCAAATGCCTTTCACGAAAGCGTCGGCACCTCAGATTGCCCCGACATGAGCTCGATCACAGAAGGATCGGATAGAGAGCCCGCTCACCCAGGCAGGGCTTGATACCACCCGTCGGCTTGGATAAGTTTGACAGGGTAGTCAAAGAGATCGCTGATTTGTCGATCGCTCAGCAGGTCGGACTTGGCTCCGTCGGCGACGATCGTTCCTTCCTTAAGCAACACGACCCGATCGATTTCCGGCGGAATCTCGTGGATGTGGTGCGTCACCAACAGCACCGTCTTGCCCTTTCGTATCTGCCCGCGCAACAGATCCAGATACTGAAAACAGGCCTTGAGATCCAGGCCGCTCGTCGGCTCATCAAACACCAACAGGGGTGGATCATGGACCAACGCCCTTCCCAACAAGAACCGCCGTTGCTCGCCGGCCGATAAATGGCCAAACCGCCGGTCCGCCAACGGGGCGAGCCCCAGCTCATCCATCACGTCCCGCGCCCGCGCCGCCTGCGCGTCGCTGAACCGTTGATGATCATACGTGTCATTACTGGCATAGAATCCTGACAGAACCACGTCGAGCCCCTTGGCACCGATCAAGTACTCCCGCTGCAGATCATGGGAAACTATGCCTAACCGCTTCCGCACGTCCCACACATTGGAGCGATCGTCGCCGAACAAGCGGACCGACGTCGACGGCAACGGCATGGGGTGGACTTCTCCGGCCAACAGTTTGAGCAAGGTGGACTTTCCCGCCCCGTTGGGCCCCAGCACGACGGCATGTTCCCCTTCACGCAAGACAAAGGACAAATCGGCAAAGACAAGAACGTCACCGCGATAGACCCTCGCATGGCAGATATCCAGAATGGGGCCGTGCGCCGCACTCGCACCGGCTTCCTGACGTTTGACCGGCACAGGAGGCACGGCGGCGACCGACTTTCCCTCCCGTCTCGCCCGTTCCAACCCGGCGCGAGCCAGCGCATCGGCCCGCTCGTTCTCTCGATGACCGTCATGCCCTTTGATCCACCGCCACTCGATCACACGCCCTGACGCCAAGGAGTCCAACCGCCGCCACAGGTCTTCGTTTTTGACCGGTTTATTGTCGGCCGTTTTCCAGCCTCGCCGTTTCCACTCGTGAATCCACTCGCTGATGCCCTTCTGGACGTATCGGGAATCCGTGTACACCCGCGCCTTGACCGGCTTGGTCACCGCCTGCAACGCTTCGATCACCGCAAGCAACTCCATGCGATTGTTCGTCGTGGCCGGCTCTCCGCCGCTTAATTCTTGTTCGATGCCGCCGGCCCGCAGCAAGACGCCCCAGCCTCCCGGACCGGGATTTCCGCTACAGGCGCCATCGGTATAGATTTCGATCATGCGCTCGAGGCCAAAATACCTGCCGCTTTATGGGCACAGGCACTTCCTCACAGAGGCACACTGCCGAGCGCGGCAAAAACCAGCGCGTTCAGCGTTTGGAATTCGACCCCCTCCGGGTTCACCAGATTGCTGTCAAGCGTGGGTTCGGAATAGGTGACGCCGTCCGTTCGTCCGTTCCATAGTGGCTCGATTCGTCCCAAGCCGCCGTCGCGCAAGGTTTCGCGGATAAAGTGAAAGACATCCGCGACATCCTCCAGCATCAACCGACGGCTGTCGAACCCATTGCCGGTAATGCCCAAGCGCGCCGCCATCAGCATCTTGCGGAACGAGGCGATGGAAGGAGCCGCGCCGTCGCTGCGTTCGAGATCGGTCCACACCAGATCGCTGCCGCCGTCGAATGTGAGGCCGCGCCGGCGGAAACTGGATGACCCGACCATCGCCCATTCGTCATCCACAATCACCACCTGGGATTCCAGGCGGCTGGGCCGCCCAGGGAACCCGACCGGATGGAACGACACCACGTTCGCCGACGGCAGATCCAGGACCAGATCAAACCGGTCTTTGACTTCTTTGGCTCGGTATTGTTCGTAGCCCTTCCCATAGTCCGGCACCTTCGGCACACAGATCACCACTTTAAGGCCGGGATGGCTCGAAATCCGTGCCGCCAACAGGCTCTTCAAATTGCGTGAATAGGGCCGCGCCGCGCCGGCTTCGGTAAAGGAAAGCCCTGGCGTTTCAAGATAGATGAACCGGCGAGCGTTTTTGATGGCCTCTTCCAACGCCCACTGCGCGTCGCGACGGCCGAAGCAGGCTGCGCTCAGCTCGCGCACCAATTCAGTGTACAGACGCTCCCGCTGCGATTCGTGCGCGGGATCGCTGTCCTTGAGCGAGTTGAGCCGGTTCCTGAGCTCGGTCTTCAACCGGGCACCGGCCGCATCCAGCGGGCTGGGCAATCCGGACAGGTTGAGTCCATCAATCCAACTCACTACCAGATCCACCAGAGCATTCCAATCACGCGGGATCGACGCGATGTTCGCCTCCACCACGGACTTGAGCAGGGCCAGCTCCGGAGTCTCGCAATAGGGCGCGATGGTCTGTAGGACTGCACCGGCTATGGTGCCACGGGTGCCATCGGGCGATTGACCGCGATCGAGAGGTGTATTCGGCACGGGCTCGTCCCAGAGACTGTTGTTGAGCTGCTGAATCCGGTCATAGAACGAGGTCGTGCGCCGGAACGTCATCCGGGCAACATCATAGGCCAGTCCCGCGTTTTGGGTGAAGACACCGACGTACTGCGTTTCCGGTCCACCCTGCGAACCTGGCGCGCCAAGGGTCGATTGGGCCGAATGCATGGCTGACCCGATCGCCCCCCCGGCCAGCACGGCTGTCCAGTCGGCTCCCCGCTTGGCGGCGGCCGACAGATCGCGCCGCGCCATGGTGGGCAGCCGAGGGGCATCTCGCGGAGGGTCTTCCCCTCCCAGTTGCACGATAGCGTTCAAGAGCGAGTTCAGATCGGTGATTGCCGGCAGCGGGGCGCTCGTCCGACGCAGGCCCAGAACTCCGGCTCGGCAGACTCCCTGTTTAGCGGCCGTCGCCACCACGTTATCAGCCGGGTCCGCCGGTCCCGCTTCGGGAGTCGTATTCACCGGCAATTCGAGGTTCCCGAAAATCCGTACCCTCCCGGACCGCTGAACTACAACCATGTCGAAAATCAGTTTGGGTGAGGGAGGAAAGCTGAAAGGCGGTTCAAGCCCCAGCGGATTGGCCAAACGCAGCACACATTGTCCGTTGAAGGTTCGGCCCGCCGTCGGCACCGCGACGCTATTGGCCAGTCCTCCAGCTCCATCCCCCCGACTCAACACTGCGCCACTGCCGAATACGCGATGATAGACCCGTACGGCGCAATCCACCGGCAGGCCGACCAGGGTCAGGCACACATCGGGGCTGCTCCCGTCGATGACGACCGCGCGGCTGGCCGCGATCACCTGTCGTTTAAAATCGGATGGAAAGGGGTCGTCGTCGGCCGGAGCGCTGGAGCCGGTCGGCGGCGGGAACGACGGCCAATAGATGTCCGTGCCGGAGGGCAGGGGGAATTTTGGATCGATTTCCGCCGCGGCCACCAACGATTCGGTCGCAGATCCGTTGAATAAACTGTGAAGTCGCTGCATCAGAGCGTTGCCATCCGCCAAGGTCTTGAGATCTTCGTGCAACCGCACCGCTGGAGCAGGTTCAAGGCGAGATCCCACGTATCCGGTCGGAGACCGATCTGGCGCCCCCGTCAGGTACGTGCGCGTGTCGAGCACCTTGATGGTGAAAAAGTCGTGCGTCAGCGTAGTGCCACTTGGAAGTGCGGGCAACGCGCAGCGGTTCCCGAGCCGCCCGAACGTATCCAATCCCAGATGGAGATGCCGGGCCCGTTCCAACGGAAAAGCTCCCGTCGCGCCCGTATCGGGCTGGCGAGTCAGTTCTCCTTTAAGTTCCGCGTCGGATCCGGTATAAGCCGACACGGTAAAGAGGCCGATGGCCGGGATCATGTCGGTTTTCCCGTTCACAAAAGCGCCATCGTACGGCGTGCCGTCCGGTTTGACCGTCCGCACAGTGAAGGATCCGGGACTCAAACCCACAATGTGGGCGAGCTGATTCGGCGCACTCTCCTTGACGAGGCCGGCATAAGCGTCGGCCAAAACCGTGAAGCAGGAGGCGACCATCAAGGGATGGATGATATGCCCCTGCTCGTCGAAGAAAAACAATTCCCCGGCAATCCCCGTATCTTGCCCCGCATGGAGCCACCCACCGGTCACGGCTTCGCCCACATCACTCGATGCGATGAAGAAATACCGCGGGACGGGTCGGATCGGCCGATCCACCGGTTTATTCGGATAGTTGACGGGGCTGGCCGCTTCGAGGCGACGGACATACAGCCGTTTCAGCCGCTGCAACGCGCCGGGGAACAGTTCGAAGAGTAATCCGTCGCCGTTCACGGCTGTACCGTCGGTTTTGATGAGCGTGGCGGTCGGTTTGCGGTCGGATACATTGGTTTTGACGACGCGGGCCGAAATCGGACAGTACCACGTTTCCCCGCCCGAGAGCGTAAGCGACAGGCTCTCGGCGTTGAACGTGATGTGCCCCCCTGCGTCGGCCGCGCCGTGGCTGCACCATTTTTTTGAGATGAACGGCATGCCGATGCCCAGCGGTTGCAGGCCTGTTTCTCGAAAGGCGACCGTGGCTGCTTCAGAGAGAAAAGACATAACGTGTTCTTCGCCGGTTTAGGGAAACATGATCGAGGTCGAGCGTCCCAACGGATCCGTCACGCGCACGATCCCGGACACAACCCCCGCCGGAAGCACCAGATCGAACGTGGTGACGCCAGTGTCCGCCGTCGTCACCAGATTTTCCAGGCGCGGTGCAGCCGGTGTCGGCGAGGCGGGCGGCAGTGCGTCGGCGATCCATTGCGCCAACCGTGTCTTCACGACTCCGGTGCCCGCAATGGCGTTTGTTCGAAACACATCGATCAACGCCTTGCCCAACTCGACGGCATGGAACGGCAGATCGGTCCGCAAATGTAGGACTGGCAAAGCAACCGGGCCGGCAAGGGCAAGAAGCGGCGGACCCTCCGGCGGCCAATAGACCAGCCTGGTGGAGGATCCGGCTGATTCGGCGGCATAGATCCCTCGCGTCGGATCGGCCGTACCGACGGCGGTGACCTGATAATACAAGGGCCGCCAGGAACGTGCCGTCATGGGATCAAGTATCTTCTTGCCGCTCAACGTCGGGCCATTGAGCACTCGCTGAGTGAAATCTTGCCAAGCCGGATTATCCTCCCGGAATACCGGCACCCCCTTGGCGCCTACATCCGGGGAGAGCGGCGGCTTGCGCGTCCGATAGACGCGGTAGCCGGCGGTCGTGGCCGGACTATTGCCAAGAACTTGCACTTCGATGCCGGTCTCGTTCGGCTTGAGCGAAAGATTGGGGGCCGCCGGCCGATTGAGTCGGGGGACGGCAAAAAATACCGGCGCGGACTTGTCCGATTCGATGTTGGCGCGATTGACGGACGAGACCCGAAACACCGTCAAGACTTCCGAGCTCCCGGCCAGTTCGAGTTCCACCGACGTCGCGGTCACCGGTTCTCGATTGTAGCGGGTGAAGGCTTTGGCGCAAAGCTGGGCGTACTCCGGCTGAAGGAGCAGGCTGCGCAATTGCGTGGCCCGCACCACATGCGGCTCGCTCAAGGGCACAAGCCAGCGGCTTCGATCGGTGGGAAACGAGGTTTTGAGATAGTCATCGAGCGCAAACCGTATGGCCGTCTCGCTGGCTTCCCACACGATGTACCCCAGCGCGTTGGCGGCGGAGGGCCAGCTCAGGCGTCCTCGCGCTTTCTTCGTTGCATCGGGCAGAGCCGCCCACTGGACGTCGGCCGGAAGATTCACAACCGCCGGCTTGCGGGGATCCGGCATTTCCGAGGTGACCGGCGGCGACCAGGGCGAGTATTCGGCGACCGGCAAGCGCAATCGCTCCAATCCGCGAACATAGACGGCGTAGCCCACGGCATGGGGAGCGCCGGACGGGAACACCGCCGTGACCCCGGGAATCTCCAACCGATATTGAATAAGACCGGGAGCGGGAGGCAGAGGAGCCCCATCCGGAGGAATCTCGTTCAATCGATAGACGCTCCCCAAGTCCGCTCCGGTCGGGTTGCCGTTCATATCGAAGGTGACGGTGACGAAGGGATGCGCCGCGTTGGACGAATGCACGGAGAATCCAGCCGGTGCCGAAGCGAGTGGCGTGGTACGGGCAGGATAAAATTGGCCGGCGAATTGGATCTGAGCGGCGCGGCGGTCGCTCCACTCCCAAGAAAATTCGATTTCCAATCGGCATGCGACCGAAGCGGGGGTCGGAGGTGGAAACACGTTCGGATCCGGCAAGGCCAGTTTTACCGCGTTGATGATCGGCCGCTGCGGGGGGAGGGCTTCGCTCGTATGTGAAACCTCCCGAAACGCCGACCAGCGTCCGAATATGTCGAGGCCGGCGACGAAATACCGCACGGAAGTCGAGCCATACGGAGGCAACGGCGTCTCAGTATCGACATAGTGAAACCGGCCCGCATCCTCACCGGGCAATTCGCCCTGCGGCGCGCGGGTGAGATAAGGCTGATAACTTTTTGCAGAGAAGAAATGTTCCGTGTTGAGCCATTCCGTCTGTCCGGCTTGCCGGCTGACGACCAGGCCCCAGGCTTGGGGCGCTTCCGGTTGCCGCCATGAAATTTTGACGGCTTCGGACGCCTGTCCGTCTCGGCCGGCCGGCCGGTTCTTTCGCAACGTGCGCGCCCGCAAGTCGGAAGGGACCTCCGGCGCCGGCAGACCTTCGGACAGAGCGGCGAAGGTGTGCCGCTCCGAATGACCGCCGAAAAGCCCCGGAAGCTCGATGTGCCCGCTTGGTCTCAGCACATATTCCGCTTCCACTTTGTAGTCGAACTCCGCCCTCACCACCGCCGCAACAACCGACGGATCGAACGGTGGGACAAAATCGTACGTGCCATAGCCCAGCGCCAGTGAGGCGAAACTATCGCCGCTGATCTGCAAAAGCGCGCCGGCCACGACGGGGAACCTCGCGATTCCCGATGTCGTCGGCGCCACCCCCGCTTGATGAATTCCCGACACAGTCCGTTCGGCAACATACGCCGGCTGCCGATCGGCCGGATTCCAGGAATGATCGTCGCAACCTTCCAAACATTTCTGAACGTCAACCAGCAGACTTCCCGGATCGGTCGTCAAATACTGGATGTATCGATCCGGCCTGGGCGCTTCCCAAACCGGCGTGGCAAGCGGGGCCGCGCCAAGATCCGGCACGGGTGGTTTGAGATAATATCCGATCAGGAGCCGTTGGAACGAGGCCATATCCGGCCTGGTCGGCGATGACGCAAACCCCTGCAACTCCCCGCTATAGGCCGTCGTGACGCCGGGTGGAAAGGGTAACCCGACGATCTGCACCAGTTGCCAGTCTCCCGCATTGACGACACTGCCGGTGGAAACACCCGTCACGCCAGTGACCGTCCCGGCACCGGCGCAATGCAACGACGCCATGAAGGGAGACCTGAACCTGGTCGTGCCGCTTGCCGACAATACTTGGCCGGCTCCAGGCAAAGCCCGTCCATTACGGTCGCGGGGCTCCAGCCTCAGGCTTTGACCAGCAGCGAGCGTCACCTGCACGTCGAGCACGTACATCTCGGTTGAAAACGGAATGTCCGCCGCCCCGGACACCACAAAAGGGGCAGCAATTAGTCTCACCATGTCGTATTTCCGGACCCGTCGATAGACACGGAACGGCTGTCGAGGAAACCCGAACTCGGGCACCATCGTCCAGCGCAACCCTACCGGCATCGCGGAAAAATCCGGCGCGTAATTGGGAGTCAGCGGCTCACCCATCTGAAACTTTTTCAGCGCCTCCTGCGCAGCGTTGACAAACTCGGCGATCCTGGCCGTCGGGTCTTCCTGCCCCACGGACCAAGGCAACGGTTCGGCAAACAACCTGAATTGCGGCGTGACGGTGGACATGGCTAGGCTTCCCACGGAGGAGTCGGTAAAAGTTCCAGGTTCAACAGGACGGCGCTCTGCTCGGTCAACCCGAACAACTCGCTCGCGGTGCGCACGATCTCGATCGTGAGCGTCTCGCGGCCGGTGATCGCCGGGCTCCGCTCAAGAAAGACCAGCGTGCGGGTACCTCCGGTGGAGCGCACAAAATGGCGGATGCGGGTCTGCCCGCTGGCCGGCCTGAGCTTGAGATGTTCGACGGTCTGCTGTTCATAGACGACGAACGCCGGGTCGAGGACTTCGTTTCGCTCGTTGACCACCGCTCTCTTCAACGGCTCGCGTCTGAAACGCCACAGAGGCTCGGCGGCATTGATCAGAACCGCATAGGGATAGTGTTGTCCGCCGGCTTCTCGCCAGAGAAGCGTGAAACCTGTCGTCTCGGTGTCATCATCCAACGGCATGCCGGCGGCCAGAAGGGCATTTTGGATTTCCACGTCGGCGGCGCCCACGACCGTGGAACCGCCTCCGCCGGGAACCGGCAGGCCTGTCACGTCGGCCGACAGCGCCCGGTGACGTATCGGATAGATCCGGTGGCTCTCGGCAAAATCCGTCACGTCTGCATAACGGGAGGTTTGGAACGTGAGTCGATACAGCGGCGTCACGGCCTCACCGGGAGGAACCGCCTCCGGCACCGTATATTCCAAGTCAAAGACATAGGGCGTCAGCGGCTTCAATTCGAAGGGTGCTTGATACACCGCGTGGCCGGTAAAAGTATGCGAACCGCCCGCACAGGGGAAGAGACCCTCCTCGATCAACCTCAGAACCGTCTCACGGTAGGGTGACAGCACGCCGGCCGGTGTCTCGGTCAGCGTATGAATCACTTCAGGACTTCGCGCGACCGGCGCGCCGTCCGCCCCCCGGATCACAGCCCGCAGTTGCTTGCCATAGGCCTCCACCAAGCGGAGGACGGCCGGGTCGTTGAACACGACCTTGAGCGGGTCCGCAAAGAAGTGGAACCGTTCGTCCATGTCAGGCGTAGCACCCAGCACATAGGAAACAAGTTCTCTGGGCACTTTATCATCGGTGCGGAAGGCGAACTCTTGGGTTTGCGTTCGATTGTACACCTCTCCTCTGGTCGGGTGCGTCGCGACGACGGTGTACCCGGCCGACAGCCGATAGACTGTATTGGGTTTCAATAGAGGACGCGGCGTATTGTCGTTGAGATACCCGATCAAGGTTTCCCTGTCGGTTTCGATGCTCTCGGTCACCGTGGCGTGATGCCGGACTTCGCCCATCGTCAAGGTTTCGACGAGCGCCACGAACATGGACGGAAGCGTATCGGTGATCAACGCCGTTGAGATCCGGATCTTGCGGGTCTCAGGTTTCGGTTTGACTGAAAACAGAATTTTGTCGTACGAGGCAAATCGAGGACCGAAGAGCAACCGGCTCACCGACGTCACATCGGATCGCCAGGGCCCGGCCGGATCGAGCCAGCGCGTAGGCAACTGGCTCGGGCCGGCCAGGACGGTGGGCGCCAGGGCGCTCAGGAGATGGGTCGCCACGACCCGATCCATCCCGTCGACTTCCAGCACCTGAATCTTTCCATAAAACTTGCCGTAAACGGCGCCGCAGAACAGGACTTCCTCACAGACATCGGTGTCGAACGTCACGTAGGCGCATGTCTCTCGTTCCCTGAGATAGTTGGCGAGAATGTCGGGGTTGAGTTGTGCCGGATTATTTCCCTCTCCTTGCGCCACCCGGCGCCGTTCGGCATAGGGCAATTGGAGGGCGCGGTGACAGCGGTCGTCGGACGGAATGTCCGGCCTGGTCCTCCCCCGTTCCAGACACACTTCGAGAAGCAGACCGGTAAAATACCGGTTGGTCAGTATCAGATGCTGAATCCCCGTCGCCGTCACGCGGATCGACGCCTGCTCGGTTCCTTTTCCGGAGGCCGGCCGCCAACGGACTTTGCCCACCACACGACCGGCTCCGTCGTAGGCATACACCGTCAGGGTGGTTTTCGGCTGGTTCTTGGACCAGATCTTTAAGGTTACGGTTTGCGCGGGGTCGCCAAGCACGTCGACGCGCATGTATTCGCGCAGGGACACACCCCGATAGCCGCCGATGTCCCGCATATGGGTACGCAGGGGATATCGGCGATTGACGACAAACTGCTGTTCCGAAATGAATCCTCCTTCCCGCGAGGCAAACACGTTTTTCTTCGTGGCGGCGCTGTAGATCGCCAGCGCGCCTTCCACCTTGAAGGGATTGGGCATGTATTTGCGCTCCGGGAAAAACAGCTCGTAGCATTTCTTGTCCGGGGCTGCGGGCCCGCTTTGGACGATACCGCTGCCGGTCTCATCGCCGATGATCTGGGCCGGCACTTCATAGGGGAATCCCAGTTCGGCCAATAACAGGTCCAAGGTCGAGGGCCCGGCGCAATGTTCCGGCACGGAAATCCCCATCACGGTACGAGGCGGTTCCACCCGCACGGTGTCAGGCGGATCCGGATAGGCGACGCCGCGCAACTGCCAGCCGTGCGTCGACGAGCCGAGCGGCTGTCCGCAGAAGGCATACAACACGCGCGCCGGCGGGGCCGCTCTCTTGCAGACGTCGCCCCAGCGCACCGTAATGTTTTCCCGCAGGTCGGTGGACCGTTCCACGGCATATTCCGCCGCCGTGGGCACCCGGCTGAACAGAGCCAGATCGATGGCCGTATCCGCGCCGTTGGGTTGGTGGGGCCGGTCAAGCCGCCAGGTGATCGGCGGTTTCGTCCCGGAATAGTTCACGCCGTTTTCCGTCAGCGTGAGACTGTTGAGCGTGTATCGAAGCCTGACATCACCGCTCAACTCATACCAGCCGCCTGACGGACGTCCGGGTGCGGGTCTGGCGTCTTCCGTGAAGGTATCGGCATTGAAAGTAGCGGCTAATTCCGGCGCAAAGGACATTTGCAGGACAATGACCGAATCGATCGGCACGCTGAGCAGATCACCGGCCGCAGGCGTGGCCCCGGTGATCTCCGTGGCATTGCCCAAACTGGCATCGATGGGTTTTTGGTTCGATGCTTGTCCCGACACCAAGACCGGCGAGTAGCTTTGCAAAAAGACGCCACGCAGCAGCGCGGGCGGCGTGAGGTCGAAGTCTTCCGTACCGATTTCAATGCCGACGCAGGCGGAAATCGAAAAGAAGAAGAAACTGACGCTGCCGCAGATTTCGCCTCGCAGATACGTCTTGTACGAATTGTCGGGCCGCTGTGAAATCAACGCGCTGAACTCGCCGCGTGCGCCGATGCTGATGATGAGCAGCCGCAGTTCGCCTTCAAGCCTCATTGTCCCGACGATGATGAACGGCGAGAACGCCACGCCGACGTGCAATGCGGCGGAGATCCGGAGATAGATCGAGCCGGGGTCGCCCAGCAGAATGGAGGCTTCGATACCGGCCGCGATGGCCACGCCGGGGAGAATTTTGTCCCGCAAGAACTCCGGCACCCGGCTGCCGTACTCGGCATACACCAGACGCTTGCCCTGCAACATAAAATAGGCGCTGCCCCGCACGATGTTGAGGATTTCGGCGGACGCGGGCTGGGCGATCGTGCCGAGATAGAAGTGCCAGTCGGATCCCTCCCTGAGATTGAAAAAGATTTCGATCGGGATCGCGATCTTCAGCAACTCCTGAATCTCGAAGTTGATCATCACCCCGACCGTCACCGTCCCCTTGCCGAAATCCAGGTCGATGATGCCGATGATGCCGACGCTCAACTGATTGGGATTGTCTCCCACTTTGGGCGGCGCGCTGATCATTCTGATTTTCACCATGATCAGAATGCGCGGGCCCGGCAGTTCGAGCACGAACATGCCTTGAAAATTGATCAGAATTCCGCCTTCCAGCGTGCCCAAGACCGCGCCGACGCCGAAACTCCAGCGGTCGAATTCAGGCCCCCAGAGACGCTTGTCCGGAGTGCGCGGCAGGGGCGGCGCGTAGAGCTTGTAGGGCTCGCCCTGAGCCTTGATCAGCCACTTAAGCGCAGGCCCGACGGCCTCGGTGGGGTTCCGTGGATCTTCCAGACGCCGGTAGTGCATGGCGAACAAGCCGGAAAGGCCGAATAAACCCAGCCCCGACTGACCAAGCACGATCGGCGTCGGAAACTCGACGATCAGGCCGACAAACACGGCGACGGCTTCACGCCCGCTGCTGTTGTCTTTGATGGTGCCGACGGCGACATTCCCGGCAATGCGGAGCTTCAGCGAGACCAGCGTAAGGTCCAATCCGCCTTCGATGCCTTTCGAGCGGATGCTGTTGCCATTGGAGTCCGTCACGTCCGCATCGACGATGTTGACGAAACCGTTCCCGATGAGAACGCCGGGAACATTGACCCGAACACCGCTGGGCAGAATTTGAGGGACGCCGACCGGATCAAGCGGAATCTTCACCTTGAACCGATCGACCGTGATGACACCGAGATCCACCTTGATGGCAAAATCGATCTCAAGCGTGACCGGATTGAACCGTGCCACACGGGCGCCCACAATGCTGAATAGGTTGCCGAGCGGGTCCGGCAGGCGAAACAGGCTGGGATCGGAGAGGTCGAGGTCGTAGCCCTTGCTTTGGTCAAAGATCGCGGTATACACGACCTCGCCGGCCGGTCCGCGGGCGATGTTAAACCCGATGGCTTTGTACCGGGCCTTTAACGGCGGGGGCAGCGGAGCGGGAGCGCCAGGGAGTCGATCGCGGCCGATCCCCAACGACTCCACCACAATGTCGAATTCCACCCCATAGTCGAGAATGACGGCGAAGTCCCAGCGCTTGGGACCTCCGTCGGCCGGCTTGATCCACTTGAAGCGGCCTTCGCCTCCATAAAGGATGCCGCGTCTGGTCCTGAAGACGTTCAGGCCTCCGATCGCGACCGGCACCGCCACGCTCACGCCGAGCGCCACCCAGTTGCCCGCGTCCCGACTGTTGCCGGCGGCGGATTCAGCGGCGCTGTTGATAATGGGCGCAAAGAGCATGAGCGCGCCGACGATGTTCTTGAACCGGTCGTCGCGAGCGGCATTGTTGTCGAAATGCAGGAGACCGTCCCGATCTTCCTCATCGGAGCTCAATTGCAAGGCGACGGTTGTTTCGTCGGCCGCCCGGTCCCACTGGTAGATCAATTTAAAATTCAGGATTCCGTCGTGGCTTGTCCAGGAGGCGTCGCCTTCTTCCGGAGGCGGCGCTCCCTCCCTGCGCAGTTTCTGTTCGAGATCGGATTCGAAATCGATACTCCCATACAACTCGAACAGCGCCAGGTCGCCTTGGTCGATCTTGATCCGGACTCCGAGGTGCTTGATGGCCGGAGGCAGCCGGTCCGGCAACGGGGCTGCATCCGGCGTGGGCGGAACAGGCACCGGCTCTGAGCCCGAGCCACCGGACGACGGAACATAGACGTCGCGTCGCACCCTGGCCGTCAGCGTATGCGCGCCTGTAGCACGCAAGGTAAAGGTCACGCGCACGGTCCGGTTGGCCGGATCTGCTGGATTTCCAGGATTGGGAAGCGGGTCTCCGGGGGAGCCATGGCCGTGCGGAACAGCCGTGATCGACACGCCTGGATACCGAGCGGTTAGTATCTCTTGGACAGCCCGGTTTCGCCGGCCGGAGAGCGCGAGGTCTCGTGCGGCGTTGCTGGGGTCGTTGCTCGCATAGCCGTCCAACTGAATACTCTGGACGGTGGAAGCCTCCGGGAAGTTGAACGCTGCAAGAGTGCGTTCGAATTCGCTGTCGCCGCTCGTGCGATCAAGGTACCGAGGCAACTCCGTTTCGGCAGGCCGATTAAACTGAAACCGGATATACTGCGCCGCCACAGAGCCGGCCGGTATGGCGTCATACTGGGTCTCGATATCCAGGTCGTTCCCTTCGCCGACGTCCAGCACAAACCGCCGCTGGTTCACGATGGTTCGAAGAACGGTCGAGCTGCCGTGATTCCGAACGGTGACCGTGAAGGATTCCCCTCCCTCCACTCTGAAATAGGCGCTCGTGTCCTCCTCTCGTTCCTTGATCAGGTCATGTCCACCGATTTGCCCGGCAGTCACCTCATACTGAAGCGCCGGCAAGGGATGGGCGTCGGAACGGCGATCGGCTTGGGTGCCCGAGGGAGGAGCCGCCGTCGTGCTTGCCGCGACCACGACGCGCAGGTATTCGCGATGGCGTCGCGGTGTTCCCGCGCGGCCGTCGGTAACCTTGATAAACACGTCATGGGTGCCGGGACTATTGAACGCGACACGGCGCGCCGATCCATCCCAGAGATCGGCCCCGGCGGCACGGACTTCGATGGTGTAGGGCGGCGTACCTCCGGCGATATCCAAGTGCAGCACGTCCCCCTGCATCAGATTGACGAGCCCGGGCGGTTCTCCGGCCGGAGGAGCATCGAGCGAATCGTTGACGACGCCGCGACGGAACTCGACTCTTGCAGGTCCGTGAAAAAACCGAGGCGTGACGGAAAAAATCGTGAGCGCGAGGTCGGGATAGACGTTCAATTCCGCTTCGAACGAGACTTTGCCATTGAAAGAGAACAGGGCGTCGGCCAATCGAGCCGTGAAGCCGACTCCCTGATCGTTCGAGTAGTAGAGCAGAAGCTGCTTGATGTACAGCCCTTCCCAGTCCTCGCCGACTCCGAAGTGCTCGAGAATTTCCGGCGGCGTCGCTTCAGGGCTCGTATCCAATATGACTTCGTCGATACTGAAGGCGAAACTGCCTGAACGGTGCAAAGCGACGCCCGGCTCCATATTGATGAATTCGCCGACGCCCAGATCATGCGGGCCGTCAAATCCCGCCGCCCCCCAGGCTTCAAGGCGAAACTGCGGACTCAAATCGTTGTCATCGTCGCTCTGGCTGTAACTGAGCAGCACTTTCGGTAGACGAATTTCCACCGGCTTGCCGGCAAATCGCGGGTCGGTGTTTTGAACCACTCTCCGCGTCGTCGGATGGAGCATCCCCGGCAGCCATTCGTCGCCGAGAGAAAACGTCAGGGCATCGACCAACAGCTCAAGGCGAAATTTGAGACCCGGATAATCCGAGACGTCGGCAGGTGTCGGCTCGGTGGGACGCAGATCATTCAGCACGCCGGCCACTTGAGGCAAACTGCCGTCGGCGGAGGAATTAACGACTGTGTCGATGAACGCGGCCCCGTCGCGTGGAACGACGAGGCGGAACCGCATCCGCACGCCGTTCCAGCGAAACCGGCCGCCCCTGCCGCCCGGGGGTTCATGGATGATTTCGGTCCCGCCGCCGGGGCCATCCACCGAGCAGGTACCACTGTAGAGAATCGCCTGCGGACCGACCTGCGTCCGCAGTTCATCGACAGAGATGATGGAGAGATAGCGCTGGATATGGTCGGGAAAATCGAACCCCACGAGATAGTGGGGAGCCAACAAGTCAAAGAGGCCTAGGCGCTGGACCGTCAAGGTATTCTCTCCCCACTCGGATCGTTGCTTTTCCGAGGAAGATGTATTTCAGCAAACACTGCCGTCGACTGACCAGAACCTGCGGTGGCGCCTTGATCCGATGATCTGAAATCAGGGCTGCACGTTCCTACATGCCCACGACCCGACATTCCCTCTCTTTTGGTATCCACCCTGCACGTAGAAACAGGTAGCGATCTTTACCATGATGCTCACGATGATGTAAAGGATGAGGCAAAGGTCTCCTGAACGGGAGCAAAAGGGAGCAAGAACATGCCGGATAAAGCGGTGAGGCTGAGACAGACTACGCGTCGGACGGATCAGGGTTGACCTTTGAGACTGACTTTTCGCTCCCGGATGCCGCGCCCCTCGTCAACGAGCCGGCGATTTTCGGCGTCTTCGTGCTCACGTCGGCATTTTGCGCGCGGTGCAGCAGCGCGTGATCGATCAGCACCAACGCCATCATGGCCTCCGCGATCGGCGTGGCACGGATGCCGACGCAGGGATCGTGACGGCCCTGCGTTTCGACCGTCACCGGCTTGCCCTGCTTGTCGATCGAGCGGCGGGGAATGCGGATGCTTGACGTCGGCTTGAGACCGATCGTGACGATGATGTCCTGGGCCGTCGAAATCCCGCCGAGAATGCCGCCGGCGTGGTTGGTGACAAACCCTTCAGGCGTGAGTTCGTCGCCGTGTTCGGACCCGCGCTGCGCCACCGATGCAAACCCGGCTCCGATTTCGACCGCTTTCACCGCGTTGATGCTCATCATGGCCCCGGCCAGGTCGGCATCCAGCTTCGCATAGACCGGCGCCCCCCATCCCACCGGCACGCGCTCGGCCACCACCCTGATCTTCGCCCCGACCGAATCGCCGGACTTCCGCAGCTCGTCCATGAACGATTCGAGCGTCGAGACCATCTCAGCATTGGCAGCGAAGAACGGATTGCCGTCCACGATGTCCCATCCCTGAAACGGAATTTCGATCGGCCCAAGCTGGGTCAAATGGCCGCGAATCAGAATGCCGTGTTTCTCGGAGAGCCATTTTCTGGCGATGGCTCCGGCCGCCACCCGCACGGCGGTTTCCCGCGCCGAGGCCCTCCCTCCGCCACGGTGATCCCGAATCCCATACTTCTGCCAATAGGTGTAATCGGCGTGCCCGGGCCGGAAGGTATCGATCAGATTGCCGTAGTCTCGACTCCGCTGGTCTTCGTTGCGAATCAGGAGAGCGACCGGCGTGCCGGTCGTCTTTCCTTCGAAAACGCCGGAGAGAATTTCAACCGTATCCGATTCCTGCCGTTGCGTGACGTGGCGCGAGGTGCCGGGTTTCCGCCGATCGAGATCGCGCTGAATATCCGCGACGGACAGTTCCAACCCGGGCGGACATCCGTCCACCACGCAGCCGATCGCGGGCCCATGGCTTTCGCCGAACGAGGTGACCGTGAAGAGCCTGCCGAACGTATTGCCGGCCATGAAGACTACTCGACCAAATCCAGCTTGATGCGCAGCTCTTTCAACTGATCGGCGCTCACCGCCGACGGCGCGTCGGTCAGCGGACATTGTGCGCGCTGCGTCTTGGGGAACGCGATCACGTCGCGGATGGACTCCGCGCCGCCGAGCAACATGACCAACCGATCGAGGCCGAACGCGATCCCTCCGTGGGGCGGCGCGCCGAAATCCAGCGCCTCCAACAGGAACCCGAACTTGGCATGAGCCTGCTCCTTACCGATGCCGAGCAGATCAAGAATTTTGAGCTGGACCTCGCTCCGATGGTTTCGGATGCTGCCGCCGCCGATTTCATTGCCGTTGAGCACCATGTCATAGGCCTTCGCCCGGACTTTCAAAGGATCGGAATCCAGAAGGGCCAGGTCTTCGTCCATCGGCGCGGCGAAGGGATTGTGCATGAACACGTACCGTTTTTCTTCCGGCGAATAGTCGAGCAGGGGAAACTCGGTGACCCAAAGCGGCTTCCACGACGCCTTGTCGATTAACTGCAATTCTTCTCCCAGGAGCAATCTGATCCGGCCCAGCACGTCGTGCACGACGGCCGGCTTGTCCGCGCCGAATAGGACCAGATCTCCCGCCTGGGCTTCCGGCAAGGCGGCTCTGAACGCCGACGCGTCGAGAAATTTGGCGATGACCGATTCCAACTGGCCCTCTCCCGTCACCTTGAGCCAGGCCAATCCCTTGGCGCCGAAACTCTTGGCGGTTTCTCCCAAGGCGTCGATTCTCGTCCGGGACAGAGCGGCGCCGCCCTTGACAATCAGGGCCTTGACGATGCCCCCCTTCGCCGCCGCCTCTTGAAAAACTTTGAACCGGCTTTCCGCGCCAAACGCCGTCAGGTCGTAAAGCGGCATGTCGAAACGCAGATCGGGCTTGTCGGAGCCGTAGCGTCCCACCGCCTCGGCGTAGGTCAGGCGAGGAAACGGCATCGGCAATTGCACGCCGCCCGCTTCGCGGAACATCGTCACGATCATCCGCTCCATCAGGTCCATCACCTGTTCGCGATCGACGAACGACAGTTCGAGGTCGATCTGGGTGAACTCCGGTTGCCGGTCGTTGCGGAGATCTTCATCCCGAAAACAGCGGGCGATTTGATAGTATCGATCGACGCCGCCGACCATCAGAATTTGTTTAAAAAGCTGCGGCGACTGGGGCAGGGCAAAAAACTGACCGGGATTGACCCGACTCGGCACCAAATAGTCCCGCGCCCCTTCCGGCGTGCTCTTGGTCAAGATGGGCGTTTCGACCTCGAGAAACCCGTTGGCGTTGAGAAATCCTCGGGCGGCCTGCGCGACGGCGTGCCGCAAAGCCAGCAACCGTTGCATCTTCGGACGGCGCAGATCGAGATACCGATATTTGAGGCGAACGGCCTCCGTCACCTCGGCCTCGTCCTCGATGAGAAACGGCGGCGTGTCGGCTTCGTTCAGAATCTCCACTTCGTCGGCGAACACTTCGATCTCGCCGGTGGACAGATTTGGATTCTTGGACTCTTCCGGACGAGCCGTGACCCGGCCGGCAATCGACACGACACACTCGCTCCGCAACGCATGAGCGGCTTTATGCACGGCGGCATTGTGCTCGGCATTGAACACGACCTGAGTGATACCGGTTCGATCGCGCAGATCGATGAACATGACGGCGCCGTGATCCCTCCGCCGCTGGACCCAGCCGTTCAACACCACCGACTGCCCGACCTGTCTCTTCGTCAACTCCCCGCACCGATGTGTCCGCAGCTTCATCATTACGCCACTTTCGTTTTCTTCGAACGGGCCCAGCCCTCTCGTCGAACAGGGCGTTTCGGACGAACGGGCGCTCCTCCTCGTTCAACCATCTCGACACGTTCCTCGACCAACGCCCGCAGCGCGTTGGCTTCCCGATCGGTCAAAAACCGAAACGCTCCCGACTCCAACCGCCCCAATGACAGCGGCCCCATTTTCACCCTGGTCAGTCGAATGACCGGATGGCCGACCGCTTCCAACATCCGTTTGACTTGATGCTTGCGTCCCTCGCGAATCGTGATCTCCAGCCAGGAATTCTGCTCCGCCTTCCCGACTTTTTTCACCTGGGCCGGCGCGGTCATGCCGTCATCGAGCCGCACCCCGTCCTCCAATTGCCGGATCTCATCGTCGGTCAGCACGCCTTTCACTTTAATGAGGTACGTCTTCGCCACCCCGTAACGAGGATGGAGCAACGCCTGAGCCAACGCCCCGTGGTTCGTCAACAGCATGAGGCCTTCGCTGTCAAAATCGAGACGGCCGACCGGAAAGACACGGACCGATACCCCGCGAAGCAAGTCCTTCACGGTCGGTCTGCCCCCGGGGTCGTCCAGAGTGGACATGACGTGTTTCGGCTTGTTCAACATGAGATAGACGAACGGCTGGACCGCGCGGAGATGTTTTCCATCCACCTTGACGTGGTCGCGCGAAGGATCGACCTTCGTCCCCAGCTCCGTCACGATCTTCCCGTTGACGGTGACCCGCCCCGCCGCAATCAGTCGCTCCGCCTTGCGGCGGGACGCGAGCCCTGTCCCGGCGATGAGTTTTTGCAGCCTGACTTCCATCCGCTCCGTCTTCTCCTCTCAAGCTTTGGAAGCAGTCCTACTCCCATTCGATCGTAGCGGGCGGCTTCGAGCTGACGTCATAGACCACCCGGTTGACGCCCTTGACTTCGTTGATGATCCGATTCGACATCCGGCCCAGCACCTCATCGGGAATCTTCGCCCAGTCGGCGGTCATGCCGTCCACGCTCGTGACGGCCCGAATCGCGATGACGTGCTCGTAGGTCCGCCGGTCGCCCATGACGCCGACCGTTCGAACGGGCAACAACACCGCGAACGCCTGCCAGATGTCTCGATAGAGGCCGGCCTCGCGAATTTCCTGATCGACGACGGCTTCAGCCGCGCGAAGAATCGCCAACCGTTCCGGCGTCACGGCCCCCAACACTCGGATCGCAAGACCAGGTCCCGGAAACGGCTGCCGCCAAATAATCTCATCCGGCAACCCCAATTCTTTCCCCAACACCCGCACTTCGTCTTTGAAAAGCTCCCGCAAGGGCTCGATGATCTTCAGGCGCATCCGCGCCGGCAGTCCGCCGACGTTATGATGCGTTTTGATCGTGGCCGACGGGCCTTTGAAACTGACGCTCTCGATCACGTCGGGATAGAGCGTCCCCTGCACAAGATAGGCCGCGTCTTTCAGTTTCTTGGACTCCGCCTCGAAATGCTTGATGAATTGCCGGCCGATGATCTTGCGCTTCCGTTCCGGGTCCGTCACGTTTTTGAGAGCGGCCAAAAACTGCTTCGTGCCGTCGATGACGCGCAGGTTGAGATGCATCTGCGAGGCGAACGTCTTCTCCACCTGCCGACGCTCGCCGGCCCGCAACACGCCGTTGTCCACGAAGATGCACGTGAGCTGGTCGCCGACGGCTCGGTGCGTCAGCGCGGCGGCGACCGACGAATCCACGCCGCCGCTCAGCGCGCAGATCACCCGATCCCGTCCGACCCGTTCTCGGATTTGCCGGACGGCCGTCTCCACGTAGGACTGCATAGTCCAGGTCGGTTTGCAGCCGCAAATTTCAAAGACGAAATTGCGGAGGATCGCCGCTCCTTCCGGCGTATGGGCGACTTCGGGATGAAATTGCAGGCAATAAATCCGCCGTTTCGAATCCTCCCGCTTCATCGCTGCGATCGGTGAATTGTCCGTGTGGGCGATGGCGCGAAACCCGGGCGGCAGACGTTCGATTCGGTCGCCGTGCGACATCCACACGACCGTGGAACCGTCCTTCCCGATCCCCTTGAACAGGCCACCCGCGTCGTCGATCGTCAGATCGGCCCGCCCGTACTCCCGGCGGTCCGACTTGGCAACGTCGCCGCCCGACAGATGGGTGATCAACTGCATGCCGTAACAGATGCCCAGAATGGGAATGCCCTGATCGAGCAACGTTTTATCGACGGTCGGCGCGTTTTTTTCATAGACGCTGGAAGGCCCCCCCGACAGCACGATACCCTGCGGCCGATAAGCCAGAATCGTGGCCGGCGGCACCGTGCAGGGGAGAATCTGGGAATAGACCCGCGCTTCGCGGATCCGGCGGGCGATCAGTTGGGTGTATTGCGAACCGAAATCAAGGACCAGGATTCTATCGTGCCAGAGTTCCATTTTGATACGGTCAGGGGCGAGGGGTGAAATAGAAGGGGCCGCAACTACTCCCAATCCATCCGGTAATTCGGCGCCTCTTTGGTGATGATGACGTCGTGCACATGACTCTCGCGAAGGCCCGCGACCGTCTGGCGAATGAACGTGGCGTGCTCCTGCAAATCGGCGATCGTCCTGCATCCGCAATAGCCCATGCCCGACTTGAGCCCGCCGACCAATTGATACACCACCGCGGCCAACGGACCTTTATAGGGCACCCGCCCTTCGATTCCCTCGGGAACCAGCTTCTGAGCCGAGCGCCCCGCTTGCCCATAGCGATCTCCGCCGCCGCGCTCCATGGCGCCGATCGACCCCATGCCGCGATAGACTTTGTAGGTTCTGGCCTGATAGAGCACGGTTTCGCCCGGCGACTCTTCCGTCCCGGCAAACAGTCCCCCGAGCATCACCGCCGACGCGCCGGCCGCCAACGCCTTGGTAATGTCCCCGGAGAACTTGATCCCTCCGTCGGCGATGATCGGCACGCCGCTTCCTCGCAGCGCCTTGGCGCAATCCGCGATGGCCGTCAACTGGGGCATGCCCGCGCCGGAGACGATGCGCGTCGTGCAAATGGAACCGGGTCCGACGCCCACCTTCACCGCGTCGACGCCGGCCTTCAACAGATCTTTCGCCGCTTCGGCCGTCGCGATGTTGCCGGCGACAAGTTCCAGGGCCGGGTGCAGTTTTTTAAGCATCTTCACGGTATCCAGGACCGCTTTCGAGTGACCGTGAGCCGTGTCGATCACGATCAGGTCCACGCCGGCCTTCTTGAGCAAGGCGACGCGCTCTTCGGTATCCGGACCGACGCCGACCGCCGCGCCCACGCGCAATCGACCGTGTTCGTCCTTGCAGGCGTTCGGATACTTGATGCGTTTTTCAATGTCCTTGATCGTGATGAGCCCCTTGATCTCGAACTGATCGTTCACCACCGGAAGCTTTTCGATGCGATGCTCGTGAAGAATTTCCCGCGCCTTCTCCAAGCTGGTGCCTTCCGGAGCCGTAATGAGTTTCTCTCGTTTCATGACCTGGGACACTTTCAAGTCCATGCGGCTTTCGAACCGCAGGTCGCGATTGGTGAGAATGCCGACCAATTTGCGCCCCTTGGTGACGGGAATGCCGGAGATTCGATATTTGGCCATGAGGTTGTGCGCGTCGCGGATCGTCTGATCCGGCGAGATCGTCACGGGATCGAGAATCATGCCGCTTTCGGACTTCTTGACCTTGTCGATTTCCATCGCCTGATCGGACGGGGAAAGGACCCGATGAATCACGCCGATTCCCCCCTCGCGGGCGAGCGCGATGGCCAACCGTGATTCGGTCACGGTATCCATGGCGGCGCTGACCAAAGGAATGTTGATTTTGATACGACGCGACACGAAGGTCCCGGTCTCGACCTCGTTCGGCAATACTTGGGACTTGGCCGGCACCAGCACCACGTCGTCGAAAGTCAACCCTTGCCTCGGCTCCTTGTCCAGCATAACGACTCCTTCGAACGGTCAACCGTTCCGCTCGATCGCACGATCACGACGGCCGGCCGTCACGTCCTTGGTTTCTCGACCGACCGGCGTCACGGCTCTCGGCCTTCCGGCCGTTGAACCAACTCGTCGGTCGCCTCGGCTTCTTCCTGAAGCCGTTCGCTCCCTTCCTCGGCCGGCATGAATTGCTGCACCCTGGTATTTCCGCTGTCCACGACGTAGACGCTGCCTTTGGCGTCCACGGCGATCCCGTAGGGGAAGTTGAACTGCCCGCCCCCGTTGCCGAACCCCCCCCACTGCGTGATGAAGTTGCCTTCCCGATCGAACTTCTCCACGCGATGGTTTCCGGTATCCGTCACGTACACGTCCCCGGCGTGGTCGACGGCGATGCCCCACGGCGATCGAAGCTGTCCGGCCTCCCGGGCCAGCGCGCTGCTGGCGTGCCCGGCCTCGGGGCTGCCGCCCCATTTGGTCAGCAATTGCGGCAACACGTTGGTGCTGGTGTCGAACTTCTGAATGCGATGATTTCCCATGTCCACGACGTAGACCGATCCGTCTTCCTGGTCGACGGCGACGCCGCGAGGAAAATAGAATTGGCCGTCTCCGCTCCCGAAACTCCCCCAGGCCATGATGAATTCGCCGCTCATGTCGAATTTCTGCACGCGGAAGTTCGCGCTGTCCACGACGTACACGAATCCCCGCACGCGATCGATCGCGATGCCCCAGGGGGCGTTGAATTGTCCTTCGCCGTTGCCGCGCGAGCCGAACTTCATCAGGTAGCCGCCCAACTTGCCGTCGAATTTTTGAACCCGGTGATTGTTCGTATCCACCACCCAGACATCGCCGTTTCCGTCGCAGGCGATGCCGGTCGGATTGTGGAAATTGGCGTTGGCCGATCCGAAATTGCCCCAGAGAATGATGAAATTCCCCGCGTTGTCGAACTTCTGAATGCGATTATTGCCGTTGTCGACCACGAACAGACAGCCCTGCTGATCGACGCACAGGCCGTACATCGGCGCCATGAACTCGCCGCCGTGGAGCAGCGAGGCGCCCCGCCCCGGCTTTCCCCACTTGGCGACGCACACGTAGCCGGACGTGTTGAGGAGAATGGTGGCGCTGGCGGGCGTGGAAATGTTGTTGCCCACGTCCTTGAACCACACATAGATCGTTTTCTGCCCGTCGCCCGGAGACAGGATGAAGGGGATCGTCGCGCCGAACTTCACGGCCGGCTCTACTTCGACCCAGCCGGGCGTGCCCGCCATCGGCGTCAAGGGACTCTCGGAAATGAAATAGGCTCCCACGCCGGTGTCGATATCGTTGGCCGAAATGGTGACCATCACTTCCGGCGAATTGGTCATGAACGCGCCGTGGTTGATGACGGCGTAGGGATTCTGCGGCGCCGTAATGTCGATGAGCACCGGCGTCGCCGTGACTTCTTCGGACAAGGAGCTTTCCCGTCCGTCTTCGAACAACGCCGTCACGGCGTAGAAATAAGGGACGTCGTTGGTCAAGCCCGCGTGGGTATAGGGGTTGGTCACGCCTTCGATCTTCGTCGCGCTCTGCGTCGTCAGATGCGGCGCCGTCCCGAAATAGAGGTTGTAGGAGACCGCTCCCGGCACCTCCAGCCAACTCACAAACACTTCGGTGTCCCCGGCCTTGGCCGCGACGCTGCGCGGCGGCGGGGTATCGTCCCGGACGACCTGTGTCGGCTCCTCTTTTCCTCGATTCAGCTCTTCTTCGGTGGGAACGAACTTGAGCACGCGGTTGTTGCCGCTGTCGACCGCATAGACCGCGCCTTCCTTGTCCACGGCGACGCCGTAAGGGAAATTGAGCTGCCCTTCCGCCCGTCCGCGATTTCCAAAGGCGCAGAGAAACGTTCCGTTGCCGTCGAACTTTTGAATGCGATGGTTGCCGCTGTCGACCACGTAGACATTGCCCAAGGCGTCGCACGCGATGCCCCACGGAGCCTTGAATTGGCCGGGCCCGCTTCCTTCTCGACCCCACTTGGTCAGGAAACTTCCCCTCGCGTCGAACTTTTGGACTCGATTATTGCCTTCGTCCGCCACGTAGATGTTGCCGACAAAGTCGACCGCCACGCCGCGCGGGAAGAAAAAGGCGCCGTCGAAACTGCCGTCGCGTCCCCATTTGAGCAGAGGCCGGCCGTCGGACTGGAACTTCTGAATGCGGGCGTTGCTTGTGTCGGAGACGTACACATTGCCGTCCGAATCCGTAGCGACTCCCCAAGGCACGTCGAATTTTCCCATCTCGGCCCCGCGCCAGGCGAACCCGAATTTCCCCCAGGCTTTTTGGGCGTTGCCTTCCAAGTCGAATTTTTGAACCCGATTGTTGCCGCTGTCGGCCACGTAGAGGACGCCCTCCGGCCCGACGGCCAACCCGCGGGGATAATAAAACTGCCCCTCCTGCGAGCTCGGCTCTCCGCCCCATCGGGCCAAAAATTTTCCGGTCTTGTCGAACTTTTGAATGGAATGATTGTCGGTGTCGGCAACGTAGATATTGCCGTCCTTGTCGAGCGCGATGCCGGTCGGCGAGCTGAACTCCCCGTCCTCGCTGCCCTCTTTTCCGATCACCATGGCCAACAGATAAGGAGAAGGCACGGCCATGACTTCCTGCGACTCGGGGCTTTCGCCCTTGGGCGTCACCACGGTCACGACATAGTGATAGCAGGTGCCGTTGGCGAGATCGTCGTGCACAAAGGGGCTGGTCACGCCCTCCAAACAAGTCGCTTTCTCCTTTTTGACGCCGATGACGGTCTTGAAATCCTCTTCACTCGCGATGGGGCGGGTGAGTTCGGAAAACTTGATCTGCACACCCTTCGTAGTCTGGAAATAGAGGTTGTAATACATAGCGTCCGGCACGGGGTCCCAGGTGATCGTCACCCGCCCGTTTCCGGGTTTGGCCTTGACGTTGACCGGCGCAGGAGGCGGCGCCTCCTCCTCCGCTACCGGCTCGCCCCCTCCCCATTCACTGTGGATACCGTCAATCATGAGCTCTCGCATGATCCCCCGACGGCCGAACCCGAACAATTCATCCCAGAGCCACGACTTCGCCACCGCCATCACCTCATGGATCCTGGTCGACTGATTCAAAAAACAAGGGATGTTTCAATGATTTAGAAATGGATTGTGGAGTCTAACAAACCGCCAAAAAGAGAGTCAAGGAACGGATAGCCGAGGAACACCGCTCAGCCGATCGGCTTTCATGATGAAACCGAAACGTCCCGCAAGGAAGAACTCATGTCTGCTCAACCGGTTCGTCAAGAAGCATTCCGTCCGGCTCGGCATCGGCGGTTGGGAGTGCTTTCAACTCCGCTTCCAGCGCCGTTTCGATCTGATCTCTTTCAGCCTGATCTTCTTCGACGACCGCCTCGGATAACGCGCCGGCCTGATCGACAAGCGCGTCAGCCCGGACCAAATCGGCGATGTGAGCGGAGCCGTTCGCCGCGAATCTCTCGGCCTCATCCATCGGCAGCGTCGTCTGTTCCGACTCGCCCAACTCTTTGAATTCCCGGAGTGGCGGCAGTTGCGAGAGATCGTTCAACCCGAAATGCTCAAGAAAATACTTCGTCGTCCCGTACATGATGGGGCGACCCGGCACCTCCTTGCGCCCGACGATCCGAACCAGTTTCCGTTCCAAGAGAGTCCGTACGACCCCGGACGTTTCGACTCCGCGAATTTCTTCGATTTCCGCCTTCACGATCGGCTGCTTATAGGCGATGATCGCCAGCGATTCGAGCGCCGACCGCGACAGTTTCGCCGTCGATTTCGATTTATCCAATCGCTTGATCCAGGGCGCATACTCTTGTTTCGTAACCAGCCGAAATCCTCCGGCAACCTCGACCAGACGAATCCCGCGCCCTTGCTTTCCCAATTCCTCCTCAAGCATGCCGAGCGCCTCGGACACCTCCGCCTTCGTGACGCCCCCGATCACCGTCACAAGCCGTTGAAGCGACAGAGGCTCCTGCGACACGAACAACAGCGACTCCACAATGCCCTTCAGCTCGCAGGTCTCGAAGGTTCGTGTCGCCGTTTCACGGCCCGAGGAGGGTTCGCCGCCCGGAGAATCGCCGGCCGACGCGATCTCGGCCGGCTCACTTGCCGATTCAGCCGATGGGGGATTCATCTGATCGATCATTGGAGGGGCGTCTCCCTTTTTTATTTTATTCCATGTCGCCGGCATCGACTTCGGCGGGATCGGGCACCAAGGAAAAGGCCCGCGACACCAAAATCGGTCCGAACAATTTCGCTTGAAAAACCCGCGCCACGCGAAGCCGGATCAATTCCAACATCGCCAAAAACGTCACGATCACGACCAGGCGATGAGTCGCCTGGTCGAAGAGTTCCGCAAACGGCACGGAGTCTTTTCTTTCCAGCAGCTCAAGAATTTTGTTCATTCGTTCCCGAACCGTCAGATTATCGGGAGCGATCTCAATAAGTCGCTTCCCGGAGTCGCGGTCCAGGATCTTTTGAAGCGCGTCGACCAGGTCGAAGAGCGAGACGTGCTCCAAGGACATCTCGTCCGATTCGACGGATTCCGCGGCCGCTTTCCCGCGGGGGAACAGTTCACGCCACATCTTTTCCTGCTCATCAAGTCGGGACGCCGCCTCTTTGTACGCCTTGTATTCCAGCAGCCGCCGAACGAGCTCATCCCTCGGATCCGGCCCTTCGTCCTCATCGTGGGCGGCTTTGTCGGAGGGCAGCAGCATTTTCGACTTGATCTGTAAAAGGGTCGCCGCCATGACCAAAAAGTCTCCCGCAACGTTGAGGTTGAGCGTCTTCATCGCCTCGATGTACTCCAAGTACTGCCGTGCGATGAGCGCGATCGGGATATCGTAAATATTGATTTCGTTCTTTTTAATGAGATGGAGCAGAAGGTCCAGCGGTCCTTCAAAATTCTCAATGCGGACCTGATAGGACGATTCCGCCGATTGGGAGGCTTCAACCTGGTGAGCCATGACGCTCGTTATACCAGCCCAAGAGATGGCGAGCAAGCCGGAATCCCCGCGCCCGGAAACGCTCGGATTTTCCGTGCCGTTCAGATTTTCCATGCATAGACCAACAAAGCCACCGCCAGCACCAAACAGACCACGGTCACGGCGTACAGGCCGAAAGAAGGGCCGGAGCCGGGCATGGGCGACTCTTCGGAGACTCGGCTTGCATCGGTAAAAAGCGGGGGCACGTCGAACCGCGCCTTGGCCAAATCATCCGTCCTCCTGAACACCGCGCCTGAAAAATCAGCGCTCCCCAAAAACCTGGCGCCGGAGAACATGACGGTTTCTTCAAACACGGAAAACGCAAAAAACGAATCGCGGCTGAAGATGGCTTCTTCGAAATTCGCCGTTCGAGCAAACCGACTTCCGGAAAATCCGGTGCCGGACCCGAATCGCGCCCGCTCAAAAACGGCCGGCTGTTCAAACGCGACCTCCAACAACTCCGCCATTCCGTCGAACAGAGCCCCGGCGCAATTGACCGGCCCTCGAAAGACGGAGCGATGAAACCTCGTGCGAGGTCCGAATTTCGTTTCCCGACAGTCAAGCCCCTTCACAAATGATCCTTGGACGAAGTAGGCCTCTTTCTGAAAGGTCGCTCCCGACAGTTGCACCACCTCCTGAAAGATTGATCGTGAAAAATCCACCTCTTCTTCAAAGGTCGTTCCGCGAAGATCGATCGGTTGCGCAAACAGCAGCGCCCCCTCGGACTGGCCGTGACGCACCGCTCCGCGCACGATCGAATCCCTGATGATCAACATCTCACGAATATGTCGCAACTCCCTCCCCCTTGCCCCCTCCAGCCCCTCCGGCACCGTCTGTTCACCGCTCACGGCACCTCGGACAGGCAAGCGGTCCAAATTCAGATCGCCCTGGACGATCACACCGACCAGTTCGACCCGCCGTCCTTTCATGAGGACATCGAGAATGGCCGTTGCCTGAACCGCCCTGGCTTCCCGTTCCGACTGCGAACAGGTCGGAGCAAGTCGTAGAACCAAACCCGCCCCTCCCGAACCGGCCGCCGTCTCCACCGCGCAATCCGCGGCGGCTAGGGAGCGACTCACGATACCTCCCCCAATAATCCATCCGATCATACAGCCGACCATACAAATCAGAAGACGGACGACCCAACGGCTCACAGCGGATTTCCTAACGGGGTTTTGAGAAGATCCGTCCCACGAGAAAATGGGACCTCTCAGTGTCGAGATGGCAAAAGAGAGACACGCAAAGCAATCTCCCTTCACCAACGGGGTTCGCTTACTTAACGGGCAGGGCACACGCACAAGACGGACAGTTCTCTCGATAGCGGTCGTTCTCCTGAAGACCCTTCACATCTCCTCACGAAATCGGCAGCGATCTGACTGACAAGACCCGATCGAGGCCCGAAGGTTTATTCGTCTCGGTAATCATCCTGGTCATCCAAAAGATTTTCGGACTTTTCCAGGAACTCGTCGCTGTCTTCATCATCGAGATCCAGATCTTCTCCCATGTCGTCGTCAAGGTCGCCTTCCATGTCCAATTCCTCGTCCACCATGTCCTCCTCATCCAGGTCGAGGTCCTTGGGCTCGATCGGCGTGACGGCAGGGGCCTTGCGAGACGCCTTCTCATCCGAAACCGCCTCTTTTGCCGCGGGAACGCCGGCACTGACCGGCTTAGCGGGAGATTTCTTCGCGGGTTTCCTTGCGGGTTTCTTCGTGGGCTTCTTGGCGACTGCCGTCTTGGCGACCTTCTTAGCGACTTTCTTGCCGACAGCCGCACTCTTCTTGGCGACTTTCTTTACGGGTTTCTTCTTCTTGACTGCGGCTGCGATTTTCTTTTTTGCCGCGGTCTTCTTCGCCGAGGTTTTCTTGGCTGCGGCTTTTTTCTTCGCCATCTTTCGTCCTCCTGGTTGTCGTCGTATCAATTCACGACCGCCCACGACTGATTGACGGCCACCATCTAGCATGAACGAACGATCTCTTGCAACTGCTTCTCGTCCCATCTACTTCTTCTTCCTCCGGACGACCGGTACGCACGATCAGGACCATGAAAGTTGCCGCACGGCCATGTCATGCTAAGATGATTCCATGCCTGAATCCATGCGCGCCGGTCGAGCGAATCCTTCCTCCATTGCTCGGCTCTCATGGATTGTACAGCGGAGATCATCGCCGTCGCGAGCTAAGGATAACGTTTCCATGAACTGGTTACAGACGATCGGTCTAGTCACACTGTGGGGGGCCTGCTCGACCGGCTTGACGATAGGGGGCCCGCCGCCAACGAGCATCATCATGGAAGATGGGTCGCCCTATTACGTTCCCGCTTCCGCGACTGTTTCCAGCGGCAATCCCATTCGGTGGGAGAATCCGACCCCGACTCACCACACCGTCACGCACAACGGGTGCATGGAAGAGCAGCGATCGTGTTTGTTTGACTCGGGGCCCGTCCCCCCCGGAGGGCAATTTATCGTTCCCGGCCTGCCACCCGGTCGCTATCCGTACCACTGTCGCATTCATCCCATCATGAGAGGCATTGTGATCGTCACCGACACGCCTTCGGCGCCGTCGCAATTGTAGTCGCCATCCTCGCAACGTCTTGCGGAACGACGAACCCTTCTTGTAGGCTGCTCGCCTCTTGTCATGAAACCCCGCGCGTTCGTTCAAGAACCGATCCCGCTGACCGATGATACGCTCAATCTCTTTGCCTGGCGCGTCCCCGACCTCGTCATTTATCAGCACCATAGCGACGAGTTTTGGCTCGCTCCTCTTGATGACGCCCTGCCGGTGATACGCCTCAACCCGACAGGCGTCGCCATGCTCCGCGCCATGAACGGCCACACGACCGTGGGCGCCTTGTTGGAACAGTATGGAACCAAGATCTGCAGCCCGGACGGCCAACCGGGACGCTGGCACCTGGAGCGGTGGGCCACGCCGAGCTATTCCCTCTGCTACTACGGCAGCGAACCGCCCGGCGGCCACCGGCACCAGGCCAAATGGGATCTCTTGCTCCAACGAATACGGGAAGACTGGTCGGGGGAGGATGGTTTCGAAGGGGAGGACCATCTGGACCACTTTCACCGGCATATCTTGACGGAACCGCACGAGGACGATCGCCACTTCGATCTGATCGAAACCACCGTCTCGCACCTGTTTCGCGAGCCAACCGAGGCGCTCGGCGGACTGACCTACGGCCGGCTGCTCATGCGACAGATTCGTCGCCTTGGCTGGCTTTCGCCCAAGCCCAAGACCATCCTCGAAATAGGGGGAGGGCTGGGGTACGTCGCGCGAGAACTGGGGAAAGACCTGCTGCCGTTCGAAAAACAGTCCGTTCGCTACATCTCGCTCGATCTGACCGGGGCCTTCTTGCAACTTCAAATCCGACGGGCGAAAGAAGGAGGCTGGAACGCCGTCGGCGCCAGGGCCGACGCCGAAGTCCTGCCGTTTATGGACAATTCGATCGATCTGGCCATCGACAATGAAAACATGGCCGATATGACGCCGGTCCGGCTCTCCAAACAAGAGCTGCAATCCGGCACCGGTGCGACCCCTCAGCACCAGGAGGCGCTGGATTGGATCAGACGCGCGCACATTCCCCTCGACCCTGATCCCCCGAACCACGTGATCTTCAATCTGGGCCCCATCCGCTTTATTGCGGAGCTCTGGCGAGTGCTGAAGCCGGGGGGACGGGCGTTTCTCGCGGAATTCGGCATCGAAACCGGCTGGCCTCAACCGGTTCGATTACCGGGTCACACCGAGTATGAAGTCCAATACTCCCACTTGCGACAGGTGATCCGGTGGCTGGGTTTCCAAGAGCGGTACCTCTCGCTGCCTCAATTTCTTGCCGTCAAACCCGACACGAAAGTCCTCTGTACCGGTGCCACCTACACGATTCAGCGATTCTGCGACCTGCTCAACAAACCGTTCGCCGTCAAAGCCTATACCGAGCCGGAGCTGCAACGGGCTTTAGGCGACATGCTCCCTAAGCTCCAGGGTTGCCACTATCACGACGTGGCGGATCCGGCCTGGTTTAATCTCTTTGACTTCAAGGTCCTGCTCCTCGAAAAGCCGGGTGGCGTCTCCAAGACGCGATTCACCGAAGCCAAAGGGTATCGCTGGTATTCCCAGCAGTAGAAAGCACCCGATCAGCCGCGCCAGCCGACCATCGAATTTCACCGACTCTTTCGTCGTTTCAAGACCTCACACTCGTAGAAATTCCGGCGCCGACACCAGACAAGATCTCCTCGTTCCTTCCGCCAAGCCCTGCTCCAAATATGAAAAATTCTTCATGATTTCATCATGGATCGTTCATATTCCCTGGATATGCTGATAGGCAGAACTTGAAGGAGGTGATCGATCATGGCAGTCATCGTGTTGGGCGCGATTGGGGCGACGCTATTGTTTGGAGTGCTCTATAAAGCCTTGTCGGCGGGAAGCGAGTAAGATCTGCGACGAAAGCGTGCGAGGGACTTACAGTTGATCGCAACGACACAACTCATCCACAACCCATTATGGCGCGGAACGGAAGCGAGCTGGGACCAACGGAGACCCGGTGCCCGAAAGACTTGGGCCGCCAGCCCTTCCGTTCCACCGATTTGACCTTCCGCATAGACTGACCGAGCGCTTTTACCTGCTCTGCATCCTCATCGCCAAGTCGATCAGCACGCCCTCCCGCAGACCCAGATCGCTGACCAGAAGCTTGGCCATTCCAAGTGTCTTCATGATCGTCCCGACGATGATGACTCCGGCGGCGATGACCTCTTCGCGATTCTTTTCAAGACCCGGGAGGCCGACGAGATCGGCCTTCTTGCGGCCAAGTAGCGTCCGTTCTAGCTCCAAAACCGTGGAAAGTGTGAGCGTATAGTTGTGGATGCGGGCCGGCTCATAGGCCGGCAACTTCTGCGCCATGGCCGCCAACGTGGTGATCGTGCCGGCCGTGCCGACGACCGTCGAATCCCGATAGCCCTGCATCTTTTCGACGGCGGTTTCGACCTCGCGCCGCACCCACTCCCCTGCCTGCTCGATTTCTTCCGCCGTCGGCGGGTCATCTTTCAGCACTCTCTCGCACAGGCGTACCACCCCGATGTCAATCGAGCGGACGATGGGCTGCCCGGCCGGCCGATCGAGAATCAACTCGGTGCTCCCCCCACCGATGTCCAATGCCAGGATGTTCGTGACACCGGCCGGAAGCCCGGAACGAATGCCGAGCAGGGTGCGACGGGCTTCTTCCTCACCCGAGATGACCTCAATCTCGAAACCCGTTTCGCGCTTCACCCGCTCCAGGAATTCGTCACGATTCTTTGCATCCCGCACGGCGCTGGTGGCCACGACGGCGCGCCCTGTAACCCGATGGTCGTCGATGACGGTTCTCCACTCGCGCAAACACCGGACGACGCGATCCATTGCGGAACCGCTGAGTCGTTTTGTGCGATCGACTCCCTCCCCCAGCCGAAGAATGCGCCGGTCGGAATACAGCTCTTGAGGAAAACCGTGCGGGGCCAGATCGGCGATGAGAAGACGGCAGGTCAGTGTGCCGACGTCGATGCCGGCGAGGCGAAGAGAAGGGACGCAGGGCCTGGTCATGCTTCGCTCTTGATGTCTTGCATCTCATCTTCCAGTTTTTTTCGTGTTTCCTTGAGGGCCTGCACGTTCTGCACCAGCCGGATGATGTCGGCGTCATGGGCGATCTGCTCCACGGTGGCCCCTCGTTCTTTCATCTCGACGGCCCGTTCGCCGATGTCCTTGTACAGATCGGCCAATTGTTGATCGACCTTCCGGATTTCCAGCCGCAGACGGAGCCGTTCCGTCTCCTCGAGCGCCCGGCCGGCCGCGTGCGCCGTCCCCAGACGCAATTTCGCAATCCCCGCCCGCAAATCATGTCTCAGCCGCTGAAGCAATCCCATGGCATTCAGGCCGACGGCGGCGCAGCGAAGCCGCCCGCGCCGTCGAAGCGTTTTCCAACGGTCAACTGATCGACCCGAGATCCAACTTCTCCCGCCACTTCCGCAGCATGGCGTCCCGCAACTCGCGGTGGGCCGGCGCGTTCAATTCCGGATCAACCTGCAACAACGCCGACGCCTCTTGTCTGGCTTCCGACAACAACTCGCCGTCCCGCACGAGATCGGCGACGCGAAACTCCGGCATGCCCCATTGCCGGACCCCCAAAAATTCTCCCGGCCCTCTGATGCGGAGATCCTCCTCGGCGATGACGAACCCGTCGTTCGACCGCACAAGCGCCTCCAACCGCTCTCCGGCCGACGACGTTTCACGCGCCGGCCCCTTCGAGGACGGTCCAAACGACACGCTCCCGCGATCCGACAGATTCGCCATGAGCAAACAATAGGATTGATGGCCGGCGCGCCCCACCCGTCCACGCAGTTGGTGCAACTGCGCCAGACCGAACCGTTCGGCATGTTCGATCATCATCACCGTCGCGTTGGGCACATCGACTCCCACTTCGATCACGGTAGTCGCGACGAGCGCCTGGATGACTCCGGCCTTGAACTGGGCCATCACCGATTCCCGCTCGGCGGTTTTCAGTCGCCCATGCAACAGCCCCACGCGGAATTCCGCCAACTCCTCGCGTTGCAGCCGCTCGGCTCCTTGAATCGCCGCCTGTAAATCGGTGCGCTCCGATTCTTCGATGAGAGGATACACGATATACGCCTGCCGATTGTCGCGCAGCTCATCGCGCAAGATCTGAAGGGCCCGCCGTCGTTGCGCTTGCCCGAAGAGAAAAGTCCGCACCGGCTTCCGTCCGGGCGGCAACATGTCGATCACCGAAACGTCCAGATCGCCGTACACCGTCATCGCCAGCGTTCGAGGGATCGGCGTCGCCGTCATGACCAACACGTCCGGCCTATAGCCTTTGTCGACCAGCATCTTCCGCTGCAACACGCCGAACTTGTGCTGCTCATCCACGACGGCCAACGCCAAGTTTTTGAAGACGACGCCCTTTTGAATCAACGCATGGGTTCCGATCGCCACCTGAATTTCGCCCGAAGCGAGCGCGGCCGCCTGCGCCTTCTTCACCGACGCCTTGTCTCCCCCCCGCACGAGGGCCGCTTGCACTCCCAGCGATTCGAACAGGCCGGACAGATTTCGATGGTGCTGCTCGGCCAAAATTTCGGTCGGCGCCATCAGGGCCGCCTGATAACCCGATCCGCAGGCCATGACGATGGCATGGAGCGCGACGGCGGTCTTGCCGGATCCGACATCGCCCTGCACCAGTCGATTCATCGGTCGAGGCGACGCCATGTCGCGAACAATCTCCCCGACCACTCGTTCCTGAGCGGCCGTCAGGCGAAAGGGCAGAAGGCGTCGCAGCTTTTCCACCAACGGCGCGCGCGGATCGAATCGCAGTCCTTTCCTCTCTTCCTGAACCGATCTCCGCTGAGCCGCCAACGCAAGTTGCAGCAGGAACAGCTCCTCGAACGCCAGCCGCCGATACGCCGGCGTTTTCCCCTGTTCGAGCAACCGCCAATCGGTGCCGGTCTTGGGGAAATGCACCTCCTGCAGGGCCTGCTGAACGGGGATGAGCCGGCGACGCGCGCGAAGCGCCACAGGCAGACAGTCGCGCAAGTCCCGGGCGTACGTGTCCAACAACGTCTTCTCCAACACCCGCATGTGGCGGGACGTCCAACCTTTCGTTTCATGATAGACCGGCACGATCCGCCCGACGTGAAGCAGCGACTCCGTCTCCTCGCCGACCGTCTCATAGTGCGCCGCCTCCATTCTCGGCGCCATCCACCCCTCGGTCCCCGCAGTCACGCGCCCGCTCATCACCACGCGCGTCCCGACAACGAATACCTTTTCCAAATACGGTCGATTGAAGAACACGACCTGCAGGCGGCCCGTCCGATCTTGCACTCGGACGTCGAGCACGCTCATTCGGCGATTCCTGGTGCGCACGGCCCGGCATTGCTCGATCGTTCCGCAGATCGTCGCCGCCGTGCCGGGCACAAGGCTGCCGATCGGCGTCATGACCGAACGGTCCTCGTAACGCCAAGGCACCGTCCAAAGGGCGTCTTCGACGGTCTCGATCTTCCACCGCCGCAACAATTGAACGCGTTTCGGCCCCACGCCCTTGACGAAGCGAATCGGCAGTTTCCACAGATCTTGACGCGCCGCGCCGTTCGACGGTTCTTGCAAAACGGTGTGTCCCGGCGTATCGCCCGACGGGTGAGAATCGGTTGCCATCCCGCGAAGCGCTTTCACGATCGCGGCGGCCTCCTGTAATCGGCGACACCGTTCTTGTCGGGGAAGCGACGGGTGGAAATCGATGAAGAGATCCCGCAAGGCCAGCAAATGCGCCTCGACGGATTGCGGGAACACTCGACCCGTTAACGCGGAAAGCACGTGCGCGGAGACGAACGAACCGAGATTCGTGACCGTTTCCAGGCGCGCGAATCGGTCTTTTGCCGCAAACTCAATGGGCCGAGCCACGCGCTCTATCCAGTCGGACAGCGACGCTCTGAAATCTGACTCGGTCAGAGTCTGCATACCGGAACGGATCGTAGCACAGCACCCCTTCCTGCTCAATTACGCACGGCGCTCGTTTCCCGCCGATTCTGCGCGCCGGTTTCGGCCGAACGCTTGGTGGGCATTCCCGGGAGTGCTACCATCCGGGCAAGAGACCGCCATGTACCGACGGGATATTTCTCCGCTGCTCATGTGGCTCGCGCTCGCCGTCTTTCTGCTGATCGGCATTCATCAGTTTTTCCCTTCCTTTCGGGAAAAATTCGCTCCGCCGGCCCCTTCCGTGTCCGTCGAATCCGACAAGCCGATCGCCGAGCCGCCGCCTCCTTCGCTTCCGCCATCAGCCCCGATCCCCTCGACACGCCTGATCGAGTTGCCGCCGCTCCCGCTCTCCGCCTACGAGGTGCCGCTGGCCGTCATCCGTGACGATATCGAAGCGCACCGTTTCTCGCTTGCCGAGTCCAAACTGCTCGCATTGCCGAGAGACGTTCAGTCGGACAAGACGAGCAGGGCGTACATCGCCGGTTTGTGGAACAACCTGGGCATTCAACAGGAGCTGATCCACGGCACGGCCGGCTCCCTCCCTTCATTCAAACGCGCCGCCTCCCTCGAAGACTCCAATCCCGTGATCCTGATGAATCTGGCCCATGCATATTGGGAACGGCGGGACCCCGCCCTCAATCAGGAGCTGCTTGAGAAATTGATCGGCGCGGCGCCTCGTGAGCCGTTTCCTCATTTGGCTTTGGCCGACTGGTTGCAGGAACACGACCGGCTCGACGAAGCGGAACGTCACCTGTCTCATGCGACCGATCGTATCAGCCGGGACCCTGCGCTGCGTTCTTACCTCGCCTCGGTCACCACGAAAATCCATCGGAAGAAAACCGCCGAGGCCGACGCGAGGGCGCAGGACGCGGATCAATGAATCCTGAGTCGGCAAGCATGAAGATTATTGACGATCGGCGGCAAGGCCTTTCGATGTCCGCGGCGGCCGATCTTGAGAAACGGCCGTCCGGGGAAACCGCGTTGTCTCCGAGGTCAAATGTCTTTCAGGGACGGCCCGGCGTCGGACGGTCCCATCCGGTCCGGCACTCTTTGCGCGGGGTCATTCGGTGATGCTGGGGGTTCTTCGTCCATCCACTGAACCGCCCGGTCTTCCCACAAGACCGATCCCTTTTTACAGTCAACCATCAGAATTTGAAAATCAACCACGCCCCCTTCGGCCCACGGCTTCTCCCGGGCAGCCGCATGAAAGACGGCGGTCCCGACCGACGCCGCAACTTCTTCATCCGGAGAAAACTCATCTTCCCAATTGAGAACGCCCGTTGACGGATCCCACCCCCGCAGGATGAACAACGGGTAAGAATCCTCGGACCGGACGGGGCCCCCGATTTTTGTCAGAGTCGCTCGTCGAACCATCGAGGGGGAAATTTCAAGCTCTCTGTCGTCTCCGCCTCGCTCCGTCGGATTGAAATGCAGCCTCCCAACCCACTGAAACTCTCCGGTCTTTCCATCATAGGCGCGCAGCAGAAAACTCGAGAGACCGGCCGGTGTCCCTCCCGCCCCTCCGGCAAAGATGCGCATCATCGAGCCATTCGATTGCGCGCCCGTGTCTTCCTCAACGATCAATTCGTACACGTCTTCGGACAGCACCTCGCCCGAAACGGCGTCATAGACCTTCACCGTCATGGTCGCCCCGGTTTCATTCTGATACCCGAACCCCGCGGCGACGACCGCTCGCTCGGCCTGTTCTCCAACCGGCTCGTGCCCCGTCGCCTGCTCCCCCATCAGCACGAGACAACAGCAGACTCCCATGATCAGGGGACACAGAGCCCGCAACCGGACGACCGCCTCGTGAAAAGATCGGAGTACCCCGTCGATCGGCGCCATAGACGCTCCCGATAGCCTGGCGCATTCTGGAGAAGATCGAAGCCGTCGTCTATTCCCCACTGTGGCGAGATCCCCCTCGAAGGAGGGGTTCATGAGTCAGCCGGGCGGCGGGAAGCCGTTGCCGAACCCGCTCCGCCATCTTTATAGTCTCCCCCATGAAGCGACGGGCTTTGCTCACCGTTTTGGCCGGGCTCCTGCTCTTCGAGACCGGCGCCCTGATTGCTTCCGCCGCGCCGACCGGAGCCTGGTGGATCGTCTTTCTCGTGTTCACGCCGGTCTGCTTGGGAACGTTGGTCTGGTGGGGATTGCGATGGGCCGCGATGGCCTGCGTGATGTATGGAACGGTGGGGCTGGCGCTTGACCTCTCAACGATGGTGCACGTTCTGACGAAAGAGGCAGGCGACTTGTGGTCCCTCTCGACCAATCTGGTCAGCGGGGGGTTGAACTTTCTGTTGATCCTGCTCGGCGGGCGGTCTTTCCTGGGAGAAGTCGTGGCGCAACCGCCTCCAGGATCCCGTCCTCCCAATCCCCCAGTCCTTTCCTGATCCGCAAAGCCTTGACGCGAACAAAGCCGGACGTTTTGAGCCATCGCGTCACATCGGAAACCGTATAGGTGTTGCCGCTCTCCGTAAACAAGAGCATCGACACGGCAAAGAGACTCGCTTCAGCGGGGTACAGCCCCTCGCGGTCATGAAGGAAGGCATCGTGAATGATCAACCTCCCGCCCGGTGTCAACGCCGCCAAGGCCCTGCGAAAGATCGCCAGATTGTCCTCCGGTGAATACATGTGCAGCACGTTGGAATACCAGACGACGTCGTACCGGCCGGGGATGTCCTCTTTGGTGAAATCCAGCGGCAGATAAGACAGCCTCCGCCCGGCCGGATGGGTCGCGGCGATCTCTTTCGCCACCGCCAAGGCCGCCTCGCGATCGCAGACGGTGGCGCGCAACCGACGGTTCCCGGCCAAAAACGCCATCGCGTAGGTGCCGGGGCCTCCGCCGAGGTCCAGCAACGTCTCGGCCTTTCCCAGCTTCACGCGCGACGCGATGGCGGGCGCCAGCTCCATCGTGCGGTGATGCATCGCCCACGTAAAGCGTCTTCTCCAGTCCGGATCCTCCGGCGCCTCATGGTCGATCGGCAAGCCGGTTCTGACCGATTCGGGAAGCCGAATCCAGTCGGCCCAATGGCTCTGGACCAAGGCAAGATAGTCGCCGCGATAGGCCGGATGGTCAGCGTTCAACGCCGTGGCTCCCAACCGGCTGTTGCGGTAGAGCGATCCCTTTTTCTGGAGCACGCCGGCCATCGCCAGATTTCGGCACAGAATCTCCAGCCCGCGCTCGCTGACCTTGAGTTTTTCGGCGAGATCGGGAATCGACCACGCGCGATCGCCGATCGCCGTGCACAGGTTCAACTCCAACGCCGCCAGCAGAACTCGCGGCAGTCGGTACGCCGACACCGCTTCTCGAAACTCGTTGAAGGTGGCGATGCGTTGTTTCATCCCGCGCCGCCGATCTGGCGCCGGCACCACCGAATGAGATCCTGCACTTTAGCCGGGTTCTCCACGTCCGTCGCCCGCGTAAACGCGACCGCCACGAACTCGTCGGTCATCTCCGTCGCCTCGACAAATCCGGATTGCAAGAGAAGCGGGCGAAACTTCGATACGGCCGGTTGAAGATAGTACTTGGCTTGCTTGGCCACTTCGTCGGTGCCGAGGTCTTCCGCGGTCCCCTCGGACATCAGGGCCATCACGTCGTCCATCGCGATGCCATATTGGCACACCACCGTGCCGTCCGGCTTGACCTCCAGGAGCCAACCGTCATGCCCCAGATCCATTATCAGCGGCCCGCCGGAGTCGAGCGTATAGAATTGGGGAAAGGCGTCGGTCAAGGAGGCGCGGAGCCGAGCCCATGCCGGGGACATCGGATCGGTCATGCCGGCGTCTCCCGATGAAGTTCCCGACGATCTTCCTCGGCAAGACGAACCCGCAAGACCGTCAGGCGGCGCACGTTGTCCTGGAGTTTCGGCAACCCGTATTTTCGGTCCATCTCAACGACCTGTTCGAGCAGCGAGGCAGCATCCCGCCATCGGCCGGTTTCTTCGTAACATTGGGCCAGCACGTAGCGGGCCCCGCCGGCGCGGAGTTCGTCACGAGACCGTTCGGCGATCGATTGACTGGTGTGGCAGCAGGCGATCGCGTCGTCATACCGTTTTTGAGCCAAGAACGTGCGCGCGAGCATGCGCCATGCGTCCGCCATCCCGCCCCAATCACTCAATCGCCGCATGAGCGCCAACGACCGCTCATACCACTGCACGGCCTCGTCGAATCGTCCGGTCTCGCGCGCCACCAAGCCGAGATCGGAATACAACACCGCCTGAGCCGCCTCGTCCCCCGTCCTCTTCAACAAATCCAGCGCCTCCAAATAATACGCGCGGGCCCGGTCCCACTCTCCGGCGTCGGCCCTCAAGTTTCCCAGGTTCGCCAGCGTCGTCCCCACCCCTCGCTCGTCGCCGAACGTTTTCTGCAACTCCAACACTTCCTGGTAATAGGCCTGCGCCGATTCCCGCCGGCCGCTGACCGCGCAGATGTTGCCGAGATTTCCGAGCGTCATGACCAGAGCCCGCCGATCGCCGCTCAGCCGATCACACTCCAAGGCCTTGACATAGCAGGCATGGGCGTCCGTATAGAGCCCGCGGGAAAACAGTTCGTTGCCCCGGCGGTTGAGTTCCTCCGACGATCCGTTCCAGCCCATCACGACGTCCCTTCCAGAAAACGCCGAACGATCGGCTTGGCCCCCGTAAGAATCGAGGCGCCGTCCCCCACCAGCAGACTGTCAAACTCATATTGAAGCAGACGGCGGAGTCCTTCTTTGGCTTTCACCGCATCCGCATATTTGTCGGGGGGAAGCATGCCGACGCCGCCGGCCGGCTTGCCGATCAAGGCGTCTCCCACGATCAATACGCCTCCTTCTCGCTGGAGAAACAACGCGGATTCACCCGGTGATTTTTGATCCTTGAGCCCGATGACCAGGACCCTGCCCGGCAGGACCTCACCATCCCCATACGTAACATCAGGCTTGAGGTCCAGGGCAGCCGCGTCGAGAGCCGGGGCAAATAGGCGACCACCGAACTCCGATCGACAGGCTGCCGCTTCCCGAACGTGATCGCGATTGGTGAGGATCAGGCAATCAACGGCTCCTGCTTGGCGAATCACCGCCCTGGCCTCCTCCGTCACGGAAGGCGGGTCCACCAGGATCCTGTGTTCTCCGATCACGAGAAACAACCCGTTGAAATCGAGTTGTTTTTCTTCGGAAAACCACGACCATTGCCAGATATCGGGGAAAAGCCGCTTCATTGCGTGGCCGTCCTGCTTTCGTTCGGAAGACTCCCTGTTCCCCTGTCAGAGGGCGGCGACCGTCTCCTTCACCATTTTTGTTACCTTAGCGAGAATTCCGGCGTCGGACGGCAAATCCATCACATCGTCTTCCGAGAGCGTCATGAACTTGCGGTTCGGCCCTTTGGTCAACGAGATCAAAAATTGGCTGTTCGACGGCGCAACCGGAATCACAACGTGGACCGTTTCGTCTATCTCTTTCACGACCTCCAGAAATTTCCGTTTTCCTTCTTCCATCTCGTCCATCGTGTCACAGGCTCCCTCTCGGCGATATGAAGGCGGATGCCTCGGAAATCGACCGTGTCACTCACCCACGCGGTGGATGGCATCGTACTCCGCCTCTCAGAAACCGTCGTCATGCACGACGGCGCATGACGCCGGATCCTAGCACGGCATTTTTTGAACGGGCAACCGAGGAGAGAAAATCAATCGGACGGAGGACCGTCGTGCTGATTCAGCATGTCTTCAAGCTGCTGCTTGGCGGTTCCCTCGAATCGGATGAATTCCACTCCATATCGATTGTCCTGCCTCCAGCGAACGATGCCGAGCGAAATCACGATCGGCGGCCGGGCGCCGGAAGTCTCGACTCGAAGAGAGAGCGGCGTGCCGACGGCCAATTGCACGTCGCTTTCGATCTCGCTGCCGCCGATGGTCAGGTTTCTCAACAAGCCGGTTCCGCTCACGACGTCGCTCGTGAACGACGCTTCATAATCGACCGGCACACGCGAGTTCGATCGTGGTTGCATCCGTCCGGCACCGCCGGTCTTTTTAGAGGTCACCGCGCCCCCTCGAACAGGCCGAGTTGTATTTCCTCCGCGCGGGTGAACGGAATGGGGTACCGTTCCGTAAAACAAGCCGTGCAATACTGACGGGGACTGCCCGGCGCGGCTTTGAGCATGCCCTCGATGCTCAGATAGGCCAAACTGTCGGCCGTAATGTATTTGCGAATCTCCTCCCTCGAATGATCGGACGCCACCAATTCTTTCTTGGTCGGCGTATCGATCCCATAGAAGCAGGGTGAGACGATGGGAGGCGAACTGATCCGCATGTGCACTTCCTTTGCGCCGGCCTGACGGATCATCTTGACGATTTTTCGGCTCGTCGTGCCGCGCACCAACGAGTCGTCCACTACGACCACGCGCTTGCCGCGCAACACCTCGGACACGGCGTTCAATTTGATTTTCACCCCGAAGTGCCTGATCGACTGCTCCGGCTCGATAAAGGTTCGTCCCACGTAATGGTTTCGAATCAACCCCGTTTCGAAACGGAGACCTCCTCCCTCGGCATAGCCCAGGGCGGCCGGCACCCCGGAATCCGGGACCGGAATCACGATATCGGCCGGCACCCACGACTCCTGCACCAGTTGTCGACCCATCGCCTTGCGAACGGTATACACCGCATCGCCGCCGAAAATCCTGCTGTCCGGCCTGGCGAAATACACGTACTCGAACACGCACATGGCCGGATCCACCGTGGGAAACGGCCGATAGCTGTCCACGCCGTGGTCGCCGACCATGATCAGCTCGCCCGGTTCGATCTCCCGCACGTACTCGGCGTCCAGCAGATCGAACGCGCAGGTCTCCGACGCCACCACCCAACTGCTGCGGAGCCGCCCCAGGCACAGGGGACGCAGCCCGTACGGGTCGCGCGCGGCGATCAACCCTCGGTCGGTCAACAGCACGACCGAAAACGCGCCGCGGACCCGGTTGAGCGCGTCGATGACGCGGGCCAGCAACGAATCGGCCTTGGAGTGGGCGATCAGGTGAATGATCACCTCGCTGTCCGACGTGGATTGAAAAATGGCCCCGTAGGCTTCCAGCTCGTTCCGCAGCACCTGGGCGTTGATCAAGTTGCCGTTGTGCGCCAAGGCCAGATTGCCGAGCGCAAAATTCACGATCAGCGGCTGGACGTTTTTCAGGTCGTTGCCGCCCGCCGTGGAATATCGATTGTGGCCGATCGCCATATGGCCGGGCAGCTTTTCCAGAACCGATTTGTCGTAGAGATCGGCGACGAGCCCCAACCCCTTTTTGACGAAAAACTGCTCGCCGTCGCCGGAGACGATCCCGGACGCCTCTTGCCCCCGATGCTGAAGCGCGTAGAGCCCGAGATAGGTGAGATTGGCCGCCTCTTCATGGCCGAAGACCCCGAACACCGCGCACTCGTCGTGAAACCGATCGGAGCCTTCGCGTCGGCGTCGGGAGGAGCCGAGGGAAACGACCGGAAGTTCCTTCTTCGCGCGACCAATCTCCATGTTTCGCCCTTCCGCGCTTGAAACTTCTTCCTCACGTCTCGTTCAGAGCCCGTTCAAGAGAACGGGCCCACCGGTCGTGCAACGTGGGCAAGGACACGTCGATGACGTTCGCCGTTGAACGTTCGTCGCTCAGAGAGACGACCAGCCGATCGCCTCCCACGGTTCCGATCACCGCTGCGGGAACGGCGAGCGATCTGGCCTGTTCGAGAACGGCCTCCCGATGGGCCGGCTTCGCCGAGAGCACGACTCTCGACTGGCTTTCCCCGAACAGCACCGCATCTTTTCGCAATCGGCCCCTTGTTAATTGTACCGCCGCGCCGAGCCGGCGGCCAGGCGCAGACAGGCAACTTTCCGCCAGCGCCACGGCCAGCCCTCCGTCCGAACAATCGTGCGCCGATTGCACCAACCCGCCGCGAACCAACGCCAACACGCAGTCGTGCAGGGCCTTTTCCGCCTCCATGTTCAGAAACGGCGGCGACCCCTGTTCCCGGCTGTGCATGATCTTCAAATACTCGGATCCGCCGAGATCTTCCCTCGTCGCTCCCAGCAGGATAATGTCGTCGCCCTCTTCTTTGAACCATTGGGTCATCGTCCGATCGGCCCGATCGATCAATCCCACCATGCCCACCATCGGCGTGGGATAAATCGAGAGACCGTTCGTTTCGTTGTAAAAACTGACGTTGCCGCTCACGATGGGAATCTTCAAGAATTCGCAGGCGTCCGCCAGGCCTTCCACGGCCATCACGAACTGCCACATGATGTCCGGACGCTCGGGGTTCCCGAAATTCAAACAGTCGGTCAGCCCGATCGGCTCGGCCCCGGAACAAACGAGATTGCGCGCCGCTTCGGCCACCGCAAGCCGCGCCCCTTCGTAGGGATTCAGCAGGCAATAGCGGCCGTTGCAGTCGATCGTCATGGCCACGGCCTTGTGCGTGCCCTTGATCCGCACGACCGCCGCGTCCGATCCGGGACGGACCACCGTGTTCGTCCGGACCATATGGTCGTACTGCTCATAGATCCACCGCTTGCTGGCGATCGTGGGCGACTCCATCAGCGACAGGAGAGCGGCGTTCGCGTCCTTGACGTCCGGAATCACGTCGTAATTCAGATTCGTCAACAGGTCCTGATAGGCCGGCGGCGAGTACGGACGGTCATACCGGGGTCCCTCGTCGGCCAGCGCCTTGGCCGGAATTTCCGCCACGATGGTTCCCTGATCTTTCACGCGCAGGACGCCGTCTCCCGTCACCCGCCCGACCACCGCGACGTCCAAATCCCATTTTCGGCAAATCGCGACGCACTCGTCCTCTTTGCCGGCCTTCGCCACCATCAACATCCGTTCTTGCGATTCCGACAACATCACTTCATAGGGCGTCATGCCCGGCTCACGCCGAGGCACGAGGGCTACGTCCAGCTCAATGCCGGTCCCCGCGCGCGACGCCATTTCACAAGACGAACTCGTCAGGCCGGCCGCGCCCATGTCTTGGATGCCGACCAACAGATCGGCCGCCATCAGTTCCAGACAGGCTTCGAGCAACAGCTTTTCTTGGAACGGGTCGCCGACCTGGACGGTCGGGCGCTTTCGTTCCGACTCGTCGTCGAACGAATCCGACGCCATCGTCGCGCCGTGAATTCCATCCCGCCCGGTTTTGGAGCCGAAATAGATCACGGGATTTCCGATCCCCGCAGCCGCGCCGCGAAAAATCTTGTCCTTCTCGGCGATACCCAGGCACAACACGTTCACCAGCGGATTCAGAGAATAGATCTCGTTGAAGACCGTCTCGCCTCCCACCGTCGGCACGCCCATGCAGTTGCCATAGCCGGCGATGCCGGCGACGACGCCTTTCATCAGGCGGCGGTTTTGGGGAACGGTCAACTCGCCGAAGCGAAGCGAATCGAGCAGCGCGATCGGCCGCGCGCCCATGGTGAAGATATCTCGCAAAATCCCGCCCACTCCCGTGGCGGCCCCTTGATAGGGTTCGATGAAGGAGGGATGGTTGTGCGATTCCATCTTGAACACGGCGCACAACCCGTCTCCGATGTCCACGGCGCCGGCGTTCTCGCCTGGCCCCTGCACCACGCGCGGCCCGGACGTCGGCAGCTTTTTCAAATGGACGCGCGAGCTTTTATACGAACAGTGTTCGGACCACATGACGGAGAACATGCCCAACTCCGTCAAGTTGGGCTCGCGCCCCAGAATGGTGACGATGCGCTGATATTCATCGCGCGTCAGATTATGCTGAGCAATGAGATCGTCGGTGATGGGCGGCATACCAGACCGCTTTACAAGCGGACCATAGCGGAAAGGATACGAAAGATGCGATGGAAACACGAACCGGCAAGGCCTTCTTCCGACCTTGCCGGTTCTCCCACATGCTCGTACTTTTTGGTCTGTTTATTCCACTTCCACGGTCACGGAGGCTTCGGCGGCCAACGCTTGATGATCCTTATCCGCCGCGACCACCTTGATTTCATGGGTTCCGCGCGACAGTCCCTTCACCGTGCCTTTCCAGCCCTTCTGATATTCCCCGTCCACGAAACAGTGAGCATGGGTCGCGTCGCTGCCCTTGACCAGTTCATAGACCACTTCGACGTCGCTCCCAACTTTCGAGCCCTGGGCCGGACTCTTGATCGTGATCTTGCTTCCATCATCCTTCGCCGCCCAGACGTCGACGCCGGATCCCAACGCCAATAACCCCATGATCGCCATTGCGACACCGATGCGCTTCATCTCAAGCCTCCTTAAAAAATAATGATATAGGGAAATAGATCGATCGTGACATGCGACCGAAGCAAACGACGGCTACACTTTACCTCGACCGTCGCCGATCTTCAATCCGTCTTCCGCACGTTACGGAATCAACGCTTTATTCCCTTGTACTTCAGAGACTTCGACCCGCTCTTCCGCTCTACCGCCTCTTTTTCAGCCTCTCCACCACCGACGCGAGGATCATCCGGCCGTCGTCGTTCCCCAAGACGGACTCGGCGCAGCGTTCCGGATGAGGCATCATACCGAGCACGTTGCCGGCGGCGTTGCAAATGCCGGCAATGTTGTCGAGCGACCCGTTGGGGTTGGCTTCCATGGTCACGCAGCCATCCGGTGTGCAATAGCGAAACACGACTTGGGCGTTGGCCTTGAGCGACGCCGCGGTCACCGGATCGGCGTAGTAGTGTCCGTCGGCGTGGGCGATGGGAATCTTGAGCACCTGGCCTGACTCACAGGCTCCGGTAAACGGCGTGGCCGCGTTTTCCACCTTCACGTGGACGTCCCGGCAGATGAAATGCAGCGAGTCGTTGCGCAGCATCGCGCCGGGCAGCAGTCCGGCCTCGAGCAGAATCTGAAATCCGTTGCAGATGCCGAGAACCAGCCCTCCTTCTTCGGCGTACTCTTTCACCGCCTCCATCACCGGCGAGAACCGCGCAATCGCGCCGGTCCGCAGATAATCGCCGTAGGAAAACCCGCCCGGGAGAATGATCGCGTCGAGACCGGAGACGGACTTTTCTTTGTGCCAAACCATCGTCACGTCCTGGCCCAGCACGTCCCGGAACACATACTGGCAATCATGGTCGCAATTGCTGCCGGGGAAGACCACCACGCCGATGTTCATCGCTCCTCACAAACCGCTTCGCCGACGTCCTTGTCCGGCGCATGCGCCGGACAAGGACGGGCCCTACGTCAACTCGAACCGATACTCCTCGATGATCGTATTGGCCAACAGCTTCTCGCACATCGACTTGACCTCGACTTCGGCTTTGGCCCTGTCCCGCTCGTCGAGATCCAGCTCCAGATATTTGCCGACGCGAACGTTCGCCGCGTTCTTGAACCCCAGCGTCTCGAGCGCGTGCTCGATGGCCTTGCCTTGCGGATCCAGAATGCCTTGCTTGAGCGTCACGTGTATTTTGGCCTTCACTCTTGGCTCCTCCGGTCGGACGATTGCATCTGCCGATCCACGTATTTTTTGATCCACACGATGCAGGCGACGGTCAACGCGCCCGCGAAGACCAGCGCCACGAAAGCCCATCGCCACGGCGAGTCATCCAGCCGGTAGGCCATGACGGCGACGATGGCCCCCCAGATCACCACCGACGCGATGAGGCCGTAATTCAAATAGGCCCGCAGCATGGTTCTGTTCTCTCTCTCACCCGCACACCCGTCTCAAGACTTCCTGGTACGCCTCTTCGACGTTCCCCATATCCTGCCTGAATCGGTCCTTGTCCATCGGATCGCCGGTCACCGCGTCCCACAGGCGGCACGTGTCCGGAGAAATTTCATCGGCGACGATCAGCTTGTTGTGATACACCCCGAATTCAAGTTTGCAATCGACCAATCGGATCTTCCGGTCGGCCAGAAACGGCTGCAACACGTCGTTCGCGCGATGGGCGAGTTCCCTCAATTCCCGCAACACCCCCGGCGTCGCCACGTTCAGCAGGCGGAGGTGATCGTCGTTGACCAGGGGATCGCCGAGCGCATCGTCCTTGTAATAGAATTCGACGACCGCCGGCCGGATGGCCTCCCCCACCCGCAGCCCCAACCGTTTGGCCAAACTGCCGGCCACGACGTTCCGCACCACGACCTCGACCGGCACGATCGTGACCTTCTTGGCCAGCATCTCTCGATCGCTCAGCCGCTCAATAAAGTGCGTCGGAACCCCTTTCTCATCGAGCAATCGGAACAGCCGTTCCGACACCTTGTTGTTGACGATGCCCTTGCCCGCAATCGTGCCGCGCTTTTGGGCGTTGAACGCGGTGGCATCGTCCTTGAAGTACTGGACGACCTGATCCTGTCTCGCCGCGGCGAAAATTTTCTTGGCTTTTCCCTCGTACAGCATCGGGCCGATCGTCATCATCTCCGCCTCTCCACGAACGTCCTATTGCGCGAGCGCCTCGATTACCTCGTCCACCGACTTGACGGCGCCGATCAGCGTCGGATGGCCGAACCGTCGCACGTAGTGAAATTCTTCGGCCTGTTCCAGAGCCAACACCAGACTGTGAAAATCTTCCAGCCTGGATGTTTCAAAATAGGTGATGAAATCCAGATCGTCCAGCCCGCTGGAGTGGTAGAGCTTCCGCTTGACCGTCGGAAGATAGGGCACCGACGCCTCCGTGTGCTCGCGCATCATCGCCGCCCGTTTCTCCTGATCCAACGCCCACCAGTCGGCGTTTTTCTGAATCGGAATGACGATGGCGTAGGGGCGTGGGCCGGCCTCGCTGGGCCCTTTCAAATCCGCCTTCAAGTGATCCGGCAGCCCGGGCACGTAATTGGGCTTCTTGGTCAGCCCGTGCATAAGACCGACCGTCTTTAGATATTTGCCGAAGGCGCTGCTCTGAAGATCCAAGAGAAATTGCTGGGTGTCCCGCAACTCGGCGGCGTGGACGCGAAACATGAGATCGGCCTTTTCCGACAGTCCGCGCATCAAATAGACGTCGATCGCGATCTTTTCCCGGTGTTGCCCGATCACGCCCCGCAACAGGGTCAACTGGCCGATCCTGGTCGCTTGGTTCTGTTTCATCCAGGCATCGTCCAGCGCGAAGACGGCGAAGGTGCCGAAGATTCCCGGCTCGTTCAGGAGTTTCTCCCGATCGGCGGCGCCGAACGAGTCGGGCGCTCCTCGCAACGACCCGATCAGCAGCACGATGATGAACAGACTCCATCGAACGCCCATCCTCACTTCCTTTTCCTCCCTTCGCCTTCGATCGACGGACCGCGCCCTGACGCGCCGAACACCCGGCCGTAAATTTTACCCACGTGCCGCAGATAGTAGGACGGGTCGAAGCACGCGGCGATCTCCCGCGCCGTGAGATGCCGACTGATGAACGGATCTTTTCCCGCCAATTCTTGAAGCCCGCCTCCTCCCCGCCACGAAGCCATGGCGTTTCGTTGCACGGCCTCGTACGATTCTTTGCGTTGCGCGCCTTTCTCGATCAATGCCAGCAGGAGCCGCTGCGAATAGACCAACCCGCCGGTCAGTTCCAGGTTCCGCCTCATCCGCTCGGGATAGACGACGAGACGTTCGATCAGCTCCGTCGCCCGCGCCAGCATGTAGTCGATCAGAATGGTGCTGTCCGGCAGGATGACGCGCTCGACGGAGGAATGACTGATGTCCCGCTCGTGCCAGAGCGCGACGTTTTCCATCGCGGCCAGGCTGTTCGCCCGGACGACACGCGCCAGACCGCAGAGATTTTCCGAAACGATCGGGTTACGCTTGTGCGGCATGGCCGACGACCCTTTTTGACCGGCTGAAAAATACTCCTCCGCCTCCAGCACTTCGGTCCGTTGAAGGTGACGGATTTCCGTGGCGATTTTTTCGATCGTCGCGGCCAACAGCGCGAGCGCCGTTACATAGGCCGCGTGCCGATCCCGCTGGACCACTTGATTGGAAATCGGATCGGCGACCAACCCCAGCTTGGCGCACACGTACTCTTCGATCTCCGGCCCTTGATGCGCGAAGGTGCCCATCGCCCCGGACAATTTGCCGACCGCGACATGGACGCGGACCTGGCGAAGCCGCTCCAGGTGCCTGGCAAGCTCCTCGTACCAGAGCGCCATCTTGAGCCCGAAGGAGATCGGCTCGCCATGGATCCCGTGCGACCGGCCGACCATGACCGTTCGTTTGTGCCGAAGGGCCTGCTTCTTCAACGCCCCGCGCAGTCCCTCGACGCTTTTCAGAATCAAATCCAATGCTTCGGTCATCTGGACGGCGAGCGCTGTGTCCACCACGTCGGAAGAAGTGAGCCCCATGTGCAGATAGCGATGCGCGGGCCCCACCGAGTCGGTCAGCGACTCGAGAAACGCGATCACGTCGTGTTTGGTCACCTGCTCGATCTCGGCGATCCGCTCGACGTCGATGCGCGCGCGTTTGCGGATGGCCGCCGCCGTCCCCTTGGGCGCCAAACCGGCCTTCTCAAACGCGGCGCACGCCTGAAGCTCGACCTCGAGCCAGATCTCATACTTGTGTTTGAGATCCCAAACGGCCTTCATGGGGGGGCGACTATACCGGTCGATCATCTGCTTCCTCGTGCGCGATTCCTCGTCGATTCCACTTCCTCGTCCCTCACCACGGCCGGCCCGCGAGCACGGGCTCCCCGGAGCGGCTCACCCTTCGCTCTTCACCCGCGACGCCTCGGCGCGTTTGGCGGCGAGCCGCGACTCCGTGACCAACACTTTATCCAACACACCGTTGATGAATTTCGACGCTTCCTCGTCTCCGAAACTTTTGGCCAATTTCACCGCCTCATCCAACGTGACCCTTGCCGGCACGTCGTCCAGCCATAGGAGCTCATAGAGCCCGGCGCGGAGGATGTTGCGATCGACGATCGGCATGCGACTGACCTTCCAATTCGTCGCATATCGGCCGAGCAACCGGTCGAGCTCGACTTTGTTGTTCAATACTCCCGCCACCAACCGCTCGGTGAACGCCCTCGTTCCCTGGTCGGCCTTGAGCGGTTTCCAAAACTCTTCCAGCCACGGCCCCGCTTCCCCATGGACGTCGTACTGAAACAAAATCTGCAAGGCCCACTCGCGGGCCCGATGGCGCGATCCCATACGACTATTTTCCGGACCTCCTCGCGGGCCGTCGCGGGAGCACCGTCGAATCATTCCCCTGCGGCGGCGTCATCGCGTTGAGCCGCCTCATCACTTTCGCCGTCTCGATCGCGGCCTTGGCCGCTTCTCTTCCCCGGTTGAATTTCGAGGGGTCCGCTCGTTCCATCGCCTGCGCCACTGTTTCCGTCGTCAACACGCCGAAGATGATCGGCACGCCGGTCGCCAGCGCCGCTTGACCGATCCCCCTGCTGGTTTCCGCGCAAATGTAATCGAAATGCGGGGTCTCGCCTCGGATCACGGCGCCGAGACAGATCACGGCGTCAAACCGTCCCGTCATCGCCATCGTGCGGGCGATCAATGGAATCTCAAAGGCCCCCGGCACCCTCTCTACATGGATGTCGGCCGGTACGATCCCCTGCTCGGCCAACCCGTCGAGGCAAGACGCCAACAGTTTGCCCGTCACCGATCGATTGAACTTCGAAACCACGATGCCGAATCGGAATCGGCCCGCGCGGCGACGGTGTTCGGAGACCGTCATCGTATGACCACGCTCACGTGACGCTCCGGAACCCGGCATGGTCCGCTTCGACTCGCGCACATCCAGATCACACCTCGTTCACACCTCTTTGAGAAGGTGCCCCAGTTTCTTTTTTTTCGCTCTTAAATACCGCACGTTCGCTTTGCGCGGCGCGATTTCGATCGGCACCCGCTCCACCACCTTGAGCCCATACCCCTCGATGCCGACGATCTTGCGCGGGTTGTTCGTGATGAGGCGGATCTCGTGCAGCCCGAGATTCGCCAAAATTTGCGCCCCCACGCCGTAATCCCTCAGATCGGCCTTGAATCCCAACTTCAAATTGGCCTCGACCGTGTCGCTGCCCTTGTCCTGGAGCCGATACGCCTTGATCTTGTTGAGCAACCCGATCCCCCGCCCTTCCTGATTCAGATACAACAACACCCCACGCCCCGCCCGTTGAATCATCTCCATCGCCGCGTGCAACTGGTCGCGGCAATCGCAGCGAAGGGAGCCCAGGGCATCGCCGGTCAGACAGCCGGAGTGCACGCGCACGAGCGTCGCCCCTCCGCCGTCCACCTGGCCCTTCACCAACGCAATGTGCGTGACCCCGTCGATTTGATTCTCGAACGCGACCGCCTCGAATTCGCCGAAAACCGTCGGGAGCTTGGCGCTCGCCATGCGCCGCACGAACGTTTCGTAGCGCATGCGATATTCGATCAACGCCTTCACGGTGACCATTGTCAGCCGGTGCGCCTTCGCGAACGCGGCCAGCTCTGGCACACGCGCCATCGTTCCGTCCTCGTTCATGATCTCACAGATCACCCCGGCCGGATACAGCCCCGCCAGGCGGGCCAAATCAACGGCTCCTTCCGTCTGGCCGGCCCGTTTCAACACCCCGCCCTGCTGGGCCTTCAAGGGGAAAATGTGGCCGGGACGCGCAAGATCGCTCGGCTTCGTTTTCGGATCAATGGCGACCTGAATCGTTCTCGCGCGGTCGGCGGCGGAAATGCCGGTGGTGATGCCTTTGCGCGCGTCGATCGATACGGTGAACGCGGTGCCGAACTGAGCCGTGTTCTCGATCGCCTGGGGGGGAAGCTGCAGCTCCTCGACCCGTTCCGGCGCCAGCGCCAGACAAATGAGCCCGCGCGCGTGTTTAGCCATAAAATTGATCGCCTGGGGAGTGACCTTTTCCGCGGCGATGACGAGATCTCCTTCGTTTTCTCGATCTTCGTCGTCCACTAAAATCACGAACTTGCCGTCTTTGATGTCTTGGACGGCCTGCTCTATGCTGTCGAACGGCGATGCCTTCATTATGCGCTGGAATATCTGGAATTTTTATTATGGTGACCGGTCCGGTTCGGCCCCGCGATGTGGTGCCCGGTTGGGGCGAGGGCACTCTACCATTGAACATTGGCCATTGTCACGGGCCGGCGTTCTGTTATAGTTACCCACTTGTATGACCCCATTTTCCGACGCGCATGAGAGTGATTCCCCGGAACCCGACGTGCTGGACCCCTCGGACGAGGAACTGCACGCCGAGCGGCTCCCGGTCGAACTGCTCCCCCCGCCGGAACCAGCCGCCCAATCTTCTTCGACCGCGCCGGCGAGCGTACCGGCCACGGCGTTGCAACGATACCTCGCGGAAATCCGCCGATACCCCTATCTCTCCAAAGAAGAAGAACTCCGGTTGTTTCAAGAATATAAAACGCTCGGCAGCCGCGAAGCCGCGGTCAAGCTCATTATGGCCAACTTGCGTGTTTCGGTCGCGATCGCGGCGGAATATCTGCACACCGGCGCCGATCACATGGACCTCATCCAGGAAGGCAACGTCGGCTTGCTGCACGCGATCAAGAAATTCGACCCGACCAAGAACGTCCGCTTTTATGCCTATGCCGCCTGGTGGTCGCGAGCCTATATTTTACGGTATCTGCTGAACAACTATCGGCTGATCAAGATCGGCACCACCCAAGACCAGCGCAAACTGTTCTACAACCTCAAAAAAGAAAAAGCGAAGCTGGAACGGGAAGGTTTTGCACCCGACACGAAACTGCTCGCCGACCGGTTGCAAGTCCGCGAGCAGGACGTCATCGAGATGGATCAACGTTTGGGCAACTGGGAAGTGTCGCTGGATCAGCCGATCGGCGAAAACCAAGATGCCAGTCTACTCGACATCCTGCCCTCCCAACAGCAACCCACCGATGATCAGTTGGCCGACTATCAACTGCGCAAGCTGTTCCGAACCAAGCTTACCGAGTTCATCAAGACGCTGGAAGAGCGGGACGAGGACATTCTGAGAAACCGCATCCTGTCCGACAATCCCCTGACGCTGGACGAACTGGGGGCCAAGTACGGGATCACCAAAGAGCGAACCCGCCAATTGGAAGCCCGCATCATCAAACGACTGCGCGACTACATCAAGAAAGACGTTAAGGATTTCGACAGGTTGCGCGCGTGATTTCTCAGAAATCTCGCCCGTTTGTGTTTCCTCGTCATTCCAGACCGCCGAACGTGGCCGCCCTCCGTCCGTGCCCGTTGAGGAGCGTCCGAGAAAAACGGAATGAAAAGAAAAACCTATCCCACCCCCCTTGACTTGGAGGAACATCGCGCTATCTACCGTTTTGTCTTCGGGCATGTTTGTGCGTTGTCGTGCGAGAGCACCGCTTAAGGCGCCATCGAAACCCAGGCTCTCCCGCATCGTTAATATTTTATAACCACGTTATCTTTCATCACGAGGAGGTTCTGCTATGAGCGCGACCGCGAAGGACAAGAAGGACATCGCCAAGGGATTTCAGCCCCTGGGTGAGCGGGTGTTCGTCACCTATACCGAAGAAATGGAGCGCACCGCCGGCGGCATTTACGTGCCGGATTCCGCGAAGGAAAAGCCCCAGCGAGGCATCGTGCAGGCGATCGGCAAGAAAGTCGAAAGCGTGAAGGTCGGCGATCAGGTGCTGTTCGACAAATATTCCGGCACCAAGTTGCGCATCGACGACGAAGAGTGCTTGATCCTGAAGGAAGAAGACATCCTGGGCGTGTTCACCAATGCATCATAGCGACCGTGACGTCGGGATTCGACGACGAGACGGGGCCTTGATGCATGGTTTGTGTTTGCGCCCCGGCTCTCGGTTTTTGTGCACATGTAGCTGACCATCACCTACTACTCATGAACAGACAGGGAGGAAAAATATGGCAAAGCAACTGATGTACGGTGACTCGGCCCGATCGGCCATCCTGAAAGGGGTGAACCAACTCGCCGACGCCGTGAAAGCCACCCTCGGCCCCAAGGGCCGCAACGCGATTCTTGACAAGAAGTTCGGCGCGCCGACGATCACGAAGGACGGGGTCACGGTCGCGAAGGAAGTCGAGCTGAAAAATCCCTACGAGAACATGGGCGCCCAATTGGTCCGCGAAGTGGCCAGCAAAACCAGCGACACGGCCGGCGACGGCACTACCACGGCGACCGTGCTGGCGCAGGCCATTTATCGCGAGGGCGTGAAAAACATCACCGCCGGCGCGAACCCGATGGAGATCAAGCGCGGGATCGACAAGGCCGTCGACGCCGTGGTCGCCGAGCTCAAGAAACTCAGCAAGCCCTGTCAGACCAAGACCGAGATCTCCCAGGTCGGAACCATTTCGGCCAACAACGACAAAACCATCGGCGACTTGATCGCGGAAGCGATGGAAAAGGTGGGCAAGGACGGCGTCATCACCGTCGAAGAGGCCAAATCGATGACCACCTCCTTGGACGTCGTCGAGGGCATGCAGTTCGATCGCGGCTACATTTCCCCCTACTTCGTCACCAACGCCGAGCGAATGGAAGCGTCTCTCGAAGAGCCCCTGATCTTGATCAACGAGAAGAAAATCAGCAGCATGAAGGACCTGCTGCCGATTCTCGAGCAAGTGGCCAAGATGGGCAAGCCGCTGGTCATCATCGCGGAGGAAGTGGAAGGCGAGGCGCTCGCGACGCTGGTCGTCAACAAGCTCCGCGGCACGCTGAACGTCGCGGCCGTCAAGGCTCCGGGCTTCGGCGACCGCCGCAAGGCCATGCTGGAAGACATCGCGATTCTGACGGGTGGCCAGGTGATCTCGGAAGATCTCGGGATCAAGCTTGAAAACGTCAAGCTGACCGATCTCGGACGCGCGAAACGCGTCACGATCGACAAGGACAACACCACCATCGTCGAAGGACACGGCGATCCGAAGAAGATCGAAGGCCGCGTCAAGCAGATCAAGACCCAAATCGAGGAAACGACCTCCGATTACGACCGGGAGAAACTGCAAGAACGGCTCGCGAAGATCGTCGGCGGCGTGGCCGTCATCAATGTCGGTGCCGCGACCGAGACCGAGATGAAGGAAAAGAAAGCGCGCGTGGAAGACGCCCTCCACGCGACCAAAGCCGCCGTGGAAGAGGGCATTGTTCCGGGAGGCGGGACCGCCTACCTCCGCTGCATCAAGGCGCTGGATAACCTCAAGGATCTCACGCCCGAGCAGAAGGTGGGGGCGGACATCGTCCGCCGGGCTCTTGAGGAGCCGATCCGGCAGATCGTCACCAACGCCGGAGGAGAGGCTTCCGTCGTCGTCGGCAAGGTGAAGGAGGATAAAAACGTCAACGCCGGCTACAACGCGGCGACCGACGAATACGTGGACATGATCAAAGCCGGTATCATCGACCCGACCAAGGTGTCGCGCTGCGCGTTGCAGAACGCGGCCTCCGTGGCCGGCCTAATGCTGACGACCGAGGTCATGATCACCGAGCTGCCGGAAGAAAAGAAGGAGCCGGTCGGTGGTCACGGCCACAGCCACGGCATGGAGGGAATGTACTAAGTCAGTACTGAGCGGGCTAGCCGCAGATCGCGGCTGTCTCGGAGTGAAGAGAGACGGCCCCGGCGGGATCCCCGCCGGGGCCGTCGTGTTTTCGAGCTTGTCCTCTCCAACGCGGAAACCGCTTATCCCTGCGCCTCAATGGCTTGCAGCACCGATTTCAGAATCGGAGAGGCGTCAGGCTCCAGGAACAACGACGAGAACAGCCGGCGAACCGTTTCCCGATGAGAACTATGGTCCGCGTGAAAATGTTCGGCGCCACGTTTCGGATCATCCGCGTCGTATCCCATTCGAATCGCACATCGTTCCAACGCCTCGTCGTCCTCCGGAAGGGTGTGCGTCTGCAAATCATCGACCATCTGAAGCTTGTGCTCGACGTCCCGAAGGAACACATACGCGGCAACCAATTCATTCCGCTGCCGTTTTGAAATCAACCGGTAGTGCGCACACCGGTCCAACGAGCGAAGCGTGTTCCGATCCAACAGGCCGGGGAGCCGCCTACCGGCAATGGCCTGGATCGTCTGCACTAAAAACTCGATCTCGCGGATGCCGCCGATGCCGAGCTTCACGTTCCGCCGCTCATGGCCTCGATCGGCAATCTTGGCGTCGATCATCTCCTTGACGCTCCGCACGTCTCGCACGATGGCTCGCGCACGGTCGGCATCCGATTTCTCCCTTGGCCCGCCGACGATGAACGGCTTGACCATTTTAAGAAACGCCTGCCCTACCTCCAACGAGCCGGCGACCGGCCAGGCCTTGAGCAGCGCCAGCCGCTCCCACACCGCGCCGCGGTTTCGATAGTACGCGGCATAGTCGTCAAGCGACCGGGCCAACTGCCCGACCGCCCCCTCCGCCCGCAATCGAAGATCCACGCGAAACACGGACCCCTCGTTCGTCTTTTCAGACAAGGCCCTCGTCAGCTCACGGGACAGTATTTCAAAGTATTCTTCATTGGAGATCCCGACGGCGCCGGGCGTATCCGATGTACGCCGAGGCATCCGCGTCTCTCCCTTGCGCGACGCGTAGACATAGATCAAATCGACGTCGGAACTGTAGTTGAGCTCGTGGCCGCCGAGCTTGCCCATTCCGATCACGGTGAATCCCGTCTCCACCCACCGCCCGTGCCGATTTTTGTGCATCGGCACGCCGTACTGCCGACGCAAATCGGCGTCGACGATCTGGTAGGCCGCATGGATCAACGCGCCAGCCAAATCGGAGAGCGCGGCGGTCGTTTCCTGGACATCAGCAAGACGAAGCAGATCGCGCACGCCGATCCGCAACAGTTCCCGGCGCCGGTGGCGGCGCAACACGTCCAGCTTGAGCTCGGTGACCGTCAATCGCGCCAACTGTTCATGAAGCGACCGTTCCGTTTCAGCCCGGCTGACCGGCTTTGACAAGACCTCTTGTTCGCCCAACCAATAGACCAACATGGGGTCGCGAAGGATCGTAAACGCGAGCGCATCGCTGTTGCCGAAGATCGCGCAGAGCAGATCGAGCATGCGCGGGGCCCCGGCCAGATACTCCAGCAAGGCGCCCCGCGTCAGGCCACTCAACAGACGTTCCCAGTGATTCAGCGCCTGATCCGGATCCGCCGTTCTGGAGATGGATGCCAAGAGCCTCGGCAAGATATCGGCCAATTGACGTCGATGGTGCGGCTCTCCGGCCATCGATTGCAGGTTACAATCGGCCCGCGCAACGTCGCGAAGGCGGTATGCGGAAAGAATCGCCCGCGTCCGATCGAGGTTTCGATCCGAAGCCAGCAGGAGCGGCCTGGGGTCCGGCTTGTCGGGTTGAAGAGGGGCCGGCTCATTCAACAAGCGAATGGACGACGGTCTGGAGCGACGAATCATGACGGGAGCATTATACTGTTCCGCGACATTTCGGTATACTGGCGACCATGGTTTCTCTCCCCTTGGAACGCGAACGTCTGTCAAACGCGCTGCTTCCCCTCTGCCAAAACATTCCATCCGACGTCCTGCAAGATTTTCTGAGCCGCATGGACCCCGACTATTTCCTTCGTTTCGATCCGCCCATGATCGCCCGTCACCTCGGCTTGATCGCTCGACTCGAGCCGGACCATCCGTGCGAAGTCGCGATCACCGATCAGGGCGGAGAACGGCTCACCGTCACCATCGTCGCCTACGACTACTTCTCCGAGTTCGCCGTCATCTGCGGCTTGCTCGCGGCCTTCGGCCTGAACATCGAAGAGGGCCAAATCTACACGTTCTCGGAACCGGCGACTTCGACGCTCCCTCGAAGTCGCGTGAGCAAGGAATCACACAGTCGTCACAAAACCAGACCGGGCTTGACCAGAAAGAAGATCGTCGACGTCTTCCTCGTGCGGCCGGGGCCCGGCGTGTCGTTTGGACCGACCGAACGCCGTCGCTTCACCACTGAACTCACCGACCTCTTGAAGCGTCTCGACACCGGACAATATGCCGAAGCCCGCCACGCCGTGAACCGCCGACTGATCGAGCAACTCGGCAAACGACGCGGCTCCTTCGGCGGCCTTCTCCACACCGTGCACATTACCTTCGACAACGGCCGCTCTCCCACCGATACGGTCATGGACATTCAGTCCGACGATACACCCGCGTTCTTGTACGCTTTCGCCAACGCCCTGGCCATGCGCAATATCTACGTCAGCAAGGCCCGGGTGGAGAGCACGGGATCGAAGATCCACGATCGATTTTTTGTCCGCAATCGGCACGGGCACAAGCTGCTGGATCACGCCGAGCAGGATCAGCTTCGCTTGACCGCCGTGTTGATCAAGCAGTTCACTCACGCCCTTACGTGGGCGCCCGATCCGGCCAAAGCGCTGGAATCGTTCGATCAGTTCCTCGACCTCATCGTGCAGGATCAAGGCAAGAGCGCGCGGAAAGCGCTGTCGTTCGTGAGTGACAAAAAAAGTCTTCCCGTCCTTGCGCGCCTGCTTGGGGCAAGCGATTTTCTCTGGGAGGATTTCCTCCGCCGGCAGTACGACAATCTGCTCCCGCTGTTACAAAACTACCGGGATGAGCCGCTCATCAAGCCGCCCACCCTGTTGCGCAAAGAACTGAACGCGGCCGTCAACAAAGCGAAGACCGACGAGGCCAAGAAGGAAGCCTTGAATCGATTCAAGGACCGCGAGCTGTTCCGGATCGACATGAAACACATTGTCGAGCCCTCGACCAGCCTCCCGGACTTTTCCTTGGCCATCACCCACCTGGCCGAAGCGGTCGTCGATCGAGCCCTTGCCGATTGTCGTACCAAACTCGACCGGCTCCACGGCTCCCCCAAGCTTGCCGACAAGACATCCTGTCCCTTCGCCATTTTCGGGGCCGGCAAATTCGGCGGGCGGGAAATGGGATACGCCTCGGACATCGAGGTGCTTTTCGTGTACGGAGGACCCGGCCGCACGAGCGGGAAACAATCCATCGACAACAGCGAGTACTTCGAACGGCTGGCGCAAGAGCTCCTGCAACGGATCGAGGCCAAACGGGAAGGCATCTTCCACCTGGACGTTCGCCTGCGGCCCCACGGAGACAAGGGTTCGCTGGCCAACGCCTTTGACGAAATCTGCTCCTATTACAGTCCAAGCGGCTTGGCCGCGCCGTTTGAGCGACAAGCCTTGATCAAACTCCGGTTCGTCTCCGGGGACGCGGGCCTTGGCAAGAAAGTCGAAGCCCACCGAGATCGCTACGTCTATAGCGGCGCTCCCTGGGACCTTGCCGCCGCGCTGGAGCTGCGTCGCCAACAGATCGCCCAACTCGTCAAACCGGGCCAGGTGAACCTCAAGCATAGCCACGGCGGGATCGTCACCATTGAGTACGCCGTTCAGTATTTGCAACTCATGCACGGGCACAAGGACCCGCGCCTGCGCACCCCCAACACCCTTCAAGCGCTGGCGGCGCTGATCGACGGGGGCTTCATTTCATCCTCGACGGGAGAAGATCTGCGAAAGGCCTATCTGTTCATCCGTATGCTGATTGACGGGCTTCGCATGGTGCGAGGCAACACCAAGGACCTCGTGCTCCCGCCGCCTGATTCCGACGAATTCATCTTTCTCGCCCGCCGCGTCGGTTACATGACCGACGACTGGCAGGCCGGCGCCCGCCATCTTCAGGCCGACATCGAGCAACACATGAGCCGGACGCGGGAGTTCTTCGAACGGATGTTTGGGAAACTGTGAGAGCAGGTGACGCCGCAAAAGCCGGGAGGGGAGCGACTGTTCCTCGAAGGTACGATTTCCGGCAAGGTGTCCGTTTACGATAAATAGGGCGAAGCCTTTCCCTCTTTCTTTTCGGGAATCCCTCTCCCTGGCCCGGTTGTCATCTTACTCTTCCAAGAAATAATCGCTGTCAATTTTCTTCGTTTCATAGGACATGACGGGCATGACGCCGACATTGTGATCAATCATAAGCTGGGATAAGTGCTCACCATCGATGAGGACGATCTTTGAATTGATTTTGGCCACGTAGTCTTAGGCTTCCCGCGTGAAGCTGGACGTGGTGATGAAGATGCCTTTGTTTGTTCTGTGCCCCTGTAAAGCCCCGACGAACTTTTGGATCTCCGGACGGCCGATCGGATCTTTCCAGCGCTTCGCCCGAATATAAATGACATCGAGGCCGAGACGATCTTCATTGATGATTCCGTCAATACCTTCATCGCCACTACGGCCGATGGCTTTTCCTGCTTCCTTGCGGGAACCGCCATATCCCATTTTCACCAAGACATCGATGACCAACCGCTCAAAGAAAGCCGGCGAGCATTCCTTGACCGTGTTCAGCAACTCGGCCGCAAGGTCTTCGCGTAATTTTTGGTATGCACTTTCGAGGAGTTCCCCTGGTGTTTGCAGACTCCTATTTCCAGGCAACGGAATCTCTTCTTTGGACTCATGGCGCTTGGTACGGAAGTCGAGAAACTCCGGAAACTGCTCCAAGAACTTGACAGTGATTGCGGTCGGTCTTTGTGAAAGGATATCGCGCCCACGCTGCGTGATACGGAAAAACCCTCGACGTGGAGCCTCAAGCAAGACCGCCTTCACCAGGTAGGTTCGCGCCCATGCGACGCGGTTCTCAAAGGTTGGTTGCTGCCCGCTCGGCAACAATTCCTTCTTCTCCTCCTCCGTAAGCCCGAACTCGGTCGACAATCTCTCGATTGCCTCCCGAAGGGAATGTTCTTTGTCATCGGCTGCGAACTGGAGCAGGGGAAGCATGATGGATTGGTAATCCGGTATGGCCATGGCATAGCTTCATCCTGAACGGCACAAGAGATGCCGGCCTGCGCGTTTTGGCGTCCCATGCAGGCGCGCGATTGTTGCGCAGGTTCCCCTCTTTGTCAACGTTACCTACCATGATGCCACCGAACAGGGTTAACGAAAGCTTTACAAAGCCGACATGGTCCCGCAATGCACGGCCGATACCATCGTCTCCAAATAAGAAGGACAAATTTCTTGACGAATACCTCACAAAGGGGGAATGTCGATGGTCACAGTCGGACAACTCATGAATCACAAACTGGTGACAGGATCTGGGACGATGACCGCCGTCGAAGCGGCCCGGTCCATGTCGGCCCACCGCGTCGGCAGCATTCTGGTGGAACACGATCGTCACATTGTCGGCATTGTGACGGAGTCGGACATCGTGAGGAAAGTGTTGGGGAACGGCCAAGAACCGTCCCTGTTTCCGATCGGCGTGATCATGAGCGCCCCGCTTATCGGCATTGATGAACGACGTCCCATTACGGAAGCCGCCGACCTGATGTATCGATACGGTGTCCGGCATCTCGTGGTGCGCAAAGCCGACGCCGTCGTGGGGATCCTGTCGGTTCGGGATCTTCTCCGCCCGGTTTCAACCGATGACTTTTAGCATGCCGACAGCCGATCGGGAGAATTGCTCGCGTCCGGCGACCTTGCCTTATGGAGACGGTTGCGCAGTCTCGATCTGACGGATGCCTGGGCTTGGAGTGCGTGAAGGGAGTGCGCAGCCACATGATCATCGCCTTTTCAGCCCATGGAGGCCTCACATGAGCATCGCGACGGAGCGCACGGAGGCGAGAATCTTGACCATTGTTCATGCACGAGGGGCTATTTCGCTCGAGGAACTGCTGTTGTGCCTGCCGGAATGGACTTGGAGCCAGGTGTTTACGAGTGTGGACGCCTTGAGTCGGCAAGGAGCGATTTGCTTGCGTCGCCGGAATTTCGAATATGAGTTGCGGCCGGCCTCTCCCCGGCCGGCCGGTTTCCTGGAAAAGCCTGAGAGAGTCCAAGCCGGAGAGCCGCATTCAGCGGCGTTTCCCTGATTTCCTCTCCCCGCGCACTTCCGTTTTCCACCGTCGCCGTATTTTCATCTCTTCGCCGGGAAGCTTCACGCAAGGCATAAGAGGGCAGATGCGGCGGTAACAACCGCCTCCGCACGATCGGTTGTCAGGCGGCGGCTCTGCACAACCGTACCAGTTGCTCTTGCACGGCCGGGCTGATGTTGGTGAAGGCAAGACCGAACTCCCTCGGACCGATCCAGCGCACCGTCGCCCCCTCAATCAGGAGGGCATCGCCGGAACGACCTGAAAAAATGCAGCATTGTACGTCGGTGCCGATCGGAACGGACACCACGCTGCTGATCCGACATCCCCAGGGAGACAGGTCACACACCTCGCCTTTTCCGGCAACCATGCGCCCTTTGACGGCAAAAGAGCTTGGCAGGCGAAGCGGTACGCGCTCGCACCGGCGATGCTCGACGGTCCGTTTTTTCAACGTCTGGCTATCCCCTGCGTCGTCATGCGGGCCTGAGAAGGAACGCATCCCGCTCATGCCACGACCTTGATTCCGAGGGTGGCCGAGCCGACTCGCAGAGCCTCCCGGCACGGTTTGAGAGGTTCGATCCAGCCACCGCCCGGTTTGCTGGAAAAATGATTTGACCCAGAGCCCCCACGAAGGACCCGTTGCTCGGCGAATCGAACGCGAACCACGAGTCGCCGTCACTGATTCGCCTTTTCCAGTGCAGAGATGCCTGATGCGGAGCGCCACGTCGCCAAAGTCGGGGCTCTCTTTTCTAATTACCCCATAAAGCTCCAAACTTTCAGAAAACCGGCCCTGCTCCTCCAACAACCGGGCCATGTGATAGAACACGTGCAGCCGTTCCTCGGAGGACAGAACGGGAGACGCCGCCGCTTGGCGAAACGCCGCGACGGCTTCGTCAGTGCGACCGACAGCCCTCCAGCACAATGCCATCTGAATGTACGCCTGGGCGGCATAGTGCGGATCTTTCGCGGCTTGCTCAAAATCCTCGATCGCCATGTGGAACATGTGCGCTTTTTTCAGCACCAACCCGCGCCGATAGAGATCGGCTGCCGACATTCGTTGGGCCATCTCGAGAGTCCTCCTGTTCGTGATTGTTTCACTCAAAGAACCATGATCGACACAGCAAAAACGAGGCCTTGGCAAGCGTCAAATTTTCCCTATTTTTCAATGCCTTTCCCACCTTTAGCGACAGGATACAGAAGGGAGATCCCGACAGAGTGGCCTAGGATGGTACAGCCTCGGCATTCAATGCCTTGAATCTTTGTGGAGGGGAACCGATTGTGTCCCACCCGCTTCGGCACGGGGGTGGTTCGGACGGAGTTCAGGAGGACAGTCGATCCTCCAACGCTCGGAGGAGATCCGAGGCGGACAAGACCCCGATGATGGTCCCGTCGGCGGTGACGGGAATATGCCTGATTACGTGTTTTTTCATGAGCGCGAGCGCATCGGCCAGGGGTTCGTCCTCTTCGATCGTCACGATGGATCGACTCATGCAGGAAGCCACCGTCGTGGTATTGGGATCAAGACCCTTGGCGATGACTTTTCGACTCAGATCGGAATCGGTAATGATCCCGATGTAGCGGGAGCCGTCATCCACGATCAGCGCGTCGATTCGATATTTTTGAAACGTCTTCCCCACCTCTTTGATTGTCGACGTTCGAGCGATGCTCCGCACATCATATGACGTGTAGTGCCGGACCAACGTTCGTTCTTCTCCTCCGCTCTTCTGGTTCACGGGTCTGCTCGCCAGGAGGCGGCTCCTCATCTCCAAGTCGGCCAGGCAGCTTTCCAAGACCTGTCGCCGCTGTTGAAGACTCTCACGCTCCATGTCATGGACGCCCGTTTCCTGCGCTTCCTCCGGCAGAAGCGCGGATTCTCCCGTTTTGGCGTACACGTACGCCTCGGCCTGATCGGAGGCGGCTCCGAAGACTTGTGCGATCAGTTCTTCGGCCTCTTCGTCGAAATCATCGATCGACACAGACGCCCGTTTGCGTGAGAGAAACGGCTGGAATCTATCAAGCTGTCGCTTGAACCGCTCAATGTATCGTTTCAAGATGTCGCTTCTCGTCAATCCCGTTCGAACGGGTTTCGGCATGATCTCCTCCCCTCCCTGCGCGGGAAGCTTATCTCAAGCGCGTAGACGGCTCAAGGCATTTTTCCGGTTGCGCGGACGGCGTAACCGACTCACCGTTCCATGACGCCGCGCCGGCCGACTTTTATGCAGAGAGACTTGCAACCGATTTCCAAAATCAGGCAAAGTGATGTCAAAACGGAGTTGAAAGATCCCTCGAAACCTGTCTCGTTTCAATGAACGCCCGACTGGCTCCGCTCATCGGCCTTGCGCTTCCGATCGCCTTGATCTTGCACGGTTCCCCCGCGTGGGGCGGGTGGATTGCGCTCGATAAACGCCATCAGCCCCAGAGCAAACAGGTTGTGCATTATGATCCCGATACGATCCACCGAGACGGAAATTTGGTCACGATCTGGCAGTTGATGGACGTACAGTGGAGGGGGGAGTCCCCCACTCCACGTTTTCTATCGGCGACGACGCACAAGCAATTCGACTGCCGCCTGTGGCGCGTTCGGATCTTACAGGTCGTGGAGTTTTCGCGGAACATGGCGACCGGCAAATCAAGAAGCGGGTACATCGAAAACGCCAACTGGCAACCGATCGAGCCGCAGAGCGTCGATCACGGCCTGGGGGAAATCGTCTGCCGGACCCCCTGACCGCCCTCATGGCTTCTCCCCGGCATGGCTCGACGGATGCCTCTTCGCCTCCTTTTGCCGCCCGCTACACGTCGTAATACAGGAAAAACTCATAGGGATGCGGGCGTAACCTGACAGGATCAATTTCCTTATCCCGCTTGTACTTGATCCAGGCTTCGATCAGATCTTCGGTAAACACCTCGCCTTTCAGCAAAAACTGATGGTCCTTTTCCAGGCAAGCGATCGCTTCATCCAAGCTCCCCGGCATCGTAGGAATGCCTGCGGCTTCTTTCGGGTCGAGATCGTATAGGTCTTTTTCCGCCGGCTCGCCCGGGTTGATCTTGTTCTGGATTCCGTCCAACCCCGCCATCAACATCGCCGGAAACGCGAGATAGGGATTGCACGACGGGTCCGGAAACCGCACTTCGATCCGTTTGGCCTTTGGGCTGGGCGAATACATCGGAATGCGGATGCCGGCTGAGCGATTTCGGCTGGAATAGGCCAGCAGTACGGGAGCTTCGAATCCCGGCGTGATCCGCTTGTAGGAATTCGTCGTCGGATTGGTAAACGCGGCCAAGGCCGGCGCGTGTTTGAGGATTCCCCCGATGTAATAGAGACAGAGTTGCGAGATGCCCGCATATTCTTTTCCGGCAAACAACGGCTTGCCGTCTTTCCACAGGCTCTGATGGGTATGCATGCCGGACCCCGCGTCGCCGAAGAGAGGCTTGGGCATGAACGTGACCGTTTTCCCGTGCCGGCGCGCGACGTTTTTGACGATGTATTTGTACATCATCATGTTGTCGGCCGTTTTCACGAGCGTGTCGAATCGGATATCGATCTCGGCTTGGCCGGCCGTCGCCGTCTCGTGATGGTGTTTTTCCACGGCAATCCCTGCTTTTTCCATTTCGAGCACCATCTCGCTTCGGATATCTTGCTGCGTATCAGCCGGCGCCACGGGGAAGTAGCCTTGCTTATGGCGGATCTTCCCGCCCAAATTGACCCCCTCCTGGCCCATGTTCCAAACGCCTTCCTCGGAGTCGAGATAGTAATAGCCGCTGTGGCTCGTTTGGTCATAGCGCGCATGGTCAAAAATAAAAAATTCCGCCTCGGGCCCCCAATAAGACGTATCAGCGATTTTCGTGCTTTGGAGATACTTCTCGGCCTTCAGAGCCACGTACCGTGGATCGCGGTCATAATTCTGCCGTGAAACCGGGTCCACCACATTGCCCGTCAAACTGAGCGTCGGCACCGCGGTGAAGGGATCAAGACAGGCCGTCGCCGGGTCGGGGATCAGCAACAAATCGCTGTTATTGATGGCCTTCCAGCCGCGAATCGATGATCCATCGAGACCAGACCCGTCCTTGAACAACTGTTCCGTCAGCTCGCTCACGGGGACGCTCATGTGCTGCCACACGCCGGGCAAATCGACGAATTTCAGATCGACGATTTGCACCCTGTGTTTCTTGGCGAACTCCAACACCTCGCGCACGTTCATCCTTCCCTCCTTTTAGAAGCCATCCACATAGTCCGCCCAAACGGCAGTCGTCCTCCTCCTCCTCGTCGATCAAGCATCCGTCAACTCAATCATGGCGGCCCGCCCAAGGCTGGCAGGGAATCGGTGCACCCCGCGTTTGACGACCGTTTTCGCGTCAAGCGGGGCTGCCGTGAGCGCGACGACGTGATTGCCTGGGATGACTCCGCCCGGTCTGATGGCTGGAATAAAACCGAAAGGGCATCGCCTTGTCACAACGCCGTTTCCCCGGTCTCGCCGGTTCGGATACGGACCGCGGAGTCCAGGCTCCGGACGAATATTTTCCCATCCCCGATGCTGCCGGTCTTTGCGGCCCGGACGATCGCCTCGATGACCCGTGGGGCCAATGCGTCCGTCACGGCCACCTCGATTTTGACCTTCGGCACGAACTCGATCGTATATTCCTGGCCGCGGTACATCTCTTTATGGCCCTTTTGGCGACCGAACCCCTTCACTTCCGACACAGTCATGCCCTGTATCCCGATTTCGAGCAAGGCGTCTTTGACTTCTTCCAATTTGAAAGGCTTGATGACGGCTTCCACCAGCTTCATCACACCGTCTCCCTGCTTAATCGGTCAAAAAACTGACGTCGTCCTTCACCGTCCGAATCGGCGGCATTGTCAACCTGCCGAATGATTCTTCCGACACATCGCCACTTTTTTTCAGAGATCGCCATGGATAAATGATCGGCCGCGTCGCATGGAGATTTGCACATCCCGGCGAGGAGGGGATCATAGCCCAATTTTCCCTTTTTCCACAATGCCGAAAAACGGAGCCCCCGCTGAAGAAGAATTGAAGGACACGGCTTTCGCCGACATGACGCCCCTCAGCCGCCCGTCTCCTACAACGCCCATAACACGCCCGCAAAACTCGGATATCAGCTTCCAGGATGACAATAGCCGTTGGTGATGGGCATCCGCCACTCCCTGCCGAAACCGCGAGGAGTGATCTTGACGCCAATCGGCGCCTGCCGTCGCTTATACTCGCTCCGATCAACGAGGCCGGCAACGCGCACGACCGTCTCCCGATCAAAACCCTGGGCGACGATGTCCTCGATCGACCGATCTTCTTCGACGTAGGCTTTCAAAATGGGATCCAGAATCGAATAGGGGGGGAGGCTGTCCTCATCCTTCTGATTCGGTTTCAATTCGGCGCTCGGCGGCCGGTCCAGGACGCGCTGCGGAATCACGGGGACGTCCGCCATGCGGTTGCGTAATCGAGCCAATTCATAGACCATGGTTTTGGGAACGTCCTTGATGACGGCAAACCCGCCGGCCATGTCGCCGTACAACGTCGCATACCCCACGCCCATCTCGCTTTTATTCCCCGTCGTCAACACCAGATGCCCGAACTTGTTCGAGAAGGCCATGAGAATCGTCCCTCGGATCCTGGCCTGTAAATTCTCTTCGGTCTGATCCGTCCGAGTCTCTCGAAACACCTGCGCCAGCGACCGGCGATAGGCTTCAAACAACGGCGTAATCGGAATCGTCACACACTCGACGCCCAGCCGATGCGACAGATCCGCAACGTCTTCGATGCTTTCCCTCGACGTGTACGGAGACGGCATGCAGATGCCGACTACGTGTTCCGCCCCCACCGCATCCACGGCAATAGCGGCGGTCAATGCCGAGTCGATGCCGCCGCTCAACCCAATGACGACATTCGTGAAACGGTTCTTCCCGGCATAATCCTTCACTCCCAGGACCAACGCTCGATACACCTCTTCAAGATCGCCGGGCTCCGGCTCCACACGGGACACAATCGGCGAACGGACGCCCGCGAAACCCGGCACCTCGACAGAAACCCGTTCGACCGCCTTGCCATTCTCCTTCGACGGTTTGTTCTCGTCTCCTCTACGCGATCGGCCTGGGGCGTTCTCCTCGATGTCAAGATCCGCCACCAGGAGATCCTCTTCAAATGCCCTGGCGCGCGCTACGACGATCCCGTTTCGATCCAGAATCACGCTATTACCGTCGAACACCAGCTCATCCTGTCCGCCGACCAGGTTCACAAACGCGACAAAGGCGCTGTTCTCCCTCGCACGAGCCGCCAGTGCCTGCTCGTGAAGCCGGCGTTTGCTGATGAAAAACGGAGACGCGCCGATGTTCACGATCACCTCCGCTTGGGCCGATCCCGACCTTTCCCATGACCAAATGTCCTCGCCGATCGTCACACCGACCGTCGCACCGTGAAGATCGATCAACGGACCGGCCTGACCAGGGAGGAAATACCGCCCTTCATCATGGACGCCGTCATACCGCAACACCCGCTTGAGGGACGAACACACATGGCGGCCGTCAGCCAGAATCGCTGCTGTATTGTATGATTCGTACCGATCAGGAGCGGCTCCGAACGGAGACTCCGCCGACCGTTTCGTCAACGGACCTTGCTCCACGTATCCGATCACTGCGACCAAACCGATGCACGACTTCGCAGCCTCTGCGAGCGCCCTCTTGTTCTCATCGATAAATCGAGGCTTGAGCAGAAGATCTTGGGCTGGATATCCCGTAATGGCCAGCTCGGGAAACACGACGAGATCGGCGTGAACCTGCCGAGCCTGGTCGATCACGGAACGTATGAGCCGGAGGTTTCCCTCGATGTCTCCGACCAACGGATTAATCTGGGCCAAGGCAAGCCGAAGGGCTGGCATCAATTGGACCGACTTTTTGTCATGGGCCGCCCCCTTTTTGACGTGCCGCGACTCAAGATCATGTCATGCCGGCCCTCGCTGTACCATCGATGAAACGTCGGTTCGTCGATCGGCGCCATCCGCACCCGGCCGATGGAAACAGGCCAGACACCGATCACCTGTCCCCCGGCGACCTTCTTGTCGTGCAACATGGCTCTCCAGACCTTGGCCGACGGCCAAGGGGGCGCCGAATCGCGCAAACCGGCCATTCGGACGACGGCCCTGATTCGTTCGGCTACGGCCCGATCGCAGATTCCCAGGAAACAAGCCAGATCGGCCTCTTGCACCATACCGATTCCGACCGCTTCGCCGTGGATCAGTGAGCGATATCCTCCCAGTGTCTCCAAAGCATGCCCGATCGTATGGCCGTAGTTCAGAATGCGCCGCCGGTCCGACTCTCGTTCATCGGCCGTCACGATCGCGGCTTTGATTTCACAGGACCGTTTGATGGCCGCGGTCATCGGAGCCGGCTCCCGTTTGAGCAGGCCGGGCATATGCCGTTCGACATACGACAAGAACGGTTCGTCCGCGATGATACCGTATTTGATGACCTCCGCCAGTCCGGCGACCCACTCGCGTTTCGGCAGCGTCCGAAGCGTCATGGGATCGATCCAGACTTCTCGCGGCTGATAAAACGCTCCGATCAGATTTTTCCCCAGCCGATGATCGACTCCCGTCTTCCCTCCGACGCTGGAATCCGATTGCGCGATCAGAGTCGTCGGGATCTGAACGAAAGGAATCCCCCGCTGATAGATCGCCGCCGTAAATCCCGCGATGTCACCGATGACGCCTCCGCCAAGCGCAAACACGAAGGAGGACCGCTCAAACCGATGGGCCGCCAGCACATCCAGGATTCGCCTCACCGTTGTCAGCGTCTTGGATTGCTCACCGGGTGGCAGCACGATGGGAACTGCCTCGACGCTGCACGAGGCCAGCTCGCGCAACACGGGACGGAGGTAATGCCGGCTCACGTGACGATCCGTCACAACCGCCGCTTTCCCTCGCACCCCCAGCGCACGCACCCGATCCGCAAACCGATTCGCCAGGCCGGCTTGGATCAGAATGTTATAACTTCGGTCGCCCAGCGACACGGGCACCGTCGACAAGCGCGCCACCTTCCATCCTTTTTTGATCGTTAGACGCCATACATAGCAAGGAGCCTTCGACTTAGTCGGGTAGAGAAGACGGCCGAGAGCGGGGGGATCGTAACACAGCTCGGCATGGCGCGGAAAGAATGTGCGACGGACAGAGGAGAGCCCACGTACGCCGTTTCTCACTGGATGGAGCAATGGAGTCGAATCGGTCGAGACTCCTTTGCGCGCAAACAACAAGCGCGGTGATGCATCTATGCATCGCCGCGCGCTTGGTTGTCATCCTGACGTTCTTAAGGCAGAACTTCCCTACGTCTTGACGATGGTCGGCGTCAAGAAAATGAGCAGCTCTTGTTTGGACACCGACTCGGACTTATTTTTGAACAGCCAGCCGAGCACAGGGAAACGGGACAGATAGGGTACGCCTTGAATATTGTTCCCTTGTACGTCGACGAACACTCCGCCGATCACCATGGTTTCCCCGTCCCGGACGTTGACCTGCGTCGTCGCCTCACGGCGGTCGATGCTGGGACCGGCCGGGTTGCTTCGCGCCCCGACGGCATTCCGCGTCGCCCGCACCCGCAGTTGGATCCGCCTGGCCGGCTCATTTGGATCGCGGGAAATGATCGTCGGCGTCACGTTCAATTCCAAATTGGCGTCCACGAACGTCGTTTGTGTTCCTTGCAGCGACGTCGTTTGGAAAGGGATGGATTCGCCTTGGGAAATTTTGGCCTCCCGCCTGTCCATGGTCGTGATCTTCGGCGAGGCGATGACCTTGGTCAACCCCAGCAATTCCCCGGCGGACAACCGCATGTCCAATGCAAACCCGTCCGCCAATCTGCCGAACGTCCAGCCGATCGATGGAACGGCCGGCAACCCGCCGACCTGAGCGGGCAAGTTGACCAGGAAATCCCGCGTGATACCAGTCGACGACGCGCTGGACCCCGTTCCCGAAGCCGCAGCGAAGGGACCGGTGACGTTGCCGACGAGGTGAAACTTGGTCGGCGTAAACTGCGAATCTTTGATGCCCCACTGGATTCCCATTCCCCTCGCGTAGACCGTATCGGCCTGGACGATGCGCGCCTCGATTTGAACTTGCGGCACCTCTTGATCCAACCCGTTGATCAGTTGTTCCAGCGCCTGCAGTTTGGTCCCCGTGTCCTTGACGACCAAGGCGTTCGTCGTTTGGTTGAACTGAATCATCCCTCGCGGGCTCAGCACGGGTCGCAACGCGGTCATCATCTCCTGCGCGGGGACGTTTCGCAGATAGAACAGCCGATTCACCAAATCCTCGGCTTTCGTCTTGGCCTCTTTTGATCGCGCTTCTTCATCCTGCTGCTTGGAGAGATTGGCTAGGGTATCGATCCACACGATGGTTCCCTGGCGAATCATCCCGAGACCGTTCATTTTCAAAAGCATATCCAGAGCCTGATCCCACGGGACTCCGACCAACTTCATCGTGACCTTGCCCTTGACGCCTTCTCCCACCACGATGTTGAAGCCGCTGACTTCGGCGATCAATCGCAAGATGTTCGTAATCTCCGCCTGCTGAAAATCCATGGAGATTCGACGTCCCACAAAACGGGTCGTCCCCACCTCGACGTCGCCGATTCGTCCCCCCTTCTCCGTCGCGGCGTCATCGGCTGTCATTTGGACGGTCTGAACCCGGAACCTCCCCTTGCCTATGTCCTGAGAAAACGCGGCGATTCTTTCAGGCGGTCGGGGGAAATAGGCCGACCCTTCAGCGTCACCGCCTCTCTTCATCCCTGTGCGCTCCAGGATGGGAAGAGATCCGTCATCACCCTCGCCGGTCTCACTACCGACCGACGGATCGTTATCTTGGCCCGACGATGCGGCGTCTCTGGGCTTAAGCGTCACCACAAAATCGGCTCCCCTCCGGGAGACAGAAAACTGCGGGCGATCGAGCACGTCGAAGACCAATCGCACTTTATCAGTGTGCTGTCCGATTCTGACCCTTTTGAGAAGGGGATGCCCCCCCGGCACGACCCATTTCCCGACTACCGGAATCGCCCCCGGAATATCGACGATCAGACGGGACTCGTCCAGCAACCGCGCCTCGGGATGCAGCGGACCATCGCCTTCAACGGACACGCTGACGCGATCGCCTTCGGTGCGCACCTGAACGTCGGTCACGGCATAGGGAACGGGCTTTACGACGATGTCCCGCCGCTGCGCCGCCTGGTGCTTCTCATGCCGATCCAGTTCTCCAAGAGAAAACACCGTCGCAGGACAGGCCGCGAGGATCATGACGGAAAGCCCCAGCCCCCCGACGAAACGCTTGGTTGTGATGAGACCGTACTCTTCGGAGAATAATGGTTTCATTCTGAACCTTCTTTCGGGTGAAGGAGCTTCACGAACTCCCGCTCCTGCTTCCTGCCATACACGTCGGTGAATCGCTCCTGAACGATGATCCCTCGCTCGGTGATCGCGCTCACCACCCCGTTGTTTTGCCCGATGCGCGTCCCGCGCCGAATGGAGTACCCATGTCCCTCCGGGGTCTGAACCATAGCCGTATACCCATGGGTTCCCCACACGATTGCGATGAGATTCAGTTCCGTCAGGCCCACCCGCTGCAAAGGCGGAAGATTTTCATCGAGCCTTCCAGGTTGTAAATCCTGGATGACCGGCGCAAATGGATCACGTCGCCCCGCGGGATCGTAACCGATGCTGACAACACCCTCATCGGATCGAGGTTCAGCGATCGCCCCTTGCTCCACTTTGGTCCCTTCCCCCGATTCGCCGGCCTTGACCGGCGCTTCCGGAGCGGATGTCATCTTGTGACCAAGCGGGATCGACTCCTGTCTCATAGGCCCCACTTGAGCAAGGAGAGTCTCCGCTTGCGCGCAAAAAGGTTTTTCAAGGGCCATCACCGCCAGGCTCAGGAAACTCGCCGCAGCGGAAATGAAAAACCGTCGCTTCCGCTCGACCCGTCCCTTGGATCTTTCCATGGCCCCGAGGTTCTCCTATCGACTGACTTGAGCCGGCTGCCCGGGCTTCGTTGTCGAAGCGGTCGCCGCGACCAACGGTTTCTCCTGCGGCGCCGCATAAGCCACAAGCTCGAAGGTCGTCTGGGACACGACCCGTCCGACCTCGACTTTCGGCGATCCCATTTTGAGTCCGGACACCGTCACAATGCGCGGCAATCTGTTGATACGATCGAAAAACAGTGCGGCCGTGTGATACGCGCCCGCCACTTCCACGCTCACGGGCATTCTCACAAAGAGCTTCGACGCGTCTTCCGACGGAGCTCCCGGTTTCCATAATCGAATGTCGAGCCCCAACCGAACTCCGAGATCGGACACTTGCTTGAGCAGCATGATGGCCTCCTCTTCGGGCGGAAGGCGTTCCTTCTTTTTGGCGAGCTCTATTTCCAGTTGTTTGCTCGCGGCCATCAATTCATCAAGGTGTTTGACCTTGATGGTGAGTGTTTGGACTTCGGCATCCAACCTCCCGTTCTCGGCCTGTAACGCGGCGATGCTCTCCGACTTGGGCTCGGCAATGTAGAAGTAAAAACCCGCGACGATACCCCCGACGAGGAGAAACAGCAGCGCGGCCTTCTGCGTGGCCGGAATGTTGCGTAACGAACCGAGATTGATCGACGGCAAATCCATGCTCAATTCATCCCTTGAGGCGGAACGTCAACCGAAACTGATACACGTTGATCTTATTGTCGGTCGCCGCCTTGCTTTCCTGAAGATTGATGCCGGTAAAATACTCCGTCCGCCGGAGATTGTTCGCAAATTCCACGACGTCGTCGTTCGTAAGGGCTTTGCCTTCCAGCTCCACCGCATCGGCCGATACGCCCAACTTGGTCAGCCAGATCTTCAGGGGCTCGATGCTTCGGCTGACATGATCAAGCACCTTCACCGGCCCGCCTCTTGTTTGCTCAAGCTGATCGATGACTCGGTTTTTTTCCTCGAGCAATTTCTTTTTCTGCTCGAAATCTTGAACTTGCTTGACCTGTTCTTTTAATTGCGCGACCTGCTTGTCCTTATTCTGCTTCTCCTCCGTCAAAGCCTCGATTTCTTGATCAAGCGTCGTCGAATACCACCAGCAGCCTGCCAGAGTGATCAGCAACGTACCGACGCCGAGCAACGCCTGGGCCCGCACGTCGTATTTCGGTTTGGCCTTGGCGCCTTTGGGCTCGGGCGCGAGCAGGTTGATTTTGATCATCAGTCTCCCACCGTTCTTAATGCCAATCCAACGCCCACCGCCGCCGACGGCCCGAATTCCGCCAGCATGTCCGGATCGATCTCGCTCTTCGTCACGTCAATTTCGCCGAACGGGTCCGCCACTTCGACCGGCACCTGCATTCGATCGGCAAGATGCTGGACCAACCCCCTGGCTTTCGCCACCCCCCCGCACACGAGCACCCGATCGAGTTCGGCGGTTGAGGAGGACGTCCGGAAATAATCCACCGTTCGCGCCACTTCGGCGGCGACTTCGGCGTTGACGCCGTCCATGACTTGACCGAGCGGCCCCTGCCACGATCCGTCTCCCCGCTCTTGTCTCTTGACCTCTTCGGCTTCTTCGTGCGACATGCCCATTTCACGTTGAATCGCTTCCGTATAGCGGTTTCCCCCCAAGGGAACATCCCGCGTAAACAAGGAGGACCCATGCCGGACGATGTTGACGTTCATCACGCTCGCTCCGATGTTGACGAGCGCCGTCACCTCGTCTTGTCCCATCGGATAACTGACGGCGTGCATGTTCTCGATCGCAAACGCGTCGACGTCCATTACCATGGGAACGAGACCCGCCGCCTTCACAAGCTCGGTCAATTCGTTGATTTTGTCTTTTTTTGCCGCAACGAGAATCACCGCCATGTCTTCCATCTCTCCCTGCTCAGCGGGCGACGAATCGGGCGGCAAGACATGAAAGTCGATATTGACTTCGTTGATGTCGAACGGGATGTACTGTTCGGCGGCCAATTTCACTTGCCCCGGCAACTCTTCATCCGGCATGGGAGGAAGATTGATCTTTTTGACGATCACGGCGTGTCCCGATATCGAAATGGCGACCTGCTTGTTCTTGACGCCGGTTTCTTCGATCAGCTCTCGGATCGACGAGACGACGCGCTCCTCGTCCATCACGGTCCCATCGACGATCATTTCGGGATCGAGAAGTTTGACGCCGAACTTTTGCAGGCTGTATCGCCCTTTGCTTTCTTTCAACTGAACCAGCTTGATGGCGCTGGATCCGATATCAAGCCCCACCAGTTGCCGGCGAGGGGTCAACATCGACACAAGATCCGTTTCAAACAGGCGTTTGAACGCCCCTGACTTAAAAACCCCCGGCAGGGATAACGACATGGGTCCCATCGCTACTCCGTGTGACTTTCTTTCATGCGCCGATCATTTTTGATTTCGTTGAGTCTGTCGAGAGGTTTCGCGCCTTGCCGCCGTGCCATGCGCCTCGCACTCTTCAATATGTCAATATGAGCCGTATCGACATTCGGCTTCCGCTGCGCTTGTTCGACGGATTCCGCACGCAGGCGCACAGTGGCAAGTATAGTCCCTAGCCTCTACCTGTCAAGAAAACCGCTGAAACGAGATCAATGGAATGGAATGAGGGAAATTTGAACGTGGCTTGCCGCTAAGGCCGCTCGGCCTTGTGCATGTCGCGATGCGTCACGGCCACATCGTAGCCCATCATGGCAAGACTGTCCTGCAGAGACCCGGCGATGGCGACGGAGCGATGGCGCCCTCCCGTACAACCGATGGCAATGGTCAGATAACTGCGCGGCTCCCGTTCAAAACACGGAATCAGAAATTGCAGCAATCCCTCGAGCCGATCCAGCAGAGATCGCGCGTTGGGGTCGGAGAGAACGAAAGCCTTGACCCGTGGATCATCGCCCGCCAGCGGCTTCAACTCCGGCACGAAATAGGGATTTTTTAGGAACCGCACGTCGAACAGCAAGTCGACGTCGTACGGCACTCCGAATTTGTAACCGAACGTCAGGAGGGAAATGATGAGCTTGGTTCCTGCAGGCTCCAATCGAAATTGTTTGGTGAGCAGGCCGCGGAGCTCATGCGCCGTAAGATCGGAGGTGTCGATGACGCGGTCGGCACGTCGGCGAAGTTCCGCAAGCCGCTCTTTTTCAAATCGAACTCCCTCCATGACGGGGGCGTGGGGCATCAGAGGATGCGGCCGCCGAGACTCGGAAAATCGCCTCACCAGCACTTCTTCGCGCGCCTCAAAAAACAGCAGTTGCACGGAGTGGCCGAGTCCCTTGATTTGCTCCAGTATACCGGTCAAATCGGACAAAAAACTCCTCTCTCGAATATCGATCCCCAATGCCACATTGGTAATGGCCTCTTTCTGCTGGCTGCACAGTTCGACGAACGTCGGCAACAAAGCGGGAGGGAGATTGTCGATGCAGAAATAACCGGTATCCTCGAGCGATTTGAGCGCGAGAGACTTACCGGATCCCGACAACCCGCTGATCACGATAACATTGAGACCCGCCACATCCCCTCTTTATTCCCGCACAGGCAAGGAATTGAAACATGGACGTTCTCCACTCGCTTGATGAATGGCCGCCACGACCAAAAACAGCAGCTCTCCCCGCGTCTTCTGGGAGTTCCGGCATCTCAGGCGGTTCCGACTCGCCTGCGGGACTTGCTGATCCTCTCCGGCTTATGGTCGGCGAGCCTCCCCTTCCACTTTCTGAACTGGGCGTCCACCCGATCAACCAATTCATCGATCGACGCGTACATCTCTCGAGTCGACGTCTTCGCTTGCAGGGGTTTGCCGTTCACCGTCCCCACGACTTCCGCCGTATGCCGGAGCTTTTCAACCCCCAACACGACCTGAAGAGACCCCACTTTGAGCTCGTAGCGGTCCAATCGTTGAAACCGCGTTTGCACATATTCCCGCAACGCCGGAGTGATGTCGAGGTGTCGGCCTGTAATTCTGATTGTCATGCGTGCCTCCAGTGCTCTCCGATACAGTCCTCTCAAAAGAAACGTTTCCGCTGGCTGGCGGACGGAATATTTTCCTCCGCCCGATATTTGGCGACGGTTCGTCTGGCGATCAAGATCTGTTTCGCGCGCAGTCGGGCGGCGATTTCTTCGTCTTTCAACGGCCGTTTCGCGTCCTCTTCGGCCACCATCTGTTTGATCATCTGGCGGACCGACACGGAAGAATGCATGTCGGACGGTCGATCGGCACGTTGAAGCCCCGCGTTGAAAAAGAACTTGAGCTCGAGCATGCCTTGCGAGCAATACAAATACTTGTTGGCCGTGACGCGGCTGATCGTGGACTCGTGCATTCCGACGTCTTCGGCGACTTGCTTGAGCACCAGCGGTTTCAGATACTGCACCCCGTGTTCGAAGAACGGCTCCTGAAATTTCACGATGCTCGACACGACCTTGACGATCGTCTTGTTGCGTTGCTCGATGCTTCGAATGACCCATTGCGCGGCGCGCAACTTCTCGTCCATGTACGCTTTTGTTTCAGGAGCGTTTTCCCGCCCGGACCCCATCAACTGTTTGTAGTAGGGATTGATCCTCATTTTTGGCATCCCGTCGTCGTTCAGCAAAACGACCCATTCTCCTTCGTCTTTGACGACGAACACGTCCGGAACGATCACATAGTTCTGGGTGTTGACGAACGGCCGGCCCGGTTTTGGCTCGAGGTTTTCGATGATTTTGGTCGCTTGAAATACTTCATCGAGCGTGACGTTCAGAGCCTTGGCGATTTTGGCATACTGCTTTTTCTCAAGATCTTTCAAATGGTGAAGAATGACGGCTTCAACGACCGACCCTTTAAGAGCCCCCGGTCTCGCGCCCAGCGATCCCATGGGATTACGCCCCAGATGCCCGAGCTGAAGCAACAGACACTCGGGCAGACTTCTGGCGCCGACCCCAGTCGGATCGAACGTTTGAATGTCTTTGAGCACGGACTCCGCTTCCTCTTCCGAGAAATCCGTTCCGGCCACCACCTCGTCCATCGGCATGCGAAGATATCCGTCGTCGTCAAGATTGCCGATGATCAACCGCCCCAGTTGTTTCTGTCGCTCCGACAATCCGGACAGCGACAACTGCCAGAGGAGATGCTCTTCGAGCGACGTCGCCTTGGCGACGGTTTGCTCATAGGAGGGGAAGTCGTCCGATGAGACGGATTGCTGCGAGCGACCGGAACGATGATCGCTCCCAAAATACTCTTCCCATCCTGATGCAGAAAACCCTTCCGGTACTTCCTGTTCTTCCGGCGTTTCCGCTTCATCGGACCCCTGATCCCGACTGATCGCCGGCTCATCGATCTTTTCATCCGTCGCGGCCGTTTCCCCCTCTTCCGCGTCGATTTGAAGGTCTTCCAAAAGGGGGTTTTCCAAAAGATGCTGGGCCAAACTCTGTTGCAGTTCCAATCGCGACAGTTGCAGAAGCTTGATCGCCTGCTGCAACTGCGGCGTCATGATCAATTTTTGGCTCAGCTTCAAGTCCAGGCGAAGTTTCATAGCGGCTGACTCCTGCCCTGTTCCAACGTGAACCGTTCTCCCAGATAGACGGTCCTGGCGATTTCACTTTTGACGATGTCCTCCGGAGCTCCGGACTCCAAAATCAGCCCTTCGTTGATAATGTAGGCGCGGTCGACGATCGACAGGGTCTCCTGCACATTATGATCGGTAATCAAAATACCGATTCCTTTGCTTCTCAAGCGCTTGATGATCTGCTGGATATCCCCGACGGCGATGGGATCGATGCCCGCAAACGGCTCGTCCAACAACATGAACGAAGGCGACATGGCCAAGGCTCTCGTGATTTCCAGACGCCGGCGCTCTCCACCGGAAAGGGCATAGGCCATGCTCTTTCGAAGGTGCGAGAGATCAAGTTCCTTCAAAAGCGCGTCGACGCGCCGGGTTCGTTCCTGGCGAGGATATCCCAGCATCTCAACGATCGCGAGAACATTCTGTTCCACGGACAGTCTGCGAAACACCGACGATTCTTGCGGCAAGTAGCCGATTCCTTTTCTGGCCCGCTTATGCATCGGCAGCGCCGTGATGGGCTCTCCATTCAACGTGATTTCGCCTTCATCCGGCTGGCAAAGCCCCACCATCATATCGAAGATGGTGGTCTTCCCGGCGCCGTTGGGGCCTAGCAATCCCACGACTTCTCCCGCCCGGACCTCGACGACGACACCCTTGACCACTTTTCGGCCCCGAAAACTTTTGGCCAGACCGGCGGCGCGCAGTCGCGGCACCCGCGTTTCCCCGGCGGAAGCGGCCTCCGGCTCTATGACCGCGTGAATGGCTTGAGTCATGGCTTGAGCCGTTCCGCTTCCTCAATGTGAACGTGAGAGCCGCCTTCGACGACGCTTCGCTCTTCGGCCAAATAGATGGTGATTTGGCGGCCGCTGACGCGCGTGCCCTTCTCCCAGGCCACCGGGTCTCCGGTCATGACGATCTTTTCTTCGGCGCTGAAATAGACGGCCTTCTGGCAAGTCGCATGGCTGTTCTCCTGCCTGATTTTGACGTGCCCGACGGCCTCCACCCTTTCGAGCGAACGCCCCGAAGGCGACGCCAACGTCTCGGATTTTTTCGACGTCTCCTCGCCTGGCGATCCGGCGGCATCGCCGGCCCGTCCTTGAAAAAACACGATCATTTTTTCCGAATTGACGACAAGCCCTCCTCTCGTCAGCACGACGTTGCCTTCGAAGATGGCCTGGTTCTCCCGGTTGCGGACCGTCATTTTATTCGAAGTGATCGTGGTGGGCACCGCTTGCGCATCATCAGGAGGTTTTGAAAATCTGGACTCGGCGGCGCAAGCGCCGTCCGGCGTCCAGGCCGCCATTGCGCTAAGAAGCAGGAGTAAGAGCGACACGTACATCGTCCAACACCTCGAACTCTTCCACATCCAACCTTCCAAGAAAACCCCGCCCGGTTACTTCCACCCCTTGCCCCACAATGCGAACGGGATCGCGCGTGGAGACCTCTTTTCTGTCGTTGGCCCATGCCAAATGATTGGTGTAGATCGTATAGCCTCCCCTCGTCTCAACGACAAGGGGAGTCTCTTTGTTCGACAAGGAAAAACTTTTCGTCGCGATATGAAACGTGCCTTCTTCTCCCGATACAGTGAGCTCCCTGCCCTTTTTCCCATACAGTGTGACGTCGACGTCGTTCAATAGCGCTCGCTTTTCTTGCTCGAACAGCCGCGCCTGCTTGGCCACAATTTTCCATTCCACATCGTCTTTGTTCGACTGCGTAAACACAAACTCGGAAATCGCGGCATCCGCACGCTCCATCGCATTCAACCCAGCCTTTTGATCAGGAGGAACCGACTCTGCATTCATGGCAAGAACATAGACGAGAAAAACCGACAGGGCTCCGCTGACGGCCAGCAACACCCTCCTCATGATCCGCTGCCACATCCGTGAGTCCCACCGAACAAAGAGACAACAAGCTTGGCACGATCGTAGCATGCGCGGGAAAGCAAGTAAACGTCCTGCACGATGACAAACGAAAACGTCCTCTCCGGCTTTCAACCGGAGAGGACGTTGACGGAGCTGACTCGTTTTCTCTCAGGGAAAAGCGATCGCTATGCGGTTTTTTCCGATCCTCCCGTCGAAGATTGAGACGGTGAGCCCGAGGGTTTCTTGGACGCGGCCGCTTCCGCGCGAGCCACAAGCTCGATGGCCACCATCTCCCCTCCATCTCCCACTCGCCGGCGTGTTTTGACGATCCTGGTGTAGCCGCCAGGACGATCCTTGAACCGCTTGGCGACGTCGCCGAACAATTTTGACACGACGGTCTTGCTGCGCAGAAACCCCAGGGCCCGACGCCTGGCAGGGAGCGTTCCTTCTTTGCCCAAAGAGATCATGCGGTCGGTGAACCCTCTGACTTCCTTGGCTTTTGCCTGGGTGGTCTCGATCCGTTCATGGTCGAGCAACGCCGTGACAAGATTGCGAAACAACGCCCACCGATGTTTGGTCTTCCTTCCGAGTTGTCGGCCTTTTTTTTTGTGTCGCACGGTATTCCCCTTTACCTTCCATCACTCCGACTTCGGACCGCCGTTGTGAGATTGCGCAGCGTCCAATTTCGTACCGAGTGAGAGCCCCATTTCCGCCAGGATTTCCTTGATTTCGTTGAGGGACTTCTTCCCGAAATTCTTGGTCCGCAACATTTCTCCCTCGGTTTTCTGCACGAGATCCCCGATGGTCTTGATGTTGGCGTTTTTCAAACAATTCGCCGCGCGCACCGACAGCTCCAGTTCGTTCACGCTGCGGGAGAGATGTTTGTTGACTTCTCGCTGAGTCTCCTCGCGACCGGCTTCGGGTTTCCCCTCGCCACGCTCTTCGGGATTGATGAAAATGTCCAAATGCTCGCGAAGGATGCCGGCGGCGGTAGACAAGGCGTCTCGCGGAGCGATAGTCGCATCGGTCCAAATTTCCATGGTCAGTTTATCGTAATCGGTCATGCGACCTACCCGCGCGTTTTCGACATGGAAATTGACGCGCCTGATCGGGGAAAAGATGGAATCGATCGCGATCACGCCGATCGGCAGCCCCTCTTCTTTATTGCGCTCGGCTGGAACATACCCACGCCCGTGTTTGACCGTCATTTCAATATCCAGCGTGGCATCTTTATCGAGCGTCGCGATGTGCAAATCCGGCGTCAAAACGGTCACGTCCGCATCATGAATGATATCGGAGCCTTTCGCCTCCCCGGGTCCCGTCTTTTTGAGGCGAATCGTTTTCGGCTTATCCGTATGCAACGCCAATCTCAGGCTTTTGATGTTCAGAATGATCGCCGTAACGTCTTCTGTCACCCCTGGAATTGTGGAAAACTCATGCACCACTCCCTCGATCTTCACCATCGTAACGGCAGCCCCCGTCAGAGAGGACAGCAAGACGCGCCGCAACGCATTTCCGATCGTGGTTCCAAACCCCCGTTCGAAGGCTTCGGTTGTGAACCGACCATATGTCGGGGATAGCGTATCTTTGTCGACTTCCACCCGCAGCGGGATCTGAAAGTCCTTCATCGCCTTGATCATGAGCCCCTCCCATTTGCCATCCAGATAATTGACCGGCCGGGACAACATCTGGCGCGAGCAATCGCTTCCATCCGCCTCTTCCGGCCGCTATCTGGAATACAACTCCACAACCATTTGTTCGTTCACGGGCACCGTGATCTGTTCCTTGGCCGGCAATGCACGAACAATTCCTTTGAAGGCTCCCTTGTCAAGTTCGAGCCAATCCGGAATTCCACGGCTCTCGACGGTCTCCATCGCTTCTTGGATCACGGCGAGTTTCCGGCTTCGTTCACGAACTTCGATCACGTCGCCCGCTTTCACCAACGCTCCCGCGACCGTCACGGGTTTCCCGTTTATCAGCAGATGACCGTGATTGACGATTTGGCGCGCCTGCTTTCGCGACACGCCGAACCCCAGTCGATAGGCCACGTTGTCAAGACGGCACTCGAGCAAACGGAGCAACGCAGCGCCCGTCACGCCAATCTGCCGCTCGGCTCGTTCAAATACTCCGCGGAACTGTCTTTCTTGAAGACCATAGATGCGCCGCAGCTTCTGTTTTTCCCGCAACTGGACGCTGTAGTCGGAAGTCCGCTGCCTGCCTTGCCCGTGTTGGCCGGGTGGATAGCTCCGCCGCTCAATGGCGCACTTCTCCGTCATGCAGCGCGCCCCCTTGAGAAACAACTTCTCCCCCTCTCGACGGCAGAGCCGACACACAGGACCGCGATACTTTGCCACTGCTTCCTCCTCGTTATATCACCGTTAAGACCGACGTCACCGAAACCGGCAATCGCTTCCTATCGGGCCACCGCTACACCCGCCGTCGTTTAGGCGGACGACATCCATTGTGCGGAATAGGAGTGACGTCTCTGATCAAATTGATTCGCAATCCGGCCCCCTGCAACGAGCGAATCGCCGACTCACGACCTGATCCCGGACCATTGACGTACACATCGATTTGCCGCATGCCGCATTCCATCGCTTTTCGAGCCGCCGCCTCGCCGGCTCGCTGCGCCGCGAACGGGGTGCTTTTCCTTGACCCTTTAAACCCCTGATTGCCCGCGCTTGCCCATACCACCGTGTTCCCGCTCATGTCGGTAATGGTCACGATCGTGTTGTTGAAAGAAGCCTGGACGTGCGCGATTCCGCTTTGGACGATCCGACGCTCCTTCTTTTTCCCTTTTTTGACGCTCATGTCGATTCCCTCATCCTGGTCCGTTCACCACACTCGCATGCTACGCGGTTTTCCCTCCGGCCGGCCTCGGCCTGCTCCCGACTCCGGCTCGTCGTCCCTTGCGCGTCCTGGCATTCGTTTTCGTCCGTTGCCCTCGAACGGGGAGCCCTTTCCGATGGCGCAACCCGCGATATGTCCCCGTATCGACCAGACGCTTGATGTTCAAAGCGACTTCCTTCCGAAGATCGCCCTCAACACGGTATTCGCGCTCGATGATTTCTCGGAGTTTGACGATCTGGTCCTCGCTCAGATCTTTGACGCGGATCGCCCCATCGACTCCCGCCGCTTTGAGAATGTGCTGCGCGGACGTTCGTCCGATTCCATAAATGTAAGTCAACCCGATATCGATCCGTTTTCCCCTCGGCAAATCAACGCCCGCGATACGTGCCATCTGTTCTCCCTTCAGTCGGCCCCTTCTTCCCCGCCGATCGGATATGACGCGCGAGATAGCGGCCCATGCCGGATACGAGCTCGACGAACGATGTCTTCATCCCTGCCGTTGCTTATGGCGGGGATTCTCGCAGAGCACCCGCACGACCCCTCGCCTCCGCACGACCCTGCATTTTGCACAAATCGGCTTGACCGATGATTTGACTTTCATAACAACCAATGCCCTCGCTACTTAAATCGATAGGTGATCCGCCCTCTTGTCAGGTCATAGGGCGACATTTCCACGGTCACCTTGTCGCCGGGAAGAATACGAATAAAATGCATCCGCATTTTCCCCGAGATATGCGCCAAGATGATATGCCCATTGTCAAGTTTCACCCGAAACATCGCGTTGGGCAATGTTTCCGCTACGGTACCTTGAACTTCAATAATGTCTTCTTTGGCCACGTACTCTTTGATCTCTTCTTTCTCTGTTCTTACGAGCTAGACGACTGTCTCCGGACGCCGACTCAAAATCTTGGCAGGCCCCTTGGGTTGCACCGCAATGGTGTGCTCAAAATGGGCGGATAAGCTGCCGTCAACCGTCACCGCCGTCCACCGATCGTCGAGTATGCGAACCGCGCTTCCTCCCATGTTCACCATGGGCTCGATCGCCAGCACCATTCCGCTTTGCAAGCGAGGCCCTTGCCCCGGCTTCCCGTAATTCGGAACCTGGGGCTCTTCGTGCAACTGCCTGCCGATCCCATGCCCCACGAATTCCGTGACAACCGAATACCCAGCCGATTCTACATGACGCTGAACCGCATGGGAAATATCGGAGATTCGGTTGCCGACGACGGCCTGTTCGATTCCCAAATACAGCGCCTCTTCGGTCACCCGGATGAGGCGTAAGACTTCGTCGGAGACCCGCCCGACGGCCACTGTCACCGCGGAATCTCCATAAAATCCCCCGACGATGGCTCCAAGATCCAAGCCGACGATATCTCCCTCTTTCAACTTGCGCTTGGAGGGAATTCCATGAACGACCTGCTCGTTTACGGACACGCACAGCGTCTTGGGATAATTTCGATAGCCCTTGAAAGCCGGAACGGCTCCCCGCGCTCGTATCTCCTTCTCGGCGATTTGATCAAGCTCCTCCGTGCTGACCCCGGGACTCACCGCTTTTTCCACCTCCCGCAGCGCTTCGGCAACCACCCGCGACGCCTGTGTCATGATTTCGATTTCAGCAGGCGTTTTGAGAATGATCATGCCGAATTGCGGGTCGCCAGCACCCTTGTGAGATTCTCGTACACGGCATCGATCGGTCCCACACTGTCGAGGTGCGACAACATATTCTTCTTTTCATAGAAGCTGATGAGCGGGGCCGTTTGCTCATCATAAACCTTCAATCGCGTTTCGATCGCCTCCTGCCGATCGTCGTTTCTCTGAACGAGTTTCCCGCCGCATCGATCGCAGAGATCGCCTCGTTGCGAAGGCGAGAACTCAAGGTGAAACGTCGCTTGACAGGTCGGGCAACTCCGACGTCCCCCGAGCCGTTTGACGATCTCCTCCCTCGATGCGCGAAAATTGATGACGCGATCCAATCGAATTCCCTGTTCGTCGAGCACTTGTTCCAATGCTTGGGCTTGCGGGACCGTCCGAGGAAAGCCGTCAAGAATAAAACCGTTCCCCTCTCTTGAACCGGCCAATGTTTCTCTGACCAAACCGATCACGACCGAATCGGGAACGAGGCGTCCTTGATCCATGTACGACTTCGCCTCTCGTCCCAGCTCCGTCCCCTTCCGAACCGCCTCGCGAAGCAAATCACCGGTCGAGATTTTTTTCATACCGGACTGCACCGCCAATTTATCGGCTTGCGTTCCTTTGCCCACGCCAGGCGCCCCGAGAAACACAAGGTTCATACCAGCCTCACCCGCTTCGCCCCCTCAGCGGTGCCATCCCCTTGCCCAAGAATCCCTCATAATTGCGCATCAACATGTGCGACTCGATCTGTTGAGCGGTATCCAATCCCACCCCGATGACGATCAGCAGCGACGTTCCTCCGAAGTAGAACGGCACGTTCAATTTATAAATCAACAGTTCGGGAATCACGCAGACGACCGCCAGATAAATCGCCCCCACAAACGTAATTTTCGTCAGCACATTGTAGATATAGTCGGAGGTCCGTTGTCCCGGCCGAATACCGGGAATGAAGCCCCCGTATTTTTTCATGTTATCGGCCATATCAACCGGATTGAGCACCACGGCGGTGTAAAAGAAACAAAAGAAAACAATAAGCCCGACGTACATCAGGGTATAAATCACCGACCCTGGCGACAACTGCGTTCCGATCTCCCTCACCCACGGCGTCTCAAAAAATCCCGCGATCGTGGCCGGAAACGCGATGATCGACGAAGCGAAAATCGGAGGAATCACGCCGGCCGTATTGATCTTCAAAGGAATATGGGTGTGCTGCCCTCCATACACCCGACGGCCGATCACGCGCTTGGCATACTGCACCGGGATTTTTCGACGCCCGCTTTCCAAAAACACAATCGCGGCCACCACGGCGATCATCAACACGGCCAATGCGATGAGCAACACGAGACTCAACTGCCCGACCTGATAGAGATCGAACGTTTGCGCGACCGCCGCCGGCAGTCGCGCGACGATGCCGGCAAAAATGATCAGCGAAATGCCGTTCCCGACTCCCCGTTCGGTGATCTGCTCGCCAAGCCACATCAAAAAGGCCGTGCCCGCGGTCAGAGTAATGACGGTCATTAACCGAAAACCCCACCCCCCGCTGAGCACAAATGCGCCTTCGTTCATTTGCTCAAGCCCGATCGCGATCCCGAACCCCTGGATGAGGGCGATACCGATCGTCCCGAATCTGGTGTACTGGATGATCTTTTTTCGGCCCCGCTCCCCTTCCTTGGCCAACTTAGAGAGATGAGGAACGACCACGGTCAACAACTGAAGGATGATCGACGCGCTGATATACGGCATGATGCCCAGGGCGAAGATCGTCAACCTGGACAAGGATCCGCCGGAAAAGATGTCCAAAAATCCGAGAAGCGACCCCCCTTGCTTCTGGAGAAACTCGGCAAGAGCTTCTCCGTTGATCCCGGGTGTCGGAATATGCGCGCCGACACGATACACCACGAGCATGCCGAGCGTGAAGAGCACGCGGGTGCGAAGCTCGGGGATCTTGAAGATATTCTGTAAACTGGTCAGGAGCCGCTCAAACACCGCCGATGACCTCGACTCTCCCTCCAGCCGCCTGAATTTTCGCCTCGGCGGATTTGCTGAACTTGTGGGCTTGAACGATGAACGGCTTGCTGAGCTCGCCGTGACCGAGGATCTTGATCGGGAGCGTCTTTCGCTTCACCAAACCGGCGTCAACCAAGGTCTGCGGAGTAATCGTCTCCGCGTTCGTCACTTTCTCCAAACTCTTCACGTTGACGACGGCGTATTCGGTCCGAAACGGATTGGCAAAACCGAATTTCGGCACGCGCCGTACCAACGGCATCTGACCGCCTTCAAACCCCGGACGTTTCCCTCCCCCAGACCGAGCCAACAATCCCTTATGACCCTTCGTCGACGTTTTGCCGTGCCCCGACCCTGGGCCGCGCCCGATGCGCTTCCGGCGTTTTTTGGCGCCTTTCCCCGGCTTCAAATCATGCAGGTTCATGGCTTCCCGACCTCCAGCAGATACCAGACTTTCCTGATCATTCCCCGAACCTGAGGTGTGTCGGGATGGACGACCGTCTGCCTGATGCGTCGAAGCCCAAGCCCCCGCAGCACGCGGCGGTGGCCCTCAGGCGTCCCGATGGGACTTCGCCTCAATGTCACACGGAGAGCCTGTTCGTTGGAACTTCCTGTTTTCGTCACCGCTTCAGTCCCCATATCAGACCGTGGCCCCTTCCTCCTGTTTCTCAGCCGCTCTCCGCCGCAGGCGAAGAACGTCGTCGGGATGTCGTAACTGCGTAAGGCCGTTCAACGTCGCCCGAACCGCGTTGAACGGATTCCCTCGGCCCAGCGTCTTTGCAATCACATTATGAGCCCCCACCAACTCAACCACCGCGCGAACGGCGCCTCCGGCGATGATCCCTGTTCCATCCACCGCCGGCTTGAGCAAAACATGCTCCCCGCCGAAGAGACCATGCACTTCATGAGGAATCGATCCTCCCTTGAGCGGAACATGAACCAGATGCTTCTTGGCCTGCTCAACGGCCTTTGAAATGGCGACAGGCACTTCGGCGGCTTTTCCTTTCCCGATGCCGACCCATCCATGGCCGTCTCCGACAACGACAAGCGCACAGAAGTTGAAACGTTTCCCTCCCTTGACCACCTTGGCGACACGGTTGATGAAGACGACTTTGTCCTTCAAGCTCAACTCATCAGGATTGACTCGCACGCTTTCTCTCCCTTGGTCCGGAGTTCAGGCGAAGACGCGAACGCGCCGTCTTCCTCCCGCTTCAGTCTAAAATTGGAGCCCGCCCTCGCGAGCGGCATCGGCAAGGGCCTTGATTCTGCCGTGATACATCCGCCCGCCGCGATCGAAGACAACGGCACTGACATTGGCGGCTTTGGCCCGCTCCGCCACCAACTTCCCCACGGCTTTGGCCGCCTCAATGTTGCCGGTCGATTTGAGCGACGCTCTCAAGGATTTATCCAAAGAGGACGCCGCCGCCAGGGTTTTTCCCTCAAGATCGTTGATAACCTGAGCATAGATGTGCGCGTTGCTGCGAAACACATTAAGCCGCGGCCTCTCCGGAGTCCCAAAAATCGCGTTTCGGACTCGACGCCGACGCCGCTCAAGCTGCTGAACCTTTCCCGCTCTACTCATTGCCAACCCCTACTTCCCGGTCTTGCCTTCTTTCTTTCGTAAGCGCTCGCCGGCGTATCGAATGCCCTTTTGCTTGTACACATCAGGAGGCTTGATCGCTCGAAGATTGGCGGCCACCTGACCGACCAATCTCTTGTCGATTCCCTTCACCGTAATGAGGGTTTGCTTTTCAACCTTGACGTCGATTCCCGCCGGGACGTCGTACATGACGGGATTGATATAGCCGACGTTGAAGCTCATGGTCCGCCCCTGCAGTTGCGTTTTGTAACCGACCCCGGTGATTTCCAGCGACCGCTCGTACCCTTTCGTCACACCGTGGATCATGTTATTCAATTCGGCTCGGACCAGGCCGTGCAAAGCTCGTAATTTTCTATCCTCGCCGGCCCTGCTTACCTGAACCTTTCCATCATCCACAGTCACTGCGACTCCGGGCGCGAGGGACCAGTCCAATTGGCCCAGGGGGCCTTTTACGGAAACGTTCGATCCGGCCACCTTGACCTCCACTCCGCTGGGAATCGCGATCGGCTTCCTCCCTACTCGTGACATGATGCCAGTGCCCCTTTAACTCGTTAAGCCGCCTTGCTCACCACACCGCGCACAAAACTTCCCCACCCACTCCGCTCTTTCTTGATTCTTGATCGGTCATGACGCCCTTTGACGTCGAAAGAATCGAGAGCCCAAGCCCATTTTTGACTCTTGGGATATCTTTGCCTCCCACATAGACGCGACGGCCCGGTTTGCTGATCCGCTCCAGGCCCGTAATCATAGGACGGCCTTCCCCGATATACCGCAGCTTGACGTGAAAAACAGGATGACCGTCTTTTTCGCTCACCTCGACCGCATCGATGTATCCCTCCCGCTTCAAGATCTCTAAGATCGCTCGCTTTAACTTAGAGGCGGGGACCACAACCGTTTCATGGCCTCGTTGCGCGCCGTTTCTCAATCGAACAAGAAGATCGCCAATAGGATCCGTCAGCATTTGCTACCCTTCACAAAAAATACAGAAGTACGCCTCTTTTCATCGGTCGCTTACCAACTTGACTTCCGAACGCCGGGGATCTCTCCGCGAAGACTCAAAAATCGAAAACAGATTCGACACATCTGAAACCGTCGCAAATACCCTCTTACCCGCCCACAGACACCGCAGCGGTGGTACCGGCGACAGGGGAATTTCGGCTTGGCGGCCGCTTTATTTCGCAGTGCTAGTCGCGCCACACATGGCTCCTTTCAACTGGCAAGACGGACGGCGTCATCAGGCACGAAATGGCATGCCAAGATGTTTCAACAGCGCCTTGCCCTCGTCATTGGTCTTGGCCGTCGTCACGATCGTGATGTCCATCCCGTGAATCGAGGCGACGTCGTCGTACTTAATTTCCGGAAAAATGAGCTGCTCCTTCAAACCAAACGTGTAATTTCCTCGGCCATCGAACGATTTCGAGGAGACGCCGCGGAAATCCCGAATTCTGGGCAACGCCAAGGTCACAAGCCTATCGAAAAATTCGTACATGCGCCGACTGCGAAGCGTCACCTTGGCGCCGATCGGCAACCCTTGTCGCAATTTGAATCCGGCTATGGCTTTCTTCGCTCGAGTCACAACCGGTTTCTGACCCGTAATGGCTCCCAACTCCGTAACGGCGCTTTCCAGAAGCTTGACGTTCTGAAGCGCCTCTCCCATCCCGACGTTCAAGACCACACGTTCAAGTCTGGGCACCTGCATGATGTTCTTGTAGTTGAACTCCTTCATCAAGGCCGGTACGACCTTCTCCTGATAGACGTCGAGAAGACGGGGCCTGAACTTCGATTCATCACCGCCCTGATCAAACTGTGCCGGCGACGGACTTTCTTTCGAAGAGGACTTTTTCTCCGTCTTCTTTGCCGTCACTTTTTTTTGCGCCTTTGCCATTTCAGATACTCCGCTCACTCGATCGTTTCGTTCGACTTTTTACTGAAACGGACTCGTCGACCGTCCTCCAAGCGTCGGATGCCGACCCTGGTCGGCTTCTGAGCCACCGGACAAAACAGCATGACCTTGGAAAGATTCAAGGGGGCCTCTCGCTCGAGAATTCCTCCCTGTTTCAGCTTTTGATTCGGCTTCGTGTGGCGCTTGATGATGTTCAATTTCTCAACGGTGACTTGGCCGGCCTTGAGATCCACCGACAGCACCTTTCCGGTTTTTCCTCGTTCCCGACCGGCAATCACAACGACGGTATCACCTTTTTTGATTCTACTTTTTCGCAGGGCTTGCACCGTTTCCTCACTCATTCATCCAGCGCTTCGCGCATCGGCCCCTACAATACCTCGGGTGCCAGAGAAATGATTTTCATGAACTTTTTCCAACGCAACTCCCGCGCGACCGGACCAAAGATGCGGGTTCCGATCGGCTCACCTTCTTTATTGATCAAAACGCAGGCGTTCCGATCAAACTTAATGTAGGAGCCGTCCTCGCGACGCACTTCCTTCGTCGTTCGGACGATCACCGCGCGACTGACGTCGCCCTTCTTCACGCTCGCCTGAGGAATCGCCTCCTTAACGGCGACGACAACCACGTCGCCCAGCGATGCATAGCGCCGCTTCGTGCCCCCGAAGACGTGAAAACACATCGCCTGCTTCGCCCCCGAATTATCCGCCACGTCCATGTAAGTATAATTCTGAATCATAACGTCCGATCTCTTCTTGCGATTTGCTCAGCCCTGCTCTTCTTTCCCGAGGATTTCGACGACGCGCCAATGTTTTTCCTTGCTGATCGGACGACTCTCTCGCAAACGGACCCGATCTCCGATCTGACAGACATTCTGCTCGTCGTGCGCTTTCAGTTTCGTCACTCGCCGCCAGACTTTTCGGTAGATCGGATGCAGCACGGAACGCTCAACCGCCACCACCACGGTCTTGTCCATTTTATTGCTCAGGACCCGCCCGACCCATTCGCGTTTCTTGACGACATTCGTACTCATGGTTACGGTCTCTCACTCTTCTCGGCTCTTCCGCTCATTTCCCGCATGATGGTTTTGACCCTGGCGATGGTCCGCTTCGTCTTTCGAATCTGCATCGGATTTTCAAGACGTCCGGTTCCGAACTGAAACCGCAGATTGAACAATTCTTGCCTCAATTGTTTTTCTTTCTGGGCAAGTTCGGTTTCATTCAGTTGACGAAGCTCTTTCAGCTCCTGCGCCATGTTTCACCCCTTCGAAGCCTTCCCGCTTCAGGACGCAATCTCTCCTCGAACCACGAGTTTGGTCGCGACAGGCAGTTTGTGCGAGGCCAGACGAAACGCTTCCCGTGCAACGTCCGGGGTGACTCCATCCATTTCATAAAGAATCCGTCCGGGCTTCACGACCGCCACCCAATATTCCGGGTTCCCCTTGCCCTTACCCATACGAGTTTCCGCCGGCTTTTTGGTAATCGGCTTATCGGGGAAAATGCGGGTCCACACCTGCCCTCCCCGTTTCACGTAGCGAGTGATGGCGATTCGTGCCGCTTCAATTTGACGACTTGTCACCCAGCCGGGCTCCAAAGCCTTGAGCCCGAATTCTCCCAACGTAATTTGGCCGCCTCGATAGGCTTTTCCCGTCATGCGGCCTTTTTGCATTTTTCGAAACTTGACTTTTTTGGGTGCCAGCACGATCCGTCTCTCCTTACCCCAACCTTCGTTCCAGAGCCGATTCCGACTTCATGGCCTGAACGGGAAGCATCTCTCCCTTATAAATCCACGTTTTGACCCCGATTTGCCCCATGGTAGTTCGAGCCTCCGCAAAGCCATAATCTATCTCGGCGCGAAGCGTGTGAAGCGGCACACGTCCTTCTCGATACCATTCGGTCCGAGCAATCTCCGCACCGCCCAAACGACCCGCCACCATGATCTTGATACCCTGCGCGCCCAGTCTCAGGGCCGATTGGACGCTTCGCTTCATCGCTCGTCGAAACGCGACCCGCTTTTCCAGTTGCGTTGCGACATTCTCGCTCACGAGTTGGGCGTCAAGTTCCGGCTTCTTGATCTCCTTGACCGTGATGTACACCTGACCGCCGTATCGCTTTTCCAGATCAGCCTTGAGCTTATCGACCTCCGCGCCTTTCCTCCCTATGATAATCCCCGGTCGCGCCGTATGAATGATGACTCTCGTCTGATCCCCAGAGCGCTCGATCTCGACCTTCGCCACGCCGGCGTGATAGAGCCGAGCTTTGACCATCTGCCTGATCTTGATGTCTTGATGCAAAAACTTCGCGTAATCCTTGTCGGCGTACCAACGAGAACTCCACGTGTAGTTGTAACCAAGACGATACCCTATCGGATTTGTCTTCTGACCCATAATGATGTCCGCCTCAATAGCAATTCTCGGTCAACATACTAGGCCCGCTTGCCGTGAACCGTCGGAGCGGTCACCACGACGGTAATATGGCTGGTCCGCTTATGAATGGCATTCGCTCTCCCCATCGATCTCGCCCTTGCCCTCCTATAGATGGGACCGCAATTCACGAACGCCCTGGAGACAATCATCGAATCACTGTCGCCCATTTCTTTTTGTTCCGCGTTTGCCACGGCGGAGCGAAGAACCTTCTCCACCACTCGCGCCGCATGACGAGGCGTATGCTTCAACATGGCCAGCGCCATGGGGACCTGCTGCCCCCGAATCATGTCGATGACCGGTTTCGCCTTGCGCGGAGCCACTCTTACAAACCGAAGTATGGCGTGTGCTTCTTTCATCTTTCCAACCCAATCCCAGACTCCCATGCCGGACGGGAGCACCGGATTTGACAAGCCATTCCTGCTATTTCAGCGGTACGGCCTTTTCGGTCTTTGCCTGTCCATGCCCCTTAAAAAACCGTGTCGGGGCGAACTCACCCAGCTTGTGACCCACCATGTTTTCGGTCACAAAAACGGGGATGAATTTCTTGCCGTTATGAACCGCAAATGTATGGCCGATCATGTCGGGAATGACCGTCGATCGCCGAGACCACGTCTTAATCAGTTTCCGATCCTTGGTCTGGTTCATCTGCTCGATCTTCTTAAGCAGATGGCCGTCGACAAACGCCCCTTTGCTGATCGATCTAGGCATTGCGGACTCCTGACTTTCTCCTCGAAATAATAAACTTATCGGTCCTCTTGTTCTGGCGGGTCTTATACCCTTTCGTGGGCATTCCCCATGGAGACACCGGATGCGGATTGCCTTGGCCGGACTTCCCTTCCCCTCCGCCATGAGGATGATCGACCGGATTCATGACCACGCCTCGAACGTGCGGCCTCTTTCCCTTCCATCGGCTCCGCCCGGCCTTTCCAACGGAGATATTTTCGTGATCGACGTTCCCAACCTGCCCAACCGTCGCCATGCACCGTCCCAGAATCCGCCTCATCTCTCCTGACTTCAACCGAACTTGGACATAATCTCCTTCGCGCCCCATCACCTGAGCAAACCCACCGGCGCTACGAATCAATTGCCCCCCCTTACCAGGTTTCAATTCGATGTTATGAACGGTGGTGCCCAGCGGCATGCTGGCCAAGGGAAGCGCGTTTCCCGGACGGATTTCAGCCTCGGTCCCGGACCGCACTTCATCATTCACCTTGAGCCCGACGGGAGCCAGAATGTATCGCTTTTCTCCATCCTTGTACTTGAGCAGGGCGATACGAGCCGACCGGTTCGGATCATATTCGATCGCTTCGACCCGTGCCGGAATCCCCGTCTTATCGCGATGAAAGTCGATGATCCGATACAGCCTCTTATGCCCGCCGCCGCGGAATCGAACGGTCATTCGGCCGCTGTTGTTTCGCCCTCCGCTCCGGAGATGGAATAACGTCAGCAGCTTCTCCGGTTTCTTCTTGGTCAGTTCTTCAGTCGAAACCGAGGACATGCCTCTGCGCCCAGGGGACGTCGGTCTATATATTTTCAATGCCATCGTGGACTCTCTGCGCCGTTGAGAACCGGTTAGGCGCTTTCGTACAGTTCGAGTTTTTCGCCCTTCTTAAGGGTCACAAACGCCTTTTTCCAATCGGATCTTCTCCCTGAAAACCGTCCCAGCCGTTTGATTTTTCCCTGAACGTTCAACACATTGACCTTTTTGACCTTCACCTTCAGAAGCGTCTCGACGGCCTGTTTGATTTGAACGCGATTGGCATCAGGGTGAACGATGAAACCGACGGTATTCGTCTGCTCGCGAAGTGCCGTGATTTTCTCCGTCAACAACGGCTGAACCAAAACCTCGTGTATACCGACCTTCACGACCACACCTCTTGCACTCGTCCCACCTCACCTTGAAGAAGCACAACAACCCCCGCCCGCACGACGTCATAGACGTTCAGCCGATCAGGACTCAGCACGGTGACATCAGGCAGGTTTCTCGCCGCGAGCGGAATACCGGATTCCCCAGAGCCGGCGACGACGAGCACGTGCTCACCGTTTCTCAATCGGTCCAACGATCGCGCCAACCATTTTGTTTTCGGCGCCTCCTGAGTCAAGTCCGACAGGACGATCAAGCGTCCTTGCGAAACCTTTGCCGACAAGGCCCCTTGCAAGGCGGCCCGATATTTCTTCTTCGGCATCGAATAGGCATAACTTCTCGGCTTCGGGCCGAACACCGTTCCTCCGTGACGCCAAACGGGAGATCGAAGAGACCCGGCCCTGGCGCGTCCCGTGTGCTTCTGTTTCCACGGCTTTTTCCCCGAACCACTGACTTCTCCCCGACGCCGCGTAGAAGCCGTGCCTTGGCGCTCGCACGCTCGCTGCATCACCACGGCTTCATGCACAAGTTCGGCACGAGGCTCGCAGCCGAAGACTTGACTCGGGAGTTCCAGAGTCCCGACTTTTTTATTCTCTAAATCAACAACGTCGACGGTCGGCATACGCTAACTCTTTTTCGATTTTCGCACGACAACGATTCCATTCGAAGCGCCGGGAACGGCTCCTCTCACAAAAAGGAGATTCTCACCGGGGCGCGCTTCGACGACCTTCAAGTGTTGCACGGTGACCCGCTCGGACCCCATATGGCCGGGCAGAGTCTTTCCCTTCCAAACGCGCGAGGGAAACGAGCTCGATCCGATCGATCCGGGATGGCGATGAAACATCGACCCGTGCGACTCAGGCCCTCCGGCATAGTGATGACGCCTGACCACCCCTTGATAGCCCTTCCCCTTAGAAACACCGATCACGTCGACCCAATCGCCCTTCTTAAAGACATCGACGGTCACTGTCTGCCCGACCGTCACATCTCCTTCTTTTCTAAATTCCTTGAGGACGCGGCTCGCAGGAACTTGATTTTTTTTCAAATGACCGAGCTCCGGCTTGGAAAGCTTCCGTTCGCTGACCTCGCCAAAAGAGAGTTGAACGGCTTCATAGCCGTCCCGCTCCTTGGTTTTCACCGTGACGACCCGACAAGGACCCGCCTCAATTACCGTCACCGGTGTCAGGCGGTTCTCGTCGAAGACCTGAGTCATCCCCAATTTTTTGCCCAGCAATCCGTTCGTCATGTCCACCAACCGTTAAATAAACCAGATAAATAAACCAGATTTGGGAGCCAGAGTTACAACTTGATTTCGACATCCACGCCGGCGGCCAAATTCAGCTTCATCAACGAGTCCATGGTCTCGGGCGTCGGCTCCATAATGTCAACCAGTCGCTTATGCGTCCGTACCTCAAATTGTTCTCGCGACTTTTTATCGGCGTGCGTCGATCGTTGAACTGTGATCCTTTCGATCTTCGTGGGAAGCGGAATCGGTCCGACGACGCGAGCACCGCTGCGGCGAACCGTTTCAACAATTTCCATCACGGATTGATCCAGCACACGGTAATCAAACCCGCGCAGTCTGATTCGAATTCGCTGATCGACCTTCACATCCCGCTCCTTTACTCACAGATGCCCAAACACCATCTACGCCAGGATTTCCGTCTACGCCAGGATTTCCGTGACGACGCCGGAGCCGACGGTTTTGCCGCCTTCGCGCACGGCAAAGCGCAGCCCCTGGTCCATGGCGATGGGACTGATCAACTCCGCCGTAATGCTCACGTTGTCCCCCGGCATCACCATCTCCACCCCCGGATTGAGCTGCACCACCCCCGTCACGTCCGTCGTCCGAAAATAAAACTGCGGCCGATACCCATTGAAAAACGGCGTGTGCCGCCCCCCCTCTTCTTTCGTCAAGACGTACACTTCCGCCTTGAACTTGGTGTGCGGCGTAATGGTCTTGGGCTTCGACAGCACCATCCCCCGCTCCACGTCCTCTTTCTTCGTCCCC
>JANDJI010000002.1 GCA_024331125.1 Nitrospira sp.
CGGCCAGTCAGGAGCAGGCGAGCGGGATCGAACAGGTGAACAAGGCGGTGATGGCCATGGACGACACCACCCAGCAAAACGCCGCCCTCGTCGAACAACTCACCAGCGCCAGCCAGTCCATGAAAACCCAAGCCCAAGAACTGCGGCGACATATCGAGATCTTCAAGTTCGATGAAACGGGGAGGCGCCAAGACCGCCAAGACGGAGGCTCCAAGGCTCAGGACAAAGAGCCGGCAACCCGCAGCTCGTTCCGTGAGGCCGTAGAGCGCGTGGCGTCACGGTTGCAAGAGCCCGTGGGCACCGCCGGGCAGACCGACAGGAGCCGATCCGCCGGAATGGAGGAGTTCGACGAGTTTTAGAGGGTGATTGATCGGCCGGTGTCCATGCAGTGGGAGGCGTTTTCGGAACCGTCGATGGACTCGGCTTTTCTGCGTGCCGGGGTCGGGACGGATCGGTATTCGGTTGTGCTCCGGGAGAGACATGAATTACTCGATTACGCGGGACGAATTTCGTCGTTTTCAGAAGTTGATCTACGACGAAAGTGGAATTGCGCTCAACGATCAGAAAGAGTCGCTGCTCGTCTCTCGTCTGATGAAACGACTGCGTGAGTTGGGTGTGGATACCTTCTCAGAGTACTACGAAAAGGTGTCCGGCGATCCAACGGGAGAGGAATTCACGAGGCTGCTTGATTGCGTCTCGACAAATAAGACCGATTTCTTTCGTGAGCCGAAGCATTTTGAGTTCTTACGGGATGAAATCCTTCCTCAATTGGAGGGAGAAAAACGCATTCGTATCTGGTCTTCGGCCTGTTCGACGGGTGAAGAGCCCTATACCATCGCGATCACGCTCTACGAAGGCGTTCGGGATCCGGCGCAATGGGACTTTAAAATTTTGGCCTCCGACTTGTCCACGCGTGTCCTGGCGAGGGCGGCTTCCGGCGTCTATGAGGAAGAACGATTGCGCGACATCGCCCCGGCCGTCTTGCGCCGGCATTTTCTCCGAGGACGAGGAGAGCGGGAAGGGTTGTTCAAAGTCAAACCCCATCTCGCGTCCATTGTGCGGTTTCGACGGATCAATCTCATGGACGATCGATTTCCCATCAAAACGCCGCTCGACATCGTTTTTTGCCGCAACGTTATGATTTACTTCGATCGTCCGACGCAAGAGAAGCTCGTCAACAAGTTTCATCGGTATCTTAAGCCGGGCGGGTATCTGTGCATCGGTCATTCCGAGAGCCTCCAGTGGGTTCGCCACCCGTTCAAGTCGGTGGCGCCGACGATCTATCGCAAGGAGTTGTGATCAGCGTGGCTTCGATCGATGGCGAGGACTTCCGGCACGTTCGCCGCATGCGGGATGACCGGTTTCCCCATGAAATTGCGGCGATTTTGCCAGGTGAGTTCTTCGTGAGCAAAGGCCCGATGATCGTCTATACGGTTCTCGGTTCCTGTATCTCGGCCTGTATCCGCGATCCGGTCGTCGGAGTCGGCGGCATGAACCATTTTATGCTGCCGGAACCGAAAGACAAGACCAACGACTCGTGGGGCGAATCGACCCGCTATGGATCGTTTGCGATGGAGTCGTTGATCAACGAGATTCTCAAACGGGGAGGGATGAGGAGCCGCCTGGAGATCAAACTGTTCGGCGGAGGTCTGATCTACGAGGGCAATATCGACATTGGGGCCAGGAACATCGAATGGGTCCTCAATTATCTGAAGGTAGAAGGATTTCAACCCGTGAAGGTCGATCTCGGCGACGTGTTTCCGCGCAAGGTCTATTATTTCACCGATTCGGGCCGAGTGTTAGTCAAGAAGATCGAGCGGCTCAAGAATCGAACGATCATGGAGCGCGAGTCGGAGTATGCCGCCAAAATACGAACTGCGGTGCAAACCGATCGACAGGGGGCGGCGGAGGCGGTCACGCTGTTTTAAACACTGAACGGTACGTGCTTCTGATCGATGGCGTCACGGGTAAAAGATGAACCGTGACCGAGGCCCTGCGGTTTGAAACCAGAAACCCGGGAGAGTTCATGGCGAAAATTCGCGTCCTGACGGTCGATGACTCGGCGCTCATGCGGCAAGTGTTGGCGACGCTGTTGTCGCATGACCCCGATATTGAAGTAGTTGGATCGGCGCCGGACCCCTATATAGCCCGGGAAAAAATCAAGGCCTTGAATCCCGACGTGCTGACGCTCGACGTCGAGATGCCCAAGATGGACGGGCTGACCTTCCTTGAGAAATTGATGCGCGGCCGTCCGATGCCAGTCGTCATGGTGAGTACATTGACTGAGGCCGGCTGTGAAACCACTCTGCGAGCCTTGGAGCTTGGCGCGGTCGATTTCATCACCAAACCAAAAATTGACGTTCAAAAGGGCATGAGCGAGGTGGCGCAAGACTTGATCGACAAGGTGAAATCCGCCGCCGTGGCGAGGATAAGAAGTCCTCGGTCGCAGGCTCCAAATAGTCGGTCGGGCGTGGAGTCCGAAGCCTTCAGCGTGACACTTGTGTGCGGGCCGGAGGCGATGCTCAAGACGACCGATACGATCATCGCCATCGGCTCGTCCACCGGCGGGACCGAAGCGGTGAAGGATATTCTGACGGCGCTTCCGTCGAATACACCGCCGATCCTCATCACGCAGCATATGCCGGCGCGATTTACCAGAACGTGGGCGGATCGGCTGAACGATCTGTGTCGGATGTCCGTCAAGGAAGCGGAGGACGGCGACAGCGTACTGCCCGGGCATGCCCTGATCGCTCCCGGCGGGTGTCACATGGTCCTTGACCGAAACGGCGCCCGGTACACGGTGCGGGTGAATCAGGACCCGCCGGTGAATCGGCACCGGCCGTCGGTGGATGTGCTGTTCGATTCGGTCGCTCGCTATGCCGGCCGCAACAGCATCGGGGTGATCTTGACCGGCATGGGAGGCGATGGTGCCAAGGGGCTGTTGGTCATGAAGCAGGCGGGTGCGAGGACGATCGCGCAGGATGAGGCGACCTGCGTGGTCTTTGGCATGCCGAAAGAGGCCATCAAGTTGGGAGGAGTGGACAAGGTGCTGCCGCTCGGCGACATCGCGGGAGCGGTGATGGAGTTTGTCGGGCAGCGGTGAAAAGAACAGCGAAGTAAAAGGGAGGACACCATGGCGTTGCAGGTGCGGGAACGTTCCATGCCCAACGGCGTGATTCTTGAGATAGCGGGAGACCTGACCTACGCGAATCGTGAGCAGTTTAAAACCGCGGTGGAGTCCGTTCGCCAGCGAGGGTTCCGGCATCTGGTGTTGGATATGTCGGATGTGCGGTTCATCGACAGTTCCGGATTGGGCCTGTTGGCGCTGGTGGCGCAGCAATTCAAATTGACGCAAGGCAGGCTGAGTTTGCTGAAGCCTCAAGCCTACGTGCGGGAAATCATGGCGCTGGCCAATATTCCCTCGCTCATTCCCGTCTATGAGAATGAACGGGACGCGCTGGCGGCCTATGGCAAGGCGGCGTAGGGGCGCGGGAGTTTTTTTGATGCCGAAACAAACGAAACACTATGAAGTCATCTTGTCCTCAAACTGATCCGATCGGCCGGCCGGGAACTGTTGAGGAGATAGTAGCCGAAGAACCACCGACCGTACTGATCGTGGACGACGATTCGGTGGCCCGCCTCGCCATGGCCGGAAGGATCAAAAGACTCGGCTATCGGGTGCTTGAAGCGGGAGACGGTCTGTCCGGCCTCGCGGTGCTCCGGCGCGAGCGGCCAGAATTGACCATTCTGGATTGGATGATGCCTGATCTGGACGGACCGTCGTTTTGCGAGGAGGTCCGTCAGGATTCCTCTATCGGCTCAAGCCAAATCCTGATGATGACGAGCAACGATCACCCCGAACACATCGCGGAGGGGTTGGCGCGGGGAGCGGATGATTTTTTAAGCAAGGCGGCGAGCCGCCAAGAGATCATCGCCAGGGTCCAGGCCGGCATCCGAACGGCAATGTTGATCCGCCGGTTGGAACAGGTCACGAACGAGTTGCGGGACAAACAGGCCCTCTTGGATCAGGAACTGCAATCGGCCGCCCGTTATGTGGAATCCCTGCTGCCGGTTCCCGGCACCGTTCTCCCCGGGGTTGAACTGGCTCATCTCTACCGTCCGTCGCTGGCCTTGGGCGGTGATTTGTACAACGTCGTCCGATGTGGCGATGACTCGGTTGGCCTCCATCTGCTCGATGCCTCTGGACACGGGGTGTCGTCGGCCCTTCGGTCCGCCGCGCTCGCCATGTTTCTGCGAGAGGACAGCCTGCTGCGTTACGTCGGCTCTCGCGATCCCGGCGCCATCGTGACGGAGGCCAACCGGCTGTTTCCTCTGACCGAGCGGGGCGATTATTTCACGATCCTCATCGCGCGGCTGGACCTGCGATTTCAGCGGTTGCTCTATGCCACCGCCGGCCATTCCGGTGCCTGCATTCACCGGCGATCCGGAGCGGTCGAATGGTTCACGCCGTCCAGCCTGCCCTTGGGGTTTGACTCCTCGCATCTCTATCGAACCGTAGAGATTCCCTTTCAGTCCGGTGATCGCCTGTATGTGTTGAGCGATGGTCTCTATGAAGTTCCAGATTCGACCGGGGAATTGTGGGGGAAAGAACGGCTCGCCACGGCCTTTCAGAAAACGGCGGATCGAACCTTGAAGGACGTTTTATCTTTCGTCGTCGATGAGGCGGCGCGATGGTCCGGTCAGGATTGTTTCCCGGACGATGTGGCGGTCGTCGGCATTGAGCTGAAAGCGTGACGGTACATCCCATCAGTGAGGTCAACGAGGTGACTGATGAATCGTGACACCGTGTTTGATCTCCGGGAGGCGCTGAGTCGTATTGATGATGACTGCGAGACGCTTCACGCGATGATCGAGGTGTTCTTGGAGCAGGGTCCCCGGGATCTGGCGGCGATTCAAGAGGCGTTGGATCGGCGAGATGCGGCCGCTGCGGCGCGATCCGCTCACCGATTTAAAGGGTCGGTGCTTCAGTTTTGTGCGGATGCGGCGGTGGAGGCGGCGAAGGCGGTGGAAACGGCGGGAAAGGGCGGCGATGTGGAAGAAACAGACAGACTGTTTCGGAAACTGGAAACCGAGGCGGCCCGCCTGTTCGAGGCCCTTCGCGCCGAGATGAAGAGGGATCTGGCGGCATGAGGACGGGACGATTGTCCTATACGGTGTTGCTCGTGAATCCTTCCCGCGATCTGCAGGCGGGTTTGGCCCGTGACGCCGAGCGGCTGGGGTTCACGTTGATTTCGGCATCGAATCCGTCGGAGGCGGTGGCATCATTTGAGCGGGAACCCCCCGATGTGGTGGTCACCGATTTGTTCTCGTCCGATGAAGGCGGCCTCGCCTTGATTCAAGAGCTGAGAAGTCGAGGCGAAATCTGTCCCGTGGTCGTGGTTTCGTCGGAGACGTCGGGGCCGACGGTCGCCAAGGCATTCCAAGCGGGGGCCACCGATTATTTGCAGAAGCCGATCGTCACGGAAGAATTCGCCCGGGTGCTGACCCGTGTTCGGCGTTCGGGAAGGCAGGACGCCGCTCCACTATCCGCTCTGCTGGGATTCGAGCAGCGGCTTGTTCTGGCAAGCGATGCTGCTTCTGTTGAAGAAATGGTGTTCTGGCTGACGCAGATGACGGCCATGATGGTGCCGGAGACGGTGCGAGTGGGCCTGCGCGGCGCGCTTCAGGAGTTGCTCCTCAATGCCGTGGAACATGGAAACCTTGAAATCTCCCATGACGAGAAAAAACAGGCGGTGGCCGAAGGCCGATACGACGCCTTGCTGTCAGAGCGATCGGCCCGACCGGTGTTCAGAGATCGGTGCGTGGTCGTGGAAGTTTCGTGTCCCCCGGGAGCACGGCGGCTGCAGTATCGCATTCGTGATCAGGGAAAAGGGTTTGACTGGCGAACGATGTTGAGCCGCAAGCCGGACTGGATCGGTTTGGCGGAAGGGAGCGGGCGCGGGCTCTTGCTGGTACGATCCCTGTTTCCTGACCTCACCTACAACGGGCAAGGCAACGAAGTCACATTCACGGTTCCTCTCGATTAGCCTGGGTGGGACATGTGTCGGTTGCGGGCCCTTTGGGGCCCCCGTCCGGCGACATACGCGAGCATCGCGCCATCCGGTCAAAACACCTGTAAATATTTAACGGTGCAGTGGCCTTTGTCCGGCTCCCGATGCAGCACGACGAAGGCGTTCTTGACCGATTCATTGACCGTGATGGTGAGCCGGGCCGAAAAATAGTCGCTCTTGACGTCGTACACGGACCCGGATGCGCGCAACTTAGCGCCGATGTCTACGAAGCTCCCGATACGGTTCAGTTCCTCTTTGGTCTTGTAGGGGCGTCCCTGCACGATTTCCATCGCCATCGTCGGCGTGATGTCCGGGTCGAGCGCCTGGATGACGGGCGGCTCGGCCGTGTTGATGTTCACCGGCGCGCCGCCGTCGATCGGGTACACGGTGACGTAGCGCGACAGCCGATTGATGATGTCGGGTGTAAACCCTTTGATCAGCCGTAAATCGCTGATGGCCTGGAGTGGGCCGTTGGCGGCTCGATAGGCGGGTCGCAACGATTGATAGTGCAGGCTTTCAGCCCCGGCGGGGCGGGGAGCATCGTCTTGGTCAAGCCAATCGATCAGGGCGTCTACCAGGTCGGGATTGATCTGGAGCAATTCGAAGAGCCGACGGATTCGGTCGATGCGGGTTTTTGATTGAATGGGATCGCCGGCGGAAGCCACAAGATCGTTGAGATTCAGCTTGCCGCGCTCGTCCTGAATTTGGGCGCTCAGTAACCCGTCGCCGATCGCGTAATTCTTGATCGGGATCGTCCACAGGTCCAGCGGGCCGTCGAACTGTTCGCCGCTTCGCTTATCGCGCAAAAAGTCTTGTTGAAGAGCCGCGCTTGCCGCCTGGACGGCCGCCCGCATCAAGGTGCCGGACTTGACGTGGTCGCGGAACGCGGCCGCCTCGCGATATTCGCGCCGGGCTTCCGCGTCGAATTCGAGAACGATCGCCGTCAAGAGCGCCAGTACAAGAAGAGCCAGCAGCAGCGCGATTCCTCGTTCATCGGCTTTTCGCATAACTCAACACGCGGATCGTCGCTTCCAGGTTGATGGGGTTGTCGAATTTCGGGCGGATCTTCAAGTGACGGACTTGCAGATCATAGGGCGCTTGGTCGATCGTCACGAGCAGATTCAGCAACTCCGGCAACTGTACGCCGTCCAGCCGGAGATCGACCGCCGTTTCTTCATATCCCGAGGGGAGCGTTTGAACCTGCGGCTGCATGCCGGCGATCCGGTCGCGCACGCGGGCCGTGCCGGCGGCTTCTTCCATGAAAGCCAGCAGGGAAAAATGACCGCCTGCTTCCGGCAGGCGCTGCTCGGTTTGCGAGAGACGCGCTCGTTTGACCGCGTACTCCTGGCTCAAGACGGCCAATTCTTGGAGGTCCTTGCGCTTGCGCGCCTCCTGGCGGACCAGCCGGTCGTACGAGTCGAGCAGGGGATCGACGACGAGCGCGAACAGCAGGACGAGGCCGACGACGATTCCGCCGACGAGCACGATCGTTCGCTCGCGAGGAGAAAGCTGCCGCCAGCGTTCTTGGAGATTCTGCATCATGGCCGGCGCACCGTGACGGTCATGCGGAACACCACTTGGTTCGGCGCCGCGCCCACGCGGGTTTCCGAGACGGAGACGTCCTCGAAACGGGCGCTCGACGCGAAGGCGTGTTTGATTTTGTCCACCGCGTCGAAGGACGACGTCTCTCCTTCCAAAAGGATTGTTCCGGCATCGACCGTCAGCTCACGGACTTTCACCGGAGTGCCGGACGGCAGTTCTTTGACGAACGCCGACAGTATCGGAAGGGCTTTTTCCCCGGAGCCGTCGATGACGGCCAGAGTTTTATCGATTGAAGCGATCCGATAGCGTGCTTGATCGAGCTCGTCTCCCGGCGCGGCGGTCGATCCGAACGCCTGCTCATAGCGTGATTGCAACGCCGCCTTCAGATCGGAGACGCGATTCCGTTGCAGCACGAAATGAATCGAAAAGTCGGCGACGGCGAGGAGTCCGATGATCAGCGCCGCGCCAAGGGCCAAGCGAAGGTCGGATTTGGAAGCCTTGGTTTTCGACGTCTCTTCGCCGGAGACGCTTTTGAAATCGAGGGCCAGGCCGTCCGCGGACGGTGTGAATCGCCAACGGGGTTTGACGATCTTCGGATGGACGGCCAGCCCGAACGCGATCGAGAAGGCGCGCGGGCTGTCGGGGCCGAATCCCTGTCTGGGGCCGACGGGATAAAGGCCCAATTGGCGGGCCATGAATCCTCCCATTTCTCGAAGCTTGGACCCTCCTCCCGAGACCCAGCAGTGGGTCAATCGGCCGCGCTGCGATCCTTCGTAGGCTTGAATCGTGACGTAGAGTTCCCGAACCAGCGGGTCGAGCCACGCTTCCATCTGCTCGACCGTCATGCCGCGCTTGAGGCGTTCGGCCGCGGCAAACCCGCATCGCTCCCGCGTCGCCAAGGCGCGGGTCAGGTGGTTGCCGCCCCACAGAATGGTTCGAAGCACCACCGGTCGTCCCTCGTGAATCAGACAGAGGGTCGTCTTCGACGCGCCGACGTCGATGACGACCAGATCATCGGGAACCTCCTGGTGTTCGCCGCGCAGATATTGAGTGACGGAGAAGAGAGCCAGCGCGTCGACGTTGACGGCCGACGGCTCGACATCGGCTTGGGCCAAAAATCGGAGATGCTCGGCCACCTTGTCTTTCGGAGCGGCGGTGACGAGCACTTCCGACCCCTTGTGCTCTCGGGGCGATCCGTCGGACACGCGACCGGGCGGCAAGACGACGCTGCCGATCGCCAGATCTTCAAGCGGCATGGGCACCAGGTTTTCCACCTCGAACGGAACGATTTGGGTCAGTTTGGCCGTGTCCTTGAACGGGAACGAGAGCGTTCGAACGAACAAGTCATGGCAGGGAATGGCGGTGACCAGGCGATCGGTGGCGTAGAGGCCGTGTTGCCAGAGAAACCCCCGCAGGGCCTGGACTCGGCGCGCGGGGTCCAAATCTTCGGGACGGGCGAACGGCAACGGCCGGTGAAAATAGTCGATGGACTCGCGTCCGCTCAATCGCCGGCGAAAGCGGACGGCTTTGAGTCCCGTCTGCCCGACGTCAAGTCCGACACATTCGGTCACGATCGCCATCGATCAACCTTACAGAAGTGACGAGGATTCCGCGCGCGATGATTCACGTTTCCGGAAAATGCTTCTCCCTGGTCGAAATCGGAAACGTCCCCGCTACTTTACAATGCGATCCTGGGTTGTGCCAATGGGCCGACGATCTTGACGGTGATCGGCGAGCCGACCGGGAGCGGAGGCAGCCCCAGGGCGGGGGCCTTCGCGGCGAATCCGGTTCCAGGTACAAGAGTCAGGGTCAAGGCCAGTTGGCTGTTCCGCATCGGATTCTGAATCGTGAGGGTTCCCTTTCCCGCGAACGATCCGTCGATTCCCTCGCCGTTGAGCGCCGTCACCCTGCACACGCCGTCTCGACACTCCACGCCGATGGAGATTGTTGTGAACGTCAGCGACAGGGTTCGTCCATTGCCCATCGGGATGCGATCAATGGCGACGTCCGTCGCCTCGGCTTTCCACGTTCCCTCCCCGGCGATCTGTTGGGAGGCGGGATGGGTCGATTCGGCATGGTGCGCAAACTCACCGTCGATCACGCCGCGACTGACGTACCGGCCGAACAACCGAGACAAATCGACGCGCTGAAGCCGCCCCCTCGCCGACCACGGCCCCTGCGCAGCCAGCGAGGAGGCCGACAGGCTGACGCGGGTCAGTCCGGCCACGGGCGAGGCGGCGTCGGATCTGGCGCTAACGTCGAGGGCGAGGGCGCCGCCCAACGCCTGAAACAGCCCGACGTTCGCCTTGAGCAGGGCCAATTCGATCGGGTCCCATTCGGGCAAGGACAAGGAGACCCGCCGCCATTCAATTCCCATCGGCCATGTGACCGACCATTCCTCCGCCCGGATGGTGATTCCGGTCGTCCGGTTCAGTTCGGACGCGAGTCTCGCCTGCAATGCATCGTAGGGAAAGGTCGCGATCAGGCCGAACCCGAACGTGCCGAGTCCGACCGCGATCCACGCGAGGCGTTCCTTCCGAGCGTCGAGCCGGTTTCCGATCATGATGCCGCTTCCAGCGTGACCCATTCGCGGACGGTCCAGGGGTCCGTATTGGGCGGCTGAACGGTGAGTTCAATCAGCACCGCCTTGGGTAATTTGTTGAGCCCTCCCCACTCGTCGAGCCACACGCGGGTTTGCGCGTCGAAATAGCGGAGATTGAAAGATCGGACGTGGTTCGCCAACTCCACGCGATCGATCGATTCGTCGGTGAGGCCGTACAGATTCTTTTTCGCGAATCGCAACAGGCGGTCGCCCTCGCGCGTGTACACCACGCGGATCAATTCGGTCTCCCGCGCCGCCGGCCCGCTTGAGCCGTCGTTCATCGCGAGAAACGCGACGGTGTCGGCCGGTTGCCCCTCCTGCCATCCGTTCGTTCCCACCCACGGCAAGGCCCCGTCCTGTCTGCTCAAGGACAGGTCTTCGGCCATGAGGCGGAGCACTCTTCTGATCGTCTGCTCTCGAACGGAGGCGTCTCGTCCGACTTCGACGGCGTGATTCGTCGTCATGAGCGAGCCGAACACCATCGAGGCGATAATGCCGAGCAAGGCGATCGCGATCAGGATTTCGATCAGCGTGAACCCGCCCTGTGGTTTAGAAAGCGTTGCCGGCGAATACATAGGTGCTGACTTCGACCGTTTCTTCGGTCTTTCCTCGCATCCAGGAGATCGTCACCCGAACTTCCCGAATCAACTCAAGCGGCGTCGGCGCGATCGTCTGTTTCCATCGATACCCCGCCGGCCGGTCCGACGTGTGGGCGACCATGAGGGTGCCGAGCGGCGGCGTTCGGAATTCTCCCGTGGTTTCCCCCACGGGGTACAGACCGGCCAATTCGGTTTCCAGCAGTTTTTCCTGCGCCAGGAGCGTCGCCGCGGTCAACTCGCGCGCGCGATGATGAAGGTCGATGTCGAAGTTGCGGAGGCCGAGGAGCACGGGCAGCGCGATCGCCAGCAGGGCGACGGCCAGCATCACTTCCAGCAGGGTGAATCCGCTCTCGCGGGAGAAGGTGGTCGGCATGTCGTCCGGCGCCGTCATCGGGGCGAAGCGGCCTGCAATAAGGTTTTGACACGATCCGGAATCGGTCGAGGGACGGGCGGATCGGGTCGCCGGTCGAACGTCGTCACGTTGCCGGTCAGGTGGTCGATCATCAGCGTCAATAGGCTGTTGCTTCCATCCGTAAAATAAATCGTCGCCGGATCGAGGCGGCCGTTCGGGAAGAACAGCAACTCCACCTGCCCGTACGTGCGCGTGACGTTTCTCACGGAGACTTCCGCCACTCGAACGGCCTCCGGAAACGATCGGGGAGCGGCCCAGGCGGCGTCGAGCGGACGCCGCTCTTCCCGTCCCTCCACCACCATCACCCAATAGGTGCCGCGGTCGAGATCCAAGTAGAGTTTCACCGGCCTCTGCCCGACCTCGGCCATTCGCTGCAACGCGTGAAGCGTGCCGATGAACTTCCGCCCCGTCGCGCTTAAGTCGTCGCCGAGGACGATTCTCGGAACCGTCAGCGCCATCACCGTGCCCACCAGAAACAACACGATGAGCATCTCCATGATCGTAAATCCTGGGGGGGCGCCGCGAAGCGCGGCATTCAGTCGCGTGGCGGATGACGCGCCGCTCATATCCGATGCCGTTTAATCCTTGTCCAAATTCCAGTTGGTGATGTCCGCGTTGGCGCCTTCCCCTCCGACTTCCCCGTCGACGCCGAGGGACATGATTTCATATTCGCCCCGCGGGCTCGGGCTCTGGTACTTAAACGGATTTCCCCATGGATCTTCCGGGAGCTTCGGCAGGTAGCCGCCCGGTTTCCACTTTTTCGGAATCACGCCGACGGTCGGTTTTTCCACCAGCGCCCTGAGTCCCTGCTCCGTCGAGGGGTAGACGCCGTTGTCCAATTTGTACAGTTGGAGCGCCCCCTCGATGTTTCTGATTTGCACCTTGGCCGCCGTGCGTTTGGCTTCGTCCGTCCGTCCCATGATGCGGGGGACGACCAACGCGGCGAGAATGGCCAAAATGGCCACCACGACCATGATCTCGATAAAAGTGAATCCACGTTCGCCGGCTCGGAGCCGCGTCCATCCCGTCGTCCGTCTGAGCGTCTGCACGGTTTCCTCCCTCCTCCGTCGGTGTCACACCATCTGCCCCATTTCGAAGATGGGCAGGAGAATGGCCACCACGATGAAAAACACGATCAAGCCCATGGCCAAAATCATGACCGGCTCCATGAGCGACGTCAATCGGGTGATCACTCGCTCCACTTCGCCGTCGTAAATCTGACTGAGGCGCCCGAGCATTTCCTCCATCTCGCCGCTGCGCTCTCCGACGGCGATCATGTGGGTGACCAGCGCCGGAAATTCGCCGCTCCGCTTCAAGGGATCGGCGATGGTTTCGCCTTCGCGGATGTTTTGCCGGGCGCTTTCCACGGCCTCTTCCAAGATGCGATTGTTCATGACGCGCTTGGAGACGTCCAACGCGTCCAGAAGCTGAACGCCGCTGGCCAGCATCGTCGCCAGCGTGCCGGCCAGTCTGGAGATCGACACCATCCGCGCGACTTCCCCGATCAGCGGCAACCGCAGAATCAATCGGTCCGCCGTCGTCCGGCCTCGTTCGGTTTGCAGGGATTGCCGAACGAGGATCGCGCCGCCGGCGACGAGGCCGATCAACAGCGGCCAATAGTCCGAGAAAAACCCGCTCACCGCCATCAGCGCGACGGTCGGCCAGGGTAAGGCGTGGTTCATGTCCGCAAACACGGCGGTGATCTTGGGCACGACGAAGGTCATCAGGAAAAACAGGACGGCGACACCGACGACGAGCATCAAGGCCGGATAGAGAACGGCGTTGGTCACCTTGTGTTTGAGCGCCAACTGTTTTTCCAAAAATTCGGCCAAGCGGAACAGGATCTGATCGAGCGCTCCGCTGGCTTCCCCGGCTCGAACCATATGCACGTAGATGCGGGAGAAGTCCTTCTCGTGCGTTTCCAGGACGTCGCTCAGCGATCGACCGGCTCGAATCTGCTCGCGAATGTCCGCGAACAGCGCCTTGACGGGTTTTTTGTCGGATTGGTCCACGATGACGCCCAAGGCGTCGACCAACGGCAGGCCGGCGACCAGCAGGGTGGCGAATTGCCTCGTGATCAGCGCCAGCTCGCTGGAGGTCAAGGAGGCGGAGCGGCCGGAACGAGGGGTCGTTTCGGTTCTTGTTCCCGCCGCGCGCCCGATCGACGAGCGGGCTTGCTCGGCGACCTCGGTGGGAAAGATGCCTTCTTTTCGAAGTTTGAGGCGGGCGACCTTGGGGTTCTCGGCGTCGACGATGCCGGTCGCGGAGCCCCCGTCGGTGCGATAGCCGCGGTATTGATAGACAGGCATGGCTAGATTTCGACTTCCTGCTGAGTGATCCGCATCACTTCTTCGAGCGAGGTCTGGCCTTGCAACACGCGCTCGATGCCGTCCTGCTTGAGTGTCGTCATGCCCTTGGCGATCGAGGCCTGCTTGATGGCCGTCGCGTCCGCCTTGCTCCCGATCAGGCGCCTGATTTCGTCGTCCAGCACCATCAGTTCGAAGATGCCCGTCCGCCCGCGATAGCCGGTCTGCGAGCAGGCCTGACACCCGGCTCCCCGATACAAAGTCGCGTTCGATTTCGGCGGAAGGTCGAGGCGGCTCAGTTCCTCGGCGCTCGGCTTGTAAGGGGTCTTGCAGTCCGGACAGATTTTGCGGATCAACCGCTGCGCCAGGACGGCCACCACGGACGAGGCGACCAGAAAGGGCTCGATGCCCATGTCGATGAGACGGGTGGCCGCGCTGGCCGCGTCGTTGGTGTGCAGCGTGGAAAATACCAGGTGCCCGGTCAGGGAGGCGTGAATCGCGATTTCGGCCGTTTCGCGATCCCGGATTTCTCCGATCATGATGACATCGGGGTCCTGACGAAGAATCGAGCGCAATCCCGCGGCGAACGTCAGGTTGATCTTGGGATTGACCTGCATCTGGCCGATGCCGAGCAATTGATATTCCACCGGGTCCTCGATCGTGATGATGTTCTTGTCCGGCGAATTGATATGGCTCAACGCGGCGTACAGGGTCGTGGTTTTGCCGCTGCCGGTCGGGCCCGTGACGAGAATCATTCCGTGCGCGAGTTGGATCAATTGGTGGATCGTGGACAGGCGCTCTCCGGAGAACCCCATTTCGGACAGATTCAGCAGGCGGGTTTCTTTTTCCAACAATCGCAGCACGACCCGTTCGCCGTGGGACGTCGGCAACACCGACACGCGCAGGTCCACGTCCTTGCCGGCCGTCCGAATCGCGAACCGGCCGTCTTGGGGAAGCCGTTTCTCGGCGATATTGAGGCCGGCCATGATCTTGATGCGCGCGATGATGCTGGCTTGCAGACGCTTGGGCGGCGTCAGGACCGGATAAAGGACGCCGTCGATGCGGTATCGGATCACCAGGCCTCGCTCGAACGATTCGAAGTGAATGTCGCTGGCCCGCTGCCGGACGGCCTGAAACAAGACCGAATTGACCAGCCGAATGATCGGGGCTTCGTCCGTGGCGTCCAACAGGTCCTGCGGCTCGTCGAGCTGGTGGGCGATTTGATCGAGGCTCTCGCTGGCGGCGATGTCCTCCATGACTTGCTCGGCGCCGTCCGGATCGGCGGTTTCGTCGTACGCGCGGTTCAGACGGGCCAGCAAGGCGCCGCCGGTGGTCAACACGGGCTTGACGGGCTTGTCGAGCAGCAGGCGAAGATCGTCGAGCGCCACGGTTTCCAGCGGATCGGTCGAGGCCACCAAAACGGCGCCGTCTTCCTGCCGGAGGGGAAGCACGCGGTACCGTCGACAAAACGTGATGGGCACCTTTTTGATCAGGTCGTGATCCACGGCCACGGTTTCCAATTGAGGCATCCATGACAGCCCGAATTGGATGGCGAGGCCTTCCAGCAATTCTTCTTCGCGCAGCGCGCGCAAGTTCAGCAGAACTTCGCCCAACCGCCCTCCCTTTTCCTGTTGGTGGGCCAACGCTTCTTCGAGTTTGGCACTCGAAAGTTTGAACCGTTCTCCGAGGATTCGTCCCAGAAGGGGTCTGCCGTAATGCGATTCCATGTCAGTGCCGGCCGAGATCACGCCGCCTTATTCGATTGCGCGAGGGACGCGCGGTGTCTGCGAGATGCCGGAGATGGCCGCGACCGTTTTGGAACGGGGGCATGCCGGGGGACGCCGAATGATCTTTTCCCGCATCGTCTTGCTCCTCGTAATGGTGACAGACCGGAGGGGAGTCAGCGCAGCTCGTACGTGACCGTCGCGCGTTGATTATTGCGGACGATGTCCAGCTTGACGATGCTTTCATTCTTCAACTGCTGAAGCAAGTTCAACACCGTCCCCGGGTCGCGAATCTCGACACCGTTGACCCGCTGGAGGATGTCGCCAGTCCGAATGCCGATTTTCTCATAAAAACTGGCCGGAGCCATGTAGTCGATCCGAAACCCGTTGATGGCGCCGTTGACCATGTGGGGAACCGCGCGGGCCTGGGTTAGGAGCTTGGGCAAATCGCTCATGGCGTGATCCACTTCCCGTCGATCGACGACCTTTTTCATCGACGAGGTTGGCAGGGCCGCGGCCGAGGGAGGAGACATTGCGCCGGGGTTTGAGACAAGCGGTTGTTCCGACAAGGTCAATTCAACCAATTCCTCAAGATTTCCTTGTCGAACCACAATGCCGTTCCGCCGAATGTCTGAAACCTCTCCGACGTCGGGAATATAGTCGTGAAGCCGATACAGCGTCTGGTTCTTGGAAGCCCGTTCCTCCACGATGGCGAAGACTCCTTCTCGCTCTCCCATCACGACCCCGATCAGGCTTATTTTTGCGGCTGCCCCCAATGAAGCCCGAATCGGCGCGGTGGGCGATCCGTCTTGGTCCTCCGGCTCCTGTTTGGAAGGTAAAGCAAACAAGCCGCTGGATCGGACGTCGTCAGCGTAACGTGTCGGGGAATAGGACACCGTCATCCCGCCCCCTGATCCGTCGGGCGGTTGGGATACGGCGGTCGCGAGGGGAGCAACCTGTAATGCGTCGGCCACGAAGGCATTGATCGAGTGAGCGGCCAGAAGACCACCCCCGACAATGCAAACCAACATGCTGATCGGTCGTAACAGCTGACTGTGCATGCGTGTTCAGCGGATCGTATTTTGAACGAAGCTTATAGTACCTGCTCATGGTGTCTTATGCAAATGGGAGGCGATTTGGCGCCTCGGTGGATAGTGGGGACTGACTGGTTGACCGTGCCTTCTTTTAATAATCATCATCGTTCGTTCAATATTCGTTTTTCGTCCGGCAATGAAAATGAAAGAGAAATCTAATGAAAGCCAGAGTCTCGGAGGCCTCTTTGCCGGTGTGATCCGAGATTAATGCTGTTCCATTGATGCTGTTCCAAAGTGGTCGGGGATTGCCAAGAACTGTGTCGGTCGTCTTTGTTTATAAGAATTCTCCGTGCAGCAATGAGGAAAGAAGAAATCTAGAACGAATTGATTTTTAAAATGATTCTGCTCGCTCATGCCGGGAGATTCGAAAAGCCGGCCTCGTTTTGACTGGCATGAATTCTGCTCGATATTAAGATGCAAAAGAGTCATTCGAAGAAACGTTCTTTATGGTTATGGACTTATGATGATGGAGGCGCAAAGGCCGGACGAAACAGGGGAAGGGGCTATTTCAGCGGCGGAGCGGTACGAACGGGGACTGGCGCTGAAAAATGCCGGATTGTATAAGGCGGCGATTGATCAGTTCGAGCTGGCGGTGGCCGATCCCGGTTTTGCGGTCAAGGCCTATGCGCAAATCGGGCTGTGTTTCAAGGTCAACGGTATGTGCGAAGAGGCGGTGGCGGCCTTCCGCAAGGCCCTTGCCTGTTCGACCGGCTCTCCCAAAGAAACCGTTCAGGTACTGTATCTCTTGGGCCGAACCCTCGAGCTCTTGGGGAGAATGGAAGAGACCCTCGAAGCCTATCGCTGGATCAGGCGGGAGGATCCCGGCTACCGCGACGTGGCCGCTCGTATCGAACAGTTGAGTGCTCGACGACCGAGTCCGTCCGCCAGAAAAGGCCGAGTGGACGAAACCGGTCCGACGAGTGGGTTCTTGAAAATTCGACTAACGCTGCTTGGAACTTCCAAATAAGGCGTGATCACCCGCTCTTCACGATCCGAATCGCGACGGCCGATTGCCGAGCCACGCTCCAACCCCTGACGTCGCCCTTTCCCTGACCGACGGTGACTCGTTGTGATACACTGCGGCTTGCCTGAGGGGACAACCGCGGAGGGGACGATCGATGGACTCTCTGTTAATTCGCCATGGAATTGCCGTGAGCCCTGAAGAATGGGAAGCAGGTGAAGACAAGCGTCCGTTGACCCCGAAGGGGAAAAAGCGAGTGCTCAGAGCCGCCGCCGGTCTCGCGGCTCTGGACTGCAAACCGTCTCACCTGCTCAGCAGTCCGTTTGTTCGGGCCCATGATACGGCGAAGCTGATACGATCCGTCTTATGCCCCTCCGTGAAAGTGGAAACGCGCGAGGAACTGGCGCCGGGCTCGACGCCGGAGCGGATCATCGCGCTCTTGTCGTCGCTGCAATCGGCCTCGACCGTGATTTGTGTGGGGCACGAGCCGCTGCTCGGTGAAACGGCCGCTCTCCTGTTGTGCGGCAAAGCAATCAAAAACTTTCCCCTCAAAAAAGCCGGGGCCGCATTGATTCATCTGCCGGACGGCGTCAAGCCGGGCCAGGGGGTGCTTCGCTGGTGGCTTGAGCCGATGCACTTGCGGACGTTGGGAGGGAGCGAGCCGTAGGCGATGGGGTGGTGTTCGTCCGCTAGGCTCCGGTCTGTTCCAAGGTGCTCGTTCGTTTGGAATTCCGCAACACGGGCAGGATGTAGCTTCGCAGCTCTTCCTGGATCTCTTCGGGCGACTTTCTGGCGTCGACGACGTTAAAGCCGAACTCCTCCGCCATTTTGTCGAATTCTTCGATCATCAGGGACTGGTATTTTTTGAAACTGTCGTACAGATCGGCGCCGAGTCTCAAATCCATACCGGATTCCCAGTAGTTCATGCCGGTGGTTTCGATCACCCGCAGCGCGAGGGTGTCGACATCGATGCGAAGGTAGCACACGAGGTCCGGGATCAGCGCAAATCCGAAGACGTCGCGAATCCATTTCCGGTCTCCGCTCCGCACGACGTCGCGCGCGAAGGCGGTGTAGATGTATCGGTCCGACAGCACGACGAAGCCGGATCGCAGGGCCGGGATGATTTGATGCTCCAGGCGATCGGCGAAGTCGGTCGCATAGAGCAGGCTGAGGGACCAGCGATCGAGAATGTTGCCAGCCTTGGCCGCTTCGATGGTTTTGGACATGAGATTCGACCTCGTCCAGCCGGTCGTCACCACGCCGTAGCCTTGCACCTCCAGCCATTCCTGCAACATCTCGACGTGCGTCGACCGTCCGACGCCGTCCGTCCCTTCGATGGCGATGAGTTTCCCTTTCAGATCACTCGGATCGAGGTACGTCAAACCGTCGCCAAAATAACGTGCGTCGCCCATAGGTTCCTCGTCTGGGTTTATAGCCGCGCAGGGCGTCTTCGACCAGCCGTCTCATCCGTTCCTGTTGCGTCTCGATGTCTTCGGTCGCGTCCATGGTCAGCAGGCCGAACTCATCGACGATCTTGTCGTACTCGGCCAGGATGCGCGACTGAAACAATCTGAAGCTTTCCGTGATGTCCGGACTGAGGTTCAGATCCATGCCGGCTTCGTAATATTTGAACTGGCCGCGCGTCCCATGCACGAGCCGGGAGATCGCCACCTCGATCGGGACGTTGTAATAAAAGGCCATGTCCGGCTTGATGGCGAACGCGTACACTTTTCTGATCCACTCCCGCGACACGCCGCGCACCACGTCGCGCGCGAACGCCGTGTACATGTAGCGGTCCGCCAAGACGAGCATGCCGGCCTTCAGCGGAGGGAGAATGTGATGGTACAGCCGGCTCGCGAAATCCGCGGCGTGAAGCAGGCTGAACGTCGTCGGCGTGAGGCTCTTCGTCTTTTTGCCCCGCTTCGTCGTGTCCTTGACCAGATCCGACGAATTCCACTCGGTGAAAAACACCTTGTGGCCCTTCGCCTCGAGCCACTTGTGCAGGAGGAGCAACTGCGTGCTTTTCCCGGATCCATCGATGCCCTCGACGATGATGAGTTTTCCGGGATAGGGGTGGGGGGGAGATTTCGTCTGATCTTGCGCCGTCATCCGAGAGACGCTCCTTGCGGGATTTCCGAAAACCGGACGGGGCGGCGGAAGACCTGTTCGAACAAATCGGAACGGTTCTTGGCCGCCCAAAGCTCCATTTCCGCGTCGCCCGAGATCGTGGCTTCAATCGATGCGGTTTTTCCGAGCTTTACATTCAACGTATGAACAACGGAGAAATGGGTTCGATCGAGTCCGTCCGCAATGCGCAGCAAGGAGGACAGGACCTTCACCACGCGGCGCAAGGCCGGGGACAGGCTCTCGAATCCCTGGTGCTTGATGGAGGGCAGGGCGCGGCGGTGATAGCGGGCGACGTTGGCCATGACCTCGATTTCAGAGGCGGTAAATCCTTCCAGATCGCTGTGTCTGATCAAATAGTAGGCGTGCTTATGATGCTGCCGCGCGTTGATCAGATAGCCGATATCGTGCAGCATGGCGGCGTACTCGAGCCAATCGCGTTCCTGTTGCCCGAGCCGATGCCACGGTCGCGTTTGATCGAAGAGACGAAGGGCCAGCGCCGCCACTTGAAGCGAATGAACCTCGGGCGCTCGACAACGCCGGACCAGCCGCATCACGCTTCGGCGGCGGACGTCGGGGATCTCCCGCTCGGCTTCCAGCCCCTCACGATGGCGGACGATGAAATCGTAAATCACGCCTTCGCGGATGGCCTTGTCGCACAGCGTCATTTCGTTCAGCCCCAGCAATTCCATCAGGCATCGGAGCACGACGGCCGCCGGCAGCAGCGTGTCGGCGCGTTTGGGGTCCAGGCCCGGCATCGCCAATCGCGCCCTCAGCGAAGACCGTGCCAATTCCGTTTCCAGCGATCGCAGATCTTTGAGCGAGACCGTGGCGAGATTGTGCTGAGGCAGCGGCCGTCCGGTTTGTTTGATGTGAATCACTTCGGCCAGATTGCCGGCCATGCCGGAGGTCGCCACCAGCCAATCAAATTGTTTGGTCGGAAACGTGTCGATCGCCGCCCGGATCTGATTCGTCACCGTCTCTTCGAGCACGCGCAGCATGGGCGTGGGCGGGGGCGTTTTTGAAAGAAACTGATCCGCCAATCGGATGGCGCCCAATTTGAGGCTTTTGGCGTGCAGCATTCTCTCCCGATTGCCCGCGATCAGCTCCACCGAGCCTCCTCCGACATCGACGATCAGCGCCGGCTTCTCCGGGAGCGCGATGCTGTTCTTGACTCCCAAATAAATCAGCCTCGCTTCCTCCGTTCCGCTGATGACGCGAACGGTCAACCCGGTATGTTCCTCGACCATGCTCACGAACTCGCCGCCGTTGCGCGCCTCGCGCACCGCGCTGGTCGCGACCGCCGCCATCCGGTCGAATCCTTTGTTGCGGGCGAGGGTGACGAGCGTTTTGAGAATCGACAACGCCCGCGCCATCGCCTCGTCGGACAGTCGTCTCGCGGCGAAGGCGCCGTCGCCCAGGCGGGTGACGTCTTTGAAACGATCGAGGATTTTGTACCCGGCGTCCGGCAGGATTTCGGCCAGCACCATGTGGATGGAATTGGTCCCGATGTCGATGACGGCGAGTTTAGCCACTGAGGGAACAGCCTCTAGGATGACGTCGGCACAACCGTGCCCGGACCATAAAGAACGGGCGCCCGCCTGTCAAGCACGGACACATTAAGGTTGTGTTACAAGCGGGCGCGCTCCGAGGAGACGGTTCGAGCGGATCGGCCGTGATCCGGCGAAGGCGTTAGTCTTTGACGACGAAGCGAACGCTCCGGTTTCTCTGCATGCATTCGCTTGTGTGTTCAACACACAGGGGACGATCCTTCCCGTAGCTCGTGGTTTTGAGATCGACGGCCAGCCCCAACTCCTGGAGATAGTTTTTCACGCTTCTGGCCCGGCGCTCTCCCAAGACGAGATTATAGGCGGATGTTCCCACTTCATCGCCGCGGCCTTCGAGCACGACGTGGGCGACGCGGTCTTGTCTCAGCCGCTTGGCGTTCAAATCCAACGCAGTCAGCGCATCCGGTCGCAGGATGTCCCGATCAAAGTCGAAGAGAATGTCCAACAAGGATTCGCGGGATGCGCCCGACGTACCTTCCCCACCCAAGTCGCCCTGGCTTGCCTTGGCGGCCAGGCTGCGATCGACTTCCTTGATCGGCTGCTGCGCGATGCGTTCCGCGCGGCCCGCACGGTCGGCGCCCTTTCCCGACCCCGATCGACTGGCGCAACCCGATGCAAACAGCATGGCGATGATCACCGTTCCGACCGTTCCGACGTATCCCGCGTGCCGCATAAACCCTCCCTCCTCGTTAAAACGGCATGGTGTTTATTGGATGGACATGGATTTGAGCCGTTGATACACCGCTCGGCTGCCCGAGAACCGTTCCCACTTGAGTATCTCCAGAGAATCATCGACGTAGTGCGGTGTTCGCATGCCGTTTAAGACGCACGTGACACCCGGCGTGCCGGCCGTGATCCAGAGCGCCTTGCGCGAGAGAGATTCGGAGCGCCGACTCTCCGGTATCAATGGGTCGGTGGCCTGCGCGATTGCGGCGGCCCTCGATCGGCTTCGCTCGGTCGCCTCCTTACGCAGGCCGCGCAAGAGAACGTTCAGTTCCTCCGCATACCGATCACGCCACGCTTCCCATCGTTCCGTCATCGCGTCCGTCACCTGCCGCGACACGAGCTGCACCGATCGGTTGATGTGCGGAATGATGCCCTGCTGCTCGATCTGTTCCCACTCTTCCAGCCCGCGGATCAGCGGGCGTAGGCGCCGTAATTCCTGAGACCAATTGAACAAATCCGCCGGCATCGCGCCTTGACCGGTTGATTGGAGCAGCGGTGCAATCGAGTCGCGGTATTCTTGCTCGATTGCGCCGACAGCGTCAAGCCGTCGGTCCACGTCGATGTCGGCGTCATCGAGGGGGAGGTCCGCCAATCGCACGAGGCCCCCTTGCGGGGTCGGCACGGCGTTAAGGGGACGGTTGACGAGCACGGCAAGGCCGGTCTCTTGAGCCAGTTCCAGGACTGTCTGCCCATTGGATAGGCCTGTATTTGGTGTCAGAGTTCCGCCGGACTCAAACAGGTTCATCGGGAATTGAATGACCTGAAAATGGTGAGTTCGGGAGCCGATTGACTGGGCCGCGGCCTGCGCGGCCTCCAGCAGGGAAGCCGGTGAGACTGCTTCAAGCTCATCGGGAGGGGATGTCAGCGTGTTCGAAGAAACCCCGTACCACTGGAGGCGGCCCGCCGCCACTTGTGATTCCAAATAAACAAAGGCCTGTTGGATCCGGCTGTAAAACGTCTTGCGCAGTGACGTCCGGTCACGTTCCCCTCGTCGCGCCGCGTCCAACAAAAAATATTCCGGGTTGTGCAACAGACACGCGTCCAAGGTGGCCAGACCCAGCCGGTCCAATGACAGAATCAATTGATCGGCCAGGAATTCCGGATGGATCGAGTGCCAAATACCCTCGCCATATTTCACCGTGTCGGGGTAGGGACGGCCTGACCGTTCTCGGATCTCCGCGTATTTCAAGGTGTGTCCTTGGATGTAGCCGATTTTGGAGACGACGATCACTTCTTCCCGCCGCAAGTCTCCCGCCGCGATCAGCTCCGCCAGGACGGAGCCCACCAGCCGTTCACTGTCACCGTCCATGTAATTGGTCGAGGTGTCGATGAGATTGCACGAGGTCCGCAAGGCCTTTTTGAGGGCTTCTCGATGGTCGGGCTCCTGGGTGTGAACCCGGTAGGTGCCGAATCCCAAGCGGGTCACCGTGAGTCCCGTCGCGCCGAAGGCAGTGAACCCATTGGCCAATGATGAGTCGCCGGTTCGCCCGATGACGCGAGCCGCGTATGACGCGGTCCCTTCGGCGGTGGCGCGACCGGGAAGAGCGGCGGTTTTCAGGATCTTGGGTTCGCGGCCGTGTCGTTCGGTCGCGCCCCCGGACGACTCCACGGTATCGCGAACGTCGCGCGGATCCGTGATCGGTGCAAGACAACCGAAATGGCGGCAGACATAGAGGGCCGGCTTGCCGTCAACGAGCCGCTTGCCCTGAAGCAGCGGTAACGAAGAGGTGGCGCCGGGAGCGAGCGTGGCGATGATGCGATTGGGGAGATAGATTTCGGCCACGGCTTGGCGAAGGGCGCGGAACCCTTCCTGGCGTTCTTCGCCGACAAACGCCAGCTCCACCGGTCCGTCGGTCAAAAAATCGACGACCGACAGGGTTTTGGCGAAGGCCTTGGGATAGCGGGAGATTTGCCGTCCGTAGGCGCGGATGGCCCCAACGGCCGCTTCGCGCCAGTCCTGCCGGTCGAAGTGAAACGACAGGCGGGCCAGGGCCGAGGCGGCGACCGCGTTGGCGCTGGGAGTCGCACCGTCATGTCCTTCTCGGGTCCGAAGGATCAGAGATTCATGCTCCCTCGCCGTGGTAAAGAATCCGCCCTGCGTGTCGTCATGGAAATCCTCCAAAATAAAATCGGCCAACCGTGCCGCCGCTCGGAGATACCGTTCATCGGCCCCCGCTTCGTAAAGGTCGAGCAATCCTTCCGCCAGATAGGCATAGTCCTCCAGATAAGCGTTCAAATGCGCGCGCCCGGCCCGGGACGTTCGCAGGAGCCGGCCGTCCGGTTTGGTGTGGGTCCGAAGAAGAAAATCCGCCGCCCGCTCGGCCGCTTCCCGGTAACGGAGGTTTCCGAACACCCTGGCCGCCTCGGCGAAGGCCGAGAGCATCATTCCGTTCCAAGCGGTGATGACCTTGTCGTCCAGCGCCGGCGGGATGCGCCGTTGACGGGCTTGATAAAGAACCGGCTTCACGCGCGCCGCCGTCTCCAGTAATTCATCCGGGGTCACGTTCAGTTGCTTGGCCACGTCTTCGATGGGGCGAAGGCGGTTGGGGATGCTCTTGTGTTCCCAGTTGCCCTCGTCGGTGATGTCGTAGAGGGCGCAGAATCGTGCGGCGTCCTCCCGGTCCGCGACCGCCGCGGAGATCTCCGCCGGCGTCCAGACGAAGAATTTCCCTTCGACTCCCTCCGAGTCGGCGTCGGTCGCGGAGTAAAAACCTCCTTCGGGATCGGTCATCTCTCGGAGGATGTAGTCAAGAACTTCCGCGGCCACTTGACGGTAGAGGGGTTTGCGGGTCACCTGGTAGGCTTCGACATAGACCCGGGCGAGCAGCGCATTGTCGTACAGCATCTTCTCGAAGTGCGGCACGAGCCACCGATTGTCGGTCGAATAACGGGCGAACCCTCCGCCGACGTGGTCGTAGATCCCTCCGGCCGCCATCATATCGAGCGTTTTGGTGACCATGGCCAGAGTCTGTGCGTCCCCCGATCGGCGGTGGCTGCGCAGAAGGAGGGACAGCCCCGTAGCGGGTGGAAATTTCGGCGCGGCACTGAAGCCTCCGTAGGTCTTATCGAACTCTTCTTCAAATTGCGCGACGGCTTCCTCCAGGGCCGTTTCACCGACGGAAATCGGAGGGGGAACCCGGCCGGCTTGCTTCAACCGTTCCGTCAACGTTCGGGCTTGGGCGTGAATGTCCGCCGAATTGGTTTTCCAGGCCTCGGCGATATGCTTGAGCACGGTGCCGAAACCCGGCCTTCCCCATCGATCTTCCGGCGGAAAGTAGGTGCCGGCAAAAAACGGTTCTTGATCGGGGGTCAAAAAGACGGTCATCGGCCATCCGCCGTTACCGTGGTTCATGGCGACGGTGGCCTGCATGTAGATCTCGTCCAAATCGGGTCGCTCTTCGCGATCGACCTTGACGCAGATGAATTCTCGGTTCATCACCTCGGCGATGGCTTCGTTCTCGAACGACTCCCGTTCCATGACGTGGCACCAGTGGCAGGAGGAATAGCCGATCGAGAGGAGGATGGGCCGGTTCGTGTCCTTGGCGGCTTTGAGCGCCTCCGGACTCCAAGGGTACCAATCCACGGGGTTATAGGCGTGTTGAAGGAGGTACGGGCTGGTTTCGTGAATGAGGCGATTAGGCCGTTTCGAGCTCGATGACATGGCGCACCCTAGCACCGTGACGGGAACAGCGTCAATGAGGGGAGGCGGCCCTCTGTACCCTGTCACAGGAGGATGCCACGATCGATGACCATTGACTGATGACCGAGCCTTGATGGGACTCCCTCAGAGCATCACCTTGATTGCCTTGGTTTATGGTAGGCTTGACGAGAAAACAGGGAGGCAGGGCCCCGGTGATCGACGACGATCTCTCCTCCAACTACCGCCTCACCGTCAGGCTGGAATTGGCCAACCAACCCGGTGTCTTTGCCCGAGTGGCGACGCTCTTGGCCGAGGAGCAAGCGAACCTGGGGGCCGTCGATCTCGTGTCGGCGACCAAAGCCCGCCTGGTTCGCGACGTCACCTTCGACGTGCAAAACGAGGCGCACGGCGAACGGGTGTTGAATGGGCTGCGTCTGTTGCCGGACGTCGAGGTGATCTCGGCGTCCGATCGCATTTTCTTGCTCCATCTCGGCGGAAAAATTCGGGTGGAGGGCAAGGTGCCCGTCAAAACCAGACATGCTCTCTCGATGGTCTACACGCCGGGAGTGGGCCGCGTCGCCGCCGCCGTCGCGCAGGACCCGGCCAAGGCCTACGTCTTCACGAGCAAGGGCAACAGCGTGGCGGTCGTGACGGACGGTTCGGCGGTGCTGGGGCTGGGCAATCTCGGTCCGGAAGCGGCACTCCCCGTGATGGAAGGCAAGGTGATGTTGTTCAAGGAATTGGCCGGTATCGATGCCTGGCCCCTGTGTCTCAACACGCAGGATCCTGATGAGATCGTCCGCATCGTGGAAGGTATCGCGCCCGGTTTCGGCGCCGTGAACTTGGAAGACATCAGCGCGCCCCGGTGTTTCGAGATAGAACGGCGGCTCAAGCAATCGCTTGAGATCCCGGTCATGCACGACGATCAACACGGCACGGCCGTCGTCGTGCTGGCGGCGCTGGCCAACGCATTGCGGGTGACAGGAAAACGATTGGAGGAGGTGCGCATCGTCGTGAACGGTTTGGGGGCGGCCGGCATGGCCTGTTGCCGCATGTTGCTGGCTGCCGGTGTTTCGCGTCTGGTGGGGTGCGATCAACAAGGAATTATTCTGAAGGGTGATGCCGCCACGTTACAGGGGTGCCGGGATGACCTCGCCGCCTGTCTGACTCCGAACAATCCCCAAGGGTCTTTGCGTGACGCGTTGAAGGGTGCCGATGTCTTTATCGGTGTATCAGTGGGAAATATCCTAAGCGCCGAAGATCTTGATGTTATGGCGCCGGATCGGATCGTGTTCGCCATGGCGAATCCCGATCCGGAGGTTCCACCCGAGCTCGCCCGGTCGCATTGCCGCATTTTCGCCACCGGCCGATCCGATTTCCCCAATCAGATCAACAACGCGCTCGCCTTTCCCGGTATCTTTCGGGGAGCCCTCGATATCCAAGCTCGCGAAATCAATGAAGCCATGAAGCTGGCGGCAGCCCATGCCATCGCCGGAGCCGTTCCCGAGGGGGCGCTGGGAGAGGAATACATTATTCCCAGCCTCTTTGACAAAACGGTCGTGCCGAGAGTGGCACGCGCCGTGGCCATTGCCGCCAGGCAGACGGGGGTCGCCAGAAGGCGCGCCAAGGTCGGCGACGAGCCCGATTCCAATACCGTGTAAGCCTCTGCATCGGTTTGGCGATTATTCCGTGTCGGCTTGTCGATGTGTCGGATGGGTGAGGCCAGGCCGGTCCTTCAGGACTTCCTTCCCGCTGTGTTACAATGCACCCGCCACCGGTGAGCTGAGCGATGCCGTTTTCGATGAGCAAATATCTTAAGTTCCGTCAGGGGATGCAGAACCGGATCGGGTCGCTGCGCTCCAAGACGGAAGAAAGTTTGGACGTGGCCGTCGACGTCATGATGGAAGAGCGGGTCGATGGGTTTTTTCGAGTCGAGCAAGGGCTGGAGGAGATTATCCGATCCCTCGCCGAAATTGAAGAGGAACTGGACGCGATCCGGGACCTGTCCGGAGCGATGCGCCTGGAGTCGCGGCTGGAATTTGTTGAAGACCGCTGGGACGAGTTTGACAGTGAGATCAGGGAGCGACCCAGGCGGCGGCGAAAAAGGCTCAACCTTGCCGATATTTTGAAAGCTGCCGGCGGAAACAGCGGAGCGGTCTCGGACCCTTCCGGGGGCGGTATTCATACGGCAATGGACGCCTATGCCGTCATGGGGTTGGAGTTCGGCAGTTCCCTCGCCGACGTGACGGCCGCGTTTCGCACAAAGGCGAAGCAGTTGCATCCCGACGCCAACAACGGTGATCGCAGCTCCGAGCCTGAGCTGCGCCGCATACTGGAAGCGTATCAATTTTTAAAAGAGTATTTGAGTTTGAGCAACGTCGATCCTCTGCGTCCGCCCGATCGTCCCTACAATCCGTCCGAATAGCGTCACGGGCTCATGGCGATACACCCTCCCTATTACATTGCGAACGCCAAAGCGTTGCGTGAGTTCTGCGAGCGATTGCAGGACAGCCCCCGGCTCGCCCTGGATACCGAATTCGTCGGCGAAGACAGTTTCGTGCCCAAGCTCGAGCTGATTCAGGTCGCTACGGACGACCTCTCGGCGGTGATCGACTTTCCCGCCGTTCAAGCCGGCAATGCGCTGGATCTCTTCTGGGAAATCCTCTGCGACCCGGACATTGAAAAGGTCGTGCACGCGGGCCGGCAGGATTTGGATCTGTTCGCCGTCCACGCCGGGCGCATCCCGAAACCGTTTTTCGACACGCAGATCGCCGCCGCGATGGTGGGGTACGGGGCGCAGGTCGCCTATGCCAGTCTTGTTCAGCGGGTTCACGGCGCCAAACTGGATAAGGCGCACACGTTTACGAATTGGAGCGCCCGTCCTCTGTCTCATGATCAACTGGCCTATGCGCTCGACGACGTGACCTATCTGCTGGCGATCTATGATCATCTTCGCGCCCGGCTCTCCAAATTCGGCAGGCTTGAGTGGGCCGTCGAAGAATTTTCCCGTCTGGAGTCGGCCGTCGGAGACATGCGGCGGGATCCTCACGCGCGCTATCAGCGGGTGCGTGGGTGGGACACCCTCAAGCCCAAGTCGGCGGCCGTGCTCCGGGCCTTGGCGGCGTGGAGGGAAGACGAAGCCAAGCGTCGCAACAGTCCGAGGAGCCGCGTGATGCGGGACGAGGTCTTGCTTCAATTGGCGCGGCGCCCTCCGAGCACGGTTCAGGAACTGCGGGGCATCCGCGGCGTGCACGAATCGGAAGTCAACCGAAACGGCGAGACGCTGTTGGCCGTCATTGGCGCGGCGTTGGCGCTGCCCGCTTCCGAGTGGCCCGAAGTCCCGAGAGAACGGAAACCCGAGCCGGAATCAGCCGGGCTGTTGGAATTGCTGCAGGCGGTGCTCAAGGCCCGTGCTGCGCAGGAAGACATCGCTCCCGCCATGTTGGGAACGACGGCCGACTTGCAGGCTTTGGCCGAGGCAAAGACGAATTGCGCGACGATGGATCTTCCTCTGCTCAAGGGGTGGCGGAAATCATTGGTCGGTGATCTGCTCCTTGATGTGTTGGATGGAAAGCTGGCCGTGAAGACCGATCCCCTTACCGGAACGGTGTCCTGGGTCCGGATATCGACGGAGAACGGACGGTGAGCTCGAATGAGTTCAACGTGTTTTTATGCAATTCGCGGTGAGAGGTTCCTCTCGTTTGTCACCCTTCCGTTCATCGTCTTGACGAGCGGCGTGTGTGCCGGTTCCTTGACGGCTTGAACGGCGCGCCCTCCGGTTGGGATCGGTTTCTCCGTGATTTTCGAAATGGAAAAAGCCGGCCGGTACTCTTCCCCCCTGCCGTGCGCCCCACCGCTGTGCGGAGGAGAATAAGCACGCCCTTACAACAATTTCTTGATTAATTCAGCAGGCCTGGCGAGGATCGCCTCGTCGCCTTTTTCGACGAGCGGGCGCTGGATCAAATCCGGGTGCTTCACCATCAGCTCGATCAACTCATCGTCCGTGAGAGTGTTCTTGGCCAATCCGAGTTCCTTGTACACATCCTCTTTCGTTCGCAACACGTCCTTCGGAGACAGTCCCGCTTTGTTAAGAAGAGCCTTGAGCTGTTTTTTATCGAACGGCTGTTCGTAATAGTTGATCGCCGTGAAGGATTCGCCGCTGTCTTTCAGAAGCCGGATCGCTTCCCGGCAGGTGCTGCAGGTCGGTTTGTGATAAATGGTGATTTTGGCCATGGATGACTCCTTGATGAGTGGTCCGTCTTGACGGATTTTTGACGGCTGTGATTAGATGCTCCCGTATCCGATTCATCTTCTGACTGTGTCGAGATTTGGCGCATGCCGTGGGCCGGAACCAGTTCCTCAGGTCGATATTCTTGCGCGACGTCGTCGCAGCATACGCTCAAAGACCTCCGCATCAAACGAAAAGGCCAGCCGGTTTTTGTGCTCGGACACCTGCTCAATCGGCGGGGACAAGAAGCCGTTTTTGAAGGATTCAACGATCGAATCGCCCTCGTCAAGTTCGGCGACGGAGGAATCGCCGGCTATGATCCGATCGAACTCTTGCTCCCCACTGAAATCGATGAGCGGGGCGTGGCCTATTTTGAAATTCGTCCCTGTCGCTCCTGCGAGATGTTGTTTCCGCTGACCAGAGAAGAGGCCGATTCCGACCAAGAACCGGTTCTCTGTCCGGAATGCAGACGTTAATCCACAAAAGGGGCGATCTCCAGCGCTTTTTTCAACAGACAATCTCCCGCAACTCCTTGCAACACCATCGGCAGCATCGCGCTGTCAAGGACCCGTACCCAGGTGACGTGAAACCCCTCCTTGAGCCTGCGCCCTTCCAGTTTCAAGGCATGGCAGATCTCCAGTTTTTTCCAAATCGGATTGGAGAGAATCTGGTCCGCCGGGAGAAGCATGAGGTCCTCTACGGAGTTTTCGATCGAGACCTTGGCCGCGATACGCGCCTTGTCCGTCGGGGGGGCCATGACCACGGCAAACGCCAGCACGGCCTCTTGTTCTTGCGCAAAACCAAGGGAGACGCCCTGTCCCGTGAACTGCGCCGCCAGCAGCCAGCAGAAAACGGCGGCCATCCCTCTTTTCTGCCGCATCCTCTTCATCATTGTCGCTCAAGTCGGAGTATGCCAACTGCCATGATTCATTTGCAAGAATTCCCTCCACCGCGCTCTTCTCGATTCATGGTAGGCTTGGCACGACAATGAAAGGAAATCGTCAACCGCTCATTATGATGAGGTGCGATCATGCCACATGATTTCATGCCCGGATTGGCCGGAGTTCCCGCCGCCACGTCTTCAATCAGCGATGTCGACGGCCGACGCGGGGTGCTCGAGTATCGTGGAATCAGGGTAGAGGAGCTCTGTGCGAAATCTTCTTATCTCGAGACCGCGTATCTGCTGTTGTTCGGCCATCTTCCGACACGGGCGGAACTTCAGCGGTGGACGGCAGACGTGACGCATCATCGGCGCGTGAAATTTCGCATCGTGGATCTGCTCAAGTGTCTGCCCGAACAGGGGCATCCCATGGACGCGTTGCAGGCGGCGGTCGCGGCGCTGGGCATGTTCTATCCAGGGCGCAACGTCAAGGATGCCGACAACAACTATTGGTCGGCGGTGCGGTTGGTCGCCAAACTCCCGACGATCGTGGCGGCATGGGCGCGTATTCGTCGCGGCGACGATCCGATCCCTCCGCGCGACGACCTCGGATTCTCCGAAAACTTTCTGTACATGCTGACGGAAACGGCGCCGCCGCCTTTGTGGAGCGAGGTGTTCGACGACTGTTTGATCCTGCACGCCGAACATACGATGAACGCGTCCACGTTCGCCGGTCTGGTGACGGCCTCGACGCTCGCTGATCCCTACACGGTCGTCGCGTCGTCGATCGGGGCCTTAAAGGGCCCCTTGCACGGAGGCGCCAACGAAGAAGTGGTTCAGATGCTGACCGAGATCGGCTCGCCGGATCGCGCCGGAACATACGTGGATGAAAAACTCAGAGCCAAGCAAAAACTGATGGGGTTCGGTCATCGCGTGTACAAGGTCAAGGATCCGCGCGCGACGGTGCTCCAGGAACTCTGTCAGCGCCTGTTCGCCGAGAGCGGACCGTCTCCTTTCTATAACATTGCGTTGGAGGTTGAACGGGCGGCCGGAGAGCGGCTCGGCGGCAAGGGCGTCTATCCCAACGTCGATTTTTATTCGGGCATCATCTACGACAAAATGGGCATTGAGGTTGATCTCTTTACCCCGATTTTTGCCATGGCGCGCGTGTCGGGTTGGTTGGCCCATTGGTTGGAGCAGCTGGGTGAAAACAAGCTGTTTCGCCCCGATCAAATTTATTCCGGCGAGCACAATCGACCTTATGTGCCGATCGATCAGCGATAAACACAGACGCTCGGGTTCTACGATAAGGATCTCTCTTGACTGAAGGGGCGGTAGAGTTATCTTCCTCTCGACGGTCGGACCGTGAAAGTGAAACCAATTCCACTCTAAAAAAGAGGAGGTTGACTATGTCACTCGTCCGCTGGGATCCGTTCCGTGAGCTGGAAGATATGTCAGAACGGCTGAATCGGGTGTTCGCCCGTCCGTCGGTTCGTGCGACGGGCACGAAGGAACATTTGACGGTCGCCGATTGGATACCGACCGTCGATATCAGCGAAACCGATGATGAGTACTTGATCAAGGCCGAGCTCCCCGAGGTCAAGAAGGAAGACGTCAAGGTCACGGTGGAAGATGGTGTGCTGACCATGCATGGGGAACGGCGCCAAGAGAAAGAAGAAAAAGGCAGGAAATATCATCGAGTCGAGCGGTCGTATGGAAGTTTTGTGCGGAGTTTTACATTGCCGGAATCGGTTGACGAAACGGGAGTCAAGGCCGAGTACAAGGATGGTGTGTTGAATTTGCACCTACCGAAAGTGGAAAAAGTGAAACCCAAAGCGATCGAAGTGAAAGTGGGATAGGAGGTTAAGAACCGAAACCGATAAGCACAGCCAGTAGGCCATGCACCAGCTCGAGAGGGCCCACCTTCGGTGGGCCCTTTTGTTTCCACGGTGAGAAAGTGAAGGATCGTCACTTACTTGGCGGTACGCTCGATCCCGGCTCTTAGGTCATCAGCGGGAGGTACGACGCTTCTGACCGAATTGAGGACGACCAACGCCGCTACCACAAGAACAACGAGAATTCCCCCCACATACAACCAGACCTTGTCCATAACATCCTCCCTTGGTTGAAGGTTGTTGCGGCCGTGAGGCCTATGTTGAGCAAGCACATTGGCCACACTTCTTGCGGCTAGGAAAAGCCGGTGTCTGTGGGTAAGTCGCTCTTCACGCCGACAAATTCCAGCCTGGGAAGCTGCCAGGTGACGGCTCAAGTCTAATCATGAAAGGCACGTTTGAAAATTAGATAAACATACTAAATAATAATACTTATTATTTGATCTCGGCCCATCAAAGAGTGTCGGCTACAAAAAACCATATAGCGAGAGACTGGCGCTAAGTTTCTGGCGGTTTGCCGGTCATCGATAAATCATGAACTGCCGGGCTCGCTTTCATTCATTTATGGCAGGTGGTCTTGTCAGGAGAGTTGCTGTGGGGTGCTCATTGATGAACAGCTCAAGCAATGCCCGCCACAGACGTGCAAAAGACATATAAATATTTGTTTTTGCTGGCGCATCTCACATGATTCGTCGGAGTTTTGATGATCCAAACTCAAGGGGAATAGCACCACTCGGTTAAGATTCCAGCTCTGTGTTCAAGGGTGGAAGGGAAGGAGAGAATTGAGTACAATGAAGGTTCCTGATCGGGTTACCTCTCAGAGTAAGGACAAGGGGATGAAAAGGGATGGTGCGGTCCATTAGCGTCGACTCTGTGAGGGAAAAAAGGAATGAAGGAGGAATGGGACCATGCTGGGCACCGATATTCGCGGCATCATGGCGGAAGAAGAGGAAGTCCAACGCCGGCAAGAGGCTCTGAAGTCGCTGATGATCATGCGAGCCAAGAAGTTGCGGGAATCATTGGATCAGCGGATCAAGCGAGCCAGGAGTCGCGGTGATTGGATGATGCTTTCCAAAGCGGAGTGCGCGGATCTCCATAAACAGGAGAAAGCCTATCTCCGTTCTCAGTTGGAACAGTTACGGTTTGAGCAAAATCGAACGAAAGGAAAACTCACGGCGTTGAAGCGGGCAAAGGCCAGGGCCCAGCGTATCCGAGCCGCCGAGGCCGAGGCTGAACGCAGGCGGCGCTGAATTTTCGATCATGTCTTGGAACGCCATCAGGCAGCTCCCTCTCGACGACCGAGGACTCGATCATTGTCTCCTCGCACGTTGACCCGTCGCCAAAGCGCGCTGATTCGGCGACTCCTGCGTGAGGGAAAAACGCGCGCAAGAGAAGGAGTCTTCGTGCTGGAAGGCGCCAAATCCTGCGAGGAAGCGATACATCGGCGCCCCCAAACGGTCGTGAGCCTGATTCTGTCGCCGCAGTATTTGCGCGTGGAAGACGAGGCGGGACGAACGGCACGAGACAGGCTGACGGTCCCCCAGTTCGTTTGTTCGGATGCGACGTTCGCCGCTCTGTCCGATGTGCAGGCGCCCCAGGGTATCATGGCCGTGATTCGCCGGCCGCGGTGGGATGAAACACGGGTGCTGGAGCAACCGAAAATCATGGGAATCTATGGGGACCGGCTGCAAGACCCGGCCAACGTCGGAGCCATCATTCGGACGGCTGCGGCGCTTGATCTGGCTGGCGTGTGGTTGAGTCCGGATTCCGCCGATCCATTCGGTCCCAAAGCCGTTCGCGCGGCCTCCGGCGCGGTATTGAGTCTCCCGGTTTTCCGAGAGGCGGACATCCAAGATTTAGCGAGGCGTCGTTGCGCGATCTATTCCGCGTTGGTGCCGTCGCGGGACACCGTTTCTCTTCGCAGTCTCCGAGCCGTTCCCTCCCGCCTGATGATTGCCGTCGGCAACGAGGGAGAGGGGTTGGCGCAAGATATTGTCCGCCTTTCCACCGTCAAGTTCGCCATTCCGCTCTCCAAAGGCGTTGAGTCGTTGAACGTCGCCGCGACGGCGGCGATCGCGGCATTTTATCTGAGCGAGCTTCAAGCCAACGCATAACGGTGCTTGTGAAAACAAGCAAAAATGAGAGACAGCGCTCTCCTGGGGGGGCCCGGTTTCGGCGATTCATATAAAAGTCGTTACGATCGAGACGATCGTAATCGGCAGGGAGATCGAATCGGCGATGAAGCGGACTCTCCGTCGATTTCATTGAAAATCTTGGGAGTTCTCTCTATAGTGCGGCATGGATCGCATGGAAGACGACGATCCACACCGTAAAATTGTGTGTCTGGTTGTTTGCCGTCCAAGTCGGTCCGCCTGTCCTCGTTCAATGGCCATGTTGTTCTTTTTTTTGTCGCTGCTGTGGTTCTCATGTCTCCCGATCTCCTTGTTTCCCATCACAGGGGAGGAATCCGCGGCGTTTGCCGAATCTCCTCGCATCTACACGCTGGATGCCATCGTCGATCTGGCGCTGGCCAAGAACCCGCTGGTCTTTTCCGCCGAAGGCCAAATTGAAGCACAGCGCGGTTTGCAGACAGTGGCCGGCGCCTATCCCAATCCGACGATCGCCGGTTTGGGCGGACACGGCATGTTGCGAGATGCGGGCCGCGCCGGCCTCGGCTCGTTCGCAGGTCGTGAGTCTCTGACCGAATACAATGTCACCGTCGGCCAACCGCTTGAGTGGCCCACGATGCGTGAGGCGCGCCAACGCGTGGCGGATCTTGGGCTTTCGACGGCAAACGCCGGCCTCATGGAGACACAACTGAATTTGCGATCTCAGGTCAAAGTGGCCTTCTATGGTCTCTTGCTGGCTCGACAGGACGCCGCACTGGCCAGACAAAACCTGGGAATCGTCGAAGGAGTCCAACGGATCGTCAAGGCGAGGGTGAAGTCCGGTGAGGCGCCGCAGTTTGAGTTGATCAAGGCCGAGGTCGAGGTTCTAAAAGCCAGACAACAGCTCGCGCGTGCAGAGAATGTCGTCCGGATCAACCGAGTGGTCATGGATACCCTGACGGGCGGGGCGCTGGGAACCGAGTACGACATCGAGGGGGACTTCATGGCGTTCCCTTCGGGCTTGCGCGTCGAAGAGTTGATGAACAAGATGATGGAGCGCCATCCTACCATCCAACGGTTGGTCAAATCGGTCGAGCAATCGGATTGGAAGATCGAGTTCGAGCGGCAAATGCGGATGCCGACCGTCACGGTCAACGGCGGCTTTTGGCGTGAAATGGGCAGGGAAACCTATCAGGGTGGACTGTCGATTCCGTTGCCCTTGTGGTATCGCCGCGAGGGAGAAATCGCATCGTCGATGGGAACGAAGCGCAAAGAAGAGGCGGAACTGCTGCGGGTGCGCAACGAGTTGACGATGGCGATCCACCAACATTACCAGGACGCCAGGACCACGGCCGAGCTGATCGAGGTCTTCGACAAGGGATTGCTCAAACAGGCGCAGGAAGCGCTCCGGCTGGCTCAGTTCAGTTTTCAGCAGGGCGCCTCCAGCCTGCTCGAAGTGTTGGACGCACAACGAGTGCAGCGGCAAATTCAATTGGACTATGCGGAAGCGCGTCACAACCTCTCGGTCTCGCTGGCCAAACTCGAACAGGCCGTCGGAGGGGGATTTTGATGACGGGACGGCCGGAACGCGATCGCTTCCGGATGCCGAACCGCGCGGCGGGCATGCGCGCGCGCTCGTTGCTCTCAGTCACATTGGGGGCCGCGCTGTGCGGATTGTCGGCATTGGAATGGGGCTGTGAGAAGGCCCAACACGACGCGATCGCCGACAAGCCTCCAAGCGTTTCGACGCTTCCCGGAGTGGTGACCTTGTCGGCTGAGGAGGCGTCTCGCATCGGGCTGGTCGTTCAACCCGTCGCCAAAAGCGATTTCCGAACTTATCGCGACTTTCCCGGCATCGTGCAGCCCAACCAGCGCAACATGGCCGAAATCACGGCGCTGGTGAGGGGGCGGGTGATCGAGGTGTACGCGGATCTCGGTCAGGAGGTCAAGGCCAATCAACCGCTGGCCATTTTGTACAGCAGCGAATTGGGACTGGCTCAATCCGCTTATCTGAAGGCCAAGGCGAAGCTGAACCTGGCGGAACAGTCGTACTCGCGCGCCCAGTTTCTTCTTGAAGAGAAAGTGATCGGCGAGGCGGAGGCCCAGCGGCGACAGGCGGAGCTCTTGAGTATTCAGGCGGAAGCCAACGAAGCGCACGATCGGTTGAAGTTGCTTGGGATGACGCCGGAGGAATTTAAGCGATTGGAGCAAAGCAGGGAAATCCGATCCGTCGTGCCGATCGTGGCGCCCTTCGCGGGGCGCGTCATCGCACGCAAGCTGACGCGGGGAGAGGTCGTCGAAACGACCGAGAACCTCTTCGTCATCGCGGACTTGTCGGAAGTATGGGTGTTGGCCAACATCCCCGAAAAAGACATCCCTTTCGTGCACGCCGTTCACGCGTCCAAAGGCACCAAGGCGGAGGTGCGCGTGAACGCCTATCCGGGCGAAGTGTTTCACGGAACGATCACCTACGTGGGAGACGTGTTGGATCCCTCGACCCGCACCATGCAACTGCGCATCGAATTGCCCAATTCGGACGGGCGATTCAAACCGGAGATGTTCGCGACGGTTCGCCTCTTCTCCGAGCCGCAGCCGGATCGCTTGGTCGTGCCGGAAGCGGCATTGCAGCATGATCAAGGCAAGACGTTCGTCTTCGTCCAGCGCAAAGCGACCGAATACGAAGTGCGGGAAGTCGAAGTCGGTGAGTCCAACGGCGCGCTGACGTCGATTCTCGCCGGTCTCGAGGAAGGGGAGCGGGTCGTCACCCACGGCGCTTTTCTGTTGAAGTCCGAGCTGCTCAAAAAACAGGTCTGATGGTCTCCCGTCTTCTCGATGTCTCTCTTCGCCAGCGGCTGCTGATCGTCCTGCTCTCGCTTCTGATCGCCGGCGGAGGGCTCTATGCGTTCAGGACCATTCCCATCGACGCGTTTCCGGACGTGACGAGCGTGCTCGTCCAAGTCGTGACCAAAGCGCCCGGTCTCTCGCCCACCGAGGTCGAACGGTTGGTGACCTATCCGATCGAATTGCAACTGACCGGCGTGCCGGCCGTCACCGAGATGCGATCCTTGACGAAAGTGGGGCTCTCGCTGGTGACGATCGTGTTCGACGATTCGATGGATATCAATCTCGCGCGCCAACTGGTGCTCGAGCGGCTTCTTGAAGTGGAGGAATTGCTCCCCTCCGGCGCCGAACCGATGTTGGTTCCCAACAGCACGGGACTCGGCGAGGTGTTTCAATATTATCTGGATGGGCCGAGTAATCCGCCGGCTGACGACGCGCAGGAGTATCGACGACTCATCGATCAACGCACGATCCAGGATTGGGTCATTCGTCCTCTGTTGAAGGGCACGCCCGAGGTGATCGACGTCAATTCGATGGGGGGCTACGTCAAGCAGTACCAAGTGTTGGTCGAGCCGGCCATGCTGCGGAAGTACAACCTCTCGTTGCGCGAAGTATTCGAGGCCGTGGCCAGAAACAACGCCAACGCCGGCGGCAATATTTTGGAGAAACACGCTGAGAAATACATCGTGCGGGGGCGGGGCCTGATCCGCTCGCTTGAGGACATCGAGCGCATCGTCGTCAAAGAAGTCGGGGGGACGCCGGTGTTCGTGGGAGACATCGCCAACGTCGTGATCGGGCACGCCGTGCGCCACGGGGCGACGCTGCTTAACGGCGAGCGCGAAGTCGTGAGCGGAATCGTTCTGATGTTGCGGGGGGGGAACGCCAGGGACGTGGTGGAAGGCATCAAGGCGCGCATCGAGGACATCCATGCCAAGGGGCTGTTGCCGAACGGGCTGCGCATCGTGCCGTTCTATGACCGGATCGAACTGATCACCGCCGCGCTGAACACGGTGTACAAGGCTCTCGCCGAAGGCGTGACGCTGGTCGTCGTCGTGTTGGTTCTGTTTCTGGGCAATATTCGCAGCGCGCTCATCGTCGTGGCCACGTTGATCCTCGGTCCGTTGGCCACGTTTATCGTGATGGGGCAGGTCGGGTTAACGGCCAATCTCATGTCGCTCGGAGGCTTGGCCATCGCCATCGGCATGATGGTCGATGGATCGGTCGTGGTGGTGGAGAACGTCTATCGCCACCTGTCGCACCAATCGTCCGCCGGTGTCTCCAAATCGGAGCTCATCAGAGAGGCGGTCAAAGAGGTCGGCCAACCGGTGGTGTTCGGCATTCTCATCATCATCGTGGTGTTTCTGCCTCTGTTTTCCCTGCAAGGGATGGAAGGCAAGATGTTCAAGCCCCTTGCCTATACCATCATGATCGCTCTGTTGGTCTCGCTGGTGCTCTCGCTCACGCTCTCTCCGGTCCTCTGCTCGCTGGCGTTGACGCGCGGATCCGAGGACGATCCGTGGGTCGTGAGAGCCGCCAAAGGGCTGTATGCTCCGGCGCTGCGATGGGCGTTGGGGCATCGTCTCGTCGTGGTGACGCTGGCGGTCGGCGCATTGATCGGCAGCCTGATGTTGGTCCCCTTTTTGGGGAGCGAATTTATTCCCATTTTGAACGAAGGGGCCATGGCTCCCCAAACGATCCGACTGCCGAGCGTGTCGCTGGAAGCCTCTCTTGCCATCGAGAAACGAGCGCAACGGGCGATCATGGAGTTCCCCGAAGTCGAGATGGTGGTCTCGAAGATCGGTCGCACGGAATTGGGCAACGATCCTCAGGAGCCGAACGAAAGCGATCCCGTCGTCAGGCTGCGCCCGCTCGATCAATGGACGACGGCGAAGACGATGCCGGAATTGATGCAGAAGGTGAGAGAGCGGCTCTCTCAGGTGACGGGCGCGACGTTTTTGATCAGCCAACCCATCCAGCAGCGGGTGGACGAGTTGATTTCCGGCGTGCGGACCGAGGCGACGGTCAAGTTGTTCGGCGATGACTTGGAGGTGCTCCGAACCAAAGCCGAGGAAATCGCCGCCGTGCTTGGAACCGTGCGCGGGGTCCGCGACATCAAAGTCGAGCAATTGTTCGGTCAACCCTATCTCACCATCGACATCGACCGCGGCAAGATCGCGCGGCACGGGTTGAACGTGGCCGACGTGCGGCAGATCATCACGACGGCGATCGGCGGCGAAGTGGCGACGCGGGTGTTTGAAGGCCAGCAACGGTTCGATCTCGTCGTTCGATTTCCGGAACAGTATCGGGACGGGGTGGACGCCATCAGCAACATTTTGTTGATGGACCAGACCGGGGCGCTGATTCCCTTGGCGGATCTCGGCACGATCAAACTTGAAGAAGGACCGGGGCGAATCAGTCGGGAACGGCTGCAACGGTACGTCTCGATCGGCTTCAACACGTTGGGGCGCGACATCGGCAGTTTGGTCGCCGAGGCGCAACGCAAAATCGCGCAGCAAGTCGTGCTCCCCGCCGGCTATACGGTGTCGTGGGGCGGCTCGTTCGAGAACATGGAGCGGGCCATGTCAAGGCTGCGCGTCATCGTTCCGGTGACGATCGGGCTGATCTTTTTATTGCTCTATTCGACGTTCGGCTCCCTTCGCCAGGCCGTGCTCATCATTCTCAATCTTCCCTTCGCCTTGATCGGCGGAGTGGTGGCGTTGTGGGTCACGGGCGAGTACCTGAGCGTGCCGGCGTCCGTCGGATTCATCAATCTCTTCGGCGTCGCCGTGCTGAACGGCATCGTGTTGGTGTCGTACATGAACAAGCTCCGACAAGACGGGTATACGTTGGACGAGGCGGTGTTGTCGGGCGCGCTGTTGCGCTTGCGACCGGTGCTCATGACGGCCTTGGTGGCTTTGCTCGGCTTGGTGCCGTTGGCTCTGGCGAACGGCATCGGCTCAGAGGTCCAGCGTCCGCTGGCGACCGTCGTCATCGGAGGCTTGGTCACCTCGACGTTGTTGACGTTGGTCGTGTTGCCGGTGCTGTATCGATGGTTGGAAGGGCGATCGGGCGAAGCGGGGCCTGTCTCCACGAGGCCGCCTGAGGCGGCGGGTTCCCTTACCCGACCAGGAATTTCTCATTAGACAGACGACGGTGGTGAAGGCATGACAACAAGGATCATCGGCGCGGCGCTTCTGCTTTGGGCGGTCCTGGTCGGGGAGCGATCGGCGGTGGCGGGAGAAGTGCAAGAGACAACGATGCCGAGCGTCATAGAAGGCAAGAAGATCTACGTCAAACACTGTGTCGGTTGCCATGGCATCGAGGGGAAAGGCGACGGTTACAAACTGCTGGGCGCCGATCCCGCCATGCTGACCGCTCCCTCGATACAGAAAAAATCAGATGAGGCATTGCTCAAGACCATCCACGAGGGCAAAGCGATTATGCCGCCTTGGAACGTCCGCCTCTCCGAGCAAGAGGAGCGAGACGTGCTCGCCTACATTCGGACTCTGCGCAAGTGATCGTCAACCCTCCAAGCGCCTGATCCGTAGCTTGGGCCGGCCGGTTTTTGAATTGTTTTGAGCCTTAGCCCGCTCCAATTTATTGTCGAGTTGATCAGGTCGCAGAATTGCTCGCACTGATCCTTCGGCGAGGTTGGTTGTCGTGATGGTCGGCCCGATCTCCGCGCAGACCACAACGTTCCGGTGCGTCGCGATCGACGTGAAGGTGCTTCACCTCGTGCGGGTGCAGGTCGACGAAGGTGTAGACGAACGGATATTGCTCGGCTGGCGCGGCGGCCGCGTGGGATGATCATTTCGGGGGGCACGGGATTGACACAGGGTGCGTCGGCGTGTTACATGCAAGTCACTTGCAATTGTAAGCGCCATGGCTTCCTCGATGCTCGACCGCCTCAAAGCAGGCGGCAAAAAATTGACCAAGCCCCGGAAGGCGATACTCGCCGTCCTGGAGCAGAGTCCGCTGCCGATCACCGCGGCCGACGTGCACGACCGGCTCAAGGCACAACGGAAGCCGGCCGACCTCGTCACCGTGTATCGAAACTTGGCCATGCTGCAGGAGCTTGGGCTGGTCAATACGGTCGGGCTTCATGATGGCCAGATGCGCTACGAAGTGCGGCATGGCCGGGAACACCACCATCACATCCAATGCCGTGGATGCGGCAAGATCGTCGACTTGATGTTGTGTCCGATCAAGAAACTCACCGCGCTGGTCGAGGCGAAAACCAAGTTTGCCGTCGACAGTCATACCCTTGAGTTTTTCGGATGGTGCCCGCAATGCCGATGACACGATTCATCAAGAAGATCGGCCGTTGGGGACTTCTCCTGGGGTATGTGTTGCTGGTGCTGACGCTTCAGCCGTTGTTGCTGGAGCACACCTTCGCGGCCGGCACCTCCCATGAACATTCGGATCAGGACGTCTGTGCTTGGTTGGACCATGCGGCCAGTGCCGGCTTGCATTCGGTTACGTCTCCGCCTGTGCTTCTCCCTGTTCTCGTGACGACTCCGTTCGCTTTCTATATCATCATCAGATCGGTCGCCCTCTCACTTGATTCCGTCCGTGGTCCTCCGTCCTTTGTCTCGTAATCATAGAGTTCCACCGCCGTTTAGCCATGCTCTTTCCCCCGCACCTTGTGCGGGGAAGATCGGGTAGGTGCCGCTCGCCACCACCTAAGGGGGCACTCAAGGGGTTGGGCGTTCTTCACTTGCCTTGAGGGGCGGTAGTCGATCTTCTCTGCAGAAGGTGTCCGATGAATTTCTCAATCTGTGTCAGGAGGAGGTGTGTCATGGCGACGACGACCAAGATGATGGCTCCGGTGCCGGTGACGGTACTCACCGGTTTTCTAGGGGCTGGCAAGACGACGTTGCTCAATCGAATCTTGACGACCGAGCACGGAAAACGCGTGGCGGTCATCGTCAATGAATTCGGCGAAGTCGGGATCGACAATCAACTGGTCATCGGGGCGGATGAAGAGATCTTCGAGATGAACAACGGCTGCATCTGCTGCACGGTGCGCGGGGATTTGATCCGCATCATCGGGAATTTGCTCAAGCGAAAGGACCGGTTCGACTACATGGTGATCGAGACGACGGGTCTGGCCGATCCTGCACCGGTTGCGCAGACATTCTTCGTCGATGACGAGATGGAGCGTCGGCTGTTGCTGGACGGCATCGTGACCGTCGTCGATTCCAAACATATTTGGGACCATCTCGATACGAGTCCGGAGGCCAAGGAGCAGATCGCGTTCGCCGACGTGATTTTGCTCAACAAGATCGACCTCGTGCCTCCCGTCGAGGTGGACCGATTGGAAGCCAGGATTCGGGCGATCAACATCATGGCGAAGATTCATCGGACGAAGGATGCTCAGGTCGAGATCACCCGACTGTTGAACATCGGCGCGTTCGACTTGAGCCGCAAGCTCGAGATCGACCCGCATTTTCTCGGCGAAGAGGCGCATCAGCATGATCCCAGCGTGTTTTCCGTGGCCCTCGTTGAAGACGGACTGGTCGATGAGGGGAAAGTGAACGACTGGTTCCGCGAAGTGCTGAATACGATGGGGACGAAGATCTATCGGATGAAGGGCATCCTGAATGTCGAGGGGCGCGATCATCGGTTCGTGTTTCAAGGTGTTCATATGCTGTTCAATGGCAAAGCCGATCGCCCGTGGCAGGCTGGAGAAATGCGAAACAACCAGCTTGTCTTTATCGGCAAGGATCTAGATCGGGAAGCGCTGATGAGGGGATTTCGGTCATGCCTCGCCTAAGCAAACGTCGAGCAACAGTTACATTGACCCCGATCGGTCGGGCGCTGCTCGATGATTATGTCCATCGTGTGGCCTTTGCTGCCGGTGGGACGAGAGTTGCTGCCTGCGCGGCGTCGGGCCAGGTGATGGTCTGGGAAGCGGCTTCCCTCAAACCGGTCTGCGAACTGAAAGGGCATCAGCAATCCGCCTTGACGCTGGGCTGGCATCCCCAGCGGCCAGAGTTGGCGACGGGAGGGCAAGACGGTGTTCTCCGACTCTGGAATGGAGAGTCGGGCGAAGAACATGCGACGCTTCCCGTGGGGAGACCGGGCTCGTGGGTCGAGCACCTGGCCTGGTCGCCGGATGGAAAGTGGCTGGCCGCCTCGGCGGGGAAAACGCTTCGCATCTGGAAGATCAATTCTGCATCGCCTCCTCAACTTGCTGCGGAAGTACCGGCCTACAAGACGACGATTTCAGCCGTGACCTGGATGCCGCGTGGAGAAGGGGTCATCGCCTCGGCTTATGGAGGCGCCTGGTTGTGGAAGATCGGGCAGGAGAAACCGGTCCGCCCGTTTCCTTACGACGGCGCCTTGCTGACGATCGCGGTGAGTCCGAGCGGGGACTATCTGGCCTCGGGAAACCTCGACGGATCGGTCCATCTGTTCCGCACCGACAGTCATCAGCACTGGCATATGTCCGGCTACCCCGTGAAGGTCACATCGGTGCGATTCGATTCCAACGGTCTCAACCTGTTCACCGCCTCCGGCCCGGCCCTCGTCGCGTGGAATATGAAGAAGTTTGAAGGCACCGCCGGCCGCCTCTTTAAGGGCCACCTGGGATGGATCCAGGAGATTACTTGCCATCCCGCCCGATCACTCGTGGCGACAGTGGGAGAAGATGGGTTGCTCTGTCTCTGGGAGCCCCAGACGACCACACCGTTGGTGAGCCAAGAAGTGAACAAAGCCGGCGGCCTCTCCTGCGTGGCCTGGAACGCCGACGGGCGATGGCTGGCGACCGGCGCAAGCGACGGGGGCGTGTCGCTCTTCGCCGTTCACGGCATGGAGGATCGGACATGAACCTGTTCGGTGGAACACGGGCGATCGCAGCGGAGCAGATCGATCGTATTAAAGCCTGGGTCCGAGCGGTGTTTCATCTGAACGACGAGACGACGATCATGGTCACGGAATTGGCCTGTCATGAGCCGGGTTGTCCGCCGATCGAAACCGTAATCGCCCTGCTCACAGGACCGGGCGATACCCGACAGTACAAGATTCACAAGACTGCCGACGAGATCAATGTCGCCGATATCGAAGCGTTGGCCGTCGGAGAGGATTCATGCCATGACCGGCACTGATCATGCCAGCCGTCCTGAGAAGGTATCCCCCATTTACGTGATCGCCGGATTTCTGGGGAGCGGCAAAACCACGTTGCTGAAACGGTTACTGGCCCATCAGTTGGATCGGGGCGTCAAGCCGGCGGTTCTGATGAACGAGTTTGGGGAAGTCGATGTGGACGGCGCGTTGCTCCATGAGCATCCTTGTTCCAAAGATGTCGAACTTCAGGCACTCCTCAGTGGCTGTATCTGTTGCGACCTGTCGGGAGAGTTCAGCGAAACAGTCGGGCATCTGGTGCGGAAGTCCAATGGCGCCCCGGTCTTCATTGAAACGACGGGGTTGGCGGACACCGGGCAAGTGGTCATGGGAGTCGAGAAAGCGCTGACCCGGTCGACCTCAACAACGAGAGGGGTCTTGGCCTCGGTGATCGTCATGGTCGATGGGCCACGGTTTTTGACGCTCGGCGCCTATTGGTCTGCGGCGGACGATCATCTCAAACAGGCCGATGTGGTGGTGATAAACAAGCTGGATCAGATCGACCGTCGTCAGGCCGATCTCGTCGAACGGCGTATCAAGGTCGTGAATCCGGCTGCCACGATCGTCCGGGCGGCGCATGCCGAAGTCGACGTGGACCGACTGTTCGGGGGAGCGGCGACGAAGAAGGCGCCGTCGATTGAACAGGGGACCGTCAAGGATTCGGCGACCGGGTATCAGAGCGGGAGTTTCAAGATTCTGAAGCCGTTCGACCCTGTTCGCCTCGAAGCGTGGCTGAAACGGTTCGAGCGATCCGTGATCCGCATGAAGGGCTTCGTGAACGTGCAAGGGCGAACCGGGCTTCAAGAGCTTCAATGGATCATGGGATCGTTGATGCTGACGCCCTACACAGGAAGCCAGCAATCACAAGCCAAACTCGTCGTCATCGGACGGCGCGTGCCCTGGCAGCGATTTCTCGATGGCCTGGAAGCGTGCCTGGTGAGGCCGGCCCGTCGGAGGAAACGTCAAACGACACGATGGAGCAGTTCGACAAGGAGGAGGACGTCATGATGCAAGGAAGCGGGATCGTGAAACCGATGGCCTTCCCGACGGCAACGCCGGCCGATGATCCGGCGGCGCGACGGCTGGTTCAAGAGGCCCATGGTCGGATGTATCGGTGGCCGGCCGACTTCGGAGGGTATCGAGCGAGACTCTCGCTGAACGATGAGGGACGTGTCTACACCGGTCGCGTCAGTCTGGTGCCGAGGAAGGAGACGGCGGTTCACGTAGAAGGAGCCGACGCGACCCTTCAAGAGTGGGTCCGGGAACGGCTCTGGACTCAGGGAATGCACTTGGCCTTTTCGACGTTCGAGAAGGGTGACGGCAAGTACGTGCTGTCCTTCGATCCCGACGACGATCCCGCGGTCCCGCATCCACGAGGCCGCCGTGTACGGCTGACCGGGGGGCGACTGGAGTCTTGGTATCGGATTCAGGATGGTCGGTACACGCAGATCGGCCGGATTACCCCGATGACGGAGCGGCGAGTCAATACCATCGAGCGGTACGATCGGGCTCCAGACGGCAGACAGTATTCCAGCCACTATGTGATGACCTACTTCTCGCTCGATGGACAGACCGTGATCGGGATGGAGAGCTATGTCAACGAATATACCGACGTCAACGGCCTGTGGCTTCCCTGGCGCCGGCGCGTCTCATTCGGCGAACGAGGACTGGTGAAGACGCGGGTGATCGAACTTTTGGAACACGAGATGATCGAAAGATGAACATCAACCTCTGCGACGCACGAAGGAACTGATGCAGGACCGTGAACGGGCTCGCGAGGGGCGGCACGATCGGTATAAGGAGCGGTGAGTCTTCCAAGCGAATCGTCATGGGAATTCGTCGTCCTGATGGGGCTGTTAGGAAGCCTGGGCGCGTTGTTGCCCACCGCGCTTGTTCTGCTCATTCCGGACGGCTGGCGGCATCGGGTGATGCCGTACCTGCTGAGTTACGCCACCGGCACGATGTTGGCCACCGCGATCATCGGATTGATCCCCGAAGCGTTGGAGCATATTCCCGTTTACGAAGCGGGGGTTGCGATTCTGGCCGGACTCGTCCTGTTTTTCGTATTGGAGTGGACGGTGATCTGGAGACATTCGCACGGAGATCTTCCGGACGACCACCGTCGTTCCCATGGGCACGACCATATCCACAGGATAGGGAAAAAGACCGGCATGCTGATTGTGATCGGCGACGCGGTCCACAACATGGCCGACGGCGTCGCCATCGGCGCGGCCTGTCTTGCGTCTCCCGGGCTTGGCCTCGTCACGACGCTTGCCGTGTTGGGCCATGAAGTGCCGCAAGAATTGAGCGATTTCACCATTCTCCTGTCGAGCGGGTTCTCTCGCCGGCGGGCCTTATTGTGGAATACCTTGTCAGGGATGGGAACGCTGGTCGGCGTCATCGCCGCCTATGGAGGGCTCGGCTATGCGGAGGCCATCGTGCCCTATGCCCTCAGCGTGGCGGCGGCTTCGTTCCTGTATATCGGATTGGCCGATCTCGTGCCTGGTCTCCATGGACGAATGGGGGCTGCCAGAGGGGTCTGGCAATTTGCCATGATGATCGCCGGGATGGTGACCATCGCGGCGTTGACCATGCTGCCGCATTGAGATGGCGGAGCTAGGCGATGATGCGGTGAGAACCTTGCGGCTCGGCGTCGGTCGGATTCACCGGCTGGGGCGTGGTCCTTGTCGCGGAGGGCGTCTGATCGCCGAGTGTACGATTCCGCCCGCAAGGCTGGCCGACACGCCGCTCGCGACCGGCGACTCGATAATCAATATGGTCTCCGTGCGGCAGGGCCTGATGCCGTAGCTCGCTCCGTGTCGATGATCGTGGTGCTCGTGAATGGAGCGATCATTCATTACAGGACTTCCTGTGTGGGTAGCAGTGGGTGGCATTGAGTATGGCGTGCTTCTCAAAGTCTGGGTCTGACGACGACGAATGGTCAAGAAGCCGAATTATAGAGGCAGCGTCCTCCATCCTGGTCCTCGCCGGAGGCTGGGTACTCGATCCGGGCAGGTGGAACGGCGAAGCGGATGTCTGGATCAAGAACGGCGTGATCGACGACGTGGTGTCGCCGGACGTCTGTCCGCCTGCCGGTGCGGTCTGTGTCGATGTCACAGGGCTGCTGGTGTTGCCGGGCTTCGTCGATCTCCATGTCCATCTGCGCGAGCCGGGATATGAGTACAAAGAAACGATCGCGACGGGAACGGCCGCGGCGATGGCAGGGGGATTCACCTCGATCTGCCGTATGCCGAACACGAAACCGGTCAATGATGAACCGTTTGTGACGCGGTTGATCACGATGAAGTCCCGCGAAGCCGATCGTGCCAAGGTGTACCCGATCGGAGCGATTACCAAGGGATCGGCCGGACGTGAGTTGAGCGATTTTCGAGCCTTGAAGGAAGCCGGATGCGTCGCGGTGTCGGACGACGGGAGGCCGGTCATGGATGACGAGGTGATGCGACGGGCGATGGAGCGAGCTGTGGCGGTCGATCTGCCCGTCATCGATCATTGCGAGGATCTCAGTCTCTCCGGGTGCGGGTGTATGAATGACGGCCCGATCTCGCGGGCACTGGGACGGGCGGCCATTCCGTCCCGCGCTGAAACGCGGATGGTCGAACGGGATATTCGATTGGCTCGGGAGACCGGAGCCCGGTTGCACGTGGCCCATGTCAGCACAGAGGCTACGGTCAAGGCGGTTCGCAACGCCAAGCATGAAGGCTTGTCGGTGACGGCGGAGGCCTGTCCGCATCACTTCACGCTGACCGACGAAGCGGTCCGTCGATCGGGGCCCGACGCCAAGATGAATCCGCCCTTGCGAAGCGAGCAGGATCGCATTGCGGTCATCGAGGGATTGGCCGACGGCACGATCGACGCCATTGCCACGGACCACGCGCCGCATGCCGAGTATGAAAAACAGCGGGGGATGGACCGGGCTCCCTTCGGGATTGTGGGATTGGAGACGGCGTTGGCCCTGACGTTGCGACTTGTCGAGGAGGGTGTCTTGTCTCTGGATCGAGCCGTGCAGTGCTTGACCAGCAAGCCGGCCCGGCTGCTGGGATTGCCGGCCGGGACGCTGGCACCCGGGGCATCGGCCGACATTGTCATGGTGGATCGCGCGCGTGAGTGGGTGGTCGACCCCGACCGGTTCTACTCGAAAGGACGGAATACGCCGTTTGCCGGATGGCCGGTGCGTGGTCGGGTGATGATGACCGTCGTCGGGGGACGGATTCGGTATCGGTGGCAGGATGCCGCGTAAACCATGGTCATGTATGACGCCGGCGGTCGGAGGGCTTGCATCGTCAATTTGATCGGTGTAAGATGCAGGCCATTATTGCAAATGATTTGCAATAAATGATCAAGGCGTTCCCTCGCGCGACAAGGAACGGAGACGGTCTCCCAAGTGTGCTCGTTGCGAATGTCAACGCGAGACAAACGGAGTCGACATGTCCGAGTGTTCAACGCCGCCGTCGGGGTTCATGGCGTTCCTCCCCAAGGAATACCAGGGAGAGTTTTCCCGTGAGTGGATCATGGGTCTGTCGCCGTTCTATGGCCAGACCTGTGCGCAATGTTTGACGGTTCAACAGGGGAAGTGGGTCGGCTTGGGGTCGCAAGAATTCGATGAAAGCGCGTTGAAGTGCGAGGCGCGTTATGGCTTGGTGTAGCGAAGCAGCGAGACCGATGCAGGGCCGATTGACTCGAACGATGCTCATGGCAGCCGTCGCGATTGTCTACGCGCTGGTCGCGCTCTCTCTGCCGTGCCTGCTGCTCGATCACGCTTTCGCCATGCAGGCGGGCGACGAGCATCATTCCGGCCATGACGTGCATGCTTGGCTCGAATGGGCAGCCGGCTCGTCGCTGGCTGATCCTCCGTCTCCCTCACTCCCTTCGCTTGCTCCGGTGCCGGCATCGCCCGTTCCATCAGTTGTGGTGCGTGCTGTTCTTCCGGGTCTCGCCCACTCTTTGCGCGGTCCTCCCGCGCTTGCCTGAATTCACTGTCTGGCAACCTGTTGCCGAAGTCACCCAACGGTTCGCTGTCGGCGTGCTCCCTTGATGTCCTTCCAGGGAGGGTGTCATGGCGCTGACTCATGACCGAGGAGGAATCATCATGTTTGAAGAACGACGTCGTCGCGTGATTGACGACACCACACCGGTGGATTGGAAAAACGCGGAGTGGCTGCGCAAGTTTCTGACGGACAACGGGCGGATCCTGCCGCGTCGTCTGACGGGCAACAGTCTGCAACGACAACGGGAGATCGCTCGCGCCATCAAACGGGCGAGACAGATGGCGTTGCTCCCGTTCAGCGGACGGTCCGACATCGGCGGGACCAGGTCGTGATCATCATTTCATCGATCGCACTCGAGGAGGTCCTTTATGGCGAAGCTCAGCAGTGTGCTGCGCAACGAAAAACGCAAACAGTTGGTCGCCAAGTATGCCGAGCAGCGGAAGGCGTTGAAAGCCGTGATCAAGCGCCCGGACAGTACGCCTGAAGAAAAACAGGAGGCGCAGCGGGCGTTGAACCGCCTGCCGCGCAATTCGTCGCCGGTTCGGGTGCGGAATCGCTGCGCGGTATCGGGCCGCGTGCGAGGCTATCTGCGGCGATTCGGCATGTCGCGCATTGACTTTCGATTGCTGGCGCTCAAGGGGGAAATCCCCGGCGTCAGGAAATCGAGCTGGTGAACCCGCGGAGCGAAAGGGGGTATCGATGAAGCCGGGTATTCATCCGACGAACTACCGTCCCGTCGTCTTCCATGATGTGGCGATCGACAAACGGTGGATCATGATGTCCACCGTCGAGACTCATGAAACCACAGTGTGGGAAGACGGCCGGACTTATCCGCTCTATCGAGTGGAAACATCCATGTATTCGCATCCATTCTACACAGGCACTCAGCGCATCGTGGATGCCGAAGGACGAGTTGAAAAATTCAACAAGAAGTACAAGCTCCCCGGCAGGAAGGACCAGCTCTCGGGATTGACCGGAGACCGTCTGGTTGAGTCAGCGGCCGGAATAAGCGGCCAGCTTGGAGAACAGTGTGCTCCCGTGGATGCTCGCCGGCGGGTGTGAAGGGGGCTGTCGATGGGCAAGGTGAGCGTGATCGTAGTGTCGGGGTTCGTCGGCGCCGGCAAGACCACGGTCTTGAACCGTCTTGCTCAGGAAATTAGGCCGGCATGAACTGCCGTTGTGACAGAAACCGGTTCCGTCTGGATGCCGGAGGAGGGGAGCGCCGGTCCGTCCTGTATCCGCGATAGCATCCATGATTCTTGTTCGTGGCGACGATACCTGACCGACATGATCATCCAGGTAGCCCATCGTGGGGGGTGCGAAACCATTCTTATCGAAAATTCCGGCGGGACGGACCCGTTGCTCGTTGCGGATCTGTTCGAGGCTCACACGCCCGATGGCGAAAGGCTGTCGGCGGTTGCCCAGCTTGATCAGTTGATCACCGTCATCGATGCCGAACGGTTTTGGCTCGATTATGAATCGGGAGACACGTTGGGAGAGCGGGGAGTCGGCCGGGGGCCCGATCATGAACGGGCTGTCGCCGAGCTGCTTGCGGATCAATTGGAGTGTGCCACCGTGCTCGTGCTGAACAAGTGCGATCGTGTCAGTCAGGAGGAACAGCGGCGGCTTGAACGGTTTCTTCGGCGCGTCAATCCTGATGCGCTCTGCGTGGCGGCGTCGCAAGGAGAGCGTTGCCCCTCGGTGAGTGTGCTGCCGTCTGGGGGGAACAAGCGACAAGTGAGACCAGGATGGATGCGCCTGTTAAGCGGCGACCTGATGGCCGATGAAGAATGGGCCATCGATGACCTGCTGGTGTATCGAGCGAGGCGCCCCTTTCATCCGATGCGATTCTGGCAGTTCATTCAAGACGAGTGGCCGGGCGTGCTGCGCTCCAAGGGGTACTTCTGGATCGCCTCGCAACCCAAGACCTGTTACCTGTGGTCACAGGCCGGTGCCAACTGCTTGTACGAACGATTGGGCCGTTGGTGGGCGGCGATTCCCGATCGCCATTGGCCGAAGGAAGAAACCGCGCTCTCGGAACTGCGCAAGGTGTGGGACTTGGAATACGGCGATCGCCGGATCGAGTTGGCCTTCATCGGGGATCAGATGGATCGTCCCGCTTTGAGGAGACGGTTGGACGAGTGCCTCTTGACCAGGGACGAGCTGTGCCTGGACGAAGAGCTCTGGCGCGCGTTTCGAGATCCGTTCAAAAAAGCGAGCTGGGAGAAACGGCATGGTCGATCGCAATGGCGGCATCGCTGACAGCCGCCGTGACGGATCAGCGAAGCTCGAAAGGAGGAGATCATGGGACAATATTGTCAAGTGACGGGCAAGCGACCGGTGTTCGGCAACAATGTGAGCCACGCGAACAATAAAACCAGGCGGCGCTTTCTCCCGAATCTGCAGCGGAAGCGCTACTTCTTGAAGGAAGAAAACCGCTGGATCACGCTCTCTGTCTCGGCTCACGGGATGAAAATCATCGATAAGAAAGGACTCGCCCGGGTGGTAGCGGAGATGCGGGCGGCCGGAGAGAAGATTTAGCTGAGACAAGGGAGGGGGGATCATGCGTGAGGTCATCGCCGTCGCCTGTATCGGCTGCGACACGCCGGGCAAGTCGGTCTATTGGACGACGAAGAACAAGAAGAATGATCCGGATCGGATTGAGCTGAAAAAATACTGCCCCTTCTGCCGAAAGCACGCGGTGCATAAGGAAAAGCGATAAGAGCGCTTACACGCTCCTCGGCTCCACGGTGCCTTGGCGACCGGTGCTCAGCTTATCTCGCTCGGCGCAGGCGATGGTCTTCATTCCCAGTTTTTTGATGGGAGGGTGAGGGGAGAGATATCTCTGCCACGATCACCAACGAGTTTTCGTTTGGTTCGACGATGTGTGGGTGTGAATGAGCCGATGGGCTCTCTGGGTCAAGCGCTGTCGGCGGGCCAGGCGGGAGGCGTACACCAACTGACTGCCGCAGGCGAACCAAAGGAACGGGGGGGCGAAAATTCCGATCATCACGAGCAGCAACAGTTTCGTCAGCATGAAAGCCTCCGCTTGGTAAGGTGCTACGTTCCTATCGGTTGCCCCAGGGAAAAGATTGAGCCTCCCGGTCATGCCCACCACGTTCGGCTTATTGGACAAATCGACCGTTTGGAAAGTGTGAATCGGCAGTTCATGGAGGAACCGTTGAGCTCTTAATAGAGCTGCTGAATACTTCACCCGGTACTTCGCCAAGGGACGAAACGCTCAAGTGGCCAATTTGATAAGGGAAGAAAGCGTCGCGTGATGGCCGGCCTTGCCACGGATATCGCCCATCAGATCGGGTTTCTGACGGGGATCGTGCTGTACGCCGTGCTGCTGGCCATGGTGTCGGCGAATTCGGTCTCTGTTTCCACAGAGGGAGAGAAAACGAAGCGTTGGCACGAGCGGTTGCCGATTCCCCTCGCGATTGCCGTCCTTGGGCTGTTCTGGAACCTCGCCGCTCTCGCCTCGGGGTTGGTATCGGCCCAGACTCCCATCGTCACACAAGCCTTTTTGTCGTTCGTGGCCGTGTCAACGTTGGGCGGGCTGCCGGCATTGGCGATCCATTCCGTTTGGCAGGCGGCCGGGGGAGCGGTGAGATCGCCGTTGGGCGTCTTGGCGGCGAGCGGGTATGGGCTCAGTATCGCGACGACGATGTGGAACGGTTGGGCGCTGGCATCCGGCGGCGTGATCCCCGATCCCGGCGCCTGGCGGATGTTGACCGGCGGGTTTCTCTTTTTGTTTTTCGTCCTGCTCCTGCTTATGAAGCGGACCTTGACCGGTCATGGCGGTTTGATGCTCGTCCTGCTCGCCGTTTGTTCCGTTGCGGCGCTACCGCTCAGTCGCCACTCAAGCGACGGTCTCCCTTGGTGGCTGGATTTCTTGGGTCACCATGCGTCGCTCCCCGTTGCCGTGGCCGTGTTGTATCGCGACTACCGATTCGTGTTTGTCGATCGTTTTGTCAGCCGAGCCCTGTCGCTGTTGTTGGTCGTCGTCATAACGGTCGGTCTCTACCTGTTTGCCGTGATGCCCTGGCTCGGCGACGGCGCAACCGGCCGCGTATCGCCGGTCGTCTCCGGTCTGATCATTTCACTGTGGGTGGCGACGGCCTTGGGATATCCATGGCTGCGCCGGCAGGTGAGCCGGCTGGTCGATACGTTCATCCTTGAACGACCCGACTATCGCGAGCTTCGACGTCTGTTGGCACAACGTCTGGACGGGCTGGATACCGCCGACACCGTGTTGGGCGAACTGTGCCAAAGTTTGCAACAGGCCCTCCGCTCCCGAGAGGTCCGGTGGGAACGGATCGAAGAAATCCCCTTGTTGCCGCATCTGTCCGAAGACCATCGCAAGACGGATGGGGCAGGAAATCGACGGCGGGCGGAGCAGGAGGTTCCCGTTCTCACGACACAGGGAGGTTTGACGATCATCGTGCCGACATGGGAGCCGCCCCGCTACCTGTTGACGGTCGCCGTGCGCGAGGACGGGTATCGGTTTCTCTCGGAAGAGCTGGCTCTTGCGGAGGAGGCGGCGTCGCTCGCCGCGCGGCGGATCGACGTGCTTCGGACGAGCCATGAACGATGCGAGATCGCGTTGCGCGAACAAGAGATGCAAAAGCTCGCGACCGAGGCGGAACTGCGGGCGCTGCGCGCGCAGGTGAATCCTCATTTTTTGTTCAATGCGCTCAACACCGTCGGGTATCTGATCGATACGGCGCCCGCCCGGGCCGCCGCCACTTTGCGGGATCTCACATACCTGCTGCGAAACATTCTCCGCCGGATGGAAGACAACTTCACCACGCTGGGCGAGGAACTCGATCTGGTGCGCGCCTACCTCGACATCGAACAGGCGAGGTTTGAAGAACGGTTGTCCGTATGTATCGACGTGCCGCGGGATCTGCATCGAGTCCGGGTCCCGGCACTGGTGCTTCAGCCGCTGGTGGAAAACGCCGTCAAACACGGGGTCCAGCAGTCGATGCGAGGCGGGGAAATTCGAATCGCCGCCTGGCTCACGTCCGAGTTGACCCGACAAGGCGGGCTCCGGTCTTCGCCGCAGTTGCTCTGTTTGGAAATTGTCGATACGGGCGCGGGCGCCTCCGAAGAGGTCTTGAGGTGTGGCCGACAACGGGGGATCGGATTGACGAACGTGGAAAACCGACTCCGCTGCCTCTATGGAACTTGGGCCTCATTGTGGATCGTGAGCACGCCCGGCGTGGGCACGACGGTCACGGTCCGATTTCCCGTCGATGAGCCGGCGGTGCCGCCGGTGCCGTCCGCCTCTCTGACGGTGGGCAAGGGAGCGTCATGACAGAGCCGGCCACGAAGCTTCGCGTCGTCGTTGCGGATGACGAGCGGCCGGCGCGCGCCGTCTTGACGAAACTGCTCGGATCGTTTTCCGACGTCGAACTGGTCGGCGAGGCGGAAAACGGGCCGGCGACGGTCGAACTCATCGATCATGCCGATCCCGACCTGGCCTTGATCGACTTGCAAATGCCCGGATTGGATGGGCTGGGCGTGGCGCGAAAATTCAAGGCGGCGGATCGCCCCCTGATCGTGTTCGTCACGGCCTATGATGAATACGCGGTCGGCGCCTTTGAAGTGCAGGCGATGGATTATCTCTTGAAGCCGGTGGACCGCAAGCGCTTGGCGGACACCCTTGCGCGGGCCCGTGCGAGACTCGAACAATTGGCCCTGGCCGACGGCGACATGCCGGATGCGGAGTCGGCACAGTCGGAGGAGTCATCTCATGGAGCGTCTCACTTTCTTGAACGGATCCCCGTCCGTCAGAAGGACGACATTTTTCTGCTGCCGGTCGGTCAGATCGCCTCGGTCGTGGCCGACGGCGAATTGCTCTACCTCACGACCGTCCGCAAAGAACGACATGTGATCAACTATCGCCTCAAGGCGCTTGAGCGGCGATTGGACCCCCGACGATTCATTCGAATCGACCGCGGCTCGATCGTCAACATCGAATGTATCAACCGCGTCACCCACATGCCGGGCGGCGTTTTCCTCGTCACTCTCGCCAACACCCAGCAGCTGAAGGTCAGCCGCGCCCAGTCGCGCCTGTTGCGCAGGCGGTTGCTGCGGCTGTAGGGCGGCGGGCACGGCCCAAGCAGCCGGGACGATCGACCGAGGAGCCCGAGGCTCCGAGCAGGCTAGAGCCGCGACCATTCGTGAATCATCGGCCTGGCTGTCACAATGGGATCGACGCGGAGGTACCAGCGGCCGTCCGATGAGGCAGGGACGACCGGCGAGCGGTGCACGACGCCTCGATTTGTTCCACATCCCGCGTCGCCCTTGAGAATCAGGATCTGAAACGGCTGTGCCGCGTAGACCGTCGCATCGGGCCCGGCGATCTTGCGATTGTCGCCCCGTCCCAGCCCGTTGCGGTTGACCTGTTTGTCGTCCAACCACTCGGTGCCGGGGCCTCGCAAGGTGCAGAGCAGCCGAACGGCGAATCGATCGGTGTGAAACAGAGGGCAGGATTGTTCTCGTGTTCTGCGGAGCGAGAGACGGAGATTGCCGCCCGGCGCAATCGAGGCAAACGCCGCCAGAGCCGGTGTAAATTCTGTCAGAAGGTGTCGCACCAACCGGTCTTCCACGATTGTCGCGGTACCGGCCGCTTTGTCTTTCGGCAGGGTCAGCTCCATCTGAGGAAGCTCCGCGAAGGGCTGGGTCGCGATGGCTTGTCGGAGTGAAAGAGAGGGCGACCAAGGATAGAGGAGAAGGTTCTTGGCCGGATCCGCCAGGCGGTCGATGTCGCTCCAATCGGTGATGATGACCACGTTGCGGGGCAGAAGTGTTGAATCGATCGGACTCATTCCATCGATTCGAATCGTCGAGACTGAATGGCCGGTCGGATCGTCTTCCGGTGCCGTGTGATGACCGTGTACTTTCATGGGATCCCTCCTTTTTGAGACTCTGGGGGTTTGAAGCGCCGATCTCCCTTTCTATATCGGAAGAAGCTTACCGTCTGTGACTGTTTCATGAACGGCCGATGGAGAGCAGCCGGCGGGCTTATTCGGCTCATCAGCGGCTGTGCCTTAATCAAGACGACTCACAAGGGTAAGGTGTGTGACGCTGATCGGCAACTTGAACCCCACCTCTTAGCTCTTTTCGCTATCGATTTGCCGCCTCGTTTGTCTCGTGCAGACGACCGATCATCAGCTCATTCCGACCGTTGATTGAAAAATAGTCGTCAGAGACGTTGCGCGGTCTCTATACCTCACCCCGCGCATGTGCAGGAGTTCTGTCGGGACAGACAGAATGGTCCGGCAACAGGTCCCACCACGGCGGTGCCGGCTGCCCGGAGGCTGGAAGGCTTCCGTCAAAGGGAGTGGTTGGGATGGCTTCAACACACAGGAGGTGTCAGATGGTGAAGGCATTAGTGCGTGATAAGAAGGGTGCGGCGTTGGTCGAGTACAGCCTGCTTATCGCCGGTGTCGCGCTGATGGGCGCGGCTGCCGTGTCGATTTTCGGGCACAAGACCAGCGATCTGATGGCGGCGGTGGCGGCGGTCATGCCGGGCGCCCACGAAGACGATAACGCGGCGCTGGTGTCCGGCAAGCTTATCGAGACCACCGACGCCGGCGCCGGTCCCATTCAGTTGGATGTCGCCCAGATTGTGGCCAACACCGACACGGAGCGGTTGGGGAATAACATCCTCGGCGTGGCCAACAATACCGGCGCGAATGCTCTCTCCAACTTGGTCGTCGAAGCGAACCCGTAAGGGGATGATCTGTGAGACGGACCGAGCCTCCGCCTCTCTGGCGGAGGCTCGGTCGTCTCATGAGGGAACGGCATTCTATCTATGATGGTCGGGAAACAAACAGATGGCCGGAATCGGGAGTCAAAAGGACTGCTCCTCTGTGTCGCGACGGCGGTTCTGGTGGTTCTGATCGTCCACGGGGTGTCGGCCTTGGCGGAGAACCTCCCTCGGACCTCGATGGGGCAAAGACCACCCTCGCCGAAACCGGCCTCAGTCGAGGGGGAAAAACCGGAGACGACGGCGCTGACCATCGTCAAATCGCATCATCGCCGTCTGGTGATGAAAGAAGACATTCTGCGGATGGCCGTGGGGGACAGTGAAATCGTATCGGCCGAACTGGTCACCAACCGCGAGCTGCTTCTGCTCGGTGTCGAATCGGGACGGACGACGCTGCTGATCTGGTTCAAGTCCGGCCAATTGAAACAGTATCTCGTGATCGTTGAGCGTGACCTCTCGGTGCTCCATGCCGCTCTGCACCACATCCATCCGTCGATCGGCGCCCGTCTGGCTCCGGACCGAGATGCGGTCCTGCTTACCGGGCTGGTCCCCGACGCCGGCTATTCCGTCGCCGCCGAGGCGGTGGCCAGGGACTATCTCAAGGCCGGTCAGGCCGGGAGCGGCAGGAAAGGCAAGGCGCGCGCCTTTGTGAAGGGAATCGGAAAGGCCGGCGCGGAGGGGACCGGAGCCGGCTTGCCGCCGTCCGATACAGAGGCGGAAGGCGAGGTTCCTTCAACCAACGAGACAGCCCGAATCGACGCGGAGATCGAGCCGAGCGTGGCGGTGATCAATCTCATCCGCGTCGAACAGTTGCCGCTCACGCCGGAAGAGAAGATTCGAGAGGCCATTCAGTCCATCGGCGGGAAATCGGTCACCGTTCGGAGAGTCCTCCATGGCAACAGCCGGGATGACCAGCGGGACGTATTCGTGCTTGAAGGGACGGCGCCTAATCAGGTGGCCGTGGCCCGTATCCTCCATGTCGCGGCGCACGTCATCACCGGTGAAGCGACGGCGGAGGAGGATCTCAAGGTGCTGGCCGACGAATCCGGCGGATTGACGAGCCGGCGTGCGGCTCAGGTGGGAATGGGCACGTTGCAGCAAGGCATGGGCGGCGGGGGCGGCGCCATGGTAGGCGTAGGACAGTTGGGGCAGGTGCTGCAGGGAGGAGGAGGATCGCTCAGGCAAATCCGGCAACTGCAAAATCTGATCGGCAAGAACTTGGGCCGCGCAAAAATCGTCTCCGCCGCCAAGGGGCGGCTGCTCTCGTTCATCACGGTCAAGGACTTGCCGCAGGTCCGCTTGAACGTGCGTCTCTACGAGCTCAATCGGAACAAGCTGCTGACTTACAACTCGGACCTGATGGCGATCGCGGGAACCTTTTCTCAAGGCCGGTTGAATCCCGCGCCGAACGCGATTCCCTTTCAAGGTCCGGAAGCCGCGCGGGTCGGGCCGGATCGCATCTCATTCCAAAATGTGCTCTCGTTCCTCAACGGCACGTTGGGCAACACGGCTCAGTTCAAGGCGGGCCAATTTGCGCTCCAAGCGGTGTTTTCGTTGCTCAACCGCCTGAACGTCACCAGAACCTTGTCGTCTCCTTCCATGACGGTGCTTTCAGGCGAGTTGGCCACGTTCACGGTCGGAGGGGAGGTGCCGGTGCCGCAATTGTTTTCCCCCATCATCGGCGGCGGAAACGCCCAACTGCCGCCGGGCGTCTTCAGCGCCGTCGAGCTGGTGCCGTTCGGCATCACGCTTGGGATCAGGCCGCTGGTGGGCGACGATGATTCCATCACGCTCGACATCGTGCCGTCGGTCACGTCCCCGGACCCGTCCCTGACGCTGTCGCTCAAGGAGACGACGGGCGCCAATCAGCTCACGACCGCGTTCCGCATTCGATCGTTCATGACCCATGCCAAGGTCAATGACGGCGAAGGACTGTTAATGGCCGGACTGTTGGCCCGCGATCGAATGGACGATCAACTGTATCCACCGGGGCTGGGCGACCTTCCGGGAGTGGAATGGCTGGTCAGAAACTTTGCCCGTCGCGACGATCGGCAAGAATTGGTGGTGGTCATCAATCCGGTGATTATCCGGGAACCCAACCCCGATGTGAATCTGTGGGCGTTTCCGCCGGTCCACGAGTTGCCGCTGGTCCGGCGCGTCGGATCGTCGATGCGTTTCAAAGAGACGGTGGAAGGAGCCATGCCATGACAGGCGTCGAGGTCCAAACCGGTCTGGGACATTTCGTCGTTCCGGCCCTCGGAGCCTTGTGGGCGACGGTCGTCGATGTGATCAACCGAGAGATTCCTGATCGGATCCCCCTGGGTGTGGCGCTGTGGGCGATCGGTGCCGAATCGTTGGGCTGGCTGCCCTTTTCCTGGCTCTCGCTGGCGCTTGGTTTTGCCGCGGCCTTGATGGTGGGGGTCGTTGGTTTTTGGTTCCAAAGCCTTGGCGGCGGAGACGTGAAATTACTGGCGGCGCTGGGGGCATCCGTCGGGTTTTCCACTGTCTGGCCCCTCTTGTTTTGGACGGCCCTTGCCGGCGGGTTGCTCGGTGTGATTGCCGCCTATCGAGGGGAGCGGGAGCTGGCGTTTGCTCCGGCCATCGCCGTGGGATTGGCGGCCGTCATGCTGACGGAGGCGCTGGGATGAGGCGAATGATCGACAGCCGACGCCGGTCACCGCCATGGCCGCCGGTAGCGGCGAACGAGCGAGGCGGCGTCCTGATCGAGTTCGTGCTGATCGCGCTGGCACTGTATTTTCTGCTCGGGCTGCTTCTGGATTTCGGACGGCTGATCTTTACGGCGCAGGCCGTTCAAGAGGCGGCCCGCGTGGCTGCAAGAGAGTTGGCGCTCGCTCCGTTGCCGGGGGCCGTGACCTTCGAGGCCGCTCTGGAAGACCCGACGGTCCGGGCCAACTTGTACGATCCGAGTCGGCTGGTGATCCCCGTGACCGATGAGGCCTCGTTTCAAGCGGCGCTGGCATCGCTCCCGATCATCAACAAGGCGCTGGTGCCGTTGATGATCCATGAGACGCTCGATGGAACGGACTATCTCCGGTATCCCGGCGCGGTGTTGACCGATGGGTCGGGAGGGCTGACGGTCGGCATTCCTCGCGTGGTCTCGCGCGATGACGAAGGGAGAGAAACGATCGAGTGGATCGCGCCGCTCGAGGAGATCAGGCCCGATCCGGCCGATCCGACGACCGGCCCGTTCAGTGTCGCCTCGACCGGTCCGGAGCGGGGCTTGGTGGCGATCCGCATTAACTACCCGTTTCAGGCGGCGATGTTGGTGGGGTTTCAAGGAGGGACCTCGCCGATCGTCGCCGATGACGAATCGGTCGTCGAACTCAACGGGCTTCCACCCGGTCAGGCGCCGCTGGCGCCGCCGGGGACGGTGGGTGTGTATGGGGGACCGTTCGGCTTGGGGGGGCACTACAACTGGGGCGTCGTGCGAAGGCCGTTTCGAAAACTGCTGGCGGCCCAGGCGGTCTTTCGTCGGGAGGTGTTGTTATGAACATGACCCGTTCCTCGCGTCGTCGAAGGAGTTGGTTCGGGGGACCGATCTGGTCGGCGGTAGTCCTGGTCGCGGGGGTCGTGGTCGCCGTGGCCGGTCTGTGGGCCGCCGGCGCGATCAAGCTTGATCGGTTGTTCGGTCCGTCGTATCAGGGAATGGTCGCCGTGCCGACCCCGTCGCGTCAGATCCCTCCCTATACGCGGGTGACGCGCGAATATCTGCTGGACGAGAAGGGGAACCTTTCCTTCATGCACTTGCCGCCCGACGCGGTGACGCCGGAAATGTACGTCCAATTGAGCGACATTCTCGGGCGGGTCACCAAAAAACCCAAGCCTCCCGGCTACGTCTTTACCGAAGCCGATTTTCTTCCGAAGGGCAGTCGCGCGGGTCTCGTGGCCGGAGTTCCGCCGGGGAAACGGGCGATGCGGATCGAAGCCGATCAGGTCAAGGGACTGTACGGGCTGAACATCGGAGACCGGTTCGATCTGGTCGCCACCATTCCGATCGAGACGAAAACCGGCGCCAAGGGACTCAAGATCGGCGGAGCCTATCAAGAGGTGTTGACGCTTCAGGCCGAACTCACCAACTGGATGAAGCAGGCGACCGTGCGGGTGTTGGTGCAAAACGGCGTGCTGGTCGAGCCGCTCACGACCAGGCCCGTTCCGGTGACCGCCAATACGCTCACCAAAGGCAGTGTCACGAAAACCAAGCCGGTTCAAGAGTACGTCATCGCGGTGGATCCGCGGGAAGTGGCTCTGTTGACTCAGGCGATCGCCGTAAAAGCGCAGATCAACGCCGTGCCTCGATCCGGACAGCCGGGGGATCCCGAGGACAGTCACACGCCGGATCTGCAGCCCTGGCATCCGTACGGCGGATTGGCTGGCGCCAGCGAATCGGCCGGCGACGCCTTCGGCAACATTCCAAAACTGACGATGGTCGAAACGATTTCCGGGAAAAAGAAGCTCGGATTCCATCGCGGTGTCTTGGGCGTGCCGATGAGCGAGGCGGCGGAATCGGAGCGGCGGGAACGGCGGAACGGTTCGGCCTCCGGCGCGGCGCCCGTCGGCCGCACGGAGCAGGAACGGTAAAGAGGCCGATGCTTCCTTTTCTGGCGATGGTGGTGATCGGCTGTTTGGCGTTAGGCGGTCTGGTGATCGACCTGGGGATGGCGATCTTGACGCAGGTGCAGATGCAGGCCGTGGCTGATCCGGCGGCGCTGGAGGGGCTCCGTTTCCGGGACGCGCTGGATGGCAACGGTCAGCCGATCGGTGATGAAGGACGTAGAGCGGCGGCCGCTCGCTTGGCTTCGCTGGTCTTCGACGACGATCTTGATCCGTCCGCTCCGCCGACCATGTCCCTTCGGATCGGGGCAGGTCCGGAACTTGCGTTGACCGATCATGACGATCCGACCATCGCGGCCCTCCATGCGTCGCGCACGATCAGGGTGCCGGATCAACGGACGTACCTGCCGCAGTTGCAATTGAATCGCACCAATGAACCGCACGGTGATTTGGTAGCCGGGACCTTTGTGTCGCCCTGGCCGACGGCTCCGTCTCGTGAAGACAGCAACTATGACAGAAACGACTTCATCCCCAGCGAACAGGCCGATAGTGCCGGGGCTCCGGCCTTTTTGGTCCGACTCCGTCGAGCCAATGACTTTGAAGGTCTCGATCATCAGGAAGGAGTAAGTTCCGGCGGCTCGCCGCTTCCCTTGTTGGCCGGACATGGTTCACTGACCCCGTTCGCCAATCCGGACAACCCGAACAACTATAACTTCCGCGCCCATGGATTCACGGTTCGGGCGACCGCGCTGGCCGACGCGAGACCGGCCCTTCAGGTGGGATTTCCACAGACCGGCGTCACACCTCCGATCGAAGGGGCCCTTCCCTTGGCTCTGACCCTTGAACTCTGGAACGAACTTCCGGTGGGACAGCCCGTCGTGCTGGCGGTGGATGGAACGGGCACCGTTTCGGGAAGGGGGCTGACAACAGCCGGTCGATTCACCCCCCCGCCGCCGGATCCGAGTGCCATCACGACCGTTGGGCAGGCGGTCGTGGCGGCTCCTCCGGCGCTGGATGCCGACGTCACGGGCTATGTGCCGATCTATCACGTGTTCGACGAGGGAGGAGTTCCGATCGAGCGGGTGATCGGATTCGGTCGTGCGGCGGTGACGGGACCCTTGCCGACCGCGACCGTGACGCGGATGCCCGGCTTGGTGGCGCCGATGAACGCGAGTCGGCACGTCAGGGGGACGGTGCCCCTGCCGCAAGACTCGACGGTCTGGCAAGCCGTGTTTGAGGCCAACCGTGGACTGGCCGACGCGGTGCTGGCCCCCGTCTTGGTTCGGTAAGCCGGCCAAGACGAACACGAAGACGAGCGTGGATACGAGCGATGGAGAAACCGATCCATATTTTGATCGTCGGTCAGGATCAAACGTTGCGGCGGGAGTGTGAGGCGGCCGTCGAAGGGCTTCCCTCGCAGCGTGTGGTCCTCGCCTATGCGTCCGGTTTCGCCCAGGCCGAAGACCATGCGCGGAATCGGCGGCCTGAATTGGTCTGTGTCGAGTTGAACGCCCACGTCCAAGACCTCCGGTTGTTCGCCAGGGAACTCTACCGGACGGTTCCGGGGACGGTCCTGGCCGGCTTGTTTTGGGAGGATCAGTTGGGGGGGCGGGAATCCGACACGATGGTCTTGATCGACTACGTGCGCGCGGGCATCCAAGATTTTCTGAGACGTCCTCTCTCCAGCACCGAGTTGCGGCAGCTTCTTGAGCGTCTCTTCGCCCAGCGCGCCGGGTTGCAAGGCGCCGTCGGGACGGTGGCGTCGTTCGTCGGCAACAAGGGCGGAGTGGGGAAAAGCACCCTGGCCGTCAACGCCGCCGCCGCTCTTGCCAGACGGTATCCGGATCGAGTGTTGCTGATCGATGCGTCGCTTCAACTCGGAGTCTGCGCCTTGATGCTGGACGTGGCGCCGAAGACGACGATCGTGGACGCGGTCCGGGAAAAAACGAGGTTGGATGAAACGATGTTGCGGCAGTTGGCCGGTCGCCACCCGTCCGGACTCCACGTGCTGGCGTCGCCGGCCAACGCCATCGACGCATCGGAAGTGGACGAGGAATCGGTGTATCGCGTTTTGAATCTGGCGCGGCGGGCGTTTCCGTTCGTGGTGGTGGATACGTTTCCCATGTTGGACAGTACCGTGATGGCCGTGTTGGATGTGACCGATCTCGGATTCATCGTGATGCAGGGGACGGCGCCGAGCGTGGTCGGAATGGTCAGATTCTTGCCGATGCTCAAAGGCCTGGGGTTCGGCGAGGAACGCCAGCGGTTGGTGCTCAATCACACTTATCGGAATTTTTCCGGCAATTTGAAACCGGCCGACATTGAACGGCGGCTCAACCGGGAGCTGGACTACGTGTTTCCCTATCGGAAGAGCGTCCTCATCGCGGCCAACGCCGGCGAACCGTACATATTCCATACGCATCGCTATTTCGGATTTGGACGGGAAATGGAAACGCTCGTCGACGACATCGTCGCCGTGCGGGACAAGCGCGATCAGGCGGTCGACGCCGACGCGGGCTCGGAGACGACGGATCGTCGCGCGGCGCCGCTGCCGGAGCCGATGGAGACCTCTTCATGACCGAGCCGAATCCGGCGAAGCCCGATCGAGAGGAGACCGACCGTCGCGCCCGCTTCCGCCGGTCGCTTACCAGCGAGGCGGCGTCCCGTATCAAGCTCGCCGCAAAACGGCCCGCGTTCTACCAACTGGGAGATGAAACGGAGGCGGAGGCCGACACCCGGAGCAAGCAGGCCGACTATGTGGCGGTCAAGGGGCTGTTGCAGGAACGGTTGTTGTCTGAAATCGGGGACGAAACGGTTCTCGGCCGCCGGGAGGACGACGTGGCGATCGCGGTGGAGGGATTCGTTCATCGGGTGCTGGAATCGGAGCAAATTCCTCTCAATGAGCAGGAACGAAGCCGGTTGGCCGAAGAGCTGACGGAGGAGACGATCGGCCTCGGTCCGCTCTCGCCGTTGATGGCCGACCCGGCCGTCACGGATGTTCTGGTGATCGCGCCGGACAAGGTCTATGTCGAGCGGTTCGGCAAATTGGAGAAAACCGAAGTTCGGTTTCGGGATGCGGACCATATCATGCGGGTGATTGAGCGGATCGCCGCGCAGATGGGCCGCCGGATCGACGCCTCCTCGCCCATGGCCGATCTGCGGCTGCCGGACGGAAGCCGGGTGAACGCGACACTGCCGCCGGCTTCGATCGACGGCCCCACACTGTCGATCAGACGGTTCGGGCGCCGGCGGTTGCGGCGACGGGATCTGCTGGAATTGGGCATGATGTCCGAGGAGATGTCGGAATTCCTTGCGACGGCCGTCTCCCTGCGCACGAACATCCTGGTCTCGGGCGGGACCGGCGCGGGCAAATCGACCTTGCTCGGCGCGTTGCTGGAATCGGCGCGTCCCACGGAGCGGATCATCACCATCGAGGACACGGCCGAGTTGATTCTGGATCAGGAGCACGTCGTCCGCATGGAGACGCGCCCGGCCAACGTGGAAGGCCGGGGGCGGATCACCCAGCGCGATCTCGTCATCAACTCGCTGCGCATGCGTCCCGATCGGATCATCGTCGGCGAGGTTCGAGGGCCGGAGGCGCTGGATATGTTGCAGGCCATGAACACGGGCCATGACGGCGGCATGAGCACCATTCACGCCAATTCGCCGCGCGACGCCCTCTCACGCCTCGAAACGATGGTGCTTATGGCCGGCGAGGAACTCCCGTCGAGGGCGATTCGGGAACAGATCGTGTCGGCGATTCAGTTGTTGGTGCACATCCGGCGATATGAAGACGGGGTGCGTCGCATCGAGCGCGTGACGGAGATAACCGGCATGGAAGGCGCCGTCCCGCTCTTGCAGGATATCTTCGCGTTTCGCCGGCTGGGGATGGAAGGCCGCCGGCTGCGGGGCGAGTTCTCCGCGACGGGCATCGTGCCGCGGTTCGTCGAGGGGTGGCGCCGGCGCGGCGTTTCAATTCCTCTCGGCCTGTTCCATCCGAGGAGCGATCATCATGTGGAGTAGCGTGGCGCTGGTCATCCTGCCGCTCGGGGGCGCGGCCGTGGCGATCTGGTTGTGGGTGGCGGAACGCCGCCGCCGTGTCGCGCGGCTGCTGGTGGCGTCCGCTCCCCGTTCGGCGGCTCAAGGCCGGACGGTCTCAACGTTTCCCCCTCGATACCGATGGATGCCGCTCGCCGTCGCCGTCATGACCGCGACGGGAAGTTGGGGAGGGCTCAACTGGCCGATTCCCTTTGCGCTGGCCGCGGCGGCGATCGTCGGCGTGGCGGGTATGATCGCCGAGTCCATCGTGGCCTCCAAGCGCGTCCTTTTGTTGGAGACTCAGCTCACGGACGTCATCGACGGATTGGTCGGCGCGCTGCGGGTGGGGATGGCCTTGCCCAAGGCGATCGAAACGGCCATGCAGGAGTCGAAGGCTCCTCTGCGGCCGTACCTGGAGGACCTGGTGGCCCGTCTTCGGCTCGGCGAGGACGCGCCCGTCGCCTTCCGCGACCTGTCCCGGCAGATTCCTCTGGAGAGCGTCCAGTTGTTCTCCCTGACGCTCTCCGCTCAATGGGCCGGAGGCGGACGCGTGGCCGGTTCGCTCGCGGCGGTCGGTCGAACCGTTCGGGATCGGATCGAAGTCTCCCGCCGAGTGCGGGCGCAGGCGGTGGAAGCCAATGTCTCGGTAATGGCGATGATGGGAATTTCATACGGGTTGGCCTGGATCATGTGGCGGGCGAATCCCGCCTCGTTCGTCGTGTTTTTGACGAGCGATCTTGGCCGGTATCTGACGGCGGGTACCATGCTGTTGCAGGCGGTGGGGATCTTGTGGGTGCGGCAGCTTAGTCGGATTCGCTACTGAGGCTGAGATGACGACGACGTTCTTGGTCGTGTTGGGGTTGGTGACCGCCGTAGCGGCGTGGGCGGCGGTCTCCTGGGCGTTGCGGTATCGTACGCTTGATCGAATGCGAACGGCCGAGAGGCGGCGAGAAGGTCCCCTGGGCGTCGATTCCACGGATCCCGCCGGTCGATTGGCCAGGTGGCTGTATCTCGCCGGTTTTCGCGCGTCGTCGGCTCCGCTTTTGTTCATCGGCGCGACGGCATCCTGTCTTGGCATGGGGGCCGTCGGCGCGACGGCGGCAAGCCGGTTCGGGCTCGTCGATCTTATGGCGCAAGGGTTCGCCTATATTCCCGGAGGACTCGGCGAGGGATTGGCCTCCATTGCGGAGGCTGCGCCCTGGATTCTCCTGGCCAACGTCGCGCTGGCGCCGGTTCTGGTCGTTCGGGCCGCCCGGCGTCGTCGGGTGCGGGAAGCGGAAGAAGATCTTCCGCTGTTGCTGGAACTGCTGGCGTCGCTGGCGGAAGGAGGGCTGGGATTCGACGCCGCGCTTGCCAAGGTGCTCCACGCTCAGCCGCGCCCCCGAACCCTTGCGGCAGAGTTGCGCACCTTTCAGGCCGAATTGCAAGTCGGCGTCGGACGAGTCCAAGCGTTGCGCCGCCTGGCGTGGCGCCTGGACGTTCCTTCCGTCTCGACGTTCGTGTCGGCCCTGATCCATGCGGAGCAAGTCGGCGCCGGTCTGGCCGAAACCTTGCGTTATCAGGCCGGGGATTTGCGGAATGCGCGACGTGAGCGGGTGCTGCTCGCGGCTCAGGCGTTGCCGGTCAAACTGGTGTTTCCGCTGGTGTTGTGTTTTTTGCCCTCCGTTTTCATTACGACATTGGGGCCCGCGTTGTATCAACTGGTCAAGGTTCTCAACCTTTCCACGCTTCGAGGATCGCCTTTACCATGAAACGGGATATGAGTTCCGGTTGGATTCCGTCGACATGCCGAAGGGGCGTCGGGGTCGCCCTGGCGGCGGTGCTGGGTCTCGGCCTCGGCGCCTGCTCGTATCAAAGTCGGCATGTGTACAACGAGTGTCTGTTGCCCGACCGTCAATTGTTGCCGGTATGGGAACAGTGGCGCGAGGCCCGCGCGAAGCCGGGCGGGTGCGGCTCGTTGGAGGAGGGACGATTCCCGTGCGAGGAATTACGCCGGGATGTGGAGCGGGTGGCCCAGACCTGTCCGACCTATGCGCCGGGATTCATGGCGTCGGCGATTCTCGCGTACGAGGATCGCCAGTTTGCGCTGGCCCAACAATATCTGGATGCGCTCTTCAGTCTCCAGAAAGCGCACGGCCCCGCCGCCGTGCTCCGTGGCCGGATCGCGCTGGAAGAGGGCAACGTTCCATTTGCGATCAGATTTTTGGCGGAGCAGGTGAAATTGTCTCCCGAAGATGCCGACCTGCGGGAAGTTTACGCCGGCGCGCTCTTTCTTGCGGACAAACTGCCGGAGGCGAAACGGCAACTGACGATCGCCGCCAATCTCGGCGCGCCGGTCTGGCGGGTTGCCTATCATCGCGGGTTGTTCGAAGAGGCGTCGGGAAATTTTCATCTGGCCCTGCGGCATTACGAAGAGGCGATCAGCGAGCGACCGGGGTGGGAGGTGGCCCTGGCGCGGCGGGACGGGATCATCGCGGCGATTCAACAGGGAGAGAACTCTGATACCGTCCCCACTGATGACGATCGACGGTGATGTGTCGAGAAGAGAGCAGATCGCGCCCTTTTTTGTCGGAGCAAGGGCCGGTGTGTTGATGGCTGCCCGCCGGCTTTTTAGGCCGGTTTGACGGTCAGCGATTCGGCCAGCTCGTCCAAGAGAGACTTCGTTTCGTCCCATCCGAGACAGGCGTCGGTGATCGAGACGCCGTACGCGAGCGGAACCCCCTCTTTCCACGTTTGCTTCCCGGGGTGGAGATTGCTCTCCAGCATGAGCCCCATGATCGACTGGCGGCCCTCGCGGAACTGACGGAGGACTTCGCGGGCCACGGTGCCTTGGCGGCGGTGGTCTTTGCTCGAATTGTCGTGCGAGCAATCGATCATGATGGGGCGGGCGATGTGTTCGCCCGCCACGGCCGTCTCGGCCTTGGCGACGTGCTCGGCGTCGTAGTTGCTTTTTCCTCCTCCCCCGCGGAGGACGATGTGTCGATCCGGGTTGCCCATGGTTTTGATGATGGAAGTTTGGCCGTCGGCGTTGATGCCGACGAAGTGATGCGGGGCTCGCGCCGAGATCATGGCGTTGACGGCGACCTGGAGATTGCCCTCGGTGCCGTTTTTGAATCCGACGGGCATGGAGAGACCGCTGGCCATCTCGCGATGAATCTGGCTTTCGGTGGTACGCGCGCCGATCGCCGTCCAACTGATCAGATCGGCGGTGTATTGGGGCGTGACCGGATCCAGCAGCTCCGTTGCGCAAGGCAGGCCGAGCTGGTTGATTCGAAGCAGGATCGTCCGGGCCAGCTCCATCCCGCGCGCGATATCACAGGTGCCGTCCAAATGGGGGTCGTTGATCAAGCCTTTCCAGCCGACGGTGGTCCGAGGTTTCTCAAAATAGGTTCGCATGATGATCAGAAACCGGTCGCGCAGGGCGTCGGCGACCGGCTTCAGTTTCTGCGCGTAGTCGAGCGCGGCATCGGGATCATGGATCGAGCACGGTCCGACGATGATGACGAGGCGATCACGATCTTGCCCGTGAAGGATCTTTCTGACGGCTTCGCGGGTTTCGACGACCAGTTTGGCTGCGTGGTCCGTGATGGGAAGTCTGGTTTTAATCGTACGGGGCGAAGGCAGCGCCTTGATCTCGATGACATGTTGATTGTCAATGGGCCTGTTCACGGCGGTCCTTTCAGGAAAAATGGTCTCGATGCCGTAGAGTATAGGAAATGTTGGGGAAAAGTCCAGAAGGGAGTTTGTAACATGTTGATGAATCAATAAAATCACTGCCATGTCCAACCGATTTGACAGGCTCTGTCAGGTTATGGTACCCGCTATGCCCCATGATCGAGCCACGATGGTCCACAAAGTTCCAAGCCGGCCTTTCAGCCTTTCTGATGGCACTTCTGCTGGCCCTTGCGCCGTTTGCCGTCGCGCAAGACGTCCACCATGCGTTGGCCGCCGCGGATACCGACGGCCACGAACATTCGGCCTACGACATCTGCCAATGGGTTGACGATCACATCGCCGGTTCGATCGATTGTGATCTGCCGCGCCTGACTCCCGGTGATCTGGTTTGGTTGCCGGTAAGCACGGCGGAAGACGCTCTGCTCTCGGCGACGCTCTCGCTCGTCGGTCCCTCCCGCGCTCCGCCGTGTCTCTAGACAAGCACTGACTCACATCAATCGCGTCACGGTGGGTGGAAAGGCCTTGGGCTGCTCAAGCCGTCCATCCTCCGTCATTTTGCTTGTCACCGTCTTATGCGTAAGAGCGAGGAGGGGCCATGGTCGTTGCAGGAAGAAGGGTGTCATGTGCCGGGCTGATTGTCATGCTCGCGATGGTCGCGGGAACGGCGTGGGGAGAAGATACCGGAAGTGATACCGGGAGAAGTGCCGATAATCGAAGAACGATCAGCGGGGTCGTTCAAAACCAAGACCTTCGGCGCGTGCCGCAGGCCGTCATTGAGGTGAAAAATCAAGAGGGCGACGTCGTGGCTTCCGGCGTCTCGAATGATGCGGGAGAATTCAAGATCGCGGTGGCCGACAAGGGCACCTACTCGATCAGCGCGGTGCAGGAGACCTATCGAAGCGAATATGTGGTGCTCACCTTGGAAGAGGAGTCGTCCAAGTCCGTCACGCTCACGTTGTCGCAGACGAAGGAAATTGCTCTGGAGGTGGTCTCACCACTCCCGCCGCTCTCGACGACAGCGTCCAGCGAAACCTATTCCCTCAGCCGAAAAGAAATCGAAACGCTGCCGAGGGGGAACAATAACGAGTTCCACGACGTCCTGTTGACGATTCCCGGCGCGGTCTATGGATCGCTCAAGCAGGTCCATATCAGGCAGGACCATGCGAACCTCCAAATCCGAATCGACGGTGTGCCGATTCCTGACACGGTGTCGTCCACCTTTTCGGACGTGATTACGCCTCGAGCCTGGGAACGGGCCGACATCGTCTTGGGCGGGATGGAGGCCAACGTCGGGAACAAGACGGCGGCGCTGATCGACATCACCACCAAGAGCGGCACGAAACCGGGGTTCGGATCGATCCAAATGTTCGGCGGCTCGAACAACACGATCAACCCTTCCTTCGAATACGGCGGCGCGGTCGGCGAGAAGTTCCGCTATTATTTTCTGAACAGTCATACGGCGACGAACCGTGGCATCGAGCCGCCGACGCTCGGACGCCCAACCTATCACGGTCAAAGCGAGCGCAATCAAACGATGTTCCGCGGCGACTATCAGATGAGTAACCGAGACAATTTCACACTGCTGTTTCTCAACTCCATCGCCAAGTATCAAATTCCGACGTCGCCTGGACAGGAGCCGAATCCGGTGATCATGGGGACGCTCAACGGTCTGTTGCCGGGCGGGTTTTCGCCGGTTCCCTCGGAAATGATCGATGAGAATCAAAAGGAAAACAATCAATACGGCCATCTTGTGTGGCGGCACGATATCAATACCCGAAACTTTTTCAGTTTGGCCGGATACTTCCGCCACACGAGGGCGACGTTTCGCACCGATCCGTTCAACGTGCTGGCCTACGTGCCGGATGAGACGGAGCCGTTTTCGGCCGGGAGCCAGGATCGAACCGCCTATTCAGGAGGTGTCCGGCTGGACTATACCTACGTCCACAGCAAGGAGCACTTGATCAAGGCGGGCTTCCAGGTCGATCGCACCCAGGCGATCAACAAGACGCGGCTGACGGCGTTCGACAGTGGGCTGACAGACCTGGTGAATCTCAACGCCGACAACCGATTGATCGGCTGGCGGCAGGAGTTTTGGATTCAGGACCAGTGGACGCCGAACGACCATTGGACGTTCAACGTCGGTGTGCGGGCCGATACGGTGCAGTATCTCCGTCACGAGGGACAGGTGAGCCCGCGAATCGGCGTGACGTACCGATACAACCCGTTCCATGCGTTCCATGCGTTCTATGGCAGGCTGTTCACGCCGCCCAATTTGGAGGCCATCTCGTTCGCCAAGCTGAATACGATCGGCACGACGGCGGAGCCGGAAGATACGACGAACAATCCTCCCCGAGCCGAGCGAGCCCATTATTTTCAAATCGGCAGTGTGCATGCGTTAGGGGATTGGGCGACGTTGCAACTCACGGGCTATTACAAACTGGCCAACTATCTCTCGGATGCCGGGCAGTTCGGGACCACGCCGTTGCTCAACTTTTTTGCCTTTGAGCGGGGATGGAGCCGGGGAGCCGACGCGGCGCTCAAACTGTGGCTGATGGACAACCTGACGGTCCGCGGGAATATCGCATGGGGACAATGCAAGGGGTATGGATTGCAATCGGGGCATTTTCTCCTGCACGGCGAGGAAATCGCCGACATCAATTCGCCGGGCGGCATCTTCTGCGACCATATGCAGATCCTGACCAGTTCGGCTGTTGTGAGTTATAGGCTGCTGGATCGTACGACGTTGACCGGCCAGATGTTGTTCGCATCCGGATTGAGGACGGCGGAAGAAGGAGCCAAGACCAACTCCACCCACAGTCCTTCCTACACGATTTACAATTTGTCGATTTCCCATATCGTGCCCTTGCCGTGGCACGGGCAAAAGATGTTATTGGCGTTTGACGTCGTCAACGTGTTAGACCAGCAGTACTTTATCAATTTCGGCGAAGGGAGCATCGGACTGGGCGTGTCGCACGCCGGCATGCCGCGATCGTTCTTCTTTCGTGGGCAGTGGTTTTTCTGATATGAACGAAAGGCCGTCAATGAACCGTTTGGCGAATGTCTTCCACCCGATCGGTCTGGGCGTGACTCTGGTCGTTGTCGCTTGGCCGCTGTTGATGAGTTCGGCTGCCGCGTTGGCGGCAGCCGGCGACGCGGCCACGCATGAAAGCGACCATGCCGAGGATGTGCTGGAGCTGCCGGAAGTTCACGTCCATGGACTGCCGTTGAACAAGGACCGGCAGTTGGGCCCGGTGGCTCTCTTCACGCCGTGGCCTGATATCCCGCCGTCTCTTCAAGGGAAAGAGCTGGACGATTGGATGAAAGCCCGGTTGCTCGTGTCGAAAGAGGCCAAGGTGACCGTCGTGGTCTTGGAACCCTGCAAACATCGAGAACTGACCCGCGCCGGGGTCGATGCCCTTGGAAGGTGGAGATTCGATCCGCAACTCAACGGCGACGATCCCGTGGACGGCGAACTGACCGTGCGCATTCACTTTAGGACTCGATAAAGAAAGAGCGTCTTGCAGCGCATCGTTGGTGGAACAAACGGACAGGTGAAGATTCCTGAATGGATGGATTGGTGATCGACGGACGAGGCCTGATGCTTGACGAATGGTGGATGACGCCCGTATCGTCCTGTCGATGAGTCTGGATGAGACCCTGTTTTATGCCATCAACGGCTTGGCCGGGCAATCGGCCCTGGCCGATCGGTTTTTCCTCCTGATCGTCAACCGCAGCACTCTGTATCTTCCGGCCGCTTGCGCGATTGTCTGGTGGATCTGGGCCTACCGGCGGGAAGCCTTCTATGGCGGGCCTCTGTTGGCGGCGTCGGTCGGCCTGGCCGATTTTCTCGGAGGGCAGTTAAAGTGGGTGTTTGAACGGGTGAGGCCCTGCCGGGCGCTGAACCAAGCGATCAGCGTTGAGCCGGGCGGCTGCGGAGGCCTGTTCAGTTTCCCGTCGAATCACGCCGTCAACACTGCCGCGGCCGCCGCCTTTATTCAGGTTCTGTACCCAAAAGCCGGCTGGGTCTGTTGGCCGCTTGTCGTATTGGTCGGGTTCGCCCGCGTCTATGTGGGGGCCCATTATGTCACGGACGTGCTCGGCGGCTGGTTGATCGGGGGAGCGATCGGCGCAGGATTCGCCTGGCTTTTATTGCAGTGGCCGGCTTTTCGAAAGAGGCCGGTTCCGAAGACGTCCGGCGTGCGCTCTTGATGACGATCGGGCCGCTCTCACCGATTCACCCTTCATCGGTCGCTTCCGTTCGCAAACGGCATAGGCCTTCCGAGTCCAGCGGCGGGCCCATCATACGGAAGCGGTCTCCACGCAGTCGCGCAAGCGGCTCGTCAGGGCTTCGACGTCATATCCTCGGCCGATCAAGACGATCGCCGGATCGGGCTCGTCCAGCAACATGATGGGGGCGATCGTCGGCTCGCCCGGCGGCGCGTACTGAAACTCCTGCAATTCCGGCTTCCCGGAGAATCGGAAGAAACCCTTGGCCCGCTCAAGTTCCTTGGGAAGATCCTGGAGCCAAGCCTGGAACCGTTCTTTGTTCAATGGACCGGCCAGCCGGACGGTGGTGGCGATGGGATGGTAGGCCGCGCGTTGAACGGAGGCGGGACGAGCAGCGTCGAACAAGACGTTCGTGATGGCGTGGTGCCCGGTGGAAAGGCGGGAACCAAGGGAAGGGGGGGCGTCGAGCAGTTCCGAGACGTCGAGCCTCGCGTGGGACGTTTCCCAAAGACGCGCATAGGGGTTCTGTTCGATGATCGCTGCACGAAATTGCTCCCAGTGACCAGGCACATACAGGTCTTGTTTGTTGAGGATCAGCTCATCCGCGCACCGGATGGCCTGGGTCGCGACGTAGGCGGCGGAGTGGCTGGATTCCGTCGAGACCGGATGAAGCAGCGCGATCACCCGTTCAAGGGAAGCCAACCGCGCCGTATAGAGGTCAGTGACCGCATCGATCACTTCCGACGGATCGGCAAGCCCTGAACATTCGAGGATCAACACGTCCGATCCATATGAGCGCACCAGCTCGGCGATGCCCCAGGAGAGATCTTCCTTGGTGTCGCAACAGACACAGCCGCCTGCCAGGTTCATCACCTGCTCGGCCAGGGTGCCGGCGCGCGGGCCGTCGATGCTGATTTCTCCCGCCTCGTTCATGAGGACGCCGGTTTTTCGCCCTTGCGCCTTCCAGTATTCCAGCAGGCGCATCAGGAGCGTCGTTTTCCCCGCGCCGAGCGAGCCGCAGAGCATGTAAAAGGGAACGGGAGCCGAACGCATAGTCCTCTTTGCTTGTCCGTCTCCATTCTACAGCCATCGGACAGCAACCGAAAGAATGTCATCCGCCGCCGAGTTTGGGCCCGGTTTGAACGTTACGCCGTTCTGATTGTTTTCTGATCACCGGGAAAAAGACTGAGCCCATCCTGAATTCGCAAATCGCCGCATGGGCGGCGTCAATACGTTCACCGGTTCAACCAAAAGGAGGGCGAGATGCGAAGGGTCTTGAGTACAATGGCGTTCTCGATCATGGCTATTGTGGGGCTGACCATGATCGACGGAGGAAACGTGGCGGCTGAACGGGGGGAACGGTGGGTGTTTGATCGCCAACAGACGCCCATTGTGATCGCGCATCGAGGGGCGAGCGGCTACGTTCCCGAGCACACGTTGGCTGCCTACGCGATGTCGATTCTGCAAGGAGCGGATTTTGTCGAGCCCGATCTTGTCATGACCAAGGACGGGCATTTGATCGCCCGTCATGACAATGTGCTGGATCTCACTACGGACGTGTCGCGCAGGCCGGAATTTGCCGGACGCAAGACCACGAAGACCGTGGACGGCGCCGGAGTCACCGGGTGGTTCAGCGAGGATTTCACGTTGGGGGAGATTAAGACACTCCGCGCCGTTGAACGGATTCCGAGCACGAGGCCGGCCAATACCCGGTTCGACGGTCAGTTCGAGATTCCGACATTGCAAGAGATCATCGACCTGGTCCAGGCCTATGAGAAGCTCTTGAATCGCCGGATCGGCATCTATATCGAAACTAAACACCCCACCTATTTCGAACGATCGGGGCTGCCGTTCGAAGAGCCGCTGGTCAAGATCCTGCGCAAAAACGGCTATGAAGGGCGAAATCAGCGGGTCTTTATCCAGTCGTTCGAAATCAACAATCTTCGCAAGCTCAGCAGGATGACAAGGATTCCGCTGGTGCAACTTTTGTGGATCGAGGGCAAACCCTATGACGTGGAAGCGGGAGGAGGAACGTTGACCTACGAGCAGATGGCGACCCCGGCCGGGCTGGCTCAGATCGCCGCCTACGCCCAAGGGGTCGGTCCGGAAAAACGGTTCATCATCCCCCTCGATTCGTCCGGCAATCTCGATCCTTCTTGTGTCACGCGATTCGTCCAGGATGCCCATGCCGTGGGGCTGGTGGTTCATCCCTATACGTTTCGTTCCGAGAACGCCTTTCTTCCGATGAACCTCCGATCATCCGGCGATCCCACGGCGTTGGGCGAAGGAGCGGGAGAAATGCTCCTGTTCTTGAGAATCGGGATCGACGGCTTGTTCACGGATCACACGGATCGGGGCGTCGCCGCTCGCGACGCCTATCTCAGAACCAGATGACGGGCTGATACACAAAGCTCGGGGCGTTTCCGATGGGAGGGCATGGGCTCTCCCGTCGGAGGTCGCCCGGTTGATGGATGAAATCCATGGACGGAGTTGAAACGTTCGACCAGTGCTCACGAACGGTCCTCAATGACGATGGGAGAGCAACTCGGCCGGCTGATGATGGTCGGCCAGTCGGCGAAGGTCGCAATGGACGGCCTCCGAATGGCAACACTGGGTCTCCAGTTGGACGGTGAGATGGCGGATGCCGAAGTCCGACGCGACCCGCGCGCGGATCGACTGCAACAGACCGTTGGTCAACACCGTATCGTCGCCGTCGACCTGCACGTGACAGGTCAACATGATCAGTCGCGGCTCCACCGCCCAGACGTGGAGATCATGGACGTTCTTGACGCCGGGAATCGATTCGATCGTCGCGGCAATCGCGGAAGGGCTGACGCTGGGCGGCGTGGACTCAAGCAGCACCTCCCATGATTCCTTGAAAATCGGCCAGGCCCCTTTCACGATGACGATGACGACGACCAGACTGATCAGCGGATCGAGCGCAGACCAACCCGTCAATAGGATCAGGCCGCCGCTCACGACCACGCCGAGCGAGACCCAGGCGTCGGCCAACATGTGCCAAAAGGCGCCCCGGATGTTCAGGTCGTCCCGTGCGCCTCGCTGAAGCAGCAGGGCGATGCCGAGATTGGCCGCGAAGCTCGCGGCGGCGATCCCCATGATCCAGCCGCCATCGACGGACACCGGGTGCCACAATCGTTTGACGGCGAAGAGCGCGATGCCCAGGGCCGTCAGCAGCAGAATGAACGAGTTGAGGAACGCGGCGATGACGCCGGCGCGATGATAACCGAAGGTTTTGTTCTCGTTGGGCGGCTGTGTGGCGATAAGGTGTGCGTAGAGGGCCAGGAACAGCGCGCCTTGATCGACGAAATTGTGCCCGGCGTCGCTCATGAGGCCGATACTGTTCAGCAGCCAGCCGCCGATGAACTCGGCCACGATGATGAAGCCGTTCAGCGCAAGGGCTAAATAGAGGCGGGTACGCAAATGTTCAAATGAAGGGGGGACGGTCATGGTACAGTCTCGCACGCTCCGGAGGAGGGAGCAAGCCTTCGTCTGGATCGATCGGCATCTGGTCGATTTGACCGATCGGATCGATTGGATGGATCGGAGAGAGAAGCGGATGGAGATGTGCGCGGGATCGTCAGCGGGTGTTGGTGGTCAATCGTTCGCTGAGGATGGGATACTTGGCGAGACCCACGCCGAAATTCCCGCCGGATCGATCGGCGGCGATGACGCGCACCGTCATGCCGTCAGGAGCGTCGGTGTGGCGAGGGACGAAAAACGGCGCTTCGAACTCGGCGTTTCTGCCGCTGTAGAACAGTTGCAGCCGCTCGATCACCCGGTCGCCGATCAGGATCTCACCGTAGATTTCAAGTTTGCGCGAGTCCCAATCGCCGTGCGGCCGGACCCATGATCCCGACAAGGTGCGGATCGAGGCCCGCAGGGTGAGGTCTTCGCGCGCGACGAGCGGCTCATTCGGCTTGGGTTGTTCGATCTGCACGATGTAGCCGTAAAGGGTCAGCACGATGCCGTCGCCGGTCATATCCTGGCCGGGAATGAGCCAGACCCGCTTGCTGACCCGCTGCATCGCCGCCGGATAGGACAATGGCCCCTCGGCGGTGATATCCACTTGAGTGGGATGGAGAAGATCCAAGGCCGTCGTAAAGCAAGCCGAGGATTTGGTGCTGTAGATCGGTTCTTCCAACAGGCGGGGAGTCCGCATGATCTGGTTCTGGTCCCCCGCCTCGCCCTGTTGCAGGCCGGTCGCGAGGAGACGGCCGGTTGCGACGTCGGTGATCGTGATGCGGGCGCCGCCGACTTCCTTCCCCAGCACCATCGAGCCGTGGGCGACAACTCGCACCAGCACAGTGGTCGGTTTGGGCTCATTGAGGCGCAAATCCGCCATCTCTTGGATGATCGGATCGGCAAGACAAAGAACGGCGCTGTGTGCAATGAAGAATAGAGCCAGACAGAATCGAAACAGGGGGCCGGTCATTTCACCTTGGTGCCGGGGGCGACCGGTTCGAGCACGGTGACCAGCCCCTGGACGTCCGTGTCGCCGGCCGCCAGGACCATACCCTGCGATTCGATCCCCATCAATTTGGCCGGCTTCAAGTTGGCCACGATGACGATGGTTTTGCCGACCAGGTCGGTCGGCTCGTACTTCTTCCCGATACCGGCCACGATCTGGCGCCGTTCGTGGCCCAGATCGACTTGCAGTTTGATGAGCTTCTCCGACTTCGGCACCCGCTCGGCGCGCAACACGGTCGCCGTCTTGAGTTGAATCTTCGAGAACTCGTCGATCGTGATTTGAGGGGAAGCTGCGGGTGCCGGTGGCGTCGGCGTGGTCGTTGCTGATGGCGGAGGTGCTGCCGGTTGGGGCGTTGCAGAAACGTCGCTCACTGGTTTGTCTCCTTGTAATGTCGTCGTTTCGATCCGGGGAAACAGCGGTCCGGCTTTCTGGATCTTGGTGCCGGGAAGCAGGGACGGATCTTTCCACGAAAGTGCCCCTTGACTCGTTTGGGGGTCCATACCCAGTTGCCGGGCCATGGTGGTGATGGCCGATGGCATGAACGAGCAGAGAGGCCTGATCAGCAAGCCCAGGGTATGGGCGAGATGATAGAGGCAATTGTTCAGGTACGGTCGTTGTTCCGGCTTTTTGGCCAGGGCCCAGGGGGCTGTTTTGTCGATGTACTGGTCGCAGAGCTGGATGATTTCTCCGATCGATTCCAAGGCTCGGCTGAACCGAAGCTGTTCGACGTGCTTGTCGGCGTCGGCCAGTAACTCTCCCGTTCGTTGCATCAAATTGTGTTCGAGCGGAGTGTCCATCGAAGGATCGTGAGGCGGGACGATCCCTCCGGCGAACCGGTCGATCATCGTGAGGCTGCGGCTGACGAGATTTCCGAGGCCGCCGGCCAGTTCGCTGTTGATGCGAGCGATCATGCCGGTATGGGAGAAGTCTCCGTCCTGGCCGAACGGCACTTCCCTCAGCAGGAAATACCGAAACGCATCGGCGCCGAATTGATCCACCATTTTGTTGGGATCGACCACGTTGCCGCGGCTCTTGGACATTTTTTCGCCGTCCACCGTCCACCAACCGTGCGCGAAGATGGTTTGCGGCAAAGGCAAGTCCAGGGCCATCAACATCGTGGACCAGTACACGGCGTGAGTCGTCAGAATGTCTTTCCCGACCAAGTGGATATCGGCCGGCCAGAAGCGGCGGCCGGCCGGATTGTCCGGCGGGAGGTATTCCAACGCCGAAACATAGTTCACCAGCGCATCGAACCAGACATAGGTGACATAGTCTTTATCGAAGGGCAATTCGATGCCCCACGAAAGTCTGGTCTTGGGTCTGGAAATCGACAGGTCGCCCAGCGTTTGAGTCGTCAGAAACCCCAACACCTCGTTGCGCCGCGATTCAGGACGAATGAACTCCGGATGTTCCTGAATATGCCGCAACAGCCGTGCTTGGTACTGCCCCATCTTGAAGAAGTAATTGTGTTCGCTCAGCCGTTCGACCGGACGGCGGCAGTCGGGGCAGAGTCCGTCGGCCACGTCCTTTTCGGTCCAGAACCGTTCATCGAAAGTGCAGTACCAGCCGGAATAGTCGGACTTGTAAATCAAGTGCTTGTCGAAAAGCTGTTGCAAGCATCGCTGGACGACCTGCTTGTGTTGCCGGTCGGTCGTGCGGATGAACGCGTCGTTGGAAATGTTCAATCGGCGCCAGAGGGATTGGAACTGCGGCGCGAGTGCGTCGCAATGGGCCTGCGGATCGATCCCGGCCTTGGCGGCGGCCTGTTGGACCTTTTGCCCATGTTCATCCAGGCCCGTCAGGAACAAGACGTCCCGGCCTCTGAGCCGCCAGTAGCGGGCAAGCACGTCCGCCGCGATGGTGGTATAGGCATGGCCGATGTGGGGTATGTCGTTGACGTAATAGATCGGTGTGGTGACGTAGAACGTGTTCGGCTCGCTCATCGTGGGAGGGAAGATACCAGGTTGGCGCCGAGGATGCTAGGAGCGGGACATAGACGAGACGGGGGCGGGCGGGCGAGAGGGGCCGAGTGCGTCGCGCAGCCGCACAAGGACCGTTTCCAACGCCATCTGCATGTTCGGATGGCGGGCCGCCTGCTGTTCGATTCGGTCGATCTCGGCCGAGATCTCCAGCAACACGTCGAGATCGGCCTGTTTCGCATAGTGTGTGAGCGTGTCGAGGCGGTCGCGATGGAGGAGATGCTCAGGGTCTCCTCCGACGAGCACGACGATCAAATCCCGAATCCAGCGGCCGAGCCAGTTCAAGACGTCGCCGCCTCGTCCGTCCTTGGCCAATGTTTCGGCGGCTGAAAGGATGGCGGTGATCGAACCAAGCGTTGACGGGTCGACAAGGGAAAGACACGCGCGCTGTTCGGCGCGCAAAACGTCGAGGTCCTGCGCCAGGGCTTCCCCGATGCGGCCGTCGCAGCACAGTGCCAGGAATCGCGCATCGGCGGGAGGCAGTCGCCGTTCCAGGATCAAGGCGGCTTCCACTTGGGCGGAGGTCGGCGGCAGGAACCGTAACGACTGACAGCGCGAGCGGATCGTCGCCGGCAGCGCCATGGGCCGGCTGGAGACGAGGATGAAGAGGCCGTACGGCGGCGGCTCCTCCAGCGTTTTGAGCAGCGCGTTGGCCGCTCCGATCGTGAGGCGGTCGGCGTCGTCGATGATGCAGATTTTTTTTTCGCCGATCAGCGGCCGGTAGATCAACTGCTGTTCGATCTCGCGAATTTGCTCGATCTTGATCTGCGGGACGGCCGGTTCGCGGTCTGGTTCGATCACGGCGTAATCGGGATGGGTCCGCGCGGCGATCTGAAGACATGAACGGCAGACGCCGCAACTGTCCAGGTTCTTCATCGAATCAGGATCTTCACAGTTTAAGGCCTGCGCGAGACGGACGGCGCTCAGGAATTTACCGATATGGGCTTCGCCGTGGAACAGATACGCGTGAGCCAGGCGGCCGTGGCCCAGCGCCGACTTGATCGCTGCGATGGACCGTTCATGGCCGACGATGTCGCGAAACGGCATGGGTTATCTCTTCCGATCTTTCTTGAAATGAGACCGGCGCAGTTTGGCGAGGACCAACGTTTCCACCTGAGCCGCGATCATGTCGGGGGACGGCCGCGCGTCGACTATGACAATGCGGCGCGGCTCCCGCTTCGCCGACGCGCGAAAGCCGGTGTGGACTCTGGCGTGAAATGTCCTGGTTTCCCGGTCGAGGCGATTATCGGCGGCGTGGGATCCGCGCCGCCGGCGCAATCCCATTGCGACCGGAAGGTCGAATAAGAGAGTCAGATGGGGCGAGAGATGGTCCGTTGTCCAGTCGTTCATTCGCCTCAAGATTTTAAGGTCCAGCCCTCGCCCGTACCCTTGATAGGCCAACGTGGAATCCGAAAAACGGTCGCAGATGACGACGGCCCCCCGTTTGAGAGCAGGCCGGATGACGTGATCGACGTGTTGGCGGCGGGCGGCCAGAATCAACAGGGCTTCCGTTTCCGGGGCAAGGGGTTCGGTGGAGTCCGTCCGCAACAGCAGGTTCCGCAACTGCTCGGCGATGACCGTCCCTCCGGGTTCTCTTGTGAGCAACACGTCGTATCCTTTGGCAGCCAGGGACTGTGATAAACGGAGGGCCTGTGTGGTCTTTCCGCTTCCTTCCCCTCCTTCCAGCGTAATGAAAAAGCCTTTGGGGCGTCGTGAGATGACTCGCAAATCAGTTCCTCGGTGAAGCAACGGCAAGGGATCCTATGCCAAGGATTGATGAATAGGCAAGGTGGAGTCGAGCCGGGCGCGGTCTTGTCAGGAGGGCAGGGCCGGCGGGCAAGCAATGACTTTCGGGGGTGAGGCCGAGAGGGCATTTCTTGTGCGGATCGACGACGAGGAAGAACGGCTAACCCGTTGAAATTCGCATGAAAGACTTGCGGCCCCTGTGAAGAACTCTGTATGATGAACTGCCGTTCTATCGAAGCGAAAGTGCAGGCTCGTCCCCATGGTGAAGACCGCATTAAAACGGTATTTTTTGACCGGCCTTCTGGTCGTGATCCCCATCTGGGGGACCATCTTGATCCTCAAGACCCTCTTCGTCACGGTGGACGGCATCTTGGGCGACACGGTCGCGAGTCTCGCTCCCAGTCATTATGTGCCGGGACTGGGCATCATCATGCTCGTGATTTTGATTTTTTCCGTCGGCCTGTTCACGGCGAATTTCATGGGACGGGCGGTGGTGACCATTTGGGAAGATTGGTTGAATCGTCTGCCGTTGGTCCGAGGCATTTATTCGACGCTGAAGTCCATGATGGACATCCTGTCGTTTTCGGATCGGGGGTCTTATCGGCGCGTGGTGCTGATCCAATTTCCCAAAAACGGCAGCTATTGCTTCGCGTTCGTGACCGGCGTGACCAAAGGAGAATCGACGACCTTGAGTCAAGAGCCGCTGATCCACGTCTACGTGCCGACGTCTCCCAATCCCACGTCCGGCTATTTTCTCCTGGTCCCGGAACGGGAAGTCATATCGGTGGATATCACCGTCGAAGAGGCGATGAAGCTGATCGTCTCGGGCGGGCTCTATTCTCCCTCGACTTCGTTGGCGCCGCCTCCCAATAATGCCGATCTCAAGTGGAGCCAGGTCAAGCAGCCGGAGACCGGCGTTCCGATCGGATGAGTTGGATGAGCAAAGGGGAGGCTGTGTGCGGCGGAGCGGTGACGGAGTGAACGAAGGGGCGTCATGAAAATGTCGGCAAGCGGCGCGAGTCCCGAACCGTATGGGCAAGGATTGGGAGTGGTGGTGATGGCAGCCGGTTTGGGCACGCGGATGAAATCCAAGCGCGTGAAGGTGCTCCATCCGGTTGCCGGACGACCGATGGTCCTCTACGCCGTCGAGTTGGCCATGAAGCTGGCCGCGCATCGGATCGTCGTGGTCGTGGGCCATCAGGCCGAAAACGTTCGGCGGCTTGTCGGCGGAGCGGTCAAAGGACGGGCGGGCGGCGATTCGGTGGTCCTCGTGGAGCAGGCGCGGCAATTGGGGACCGGCCATGCCGTGCTTCAAAGCCGGTCGGCGTTTGTCAATGGCGGAAAGGGTCTGTCGGAGTTTCTGATCTTAAACGGCGACACGCCCTTGTTAAGGGAGCAGACCGTCCGTGAATTGTTGCGGGTCCATCACGAGGAAAAGGCGACCGTCACTATGTTGACGGCGCAGGTGGACGATCCGAGCGGGTACGGTCGCGTGGTCAGGCGAGAAAGTGATGACAAACGAACGCCCTCGTCCGCGGGCGAGGTGCTGAAAATCGTCGAGGACCGGGACGCGACGCCGGCGGAACGCGTCATCAAAGAGATCAACGTCGGCACCTACGTGGTGTCCGCCGACTTCCTCTTTCCCGCGCTGGATCGGTTGGAACCGCGCAACGCCCAAGGTGAATATTATCTGACCGATATCGTGGCGGCGGCGGTTGCCCAGCGACGGTCGGTCGTCGCCGTGCCGCTGCATGTTCCCGAGGAAGGCCTGGGCGTCAATACCAGACGGCAACTGGCCGAAGCGGAACGAACGATTCGGCGGCGGATCCGTGATCGTTGGCTCGAGGACGGCGTCACGATGGTGGATCCCGATTCCGTCTGGATCGACGCCGACGTCTTGATCGGGCAAGACACGGTGCTTCATCCCAATGTGACGATCGAAGGCAAGACGGAAATCGGAGAAGACTGTATCGTGCGGTCCCATGTCCGGCTGACCGATTGCCACGTCGGCAATCGCGTGGAGATTCTGGACCATTGTGTGCTGCGGGAGTCGCTGGTCGAAGATGACGTGGTCATCGGGCCGTTCGCGCATCTCCGTCCCGGCGCGCTGGTGCGCCGAAAGGCCAAAATCGGCAACTTCGTCGAGATGAAAAAAACGGAATTGGGGGAAGAGGCGAAGGCCAATCATTTGAGCTATCTCGGCGACGCCAAGATCGGCCGCGGCGTCAATATCGGGGCGGGAACGATCACCTGCAACTATGACGGGGTTCATAAATATCAAACGACGATCGGGGATCATGTGTTCATCGGGAGCGATACGCAACTGGTGGCCCCGGTGTCCGTCGGAGATGGCGCGGTGATCGCGGCAGGGACGACCGTAACGAAGGACGTGCCTCCCGATGCGCTGGCGATTGCCAGGACACCGCAGGAAAATCGAGCCGGTTGGGCCATGAAGCGGCGTCTCATGGTGGAGCGGAATTCCACCCCGGTTCGGGGGGCCTTGGAAGGCGGAACGACGATCAACCCCGCGCCGCCTTCCAAGGGAAGAAGGAGGTAGACACCGTCATGTGCGGCATTGTCGGGTATGTCGGCGATCAGGATGCCGTGCCGATCCTCATCGACGGTTTGGCGAAGTTGGAATATCGCGGCTATGACTCGTCGGGAGTCGCCGTGATGGACCGCGGATCGATCGCCGTTCGGCGGAGCGTCGGCAAGCTGGTCAATCTGCAAAAGTCGCTCAAGGAACAGGAGATCAAGGGAACGATCGGCATCGGTCACACCCGCTGGGCCACCCATGGAAAACCCTCCGAGCAAAACGCGCATCCTCATCGGTCCAAAGGCTGCGTGTTGGTGCACAACGGGATCATCGAAAATTATCAGGAACTGAAGCGGGAGTTGGAGCAAGGGGGGTACACGTTTCAATCCGAAACCGACACGGAAGTCGTCGCGCATCTGATCGATAAATATCTCACCAAGGGGCAACCGCTGGCGGAGGCGGTTCGCTCGGCCGTCAAGGACGTGCGCGGCAGCTATGCGCTGGTCGTCATGTCCGAGCGGGAGCCGGAAACCCTGATCGCGGCCCGTTCCGGCTGTCCTCTGATCGTGGGCCGCACGGAGCGCGCGGCGTACGTGGCCTCCGACGTCATGGCCATGTTGGCTCACACGAGGGACGCGACCTACCTGGACGAAGGAGACGTCGCGATCATCAGCAAAAGCGACGTGCGCGTCATGGATGTCGAGGGGCGGGTCGTGGCGCGCAATGTGACGCGCATCACGTGGGACGCGGCGGCGGCGGAAAAAAGCGGCTATCCTCATTTCATGCTCAAGGAAATCCATGAGCAGCCTCAAACCATTCTGGATACGATGCGCGGGCGTTATTCCTACGAGGCCGGCGAAGCCGATTTGCCGGACATCGGATTGACGCCTCGGGATTTTGCCGAGGTGGAACGGATCTGGATCGTGGCCTGCGGCACGTCGTGGCACGCCGGCCTCGTCGGCAAATATCTCTTGGAAGACTTGGCCCGGGTTCCCGTGCACGTCGATATCGCCAGCGAGTTTCGGTACCGCGATCCGCTGATCGGAAAGCGCGACTTGTTCCTGGCCATCTCGCAATCCGGCGAGACCGCCGACACGCTCGCCGCCGCGAGGGAAGCCAAAGCGAAGGGCGCTCGCGCCGTCTCGATCGTGAACGTTGTGGGCAGCACGCTGGCCCGCGAATCCGACGGCGTGCTCTACACTCATTGCGGGCCGGAGATCGGCGTGGCCTCGACGAAGGCCTTTACCGCGCAATTGACGGCGTTGTATCTGTTGGCCTTGCATGTCGCCCGCGTGCGGGGCGTGATGACCGCGGTGGATGGGAAAGCATGGCTTGATCGGTTGGTTCGGCTTCCGGTGCTGGTTGAGCGGATGTTGGGGCGTGAGGCCGAGATCGTGGCCATCGCCAAGCGATATTACAAAAAGCGGAATTTTTTGTTTTTAGGTCGCGGCATCAATTACCCGATCGCGCTGGAGGGGTCGCTCAAGCTTAAGGAGATTTCCTATATCCACGCCGAAGGTTATGCGGCGGGGGAGATGAAACATGGTCCGATCGCCTTGATTGACAAGGATATGCCGGTGGTGGTGTTGGCGCCGCGGGACCGCCTGTACGAAAAAACGGTGAGCAATTTGATGGAAGTCAAGGCGCGGCGTGCGCCGGTCATTGCGTTCGTGGCCGAGGGGGAACGGGATCTGGGGAAAGTCGCCGATGCGGTGTTGACCGTTCCCGACGTACATCCCTTGATGTCTCCGATTCTCTTTACGATCCCGTTGCAGTTGCTGGCCTATCATATTTCCGTGCTCCGCGGAGCCGACGTCGATCAGCCGAGGAACCTGGCCAAGAGCGTGACCGTCGAATAAGCGGACGGACCGTCGTCAAAAAGCAGGTTGCCGATGAAGATCACTCGAGAACAGGTCGAACATGTCGCCTTGCTGGCGAGGCTGCACCTGACCGACGAGGAAAAGGACGTCTTCGCCAAACAGTTAAGCCAGATTCTCGGCCACGTCGAACACTTGAATCGATACGACACGGCGGGGGTGGAACCGACGGCCACGGTGATTGGCCAGGTCAATGTGTTTCGGGATGACGAGGTGCGTCCCTCCCTGCCCGTTGAACAGGCGTTGGCCAACGCGCCTGATCGCGAAGGAGACGGGTTTCATGTGCCCAAAATTATAGAAGAACGTTGACTGCCATGTGTTGAGCGGAAATTGTACGAACGACGAGGATGTAATGTTTCGACAGATGTTGCGTTCCAAAATTCATCGCGCCACGGTCACGGGCACCTTTTTGGAGTATGAAGGGAGCCTTACCATCGACCAGGAATTGATGGAGGCGGCCGGTATTCTGCCCTATGAAGCGATCGTATGCTCCAATCTGAACAACGGCGAGCGGTTCATGACTTACGCAATCAACGGAGCACGGGGCAAGGGAGAGATCATTTTGAACGGCCCTACGGCGAGGAAGGCCGCCGTCGGCGACCAGATCATCATTTTTTGCTACGAGTACTACGGCGACGAAGAGATCAAAAAGCACGCTCCCAAAATCGTGCGAGTCGATGAAAAAAACCGCATTGTCCAAATTCAGGATAAACGCTGATGGCGCTGCATAAACTGACTCTGTTCGAGCTTCAGCGGAAGTTCGCCGCGGGGGAGGTGAGCGCCGCCGAGATCGTGCATGCCTACGGCCTGCGGATCGGTCAGGTGGAGCCGAAAGTGAGGGCCTTCGTCAATCAGACGAAGGATCAGGCCATGGCTCAGGCCGTGGAATTGGATCGGCGGTTGAAACAATGGCGCAAGACCGAGCCCTTGATGGGGATGCCGATCGCGATCAAGGACAATATCTGCACCGAAGGCGTGCCGACGACGTGCAGCTCGCGCATGCTGCAACGCTTCGTACCGCCGTACGACGCCACCGTGATCGCCAGGTTGCGCAAGCAGGAATACCTGTTGATCGGCAAAACAAACTTGGATGAATTCGCGATGGGGTCTTCGACCGAACATTCCGCGTTCGGCCCCAGCCGGAATCCGTGGAATCTTCAGTGCGTGCCGGGCGGCTCGAGCGGAGGATCCGCGGCCGCGGTAGCGGCGGACGAATGTGTCGCCGCGCTGGGCTCCGATACGGGCGGATCGATCCGCCAGCCTGCGGCGTTTTGCGGCGTCGTCGGCTTGAAACCGACCTATGGGCGCGTGTCGCGATACGGGCTGGTGGCCTTCGCCTCGTCGCTCGACCAAATTGGACCGATCACGAAGGATGTGCGAGACGCCGCGTTGTTGCTGGGAGTGATCGCCGGCCACGATCCCATGGATTCCACGTCGGCCGACGTGCCGGTTCCCGACTATGGCAAGGCCTTGGTGAAGAAACATCTCAGGAAACTGCGGGTCGGCGTCCCGCGGGAATTTTTTACGGAGGGACTTGATCCGGAAGTCGAACAGGCGGTCACCGCCGCCATCGGCGAGCTCAAAAACCTGGGGGGGGAGATCAAGGACATCGAGCTTCCCAGAACGGATGCGGCCGTTGCGGTCTATTACGTGCTGGCGACGGCCGAGGCCAGTTCCAACCTGGCTCGTTTTGATGGCGTCAAGTTCGGTCTGCGCGCGAAAGAGACCAAGGATCTGCTGGATTTGTACATGAAGACGAGGCAAGAGGGATTCGGGCCTGAAGTGAAGCGACGCATCATGCTGGGGACCTACGTGCTGAGCGCCGGCTATTACGACGCTTACTATGGGAAGGCGCAGGCCGTGCGGACGTTGGTACGCCAGGATTTTGAGGCGGCGTTCAAAGAAGTCGATGTGATCGTGACGCCCGCTACGCCGACTCCTGCGTTCAAGCTGGGGGAAAAAAGCGAAGACCCGTTGCAAATGTACTTGTCGGACGTCTTTACCATCTCGGTCAATCTGGCGGGGATTCCGGCGATCGCGCTGCCCTGCGGGTTCAGCAGAACGGGCTTGCCGATCGGGATGCAGGTGATCGGTCGAGCGTTCGAAGAAGAAACGATCCTTCGGGTCGCTCATGCCTACGAGCAAGCCGCGCAATGGCATCTCAAAAAGCCGCCGATTCGATGAAACGGGCGATAGAAGAATCAACGATCACGCCGGGGCTGATTTTCAGTAGAAAAAGAGAGCGGTCCATGCGGCTTTTGGAGTTGCGCGCTTCCCGACTTACGGAGGGTGCTCTATGACGGTGATGGAAATGGCCGCGCTTCTTGTGGCGGTGGCCTTCATGGTGTTGGTCGGGTTTTTGGTTCCGGTGCTGGTGCAGATCCGGAAGACGGTGGAGGAATCCGAACAGTTGCTGGCGAAGATGAACGCCGATTTGCCGCCGCTGGTGGAAGAGCTCCGGACGACGAGCAAAAACTTGAATGAGTTGTCGAGCCAGGCTCGTCAGGGAGTCGAACATGCGACGGTATTGTTGCACGCGGTCGGCGAGGTCGGGGAGTCCGTCCAGCAGATTCATAACGTCGTTCGAGGATCGAGCGGCACGGTGCTGACCAACGTGATGGGCGCCGTGGCGGGGTTCAGGGCGGCCGCTCGGGTCATGCGTGATCGATTGCGAAAAGGAGGGGCATCGCACAATGGCGGATGAAAGAGGAGCGTCGTCGGTATCGACGGTCGTGTTGGCGTTTTTGAGCGGGGCGACGGTGGGGGCTCTCGCGGCCCTGTTGCTGGCCCCCGAGTCCGGTTCGACCTCGCGGGAACGACTGCGCCGGTACGCGCGCCGGGCTGAAGACAATCTGAAGGATTTCGCCGGTCGGGCCGGGGAAGTCTATGAAGAGGTCGTCGGTCAGGGAAGGGAGTTCATCGAGTCGAAAAAATCGGCGTTTCGAGAGGCGTTTGAAGCAGGACGCGAAGCGATGAAACGGGAGTTGGAACGCCGGCATGGCGAGGGACCGCGTGAAACATGACCTATGAAGTCGTCGTCGGCGTCGAGGTTCACGCGCAGTTGCGGACCAAGTCCAAGATGTTCTGCGGCTGCTCGACATCGTTCGGCGCCCCTCCCAACAGCTACACCTGCCCCGTGTGCCTCGGACTGCCCGGCAGTCTCCCGGTCATCAATCGAGCGGCGGTCGAGATGGCGGTGCGGGTTGGATTGGCGTTGAACTGCCGGATCAACGTGCCCAATCGATTCGCCCGCAAGAATTATTTTTACCCGGATTTGCCGAAGGGCTATCAAATCTCGCAGTACGAATCTCCCATTTGCGAGCAGGGAGCGGTCGAGATCGCGGTGGGAGGGGCCAAAAAGTCGATTCGCATTCGGAGAGCGCATTTGGAGGAGGACGCCGGCAAGAATATCCATGAAACAGGATCATCGGGGAGCGCGGTGGATTTTAATCGGGCCGGCACGCCGCTGTTAGAAATCGTTACGGAGCCGGACTTGCGATCAGCCGACGAGGTGGTGGCGTATCTCAAAAACCTGCGCGACATTTTGATGTACCTCGGCGTGTGCGACGGCAACATGGAACAGGGAAGTTTCAGGTGCGAGCCCAATCTCTCGCTGCGACCCATGGGGCGGGAGGAGTTCGGCACCAAGGTCGAACTCAAAAACATCAACTCCTTCAAGTACGTCAAAGACGCGATCGAGTACGAGATCAAGCGCCAGACCAAAGTGCTGAACGAAGGAGGAAGGGTCAGACAGGAAACGCGCTTGTGGAACATCGACCGAGGCGAGACGGCGGTGATGCGATCCAAGGAGGAGGCGCACGACTATCGTTACTTCCCCGATCCGGATCTGGTGCCGCTCCAATTGGAGAAGAACTGGATCGAAGCCCTTCGCGCAACGCTGCCGGAATTGCCCATGACTCGGGCCGCGCGGTTTGTGAGCGACTACGGGCTGCCTGAATATGATGCCGGCGTGCTGACGGCTTCCAAGGGATTGGCCGATTATTTCGAACGGTGCGTGAAAGTGTTCGATCAGCCCAAAACGGTCAGCAATTGGGTGATGGGCGAATTGAGCAGAGAGTTGAATCTGTCGGGGATCGACGCGGCGGAATCGCCCGTGCCGCCGGAGCGGCTGGCCGAGCTGTTGCAGTTGGTGGAGAAGGGAACGATCAGCCTGAAAGCGGCCCGTGAGCTGTTCCCGGATCTCTACAAGAGCGGAAAAACGGCGGAGCAGCTCGTTCAAGAAAAGGGGCTGATCCAAGTATCCGACGAAGGAGCGATCGAGAAGATGATCGACAAGGTCCTGGCCGACAGTCCCGCGCAGGTGGCGCAGTTCAAGGGCGGAAAACAGCAAGTGCTCGGCTTCTTGGTCGGGCGGGTGATGAAGGCCAGCGGAGGGAAGGCGAATCCGGGAAAGGTCAACGAGCTGCTCAGAAAAAAATTGGCGGAATGATAACGATCACGGTCTCGGGGGGAAGCCTCCGGTGAAGATCCGATGAGGAATGGAAGCGACCGGGTCTTCTTTTGTGAAAGTTGTAGGAGATGAACGCGACAGCCACTTAATGGAGCGGAACAATTATGAGCGCAATCAGGGAGATTAAGGGCAGGCAGATCGTCGATTCACGGGGCAACCCCACAGTCGAAGCGGAAGTCATGCTGGAGAGCGGAGCGCGAGGTCGGGCGGCCGTGCCGTCCGGCGCGTCCACCGGCGAGAAGGAAGCGATCGAGCTGCGCGATGGCGATGCCGGCCGTTGGATGGGGAAGGGCGTCACGAAGGCCGTCTCGAACATCAACGAGGTGATCGCGCCGGAATTGCTCGGAAAAGAGGCGTTCGACCAGGCCGGGATCGATCACGCGTTGATCGCACTCGACGGGACCACTGCCAAAAGCAAACTGGGCGCCAACGCGATCCTCGGCGTATCGTTGGCCGTGGCCAAGGCGGCGGCTGATGAGACGGGGCAATCGCTCTATCGGTATCTTGGCGGCACGAACGCGCGGGTCTTGCCGGTCCCCTTGATGAACATCATCAACGGCGGAGCCCACGCCGATAATCGACTCGATCTCCAAGAGTTCATGATTATGCCGGTCGGAGCTCGGACGTTCGGCGAAGGGCTCAGGATGGCGACCGAAGTGTTTCATGCCTTGAAGGCCTTGTTGAAGAAGAAGGGACTCAATACAGCGGTGGGTGATGAAGGAGGCTTTGCCCCCGATCTGCAATCAAACGAGGAGGCGCTCGGTCTCATCGTCCAGGCGATTGAAAAGGCCGGATACAAGCCCGGTGAGGAGATGGCGCTCGCGTTGGATTGCGCGGCGAGCGAACTGTATGAAAACGGACGGTACGTGCTCGAAGCTGAAAAGAATCCGGAGCGGTCGTCGGAGGAGATGATCGGGTATTACGGGGAACTCTTGGATCGGTATCCGATTTTATCGATCGAAGACGGGTTGAGCGAGTTGGATTGGAAAGGCTGGAAGATGTTGACCGATCGTCTGGGAAGGCGCGTGCAGCTCGTCGGCGACGATATCTTCGTGACCAATGTCGAGATTTTTTCCAAAGGCATTCGGGAGGGGATCGGCAATTCGATTTTGATCAAGCTGAACCAGATCGGAACTCTGACGGAAACGCTCGATGCGATCGAATTGGCCAAACGAGCCGGTTATACGGCGATCGTTTCACATCGGTCCGGCGAGACGGAAGACACGACGATCGCCGACGTGGCGGTGGCCACGAACAGCGGCCTCATCAAAACGGGGTCGTTGTCGCGGACGGATCGGGTGGCGAAATACAACCAATTGCTGAGAATCGAAGAAGAACTCGGCTCGGCGGCGGTCTATCGAGGCCGCGAGGTTTTGAACTACGCGCGTTGAGTCCATACGGGACATTTCCCATGCTGATCAAGCAGAATCGAGGTCGACACTGGCTGAGTCGGCAGCGGCGCGCGGCTGTTGTGCTCAAGGTGATGGGGGTGGGCGCGTGTTTCTGGCTGCTCGTCGGGCTGGTGTTCGGGGAGATGGGACTGCTTCGGTATCTGGACATGCGCGAATACGCCGGTCGTCTTGAAGGCGAACTGGCGTCGTTGCAGGCGGAGAAAGCGGCGTTGGAAAAAGAAGTGCTGCGATTGCAGCGGGACCCCGCGAAGATCGAACAAGTAGCCAGAGAACGGTTGGGATACGTGCGAAAAGGGGAAACCGTGTATCAATTGACTCCCGGCGCCGATGGCGGCGAGGGTGGGGGGGAACGACCGTGAAGTTCGGGACGGTCGCGATCGTCGGGCGATCCAACGTCGGCAAGTCCACGCTGCTGAATCGTTTGCTGGGGGAAAAGATCGCCATCGTGTCAGACAAGCCCCAGACGACGCGAACGCGCATTTTAGGAGTCCTCTCCATTCCTGAAGGCCAGATCGCCTTCCTTGATACGCCGGGCCTGCATAAACCGATGCACCTCTTGAATCGACGGATGATCAGGACGGCGATCGAGGCCGCAGAGGAAGCCGATCTTCTGTACGTGCTGATGGAGGCGACTTGTCTGCCAGGTCCCGGCGATCTGGCCGTCGTCGCCTCCGTCAAAGAAGCGGTGGCCAAACGGCGTCGGCCGGTCGTGTTGGTCGTGACCAAGATCGATCTTATCAACAAGTTCAAGTTGCTGCCGGTTCTCGAACGGTACGCCGGTCTGTATCCATGGACGGAAATCGTGCCGGTATCCGGGCAAACGGGGGACAACGTCGATCGGCTGCTGGCCGTGACGGTTCCCTATTTGCCGGAAGGAGAAAGGGCATACGGCGACGACATGGTGACGGACCAGACGATGCGGACGTTGGCGGCGGAGATGATTCGGGAGAAAATCCTGCAGGCGACGGAGGAAGAAGTGCCTTATTCCGTCGCGGTGGAGATCGAAAGTTTTAAGGAAGAGGGGCGATTGGCCAGAATCCAGGCGTCGATTTTCGTCGAGCGCGAATCGCAGAAAGGTATCGTGATCGGCAAGCAAGGGGAGAGGCTGAAAGCCGTGTGCACCGAGGCGCGACGGGACATGGAACGGTTGTTCGGTATGAAAGTGTTTCTCCAGGCGTGGGTCAAAGTGAAGGAAGCCTGGCGGGAAGACGAGCGAACATTGGTGGAATTGGGGTACTGAGGATCTGTGACGCAGATGACCGAACGCCAGGGAGAGCCGAAAGCGGCGGATGCGCGCCACCGTCCGTTGGAACGGGACGCCTTACGGGACGTGCTGCGCGATCAGGCGGAACGAGGGCTGACGAAGTCCGATATCGTGATTCAATCCGTCCAACGGCTGTTGCGGCGCGGAGCCATCACCAATCTCTCAAAAATGCTGGGGCGCATGCATCCCGCCGACGTGGCGAAAGCCATCAGCCACTTGTCGTCTTCCAAGGAAAAACGGGAAGTGTTCGAATTGGTCAAGGGCGCGAGCAAACGCGGCCAAGTGTTGAGCGAGCTCGACGGCGAGAGCATTCAAGAGGTGTTGGCCGATCTGCTGCATTCGGACATCGCCTGGCTGTTGAAAGATCTTGGCCCGGACGACGTCGCCTACATTCTTGGATTTTTGCCGGAGGACCGTGGAAAGGAAATTCTCGCCTTGATGAAGGCGGAGGACTCGACCGAAGTCGCCGACATTCTCCAGTACGCCAAGGATACCGCCGGCGGCATTATGACGACGGAGTTTTTCTCTCTGTCGGAGGATGTCACTGCGCAAGAGGCCATCCGTCGACTCCAGCAAGCCACCGACGCGGAGATGGTGTTTTACATCTACGTGACGGACAAGAACGATCATTTGGTCGGGGTGTTGTCGCTGCGTCAGCTCCTGACGGTGCCGCCCGAGACGCCGCTCAAAAACATCATGACGCGCGACGTGATCAGCGTGACCGTCGATATGGATCAAGAGGAAGTGGCGCGTCAGGTGGCCAGTTACAACTTGCTCGCGATTCCGGTTGTCGAGAAGGACGGACGGTTGGTCGGTATCATTACGGTGGACGACGTGGTGGACGTCATTCGAGAGGAGGCTACGGAAGACATGTTGAAGATGGCCGGCGCCATCGAGGAGGAGCCGATCTCCAAGTCCTCGAGTATCGGCGCCGCCAAGCTGCGTTTGCCGTGGCTGTTTACCAATCTCGTCGGAAGTTTGTTGTCTGGAGCCATCTTATGGTACTTCCGCTACACGATTCAAGAAGTTGTGGCGGTCGTCAGTTTCATTCCGGTCATCGCCGCCATGGGCGGCAACGTGGGATTGCAATCCTCCACGCTGATCATTCGCGGATTGGCGACCGGGCACATCGAACCGACGGACGTCTGGACGGTGTTTTTTCGTGAAACCAAGATCGGTTTGTTAATGGGGCTGGCCTGCGGCCTGATTTTGACAGTCGTCGGATGGGTGCTGCAAGAAGGGTTTTTGGGGGTGGTCGTGGGGACTTCGCTGGTGATCGCGTTTTTCGTCTCGACCAGCATGGCCACGATCATGCCTATCATGCTCAAGCGTCTGGGAGTGGATCCCGCCGTCGCCGCCGGTCCCTTTGTGACGACGGCCAACGACATTACCGGCATCACGATTTATCTCACCCTGGCGACGCTGTTTCTGAACTATCTGCGGTGACTGCGCATTGTATGAGTGAGCCGTGTTCCGCCCCCCTTGCAAAGGGCCGTGCACCATGCCGCTGGTGAAAGCGACGGCGATCATTCTACGAAGTCGAAAGTGGGGCGATGCGGATCGAATCGTCACGGCCTATGCCAGAAGTTTGGGCAAGATTCGGGGCGTCGCTCGCGGCGCTCGACGTCAGAAAAGTCGATTCGGGGCGGCGCTTGAGCCCTTTACCGTTTGCCGCCTTGATTTGTTCGAAAAGACCGGGGATCCGCTGTTTCGAATTTCCCACGTCGATGTGGTGACATCCTTCCAATCGTTGCGCGAGGATCTCGGATTGATGGCGGCGGCGGCTCGGATGGTCAACGTTGCGGCCGCTGTGACGCCGGAGCGGGATCCAGACCCGCATTTGTTCGACACCCTTGAAGGAGGGTTGGCCGCCCTTTCTTCCAGTAAGGACCCCCTGTGCACCGCCTTGCTGCTTCAAATCAAATTGCTGTGTCGGACGGGGTTTCGTCCCCGGACCGATCATTGCGCAGCCTGTGGAAAGACCGTCACAGCCGGCACGTTCCATTTTTCTCCGATCGAAGGAGGAATCGTGTGTCTGATGTGCGCGGTTCGGCCTCATGCCCGTTGTGTGGCGTTGTCACAGGGAAGCGTCGCCTTTCTTCGACAGGCCGTTAGATTGGCTCCGACTCTTATGACTCGACTGCGGGCCGCCGGGCGAGTGCGGGACGAAGTCGAAGAAGCCATCGACCAATACGTGACGGTTGTCGCGGGCAGGCGGCTTCCGCCGGCGGATTTCTTATCGGGCGCGCCGCATGGATCAGGGAGTTGACGAGATGACGGAAACCACGGTTGAGCCGCGCGATATGGAATGGCTCGGCAAGGGAGTATTGGGCATTCAGTGGAGCGACGGGCACAAGGGCGTCTATCCCGTCCGGTATCTGCGACAACAGTGTCCTTGCGCGGCTTGCGTGGATGAATGGACGGGAGAGCGTCGTCTGAACGTGGACGACGTCCCGATGCTGATCATGTTGCAAGATATCGTACCGGTCGGTCGGTACGCGCTTCAATTTCGATGGAGCGACGGCCATGATTCCGGCATATACTCATACACGCTTCTACGGAAGCTGTGCCAATGTGATAGTTGCGCGCCCGTAAAGCCGACCGAAGCCAAGTCCAGGAGGCTCATGTGAAGAGCAGCGCAAGGATCAAGGGACAAGATCCTGTTCGGCACGATGTGACCCATCGCATGATCGCGCGAAAACTCCTCATAATCGGCGTGCTGCTTCTGGTGACCGGTATCGCCGCTTGTCGAGGGATACCATCCTTGGCTGAACAGGAGCAGTTGGTCAGAGCAGGCGATCTCGCACTTGAGCGAGTGACGGCAAGGGCCGTTGTAAATGTCTGGGGAGAACCGCCCCATTATCAAACGAAATTTACGCAGTTTTTTGTGATGCCGGATTTTACGTTGATTCCCGCTTCCCGCGTGGCGTTGGGAGAATCGCCAAGGGGATGGGAAGCCGGAGTTCATGCGGGAGAGGGGGTGTTTTTTTTATATCCTGATCGAGAATGGCTGTTGGTTTTTCTCGATGACCGATTGGTGTATAAGGAAGCACTGAAAGCGGACGAAATGCGCGCCCTGGTCGAAGCGTGGGCCTACGAAGATCGATTCAAAACCCGATTATTGGATGGAACCCCGATGCCGTAGCATGTTGGTCGCCTCTTTTGTCCCGAAAAATGATGAGAGACGAACAATAACTTCTCATCCTCGATTCCTTCGGCCAGACAACCGAGCATCATGAATATCTTAATAGCGGCGTCCGAAGCCGTTCCCTACGCGAAGACCGGAGGCTTGGCCGACGTCACCGGCGTGTTGCCCCTTGAGCTCATCAAGCTGGGGCATCGAGTGACGTTGATTTTGCCGGGGTATCGAGGGGTTACGGAGCGCCTGCGATCAAGTCAAATCAAGGTTCGTTTTTCGATTCCGGTCGCGGGAGCCCTGCTGAACGTGGACTTGGAAGAGGCGTTCGCTCACGTTGCGGACGGCGTGCATTCATTAAGAGTCCTGATCGTTCGATATGATCCGTACTTCGACCGCCCCGGGCTCTATCAGGATCGAAACGGAGACTATCCCGATAATCTTGAGCGGTTTACACTGTTTTCCCGGTCGGTTCTCCAGAGCATCGGCTACCTCAACGAGACCTGCAGGGAGCCGGTGGACGTCCTGCATTTGCACGATTGGCAAACGGCCCTGTGCTCGGTGTACCTGAAAACCGGCATCGGCGTGCCCAAGGGCGCAGGCTCGGTGAAAACTCTTCTGACCTTGCATAACGTTGGCTATCAAGGTCTGTTTCCTGGAGAGCGATTCGCTGTCACCGGACTTCCTCCCGCGCTGTTTTCGCCCGACGCGCTGGAATTTTATGGGTCGGTCAATTGCTTGAAGGGGGGGATCATCTTTTCGGACGCCTTGTCGACGGTCAGTCCGACCTATGCGAAAGAAATCTTGACGAAAGAATTCGGCTATGGATTGGAGGGAGTGCTGGCGAGCCGGCCCGACGGCGTTGAAGGTATCGTGAATGGCATCGATATGAATACCTGGAACCCGGAAACAGACCGGCATTTGCCGGCGCATTACAACGTGTCGGATTTATCCGGAAAGAAAGTGTGCAAGGAAGCGTTGCAACGAGAGCTTGAGTTGCCGATGCGAGATGTGCCTTTGATGGTTGTTATCGGGCGGCTCGCTTCACAAAAGGGATTGGATCTTTTGCTGGAGATCCTTCCCGAATTGCTTCTTCTGGACATACAAATTGCCATCTTGGGGACAGGGGATCAAGATTTGGAGCAGCGATTAGTGAAGGCTCAGGCCTCCCATCACGATCGTATTGCGGTACGTATTGGCTTTGACGAAGGGCTGGCCCATCGCCTTGAAGCCGGCGCCGATATGCTGGTCATGCCTTCCCGGTATGAGCCGTGTGGACTGACCCAGCTCCATAGTTTGCGGTACGGGACGGTACCGATTGTTCGGCATACCGGAGGATTGGCTGATACGGTGGTGCCCTTCAAACCATCGACGGCGCAGGCTAATCTCGCGACTGGTTTTCACTTTGGTCAGGCATCTTCCGATGCGCTATTGACGGTGATTCTGTTGGCGCTGTCGGTGTATCGACAACGTGAAACATGGCGTTCACTGATGCGGGCGGGAATGAATACGGATTTGTCGTGGGCCCAGTCCGCGAGACGATATGAACACGTCTACTGTTCGCTGCTCCAGAGGCAATAGAAGGGACTGGGGGAGTCCCCGTCCGTCTTCTGGGGAGGGTTAAGGAGTCTTCAACGAAACGATAACGCCGCGATCAAGTTGCGTAAGCAAGCGTCTGGCCTGAACGACATAGTAGGGAGAGACGTCTTTATGGTGCGTAAGGACAGACGAGAAGAGATCTCGGGCGGTGTCAATCTGACCCTCATGGAGGGCCAGTTGACCGGCACGCAGCGAGCACGAGGCAGCCATGGCTCGGACATCGACGGCCTGGCGATTCGTCGGAGCACTGACCCACCGTTGAAGCTTGGTTGGGAGAGGGAGCACAAACCCATCTTCTTCTTTCAGAACGGCTGCGGAAGAGAGTTGTTTTAGCTCCAAATGAGCGTGTTCAAAGTCTGAAGCAGCCCGGCACGCATTATACCGTTGCCACAGAGACATAAACCTATCATTATCATGGTGATCATTAACAAGATTAGATGTCTGGGAAGACTGACATCCAGAGGCAAGGAGGACAAATCCTAACACCACACTCAACCGCCATTTTCCGTTCATTTCCATGATATCTTCCCTGATCGCTTTAGCTCTCTCAGCTTTTTTAAGAAGAGACTTACTTCATAGTAATGCAAACAGCGGTCCAGAAAAAAATAATTATAAATTAATGATTTTACGATCATATTCTAACTGATCGCTGATTGGATGGGACATGAAAAACTGTGTAAATGATGACTCAGTGTGTTATTTGCGCAACGGTTTACCGTAGGGAAGGCGGGTTAAAAGCCTAGTGCTACCGTTTAAGAGTTGAAGACTTGAACCAGAATCCCAGTACGAGTTGAAGCATTCGTTTTTCTCATGATGTGTTTGATGTGCTCTTTCACCGTTTGTTCGGTAATTTGGAGTGCATTGGCAATTTCTTTGTTGGTCCATCCCTTGGCGAGGTGTTCAATGACTTCCTGCTCTCGACTGGTCAATTGGAAACGATCACGCGCATGGTCTGCATTCAGCGTTTTTCTCCGCCCCAGTTCCTCCATGGTCACGACAAGTCTGGCGTTTTGGATACCGCCTCGATCCGGAAGACCGAATCCACGCAAAAGGATTGGTTGACCGGGATCCCCCGCAATGCGCTTCAGTTCGAATTGCTCCCAGTCTTTAGCTTCTGTTCGAATGTGGAGGGCCTTGATGATTTCTCCGCACAGCTCTGTGAGAGCTGCGGGTAGAACCCCATGGGCGAACTTTGCGCTGTTGCCTCCATGCTCCACTGCATTGATTTTCTTGGCAAGTTCAGATGCCTGACGGTTCATATGAAGCAATTGCATGGAGGCCGAAAGGACGACAATTCCCGACCCTGCTCGCTGATCGGCAAGACTGTCGGTTTGGTCAAGAACACCGGGGCCGCTGGTCATAGAACGTCATTCTGGGTGTCTGTTCCGGATGTTTATAGTTTAGCAAGTTCCATGGACATCCAAGGTCACTCAGGGGAAGCAAAAGAGGCTAGGCCCAAATGTACACGGCGATAGTACCTAACCCTTTTGGGGGAGTCAACATAATACCTTTGAGAAAGCAGCCTACATCATCGGTATTGTGGCCGTAACATTCCCCGTCTATATTTCAACCCGTTGCCATGGAAGACGGGCTTCTTGAAAAAGCCATAATAGAAACAAAAAGAGTAGAGTTGTGATTGCGCAAGGGCTGCCCGAACGAGAATGTGATATGGCGATTTATTAGAATACGGTTTCTTACCGAAGGGGTCGGCTGTGACGCAGAAAGAATGGGAGTGGCCTATGAAGAACGACAACCATGCAACCCACAGTGAGCGGGCGGCGCTTCTGCGACCCATTCCCTATGAGATGACCTCGCCGATCGACGAAGATGCGGAAAAAGGAAAAGGGAAGGCGCTGTCTCTGAATATCAGCCGAGGGGGCATGTTGGTGATGATGGATCAGGCGCCCAAGATTGAGCAGGTATTGAAGGTGTATGTCCCGACGCCGATCACCATTGCCGAGACCCCGACGCTTGCCGAGGTGCGCTGGGTTAGAAAAGTACCGTTTGGGAAGACGAACGGAGGGGGGCCGTATTTTGTTGGACTCAAATTCATATTCTGATATGACGGTACGATGAAATGATTGTCGGAAGTCGCACTTTCTTGGTCGCAGAGGTTCCAGCCGCCGTCTTTGTGGAAAATCGGTCGTATGCCAGAGCGACGATGTGGGCGTTATTGGTAGGGGCAGGGTTGTTCTGTGGTTTTGTCGAGGGCGAAGGGCTGGCGGAACCCCCGCTTCGAGCCCAAACCAAAGATGGTATGCGGGATTCGGATAAGTCTTCTCTTGTTGTCACACAGGATTACATCATAGGACCGGAAGATGTGCTGGATGTCAGCGTATGGAAAAACAATGATCTTTCAAGGACGGTTCTGGTTCGTCCGGACGGGAAAATTTCCCTGCCATTGATTGGAGATGTTGTGGCCGTTGGAATGACAGCGACTCAATTAGCAGATGCCATTTCGGAACGATTAAAAGAGTATAAAGAAAATCCCCAGGTCTCCATCGTGGTCAAGGAAATTAACAGTTATACGATCTATGTGCTCGGTGAAGTCGTACACCCGGGAAAATATCCGCTCAAAAGCAAGACCACGCTTCTGCAAGCGATTACGTTGGCTGGAGGGTTTACGCCGACGGCCGTGCGGAATAAGATCGTTGTGTTTCGGTTTGGTGAGAAGGGAGAGAAAGACATCAAAATGAAAGTCAACTACGATGATATTATTCTGCGCGACGGTTCGACGCAAAACCTGGTGTTAATTCCAGGCGACACAATTGTGATCCCTTCGGAAACCATGGTGCTGGTGCCGTAAAAGACCGAAGGAAAATGCAAATTGGTGGTCGTCCAAGATGTGGCTATCAGCTCTTACGATAAGAGGGAGGGAGGATCTTCTCTTGATCAGGATTTTGTTGTGTGCATTCATTCTTTTCCTGGGAGGCTGTTTGGCAGGGTCGATTCCAAACGAGGTGTTGGAAGAGGTGAACAGACCGCTTCCAAAGGATTTTTTGCTGGGTCCTGAAGATGTCGTGGAAGTGACGGTATGGAAAAATCAGGACCTGTCACGGATTGTTACTGTACGGCCGGACGGCATGATCTCCTTGCCGTTGATCGGTGATGTGCAAGCGAGTGGTCTGACGGCGGCTCAGGTCGGTGAGATCATTTCCAAACGGTTGTCCGAGTACAAGGAAAACCCCTCCGTGTCCGTCAGTGTGAAGGAGGTCAATAGTTATTACATCTATGTTATGGGCGAAGTCGTTCATCCTGGTAAGTTTCCGTTGAAATCGTATGCGACGGTTTTGCAAGGTATTTCGCTGGCCGGCGGATTTACCCAATATGCATCCAAAAATCGGATGGCTGTCGTAAGGACGATAGATAGGGGAACGCCGGATGAGCGCCAGATCAGAATTCCCGTGCGATATGACGATTTAGTATCAGGGGACGGAGAAATCGGTAACTTTCAGCTGATGTCAGGTGACACCATTGTGGTGCCGTGACCGTTCTGCATGGATGTGCTACGGGCTTTGGGTCATGCTCGTAGGAGAGGCATTGATTTTCATGAGTCCTGATCATTCTCAAGCGCAAGTACCCTATGGACCAGGGGGAGTGCCCCAACCACAGTCGCCTTCGGCAGTGGTCGGAGATCTTGGGGCCGCCATGGGGGAACTGGGACCTCTCCGTGTTATTCCGACCCTGATGGTGTCGGAGCGATATGACAGCAACATTTTGGCATTTCGCGGTGTCGACGGTCCGATGTCGGACTTTGTGACGGATGTATTTCCCGGCGCCCGCGTGACCCATTCCAACGATTATATCGATGGGACGCTGACGGGACAGGCTATCGCCAGTTTCTATGTCAACAACCCGGGCTTGAACTACGTCGGCGCACAGGGAAGTTTCATGACGGTTTTGGATAAGATGTCGGAGAGGCTCGTCCGTGGCCTTGGACTCCGGGTGAGCGGGACCGTTCTTTATTACCCAGAGCAACCGTCTTTTGTTTCCCCTCAGGCCTTGCAATCGGATTTTATTCGCGGGATTCAAGCCCGTCGAAATAACGCCATAAGCAATACAACTACCGTTCAAGGTGCGTACACGGTGAATCCGTTGATCCAGGTCACATCTTCCTATTCTTATCAGACCATGCGGTTCCTGGGGCAAACCGACTACGGAGATACCGGTCCGCCTGTTCCGCTGTTCGATCTTACAACACATGGCATGACTGCAGGATCAACCTATCTCGTTTTACCTGGTCAGAGAATTGGGGTTTTATATTCCTATCGGGAGATGATGCTTGGATCAAGTACGGGTGACGGTCTTGTTGGAGAGCGCTTTGGAGGGCGTTCATTCGCCGTTCATGGAGCGAATGCCACATGGAGTGGGGAGTTCGGTAGGGAATGGAGGGCCGAAGTATCGCCCGGTCTTTCCCTGGCGACTCAATTTCCCGACAGACTGCTGTGGACCATCAATGCGAGTCTCCACTGGATAGGCCGGCAAAAATCAGCCAGTGTTTCGTTTAGCAGGGGACTGTATCCTAGCTTTTTTGGTGAGGCGGCTCTGCTCGCCAGCAACGTGGTTAGCGGGTCAGCTTCGTATCGTTTTTCCCAGAAGTGGGAAGTGGCTCTGGGGGCCAATTATGCCGTCAATACGCGAAGTGAAACCGGAGCCGGAGCGACTCCCCTGCGCTTTGAATCAATCGGTGTCAATGGAACGCTCCGATATTCTTTGTATCGGGGAATCTCCGCCGCCATCACCGGAAGCCATGGCAACTTTACGATCGAGCAATCTGGTTCGACATTGAGCTATGACCGTCAGGTCGGCATGCTGACGCTGACGGCGGAATGGAACTGATGAGTACATCGACTGAACTGACCATAGCGGACTATATCGATATTCTCCGCCGGCGCAAGTGGATGATCGTCGGAGCAGTCGTGGTATGTCTGGCAGCGTCTGTCGCTCTGTACGAGCTGCTTCCCAAGACCTATCGGTCAACCACCACCATTCTCTTGGAAGGTCAGAAAATACCGGAAAACTATGTCAAGACCGGAGTTGAAGGGAAAGTGGACTCACGGCTCTATGCCGTCCAGCAAATCGTGATGAGCCGCACGTTGCTCGCCAAAATAGGCGAGCAGTTCGGTCTGATCACGCCGCAGATGTCATCATTTGAGCGAGAGAGTGTGGTCCAGAGCCTGAGGCAAAGGACTCAGGTTACCAAGATGAGGCTGGGCCATTTAAAAGGGCAGGACACGACAGAGGGCTTTACCTTGTCGTTCGATCATACAGATCCCGTGATTGCCATGAAGGTGGCTGAGGCCCTGGCCGCTCAATTTATCGAGCAGGACTTGAAACTCCGGGAACAGGTGCTTGAGGGAGCGTCAGAATTTCTTGAGCAAGAACTACGGCTGGCGGAAGCAAAATTGGAAGAACAAGAACAGGCGATCAGTGCGTTCCGAGCCAAGTATATGGGCGAACTGCCTCAACAGATGGAAGCCAATCTGCGGACGCTGGACCGATTGCAGACAGAAGTGATTGCGGCTCGAGACAATGTCCAAGTGGCCAAAAATAAAATAGAAGTCTTGGATCAACGAATCAAAGAGGCGACCGCAGCAGCTGCGCAAGGAGTGACACAGGCTGCATCTTCCATCTCTGGTCAGCCGACACACGGAGGCGACCCTTTGCTTGCTCGTTTGGCAGAACTTGAGCGAAATTTAACCGCACTCTCCGCCGAGTATCGCGATAACTATCCAGACATCATACTCTTGCGCAAGGAAATCGACGCTGTCAAAGCACAGTTGGCCCTCAAATACGGTGTCCAAAAAGAAGAGGTTCAGCAAGGGTCCCCTAAGTTGATTGATCCGATCGTACTCGATTTGATGCGTCAGCGGGACGAAGCTGTGAAAGATCTTGAAGCACGGCAAGATCGGCTGCGCCGTTTACTTGAGCAGGTCAAAGACTACGAAGGACGGGTTGAGCGAACGCCGATGCGTGAGCAGGAGCTGAGTATCTTGGTGCGTGATTACGATAATATGCAGAAGAATTATCAAGCGCTGCTCGATAAGCGGTTGAACGCCCGATTGGCCGAAAATCTGGAAAAACGGCAGAAGGGCGAACAGTTTCGGATTCTGGATCCCGCCAATCTTCCCATTGCGCCGGAATCGCCCAAACAATACATGATTCTCTTGGGCGGTTTAGTTATCGGCTGTGGACTTGGTGGCGGAGCCGCTTTCTCCCTCGAACTGTTCAGGCCGGCCTTTAGGCGTGTGGAGCAGGTGGAAGGACTATTGGGAGTTCCTATTCTTGCCGGAATTCCGTCGTTTGCCACGTTAATCGGCGCCGGCAAGAAATCCATTACCGGCCCCCTCTCCGCGATCGAAGAGAAAAAGAAGTCTCGTCTGCTTGGATATCTCAAAAGAGGACGTGATCGAGATCTCGCCGCTCCGCAGATGGGAGCGAACCTGATTCCATTGACCATTTCTTGGAATCTTGTGGCCAAATGGTGGCCGGATTCCATGATTTCCGAGCAGTATCGAGTGGCTGCGACAAGACTGGCCTTGATGTCAAAAGAGCATGATCACCCCGTTGCATTGGTCACCAGCTCGGTGCTTGGAGAGGGGAAAAGCACCACGACATTGAATCTGGGTTATATCTTCGCGCATGCGCTGGATAAACGAACGCTGATCATCGATTGTGATTTCAAGCGTCCGTCGGTGAGCAGGTATCTGGGCATCGCCTCCGCCCCTGGTCTGAGTGACTACTGGAGTGGAACGCATTCCATTGAGGCCTGTATTCATCAGATTGAGGAGGGACCTCTTTGGGTGTTGCCTGCCGGAACGGAGAGCCATCGAGTGTTTGAATTGTCGAAAATTCGGCAGATCGAGCAGCTCTTGAATGAATTGAAACCGAACTATGATCAAATCTTACTGGACACACCGCCGGTGTTTCCCCTTGCGGACCTCAATTTCTTGTCGAGGTTGGCGGATGTGATGGTGTTCGTGATCATGGCTGGAAAAACAGGACGCGACGTCGTCGAAACAGCGTTCAAGGCGCTGCGGCCTCAGTGCAAAGTAGGGATCATTCTTGCGGGCGTGGAATCGACGAGCATGCCGTATTATCACTATTACCATCATGATGAAGAGCGGGCTGTCGCTCGATATGCCGCGAGAAGGTAGAGATGGAAAAAACGATCACTCCTGTCCTGCTTAAGCCGAATAAGGAACAGGAGTACGTGTCCGGCTTGGATTTGTTCAAGCGTCGAGTCGCTCTGCTCGGCTGCGGCCAGCTGGCGTTGGAGTTGTATCGGGTTCTTGCGGAGAAACGATGGACAAATTTGCAAGTCATCGGGGTGGTTGACCAAAATCCTCCGCGTCCGACCGGTTTGCCTCCCATCCAGGATCTGCAAGTGTTGGGGAGTTGCGAGGATCTCCATAGAATCGTAGAGCAGTTCTCGGTCAACACGATCGTCGTGTGCATGGAGGACAGAAGAGCGGGATTGCCGGTGAGCGCGCTTCTTGACCTGAAAGCGAGAGGGATCGAGGTCATCGACGGACATCAGATGTTTGAGGAGGTGTCCGGCCGCCTCTCGATCGATCAGCTTCGTCCGAGTTCGCTCATTTTTTCAACCGGTTTTAAACGAAGGGCTCCGACGAAAGTATTGAAACGAACCGTTGATTTGACGGCGTCCGTCCTTGGCTTGGCGATCCTGGCTCCGGCTTTGTGCCTCATCGCTCTTCTCATCAAACTTGATTCTCCGGGGCCGGTGTTTTACCGGCAGATGCGTGTCGGGTTAGGTGGTCAGCCGTTTATGATGTGGAAGTTTCGATCCATGTATCAGGAAGCGGAGCGCCATGGACCTCGATGGGCTGAGAAAAATGACGCTCGTGTGTCGCGAGTGGGACGAATTCTGCGCAAGTTCCGCCTTGACGAGATCCCGCAACTCTATAACGTCATTCGAGGCGAAATGAGTCTCGTCGGGCCTCGTCCGGAACGTCCGGTCTTCGTCAACGAGCTGAGAAAAAGCATTCCCTATTACGATATCAGGCATACGGTGAGGCCTGGACTGACCGGTTGGGCGCAAACACAATTTCAATATGGCGCAAGCGCGGAAGACGCGCACGCCAAGCTGCAGTATGACTTGTATTACGTCAAGAATATGACCTTTGCTTTGGATCTTCGGATCTTAATCGAAACGGTGCGAGTCGTGTTGCTTGGCGAAGGGGCCCGATAAAGGACCAAGCAATGGAAGGAGAGGGAGTGCATGCTTTGTCGTTCGACGTGGAAGAACACTTCCAGGTTTCCGCCTTCTGGTCGGACGAACGAAGAAGTAGGTGGGACAGCTATGAAAGCCGCGTTGAACGCAACGTGGACAAGATCCTGACCCTTCTTTCACTCCGCGGAGTCCATGCCACCTTTTTTGTGCTCGGTTGGGTGGCGAGTCGCCATCGGGGACTCGTGCAAGCCATCGTTAATCAGGGACATGAACTTGCTTCCCATGGTTTCGGTCATGAGTTGATCACAGCCCAGCGGCCGGATCAGTTTCGCGATGACGTTCGGAAAAGCAAACAGCTTCTTGAGGACATTGCCGGAGTGCCCGTGTACGGCTACCGAGCGCCGTCTTTTACGATTGTTCCTCGCACCCGATGGGCTCTCCCCATTCTTGTTGAGGAAGGCTATCTTTATGATTCAAGCATTTTTCCCGTCCGCCACGATCGCTACGGCATGCCGGAGGCCGATCCCTACTGTCATCTGATAGAGACCGAAAGCGGGCCTCTGTGGGAGGTGCCGCTTTCTACATTGAAGATTGGGCCTGTCCGTATTCCAATCGCGGGAGGAGGGTATTTTCGGCTGTTTCCATATCCGGTCTTGCGCAGGTTGCTTGAGCGTGCCGTCGTTCACGGCCATCCGTTGATCATGTATCTTCACCCGTGGGAGCTGGATCCCGATCAGCCCAGAATGGTCGGATCGCGGCTCTCAGTCTTTCGCCATTATCTCAATCTGGGGAAAACCGAAATCCGGCTCAGACAATTACTGTTTGATTTTCGCTTCACCACTATACGGAACGCCGTCAAAGCGGTGGGAAAAGTCTGTGATGGGAACGACAACGGTTGTCTCAGTGCAAAGACGATTAATGTTGGGAGAGATGTAAGCCGATATGTAACGACAGGGAGAGAGAATGCCTGAACAGGCTGAAAGCGACTGGTATGTGGTCCGAACCAAACCTCATCAGGAGGCCGTGGCTGAATCGAGTTTGTTAAGGGGTGGCATCGAGGCGATCTGCCCGCGAATCCAAGAACGACGTGTCATTCGGAGAAGAACGCAGCAGATTATCAGCCCACTGTTTCCCGGGTATCTGTTTGCAAAGTCCTCCCCATCGGAATGGCGGTTGATTCAGTACGCCAGAGGGGTGCGCCATTTAGTCTCTTTTGGGGCCGGGCCGGTTGTCGTGAGTCCGGAAGTCATGGAAGAGATTTTTAGAAGACTCGAAGGAGGCATTGTTGTACTACAGCCCAAAACATTTTCGCACGGCGACGTGGTGCGGATTACCGAAGGCCCTCTGCAAGGCTTGGAAGCGGTGTTTGAGCGGGAACTGGCCGGGCAGCAACGGGCGATGTTGTTGATGAAGGTGCTGGCCGGTCAAGTGCATGTGGTGTTGGATTTGAGTTCCATTGTGAATGCCTGATCGGTCGTAAACGTTTGTCGTTGAAGACTTCTTGGCTGGACGTTGCCCAAAGAGCGTAAGAAGTGCTCGGTAGCGTCGCATCATCGACCTTCCAATTGGACATTGATGTGTCTGAGAAGTGTCGACGATGGCAAGGCAAGAAAAAATGGGAGGAGGAAGTCGTCACTGGTCTCTGCACCGGAAGGGCGGTAGCCTGTTCTCCATTCAGCGTTTTCCCGACGTCGTCCGTAGCTATCAAGTTATCTGAAACCTGCGAAGGTTCCCCAGAGGTACGACGCTTAATTAGCCTTATATGTGTGGCATAGCTGGATTTGTGGCACAAAACGGCGGCTCCTATGACAACGGGATGATCCGCCGCATGATCGCGATGATCGATCATCGCGGACCGGATGCCATCGGATTTCACATGGACAGGCAAGTTGGGTTGGGACATGCCAGGCTGAGCATCATCGATCTCGACGGAGGAGCTCAGCCGATGCCGAACGAAGACGAAACCCTGTGGATTACCTTCAACGGAGAGATTTTCAATTATGTGGAATTGCGAGACGAGCTGATCAAAAAAGGACATCGGTTCAGAACCAAGTCTGATACGGAAGTCATCCTTCATTTATATGAGGAGAAAGGAGAATCCTGCGTCCTTGACCTTAACGGACAGTGGGCATTCGCGATTTGGGACGTGAAGCGGGAACGGTTGTTTCTGTCGCGCGACAGACTGGGCATCCGTCCGCTTTTCTATGCAAAAACAAAGGATGGATTCGGATTCGCATCCGAGATCAAGTCCTTGCTGGCCATCCCGTCATTGCCGCGAGCGATCGATCCGCTCGCGCTCGACCAAATTTTCACCTTCTGGGTGACGATTCCTCCCACGACGATGTTTGCCGGAGTGTCGGAGCTTCCTCCCGGCCATTGCTTGACCCTGGAGGAGGGGAAAATCACTGTCACGCCCTTTTGGACTCTGGAGTACGAAGGCGGCGCGAGAATCGGAAACGAGAAGGAAGCCTGCGAGGAGCTGCTTGCTCTCCTGCTCGATGCCACGAGGCTTCGATTGCGATCGGACGTGCCGGTCGGCGCCTATCTAAGCGGCGGACTGGATTCGACCGTCGTCGCCGCCTTGATCAGGAAACTCGGCGTCACGCGCTTGAAAACCTTTTCCGTGGCGTTCGAGGACAAGGAATTCGACGAAAGCGCGTTTCAAGAGGAAGCTCGCCGATTTCTCGGCACCGATCATCAAACCGTGCTGTGCCGGCCGGGCGACATCGGACGAGTATTTCCCGAGGTGATTTGGCATACGGAAACGCCGATCGTACGGACCGCTCCCGCGCCGCTGTTTCTCTTGTCCAAGCTGGTTCATGAGCAGGGATACAAGGTTGTGTTGACGGGAGAAGGGTCGGACGAGGTCTTGGGCGGATACGACATTTTTAAGGAGGCCAAGATTCGCCGGTTTTGGGCCAACCGGCCGGAGTCGAAGTTCCGGCCGCTCCTTCTGAGAAAGCTCTATCCGTACATGAAACATCTTCAATCCCAGCCGGATGCCTATTTGCGGGCGTTTTTTCACGTGCGCAAAGAGGAACTGAACAGCCTGTTTTTCTCGCATCTGCCTCGCTGGGAGATGACATCCAAACTGAAGCAGTTCTTTTCGCAAGAGGTGAACGAGCGGATCGGGAGCAGCGAAGCCTTGCAGCGGCTGGAGAAACGGTTGCCGTGTAATTATGATCGGTGGGATTGGTTCGCTCGATCGCAGTATTTGGAGGCTGCTTATCTGTTGCCCGGGTATATTTTGTCGTCGCAGGGAGATCGGATGGCGATGGCTCACTCCGTCGAAGGGCGCTTTCCCTTTTTGGATTATCGTGTCGTTCAATTTGCATCGAGACTGCCTGCGCGCCTCAAAATGAAAGTTTTGAATGAAAAATATCTGCTAAAACAAGCAGCCGGCGCGTTGATTCCGGAGACCATCCGCAAAAGACATAAGCAACCCTATCGGGCCCCTGATTGCCAGAGCTTTCTGCTGCAAGATGGATCCGGCTCAATGGTGGATTATGCCGAAGAATTGCTCGGTCCCCACGCGATAGCTCATGCCGGTCTGTTTGATGCGGGGAGAGTAAGAAAGTTGGTGGAAAAAGTGCGGGCGGGACAGGCCATTGGCGTGAAAGACAATATGGCCTTCGTCGGGATTTTGTCGACGCAGTTGGTGGTGGATCGGTTCATCAAGCATTTTCCCAAGGAGCAAACACTATGACGCCAATCGAGGCTCGGGTGCGGCAGTACGTGACGGATCGATTGTTGTTTGGGCGGTCGGATGTCGTGGTTGAAGGCGACACGTCGTTCTTGGAATCAGGGCTGATCGATTCGACGGGAGTCTTGGAGTTGGTCGCGTTCCTGGAAGAAAACTTTAAAGTCAAAGTAGAAGATGAAGACCTCATTCCGGCAAACCTTGATTCGATTAATGCACTGACTCGATTTATTCAGGCCAAATCCCCGGCTCTTGCCGATAGTCGCGCCTAGGTCTCCATGCTGGTCGAGGAATTTTTAGAGGCAAGCGCCGCCCGCCTCCCTGACAAGGTCGCCGTTGTTGCGGGAGAGCGAAGCATCACGTATGGGGAGCTCGACGAGCGGGCAAATGCGTTGGCCCATTCGCTTGTGCAGGCCGGTATTCAACGGGGAGACCGTGTCGTCATCTGCCTTGCCAACTCCATCGAAGCCGTGCTTTCGATTTTCGGAGTGTTGAAGGCGGGCGGTGTGTTCGTGATACTGAGCGCTTCGACAAAACTCGAGAAGCTCCTCTATGTGCTGAACCAAAGCCAAGCGGCTGGTCTCATACTACCTGAAAATCGCTTGAGCGATGTCGCCTCACAGAGCGGGCGGATGTGTTGTCTCAAGACCGTCGTCGCAACGGGATCGGTTGCAACGGATCATTGGAAAACCGGGCTGCGGCTTATCCTGCTTGACAAGTGCGTGCAGAAGGGAGATCGTTCAATTCCCCCCCCTAAACGACATATCGATGTAGATCTGGCCGCATTGATCTACACCTCATCCTCCACGGGAGAGTCGAAGGGGGTCATGCTGACTCATCTGAACATCCGTTCGGCGGCCGCCTCCATTCTCGCCTATTTGGAATATGAACAGGACGACGTTGTTCTCAACGTCCTCCCTCTCTCGTTCGATTACGGGCTGTATCAAGTCTTAATGGGCCTCAAGGTCGGCGCTCAAATCGTTCTTGAGCCGTCGTTCGCCTATCCTCATGTAGTGTTCCAACGCATCGAGCAGAAACGTGTCACCGTACTGCCGTTGGTTCCGACGCTCATCGCTGCGTTGCTTGAAACCAAGCCGGACCTCTATGACTTGACTTCCGTCCGATGTATAACGACGACCGGAGCCGCGTTGCCGACCGATCACATCAGGCGGTTGCGCGAGCGTCTGCCGAAGGCGAAACTGTTCTCAATGTACGGCCTGACGGAGTGTAAGAGAGTGTCTTACTTGCCGCCCGAGGAATTGGATCGGCGACCGATGTCTGTAGGAAAGGGCATGCCAAACCAGGAAATTTATCTGGTTGATGCCAATGGCAATCGGCTTGGGCCTGGGTCGGTCGGGGAACTTGTAGTCAGGGGGTCTCACGTGATGAAGGGCTATTGGAACATGCCGGAGGAGACCGCCGGTGTATTAAGGCCTGGTTTCTGGGGAGACGAGCGAGTGCTGTTTACGGGTGACTGGTTCCGCATGGATGAGGAAGGCTATCTTTACTTCATCGGTCGCAAAGACGACATGATCAAAACGGGTGAAAAAAAAGTCAGTCCGCGCGAAGTAGAAAATGTTCTGCACGGGATGACGGAAGTTGCCGAAGCTGCCGTGATCGGAGTGCCCGATCCTCGACTGGGTCACGTGGTCAAAGCCTTCGTTCGGCTGCGCGAAAGCGCCGGCCTTACGGAGATGGACGTCATTCGTCACTGCCGAAGCTCTCTTGAAGATTACATGGTTCCGAAAGTCGTTGTGTTTGTCGATACCTTTCCAAGAACGGACAGTGGAAAGGTGGACAAAAGAGCTTTGGAACAAACGAGCACGACTTCGCAAAGCGGCGGCCGTTGGATGTCACCGGTCAACCTCGAAGGCAACGATCCTTGCGCGGCGGCGGACGGATCCAGGATTGAGCGGATCATCAACAATGTAATGAAGGCCCACGGTCAGAGAACGGCGGTCGTTTATAAAAACGAACGATACACCTATGGAGACCTGCGCACGCTCGTCAACAGTCAAAAAAACAAGTTAGCGGATGCGGGTTTGACCGGACAGGATCGGGCCATCATCTGGATGGAAAATTCACCCGATTACATTGCGACCTACTTGGCGGTACTGGAGCTGGGGGCGATCGTGGTGTCGCTCCACCCTCAAACGACCGTGGAAGAAGTGGTGCGGATTGTGCGCCACGTGGGTGCCGCGGGCGTGATCATCTCTCCAACCGTGAAACACTGGACGATGGGCGATTTTGAATCCGCCGGTCTCCGCTTTGTACTCGCGGGCGACGGCCTTCGTCGCTTGCGGGCCTGTGACCGATATAATGTTCAAGGACAGGCCGTTCCCGACGGGATCGCGCAGATCATTTATACGTCAGGCTCGACCGGACGACCAAAGGGCGTAGTACTCACCCATCGGAATCTCATCGCCAATACGCGATCGATTCTCGGCTATTTGCGGTTGACTCATGAAGATTCGGTCATAGCGGTCTTGCCGTTCGTCTACGCGTACGGCAACTCCGTCATGCTGACACACCTGTGTGCCGGAGGTGCGCTCGCGATCGAGAACAACATGCTGTATCCGCAGACGGTCGTGGATGCCATGATCAAGAATACCGTGACCGGATTATCCGGCGTCTCCACAACCTACGCGCTGTTGCTGAATAACTCGAATTTCAAAGCCTCAACCTTCCCGGCTTTGCGGTACCTCACTCACGCGGGAGGGCCGATGCCGTCGGAGTTGTTGGGCCGAATCCGAACCGCGTTCCCGGATCGACAAATTTATTTGATGTATGGCCAAACCGAAGCATCGGCCCGTCTGACGTATCTTCCTCCGGAACTATTGGACGTCAAAAAAGGATCGGCTGGGCGAGCAATTCCGGGAGTGAGACTCAAGGTCGTCAAGGATGGAGGGGAAACGGCTCGGCCCGGCGAGGCGGGAGAAATTTGGGCCTTCGGCGACAATATCATGCAGGGCTATTGGCAAGATCCGGAACTGACCGCCGAAGTTCTCCAAGATGGATGGCTACGCACGGGAGACATCGGATGGTTGGATGAAGAAGGGTTTATAACCATCGTCGGGCGTAATAATGAAATGATCAAATCCGGCGCGTATCGGATCAGTCCGACGGAGATCGAAGAAGTCTTGTTGCAGCATCAGCAGGTCTTGGAAACCGGCGTCGTCGGAATCGAAGATCCGATTTTGGGACAGAAAATCTGCGCGGTGGTGGTTCTCAAGGAAGAAGGCTCTCTCACCCAGCGCGATTTGATGGGCTACTGCGCGCAACGACTGGTCCCCTACAAGAGACCGAAGGTTATTGTCATCGTGCCCGCCTTGCCGAAATCCCCTTCCGGTAAGATTTTGCGACATCGCTTGCGCGAAATCGGTGTCGCGGCGGCCGGAGCGACGGTCCCGGCTTCTTCATAGGCCGCCTCGTCCACCAATCCGGTGAGAGCGTAAAAACGACGGACTGTTATACAGCCGAATGCCCCACAGGGAGAAGCGATATGGGAGAAAACAGGAATAAGTTCTCGCCTGATCATCTGCGGCTTGATGCAAGCGCCGAGGCCGAGCGAATTGTCTCTTTCATCAGAGATGCGGTGTTTACACGGCTCAAACGAAAGGGGATGGTCGTCGGCCTTTCCGGAGGCATCGACAGCAGTACGGTCGTCGCCCTCGCCGTCCGTGCGTTGGGAGCCGATCGGGTGATCGGGTTGTTCATGCCGGAGTCCGACTCCTCGGATGACAGTTTGCGCTTGGGTCAATTGCTGGCCAAGGAGCTGGGGATCAAAACATTCACCGAAGACATCTCCGGAATCCTTCGGGGAGCCGATTGTTACCGCAGGCGCGATGAAGCGATTCGTACTGTGGTGCCTGAATACCATTCAGGCTACAAGTCCAAGCTGGTGCTCTCTTCGCTCGACAGCTCCGAGTTTCGCATCTCCTACGTCGTGGTGGAATCCCCGGAAGGCGAACAGCGCAAAGTCCGCCTCACCGCCGAGGCGTTCTTGGCGTTGGTCGCGGCGACGAATTTCAAGCAGCGCACGAGAAAAATGATGGAGTATTACTATGCCGATCGCTTTCTCTACGCCGTTGCGGGGACGCCGAATCGGTTGGAGTACGATCTTGGGTTTTTTGTCAAGAACGGGGACGGCTCGGCCGATATCAAGCCGATCGCGCACCTGTACAAATCGCAAGTCTATCAACTCGCCGGGTATCTCGGCGTGCCGCAGGAGATTGTGAATCGTCCCCCCACCACGGACACGTACTCGCTGCCTCAGTCGCAGGAAGAATTCTATTTCTCTCTCCCGTACGACAAGATGGACCTCTGTCTGTACGGCAAGACCCATCGATTGCCTGCTTCAGAGGTCGCCGAGGCGCTTGGAATGAGCGAGGCTCAGGTCGAACGGGTGTATCGCGATATCGACGCCAAGCGAGCCGTCGCCCGTTACCTTCACATGGAGCCGTTGCTCATCGAACCGATCAAGGAAGCGGTCGTCGATTTTTAAAGTTCTCCCCTCCATGAAACCCACAACCTGTTCTTTGCCGGCGATGGATTGGACTGTCGCCGACCGGCGAGTCCTGATGCTTGGTTTCGTTCTGGCCGCCGCGTTCCTTTTTTGCTACATGGACGTGCTGATCGGAATGGGCAGACAGTGGTGGAACATCTCTTTTTATTCCTATGCCTTTTTGATTCCCGGCATCAGCGCCTATCTTATGTGGGTGAGGCGGGATCAACTGTGGGCGGTACAGCCGGAGCCGGCCTATGTGACCGGAACGGTCATTACCGCCGCCGGCTTGTCGGCGTTGATGGTCGGTCGTGCGGCCGGCGTTCAGACCGTGCAGCAGATGTCGTTGCTGATCACCGTTCCCGGTGTCGTATTGTTCCTCTTCGGGTGGCGAGTCCTCAACGTGCTGGGCCTGCCGATTGCGTTTTTAGGATTTATGATTCCCGTGTGGGATGCCGTCACCGAACCGCTTCACTTTCCATTTCAGCGCCTCTCGGCCGACCTTGGCGTGCGGCTGCTGAACCTGTTCGGGATTCCGGTCTATCAGAACGGCGTGTTCATCTACCTTCCCAATATCACGCTGGAAGTCGCCAAATCGTGCAGCGGCGTGAACTATTTGATCGCGGTGTTGGCCACGTCGATTCCACTGGCGACCATTGTGCTTCATAGTGTCTGGAAGCGGATAGGCCTTGTCGTCTTGGCGGTGACGGTCTCTGCCTTGGCGAATAGTTTGCGCGTGGCCTTGATCGGAGTGTTGGCCTATTACGATTTGAGCGGCGATCTTCATGGTCCGTACCACACGCTGCACGGCATGTTTACCTCGATGATCGGCTATGTGGTCATTTTCGTGGGACTCTGGGCGTTGTCTCGCGGGCAGAATCCTGCTCCGCGCGTGGCCGCGCAGGGCCCGTGGAAGCTGGAATGGCCTCGCGTGCGGATAGCCTGGATGGTATTGGCGGCGCTGTTGGTTCTTGTTGGAGCGTCCGGATACGTCGATCGGTCGCAACCTGTCGTCCTGGCGTCGCCCGGGAACGGTGTATCACTGGTCGATGTCGGATGGATAGGAACTGAAGTCCCGGCGAGCGACATGGTGCCGGGCGCCGATCAGAAATGGTCCTGGACCTATCGGGACGGATCCGGAGAGGATGTCAGGTTGTCGATCTGGTATTTGGCATCCCAATCCCAAGGGAAAGAATTGATCCACGCCGGGACGTCAGTGCTTCACAGTGGTGCGACTCCCATTAAGCTGAGCCTGGATGAACGGAATGCGATCGAGGTCAATCGGCGAATTCTTTCCGAGGGCGGGAAACGGCAAGTGGCCGTGTTTTGGTACGATCTTAGCGGCCGACTGTTGACCAGCCCTCTTGCAGTCAAGCTCTACACGGCGCTTGACGGGATGACCAACGGTCGGACGAACGGTGCGTTGGTCTGGGTGGCAACGGATCTGCCTTCCGCTGGAGAGGATGGTGTGGAACAAGCGACCACTCGTTTGGGAGCGTTTGTCTCACAGGCCTTTCCTCGGCTTACCCGGTTTCTTTCCAGTTCCACGCACAATATAAACTGAGCTCGAGAGGTTGGAAGGAGTACAGGTGGCGGCTACAGCGCAAGTTCATTGGGATAGATTGTCGCGTAAGCGGATCTGTTTCGGGCATCAGTCGGTCGGCAAAAACCTGATCGATGGGTTGATGGCCGGCCGACAAGGGCGGCTGAATCTCGTCGAGAGTTCGGACCCGGAAACGTTTCGGCACCCGGTGTTCGCCCATTTCCGAGTCGGTCAGAATCGTGATCCGCTGGCAAAATTCGAGGATTTCAAATCCGTTATGACGTCCGGCGTGGGAGAGTCGGTTGACGTGGCGTTCTTTAAGTTGTGCTACGTTGATATCACGGACTGCACCGATGTTGGGAATCTGTTCAATACGTATCGCCGAATGATGGACGATCTTGTCCTGACCTATCCGGCTGTCACGTTCCTCCATGTCACCGTGCCGTTGAGACGTCTTGAGAATGGGGTGCTCCAATGGATCAAGACGCAGTGGCGAGGAGACGACCGGGAACGCCTCGCGCAAATCAAACGCCATGCCTACAACGAACTCTTGCGCGCCGCGTATGGGCCGTCAGGCCGGTTGTTCGACTTAGCGGCGGAGGAAGCGACGTATGCGGATGGGCGGGCCTCGATTATTCGGCATCAAGGAAGAGCCATCCCCAATCTTGTCTCGGACTACACGGATGACGGCGGCCATTTAAATGAAAGAGCCGCGGAACGCATAGCGGCTCGGCTGCTGGCTTGTATTGATTCGATTGAAGAAGCCGTGAGCGATCAATAAGAGGTCAGGAAGAGGGCAGGGCGGCCATGATACAGATCGTGCATTGTGACGATGGGCACGCGCGGGCATGGGATGAGTACGTCGGCCGTCATGAGCAGGGATCGTTCTACCATCTGTTCGGCTGGAAACAGGTGAACGAGTCCTCGTTCGGACATCGGACATTTTATCTGGCGGCGATGGACGAAGGCCGGATCAGAGGCGTGTTCCCTTTGGTCTACTTGGATACCAAGCTGTTCGGGAAGATTCTTTGCTCGCTTCCGTTTGTGAATTACGGCGGTCCCTGCTCGGACGATGCGGAAATCGATCGGTTGTTGCTCGATGAAGCAAAGGCTGTCGTGGAACGGCTTGGAATCAAATATCTGGAGATCCGCGGGATGCGAAAATTGGGAGGTGATTTGCCGACATCGGAGCACAAGGTCAGTGTCACCATCATGTTGGATCCCAACCCCGATACGCTGTGGAATGCGTTCAAAACCGGACACCGCAACAATATCCGCCGCGCCTACAAGAGAGGATTAACGGTCAGAGGCGGCGGTGTCGAACTGCTCGATACGTTCTATGACATCTTGAGCGTAAGCTGGAGAAATTTGGGGACGCCGTTGTATCGGAAAGAATACTTTGAATGTCTGATGAAGACATTTCCGACCGAGACCAAGATCTTCGTGCTGGATCATCACGGCGTTCCGGTCTCTGCGGCGTTGAACGGCCATTTTCGCGGAGTGGTCGAAGGCATGTGGTTGGGGGCCCTTCCCAAGGCTCGCGAGGTGGAGTCGAGCTATGTCCTCTATTGGGAGATGATCAAAGACGCCTGTGAACGAGGCTATCAACTGTATCATCTCGGCCGATCCACGGCGGATTCCGGCGGCGAGGCGTTCAAGAAAAAATGGAATGCGTTTCCCACTCAGCTCTACTGGCAGTACATCATGAGGAATGGAGAGCCGATTCCTCAACTGAATGTCGGTAATCCAAAATTTCAGTTGGCCATCAATGTGTGGAAAATGCTGCCCTTGTCGATCGCCAAGGCTATAGGGCCGTTGGTGGCCAAGGGTATTCCCTGATCCGGTTGCGACTCCCCGTCGTCAATTCCTGTGTCGCAGCGGAGTCGATAACAAATCATGGCTGCCAGATTTCGATTCGTTCCACCGGCCGGCACGCCGGTCGGTTTCTCCGATGTGGCGGGCAGCATCGGGACCGCACTTATCCGTGAAGATTCGGTGGAGCGGTTTAAGACCGAGCTTTGCGCAAGAGTGAAGGTTCGGCATTGTGAGTTCGTGTCGACCGGTCGTGCCGCGCTCACCCTTGCTTTGCTTGCGCTCAAGGAATTGGACGGCGGACGGCGGCAGGAAGTCCTTATTCCCTCTTATACCTGTTTTTCTGTGCCGTCGTCCGTCGTCAAGGCCGGATTACGGGTCAGGTTGGCGGATGTGAATCCGGAGACCCTCGACTTTGTGTCAGAGGATTTGGAGGAAATCGACGGGACCAGGGTCTTGGCGGTCGTAGCGACCAATTTATACGGTCTGCCCAATGATATGGAGAAATGGAGGTACCTGACTCAGGATCGCGGAGTCTATCTCATCGATGACGCGGCCCAATGTCTTGGCGGTTCGGTTGCGGGGCGACAGTCCGGTACCTGGGGTGATGTGGGCCTCTATAGTTTCGACAAAGGGAAGAACGTGACGTCGATCGACGGTGGAGTGTTGATCACGAATTCCGATCGAATTGCCTCGGTGATCTCTGCGCAGGCGAGGGGGCTACGGAATAGTACGATGGGCGAATCGCTGTCCCATGTGGTCAAACTGCTGGTATATGCCTCTTTCCTGCATCCTCGAAGATACTGGATTCCCAATTCGCTCCCGTTTTTGGGATTGGGCACGACGGCCTATCGGACGGATTATCCGCTGGCTCAGTATGACAAGTGGATGGCGCCGCTGGGCCGGCGGTTGTTCGCACGGCTGGATGCCATTGCCGCTCAGCGGCGCGCTGCGGCCGAGCGGTATGCCAAACGATTGCCGTGGGGGAGTCTTCTCCGTCCCATAGCACCGAGACCGACTGCGGTGCCGGCGTATCTTCGATATCCGGTCTTGGTCGCTCCTGAATGCCGGGACAGGGTGATGGAAGCGCTTCGACAAGAAGGAATTGGAGCGACCGCCTCTTATCCATCGGCTATCAACGACATTCCTCAACTGCGAAACCTGTTGCAACTGGAAGATCAGAAAATCTCCGGGGGGCGGGATCTTGCCAAGCAAATCCTCACTCTTCCCACTCATGGTTACGTGACAGAAGAAGATCAAGATCGCATTGCGGCGATAATAGGCGAAACTCTGGGCAGCTAGTCACGCGACGTCATCTTCCCAATGTTTTCCGGGAACATTTTTTCTTCGATCGAGAGCGTCGGACTCGACGCTCGTGGCTGGAACGTCTTGGCGCTCAAAAGTCCAACCCGAACGATCTTTCAAACGTACCAATGGCTTTGGAGTTGGGAAAAGATATTCAAGGACCAATGCGAGCCGCTGTATATCGTGGTTGATTCTCCGGATGGATCAGGCATCGAAGCGGTGGCTCCGCTGATGATCACGAAAGAGTTTCTTGGCCAACGGACCGTCAAGTTTGTGGGCGATGGCAAGGCCGATTATTGCGATCTGTTGTTTGCGGATGGTCGTTTCGATCTGTTGGAGAAGCTCTTCGAGCATCTCTTTGCGGTGAGGGAGCGATGGGATTGTATTCAGTTGAATAGTATTCCAACGGAATCGCCGACTATTAGGGGGATTCAGCGTCTCTGCAGTCGATACGGTTGCCGCATGTTCCAACGCGATCTCTATGCTAGTCCTACCTTGCTGATCAAGGGGCAGGAAGAGAACGCGTTGAGAGTATTCAATAAGTACAGTCTGCGCCGACGGCTGAATTATTTTCAGCGCCAGGGCCGCCTCACCTTCAAAACGGTACAGGGATCGGAGGTGATGTCTTATCTGGATGGTTTTTTCTCGCAACACATCGCCCGCTGGGCCGGTACCGGGAGTCCCAGTCTGTTTCTTGACGAGAAGAATCGATCGTTCTACCGGGAATTAGCGCAGGCTCTGTGTAGGACGGGTTGGCTCGTGTTGTCGATTGTGGAGCTGGATAGGCGGCCGTTGGCGATGCATGTGGGATTTGATTATGAAGGAAAGCTCTTGTGGTACAAACCCTCCTTTGATCCGGCATACGCAAAACATTCCCCAGGGCTCGTGCTTCTTCGGTATTTGATCGGCTACGTGATTGAGCAAAAACGCGACGAGTTCGATTTCTCCATAGGCGACGAGCCGTTTAAACAGCGGTTCTGCAATTGTGTACGCACGACCGTTCAGGTTCAGGTTTTTAAGGACAGCTTTACCTATGCCCTTGCTCAAACGAGGCAAAAACTGGGTTCGATAAAAAGAGCGCTGCACGGAAAAAACGAGGAGAACCGATCGTGCAAGTTCGTGACCCTGTCGATGTGAGCGTCATCATCCCGACGTACAACCGCGCCCGCTTGGTGGCCGAGGCGATCGAGAGTGTGCTGCGCCAGACAAGGCCTCCCAGAGAGATCATCGTCGTCGATGATGGCTCCACGGATGACACGAAACAGGTGTTGGCTTCATTCGGCGACCGTATCATCGCTCTCCATCAGGAAAATCAAGGAGTAGGGAGTGCGAGAAACCGAGCGTTGGCGGTGGCCCAAGGACGCTATCTGGCTTTCCTGGATTCCGATGATTTGTGGATGGAACAGAAATTGGAATGGCAAGTGGCGATCATGGAACAGTTTCCCCACTTGGGGTTTCTGTTCTCAGACTTTGTGATCACAGGCAATGAAAACAGGGTGATACCCAAGGGGCTGAGCACCTGGTTTCACGAACCTCTCCAGTGGGACAAGGTTTTTGAGGAAATGTCTATGGTCTTGGTTCCCTGTGTGGCTCGCGAAGAACCGGTTGCCTTCTACTCGGGACGTCTGTACCAGGCGTTGCTCGCCAAGCCTTATATTCTTCCTAGTTGTGCGGTCGCGCGGGCTTCCTGTGTAACACCGGACATTCGGTTTCCCGAAGACAATCACCACTGTTCGGATTGGGAGTTTTTCGCGCGATTGACGCGAACCAATCCGGTGGGGTTTATGGATGTGGAGACGACCGTCAATCGCGGCGGAGATGAATGGCCGCGATTGACCCGTATGAGCGCCGCGGCAAAAATCCGCTTTCATCTCCGTATGATTGAGTCGGTGTGGAAAGCAGACGAGGTCTTTGTGGCTGCTCACCGTGCGGATATAAAGGCAGTGGAGGCGGATCTCTATTTGCAATTGGCCAGGCACTGTGTCATGCACTCAAACATGCGTGATGCACGAGCAGCCATAGGACGGTGGTTCTCGCTCGGGCAATTAGCCGGTTGGCCCACGGGGGTAGGCGTGGCTCTGTGCGCATGGTTGCCAGGAAGCGGAGCGATACTAAGAAGCGTTCGATCATTGGTGAGGGGCGGCTCAGACTAACTTGGCCTCTTCAAGGCCGAGACAACCGGTGAGTGACAAGCATCTGTGCGAAATTGACAATGATGAAAAATGTTCGGTGTTCGGAAGGATAACTGGTGAATGAGATGCTCTTGCGGAACGAGAAAGGATACCGCACCCTGAGCCGAGCATGGATCTCACCAGCTAAAAGGGTTCGGGACTCGTCTAGAAAGAATGGCCGTTCTTCTCTACGGCATGTGTGCCTGGTTATGTGGCCATGTGGGGCGCATAGTCGCTTAAGCGACTGCGAGGGAGAGAAAAAGTCCTGATCCCCTATGTAGGGTTCAATGAGCAACCAGTCGTACACCTTCGAAGTATTGACAAGGGTGGCGGATCTTGTAGCGGTGGCAAGGGATTGGGAGACGCTCGCGAGGCTATTCAGAAACCCGCTGCTTGGAGCAGATTGGTTTCAGGCTTGTGCCGAGACCTTGTGTCAGGAGGCTGACCTCCGAGTTGGAATTGTCCGGGCGAACGGGTCTATTTGCGCGATTGCTCCGCTGGTTGTTGTACGGCACGATGGGGCGGAGTGGTTGGAGATACTCGGTGCGTCAAAACTCTATGAGCCGTCCGGGTTTCTCTATAACAGTATGGCTTCACTCGAACATCTTGTGTCGGGTGTAGTCGGATTGGGGATGCCGATGGTGCTGACAAGAATACCCAAAGAATCTCCGATCGGAGCAACCTTCGGCCACATTGCACGATTTAAATATGTTGTTGTAAGCAAAGAAACCGCTAGCTCGGCATACACCGATTCAACAGGAAAATGGGATGAGTATTTTCGATCGATCTCCGGCCAGCGACGCTATGACTATCAACGGAAGCGGAAGCGACTCGAACGAGTCGGACAGGTGACCATTAGGATAGAATCTCCCGGTTCAATAAGTGAACTTTCATGCTTGCTGGAGGAGGTCTATCGCGTCGAGGGAGCTGGGTGGAAGGGGCGTGCAGGGTCAGCTCTTATAGCAAATGAGTCGATTCGTGGTTTCATTGCTCGATTTTCAGAGTTGGCTTGCAAGAAAGGGAGTCTCAGGGTCTGTTTTTTGTCTGTGCAGGGAATTGCGATTGCGACGATTCTTGGAATTGAAGAGGAAGGACGGTTTTGGGTTCTCAAGATAGGCTATGACGAGCAGTGGGCACGGTGTTCTCCTGGGATCCAGATTACGATGGAGACTATCCGGTACGCCTTTGAAAAACACCTCGAGGCGTATGAATTTCTTGGATCTGAAGAACCCTGGCAGGCTATGTGGCCGCACCGTCGACACCATTTTGTCACTCTTGCGTTATATCCTATCTCTCTCAAGGGTCTTCACGCATTTAGCAGAGATGGCCTGCGGCTCTTGCTCAGCCGAGCGACTCGTGAAAGGGCCTTTGCCAAATACATTACTTAGCTGCCTTGGGATTGGAGGAGCGAACAGAAGGAGAATGCTTTCACCTAATCGGATCTGCTAGGGGGGCGCTGTGATAGATGCGTCTCGCTCATGGTTTAGAGGATTTGGCGACTACTCACACTGAATAGCGATGCGAAAATAGAGCAGAAGTCTTGCGTTCAACTCAGGGTGATCACAATGATGTCCTGCTGGATATAAAGGGAACGATTCTTTCTGTGTCGGTGGGGAGGACGGTATCACGATGGCAGGGGGGGTGCCAATTCCTCTCATTCAAGTGTTCCATTGCATAAATGATGGTCACATCCTCAGGCTTGATCGAGATTCTCGGCTTTCCGGTGACCGAAGGATGGTTCTGCAAGGGGCACTCGTATGTGCTGCCTGTCATAGAACATTTCCCATCGTAGACGGCATCCTGAATTTGCTGAATGATCGCGTTCTAGATTTAGATGAGGAGAGTCGATACGAGTTGGCTGTTCGAGACCAACGCGCTGTCAACGCCGCAAGGGCAAAAGGGGCCGCGTGGTATGACAATGAGTGTGGCCGCGCCGAATTCATTCCAACGGTTCATGCGTTGTCTGTGGAGCCTGACACGACGGTCCTCGAACTTGGATGTGGAGACGGTCGGTATACGCTTCCGCTGGCAGGGCAATGCCAGTGGGTGATTGCGGTGGATTTTTCCCTAGAGTCGTTGCGGAATCTTCAGCGCCGACGACAAGAGCACCGGAACATCGCACTCGTCTGCGCCGATATTACAACGTTGAGGATCATGCCGAAGAGTTGCGATCGCGTCCTTGCGACCTTGGTATCGAATCTGCCCTCGCCGATTCATAGAGAGGCGATGTTTCTTCTCGCGGCGTCGGCTATGAAGACTGATGGGCGCTTTGTCTTTAGCACGCATTTTCATGGTTTGTGGCGACAGCTTACATTTCAGTCGCAGGCGGGACGATACGAGGAATCGGATATCTACCGATATTATTTTACGATGAGGGAATGTCATGACGAGGTGCGGAAGTATTTCTCGGCGGTCACGGTACGACCGATTCAGTTTTGCCTCCCGCTTGCGGGGATGTTAGGGCTTCCGCTAACTAAAATTTCTCGGATTTTGGAAGGCATTCCCATTGTCAATCTGTTCGGGCAACTGCTGCTCTGTACGGCGGAGCAGCCGATTCAGGATGCGTCTCAAAGGCAATGCTCATGAGTGTGCATCAAATACATTGCCGAATTGATGTGGCATTCGCGTGTAAGCGAATACATTCTTGTTCTGGCGACCAATGCCGAAGTTGTATGGTATGAGGCTGCTTCCCGTTCATTGTGCCGATAGCATTCCATGGTGGATAGGGGCAGGATTGCTGATCGGAGTGCTGGTCGTGCCTAACTTTCTGGCCGCCAAGCTTGCCAAGGTGTGGCTACAGTTTCCAGGTTTGGATAAGCCAGCGCATTTTCTGGCGTTTATAGGGGTTTTTCTCATCATCTATGGTGTGTTGCGCGGCTATGCGTGGCCGAGGAGCGAGGGACATAAACAGGGGCTTGCCGCGGTTCTTTCATTGGGCCTGTCCCTCGGTGATGAAGCGCAGCAAGCAATGCTTGGAATCGGCCGGACGGCGGAATCTGGCGATCTGGTTGCGGATACGGCGGGCATCCTTGTCGGTGTCGTGGCGGTCAGAAGCCGGCAGCTTGGAATGAAATGGGCGATGCCTTTGATCCTGCTGCTGCTGGTCCCGGTGGCAGGAGTGACGGCAAAAACCCATCAGGATTTAAAACATTACAACCTCGGCATGTTGTACGAGCGGGAAAAAGACTATCAAAAAGCCAGAGAGGAATATCAGCTTGCCTTGGACAGCGGGTTCGAGTCCGCTCAATTGTACAACGCCATTGCATGGCTCGACATTGAATTTTTAGGCGCCGATCCGAAACTGGTTGAGCCCTACGCCGCTCGGGCTTATGCCCTTGACCCCGACAATCCGGACATTCTCGATACTTATGGGTGGGTCTTGGTTCAAGCCGGAAAGATCTACGACGGGTTACTGCTTCTCGAGAAAGCCAAGCGATTAAAGCCGGACATCTACTGCATTGATCTCCATCTGGGTGCGACTCATCTGGCGCTAGGAATGCGTCATCAGGCGATTCAATTTCTCCGTGAGCAGGTGAATCGAACCGGTAGCGATCGTTTCGGTGAAGCCGCCGCGCGGTTGCTGGCGCAGATCGAACAATCGTCCAGTCTACGCCACAATAATCGACTTATCGGATGAAGATCGTGGGTCGTGTGAAACATGCAATCAAGCTTGTCGTTGTCTATGGTCTCTATGGCTTCGGTTTACTGCAGCTCTGGCAACGAATTGTGCTTCGGAAGAGAGCTGTTGTGCTGATGTACCATCGCGTCCTTACGGAACAAGAAATGGCGGTGACCGGATCGCACCCGGCTATCGTGGTCAAGCGCGACACCTTTGCGGCGCAAATGGAGATGCTTCGCAAACGATTCAATGTCATAACAATTGATGAGTTTGTGGAGCGAATGGAACGAAAAATACCATTTGAGAATTCATCATGTCTGGTGACATTTGATGATGGGTGGCAGGATAATTATTACAATGCTTTCCCAATTTTGACTCGTCACCGGATTCCAGCGGTGGTGTTTCTCCCCGTCAATTTTATCGGCGGCACTCGCTTGTTCTGGCAGGAGCGGCTCACATATTTGATACTCCAAGCCATGAAAGAGATCAAACGTGACCCGACCAGGCGGGATCAATTAGCCAGGTTCCTTGCTCCGCTTGATCTTGAATCAATACTAGATACGTCCAGTCATGATCCTTGTCTTGTTGTGATGGATGCAGTGCGGAGAAATAAAACGTTTGACAGCGTGTTAATGAAGAACACGTTAGAAAAGCTTGCCGAAGCATTAAATGTACCGCCGGAAAGGTACCAAGAAACAGACGGCTTTCTGAATTGGGAACAGGTGTCGTCAATGGCAAAACAAGGCATCGCATTTGGAGGGCATGGGGCAGAACATCGAATTTTGACCAATATTTCATTGTCCGAAGCGGAGCAGGAGATCTGCACGGCCCAAGAGACATTGGATAGCCAGCTTCAGGTTCGTGTACCCACATTCAGCTATCCCAACGGAAACTGGTCGTTGGAGATTGCAAAGCTCGTTGAGAAAGTAGGTTTCCGGGCAGCTTTCACAACGGTCCCCGGCCATGTGCAGTGCGATCATAATCGCTTTGCAATCCACCGTGTTAATATTCATGATGGAGTGGTGAACAGCGAGCCGATGTTTTTGGCCAGGATCTTGGGTTTGTTTTAACGAATCGCTTCCATGAACATCCTGGTGACGGATGGAGAGACAAGACCATCTCTGGCGATCGTACGCTCATTGGGGAGCAAAGGACATCGTCTTTTCGTAGGAGCGAAATTCCAGCCGTCATTGGCCCAGGTTTCACGCTATTGCCAGCAGCGATTCGCATATCCCGATCCTGTTACGAATGCGATCGGATTTATAGAGGCAGTTCAGCATGTTATACAGAGAGAACAAATCGACGTCGTTCTTCCAGTGACGGAAATTACCACAGCGTTGGTCGTCCAAAGAAAGAGCGAGATCGAAGGGCGCTGCCGAGTTCCTTTTCCACCCGCCACTATCTTTAACTATGCGGCCGACAAGGCAAAGGTGCTGGCTCTTGCCGAAAAGTTGTCAATCCCTATTCCGATAAGCGTGGTGCTGGATAGGGTGGGGACGAATCCTCCATGGCCGGAAGGACTTCGGTATCCGGTGGTCGTCAAGCCGCATCGCTCTCGTATCTATGTCAATGGACAGTGGAGGTCGACGTCCGTCACCTATGCCGATAATAAAGAAGAGCTCAATGTTATTTTGAGCGGCAAGGATGAGTGGGAGTACCCGCTTCTTCTTCAGGAGCGGATCGTCGGGCCTGGAATCGGCGTGTTTCTCTGCTATCAGCGGGGCCGATGTGTGGCTCAGTTCAGCCACCGTCGGCTTCGCGAAAAGCCGCCCTCAGGAGGAGTCAGCGTGCTGTGTCAAAGCGTGCAGGTCCCTCCTCAAGCGTTGCACCATGCCAAGATCCTCTTGGATGAGTTGCAATGGGAGGGTGTGGCGATGGTCGAGTTTAAGTTGGACAGTGCCGATCAAAGATACAAGCTTATGGAGATCAATGGTCGGTTCTGGGGGTCTCTTCAGCTCGCGATCGACGCCGGCGTGGATTTTCCTGATCTTCTCATCCAGACTTTGGGAAATGAACCGATACGGCCGATCGAGACGTACCGTGTTGGAGTAAAAAGTCGCTGGTTGATGGGCGATCTCGATTCTCTATTGATGCGGCTTCTGAAGAATGAGGCCGAGCTTCACCTCCCTCCTGGATATCCGGGAAAAATTGAATCCATTTTTCGGTTTGCAGGTTCATGGGGGCAAAATGTATGCAACGAAGTTTTTCGGCTCTCCGACGTGAAACCGGGGTTGCATGAGATAAAAAGATGGTTCTTGCCTCATGCCTGATGGTCTTCCATGAAAGTCGGAATGGAACTGCTGTTCTGGCTGTCGGTCTTCGGGGTGCTGTACCCCTACGCGGGCTATCCGATCCTTTTGTGGATTGTGGGACGGGTAAGGGGCAAGCCGCCTCGATCTTGTGAAGCAGGGAGCTTTTATCCTTCCATCTCGCTGATTATCCCGGCCTGCAACGAGGAAAAGCGGATTGAAAAAAAGATCGCGAACACGAAGGCGCTCCGTTATCCTGAAGACAAGCTGGAGGTGTTGTTTGTGTCCGATGGATCGACGGATAGAACGGTGGAGCTGATTCGGCGGCATGTTTCCCATCAGTACCATTTGATCGAATTGCCGGTCCGTGGTGGAAAAGCTGCGGCGCTGAATGCCGGTCTTGAGCGAGCCAAGCATGACATCGTGGTGTTTTCAGATGCGTCGATCGAGTTGGAGCCTGACGCCCTGTCTTCCCTCGTCCGAGGATTTTGCGATCCCAATATCGGGTGCATTTCAGGAGAAGACAAAATTCCCGAGTCGGGTGGAGAGGCCTGGTACGGGCGATACGAACTGCTCCTCCGCCGGTTGGAGTCAACGGTGCATTCCATCGTCGGAGCGAGCGGCTCATTCTATGCGCAGCGGCGGATGCTGTGTACGCCGTTCGAGGAGGGGCTGGCGCCCGATTTTGTATCGGTTTTGAAAACGGTCGAGAGGGGATTTCTCGCCGTCAGCGAACCGGCGGCGGTGGGTACGATGACGAGCGTCAAAGATTCCAAACAGGAATTCCAGCGCAAGGTTCGAACCTTGATTCGAGGCATGACGGCGCTCTTTGCCTACAAGCGGCTGCTCAATCCTCTCAAGTTCGGCATCTTTGCGGTTGAACTCTGGTCGCACAAAATCTTGCGGTGGACTGTGCCGCTCTTTCTGGTCACGGCGCTGGTAAGCTCTCTCATACTCCGGGAATCGCCCTGGTTCATGATAGTGTCAGTCGTCCAAATTGCTTTCTACGGAGCCGCGGTACTGGCCTTATCAGGCATCGGAATGGTGCGCCAATCGCTCATTGGCAAAGTCGCGCTGTATTTTTCCGTGGTCAACGCGGCGATTGTAGTGGCGTGGTGTAAGTATTTGGCCGGCGTCAGGCAGGAACTATGGACTCCCACGCAGCGGTAACAAAGTCCGTGACCGAAAAGCCGATATTTTTTCAGAGCGGCGGTTGCCGCCTCTTCGGGCTGGTTCATGAGCCGGTCGGCGTTCCTTCCGGCGAGGCCTGGCTCTTCTGCCATCCGTTCGCGGAAGAAAAGCTGTGGGCACATCGGGTCTATGTGTCGTTCGCGAGGATTCTGGCCGCGCGCGGCGCCTGGGTGCTCAGATTCGACATGATGGGCAACGGCGACAGCGAGGGACGATTTTCTGATATCTCTGTGGAAACCATGTTGGGCGACATCGAGTGCGCTGTGGCTCAGCTCAGCCGTTTGAGTGGAATAGCAACAAATGTTGGTCTCTTGGGATTGCGGCTTGGCGCCACGCTGGCTGCGCTGACGGCCGAGCAGCGCTCGCACATTGGAAAGCTCGTCTTGTGGGATCCCATCGTGGATGGTGCCAAATACATGCAAGAGCTGTTGCGCATCAATCTGACCACCCAATCCGCCGTGTATAAGGAAATTCGTTATAACAGGGAAACATTGGTGCGGATGATGCGCGAAGGTTCGACCGTCAACATCGATGGTTATGAACTGGCGTACCCCTGTTACGAGCAAGTGTCGGCGATTAATTTGAAGGAAGGGCCCAAGCGATTCGCCGGCCGGTGTTTGATCGTCCAAATCGGGAAAGAGGGGCAGCCGATTCAGCCGGACCTCAAAACGTTGCATGAGACGTATCAAGCCGCCACAGTGCGCACTGCGGTGGAAGAGCCGTTCTGGAAAGAAATCAAGCGATGGTATCGGGCCGCGCCGAACCTGTTTGAGACGACATTGGGATGGATGCAACATGACGAGCGAAGTGTTTCCTGCAACGTTTGAAAATAAAGCGGGCTATCGGCTCTTTGGCATGATGCATCGACCGGCGGTGCCGTGCGCGTCGGGAGCCGCGATCATCTTATTATCCCCGGGCGTCAAGATGCGAGTTGCCCCCCATCAACTCTACGTGAACATGGCGGAGCGGTTTGTGTCCCTGGGGTACCCGGTCTTGCGATTCGACTTTTACGGATTGGGCGATTCCGAGGGGGAAGCGGAAGAGGAGTACCTGGCCGATCTCTACGGGGCCGTTCAGGTGGGTCGATACATGGACGACACCATCGCGGCGATGGATTGGATGGAGCGAACGCACGGGATCAACAAATTTATCGTGTCCGGTTTGTGCGGCGGGGCGATCACGGGGCTGTTGACCGCGTCGAAAGATCAACGCATCAAATGTCTGCTGGGATTGGCGATTCCGGTCATTCTTGACGGCACACACATCGATTTTACGAAATACATGACCGACAACCAACTGAAGGAAACGCGAGACGGCTATATTCGGAAGCTGTGGGACCTTCGGGCCTGGCGTTCGTGGATCCGTTTTATGACCTTTCGAAGCCACTACAGCCTGATTTTTCGTTCGCTGCTGAAACCATTGCTTGAGAAAACCAACAAGGCAACCCCGTCGCCGTCGGCGCATGATCCGAACGAACCCAAAGACAATACGAATCCGTATTTCGCTCCGGCCTTTTTCAACATGCTCTCAACGGGGCGACACATTTATCTTGTCTTCGCCGGCAGCGATCGGCTCTTGTGGGAGTATGAAAAAAAATTCGTCGAGCGGCATCGCGAACGATTGGAATCGTATCCCGCCCAGTGTGGAATGCACGTCACCAAAGACGCCAACCACATCTTCTCGTTCCGCGAGTGGGAAGAAGATATGTTGGATCAATGCTGCCGTTGGCTGGTGGAGTTGGAAGGCAAGCTGAAGGACGGAGCCGTTGTTCCGGCGATGACAAGATGATGGCGGTGGCTTCTCAGATCAAGAGAGGGTTGGTCGATCTCTATTGGATGGTTCGAGGGACATCCATCCACGTGCCCGCTCTTCCTTCTCGGCCGCGATCCGTCCTTTTTGTCTGCAAAGGAAATATTTGTCGAAGTCCGTTCGCCGAACATGTGGCGAGAAAGCTTTTTCACGAGCTTGTTCGGGAGAGGGAGCAGCCGATTGCCTTTCAATCCGCCGGCTTGCACGTGACCGCTCCGAAGGTCCCGCCGGAGACGGCCATTGTGGTGGCGCATCAGTTCGGTGTGTCGTTGGAGGAGCATCGATCACAACCCCTCTCGCAGGAACTCGTGGCCGCTTCCGACGTCATCGTTGCGATGGAAGGATGGCAGTATGATGAGCTGCGATTTCGATTCAAAGAGTATCAGGATAAGTTGTTTCTTCTCCCTCTTTTCTTGAAAGAGGCGACGCCTCAGTCGGGATACGAGGCCTATAACATCCAAGATCCTTACGGCGGCTCGCGGAGCGTGTTCGAGGAATGTTTTAAGAAAATCGAGCGCAACGTCAAAGCATTGCTGGCCGAGTTCGGAGTGAAGGAGTGAACAAGGAAGCGGCCTTACGATGATGAGCCGGCGAATTCGCCATCAAGTGGCGTATGCACTATCGAGCGAAAGGCCGGCTTCGATTTTCAGGAAGATGTGGCTTCGTCTCAAGCACGATTGCTACATTTCTCTGAAAGCCGACATTTTCCATGCCGACAGAATCGTCTTGGATCAGGGTGTCCACATCTATCAGTACGCCATGCTTAACTTGAACTCCCGTCAGTCCAAATATTCCCCCAGCATCAAAATAGGGAGGCATTCTCGGGTCCTACCCTACGCGAAAATTATTCCGCAGGAGGGGTTCGTCAACATCGGCGCTCACTGCACGATTCAATATGGCTGCCTGTTGTACGGAGTAGGGGGGCTGGAGATAGGCGACAACACGAGAATCGCGGCTCACACCGTCATCAGCCCGATGAATCATATTTATGCGGACCCCGATACACCGATCTGGAAGCAAGGCGAGACCGCCATAGGGATTAAGATCGGAAACGACGTGTGGATCGGAAACGGTGCAAAAATTCTCGATGGAGTCACAATCGGGGACGGATGTGTCATTGGGGCGGGCAGCGTCGTGACCAAGAGTATTCCCCCCTTCTCGGTGGCCGTGGGTGTCCCGGCAAGGGTCATCAAGCAACGGAGATTGCCCGTGCAGTCGGACTCGCCTCGGCAGCATAGCTTCTCTTCATAGTTCGTAGCGACAAGCATGCCGCATACCATTCTCTACCTGGAGCGAAATAGAGATGGAACCATCGGAGGTTCTTATCGATCGCTTCTCTATCTCATCCAACTGCTTGACAGGCAAAGATATCACCCCCTCGTGGTGTTTTACCGGGATCATCATCTGCTTCAGGAATTTCGTAAAGCAGGTTGCAAGGTCTTGTTGCTTGACTATCCGGATGCTGTTCGATTTGTCGTCGATGGAGAAGCTGCTGACAATTTTTTCGGAAGGTATTTTCGCAGGGCGATACTGTTGCTCCAGAAGATCGTGAATTTTTTCCATGGGACCGTACGGGTGTTCGTGAGAGACCTGCTCTTGCTGGTACGTGAACGGGTGCATCTCGTACATTTGAATAACGGCATGTTGACCGAGCCTGAGCTGCTGGTCGCCGGAAAATTGCTCGGTGTCAAGACGGTCGTACATCAACGTGGAATCGGACCGCTGCCCGGATCGGTCGGATGGCTGGCCAGGTTGGTGGATCATGTGGTTTGTGTCTCGGATGCGGCGAGGCTCAATCTTATTCAACAGGGGGTTCCGCCGGAAAAATGCACGGCCGTTCACAATGGGATTGATCCTGAGAAATTCTTGGAAGGGATCAAGCGGAGCCCCGAAGAAATCCGAAAAGAAATCGGTATCGATGAAGGCTGCCCGATCATCGGCGTGGCGGGAATGATCAGAGGATGGAAAGGGCAGCTTGTTCTTGTGAAAGCCATGGCGGAGATCAGCAAAAAGCATCCCAATGCACGGTGCTTGATCATTGGAGGGATCTCCGATCAGAACCCGTTCGACAAAGCATATCTTGAGGAGATTCAGAATTTTATCCGTGATCACCGTCTTGAGCCATGGGTCAAGATCATCGATTATCAGCCGCGGATCGCGGAGTACATGCAGATTTTCGACATCATGGTGCACACGGCGATTGATCCGGAACCGTTCAGTCGGTCGGTGCTTGAGGGGATGACGTTGGGACGGGCTATGATCGCGACCCGTACCGGCGGAACACCGGAAGCGATCGAAGACGGTATATCCGGCATTCTCGTGCCTCCAAACGATCCAGCCGCTTTAGCGGATCAAGTCAGCAGGTTGCTGGCCGATGAGGCGCTCCGTGTACGGCTGGGGAGGCAGGCTCAAAACCGCATTCGGAAGCATTTTCAGATTGATGAAAACGTCAAAGCGACCATGCGAGTGTACGAGTCGCTTTTGCGCCGAGAGTGATGAGCGAGCAGGTCTCGGGAAGAAAAACGAGATAAGAGTTCGATGGCGGTGGAATCAAAAAAAATCGTCGGGGGGTTCGGGTGGATCACGTTGGTGAAGTACTCGAACGATATCCTTGGTTTTCTCACAACGTTGCTTTTGGCGAAGTTGCTTGTGCCGGAAGACTTTGGATTGGTGGCCGTCGCCGGCATGGTCATCGAAGCGTTGCGGATCTTCAAGGACCTCGGGCTGAGTCAAGCCTTGATTTATCGCCAAGACGACGTCGAACGAGCCAGCCATACGATGTTCATCATGGTGATCGCGCTCAACGCCGTCGTGTTTTTGTGCGCGGTTCTCATTGCTCCGTTGGCCGGGCGATTCTTTAATAATCCGGGCGTCGTTCCGATTATTGCGATCATGGCGTCCAACCTGATCTGGACCTCTATCAGGGCTGTGCCAGACGCCTTGATGAACAAGGAGCTGTCTTTCAAGAAACTTGTCGTTCCGGATATCATTCCTGTTGGAATCGGCTCCATCGTCAGCATTGCCATGGCCTATCAGGGATTCGGAGTGTGGAGCTTGGTCGTGCGCTCCCTGATCATTTCCGTAGGCGGCATGGTCTTGATTTGGCCCTACACCTCCTATCGACCGGCCTTTCAGTTTGATCGAGCGGTCGCTCGCGAGTTAATGAACTATGGAAAACACATCGTGGGATCTTCCGTCGTGATGGTTGCCGTATACAACGTCGACAAGTTTTTTATCAGCAAGTTTGTCGGTGTGGCGGCCCTTGGTCTCTATACCATGGCCGTTCACATTGCCAATTTGCCGATCAATCAATTCGCCCATATCGTCTGCCGATTGATGTTTCCGGTCTTTTCAAAAATGAATCGAGAGTCCGAGGTCTTGAGGCAATCGTTTCTTCAAACGATTCGCTATACCGCCTGCGTCACATTTCCTATGGCCATAGGCATCGCAATCTATGGACCGGCCGCGATTGATACGTTCTACGGCGACAGATGGTCCGCCGTGGGGCTGCCGCTCCAAATTCTGACAGGCTACGCCTTATGCCGGTCGCTGAGCGTGATCATATACGAGATGTTCAAGGCTACGGGAAGACCGGATTTAATGCAGTTTTTTGTCTTGGTGCGGTTGGCGTTGATCGGTCTTTTGGGAATCCCGGCTCTCTTATGGCTTGGGCTTCCGGGAATTTGCTGGCTGATTACCGGCACGTACGCGATTGTCCTGGCGTTGGAGGTTAAGAAGGTGGCGGCGGATCTCAAAATTTCAGGCGGCGAATTTATGAGGGCGTTGGGACTCCCGGTGATATTATCGGCCAGTCTTATCCCCGCCGTTTATTGGGCGGTCCTGGTTGGTTTCGGTTCCATGGGCCTCCTTCAGGTGATAGGCGGGATTGTTGTGACGGGCGTTCTGTATTCGGCCGCCGTCGTCTTGCTGGACAGGGTTCTCGTGGCCGAGGCGAAAAAAGTCCTGTTTTCCACCGCATAGATATTTCGGAGAAGATCGGTTCGTGATTGCTTGCGTATCCTGCGCGCGATGAAAACCGGAGTGTGACCTCAAATGCCTGATTGGCTGATTAAAATTCTGCTGACCGTTTACACGAAAATTCCTCCTGCGCTGAGACCCACACTCAAGGAGCTGTTTGCCAAAAGCACCTTGCGAGTAGAATCGATGGCCAAACGACGGCAGATCGTTCAAGGGAGGCGGGTGGAGTTTTTAGACTTCGAGATCGCTCATCTTCTTCCCTATGAACTGCTTGGACCAGGACCGGACGAAGTGTTGGTCGAGGCGGAGTGCAGCCTCATCAGCCCGGGAACCGAACGAGCCGTGCTCTGCGGACTTCCCGGCGCGCGCAGGAGCTTCCCTTACGTGCCTGGGTACTCTACGGCCGGGAAAGTCGTCAAAAAAGGCGGCGCGGTTAAGGGGATTGAAATCGGCGATCGAGTCACGGGACGTATCAAACATGCCAGTCACGAGACGGCCGTCGCGAACAAGCTCTTTAAAGTGCCGTCCAGTGTCACCGCTGAAGAAGCGAGTTTTATAGAACTTGGTATCATTGTGCTTCAGGGAATCAGAAAGGCCGCCATCAGACCGGGCGAACGAGTGGCGATCGTCGGACAGGGCTTGATCGGCCAGCTCTCGAACCGGTTGGCTCGTCTTCTCACGCCGGCTTTGATTGTTGCCGTCGCTCCGAGCCGAAATCGAGAACGATTGGCGATGCTGCCCGGCGGTGTTGATCGATATTTATCTCTACAAGAAGATCCTTCTTGCGTGTACGACATCGGCGCCGATGTGGTCATCGAAGCGGTCGGCACGCCTCAGGCGAATATCACGGCGATGCATTGTGCCCGCGAGGGGGGGCGAGTCGTCCTTCTGGGCAGCTCGCGCGGTTTGACACGGGATTTGGATATGTGGAGCGCGGCTCAAAAGAAAAATTTGACGGTAATCGGGGCGCACATCAGCGACATGCCGGAGAAAGACGCAAGCCCGCAGCGTTGGACATATGAGCAAGAGGGTAAACTGTTCCTTGAACTGTTGCAAACGGGCCGATTGAAAGTGGCGGATCTGATCACCTGGCGAGCCAAGCCGGAAGAATGTAATGCAGTGTACGAGGTGCTGGCGGAGGGAGGGCGTGATCACGTGGGAGTGACGTTCAACTGGACGATCAAAGAATAGCGCGATGATGAATCGGTCCGGCTAGTGGGTGGAAGAATCTGTTTCGGGATGATGGGGGAGGAGCCATGGAGTCTTTACGAATCGGCATTGTGGGAGCCGGCGCGATTGCGCAGCGGAATGCAAAAGAAGCCGCTGCGTCCGGGGCGGCAAAGATCGCGGGTGTGTTCGATCTGAACCATAAAGTGGCGAGAGACATGGCCAAGGCGCTGTCTGCGCCGTTCTTTCCGAGTTATGAATCGTTGCTTGCGAGCTCGGACGTGGAGGCGGTCCTCCTCTCCGTTCCCCATTATCTCCACAAAAGCATGACCATAGAGGCGGCTTCCCGCGGAAAACACGTGCTTGTCGAGAAGCCGATGGCCAACACCCTTGATGAAGCGAGAGAAATGATCGCCTGCTGCGAGAAAAACGGTGTTCAGCTCACGGTCAATTATAGTTTTCGATATTTGCCCAAGATTCAAAAAGCCAGACAACTAATCCAAGAAGGAGCAGTTGGGGATATTACCGGAATCCAGATTATCGCTCATCAGTTTAAAGATCGAGGCTATTGGAGCGGGGCCAGAAGCAATTCTCCCGATGACTGGCGGGCCTCGAAGGAGAAGTGCGGCGGGGGATTTCTCATTATGAATGTGTGCCACGTGATCGACTATCTCTATTTTGTGACGGGGTTGAAGGGGGCTCGGGTGTACAGCGAATACGCGACGCTGGGCTCGCCGGCGGATGTGGAAGACATTATCAGCGTCAGCGTGCGACTGTCCAACGGGGGGATCGGCTCGATCAGTGCCAGTTCGATCATGCGGGGAGCCGATCAGGCGGAAGAACGGATCTGGGGAACGAAGGGAACCATTATTTTGGACGGAGAGGGGTTATCGCTCTATTCCACAAGGCCAATAGACGGCAAGAGACCTGGCAAGATGTTCCGCTACGCGAAATTTCCGAACGTGAGTTGGACGGCCGAATGGGTCAAAGGCTTTACCGCGTCGGTTCGCCAAGGAACCAAACCGGATATCTCCGACCGGGAAGGATGGGACAATCTCGCTTTCATCTCCGCGGCCTATCAATCGATGGAAAAAGGAAGGCCCATGGAAGTCATTCCCTTCCCTGAGCACGGAATGTCGCGAGCCTGAAGATGCAAAACCACACGCTCGAACTTATCGTCGAAAAAACGTCGCGTCCATTGATTGCGGCTGAGACGGATCCGCCAGACTATGGAGTCGCACGGGTCGTGAGAAGCAATGGAGGATACATCAAAAGCAGCGGAGCATCACATGTGCTCACAACGGTTACTGCGCCGCGGTCCTCCATAATCACAGTGCCGGAGGGCGAATGCGTCCCCGTACCACCATCGCTCGGCGAAGACGAGGCATTGCTTGCCGTTCCGCTCGCTGCGGCGTTGAGCGTGTGGGACCGTCTCCAACTGGAGTTGGGAGAAATCGCCGTCTATACCGAGGGAAATAAATTGGCGGACCTGGTCGGACAGGCCGCCGTCTGGCGAGGCGGTTGTCCGGTGATTCGTCTGGACAGCGATCCTGAATGGGCGCCGTTGAATATGGGAGAGCGCCTGTCGATAGCCGATCCGGAAGAGGCGCTGCGTCGTCTTCAGAAGCGCGTTCACGGCAAACCGGGATTTACCGCTGTTGATTTGAGCGGGCGACCGGAAATCATCGATCTTCTCTTGGAAGCAATGCCCCGCTGGGGACGGCTGATGCTTGCCGGACGCACCCAAAAGCCTCTGACCGTCGATTTCTACAACAACGTCCATCGAAAAGGCGCGTTGCTGCTGTGCGAGGTGTTCGAGCCCGTCTCGGTATTTGAGAAAAGGGAACGAGAGGCATATCTCTCTACCGCGTTTCGGCTTCTGGAAAAAACGGAGATCGCCGAGGTCTGCTCCCGTCTGGTAGTGGCGCATCGGTCAAGCTGACAAGTTTGGCATGAGGACGTTGAAGCTTCTTGTGTCATCCTGACACGAGAGCATTTTAGGAGCCCCCCTTTTCTTCTGTTATTACTTTTGGCGAGTATCAGAAGCATCAAGCAGAGCGTGCAAGAACATGAAACCTGTCTCGATCTTGCATTTGCGGGACACGTACGAAATCGGCGGGCCGGGAAAAACCATTCTTGAAACCTTTCGAGCCATTGACCGGAGTAGGTTTCAACTGCATCTGGGCATATTTCTCAGGCGGGGGGAAACACCAGATTCTCCCTTCATCAAAGAAGCTAAACGCATCGGCATGCCGCTTCATTTCATCACCGGATTTCACCAGTATGATCTGCGCATGGCGCTCAAGATCAATGAAGTGGCGAAAGTCGAACAGATCGACATCATCCATGCGCATGAGGTGAAATCGGATGGGATTGCTTATCTCGCGTCGAGATTGCGGCCGGTGCCGATCGTCACGACATTGCATGGTTGGATTGGGAATAGCCTGAAAGGTCGGCTGTTTATTGCGTTGGACAAACGTATCGCTCGGGGATTTGATCGAGTGATTGCAGTGTCGCGTCAGATTGAGCAGGAGTTACTAGAGGCTGGAGTCCCTCAACACAAAATACGCCTCCTGCATAATGCGATTGTCGTCGAAAATTATCAACGAAAAGGAATACGAGGGATCCTTCAAGAAGTTGTGGGCCGACCGGTAGAAAGTCCTGTGATTGCTAGTGTGGGGCGACTGAGCCCTGAGAAGGGCCATGCTGATCTGGTTGATGCCATTGCGCTTGTCAAAAAATCAGGCCACAAGGTGTCTCTTGTGTTGATCGGTGATGGGCCAGAGCGGCAATCGTTGTTGCGGCAGATCGAAAAGCTTGGTTTGCAAGACTGTGTCCATTTGCCAGGCTATGTTCAAGCCCCGCAGCGGCTGCTCGAAGAAGTCGATTTGATGGTGTTACCATCTCATACTGAGGGCTTGCCCAATGCGGCGTTAGAGGCCCTGTTGATGGAAGTACCCGTGTTGGCTACGAGAGTCGGTGGGACGCCGGAAGTGATCACCGACGGAGAAACGGGCCGGTTGGTGGCGCCTTACTCGCCATCTGAGCTGGCGGACGGCATTCTGGAGTTTCTCGCTTTGCCGGAGAGCTGGAAACAGATGGCAAGGCGAGGGAAAAAAATGGTCGAGACCCATTTTGATTTTCGGGCGAGAACGCGCAAGCTGGAAACAATTTATGAAGAGGTGTTGAAAGGGCCGACTTAAAGCGATGGTCTATTGGGGCATTCTTCTATTCTTTGTCTTGGAATATATCCGTCCCGGCAGTTATGTGCCGGCGTTGAACGCGCTGCACCTAAACTCGATCGTTCCCCTTTCCGTATTTCTCGGCTCTCTTGTGAGTCGTGGGGGCAAGGTCGCAGATGTCTTGAACAGCCCCAATGCCCGCTGGATCGCGTATTTGCTGTTTTTGATCGTCATCTCGGGGTTGACCTGCGACGTCAAACAATATGCGCTCAATGTCTTTGAGATGGTATTGGGCTATTGCCTTGCCTATTTTTTCCTCAGAAAGGAAATCTATACCGTCAACAGGATGAGCGGAGTATTGGCAACGCTGGTCTTGGTTCACGTTGTCGTTGGACTCTTGACCCCTGAATTATTTTCTGGTGACGGGGAGCGCCACTATATTGCCTCCGGCGGGTTTTTAGGAGACGGTAACGATTTCGCTCTGTCGGTCAATATCACGATTCCGTTTTGTCTGTTTTTGATGCTGAACGCACAGGGAAAAGTCAAGAAGTTGTTTTTCACCGGGCTGTTATTTTTGCTGATCTTTGCGGTGGTCGCCACTCAATCGCGAGGAGGAATCCTTGCCTTGTCCAGTATCGGCTTTTACTATTGGCTTAAGAGTCAGAGAAAGATATTAGGGGTTATTGGGATCGGCATTGTAATCCTCTTCATTTTGGCCGTTGCTCCCGGTCAACTTTTTGACCGTTTGGCCACGCTGACCAAGACCGGTGAAGAAATGGAGGGATCCGCTCAGGGCAGAATCTTGGCATGGACGGCCGCGGTCAAAATGGCCGCCGACAATCCGTTGTTGGGTGGAGGGGTCGGCCATTTTCCCGTCAAGTATGGGGCGGAATATAGACCGGAGGGGTACGGGCTGAATGAAATCCCATGGCAAACGGCTCATTCCTCGTACTTTCTTATACTTGGAGAATTAGGGCTTCCGGGCATCGTTTTTCTTGTAGGAATTATTGTCTCTAATTTAATGGCAAATAAACGCATGCTCCGTGAATTGGGCCAAGGAGTGACTAGGCAGGCGATTACATGCAGGAATTTGGTGATCGCATTAGATGCGAGTTTGATCGGTTTTGCGGTAGGTGGGGCGTTTCTTTCTGCCGCGTATTCTCCGCATATTTATATATTGGCTGCTCTCTTGGAATGCGGGCGTGATCTTTATAAAAAGTCGCTTGTTCCCAAGCCTGCTGCGGATCTCAGTGATCCGACCCCCCAGCCGATCTATCGACAGGTACCAGCCTGATTGAAGGTGCCGGCTACTGTGCCGATTCCAAGCTTATTAGTTTGGTGACAAAAGACGGCATGCTGAAACGGGTGATCTTGTGGTCGTTTGTTCTTGTTCCGATGGTGCTGGGCGGCCTGGTGGTGCTGTTGGTCGGTTCGGCCCTGTTCGTCATCCACGTGACTCATGATGCCGAAGCATTTGCCGGTGCAATGGAGCTGTTCCGACAACTCGCGAGAGATGTGTATGAAAGACATCGATCCATCTGGCAGGCGCAGAGCGACTGCATCGTGTTTGACGAAGTCCTGTTTTACAAGCCGCGACCGGGGCCATGCGAGTTCAAGAACGTCGAGTTTTCGACGGTCCTCACCTTCGATGAGATGGGATTTAGGCAATCGGGTTTGTCCGATGAGAGGGTACGACGCCCGACCCGCGGGCGAGTTGTGGTGCTTGGCGATTCTCAAGCCATGGGTTGGGGCGTTCAAGATCACGAAACGTTTGCCGCCGTGTTGGCTCATCAGTACGGCTTTGAAGTCTTTAACCTTGCGGTATCAAGTTATGGAACGGCCAGGGAACTTTTGAGACTGCAAAAAGAATTTTCGCTTCAGCAAGACGACATAGTGGTCATTCAGTATCATCCCAACGACTTGCCTGAAAACCGGGCCTTTCTGATGAACGGGGGTCGTTTGCCTCATCATAGTCCGTCCGATCTGGATCGGCTGAAGCACGCACCTCAGGACTATGGAGTGTTGCAGGTCACGGCGTCGGTCTTCTTTATTTTGAAGGGGAAGCTCATTCATGCCGTCAGCGGCTCGTCGGAAAGCGAAGGAGACGGTCGCCATGTGGAAACATTTCTCGCCGTCGTCAATCGTTTCCCGCTCCTCAACAAAGCACGCGTCCTTGTCTGCGAAGTCAACAGTTTCGGCCTGGCGACGTCTTTTGCGGATGAGCTCGAACGATCGTCCGATGGTCGCATCGGTGTGTTAAAGCCGGCATGGGAACCAGGGGACTTCTACGAATTGGATCCTCATCTGACCCCAGCCGGTCATCGCCATGTAGCGCGCGTGATCGCTGACGCCATCATGGCGAATTGAGCCGGTGTCGGCCGATCGATGAGAAGTTGATCGATCACATGGTGAGCATGTTGAAGGCGGGTCGGTCATAAAAGTCATGAGCCGTCGGATCCTTGTGATCATTCCCTATGACATCACCATCGGCTTTGCCTTCAGCCGACTGATAGGGGTGTTTTTCGATGCCTGTGTCCAAGCCACGGAAAACCCCGATGATGTGCACTTTGCCTTTTCCACTGTGGGGGCGCAGTATTCAGCGGCTCTGCCGAGCGGATTCTCCAACCTTGTTGAATTTAACTCACGGGCTCATCAAGCCAATGATGTACAAAGACTCTGTGCCTACATCCGGCGACATCGTATTGAGGCGGCGTTTATCGTCGATGTCGCGGTGGAGGCCGGTTACTTGCGTGACATTCGGAACGCGGGGATTAAGACCATCATTGCGTACTGGGGGGCTCCTTTAAGCCGGATCAATCGAGGGTGGAAACTCTTGCTGAAGCGTTTGGAAGTGAAGTGCTTGCGTCCGGCAAAACCGGATCATTTTATTGTGGAATCGCAGGCTATGCTGGATACAGCCATTCAGGGGCGAGGGATCCCCGTCTCCATGACGACCATTGTGCCTACCGGCGTGGACGAAACCAAATTCCGTCCTCTTCCGGAATGCCAGAAACACGTTTGTACAAAGTTTGATATTCCTCCGCATCGATCCGTGGTTGTTTTTATGGGGCATCTCCATAAACGAAAGGGAGTGCATATCCTCCTCCAAGCAGCCGATCATATTGTGAAGCAACTTCACCGGAAGGATATGCATTTTCTTTTTTTAGGAAATCGTCCTGGAGAGGCCGATGTCTTTGACGGGGTCTATGATCCGCTTGTCACCGGTCCGTTCATTACATTCGGAGGCTATCAGGCGGATGTTCCGGAATTGTTGGCCGGATGCCGAGTGGGGTGTGTGCCGACTACGGGATGGGATTCTTTTCCTCTCTCTCCGTTGGAAATGCAAGCGTGCGGGTTGCCGGTGGTCGTGAGTGATTGTCAGGGCCTTCCCGAAAGCGTTATCGACGGCGTTACGGGGTTGGTCGTTCCGGCTGGTGACGTGACGGCCTTGTCGTCGGCTCTCCAGCGAATTATTGATAATAACGAGATGCGTCGTACAATGAGTGAGGCGGCTGTCGAACGAATTCGTTCCTCTTTTACCCGATCTCGTCAGGTTGAGGGGATTCGCGAGGTGGTCCGTCGCGTGACCGGATGGCGGGAAATGTCTCCTGCACCAAGTACGGCGTAGGATTTGGGTTCGGCCAGGCTCCTCGGGAGTTGAGGCACTTCGTATTGTGGAGCTGCACGGTGTCATTCGCATTTGGTGACAACCCCGCACGTTCCAATCGGCAGGAGCGACGAATCAATCTGATGATCGTAGCGTCGCATCTGTGGATCGGAGGGGCGGAAACCGTGATACAGCATCTGGCCGAATCGATCGATCGACGTCGTTTCAATGTGACGGTCTGTTGTTTGAAGCAGCGGGGGACCGTCGGGGATGAATTGGCGAGAAGAGGCATCGAGATCATCAGCCTGTCGGATGACGGAAAAACCGACTATTTCTCTTTTCGAAAATTGCTCAAAGTTCTCCTGACTGGACGCATCGACGTTGTCCATACGCACACCACCCACGCGCTGGTCGATTCGTGCTTGTGCTCTTTTGTGGTGCCGCGTCTGAAAATCGTTCATACATTTCATTTCGGAAACTACCCCCACACGAGTCCTCGTATTCTATGGATGGAGCGACTCGGCGCTCGAATCGCGGATCGACTGGTCGCCGTCGGCGAGGTACAGCGGAAGCAAATTCAGGCCGTCTACGGCTTAAAGGACGACCGGATCGGAACGGTTTATAACGGCGTTCCGATTCGGTCGAGTCAGGGCGACCCGAGATTTCGGCGGACGATCGGAGCGGAACATTCCGTCTTGATCGGAACGATCGCGACGTTCATTCCTCAAAAGGGTCTGACCTATTTGCTCGACGTGGCGAAGGCCATACGGGACTCCGGTCGAAAGGCGGTATTCGCCATCGTGGGCGAGGGGCCGTTGAGGAGGGAGTTGGAGGCCAAGAGAGATCAATTGGGCCTGCAAGGAGTGGTCGTCTTTACCGGATGGGTCAATAACGCGGCGGAGATGGCGCTTCCCATGTTCGATATCTTTTTCCAGCCTTCCCTGTGGGAAGCCATGTCGATGGTCATTTTGGAGGCGATGGCATGCGGGAAGCCGATCGTAGCAACCGCCGTTGGAGAGAATGATTTGATCATTGAGGATGGAGTCAGCGGATTGCTCGTTCAACCGAAAGCCGTGGAGGAAATGGCCGCGGCGCTGGGGCGGTTGATCGATGATACGGCCCTTCGCGTTCGACTCGGTCAAGAAGCTCGCCAAAAGATTGAGCGGCGATTCACGGTTCAGCACATGGTCCGTGATTATGAGACCGTGTATGAAGAGTTGATGCGATGAACGTTCTCTTTCTCTCGCAAATTGTCCCCTATCCACCGCACGGGGGTGTGCTGCAGCGCGGATACAACCTCATCAGGGAATTGGGAAATGAAGCGGAGGTTCACCTGCTGGCGTTCGTCCATCCCGATGTGTTGGCAGATGATGCGGCGGTGGAAGAAAGCCGCGTCGCGCTGCAAAAACACTGTGTCGCGGTCGAGTATTTTCGGCTTTGGCCGAAAACCTCGCCCGTCCATCGTGTTGCGGGCTTGGCGGCCGCGGCCTTGGCTTCGACGCCGTTCAGCGTGCTTGCACATCGCTCGCGAGCATTTCACGGACGCGTGAGGGATTTGGTTTCAGCGAACAGGTTCGACGTCGTCCATGCCGACACCATTGCGCTGGCGCAGTTTCTGGACAGCCGGTGGTCGATTCCCACCGTACTGACCCACCATAATATCGAGTCTCAATTGATGGAGCGCCGAGCCGGAGCCGAGACAGGACTTCTGGCTCGAACATACCTGCGTCGTGAAGTGCGCAAGTTGTCGGCCTATGAGAATCAGATGTCTCGGATGTTTGATGTCAACGTCTTTGTGTCGAAGGTCGACGAGCGGACGCTGGCCGAGAGAATTCCGGGATTGCGGACGGCCGTCGTGCCGAACGGCGTTGACGTGGAATACTTTACGCCGCATCAGAAAAACGGCCGGCCGACATTGATTTACACGGGTGGCATGAACATGTTCGCCAACCGCGACGCGGTTCTGTACTTTCTTGAGAAGATGTGGCCGTTAATCAAGAAAGCGGTTCCCACTGTGCGGTTTTTTGCCGTCGGCCAAGATCCGCCGAAAGAGCTGCTTGATATTGCGGCTCGTGACCCTCAAGTGGTGGTGACCGGTTATGTCCCTGACGTCCGCCCTTTTGTCTGGGACGCGACGGTGTACGTCGTGCCGCTGCGTGTGGGCGGCGGAACCCGGTTGAAGGTTCTGGATGCCATGGCGACGGGGAAGGCGATGGTCTCGACGTCAATTGGCTGTGAAGGTCTCGATGTCAAGCCGGACGTTCATTTGTTGGTGGCCGACGAGCCTGCGGCATTCGCGGACAAGACCATTCAATTGCTTCGGGATGACGAGTGCCGGACTCGATTAGGGCGCAACGCCCGCGAGCTTGTGGAACAATGCTATTCCTGGAAGAAAATCGGCAGGCAACTTGTCGAAGCCTATCGCCTGGCAATTGATGGGAGGCGCCGGCGCTCATGAACCGGTTGGCGGCCGCGCTGTATAACCTGGCGCCGGTGTGGGGGCAGAATCTGATCCTCTCCGGCTACAGTCTGTTGCTCGATCGCGAACGGTACGGCGAGCGCTTTCGTGGGTTCAGAGATCTGTTGGCGAAAACGGAGTGGTATTCGGAGAGCGAGCTTCTGGCCTATCAAGATGAGCGACTGCGCGCCACGATCGCGCATGCGTATGAGACTGTGCCGTTCTACCGGCGCCGGTTTGATGAATGCAAATTAAAGCCGGCCGACATTCGCGGGCAGCGGGATCTGCCAAAAATTCCGTTGCTGACGCGAGATGACGTGCGCGCTCATTTCGGCGAGCTGTGGTCAAGCCGCATCCCTCAAGGGTCGAGAAAAACCGGTCATACCAGCGGCACGACCGGCACACCGCTGACGGTCGGATACGATGAGCAAACGATCGGGATGGCCTATGCGGCGCTTGATCGTCACTATCGGTGGGCCGGGTGCCGGCTCGCCAGAGACGGCAACCGTATCGCCGTTGCGCGTGGAAACGTCATCGTGCCGTTGCATCAGAAGAAGCCGCCATTCTGGCGGCTGAATCGTTGCCACAATCAATTGTTGCTATCATCCTTTCACCTCTCCAAACAGAATCTGCCGGCCTATTTCGAGGAGCTGGCGCGGTTTAAACCGGCCGTGCTCGACGGGTATCCATCCACGCTCTATGTGCTGGCCAAATTTCTTCAAAGTCATGGACGGACGTTCCCCATCCGGGCGGCGATCACCTCATCGGAAACGCTGTATGACTTTCAGCGAGCGTTGATCGAGGAGCGGTTTCAGTGTCGAGTCTTTGACTACTATGCGTTGGCGGAGCGCGTGGTCTTCTCAAGCGAGTGCGATCGGCATGAGGGGCATCACGTGGCGATGGAATATGGGGTTGCCGAGGTCGTCGATGACAAGGGACAACCCGTGTCAGACGGAGCCGTGGGCAAGTTGGTCGGGACGAGTCTGCACAACGATGCCATGCCCTTGATTCGCTACGTCACGAGCGATATGACGAGCCTGCGCGAGAGACACTGCTCGTGCGGGCGAGGGTTGACGATGATGGACGATGTGACCACCAAGGCGGAAGACGTCCTCACGCTCAAGGACGGGCGGCTCATCTCGCCGTCCGTGCTGACCCATCCGTTCAAGCCGTTGGATTGTATCGAGGGATCGCAGATCGTCCAGACCGATCCGCAGACCGTTGTTGTGCGGCTGATCCCCGGTCCCGCCTATACGGAAGCCCATACCCGTCATTTGATGACCGAACTGACGGCTCGCTTGGGAGCCGATGTGAAGGTCGACGTCCAAATGGTCGATCGCCTGGAGCAAAAACCCAACGGAAAATTCAAGTGGGTCATCTCACACGTTCCGCTGGGCATCTGATCGATCGCGGATTCTTCGAGAGGCAAGGGAGAAAACCGATATGTGCGGCATAGTGGGGCTGATGTACGCCGATCCCGCTCGCCATTGCTCCCGGGAGGTCGTCACGAAGATGCGGGATACATTTGTCTATCGGGGGCCGGATGACGCCGGCCTGCATCTGGATGGGCCGGTGGGGTTGGGGCATCGACGATTGAGCATCATCGATCTCGGCGGCGGCCATCAGCCGATGTCGATCGAAAACGGCGCGTTCTGGATCGTGTTCAACGGAGAGATTTACAACTATCGATCATTGCGCGAAGAGTTGATCCGGAAAGGCCGTCGATTTCAGACGCAGAGCGACACGGAAGTGATTCTCCATCTCTATGCCGAGCGAGGCGAAGCCTGCGTCCATGCGCTCAATGGAATGTTCGCTTTTGCGATTTGGGATACGAGACGGCGCGCGCTGTTTCTGGCCCGTGACCGAATGGGGGTCAAACCCCTCTATTACGCGGTAACGCCGGAGGCGTTTCTCTTTGCGTCTGAAATCAAGGCCATTCTGAGCAGCGGATTGGTGCCGGCCCGCTGCCGAAGCGAGGCCTTGGGGGAATATCTGCTCTTTCGCCAGGTCGCCGGCCCGGAAACCCTGTTTGCGGGAGTGATGAGTCTTCCTCCCGGATGCACCCTGACGCTCTGTGATGGAAAGTCTCACGTCACTCGCTACTGGTCTCTCAGGCCGGCCGCGGACCGATCAGCGATCACCTATGAAGAGGCTAAGAACACGTTGACCGAGTTGCTGGAAGACTCCATCAAGTTGCGACTGATCAGCGACGTCCCCGTCGGGACTTTTTGCAGCGGAGGCGTTGATTCCAGCCTCGTCACGGCCTTGGCGTCGAGGATCAAAGGTGATCAGGTCAACACGTTTTCCATTGGGTTCGATGAGCCGGAATATGACGAAAGCGCCTATGCACTGATGGTCTCCAAACAGTACGGGACCATTCATCGTCAACTCACAATCGGCAATGCCGCGTTCAGCGAGTTGTTCCCCCAAATGGTCTGGCAGAACGACGAGCCGCTCAATTTCGCCAACTCCGTCCAGATCTTCGCCTTAAGCCGCCTAGCCAAACAGTATGTCACGGTGGTCTTGACCGGCGAAGGATCCGACGAGTTGTTCGCCGGTTATCCCCGCTACCGAATTCCGGCGATGGCCGCGCTCTATCGGCGCATGCCGAGTACGCTGCGAAGCCTTGCGAAACTGTGGGGAGCCGTCGCGAAGGATCATCGGATCATGAAGCTCCATCGGTTCGCCGCCTGCTCTCCTTTTGAGACGCTGCTGTACAATTCCAGCGTGTTGCGTCCCGATGTCGTCGCGACCATCGCGCCGCGTCTTGCCGAAAGCCGACTTGACTATCGCCGGTCATGCCTCAAGGGAACCGAGCAGCTTGGACTTGATGACCTCGCGCGAGTGTCGCTGTTGGATCAAGAGTGTTTTCTAGTGTCCATTTTGAATCGACAGGACAAGATGAGCATGGCGGCGAGTATCGAGTCGCGGGTGCCGTTCATGGACTATCGAATCGTCGAATTCGCCAATCGTCTGCCCGGCGCATACAAGTTGCGGAGCGGAAGCGGGAAGGCTATTGTGAAGGACGTGGCGCGGGCCTTCTTGCCGCCGGAAACGGTTGATCGGCGCAAATCGGGATTTGGCGTGCCGCTGGATCGCTGGTTTCGATCCGACGCCGGTATGGGGGAGCGAGTTCGACAGTTGCCGGACCAGGTCGATTCGAGCCTCTTCGATCGAACGATCATCTGTCGGTTGGTCGAGGAACATCGGGCCGGTGCGCAAGATCACTCCGAGGTTCTCTGGACGGTGTTAAACGTGCAAACATGGAAAGAGACGTTCCATTGCTGACAAAGTCGTGAGGCCGAACCCATCATCATGAAGGCACAAACGGATTCCACCGCGCCGCTGGACGTCGCGCTCATCGGCTGCGGAAAAATGGCGGTGCATCACGCCAAGGCGATCAAGGCCTGTGGAGGCGGGCGTATCGTCGGCTTGGCCGATCCCTCCGGAGACCGGTCCAAGTTGGACGGCTTGGTTCCCCGGGACGTTCCTTTTTTCACCTCCGCCGCCGATCTCTTAAAGACGGTCAAGCCGACCGTGGCGCATATCGTGACCCCGCCGGCAACGCATGCAGACCTGGCGTTGCTCTGTTTGGAACATGGCTCTCACGTCTATGTGGAAAAACCCTTCACGTTGCGGTTTTCGGAAGCGAACACGGTATTGGAAGCCGCCCAAAAGGCCGGCCGCTTGGTCTGCGCGGGGCACCAGTTGCTGTACGAACCTCCCGCGCGGGCGCTTGCCGAGTCGCTGCCGTTGATCGGCCGGGTTGTCCATGTTGAAAGCTATTTTTCATTTAAGACGGTGAGAAAATCCACGGATGGCCGCTCGTTGATGTCACCCATCGATCAGTTGATGGATATCCTGCCCCATCCCGTCTATACGTTGCTTCATGTGTTGAGTGCGCAGGTCGAGGCGGCGCCGCTCTTACAGTCGTTGTTGGTTCGGCCCGAAGGGGAGGCCCATGCTTTGTTACAGGCTGGGGAGGCGACGGGAACGTTGGTCGTGACCCTGCGCGGCCGGCCGATCGATTCCTATCTGCGAGTCGTCGGCACCAACGGATCGCTCCGAGCCGATTTCGTGCGCGGCCATCTGACCAAGTTGGCGGGGCCCGGCGCCTCGGCGGTCGGAATCCTCTCGAATCCGTATCGAGAGGCGATGCAGATGGTCTTTGGATCGACGAAAGGCTTTGCATCGCGCATTCTGAATAAACACAAGGGTTACCCTGGATTGGCCGAATTGATCGAGGCGTTTTATACCGGCATTCGCCGAGGAGAAACTTCGCCCCTGTCGCCGGACTCCATTCGAGAGACCGTACGCCTGTGCGAGCAGATCGGAGAGCGATTGCATGCCGCCAAAGCCGAGTTTGAAGCTCGGGCGGAGATCGAATTGGCCGCGCGGGCAAGCCAATTGCCGTCGATTGATGAACGAAAAGGACTCGTGCTCGTGACAGGGGGAAGCGGAATGCTTGGTCGAGCAGTGGTTTCCGAATTGCGGCGGTGCGGATGGCCTGTTCATTCTTTGGGGCGCCGCATTCCTTCCCCCTCCGAACGAGAACCGGGGGTCGAGTACGTCAAGGCGGATTTGGGCGGAGAGATTGAACGCGAAATCCTTCGAGGAGTCGAGACCGTTGTCCATTGCGCCGCGGAGACGGCCGGAGGCAAGGACGCGCACGAACGAAACTCCGTGGCGGCAACCAGGAACCTGTTACAAGCCGCCGCTGACGCCTCCGTTCGGCGGTTCATCCATATCAGCAGCCTGGCCGTTTTAAAAACAAGCAAGGAAATGGGCAAGCCGCTGGATGAGCGGACACCTGTCGATATCGGCAATCTTGGTCGAGGACCCTACGTGTGGGGCAAGGCCGAGTCGGAACGACTGGTCAACGAGCTTGGGCCGTCTCTTGGTCTCACAGTGAGAATCATCAGGCCTGGCCCGCTGGTGGATTTTGCCAACTATGAACCGCCTGGGCGGTTGGGGAGAGAATTGGGGCCGATCTATGTCGCCGTGGGACCCAAGTCGAGCCGGCTCGCCCTGTGTGATGTGCGGACGGCCGCGCAGGTCATCAGAGCGACGGTGCAAGACTTTGATGCCGCTCCGCCGGTGCTCAATCTTGTGGAGCCCGTGGCGCCCACGCGGGAAGAACTGCTGGCCCGATGGCTTCAAAAACGACCGGATCTCAAGGCCGTCTGGCTGCCGGGATTCGTCTTGTCTTTCTTGTCACCTGTTCTCATCCTGCTTCAGCGGATTTTGCTGCGGGGGAAGACGCCGGTCGACATCGCCGCGGCTTTCGCATCGGAACGGTACAATACGGCACTGGCCGAGAAAATAGTGCAACGAGCACGGGAATGAAGCGAAGAGCTAAGTTCTTTTGCTCGGATTGTCAAATTGAAAGTGGAAGACGAGATACAGGATCTCGACTCGTCCAGCGTGAGGCATTGAAGGACCTTCCCGTCTCAGTTTAGAACCCAGTAAACCCTCGGCTGTTCTCTTTCGAAGCCGTCTTCTTGACGAGGGAGCGTACGTCTTATCAACGGTCATGGCTCTGATTCTTTTGAATAAAGATGCGGAGGGAGTATCACTAGCATGTGTGGAGGTGTTTGCGATATGAAAGATAAGCAGAATATGCAGCGGCTAATCGTTTGTATGGTGCAAGAGCAAAAGGAAACAAAGGAATGGTGAATTGGAAACAAAAATGGATCATAAGGACGGTTGTGTGGACATTGTGTCTTGTGGCCGTGTCGGACACTTTGGGGAGTGCTGAAGCGATGAAACACTCGGAGGAGGAAAAAACAATCGTACTCATCGGAGCATCCTACGCCGGCGGATGGAATCCGGGACGGCCGGTTGCCGGGTATCGGATCATCAATAAGGGTGTGACCGGTCAGCAATCATTTGAAATGCTCGGCCGGTTTGAAACCGATGTGATTGCAATCAAGCCGGACGCTGTGTTGATTTGGGGGTTCATTAACGATATTTTCCGTAGCGACCAGGATAAAATCGAGGAGGCGCTTGCTCGTGCCAGAGAAAGTTTGAGTGCCATGGTGGAGCTGGCGAGAAAGGCGGGCATTGTTCCGATTCTGGCGACCGAAGTGACAGTTCGAGGAAAGGAAGGGTGGAAAGAGGGGATTGCCTCCTTCACGGGAAAAATGCTCGGCAAAGAGAGCTACCAGGATTATGTCAATAAGCATGTGAGGAACGTGAATCAGTGGATCAAAGAGAAAGCTGCCGCGGAAGGCATTTTATTGATGGATATTCATGCAGCCTTAAGCGATTCAAAAGGAGAACGAGTGAAAGAACATTCAAAACCCGATGGCAGTCATATTTCCGAAGAGGGGTATCGGGTGCTGACGAAGTTTCTTGAGGAGCGCTTGAAGCAGAATCTCCCTGCCGGCGCGATTGTGAATTCATCGGCCGCGTCGAGCAGATAATGAAACTGTCAGTGCGATAGGAGAGGCGGTCTCATGTCTTTGATCAAGGAGGCGGTTTTCAAATTCATGCCAAGACGGTGGCTTCTCTATTTCAAAGCTGTCCGCTATATTCGCCATGTGGGCCAATTTTCAGAAGCTGATGAGCCGGAGCTCAAGGTGGTGAAGCACCTTGTCAACCTCGGTGGCACGGTCGTTGATGTGGGCGCAAATGTTGGATGGTATACCCACTACCTTTCACGATTGGTTGGAGAAAAAGGCCGGGTGATCAGTCTGGAGCCGATGCCGGAGACGTTCTGGCTGCTATCAATGTGTGTGAAGTGGCATCGGTTATCGAATGCCACGCTTGTCAATGTAGGGGCGTCTGAAGAGGATAAGGTCGGAGTGATGGAAGTGCCCTTCTACGATTTCGGAGGCGAGAACTTTTATATGGCGCACGTGGTCGATGAGAACATCGGCAACGGGGCAAGGCTTCAAAGGCAGGTTCGGTTAACAACGCTCGACTCTGTTCTGCAAGAGCTAGCGGATAACGTCATGTTTGTCAAATGTGACGTGGAAGGACATGAGCTTGCCGTCGTAAAGGGAGCCGTGGGGCTGATAGGCCAAGAAAAAGCAGCCTGGCTGATGGAGGTGTCAAGAGCAAGCGATCCCGATATCGAGGGAACTAATTCTTGGCAAATATTTAAACTGTTTAAGGCGCATCGGTACACTCCTTGGTGGTTCGACGGTCAACGGCTTAGACAAAGAAAGATCGGAGATCGGGCCCTCAACTACTTTTTCTTGCTGCCTGCGCATGTTTCAGTTTTAGAACGGTCGCCTGTGCCACTCGAGAGATAATAGATTCTCTTCTTTCGGAAAGAAACTGTCACAATTCTGAGTAATAAAGACCGCGCGTAGTTCTTGCCAAGCCAATTTTCTTTTCAGAAAGAAGGAACCCATCGTGTCGGATCTAGTAACACACTCTGACCATGTAAAAGAATGCGCTTCGGCGAAAAAAGGTTTGAGATCCATGCAGAAAGACAGTGACGGCGCTAAGTTCAAGATCATTACGAACCTCAAACGATTAAAAATGGGAGCATCAAAGGGATTTCACGTGGAGTGTTACACCTACTCACCGGAAGGTAGGCTTCCGACACTTCGCACCTTCATTCGATCATTTGGATGTGACTTTGTTGTGCTCAATGGATGCTTGCCCGTGGCACTGAAGCTTGCATTAGGCAAATGGTTGATTCCGTTCAATCCTTGCAAGTTGGTGGTGTTTGACATTCTGCTCTCGACCCCTCGTGGTTTGAAGGGACACTTGAAGGCCGTCGTCTTCAAGTTCCTTTTCAAGAAAATCGACGCGGTGTTTCTCCTCTACAGAAATACCTCGGGTTTGCAGCGATGCTATGGTATTGCGTCGGAAAAATTTCGGTATGTCCCGTTCAAAATCAACCAATACGAATTGATACAACAGCAAACGCCGACCGACGGCGGATATATTTTTTGTGGAGGAAAGACGCGGAGGGATTTCGATACGTTTTTTGAAGCAGTAAAAGACCTGCCATATCCCGTGAAAGTTGTGACGACCTCCAATGATGATATTGCACCACATGGTTCACATTTGGATGAAACCGCTGCACCCCCTAATGTGGAGATCATCAGATTGGACGGGGCTCCGCGCCCATTTATTGAGTATATGGCCGGCGCCCGGCTGGTGGTGATGCCGATTAAGCCGGAGATCTGCGGGGCCGGAATCGGTGTATATCTCATGGCTATGGCGTTAAAGAAATGTGTCGTTCTGTCGGCCGGCCCAGGTGCGGAAGACGTTTTAACCGAGAATCAGGCGATCATTGTGCCCCCACAAGATTCCATGGCCTTGAGAAAAGCAATTGAGAAGGCGTACACCGACACGGACTATCGGCGGTTGTACGAGGAGAAAGGCTATCGCTATGCCATGAGTCTTGAAGGGGAAGATCGACTGATGGAATCGCTCGTTGCCGAGCTGAAAAAACTGACCGATTGAGCGAATCTCTATTTGGACAGGCGGAATAAGTGGTTCTCAGTGAAGAATGGATGTCAGGGCGAGATCGAAACACGCCCGTTGGAAGGGGGAGGCAATATCCGAGAGAACGCAATTTCATTTGATGGCTTTTCTTGATTCAAGCCAGTGATACGATGAAAGAAATTGTTCGTGATATAGGGTGCGGGGAAAATGTAAGGTGACCGGGGCAATCGGAGTTGATTTAAGACCATGCCGCGGCGTGGATCTTATCTGTAAGATCAATGAGAAGTTGCCTTTCAAGGACAGCTCGATCGACAAAATATGGTGCAGGCATGCGCTGGAGCATATGGAGGATTTAGAGTTTGTCTTGATGGAATTTAAGAGAATCCTGAAAGATTCAGGAACGGTCCATATTGTGGTCCCTCATTTTTCCAATTCATTGGCCTACTCGGACTATACTCACAAGAGATTTTTGGGCTACTACACGTTTGATTATTTCTCTTTTCATAAAAGTAGATACTGGTGGGTGCCAACATATGTGTCTGCTGAGAAATTATTTTCGATAGAACAGAAACGGCTTGTGTTTAGGAATCTTGGTATTGCAGGGAGATTGGTAGAACAAATCGTAAATCGATCCGAGTTTGCTTCATATTATACGAAGCCAAATTCTCATGGGTGGTTCCTTGCTTCGAGATCTACTTTTGCCTATCAAAGCGGATGGTGGAAAGCTCGGCGTCTGGTGAAGACGATACTGTGCCGATGAAGCATGGCGCGATTTCCGGACGTCCGTAATCGATGCGAGAGAAGAACGTGTGGAAGTGATTGCCAAATATCTGGTCCTTCCATCCAGTCTGATGACGATCAGCCTGCTCGCCGGCCTGGTGCTTCTCTTGTTTCGTAGGACAAAGAGAGGCCTCTGGGTTGGTTTAGGAGGAGTCGTGATCTATCTCGTGTTCGGCGCCGGCCCACTCTCTTTTTTACTGCTGGGAGCACTGGAGTTTCGTATTCCACCGGCTGATCCGACAGAGCGGGAAAAGGCGGAGGCCATTGTGGTTCTTGCCGGATATGGCGAGGCCGATCCGGATCACCCGCTCAGCAGCCGTGTTAATGGGACGTCGGCCATTCGCTTGCTGGAGACGGTGATGCTGTACAAGAGCCGGCCGACCACGACCGTTTTTGTGAGCGGCTATGACGATGTCGCTCGGATTATGCGCGACATCATCGTGTCCGCCGGAGTGCCGGACGACCAGGTCATTACAGACGCCGCTTCGAAAAATACCTATGAAAGCGCGGTGCACTTGGCGCCGATGCTGGGCAACAAGCGGTTTTTGCTTGTCACATCCGCCGGCCACATGCCGAGAGCGATGGGTGTGTTTCTCAAGGCAGGCACCCATCCCCTTCCCGTGCCGACCGATTATATGACCAAGCGCAACCCACTCGCGACCACCTATCTGCCGTCCCCGCTGCATCTGCATTACTCGGACTTGGCGATGTCCGAGTATGCGGCGCTAGCTTGGTATTCTCTCAAGGGACGCGTGTGATGGTCAGGAAGTCCGGGTTGCGTACGGAAGAGGAAACATCAAGGAATTGTCGCGCGCTGGTGGTGACGAGCAGGCTGGACGACAAAGAGCCGTGGTGGTGGAGACATATCGCCGAATCTCCGTATGCCGGGCGGATCGATCATCGGAGAATTTTGCTCCAAGGCGGACGAATCACGGGTGTTCTCTCTCGCCGGTTCGTCGCTTTCGCGTCCGAGTTATGGGGTGTTGTGCGCCGGGCTCGTACGACACATACGTTCGTGTTCACCTTTGAATGTGGGTGGGAATCTTTGCTCATATCCCTTATGCAGACTCTGACAGGCATCCATAAACCGCGTCACGTTATTTTGCAGTTCATCATGCGAGAGAAGACTCGATCGTTGGGTTCCCGCGCCAAGTACGCTTTCATGCGCTGGTTATTCTCATCCGTCCATCGGTGTGTGTGTTCCTCACGAGGCGAGGGTCGGTATTACGAATCGGTGTTTGGGTGGCCCCCTTCGAAATGGTCGTACGTGCCGTTTCATACGGACCCCGGCTTGCTTGATTACGACGGTTCAGCTCATGACGGATTTGTCTTGTCCGCCGGGCGCACATTCCGCGACTACCGAACGTTGCTTCAGGCTTTTCAGTCGATCGACGTGCCGTTGCGGATCGTTGCGTCTCCGTCGAATATCGAATTGCGGGACAAACCGGCCCACGTCACGATTGACTATGATCTGCCCGGTCCCGATTTGATGAAGCTCATGGCCCGTGCGTTTGCCGTGGCGGTGCCGCTTGAACCCAGGCAAATCTCAATAGGACAAAGCGTCGTCTTGCAAGCCATGGCGCTGGGCAAGCCGGTCATTGCGACCAGAGTCAATGGCACCGAAGACTATATCGAGCATATGAAAACGGGCATCCTGGTGCCGCCTTGTGATCCGCGCGCGATTGAAGAATCCGTGTGCTTGCTTCTCAGCGATGAGCCGCTTCGCCAACGGCTCGGTCGTGCCGCCAGAGAACGGATCAAAGAAGCCCATTTGCCCGTTCACTATGTTCATGACCTTGCGCAGGCACTGGGCATACCTTCTATAGCGATGCGAAATCAGAGTGCCCACAGCTAGACAAGGAAACGAGCACTCCTCAGGGAATGACCCGCAAATTTTGCACTGGATCCGGCGCTGTTGGATCTCCAGACGGCGTACTTTGAGAATTTTGATTGCCAGACAGCCGCCCGATGACTTCATTCCCCGTGATGTAGGCCCCGGCCGGAATGACGGCGCCGTCCGCGCCGCCGATGCCCCCGACGGCGCGGCCGAGCGTCAAGGCCTGGGAGCCGGATTGGAGCCGATAATTGTTCGCGCTCGGATTGACGAACAGCGGATTGACTCCGTGCAGACCGTTCGGGTCTTTGCCGAATGTCGATCGCCATTGCGACCAGGTGTAGGAGGTCCCATCGTAATCCGCAAACGGCGAGACGTTGTAATAGAGGTTCCGATTGGCCACGAAGCTCTGCGTGCCGGGCGTGGCTCCGGATGAGCCGAAAATCGCCGGGCCCGGGCCGACGACGATGTTGTTGTACACTTGGGTGTTGACCATATCCGGCCCGTGAAGATAGACCCCGTTGGGGTTGCCGACGATCGTGTTGTTGACGACCCACGTGCGGACCGCTTGGCCCCAGCCGATCCGGATGGCTCCGCCGGTATCACACCCGTAGATGACGTTTTGATAGACGCGGTTATCCGCGCCGTCCAGCACGCGCACGCCCACATGGTGACACGTCGTAATGCGATTATAGCGAATCACATTGCGGTCCAATGTCTGCCCCGGATGCTGCCCCTTGATAAACACGGCGGCCCCGCAATCCGCAAAGTCGTTGTGTTCGATGATGTTGTCGTTGGCATCATAGGCCATGATACAGGCTTCGTTTTGCCCGCCCGGGCCGGCGCCCATTTTGGCCCGAGCGATGGAGTTGTTCCGAATGAGCACCGATTGCGCGGGCTCCAGCGACACCAGGCGATAGTTGCCGCCGTAGGTCGGATAGCCCCAATGGTAGCTCCCGTTATGGCCGCGCACTTCGCTGTTAATCAGTTGGCACCCTGTGGTCACGTGAAAAACCACCGGCCCGGTATCTTCACGGCTGCCACCGTAGGTATCGTCAATCACCACGTGGTCCCAAATGACGTAGTTGCGATTGGCGCAGCCGATCATCGGTCCGCGCACGCCGTTGATAATCCGAATCTCAACAGTTCCCACGCCCCGAATGGTAATCGGTTGGCTGGCCGTGCCGCTATTGGCCGGGTTCAAAATGACACGAAAACGCGAGCCGCTTGCCGTGGTGTCGCCGCCATTGCCTTCCCAATAGATACCTTGACTGACAAGCACGACGTCGCCCGGTTGTGCGGCTTGGCTGGCATTGGGCGCACCATAGCTGGTTGAGCCCCAGACGGCCCGGCCGATGGTGCGCCACGGTGCGCTCTCACTGTTGGCTGCGTAGCTGACGCTATCGCTGCCCGTCGCGCCGTTGACGTAAAGAGTTTTGGCTTCTGTTGGCCAGGGAATAAGACCGGCAGATCCGGCTAATAAAACAACAAAGGCTACAAATCTCCCCAGTTCTCTTGTCATGCTAGAATGCATTTTCATAAGTTTGCCCCTTGTGTGTAGCTGATGTCCGTATCGCGAGATAAACTAGCAAGTAAAATACCACGAGAAATAGCTGAGCAAGTATGAAATTAACAAGGGGTTAGACGATTCGAATGGATGCTTGTATAGAATTCATGAAAGTCTGGGTGCAGGAAATTCCCTTCAGTCTGTTACACTGAAAGGCCGTACCGTAATAAAGTTGGCTATGTGTCGGTCGCTGCTAAATTGCCTTCTACTGGGCATGATTCACGTCATTGGTTGTGCCAATGTATCTTCAACGGTCAAAGTGTCTGCTCCTTCGTCTGATTGTAGGAGTGCTGCGGCCGAAGACCATGAGGCAGCTATTACAGGGGAGACTGTCAAAGGGCCGATCTTTCGTGATGATTTCGAGTATGAGGTGGATCGATCTGCAAACAATGCAGAGGTAACATTTAGAGCACACGGATGGAGTGATATCAAAGCAAACAACTCCTATTATCAGAGAGGAGCCGGATTCTTATTTACTCAGTTTGATTCGACGTTAGGGTCCCGCGTGCTGGTCATGGAATCACGTCCATCAATGACTGCGATCCTCCCAGGGCTCAGGGACACGCAGACGGACTACTATCTCAAATATGGGAGGGGAGAGGGCGTGCTTCCATCAATTCCTCCCTGCGTCTGGATCCAATTTTGGACTTATGCGACTCCGGAAAGCCGGTTTTCCCGTCGAGATAAGACGATCTATCCCTGTCGAGGGCCTTATCCTTGCGGACGGGGGCAGCTCGGATGGTTGTTTATGTGGGGATCGAGCGGTTTTGAATCTACCCCTGCTCCACCCGGAGGAAGATTTCTTGCGCTTGAAGGAGAGCGCGCGGATTTCCGCGGAGACCTTGAGTATCCGACGAACGCGAGAAAACTCTTTCAGAACGTCGAGAAAATTCCGTTGCTTGCCGGACGGTGGTATCAGGTGCGACTCCATCTGGATGTTTCTGGGGAGCAAGGAATTTATGAGGCATGGATTCGTGAGAAGGAAAAGCACTGGAGAAAAATTGCGGAATGGATAGGCGGTGTGACCAGAAATTTCTTGTGGCCGATTCCCGTTGAGGAACGAACCGGTTTTTCCGTATTTGCCATGCCGACGACCGTGAATGGGCCCGGGGATTCCATTACGTATCTGGACGATTTTGTTCTTGCGGTTTCCGAGAAGGATCTGCCATAGCCTTGCAGATTCTCTGAAGATGATGAAGAGAGCTGATCAGTTTTCAGAATACTGGCATGACTTGAGACGCACGGTCACTCTTGCTTCTGTCCAAGCCTTCCCCGTCGCGAAAGAAGTGTCTGGCGCGTCGCCTCTGAATGGGCCTAGGCCGTGGGCTATCAAACGGACATGTGGAGCTTGCAACGGGTTGCCGTGCTAATCCAACGGCAGTGAGGCATGGCCTACCATTTCTGCCATATGTGGAAACTGCTGATCAGGTTAGGCTGGAGTTGCCAAAGACTCGAACGGCTGGTTCTCTTCAGCCCTCCAGATCTGTAATCTCACCGGGCTGGAAGCTCGTGCGTTCCTCACGCACCTGCTCCGCTATCTGCGAGGGCGAGTGGCTCTGTTGTGGGATTACGGTTCGATCCATCGTTGTCGCGAAGTCACTGAGTGGATCACCGTGCATCCTCGTCTCCCAGTGCTTCAAGTGGAGGAGTCCCCAGTCTATGCTTCAGGTCCCGATCTCAATCCAGCGGAATACGTCTGGGCTCAAAACGACCGCACCCTGGCTAACGGTGCAGTCACAGCCCAGTCCAGCTCAATCGGATGCCGTGTGTCTTGAGAAGGCCGCAAGTATTTCCATCCATATGAACTATTTATCCTTCACACGTTTGAAGTTGCGTGCGGATAGACATGTGTTACAGTTATGGACCATAACCTACTTGAAAATTCAGAAAATGAGCCGTCGGTATTGAACTGGTCCAGGAAACGATGAGGAGAGCTGATCATGGAAGCCCATAAATATGTTGTTGGGATTTCCGCCTACTACCACGATAGCGCTGCCTGTCTGGTGCGGGACGGCGAGATCGTCGCGGCGGCGCAGGAAGAGCGGTTTACACGGAAGAAGCACGATCCGGGGTTTCCGCATAAAGCACTGGACTATTGTTTGGCAGAGGCCGGGATCACGTTGCGACAGGTGCAGGCGGTGACGTTTTATGACAAACCGCTCGTGAAATTTGAGCGGCTGCTGGAGACCTATCTGGCCTTTGCCCCCAGAGGGATTCGGTCGTTTCTGGCGGCGATGCCTGTGTGGCTTAAAGAGAAGCTGTTTCTCAAGACTTTGTTGCAAAAGGAGTTGCTGGTCCATGAGGAGGGTTTGACGAAGGCCGAGCTTCCCCCATTGCTCTTCTCCGAGCATCATGAATCGCACGCGGCCTCGGCGTTCTTTCCTTCGCCCTTTGAGAAGGCGGTAGTCTTGTGCATGGACGGCGTCGGGGAGTGGGCGACGACGTCGGCCTGGCTGGGTGAAGGCAACCGGTTGACTCCTTTGTGGGAGATCCCATTTCCGCACTCGCTCGGTCTGCTCTATTCGGCATTTACGTATTACACGGGCTTCAAGGTGAATTCCGGTGAGTACAAGGTGATGGGGCTGGCGCCGTATGGAGAGCCCAAGTACGTCAAGGCGATTTATGACCATTTGATGGATCTGAAGCCGGACGGGACCTTCCGGATGAACATGCAGTATTTCGACTACTGTACCGGACTCACGATGACCAATCACAAGTTCGATGACATCTTCGGCGGTCCGCCACGAAAGCCTGAGAGTAAGTTGACGCAGCGGGAAATGGATTTGGCTCGCTCCATCCAAGAAGTCACCGAGGAAGTAATGTTGCGACTGTCCCGCACCCTTCATCGGGAAACGGGCGTAGACAATTTGTGTCTGGCCGGTGGGGTGGCGCTCAACTGTGTCGGCAACGGCCGCATCTTGCGAGAAGGGCCCTTCAAGGGGATCTGGATTCAACCTGCCGCCGGTGATGCCGGCGGGGCGATAGGAGCCGCCCTGACGACGTGGTATCAGTACGAGGGAAAGCCGCGCTCCAGCGACGGTATTCAGGACAAGATGCACGGCAGCTATCTGGGCCCTCGATTCACCAACGAGGAGATCGAACGCTATCTAAAAGAACAGGCCATCCCCTATGTCCGATTGAGCGACGATGTGTTGGTCGAGCGGGTGGCTCAAGAATTGGCGGCGGGGAAAGTGGTGGGCTGGTTCCAGGGACGGATGGAGTTCGGACCACGGGCCTTGGGCGGAAGGAGCATCTTGGGTGATGCGAGAAATACCACCATGCAGTCGGTGATGAATTTGAAAATTAAATATCGTGAATCATTCAGGCCCTTTGCCCCGTCGGTCTTGCGGGAACGAGTGTCAGAGTATTTTGACATGGATACCGACAGCCCCTACATGTTGTTGGTGGCGCCGGTCAGGGAGAAACGACGGATTCCCAAGTCGGCCGCACATGGGGACTTGTGGGGGATTGACCTTCTCAATGTGCCGCGGTCCGACATTCCGGCCGTGACGCACCTGGATTATTCAGCGCGGATTCAAACCGTGCACGCCCGAACCAATCCCCGCTATTATGCCTTGCTCCAGGCCTTTGAAAAACAGACCGGTTGCGCCGTGCTCGTGAATACCTCGTTCAACGTGCGGGGCGAGCCGATCGTGGGGTCGCCTCAGGATGCTTTTCGGTGTTTCATGCGGACCGAGATGGATGTGTTGGTGCTCGAGAACTGCGTGTTACTGAAGACGGAACAGAAGCCGTTGGAGGGAGATACCGATTGGAAAAAGGAATTCGAACTTGATTAGAACGAGTTGAAGAGAGAGGGTTGCCGTATGAATGCAAAGACGGAAACAAAGCAGCTCAGAAGTTTCGGCCTGTTGGTGGGCGGCATCTTTGTGGCGATCGGCGCGTGGCCGGTTGTCTCGGGGCAGCCTGTTCGTGGGTGGGCATTGGGGCTTGGCGGTCTCTTGATGGGGTTGGGCGCGCTGACGCCCAGAAGCCTGGCGTTACCCTACAAGGGATGGATGGCGATCGGGCACGTGCTGGGGTGGGTGAATACCAGAATTATCCTCGGGATTGTGTTTTATGGGCTGCTGACGCCCTTGGGTTTGATTCGGCGTGCGTTGGGTCATGATCCCTTGCGTATCGCCTTCGAGCCGCAGCAAGACACCTATCGCGTGCCAAAACCGTCCCGTCCAGCCACTCATCTTAAAAACCAATTCTAACGAAGCGGAGGAGAAGCCCATGGGCGAATTTTTTGCGGAGTTATGGAGCTTTATGCGGGAGCGGAAGAAGTTTTGGCTGTTGCCCATCATTGTCGTGTTGCTGTTTTTAGGATCTCTGATTGTGCTGACACAGGGATCGGCTGTCGCGCCGTTTATCTATACGCTGTTCTGAACCCGACTTGTCAAAATCGGAAATGGTGGGATCCGCCGTGCAAAGAAGGTCTGTTGCCAGGGAATGGGCGCTGCGCTTTCTCTTGATCGTTGTTTCTGTCTTGTTTGCCTTGAGCATTGCCGAGGTGGTGGCTCGGGCGTTCTTTCCGATTTCCGACGGTCGGGACAACGTCACCCTTGACGGCAGGCCGATTAAAGACTGGTTCGAACCGGGAAGCGTGTATCGACAGGTTTCCAACGAGTACGATGCCGTCACCACGATCACCGACAAGGGCCATCGTGTGCCTGGTACGGATGGGAATCCGGACGTGATTTTCGTCGGAGACTCGTTTACCTATGGATTCGGACTTCGTGACGATGAAACGTTCGCGAGTATCTATTGTCAGACATTGCGGCTTGAATGTGTGAATCTGGGCAAACCTGGCAGTGGGACATGGCAGCAGGTTGAGCGGCTAAGACAATTTATCACCAAATGGAGTTGGAAGCCCAAAGAGGTCAAACTGTTTTTTTTCGGAATGAGTGGAAGTTTTTCAGCGGGTAATGACTTTGTCGATAACTATAACACGTACATGCGGCAACATGGAGGTCAAGTTGGTGCTGGTGAGGCCGGCGAATTTCAAAAACACACGGTGATCTTTTCTGGAAGCGTCATTGAGCAATTGATCGAACTGCAAGCCTACATCTTGGATAAGTCAATGTTAGTTCGTTTGGCAAAATTTTACTGGGGGCCATTTCTAAAAAGTATGGTTGTTGCCGACCCCGGAGAAGAGCGATTTGCGGTTGCCTTAATGGCAACCAAGGAGTATCTGGTCCAGTTAGACGAGATGAGTAGGCAGAAAGGTTTTGACTATACGATCTATCTCATCGTTCCGGTGCAGGATATCATCCGCGGGACATATGGCGAAACGCTGGCGATGCTCAATCAGGTTTCTCCGAAGGCCGTTGTCCCCACCGCGCACCTTTTTACCAACAATCCTCAAAGCTATTATTACGCATATGATGGTCATCTTAATGCTTCTGGGAGCAGACGCGTTGCGGAGTTTTTGATATCAAGCGAACCTTCTCTTGAGAAGTGATGTGCAATGGCAATGACAACTTCCCATAAACTTCAAAAAGCGCTGAGGATTGCTTTCTGTCTTGCGATAGTTGCGGGGGGGACGCTCGCCTACTTTTTGTATCCTCCTGAGCCGTGGAGTGTTACGTTTCCTGGTGGGAAAAAATTTGCGTTCTCGATCGTTGATGATACTGACTTAACAAAGTTGGAACGTGTCAAACCTCTCTATGACCTTCTGTATCAATATGGGTTTCGTACGACGAAGACCGTTTGGGTTTTGGCGTCGAATGATCTTTCTCATTCGCCGAATCATGGTGATACCTTGAAAGATCCAGCCTACCGAGCGTTCGTGCTTGACTTGCAGAATAAAGGATTTGAAATTGCGCTGCATGGAGTTCGGGGGGGGAGCAGTACACGAGAGGATATAATAGAAGGCATAGAAGAATTCAAAAATACGCTGGGGCATTATCCTACACTGCACGTAAATCACTCTTATAACAAAGATAATGTCTATTGGGGAGTACACAGGTGGTCTTTTGCGCCGTTTCGATGGCTGTATGGCTGGATCGGGGAATATGATTTTGGAGGAGAGGATAGCACATCGCCATATTTCTGGGGGGATATAGTCAAACAGCACATTCGGTATGTCAATCAGTTCACCTATAGTGACGTAAATCTTCTTGCGGTTAATCCGGTCTTGCCGTATCACTTGCCTGATAAACCATATGTCAATTACTGGTTTCCAACCCTCGATGGAGATGGAGCGGATCATTTCAATAAATTGCTAAGCGAGGATAATTTGAATCGGCTTGAGAAAGAAGGGGGAGTCTGCCTGGTCTACGCTCATTTGGGAGCAGGCGGATTCAATGTGGATGACAAACGCCATGATGACGCAGTTGACCCAAGGTTTGAAGCCCGATTAAAAGCGTTAGCATCACGCAATGGCTGGTTTGCTCCGGCTTCAGAAATACTTGATTACTTGAGGGCGCAGCCAGGATGGAGAGGTGAAATGACTTTTAGAGAGACAGTGCGGCTTGAAATACTGTTTTTATGGAACAGATTTCTCGTAGGTCTCTCTAGAGAAGGTAGGTGGTAAAGGCAATGAAGAACCTCGCCTGTACAGGCGAGGTTCTTCATTTTTTCAAGAAGTTTTCGCTCTGCAGGCAGAAGAATTTACAGGTCCAGGGATGGCTAGATTGACAGAAAATTGCTGATCCTGATGCGGCATGGCGTCATTTTTACCCCGATGCCGAATATGCCAGCTTCCAAGAGATATCAGAATACTCCCTCACAACCTAACGTAAGATGATACTTATAAGCAAAGGAATTGGTGCGTTCGTGCTGGCCAATTTGATGCTCCTCTATGTGCCGATCATGGGAATTGGATTGGGATTTCTTCTGCTCGTTGTCGTGATGTGTCTGCTCCTCGAGCATAAGAATCTTTGGGCCATGGTTTTCGCGCTCACTATGCTTACCATTATTCTCGAACTCTCAACTCGATGGGTGATACCAAACACTATGACGCCATACTATCGGCCTCATGAGTTGCTGGCACTGGAAAAGACGTATCGACCGAACCAGAAGGTACGGATGGATGTTCCGCATGGGGATTTACCTGCAACCGACCCTACGCTGCCTATGAGCCTGGCACAGCCTCGAGAGGAGGTGTTTATTACAGACTCCCTCGGGTACAGAAATGACGAAGATTATAAAGGGCAAAAATTGCTCATTGTCGGTGACTCTTATGTCGTTGGTATTGGAAATACTCAAGATGATACGTTGACTTCTCAGTTGCACCGGCACTTTGGGGTTCACGCGTACAATGTGGGTTTCCCATCAGGTCCTCTCGGTTATGCGGAAAAGGTAAAGTGGGCAAGAACACACTTTCCGCGTGATTCCTGTGTCGTTGTTGTTTTTTTTGAAGGTAATGACTTCAAAATGGTGAATCAGGCGGAACTAGCGTCTCGCACCATCGTTCCCAAAAGTCTTCAGCAAGCCATAAAAGTTTATGTCACTACGGTCCGAGGTCATTCAGAATTCGCGAAAGCTTTCTATGGACTTACAACAAGGGCTTGGGAGATTCTCCACAAGTGGTTCAAAAAACCTGCTTCAGCAGATCTTGAACGGAATTTTTCCGAAAATATTACATTCGTCAAAACAATCAGGGGAATGCCTATGGCGTTTCTCCGTGGGTACGCTGAAGTGGTTCTGAGGCCGGCATTTGATGATCACGGCTTTATCAAAGATCAATTATCAGATGCCATCCCTGATCTTCTTGTTTTTGTTCCAGATAAATATCGAGTTTATGGTCGATTCTTTGATGAAGAGCCGGTTGAAAGCTTGCCCAATGCTCAGTGGGATTACCTTTTATCAGTTAGCTCTGCACTGGGGGTGCCGGCAATTAACTTAACTGATCCGATGCAAGAACGGGCACGAGGACTCCTTTCTCAGGGGCAGACTGTTTATTGGCGCGATGATACCCATTGGAATCGGGAAGGTATTGCTGTCGGAGCTGGATATCTGGTTCGCACTCTCGGTTCCATAGGAAATAGCAATTGCCGGGCAACAGTCGTAAGCTCTCCCCCATCGTCGCGATCCTGAACGAGGCCGACGCTGGTGGCCCGGTCAACGAGATCTGGCGGTACTACGGCATCAGCTCCGCCACCTACTACAAGTGGAAGGCAAAGTATGGAGGACTGGAGGCCTCCGATGTGCAGCGCCTCAAAGAACTGGCGCACGAGAACAGCTGCTTGAAACGGGGGGATGCCGATTTCTCGCTGGAGAATGCGACGCCGAAGGAGGTGATCGCAAAAAACGCTGACGCCCGCTGGCCAATGGGAGGTCGTCATGCCCCTGGTCACGGTGGGCGCGGCCTGTTGGTTCAGCGGGCGTGTCGCGCGGGGGGACTGGGCCGGGCTACCCCTCCTATCGTTCCCTCGTCGGCTTGGCCGACGGCAGGCGCTGGTCATTGCGACACGCACATGCTAGGGCGGCGAAGCGTCGCTGAGCTTCTGGAAATGTTTCGATCAGCTGCGGCTCGATGGCCAGCCGTGGAACCATCAACGCGTCTGGTGGATCTCCTGTGGCCTACGGCTGAACCTGCTCCGACGACTTCGTCAACCGCTCGTCGTGCTCCCACAGCCCAACGCGCCGCAGGCCGTGGACGGCATGAGCGATACCCGCTACGGCGGGTGCCGGTTCCGGACATTGAAAATGTGTTGGATGAAGGCGTAGGAGAGGGCTTGACGATCGAAGTCGATCCATCCGTTACCCGCTGAGTGGGTGATCCGAGTCCTGGATCAGGTTCTCGCCTGGCGCGGTCGCCCGCAGGCCCTGAGACTCGATCAGGGCCTGAGTTGCTCGCCGATTGCTTCATCACTCGGCATGCCTTCATCCGAGCGGGTCAAGTGGACCTGGCGGACCAAAGTCCTGAATGCCTAAGTGTTCGAATCGTTTGACCAGGGCCGAGAACTCAGTGAGGAATGGTTACAGCGTGACAACCAGGAGCAGCCCCATGATGCGCTGGCGAGCCTGTCGCCGGCCACGGACCGGGCTCAACTCAAAGCTCGAGGTTCTCCTTTGACCGTGTTCCCTTGAGGAGGGAGCTTACATACGGGCAAGCAGAACACTGGGCAAACGCAGTAAATGCTTGAGAATCTCGCTTGTAAAATGAGTAGAATCTATCTCTGGTGTCCAGAGAAATCGTCTACGAGAAGCTGGGGTCTTAACAGGAAGCAAAACCGCATGCGAACGGTCCTTCCCACGCTGTTGATGCATTGTGAACGGTTGTACAACACATATACGTCCTTTCCCCGCGGTCGATTTGCCTGCTCACGGTTGATTGCATGGGGACACCGGCGTCTGGGTTTTCATGCGCCGCGCTTTCGCTTGCCGTCGGGCATCGTCTTGGAGTTTGCTCCGGCCGTTGCCAAAGACGTTCTCATCCGCGACCTTCTCTTTTCTGGCTCCTTTGAACCCGTCCATACGGAAATTATCGAGCGGCTTCCCCCAGGAGGGGTGTTGATCGATGTGGGTGCCAATGTTGGGTATTTTTCAATCGTTGGAGCAAAAGCCGTCGGACCGGGTGGAAAAGTCTACGCATTCGAACCGGTCGATGTTATACATTCAATACTCTGTACAAACATCGCGCTGAACGGGCTGAGCAACGTCGAGGCGTACCATCTTGCCTGTTTCTCATCCTCCGGAAGTATGGCGATCGAACAAGACTGGGATTCGGGTAAATCACATCTTTGTTTGGAAAATGCGACGGATAGCAAGGTCGTTTCCGTTACAACCGTGGATGCATTCGTGGATCAGAAAAAGCTTGCCCGCGTCGATTTCATTAAAATCGACGCGGAGGGAAGTGACTTTGAGGTCTTAAAAGGAAGCCGCTTCACGATCGAGAAGTTTCGTCCCAAAATTTTCATCGAGGTGAATCACCTCTCTCGCTTCGGCGGATCGATTTCAGACGTGCGGCGATTTTTTGAAGATTGCCGTTATGAGGTGACCGACGTGAAGGGCAACTATTCGCTTGATTTGCTGGGTGCTCCGATGGCCTTGGAAGTTTCTTAACATGATGCGGTCCTTGAAAGCACCGCACGTTGATGATTTCGCTGTCTTCCGGCCAACCAGAGTCGATCACGATAGGGATTTGCGACGACGCTCTTTAAGAGCTACATCCTTCGAGAGATGTCAATCGGCTGTTCATTCGAGCGACCGCTTCTGCGCCCGTAGTTTTTGAGCGCGCGTCACTTCAAACGCTCCAACCCACCGTTCTCAGCCTCCTACTCGTCATCTGGATCGAGCTGCGGTCTTCGTGCGATGAAGATCATTGAGCGGACGATATTGGATTCTTTGTAAATGTTCATCAGGTGGCGTTGGGCGACCATCGACCGGTATCTGGAAGCTTCTCTGCTTAGGAGATCTTTTATCAAAAGACACTCTTTTCTGTGTCTTATTCAGGAGTCAGCTTGCACCGGTCAGGTGCTCTTGGACAATCTGTCACGTTGGAGGATGGCCACGCTCAAGAACCCGAGCGGCAAGTTGTAAGAGTGGATACATGGGGAAGAACATTCTTGTTTTCGTTATAGGAGTGACTCTCGCTTTCGTCGGTGTTGAGGGGGGCGCGCGCATGATGGCAAACGTCCTGGGCGTTTCGTCTTACATGCAATACGATGAGCAAGTCGGCTGGAAGGCCAAGCCTGGATCGGTCAAGCGGCACAGGGATGAGCGGATGGGATTTGACGCGACCTATCATATTAACGAAAAAGGACTGCGGGGTCCTACGTACAATCAGGCTAAATCAGAGGAGGTCTATCGCATCGTCCTGTTGGGTGATTCAAACGGCTTTGGGTGGGGTATTCCGGACGGAAAGTATTTTGCAGCCATTCTTGATGATGAGCTTGAGGGGGTTGAGGTTATCAATCTCTCGCTGAGCGGGTATGGGACAGATCAGGAATATTTGCGGTTTGTCGAAGAAGGAATGGCCTATCAGCCTGATCTGGTGATCGTTCAGGTCACGCCCAATGATTTTGAGGAAATTCAGCATCCATTTTTCAATGGAAAGGCCAAACCTCAATTCGTCTTGTCAGAGCGGAATGAGTTGCGCCTCGTGAATGTGCCCGTCAAACCGATCGGGCCGAAGGCCGAGGATTTTTATGACAACTCGTTGCCCCTGCCGTTTCGAGAATGGTTGGAGTGGCATAGCTATGCATACAACTACTTCAACGAAAAGTATTACACCCTCAAACGAAAGACCACGAAGAGTAAGTCTGCCGAGTTGAGTCGCGAGATCTTTTCCACTGACAGCGTGCTGTTGTTCAAAAGGATCATCGGACAGCTCAAGGCTAAGCTGGATGAGATCGGAGCGGAAGGATTGATTGTATATGCCTCCAAAGAGGTGAGCGAACACGACTATCTGGCCGACAGTCCGTTACCTGTCTTGGATCTCTATCCGGTGATGTCGGCGTATGAACAGGAGCACGGTGTACAACTCTACTATGCAGATGGTGTGCATTGGAATGAAAAGGGTCATCGGTTGATCGCCGATGAGCTGAAAAGGGTTGTTGAGCACTATCGGACGTCCGCAACGTTGCAGGTTGCCATGGCGCTCGACTGAGTCTGCGAGCAATGGGGATGTCGACGGCCGTTCTCTTCCATCTGACGGCGTTTCTGGCGGCGGCTTATGCCGGTGGCTTGGCCTGCTGGCTCTTGGTGAAGAGGCGAGAGGCCGCATTTTACTCGAGTCTTGCGCTTGTGTTTACCCTGGCGTGTCTCGCCAACGTTGCTTATGGCTTGGGCGGGCAGGGCGAATCCCATGAACTGTTCTGGTATCGGCTTGCCTTGGCGTTGGAACTGTGTCTGCCCGGTGCGTTGCTCCACGCCGGTGTTCGATTCTTGCCGGTCTCGCAAGATCATGCTCCATCGGCTGATCTCCGTCGTGTTCTTCTTATCGGTCTGCTCGGCCTGAGTTTGGCCGGGCTCTCAATGACGGATTCGGTCTTGGTTTCGGCTTCACAGCCCGATGCCGCGTCCTCACCAACATTGGGAGACTGGGGGCAGGCGCCCTACATCTTTATCGTGTTCGCTGCGGCGATGGCGTTGGCGCAATTGGAAAGAGTTTTCCGAACAAGCCGGGAACTGACCCGCTATAGATTGAAATTGATTTTGATTGGCTTGGGCGGATTGGGGGGATATGAAATTTATCATGCCAGCGAAGCATTGTTAATTTCGATGTGGCGCGAAGAGCATCTCGCGGTCTTCGGCGTCGTTTCGCTGATGTCTTCGGGGTTGGTGACGCTCGGCATCGCCAGGAGCCGGTTTAAAGAATTGCCTTTCAATACGCAGGCGTCTCAGCAGGCTCTGGTTGGGTCGGTGACCTTTATCGCCGTCGGTCTCTACCTGCTTCTCGTGGGAGCCATTGGCGCCTGGCTTCGTCGCATAGACCAGCCCCTGGGGTATGAGCTCAGCGTGGTGGTGGTGCTGGGGGCGCTGGCGGCTCTGGTCGCGCTGGCCACGTCCAAGACGACCAGGAGCGAAATCAAACGGTTCTTGGCCAGAAACTTTTCTCGCTCAAAATATGACTATCGTGCCGAATGGCTTCGTGTCATACAGTCGTTTCAAGGAGCGACAACTCGTGAAGCGATTGTCGAGTGTCTTCATGATCTCCTGGTCAAAACCTTCTCCACAACAACGATCGCGGTGTGGGCCTTGAGAGAGGCGGATCAACGGTATCATCTGGCGAGGCCGGTCGATCCAACGATGCCGACGATCGAATCGACCCATCCGGTCATTCAAAAATTGATGAGCCAGGATGATCCGACGATGTTTGAAGAACAGCCGGGCGATCGTCTTGAGGCAAGTGATCCGTTTATCAGATTGGAAGCCAAGCTGTGTTCGCCGATTTACGCCCAAGGCCGGCTGACTGCATTTGTGATGCTTGGAACACAGCCTCGCGGGGAGCGTTACGGGGTTGATGATTGCGATCTGCTGAGAGGAATTTGTCACCATGCCGGAGCGCTGTTTGCTCACGCCGACTTGGCGGAAGAGCGGCGGGCCTCGGCGGAATTGGAAGCGCTGCACCGGTTTTCGGTGTTCTGCCTGCACGATATCAAAAACCTGGCGGCGCGGTTGTCCCTCGTGGCGCAGAACGCCGAGCGCCATGGAAACGATCCTGCGTTTCAACAGTCGGCGTTGAGAACGGTGGCGGATACGGCCAGGAAAATGACGGACCTGATCAGCAAGCTTTCTCGTCAGTCCTTGTCGCCTCCCGCCGGAGAAAAAAAGGATTTGTTGTACCTGTCCTCTCTTATCGAGGAGGCGGTGGCGCCGCTTCGATCGGATCAGCGGATTGCTTTGCATGTGGGGGGGGATCTTGATGTTTCCGTCCGGGGGGTTCGGGAACAGATCCAACAGGTGTTGACGAATGTGGTGCTGAACGCCGGGCAGGCTGTTCCCGAGCGAGGCAGTATTTCGATTGTTGTCGCGCGATCGAAAGACTCGGCTATTATTACAATAGACGATACGGGGCGCGGGGTGCCGACGACAGTGCTCGACCGGCTGTTTCGGCCGTCTCAATCAAGCCGTCCAGGCGGTTTGGGCGTTGGGTTGTATCAGTGCAAAAAGATCATCGAGGCGCACGGAGGGACCATTACGCTTTGCAGTGAGGAGGGAAAAAGGACGCAGGTGCGGATCGAGCTGCCGCTTGCCGACTCATTGCACAAAACAGGAGTCGGCCGGCCGGAAACCAACGTGAAGTCTTCTGGGACAGGAGCCGACATTCATGATGAATAATCGTGCACCGTTGCTCCTGGTCGATGATGATGAAACGATCCGCGACCAAATGAGGTGGGCCCTCGCAGCCGATTATGAGGTGCTGGAGGCTGCGGATCGACCGACGGCGCTGGCGCAGGTCCAAAAGATGATGCCGCGCCTGGTGCTGCTCGATCTAGGATTGCCTCCCGACGTGGATGGAGCCTCGGAGGGAATGGCGATTCTCCGCGCCACGTTACAGATGAATCCCGCCGCCAAGGTCATTGTGATCACCGGAAACAGCGACCGGTCCCGAGCCATCGAAGCCGTCCAAAACGGCGCCTATGATTTTATCGAGAAGCCAATCCAGCTTGACGTGCTGAAGGTCGTGTTGCAGCGGGCCGCCTATCTTGCGGATATCGAGCAGGAAAACCGTGCCTTGCAGGGAGCGGCGGGAGACGATGCGTTCGAAGGCTTAATCGGATGCAGCTCCTTCATGCAGGAGCTGATTCAAACCATCAAACGTGTCGCGCCGTCGGATGTGCCGGTTCTGATTACTGGGGAGAGCGGGACCGGAAAGGAATTGGTTGCTCGAGCGATCCATCGCCGCAGCACCAGATTCGAGAAACCGTTTGTCGCCATCAACTGTGGGGCGATTCCGGACACGCTGCTGGAAAGCGAATTGTTCGGTCATGAAAAAGGGGCCTTCACGGGGGCCGTTCAGCAGCGAAAGGGACGGTTCGAGCATGCCCAAGGAGGAACACTCTTTCTTGATGAAATCGGAGATATTCCTCTCCCGCTCCAGGTCAAGCTGTTGCGCTTTCTTCAGGAGCGCCAGATTCAACGATTGGGGGGGAAAGAGCTCATCACGATCGATGCCAGGATCATCGCGGCCACCCATGTCGATCTGCGTCAGGCGATTGAGAACGGGCGGTTTCGTGAAGATCTGTATTATCGGCTTTGCGTGGTCACCATTTCCATACCGCCGCTCAGTACCAGAGTGGGGGACATTTCACTGCTTGCCCAGGCGTTCTTGCGGCGTATCGCCGATGAACAGCGGAAACCGCTCGTTGGCTTCACGACCGAAGCGATGGAAGCCTTGCTCTCGCACCGGTGGCCCGGGAATGTGCGCGAGCTTGAGAATCGAATCAAACGCGCAGTCATCATGGCGGAGGGACGATACATCACGCCGTCCCACCTTGATTTGGGGCAGGAAGACAAAACCAAAGAGAGCACCTTGACTCTCAGGGGGCTCCGCGAAAGCCAAGAAAGGGACCTGGTCCGCCTTGCCATGGAAAAGGCCAATGGCAATGTATCCCGCGCGGCGGCAGAACTTGGCATCAGTCGCCCGACTCTCTATCAGTTATTGGACCGATATGGATTACGAAAGCCCAAGCAGGGTTGATAAAAGTGATGTGGCAGTGTTAAATCTTATGACAGATCAAGAACCATATCGTATCTCATTGAAAAGACTGACCGTTTTTTCATATTATCGATCAAAATGCTTGGCTTGGCTGTAAAAGATTTTAATAGGGGAGACCCTGATACTGTGAAAGGACACTTTTAATAATATCAATAAAGTCAAAGTCTTATGCTTTGAAATTTTACCGGTATCACTTTTGCTGCTGTGAAGGATAGATGCGTTCTGTTCATCTAGAAATTGTGAAAGGAGTAAATGTAATGAGGCCAAATCGAACACTCCCACTTATTGTTGGTGCTGTAACCCTGGCGATTGGGTTGGGTGGTGCCCAGGTCTATGCGCTCGATCTGAGTCCATCGACCTCCGGGGTGGTGCTTGGGAGTTCATTAACCCCACAAGCTGGGCCGTCCAATTGTGAGCCGGCTTGTGTATATCAAGCCTTTGGTTTATCCAATGATGGTTCGTTGAGCTTATTGTACAAAGCTAATGTGGGAGGGCCGGAAGAGGGAACCTTTGCAGGAAGTTACAACACCGTTTTTAACTTTGAGAGCGTTGGTGATGCTGCGGGTGGAACTATCAGCTTTACAGGTGGAGCGTCCATTTCCTGCCCATCCTGCTATTTGGCCGTAAAAGATGGCAATATCAATCCTCGATACTATTTCTTTGATATCAGCAGCTGGAACGGAACTGAGGCAATCAACCTCAGCGGGTTCTGGCCTGGACAGGGGGCGATTTCTCATGTGTCGATTTGGGGAACGCCAAGCGCCGGTGTACCAGAACCATCTTCCTTGCTTTTACTCGGTGCCGGGTTAGCGGGGGCGGGGATCTGGAGGCGGAAATTTGTGAGGACATAGGATAAAAGGCCTTGGTTCCCTACTGAAATTTAGGCACTTTTTGTAAGGGCCGGTTCTCTTATTCTAAGAGGACCGGCCTTTTGTTTGTTATCGTGTTGTCCGTATTAAAGCCTTACGTCCGTCCATTTTAGAAGCGATAGCGATGAAATTGCCTAGCTCTTTAAACGGGATTGCACTGACGTATGCCAAAGTAATCGTAAAATGGTTTTCCAGTCCATCAAGTACATGCACCACATTGTAAAATATCATGTTTTGAATCAGTGCTCTCTTTGCATCCGATTGGCATTGTAAATTCGATAAACAGCACGAGAATTATTCTTCATGGGTTTGAAAAAATTTTTACAGAGTATCAATAATTTATAATTTAACAATTGCTGGTATCATGATTGCTTACTATTTTCGAGGTGTGCATTGGACTTTTTGAGGAGGAAAACTATGGTAGTGCAACGTCGTGAAGTGGTGAAGAAGGGACTGGTAGTCGGGTTGATGACTTTCTTGCTCTTGCAGGCGCCGGCCTGGGCCTTGCCGATCGTGTTTAACTTGGGGTATGGGGGGACGGTATCCTACAGTGGCGGGGCCAGTGCCTTTACCACGACCAACGGGGTGGTGCGGTCGGTGGGCAATGGGACCACGACCCTGGCGATCACGGGGGGCGATCTGGACTTTGCCACGGGGCTCTATACGGGCGGGGCCTCGACCGGGACGGGGTTTCAGAACATGTATGCCGCGGGGGGCTCGTTCAGCATTTATGGGGACATGGGCAGTGGGACGCAGTTATTGTTGGCGGGGACGTTTGCGGAGGCGTCGACCTTTACGTGTTGTTCAGGGGCGTTTCCGGTGTACACCTCGGCGTTTAGTGGGTTATTGCAGGTGACAGCGCTCAATACGGATTTGGCCGCGGCGTTGGGGTTTAATTTACCGGCGACGGGGGCGTCGTTGGCGCAGGTGCAGATTCGGTTTGGGGCGGCGCCGACGCAGGCGGGGCAGCCGTTCAGTGGGATTCAGGGGGGCGGGGCCTTGGCGGTGACGGACAGTCCGTCGCAGGGGGTGCCGGAGCCGAGCGCGGTGTTGCTGCTGGCCCTGGGCATGCTGGGACTGGTTATCTGGAAAAGGTATGTGGAGGGTAGATCACATGTCTAAGAAGATTCAAATGAGCCGTAACAATCGGTGGTTTGCTGGAGTGGGGGTTCTTGTTGGTAGTTTGGCCTTGACAGCAGTAGGAGCAGAAGCAGTCCCGATCAATTTTAGTGTGGATGTTGGGGGTACCGTCCAATACGTGGGAGGAACAGCCCCGTTGGTAATCAACACTGCACCTGTCTCAGCCGTAGATAATGGAATAGCGCCACCCCTTCCTATAACCGGAGGGTTGCTAAACCTTGTGACTGGAGACTTCACGAGTGGAATAGCTACGACCTCGGGATTTCAAAGTACCTATGATGGGGGAGGAACATTGACCCTCATCGGAGATGTTGGCAGTGGATCGACGACGCTCCTTTCCGGCAGCTTCTTGGGGCCTGTCACGTTTGATTGTTGTTTGTTGGGCTCCTCTTCATTGAGCGGGCTGCTGGCGGTGAGTTCGGTCGATGCCAATCTCGCTTCGTTGCTGGGTTTTCATATCGCAACAGGTGGAGCTTTGGGGCTGGTTCAGTTGTTTGATGTCATTCCAGCAGGACCAGGCGTGGCATTTAGCGGACTTCATGCAGGGGGCGTTATCACGGTAGTAGATGTCATTCCTCTTCCGCCGGCCGTGTTCCTGATGGGGTCAGGGTTGGCAAGTCTGGTGGGATTGCGATTTTGTTGTGGTCGGAAAGACCGTTCATCTGTCTGAAGCGAGAAGAGAAAGACGGTTTCCCCTTCCTTTTTCTATAACCACCAATAGGTGGGAGGTGATGGCTGGGGCTTGTGTCGAAAAGACACAAGCCCCAGCGCCTTTAGAGGAAACCATCGGGTGCTTCGTGAGAAACCAATCTCTGCTATTACACCGGCCATGTTTCCTCTTTCCACGCCATCTCCCAAAACATCCACTCGTAACGCGAGCTGATGATGAATGTCTGTTCCATACGGATGCGTTCTGCCTCGTTGGTTGTCTTTGCCCACTGATCGATTTTCTTCCGCATCCAGGTTTGCACGTCGGCGAACTCCGGCGAGGCATAGAGCAGAAGCCAATCCCGGTATGGATGGTTCTTGGGAGGCGAGCCATGTCGGAGCAAATGCTGTCCCACGATACAATAGATCCAAGCGCAGGGTAGAGCGGCGACGGTGATTTCCGCCGTTGTCCCAGTCGCTGCGACCGACAGCAGGTGTCTGGTGTAGGCGTAGTTGGTGGGCGCCATGGGGACAGACGCCATCCGTTTGGCCGTCATGTTCCACCTCGTGCCATAGTTCTCATGGAGGCTCCGTTCCACGATGATCGTGTCTTGGGCCAATTTGTTGAATCGCAACGCTGAATTGGAATCCGGTGCCTTCTGGGCGGCGGCGGAAAAGATCCGGGCGAGATCGCCCAGGAACCGCGCATCTTGCAGAATGTAATAGCGGAATTTCCGCTCGGGCAGGGAGCCGTCTCCGAGTCCGGTCACGAAGGGGTGGCGCAGTTGAGCGTCCCAGATCGGCATGGCCAGTCTTCGCAGGTGGTTTGAGAAGGACATCGCTACATCCTTTGTGATCGTTTCGATAAAATGGGGCCGGTTTGCCGTGTTTATAGAAAATAGGGAAGCCACGGTCTGGGTAGTCGGTTGATGCCGTCCAGCGCGGCCACTTTGTAACATTCGGCCAACGTCGGATAGTTGAAGACCGTATCGATGAAATAATCGATCTTCCCATGAAACGCCATCACCGCCTGGCCGATATGGATCAACTCGGTTGATCCTTCGCCGATCGCGTGGACGCCCAACAGGTGTCTGGTATGGCGATGAAACAAGAGTTTCAGCATGCCGCGTTGATCACCGATCAGTTGGCCTCGCGCGATTTCTTTGTAACGTGCGATGCCGACTCCGTAGGGAGTGCCTGCCTGCCGGATCTCCTCCTCATTTCGTCCCACCATGGAGATTTCAGGAATCGTGTAGATGCCGTAGGGAAGCAGCGAGGTGTCGGTATGATCCGGTTGGCCGAAGGCGTGACATGCCGCGCGGCGGCCCTGTTGCATGGAAGTGGAAGCCAGGGCCGGAAATCCGATCACGTCGCCTGCCGCGTAAATGTGCGGAACCGCAGTTTGAAAGTGTTCGTTGACCGCGAGGCGGCCACGGTCATCGGCTGTCAGCCCGACGGCTCCCAGGTTCAGCGAATGGGTTGCGCCGACCCGCCCGATGGCGTACATCAACGTGGAGGCCCGGATCGGCTCATGGTGCTGCAAGACGACCCGTACGGAGTGTCGGCTTTCTTTTTTAATCTCGATGACCTCTTCATTGTGGTATAGAATGACGCCGATCTCTTTCATTTGCTGCTGAAGAGCTTCGATAAGCTCCGCATCGACGAACTCCAGCAGTCGTGGCCGTTTGTCGATAAGGGTGACAGCGACGCCGAGCGTGGCGAGGATCGAAGCGTATTCCGTTCCGATCACGCCGCCGCCCACGATGACCATCGAATCGGGGATCCGTTTCATCGTGAGCAGCCCGTCCGTGTCGATGATGGTCTGACCGTCGAACGGGACGTGTGACGGCCTGGCCGGTTCCGTGCCCACCGCGACGACGATAAAGTCCGCCGTCAGCTCGAACGAACTGCGATCGGAGTCGATCCGCAGCCGATGCGGATCGACGAAGCTCGCCGATCCGAAAAACAGATCGACGCCGTTTCTGGCCATTTGATCCTGCACCACCTGAATTTCATTTTTGATGACGTGGTTGGAGCGGAAGGCCAGGTCCTCGACCGTGATCGTCTTTTTCAATCGATACGAGGCGCCGTAGATCGTTCGCTGACGGAAGCCGGACAGGTACAGCACCGCTTCGCGCAGCGCTTTGCTGGGAATGGTGCCGGTATTGATGCAGACGCCGCCTACGACTCTTTTGCGCTCGACGATGCCGACCTTCTTATTGAGCTTGGCGGCCTGGATGGCGGCCTTTTGGCCGGCCGGTCCGGTCCCAATGACGAGCAAATCGTAATGAGCCATCGGCATCCTCGGAAGATGAAAACGTAACATGACGCGGGCTCACCTTATCCGGCTTGGGTGAAATCCGCGTCGGACCCAAAAAACAGCCCTAACTGGCCGAAATCAAGGAGCGAGCGACCTGGAACGCTTTGTCCATATCCGGCAGATGTTTGATCTCCGGGGTGATCTGAAGATAACGAATGGTGTTGTCCTTGTCCACGACCATCACGGCCCTGGCCAAAATGTGCAGATCTTTCACCAAGAGGCCGTGCGCTTTGCCGAATTCGGCGCCCCGGTAGTCGGACAGGAACGTGACGTTGTTGATCTTGGCTTCTTGCGCGAAGCGCTTTTGAGCGAACGGCGTATCGATACTAACCGTGATCAGCTCGATCATCCTGTCCAGGCCGTTGTTTTTTTCGCTGAGGTGATGGGTTTGCTGTTCGCAAACCGGTGTATCGAGCGACGGCACCACGCTGATGATCCGGACTTTCCCCGCTCCTTTCGTGCGGGCGATGTTGACTGCCGAAAGATCGGTCTGGATCACGTTCACGTCGCGGATCGTATCGCCGGTTTTAACGGCAGTTCCTGAAAGTGCAAGCGGTTCCCCCTTGAAGAGCACGTTGTTACCCTCTCCGGCCGCGGCGCTGCCGTCGGCGACGGCGATGTTTTTATAGGTGAAACCGGGTCCGTTTAGCTCTCCCATGCCGGTGCAGCCGGCCAGGCCGAAAGAAAAACCCATCACTACTCCCAGGATCGTGCGCGCAGATGTCAGCATGGTCTGTTCCTTTCATATCGAGCAAGTAGAGATTTTGATAAACCCGGCCGATAGGCCATCCCATCGTCAGGGATGAATATACGCGATGAGCAGCTCGTTGACTAGAGCCGGCCGTTCCCATTGAGGAATATGACCCGCAAAGGGGATGGTCTGAAGCCGGGACCCTTCGATGAGACGGTGGAGTTCGTGACCGACTGAGGAGGGGAAGACGCGGTCTTCTTCTCCCCAGATGATGAGAGTCGGATGTCGGATCGTATCGAGGCGCAAGGCGTAGCCGGATTCCCAGAGGCAGAGCGTCTGTTTCATGGCGAGCATCGGCTTGATGATGCCGGGGAGACGGCGATTGCGGTTGGATCGTTCAAGGACGGCGGGGGTGATGAGAGACCGATCGTACACCAGTTCCTCCAGAACGGATGAGATCATCCAACCGCCGAAGAGACGATTGCCAAGAGAGATCAGCCACGCAGGCGCGCGTGTGTCGAGTGTCCGCTTGACGATGGGGCTGGTCAGTTTCGCTCGAATGTCTCGCGGTAACCCGCCGATCAATATGAGCTTATCCACTCGTTCCGGATGGTCGAGGGCCACTGCCATGGCCAGGCCGGCGCCCATGGAGTTGCCGATCAGGGTCGCGCGGGAGATGTGCAGGGCGTCCATGAAGCGGGTGAAAAAATCCACGAGCTGATCCGGGCGGTACTCGATATCCGGCTTGTCGGATAAGCCAAAACCGGGCAGGTCCGGGGTAATGACGCGGAAGTGCCGCGCCAGCTCCCGTTGCTGATGCTCCCATTGCCACATGGACCCGCCGAACCCGTGGATGAGGAAAAGAGGAGGGCCGGTTCCCACATCCAGGTAGGCGATTCGCTGGTCGTCAATGGTGGCGATGTGAATCGGGATGCGTTCGAACGCATCGAAGTGAGGCGGAATGGAAGACTGGGAGGTGCAGGCGGCGACGAAGGCGAACAAGGGCCATATACCGAAAGGGCCGGGACGGAGTCGTCGGTCTGTCTTGGCGAACCGGGTGAAAAAATTCGGTCGGAAGGCGTTATTGCAACTGGATGACGGTTTCATCCGGCTTCACATTTTCTCCCTCCGCCACAAAAATCGCGGCCACGGTTCCATCGATCGGCGCCGGGACGCGGCTTTCCATCTTCATCGCCTCGATCACCAGCAGAGAATCACCGGCCTTGACGCGATCATTGATCGACACCAGGATTTTGACGACCCGGCCCGGCATGGGCGGCGCCACGTCGCCTGGTTGTGACGGCCGAGGTCGCTTCGCCTTGGTGGTTTTGTCGGCTTCATGAGTCTCCGGCACGCCGGCGAAGACTTCCTGGATCGGTTCGAGCGACACTTCTTCCAACCGATCGTTGACGCGGATGTAATAGGGTTTTCGCCCGTCCACCTTCCGGCCCGATCCGGATACCTTGACGTGATAGGTCTCGCCGTGCACGGTGACGTTGAACTCGACCGGCGCCAGATGCAGTTCGTGGGCCACGGCCGGAGCTTTGGGAGACACGGTTTCAAGCGGGGGGGGCGTCAGTTCGCCTTTCTTGCGCGCCTCGAAAAACTCCCGTGCAATGGCGGGGAAGAGGGCGAAGGAGAGTTGATCTTCAAGGGAGTGATCCGGCAGTTCTCTCTTGATCGCTTCCATCTCCGGCTCGAGCCGGTCGGCCGGTCTGGTTTTGATCGGCTCTTCGTCTCCGATGGCGCGCGCCATGACTTCGTTGTCGACCGGTCCGGGCGCCCGTCCGTACAATCCGAGAAAGTAATTCTTGGTTTCGGTCGTGATCACTTTGTACCGCTCGCCGGTCAGGACGTTCAACGTGGCCTGTGTGCCGATAATCTGGCTGGCCGGTGTGACGAGCGGCGGATAGCCCATCTCTTTTCTGACACGGGGCACTTCGTCGAGCACTTCTTTCATCCGGTCGAGCGCCTGTTGTTCGGCCAGTTGCGCGGCCAGGTTCGACAGCATGCCGCCGGGAATTTGCGACGTCAGGATCGCCGCGTCGACTCCGGTGAAGTCGCTCTCGAATTGCCGATACTTGCGTCGGACGACGCGGAAGTGGTCCGCAATGGGCTGGAGATCGGTCAGATCGAGGCCGGTGTCATAGGGAGTCCGCTGCAGCGCGGCCACGACGGATTCGGTGGGCGGGTGCGACGCGCCGCCGGAGAGAGGCGACATAGCGGTGTCCAGAATGTCGAGGCCGGCCAGCACCGCCATCAGCGCCGACATCGCGCCCATGCCGGCCGTGTCATGGGAGTGCAAATGGATCGGAACCGAGACGGCGGCCTTGAGCCGGCGGATGAGATGATACGCGTCAAACGGAGCCAGGAGCCCGGCCATGTCTTTGACACAGAGCGTATCGGTGCCCAGATCCTCCAACCGTTTGGCCAGGTCCACGAATCGGTCGAGACTGTGCACGGGACTGACCGTGTAGCTGATGGCGGCCTCGACGTGTTTGCCGCAGGCCCGCACTTCCCGCACCGCCCGCTCGAGGTTGCGGACGTCGTTCAGCGCGTCGAAAATACGGAAGACGTCGATCCCGTTGGCCGCCGACCGTTCGATGAATCGCTCCAGGACGTCGTCGGCGTAATGCCGGTAGCCGACAAGGTTTTGACCCCGAAGCAACATTTGCAGCTTGGTGTTCGGCATGGCCGCGCGGAGGGCGCGGAGCCGCTCCCACGGGTCTTCTTTCAAGTATCGCAGACAGGTATCGAACGTCGCGCCGCCCCACACTTCCAAGGACCAGAACCCCACGGCGTCGAGTTTCTGGGCGATCGGCAACATGTCCTCGGTCCTCATGCGGGTGGCCAGCAGGCACTGGTGCCCGTCGCGCAACGCGACGTCGGTGATCAAGAGACGTTTTCCCGGTGCGGGTTGGATGATCGATTCATCCCGCCGCAAGGCGGTCGGTTTTGATCGTTTGACGTTGGGCGCGGCCGATCGAGTGGTCACTCGCTGTTTTTTTCCTGAGGATCGTGTGGTTGCCATGCTGTCAGACGTTGTGTGCGCGGGATAATGCGGCGGCGCGTCGGTTACAACCCCTCATAGGCGGCGATGGCGGCGGAGATCGCCAAAACCAAATCTTCCGGTTGCTGAAATTCGTGATACGAGTACAACTCCGGGTGGGTTTCCAGGTACGACGTGTCGAAACGCCCGGCCATGAAATCAGGCTCCTGCATGATGGCTTCCATAAAAGGAATGGTCGTTTTTACTCCGCGCAGGACATATTCTTCAAGCGAGCGGCGCATGCGGCTCACCGCTTCTTCCCACGTGCGGCCGCGCACGGTCAGTTTGGCCAACAGGGCATCGTAGTAGGGAGGGACCGTATAGTCTTTGTAGACGGCGCCGTCAATGCGGACACCGATTCCTCCCGGCGAGAGATAAGCCGTAACGGTTCCGGTGCAGGGCATGAAGTTGTTTTTGGGGTCTTCCGCATTGATCCGGCATTGGATCGCATGGCCCTGGAGCACGATGTCTTTTTGTTGCAGATCGAGCGGGAGGCCCGCCGCGATCGAGATCTGATGACGGACAATGTCGATGGCGGTGATCTGTTCCGTGACCGTATGTTCGACTTGAAGCCGGGGATTCATCTCGATGAAATAGAACCGGCCTTCCTGATCGAGCAAGAATTCCACCGTGCCTGCGTTGTCGTAGTCCACCGCCCGAGCGATGGCGATCGCCGCACGGCCCATCTCTTCCCGGAGAGCCGGCGTCAAGATCAACGACGGCGCGATCTCGATCAATTTTTGATGCCGGCGTTGAATCGAACAATCGCGTTCGCCCAGATGAATGATATGGCCGTGGCGGTCTCCGAGAATTTGAAATTCGATGTGGTGAGGCCGCTCGATGTATTTCTCGATGAACACGCTGCCGTCGCCGAACGAGGCTTGGGCTTCCCGCGACGCGGTCTCCATGTTTTCACGAAGCTCCGCGTCGGATCGCACGACGCGGAGCCCCCGTCCTCCTCCGCCCGCGCTCGCTTTGATCATGAGCGGATAACCGACGTGCTTGGCAAAGGTCAGCGCATCTTTGACGTCGGTGATGGCGCCGTTCGTACCAGGGACGACCGGCACGCCGGCGGCCTGCGCGATTTCACGGGCCTTGACCTTGCTGCCCATCATGGTGATGGCATAGGGGGAAGGACCGATAAAGGTGACGCCTGAAGCCTGGCAGAGCTCGGCAAACTCCGCGTTTTCGGAGAGAAATCCGTATCCTGGATGAATGGCGTCGGCGCCGATGCGGACGGCTAAGTCCACGATCTGTCGGCTGTCCAGGAACCCCTTGACCGGTCCGGGGCCGACCACATAGGCCTCATCGGCTTTTTTGACGTAAATACCGGTTGAGTCGGCCTCCGAATAGATGGCGGCTGTGGCGATGTTCAACTCGCGGCAGGCCCGGATGATGCGCATGGCGATTTCGCCGCGATTGGCGATCAAGATCTTCTTAAACATGGCGCGTGAGACCGGACTGAAAAATGAGCGCGTAAGCTAACACAGGATGAAATGATCTGTCGAGAGAGGGAGCGTCGTTACATCGGAACCGACCGGGAGAATGGAGAGGCCCCGATTCGCCGTTGACATGCTTGCGCGAAAGGTTCGGGCTTCGATCGACGCCGGGCCTGATTGTACGACGGAAGGGGAGAGCGATTGTCTCTTGTTTCCGAGAAACGAACGCTCTCCACCGTTCATCAGCGGCGCAATGGATTGACGGACATACAAGAATGCGGTTGCGTTTATGGACAGTGACGATTGGAATCCTTGTGCTTCTGGGATTCAACCATGTATCAGCATGGGGAGAAAGCCCGGCGCCGTCGGTTCATTGGGGCAGCCTGTCCTTCCCCGATCAATACTCCACGGTAATTACGGGGCTGACTCTCAATCGGTTCACGCCGACGGATGGGAATGGAGCCAGGTATGATTCGACCGTCGCGAATACGATCGGTTTTAATCTGATCACGCTCAGTTGGACCCAACATTGGGGTGGAAACTGGGAAGGCTGGAGCAGCAATTTCACGGCCGGCATCAGTCCCACGGGCAACCAACCCAGTGAATTCTTCCAGAACAAGGTCGTTCATCAGTTGCGGCATCTGCCCCCGGTGCCCACTGTGGACCCCCGAAAAGAGACCGACGTGATGATCGATGGCTCTCTGACGCGGTGGTTCACGGTGGGAGAGCCGAAAATTGTGTTTGTCGGCGCGGGATTTTCCGTCGGCACGGTCTATCAACAGGGGTTTCTGAGAGCCGGGATCAGGCGGTTGCAGATCTCGCCGACGTTCTATCGCGGTGAGTGGGGGGAGGTGAGCCTGCGGGCTTCCCTCTTGGGCCGCATCAGCTATCAAACCAACGGAGCGGCGCTCCATTCCGTCAGAAACACCGCCGGGTTGGTCCAGCCGGCTGTGGCCTTCGGTCAATACCGCGTCACGGGGAAGGGAGAAACCGTTCCCGCCTGGGAGATCGAATTCGGACTGATGTGGGATTCCGGGATTTTTGTCAATCCTGTCGGCGAAAGTCAGAAACAGTTTGCGTGGACCTTGGCCCTCTCCACAGGGCCGCTTCGGTTTGAAACCTGGAACGACAGCATGGGCAATATCGTGACGAGAGACTTCGGGCCTACCTACGGCGCAAGCTTGACGCTCGATCTTTTGCGGGTGTGGAGTTCCATTCATGGAACTTCGTCTGTACCGGCCTCCTCATCTTCCGTCTCAATTATAAGGTGAGTTACTTAGCCAGCACCAGGAAGGCTTTCGATCGGGCGTTGCCTCCTCCCGCCACAATGTCGATGAAGGACATGCCGGCCGGAACGTTGGGCACCGTGGCCTCAATGGTCGTGTCGTTGATGAAGGTGTAGTCGATCGTCGCCGCGCCGGCGGCGCTGAACGCGACGCCGTGAAAACATTCCTTGGTTCCGAAATTTTCCCCCTTGATCGTGACTTTCTCGCCCGGCTTGGCCTCGTCCGGCTCTACGGAGAGAATTTTCGGCCGTTTGCTGCGATCGCAGACCGGGTCTTGCTGAATCGTGCGCTCATCCGACCCCTCGATCGATTTCATATCGTACAGCGTAAAGCCCGATCCTTCGACCACGGCTCCCTCCTCGGCGTAGACCGCATGGGAAAGCACCGGTGTAAAAAGCAATAAAGAGACGATTATGATCCGAGAGGAGAGTTGAAAGCACATAAAACCTCCTGTGGGCGAACTTATTCGCTTTGTAACGAAATATACTCGTTCCCGACGATCGCCTGACCGGGAGCCGAGCGGGCGAACGTTATGAAGGCTTGGACCAACGGATCAGGTTGCGGCCCGGATAGCAGCAACAAGGGGCGACGGAGGCCGTAGCGGCCGTCTCGCACGGTCGGTGCCTCGGGTTCGACTTTATCGATCGGCATCAAGCGAACGGCGACGCCGCTTGAGACCGCCGACAGACCGGAACTCAAAGAAATATAGGCGACGGCTGACAATGGCGGCAGCGTGCCCGCGACGGTTTTCACGACCAGGTCATCGGAATCGATCGTTTTGGCGGTATCGGAAATTTTTCCAACGATCTCCAATTGCGATTCGAAGGCGTCGCGAATGTTTTGATTGCGCGGGCGGTCGATCAGCGAAATCCTGGTCTCCGGTCCTCCCACCTCGGACCATTCCTTGACGGCTCCGGTAAAGATGAGAGCGACCTGCTGCTTTGTGAGTTCTTTGGTGAAGTTGGACAGGTGAACCAAAATGCCGATCCCGTCCCATCCGATTTGCGTGGAGGCCAGATCCGGATGGGCTGAAGCCGAGACGGCGATATGGGCCTGACCACGTTTGACCATCTCGGGAGGATTCGATTGGGCATCCCACAGCACGTCGATGTAGACTCGCGGGTGCGCCTTTTCGAACGCGCGAACGAGAGCCTCCATGACGGTTTGTTCCGGGCCGTTTCCGACGATAATAAGGTTTCCGGACGGCTCGAACGCCCCGGCGGGACCGGTCGTCCACATCGAGAGCAGCGCCAGGGCGGTGACAACAGCTCTCGCGATGTTCATGGTGCCTCCGTGCCGCGGAGGCGTGAAAAAGAATGACACGACAGAATGCAAAAGAGGCGACTCATTTTTATGGTTCAGAAGGAGGGTCCGATTCCGTGGAAGATTCCCATCCGCAATAGGCATTCGGCCGAGGCATGTTGCGTTTTACGTCCAAGGGCGGCAGTTTGGCGAACCGCTCCATCCGCTCTTGATTCATGGCGGCGGCTTTCATTTCGACAAAGCCTGGTTTATGAGTTCCGACGATTTTCGACGAAAAAGAAGAAAGCAGCCGGGTGGCTTGCCTGGCGTGACATGAGGGGCACTCGGTGTCCTCGATGCGGTCATGAATCGATTGGGCGGCTTCAAAATGTGTCGAGCAGGCTTCGCAACGGTATTCATACAGCGGCATGGCTGACGTTCTTTCTTTGAGCCGGATTCGCCGGCGGTCCGGAGACGGCCGTATTAAGGACCGCGTAGACGCCCTTGACCGGGCGATGATATTGCGTTTATTGTAGCACGATTTTGTTCTGAAACGACCAGTGTCGGAGGAGGAAACCAATGCCGGTGCTTATCAGACGATACAAGGGGCACAGCGGGGTGATGCAGGAAGAACGGATCGACGATGATGATCGCATCGAGCGGTACATGCGGCTGTTCGAGAAAGACGATCTGAAAAAGCTGGAGACGGGCCAAAAGGTCTTTATTGAAAAGGATGAGTGGCAACTCCTTCCCTGATTGCTCGTCATTCGCATTCTATCCGGCGCAATATGACGTACTGGGTCCACGTCGCCCGATCGATCGATCGGGCGACGTTGCATCGTGATCGGTGTTCGGAAATCCCGTCGAACGCCACTTCCAGTGATTTCTGGGAGGGAGGGTGGTTCGATTACCCGGACAAGGAGCGGGCGCTCCGTGCCATGGAGCAGGCGGGCGTCACGGAACAGCGGCGGTGTTCCCTCTGTAAACCCTGATCGAAGAATCCTCAACAAGGGGATGAGGAGCACGGATTGCCCCCCAGGGCTTCGGCCCCCCCGTGCTTCGGATTGAACGATGCCTCGCTTCGTCTTGCTCTTGACGACCGTGATTTGGGGGGCGACGTTTCCGGCCACAAAGGCGGCTCTCGATCAAATTCCTCCGCTCTCGTTTTTATGTCTGAGATTTTTATTGGGGACCGTCCTGATCGGAATGTGGTTCGCGGCGGTGAACAGACGGCTTGTACGTGAAAAGCCGGTGATCGCCGCCGGAGCCGTGGCGACGCTGTTCCTCTTTTGCGGCTACGTGTTGCAGACCGTCGGGCTCCGGTACACCAGCGCCTCCAATTCCGCCTTTTTGACGGTACTCTACGTGATATTCGTGCCGCTCTTTTTGAGGCGATTCGGAGGGCGGGTCCTGTTCGCGGCGACGGTGGCCGTGGCCGGGCTGTGGTTGTTGGTGAAGCCCAGCGCCGATGTGAACGTCGGCGACCTGTTGACGATCGGCTGCGCGGCGGCTTTTGCAGGCCATATCATTTGTCTTGAGCGATTCACCCGCCTCTTCGACGCTCCGTCGCTCCTGGCCTGGCAGATGATCGCCGTCACGGCGCTGTTTGTCCCCATTGCATGGTGGGAACATGCGCCGCCCGGCGCCTTTGCGCCGACGACGGTTTTGTTGATCGGGTTGGGGGTTACGGGAGTCTTGGCCACGGGAGCCTTCGCCGTGCAGATGTGGGTGCAGCAGCTCGTTCCCGCGCAGCAAGTGGCCTTGATCTTCGCTTCCGAGCCGGTCTATGCCGCATGGCTCTCATGGTATTTTCTCGGCGAAACGCTGGATCTGCAAGGATGGATCGGCAGCGCGCTCATTTTGGTTGCGGTGCTGACGGGCGCCTTTGCAAGCCAATCTCCCCCGGCTGTTTCCCTCGTAGCCGATTCGGGATCGGAGCGCACGGTATAAAAGCGAGGGCGGACGACGGTCATCACGGAGAGAAACGGGAGGTGTCGCATGGCGCAAAAATTTGGAAACGGTCGCTGGGTGCGCGAAGGATTTCTCGATAACCGCACGGCGGGGACGGTCGTCGGCCAGGTCGTGTTTGCCGGCGTCGGTCCGGTCGATTTCTTTTTGCTGGGGGACTTCAAGGCCGATATTGCGGGGGAAGTGATTCGGTTTCGAAACAGCCGATTTGAAGATGATGAAACGGCCGTACAGGTGATCGGCGACATGGAGAATCCTCAAATCGGAACGGTCAACCTCATCTCGCTTGACCCGCATCCCAATCTGATGCCGCACCCATACGTGGAATGGTTCTCGCTCAAGAAGGAGCATTATCGATTTGAACTGAACGCGGATGACGCTTGGATCGTGCGGGCGGATGAGCTCGAAGCGATCGATCGGGAAAGCGGGAGAATTCGTCGGTCGTTGGCCGCTCAACTGCCGGCTCAACCGGCGTCGAACAATGAGTCGGAGTGGGTTTGAGAAGAAGCCGCCGCTCGCCTCTATAAGCTTCGCCGATAAATTCGCCTACTAAACCGGCCGCCTTGGATCATAGCTCAGAGAAGGGCGCCGTTCCATTCCATCTTGAGACGGCGGACTGGCCGCCGTGACCGTTGGAGCATCCTGCAGGCCAGCCGTTTCCTGAAGCGGGAGCGAACTTAGGCCGGGATGTTCTCGGCCGGAGTTTGAACGGGGATCGTCATGTCGATGGGGCGTTTCAGAATGCCACGATCCGGTTCCTGTTTGGCCGATTCCTGCTTCGTTTTTCCCTCCCGCACGTATTCGGGCACCTCTCGAATGTCCCATACCAGGCCGAGTCGCTCCAGCAGCTTCAGCCCGTAATAGGTGAGGTCGATCTCCCACCAATAGAATCCCTGCCTGGTGGAGGCCGGATAATAATGGTGATTATTGTGCCAACCTTCTCCCATGGTAATGAGGGCAAGGATGAAATTGTTCCGGCTGTCGTCTCCTGTTTTGTAACGCTGCGATCCGTAGACGTGCGACAGGGAGTTGATGGTGAAGGTGCCGTGGGCAAGGGCGACGGTCGAGATGAAAAATCCCCAGATGAGCATTTGGGGGCCGTTGGTGCCGAGATGCGGAGCGGAAATTTCCAGCACGCGACCCAACCCGAACATGGCGAATCCGGTCAGGACGGGAATCACGATGTCGAATCGATCCAGAAACCGCAACTCCGGAAACTTATAAAAATCGGCGATCGCCTTGAATCGGGGAGCGAAATGCGTTTGAGAAGTAAACCAGCCCATGTGAGACCAGAAAAACCCTCTCTGCCGCGGCGAGTGCACGTCGTCCGGCGTGTCGGAGGCGATATGGTGGTGACGGTGATGGCCCGCCCACCAGAGGGGGCCGCGCTGCACGCACATGCCGCCCAGCACCGCGAAGGCGAACTGAGTGGCGCGGGACGTTTTGAACGTGCGATGCGAAAAGTACCGGTGATACCATCCGGTAATCGCAAACATGCGAATGAAATAAAAGGCCACCGCCACGCCGACGGCCGTCCAGCTCCAGCCCACCCAAAAGACTCCCAGACACATGAGATGGACCGCGATGAACGGGATGCTGCGGATCCAATCGAACTTGGGAGGGCCCTCCACCTTCATGTGCTCCAGGCCGGCCCACGAGTCGAACCAGCGAAGAAACGAGTACCATCGATCCCGGCCCGTCGTTTTCGGCTTCTCATCAGAGGGGGGCGTCAGCATGTTGGCCATTCCATATACCTCCACGTCGTACAGACTGATGCAAGGCGGCGTTGAAGACAGGACACAACCATCTCTCTGGGAGCTGAATTCGGCGGCGTTTGTGTGATGAAAATGAATGTAAGCCGCAGAGTCCGATCTCGCGCAAGATGGATGATAGGGGGGCATTATACACGCAGCTCTTCAAAAATAAAACCGCTCATGATGATGACTCCGACTATTTTTTTGTGCGGTCATCGGCCTGGCGGATCGTCCGATCCCGTGCACTGTCCCTGTCGCCATTCCGGCGCGTCGGGAGTCGAAATCGTGAATACTGAGCATGTCGAAATGACGCTCCGAGAATGTACGATTGACGGGAGGCTGGTTCCATATTGAAGAACCTGATTGAAAGACCTGGAATAGTTTTTCGACACCCTGCTACAATGCGCAAGATGAACGATCGTTTTTTAAGGGCCTGCCGCCGAGAGCCGGTCGACTGTACCCCGGTCTGGTTCATGCGCCAAGCCGGGCGCTATATGGCCGAGTACCGGGCGCTGCGCGCCAAACACTCGATTCTTGAGATGTGCAGGACGCCGGAACTGGCCGCTCAAGTGACGCTCCAGCCGATCGATCGGTTTCCCCTCGATGCCGCGATCATTTTCGCGGACATTCTGCTCCCCCTTGAGCCGATGGGTATGGATCTGGAGTTCGCGCAAGGTGAAGGGCCGGTGATCCATAATCCGATCCGTGACCGCGCGTCGGTGGATCGGCTGAAGGTCGGAGACGGAGACGAGCTTGACTATGTGGCCGAAGCCATCAAACTGACCAGCCGCGCCCTCGATGGGAAAGTGCCGTTGATCGGCTTTGCCGGCGCGCCGTTCACATTGGCCAGTTACGCGATCGAAGGCGGCGGATCGCGCAACTATCTTCATACCAAGCAGATGATGTACGGCGATCCCGCGTCGTGGCACAAACTGATGGACAAGTTCGCCAGGGTTATTACGGGCTACCTTCGGCGTCAAATCAGAGCGGGCGCCCAAGCCGTCCAGCTTTTCGACAGTTGGGTGGGGTGTCTGTCCCCCGGGGATTATGCGGAATATGTGTTGCCGCATGTGCAGGTGATTTTCGAGGGACTCAAACGGGAAGGGGTGCCGATGATTCATTTCGGGACCGGCACGACGGCGCTTCTTCGACTGATGCGCGAGGCGGGAGGCGACGTCATCGGCCTCGATTGGCGGGTGCGCCTGGATGACGGATGGGCGGCGGTAGGGCACGATCGGGCCGTGCAAGGAAACTTGGACCCGCTCGTATTGTTCGCCCCGCTCCCCGAAATTGAGCGCCGGGTTGAAGACATCCTGCGGCGCGCCGGCGGACGGCCGGGCCACATCTTCAATCTCGGTCACGGCATTCTTCCGACGACGCCGGTCGATCGCGTCGCCGCGACGATCGACATGGTGCATAAACTCAGTCAACGGTAAGGACGACGGAGATCTTCTCGCGCGCTCGCCCTCTCATGCTCGCGACCTGCGCCATGTTTTGACCGCCCTCTTTGAAAGACACGGATGGAACAATGCCGGAACAGAGACGTCACATCGCCGTGTTGCTGATGGCCATGGGGGGACCCGATTGCCTGGAAAACGTCGAGCCTTTTTTGCTGGACGTGCGCGGAGGGCGGCCGACCCCTCCCGAACTTGTCGAAGAAATTCGGGAGCGATATCGAGCCACCGGCGGACAGTCTCCGGCTCTCGGCATTACGCGACGCGTCGCCGAACGGTTGGAGCGGCGTTTGAATGAATCGGGAGAAGGACGGTACCGGGTGTCCGTGGGAATGCGCCACTGGCATCCATACATCAAAGACGCCTATGCCGAGCTGTTGAAAGAAGATCCCGAACAGGTGATCGGGGTCTGCATGGCGCCGCAGCAGTCGTCGCTCAGCACCGGGGCGTACAAGAGAAAGGTCGAAGAGGCAAGGGCGGCTCTGCAAAGCGCCGTACCGGTCGGCTACGTCGGCGCTTGGAATACGCATCCCACGCTGATCGCGGCTATCGTCGATCGTATCGAACAGGCGCTGCTCAAGTTTTCGGCCGACGAGCGAGACCGTGTTCCGGTCCTCTTTACGGCTCACAGTCTGCCGGAGCGGATCGTCGCTCAGAACGATCCCTATCCCATGGAGGTCAAGGCGACGGTTGATGCCGTCACCGCCCGTCTGGGAGGGAGACCGACGACGTTCGCGTACCAGAGCCAAGGGCGATCCGACGAGCCATGGCTGGGGCCGACGGTGGAGGAGGCGCTCGATCTCCTGCATCGGGCAGGACACAGGCAAGTGGTGGTGGCGCCGATCGGCTTCATCTGCGACCATGTCGAAACGCTCTATGATATCGACATTGAGTTCAAGCAACGGGCATCGGGCTTGGGAGTGCGGCTGGAACGTATGCCGATGCTCAACGACCATCCGGCTTTGGTCGAAGTCTTGGCCGACATTCTGATGGCGCACGACGCCGCATCCTCTCCTCAACGGTGAAACGATTCCACACGGTCATCGTCGGCGGTGGAATCTCGGGATTGGCCGCCGCGTTTGCTTTGCAGGAAACGGCGTCGGCAAGAGGCCTGTCCTGCCGCTGCACGGTGCTCGAATCCGCTTCCTATTGGGGAGGAAAGATCGTCACCCATCGGATCGGCGATCTCGTCACCGAAGCCGGTCCGGATTCTTTCCTGTCACAAAAACAAGCCGGTCTCGACCTCTGCGCCAAATTGGGTCTTGCCGATCAGGTGATCAATACCAATGAGACGGGCAAAAAGGCCTGTGTGCTGCGGGGCGGGCGGCTCTATGAATTGCCGGACGGATTAATTTCCTTTGCGCCGCGACAATGGAATCCCTTGTTGCGGAGCGGATTACTCGATTGGGTCGGGCTGGCACGAATGGGGCTGGAGACGCTGATCCCGCGCGGACCGGCGGAGGGGGACGAATCGCTGGCGTCGTTCTGCCGCCGCCGCTTCGGCCGTCAAGCGTTTGAACGGGTGTTGGAGCCGCTCATGGCCGGGATCTACGCGGGCGACGCCGAGCAAATGAGTCTCAAAGCGACGTTCCCCAGATTTTGGGAGCTGGAGCAGCGGCACGGCAGCGTCATACGAGGCATGATGGCCGCGAAGCGGGCGGCGCCGCAGGCTGTGCCCGGTCGTCCGCGGCATACGATGTTCGTGAGCCTCAAGAACGGGCTCGGCGACCTGGTGTCCGCCTTGACGGACCGGTTAAAGCAGCGAGACGTGGAACTTTGGTTGGAATGCAAGGTCGAGGCGTTACGGGTGCGGTCTCATCGGCCGGGCCGCTGGATGTACGATCTGATTCTCGATGACGGATCGGCGCTTTCTGCGGAGAGTCTGATTCTCGCGACGCCGGCCTATGTCTCCGCCGACCTGTTGCGACCGCTGTCTCCGATCGCCGGAGGGCTGCTCGACATGATTCCTTATGCCTCGACCGGCACCGTCGCGTTGGCGTATCCGGCCGAGCAGTTGGCCGGTGCGATCGAGGGGTTCGGGTTCGTGGTGCCCCGAACCGAGGGCCGCGATCTCCTGGCCGCGACGTGGACGTCGCTCAAATGGCCGCATCGCGCTCCGGTGGATCGGGTGTTGATTCGCTGTTACGTCGGCGGAGTGGGCCGCGACGACGTACTGAACCTTGATGATCGCGAGCTTGTGGCCAAGATTCGAGCTGAGCTTTCGGCTCTCTGCGGAGTCCGAGCGGAGCCGGTCTATGCCGAGGTGAATCGCTGGTGGAAGGCGATGCCGCAATACACGGTGGGGCATCTTGACCGGCTGAATCAGCTTGAGGCGGCGTTGAGCCGCTATCCGGGGCTTGCGCTCACGGGCGCGGCCTATCGCGGGGTCGGGATTCCGGATTGCATCCGCGATGGAACGGCGGCGGCGGAAAAGATCGCGCGAGACTTGTCGGGCGAAGGTCGCCACGCAGGATAGCGCCGGCGGTCTTTCGCGCCGTACGATTCGGTCAGCCGTACATCCATCTCCTCGTCAACGGCAGTTCGGTCGGGCCCTCGGTCTCTTGCAGACTGGCGAGGACCTGGTGGACGTTCATCCATCCGCGGTGAAACCCCAACGACGTGCCGGCCAGATAAGCCCGCCAGATTCGCACCGTCCGTTCCCCTACGACTCGACGGGCTGCGTCCAATTGTCGTTCCAACCGTTGCGACCAGAGCGCGAGCGTGCGGGCATAGTGCGGTCGCAGGCTCTCGACGTCATAAATTTCGAACTGCCGCGCGCCCATTTCTCGAATGATCGTATGCAGGTGGGCCAACTCATTGTTGGGAAAGACGTAGGTGTCGATGAAATCGTCGACGCCGGAGCCGACGGGGCGACCGTCGACATCGGACGACGTAAAACTGTGGTTGAGGATCAGTCCGCGATCGCGCAAGAGACGGCGGGCGACGAGGAAATAGGTCGAAAAATTCTTGAGGCCGACATGCTCGAACATGCCGACGCTTGCAATTTTGTCGAACGAACCCTCTCCGAACCGCGCCGGTGCGTGGCGGTAGTCCAAGAGATGCACTTCGGCTCGGCCTTCGAGTCCGGCTTGCCGAATGCGATCCCGAGCCAGCGTGAACTGATTGTCTGACAGGGTGATGCCGACGGCATGCACTCCGTACCGTTCGGCGGCGCGGATGATCAGCCCCCCCCAGCCGCAGCCGATGTCCAGGAACCGTTCGCCGGGACTCAATCGCAGCTTGCGGCAAATATGATCCAGTTTGGCCAGTTGCGCGACGTCGATCGTTTCCTCGCCGGTTTCAAAATAGGCGCAGGAATAGACCATCCGTTCGTCGAGCCAGAGGCGGTAAAAATCATTCCCCACGTCGTAGTGATGTTGAATGTCGGCGCGGTCTTGATGCGGCGGATGGTCGGTCGGCGTCGCCTCGACGCGCGCCGTCACCGGCGCGCCGCCGGCCGCCACGAGCTGTTCGGCTGCGGCGATGGCGGTCATGATGTCGCCTTCGACGTCGATGCGTCCGTCGACGAAGGCCGTGGCAAGTCCTCCGAGCGTCGGATGGGCCAGCTCGACCAACACCGTCGGATCATGAATCGACAAGACGGCTTGAGGCGCCATGCCGAGGTTCAGGCGTGATCCGTCGGGGAAGACGACGTCCAACGGCTGTCCGCCTTTCGCGCGGATCTCTTCCGCCAATTGACGAATCCGATGGGCGACGGCCTTGTCCGTGATCCAATTGGTCACCTGCGACAACAGATCTCGATGAGACATACGTGCCTCCTGGGCCTGTCGAGGAATCTTTCCCTCTGGAGAGTATGGGCGGCTCGGCGTGCGTGATCCTGTGCGATCTTACCGTAAGACGGTCTTCCATTAAAATAGCGGGAAGAGCCGAGATCGAATGACGGACGATCCGGATTACGGATTGTCGCAGCGACGCGACGTCATCCGCGCTACGGAAGAACGATCGCTTGTTGAGGGTAGCCGAGTTCCAACAGCATGGCCTCCACCGCATCGACCATGGGAGGAGGGCCGCACAAGAAAATGCGTGTTTCAGGTCCCGGAGGGGGGAGGTGTTGGCGCAACACGTCGGGCGTGACGCGGCCGGTTCCTTGCCGCCACCCGGAGGGAGGATTCTCCAAGAGGTGGTGACAGTGGAAGTTTGGATATTCTCGAACATTCCGTTCCCACTCCTGGCGGAAGATGATGTCCGCCTCGGTTTTGTTGGCGAAGATCAAAAACAGCTCGGCGTCGATCTGGTTGGCGAGAATCCAGCGGATGATCGAGATCATCGGCGTGATGCCGGTGCCGCCCGCGACGAAGCCGACCTGTTTGGCCATGCCGTCCACCCAGTGACCGCCGGCATTCGGTCCGCTCATCAAGACCGTATCGCCGATGCGTTGCTCGTGCAGGTATCGGGAAACAAGCCCTGTTTCGTACCGTTTGACGGTCAGATCGAAATGGCCCGTGACTCCCGGCAGAGACGACGGGGTGTAGGCCCGTTTCACGGTCTTGCCGTTGATGGTGGCGTGGACGTAGAGAAAGTCTCCGGGCAACATGTCCAGTGTCGCGCCGGCAGGGAGTTCAAACCGGAATGTCTTGGTGTCGTGCGTATCCGGCTCAATCCGGATCAGTTTGTAAGGAACTGGTGACGCGGTTTTGATGCGAGCGATCGGGTTCATACGGGAGGGCCATCATACGAGGTCGATCCCTTTGGCGCAATCCCAAAATGCGGCGCTCCAACCGTTTGCCGTATTTGCAAGGTGGCTGAAGAGGATTTCTACAGGCAAGGGGCGGAGGGGTCACCCGTCGTGGTCCGTTCTGACGTTCTCGGCCAACCGATGTTTTTCCAGACCGGCCAGCACCGGACGAGCCGCCGCAATCTGGTGTTCGACGGCCTGAATAAGCCAGCGCCGCGCCTCTTCGGTGTCGCGCTTGACGCCTCGCCCAAACGCGTACATCACTCCCAGCACGTACATGGCTTCTCCATTGCCGGCTTCCGCCAAACGGCGAAGGCCGGTGGAGGCTTTGCTGTACCAATTGACCGATTCCGGTGTCTGTTGCCCGTCCCGCTGGGCGTAAAATCGACCGAGGCGGTATTGGGCAAACGCATCGCCCTGTTCGGCCAACTGATGGTCGCGGGTCGCGTGCACGGTGGGAACGGGAGGGGGGACAGCGGTCGAAACCGTGGTCGGAACGGGAGTCGTCTGGGGTGAAGCCGTGTCGGCCTGGCGACCGAGAATCGGCTTCTCCTCTTGCTTGGCCGTGGGCCGAACCGCGGCTTTGGGTTCGGAACCAGGAAGGCCGGCCGGGAGGTTCTGTTTGGTTTCTTGTTGAGCGATAGGTCGGTTGGCAGCCGGTTGCGGCGTGACGACCTTCCGAGATTCGGGCCGGTCGATTTTCTGTGATAGTCCGTTCAAAGCGAGGTCGGTATTACGAGGAGGATCGGTTGCCGCTGCCACGCGTTGATCGGTCAACTGCTCCGGTCGGTTGCACCTTTCGTCCGAATCGGCGGAGAAACTCAGGTCAAGATTCCGGAGGCAGTCGGCGGATTGATCCGGCGAAGGGAGCCACACGTTCAGCGCGGATATGCCACCTACCATGGAGAGGGCGAGAAACGCCCATCGTGTCAACCGACGTTTGACGAGTTGTCGATCGCTGGGAGGGACGAGGACGAGTCCGGGATAGCCCTGTTTGGCCATACACGCTCCGGGAAAACTCCCGGCAGTATACCAAGACATCGGCGGCTTGTCTCGCGATTCTTCTCGAAGGACGCTGAAGCCGCGGGGAGGGGCCGAAACTGGCACACGCCGATGGAGCGGGGAGGAGTCCTGGGCCCATTGTCGGAGCTTGGTCGGCCGCCTCTTGTCCTCTTTCATCGGGAGACTCTATAAAAATTAAAAATAAAGCGGTAGCATGCGTATTCGAACAGGGGAGGGCTCGTGCAATCAATCGACACCAAGTTGACCGTGGTCGCGACCGGTGGTCCGTTCCGTGAGCCGAGGGAAGAGGTTTTGTCGTATGACTACGCGATTCAACGTTCGACGTGGCCGACTCCGCACGGGGTCCGCGCCAAAGTATCCATACCGGATGAGCTTGCGGTGTTTAAACGGCGGTTGTTGGGCGAGATCACCGGTTCTCCCGGGCAACAATTGGTGATCAACAACGTGCTTTCCAAGAAAATCGCCGATTGGAAAATCCGAGTCGCCGAGACAGAAGGGCTCTTGACGGAGCGGCGCGATGTCATGTTGGCGCCGTTTGTCGGATCGCTCGCCCACTTGTTTCCCAGGCTGGAAGAGTGGTTCGCCTTGGAACAAGCGGCCGTTCGGGAGGAAATCCGAAAACGGGCCGGGATCTGACGGCGGTCAGAAGATTCTCCGGTAGTGTTTGGAGTGCACGCCCGACTCGTCGGCGAATCCCAGAGACCCGGTGTCCGGATTGCCGGTGTCGTTGAGATCGATTCGGTAATGGCCGCGGACGGCCTCCATCGCGACCTCGAACGGGACGGCGCCCGGATAGAGGCTGCCCGGGGCGTGGGCGCCTCGGGTCAACGTGCGGAGAGTCTCGGCTTCCGCGAACGACGAATCGGAAAAAATATAGATGTTGGCGATCGCGTGATCACCCAGAAGGTGGCCCGGCGTGGTCGCGGGCAGTTGGTCGCCGAGGGTTCCGGCCAGTCGATCGTGCTTGAAGCGTTTTAACAGCGCGGCGATCTGGCTGTCCGTCGCTTGCGGCGGCACGACCAATCCGATCGCATTCATCTCCGGGACCGTGGAACGGACGGTAAAAATGACGGGGGCCGCGTCCGGATCCTCGATGGAAGAGACGGCGGGGCCTTCGGTGCCGGTCGCCTGTTTGTTGCGGGAGCTTGGAACGATCAGGGCGACGAACAGCCACAATCCCGCCAACACTCCCAGCAGGACGAGCATGGGATGGAGGCCGGCCCGTTTTCCCTCTTCGTAAGGACCCTGTTGGTCACTCATCCGCGGTCGCCTTTCTCCAAAACGGTCCGTGCAGGTGGAGATGGATCAGGCCGGGAATCGGCGAGGCGCCGTTTCGCCTCTTCCCACAGGAGATCCATGTCGGCCAACGTCATTTCTGGGAGAGATCGTCCTTGTTCTGCCGCTAGGGCTTCAACCAAATGGAAGCGATCGACAAACCGATTCGTGGCCCGCCGAAGGGCCTCTTCCGGGTTCACCTTGAGAAAACGGGCCAGATTCACGAGCGAAAACAGAATGTCTCCCAATTCCGCTTCCACCTCGGTCTGCTCGGGCGGCGGGGCGGAGGCGGAGTCTATGTCGGCATCCCCCAAGGCCTGTTTCAATTCGCTGACTTCTTCCGCGATCTTCTCGAAAATTTGTTCGAGTCCCCCGGCATTGTGCGGCCAGTCAAATCCGACCCGAGCCGCTCTGGCTTGGATCTGAAATGCTCGCAGGAGGGCCGGCAGGGTTTTCGGAACACCATCGAGGACGGATTGGCTGTTTCCGGCGGCCTGCCGCTCGGCCCGTTTGATCTGTTCCCATTGGCTCAGGACGTGCTCACTGCTGGTGACGGAGCCGGGCCGGCCATCTGTGGTGAACACATGGGGGTGCCGTCGGATCAGCTTTTCGGCCAGCGTCTTCAAGACATCGTCGATGGTAAAAGTGCCGGCTTCGGCGGCGATCTGGCTGTGAAACAACACTTGGAGCAGCACGTCGCCCAATTCTTCCCGCAGCTTGGCCTCGTCGCCCTGGTCGATCGTCTCCAGCACCTCATAGGTTTCTTCGAGCAGATAGGGCTTGAGCGACTCATGGGTCTGTTTGCGATCCCACGGGCACCCGTTCGGGGCGCGCAGCGCCCCCATGATGTCCGTTACCTTGTCGAAGTGTTCCGACATGATCCGCTTTATCCCATCCGACGATCGATGAGGCTCGAATACACCGTCACTCTATACTGAGAGTGGCTGTCTCTTCAATGTCGGCGGCAAACGACCACGACCATAGGACTTGACAGTGGATAGGAATCGGCCGACAAGACACGCACAAGCGTTGTTCGTGCGCTGTGCGAACAGTGGGTGTGTTTGCCATCCATTTACTTGAGGACCGCTATGGTATCCGGACGATTCAGAGATCTTGGGGCACCAGAACGCCAGGACGACCATGATCCGCACGCAGGTCTTCAATTGAGGCGGGGAAAGGAGTCCGCAGCCTGGCTGATCCCTTCGGGCGAAGACCTGCCCGCGCCCTGGCAGACGCGGAAAGGTGACGGCACGTCGGGATAGACTGACCAGACCTGCAGTATTTGCCAAGCTCCAGGGGGTCGAGAGCTTTGTTGCCAAGTACGGAAAACGCTTATTAGAGTTGGCCCTAACCAATTAAACCGGTTGGCGGGGATAGGCTGACCAATCGACTCAAGAGTTGGGAGGCAGGAGGAAGGTCAATGAATGGTCTGAATCCACTGTTTAGGTTTATGGGGGGCGCATTTGGTATATGTATCGCGCTCCTATATCTTGGTTTTGGAATTCAAACTACAATGGTCGCACCTGACAATGCGCTTGTTCTTCTCGACGAAAGCAAGAATACATACCTGGCTCCACCATGTGTTAAGGCAGAAGCAGCAGGGCTGCTGCAGCGCGTGCCCCTTTCACTGGCCCAGGAACTTAAATTTCAGCCTGACGATCAATGCAGAAATAGTGGCGGCTTTGTTCAGGAAGGACGGAGCTTGAGCGGATCTTTGCTCCAAAAGGTCGGCATTCTGGGGCCGCTGCCAAGCAGGTGGAACCCTGATGGAACATGGAACTGGTAAGCAAACCAAACAACTGCGCAGAGTTCGCGCGCGTCGTGCGCCAGACTTGCAAAGAGCGATGCTCTTTGCTTGCGGCTTATGAAGAGCGTTAGGCCTTTGTCGGAAACTCCATCGTGATTCGCATGGACAGCCAACCCGCCAAATTCCAGGCGCAGTTCGCAAACGGTGTACAGGTCTCGGTGTCCGACGCGACACCGGATAAAGGGGGTGGAAATCTTGGCTTTCGGCCTCACGAGCTTCTTGAGGCCGCGCTGGCCAGTTTGCATGAACAGGCCCCTGCACATGTGTGCCAAGCAACAGAACATTCCGCTTTCGGGTGTATCTGTCACTGTTTCCCATATTCAGAACAGCCCCAAAGGACCAATCTGTCTGTCGGCGCCGGAGACTTGTCCTATCCATAACACACTGTCACAGCCGCTGTGCTGGCTCTACGATGGATGATGGAATCTGACAGTGCGGTCAAACTTGACACGCGACGAAGCAGCATACCAGCCCCTGAGACGTTAGCCAAGCATGGCCGGCGTTATGCATACTTTCAGAGGGGAGGGAAACACGATGATTCGAACGGTCGAAGCCGTGATCGATGAACAGGGGAATGTGCGACTGCTAGAGCCCGTCCATCTTTCCGAAGCCCGGCGAGCACTGGTCACGATTTTGGAGGAACAGCCGGTGGCCGGGGCACCCGAAAGTGCGATGCTCAGTGAAGCGGCGCTGGCCGAGGATTGGAATCGGCCGGAAGAGGACGAAGCATGGTCACACTTTCAGCCGGTGCGGTAGTCTTCGTTCGCTTTCCCTTTTCCGACCTGTCGCAGACCAAACTGCGTCCGGCTGTGGTGCTGGCTGATGCCGGACGGGGCGACTGGATTCTGTGACAGGTGACCGGTAAGCCCTACGGCGACAGCCGGGCGATCATGCTAGAGGATACCAGCTTCTCCGCTGGATCGCTGCGAATCCTGAGCTATGCCCGTCCCGGCAAACTCTTCACCGCTAATCGAGATCTCATCGTCGCGGAGGTTGCCACACTGAAATCGCAATCGTTGAAGCAGATCGTTGATGCTGTGGTGAACCTCCTCCGTGCCGGCAACTCGTCATGATGCGGATGCATCTGAGAGAGACCATGCCTAACAATGCGATGGAGGCCGACGCTACAAGATGACGCGGATCATCGGCGCGGCGATGCGTTTCATCATGTCGGCGCCGGTCCCCGTGGTCCACATAATGTGGTAGCAACCCTCCCATGATGGCGGCGACCGTCATCATCTTAGGTCGCACCCGCCGCACCGCGCCTTCCATGATGGCCTCACGAAGATCGTGCACCGTGGCCATGCGCCCTTCACGTATGTGCCGTTCATACGCTTCATCGAGATAAACCAACATCACCACGCCCGTCTCCGCCGCCACACCGGCTAGCGCGATGATTCCCACCCAAACAGCCACACTGAAGGGAGCTTCACCGCTGACTGACTGATTGCTACGACTCCTCAATATAGCTGCGCCGATTGCGCATGATGACACCGACATTCTCGACCCCATGGCCGCCAAGCGCGAAATCGAACCGCTCTTCAAAGCCGCTTCGGTGACAAGGCGGGCTCAGACGGTTGGCGGCTGGAGGAGGCAAGACTGGGCTTGCTCAGAACCGGAGCCCAATGCGGCCGGGACTCATTGCCTCTTCGTGCAATGGGCGGGGCTCCAGCCGCCCAGGCCTCCTTCATCCGTTCCTTTTCTTCTCATATCGTGTGCGCCAGTGGTCAAGACCCACGCCTGATCTCACACGATAGTCCTTGGCTCGCACCTACTCCATTCAAAAGGGTGAAGAGGAAGGTAGAGCAAGGTTTTCTCGGCCATGTCGGATACACTCCAAAGAATCCCTTCTGATACAGGTGCATTCAGTCATGGTGTGACCGACGCCTCTGACCTGGGCCATCGAGAGCACGCTCGTTCGTCATGAACGAAAGTGAGCGCCGCATCCGACCAATCGGATCACATCTCCCATTCTGGCATTCAGTTTGCCTTTCCCCGGCATAAGCGGAACCGCGCAAAAACCTGGGGCATACGCGCAGTTTCAGGCCCAGGATCGCTCCAGAGGTAAGCAGGGCACAAGAGGCAAAGGTGCTAATGGACCCGATTCAGATCAAGCCGGGCGAGGCGGGACGGCTCATCGTGCAGGTCCCATATGCCCCCGAACGCGTGGCGAAGATCAAGACCGTGGCCGGTCGCCGGTGGCATCAGCAAGAAAAACATTGGACGGTACCCTATACCGAGGGAGCGCTTGCCGAGCTGCTGGCCCTCTTTGCGGGAGAGCCGATCAAGGTGGATCCATCGCTTCGTCCAGCGATGGCGCTCGACCATCTGGAGCCACTGCCGGCGGCTCCAAGGCCGGAGCTGCTTGACCGGGTACGCTTGGCCATTTGCACCCGGCATTACAGCCACAGAACCGAGAAAACCTATGTCGGCTGGATCAGACGCTTTCTGGTATTCCATCGACATCGCGATCCCTCAGCGATAAACGAGGAGGGCATCGGTCATTTCCTCAGTAGCCTCGCAAGCGACGGTCGCGTCAGCGCCTCCACACAGAACCAGGCCTTGAACGCGATTCTCTTCCTGTTCCGAGACGTGCTCGGCAAGGAGATCGGGTACGTGAACGGCGTGGTGCGGGCCAAGAGACCGACACGATTGCCGGTGGTCCTCACGAGGGAAGAAGTCAGATTGATTCTCGCTCGTCTTCGCGGCACGGAATGGATCATGGCCATGTTGCTGTACGGCGCAGGGCTGAGGCTGATGGAATGCCTGCGCCTCAGAGTCAAGGATATCGACTTCACCCGCAACGAGATTCGCGTGCGCGCCGGCAAAGGCGACAAAGACTGTGTCACCATGCTGCCTGGAGCCGTCAAGGAACCCCTTCGCCGTCATCTCGAACAGGTGAAACAGCAATATGAAGCGGATATCGGCAATGGCTATGACGGCGTCTCGCTCCCTCATGCGTTAGCACGGAAGTATCCAAACGCCACCAAAGAGTGGGGCTGGCAATGGGTATTCCCTGCGTCAAAGCTTTATCAGGATCGGCAATCCGGTGAGCGGAAACGGCATCACCTTCACGAATCCGTCTTACAGCGGGCGGTCAGAGAAGCCGTCCGGAGAGCCGGAATCGCCAAGCCGGCCAGTTGTCATACGTTTCGTCATTCGTTTGCCACTCACTTACTTGAGGACCGCTACGACATTCGGACGATCCAAGAACTCCTCGGGCATCGGGACGTCAGTACGACCATGATCTATACGCATGTCCTCAATCGAGGCCGGCGCGGGGTGGACAGCCCAGCCGACCGGCTCTGACCTCGGGTGAGTGACCGGGATATACTGCGGGCTGATAACCGGATAGACTGCGCGATTCGCAGTCTATCTCGGCCAGCTCCGCGAAGCGATCTCTTGATAAGTGTCGGATTTCTTTATAGACTCGCCATCCAGTGAGCTGCGTAGGCTCCCGTGCTATGCTACGCGGGTAGCCTGCAGCAGACTTAATAGTTAGGCGTCATGCAAACCAGCGCTCCTGACCGTTCCCCCAGACCATCAATTTGGAAGGCCGCCTGCTTGTGGGCAGCATGCGTGCTCATTGCGTTATTCGCACCAGCTACGCGCGCTGCGACAATGGATGACTACATCACCTGCAGCCTCGTATACGGCGCGCTGTTTCAGGCGGCGAAGAACGCCAACCACAGCGGAATGATTGCTTACGTCCGGCCCCGCCTACAAGCTGTCACGCCCTACCTACAGGACAACAGGGACGACCCCACTGCGAAGGCAAAGCTTCGCGATATTGCAACACGACTTGAAGACGAGATCCGCTACCGGTTCGTCCGTCAAGCCACAGACGCAATCACGCGAAACGACGGCGCGGCCCTGAAGGCCAGTATGGGGCGGGTCGTTCAATGCGACAGCGTCTTCGGCCTCCGTACATTCCCATTGCCCCTTGATGCAAGAGATTCGCCAACCTCAAGCACATTCTTGAAAGGGTATTACGAAGGTTGCTTGGCGAAGCAGCGCAGTGCCCCGTCACCGTATAAGGATCACCAGCTCCAGAAATACTGTTCATGCATGACTGACCAGGCCAAATCGGCTGGCCTCAGTGCGACCAGCTCGGATGCCGAAATCGGTGGCGTTGTTCGCAGCTCACACGCCGGATGTCTTGCCGCCATTCAATAGCCGCGCAATGGGACTGACCTCACCACGAACGGGAGGCACCATGCAACTTCGACGAGTACGCTTGCCACGGGCCGCCCTACAGCAGATGCCCGAAGCCGAACGAGCGTTCTTGCTGTTGGCCGGTCACATGCAGAACGAACTTAACTCGCTGCACAAGGTATTTGCGTGGTGTCTTAGCGGCCAAGGCCGGACATCTCCAATCGAAAGCCTGGCCAACGGCGTGCAGGCACAACTTTATGCTCGCCTTCTTGCCGGGAAGCTGCTTGAGGCTCGGAACGCACTCGATAAGGCGTTCTTCGGTGCCAGAATTTCACAGCGGATCGAGGCGTCATTACATCCGGTCGCGAAGGAAGCACTCACAAGGCTGAAGGCTTACTTCGACAAGCCGAATGTGATCTATCGCGTCCGTAACTCCTTCGCCTTTCACTACGCCGCCGAGGAATTCGAGCGCCATTGGGCAAGGGTCGCAGACAATCCAAACTTCGAGATCATCCTTGGCGGCACCGTCGGTAACAATCTCGATTTGGCCTCTGAGCTTATGGTCAACACGGCTGTTCTGAATTCCACGGGTCAGCAAAATGACTCAGCCGCATTGCAGACTTTTCTTGAAGAAGTTCAGTCGATAGCGCGTGACTTCACCGCTTTTCTTGAAGGCGCGATCCTTGTCCTTCTTGAGTCAGCGCTGCCAGCACCGCTGATTAATCAGAGCAGCACTGAAAGCATTGAACCGCGGTTCCGCTTTGATGACGTCGCAATTCCCCATTTCTATAACCATGGTCTCGGTGACGCCTAACAACCGCATCAACAGCGACCCTCGCCAGCCTCGCTCCGCGCCGCCGGTTATCGCGATTGCGTTAGCGGGCAAACTGGAGATTGCATAGCGCATGGCAGTCAATCGAGACAAACCGGGCAGATGGAAGGCCGACGTCGCGGCGTCAGTCGACATGTACAACGACTGGTTCATGAAGTTCGCGCCGAAGGCCTTCCGCGAGACGCGCGTTCAGACTACCAAGGACGTCGAATCAACCCTGCGTTCGACCGGTAACCTCACGAACATCCAGCCCGCGATGATGCGACAGCACCCGGAGATTCTTCCAACGCTCCGCATGTCGACCTGCCCACCTCTCGCGGTTGATCGCCTGATTGGTCTCGCTGGTGTCTCAAGTACACTCGTGAAGTGCATGGAGACGGAGAAGAAGCTTCCTGCGCGCATGACGCAAGCGGCGGCCGACAAGGAACTCGCCCGCATCGCCGCAATCATCGAGAAGATGGCCGACCCTGACATCTTTGTCTGGCTATCGCGCAAGAACCTCCCGGCTACCGGGCCCGAAATCCACAGAGCCGCCACTATCGTCGCGGACAGGCTCTGCGGTGCGGTCGCCAACCCCATCATCCGCAACGCTCAGGAGCAGCGGCAGCTCGCAGCTATCAAGACGTGGCTTGAGGCGCGCGGCTACAGGCAACTCATGGCTGGCGACGGGGTCAAATTTGACGCAATGCCCCCAGGCACGTTCAGCTTCCGAATGAACGTACCAGTTAAGCTCGAAGGTGGTGCCAAGTTCGTCAACATCCCTATCGACGCCGTCATTAACCCCAAGAAGGCCAGGAAAGACAGTTTCCCGGTGTTCTTCGAGGCGAAGTCTGCTGGTGATTTCACAAACACCAACAAGCGCCGCAAAGAAGAGGCTGTGAAGATGGCTCAGCTTCGCAGCACGTACGGAAAGAAGGTTCAGTTCAACCTATTCCTCTGCGGATACTTCGACAGCGGGTATCTCGGATATGAGGCGGCCGAAGGCATTGACTGGGTTTGGGAGCACCGCATCGACGACCTCGCAAGATTCGGACTTTGAACATGTCTGGCACCATCGCAGCCAAAGAGCAGGAGCGCCTCACGCTACAGGCTTCTCTTGATGCAGAGAAGTCCCAAGCCGAGCGTAACCGCCTCGGCCAGTTTGCCACCCCCTCCGGCCTCGCCGAGGATATCGTGCGCTACGCCGTGGCCCTTCTGCCTCCGGACGTGAAGGTTCATTTCCTCGACCCTGCCTTCGGCACGGGCTCGTTCTACTCAGCCCTCCTGAAGGTTGTCCCGAAAAGGCTCATTGCCGAAGCACTCGGATTCGAGATCGATCCGCACTACGGCAAACCGGCGGCGAAGCTGTGGAAAGACATGGGCCTAGTGCTTAAACTCGCCGACTTCACTGACGCTAAGCCATCGCCTCGTATCAACTTGCTTATCTGCAACCCCCCTTACGTGCGGCATCACCACCTGCACAACGGCGACAAGCTACGCCTGCAGGCCCGCACGCAACAGGCCAGCGGTATGAGAATCAGCGGCCTCGCAGGTCTTTATTGTCACTTCCTAGGGTTGTCTCACGCCTGGATGACCGAGGGTGCCGTCGCGGGCTGGCTCATCCCGAGCGAGTTCATGGACGTGAACTACGGCCAAGCGGTGAAGCGGTATCTCCTTGACCGCGTGACGCTCCTGCACATTCACCGCTTTGATCCGAACGATGTGCAGTTCGCCGACGCCCTAGTCTCATCGGCCATCGTCTGGTTTCGAAACGGACGGCCTCCTGCCGACCACGAAGTGAGTTTCACCTTCGGCGGTACACTCTTCGAGCCCAGGATCACCCGCCTCATCTCGGCCCGCGCTCTCGCACGCGAGCCAAAGTGGACCCGCTTTCCTGTTGCCGATGTGCGTAGTCGTTCGGACGTCCCAACGCTCTCCGACTTCTTCAAAGTAAAGCGCGGCATCGCCACGGGTGACAATAGCTTCTTCATCCTCTCTGAGGAAGAGATTGCTATGCGCGGCCTGCCGATGGAGGCATTCACGCCGATCCTTCCAAGCCCACGATACCTGCCCGGCGATGAAGTAATGGCCCGAAAGGACGGCTCTCCCGACATCGACCGCCGACTCTTTCTGCTCGACACGAAGCTTTCCGAGGAAGAGATTCATAAGCGGTACCCAGCCCTCGCCGCCTATCTGGAAGAGGGGAAGGCAAAGGGCTTACCGGAACGGTATCTCTGTAAGCATCGTACCCTCTGGTACGCTCAGGAAGATCGCTCACCCGCACCAATTGTCTGCACGTATCTTGGACGCGGCGACGCAAAGAGCGGCAGACCTTTTCGCTTCATCCTCAACGGTTCACGCGCTACGGTGGCGAACGTGTACTTGGCGCTGTACCCGACACCTCTGATGGCGCGTGAAATGGATCGAGATCCAGCTCTTCTGCGCAAGGTCTGGAGCGCACTGAATGAGTTGCCCCCTGACATTCTGCTTGGCGAGGGCCGCGTCTACGGAGGCGGGTTGCACAAACTGGAACCAACCGAGCTGGGTAATATACCTGCCATATTCATTACGGACCTCTTGCCACACACCACTGTAGCGCCGAGGACAAAGCAACTTGGGCTCTTTGCCGAAGCATGAATGCCCGCTAACAACCGGTTGCAGCGGACGGCCCGCTGCGCGGCCCGCCGCTGAACCGGAGCGTTAGCCGTTCTCGAGGGGATGCACATGGGCAAGAAACGATTTGTTCTCTACGATGGCCGAGCGGTCGGAGGGAATACCGATGACGCTCTGGTGATGGACATGGCTGAAACAGAAAAGGAGGCAAGGAAGGCCGGAAGTACAACATGGCACGGTCAAGATGGTATTTGGTACGAATACGACGAGCGGGGAGATGAGCTTGTAGGTGGGACTCCCCGGTTCAACTTGCCCCCGCGGGAGGTGTGACACGTGGCACGCCATTCAAGATTCGACGATGTCTCAACGGCTGGACGCAGTGATGTGGTGCCATATCGGCGGGGAGAGGAGTCCGCCAGACGCCATGCCCGTCGACTCTACACAAACCTGAAGTTTCAAGCGAAGGTGTGAGACTGGGCAAGAGACTATGGAATCGATCTGAAGATATCGAACGAAGGGCACCATTGGCGTTTCATGCTTCGCGATGATGTCGCAGAATGGTGGCCCAGTTCCGCGAAGCTTGTAACCAACAAAGCATGCCATGCCGGAATTCATGTCCACGATTACGAACAGCTCATGAAGCAATTAGCGAAGGAATGGAATCTGAACGCGGAGGGTGACCATGGCGGCGATGCCTAACAACAGCATGCAGCGGACGGCGCTGCGCGCCCCTCGGCGGCTCACACGGAACGTTAGAATCTTGAACCACTTCGCTATGCTCCCCGAAGGAGGTGTGCGATGAAGCAAACATTTACCGCCGTCGTAAAGCAGGAAGGCGATTCGTGGATCGGCTGGATCGAGGAAGTTCCGGGAGTCAATTGCCAAGAATCAACGCGAGAGGAACTTCTGGAGACGTTGCGCATTTGCCTGGCGGAGGCTCTTGAGTTCAATCGGCAGGAGGCCCGTGGCGCTGCGGGCAAGGGCTACGAGGAACTTGAAATTGCCGTATGAAGCGCCGCGACCTGCTGGCGCACCTGACCTCCCATGGGTGCACTTTGCTGCGCGAAGGCGCGCGGCACTCTTGGTGGCATAACCCAACGCTGAACAAGCGCAGCGCGGTACCGCGACACACCGAGGTCAACAATCATCTCGCACGGAAGATCTGTCGTGACCTTGGTGTCCCTGAGCCGGAACGGTTCTAACTTGTCGCTGCAGCCGACAGCCCCATCGCTTCGCTTTGCGGCTGAGCTTGGTCGTTAGGCCGCAACGGACATCCGGAAGGGAGCAATGACGACATCTAAGTACAGAAGCACATTGCCGCAGCTTGCAGACGAGTTCTTCATGACCGATGGGGGGATCGAAACCACGCTCATTTTCCTCGACGGTCTGGAGTTGCCCCATTTCGCCGCCTTTCACTTGCTCAAGACACCGGAAGGAGAACATGCCCTGCGGACCTACTTCCGAACATATGGGGAATTGGCCGGGAGGTTCCATACCGGGCTGATTCTGGAAACCGCGACATGGCGGGCGAATTCCGACTGGGGAGTGAAGCTCGGATACAGCGCCGCGGCTCTTGCAGAACGCAACAGGCAGGCCGTCCGCCTGCTCGAAGATATCCGAAACGAGTATGAAACCGATCGGACGCCGGTCGTCATCAGCGGATGTATCGGGCCGCGCGGGGACGGATACCTGCCCGATACCGCGATGTCGGAACGGGAAGCCGAAGAGTACCATCGAATGCAGGTCGAGACGTTCGCGGAGACCGCCGCTGATCTTGTGACGGCCGTTACTATGACCTACGCCGAAGAAGCGGTCGGGATCGCGCGCGCCGCGAAACAGGCGCACATGCCGGTGGTCATCTCTTTTACGGTGGAGACCGACGGAAAGCTGCCGACGGGGCAGCCCTTGGCGGATGCGATCAGGCAAGTCGACGACGCCACCTCGGGGCATCCTGCCTACTTCATGATCAATTGCGCCCATCCGAATCACTTCGACCATATCCTGCGTGGAGATGAGCCCTGGACTGAGCGGATTCGCGGTCTCCGTGCCAACGCATCCACCATGAGCCATGCCGAGCTCAACGAGGCTTCCGAAGTTGATGCGGGCAATCCAATCGAGCTGGGACGAGCGTATGCCGCGCTACGGATGCACAAGTTGAAGCGGCCGACTGTCATGGGTGGTTGCTGTGGAACGGATCATCGTCATGTCGAGCAGATTGCGAGTGCGTGCCTGCCGACATTCCGCCCGGCGATCTAACGACCGTCTACAGCGGGCTTCGCCCGCTTCCGCCGTCGGCTGGGATAAGATATTCGTCCGCAGCCTGTGCTATCCTTTGGGTGTTGCCGAACTTAAGGCTTGTGCCATGCGCTACACACAGCTCGATTTGAGCCGGACGCTCTGCCCGCAAGCCCCTCTGCCGTCCATCGTCCCATCAGGACATTCTGTTCTGTAAAGAAAAGGTACAAATGGGCCTTTGCAGGGTTCCCTCCGTGTCTCGTCCGCATTGTAATGTCGCGAATCAAAGGCGCGAACGTAAAGTCGCGCGAAGACTTCGAAAACTTGCCACTTTATGAAACGATGGGATAGACTTGTAATATGATTCTCATACGCTTTCCAAATTCAGAATCAAAGCGCGCCGCGCTCGGTCGTCTTGCCGGTCGTTTCCGTTTCAGGAGTTGGGCAAGCGGAGAAATGTTGGTGCCCGAAGAAGCTCTTTCGTTTCTTGCGACGGAGGGAATCGTCTTTATCGCCGAAGGGCCGGCGACCTATGAGCAAAGTAGTTCGGCGTTTCGAAATTCTCCTGCCGCTACGTTTTAACGATGGGACTCTGGTCCCGGACAATGCAATCGCCGACACGTTGCTCGAATTGGAGCAGCAATTTGGAGCTCTGTCATGCGACACGCAAGGCATTCATGGGCAGTGGCGGTATGAGGGGCAGAGTTACCGTGACGACCTGATCCGCGTCTCCGTCGATGTAGCCGATGAGCCGAAACATCGACACTACTTCGTTGAATACAAAGAACAGCTCAAGGCTCGCTTCAAACAGATCGATATCTGGATAACTACCTATCTGATCGAAGTCATTTAAAGAAAAATCACCTCACAGGCCCCTGTGGTATCCGGCCTTACGGGCCTTAACTGGTCATTCACACCGCAGCTTTTGTGCGGGCTTGAGCAGTTGTGTGCGTTTCTCAGGTTCGGGGCCATGCGCCACACGGATGACATCCCATCATCATGCAGCCACCGGGCTTGTCGCAGCCGTCGGCTTGCGGGGTAACAGCCCCTATGGTAGGGTACCAACCATCTGTCTTCCGTCAATCGAAGTGCGTCGTGAGGAGGAGAGAATGAGTGAGCAAGAACAAGGGTTTGTGGTGCGGGATCGGCGGGGGAGCGGCGGGTCGGGGACGGCCGGATCATCGGCGCCCGAAGAGACGCGGGCGGCGTCCTCATCAAGAGCCGACGTCGGGGCGTCGCAGGAGGCTCCGCCGCTTCCGGTGACGTTCTCGTCGTTCGTCATTTCGTTGGGCTCTTCCGCGTTGATGTTGATGGGGGAGCAACTGGATCCTCGTCAAGAGCCGCTGTCCGTCAATCTCCCCCAGGCGAAAGAAATCATCGATCTCCTCTCGATTTTGGAAGAGAAGACCAAAGGCAATCTGACGTCCGAAGAGCAGACGGTCTTGCGGGACATGCTCTATGCGCTTCGCCTGAAGTACGTTGCGAAGGTCCCGTCCAAGTAAATTCCGGTCCGACTCTCTTCCCGGCGGGCTTCTGACTCCGATGGTTCTCCGAGCGAGAGGTGGTCGCTCAGCTCAGTGACGGGGTTGCGTCTTTTCCGGCTCTGGCGGGCGGCCATGGAGAATCGTCAAAGAAAAGAGACCGATCTCATGCCAGAGCCAAGCCAGTTGACGAACGGTTCCGGCAGACCATCCTCCCCCCCAATCGACCATCTCGACGATCGCCGGCAGCCGATCTCCGGTCCCCACCCGCGTGGAAACCCTTCGGGTGCCTCCAGAGAGCCGGATCGAAAAAAACCGCACCTCCGTCCCGTCTGGATCGTGCTGATCCTGTTGATTCCCTGCCTGGCGTTGACGTTCTACTACGCGCAAATGGTCGTGCCGGGCGGCGAGGAAAAGGGATCCCTCGTGCCGACGGCCGGCTACGCCATCGTGCTGTTGCTGGTGAATCTCGATTTGATCGGGCTGGTCGTTCTGACCCTGCTCTTGTCCCGCAATTTGATCAAGGCCTATTTCGAGCGCCGCCATCGACTCGTCGGCTCCGGCTTTCGCACCAAGCTCATCGCGGCGTTCATCGGGTTCTCGTTGATCCCGACCGTGCTGCTTGCGATCGTCGCCAGCGGGTTTCTCAACAAGGCGGTGGATGTCTGGTTCAGCGAGCAGATTGAAAACGTCATGCGGGACTCCTACGAGGTCGCGCGGCTGCAGCAGGCGGGGCACATCGCGTTGGCGGTCAACAGCGCGCGGGCGATCGGGCAGGAAATATACCGCGAGGACATGCTGCTGCCGGAACAGCGGGATCTCCTCATCGCGGCCATGGCGCGGAAACGCGCGGAATACGGAGTCGCGGGGATCGAGGTCTTTTCGAACAAGATGGAAGCCCTCACCAAGACGTTCGATGCCAGCGTGCCGGAGGGCGTGTTGGATCTGCCGGTCAGCCAACTCGTCCTTCAGGCCATCAATGGCAAGCAGGAATCCACTTCCGTGCAGGAGGCCCAATCGGGCCGGTTGGTGCGGACGGCCATTCCGGTGCCTTCGGGTACCCGAAGCGGCGAGGTGGCCGGCGTCGTGGTGGTCGAAACCTACGTGCCGGAGTCGCTGCTGACGAAAATGGAAGGCATCAGCCGACAATACGAAGAGTATAAGCAGATCAAGGCGATGAAAAACCCGATCAAGGCCGGCGCCTATCTCGTGATCGCCATCGTGACGGTCATGATTCTGTTCAGCGCGACCTGGTTCGGGTTTTACGTGGCGCGCGGCATCACCGTGCCGATCCAACGATTGGCCGAAGCGACCGAAGCGGTGGCGCAGGGGGACCTCACCGTCCAGATCGACGCCAAGGCCACGGATGAAATCGGCACACTCATCGCGTCCTTCAACCGGATGACCCAGGATTTGCAAACCAGCAAATCCAAATTGGAAGAAGCCAATCTGACGCTCTGGAACACGAACGTCGAACTGGACCGCCGGCGGGCCTATATCGAAACGGTCGTGGCCACGATCCCGACGGGCCTGTTGTCGATCGATCGCTTCGGCATGATCACGACGTTCAACCCGTCGGGTGAGCGCATTCTCGGGCTTGCGGGCGACCGGCTGCGGGGGCGTCAGGCCAACGAGGCCTTTAAAGAATTCGGACTCGACGTCTTTCAGACCGCCTATGACCGTCTGTTGGCCGCGGAGCGGAACGACGTGAGCCTGGAAGGACAGTTGGACGTCCAGGGCAAGCTGATCACGATTCGATTGAGCGGATCGCGGATGCGGGACGAGGCGAACCAGGATCTGGGCTTTGTGTTGGTCTTTGAAGACTTGACCGAGCTGATCAAGGCGCAGAAAGTCGCGGCGTGGCAGGAAGTGGCCAGGCGGCTGGCCCACGAAATCAAAAATCCGCTGACTCCCATTCAATTGTCCGCGCAACGGCTGCGGAAGAAGTTTTTCGAGCAGTCTCCGGATTTCAATCGTGTGTTCGACGAGGCCACGAACGTCATCGTCAACGAGGTGGGCAGCATCAAACATCTGTTGGACGAGTTCACGAAATTCGCCAGAATGCCGGTTCCTCAGATGACGCGCCAGTCGCTGCACGACGTCGTGCGTGAGACGGTGAGTCTGTACGAGCCCATGCAAAAAGAGGTCGATTTCGTTCTGGATCTCGAAGAAGCCTTGCCGCCGATCAATTTCGATCGGGAACAGATCAAGCGGGTGTTCGTCAATCTGTTCGATAACGCCCTTCAGGCCATGAATCACAAGGGGCGGATCTGGGTGAGCACGAAGTATGATACCAAACGGAAGCGGGCGGTGGTGACCGTGGCGGACGAAGGTCCCGGCATCCAGCCGGAGGATCAAGAGCGGCTGTTCGTGCCCTATTTCACCAGGAAGAAGACCGGCACGGGCCTGGGGCTCGCGATCGTGCGGCGGATCATCACGGACCACGACGGGCAGATTCAAGCCGGCAACAATCATCCCAAGGGGGCGGTGTTTACATTCGAGTTGCCGGTCTAACGGGCGAGCGAGAAATTCGAGAGCGAGGAGAGGCGGGCATGTCGGCTTCAATATTGGTGGTGGACGACGAAGAGGCGATTCGGACGTCGCTGCGCAGCATTCTCGAAGACGAAGGGTATCAAGTCATGGTGGCGTCCGGCGGGGATGAAGCGCTCAAAATCTATGGAACCGACCCGCCGGATCTGATGCTGCTCGACATTTGGATGCCGGAAATGGACGGGTTGGAGACGCTGCGACGGGTCAAGGAGCTCACGCCGGCCGCTCAAGTGATGATGATGTCCGGCCATGGGTCCATCGAAACGGCGGTCAAGGCCATCAAGCTCGGCGCCTACGATTACATCGAGAAGCCGCTGTCGCTGGAGAGTGTGACGCTGCGGGTGAAGCATGCGCTGGAGCAGTTTCGTTTGGAGCAGGAGAACCGAGCCCTGCGCACGAAGGTACAGCGGAAGTTTGAGTTGGTGGGGCAGTCGCCGGCCATGCAGCAACTCCGGCAATTGATCGGAACCGCCGGTCCGACCAACAGTCGGGTGTTGATCGGCGGTGAGAATGGAACCGGCAAGGAGCTGGTCGCGCGCGCCATTCATCTCCACAGCGCCAGGGCCGACCATCCGTTCGTTGCCGTCAACTGCGCGGCCATCCCTGAGACGTTGATCGAGAGCGAACTGTTCGGCCATGAAAAGGGCGCGTTCACCGGCGCCACCTCGATGAAGCGGGGCCAGTTCGAGCAGGCCGATGGCGGCACCCTGTTTCTCGACGAGATCGGCGACATGAGCCTCAGCACACAGGCCAAGGTCTTGCGCGCCTTGCAGGAGCAGCAGTTTACACGGGTGGGCGGCACCAAGCTCATCAAGGTGGACGTGCGGGTGTTGGCCGCGTCAAACAAAGATCTCGAAACGGAAATTCAGAAGGGTCGCTTCCGGGAGGACCTCTATTACCGATTGAACGTCGTTCCGATTGTCGTGCCGCCGCTGCGCGAACGGCGAGAGGATATTCCCGCCTTGGTCCGTCACTTTATGAAAATCCACGCCGAGGAGCAGGGATTGCGTACCAAAGAAGTGTCGCCCGAGGCGATGGCGGCGCTCCAACAGTATGAGTGGCCCGGTAACATTCGGGAACTGCGCAATCTGGTCGAGCGGTTGATGATCATGGTGCCGGGTCTTGTGATCGAGGCGTCGCACGTCACCATGTCCGTACAGGCGAGAACCGTTCACTCCGCCGTGTCTACTCAGGCGGACGGGCGGGCCGCCTCCGTGCTGTTTTCCAAGTCGTATGACTCGCTCAAGGATGCCCGGAACGCCTTTGAGAAGGAATACATCGGCCGCAAGCTGCGGGAACATCACTGGAACATTTCGCGCACCGCCGAGGATCTGAAGATCGAGCGCAGCCATCTCCACCGCAAGATCAAACTGCTGGATGTGGAAATGAGGCCGGAGGGATGAGCCGCAGAGCGCATAGTTCTGCTCCCACAGCAGGTCGCTTCTCTTCCGTTGACCCTCGCCGTGCCCTCCTCTAAGATAGCGCGCCCATGACGACATACCGAGAAGCCGGCGTCGATATCGACGCGGGTGATGCATTCGTCGATCGCATCAAGCCGCTCGTGCGCTCTACCTTTCGGCCTGAAGTCCTGGCCGACCTGGGCGGCTTCGGCGGACTGTTCGGCCTGCGGGCGGAGCAGTACAAAGAACCGGTGCTGGTCTCCGGCACCGACGGGGTCGGGACCAAGCTCAAAATCGCCTTTTTGATGGATCGGCACGACACAGTCGGCATCGACCTGGTCGCCATGTGTGTCAATGACATCGTGGTGAGCGGAGCCGAGCCGCTCTTCTTCCTTGACTACTTCGCGACGGGCAAACTTTCAGTCGCCAAGGCCCAGGACGTGGTGAAGGGTATCGCCGAAGGGTGTCGCCAAGCCGGGTGCGCCTTGATCGGCGGCGAGACGGCCGAGATGCCGTCGTTCTATCGAGACGGCGAATATGACCTGGCCGGTTTTGCCGTCGGAGTCGTTGAGAAGGCCACGATCATCGACGGTCGATCGATCGTGCCGGGCGACGTCTTGATTGGGCTGGCGTCGAGCGGCCTGCACAGTAACGGCTACTCCCTGGCGCGTCACGTGCTGCTCGAACAGGCAAGGCTGACCGTGGACAGCTTGGTATCGGAGCTTGGTCGGACCGTGGGAGAAGAGTTGCTCACACCGACCAGAATCTATGTGAAGCCGATCCTGGCCCTCTGCCGTGAGTTCCCCATTAAAGGGTTGGCCCATGTGACCGGCGGAGGGATCACGGAAAATCTGCCGCGCGTGCTTCCCTCCGGCGTCAACGCACGCGTGGATCGACGGGCTTGGGCCGTTCCTCCCGTGTTTACGCTGCTGAGCAGCGCGGGAGCGATCGAGCAAGAAGAAATGTACCGAGTGTTCAACATGGGGATCGGCATGGTCCTGGTCGTGCCGCCGCATGCCGCGAAGTCGGTCGTGTCTCGCGCCGTTGATCTGGGCGAACGGGCGCAGGTGATCGGCGAAATCGTGGCATCCCGGTCGGCGGAACCGGAGGTCGAGTATGTGGCTTAAGCGAACGGCTCCATTGCGCGTGGCCGTGTTGGCGTCTGGCCGTGGGTCCAATCTCCAGGCGATCATCGATGCCATTGAAACCGGACAACTTGAAGCCACCATCGTAGCCGTCATCAGCAACAAAAAAGACGCGCAGGCCTTGGAGCGGGCGAGGAACCATGGTGTGCCGGATGTCTTTGTTGACCCCAAACCCTTTGCCGGATTGCCTGATAGCCGCGAAGCCTATGATCGAGCCATCTTGGAGATTCTTCAGCAACGGGATGCCGAACTGGTATTGCTCGCCGGCTACATGAAGATCGTGACCTCCGTGCTGGTGAACGCCTACCAGAATCGGATGATGAACATTCATCCCTCGTTGCTGCCCTCGTTTCCCGGCCTGCACGGCCAGAAGCAGGCGTTGGATTGGGGCTGCAAACTAGCCGGCTGCACCGTGCATTTTGTGACAGAAGGAGTGGACGAGGGGCCGATTATCATCCAGGCTGCCGTGCCGATTTTTGACGACGACACGCCCGACACCCTCGCCGCCCGCATCCTCGTTCAAGAGCACAAGATCTATCCCCGAGCCGTGCAACTCTTTGCCGAAGGCCGCCTCCGCGTCGAAGGTCGCCGGGTCTATATCGACGGCAGTTTCGACCGGTCTCACCACGAATCCCAGGCACTCATCAGCCCGGCGTAGTGGAACAGAAAGTTGCTTTGGGGGCCAAAAACGAGCGTGTGGCAACCGTCGGCAGTATCGGACCAGAGCGGAGACACAAGTGGATGTCTTTGACTCCATCGAACACGGGCACAACTCCCGCCAGCGGCAGCGACCAGCTTTGCAGCAAGAGGGGGGAGCAACGGTTACCCTACCTGCCCGTGGAAACGGGGTAAAATCTGAGCTGCTTCCGTCATGTTCAAGTCTCTTCTTGCCTTGCGGTTGATAGAGGGAAGGTCATCGAACGCATTCAGCCAGCAGTCTAGAGCAGTTTTTCTGTGAGTAAGTGAACCAGTTGGTTAGTCCATTAGCAACATCTCCGCCATCGCCTTCAGAGTCGGTGTACTTTTACGGAGTTCAAAGCACATCTACTAGCGCCTGGCGCCGTCATCGGGGCGTTGCCTTTGCATCGGTTGTTGATGAGCATAACCAGGCGGTTGTCCGCCACAGCCTCCCGCCTCATGGCTGGGAGCGCCTGAACGATCCTGTTATAAGGCTCGGCCCGTCGTTGGCCTGCTCAGAGGTCATGCCGAGTGGCGTCAGCAGCCGCAGCACGACGAACGGAGCGGGAAATCGTTCCAGACGTTGGTGTTGTTTCGCCAACGATGGCATCCAGGACCAGTGATTGGAAACATAGGCAGCAGCATGGCGTTCGAGCACCTTCCGATATTCGGATCCCAGGAGACGATCGTTGCGAATTTCCACGGCATAGCGAAAGTCAGTCGGCAATTGTCCGAGAAATGTCTCGAGGCGCGAGCAGGATTCACTGGCCGACAGATCGTGTCGCTGAAATTCCAGAATGAACGGGCCGAGTATGGGAGGGAAACTCCGCCTCATAGTAGGGAGTAAGGACTGTTTCAATAAACAGGGCCACATCCAGAAAATATGGATTGACATGTCCGGCCTTCGTCCCGTGGCGGGCGAGTGAAGTGAAACGAGGAACGGTGATGTCCTCCCACGCTTTGAAACACATTTCAAAATCAGGGGGAATCTGCCGCAGGTAATGCCGAAGCTGGTCGGCGGTCGTGGGACGATAAACCGTGCCGTCATGGCCCACTGTGCGAAACAATAACTCCCCCTTGTACTGATACTGGCAGTATTCCTCTAGGCACTCCTGTGGAAAGCGGCCTTTGGTATAGGGCCGCCGCTAGACCAGCCCCTGCGGCCCATGTCGAGGTGTTGAACCGGATCAGCGGCGACAGTGTCATGCGGGGAGTGTAGGGGTGATGGACCGCTTGATCAATGATGGCTGGATCTCCGCGCGAGGTGACCTATGAACGGGCGGCGCGGGAACAAAAATTTCTAGGCGAGAGAAAAGGGGGCTGGTATTCTCGGACGGACAATCAGCAACAGAAGCCGGGGGTCTATGTTCGAGATCGAATTTCCCGACATCACGATCTACTTGGTGGCCATCCTGGGCCTGCTGGTCGTGTGGCAGTTCTATCAAATGCAGATCATGGCGGGACGAATTCTGGCCATTGATATTTTCGATCGTTCCGGTATCCGCATGTACATCTACGTCGTCCCGGAAGACGACGACGTGTGCGAGGTGTGCTCGGCCGCGCACGGGCGGGTGTTTTTGCCGTCCTACATCGTGAAAAAAGGGTTTTCGCCGCTGCCGGAAACATGCCGACGGCCGCTTCCCTGCCCCGGCGTGCTGGTCGGGCTGTATGGAGCATGGTTGGAAGCGCGATCCGTCGTGCAACGGCTTCGAGCCAACGCCCAAAAGGGCTGGATTCAGTTGTCGGCGGAAGAGCTGCGCACGTTGGTGAACGGACAATGGGAAACCAGCATCAGCGCCGAGACGGATCGCGTCGTGGTTCGCATGCTGGAAGCGGTCTGTTATGAAAACATCAACCAGGCCGTATCGGTTTCGGGCTATTGGTACGTCATCGACGAGGCCAAGGAAATCCGCCATCTGCTTCTGTTGGTTCCGGCCTATCTCCGCTTGACGCGGCTCTTGGCCCGCGCGGGAGACGGCGCCGGCGCGCTGGCGGTGATCGAGCGGTTTGAAGCGCGATTCCCCCCCACGAAGCGGGGGATCCATTTCCCGACCAAGGAGCAGCGCAACGTGATGAAGACGCGAAAGGCGCTGTTGCTCAAGAACCGACAGGTCGACGCGGCGGCATAGCCCGCAAGCGCTAGTAGCTGGACTCGATGCTGGACGGCGCCTTGTTCAGGACGGCCGCCGCCGCTCGGGAAAGCGCGGCGTCATGGGTATGGTCGAGCGAATAAACCCGAAATTGGACGAGCCTGGTCGGCAACAGATCCAGAAATTCCTCCAAGGGGTCGGTTGACACCTGCTTGGTTCCCGGATCATACACATACAGCGGCCGGCCGCGTTGGTCTTTGGGGTCCGGCCTCGGGTCAAGCGGGGCCATGTCCACGCGAAACTCCACGTTCCGCAGTTCCTTCGGCAATTCCTTGGCGATCTGTTGCGCGAAATGCCGGTGGCCGGGAAACGCCATGCCGCGCGCCTCTCCCTTTTCCTTGAGCGACGTGCTGTAGGCCATTTTCCACTTCACGTCCCGGTCCAAGATCCGACCCCATTCCTCGCCGAGCCTTCGGCGGGCCTTGACTCCGGTGCGGCGCCAGGATCGGACTTCTTCCAGGAGGGACCAATCCGTGAGCGACCGATACTTGTCCATGTGTTTGCGCGGATCGTAGGGAAACAAGAGTTTCATCGTCTCGCCGAAGATGTCGCGCAGGTGAATGTCGATGGCCCTGGTCGTGCGGTGAAAATACACGTTGGAGTAGAGGTACATGCGGGTGTTCAGAAACATTTGAAGGGCCGGCAGGCCGGTTTTATGGATCGTGAAACCTTTGTCGGTTACGATCGTATAGTGAATGAGCCTGGTAAGGTCGACCGGACCGACGGCCACTCCGCACATGTAGGAGTCCCGCAAGACGTAATCGAGGTTGTCTCCCGTGTAGGCGCCGGAGATGACCGGTTGCAGGATGTCGAGCCAGCGGGGGAGGCGGGAGTTGTCCTTGCTTTTTTCTTTGAGGATCAGATGCGCGATTTGATCCGGGTCCAGCTGCTCTCCCTTGGCGAAGAAGCCGGACGGGCTGCGGCGGATTTTTCTGATGATAGGCCCTAAATGCTCGCGGATGATGATCTGCCCTAGTCGTTCGTGGGTCAGGTCGAAATGATGGAGGTAGTTCTCGTCGAAGAAATGGCAAAAGGGGCCGTGGCCGATATCGTGGACCAAGGCGGTGACGCGCAGCACTTCTTCGACGTAGTTGGCCGAGGGAACGTCCGGGGCGACTTTTTTGAGAAACGGATAGAGATGGCGGGCGAACCGTCCGGCCACGTGCATGGTGCCGAGAGAATGGACGAACCGGCTGTGCTCGGCCGACGGATACACCCAACGGGCGCTTTGCAACTGGTAAATGTACCGGAGCCGCTGGACCCACGGCGAATCGATCAAATCCTTCTCGGTTCGCTCGGAGGGGTCGGGCTCGGCATAGGGAACGGTAAACGAGACGTAGCGGTGGATGGGATCGGCGATGAGCGCCGATCCGTCGTAAGGAGCGTTCGATCGGTCGGTATGATCCATGACGAATCGATCTTAGCTCACTTGGTTTGAAGGCGGCAACGACGGGCGCGACGCCCGGTCGGGCGTCGCGCGATACCGGAGAATGAACGCGTACGCCAGCGGGTACGACACGAGCGCCCCGATCAGGCTCAAGACCAATCCGCCGACTATGAACGGAATCAGGTACGGCGCGACCTGTGTGTAAATTCCCACGAAACTGAGATCGTTCCACGTCAGCGGCGGAATTTCCGTCTGCCCCAACAACCGAGCGCCGGTCCAATAAGTCGCCCCCAGGATCGGCACGATCGTCCACGGGTTGTTGACGAAGGCGCCGGCCAAGAGCGCCACTACATTGAGACCGAAAAGCCACGCGCACAGGATCGCCATGATCGTGTGGAGTCCGTAGGCCGGGCAAAACGCGATGAACACGCCCACGGCGAAGGCGAGGGCGGTCCGCTGGGGGGGCTCTTCAAGGCGAAGCACCTGACGTAATAATGCCCTGAAAGAACGGACGCGGCGTGTCGAGGTCTGGTTGTCCGGAGGCGTCATGCGAAAAAGTGTTCGTAGCTGGTGGCGGGCATCGGTCGCGTGATGCCGTCGGTGTTTCTCATGCGAATCCCGAATCGTCGGTGTCGAACGGTGCCGATGCGGGTGACCTGAAATCCTCTCGCGCGGGCCTGCCGCTCGATGGCTGCGTGCATTCGCGGTGAGGCCGTAAACAAGAGCTCGTAATCTTCACCCCCCGCGACGGCCAAATCAACGGGCGACAGGCGGCGGCTTTCCGCGTAGGCTCGACAGGGCGCCGAGATCGGGAGCGCGCCGCCGTCGATTTCCGCTCCCACGCCGCTTTCTTCGCAGATGTGCCGCAGGTCTCCCGACAGGCCGTCCGAGAGATCGATGGCGGCGCTCGCCAATCGTTCCTGGTTGAGCCATCGGCCTTCCTTCACGCGGGCCGATGGACGGAGGTGGCGCTCGATGAGGGTTCGACGATCGGCTGCGGACAACGAGGGAGAACGTCGGTTCGAACGGGGCGATCGGCGTTCGTTCAGCAACCTGAACCCGGCTAAAGAGTCTCCCAATGTCCCTGTTACGTAGATGTGGTCGCCGATATCGGCTCCATGACGAAATAGAGCTCGACCCGCGGCCGTATCGCCGATGAGCGTGATGCCGAGAAACAAGCCGGCGCGGGAGGCCGATGTATCGCCGCCGATCAGCGCGACGTCGTGAAGACGGCAGGCCTCCATGAGACCGTCGTAGATCGCGAAAACGGACGCCGATTTGAAACGACGAGGAATCGCGAGTGTCATGAGCAGGTAGCGGGGAACGGCTCCCATGGCGGCAATGTCGCTGAGATTGGCCATGGCCGCGCGATAGCCGACCGTGGCGGGGTCGGCCGTGTCGAGATCAAAATGGACGCCTTCCGCCAACAGGTCCGTCGTCACATGCCACCACGCCGGTTCTTTCGCCGAGACGACGGCGGCGTCGTCGCCGATTCCCTTGATGAGACCCGAGGCGTGTCCGGGGAACCGGTGCGCAATCGTCCGGATCAAGGCAAATTCAGCGATGGAAGAAACGTTTCGCCTAGCCACGGATTGCCGGAGTGAGGTTAGGGGAGCGATGAATCGTCGGGATACTTATGCTTATAACACAGCCGGCAGTTCCGGCGCGCGGCTCCGTTCCCTCCGCCGTTTCTCCACGTGGCCGGGCCGAGAAGGCGCCGCCGCTGAGGAAGACGATGACGATTTCTTGGCCTTCGGCGCCGTCTTGGTTTTGTGCTCCAGCGCGACCTTCATCACCTCATCCATCGTATCGACGAATAAGATCCGGATGCCTTTCAAAAGGTGCTTGGGAATTTCTTCCAGATCTTTTTTGTTGCGCCGAGGCAGAATCACCGTCGTCAGCCTGGCCCGTTTGGCCGCCAGAATTTTCTCCTTGAGCCCGCCGACCGGCAACACACGCCCCCGCAACGTGATCTCTCCGGTCATGGCCAGATCCCTCCGCACGGGGATGCCGGACAAGGCCGACGCGACGGCGGTCGCCATCGTGATGCCCGCCGACGGTCCGTCTTTCGGGATCGCGCCGGCCGGCACGTGGATATGCAGGTCTTGTTTGCTGAACATGTCCGGATTGATGTGCAGCGTCTTTTCACGGGATCGCACGTAACTGAGCGCAGCCTGGGCGGACTCTTTCATGACGTCGCCCAGGTGCCCCGTCAGGGTCAACTGCCCTTTGCCTTTCATGACAGTGGCTTCGATGTGAAGCACGTCTCCTCCCGTTTCGGTCCAAGCCAAGCCGGTCGCCACGCCGACTTCGTCTTTTTCCAGTTCTGCCTCGGGTACGTGTTTCGGAACGCCGAGGTACTTGTGCAGATTGGACGGATCGACTGTGAAGCCTTGGCCCTTGCCCTCCGCCACCTTTTTGGCCGTCTTCCGCATGATGTTGGCGATCTCGCGCTCCAAGTTCCGCACGCCGGCTTCCCGCGTGTAGTGCGAGATGATTTTCCTGATGGCGGGTTCGGTGATTTGGACATGCTGGTCGGTGATCCCGTGTTCCTCCAATTGGCGCGGGATCAAGTATTTCTGCGCGATGCCCACTTTTTCTTCTTCCGTGTAGCCGGGGATTTCGATGATCTCCATTCGGTCGCGGAGGGCGGGGAGGATCGGATCAATCAAATTGGAGGTGGTGATGAACATGACCTCGCTCAAGTCGAAGGGCACGCCGAGATAATGGTCGGTGAAAGAGGCGTTTTGCTCCGGGTCTAATACTTCAAGGAGGGCCGCGGAGGGGTCGCCGCGGAAATCCATGCCGACTTTATCGACTTCGTCCAGCATGAACACGGGATTGGCCGTCCCGGCCTGCTTCAATCCCTGGATGATGCGGCCTGGTAACGCCCCGACGTAGGTGCGACGGTGCCCACGAATTTCGGCTTCGTCGCGGACGCCGCCCAGACTGATCCGGACGAATTCACGGCCCAGCGCGCGGGCGATCGACTTGCCCAACGAGGTTTTTCCGACGCCCGGAGGGCCGACGAAACAGAGAATGGGGCCCTTCATCTTCTCCTTGAGCTTGCGGACGGCCAGATACTCCAAAATCCGCTCCTTGACCTTCTCCAGATCATAGTGGTCTTCGTTCAGCACTTTGGCCGCGGCTCTCAGGTCAAGATTGTCTTTCGACCGTTTGGACCACGGCAGTTCGACCATCCATTCCAAATAGGTGCGGACCGTGGCGGATTCGGCGGTGTCCGGATGCATCTTTTCCAAACGTTTGAGCTGTTTCTCGGCTTCCTTGAGGACCTTCTCGGGCATCTTGGCGTCTGCGATCCGCTTGCGGAACTCGGCGATTTCTTCCGTCCGTTCGTCCGATTCGCCCAATTCTTTTTGTATCGCCTTGAGCTGTTCGCGCAGGAAGTACTCGCGCTGGGTCTTGTCCATCTCACCTTTCGCCTGCGCCTGGATTTTTTGCTGCATGGACAGGACTTCGATTTCTTTGGCGAGGATGTCGCTGACTCGGCGGAGACGTTGAATCGGGTCGAGCACTTCCAGCACGGTTTGAGTTACGTCGACTTTCAGGCCGAGATTGGACGCCACCATATCGGCTAATCGCCCCGGTTCCTCGAGATTCTCGATCACGACCATGACGTCGGGAATCAGGGCTTTGCCGAGACTGACGAGACGCTCGATCTGTTCCTTGACGGTGCGCATGACCGCTTCGGCCTCCAACGCGGTCGCCGTGGGTTTCGCATCGGCCAGTCTGTCGATCCGAACGGAGAAGTACGGATCCGTTTGAATGTATTTGACGATCTTTCCTTTCGCGATCCCTTGGACCAGGATTTTGATCCGCTCGTCGGGCAGCTTGAGCATCCGCATGATGATGCCCGCCGTGCCGATCGTATGGATGTCGTCGGGGGAAGGATTCTCGACGTCGAGAGCCTTTTGCGTGGCCAGAAAGATCATGCGGTTGCCGGCCAAGGCCGCCTCAATGGCCTTGATCGACATTTCGCGTCCGACGAAAAGCGGGAGCACCATGTAAGGGAAGACGACGATGTCTCGGACCGGCAGGAGCGGGAGCTGTGCCGGAATTTCGATGTTTTGGGGAACCTGGATCTCTTGCTCGTTCAGATCATTCATTGTGCGGCTCTTTCTTGGCGTTCGTCCTGATTAAAGACGGCCATCCTCGACGGACCTGAGCATAAATGATAGAGGGGTGGCCCTTATGTGCGACGGTTTTGAACCATCGTGCGGGTTCGAGACAACAGGTATTCACGAAAGTCGGCGCCCAACGAGGGGTTCTTGAGCGCGAACTCGACGGTCGCAATCAGAAATCCGAGTTTGTCCCCGGCGTCGTGGCGCTGCCCCTGAATTTCATGCGCGAACATCGGGGATTTCCTGCCCAGCTCTTTGAGCGCGTCGGTCAACTGGATTTCTCCGTTTTTCCCGGGCGGTGTTTTTCGCAGGATGGGGAAAATCTCGGGGGGGAGGATGTATCGCCCGACCACGGCCAATGTGGAGGGCGCGTCGGCGGGAGCAGGTTTTTCCACCATGTCCTTGACCCGATACAACCCTTGGGCGAGCCGCTTGGGGGTCACGATGCCGTATCGACCGACGTCGGATTTGGACACCTCCTGGACACCGAGCACCGCGCCTTGGCGTTTGCGGTAGACGTGAATCAATTGCGCGAGCGCCGGTACCTCGGCGTCGATGATCTCGTCTCCGAGAATCACGGCGAACGGCTCGTCGCCGATCAGGTGTTGGGCGCACAAGACGGCGTGGCCCAATCCTAGCGCTTCCTGCTGCCGCACGTAGCAGAAATTCGCGAGGGTTGAAATCTGGCGAATTTGATGGAGAACTTGGCTTTTCCCCGTTCCTTTCAGGTTTTCTTCGAGTTCGACCGATCGGTCGAAGTGATCCTCGATCGCCCGTTTGCCCCGACCCGTGATCACGATGATGTCTTCGATGCCGGATGCCACCGCCTCTTCCACTGCGTATTGAATCAGGGGCTTGTCCACCAACGGCAGCATTTCTTTGGGTGAAGCTTTTGTCGCGGGAAGGAAACGTGTGCCCAAACCCGCTGCGGGGAGCACGGCTTTTCTGACGGCCACGCGAGACATGCAGCGGATACTATGTGATGGGGGAGGGGATGTCAAGAAAAGGGCGCTCGCGTTTGCGCCGGCGAAACGCGGGACGACGCGACCGCGCGGCGGAGACCGTCGACGCGTCGAACTCAGGAGCATTCGACACCAAGTCCTTTACAATGGTTGGACGCATCAATATAATCCGACAGTTTTTCCAGGTATGGGGTTGGAGCGGGCTCGCCTTGTCTTGCCTGTCTTGACGGCGGGCGGACGTTCATGTCCCCGTCGTCTTTGTTTTGTTCTGATGATCGAGAAGAACGCTGAGGATTGTCTTCGGTGTCGGCCGTTCGATAACGGAATCCTTGTCGGTGACCACGACTTTCCTGAAACAAATTCGATGGCTGATCGCTCTGGCCATGATGGGATCCGCGCTGTCCGCGTGGTGCGAAGCGGTTTCCGAAACCGTCGGCTCGAGGGTGCAGTCGATCGAGATTCGCGGAAACAAGCGCATTGAAGTTCCCGCCATCCTCGGCCGCTTGACGCTCAAGGTCGGTGATTTCTACGAGCCCGAGATCGTTCGCGGGCAGGTCAAGATTTTGTACGACTCGGGATTCTTCGAGGATGTGCAGGTCGAAACCGAATCGGTGACGGACGGGACGGCCGTGATCTTTGTCGTGCGGGAGAAACCCTTTATCACCGAGATCGTGTACGATGGTAACGAAAATCTGAGCGACGACAAGTTGAAAGAGAAAACCGTCATCAAAAGCCAGACGTTTCTCGATCTCCAACAGGTCAAGGAAAGCGCGGAGAGCATCCGGGCAGCGTATGAGAAAGAGGGGTATTTCAACTGCCAAGTGGTCCCGGTCGTCCAAACGTTGGATCAGGAGCGCAAACGGCTGACGTTCTTCATCAAAGAAGGAAAAAAGGCACGCGTGAAAAGCGTGGTGTTCGACGGACTGCGCGCCACGACCAGAGATGAGCTGTTCAAGGTGCTGAGCACGCGCGAATGGGTGCCATGGTACGGGATCTTCACGCGCTTCGCGCTGCCCTCGTTTATCTCGGACGCCGGCGTGTTGAAGCGCGAGGAATTGTCGAATGATGTGGAACGGATCAGGGAAGTGCTGCTTAATAAGGGCTACTTTAACGCGAGAGTCAGCCTGTCGTCGGTCGAACTGACCGACGACAAGCAATGGTTCGTGGTCACGTTCAACATTTTCGAGGGAGAGCCGTTTACCGTGGCCCAGGTGGGCTTTCGCGGGCATACCGTGTTTGAAGAAGACGAACTGCGCGAGGGGATGACGATCAAAGAGGGCGAGATTTTTCAGCGCGCCAAACTGCGCGACGAAATCACCCGCCTGACCGACAAATACGGGGGAAAGGGCTATTCGTTCGCCGAAATCGCTCCCAACGTGATTCCAAACGATCAGGAGCGGACCGTCAACATCATCTTCAGCGTGAAGGAAGGGGAGATGATGCGTATCCGCCAAATCAATATTTTTGGAAACAACAAAACCCGTGACAACGTGATCCGAAGGGAAATTCGGGTGGATGAGCAGGATGTGATCGACACCCCTTCGCTCAAGCGGAGTTTCCAACGGCTGAACAACTTGAATTTCTTTGAGACCGTCGAAATTCTTCCGGAAAAGGTGGCGCCCGATAAAGTCGATCTGAACGTCCGAGTCAAGGAGAAGCCGACCGGCCAGTTCAGCATCGGGGGCGGGTTCAGTTCGTTGGATCGGTTGATGGCCATCGCCAACATCACCGAAGGGAACATCGGCGGCTACGGCTACATGGGACGCATCAGCGGGCAGCTCGGCCAGCGAAGAAGCATGGGCACGATCACGTTCCGCAATCCGTACCTCAACGACTCGCTGACGTCGTTTCAGATCGACGGCTATCGAACTATGACGAACTTCCTGTCGTTTTTCGAATCCCGAACCGGCGGAAGCGTCACGCTCGGTCGCTGGCTGTCGGAATACAATACGGGAAGCATCAGCATCTTCGGCGAAGAGATCAACTACCGAAGCCCGGCATTGGGGGTGTGCGAATCGCGCCCCGACATTTGCGACCAGCTCGGGCGTCAATCGACGACGGGATTCAGGATCCACGCGTTTCGCGACACGAGGGATTACTTTCTTGATCCCCGGTCGGGCTGGCGGATCGGGGGCGGGTTCGACTGGGGCACGCCGTGGATGGGAGGCAGCAACAATTTCATCAAGTACACCGCGGACGTGATCAAGGTCACCCCGCTTCCCTTCGACATGAGACTGTCGCTTCGGGGACGGTTCGGCGAGATTCGGCCGTTCGAGGGCAAGCCGGTCCCGCTCAGCGAGCGGTTCTACGTCGGCGGCATCAATACGGTCAGGGGATTCGTGTTCGGACGGGCGGGCCCTGTGGTGCCGACGACGCGCACCACGATCGGAGCCGCCAAGCAGATCATCTTCAACGCCGACTTGGTCTTTACGATCTCGTCCGAGGCCAAGTTGAACGGCGTGATCTTTTTCGACTATGGAAAAGGATTCGATGAAAACGAAGCGCTGTCGTTGGATCTCCGGAAAACGGCCGGATTCGAGGGGCGATGGATTTCGCCGTTCGGCCCCTTGCGCGCGGCGTACGGCATCAATCTTGATCCTCGGCCCGGAGAGCGGGGAGGCGTCTTTGAGTTCACGATCGGATCGATTTTCTGACGGAACCGGCCGGCGCACAACGAGGGGGACGGCACAGGGATGAATCGCTGCTGGTTTGAGCGGGCGGGTAAGTGGACGGCGGGCGCGACGCTGGCGGCGGCGCTGTTGATGTCGGGGTGCAGCTCATCCTGGCTGAAGGTCGAGCGGAGGATCGACGGCAGAATCGGCGTCGTCGACGCGCAGCGGGTGTTCGAACGGACCAATGCGGGGAAGAAGGCCAAGGACAATCTGCTCTCGTTTTCCAAAAGCCGCCAGGCGCTGATGGAGCTGGAGGAAAAAGAATTGCGCCGGATGGAAGAGGATTTGGTCAAACAGTCCACGGTGCTGAGCCCGGCGGCCAGACGGGAGCGGGAAGAACAGTTCCGACGACGTCTGCAAGATTATCAGCAAAAGGCCGCGGAGCTGAATCGCGAAGTCCAGGAAAAACAGAAGGACGTGCTGGAGGCCTTTCGAGACAAGGTCGAACTCGTGGCGGGGAAAGTCGGGAAGCGGCTGGGGTTGCAAATCGTCGTGGACAAAAGCAAGGGCGGCCCGACCCTCTATCACGATGACACAATCGACATATCGGGTCTGGTGATCGAAGAATTCAATCGTGAGTATCCGTAGCGTCGGTGGAGGTAAGATGATGAAAAAAGCGGGCATCGTCGCGATGGCGGGGATCTTCATGACGGCGATCTCCATTTCGTGGGGTCACGCCGCTTCGTCGGCGAAGGTCGGTGTCATGGACACGCAGGCCGTCATGGAAAAATCCAAAGCGGGCAAGGCCGCGTTGGACAGCGTTCGAAGTTACTCCATGACCAGGCAGAAAATCATCGACGGCGACGAACAGGAGCTGAAAGAGCTTCAGCAGGCGTTGGAAGATCCGAACGGCAAGCTCAGCGAGACCGCCAGGCAGGAAAAGCAGGAGCTGTTTCAAAGCAAGCTGGCTGCCTACGACCGGCGAATCCAGGATTTCAATCGAGAGATTCAGGAGAAACAGCGCAGCATGGTCGAGGAATACGGGAAGAAGATCGCGGAGGCGGCGAAGGCGGTCGCCCAAAAAGAGGGCTATACGGCCATTCTCGACAAGGGCAATGAGGCGCTCTTTCGCATCGTGCTCTATCACAAGCCGACGTTGGACGTCACCGATTTGGTCATCAAGGAGTTCGATCGGCAGAATCATTAACGCATAACGCGGTGTGACAACCGCCCGAATGAGGAGGCAGCGCCGATGGGTAAGGTCGAACAAGTGGAAATTCAGGGGTTCCTTCCGCACCGCTATCCCTTTTTGCTGGTGGATCGCGTCAAGGAACTGGAGCCCGGCACGAGGGTGATCGCGATCAAGAACGTCACGGTCAACGAGCCGTTCTTTCAAGGGCACTTCCCCGGACGGCCGGTCATGCCGGGGGTGTTGATCATCGAAGCGATGGCGCAGGCGGGCGGGGTCTTGGTGTTCAAGTCCGGATGGTCCTCCGGCAGACCGGTCATGTACATGACCGGCATCGACGAAGCGAAATTCAGAAAACCGGTCGTGCCCGGCGATCAATTGCGGTTCGAAATCGAGGTGCTCAAAAAACGCCCGCCCTTTTGGAAAATGCAGGGGAAGGCGTACGTCGACGACGAAATGGTGTGCGAGGCGGTCGTCACGGCCATGGTGGCCGAGGACAAAGAGGCGGCAAAGAGCGGCAAATGAGGCGTGGTGAGTCACCGGGCGCTCATCCGGCTTCCGGCCCATTACCCATCATGAAGCACTCATCACGGAGGTCAGGTGTGAAAATCCATCCAACGGCGATTGTCCATCCCAAAGCAAATCTCGCCGACGACGCCGAGATCGGTCCCTATTGCATCATCGGGGAGCACGTCACGATCGGCAAAGGGACGCGGCTCTTGTCCCATGTCTCGGTCGACGGGTGGACCGAGATCGGAGAGCGGAATGTGGTGCATCCGTTCGCCTCGATCGGCGGTCCTCCGCAGCATCTGGGGTACCGTGGGGAACCCACCAAGGTCGTGATCGGCGACGACAACGTAATCCGCGAGTACGTGACGGTGAACCGGGCGACGGTGCAAGGGGGAGGAGTCACGTCGATCGGTTCACGCAACGTCTTGATGGCCTATGTCCACGTGGCGCACGATTGCCGGCTCGGCAACCATCTCATCATGGCCAATGCGGCCAGTCTGGCCGGGCATATCACGATCGACGATTACGCGATCATCGGCGGCCTGACCGGCATTCATCAATACGTTCGGGTCGGCGAATACGCGATGGTCGGCGGCTGTTGCGCCATCGGACAGGACGTGCCTCCCTTCATGCGGGCGGCCGGCGGCTATCGGGCGCATCTCTACGGGCCCAATACGGTCGGGTTGCAGCGGCACGGCTTTTCGATGGAGCGCATCGCCGTGCTCAGAAAAGCGTTCGACCTGCTTTTCCGGGAAGGACATCGTATCGCCGAAGCGATGCGCCTGGCCAAGAAAGAGTTCAAAGGCCATCCGGACGTGGCCAAAATCTTGACATTCATGGAAGGCACCAAGCGCGGCATCTCGCGCGTGGTGAACGTCGATTTGGACATCGAGTTCGATCAAGAGGGGTGAAACGATTCCGATTATGACCGCATCGATGCCAGTGCAAGACGGCCGCATCGGTTTGATCGCCGGCAACGGCCGGTTTCCGATCATTTTCGCGGACAATGCCAAAAAGATGGGCTTGTTCGTCTCCGCGGTGGCGCACGAGGGCGAAACGGAGCCGGAACTGGAACGGCACGTCGATCGGATCCATTGGATCAAGATCGGACAGCTCAACAAGCTGATCAACGCCTTCAAGGGGGACGCCATCCGGCAGGCGGTGATGTTGGGCGGGATCAGGAAGACCCATGTGTACAGTACCGTGCGTCCGGATTTTCGCGCGTTGGCGTTGGCGGCCCGGTTGACCTTGTGGAAGGACGACGACATCCTTCGGGAAATCGCCGCCGAATTGGAGCGGGAAGGCATTTCCATTTGTGAGTCCACGTTCGGCTTGCAGGGGATTCTGGTCGAGGAAGGCCCGCTGACGTCCCGCCGCCCCAACAAGAAGGAGTGGAACGACATCCGGTACGGGTGGGAAATCGCCAAAGAGGTCGGGCGTCTCGATATCGGCCAATGCGTCGTGATCAAAGATCGGGTGGTCGTGGCGGTGGAAGCGGTCGAGGGAACCGACGGGGCGATCAAACGGGGCGGGGAACTGGCGAAAGAAGGAGCCGTGGTGATCAAGCGCAGCAAGCCGCAGCAGGACTTGCGTTTCGACCTGCCGGCGGTCGGGCCCCGGACGATCGAGGTCATGGCATCGGTCAAGGCGGCCGTGCTGGCGGTCGAACCGGGTCGGACGGTGGTGTTGGATCGGGACGAGCTTGTGCGTCAAGCGGAACGGGCCGGGATTGCGGTCATCGGCGTGGCGGCCGGCGACGTCGAGCGCGAGGCATAAAACAGGGAGCGGGCGTCCGGTCGAACGGGCGGTTCAGGCTTCCATGGCAAGCGGCGTGGTTCGAGGCGACGCTCGTCTCATGAGCGAACGGGAATATGGCTGTATTGAGAGCGGGAGTCGTCGGCGTCGGACACTTGGGGCAACACCATGCGAGGTTGTACGCGACGCTGCCGGACGTGGCGCTCGTCGGCGTGGTCGATCAGGATCGCGCGCGAGCCGAGCTGATTGCGAGCCGGCACGGCGCGCGCGTGTTCGAAACGGTATCGGATCTTCTCCGAGGCGTCGACGCGGTCAGCGTGGCCGTTCCGACGTCGGCGCATTACGAGGTGGCGCGGGCTTGTCTTGAAGCGGGCAAGCACGTGTTGGTGGAAAAACCCCTTGCCGCGCGACTGGCCGAAGCGCAGGAGCTGGTCGAGCTGGCCAAGGCCAAGGGACGTGTGCTGCAGGTCGGCCACAGCGAACGGTTCAATCCCATCATGCAAACGATGCGGCCGTACGTTCGGCGGCCGGCGTTCATCGAAGGCCATCGGATCGGGCCCTACAGCGAACGGGGAACCGATGTCGACGTCGTGCTGGACTTGATGATCCATGACCTCGACCTGGTGCTGTCCTTCCGGCCAGGCCCGGTCGAAGAGGTGCGGGCCGCGGGCGTGCCGGTCCTGTCGCCCACGATCGACATCGCCAACGCCCGCATTCAATTTCAAAGCGGTTGCGTGGCGAACCTGACCGCCAGCCGGGTGTCGTTTGCGAAGATGCGGCGGTTTCGCCTGTTTCAGCGGGACAGCTACGTGTCGATCGATTTTCAATCCCGACAAGGGATTGTGGGGCGCCGATCCGGCGAGGCGGCGGGTAAACCGGGATTCGTGATCGAGGAATACAAAGGAGGCGACGACGAGCCTCTGAAGTTGCAGCTCGAGTCGTTTGTTCGGTCGATCAGAAACGGCTCCCCTCCCGTCGTGTCCGGAGAAGACGGAGCGGCGGCGGTGGCCCTTGCTCATCAGGTCTTGGCGGCGATCGCTTCGTTCGTCCGGCGTCAGGCGGAGCGCGAGGCATCCGAATAAGAGACATGGCGGGCGTCCGCAAACGTCTCTTGCTCGTGCTTGCGGGCGTCGTCTCCGGTGAAGCGGGTCTCGTCCGGGCAAGAAGGTACAGTTAAGGGACCGGTTAAGGAGTTTCGGTTTCAGGCATTCGCCTTTCAAGCGGCTCGAGGCCTCTTCTTCGAACACGAACGAGAAACCCGCGGCGTGAAGCTCCGAACTCGGCAGTCGTCCTGTATCACGCATCTTGAACGACGAATCGGGCGCAACTGCATCAGGCGGTGACGTCATGCCGCGCATTCTCATCGTGACCGGCGAGGCCTCCGGCGATCTTCACGGGGCCAATCTTGCCAAGGCGTTGAGGGCGTGCGATCCCGACGTGGTGTTGGCGGGCATCGGGGGAACGGCGATGAGGGACGCCGGAGTCCGATTGGTGGGCGAGTCCGGCCGTTTCGACGTGATCGGCATGGTCGGTCCGCTCATGGTGCTGGGGGTCCTCCGGCGCTTTTGGGCGGTTCGTCGATTGTTCAGGTCGGAGCCTTGGGACGCGGTGGTGTTCATCGATCATCCGGGGTTGAACTTGCGGTACGCCTATTTCGCCAAGGCGGCGGGACTGCGTGTGTTCTACTATATCGCGCCGCAAGTCTGGGCCTGGAGGCCGGGACGCATTCATTGGATCAAGCGGCGGGTCGATCACGTGCTCGTCGTGCTGCCGTTTGAAAAGGCCATTTACGATCAGGCCAAGATCCCCTGCACGTTCGTCGGCCATCCCTTGTTGGACGCCGTCGCCCTTCGGCACGACCGTGAAGAGCTTCGCAAGTCGTTCGCCTTAGCTCCCGACGATCCGGTCATCGCGCTGTTGCCGGGGAGCCGAAAAAGGGAAGTGGAACTGCTCTTGCCGATCTTGATCGAGGCCGCGGAAAAATTGGCTCAACGGGAGCCGCGCGCGCAGTTTCTGTTGGCGCAGGCTCCCACGATCGAGGATCATTTGCTTCAGTCCCTGCTGCAAAAGAGTTCGGTTTCCGTCCAGGTCGTCAAGGGACGGGCCGGTGACGTCATGGCGGCGGCGGATTTGGCGTGGATCGCGTCGGGGACCGCGACGCTTCAGGCCGCGGTCATCGGCACGCCGTTGATCTTGGTGTATCGGACCAGCGCGCTGACGTTCTGGTTGGCGTTTTTTCTCATCCGGGTTCGATGGATCGGATTGGTGAACTTGGTCGCGGAGCGGACCGTCGTGCCGGAGCTGATTCAATCGGATGCGACCGGCCAGCGATTGTACGAGGAGGCCCGGCGCCTCTTGGAAGATCGATTCGCCTATGATGAAATGAAGCGCGGCTTGGCGAAGGTGCGCGCGGCGTTGGGCGAGCCCGGCGCGTCGCTCAGGGCCGCGGAGGTGGTGTTGGCGTCATGTCGGGGATAGATCGATTCAAGCGCCTCATGCGCTACGTGAAGCCCTATCGGGGCCGATTCATCGGGGCGTTGGCCTGTTCGGGCATGGTCGCCCTGCTGAGCGGGGTCTATGCGTGGCTCGCGAAGCCGGTGTTGGACGGGATCTTTATCGAAAAGAACGAGCGCCTGTGGCTGATCCTTCCCGTGGTCCTGATGGGGGTGGCGGTCTTGAAGGCGCTCTTCAGCTACGGCGTCGGCTATTTGATGGCTTATGTGACGAATCGCGTCGTCGCGGATATCAGGCAGGAATTGGTCCGGCATTTGGTCCGTCTGCCGGTCGGGTTTCACGATGCGAACACGTCGGGGCGGTTGGTGTCGCGGGTGGTCAATGACGTCGGTCTGATGGCCAGCGCGGCGTCGAACGTGCTGAAGGATATTTTTCAGCACGTCCTGACGTTTCTGGCCATGGTGGCCGTGATTTTCTACCAGAACTGGAAGTTGGCGGCGATCTCGGCCGTCGTCATTCCCCTGTCGGCGGCGACGATGGTGCGGGTCGGCAAGCGGTTGCGGCGGTTGGCGACGAGCGGGCAGGAGCAGATGGGAGATCTGTCGTCGATGTTGCAAGAGACACTGGCCGGCATTCGAATGGTCAAGGCGTTCGGGCGCGAGGACGCGGAGGCGGCGCGGTTCAAGGAATACAACAGGGCGTTCCTGGGGACCACGCTCAAGGCGAATCAAGTGTGGTCGATCGGGTCGTCGCACATGGAAGTGATCGGCGTGATCGGGGTGGCGGGAATCATTTGGTACGGCGGGTATCTGGTCATCCACGGCGATATGACGCCGGGCGCCTTGTTTTCCTTCATGGCGGCGATGCTGATGGCCTATACGCCGATCCGCAAGTTGTCCGGGGCCAATAACATCATTCAGCAGGCGTTGGCGGCCGCCGAGCGGGTCTATGACGTCATGGATCTCCCCACGGAGCGATTGCAAGAGCAGGACGCCGTGCCGTTGGAGAAAATCGATCGGGGCCTCGAGTTTCAAGACGTCTCGCTGCGCTACGACGACCACGCTGTGCCGGCTCTCAACGGGATCGATCTGTCGGTCAAGGCCGGCGAGATGGTGGCGTTGGTCGGAAGCAGCGGGAGCGGCAAAACGACGCTGATCAGTTTGTTGCCGAGATTTTACGAGCCGACGGCCGGCCGGATTCTGTTGGATGGCCGGCCGCTCACGGACTACCGGTTGGGGTCGCTGCGCGCGAAGATCGGCATCGTCTCTCAAGACGTCGTCTTGTTCGACGACACCGTGAAGAACAACCTGGCGTTCGGACGAACGGGGGCGACGATGGCCGAGATCGAAGAGGCGGCCAAGGCGGCCTATGCCCACGACTTCATCCTGCGTCTTCCCCAAGGCTACGATACGGTCATCGGCGAGCGGGGAGTCAAATTGTCGGGCGGCGAACGGCAACGGCTGGCGATCGCTCGGGCGATTTTGCGGGACCCGCCCCTGTTGATTCTGGATGAAGCCACGTCGGCCTTGGATACGGAATCCGAGCGGATGGTGCAACTGGCCTTGACGAATTTGATGAAAAATCGGACGACCCTCGTCATCGCCCATCGGCTGTCCACCGTCCAAAACGCGGATCGCATCGTCGTGTTGGATCGCGGCTCGATCGTGGAAATGGGGACCCATGAGGAACTGTTGCGGCGGAGAGGGATGTACCATCGCCTTTACACCATGCAGTTTCAGGACGCGGCGCACGAACGGATGATGAGGGCGGAGTGCTGAAAGAAGAGAAGAAGATCGGCCTTCGGAAGCGGTTGGGACGGTGGGCGGCCTGTTCGTTGCTGCCGCCGGTCGCGGCCGCCTTGATCCGAATCCTGTTCCGGACGATGCATTGCGAGACCAGAGGCCATGAGGATGTCGATGCCCTGTATCGGGAGGGACGTCACATCGTGCTCGCCTTTTGGCACGCTCAACAATTGATGATCCCGATGGGCTACCGGGGGGCGGGATCTCACGTGTTGATCAGCCAACATGGAGACGGAGAAATCATCGCCCGCATTATCGCCCGGTTCGGGCACGAGGCGGTGCGGGGGTCGAGCACGCGCGGAGGAGCCGGCGCGCTTCGCGCGTTGATCAAGCTGGGCCGATCCGGCCGGGACGTGGTCGTGACGCCGGACGGCCCCAAGGGGCCTCGCTGCCACGCCAAGCTCGGGGTGATTCAGTTGGCCAAGGCGACGGGCCTGCCGATCATTCCCCTCGCCTTCGCCTGTTCAAAAAAAAACTCTTTGCGAGCTGGGATCGATACATGGTCCCGTACCCCTTCTCCAAAGGCCTGTTCCTGTATGGCGAGCCCCTGTGGGTTTCGCGCGAGGCGGACGACGCGGCGCTCGAAGCGGCTCGCTTGGAGCTGGAAGCGACGCTTAATCGCCTGACGGATCAAGCGGAGCAAGAGGTGTCGCGTCCGACGACCGGCGTCGGGCCTCGGTTCGGGCCGGGCGGTTCGGAGCATTCTTCGACGGGTGTCTGAGATGCCGAAGAACCGAGGGGCGCAACGGCGTGGTCATGTGGCGCATTCTCTATAACATCGGTCTCTTGGTTGCAATGCCGATCGTCGTCGGCCTGTTGTTGGCGAAGCCCCGATGCCGACGAGGGTTTCTCCAAAGAATGGGCTGGCAAGCCCATCCGTCCGATAAAGAACAACGGGATCGACCGGTCGTCTGGGTGCACGCGGTGTCGCTGGGAGAAGCGGTCGCGGCGGCACCGCTTGTCAAGGCGTTGCGGGAACGTCATCCGGAGTTTTGCTATATCGTGACGACCGTGACGGAGACCGGGCGCGAAGCGGTCGAGCAACGGTTGGCCGGCGTGGCGGAGCATCGGTACGCGCCGCTGGATTTTCCATGGGCGGTCTCGGGCATGGTGAATCGGCTGCGGCCTTCGCTCTACCTGTTCGTTGAAACGGAGTTGTGGCCCAACGTGCTCTGGACGTTGAACGACCGGCGCATTCCGACGATCCTGGTGAACGGCCGATTGTCGTCCCGCTCGTTCGGCCGCCAAAATAGGGGTCTCGTTCGCTCGTTCTATCGATCCGTCATCCGGTCGATCACCCTGTGTTTGATGCAATCCGATCGGGATCGACAACGAATCGTCGCGCTGGGCGCCGATCCGGCTCATGCGCACACGACCGGCAATATCAAGTTCGATCAACCGCTTCACGCCGGGGAAGGCGGCGAGCCGTCGGAACGGAGCTTTGGGCTGAATCCGTCGGACAGGTTGATTTTGGCCGGCAGCACCCACGCGGGCGAAGAGGAAATGCTGGTTGCGGCCTATCGCCGGATTGTCGAGGCGGATCCGTCGGCCGTGTTGATGTTGGCACCGCGACATATCGAGCGGGTGGAGCAGGTCGAATCCATGATTCGCGACGCCGGTTTTACGGTTCAACGGAAAAGCCGAATGGAACAAACGGGACGGGGGCCACGGGTCGTCATCTTGGATACAAGGGGAGAGCTGGCCCGCGCCTACCGCGAGGCGACGGTGGCGTTCGTGGGAGGCACCTTGGTGCCGGTCGGGGGCCATAATTTGCTGGAGCCGGCGGCTTGGGGAAAACCGGTCCTTTTCGGACCTTATACCGATCATTGCGCGGAAGTGGCGACCATGTTGGAAGAAGCGGGAGGAGGCCGGCGCGTAAGAGACGTGGACGACTTGGTGCGCGTGTGCGGCGAATGGCTTGCCGATCCCCAGGCCCGCGAACGCGTCGGAGGGGCCGCGCGGCGCGTCGTGTCGGACAATCAAGGCGCTCTGCAACGAACGCTGGACTTGATCGAATCATGTTTCAACGCCATAGAGGCATCGCACCATTCCACCCAGCCGTCATGACCGCTCCGGCGACGGAGTCGTCGGAAACGTCGACTGTCGGTTGCTTGTTGAAGGGGAACGTCGTCAAGTCCATCGAGACGTGAGCACGGGAGATGAATTCAAAAAGGGACGTGCGAGGCGACCGTCAGGCGCTCGGTGATTGCGGTGTCATGACCGGGGAGAGACCGAGTTGATATGGCGCTCTTGCAGCCCGGACAACCGGTCCGGACATGGCTTCGATGGGCCGCGTTTTTCTATGGCCTGCTCGTGCGGTCGCGCGGCTGGTGGGCTCGACTCGGCCGGGCGACGCCGTCCCGATTGCCTTGCAGGGTCGTGAGCGTGGGCAATCTCACCGTCGGCGGAACCGGCAAAACGCCGGTTGTCATCTTGCTGACGGAATGGTTGCAAGCCGAGGGGCTGAAGGTCGCCGTGCTGAGCCGTGGCTATAAACGGATGAACGGAGCCGATCGGCTGCTGGTTTCCGATGGAGTCCGGTTGCTGACCGGCCCGTCGGAAGCGGGCGATGAACCGTTTCTCATCGCCAAGCGATGTCCCTCCGCGATTGTAGCGGTAGGAGCGGACCGAACAGAAGTGGGCCGATGGGTTTTGTCGCAGCACAAGGTGGATTGCGTGGTCTTGGACGATGGATTTCAACACCGGAGACTTCATCGGGATGTTGACGTCGTCTTGCTCGATGCGACCGATGCGGCGGGGCTCGACGCACTGGTGCCGGCCGGTCGCCTGCGTGAGCCGCTGGAGGGGCTGGCCCGCGCGACGGCGGTGGTCGTCACGAGGGCCGATTCGCGAGACAACGTCGAGGCGGTTCATCGGCGGCTGAGGAAGGCCGGCGTCACGTTCAACGACGAGATCGAGGTTTCGTTCAGGCCGCAGTCGCTGGTGTCGGCGCAGGGTGATCGGAACCGGTCGCTCGAATGGGCCCAAGGGAAACGAGCATGGCTGGTGAGCGGCATCGGCAACAGTCGATCGTTCCGCCGGTCGGCCGAGGAGATAAGTGTGACGATCGTGGGCGAGACCGCCTTCGGCGATCATCATCACTATCGCATGGATGATGTCCGCCGAATTCGATCCGAAGCGGGGGCTGCCGGTGCCGAACTGGTGTTGACGACGGAGAAGGATGCCGGGAAATTGTCGCCCTTTCTTGAGCCGGAGGACTCCTGGTGGGCGTTACGGATTCGTGTGGAGATCCTCCGGGGGCTGGAGCGGTTGCGACGTCTGGTTCTCGAAGAAAAAGGAACGGGACCAAAGACCGGTGCGTAGGGAATCGATCAAGCGGCTTGTCGCGCGGGCGCCGAATTGGATCGGCGACGCCGTCATGTGCGAGCCTGCGTTGCGCGGGCTCCGGTCGCTGTTTCCTCAGGCGGAACTGACTGTGCTGGCGAAGCCCTCCGTCGCGGAGCTGCTCTCCGGTCACGCGGGCGTGGACCGGATCGTCCTCTATGATGACCGTCATCTGCACGCCGGCCTTTCGGGAAAATGGGCACTCGCCGAGGCGCTGCGCCGGCACCGATTCGATCTGGCCGTGTTGTTTCAAAACGCCTTCGAAGCGGCGCTTCTGACGTGGTTGGCGGGGATCCCGCGCCGATACGGGTATGCCACCGATGGGCGTGCCATGTTTCTGACCGATCCGGTCGCGGTTCCCGACCTCCGGAGACCCGTTCATCAAGTCGTCTATTACTGGAACCTGCTCAAACCACTGGGGCTGGACGGAGAGCCGATGGCTCCGGCGCTGACCGTCTCCTCGGATGAGGAACGGGCGATGGGCGAGAAACTGGCGTCCGCGGGAATCAGACCGTCGGATCTCATTGTCGGGATCAATCCCGGCTCCACCTACGGAGCGGCCAAACGATGGCTGCCCGATCGCTTTGCGGACGTCGCGCGACGACTGGTCGAACGATTGCGAGAGGATGAGGGTAGAGAGGCGGCGGTCGTGATCATCGGCGCCAAGGGGGAAGAAACATTGGGCCGACAGATCGCGGCTCGGATCAACGCACGAACGGCGGTCTTGTCCGGGACGACGACGATTCGAGAATTGATGGCGATGATCAAGCAGTGTCGACTGTTGCTGACCAACGATACGGGCCCGATGCACATCGCCGCGGCCTTCGGCGTGCAGGTCACGGCGATCTTCGGTCCGACGGATTGGCGCACAACGTCGCCTTATGGGCAGAAAGACTGCATCGTGCGGGCGCCGGTCGATTGCGCTCCTTGTCTTTTGCGAGAATGTCCGATCGATCATCGGTGTATGACCGGAGTATCGGTGGATCAGGTGTACGAGACGGCGGTGAAACAACTGGGAGATTCATTTGGTTTATCTGGTGCGCCTGACTCCAACCAAATAGACAAAACGAACCAAACAAACCAAACGAACCAAACAAACCAAACAAACCAAACAAACGAGACCAACCAAACAAACATTCTTGCAGGCTACACCATTTTTCTAGATCGCGATGGGACGTTGAATCCCGATCCCGGCTATATCCGCTCGCCGGATCAGTACGAACTTTTTCCCGGTGTCGCCGATGCGCTGGCCAAACTCAAACGGGCCGGGGCTCGGTTGATCGTCGTGACGAACCAATCGGGGGTGGCCAGAAGGTTTCTGTCAATGAAGGATCTGGAGGCGATTCACGAAAAACTTGCCCGCCTTCTCGGTGAAGCCGGCGTGTCCCTCGATGCCGTTTATGTGTGCCCGCATCACCCCGATGACGGCTGCGGATGCCGGAAGCCGAAAACCGGCCTGGTTGATCGGGCCGTTCGAGACCATGCGATCGATTTGTCGCGTTCGTATTTGGTCGGGGATCATGGAAAAGATATGGAGCTGGCCAAACGTGTGGGAGCGCGGGCCGTGTTGGTGACCACAGGGGCCGTGACGCCGCAACAGGTGGAAAGGCTTGGTGACACCGGTGTGGTTCCCGATCATGTCGCCTCGTCGTTTGAGGAGGCCGTTGAATGGATTCGGGGCGATGTACAGGCTCGGTTTTGCCGGGAGGCCCTTCGACGACCCGAAGAGCATCACGACCCTGATGCGCAACCGGCCTCTGATAGCCCGACCGGTGTGACGCAGAACCATGGCTGAGATCATGCGCGAACAAAGTAGAGAAGGGGGACGAGCAGGGAGGGAGTCCTCCTCAATACCCTGTAACCTGTGCGGGGGAACGGACGTCTCCACCCTGTCGAATCGCAGCCGCAGCGGGAAGCCGCTGCGGACCGTCATTTGTCGTGCCTGTGGTCTGGTCTGGTCCGATCCTCGTCCCCATGACGCCAGGCGGTTCTACGAAGAAGAGTACCGGCTCTCTTATAAACACACCTACCAGCCGAAACCCAAACATATCCTGCGGGCCGGGAAGGTCGCGCTCTCTCGGTTTGAAAAGATCAAGGACTTGCTGGCGAGCCCCAAGCTCATTCTGGACGTGGGGACCGGCGGAGGAGAGTTCGCCTATCTGCTTCGAACTCTTGGTCATCAGGTCCAAGGCGTCGAACCCAACAGGGGATACGCGGAGTATTCGATACGAGAATATGGATTGACGGTCCAGGTGGGTTTTGTGCAAGACGCGACGTTTCTCCCCGGGTCGTTCGACGTGGTGACGATCTGGCACGTGCTCGAACACACGGAAGATCCTGGAGCGGTATTGGCGCTGCTCCGATCCTGGCTCAAGCCCGGTGGAAGGTTGGTGGTCGAGGTGCCGAACGTGGAGGCGACCTGCCAGGCTCCCAAGAACACGTTTCATGAGGCACATCTCTACAATTTCAATGTCGTGACGCTGCGCCGGTCGGCCAGGAAACAGGGATTGCGCGAGATCCGGCACGTCATCTCGCGCGACGGCGGGAATATTACGATGGTGTTCGGGAGGGAGGAATCGCCCATTGTAAACGGCGCCGCCCTCGATATTCCCGGCAACTACGAATGGATCGCTCGGATCGTCCGAGGGCACAGTGCCTGGCGGCATCATCTGACGCCGATGCCCTATGTGCGGGCGTGGCAACGGTTTTGTCGATCGCTTGAAGAACGAAGAGAGACGGTTGCCGTATCGAGCGGCAAGGAGCTCCTCGACGATCTCTATGGACGGGAATTGCGGACCCGTTTCTCGATCGAGGCGGGCAACGGAGTCGCTTGACCGGCCTCGACCGCTCCCTCCCTTTTTAGTCGCTCGATAACAAGGACGTTCCATGCACGCTGCCCCGGCCGACGATCAGTTTGCGGTTTCTCGGTTCAGTCGAGCCCGCATTCTGTTGATCAAACCCAGTTCCCTCGGCGATATCGTCCACGCGATGCCCGTGGCCTCGGCGATCAAAACCGCCTGGCCGGAAGCCCATCTGACCTGGGTCGTCAAGCGACGCTGGTCGGATCTGGTCGAGCGGATCGAAGGAGTCGATCGAGTGTGGCCGGTGGATGAAACGGTGCGCAGTTGGATCGAGCAAGCGCGGCGCCTGCGGGCCGAGAGATTTGATCTCGCGATCGATTTGCAGGGCCTCTTTCGCAGCGGCGCGCTTGCCTGGTTCAGCGGCGCTCCCGCGCGCATCGGTTTTGCCAATGCGAGGGAAGGCAGTCCCTGGTTCTACACGATGCGCGTGCCTGTCTCGACGTCGGAGATGCACGCGGTCGATCGGTATTTGCTCGTGGCTCAATCGCTGGACATTCGATCGTCCGGCACGCCCCGGTTTTCGTTCACCGTGTTTGACCGCGACATGGAAATCATTCGGGATGTCTGTGTGCGGGAAGGGCTGTCGATCGATCGGCCATGGATCGCCGTGAATGTCTCAGCCCGGTGGCCGACCAAACGATGGTCGCTCGACTCCTTTGCCGAGGTGGTGGACCGATTGCAGGGGGAAGGGCTTGGACAGGTCGTGGTAATCGGGGGTGCCGGCGATCGCTCTGATGCAGAGCAACTGAGGGCGGTCGCCGGAAGTCCGTTCATCGATTTCACGGGCAAGATTCCACTGGGTTGTCTGCCGGCGTTTCTTTCGAAGGCGGCCCTCTTGATCACGAACGATTCAGGCCCGATGCATATCGCCGCGGCGGTGGGATGTCGGGTCATCGCGCTGTTCGGACCGACGAGCGAGATTCGCACCGGTCCATACGGGCAAAGCCATCACGTGTTGACCAAGTCGGTCCCTTGCCGCCCCTGTTTCAGCCGTGTCTGTCGGCACGAGCCGGAGCTCGAGTGTTTGCGTCGCACCGAGCCGGGCGAAGTGGTCGAGGCGGCCCGGCGCGCGATTGATGGGTCTTCGGTTTCTCCATGAACGTGCTCATTGTCAGACCGGACGGCATCGGCGACGTGATCTTGTCGATTCCGGTGGCGACGGAGTTGAGACGGATCATTCCAGGATCGACGATCGGCTTTCTCACCAGCCCGACGGCCGCGCCCCTGTTGGATCATCACCCCGATGTGGATTACGTGCGAACGATGCGATGGACGGATTCGCTCCGAACCTTGTGCGCGGTCTTTCGCGACGGAGTGGATGCGGCGCTTTTTCTCAAACCGTTTCGGCGTCTCATGTGGGCGGCCTTTCTGGCGCGCGTGCCGATTCGCGTGGCGACAGGATTCCGCTGGTACAGTCTGTTGGCCAATCGACGGATGTATGAGCACCGCAGTGAGTTTTTGAAGCACGAGTCCGAATACAACGTGGAGATGCTGAGGGGGCTGGGGTTGCATCCGCAAACGGGAAGCCGCCCGGCCTTGGTTGTGAGCGAGGAGGAACGGCAAGGTGGCGGGCAACGTTGGGAAGCGATGCCGGGCCCCCGCGTCGTCGTTCATCCGGGAGGCCATTCCGCGCGCCGCTGGAGACCGGGGCACTTTCGGGATCTTGCCGTTGAATTGGCGCGACAGGGATTCGGGGTCGTCTTGACCGGCAGCGAGCAGGAGCAAAGGGAGTTTGACCGCGAAGTGTGGTCAAAAACGCCGCCTTCCTTCGGAATCCTCAATCTGATGGGCCGTCTCTCGGTGCGTGAACTGATGGGGGTGATTGCCGCCGCCGACGTGGTGGTGTCCGGAGCCACCGGACCGGCGCACATGGCGGCGGCGTTGGGGACGGCGGTGGTCAGCCTCTTTGATCCTCGCCGCAACAATCTGCCCACGAGATGGCGGCCATTGGGGACCGGCTTGTTGCTCCGTCCCGACGTGCCCACCTGCGAAAAATGTCTCGGGGAGGCTTGTCCCTTTTGGGATTGTCTGGATCGGTTGACCGTCGGTCACGTCGCGGCTGCCGTGCGACAAGCGGCGGAAGATCCGTCGCCGTTGACCGTGCTCCACATCTGAGAATAACGCTCTTTTGTTTCGTATCAGATGCAGCCGTACGTAGTTCAGCGCATCGCCGTGTTTTTGCTTGACTGATATCTCGTCCTGTGTTCATATCATGAACGCTTTGAGGGCGCGTTGAGGATTGAGCGGTTACGATTGAGAGGCATGGATCTTCAAGGCCAACGAGACCTTCTGTTGCTGACCGAGTTGGAGCGGGGTGAAGCGATCACCCAACGCTCGCTTGCAACCAAGCTGGGCGTGGCTTTGGGGCTCACGAACCTTTGTCTCAAACGGCTGGCGAGAAAAGGCTACATCAAGATCACCACGATTCCTCCGCACCGAGTTCGCTATCTGCTCACGCCGCAGGGGTTTGCCGAGAAGTCTCGGCTGACGAGCGAATACGTGAAGTATTCCCTCTCATACTACCGCGACACGCGACGTCGTCTGAAGGCAACCTTGGAAAAGCCGGTTCGATCGGGGGCGAAAAGACTGGCGGTCTGCGGGACCGGCGAACTGGCCGAACTGGCGTATCTGACGCTGCGGGAGCTTGAGCTCACTCTCGTGGGCTTCGTGGACGATCAGTCCGCGGGAACCTTTTTGTCGTATCCGGTCCGGCCGATCGCGTCGCTGAGAGAATGGGAATTCGACGGGCTGTTGATCGCCGATTTGGAGCGTGGCCCGCAAATCATGGCCCGGCTGGTGCGGCAAGGGATTCCGAAGGAGAAGATTTTCAGCATCGGCCTCGCCGCCGCCGGCGCATCCGCTTCTTGCGGCGTGAAACGCGCCGAAGAAACACAAGAACGACAGAGACAGACCGGATAGACCTGTGACTCCATCGATTGAGTCGGATCCCATCCTCCGTGCGTTTTTGGAACGAATCGCTTCAGTCCGTCCGTTGATCAAACGGATCGTCCTGTTCGGTTCGCGCGCCAGGGGAACCCATCGGTCCGACTCGGATTATGATGTGCTGCTTGTCGTCTCTCGGAAAGATGACGCATTGCTCGATGTCCTCTATGACGCGGTGATGGACGTCCTGTTGGAGCACGGGCGGTTGGTGTCGTTGAAGGTATTTCCGGAACGGGAATTTTCCAGATTGCAATCGTTGCGGACTCCCTTCATGGAGCAAGTGAGCCGGGAAGGAGTGCTCATTGGATAAGGCGCAACAGGAACTCATCCGCGGTTATCTGGCCAAGGCACGCGAGAAAGCGAGGGTGGCCCGCGACCTGTACGCCAAGGGAGAGTGGGACGACGCGATTTCCCGCGCCTACTATGCCGCCTACCACGCGGCGCAGGCGGCTCTCTTGACGGAAGGACAACGTGCGGACACCCACAAGGGCGTCGTGACCCTGTTCGGCCTGTTGCTGGTGAAAACCGGCAAGCTGGACAAACGGTGGGGAAAGCTGTTGAGCAACCTGAAAGACGATCGCGAAGCGGGCGACTACGACGCCTTGTCCTACTTGGATGAAGAAACCGCGCGTCGCGCCGTCCGGGAGGCGGACGAGTTCGTCGCGGCCGTTGATCGATACATAACCGGCCTTGCGTCTTGAGGGACGCCGAGTGTGTCGCCGGACGAGGAGCAGGGAGGCGCTCGCAGTGGCCGAAGGGGGGAACTGTAAGTGAGAGGGCGAAGCTGCGCCTGAAGATGTTCGTTGGGTTGAGGATGTTTGTCTGGTTTATCTCGTCATCTGGTTGGTCTGATTCCAACCAAATAAACAAAACGAACCAGTGCAAACGAGACCAATCGTGAAACTCACCCGTTTTGAAGACTTGGATTGTTGGAAAGAGGCCAGGCAGCTGACGCGCCAGGTGTACGAAGCTGTTCATCGGAATTCAACCTGGCAAAAGGATGTGCGACTCTGTAACCAAATCCAAAGTGCTGCTGGATCTGTAATGGCTAACATCGCCGAAGGATTTGTCCGTCGGTCAAACAAGGAGTTCATGCAATTTTTGTTCATCGCCATGTCTTCTTGTGCAGAAGTTCAAAGCCATCTATACATCTCGGTGGATCAAGGATATCTGTCGAAGGACACATTTGAGTCAATTTACGAACAAGCTAATAAGACGGCGAGAATCATTTCGGGGCTCATTAAGTACCTTCGCGCCAAACAAACCAGACAGACCAAATGAACCAAACAAACCAGACAGACCAGACAAACCAGACAAACCAGACAAACCAGACAAACCAGACAAACCAGACAAACAATCCTCACTGGTACGCCCTGCGCACAAAATCGCGCCATGAGAAGGTGGTGCGGGATCAATTGGACAGGCAGGGCATTGAGCAGCTGCTTCCCACGGTTCGGCGCTTGAGCCAGTGGAAAGATCGCAAGAAGGAGATCGAGGTTCCGCTGTTTTCCGGCTATTGCTTCGTGCGGTTCGGGAAAGGGACGAAGTCGTCGGTGCAGAAGGTCGCCGGTGTGGTGGAGATCGTGGGGAGCGGCGGACGCCCGGAACCGATCCCCGACGGCGAAATCGAAAACCTCAAAATGTTGATGTCGAGCGTGCTGCCGTATGATCCCCATCCCTATTTGCACGAGGGGATGGTCGTGGAAGTGGCTCGAGGTCCGTTGCGGGGAGTGCGCGGGGTGTTGCTGCGCAAGGAGAAACGCCATCGCTTGGTGGTGGGGATCCGGTTGATTCAGCAGGCGGCGGCGGTGGAAATCGACGTGAGAGACGTGGAGCCGGTGAGCAGTTCATGTGAAACAAGGAGTGAATATGGCGGTCCCCTTACTTGATCTGAAAGCGCATCACGAGCCGATTCGCGAGGAGATCTTGAGCGCGTTGCGGCAGACCTTCGCGAGCAACCAGTTCATCCTGGGGCCGGACGTCGGCAAGTTGGAAGAGCGGGTGGCTGCGTACTGCCAGGCCCAGCACGGCGTCGGCGTGACGTCGGGAACCGATGCGCTGTTGTTGTCGCTCATGGTGCTGGGAGTCGGTCCGGGCGACGAAGTCATCACTCCGTGCTATTCGTTCTTTGCGACCGCCGGCGTCGTCGCCCGGCTCCATGCCAAACCGGTGTTCGTCGACATCGATCCCGTGAGCTTCAACATCGACCCGTCGAAGATCGAAGCTGCGGTGACGCCGAAGACCAAAGCGATCATCCCCGTTCATTTGTACGGCCAGTGCGCCGACATGGCGCCGATTCTGGAGATCGCGCGACGTCACGGGTTTTCCGTCGTGGAAGACGCCGCCCAAGCCATCGGATCGGAGTATCGGGACGGCCGGCGGGCCTGCAGCATGGGGACGGTCGGCTGCCTCTCGTTTTTCCCCAGCAAGAACTTGGGGTGCTTGGGGGATGGCGGAATGGTCGTCACCAACGACCGCGACCTGGCCGAGCGCCTGAAAATTCTGCGCGTTCACGGAAGCCACCCGAAGTACTATCACAAGTTGATCGGAGGCAATTTCCGGCTCGACACGATTCAGGCCGCGGTGTTGAACGTCAAATTGAATTATCTTGACGGATGGACGAAGCGCCGGCAGGACAATGCGGAGCGGTATCGCTCGTTGTTTCAGCAGAGCGGCTTGGTGCGGCGGGGAGTCGTCCGATTGCCCGAAGCCGTGTATCGCGAGTCCGGCGCGAAGCATCACCACATCTACAACCAGTTCGTGCTGCGGGTCGAGCGGCGCGACGAGCTGATGGCGCATCTGAAACGAAACGAGATCGGGGCCGAAATCTACTATCCGGTTCCCTTTCACCTCCAAGAATGTTTCGGGTACCTGGGCTATCGCGAAGGAGACTTCCCTGAAGCGGAGCGGGCCGCTCGGGAGACCATCGCGATTCCCATTTATCCGGAACTTACGCCCGCCCAGCAGACCGAGGCGGTTGAAACGATCGCATCGTTTTATGCATAAGGACTCCTAATCTGGTTGAGGAGATTGTGGAAAATACCACTCCCTTGTTTTCTTGTTCATGGAAAGAGGTGCCTGGATGTCTGTAAAACTGATCAATCTGGCTTCGAGTCCGTCGTCGGTGAACATTCAGACATCAACAAACGTGGTCTGGCATCGAGCCACCGTGACCCGCGCTCAGCGTGAGGAACAGAACGGCCATCGTAGTGCGATTCTCTGGTTTACCGGATTATCCGGCTCCGGAAAATCGACGCTGGCCCATGCGGTGGAAGATCGGCTGTATCGACGAGGCTGTCGAGCCTTCGTGTTAGATGGAGACAATGTGCGCCATGGACTCTGCGGCGATTTAGGATTTTCGGTTCGCGACCGTCAGGAGAATATCCGCCGTGTCGGCGAAATGGCGAAGTTGTTCCTGGAAGCAGGGATGATAGTGTTGACGGCGTTCATTTCCCCCTATCGAGCCGATCGAGAACGTGTGCGTAAAATGGTGAAAGAAGGGGAATTTCTGGAGATCTATTGCAACGCGCCGATCGAGGTCTGCGAAGCGAGAGACGTCAAGGGGATGTACAAGAAGGCGAGAGCCGGAGAGATCGCCGAGTTTACTGGTGTCTCATCCCCCTATGAAGCCCCGGAGCGGCCGGATCTTGTCGTGGAAACCGGGCGTTTAGACCTTGAGGAGTGCATAAGGCTGGTCATGAACGAGCTGGAGCGGCGCGATGTCATCGAGAAACCTCTCTAATCGAGGGAATTGCCGTGACTAAGAAAGCGTTGATCACCGGCATCACCGGCCAAGACGGGTCCTATCTGGCCGAACTGTTGTTGAGCAAGGGATATGAAGTGTACGGCATCATCCGCCGTTCCAGTTCGTTCAATACGGCCAGGATCGATCCTCTGTATCAAGATCCCCACACGCCGGACGTCCGGTTGCGGCTGGTCTATGGCGATTTGAACGACGCCAGCTCGCTCAACAGAATTTTACGAACCGTTCAGCCGGACGAAATTTACAATCTGGGGGCGCAAAGTCACGTGCGGGTCAGTTTCGATATTCCGGAGTACACGGCGGAGATTACCGCGCTGGGCACCGTGCGGCTGCTTGAAGCGATTCGGGAGTCCGGTCTCCGCCCCAAGTTTTATCAAGCCTCGTCCAGCGAGATGTTCGGCAAGGTGCAGGAGATTCCCCAGCGTGAAACGACGCCCTTTTATCCGCGAAGCCCCTATGGGGCGGCCAAGCTGTACGGCCATTGGATCACGGTCAATTACCGCGAAGCCTACGGGCTGTTCGCGTGCAGCGGCATTTTGTTCAACCACGAGTCGCCTCGCCGGGGCGAAACCTTCGTGACCAGAAAAATCACGAAGGCCGCCGCCCGCATCAAGCTGGGAATCCAGCGGGAGCTGTATCTCGGCAATCTCGACGCCAAGCGGGACTGGGGCTACGCGGGGGACTACGTGGAAGCGATGTGGTTGATGCTCCAGCAGGAGGAGCCCGACGATTATGTGATTGCGACGGGCGAAACCCATTCGGTCAGGGAATTTTTGGACGTGGCGTTCGGCCATCTTGATTTGGATTGGAAGCGGTACGTCAAAATCGACCCCAAATACTATCGTCCCACGGAGGTGGATCTCCTCATCGGCGACGCCGGGAAAGCGAAGGCTCGGCTTCATTGGGAGCCGAAGGTACTGTTCAAAGAATTGGCCGTTATGATGGTCGAGGCCGATCTGCGCATGGAGCGTGAGCGGCTGGAAGGCACCAGAAACTACCCCAAGTCCGAGCAAGGCTGAGCGATGGAGAAAGAAGCGCGCATCTACGTGGCCGGTCATCGCGGGATGGTGGGGTCCGCGGTGCTTCGTCTGTTGCAATCTCGCGGCTATGTCAATCTGCTCGTCAAAACCAGCAACGAACTGGACTTGCGCGACGGCCGTTTGGTCGCCCGATGGTTTACGGAGGCCAAGCCGGACTACGTCATCGTCGCGGCGGCCAAGGTCGGCGGCATCTGGGCCAACAACACGCGCCCGGCGGAATTCATCTATGACAATCTGGCGATTCAAACCAATCTGATTCATCAGGCCCACCTCCATGGCGTCAAGAAATTGCTTTTGTTGGGATCGTCCTGCATCTATCCTCGCGACAGTCCCCAGCCGATTCGGGAAGAGCATTTGCTGACCGGTCCGCTTGAGAAAACCAATGAATGGTACGCCGTGGCCAAGATCGCCGGCATCAAAATGTGCCAGGCTTACCGGCGGCAATACGGCCGCGATTTCATTGCGGCCATGCCCACCAACCTGTACGGACCGAACGACAATTTCGAATTGGAGAGCGCCCACGTCTTGCCGGCGCTGATCCGTAGGTTTCATGAGGCGAAACGGAGCGGTGTGGCCCCGACCCTGTGGGGAAGCGGAACCCCCCGTCGCGAGTTCCTGCACGTCGACGATTGCGCGGAAGCCTGTTTGGTTCTCATGGACGGGTACTCCGGTGAAGAGATCGTGAATGTGGGAGCGGGGCAGGACATTTCGATCGCCGAGCTGGCGACGCTGGTCGCGGAAGCCGTGGGGTATCGGGGGGAGATCCGCTGGGATCGGACGAAGCCGGACGGCACGCCAAGGAAACTAATGGACAGCTCCAAGATGCTGGCGATGGGCTGGCGGCCGCGCATCGAGTTGAGAGAGGGGATCGAGCGGACGTACGAGTGGTATCGGGCGCAGGTGGCCGTGGAACCGCGAGTCCGCGAGGCCGTCAGGTGAAGGAATTCCGTCGTCCGCTCGGACTTTTGGGCGCCAGCGTACATTTGGAAGAAAAAGCACCGCGCAGATCTCGGAGAAGAGGAAACCGCACATGATATTAGTGACGGGCGGGGCCGGGTTTATCGGGTCGAATTTTGTCCTGCACTGGCTCAAGCAGGCCGGTGAGCCGGTCGTCAATCTGGATAAGCTCACCTACGCGGGCAATCTTGACAATCTGGCCGGTTTGAAGGGCGACGAGCGGCACCTGTTCGTTCGCGGCGATATCGGCGAGACGGCGTTGGTCGCCTCGCTGCTCGATCGCCATCATCCTCGCGCCGTCGTCAACTTTGCCGCCGAGAGTCACGTGGATCGATCGATTCACGGGCCCGATGATTTCATCCGCACGAACGTGGTCGGGACGTTTCATCTGCTGGAAGCGGTGCGAGCCTATTGGATGAAGCTCGATCCGGCGGCGCAAGCGTCGTTTCGATTTCTTCACGTGTCAACGGATGAAGTGTATGGGTCGCTTGAGTCGCATGAGCCGGCGTTTCGCGAAACGAATCCCTATCGGCCCAACAGCCCCTATTCGGCCAGCAAGGCGGCCGGCGATCATCTCGTGCGCGCCTATCACCACACCTACGGCCTGCCGGTGCTGACGACGAATTGTTCCAACAACTACGGGCCCTATCAGTTTCCTGAAAAACTGATTCCTCTCGTGATTCACAATGCGCTGGCCGGCAAACCGTTGCCGATCTATGGCGACGGCCGGCAGGTGCGCGATTGGCTGTACGTGGAAGACCATTGTCGGGCGATCTGTCGGGTGCTGGAGAGCGGCGTGCCCGGCGAAACATACAATGTCGGTGGATGGAGCGAAAAGCCTAATCTGGACGTGGTGGATACCATCTGCGGGATTTTGGACGAATGGCGTCCTCTAAAGGACGGTCGGTCGTACCGAGCACAGGTGACCTTCGTCAAAGATCGGCCCGGTCATGACCGTCGGTACGCCATCGACGCCACAAAGATCGAACGAGAACTCGGCTGGAAGCCGGCCGAAACGTTTGAAACCGGCATTCGCAAAACCGTCCGTTGGTATTTGGATCATGACACGTGGGTGCGGAACGTGACGAGCGGAGACTACCGCCGCTGGATCGAGCAGCACTACACGCAATGAAGTCGGCGGCCTGGAAGCGGCCGAAGAGGAGGAGCCGGGCATGAGTCAGGATTCTCGATCCGGTCGGACGGTTAAAAGAAAAGGCATCATCCTGGCCGGAGGGGCCGGCACGCGACTGCATCCGGCGACCCTCTCGATCAGCAAACAGTTGCTCCCGGTGTTCGACAAGCCGATGATCTACTATCCCCTCAGCACCCTCATGTTGGCGGGGATCAGGGAGATTCTCGTCATTTCCACGCCGCAAGATACCCCGCGGTTCGAGCAACTTCTCGGGAAAGGAGACCAGTGGGGGGCGCGGATCCACTATGCCGTTCAGCCGTCGCCGGACGGGTTGGCGCAGGCTTTTCTGATCGGCGAATCCTTCATCGGTGACGATGTGTCGGCCTTGGTGCTGGGGGATAACATTTTCTACGGCCATGATTTTCAACGGTTGCTGAACAGCGCGATGGCCCGCACCGACGGAGCCACGATCTTTGCCTATCATGTTCACGATCCTGAGCGGTACGGCGTGGCCGAATTCGACGGCCAAGGCAGGGTTCTGTCATTGGAGGAAAAACCCGCGAAGCCGAAATCCAACTATGCCGTGACCGGTCTCTATTTTTATGATCGGCATGTGGTCGAGTACGCCAAACGTCTCAAACCGTCGGCCAGAGGCGAGCTGGAGATTACGGATCTGAATCGGCTGTATTTGCACGAGGGGCTGCTGCACGTCGAAGTCATGGGACGGGGGTATGCCTGGCTCGATACCGGCACTCACGAGTCGTTGCTGGATGCCGGCCAGTTTATCGCCACGCTGGAACACCGCCAAGGGCTCAAGGTGGCCTGTCCGGAAGAGATCGCCTATCGGCAGGGCTGGATCGATGCGGCTCAAGTGGAACGGCTGGCGCAACCGTTGGCCAAGAACGGCTACGGCCAGTATCTGCTGCGGATCATCAAAGAAAACGTATTCTGATGCGGGCCATACCGCTTGCCATCCCCGACGAACGGTCCCCTGTCGGAAAATGGTCGAAGAGACATGCGCGGTTAAGGGAAGCGGAGTTGTTCTCATGCGATTAGACTAGAAGAGCGCCAATGGCTGTTCGGCTGCATCCTCACGCATTGGAACGACTACAAGAACGGGGTGGGACGGAGCAAGAAGCGAGGTTGACCGTGGAGACCGGCGAGCGCTTCGAGGCGAAGTTCGGTCGAACGGGCTTTCGTCGCAACTTTCCGTTTGCGGGGACCTGGCAAGGAAAGATCTATGCAAACAGGCAGATAGAAGCCTATGCTGTGCAAGAGGGGAGCGATTGGGTCGTCATTACGGTAATCGTGAAATATTTCTAATTCGGAGACTGTGAAATGAGGTTGACATACGATCCTGCGTACAATGTTGCGTATATCCGACTCCACGAGAAAACGGCTCCGGTGACCACCCTTAAGATCAGCGACGAGATGAATGTTGATGTGGCGCCGGACGGGACCGTCTACGGCATTGAGCTTCTCAATGCCAACGAGCAGTTGGCGGAAGATAGGGGAACTCTGATTCTGGAATTGGCAGGAAAACGCCAAGAGATTGCTCTTCGGGCACAAGACTTGAGATGAGTCTGTCTGGTCATCGTCAAGGACAGGTCGAGAAAGATCTGGATATAAAGCCATACGACAGTGTCACGATCGACATGCGGATCATCAAAGAACACGTGTTCTGATGCGGGCCACGCCGCTTGCCATTCCCGACGTCGTCTTGCTTGAACCCCAGGTCTTCGGAGACGACCGGGGGTTTTTCTTTGAAAGTTTCAACCAAGCCCGGTTCGAGGCGGCGATCGGCGAACCCATCGCCTTTGTCCAAGACAACCACTCCCGATCGGTCAAGGGGGTCTTGCGGGGGTTGCATTATCAGATTCGGCAACCGCAGGGGAAGTTGGTGCGCATCGTGGTGGGAGCCGTCTTCGACGTGGCGGTGGACCTTCGGCGTTCGTCGCCGACGTTTGGTCGCTGGGTAGGCGAGGTACTCTCTGCCGAGAACAAGCGGCAACTCTGGATCCCTGCCGGGTTTGCCCATGGATTTCTCGTGTTGTCGGAGGTCGCCGAATGTTTGTACAAAACGACCGACTACTATGCGCCGCAGCACGAGCGGTGCCTGATCTGGAACGATCCGACGATCGGCATCACATGGCCGTTGGAGGGGGAGCCGATGCTGTCCTCAAAAGACCGCCAGGGCGTCACGTTCGATCGGGCGGAACGGTTCGAATGAGAGGCATGAAGCTCTTGTCCGTGGCAAAACTCTGTTCGGGTATGAGAGCGAGTTAAGACGTGTGGAGATACTTGGTCCAATCGAGTGTTTCTAACGGAATAATCGGCTTCATGGCCTCGAAATCGGCATCACAGTGGATCAATGTAACATGGTGCCCGATCGCGATGGTGGCGATGAGACAATCGGCTGCGGAAGGGGAAATTCCGTGTTTTCGAAGACGACCGGCGAACTGCCAGGCTGTATTCCACCAATCCGGGTGGAATTGAAGCAGGGGCACCGGCGTAAACCACTGGAGGAGGCTGGAGGGTCGTTCGGATTTGGTCAAGCCTGTCAGCAATTCAAGCAATATCCACTCGGTGACGGATGTCTCCGCGTTGACGATCAATGGCTTGAGCCGAGCTTGGATCTCGGCATGCCCTGTCGGACGAAGCGCGTGGATCCAAACGGAGGTGTCAACCAGATACATGAGGGGTCCGTTTATGACGATGAGAGCGAAGTCTCTCAGGTGTGAGATCAAGAGGAATGGTGCCAAGCGCATCAGCCAATTTCTGTAGCTGGCCCCGCTGAATGACACTGCGCAGACTCGCTTCCACCGTTCCTTTAATAGTGTCTGTTCCCAAAGTCTTCTGGGCCTGTCTCAACAAGCGCCGGTCGATTTCGATGGTGGTCTTCATAAGACGGTTCCCCCGTATTGTGTCTATAGAATGGCCATATCATAGATGTTGATTTATATGGGTGTCAATTATGCAGGTTATGTATGATCCATCATGATCTGCGGCAGCAATGTGACTCGAACGCCGATGGCCGAATCACTCTTCCCTTGTCGACCGAGCGGTGCCTGATCTGGAACGATCCGACGGTCGGCATCCATGACCGTTGGAGGGAGAGCCGATGCTGTCCTCAACGGACCGGCAAGGGGTCACGTTCGATCGGGCGGAGTGGTTTGAGGGAGAGCGTTGAAGATTGGGTCAGTCGTGATTTGCCTGTGAAGTGACGGGCCACGGACAACGCTCAAGAACATCCTTGTAAATTAAAAGTCAGCATTTTAATATGCGTTGATGATTCATCGCCGTGCTCAATCCGTTATTATGGAATCATTGCGCCAATTTCCTGCCGTGGTTCTGGTCGGACCGCGACAAGTTGGCAAGACGACATTAGCCAAAACCATCGCAACCGAGTTCCCTCGCAGCCTTCATCTCGACCTCGAGCGGCCTGCAGATCTTGCCAAATTGGCCGATGCCGAACTCTTCCTGGCACGTCTCGGGGACCGCTTGGTCGTCTTGGACGAAGTGCAACGTGCGCCGGACGTATTTGCGATCTTGCGGGTGCTTATCGATCACGACAGACATCCAGGACGATTTCTCCTGCTGGGCTCTGCGTCACCGGCGTTATTGCGCCAGGCATCCGAGTCGTTGGCTGGTCGAGTCGTCTTTCACGAACTCGGTCCCTTCGATCTGGCGGAAATACGGCCGCAAGGGGAAGATCTTGCCTGCTTCTGGGAGCGGGGAGGCTATCCGTTAAGTTGGCTGGCCGGCAGCAATGCGGACTCCTTCGACTGGCGCGAGGCGTTTATTCAAACCCACTTGGAACGGGATCTTCCGACGTTTGGGATTCGCGTCCCCGGACTTCAGCTGCGGCGATTCTGGCAGATGCTGGCGCACAGCCATGGGCAGCTGTGGAATGCGTCTCGCCTTGCGTCCTCATTCGGGGTGTCGGCGCCGACCATGCAACATTATCTGGAAATCCTGGAGTCGACCTACATGGTGCGTCGCCTGCTCCCGCTGACGGCGAACCTCGGGAAGCGTCTGACCAAGTCGCCGAAAGTCTATATCCAGGACAGCGGGTTGCTCCATTGCCTGCTGGGGATTCGAAGCGTGGACGAGCTGTACGGCCATCCGGTCGCCGGGGCTTCCTGGGAAGGCTGGATTGTGGAGCAACTCATTCGGGTGTTGGGGCCGGCCTGGCGACTGTCGTTTTACCGGACGGCGGCCGGGGCGGAAGTGGATGTCGTGGCCGAGAGAGGGAGGCGCCGCTTGGCTTTCGAGATGAAACTCAGTACGGCTCCTGCGCCGACAAAGGGATTTTGGCAGGCGCTCACCGATGTCAAGCCCGAGGCGGCCTATGTGGTTGCTCCGGTTGAGATGGAGTATCCATTGGCCGAAACCGTGCAAGTCATTCCCCCTGCTTTGATGGTCGAACGCCTTCTGCCCCTTGCCGGTTGATGGAGGGACTCCACCGGTCGGTTGGTTGGCGTGAACCGCCCAACCACGGAGGAGAGTGCGGACAACTCGTTGTTCTTTGGTTGGATGATCTGCATTCCGACGGTCGGGATCACGTGGCCAGTGGAGGGAGTGCCAATTTTGTCCTCAAAAGACCGCCACGGCGTCACGTTCAATCGGGCGGAGTGGTTTGAGTGAGAGCTCCGAAGATCGGATCAACAGGGAAACCATGGCTATCCCGACCTATCCTGTCTGGCGACACAGGAGAAAGGGAAGGTTGTCCTTTGCGGGCCAATAGTCAGGGTAGATCCCATCCCGCGGATAGGAAATGCGGTTAGACCGGTTTCCAAACCAGGAGGTCGGTCACGTGTTCGAAATCCGTGTCGTTCGTCGCGACGCAAGTGAGGCGGTGACGCCGCATGATGGCAAGATTGATGGCGTCGTTGGTGAGAAGACCGTAGGATTTTTTGATGTCGTCGCTGTGACGGACGTCCGTGGCTTCGAGCGGAATGATCTGAATGCCGATAGCCTGAATGGTCTGAGGCGCCATGAGATGCCGGACAAGCTTCTTGACGTCAGAAGGGTGGTCCTTGAGGTGGCGGATAGCTGTCTTGGGCTCGATCTGAAGCGTGCTGACAGCTTCGATAATCATCAAGCGATGAAGAGTTTCAGCTAAAACCAGTGTGGATGTGAAACCGGAGAGCCGGGTGTCCTCGATACGTTGGAGAAGGTGGGTGCAGCGATCGGTGAATTCAGTGGGGCCGGAGAAATGGTAGATGAAAATGTTGGCGTCAATGAAGACGTGAGAGCCGTCCGGAAGGTCTATCGGCATGGCGGCGTATGAGCATCATACAGATAGTCGTCACTCTCGGCGACCTGTCGAACCATGTCCGGGTCGGCCTTGATCAGTGCCTTGGTCGAGGCGACGCGGCTTTCAGTCGTCTCAATCGTGACCGTGATCTTTTGTGACTCCGAGAGCGCGAGCGGCTCCAAAGGTTTGATGGCGCCCTTCTCGTAAACAGCCTCGATAGTCTTGTGCATGGCGATCCTCCTTGAGCATTCATTGTAGGAGGAAGAGCCTGATTGGTCAAATGTTCGTCTGTACGAAGCGCGGCGATGCGTGGGGTGATGCCTGGATCGATGATCCGCCGGCGCCAAAGCGTGAAGATTTTGTGGCTGAGGCGCGCCGCAAGCACACCATGGTGAAGATCATGCAGTGGAATCAGGTGGCGGCGTAAGGCCTATCCTTGCGTACGCACCCAGGAACGGACACGGGCACACGTTCCAGGCGGGGATTTCTCCGGGCCGTCGTCATGGCAAAAGGGGGAAGCACCAGGTCAATGCTCATGCCGGGCCCCATTGTGTCGTCGAGGGACTCCACCGGTCAGTTGGTTCGCGTGAACCGCCCAACCACGCAGGAGAGTGTGGACAACTCTTTGTTTTTGGGCCTGATGATCTGCATTCCGACGATCGGGATCACGTGGCCGTTGGAAGGAGAGCCGATACTGTCCTCACGATGCTGTCCTCAAAGGATCGGCAAGGTGTCACGTTCGATCAGGCGGAACGGTTCGAATGACAACCATTTGATTGGCGAAAGGTCATGCCGGGCGGAACAGAATCGGAAGTGTGAGGCACGATGCTGGCGGAAACGTTTGCTGCTCTGATCGATCGGGCGGCTGCCGCTATCAGGCAGGTGTACGGGGATCGGTTGGTGTCGGTGGTGCTGTATGGGTCGGTCGGGAGGGGGACCATGCGCCATGACTCCGATGTTGATCTCCTGATCATTGCGCGAGACCTGCCGCGAGGGCGGATGAATCGGGTCACCGAGTTTGAAGCGGTGGAGGCGGCGGTTGCGGGAGAGGTAGAACAGGCACGTCGTCAGGGTGTGCATACCGAACTCTCGCCGATTCTGAAAACGCCGGAAGAAGTGGTGGCTGGCAGCCCGCTGTTTCTGGACATGGTTGAGGATGCCCGGATCCTGTACGACCGGGACGGGTTTTTTGCCAAGCGGCTTGCTCGGCTGCGAGAGCGCCTTGCCCAACTGGGGGCCAAACGGCTGTGGCGGGGCAACACCTGGTATTGGGATCTCAAGCCGGATTTTCAGCCTGGCGAGGTGTTTGAACTGTGACCAACGAATCGTTGGCCCGAAGCTATCTGAAGAAAGCCGCCGACCGTCTGGACGTCCTCGATCTCCTGCTGAACAAAGGAGCGTATTCGGATGTCGTGCGAGAAGCGCAGGAGCTTGTGGAACTGGCGCTCAAGGGCATGTTGCGGGCGGTAGGGATTGAGCCGCCGAAGCTCCATGATGTGGGAGGATTATTGCGGGACCATCGCGGTCGCTTTCCGGAAGATGTGCGCTCCGTCCTGGATGATCTGGCCCGCATATCAAAACGGTTGCGCAAAGAGCGAGAGCTGGCTTTCTACGGAGACGTTGATTTCATTCCAACGGAAGAATACACGGTGAAAGAGGCTCGCCAAGCATATCGGGATGCCGAGCTGGTCCTCCAAACGGCTCGCCGGGTGATCGACGCCGGTCAGTAGATGATGTGGGGATCTGGATCTGTCAGGCCACCGTCGGGCGGGAGGTTGCTCCAATGTGGGGGCGTTCGACAGCCAAGAAGAGGATCTCTCACGCGAAAGCACGACGTTCAGTGTCCAAAATGATGATGAAACACACAAGGGCAAAAGCGGGGTCTTTGGTTGGCAGGATCGATATAGTGTTTGACCATGGACGATCAGATTCAAAGGCTGTTCGACGAAGTGAGGTTTTTGTCTGCAAAAGACCGGCAGCGTCACGTTCGATCGGGCGGAGTGTGATGAGTGAAGGAGAAGCAACCGGGCCACCATGATTGAGTAAGTGCGCATGATGGAGATTTCCGAAGAACTGGTCATCGAGGCGGGCAGGACGGAACGCCATTACTGGAAAGATCTGTGGCGGTACCGCGAGTTGTTTTATTTTCTGGCTTGGCGCGACATTCTGGTGCGGTACAAGCAAACCGTCATTGGAATTGCATGGGCGTTGATCCGTCCCCTGTTGACCATGGTGGTCTTCGTGTTCATCTTCGGCAAGTTGGCCAAGCTGCCGTCCGATGGGGTGCCCTATCCGATTTTGGTGTTTTCTGCGCTGCTGCCGTGGCAGTTTTTTGCCAATGCCATTGCCGAGGCGGGAAACAGTGTGGTCAGCAACGCCAATATGATTTCCAAGGTGTATTTCCCCAGGCTGGTCGTGCCGGCCAGCGCAGTGATTGTGGGCCTCGTGGATTTTCTCATATCCGGGGTGCTGTTGGGCGGGTTGATGCTCTGGTATGGTGTGGTGCCTGATTGGCGTATCGTGACCTTGCCGCTGTTTTTAGCCGTTGCTGTGGTGGCTGCCATGGGAGCAGGCCTGTGGATTGCCGCGTTAAATGTTCAGTTCCGGGATTTTCGCTATATCATCCCCTTTGTAGTGCAGTTCGGCCTGTATGTGTCGCCAGTCGGATTCAGTAGCGCCATCGTCCCTGAACAGTGGCGATTGCTCTATTCTCTCAATCCGATGGTGGGTGTGATCGATGGATTTCGCTGGGCGATTCTAGGGGGAGCGAGCCAATTGTTCTGGCCCAGCATTTTGCTCTCTCTGGCGCTTGCGCTGGCGCTTGCGATCAGCGGCGTCCTGTATTTTCGGAAGATGGAAAAGCGCTTTGCGGACGTGATCTGATGACCACTGCCATAACCGTTGAAAACCTGTCGAAAAAATACATCATTAGCCATCAACCGCGCGAGCGGTATAGGACCTTGCGGGATGTGCTGGGGAACGGGGCCAAACGGCTTGCGCACAAGCTGGCCCATCCCTTTGCCAAGCCGGAAGACGATGCGACGCATGAAACCTTCTGGGCGCTCAAGGATATCAATTTCAACATTGAGCAAGGGGATCGGGTCGGCATCATCGGCCGGAACGGCGCGGGCAAATCAACGCTCCTAAAAATCCTGAGCCGCATTACCGAGCCGACATCTGGCCGGATCAAAATTCGAGGCCGTGTGGCCAGTCTGCTGGAAGTCGGCACGGGCTTTCACCCGGAGCTGACCGGGCGGGAAAACATCTTCTTGAATGGGGCCATCCTTGGCATGAGTAAGGCCGAGATCACCCGCAAGTTCGACGAAATCGTGGCCTTTGCTGAAGTCGAAAAATTTCTCGATACACCCGTCAAACGGTATTCTAGCGGCATGTATGTCAGGCTCGCCTTTGCCGTGGCCGCGCATCTGGAGCCGGAGATCTTGATCGTGGACGAGGTGCTGGCGGTGGGAGACATCCATTTCCAGAATAAATGTTTGGGCAAGATGCAGGATGTGGGAAAAGATGGCAGAACGGTTATTTTTGTGAGCCACAATACAGCGGCCATCAATACATTGTGTACAAGAGGCATCGTTCTTTCCCAAGGCAAGCTCGAGTTTGCTGGTAACGTTGAAGAGGCCACAAAACGCTATCTCTCCCAATCATCGGGCAGCAGTACGTTCAGACGGCCAAGACAATTGTCATCTGGCGTGCAGAAGACAGTAGAGATCCTTGATTGCAAAGTGTACTCCTCGGACAAACAGGATTTCATTGTGTGCGGTGAAGTCACTAACTTTGAAATCGAATACATTGCTCAACAACATAACTTGTCTATCCAGTTCTTGATCGGGGTGTACGATGTCTATAATACCTGTGTGCTATTTTTGGACACTGTCGCACTGGGATTAAGCTCGCAATACTTGCCAAAGTCTGGCCGGATTGTTCTGTCATTATCGGAAGATTTCTCGTTGTTTCCTGGGGTCTACACCGTTAATGTTGCCGCCATGTTGCACGAAGAGCTCATCGATCACATCCCGCGTGCTCTGCAAATAGTTGTGCATGGCGGAGACTTTTTTGGTATGGGGCGCTGGCCAAGGGGAAAGCCGCTTGTGCTTGTTCAGCAGAAGTGGAGAGTCGTAGAAAATAATGCAATCTGAACAAGAACGATTGGTTCCTATGGGCATGGGAATAGATCAGCATGCCGTGCTCTACAGGGCTGCGGATAGAATTATCCGCGCGATCAAGCCTAATGCCACCGAATTCTATAGGGAAGTTTTAAGGCATCCTACTATCATTGGCCTCATGAAAGAGGGAATTTTGATTGATACGCGAGAATCAGACATGAAGGTCAAGGGCTATGACCTGGTCCTTGAACACCCCTTACTACCAGTCGTGTCATATCCGTTTGAATGGACACCGAACATGTACAGAGATGCCTCAATTAATATACTCAGGCTAAACGTCGAGTTGCTTAAGGCAGGCTTCTGTACGCACGATGCGCATCTGTGGAACGTGCTTTTTGACGGAGTCATTCCAAGATTCGTAGATTTTACTTCTATCATAAAGGCGCTACCCGGAAATAAATGGCGTGCAAAAGCACAGTTTTCCAACTATTGTCTCAATCCATTATTAGTCATGGAGGCTGGTTTCCCGACGACGGCAAGAAGCCTGTTGCGCGAAATCTTTACTTATCCAGAGCCCGCAATGGCGACTGCCTTATTGAAAGGACCTGTTCGTAGGCCTCTGATGTTCGACCAGGCATGGTCTTCAGCGTATCGATTATCCAGGTATTGGGTGAGCAGGCTTTCCCCCGATGCTAAGAACGTGATCATGAAGGTTATAGATATGACAAAGAGGGTGTCGAGCGCTTTCAAGAATAATGATGACAGGGCTGATGTCAAAGCAATGCTATCCAAGGTGGAATCACTGAGGCTGAGTCCGAATATCGCTCAGTGGTCGGAGTATTACTCTGGGAAGAACGAATTGCCGATTTATGATGGAAGCGCGGATGTCTTGACCAGGATTCGGGAAGCAACCCCCAAACACATGCTTATCAGCCGTCTTCTACAAGCTATTAAGCCAAAGTCAGTTCTTGACTTGGGGTGTAATCGAGGCTTGTATTGTCAGATTGCCGCATTGCAGGGTTCGCGAGTTGTTGGTGTCGATATCGATGAGCGGGCTCTGGACGACATGTATTTGGATTCTAAACGTCTTAAAACGGGCGCGATGCCGCTTTATGTCAATGCCGTTGCTCCAGCTCAAGCGATCGGTTTTCACGAGATTCCCTTCCCATCGGTGGTGGAAAGACTACGCTCAGAATTAGTAATGTGTTTGGCGCTCGTTCATCATCTTGTGTTTAAGACCACTAGAATGTCCTTTGCGCACATTGCGAAAGTCTTTGATTCATATTCGGAAAAATATCTCATGGTGGAATTCGTTCCCAAAGAAGATGCGCATGTCCGGTCTTGGTACACAGAAGATTTTGGTTGGTACAATTTGGATAACTTCAGGGCGGCCCTCGCGCGGCACTTTCCTAAGATTGAAGTACACGAGTCATTTCCGTCTCCTCGTGTCATAATTTTCGCCACAAAGCACTGATCTGCGAACGCGTGCCAATCAGTTTTCCGAATGAGCTTCGATACGCTGTCTGTCCGCTGTGCGGTGCATCAACTATTATGCAAATTGGGGCTATTTCCTATAGCGAGCCCGTTCTGTTCTCTTCAGCAGCAGTGCGGTTGAAAATGGATCCGGAGCTTTGGAAGTGCAAAGATTGCCAATCAGCGTTTGTTCAGAATGTGTTGCCGGAGGATATGGCTCGCCAACTATATTCCCAAGGCGATAGCACCAGCCGCTGGTCAACCGTGGCATTCGAACAACACAAACCACAGGAAATCATGGCCGAACTGGCGCGACTGTTTACAAGTGGAAAAGAACACTTAGATGTGGGTTGTAGTGCGGGTAACCTACTCGACTTTGCTAAAGAGCGAGGATGCCTGACGACAGGGGTGGATTACTCTTCGACAACCCGTGACTTTATCGAACGAAAGGGCCATGCCTGGTTTCCCTCCTTTGAAGCACTAGAAGCAAAAACCTTTGATGTCATCACGGCGTTCGACCTGATTGAGCATCTTTACGATGTGCGTGCTTTTCTTCAGGAGTGCCGCAGCAGATTACGGCCTGGAGGCCGACTCGTAATTCTCACTGGTAATATTAATAGTTTGAGTGCTCGGATTACTCGAGAACACTGGTGGTATGCGGCTTACCCTGAACACATTGTATTTCCATCCGTTCAGTTTTTTCGCACCCATTCAAGATATAGGCTTGAGCAGCTGATTCCCACGTATGCCTCAAACGCATATCGAATTCCTCTGAGCAGGCGGGTAAGAGGTATTGTATCGAGGATACTGCGTGGTTGTTACAGAGGACTACCAGCGTTGGGCCCGGACCATATGCTACTGACATTGTGTGTGCACTAGGGTATTCATTCGTGATCTTGTCCGGTTGCGTGCCGCTCCTCCCGCCGTACAGCTGCAGAGTCGGGATCCTATGCAGATCTTTCGCAATGAGAATGCGTCGTGTCCGATGACAGCAGAGGAGCGCGACTTCGTTCAGCCTGGCGTTGTCAGGCATGAGTGTCCAATATGCGGAGTGCGAGGTCAGGTCTGTCAGGAAGGTTTCTACGACGATCGCTATGGATATCCCGGCCGCTTCTCACTTCGGGGATGCACGGTCTGCGGGCACAAGTGGCTCGATGCTCTCTTTCCTCCTGAGCATCTGGGAGTGTTGTACACAGACTTCTATCCTCGCGCCAATCTGAAGGTGGTTGACTTCGCTCCCCATCAAGAGGTGCAAGGGTTTATCGCCTGGATGAACGGGAACTATTCGACGGCCTTCCGTTGGGTGCCACGTGGTGTCCGTATTCTCGACATCGGGTGCGGTTTTGGCAATACGCTGGCCTATCATCAGGCACGAGGGTGTGAGGCTTGGGGCGTTGAAGCTGATGAGAATATTCGGCGTGTTGCGGAGAAGTATGGATTCAAGGTTCATGTCGGGTTGTTCGACGATAGCCTCTACAAGGCGGAGTTCTTTGATTATGTCACGATGGATCAGGTGATCGAGCACGTCACTGATCCGGTGGCGACTTTACGCGGTGTCGCTCGGATACTGAAACCGGGTGGGACCGCCGTGCTCAGCACACCAAACTCGTTCGGATGGGGCGCCACGGTGTTTGGCCGACGCTGGATCAACTGGCATGCGCCATATCATCTACAGTTTTTCTCCTTGGCTTCGATGCGACTGGCGACTGAAAAAGCGGGTTTGGTGGTGGAACGATCAGTTACCATTACCTCATCGGCGTGGCTACATTTTCAATGGCTTCATCTGCTCACCTACCCTCAGGAGGGCCAGTCTTCGATCTTTTGGGCGCCACGTGGAATGTGGAGCTTCAGGCAGAGGTTCGTGCGCAAAGTGTTTACGATGGTCCATAGGTGCAAGATCGACCACATGATAACGCGTGTGTTCGATGCGCTGGATCTGGGCGACAATCGGCTGTTCTTTCTTCGTAAGCCGTGATGCCGAAAGTCTATATCCTTCTTCCCGTTCACAATCGACGAGAGGTCACACGCGGGTGCGTGGAGTGCTTAGCGGCCCAGACTTTCACCGACTACCATCTCATTTTGATCGATGATGGCTCGACGGATGGAACGGCGGAGATGGTGCAGGCACGAATTGCCTCAACGACCGTCTTGCGCGGGGATGGCGATTGGTGGTGGGCCGGCAGCTTGCAGCAGGGCTTGAATTGGTTGAAATCATGCGGTGTCGAGGATCAAGCCGTGGTATTGTTCCTCAACGACGACGTTTGTTTTGGATCAGACTATTTGGATCGGGCAGTCCGGCTCATGGCGGGTAAGAGTCGCACGCTGGTGTTGTCGCGGTTCAGAAAACCACAAACTGGAGAAATTGAGGAGACCGGTGTGATGGCAGATCTGCGTCGGCTAAGGTTCGCAACCGCAGGTTCTGCAGAATGCATCAATTGCCTTTCGACAAGGGGGCTGTTTGCCCATTGGAGCGATATTCAGGAGATCGGAGGATTTTATCCAAGACTTCTTCCTCATTATTTATCCGATTATGAATACACACTAAGAGCATATCGGAAGGGGTTCAAGTGCGAAACGAGCGCTGATTTATTGATCGAGCCGAATCTCGCAACGACCGGGTATCGTAAGATAGACGGAACGTTCGTGGCTGAGTCGTTAAGAAGATATTGGTCAAAGAAGTCTTCTGCCAACCCGATCTACTGGTCTTCCTTTGTCGTGCTCGCATCTGAGCCGGTGTGGGTGTTTCCGAACTTGTTCAGAGTATGGCTGCGAACCGGCAAGGAGATAGTGCGAATTTGCTTGCTACCTAAGGCATAACCATTCGTCGTCATGCTCATCGCGACGATCCTTTTGATTGAGACGCTTAGATGAATCTTGCTCCCATTGCTCTCTTCGTCTACAACCGTCCCGCTCATGCACGTCGGACGGTTGAGTCTTTGTTAAAGAATGCACTGGCAGCACAAAGTGAGCTAATCATTTATTCTGACGCTCCCAAACAGCTGAAGAACGAAGATGCGGTTCGTGAAGTTCGTGCCTACCTCAAAACGATTACGGGATTCCAGTCGATCAGCATTGTTGAGCGTGATAGAAATTGGGGGCTGGCGAATTCCATCATCGACGGCGTCACGTCGGTGATCAATCAATACGGACGTATCATCGTGCTTGAAGACGATTTGGTGACGTCGCCGCATTTTCTGGCCTACATGAACGAGGCGATTCGGCATTATGAAAGCGATGAAAAGGTCTTTTCGATCGGCGCGTACAATTTTCCTGAAAAGACCATGTCGATCCCAAGCGATCACCATTGGGATACCTACGCTGCAGTCCGGTGTTGCTCGTGGGGATGGGCAACGTGGATCGATCGCTGGAAGCTGGTTGATTGGAGCATGAGCTATTATGAGGCGTTCATGCGGGACCGAGACGCGCAGGAATCGTTCAATCGGGGAGGCCCTGATATGACTCGGCTATTGAAGATGCAATATGAGGGGCGAATCGATTCCTGGGCGATCCGGTTCTGTTATGCCCACCACGCCAATAAAATGTACTGTATTTATCCCACGAAGACCTTGGTAGTGAATATAGGACTCGACCGTTCCGGGGTGCATTGCGGCGCCGATCCCAGGCGGGAACACGCTTCCTTCGATGAAGAGTGGATGCCGCGATCATTTTCTCCGGGGGGGCATATCGACGAGAGAATTGCCCGCTGCTTTTACAATGCGTTTGTTCCGCCGAAACCCTCGCTCGTCTCGCGCGTTCTGCGTCGGTTAATGGGATAGCCGGGTAAAGAGAATCAGCGACAATGATTATCAAACAGATGCTTCAAAAAGCCGTGGGAACGTTGCGCGGTCTGGCCCGAGGCCGAGGAGGGAGGGTATCGCCGCTGCTGCCGTATGTGGATTATACCAGACTCTTTCCTCACGGGGAGCTGTTGCGGCTCGGAACGGTGTATGGCGGGTGGATCATTCCAAAGGATCATGGCCTCACGGCCGACAGCCTCTGTTATTGCGCGGGCGCCGGAGAAGACATCAGTTTTGAATGTGCGTTGGTCGAGCGTTTCGGTTGTCGTGTGCGGGTTATCGACCCGACGCCGAGGGCCGTGCAGCACTTCCGGGATCTAGAACGGGCCATACGATCTGGGAAGCGGTTTCCCATGAACAACAGCCGGAGCGATTTCTACTCTATTACCGAGGCGCATCTGGACCGGTTGTCGTTTCTCCCGGTCGGGTTGGCCAATCAAGACGCTGAGTTGAAATTCTATTTGCCTCGGAACCCGGCCCACGTGTCCTGCTCCGTCGTCAATTTACAAAAGACCGACCGGTACTTCACCGCGCCATGCTTTCGTCTTTCCAGCATCATGCGCCAGCAGGGAGATCGCGTGATCGATCTGTTGAAGATCGATATCGAGGGCGCGGAGTACGGGGTCATCGAGGATCTGGCGGCGTCAGAGTCTTTGCCCAGGCTCTTACTCGTCGAATTCGACGAGGCCCATACCCCTCTGGATGACAAGGCTCCTGAGCGAATCAACTCGCACATCGCGCTCTTGGCGCGAGCCGGCATGCGTTGTGTCGCCGTCGAAAACAGCAACGTGACCTTTGTGAAGGCGCTGTAGGCTTCTCTCCGATCATTCCACGGGCCGCGTCCATGCTTCATGACAATGGGATGGAGGTTGCACCGTCGACACATGCGCAAAGCGGGCGAACATCAACCCGCGCGTTCGATGTGTTGTTCGTCAATACCAACGAGAAAGATGGAGGGGCTGCTCGCGCCGCGCACCGCATATTCTCTGAGATTCGAAGGCGTGCCTTGGATGTGCACTATCTCACTTTGGTCAAGGAAAGCCATGATCCCGATGTCAGCGGACGGTTGCGGAGATCCGCTCTGGGTCGCGCGGTGCGCGCACTCGGTCGTCTGGACCGAATTCCGCTCTATTTCTATCGGCAACGCCAGCCCGCGACGTTTTCCCCGGCGTTTTGGCCGAACCCGTTGAGGATCCGTCTCGCGGGATTCAAAGCCAAGCTGGTTCATTTACATTGGGTGGGCGCCGGTCTGCTCCGGATCGAGGAACTGGCAGGAATCCAATGCCCGATCGTGTGGACCCTCCACGACGCGTGGGCCTTCACCGGTGGGTGCCACTATGCGCGTGACTGTCAGGGGTTTCAGCAGTTGTGCGGACGTTGCCCGCAACTAGGGAGCCGACAGGAGAACGATTATTCGCGGAAGTTGATGCGGAAGAAAACTTCGATCTTTCAGTGGCTCGACATTACCGTCGTGGCACCCAGCCGATGGTTGGCCGATATGGCACGGCGGAGCAGTTTGATGGCGGGGAGACGCATCGAGGTCATCCCTAACGGGCTCGATACGGAAGTGTTTGCGCCGATGCCCCGACAGGTCGCGCGTGAACGGCTCGGCATCCGGTCGCAAGGTCCCGTGCTCCTTTTTGGGGCGCAATCCGTCACGGACCCGAGGAAGGGATGGGACTTGCTGTGCGATGCGCTGGTGGGGTTTGGGCGGCCATGCACGTTGCTGGTGTTCGGGGAAGGGAACGTGTCGATCGAGCGGGCCCCCTATATCGAGGTCCGTGATCTGGGGAGATTGACTGATGATTCGAGTTTGGCCATGGTGTATTCGGCGGCCGACCTCTTTGTGTGCCCATCCCGAGAAGACAATTTGCCCAATACGGTGGCCGAAGCGATGGCCTGCGGCACGCCCTGTGCCGCGTTTGAGGTCAACGGATTGCCCGACATGATCGACCACCGGGCGAACGGGTGGTTGGCAAAGCCCTTCGATTCTGCTGACTTGGCCAAAGGAATCCGGTGGCTCGCGGACCATCCACAGCCGGATCGATTGAGGGACGCAGCAAGGGAAAAGGCGCTGGCAGAATACAGCCTGAGGGTGATGGGTGACCGCTACCTAGCGCTGTATTCGGGAGTGGGGAAGTCCAGGTGAGCGCTGCATGGTACGGTAACCCGGTGTTCCGGTGAGAGTAAGAAGGCGTCGGTCCCGTCCAGAAGCCTGGACGACAGTTGCGGCAGGTGACAGCTCTAGCATGGACGTTGGCCCTGTAGGGCCTGACGGGCAAGGCGTGTATATCCATTCCACAAGGTGACATATTCCTTACGACCATTCGTTATGCAAACAGCTAAGTCGAGTTGGCCGCGTATCTCCGTCGTGACGCCAAGCTTCAATCAGGCCGAGTTCTTGGAGCGAACGTTGCGTTCCGTGCTCGACCAGGAATATCCCAACCTCGAATATATCGTCATCGATGGCGGGTCAACGGACGGCAGCGTGGATATCATCCGCCACTACGCGGATCGTTTGGCCTATTGGGTCAGCGAAGCTGATGCGGGGCAGACTGCCGCGATCAACAAGGGCCTGCGACGGGCCACCGGGGAATGGGTCGCCTGGCAGAATTCCGATGACATCTATTATCAGGGCGTATTTCATGATCTCGCCGATGCCGCATCACGGAATCCGAAAGCGGAGCTGATCATCGGCGACATGATGTTGATCGACGAGCATGATCATCCGTTGCGCGACATCCGTTATGTGAGGCCCTGTTATAGAGGGCTCCTGGCGGAAGGAATGGTGCTGACCAACCAAGCAGCATTTTGGCGACGCAGCCTTCATGAGAAGGTCGGTTTGCTGAACGAAGAGTATCACTATGCTTTTGATTACGAGTGGTTTCTTCGGCTGGTTCAGCATGCCCAGGTAGCACACGTGGCTCGTATATGGGGCGGGTACCGGCTTCACGACAAGACCAAGACCAGCCTGTTGGGACAGCGTTTCGATGAAGAGCGACGGCGGATTCTGGCTGGGCGGACGGTGTCCTCATGGGAAAAGCCACTCTACAAATTGCGCCGTCTTGGTCTCATGTTGAGCAACGGCCAGATCGCCTATGTCGCGAGAGGATTGCTGCGCCATGTGCGCGGAAAAGGCGGAGAGCCCTACTGATGTGCGGCATACTGGGATGGTGCGGGCGGCATAGGCCTGGGGATGGGCAACGATTCGGCGCGGCCCTGGATCTGCTGGCGCATCGGGGACCCGATGACAGGGGGGTATTCGAAGAGCAGGGCGTTCTTCTAGGGCACCGTCGCCTTTCCATTATTGACCTCAGTCGCGGGGGGCATCAGCCCATGAAGGATGAGGCGTCCGGCGCCGTGATCGTGTTCAATGGAGAGATTTATAACTATCGCGAGCTGCGAGGCCAGCTCGAGAGTCTCGGGCTCGTGTTTCGAACGCAGTCCGATACGGAAGTGCTTCTGCAGGCGTACCTCAAGTGGGGCTCCTCCGTTTTGAAAAAACTGAACGGGATGTGGAGCTTTGCGATCTGGCAACCCCGTCATCGCAAGTTGTTCGTGGCCCGTGACCGGTTCGGTGTGAAGCCCTTCTATTTCACGCTACGCCATGACCGGTTTGCGTTTGCCTCCGAACCGAAGTCTTTGCGGGCTCTGTTCCCGGAGCTTCAACGGCCTGATGAGGTCGCCCTCTACAGATTTTTGTCCGATGGGTTCCTGTACACGGAAGGGAATTCCTTCTATCACGGTATCCATACACTGGCCCCGGCCCACTACGGGGAATATACGGATCAGAACGGCCAGTTCAAGGTTACGCGCTATTGGGACTATCCCGAGACCGGTACCGCATCCAACCGCAGTTCACAGGATGCGATGAAAGAGTTTGCGGGCCTCTTCGAGGATGCCGTCATGTTGAGGATGCGCAGCGACGTTCCGGTCGGCGTGACGTTATCTGGCGGGCTTGATTCGACGGCCGTACTTGCCGCCGCCATGCGCCATACGCCCCGCAAGATGGTGTGTTTCACATCGGTGTACGGCGGAACGCAGAGAGGCGAGGCGGAGTGGGCAGGTCTTGCAGCGGCTCCCTATGGGATAGTCCCGGTTGAAGTGGAAGCGCCGAAGGGGGCGTGGCTGGACACATTGCGGCAAATTGCCTGGCACATGGATGGGCCCGGATATTCTCCGGCGGTTTATCCCCTCTGGTATGTGATGCGTGAGGCGCGCCAGCGAGGGGTTTTGGTGTTGATGGAAGGGCAGGGGGCTGATGAAGCGCTCGGGGGGTACCCCCAATATGCGGTCATCGCGTTCCTGGGTATGGTGAAACAGTTGACTGCGGCCGAAGGATGGGGGAGCGTCGTCCGCGCGTGGAGGAGGCTCTGCGCGACATTTACCCCCCGTTGGGTCGTGCTGTGGGTATTGCGAGAGCTATTCCCCTGGCTGGTCGCGTTCAATCGACGTCGTGCGGGCGCATATATGGTTCTTGCTGACGACTTCCGGCATGCCGTTGAAAAACGGCTTGCGGAATCGGGGAGCGGGCATGATGAACCGCGTGGTCCGACGGCTGATCCTGTGACCAGACGGTTGTTGCGGGATCATTCTCGAAACATCCTTCCGGGTTTGCTGCACTACGGTGATGCCATCAGCATGGCGCACGGAGTGGAGTCTCGGTTGCCCTTCATGGATGTAAGGCTCGTTGAATGGATGTTCTCCCGTCATGACGCGGTCAAAGTTCTTGAAGGGGAGACCAAGTGGATCTTGCGGGAGTATCTGCGGTCGGCTGGCCAGAACAGTATCGCAGACCGCAAGGATAAACAGGGATATCCGACACCGATCGAATACTGGCTGGGGGAGGACGACGGCGCCGTGGTGCGGGAGATATTGCTTGGGCCCAACGGCAAGGTGACGCGGTTCTGTGATGCCCGCCGCATTGAGACATTGCTGAAGCATCATTTGGCCGGTCGTTCCGGCGTCGGAAACCATTTGTATCGTTTGATCAGCACCGAATTGTGGCTCCAGCAATGCGTCTGAACCGGTCGTGAACGCTCCCGTCGCCTTATTCGTCTACAACCGTCCCGACCACACCAGGCAGACCGTCGAGGCCTTGGCGGCCAATACGCTTGCCGGTGAGACACCGCTGTACGTCTTCTCGGATGCTCCCCGAAATGAGGCGGCACGGCGGTCGGTTGACGAAGTCCGCTCGTACATCAGATCGATCACCGGTTTTAAGTCTCTCACGCTGATCGAGCGAAAAACCAACCTCGGTTTGGCCGGATCCATCATCGACGGCGTGACCGGTCTTTGTGAGAAATACGGCCGCGTGATCGTGCTGGAGGACGATCTGGTTACGTCATCAAGGTTTCTGTCCTATATGAATGACGCGCTGACTTTCTATGAACACGAGACTCTTGTCATGCAGATAGCAGGACATATCGTCCCCGTTCCTGAATTTTCAGAGAGAAGGGAAGCGCTATTCCTGCCGTTTATCACATCCTGGGGTTGGGGAACGTGGGCAAGGGCCTGGAAGCATTTCGATCCAACCGCCCAAGGCTGGGAAGCAATTCGTGATGATCGTGCATTGCGGAGACGGTTCAACCTGGACGGCTACTTTGACTATGCCACGATGTTGCAAATGCAGTTGGACGGGAAAATCGATTCCTGGGCGATTCGATGGTATCTGAGCGTGTTCATGAAGGGGGGGCTGGCGCTCTTTCCGCCACGCTCCTTTGTGCGCAACATCGGGTTTGCCGGCGGTACGCATGGATCACGCGTGTTGCGATGGACCTTGTCGCGACAGCCGATTTCGGATGAGCCGGTGTCGTTTCCCCGCGTGACGCAGGTCGTGGACGGCGACTATGCTCTGCTGAAGAAGGCTCTTTTCAGGCAGACGGGCGGTCAGTTGGGCGCGGTGTTTCGATGGGCGCGAAGGCTCCTAGGGTCCGGCATGCGGTGAGTCCCTGTCGACAAAGCGGGAAAAGACAGTCGCCGGCGAACAATGAGACCTGTGCTGCTCAATACGTATGATATTCGGGGCGGCGCGGCGCGCGCGGCGTATCGGCTGCACCGAGGCCTCCGTGAGGCGGGCGTCGATTCCCGGATGCTTGTGCAGTCCAAGATCGGCGACGATCCCTATGTCGAAGGCCCGCGCAGTCGTTTCGAAACCTTGATGGGGATCGTCAGGCCGCAGTTCGATATCCTGCCGACGTATCTGTATCCTCGGCGGGGGAAGGGTGTCTATTACCCGGGGCTCCTTCCCGGAAACTATGTGAATCGTGTGCGGGGACTGAATCCTGATATCGTCCATTTGCATTGGGTTGCAGGAGGGTTCTTGAACCCTCAAGCGCTCACAGGATTCGGAGTGCCGGTCATGTGGACGTTGCACGATATGTGGGCCTTTACCGGGGGGTGCCACTATGACGACGGCTGCGGTCGGTATACCGAAGCCTGCGGATGCTGCCCGGCGCTCGGATCGCTCCGGGACGCCGACCTGTCACGGTGGGTTTGGCGACAGAAGCGGCGAAAATGGGACAAGGTTCCGTTGACGGTCGTGACTCCAAGCCGATGGCTGGCTGAGTGTGCAAGAAAGAGCTCGCTGTTTTCCAATAAGCGCATCGAAGTGATCCCGAACGGGCTCGATATCAAGATATTCAGGCCGCTTGATAAATCCAGCGCGAGAAATCTTCTCAGCCTGCCGGCTGACGGACGCCTCATCTTATTCGGGGCCCTCAATGCCGACTCTGACCATCGTAAAGGGTTTCATATCTTGATCGAGGCCATGAAGATCTTTCGCGAAGTTCACAAACAGAACAGTGGCTATCATGTCGTTGTTCTCGGGGCGTCGAGACCGATCTCTCCACCCAATGTGGGGGTCCCTGTTCATTATATGGGAGTGTTGAACGACGACGTGACCTTGGCCCTATTGTACTCATCTGTCGACGTGGTGGTGATCCCATCGATTCAGGAGAACTTATCCAACGCCGTCATGGAAGCTCTTGCGTGCGGCACTCCCTGTGTCGCTTTCAACGTGGGGGGCATGCCGGATCTCATTGAACACCAAGAAAACGGTTACCTGGCTTGTCCGTTTGAGCCGCTTGATTTGGCTCGCGGCATGCAGTGGGTGTTGGAAACGAGAGAGCGACGGTGTTCACTGTCGAAGCGGGCGCGTGAAAAGGTCGAGGCGAACTTTGATCTCCGGCTTGTCGCCCAGCGGTACCTCACCCTGTATTCGAGTGCGCTCAATGAAGCCGGATGGAAAAGCGGGTTCCTCACGGGATAATCTTCGTGCCATGAAAGTCTCCGTCATCACCGCTTGTTTCAATGCCGCTCGGACGCTCGGCGACACGCTGGATTCGGTGGCCGGCCAGCGGCATGGTGACATTGAACATATCGTGGTCGATGGGGCGTCGACCGACGACACGCGAACGGTTCTTGAGCGGCGCGGTGGCCACGTGGCCCGGGTCATCTCAGAGCCGGACCGCGGCGTCTACGACGCCATGAACAAGGGCTTGGCGCTTGCCTCGGGCGATGTCATCGGATTTCTCAATGCCGACGACGTCTATGCGCACGGGGACGTTCTGTCCCTTGTCGCGACGACGATGGAACGAGAAGGGTTGGATGCTCTCTGCGGGGACGTCGAATTTTTCAGGTCGGAAGATCCGGCCCGGACGGTTCGCCGGTATCGTTCTTCTCGTTTCAACCCGGACCGCATTGCGTTCGGCTGGATGCCGGCGCATCCGGCTCTTTTTCTCAGACGTCACGTGTATGAGAAGTTTGGCCTGTTCCGGACGGACTATCGCATCGCCGGAGATTTCGAGTATTGCGCGCGCATTTTCAGGGACAAGACGCTGACCTACCGGAGTCTTCCCGAGACGCTGGTGCGCATGCGTGTCGGCGGTATTAGCACCGGCGGGTGGCGCAATACGATCGTGCTCAATCAAGAAGTGTTGCGCGCCTGTCGTGAGAACGGCATCGAGACGAGCTGGGTGAAGATTTTTTCCAAATATCCGGCCAAGGTCATGGAGTTTTTTGTCAAGTGACCGGCCGATGATCCGGCTCTTATGGCCGACCTCATTCTTGTCACCGGCGCATCAGGGTTCATCGGGTCGGCCTTGTGTCGACGGCTGGAGGGGGAAGGTCTTGGAGTGCAGGCGGCCGTCCGCGACCGGTCCAAGATTCCAGTGCTGAGTAGTTCTGAAGGTTCGACAGTTGAGTGGGTCGTCTTGCATGATCAATCATCGGATGAAGAGACACGACAGGCGCTCAAGGGCGTGCAGACGGTCTTTCATCTGGCGGCGAGGGTCCATGTGATGAAGGACCATGCCGCCGACCCGCTCGGCGAGTTTCGTCGAGTGAATCGGGAGTGGACCGAGCGACTTGCCAGGCTCGCGGCGGAACAAGGAATGCGCAGGTTTGTGTATCTGAGTTCGATCAAAGTCAACGGAGAGGAAAGCGAAACGCCGTTGACGGAGCAGGATGTTCCGCGGCCACAGGATCCCTACGGCATATCCAAGTGGGAAGCTGAACAGGCGCTGGCTGCCGTCTCATCGGAGACGGGGTTGGAGACGGTCGTCATCCGTTCGCCGCTCGTGTATGGACCAGGGGTCGGTGGAAATTTCCTTTCGCTCCTGAAACTGATTCAATCAGGGCTTCCCTTGCCGCTTGGGTCGGTACGCAATCGGCGAAGCCTCATTTACCGTGAGAACCTGGTGGATGGTTTGATGGCCTGTGTGCGGGAGCCGCGAGCGGTCGGGCAAACCTATCTTGTAAGTGACGGCGAGGACCTCTCCACGCCGGACTTGATTCGGCGGATCGCTTGTGTGATGGGGCGGTCAGTCCAACTCTGGCCGGTTCCGATGACGTTGCTCCGGGTGGGAGGGGTCCTTGTCGGTCAACGAGGTGCTGTTGCGAGGCTCACTGGCAGTTTGCAAATCGACAGCTCCAAGATTAGACGAGAGTTGGGATGGTCGCCGCCCCGGTCGGTCGATCAGGGGATCAAGGAGACGGTGGCGTGGTTTCTGAAGCTAGGGTCTCAGCGTGAAACCGGTGCAGTGGCGGGGACGGACCAGTGAGAAATGACGGCGGTCGGTTGTGAGGATCTCCCGAACTCGTAAGCGTTCAGCGACTGCGACAAGAGACGCATCCACAAATCCGAGGCGTGCGTCCTGATATTGCTCCATCACTGCCACGGTTCTGGTCAGATCCGCTTGGCTCAATGGTTCTATTCGGACCTCACCGCGCTGGACGGATCGCATAAAACGTATCTCTGCGGCGGCGCCTAAGTATGTGCCGATCAAGTAGCAAACTTCAGGAAGGATGGTCACGGGAACCACGAGTTGTTGCCGCCCTGTTTCGAGGAACGCGCGGATACGGCCGTGCCACTCGTCATCTTCGTCGGCCATGGCATAGAGCGGACCGGTGTCCGTGAGGATGGATTTCACCGTTTTTTGGTTCTCTTATAAAGGCTGGTCCAGAGGAGTTCTTCCGAATGCTCGGCGATATCCTTTCGTCCGCTTCGACCGAGGCCCAGGAAAGACGGCAAGGCCCGGGCCGGCTGACGCCGGTCGACGTATTCCTCGAGCGCCGTCCGAATAGCTGCCGACACACTCATGTGCTCCTTGCTCGCGATCTTTCGTAACGATTCCAATAACGATTCATCGGCGAAGATCGTGGTTCTTTTCATGTCATACACCTGATGTATGCGTGTATGCTATGCGATGGATGTATCCCTGTCAAGGTTTGTTTAGTGACGGTCGTTATGGCAACGGCCCATCATGCCGTCGTTTCGATTTAGAAGAGGGGAGAGAACTGTCATGAGCGCTGATAGAAGCCGCGATCTTGCGTCGATCTGCCGTCGGTATGGCGTTGACAGCCTCTACGCTTTTGGAAGCCGAGCTTCTGAGGTTGCACATGCCGTGAAAACCGGGCGATCGTTGACTGATTCGACCGGCTCAGATGTTGATATCGGTGTCCTGCCACGCCCAGGCGCTTCCCTTGATCCGGTCGCGAAGGTTCGGTTGATGGCTGAATTAGAGGATGCGTTTGGCGTCGGCCGGGTCGATCTTGTCAGCTTGACGGAAGCGCCGCCATTTTTGGCCCTGGAGATCGTTCGTGGCGAGCTGTTGTACGAAGACGATCCGGATCGAATCGCGGAGTATGAATTGTTCGTGCTGCGCCGGGCGGCGGATTTGATTCCTTTTGAGCGGGAACGGGTGCGAAGTGTGCTTGCCGAGGCAGCGACGTGACACGTTCACAGATCCGCGCGACGATTATCGCAGATCGAGCGACGTGGGTACGGCGGATGGTGGAGGGGCTCCGGTCCCTCCCCGGCGACGACACGGACTCATTTCTCGGTGATCCGCGGACCGTTGCGGCGGCTGAATCGTACAAGAATTGTTTCACATTCGATCCTCTCGTCTGGCCGATATTGAGGATGTGCTTTCGGGGCTGCTTCGTTGGCTTCAAGCCCATCCGGACCTGATCGACCGGCCATGACCGGAATAGGTCTCATGGGTCTTGGGTTGCATCGGCCTATCTTTCCGTTCGCGGTCAAGATCAAACAACGTTCATGATGGCATCATCCCCCTATGCATACCTGGTCCCTCTCAGTTCATTCGTCGTGACGTGGATGGCCGTGCTCCTGTCGCTTCGCTGGTTTTCCGGTCGGGCTCTCGATCATCCCAACGAGCGTTCGTTGCACCAGCGGCCGGTTCCGAGAACCGGCGGCATCGGGGTGGCGGTGGGCATTGCCGTCGGTGCGTTGTCGGTCTCACCGGGTGAGTGGTGGCCGTTGTGGATCGGCGCCGCCGTTTTGGTCGCGGTCTCCTTTGTTGATGATCTGGTCGGGCTGCCGGTGGTGGGTCGGCTGGTCGTTCATGTGCTCGCAGCGGGGGGGCTGGTCGGCAGGCTCCTGGTCGAGGACCTTGGATGGGGATGGGGGATCGTGGCGATCATCACCGTGGTGTGGACGATCAACCTCTACAACTTCATGGACGGCATGGATGGCTTGGCCGGGGGCATGGCGCTTTTCGGATTTGGGTTTTTGGCGATGGCGGCATGGCCGGCCGGCGACCATTCGCTCATGTTCGTGAGTCTGTCGATTGCGGCGGCGGCGGGAGCCTTTTTGTGGTTTAATTTTCCTCCGGCTCGCATTTTTCTGGGCGATGCCGGCTCGACAACGTTGGGCTTTCTCGCGGCTGGTCTAGGGCTGATCGGGTGGAAAAACGGGACCTGGTCGCTGGGTGTTCCGCTGTTGGTGTTTTCGCCTTTCATTGTTGATGCGTCGGTCACACTGGTGAAACGCCTCATACGCGGCGAAAAGGTCTGGCAAGCTCACCGATCGCACTTTTATCAGCGATTGGTGCTGGCCGGATGGGGCCATCGCAAGACCGCTTTGGCCGAATATGGCGTGATGGTGTTGTGCGGATTCAGCGCGCTGGGATTTCAACAGGCATCGGATGGCATACGATTGGGAATTGTGGGAATCTGGGCGTTGGCATTTCTCGGTTTCGCTCAGTCCGTGTCGATGATCGAACGCCGGCTGTCAACGTAGAGAGTGCGTGGTGGAGGAAAATCACATGCCACCCCGTCCGGAGAAGGAGGAGATTGACGTTCGCCATTGGGAGCGCAGATCATCTCCCCCTCTAGGCAACAAAAGGGATGTATTGCGGTGGGCCGTTCGGTTGCGCGACGAAGGCCGGCTGTTTCACAGGGGTGACGCGGAACTTGAAGATGTGTTCGCAGGGAGCATCGACCGGTTCTGTGATATCGCCGTGGCGCTGCGAGAAGCCCCTCGGATACTGGATGTAGGGGCGGGTCATGGACTTCTTCTGGCTTTGCTGCGGGAACTTGGACATGAGTGTCATGCTCTCGATGTTCAGGATCAGGTGTCGGTCCATCCGGATATCTATGGCAAAGGGATTGCATTTGCGCTCTGCAATGTAGAAGTTGATCCCATTCCCTATCCCGATGCATCGTTCGACGCGGTGGTTTGTTGCCAGGTCTTGGAACATTTCACCCATTCGCATCTCCCGGCGATGAAGGAGATCTACCGAGTTTTGAGACCGGGCGGTATCGTGGAAGTTGACGTGCCGAACGCCGTGAGCTTTCGAAATCGCAGCCGGATGTTGCGCGGGAAACATATCACGTACGACTACGAGGAGCACTATCTGCACGCCACGCCGATTCTCTACAAAGGGATGTCTTTTTTCCCCCGCCGCCACAACCGCGAATTCACTCAAGAGGATCTCACCACCTTGCTGAAGGTCTCAGGATTTCGCAACGTGGACGTGCGGTTCCTTAAATCCAGACGGTATCGTGAAGGAGTGGAGCGGTTCAAATCCATCGGGACCGCCCTGAAAGATTTGGTACCTTCGCTGCGAAAATCACTCATCGCGTTTGCGGTCAAGTAGGCATGTTATCGTGGAAGAACGTTCAAACACGCGCGCGTGCGGTTGCCGGGTGGGGGGTCGTGGCCTTAGGATTCAGCATTCCAATCTCCACCAGTCTCGATGGAATCCTTTTGGTCATCACCATTGCCGCCTGGATCGTCAGCGGGGGCTTTAATGAATTACCCAAGATTGCCCGCGAGAATGGGTTTGTGCTGCTGCTGCCCGGTTTATTCGTTCTGATCGGCTTGGGGACGGCGCATGGCCTCATTCCGTTTGGCGAAAGGGTCCGATACCTCAGGAAATACGATGATTTGTTGTTTCCTTTGATGTTTGTTCCCCTCTTTCGCGATCCGGCTGTGCGCGAGCGCGGCCTCTGGGCGTTCGGTATCAGTATGGGGCTCACTCTTATGATCTCGCTGGGGTTGGCTACCGGATGGGTTCCCAAAACTACTTGGCTTCAGGGAGATTCGAGCAACGCGACGGTGTTTAAGCGGCAAATCACCCATAATATCTTGATGGCCTTTGCCGCGTTCGTTTTTGCGGAGATCGCGGTCAGGCGGCACGTGCTCTGGCAACGGTACGGATTAGGTCTATTGGCGCTCGGTGCGGTCGTTGATGTGTTTATGCTGGTGCAGGGGAGGACCGGGCAGGCCATTCTAAGCGTATTGATTGTGTTGTGGGGGCAACGTCGTTTGGGAGTCCGTGGCTTGTTTATGGGGGCGACAGCAGTCGTGTTTCTGCTTGCCTTTTCCTATGCAGTGTCTCCCGTGTTTCAAAAACGTATGGAGAAGACGGTTATGGAAATGGAACGGGCGCAGGTCGAGACAGTGGCTCCTGAAAGCTCTTCCGTCGGACTTCGTATGGAATGGTACAAGAACACGATCCGGTTGATTGCCGTGCATCCTTTCGTGGGGGTCGGGACGGGAAGTTTTGCCGAGGCGTATCGTTCGACGGTTACCGATCCCGAAGCGGTAAGACCGGCGCACCCCCATAACCAGTATTTGCTGACGGCGGCGGAATTGGGGATCATCGGCTCGGTTTTACTGCTTGCCGTATTCGGAAGGCTTTGGTGGGAGTCTCGGCATTCCAATGCAGGTTTGTACGGAGAATTGAGGCAAGGTATCGTGGTCGCCATGGCCGTGGGCTGCCTCTTCAATTCGCTGCTGTTGGATCACACCGAGGGACTCTTGTTCGCATGGGTCCTCAGTATGGCGCTGGCCGGCGAAGGGACTAAGGAACTGTTATGACGAAGGAAGAGCGTTGAAAATTTCCGTCTATATCATCGCCTACAACGAAGCGGGCAAGATCGCCGACGCGGTGAACAGCGTTCTCTGGGCCGATGAAGTGGTGGTGGCCGACTCAAACAGCACGGACGGCACCGACAACATTGCACAGGCGCTCGGGGCCAAGGTCGTCCAAATTCCCTTTCAAGGGTTTGGGCATTTACGCAACCGGGCGGTCGAGGCCTGTCAGCATGAATGGATCTTCAGCCTGGACACGGATGAGATGTGCACTCCAGAAGTGCGAGACGAAATTTTGACGCTGCTGTCCGGAACACCGGCTCACGATGTGTATCTCGTGCCGCGCCGGAATTATTTCATGGGCCGCTGGATCAAACATTCGGGGTGGTATCCCAATTTTCGTCAGCCGCAGTTGTTCCGGAAAGGTGCCATGAGATACACGGAGTTGCCCGTCCACGAAGGCTATGAACTGTTGACCGACAAGCCGGTCGGCCGGCTGCGCCACGCCATCTGGCAGATTCCGTTTCGGGACTTTGAAGAGGTGGTCAAAAAGGCCAATCGGTACTCCACGCTTGGCGCTCAGAAGCTGGATGGCAAGCGAGTGTCCATGGGAGCGGCCCTTTGGCATGCGAGCTGGTCATTTCTCAAACATTACTTCGCCAAGCGGGGATTGTTGGACGGCTGGCCCGGCTTCGTCATCGCCTTCGGCAATTTCGAAGGCACCTTTTACCGATATGCGAAGCGATTTGAGCGACAAGAACAGTGGGCGATTCCCAAGCAACCGCCCCTGCGGCGACCGGATCCCCCTCTTCAGAATGAAGATCGAGAATGAAAACGGCGGTCATCGTTACGACGTACAATCGTCCCGATGCTCTAGCCTGTGTGTTGGAGGGGTATTCCCATCAAAGTGATCAAGACTTTGTGCTCGTCGTGGCGGATGACGGTTCGACCGATGAGACGGCGGCGGTCATCCGTTCGTTCCAACGGCGCGGGACCGTGCCGCTCACGCACGTCTGGCACGAAGACCAAGGATTTCGCGCCGCGGCAATCCGCAATCGGGCGGTCGCGACGACGGACGCGGAGTACATTGTTTTTACCGACGGAGATTGTGTGCCGTCCCGCCGGTTTGTCGAAGCCCACAAATCCCTGGCCGAGGCCGGTTATTTTTTGGGTTCCAACCGCGTCTTGCTGGGCGAGACTTTGACCAAGCGGGTGTTGCGCGAGCATCTGCCGATCCATCAATGGGGATGGACCGATTGGGCGGGCCAGTGGATGAAACGAGAGGTCAATCGGCTGCTGCCGTTGCTGAGGCTGCCTGATTGGCCGTTTCGCAAGTTGGCGCCGAATCGATGGGAAGGGATTAAGACCTGCAATCTCTCCGTTTGGCGACATGATTTGGCTCGCGTCAACGGCTTAGACGAAGTGTACGAAGGCTGGGGACTTGAGGACTCCGATCTGGTGATCCGGTTGCTTCACGCTGACGTCAAACATAAAAGCGCCCGGTTCGCGGCGCCGGTATTTCACCTCTGGCATCCGGAACAGGATCGTTCGTCGTTGCCGGAAAACCGGGCACGGTTGGAGGTGCTGCTCCAGTCGGATCGGGTTCGCTCGGTCAAGGGAATGGATCGTTATCAGGCTGCATGAAGTAAGGTGGCTATGCTCTTGATTACCTCATGCCCGGCCGGTTGTGACACAGGATTCCGAGAGACCGACATCGTCATGCCCGAGGGCCGGTTGCTGGTTTGCACGGCATGTGGGCACCTCGTGAGCCAGATCGAGGAAACCGACTACCTCGCGGCGCTCGCCAAATTCGACACGGAAACCGGCACGTTGCCGAGCCCGCTCTCGCAGAGGCGTCATGATCAGCGGGCCAGGCGGTTGTTCGCACGGGTGCGTGAACTGCTTGATCTTGGGTCGGGTGCGCCGTTTCGTATGCTCGACGTCGGGTGCTCCAGCGGAGTATTGCTGCTCAGTGCGAAGAAGGAAGGGATCGAGGTCGAAGGCGTGGAACCGGCACAACGGGCGGCAGAGGCGGCGCAGGCGGCCGGGTTGACGGTGTTTGCCGGGACGTTGAACGAGGCTCGGTATCCGGCCGAGCGATTTCAAGCCGTGACCATGATGGAAGTGATCGAGCACCTCCGTCGGCCGATTGACGTGGTGAAAGAAATCTGGAATATCTTGGTGCCCGGTGGAATCCTGGTGATCGGGACCGGCAATGCCGACAGTTGGACCGTCTCGGTCATGCGCGAGCGCTGGGATTATTTTCACATGGAGCGCTACGGGGGGCATATCAGCTTTTTTACGCCCCGTTCGCTGGAACGATTGGCCGGCCGCTGTGGATTTCGGATTGAACGGCTGGAGACCAAGCGCGTGCGGTTCGCGGAGTCGTTTCAAGCATCCCACGTGGTGTACCGGACATTGAAAATTGTGGCCGAAGTGTTAAACGTGCCGGCCATGTGGTGCCACAAGGGCCACGACATGCTGGCGTTCTTGAGAAAGGTGTGAGTGATCGGCCCTCTTGCCCATGCCCTGGTGATCTGTACACGCCGCATCGGCGACGTGTTGCTGGCGACGCCCGTCGTCCGGTCCATCAAGACTGCTTATCCAACCGCCGCGATCGATATGTTGGTCTTTGAAGGGACTGAAGACGTGATCTCGGCCAATCCCGACATTGATCGGGTCTGGACGGTCGCCGAACGTCCGACGACTGTTGCCCAGGCGAGGTTGTTGCGGTCTCTCTGGCGCCGGTACGATCTGGCCTTGTCGGTTTTGGCGGGGGACCGCCCGACCTTGTATGCGTGGGTCGCCGGACGATATCGGGTGGGAACGCTGCTGCCCGACAACAAGTCCTGGTGGAAACGGCGCCTGCTTGACCGGTGGATTCCATTTGACAATCGCAACGTCCACACGGTGGCCATGAACCTTCGTCTTGTGGAATCCTTGGGCCTCAAACCGCATGCCACGCCGATTGTGGAGTGGAGAACGGAGGATGAAGAGCAGGTTCGCCCGTTCTGCTCCGCCGGTGACGGTCGGTACGCTGTCCTCCATGTCTCTCCGAAATTTGCCTATAAGATGTGGACGGTAGCCGGATGGACTGCCGTCGGAGCATGGTTGAATGAGCAAGGACTGACGGTGATTGTCACGGGAGGGAATACACTGGAGGAGCTGGCCTATTGCGAGGACGTGACGCGGCGCTTGCCGGAAGGCTCCGTCAATCTCGCCGGTCGACTCGGTCTTCCGGCGCTGGGTTGTCTCTTGAGCCGCGCGGCGGTGTATGTGGGAACCGATACGGCAGTGAGTCACATGGCGGCGGCGGTCGGTGTGCCGACGGTCGTGCTGTTCGGACCTTCCAATCCGGTCAAATGGGGGCCGTGGCCCAAGGATCACCCCCTTACCGGCGACAGTCCCTGGAACACGAGGGGGACCCAACGGCAGGGCAATGTCTTGCTCCTCCAGGGAGAAGGTGACTGCGTGCCCTGTTACGCCGAGGGCTGCAATCGGCACATTGACAGCCTGAGCGAGTGCCTTCAACAATTGCCGGCCGCTTCCGTCATTGACGCGGTTCGATCGATGCTTTCAATGAAGCTCCCTGAGCGAAGAGCGCCGTTGTCCATCATCTTGGGTCGCGCATGAGACAGGTCGCCGTCAAACTGTTCCATGCCGTAGCCGGACGATACGGAAGCCTGCTGCTGGACCATCGTTCGCTGATCGTGATCGGCACGCAATTGAGCTTGATCCTGGCGGCGAATCTCACCGCGTTCCTGTTGCGATTCGACGCCGATATTCCGCCCCAATACCGGACGGTGATGTGGCACTACTTGCCCGTCGTCCTGTTGACCTTCGGCGCGGGGCTGTGGGTGTTCGGCATTCAACGGGGCCTGTGGCGTTATGTGGGGCTGCACGACTTGGGGAGGATTCTCTGGGCCTCGCTCGCCGGCTCGGCGGTCTTTTATGGAGTGGTCCATCTCCTATTGGGAGTCAAAGAGTATCCCCGCTCGGTCATTATTCTCACCGGGCTGTTGAGCGGGCTCTATTTGGCCGGCATCAGACTGGCCGTACGATGGTTCCGTGAATGGCTTCAGATCGTTGGTCCGACCGCCAGGCGTGTCTTGATCGTCGGTGCCGGCAACGCGGGCGAGCAGTTGGCACGCGCCATGCTCTCCGACCCGGACTATCACTGCCGTCCGGTCGCGTTTCTGGACGATGATTCGGTGAAGCGGAAGATGCGCATCCACGGTATCCCTGTGTTGGGTACCACGGCGGACGTCAAAGCTGTGGCGGATCGCGTGGGAGCCCAGGAGATCATCGTGGCGATTCCGTCGGCGCCCACCCACGTCAAACAGAAGATTCTCGCCGCGTCCGAAGGCTGCACGGCGCCGATCAAGATTTTGCCCAGTGTCAAACGGCTCCTTGGCGACCCGGTCCTGCTCCAACAGGTTCGACCGATGAGCCTTGAAGATCTGTTGCAACGGGAGCCGATACGGACCGACTGTCAAGAGCTGCATCCATTGGTAGAGGGGAAAACCGTGCTGGTGACCGGCGCCGGGGGATCGATCGGTTCGGAGTTGTGCCGGCAAATCGCGCAATATCGGCCGGAATCATTAGTTCTGTTCGAGCGGTATGAAAATGCGCTCCATGCGTTACTGCTGGAACTGCGCGCGGCCTTTCCGCAAGTTGGGGTCCTCCCGATAGTGGCGGATGTCACCATGCCGGATCGGGTGGCCGAAGTCTTCCGCCAGACGAAGCCCGACCTCGTGTTTCATGCGGCGGCACACAAACATGTGCCGTTGATGGAGCTCAATCCTAAAGAGGCGGTTCGGAACAATGTTATCGGGACTCGCGTGGTGGCCGAAGAGTCGCTGAAGGCGGGCGTCGAGCGGTTCGTGCTCATCTCGACCGACAAGGCGGTCAATCCGTCGAGCGTCATGGGAGTAACCAAGCGGATCGCCGAACATCTGGTGCGAAATCTGAATGGTCTGGGCCAGACAGTGTTCACGGTCGTGCGATTCGGAAACGTGTTGGGGAGCAACGGCAGTGTCGTGCCGTTGTTTGCCGAGCAGATTCGCAAGGGAGGGCCGGTGACCGTAACGGACCCGGAGATCCGGAGATTTTTCATGACGATTCCGGAAGCCGTCCAGCTTGTTCTGCAAGCCAGTGTCATGGGGCAGGGGGGCGAGGTGTTCGTGCTCGACATGGGGGAGCAGATCAAAGTGGCCGACTTGGCGCGGAACATGATCGTGCTGTCCGGCCTGGTGCCGGGCAAAGATATTCAGATCGTCTACACCGGTCTGCGGCCCGGAGAAAAACTCTATGAAGAACTGTTCGAAGCCGGTGAACAGGTCGTGCCCACTTCCCATCCGAAGATTCATCGCGCGGTCGGCGGTGTATTGCCGGCGGAAGATCTCGATGCGTGGATCAAAGAGTTGCCTGACAAGTTGTCGGACTGTGAGGATGACGAGGTGCTGCAAGATTTAAAACGACTCGTCCCCAGTTTTCATCCGCTGATTTCAGAGCGTGTTTCATAGTTGTTTCCTCCCCAAAATCGGTCCCTGGTTGAAGCAAGCGAAACGTCGATGCCCGCGATTCATGACTGCCAGCGATAACGGCGCGATCATGCGAGCATGGGGATCGGCATGAAAATTTTATTGACCGGCAAGAACGGCCAGGTGGGGTTTGAGTTAGGGCGGGCGCTGGCGCCGTTGGGGGAGGTCTGCGCCGTCGATCAAGAAGACTGTGACTTGACGAAAGAGTCTTCCATTCGGGAGCTTGTGCGTCGGGTTCAACCGGATGTCATCGTCAATCCCGCCGCCTACACCGCCGTGGATCGAGCGGAGTCCGAACCGGATGTGGCCCATGCCGTCAATGCGATGGCGCCGAGAGTCATTGGAGAAGAAGCGGACAAACTCGGCGCGCTCGTCATCCATTATTCGACGGATTATGTCTTCGACGGTGAAAAGCCTGGGTTCTATATCGAGGAAGATGAAGCGCGACCGCAAAACGTCTATGGTCAAAGCAAGCGAGAGGGCGAACTGACATTGCAACGGGCCACGACTCGTCATCTGATCCTTCGCACCAGTTGGGTCGTGGGGGCGCACGGCGCCAATTTCGCCAAGACCATTCTTCGGCTGGCGGCGGAACGAGACCGGCTGAAGGTCGTGGCCGATCAATGGGGGGCTCCCACTTCCGCCGCGCTGCTGGCCGATGTGACGGCCCATCTCATTCGTGCGTGGCGGCACAAGGGTGAGGGGCAGTTTCAGTATGGGCTGTATCACCTTGTGGCCGGAGGAGAAACGAATTGGTGCGACTATGCAAGGTTTGTCGTGGGGGAGGCAATGGCGGCCGGTCAATCCCTCACACTCTCTCCCAATGCGATCGAGGCGATTCCCTCGTCCGACTATCCGACGGCGGCCAAGCGGCCGGCCAACTCTCGTCTTGACACGAGCAAGTTTCGCGGCACCTTTCATCTGATCCTTCCGGATTGGCGCGATGGTGTCCGGCATGTGTTGCGGCAACTGTGGGATCGGCAGTAGGAGGCCGGTGGCCTTTAGCTCGCTGAGCAGAGGCAGGGGGAAAAGGGGAACGGTTTCTTGTATCGGCAGAGCCATGAGATGGAGAAACAGGGTTTGCGGCTCTCGGTTGGCGTGGAACGGGTTTTCCAGTAAGATCGTCGTGTCGGCGGCAAACGGACGGGCGGAAACGGGGAATCCATGGTCCATTCCAAGCCGAGGATCGTCTCGGTTGAACAGCGGGATCGCCTGATCAGGCAATTGAGAACGTTGATCGAGAACAGACCGGAAGTGCTCTTTGCCTTGCTGCACGGGTCTTTCCCGGCAGGCGGTCCGTTTCGGGATGTGGATGTGGCCCTGTACCTTGAGCCTGAAATCGTTCACCGGGAATCGTTTCGTGACTATGAGTTGGAGCGGGGAGTTCGGTGGACCGACATCGTCGGGTTGCCCGTGGATGTTCGCCTCCTGAATGATGCGCCGGTCGGTTTCCGGTACCATGCTTTGAACGGAACGGTTCTGTTTGTGCGCGATAAAGAGTTCCTCGACGAGTTTCGCGCCAGAACGTGGGATGAATATTGCGATTTTGCACCCTTCGCCCGACGGTATTTGAGAGAGGCGCTCGGTGGCCGACGTTAATGTGGACCGCCTCCGCGAGCTTGCGGGGCACCTACGAGATGCCTGTCGCCAATTGCATGAGCTTGGGAAATTGGGAGAGGCGACGTTTCTCTCTGACGCAAAAACGGTCAATAGCGCCAAGTATCTGCTGATTGTGGCCACGGAAGCCGCGCTCGACATCTGTGGCCATGTGGTGGCCAAGCAAGGCGGGCGAAGCCCGGAAGATTATGCCGACTGTATGAAGATTCTCGGCGAATTGGGTGTATTGGAAGAAGACCTGAAAATTCGAATGGGCAAAATGGCCCGTTTTCGCAATCTTCTGGTTCATCTGTATTGGAAAGTTGAAGATCGGGAGGTTTATCGGATTTTGCAGGAGAGGCTCGGCGACTTCGACGAGTATGTGGGTGCCGTGGGAAGATTCGTCGAATCCTCTCTGTGAGAGAGCAAGAAGAGAAGCTTCGAGATTCAATTGTGTCGTGATGCGGTCGATCGGATCGAGATGAATAAAAAAACAAGCCCGAGAACGTCGACTCGATCGCGTGTAACCGACAGCCGCCTTGTCAAGGCTCGTCTCCGACGCATCCGCCTGTTCGCCACGGATGTGGACGGAGTCTTGACCGACGCGGGCATGTATTATTCGGAGTCCGGCGACGAATGGAAGAAGTTCAACACGCGCGACGGCATGGGGATCAAGCTGCTTCAAAAAGCCGGTCTTATCACGGCGATCGTGACGCAGGAACGGACACGATTGGTCGCGCGCCGGGCTGAAAAGCTCACGATCCCGGAGGTGCACCAGGGCGTGATGGACAAATTGTCCATGATCCGAGACATGGCATCCCGCTATGGCCTGACGCTTGGACAGGTGGCCTATATCGGCGATGATGTGAACGATCTGGAAGCGCTCAAGGCCGTGGGGTTTTCCGCGTCACCAGCCGATGGGATGCCCCAGGTGTTGCGGGCGGTCGATTATGTGTGCCGCAAGAAGGGCGGCGAAGGAGCGGTCAGAGAAGTCGTCGAGATGATCTTAGAGGCACAGCACCCTCTGGACGGAGTGAAGCATGGCAATTCGCGGGGCACGGACTCAAGGAAACGACTGTAAGTTCCGCCTGTACCCGGTCATCATGGCGGGCGGCAGTGGAACGAGATTTTGGCCGTTAAGTCGGCATCTGTTTCCCAAACAATTGTTGCGGATCGGCGGGGAGGACACGCTGATTCGGCAAACCATGCGGCGCGTGCTCGGATGCGCTCCGGCGCATAACGTGCTGATTTCCACCAACGGCCCCCAGGCCGAATTGATTCGTGTCCAATTGGCCGACTGGAAAGACGACATGAAGGACAATTATGTGCTGGAGCCCGAGGGTCGGAATACGGCGCCCGCGATCGCATTGGCCGCGATCGAGATTCTGGCGCGCAACCCTGACGGTCTGATGTTGGTCGTGCCGGCCGACCATGTGGTGACGGGACAGCGGGAATTTGAATCGGCGGTCATGCTGGCGGCCGGACTGGCCGAAGAGGACTATCTGGTCACGTTCGGAATCAAGCCGATCAGGCCGGAAACCGGCTACGGCTACATCAAACCGGATGATAAGACGGTGTTGGGCAGATTGGGAAAGCTTCGCGGCTATCGCGTCCGTCAATTCGTGGAGAAGCCTGATGCCGCCAAGGCCGCCCGGTATCTCAAGGCCGGTTCCTATTATTGGAACAGCGGGATGTTCGTCTGGAAGGCCTCGACGATTCTCGAGGAAATCCGCCGGCATCAACCGGCCCTCGCGGAGGTGATGGATCGGATTCGGCAACTGAAGGCGTCCGGCGCGCCGGCCTCTTCGGTTGATGAAGTGTATCGCGGCGCGGCATCTGTTTCGATCGACAACGGCGTGATGGAACGATCATCGAAGGCGGCAATGGTGCCGGTCTCGTTCCGCTGGTCCGACGTCGGCAGTTGGGGCAGCTTGGATGAAGTGGCGGTGAAAAATAAGGCCGGGAACATTCTGAACGGGCGAGTCGTCGATCTCGACAGCGCCGACTCGATCGTGTATGCCGATCGTCGAGTGGTGGCGACGATCGGATTAAAAGACATGGTGGTCGTGGACACGCCGGACGCGACGCTCGTGTGCCCCAAGGCGCGGGCGCAGGACGTCAAAAAAATCGTCGAAGTTCTCAAACGGCAACAGGCGCCGGAGCACCTGGAGCACCTGACGGTTCAGCGGCCATGGGGGTCCTACACGGTGTTGGAAGAGGGGTTCGGCTTCAAGGTCAAGCGGGTCACCGTCAATCCGGGAGGCCGGCTGTCGCTGCAATTGCATCACAAGCGCAGTGAACATTGGGTGGTGATCGCCGGCAGGGCTCGTGTGACGAGAGGTGAAGAGGTATTCGAGCTGGGGGTCGGACAGAGCACGGCGATACCGGTCAAGACGCCCCATCGATTGGAGAATCCCGGCCATGAGACGCTCCACATCATCGAGGTGCAGAACGGGCCCTATCTCGGAGAAGACGATATCGTGCGGTTTCAGGATGATTATGGAAGAAAGATGGAACGTTCGTAGCTCCACTCTCGGCGATGACAGCGGCCCCGTGCCGGTTCTCCATGATGAGGAACGAAGGAGATGGGACTCTTTCGCGAATATGATCTGCGCGGCATCGTCGGTCAGGAGTTGACCGAGGACGTCGCCGAACGGTTGGGGCGCGCGTACGCGACCTATGTCAGAGAAAAGGGCGTGACGGCGATCAGCCTTGGCAGAGATGGGAGGACCAGTTCACCTGCGCTTCACCGAGCCTTGCTTCAAGGTCTGCTCGCCGGCGGGTTAGATGTCGTTGACATCGGCGTCTGCACGTCGCCGCTCGTCTATTTTTCGCTGTTCACGTTGCCGGTCGGCGGAGGAATCATGATCACGGGGAGCCACAACGCCGCCGAGTACAATGGGTTCAAGATCTGCGTGGGCAAGGGGGCGATTCACGGCGAGGAAATTCAAGAGTTGCGGCGTGTGATGGAAGGGGGCGCCTTCGTTTCCGGCGCCGGACGACTGGTCGAGCGCGAGATCATTCCGGATTATCTGGCCTATCTTCGCCGGAGCTTTGAGACAGTGGACGCGAGTCATTTGCACGTCGTGATCGATTGCGGCAACGGCGCCGCCTCTCTCGTGGCCGAGCAGGCGCTGAAACTGTTGGGATGCAAGGTCACGACGTTGCACGGCGATCTGGACGGACGCTTTCCCAACCATCATCCCGACCCCACGGTGTTGGAAAATCTGTCGGATCTGATGCAGGCGGTCAAACAATGCGGCGCGGATGTCGGAATCGGGTATGACGGCGACGCGGACCGGATCGGCGCGGTGGACGAGCGCGGCGAGGTCTTGTGGGGAGACAAGCTCTTGGTTCTGTATTCGCGCGAGATTTTGGCCGAGAAACCTGGGGCGACGATCATCTCGGAGGTCAAGGCCTCGCAAAGCCTCTACGATGATGTCGCCAAGCGGGGCGGGCGTCCGATCATGTGGAAGACCGGCCATTCGTTGATCAAGGCCAAGATGAAGGAGGAATCGGCGGTGTTGGCCGGCGAGATGTCCGGGCACATGTTTTTCGCCGATCGGTACTTCGGGTACGACGATGCCGTGTATGCCTCGTGCCGACTCGTCGAAATCCTGGCGAAACGAAAGAAGCCGCTCTCGGCGTTGGTCGCCGATCTCCCTCGAACGGTGGTGACGCCCGAGATCCGCGTGGACTTGCCCGATGCGATCAAATTCGAGGTGGTTCGGTCGATCCAAACACGGTGTGAAGGGTATCTCGAAGGGCATCTCAAGGGTCGGCAAGCAAGCCTGTCCGATGGTCTCAGGCTCCGGGAGCTTATCACCATTGACGGAGTTCGAGCGATCTTCGACGAGGGGTGGGGACTGATCAGGGCTTCCAATACCCAGCCGGCGCTGGTGCTGCGGTTTGAGGCGGTCTCCCCGGCGAAGCTCGACGCCATTCGTTCCTTCATCGAGGACGAATTGACTTTCGCGAGACGGATGCTCGGCTGTTAGGCAAAACGGCTTGAATGATCTTCTCACCCGTGGGGGAGTCTTCATGCGAAGGGAACCGGTGGCGGTCCTGCTGGTTCTGTGTTGCTCGTGGCCGGCGCAGGCTGGAGACGGCTTCTCGTCAGGCGGAAAACATCCGTTCCAGGTGGGTGAGCGACTGACGTATGAAGTCTCATGGCTCAATATCAATGCCGCCGTCGCCGTCATGGAAATCAGCGCCCTTGATCGGGCTGCGGACGGCGCGCTCGCGAAATTGGTGGGGACCGCCCGATCCAGACCGATCCTGACCAGGATTTTCCCCGTCGACAACCGCGTCGAATCCGAAATCGATCTCCCCTCGCTCGTTCCGGCGCACATGACGTTTCGGCGGCGGGAGGGAAAAAGAAAAGAGGACATCGAGTACGTGTTTCATCAGCGGGAAGGAACAGTGACGGCGGTGAGGGGAGGAACGACCGAAACGTTGCCGATTCCGACCGGCACGCAGGACATTATTTCATGCCTGTATTACACGAGGAGCGTGTTGCCGTTGACGCCCGGCTCGTCTTTGACGATGAACGTCTATCACGACAAGAAGAACAGGCCGGTCGAGGTCAGGGTCGAGGAGATCGAAGTCATCAAGGGGCGATGGGGCAGCGCGGAAACCGCCAGACTGCTGGTGATCATGCCGTTTCACGGACTGTTTATGAATCAAGGAAACATCCGCGTGTGGCTCACGACCGATGCACGCCGCACCCCTCTGCGCATGAGGGCGAAGGTTGTTTTAGGATCGATCGTCGCCGACCTTGTGGATGAATTCTCGGGGGGCGGTCCCGGGAAATAGACGAGCCCTTTCGCGAAGAGAAGGCTGACGAGAGGCTGTTGTTCACCGGACGCAAACCCGCTATACTGTGAGCCGTCATGAGAGAATTTCCCCTTACATTAAGCCAATTTATCATTCGCGGCCAAGCCGCATATCAGGACGCGACCGGCGAGTTTTCGACGCTCCTAACGCAGATCGGTTTGGTCGGAAAGTTGATCGCGCATGATCTTCGACGCGCGGGACTCATTCCGATTCTAGGCACGACCGGCGGGACGAACGTCCAGGGCGAGGCCGTCAAAAAATTGGACGAGATTGCCAATGACGATTTCGTCAAGGTGTTTCTCCGCAGCGGGTGCGTCTGCGCCGTGGCGTCGGAGGAAATGGAGCGGCCGCTCATGTTGCAGGAGAATTGGCCGCGGGGCAAATATCTGTTGCTCTTCGACCCGCTGGACGGATCTTCCAATACGGACAATAACATGCCCCTCGGAGCCATTTTTTCCGTACTCAAGCACGGCCGCGCCGATCGGTCGCCTCGGGAAGACGATCTGCTTCGACCGGGAACGGAACAAATTGCGGCCGGCTATCTCCTCTATGGTTCGAGCACCATGTTGGTGTTCACGCTGGGGCAAGGAGTCTACGGGTTCACGCTCGATCCCGATACCGGCGAATACTTATTATCGCACGATCGGATCACGATGCCGGACCGGGGCAGGGTGTACGCGGCCAACGAGGGAAACGTTCACCGGTGGCAGCCCGGCGTGAAGCGATACGTGGAGTCGCTGAAAGTCAACGACAAGGCGACAGGCCGTCCCTATAGCAGCCGCTATTCGGGTTGTTTGGTCGCCGACGTCCATCGGCTGTTGCTCGGCGGGGGAATCTATCTGTATCCCGGAGAGGTGGACAAGCCGGAAGGAAAGCTTCGGCTTTTGTACGAAGCAAATCCGTTGGCGTTGATCGTCGAACAGGCCGGCGGAAAAGCGTCCACGGGGATGGCGCGAATTTTGGAGATAGAGCCCAAGACCTTGCATCAGCGAGTGCCCTTGATCATCGGGAGTCGCCTTGACGTCGAAGAGGCGGAATCCTTCATTCAAGGGAGGGCATAGGCGTATTTTTTATGGTAGGTTGACGGAGGAGGACATTCTTATGGGAGACCGGGTGCAGGAGATCTTAAGTTGGTACGGCAGCGACAATGCCGGCACGAAAACCAATCTCGCCCGCATGTTGCGATCGGGCAAGCTCGGAGGCACGGGCAAGCTGGTGATTTTGCCGGTCGACCAAGGTTTCGAACATGGGCCGGCGAGAAGTTTCGCGCCCAATCCTCCCGGCTATCATCCGCACTATCACTTTCAACTCGCTCTTGACGCCGGCTGTAACGCGTACGCGGCGCCGCTGGGCTTCTTGGAAGCCGGCGCGGCGGACTTCGCGGGGCAGATTCCGTTGATTCTCAAACTGAACAATCATGACGTCCTGCACGAGGACAAAGACCCGCTTCCCTCCGTGACCGGCGGCGTCAAGGACGCTCTTCGGTTGGGCTGCTCCGCGGTGGGCTTTACGATCTATCCAGGCTCCGCCCATTGCAACACCATGTACCAACAGTTGCGGGAGATCGCCGCCGAGGCCAAGGAGCACGGCTTGGCCGTGGTGGTGTGGTCCTATCCGCGCGGCTCCTCGCTGAGCAAGGAAGGCGAGACGGCGATCGACGTGGTGGCCTACGCGGCTCAAATCGCGGCGCAGCTCGGCGCCCACGTCATCAAGGTCAAGCTGCCGACCGCGCACGTGGAACAGGCCGCCGCCAAAAAAGTCTATGAGTCGGCTCAGATTCCGATCAAGACGCTGGCGGAGCGGGTGGCGCACGTGGTGCAAAGCGCGTTCAACGGGAGGCGCATCGTGATTTTCTCGGGCGGGGCCAAGAGCGAGGACAAGAACGTCTTTGAGGAAGTACGGGCGATCCGCGACGGAGGGGGATTCGGCAGCATCATCGGCCGGAATTCGTTCCAGCGACCGAAAGCCGAGGCGATCGCGTTTCTCCATACGATCATGGATATCTACGCGGGCAAGGTTCAATGAGCGACGGCGGGCGATGAAAGGACGGGGGGTATGATTCAGCCGAATCCGGAGCGACAGTCTCCGAGGGGAAGCCGAAGCTGGATTCTGGCGGCGGCGTTGATTACGGCGGGGGTGATCATCGGCTTTGTGGTGGCCTCCGATCTCAATTGGATGCCGACCGGCCACGCGGTTCCCGACACCCCGTCCGCGCCGATGGCCAGGCCGGTCGCGACGGCGCCGCAGCCGATCCTGCCGGGTGGAGGAGGGCAATCGTTCGTCGACATCGCCAAGGCAGTGAAGCCCGCGGTCGTGAACATCTACGCGACAAAAACCGGACGGGGAGACGGGCCCCATGCCACGCCGTTTGATGATCCGTTCTTCCGCCGATTTTTCGGAGACGAATTTTTCAGGCGGTTCGAGCAGCAGCCGAGAGAGCGGAAAGAACGGGGATTGGGATCCGGCGTCATCGTGGATTCGAACGGGTTGATCATCACCAACAATCACGTGGTCGGGAAGGCGGAAGATATTCGCGTGACCCTGTCGGACAAGCGGGAGTTCAAGGCCAAGCTCATCGGGACCGATCCGAAGTCCGACATTGCGGTCGTGCAGATCGACGCGACGGGGTTGCCGGTCGTGCCGTGGGCGGACTCGGACAAGTTGGAGGTCGGTGAGTTTGTGCTGGCGATCGGCAATCCCTTCGGATTGACTCAAACAGTCACGATGGGGATCGTCAGCGCATTGGGCCGATCCGCGGGTATCGCCGAATATGAAGATTTCATCCAGACCGACGCAGCGATCAATCCCGGGAATTCAGGGGGGCCCCTCGTCAACGTGCAAGGCGAACTGGTGGGCATCAACACCGCCATCTTCAGTCAGAGCGGCGGGAACATGGGTATCGGGTTCGCCGTCCCGAGCAACATGGCCAGATCGATCATGCAGCAGCTCGTGCAGACCGGCAGGGTCGTACGGGGCTGGCTGGGCGTGTCGATTCAAGACCTGACGCCGGAGTTGGCGTCCCAGTTCGGCATCGCCGATACGAAAGGAGTGTTGGTCAGCGACGTGGTGGACGACAGCCCGGCCAAGAAGGCGGGGTTCGAGCGGGGCGATGTCATCGTCGAGTACGACGGCAAACCGATGGATTCCCCCACGCATCTTCGCAACGCGGTGGCGCAGACTCCGGTGGGTAAGAAGGTGGCGGTCAAGATCATTCGCGACAAAAAGCCCAAGACGATGGAATTGACGATCGCGGAGCAGCCGAAATCGATGTCCCAATCGGGCGGCGACGACGAGGGCGAGGGAGCGACTCCCAGCGGTGTGCTGTCCGGGATCGATGTCCGTGAGTTGAACGACGAGTTGGCCGGACGATACGGGTTGAAATCCGGCGAGCGCGGTGTCATCGTCGTCAGGGTGAAGCCGGGAAGCGTGGCCGAAGAGCTCGGCGTCCGCGAGGGAGACGTCATCTTGGAAGTCAACCGCCAGGCGGTGACCTCGCTCAAAACGTACGAGAAAATCATCGGCAAGTTGCCGAAAGACCAAGCGGTGCTGCTCCTTCTGAAACGGCAGGGGCGAACGATTTATCTCACGCTTCGTCCCTGACTGGCCGATGCGTATGCCGGCTGATGCGTATGAAGGTTATCCGGTCCTCTCGTGCGGTTGGCTGAATGAAGTCGGCGGATGAACCGACGCGACGGACGGATCGAAAGAGCGTTCCGAGCAAGGAGGCTTCGCTCGTCGTTGCCGTCGTTCCGGCGGCGGGCAAGGGGCTGCGCATGGGCGGCGCCGTCCCCAAACAGTTTCTTGCCTTGGGCGGAGAGCCGTTGGTCGTTCATTCGCTGCGCGTGTTTGAGGTCTCATCCGTCGTCGATCAGATCATCCTGGCGGTTCCTCAAGCCGATCTCGATTATTGCCTGAACCACCTTATTCCCGGTTTCGGTTTTACGAAGATCACCAAGGTGGTGGCCGGAGGCAAGGAACGCCAGGATTCCGTCCGGCACGCCCTTGAACATGTTCCGGATGAAACGGAGATCGTCGTGGTTCACGACGCCGTTCGTCCGTTTTTGACGGAACGCATGGTGAGCGATGCGGTGGAAGCGGCGCGCCGGGTGGGCGGCGCGATCGTGGCGTTGCCGATGAGGGATACCGTCAAGCAGGTGGGAGCGCAGGGCTACGTCGAGCGAACGGTCGATCGGCGGCCGCTCTGGCTGGCCCAGACGCCGCAAGCGTTCCGATTCGATCGATTGCTCGCGGTCCATCGCAAAGCCCACGCGGAGGGGGTGCATGCCACCGACGACGCGTTTTTGTTCGAATGGGCAGGGCATCCGGTCGTGGTGGTCGAAGGAAGCGGCGAGAACATCAAGGTCACCAGGCCGGAGGACATGGTCGTGGGGGAAGCGATTCTGGCGTCGCGGCGGACGAGACGTTAACCGCTGAACGACGATCGGCAACCGTCGAAGGACGTCCTTTCGATCTTGGCCTACGATCGGCGATTGATGAGTGACGCTTAACGAGGAGATCTATGAGAATCGGTTACGGCTACGACGTGCATCCGTTGGGGCCGGGACGGAAGTTGATTTTGGGCGGGATCGAGATTTCCCACGGCCAAGGATTACTGGGCCACTCGGACAGCGACGTCCTGGTGCACGCGGTGTGCGACGCGTTGCTGGGCGCCATGGGCGAAGGCGATCTCGGCCGGCATTTTCCCAGTTCCGATCCCCGCTATAAGGATATTTCCAGCTTGAAACTTTTGGAGGACGTCGCCGATAAACTCAAGGCCAAGGGCTATCGGGTCGCGAATATCGACAGTGTCATCGTCGCCCAGGCGCCGAGGCTGGCCGGTCATTTATCCGCCATGGCGAAACGACTGGCCGAGACGCTGGGGATCGAACCGGCTTTGGTCAATGTCAAGGTGAAGAGCGGCGAAGGCCTCGATTCGGTGGGGAAAGAGGAAAGCATGGTCGCCCACGCGGTGTGTTTGATCGTGCCGGCCTGAGCGACGTAGGATATGGGGCATGCGCAAAACAGTGCAAATGATTCGCCAAGACCTCCAAGCCGTTTTCGATCGAGACCCGGCGGCGACCAGCCGCTGGGAGGTCGTGCTGACCTACGCCGGATTTCACGCGCTGCTCGCCTATCGCATCGCCCACTGGCTTCAGGCGCACGGCGTGCCGTTCCTGCCGCGCTTCATTTCACAGGTGGCCCGCTGGCTGACCGGGATCGAGATCCATCCTTCCGCCAAGATCGGCACGGGCTTTTTCATCGACCACGGCATGGGCGTGGTCATCGGCGAAACCGCGGAGATCGGAGACTACGTCACTCTCTTTCAGGGTGTCACGCTCGGCGGAACGGGCAAAGAGCGGGGCAAGCGCCATCCCACGATCGGTAATCACGTCGTCGTTGGCGCGGGCGCCAAGATTCTGGGAGCGATCAAGATCGGCGACAACGTCAAGATCGGAGCGAATTCCGTGGTTCTGAAGAACGTCCCGGCCAACTCGACTGTTATCGGAGTGCCGGCTCGTATCATCAAGTCTCAAGGTGAACGGCTGCCCGATGCAACGATGGATCACACCAACATTCCGGACCCCATCAGCGATCGGTTTGTCGCCTTGGAGCAGGAACTGATCGAACTGCGTAAGAAACTGGAAAACCGCGATTCGTGATGGCCCAGATGTAGCCGAGTTTATTCCTTCCCCCTTCCCCCTTTCGTTCAGTGTCCGGTTGAACGCAGAAACCTGCCGCCGTTCACCTGCCTTCCGGTTTATTGTTCCGTCGTTTCCGACGCGTCTTCATAATCGACTCGCACGAGAAAGAGCCCGTTTGGCGGCGCGGTCCTGCCGGCTGAAGAACGGTCGCGCGCGTTCAGAATCAATTCGACGGTTTCTGGCGAACGTTTGCCCAATCCGACTTCGACCAACGTGCCGACGATGGAACGGACCATCTGTTTGAGAAACCGGTCGGCATAGGCCTCGATTCTGAGCCGGTGTCCATCTCGGATGACGGCCAGCCGTTTGAGACGGCAGACGGGATCGTCGTTATCGGTCGGTTGAGTTTGGAACGAGGAGAAATCATGTTCTCCGATCAGGCTCGCGGCGGCGCGGCCCATGCCGGCCTCGTCCAGCGGTTTTCGAATGTGCCAACAAAACAGTCGATCGAGAGCCGGCCGCTCCGATCGATTGAGAATGCGATATTCGTACAGTTTCCCGGTGGCCGAATAACGGGCGTGGAACGTGTCCGGCATGATCTCTGCCGCCAGCACGGTGATCGCGTCCGGCAGGTGGGCGTTGAGCGCCCGGACCCAATCGCGAGGCGTCAGGTTCCGTTCAACACGGAAGCCGGCCACTTGTCCGAGAGCATGGACGCCCGCGTCCGTCCTGCCGGCGCCGATGACCGGCACTTTGGCTTGGGCGACGCGTTCGACGGCGGTTTCTACCGCTTCTTGAATCGTGGGCCGGTCCGGTTGGCGCTGCCATCCCGAATAGGCCGAGCCGTCATATTCGAGAATCAGTTTAACGACGGGCATGGAGGTCCGCCGATGAGTCCGTGCCGGTCATCGGGCGCCGTTTCCATTGGCGGCAAGGAACGACGTGATTCCCTTGTAGAGCGACAGGGCTACGTCGTGGAGGTAGGCCGGTTGCCGAAGCAAACGTTCTTCGTCCGGGTTGGAGATAAAGGCGATCTCGGCCAAAATGCTCGGCATGGTCGTGAAGCGCAGGACATAAAAAGGAGCGGTCTTGACGCCGTGATCGTGGATCGAATATCGGCGACTCATGTGCGCGATCAGGGACTCTTTGGCGGTCCACGCGAGATCGAGCGAAGACTCGATTTTTTTCGTCGTCAACAGGTCGGCGACCAGATACTCCCAGCCGACGCCGGTGCTGTTGAGCGGCGTGCCGTTCTCGCGCGCCGCCACTTCAAGCGCTCGTTGATCCTTGGCCTCTCCGAAGTGGTAGATCTCGACGCCCTTGACGTGATGTGAAGGGTGCGAGTTGACGTGGATGGATACGAACAAGTCGGCGTTATGACTGTTGGCGAACTTGGCCCGCTCTTCAAGTTCGACGAACACGTCTCGATCTCTCGTCATAAGCACTCGCAGGTTGGGCTGCTTGCTCAACAAGTCGCGGAGACTCAATCCGACCTTCAAGGTAATGTCTTTTTCTTCCGTGTGCCGAAGGCCCTTCGCTCCCATATCTTTTCCCCCATGACCGGGATCGATCACGATGGTTGTATGGCCCTTCGGCGGAGGAACAATAGGTTGAGGAGGAAGATCGACCGAGGGCTGCGCCGTTGCGTGATCTTCAGTCGGTGGAGCGGAAGGCGATTCGCCCAGAGGGACGACGTCGATGACGAGACGATCGGGATTCGACAGGGTAAATTGTTTGTAGGCACGCAGTCCGCTGAGGGAAAACGAGACGGAAACGGTGGGTCCCTCCGCCTGGGTGACGGTAAAGAGCGGCGGCAAGGAGCCGTTGTCGGCCTTGGCCTTGGCGGATCGGCTCATCGCGGCGTTGGGAAGCGAAATCACGACCTGTTCCAGGTTCGGCACGCGACGCTCGGTCGGTTGAATCTGCCGATCGAGATCCAGCACCAACCTGGTTTTCTCCCGCGTGCTCCAGGCGCGAAGGTTATGGACGGTGGCGGGGGCCAGAGCGGCGGGAGCGCTCTTGACCTTGGGCGTTTTCGTGGACGTCAAGGGGCGGGAGGGAGGAGGACGGTCGTTCGGCGGCGCGGCAAGGAGCAAGGAGATGGGAGCCGTCATCTCGGCGGCGGTCACCGCGCAAACACCCATGATGACCGTCTTGACCCATGTGGCAAAGGAACGATGTTCCCTATAAAATCGCATGAGAGGCTTGATGGGGAAGCGTAGCCAACTATTCTCAGAAGCGTTTCATCTTGTCAAGGAGTTGGAAAGTTTTCCTACAAAAAGCCGCCGCTCGCGGTCTTGGATGAGGGGGCCGGTGACGTTGTGAGCACGCACCTGATCATTGATGGATACAACCTCTTGGGCGCGATGTGGGGCCTTTCGGACAGGCTGGAATCCGCTCGTGAGGACTTACTGGAATCATTGGCGGCGTATCGCCATCGGAGACAGCATGCCATGACGGTGGTGTTTGACGGGTGGCGGCATGACCGACCGGTCGAACAGCATGAGCGCTACGGCGGCATCGACGTCATCTATTCCAAGCGCGGAGAAAAGGCCGATCAAGTGATCCAACGGCTGGCGCGCCATTATGGCAGAGACTGCGCGGTGGTGACCTCGGATCGCGAGATCATCCACGTGGCGCGATCGCACGGCGCGTTCATCCTGGAGGCTCGGGAATTTGCGGCCAAGCTGTATGGCCAGCCTGCCGGCGGCATGGTCCCATACAAAGAATTGGATAGCGGAGAGGATGAGCGGCGGGGCCGGGGACCGGAGAAAAAAGGGAACCCTCGAAAGCTGCCGAAAGCGGAACGGCGGCGGCAGCATCAGCTTAAGCGGTTTTGAACAGGCGCTTGGCGTTTTCAGTCGTGCGGAATCCGATGTCCGTCGGAGACAAAGTCCCATGAATCGCCGCGAGTTTGTCGGCTACGTGGGCGAGATAGGCGGGCTCGTTCCGTTTCCCGCGATAAGGGACCGGCGCAAGGTAAGGACAATCCGTCTCAATCAACAGCCGGTCCAAAGGAACGGTCTTGGCGATCTCCCGCAACATGGCTGCGTTCTGAAACGTCACGATGCCGGAAAACGACAGATAGAATCCAAGATCGAGCGCGTCCTTAGCCAGCCACGCATCTCCTGAAAAACAGTGAAACACCCCGCCGACTTCCGACGCCCGTTCTTCTCGTAAAATCGCGATCGTGTCCTCTTGCGCTTCCCTCGTATGGATGATGACCGGCAGCTTGAGTTCGCGGGCGAGTTGCACCTGCTCGCGGAACCGGTCCCGCTGTTCCTTGGGCGACGAGTGGTTGTAGTGATAATCGAGGCCGATTTCCCCATAGGCCACGACTTTCTTGTGCCGCGCCAGCCGGAGGAGTTCGTCATACCAGCCATCGGCGATGTGCCGGACTTCGTGGGGATGGACTCCAATAGCCGCGTAGACTGAATCATATTGATCGGCGAGAGCGACGGCGGCTCGGCTGGATGAAAGATCACAGCCGATCGTGACAAAGGCTTCGACCCCGGCCTCACGCGCGCGGGCCATCACGGCATCACGGTCGCTGTCATACCGGACGTCATCGAGATGAGTGTGGGTGTCGAAAAACATGACGCCATCGTAGCACGGCCCGCTGTGCGGGAAAAAGAGCGAGGTTGGTTCGCAAGAGGGTGAGAGCAGTAAGGTCTTCTCCCGGACCGCTCACAAGATGACAGGGAAACCGCCGCCGTGGATGAACATCGGCTGCAGCGACTGCTGATCGGCCGGTGCAAGCCGCTCATAAAAATTTCCTCGCCGGATGGAAGACCTCCCAGTACGCTCCCGCGCAGTGAGGTCGGGTCGTGCACGTTCTCCTGGTGAGACAACGCGTGCCGGCCCTGTTGCCGTGGCAGGAAGCCACGGCGAACATCCAACCATGTATCAAGGAGGTCGTTATGTGGAATTGGTTTGAACGGGAGCGAAGCAGGGGGGTGGGACGAGGTATCGCGGCCCTTACGCTGGGGTTGGCGCTGGCCCAGGGCGTCGAGTCGCAGGCGGTCGAGTATTATGTCGGCCTCGATGGGCGAGAGGTGATTCCCACCGGCACCTATGCGGGATTGACCAATCCGAACTATGGGCGGCTCACGTTCTTGTATGCCCATCTGAACGAAACAGATCCGACGAGGAACCATTACCACGGAATCGGGGCCTACAGTTACAGTGGACCAGCCGATTCGCCCGTGATCAATCCGACGAATGCCAATAACCGGATTCCCGAGGCCTATACGGCGCAGCCACCCTTGCCCCTCTTCCCGGGTGAAGGAGTCCATGCCGGCCTCTGGGTCAGCCGGCCGGTTTCCGGCCTGGAATACAGTCTGTTGGAATGGGCCCCCACCGACCGGATCAGTGATGCCGAGCCAGGATCGCCGGAACACTATCTCTTCAACAGTTCCGGCGGACGATGGACACAATCACTGGAAGGGACCAGACTGGCCCTCCAGGCCATCGGGCTGACGCCCGGCCTTCGGGTGATGGACCAGACCGGTGCTACGATTTTCACCGGTCCTGGGCAAACCTATGTGCTGGGTGAGGGAGATCGATTCTCGTTCTTTCCCACGTTCTATACCTTGGTGGCGGAGGATTCCCGCTATACGGCATCGTTCCGGTTGATCGATCTCAATGGCCGCGTTGGAGACAGCGGCATCTTTCATGTTGATTTCAGGCCTGTGCCCTTGCCTGCGGCGGTGTGGCTGATGGGGGCGGGGCTGGCGTCGCTTGGCCTGCTGGCCAGACGAGGGTCGTCGCGCGACAAGGGGTAAGGGAACAGTTCAGCATAGGAAAACCGATGGGCCTTGGCTTCACGTCAAGGCTCCATCGGGTTCTCGACAATAATCACTTCTTCCTGCTTGCTCAGCCGCACATTGGCCTTGGCATGGGCTATGGAGGGTTAGCCCGGCACCTTAATTCCTTCTGCGCTGTCTGTGGAAGCGGCGAGTTTTCTCTACGGGGGGCCGGCCGATTTCGTCCCGACGTTACATGGGCACATAGGGATACCCGAGGGGGTAGCAATTTACGACGATGATTGCCGGTATGGTCACCATCGTGCTGTTGACCCTCTTGCTACGTTTCCAGCACCATCGGGACGGATGAAAATCGCGAGAGAAGCGACCCCTGACCATTGATGACCCAGAGAAAAAGGTGGTCAGGGGGCTGAGTGGACCAAACCCTGTCGGGCATCAAACCGTTCTACGCGAACCGCACGGCCCCATGATCGTCGCAATGGGCTCCATGGGCGAAGTGCAGATGGCCGGCAACCAGGTAATCAACATGGTCTCCGTGGGGAACAGCCTGATGGCCGCAGGCGGCGCCATGGCGATGGCCCGCCTCGTGACCTCCGCAGCCATGGGTCGGCGTACAGGCGGCCGGATTCTGTTGCGTGACATCCAGGCGATGTTCGTCGATATGGTCGCCATGGAGGTGATGCAAGTGGCCGTCATGCAGATAATCCGTGTGGCCGTCATGAAGAACGGCCGTATGGCCGCACCCGGTTCCATGCTGATGATTATGCTGATCGTGAATCGGATGATCGCTCACGGCGGGGGCTCCTTTCGTGGAGTTAATTGCGAGTCGATGAACAAAGTCTAGACCGATGGTGAGGGACGGTCAAGGGGGCGAAGAGAGGGAAATTCTCGATGCATCGCGGAACTCAATTGTGCCAATTTGTTCGGTACGATGGCCGCCTTCTCTCCATGACGCAATCAGTTCTCATGGAAGAGGGGGTATGCCATGGCTCTCGGCTGCATCGATCCGATGCAGCAAACAGGTCGTTCGAGAGCGGGTGTGAACAGTGGTGCCGAGGGACAGAATCGAACTGTCGACACCAGCCTTTTCAGGGCTGTGCTCTGCCAACTGAGCTACCTCGGCACGGGCGTGACGGCACTGACTCTGGCGGAAGCAAAAGAGCCACTCGACTTTATTTCCGTTCAGCTCTTTCGAACGGGCCGCATCTTACCAAGATGACCCGGTTAAGTTCCACTCCTTTTCCGCCAACCAGTATGGGCATAAGCATGTCGATTCAGTAATCGGCCCCCGCGAGCGCTCGTGAAGGAAGAATGAAAACTACTGTCTCGGATTTTCACTCTCAGGTATGATTTCTGCCGAGATCATCGTTCGGGAGAGTGGTTAAGGAACGGTCAGGAAACAGTGGGGTGGGAGGCTTGTCTATGTCGATGCCGTCGGTTCATCTGGTCACTGACTCGGAGAGAGAAACGAGGCCCGTTGTTTCCGATCAGAGGCTGTCCCCCTGGATGATCTGGGGCTATGTGGCGGGAGGAATCCTTCTCTTGGCGGCGGTCGGAACGTGGCTGGTGTGGTTTTCGCTCCATCTTCAGCGTGAGCTGGACGATCAGGCCATACGAGCCGCTTGCGAACGGACGATGCCGGAGAAGGTGCAACGGTGCGTCGATACGGTCACTCTTCAGCGAGGCGGGGGGAAACGATGAGAAGAGGCCGTTCCTCTGTGATTGGTTCGTTGCCGGCGCTCGCGGCTCTTTGCTTGCTGGTACCGGTCGGCTCGGTTTCAGCTCAAGAGCCGCAGCCAGCCAAGCGGGTGGCCGTCGAGCTTGGTCTTGGAACCTGGATCAGTGTCGGCGAGACAAGATGGAGCCACAACGCCTCGTCGTTCCCGCCGCTTGGGAATCCGACATCTCGCCTGATTTATGAGGACCACTCGACCAATATCGTGGAGTTGACCGCCAAGGTGTCGGTGGGACCGCGATGGTTCGGCCGCTTGAACGTCGGCGGCGCCCGCATCGGCGGCGGTCGCCTCACGGATGATGACTTTCTCACACCGGATGGCGGAGCTCCGTCCTTAAGAACTCACAGTGATCTGGACGGGTCCGGCGTGTGGTATTTGAATGCGGACGTTGGCGCCAGAGTGCTGGAATTTCACCAAGGCAAGGGCAATCTTGAGGCAATCGGTGGGTTTCAATACTGGCGGCAACGGCATCGCGCCTACGGCGTGCGTCAAGTGGTCTGCTCGGCTGCGGGAGCGTCCATCGACCTTGATCCAGTCACGCCCGGCGTCAACCCCCTCTGTGACCCGGGAGCTGCTCCGACTTCCAACAATGTCCTTGTCATTTCCAACACCAACACGTGGTATTCGCTTCGGACCGGGATTCAAGCCGATTATCACCTCGCTCGCTGGTTCAGCGTGCGCGGATCGGTGATTGTCAAGCCGATCAATTTCTTTGCGAACGAAGACACCCACCACCTTCGCGTGCCGAGTGAGTTTCAAGATCCCAGCTTTACGATGAGGGGCATCGGTTTCGGCGCGGACGCCGATATCATGGCGACGGTGTCGTTGACGACTTCATTCTCCGGCTACGTGGGCTATCGCGTCTGGTGGAATCGGCTGATCGATGGGACCTGGAAGAGCCACCAGGCCGATGGACAGTCTTTTTCCTATCCTCTGACCGAAATGGAATCACTGCGGCACGGTCTGACGGCGGGTATTCTCTATCGGTTCTAGATTACCGTCTTGGCCGACCGGACGGCATCGTGTCTTCCTCATATTGCATGAAGAGCCGTTTGGCTTCCGGGTGGAGCTGATTGGGGTGGCCGTAGGGGATCGCCGCCGTCTTAAACAGCGGCACTAATTTGCCGTTGGGATGGAGATAGCCCGCGCGGAGCGGCACGGTGCGTTTGTTGTGCCGGATCAAGCGGCAGGTCGTCGTGCGGATTGACGACAGCCAGTCGGCGATGTCCTGTGGATTGCCGATGGACGCCGACAGGAGCAGGAGCCTGGCCTGCGATGGGCAAAAGATGATCGTTTCTTCCCACACGACGCCCCGCTCCGGATCGGCCAGATACTGCGATTCGTCCAAGATGACGAGCCCCAAGGTATCGAGCCGCACGTCGATTTCGCCGCTTGCCGCGTCGTAAAGCAGGTTCCGTAGAATCTCCGTCGTCATGATCAGCAGGGGAGCCTGGCCGTTTTCCTGACGGTCGCCGGTGAGAATCCCCACCTTCTCGGTTCCAAAGAGACGAGAAAATTCAGTGAACTTCGTGTTGGACAGGGCCTTGAGCGGCGACGTGTAGATCACCGTGCGGTTATCCTCCATGGCGCGGCGGGCGGCTTCGACCGCCACGTAGGTTTTTCCGCTGCCGGTCGGTACGCTGACGACAACGTCGCCCTCGGCCAAAGCGGCCAAGGCTTCGACTTGCCAGGGGTCGGGCACGAACGGTTGAGGTGGGGGGACGCCGATCCCTTCAAGCCAGTTCGCGAGTGAGACAGCCGGTCCGCTCGTTTCCGACTCTCCTCCCGTGGTCGGAGGAGGGTGACGTTTGGGATGGACGGGCGCCAATTCTTCTTTTCGCCGTGCGGGAGTTTTAGGGCGTTGAGGAAGAGCCTGCCGCTCGGCGAGCAATGTTTGCAAATCCGACTCGAGGCCCGCCAGGTTTTGGCTTGAATGTTGGAGCAACAGCTCGATCAATCGCCGCTTGCCGGCGCGGAAATGGCGATGCACCCGCCCGCGGGCCAAGCGATGGAGTAGCGAGACCGGCTGTTGTGCCAAAAGCTGTTCCAGTTCGTCCGTCGTCATGACCTCACCTGACCGCTCATGATTCGGCGGCAATCTTCCGTCAAACGACCGGCCGCCGACGTGTCGGTTTGAAGCAGAAGAAGAGAACGTGTCCTCATGGCAATTCCTCCAGCACTCCCCGGCGAATGAGGGCGATGGCCCTTGAAGCCGTGTCCGCCAGTCCTGGATGCGTGGCATGCAAAGCGTGGATCTGCGAGAGGAATTCCAAGGTCCTGGCCAGGAGCCTGTAGAGATCTCCTTCCGCCATCGTGGTCATGCGGCAGAGTCCGATCCATGTGAGGTTGGGGTCGGCCACCCACCGTTCGGCGATGGCCGCGATGTCGGCCCTGAGAAGCGGCGGTTCTTCGTACGGTGACAGACTCTCCGCCAATTTTCGCACTTGGCCCAATAGAGAGCTCAAGCCTGGGCTGATGCGAGGAAAGGCGCCGGGGCGATCGTCGTCGTGCGCGATGCTGGCCAGAACGCCCGTGAGAACGGCTGGCTCGACGCCGCTGAACGCCTCGGCTCGAATCAATTCCGTGATCAGCAACGAATGGTCGATACGGATCAATCGCGCCCATTCTCCCTCGGCCGTCAGTTGGGCGGAGGGGGTCAAATACCCGAATTTCTGGAGCACGTCGACCCGCTCTTGAAATCGGTGCCACAGACTGGCTCGCAGGGCTTGAATGGATTTGACGTGGCGGTGCTGTTCCTGACGGAGCCGGTGCGCGGTGGCGAAATCCTTCTGGCAGGCCGGACGGGAAGGACAGGTCGGGCAGGGAAAATCGCCGAGGGACTGAACGACGGTGTCGGGAAGGGGGGCCGACTCGTGGGAAACCAAAATCGGCAGAACCGGCAGTCGCGGAGGGAGTTCCGTCAGTTGATAGCAGAGCTCGTCAAATGACGCCGCCGAGCACCAGGGAAACGAGGCGGTTTCTTCGCAATCGAACACGCGGTCGAAGATCTCGACCACGGCGGCGGCGGGACATTCCGTCACGGAGCCGTTCGGCCGGAGCACCGAAATCATGGGGTGCCGCTGGCCCTTGCTCCGATACTGCCGGAGCACGACGCCGCGCCCACGGGCGAGACCAACGACCCGGCCCGGTGTCATGAAGTGAAAGCGCGCGGTCAGTTCCGGCGACTCATGGCGGGGCTGGTGGCGTTGCGGGCGTTGCCGGCGGGCTTGGTCGAAGGTCTGCCATTGAGTGATCCAATCGGTGCAAATTCGGGGGCCGAAGGGTTCCATCTGAACGTGCAGGGCGTCCAGTTTGCGTTCCAAGAGCTCGGCGCGCCGATTGAGCTGAAACTGGGCGAAGCTCTTGGCCAGGATCGACTGAATCTGCTCAAGGGGGTGAGCCTTCAGCAGGTTGAGCACCATCGGATAGGTGATGGTGAATTGACTGTCGATGGGTTCCGGATGGCCGGTCAATCCCTTGGTGAGCACGCTCAGGTCGATATAGGGCGAGGGAGCTACGACGGCGAAGCCGACCTGGTCTTTTCCGCGCCGCCCCGCGCGTCCGGCGATTTGCTGCACTTCGCCGATCGTCAGATCGGTAAAGTCCCGCGCCTTGCGAATGCTGGATTGGGTGATGACGACGGTGCGGGCGGGAAAGTCCACGCCGGCTGCCAACGTGGTCGTGGCAAAGACGGCGTCGAGGCAGCCTTGCCGCATCAGTTCCTCGACGGCGATTTTCCAGGATGGCAGATGCCCCGCGTGGTGCGCCGCGACGCCGATCCGTCGCACGGTGGGAATCAACGGATGGTCCGCCACGCTCGGGTATTGCGCGATCACCTGTTGGAGCACGGCGTCGATGGCCTCTTGACGAGCGGGAGGGAGGACGACGGAGGCGTGGTCGAACGATTCCATCGCCTCGTCGCAGGCGCGACGCGACGTCAGAAAAACGATGGCGGGAGTCAGGTGTTTCTGGCGCAGGGCGTCGATCAGGTCAACCGGATGAATCGATGGCGGCATGCAGGTCCATTCCCTTTGAAATCACGACGATTCCGGAATCGGTCACTTTGAATCGCTTGGCGTCGGCCTCGCGATCGTATCCGATTTCCGTGCGGGGCGGGATGACGACGTCTTTGTCGATGATCGCCCGTTTGATGCGGCTGTGGGGGCCGATCTGCACGTTGTCCATGAGGATGGATTCCCGCACGTCGGCGTGATCTTGCACCCGGACGTTGGGTGAAAGAATCGAATTTTGCACCCGCGCGCCGGAAACGATGCACCCGCCGCTGACGATGGAATCAAGGGCGACTCCCATCCGGCCCCCTTGAAAATCCTGGGCGAACACGAATTTGGCCGGGGGAAATTGACCTTGATAGGTGCGGATCGGCCACTCGGGATCATACAAATTGAACTGGGGGTCCACGGACACCAAGTCCATGTTGGCTTCCCAGTAGGCGTCCAACGTGCCGATGTCGCGCCAATACTGGATCGCCTTCTTGTTGGCGTCCTGAAACTTAAAGGCATAGACGCGGTGTTGCCCGATCATCCGCGGGATGATGTTCCTGCCGAAATCATGGGCGCCCCCTTCTTGGGCATCCCCAATGAGGTGTTCGCGAATGGCCTTGGTCCGGAACAGATAGATGCCCATGGACGCGAACGCGTGGGTGGGATTGTCCGGCAGGGGCGTGGGATTGGCCGGTTTCTCGTCGAAGCGGGTGATGCGATAGTCTTCGTCCACCGAGATGACGCCGAAGCGGGACGCGTCCTGAATGGGAATGTCGATCGCGCCGACGACGGCGTCGGCCTGTTTGGCGATGAGCCAGTAATACATCTCGGCATAATTCATCTTGTAAATGTGGTCGCCGGCGAGCACGAGGATGAATTCGGGATTCTCGGCGTCGATCAGAAAGAGGTTTTGATAGACCGCGTCGGCGGTGCCTTTGTACCAATCCTCGCTGATGCGCTGTTGGGGCGGCACCGAGGCGATGTATTCCCCCAACTCGGCGTTCAGCACGTTCCAACCCATCCGGATGTGCCGGTCGAGCGAGTGGGATTTGTATTGGATCAGGACGACGATTTTACGAAGCCCCGAGTTCAAGCAATTGCTCAAGGTGAAATCGATGATCCGATACTTCCCCCCGAACGGGACGGCCGGCTTGGCCCGTTGCTCCGTCAGAGGGTAGAGTCGTTCCCCCTTGCCTCCGGCGAGGATCATCGTGAAGATTTTCTTCATCATCGGACGAAATTCTAACAGGACCGTCGGGAAATAGGAAGAAAGGAGAATCGTTGACTTACCGACGGCCTCGGACGATACTGGCCCCTGCGCGCACGGCCGTTTCGGAGGCACATTAAAAAAAGGAGCGACTATGAAGCGAGATGCACTGGTGGAGGCTCTCCAACAGACCCATCGATCCGGAGGAAAACCTTCTCTTCGACCGTCCGACTTCATGAACGACATGGCTTGGCGTTTGGATCGCCTCGAGGGGCAGCTCCAACGGCTGTCTGAATTGGTGCGGGACCATGCCGAGGACATGGATCGTCTCGTGCGGATCGTCGCGGAGGATCGGGACGTCATCCGCCGCCAATTGCTCCGGAAACACCATGAGAAAGTTCGTGTCAGGAAGCACTTGCGCGACGCCGTTTCCAAAATGGAGCTGAATGGCTGAGCGTTTCGCCGCCGGCATTCCGGCCGGCTTGGCCGACTCGGTCAGTGGATTCTTGCATCACAAGGCGGCGCGTATCCACACAGGGAGAGAACATCCGGTTTAGAAAAGATCAGGCATCAGTTCGGCCGTCTATTGTCCTGCGCGTCGCGTGCAATCTCTGGCGACTCTTCTAAAAACAGCATCTTCCTCGGCTGATCCATGAAGAAAGCTTGTGTGCTGTACCGGTTGTCCCACGGGTTGCTGTTGCTCGGTTTATTTGTCTCGGCGATCTGCTGTGTCGTCGACGGCGAGGCGGCGGCCTCCGGCGCCTCGCCGGATTCGGTCTTTCGGACACTTCCGCGGTCGGACGAGGCCGTATCGGACAAAATCCTGCGATTGAGCCTTGACGAGGCGGTCGGGTTGTTCCTCAGGAGGAATCTCGACCTTCTGATCGCCCAGTTCGGCATTGAAATCAGTAAAGGGGAAGAGGTCACGGCGAGATTGTTCCCGAATCCGGTGGTTTCCGTCGGGGTGGTGACCTCTCCCGTCGACGGCCGAACACTATCGAACAGCGGGCAGTTCTATCCGCAGATTCAACAATTGTTCGAGTTGGCTGGAAAACGGGGATATCGGATCGAGAGCGCCGAATTCGGGACGCAGTCGGCGGAGGCGGGCTTCGAGGATGCGGTCCGTCAGCTCGGCTTTGCGGTCAAGGATGCCTACTATCGAGTTCAGCTCGCGCGGAGGCGACTCGCCTTGGCGGAGGAAAACAAGGATCGCTTCTCGCGCATTCTTGAGATCAATACCATTCGGTTCAAGAAAGGATTCATCGCGGAAATCGAGCTGATCCGCATTCGGCTCCAGTACATCGATTTTCAGTCCCGGGTGATCCAGGCTCTTCAGGAGGTCGAATCGGCCCTCTCCGATCTTCGCCAACTGCTGCGAGTGTCCCCTGCCACCGATTTGGAATTGACGAGTAATTTGGAGTTCAAGCGATTGGACCTTGACCGAGCCGTGCTGGGCGTCCTCGCCCTCGAATCCCGCCCAGACGTGCGCATGAAACGGTTCGCCCTTTCGCAACGGGAGGCCGATCTCAAGCTCGCCAAGGCCTATCGGATTCCCGATGTGACGGTGGGAGCCGGCTATGCCATTCAAGGATCAAGGGGACCGGACAACTCCAATCAAATCGGCATCAGTCTTGGGCTCCCGCTGCCGTTGTTCAACCGAAACCAGGGCGGTATCATGCAGGCGGAGGCGGCCAAGCAGTCGGCTCAAGCGGATCTCGCCAAAACGTTGAACCTTGTCGAAAATCAGGTGGACGTCGCCTATCGCAACGTCGTCCACAGCCGGCGGTTGGTCGAAGCCTACCTCAGCGGCGTGCTCGATGACGCGCGCTCGACATTGACGATCGTGGAACGTGCTTATGAGCGGGGCGGCGCCACGCTTGTCGATTTGCTGGACGCGGCCAGAAGCTCCTGGACAATCCAAGAAAACTTTATCGAGGCGCTGTTTACATATCAGCGAAATGTCCTGCAATTGGAAAACGTCGTTGGGGCAAATATCGGGGCTTGAGGAAGGGAGCCGTGTTGGCCCGAGTCAAGAACAGGATCCCAGGAATGAGTGAAAGATGGGGACGGAAGACAATTCCCTGCAACAGCGCATTGGTCTGGTCATTGATGTTGCTGCTGCTCGCCGCCTGTGGTCGTCCCGACCAGTCGTCCGAGTTGACCAAGACCAACCTTCCCGAAGCCGATAAGAGAACGGCATCGGTCGAATCAACGCCGCTCATTGAAACGGCGGTCGTCGAATGGGGGGCGTCTCATCACAAGTTGACGCTCTTCGGCAAGGTGGCGTATGGCGAGGATCGGTATTCGCGCATCTCGTCGCCGCTTCAGGGGCGGGTGATCGAGGTCCGAGCCCGTCTGGGTGATCGGGTCAAGGCGGGAGATATTTTGTTGGTGGTCGACAGTCCGGAGATCGCACAAGCCTATTCGGAGTACGTGAAAGAAGATTCCGAATTGGAGTACGCCACGAGAGCGTATGAGTTGGCCAAGGACTTGTATGAAGTCAAGGCGTTGGCGCTCAAGGATCTCAAACAGGCCGAAAACGAGCTGGTCAAGGCGCGGGCCGAATTTCGACGAGCGAAAGAGCGTCTGCTCTCGCTGAGAGTCACGCCCGAAGAATTGGACAAGCCGTTGGATAAACAGACCATCACTTCGCGGTTTGAATTGAAGAGTCCGCTGACGGGAGTCGTCGTGGAGCGCGCCGTGACGCCGGGGCAATTGGTGACGGGAGAGATTCTTTTCACGATCGCCGATCTGGATCAATTGCAGGTGTTGGCGGATCTCTACGAGCGGGACGTGGCGCTGGTGAAGGAGGGACAGCCGGCCGTGGTCAAAGTCGAGGCGTATCCGGACGTCGATTTTCCGGCCAGGGTCACGGCGGTCGGGGACATCGTCGATTCCGTGACCAGGACGATCAAAGTACGCGCGCTGGTGAACAACAAAGCCCGTCTGTTGAAGCCGGAAATGTTTGCGCGCTTGCAGCTGGACTTAAGCGAGGCCGGCCGGTTTCTCATCCTGCCGCGGGAGGCGGTTTTGGAAAAAGACGGCAAACAGTTCGTGTACGTTGCGGAGGATTCGGGTCGGTACGTGAAACGGGAAGTCAAGGTCGTCAACGCCTCCTCCGGCCAGGTTCGTGTGCTTGAAGGGATATGTCACGGCGAGCGAATCGTGACCAAAGGCGCCGTGTTGATCAAGGAGTAACCGACCGAAACGGGCGCCCCGATTGACCGGACCCCCGCGGACTGCGTTTCCGACACCAGAGGCCCATGATCGCCAGATGATCGCCAGAATCGTCGAAATTTCCCTGGGGCAGCGATTTCTCATCTTCACGCTCGGCTTGGCTCTCTTGTTCGGAGGCCTGTACTCGTTTCATCTGCTGGATGTCATCGCCTATCCGGACCCCTCCCCCCCGATGATAGAAGTCATCACTCAATATCCCGGCTGGTCGGCGGAGGAAATCGAACGCCAGATTACCGTTCCGATCGAAGTGGCGTTGACCGGCATGCCGGGACTCACGGACATCCGGTCGCTGTCGCTTTTCGGATTGAGCGACGTAAAAGTGTACTTCGGCTTCGATACGGACATATTTCGGGACCGCCAGGAGGTCTTGAACCGCCTTGCTTCGGTCCAACTGCCGCCGGACGCCCAGCCGGTGCTGTCGCCCTGGTGGGCGATCGGGGAGATCTATCGGTACGAATTGACGGGTGACGGCGTCGGCCTCACGGAGTTGAAAACGATTCAAGACTGGCAGGTCCGGCGGGCTTTCAAACGCGTGCCCGGCGTCATCGATGTGACGACCTTCGGCGGAACCACCAAAGAGTACCATGTCGATATCGATCCAGGAAAATTGATCGGCTACGGGGTGACGCTTTCCGAGGTGATGACGGCGTTGGCCAACAGCAACGCCAATGTGGGGGGCAATTACCTGACCATCGGGGCGCAAAGTTACAACATTCGGGGGTTGGGGCTGATCAACGATCTTGACGACATTGAAAACGTGATGGTGGCGGAACGGGAGGGCACGCCGGTCTTCGTCAAGACGCTTGGGGCCGTGAAGGTCGGCCACCGCGTCCGGCTCGGCAAAGTCGGTATCGACGATCGCGACGACGTCGTGGAAGGCATCGTGCTGCTCCAACGAGGATACAAGGCGTTGTCGGTCTTGGACAAGGTCAGGCAAAAGGTCGATGAGCTGAACCGATGGGAATTGCCCGCCGGCGTCACGATCAAGCCGTTTTACGACCGGACCGCGTTGATCCACACGACGGTCGAGACGGTCACCGACATTCTGATCAGCGGCATGGTGTTGGTGTTCGTCATTCTGTTCCTGTTTCTTGGTCATTTGCGGGCCGCGTTGATCGTCGCGTTGACGGTTCCCTTTGCGCTGCTGTTCACCTTTACGATGATGAACGTTCTCGGGCAATCCGCCAATTTAATTTCGCTGGGCGCCATTGATTTCGGCATCATTATCGACGCGTCCCTCATCATGGTTGAGAGTGTGTTCTTTCACGTGGCGCACGGCAAGCACAGCGGCTTGACGGTGCAGCAACACATCGTTCAGGCCGCTCGGCGGGTGGGGCGGCCCATTTTCTTTTCCACGGCGATCATCGTGGTGGCGTTTATTCCTCTCTTTACGATGACGGGGGTGCCGGGAAGAATTTTTGCGCCGATGTCCGTAACCTATGGGTTCGCGTTGGTGGGCGCGCTGCTCATGGCTTTTACGCTCGCTCCTGCCTTGTGTTCAATTTTGCTCACAGGGCCGATCAGCGAGTCCGATACACTGGCGATCCGCCTCGTCCGTTCAGTCTACTCGAAAATCATTCGGTGGGCGCTAAAACATCGTTTCGTTGTGATGGGGATTGCAACGGGGTTGGTCGGGTTCTCGCTCGTCGCGTTGCAATTCATGGGCGGAGAATTCATGCCGGCGCTGGAGGAAGGAAATTTGTGGATTCGGGCGACCATGCCGGTCGATATTTCTTTCGAGCAGGCCGATCGACTGGCCGGCGATATCCGGCGTTCAATCAGAGAGTCACCGGAGGTAAGCACCATTGTGTCGCAACTCGGCCGGCCGGACGACGGCACCGATCCGACGGGATTTTTCAGCGCCGAGTTCCTAGCGAACCTCACGCCCCGGACGCAATGGCGGTCGGGACTGACGAAAGAGGGGTTGATTAAGGAAATTGAAGGACGACTGAGGGCTATACCGGGAGTGGTCTTTAATTTTTCGCAGGCCATTCAAGACAACGTGGAAGAAGCCATGTCCGGCGTGAAAGGCGAAAACTCGATCAAGCTCTTCGGCCCGGATTTGAAGACGTTGGAAGCCAAGGCCCAGGAGATCGAGGCCGTCATGCGAAACGTCCACGGCGTGAAGGATTTGGGGATCTTCCGTCTCCTGGGTCAGCCGAATTTGCTGATCGAGGTGGATCGGGAAGCCATTGCGCGTTATGGCTTACGGGTATCGGACGTGAACGCCATCGTGCAAGGCGCGATCGGCGGCCAGGCCGTCACACAAGTGTATGAAGGAGAACGTTTGTTCGACCTGGTGGTCCGGTTTCTTCCGGAATATCGGCGGGACGTGGAAGCGATCGGCAATATTCTGGTCAGTACGATGCAAGGGACTCAGATCCCGCTTAAACAGGTGGCGAACATTACGATGCAAACCGGCGCGTTCGTTATTTATAGAGAGAACAATAAGCGCTATATCCCCGTCAAGTTCAGTGTCCGTGGCCGCGATCTGCAGAGCACGGTGGAGGAAGCGCAGCAGCGACTCTCGACGCACGTCAAGCTGCCCGAGCGCTATCGTATGGAGTGGGCCGGACAGTATGATCAGCTCAAGGACGAACAGACGAGACTGGCTAAAATCGTTCCCGTCAGTTTGGCGGTCGTGTTCGTTCTGCTGTACATGGCGTTCGGCTCGGTGAAAAATGCGTTGCTGGTGCTGGTTTCGGTACCGTTTGCTTTGATCGGGGGCGTGTTGGCGCTCGTGGCCACTCATACGAATTTCAGCATTTCCGCCGCGGTCGGTATCATTTCCACGTTGGGCGTGGCGATTTTGGGCGGCGTCTTGTTGGTGTCGCGCATTGAAGAGTTGCGGCGGGAGGGGCTCGACGTGAGAGAGGCCGTCTTGCGCGGCGCCGATACGCAAATGCGTCCCATTCTCATGGCGACGCTCGCCGCGGCGATCGGGTTGCTGCCCGCCTCCTTGGCGACGGGCGTGGGAGCCCAGGCCCAGCAGCCGCTCGCGCGAGTGGTGGTCGGTGGCATGCTGACGGCGTCGGTCTTGATTTTGGTCGTGCTGCCGGTTTTATATCAAATCGTGCACGGGCGCGGTCTTGATAACGGAGACGATAACGATTCGTCGGCGGCGTGAGCGGGGTCGATGAATGGTGGAAAGGAGCGGGCCATTGTGAATAGCTATCGTGTCGGCGGAAGAGTGGTCCTTCTCGCGGCCGTTCTTGTCATCGGACTTGTTATTGGATGGTGTGGCTCGTTTGCCTGGTCCGGGCAGGTTTGGCTTGCGCAACTGCCCTATGAGGCCCCTCCGGCCGGTCAAGACGCGCCGGACGTGTCGATTCCTCCCAACACCGAGCCGCTCAGTCCGGAGGAGCTGCAACGAGCGGAAGCGCTGCTGCCGTTGCTGGAAGGCAAGCAAGAGTTTTGGGCCATGGGCGAGTTCGTGCACCTGGGAGAGCCCTCGGTGCCGGTCTTGATCAAGGCGCTCTCGATGCCGAGCCCCAGGATTCGCTACAACGCCATCGAAACCATTTCTATGATCAAAGGCGTGTCCGCAGTGCCGGCGCTCATCGAGACGGCAAGGCGGCCGGAAGAAATGCCGCGCGTTCGGACCCATGCTTTGAAGGTCGCCGTTCGTCTCGACCCGTCGCAGGCGGTCGAAGCGATCGAGGCGATGGCCAAGGACCTGAATCCGTCGGTCCGCAAGGCCGCCGCGTTTGAGGCCCGGTACGTGCGGCATAAGTCGGTCGTTCCCCTCTTGATCGAGCTGGTGACCGATGAGGAACGGTTCGTCGCCCTGTCGGCCGTGCAATCGCTGTGGATTTTGACCCGCCATGAGACCGAGTTTCATGACTGGGATACCTCCTCGAAGCAGGATCGAGCGGCGTGGGCGAGCGAGTGGATCGACTGGTGGGAAGCGAATAAGGAAACGTTTGAGTTCCCGGAACCCCAGCGACCCAAGCGCCGGTCATAGCCTCGCCGGCATGCAGTTGCAGGGCGAAAGAGACCTGTGTTAGGAATGGTTAAATAAGCTCGATGGCGACCCGCAACGTTCTGAGTCATAACGACGAAACGATATGTTGAAAATCGCGAAGCTGGGCAATCCGATTCTGAGAAAAATCGCCGCTCCCGTCGATCCGAGAGAGATTAAGTCGCGCGAGATCCAGCGGCTGATCGACGACATGTTTGAAACCATGTACGACGAGCCGGGAATCGGCTTGGCCGCGCCGCAGGTCTTTCGGTCGATCCAGTTGGTCGTGATGGGCTGCAAAGGGGAAGACGGGTTCCCCGAGACGGTGCTCATCAATCCGTCGATCGTGTATTACGGTCCGGACCAAGTGGAAAATTGGGAGGGGTGCCTCAGCGTCGACGGCTTGAGAGGCAAGGTGACGCGACCGTCCCTGGTTCGGGTGAACGCGTTGGATCGAAAGGGAAAGCCGCTTGATTTCGAGGCGACCGGGCTTTTTGCGGTCTGCATTCAACATGAATTGGATCATTTGATCGGCAAGGTGTTTCTGGATCGGATGACGGACCTGTCCACCCTGACTCAGCTCGAAGAATTTCAGCAATACTGGCAGAAGCAACCGGCCAGCGTGGTTTGATTCCTCCTTCTTGAACCGGTCGTGAATTCTCTTGTTCGAGTGCTGGGCTATCTTCGGCCGCACCGCGCGTTGGCGGGAGCGACTCTGCTCTGCGCCGTTTGCGCCACGGCCATGGAGTTGGTGCCCCCCTGGGCGATCAAGATCGTCATCGACGACGTCATTCAGACCAAGCGAACGGAGTTGCTGCCCGCGGCGCTGGGGCTGTTGGTCGGCGCCTATGGGCTGAAAAACCTTTTCGCGTCGCTCCGCATCAGGCTGAACAATCGATTGGAGCAGACGGTGGTGCACGGGTTGCGCAGCCACGTCTTTGCGGCGCTGCAGCGGCTGTCGTTGAATTATTTCGAGAACCGCTCGACCGGCGAGATCATGTCTCGCGTGACCAACGACACCGAGCACATGGAGAGAATCTTCATTGACGGGATCGAGGGCGCGATCACCGCCGCGCTGACCTTGATCGGCATTACGATCATGCTGTTCACGTTGAATTGGAAGCTGGCGGCGCTGGCCCTGGCGCCGATTCCCCTTTTGGTGCTTTCGGCCGGTTGGTTTACCTCGAAGGTGCACGGCTATTACCGGCAGATCAGAAAACAGGCCGCCGACCTGAGCGCCTATTTGCAGGACGCTCTGTCGGGAATCCGGGAAACCATGGGATTTATGCGGCAGGACCATGAGCAGCGCCGATTCGACCGGTTGAGCAAAGCCTACAGCGATGCCAATCTGAAAGCCATGGTCCTGTGGTCGGTCTATTCTCCGGGGATGATTTTTCTGGGCTCGCTTGGCACGGTGCTTATTCTCTGGTACGGGGCCGGCGAGGTGACGGAAGGCCGCCTGACGATCGGGGAATTGGTGATGTTTCTGTCCTACCTCGCGTTGTTTTATGTGCCGATCAATCAGATTCACTCGGTCAACCACATGCTGCAACATGCGCTGGCCGCGAGCGAGCGGGTCTTTGAGGCGCTGGATGCCGTTCCGGAGGTGGCGGATCGTTCCGGTGTCCAAGCTCCCGCGCGTCGCGTGCGCGGCGACGTTCGCTTTGAGTCCGTCCTGTTTCATTATCGTCCCGATGTTCCGGCGTTGAAAGATCTGTCGCTGTCCGTCGCCGCCGGGGAGCGGGTGGCGCTGGTGGGGCCAAGCGGAGCGGGGAAAAGCACGATTCTCAAACTGTTGATGCGGTTGTACGACGTCAAAGGCGGATCGATCATGATCGATGGTCTGGACATTCGCGATCTGCCGGTCTCGTACCTCCGGCGGCAAATCGGCTTTGTCCAACAGGAGCCGTTCTTGTTCAATGGAACGGTGCGGGAGAATCTTCTCTATGGAGATCTTGAGGCCGATCAGGATCGTCTGCAGGCCGCCGCCAAGGCGGCGCGAGCGCATGACTTCATCATGAAACTGCCGGAGGGATACGACACGTGGATCGGAGAACGGGGCGTCAAACTGTCGGTGGGCCAAAAGCAGCGGGTGTCCATCGCGCGGGTCCTCTTGAAAGATCCGCCCATCGTCATTTTCGACGAAGCGACCTCCAATATCGACACGGAAACGGAAGTGCAAATCCGCGAAGCCTTGACCGAACTGACCAAAGGACGCACCACGTTCATCATCGCCCATCGGCTGTCCACGCTCCACGACGTCGATCGCATTCTCGTGATCGACGGCGGTCGATTGGTCGAGGACGGTCGGCACGATGAGCTATTGAGTCGAGGCGGGGTTTACGCCTGTTTGTATGAGGCGCAGTTCCAGGTATAAGGTCTACACCGTCCCAGTGGTTGCCGCCGGGAAGAGGAGATCGGTATACTCATGCCCTTCGATGAGAAGGAAGAGGTCATGGTGCTGATTTATGAGAGCGATCCTCTCGACGACGAGCATGCGCGGGGCCGTTTCTACCACGTGTGTCATGGACGCGTCGATCGCACGCCGTTGAGCCTGCCGGACGAGGATCGCCCTTACGAGTGTCCGCGTTGCGGAATCGATCTCGAACGAGAAGATTTTTTTACGGCGCTTCAGAAGGGATCGGTCTAGCGGTATGACGGGCAGCGCGGGGAGAAAAACCGTCGGGGTCTCGCGAGGCCTCATGATGCTCTGCGAGACCTGTTACTCGCAGGTGGTCGGCGAAGGGCTGACGGACGGAAAAAACTTCGTCGCGGATTTCGAAGGGCTGTTGGACCGGATCTGCCCCGGCTGCACCGACATCAACCGTCCGCTCATCGACGATATGGCGGGCAGCGGGGAGTAGTCTTGGCCGTGACGTTATTTGTCCCGGCACTCTTTTCCGTTAAAGTGCATGCAGGTCGATTCGCCGGACTTGACCTTCCATGATTTGAGTACCGGCATTTCGTTCTCGCCTTGTAGTTCAACCACGAAATCCACCAGTCCGGAAATCGGCAGCTTCTCCATGTGGGGCCGCGCGGCTTCGGGGACGTCGATGTAAAACACGCCTCCGAGTTGCGAAATCAAAATGCGGTGATTCTCCACGTCGATATGAATGACCGGGCTATAGTAACTCTTTTCGACGGCAAGGGCGGGACCGGCCAGAACCGCGCCGAAAAAGAGGGTGAAAAGAACCGTCCGCATCCGACTCCTCATTGTGAGTGATTGGAATGATAGGCGGCGCCGCCATTATCGCACTCGGCGGCGGAGAAGAAAACTGCAAAAACCGAGGTTATCTGATCGTGAAGGGAGCGGGGGCAACCTGCCCGGATTTGATCCAATAGTTTCTGACGTCCGGCTCGGCGTCCATGAGGGAAATTAAAAGATAGGAGGGAACCGGTAGGTTGATCTTGGGCCAAATCTCTTCATAATCGGTGGCGATCTTGATGTCGGTCACGGAGGGACGGGCAGGATCGTGGGGGTGAGAATGGTAGACGACCAGCAGATCGAGCCCGCGCTGGCGCATGTCTTTCTTGGCGGCGGAGAAATCCTGCATGTCCATGACGAACGCGATTTCCGCCCGTTCGGCCGGCGTGAGCCGTTCCAAATGAGCGACTTTGGCGGTATCGAACGAGGAAAGATGTTGCGCCCCCTCCATCGCGACGATGTTCGTGATGCGGTAGGCGCGGCTGACCATACCATTGGTTCCGGCCAGGAGCCCGCAACACTCGTGAGGCGCGAGTTCCTTCGCGTGAGCGACCATGTCATCGAGAATATATCGAGGGATGACCAGCTCCGTCACGGCGAGATGCTTTCTGTTTTCAACTTACGCGTCACGTGGTGTTTGGATGGAGGTCAAATAGTGCAGGTCACGGTGTAATCCATGCGGAGATCTTTGATCGTCGGATTCGGCCCGCAGAGAGGGCAAGCCGGATCTTTGGGGCGCCCGACTTTGCGGAACTTCATCTCAAGGGCGTCGTAGATCAACAGTTTGTCGGCCAGGGTTTCGCCGATGCCCAGAATCTCCTTGATCGCTTCAGAGGCCTGCAAAATGCCCATCGTTCCCGCCAAGACACCCAACACGCCGGCCTCCTGACAATTGGGAACCAATCCGGCAGGAGGCGGTTCCGGATAGAGGCATCGGTAGCAGGGGTATCCTTGATGAGGTTTGATCGTAGTCAACTGGCCTTCGAATCGAAACATACTGGCCGAGATCAGGGTTTTCTTGGCGAAGAAACAGGCGTCATTGACCAAGAACCGGGTCGAGAAGTTGTCGGAACCGTCGAGCACCACGTCGTAGTGCGAGATGAGAGGAAGAATGTTGTCGGCATCCACCACTTGGCGGTAGGCGTTGACGGTGATCTCCGAGTTGACGGCCGACAGCGTCTTCTTGCCGGACTCGACTTTGGGCTGCCCGAGGGTCGCGGTCGAGTGCATGATCTGTCGTTGCAGATTGGACAGGTCCACCACGTCGCCATCCACGAGGCCGATGGTTCCGATGCCGGCGGCCGCGAGATATAGGCCGGCGGGAGACCCCAACCCCCCCGCGCCGATCAGCAACACCTTGGCGCGTTTGAGCTTGAGCTGCCCCTTGCCTCCGACGTCTTGGAGAATGATATGACGGCTGTACCGTTGGATCTCTGATTCAGTCAGTTGCATGGTTTTGATCGTTCGGATCGTTGTCCGTTCGCTAGATGCTTCCTCTGCGCCGGTTCATATTCTCGCTTATTCCACGACGTTCAATTCGATCGGATCGACGATGACGCCTTTGTCTCGCAGACCGGCGACGGCGCGCTCGATCTCGGCGACGTCGCCGCTTAACTCCAAATCCATCCAGCCGGTCGTCTCGCGCACGTCGGCGCGGCGGACGTTCGTCACGACGTTGTATTCGTGCCCGATTTGATAGATGATCGGCTCCTTGATCTTGTCCTCCGGAAATCGGATGTGGAATCTCAGGCTGGTCATGGCTATCCTCCCGCGATGGCCGGCACGATGGAGACTTCGTCGCCGGTTTTCAAGGCGGTGTCCTTGCCCTTGAGAAAACGGATGTCTTCTTCGTTGACGTAGATGTTGACGAACCGCCGCAATTCCCCGGTGTCGTCGCAGAGGCGCGCTTTGATGCCGGGATAGGCGGATTCCAGATTATTGACCAGGTCTTCAATGGAGGTGGCGGCGACGTCGATTTCGCCTTGGTTCTTCGTCAAGGGTCTCAGCGGAGTCGGAATGCGGACTTTAATCATGGGTTCTCACCGTCGGTTTTTCTCAATTGAAAGGTTTTCTCGAAGGCCACCAGGCTCGGCTGAATACGGGTCGGCCGGCCGACGGCGTCGATGACCGCTTCCTGCGTTTTGAGCCCGTTGCCGGTAATATAGGCGACCGTCACGTCCTTTTTGCCGATGACCCCTTGCTTGGCGAGCTTTTTCAGGACCCCGATCGTGACGCCGCCGGCCGTTTCCGCGAAGATCCCTTCGGTCTGGGCCAGCAGTTGGATTCCTTCCACCACCTCGTCGTCGGTGACCATGTCCATGGCGCCCCTGCTCTCGGCCGTGGCCTTGAGGGCATAATAGCCGTCCGCCGGGTTGCCGATGGCCAGGGACTTGGCGATGGTCTTGGGTTTCACCGGTTTGAAAAAGTCGCGACCCGCCTTGAACGCCGTGGCGATCGGAGAGCAGCCTTCGGCCTGAGCTCCATTGATCTTGGTGCGAACCTCGTCGATGAGGCCCACGTGCTTCATTTCGTGCAAGCCCTTCCAGATTTTCGTCAGCAGCGATCCGGACGCCATCGGCACGACGACCTGATCCGGCGTCCTCCAGCCGAGCTGCTCCACGGTTTCAAAGGCCAGCGTCTTGGATCCTTCGGCGTAGTAGGGGCGGATGTTGATGTTCACGAAGGCCCACCCATGTTCGCCGGCGATTTCGCTGCACAGCCGGTTGACGTCGTCGTAATTGCCTTCCACCTCGACGACGTGAGGCCGATAGATCAAGTTGCCAAGCACCTTGGCGGCCTCAAGGTCGCCGGGGATGAACACGTAGCATCGGAGATTGGCCGATGCCGCGTGCGCCGCCACCGAGTTCGCCAGGTTGCCGGTCGAGGCGCAGGCGACGGTTTCGAAACCCAGCTCGCGGGCGCGGGTCAAGGCCACCGCGACTACACGGTCTTTGAAGGAGAGGGTCGGATGATTGACCGTATCGTTCTTGATGTAGAGCTCATCCAATCCCAGGTAGGCGCCGAGATTCTTGGCCCGCACCAGGGGAGTGAATCCGGCGTGAGGGCCGACGAGGTTCGCCCCCTCCACCGGCAGCAGATCGAGGTACCGCCACATGCTGTGGGGGCCGTTCTCGATGGTCTTGCGGGAGACGACCTTCTTGATCTCCTCGTAGTTGTATTTCACTTCGAGGGGACCGAAGCACATCTCGCAGACATGGATCGCCTTGGTCGGGTACTCTTTTCCGCATTCCCGGCAGACCAACGCTTTCATCTTGCTCATGGTTGCACCACCTTCGGCAATCGGCCGTTACGGACGCACCGCGCAGCCGGCATAGGGATCTCCGTCGTCGAACAACTGGGTGATTGTAGGATGCTCGCCGCATAGGGCGCAATCGGGATTGCGGCGGACCTTGATTTCCCTAAACTGCGTTTTTCTCGCGTCGAAATCAAGCAGGCGGTTGGTCAACGGCCGTCCGATTCCCAGGATGAGTTTCAAGGCCTCCGTCGCCTGGATCGTGCCGATGATGCCGGCCAACACGCCGATGACGCCCGCCTCCTGACACGACGCCACCAGGCCGGGCGGCGGCGGCGCCTTGAATACGCAGCGGTAACAGGCCGATTGTTTGGGAACGATCGTCGTCACCCGCCCGTCGAACCGCAGAATGCCCCCGTGGACCAGCGGTTTGCCGGCGAAGAAACAGGCATCGTTGATCAGAAACTTGGCCGTGAAATTGTCGACGCCGTCGATGATGACGTCGTAATCCTCGAAGATCTTCAAGGCGTTTCCCGCCGTCAGCCGTTCTTCATAGGTCGAGACGGCGACGTCGGGATTCAACGCCTGGATCTTTTCTTTTCCCGACAGGACCTTCGGACGACCCACGTCCGGCGTGTGATGGAGAATTTGCCGCTGAAGGTTGGTCAAATCGACGACGTCGCTGTCGATCAGCCCGATTCGGCCGATGCCGGCGGCGGCCAGATAGAGGGCGGCCGGGGAGCCCAATCCTCCCGCGCCGACGAGCAAGACCTTGGCCTTGGCGATTTTCTTTTGCCCTTTCCCGCCGACCTCGGGCAACAGGATGTGCCGGCTATAGCGATTGATCTGCTCTTCGGTGAAATCCATGAAATGGCCTGTTTCCGCTGAAACGCGGTGTGCCCTCGACGTTCAAGGCTCAGATCCGCGGGAGTGCCGCACGCGGCCGACCTAAATGTTAAAGTATTTCTCGATGCTGATGTACCGTTCGCCCGTATCGCAGAGAATGGTCACCACGTTTTTCCCCGGTCCCAATTCGTCGGCGACTTTCTGGGCGGCAAAGACGTTGGCGCCGGCCGAAATGCCGACCAGGAGGCCTTCCTTCTTTGCCAGCAGCTTGGCCGTTTGATAGGCCTCGTCGTCGGTGACCGTGATGACGCGGTCCAGGATCTTACGATTCAACACCTTGGGAATAAAACCGGCGCCGATTCCTTGAATTTTGTGCGGGCCGGGATCTCCCCCCGACAACACAGGGGAAGTGGCCGGCTCCACGGCGATGACCTGGATGCTCGGGTTTTTTTCTTTGAACACCTCGCCGCATCCGGTAATCGTTCCGCCCGTTCCGACGGCGGCGACGAAGGCGTCGATCTTCCCGTCCAACGCGTCCCAAATTTCCACCGCCGTCGTCATGCGATGCATCGCTGGATTGGCCGGGTTTGAAAACTGATCCGGCATGAAATACGACGGATTCTGGGCCAAGATACTCTCCGCTTCTTTAATGGAGCCTTTCATGCCTTCCCACGCCGGCGTCAAGACAAGTTGGGCGCCGTAGGATGACAGCAGACTGGCCCGCTCCATGCTCATGCTTTCCGGCATGACGAGGATCAGCTTATAGCCGCGAACCGCCGCGATCATGGCGAGTCCGATACCGGTGTTGCCGCTGGTCGGCTCGATGATCGTTCCGCCGGGTTTGAGCTTCCCTTGGCGCTCCGCCTCGTTGATCATGTTGAGGCAGATCCGATCCTTGACGCTGCCGGCGGGGTTGAAAAATTCCACCTTGCCGTAGATTGCCGCGGAGTCGGGTTTTGAGAGTCTGTTCAGCCGAACAAGCGGGGTCCGACCGATCAGCTCGGTGATGTCTTTGTGAAGACCGGAGATGATCATCGACCGCCTCCCATGTAGAACAAGAACTCGATCTGATCTCCATCGGAGACGGGAGTCGTTGCCAGGCGGTCGCGATCCACGACTTTGTCGTTCACCTCGACCGCGACCATCTGCGGTTCGATCTGCTTGCTTTTGAGCAAATCAAGGAGGGTTCCGCTCGATACGTCCTCGATTTTTCCATTGATTTTGACCTGCATGAATGCTCCGAAGTTGGCAGAGAAATTGAGATTTTGGCCAACGTAACAAAGGGGCTCCACGGTTGTCAAGGTGATGATCTGTGGGTGGAGTGCGCGAGGGCCATTGTTGAAGCATGAAGAAGCATGAGATAGGCCGACCGGTTTTCGGGTCAGGAGGAGAACGCAAGGCGACATCCTTCGGTAAGCTGGAAGCCGGTCACGCATGTGCGAAGGGGGAAGAGGCGAGTTCTTTACCGTGGTCCGGTGTGTTGCTTGACTTTGGAAGACTTCCTCTCCACTATGCCGATTTCTTCTGTCCGTTGGTGAGAAGTCCGGGGCCAGCCCCCGGCAAGAAATGGTTTTTGATTTAGAAGCTCCGGAGCCATTCCTTATGTGGAAAAAGAATTTTCTCTTTCGGGTCGGCGACGGCGCGCCGATGGTCGAGTCGGAGAACGAGCTGTTTCATGATACCGAACCGGCGATGGACAGCGCCGGTCTGACGCTCGAGCGGTTTTTGTCCGTCTGGGTGCAGGGCGAAGGCGAGGAGGATAAACCATCGACGTTCACCAATGTCTATGTCCGAACCGCCGCGTTGGACGTGGCGAAGCGTGTGGGGTTTCTCCAGCCGCTCCAAGGACGGTCTCACCAGATCAAGCAGATGCTGACGCCGGAGCAGAAACAATTTCTGGGACGATGGCTTCAAACGCATGCGCCCGAGGCCTGGGAGGCGTCGGAGGAGCAGTTTCGCGCGCTCTTTGATCTTGAATGAACGGATTACGGCTGTGCATTTTCTTCTGGATCGGATGTTGCGTCGTCATCCCCGGATGGCCGGGAGGCGGCGTTTCGACAACGTCGGCGCGGGAAGTCTCGGCCTCTTCGGTATCGGTAGATGTCTGGTACGCGCCGGAAGACAGGCCGTTACAGCGGGTGGTGGGGATTTACGAGCGGGCGACGCAGTATATTTATGTGGCGGTGTATGGGATGACGTTTCCCCCCGCCATCAAGGCTCTGCTCGCCGCGCATAAGCGGGGGGTGGACGTGCGAATCATCACGGACCGCCAACGTTTGAACGATCCCAAACAGCGGGCGGCGATGACCGCTCTGCGGGAAGCCGGCGTTCCCGTCAAGGTCAATCGGCATGACGGCCTGATGCATCTGAAGCAAGTGGTCATCGACGATCAGGTCAATATGAACGGCTCGATGAATCATACGGGCAGCGGCAATCGATATAATGATGAACGGCTTGACGTCATTCGGGACCGGGCTCTCTCGGTCAAGGCGCGCGACAAATTTCTTTCGATGTGGCGCGATCAAGCCAGATTCGAGGATTGGAACCCCTCGTAGCGAGGCATGGCGTGAGAAAGGAAGAAGCGGACGTCGCGGTGGTGGGCGCCGGGGGAGGCGGGGCGGTCTTGGCCTTGGCCTTGGCTCACAAGGGAATCAAAACGATCGTGCTGGAGCAGGCCGCGGGGCCGCCTCGCGGCCTGCGCGGCGAGATTCTTCAACCCAACGGACAGCGGGTGCTCGATCAGCTTGGGCTGTTGCATAAGTTGCCCGCCGACTCGGTCCGTCCGGTTCGGCTGTTTCATTTTTGTCGGGCGGGCGGCGAACGGCTCTGTACGGTGGATTATGGCGACTTGCCGCCTCCCTACAACCGGGCGGTGGTAACGTTGCCCAATGTGGCGCACCATGCCATCCTCGACGCGATTCACACGCAGCCGGCGGTGACGCTGTGGTACGGAACGTCCTTCGTCGGTCTGTTGCGAGAGAACGGACAGGTCGTCGGCCTGACGGCCAAAAGGGAAGGCGAAGAGATCACGGTGCGGGCCAAGGTGGTCGTCGGCGCCGACGGAGCCTTTTCAAAAGTCCGGGAGTCCTTGGGCATTCCCGCCGACGTGCATCTGTATCCCCAAGGCTATCTGATCGCCATCATCGAGGCGCCCGTTTCGATCGACGAAGCCAAGTATTTTGTGGGCAAGCGCACGATTCTCGCGCTGTTTCCTGCTGCGGGTCGCCGCGTGTTTCTGCTCTACATGATCGACGCCGGCTCTTACGACCGCGTCAAGGCTCAAGGCATCCCTTCGTTGCAACGGGCCTGGACGGCCATCAGTCCGCCCGATGAACCGATCTTTCGAGGATTGACGGATTGGAGTCAGACCGCGTTTCTCCCGACCGGCCGGGTTCGGGCTCCGACCTGGGTGGCCGACGGGGCGGTGCTGATCGGCGACGCCGCCCATGCGATGAATCCGCATGCGTCGCAAGGGCGGATGCAGGCGATGGTGGACGCCGTCACGCTCGCCGATCTGTTGCCCGACTGTCTGGCGGCCAATGATTGCTCGGCGGAACGGTTGAAACAATTCGAGCGCCTGCGCCGACCGCAGGTCACGGTGTTGCAACGGCTGGCCGATGAGGAGGTGTTTTTTTGGAACACCGGCAACCCCGTGATCGGCTTTTTGCGAGATCGCGTGTTCAAAACCTTGGACAGGAACGCGCGGCTTCGGTATCGCATCTTGTCTACCACGGCCGGATTACGAACCAGGCCGCCGTTCGGCCTGGTTGACCGCTTCATGGCGGCGGGGTTCCTGCCCGACCCCCATGCCTGCGACAGGGCGGTCCACGATGTCGGGTGAGGCGATGTCGGTTCCGCATTGGAGCATCGACGGGTTGCCGGTAGGAACGCACAAACTGTTGCGTTCCTACGTGCAAGACGTGATCAAGTCCTTCGGCGATCGGTTGGAAGCCGTGCTGCTCTACGGAAGCGCCGCGCGGGGAGACTTCCTGGCGGGACGGTCGAATCTGAACATTCTGCTGGTCGTGTCGTCCTGCGAGCTGTCCGTTTTGAAGCAGTATGTTCCGCTGCACGCGAAATGGGGCAAGGAACAGATCGTGGCGCCGTTGTTCCTCACCGGCGACGATCTCCGAGCCTCGGCGGCGGTCTTTCCGCTTGAGTGCCAGGACATTCGAGACTGTCATCGCCTGTTGTGGGGCAAGGACCCCTTCGTCGGATTCGGTGTCGATCATCGTCATCTGGCCGGTGAAGTCTTGCAGGGGCTGCGGGGGAACCTGGTACGCCTCCGGCAGCGATTGGTGGAAGGAGAGGCGACAGGCGAAGCCATGACGATCCTGCTGAGCTTGTCGATTACGTCGTTGTTGCCGGTGCTGCGGGGCGTGCAGCGGCTCTTGGACAGACCGGTTCTGTTTGACGGGGAATCGCTGCTCAAAGATCTGGAAGTCTGTTGCGAGACCGATCTCGCGGCCTTGCGGGAGGCCTGGTCGCTCAAGCGCGGTCATCGCTCGCCGGGGCGGCTCGAGGTGCCGCGCTTGATGGATCGTTATCTCGAGAGCCTCGGGCGATTCGTGGTGTCGGTCGAACGGCGGCTAGGACAGCTACAGGCAGGGCGGTCATGAGAAAGGTGCGACTCAGCCATCGTTTGCTTCACCTGACCGGTTTCGTCCTGGCGATGGGCCTCATGACCGCGGGAACGGGGCAAGGCCAGTCTCCCTATTACGAGCATCTCAAAGAGCGAGTTCCGCTTCCCGGTCCGCTCGGCTACGTGAGCGACCATGCCCAGGTGTTGGATCGCGAGTGGAAAGAGCGCATTCGCTCGGTGTGCCAGGATCTGGAACGAAAAACCGGCGTCGAACTGGTCGTGGTGACGGTTCCGACGATCAAACCCTTTCCCTCGGCCAATGAGTATGCGACCAGGCTGTATGAGAAATGGAACATCGGCTCCACGCAACAAGAGCACGGCATCATGCTGCTGGTCGCCGTCGGGGAGCGGCAGGCGGCGATTGCGTTGGGACGTCGGATGATGCCGATCATCACGCCCGACGTCAGAAGAGACGTGGGAAATCGCTACCTGTTTCCGGCGATTGAACGCGGCGATTTTGGAGACGGGCTCTATCGAACCGTGGTGGCCTTGGCTTCCCCGGCTCAGGATGTTCGCGTCGGCGACCTCCCCCATACGCACATGAAGGGACTGGGGTTTTGGTTGACGGTGCTGCTGAGTGCGGTCGCCGCTTCGACCTTTTGGTTTATCAGCCGCCCCGACCTGCGTCACCCCTACCGCCGCGTGCAAAGGGGAGAGTATTGGGGGATCGGAGGGGGTGGATTCGGCGGCAACTGGGGCGGGTTTGGCGGCGGGACCAGCGGAGAGGGATGGCGGTAGCGCAATGGTGTCGTCGTTTCAGCCGTTTCATCTGAAAGCGGAAAGGCCGATGTAGCCGTTCTCCTTGTGTTCCCTCGCCGCGAACGTTCGTATCGATGAGTCACGGATTCGATCAAGAAGCCCCTTACCAGGGGCCGGCGTTCTTTTCGATGGGATTCCGGCCGTTCTTTTTGAGCGCGGCCCTGTTTGCCGGAATTGCCGTTCCCTTGTGGGTTTTCATGTTCAGCGGGGTCGAGGGGCTGACGGTTCGCTACCCGCCGAGGCTGTGGCATATCCACGAAATGGTCTTCGGGTTTCTGCCCGCGGTCATCATGGGGTTCATGTTGACCGCCGTTCCCAACTGGACGGATCGGCCGCCTATCAGGGGGATCGAGCTGATCGGACTCTGGTCTCTGTGGCTCGCTGGGCGGCTGGTAATCGCAATGCCGTGGGTCGATGCGTCCCTCGCGGCGGTGGTGGACAGTGTCTTTCTGATGGCGGCTGCCGGACTGATCTGGCGGGAAATCGCCATGGCGCGCAGTTGGAGACATGCGCCGATGGGGGTATTGGTCAGTCTCTATGCCCTGGCCAATATCGCGTTTCACATTCTGACGTTGGAGGGACGGAGCGCGGATCTTCCTCCTCGAATGGCGCTGGCCGTCATTCTGGTGTTGCTGACGGTGATCGGCGGGCGGATCATTCCGAATTTCACCGAAGAGTTTTTTGAGATGCGGGGAAGGCCGGAACGGCCGGCGCCGTTTTCCCGGTATTATGATGGACTGGCGATTCTGCTCGTGGTCCTCTCCGGCCTGGTCTGGACGTGGTCGCCTTATGAAAAGGTGACCGGTTGGTTGTTCGTGCTTGCCGGCGTCGTGAACGCCGGCCGTCTCGCACGTTGGCGAGGTTGGCTGACCTGGCCGGAGCCGCTGGTCTTGGTGCTGCATGTGGGCTACGCCTGGGTGGTGGCATCGTTGCTGCTCTTCGGAGGATCGTTGCTCGGGATCTGGTTGACGCCGGCGGACGCGTTGCATGCGTTGACGACGGGCGCCATCGGCGTGATGACGTTGGGGGTCATGACCCGTGCCAGTTTGGGCCACACGGGGCGGCCCCGCCACGCCGGGCCCTTGACGGTCACCATCTATCTTTTGGCGTTTCTCGGCGCCCTCATTCGGGTCTTCGGTCCGGCTGCCGGCCTCGAGAGCCATCTCGCGATGGGCTTGGCGGCGGCAAGCTGGAGCGGCGCCTACGCGCTCTTTGTTCTGTCCTACGGCCCGTTGCTGTTGCAACCAAGTCTGGATGAGTGACGATAGGAGGAAGTATGTTCGTTGTGCATCAGATCATGCGTGTGAGGTCGGGTTGTTTTCGGCGGATTTCTTCATCGGCTGTGCTCACGGCCTGAATCCGAACCGCAGTCGCAGATTCACCGGCGGGCCAAGCCAAGAATTCATTCCTTAGAGGAGAACAGCCATGAGTCATTTCTGCATCCGGAGTCGTGTCCGGTTTGGAATGAGCGTCTGCGCCGCTCTGGCATTATTTGCATCCGGTTGTTCGACGACGGCCGACCAAACCAAGAAGGGATCAACCTCTTCTCACGACCTCACCGATGCCGTGATCGAACGATACATCCGCGCTCATCCTGAAGTGATCGTCCAATCGCTGCAGGCCATGGAGGCGAAACGCCGGGCGGAGCTACAGGAGCGCCAAAAGGTCGCCCTTGCGACAAAGCAGAACGAGCTGCTGCACGATCCGTCGTCGCCGGTCAGCGGCAATCCGAAGGGCGAGATCACACTGGTCGAGTTCTACGACTATCGCTGCGGCTACTGCAAGCGGGCCGCGTCGGCCGTCACGCAACTTCAAAAGGAAGATCCACGGGTGCGGGTGGTCTACAAGGACTTCCCCATTCTGGGCGAGCCGTCCGAGCTCGCGGCCAAGGCCGCGCTCGCGTCTCAGGTACAAGGGAAGCACCAGGTCTTTCACGAGGCGTTGCTTGCGTCGCACGCCGACATGACCAAGGATGAAATTTTGAAGATCGCCGCCGGCGTGGGTCTCGACGTGAAACGCCTGGAAGCGGACATGGCCGACCCTCAGTGGCAGGTCGTCATTGACAAGAATCGGGCGCTGGCCGAGGAACTCGGCATCTCGGGGACGCCCGGCTTCATCGTCGGCACGGAACTGGTGCCCGGTATGCTGGATTTGGACGGATTAAAAGAACTCATTGCGCGAGCGGGGCAGAGGAAATGATTGATCATTGGAAATGCACTGGTACAGCACGGGCTGCAGGTGTTCGCAGTCTGCTGGATGGGATGTAAACCTATTCAAGGCAGTGTGTAATCCCGACCCGTATAAGAACCCGCGCTCAATGGTCCCGTAGTCGCAACCCATTGAAATGGCAACGGTCATGGCGTATTGTTCGCGAACCGTAGGGGCGTGTTAATTGGACTGGAACTGGAAGATCCGGCTCTTATGCGGATCGGCCTAACCATTGTTTGTTAGCCATCATGTGCATAGCCGACTTCGTGCTCCGAGCAAGGCAACTGCTGGGTTCGATACTCACTGATCCTGGCGGGATCCTTTATAGCGCCAGTTCGACTTTGAAGCGAGGTGACTACTACTTCCTTGGCATGAACCCGGGAGGTAGCGGTGGCGACTCGATCGCCGCATCACTCGATACTCTGCACACGCAGGCGTTGAACGCTTACCTGGATGAATGTTGGGAAAACAGGCGGGGCAGGTTCGAGAGTGGTGCTCACCCGCTTCAGCGGAATGCTCAGCGGCTCTTCGCCGCTATCGGAGTGCCGCTTCGTGATGTCTGCGCCAGCAACCTGATCTCCAGCCAAAGCCGAGCCGAATGTGGCTCTGGTTACCCCGATAAGGCACGCATCTGTTGGCCAGTTCATGAGCTCATCTTGGCGATTGTGCAGCCCCGGGCGATTCTCACATTTGGGCGTAAGCCTTTTGATTTCGTTGCTCACCGATTAGAGGCTACGTTAGACGATCCGATGGCCACTGGTCGCGGAGGCTGGGTGTGTCGCGTCGCACACACGCGCACGCCACCGCGGGTTCTGGTTGGACTGCCGCATTTGAGTTGGTATCATCCTTCTGATGAGATTCTGTGTCGCATCACCAGCCTTGTCACTGCTCAGATGCGTAACAATGGCTAACATGCCGTTTCACCCGACGTCGGCTTCGCTACCTCCGGTCGCTCGGTCCGCCGCAGGTGAATGCCAGCGTTAAACTGTGCACGATGCAATCTCGCACTAAGATACGACCGAGCAACCAACGCGTACGCAGGTTAGACCGCAAGCTGATGCAGCTCCTGCTGCGAATCACGATGGCTGCGATCACCCCGCCGATCTGGCGCCTTATTCGCGTGCCGGATCACTTTACCGTGCATCCAATTACATCGCGTGCTCCAAATCATTTTCAGTCATCTCGATTACCACCTTTATGCGTTCCAATTTGAGTCGCGTCACTTTGAGGCTCCGGACCCAGAGTCAGAGGCCGAAGATGCCACAAAAATCAGACTTTGCGATCTCGCGCTGTCTCCTGGATCTCAACTCACCGATGTCTATGACTTTGGCGATAACTGGGAGCACAATATTGCTGTGGAGGCTGTGCTCCCGATGCCGTCGGAAAACGGGACGGACTGGTCGCCTCGGCTTCTCGATGGCGAACGAGCCGCACCACCGGAAGACGCCCGCGGACCACTCGGGTTCGTTGACGTGATGGAGGCCTTGAAGAATAGAGGCCATCCACAGCACGAGGAGATTCGCAACTGGGTGGGAAGCCGGTACGACCCAGACAAATTCGACATGTGGGCAGTCATGCGCGAGCGTTGGCTGTCGCCGGGGTGCGGTGTAATGATGGAGTGCTGCGATGAAACCCAATGATCGTCATAGTGTTCTCGTCGATCAAGGCGCATTGACAACAGACAATCACACGCCGTTTGTTTCAAACAGCGTCGGCTGGAGGTTGACGTGGCATCCAATCGTTCTCATCACAGCGTTCCTATTCGGATTCGCTGGGGTGCAGGCGACGTATGGGGATCCCGGCTCCCAGACACAGGAAAGCGAGACGGCCCAGATGCCGCTCCATCAGAACTTGGGTGTGCTTCACTACCCGATCACCACGAGTGTCTCGCTCGCCCAGAAGTACTTCGACCAGGGATTGCGGCTGTACTACGCCTTCAACCACCAGGAAGCCATTCGGTCCTTTCAAGAAGGCGCACGGCTCGACCCGGCCTGCGCCATGTGCTACTGGGGCATCGCACTGGCCTACGGTCCCAATATCAATGCGCCGATGGATGCCGCGAGCGGTCGTCTCGCCTATGCCGCCATTCAACAGGCCGGCCATCATGCGAAACGGGCGAGCACGCGTGAGCAAGCCCTCATCCAAGCGCTCGGAGCGCGGTACACGGCCGATCCGTCGGCCGATCGTACTGACTTGGATGTCGCCTATTCGCGCGAGATGGCCGGTGTGGTGCAGCGTTTCCCCAATGACCCGGAAGCCAAGACGCTGTATGCGGAGTCGCTGATGGACTTGAGCCCGTGGGACTACTGGACCGCCGACGGCAAGCCCAAGCCCGATACGACCACACTCTTGTCACAGCTGGAGCAGGTCTTGGCCGCCGAGCCGGACCATCCGGGTGCCAACCATTTCTATATTCATGCGGTCGAGGCGGTTCAACCGGAACGGGCAGTCAGGGCTGCCGAGCGCCTCGCAGGCCTGATGCCAGGCGCCGGACATCTGGTTCACATGCCGGGCCATATTTACATCCGCGTCGGCCGGTACGAGGATGCCATCAAGGCCAATGAGCACGCGGTCCACGCCGATGAGACCTACATTCGAGACGAGGGCTCCCCGGTCGGTATCTATGTGCTTGGGTACTACCCACACAATTACGACTTCCTCGCGTTTGCCGCGAGCATGATCGGCCGTGAACAACAGGCCATCGCCGCCGCAGACAAGATCGCGGTTCTGGCGCCGAAGGAACTGTTGCACGAGCCAGACATGACGTTTCTCCAGCATCACCAGACCCGCAATCTGCAGATGCGCGTGCGGTTCGGTCGATGGAATGAACTGCTGAGCACGGATGCGCCCGCGCAGAATCTGCCATACGCCCGCGCCATCTGGCTGTACGCGCAAGGTCGCGCATTGGCGGCACGTGGGAACCTCAAGGCGGCCGGCGCAACGTTGACGCAGTTGCGCGCGATCGCTCAGGATCCCTCCGTGACGCCGCTGCGGCTTGAATTCAACCGAGCCGGCGCCGTCCTGGGTATTGCTACGGAGGTGCTTGCCGGCCACATTGCCGCGGCGAAGGGCGACCTGCCCGGGGCGATCGATCATCTGTGGGAGGCAGCGCGGCGCGAAGACGCGCTCATCTACGGTGAGCCGCCAGAGTGGTCGGTGCCCGTGAGAGAGGAACTCGGCGTTGTGCTGGTCAAGGCGGGGCGCCCGGACGAGGCCGAGCAGGTGTTTCGTGACGATCTGAAGCGGTTTCCCAAAAACCTCTGGTCTCAACAAGGCCTTGCCGAAGCCCTCCGTTTATTGAATCGTGAGACGGAGGCCGAGGCCTTGGACGAACGCGTGCGCGCCATCCGCGCAGGGACTCCCCAATAACACAGTCATAGGGCCATACCGCCAGAGTCGTCATCATCCGGCTTGTTACCAAGGCGGAGCCGGAGAGGGGAGCGACGGCGTCGCGCGATTGCTCCTCTCTCGCCGGCGATGCTTGACGAAGCCGGCGAATCGACTGAGAATGACGGGGCGTTGTCGCCTGGCCCGTGATGCCCGCTGTAGGCGGCATCGCCCCATACCCACGTCTTCTGCCCATGCAGCAACTTAGGTAACACTTGGCTATCGTGCACATTATCAAACGACACCTCCGCAAATGTCGGAGTCCATGGGCTCGCCTCCCGTTCAGTGCTGCGCAACGCGTAGTACATCAGACAGAGAGAATAAATCAGAGATTTCCTAGGCAATACCAATACGAAGTTGAAATCAACCTCGGCCGATCTTGGCGGTCTAGACGCTCCTCATGCGTCATTCGTCAATTGATGAGAGGGCGGTCAAGGGGTCTATGTCATATATGACCGATGGCAATTGACGGGCGAAGATTGACGGTTGACGCTTGTCGATTGACGAAACGCGAAGGCCGGGCTAGTCCAGTGTCTGCCGGTACCGCTTCACGCCGATGATCAGCGCGACCGCGGCGAACAACGCAATCTGCCAGACCTGGTGCACGACTTCGTCGAGGCCGTTGCCCTTCAACAGAATACCCCGCACGATGCGCAGAAAATGCGTGAGCGGAAAGACCTCGCCGATGGCCTGCGCCCATTGCGGCATGCCCCGGAACGGGAACATGAAGCCGGACAAGAGGAGCGACGGCAGAAAGAAGAAGAACGTCATTTGCACGGCCTGCAGTTGGTTCTGCGCCAACGTGGAAAAGGTAATGCCGACCGCCAGGTTGGCGGCGATGAACACCAGGGTCACGGCGAGCAGCAACAGGATGTTGCCGACCATCGGCACGTGAAAGAGAAAGTGGGCGGCCAGGAGGATCAACCCGACTTGCACGTAGCCGACGACGATGTAAGGCAGGATCTTGCCGGTCATGACTTCGAAGGGACGGGTGGGCATCGAGAGGAGATTCTCCATGGTGCCGCGCTCGCGTTCGCGCGTGATGGCCAATCCCGTGATCATGATCATGGTCATCGTGAGGACGACGCCCATCAGACCCGGCACGATGTTGTAGTGGGTGATCGCCTCGGGGTTATACCGAGGGTGGACCCGCAGATCGATCGGACCGTCGCCGGCGGCGAGAAAGGCGAGCGGCCCCTTGAGATCTTCCCGCAAAGCTGTATTCACCACCGTGCGCAGCGAGCCCAGTGCGTTGCTCGTAGCGGCGGGATCGGTCGCGTCCGCTTCCAGCAACACGGTCGGCCTGTCGCCGCGCAGGAGGTCGCGCGTGAAGTTCTCCGGAATGTTGACGACGAACTGGACTTCGCCGCGCGCGAGCGCCGCCTCCGCCTCGGCTTCGGTCTGCACCTGCCGCACGAATTCAAAATAGCCGCTGTTCCGAATCCCGTACAGCAGCGAGCGCCCTTGCGGACCATGGTCGGCCAGGAGCACGGCGGTGGGCAACTGCTTGGGGTCCGAATTGATCGCCAGGCCGAACAGCGTGAGCTGGATCAGCGGCACCCCCACCATTATTCCGAAGGTCAGGCGGTCCCGGCGCATCTGGATGAACTCCTTGACGACAATCGCCCAAAACCGAGCCGGTGAAAAGGCCAGCCGCTTTGTCATGCCGACACCCGCTCCGGCGCACTGTCCATCAGGTGAATGAACACGTCCTCCAGCCCCGTCTCGATCCGCCGCCATTCATAGGGCTCCGTGCGAAACGGCGCGATCGCCTGTTCGAGCGCGGGCGCGTCGTCTCCGCTGACATGCAACATCGTGCCGAACGCCACCGCCTGCTGCACGCCCGGTGCCGTTCTGAGCCGCTGAGCGAGCTCGACGAGATTCGGACCGCTGACCGACCAGGTCGTGAGCCGTGAGTGTGCGATGACTTCCGTAACGGTGCCATGGGTAAGCAACTTGCCGGCGGTGATGTAGGCGAGCCTGTGGCACCGCTCGGCTTCGTCCATATAATGCGTGGAGATCAAGAACGTCAGGCCCTGCGCGGCCAGCTCATGGATCTGCTCCCAGAACTCGCGGCGCGCTTTGGGATCGACTCCGGCGGTCGGCTCATCGAGCAGGAGTAGCTTGGGGTCGTGGATCATGCAGGCGGCAAGGGCCAGGCGCTGTTTCCATCCGCCGGACAACTGGCCCGCCAGTTGCTGCTTCCGTTCCGTCAAGCCGAGCCGGTCCAGGCTCGCGCGGACCGCTTCGCGGCGGTTCGGAACCGAGTACATGCGCGCCACGAAATCCAGATTCTCGGCGATGCTCAGATCTTCGTAGAAGCTGAACCGCTGCGTCATGTAACCGACTTGGCGCTTGATGGCCTCGCTCTCGGTGATGACGTTATGGCCCAGGCAGGTGCCGCTGCCCTCGTCCGGGCGGAGGAGCCCGCAGAGCATGCGGATGAACGTCGTTTTCCCGCTGCCGTTCGGACCGAGAAACCCGCAGATCTCCCCCCGGCGAACGTCCAGGTCGATATGGTCCACGGCGGTCAGCGTGCCGAATCGCTTCGTCATCCCACGCACGTTGATGGCCAGGTCGTTCGTCATGGTCCGTGTGGCTCACGGTTAGGGGCAGGGCTATCCGTCACTCGTCATCCGTCATTCGTCAAACGTATCGGAGCGGCAACTCTTCGCATCATATCCCCGTCATCACGGCTCGATTGACGGATGGCGATTGATGCATGACGGCCCTTCAAAGCTTCGCGAGCACCGCCACGGAGCCGCCCGGTCTTCCCGATGGCTGTCAGAGCCCAACCCGCACATCCACGGGCTGTCCCGGATGCAAGTCGGCCGCGACCTGGGGATCGAAGGTGGCTTCAATCATGAAGACGAGCTTATCCCGGCTTTCCCGGCTATAAATGACCGGCGGAGTGTATTCCACCCGCGGGGAAATAAAGCTCACGGTCCCGATTAACGGCTGGGCCACGCCGTCCATGCTGACCGCCATCTGATCGCCGAGATGAATCGTTCCAATCTTAGCCTGGGGGACAAAGGCACGGACCTTGATGTTCTGCGGCGGCAGCAGCGCGACGACCGGCCGCCCCGCGGCCACCCATTCTCCCTCGCGATAGAGCGTATCGAACACTAAGCCCGCCTTCGGGGCTCGTCGGCGTTTCTGCGAGAGGTCCCATTCCGCCTTCGCCAGCGCCGCTTCCCGCGCGCGCACTTCGGCTTCAGCCGCGATCACCAGGTCGCCGCGCGAGCCGAGCTGCGCCGTCGTCAGGTCTGCTTCAAGCTGTGCCACCCGCTGGCGTTGCTGGTCCCGCATCGAGCGGGCCCGGTCAAACTCCAGCTCCGCCGTCGCGCCGGGGACGCTCATCAAAGCCTCGTGCCGTGCAAACTCGCTTTCCGCCAGCTTCAGCGCCGCCCGCGCTTGCTTCAGTTGCGCCTTGATCGCTTCAATTTCCGTAGGCCTCTTGCCCTTCTTGGCGTCTTCCAGGTTCGCCCTGGCCTGCGCGAGCCTACGCTCCGCCTCATCTCTGGCCGCTTGCTCCGCCGCGCTATCCAGCGCGAACAGAGGATCGCCCTCCTTCACCTGTGTGCCCCGTTGCACTGATAAGGATTCCAGCGTGCCGGGAAGAGGAGAAGCTACATAGACATATTCTCCTTCGACATAGCCTTGAACCAGATTGGGGTCAGAGTTGCTGCAACCGGCCGCCGGCGCCATCCATGTCAGTAGGACCGCCATGCGGCAGACGAGCCGTTGAAAGAATGGACCACCGCTGCTCATAGTTTGGACTTTCCCGCCTCGGTCAGCACGCCTTCAAGGACGACCTTCATGATCGTGGCATAGCCGGCTTTCGGGGCCAGCGCGAGTTCTGCCATCTTCGGCGGATTCATAATGGCCTGCACGGCGCCCAGCAGAATCTCCATGATCAGGGTCGCCGGTATGTCCTTTCTGATAAGGCCGGCCCTACGGCCTTCGCCGAGGATCTTGCCGAAATGGCGTTGAATCACGTCCCGGCGCCGATTCTCCACGATCTTGAACAACTCCGGGGACTCCCGCCGCATGTCGCGCACGAACGGCGGCTGAATCTCTTCTGTGTGCCGCTGCATGCAGGCGAGGAGCCGGTGCAACGCGCTCAACACGTCGGAGGAACAGTCGGATGTGATGCCATCGAGATCCGCTTCGACGCTGCGGAACTTGTCCAGGAGCACCGCTTCCAGGAGCGCGACTTTACTCGGAAAACAGGTATAGAGCGTCTTCTTACTCATGCCGAGATCCGCCGCCAGCTCATCCATCGTGACGTGGCGAAACCCATGGCGCATGAACTGGTGCCGGGCGGCGGTGACCACGCGTTGGACGACCGACGGACCGGACGGCGCGATGGAGGTTCGGCGTGATCGCATGGTCGATAAATTAATACTACGGAAACTTTTATAGTATTGCAAGTTTCCTCGTGACGCACGGGGCAGCCCGGACCATCGCGCACAGCGTCAAGGCGCCGCCGGATCGAGACGTCTTCAAGGTTTATTCATCGACTTCTCACGTTCCGACCGTTCATCCGAACGGCCGAAGCCGGCTTCGGGTCCTTATGCGTCTGGAAGACCGATTTCGTCGCCACGGCGTCGATCACGGTGTAGGGTGAGCCATCTGTTATGTGTGAGGGGACGGGAAGCCTATGTCCAGGTCTTCGTAGAGAACGTGTCTTGGAAGGCCGCGGATGAGCGGGTGAGCGAATGCGTGAGAGCGCGCATGGAACGCGTACTGAGAAGGACAGGCACGATCTGATTGTTACTCGCTCCGTATTGACGCATTAGATTGCTAGGCCCCAAATGGACTCATCCCGACGCCGAAAAAACACTCCCAGGAGTTCAGCGGAATGTTTGTCCGTTCCCCGGATGGGCTCCGGTTTGGCCGGTGTAAAGCTCCAAAGCTTCAAGGGTGTCATATCTCCAATGGACCTAGGTGTCCGCTGCTGGACCGGAGTGTTGTAGCCGATTGTCAATGGCGAAGAGCCCGTTCTTTACGCTCTTGACCGAGCCGGTGAATCGATTAAAAATAATATCGTGCTGATGTCTCCGGCCATGCGATCGTGTTGGAAGGGCGCGAGACTCAAGTAGTAATTTGTGGACTATTTATGAAGATCACCGTCATCGGAGCGTCGGCCGGGATAGGGCTTCAGGCCACCAGCCTCGCACTTGAGCGGGGACACGAGGTGACGACGTTATCGCGTCGGATCGTACCGCTGCCAGACCATCCTCAGCTCAAACGGGTTCAGGGCAATGCCACCGAGGCGGGGCCGGTGGCATCGGCGATCACGGGAGCCGAGGCCGTCCTCGTCACACTGGGCGTCAAAAGCCCGTTGGCCACCAAACTGTTTTCTTCCTCCGCGCGCGTGTTGCTGCAAGTCCTCCAGGAATCGAGTTCGACTCCGACGCTCATCGTCCTGACCGGGTTCGGTGCCGGAGACAGTTGGAGCTATAACTCATTGCCCATGCGAATCTTTTTTACCTTGCTGCTCAGGGCGGTCTATGCGGATAAGACGGAGCAAGAGCGTGTGATAGCCGCAGGCTATTCGCAGTGGGAAATGGTCCGTCCCGGTCGGCTGACCAATGGTCCCCTGACTGGCCGGTATCAGGTCTTGACTGAACTGACAAAGGGAATACAGATCGGCTCGATTTCCCGTGCCGATGTGGCCCACTTCATGGTGACTGAGGCGGAACACCCGACGTGCCTCGGCAAGTATCCGGCGCTCACCTATTGATACCGATTCCGGAGACTGTCGAATCTCGTCTCGGGACGACCCGTCCTTCCTCCAGGTCTTGGAGGTCTGACCAGGCCGTGATGTCGGTGCGCGAGGGATCGATGGCGTCGAGGTATTTCTTGAATCGGGCCGCGCTCTCCGGAGAACTGGGCCCTCGTGCCAGCAGTTGCCGATTCCATTCTTCCAATTCGGCAGGTGTGTGCGGCTTGGCCGCCTGCCGGAACCAGGTCTCCACTCCTTCATCGGTCGGGTTGGCCTTCACGGCCGCCGTGAACTGTTCGCTGGTGAGGCCGGCGAACTCCAACAGCCGGTCATCCATGGGGCAAGGGTAGATATATTCGCCTTCGGTACCGGCGAGAACGGCCCGGCATTTGTCGATCATGCGGGCCAGATGCACATGGCCCGCGATCGTGACCTTCATACTGCGGGGAAAGCCCGTTCGCAAGTCCATTGTCAGATGAGCGTATGGTTTTTGAACGTGAGGCTCTTGACGACGACGGTACCGTTTTCAAACGAGATGATCCGTCTGGTGGCCGGCAGGTCCGACGCACCGACACGGATGTGGCTGTCGGTGAAGCTCTCGACGTTGTTCAGTTTCCCATCGGTCGGCGAGTAGTAATAGACCGTGTATTTGGTCGTGAGGTTTTTTCCGTCCTCTGTCACGGCGCTGTCCTCGACGTTGATTGTAAAGGCGAACGGAGCCATGCCGGGATGCGCCATGCTGCGGTTGATCTGAGTGATGCGATTGTCCTTGATGCGGTAAAACGAATTGGAGCCGTGGATGACGAGCTTGGTTCCCATCGGGTGTCCGTCTTCTTCCATGGTCAACAGATACTTGCCGTCTGACTCCTCGAAGCTGCGAGGTCCCCGATGGACGGCGATCATCCCGAGTTGTTCTTGTACCCACTTTTGGGTGTCGGCGTCGCCGAGTTGGACGGAGACTTCCCGAGGGCTTTTGACCATAACGGAGCCGACGATTTCCTTTCCGTTGACGTTTACGGTCAGGTCGGCGGTGAAACCGGCGAAGTCTTTCGGCCATCGGGCGGTGGCTTCAAAGACCTTGCGAAGCAGATCACGCGCCTTGGGGTCGTCGGACACGGTCGGCTGGTGCTGGGTGTGTTCGCTCATGATGGGAACGGCCTCCTTTGGATTTGGATAAAGAGCACAGAGATCAAATTATACACACGGTATGATATATGCTCAATGACGGACGGGCGTCGGTGTGCATGCGAGCTCTCCGAATTTATAATGGTCCGCTCGGGAAAAAGCCGGTAATTACTGGATGATCAATAAAGTGAAAAAGTAGAATAGGGTTACTACTCAGAAGTTTTTCATGCGGATTCCCAAATTCACCGCGACTTTGGTATACTCGACCAATTTTTATCGGCACAGACCGGGTGGGGGACGTTTTATCCGATCGGCGTTTCCGGAGACGTAGGAAGGATGGAGGATGGAACGGCGCGTCGCTTCTCATACCGAAGAAGAGGAAATGAATCAACGCCGCAAACTGTTGAACGCGGCCAGACGGGGGGATACGAAAGCCATCAGCAAGTTGTTCGAGCTTTATCAGGTCCGCATCCTCAGCGGGGAACAGCTTGCGAAAATCAACCGGACTTCGGCCTATACGGCTCCGGTCTCGTCCTCAAAAGCCGAGAAAGCCGCGTCGCGTCGGGCGTCCAAAGATGCGAGACTTGGAACAACAGAACCGGTGAAAGCGTCTTCGAAGCAGCGCATGAAACATTCCGTGAAATCGTCGAACGGTAAACCGGCCAAGACTCACACGGTCAAAAAGCGCAGGGCCAAACGCAAATAACAAGTCCTCCGCCACCCGCCAAGCGACTACTGAACCACCACCCGTAACCCTCCGCCGGCCAATTTGCCCGCGATATCCTCCGCGTGCTCAAGCGGGCCGCTGTACACGACCGCCTGTCCCTCGTGGTCGATACGATAAGCCAGCTCGAACGCTTTGGGAGGGGTCATTCCAGGAATAAATCGGCAGAACAGGTCGATGACCTGCTGGTACGTGTGGCAATCGCAATTGAAGACGACGACTCGGGATTCAAGACCGCTCCCGCTGCCGGTCCGAACGTCTTCGGTCGTTTCCGGGATGGTTTGAGGTATCGCAGCCATCGCGGCGAAAATTCTAGCAGACTCCGATGGTGAGATCATGCCCGTTTTGCTCGGCCGGGTGCCGTCGCTAGTACAACTGCTCGGCCACCGAGTCCGCGTATCGTCGCCCGAGTCGGGTGAGTCGAACGCGATTCTCTTTCCATTCGATGAATCCCCGGCCGGCTAAAGCGGTGAGCGCCTGATGCTGCGGCGTGCCAGGATGGACGACCCTGAGAGGAACCCCCTCGATCAGTCTGAGGCCGAAGACGAGCGCGTCCCGCCGTTGTTCGCCGTCCGTGAGTTCGGTTCGTTCCGCGACAGGGAGGCGACACGCGGACAAGCAATCCACATAGGCGGTGAGGTCGTCGATATTGCCGAACCGCACGCCGTTGACGTAGGACTGGCCGCTCGGGCCGAGTCCCAGGTAATCCCCGTCGGTCCAATAAAGTTTGTTGTGTCGGCACGCGAAGCCCGGCAAAGCATAATTGGAGAGCTCGTACCGTTCGAATCCGGCCGCTTGCAGCAACGCTTCCGCGGCCGATTCCATCTCCACTTGCAGCGCTTCGTTTGGCGGGGGAATCAGGTTCTTGGCGATATCACGGGCGAGCCTCGTATCTTCTTCGATGGTCAAGGCATAGCAGGAGACATGGGTCGGCTCGAGAGCAAGCGTGGCTTGCAGGGTGTCCATCCATGATTCCAGCGTCTGTCCCGGCAGTCCGTACATCAGGTCGAGATTGACGTTCCGAAAGCCGGCCGTTCGCGCCGCCTTCACCGCCCGCTCCGCTTCATCAACCAGACCAGGACGACCGATCGGGATGAAGTCGCGTTGATCCATGGATTCAGCGCCCATGCTCAGGCGATTGAATCCTGCTTCCGCCAACACGCTCAGATCCTTGGGGGTGACGGTGGAGGGATGGGCTTCCACCGTAATTTCCGCGGAGTCTTCCATGGACCATGCCGCGTGCACCTGTTTCAGGAACGCGACCAATTGAGTCGCGGGAAGTGTCGTCGGTGTCCCGCCGCCGATGTAGAGACTTCGCAGCGGACGTCCACCCGTCACGTGGCGGCTGTCATAGAAATCGATTTCCCGCGCCAGTGCGGAGCAAAAGGCTTCCATCCGTTCGGGTTTCGCCGCTTCCAGGTAAAACGCGCAGAAGTGGCAGCGTTGTCTGCAAAAGGGGACGTGAATGTAGACGCCGATCGGGCGTCGCGGCCGCATGGTCATGGCAGAAAAGAAGGAGAGGCCGAGTAGTCCCGCTCCAGCACGATTTCGATTTCGTCTTCCGGCGATTTGCCGCGATTACGGGTGTGCACGGCCCATCCCCCGGTGCGTCTTAGCGATTCAAAGACGGATTTGATCAGTTCCGGTTTGACGCGCGATTCCCAGGCGCGCAGCCAGACGTGGTGGTCCTCTTCGCCTTCGTAATCGTCGGGGAACCGGACTTCCAGGCTAAATCGTAGAAGGAACGTCTTTTCTTCATGATACATGGGATCCTCTCGTTGCGATGGCGGTGACGCGACTTTATAATGAGATCCGGACGATGGAGGGTGCACATGCCTATCTTCGAGTATGTCTGTCGGGAATGCAATCATCGATTTGAGTTGTTGGTTCAGGGATCGACGCCGGTCTCGTGTCCTCAGTGCAAGACCACCAAGCTGGAGAAGCAGTTTTCAGCCTTCGGAGTCGGAGCGACATCGAGTTGGGCGTCGTCCGGAGGGCCGGGGGCCTGCGGCACGTGCGGCGATCCACGGGGACCGGGCGCCTGCTCCATGAACTGAAGAAAGTATGGACAATCCCGGCGAGCAGGTGTTGCAGCGCGCCATCTCGACCATCGCGCAGGTCGATCCGTTAATCAAGCTGATCCACCAGGTCCGATTGGGTCGTCTCAAACCCGCAGATGCGGGTTTGCGGGCCGTGACGGAGTCATGGATTGAGACGTATGAACGGATGCTCGCCCTAGAGGGGTTGACTCGTTCAGGACTGCGTCGGCTTGATCCGGCCCCCCGCGTGGCCGTGTTGATCGAGGTCGGTGTGTTGGCTCCCGATCATCAGGCCGTGGAGCGTCTCTCCGCCTCGTTTCACCGAGCCATGGCTGCCTCACCGGAGTAGCCGGGGCAAGACGCTAAGGAGTGTCGTTGCACGGTCTGTCCGGACAAGGCAGACTTGATGTTGCTTCGAGACCGGGTCAACGGCGTCTGGGCGCCTTGAATCACCAGACGTCTTACCAGACGTCCTGGGCGCAGCGGAAGCCGATACCGGTCGCGCGATCCGTCGGAGAGCCGTAGTCGCGATCGGAGGTTCGGAGGTTTCTTGCCGGTTTGAGCCACGACCCCCCGCGGACAACCTTCAGGAGCCGTCCGTCGGGACCCGGTGGGTCGGAAAGCGGCGCGTGCAGATAGGAATAGGGCTCGTACCAATCCTGCACCCATTCCGACACGTTCCCCGCCATGTCCAAGAGGCCGTAAGGACTCGCTCCTTCCGGAAAACTTCCGACCGGCAACGTGAGCACTTCGCCGTTGAGACCGCGCTCACGCGCGATGCGCGCGCCGTCGCCGGCCATCCAAAAAGCTTTCCACTCCCCTCCGTCCTTGAATTCGATCGTGCGATCGGCCCAGTAACTGGCGCTGTTAGCAAGATGCGGGTCCCATTCGTTCCCCCACGGGTAGCGACGCCCGTCTATCCCGCGCGCGGCCTTTTCCCATTCCGCTTCGGTCGGCAGACGCATGCCCAGCCATCGGCAGTAGGCAAGCGCATCATCCCAACTGACGTTGACGACCGGATGATGCTCGCTGCCGGGAAACGGCTCGCCGTTGAGCCATAAGGTCAACGCGGGTTTTTCGTGACTCGGCGTCCGATGCCCGGTCTCGTCCGTGAACCGTTTATAGCGGGCGTTCGTGACCTCGTGGCGATGGATACGGAACGAACCGACGAAGACTTTGCGCTGCGGGCGTTCGTCGTCGAAGCTTGAGCCGTCGTCCGGACTCCCCATGAAAAATTCTCCGGCTGGAATCAAGACCGTCTCGTCGGGGAGCGACGAGGCGGAAACAATCGGCGCGTGGCAGAGGACCAGCACGATCAAGGCCGTTGCGAAGAGATCGGCGACGGTGCTCTCTCGATCCCGCAACCGTGGACGACACTCGCCCGGCAGTCTCGCCAGGAGTCCCGCAGTCTTTTTGAGGGCGGTTAAGACGCGGTGCCGCAAGACCGCCTTTGCGGGGTGAGTCCTCGTGCGTCTTGCCTTCTTCGTCGGGCTGTCGTTAGAATTCATTCCCATCGCCATGAATCCGATCACCGTGCAGAATCCGGACGAGATTTTGAATGTGTTGGCCGACATCTCGCTCCGGGGGAAGGGATTTACGACGGAATCGCTTCTCGATTACGTGCTGGAAGAAGGTTTTACCGAGCCGATTTTCCTCAATGCCAGCGGCGAAGACCCCTCGGCTTTTTATAAAGGCCAGCCCAATGCCTGGGCGATTTATCAGGTGCGCGAGTGGAAGCGCGTGCTCACCATTTCCGGCGGTCCCGATCAAGAACGGCGCGTCCGGATCACCGAAACTCCATGATCGATTCCGAGTGTAACGGGGTGGGGGAGAAACTGCAATTCCTCGGGGATCTCCATTGAACAAGAAAGACAGGGACGGCAACACGCGCGTGAGGATGGTGCACCTCACCAACGCGCAGGATGCGGGAGAATTGGCCATCATTAAGAGTTTGTTGGACGGCAACCGGATTGCGTACGTCATTCATGGCGAACACATGAGCACGCTGTATCCGGGCGTGCCGTTTTTCGTGGGGAGGGTGATGGTCGACGAATTGGACCGGGCTCGCGCGGAGGTGCTTCTCAGCAGGCTCAGACTCTCGATTCGCGAGACTTCGGACTGACGACCGTCCGGCGCTCTACGAATAGCCCGGTTGCGCAAGCGAGGCAAGGCTCAGCGTCAATCACGTTGTGTAAGAAGAGAGAGACGACGGCGTGGCAAGGTGGCGCAGCGTCCCCGCGCGCGAATGTTACAATCACTGAGGCGGTTCAGGGTTAAGACTCGGATCTGGGCCTCGGTTTCGATGACGGAAGATTCCGCGCGTCCCGTTCTCTCGATCCCTGGTACCATCCTCCCACGAGAATCCCTTCCTCGAAGTACAGATAACGATGACGGACGGTCGCGGCGTCTTCCCAATCTTCGAAAATCCACTCTTCTTGCCGGATGCCGTCTTTGGTAAAGGTGGTGTGAATGGTTTGGGGGCCGCCCCAGGCTTCCAGCACCTGTTCTTTGGTCATGCCGACCATGACGCGATGTTGTTCGATGTGCCGTTTGAAATCCGGGTCCAGCAGTTGATTGATCAACGGCCAGATCACCATCATCGCGGCGAATAGTCCGAGCCCCCCATAGATGACGGCCCGCACCTCGGGCCGCCGAATGAAGGAAACGGTCTCGGGCGCTGAGTCAAATTGGGAGGAGGAAGAGGCGCTCATCATGGCAACGTGTGAACTAGGGAAATGCTAACAACGGGGCGACACTGAGTCAAGGTATGTCTGGGGCGGTTTATTCGGCGTATCGGGGGACCGGGATAGGCTTCACCGGCTTGGCCGGCTCCGTTGATTGGCGCAGAAATTCGGCGGAGTAGGGGTTCGGCATCGGCTCATGAGTGTGTTGTTGTCGTTGCCGCACGAGTTGCAGGCTCTGCGCCCCGATTTCCATACGATCGATCGTGGCCTTGGGCGTGAGTCGATCGGGCAAGCCCTGCAGGGAGAAAAGCTGAAAGGCCAAGGTCCACTCCAACTGTTCCTTGCCCTTTTCTTTCACGATGAAGCGCGCCGCCGGGGAGGGCGATCCTTTGAACAGCAGAATCCAGATGTTCGAACGGAACGCGGGATCGGAAGGATCGGTCGAGGGTCGGAATTCCGGAACCAACGAAGGGACCCTGCCGATCGGGACGGGGGACGAGAATTCGATGTCGACCAATCGAACGACCAGCGGCCGGTCCTCGCGCTCGTCGTTGGGGTCCACCGCGTAGCTGAATGAGTAGCGCACGTCGATGTCGCCCCGTTTGAAGGAGTACACGTCTTCGCCGTTTTCCGGCGACACGAGTTTGCTGAAATACGATTTCCAATCGGTGACGGGGTAATAGGTGAAGACGCGCAGCGCCGACTTCCGGTCGCGGACCGCCTGCGGCATGCCGAGTTTTTCATGCAGTTCTTTTTGCGTCAACCCAAGAAAGCCGTCTTCGAAATAGGGCTCTGCCGCGGGCGTTCTTGGAATTGCTCCCCACAGAGCGAAAGCCAGAGCCACGATGAAGCAGGCACGGCGTGAGGTTGCCAGGCTGAACAACCGGGTCCGCATTAGAATGATCCTATCGGCGAGGAGGAATTCAAGTCAAGGAAGCTGGTCCGGCTTGCCCGGCCTGGGGCCTTCCAGTATGATCGAACGGGTTTTTTGAATTTCCGTGAGTGATCAACGAAAGGCCTCAAGCGTCACCGAATCATGGCATCGATGGCTATTGAAAGCTCCCATCCCATAGAGACCTTACTCAAGCGGCGCATCCTGATCCTGGACGGGGCCATGGGCACCATGATCCAGCAACAGCGGCTGGACGAAGCCGCTTTTCGCGGCGAGCGGTTCAAAGATTGGAACAAAGACCTCAAGGGCCACAATGATCTGCTGAATCTCACGCAACCGGCCGTCATCGAAGATATCCATCGCCGGTATTTGGAGGCCGGGGCCGACATCATCGAGACCAACACCTTCAACTCGCAGGCGATCTCCCTGGCGGATTATCAGATGGAGTCGCTGGCCTACGAACTGTCCAAGGCGGGGGCGGAATGCGCCAGGAGGGCCGTGGCGGCCGTGCAAGCCGTTGAGCCCGGTCGGGTGTGTTTCGTGGCCGGGGCGATCGGGCCCACGACCAAAACCTCATCCATCTCCACCGACGTGAACAACCCCGGCGCGCGAGGGACGACGTTCGATGAGCTGGTCCGTGCCTACAGTGAACAGGTGCGCGGTCTGCTCGACGGCGGCGTCGATTTGCTGTTGGTCGAGACGATCTTTGACACGCTCAACGCCAAGGCCGCCTTTTTCGCGATTCTTGACGGATTCGACCGGGGCTGGCGACGGGTCCCGATCATGGCGTCGGTCACGTTCATCCAGGCCGGGAGCAACCGCGGCGTGACCGGGCAGACCGTGGAGGCCTTCTGGAATTCCATCTCCCACGTGCCGCTGCTCAGTGTGGGGATGAACTGCGCGCTGGGACCCAAGGAAATGAAGCCGCTGATCGAAGAATTGTCCCGCATCGCGCCGGTGCACGTGAGCGCCCATCCCAACGCGGGGTTGCCCAACCCCCTGCTCCCGACGGGCTTTCCGGAGACGCCGGATTCCCTCGCTCCGCAACTGCGCGAATGGGCGAAGGACGGTTGGCTGAACATCGTCGGCGGCTGCTGCGGCACGACGCCGGCCCACATCAAATTGATCGCCGAGGCGGTGCGAGATGTCGCCCCGAGGGCGATCCCGACCGTCGCCCCCTACACGAGACTCAGCGGGCTTGAAGCCCTCACGATCCGGCCCGATTCCAATTTTGTGAACATCGGCGAACGGACCAACGTAACCGGCTCGCCGGCCTTCGCCAAGTTGATTCTGGCCGGCGACTATGAAGCCGCTCTCTCCGTGGCGCGGCAACAGGTCGAAGGCGGCGCGCAGATCATCGACGTCAACATGGACGAGGGCATGTTGGATTCCAAGGCCGCGATGGAGAAGTTCCTGCGTCTCGTCGCCGCCGAGCCGGATATCGCGAAAGTGCCGATCATGGTCGACAGCTCCAAGTGGGAGGTGTTGGAAACCGGCTTAAAGAACATCCAGGGCAAGGCGGTCGTCAACAGCATCAGCCTCAAGGAGGGAGAGGCCAAGTTCATCGAACAGGCCCGGTTGATCCGCCGCTACGGGGCGGCGGTGGTCGTGATGGCGTTCGACGAGCGGGGCCAGGCCGATACGTTTGAGCGCAGGATCGAAGTCTGTGCCAGGTCGTACAAGATTCTGACGGAGATGGTCGGGTTCCCCCCCCAAGACGTCATCTTCGATCCGAACGTGCTTACCGTGGCCACGGGAATCGAGGAACACAACCACTACGCGGTGGATTTCATCGAGGCGACGCGGTGGATCAAGCGGCATCTGCCAGGCGCCAAGGTCAGCGGCGGCATCAGCAACATCTCGTTCTCGTTCCGCGGCAACAACGTGGTGCGCGAGGCGATGCACGCGGCCTTTTTATACCATGCGATCAAGGCCGGGCTTGACATGGGCATCGTCAACGCCGGCCAACTCGCCGTCTACGAGGAAATTCCCAAGGATCTGCTCGAACTGGTCGAGGATGTGTTGCTGGACCGGCGACCGGACGCCACCGAGCGGCTGGTGGCCTTTGCCGAGACGGTGAAGCAAAAGGGGAAAGCCGCCGTCAAGGACGACGAATGGCGCAAGGGCACGGTCGAAGAGCGGCTGACCCATGCCCTGGTGAAGGGGGTGACCGATTACATCGAGCAGGATACGGAAGAGGCGCGCCGGAGGTATCCGACGCCGCTTTCGGTGATCGAGGGGCCGCTCATGGCCGGCATGAACGTCGTGGGGGATCTGTTCGGCTCCGGCAAGATGTTCCTCCCGCAGGTCGTCAAAAGCGCGCGCGTGATGAAGAAAGCGGTGGCCTATCTCATGCCGTTCATGGAGGAAGAGAAGAAACGGCTGGGCAACTTCCGGTCGCAGGGCAAGATCGTCTTGGCCACCGTGAAGGGCGACGTCCATGACATCGGCAAGAACATCGTCGGCGTCGTGCTCGGCTGCAACAATTACGAGGTCATCGATCTCGGCGTGATGGTGCCCTGCGAGAAAATTTTGGCCGCCGCGCGCGAGCACAAGGCCGACATCATCGGCTTGAGCGGCCTGATTACGCCGTCGCTCGACGAAATGGTGCACGTGGCCAAGGAAATGACCCGCGAAGGGTTCGAGGTGCCGCTGTTGATCGGCGGCGCCACGACGAGCAAGGCGCACACGGCGGTCAAGATCGCGCCGTCCTATCGGCATGCCACCGTGCACGTGCTCGATGCGTCGCGGGCGGTCGGGGTGGTCGGCAGTCTGGTCAGTCCGACGCACAAGCAAGAGTTCGTAAAACAGATTCAAACGGACTATGAACGGATGCGGCAGGCTCATCAGGACCGGGGAGCCAAGCCGCTGCTTCCGATCGCGCAGGCGCGGGCCAACCGGTTGGCTTCCGATTGGGCCTCCATCGACATCCCGCGGCCGTCGTTCCTGGGCATCCGAGTCATCGAAAACCAGGTGCTGGACGAACTGGTGCCCTATATCGACTGGTCGCCCTTTTTCCATACCTGGGAACTCAAGGGCCGCTATCCTTCGATCTTCGACGACCGAACGATCGGTAAGAAGGCCAAGGAACTGTACGACGATGCGCAACGGCTGCTGGACGAGATCATCCACAAGCGACGGCTTACGGCCAAGGGCGTCTACGGCTTCTTTACGGCGGCTTCGGTCGGCGATGACATTGAGCTCTATGCCGACGAGGCCAGAACGACCGTGCTGACGACGATCCACACGCTCCGGCAACAGGGGGAAAAACCGCCCGGGCAACCCAACCTTGCGTTGGCGGATTTCATCGCGCCCAGGGACTCCGGCAGGCAGGATTATCTCGGAGCCTTCGCCGTCACGGCGGGGATCGGCGTGGAAGATCTCTGCCGGCGGTTCGACGAAGACCATGACGATTACAACTCCATCATGGCCAAGGCCCTGGCCGATCGACTCGCGGAAGCCTTTGCGGAATTCCTCCATCAACGAGTGCGCGCCGAGTGGGGATACGGCAAGGACGAACGACTGACGAACGAAGATTTGATCCGCGAGCGGTATCGGGGTATCCGTCCGGCCCCCGGCTACCCGGCCTGTCCGGACCATACGGAAAAACGACTGTTGTTCGACCTGCTCCACGTTGAAAAGCACGCGGGCATGACGCTCACCGACAGCTACGCCATGCTGCCCGCCGCCTCCGTGAGCGGATTCTATTTCGCCCATCCGGAAACGCGGTATTTCGCCGTCGGCAAGATCGGCAGGGACCAGGTGGAAGACTACGCCCGCCGCAAGGGCATGCCGGTCTCGGTCATCGAACGGTGGCTCGCGCCGAATTTGAACTACGAGCCGGTGTAACGCTCTTTCCGAGAACACCATTGGCCGCTAACAACCGGTTCATTGACGGACTAGAAATTTCTTCTTCGTGACCGCTGTGAATACTCCCCAATGGTTCAGGCATGACCGACTGCCCTTGACGCGGTCGGTGTGGATTCACGCCGCGCGGGGCCAGGCCGAAGTGGCATGGTCGGCGAATAGATGGTGAATGCGGCGGAGTTCCTCTTCCTCGGCGAGAAACAGATCGAGTAGGACCGGGTCGAAGTGTTTGCCTCGCTCTTTGAGCATCAGCTCCTTGGCATGCTCAAAATCAAAAGCCGGTTTATAGACCCGCTCGGTAGTCAGCGCGTCGAAATTGTCGGCGATGGCGGCGATGCGGCCTTCGAGCGGAATCTCCTCGCCTTTGAGCCGTCGTGGATAGCCGGTGCCGTCGTACCGTTCGTGATGGGTGTAGGCGATGGTGGCGGCGACCTTGAGCAGTTCCGAGTCCGATCCTGACAGGATCTTGTAGCCGATCTCGGCATGTTGGGCGATGACATCAAACTCTTCCGGCGTGAAACGGCCCGGTTTTTGAAGCACCTGGTCGGGGGTGCCGATTTTGCCGATGTCGTGCATGGGGCTGGCCGTGCGGATCAGTTCGCACTGTTCGGGCGAGAGGCCGGCCTTGCGCGCGAGCAGTTCGCAGTAGCGGCTCATCCGCTGAATGTGCTGGGCCGTCGAACAGTCGCGAAATTCGGCGGCGATGGCCAACCGTTGAATGGTTTCCTCCCGTGACAGGCGCAACTCTTTTTCGCTGCGCTCCAACCATTCCAGCGCCTGTTGCAAGGCCATCGTGCGGGAAGCCACGATTTCTTCCAAATGTTCGCGATGGAAACGGTTTTCCAGCTCGAGGCGGCGGCGGCGGAGGGCGTTGGCGACGTCGATCAGGACTTCGTTCGAGCCGAACGGTTTCACGATGTAGCCAAACGCGCCGACCTCGATGGCCGCGTTGGCGAGGACGGGGCTGTCGAGTCCCGTCACCATGATCGCGGCGGTTTCGGGATACTCGGCCAGGGTGGAGCGGACCAAGTCCATGCCTGTTTCCCCGGGCATATTCACGTCGCATAACATGAGGGCGATCGGCTGGTCGTTGAGCTGCCGGCGCGCATCACGGGCGTCGGCGGCGAGAAAAACGGAATATCCATGGGTCTGAAGCAGGTAGCCGATCAAGCGGCGGACCGGCTCTTCGTCATCCACCACCAAAATGTTGCGGTTATCAAGCAGGGCTTGTCTGGCGCCGTGGTCCAACAAAGGGTTCATAGTGTTCTCGACGTTCCGTTGATCGTGTTGAAGGGCGTTTTGCTGCTCGTCTCGACAGACCTGTATCGGTCGATTTCGGCAAATCCTAAGAGAAAAAATCCTACTGCGCGGTCTATTGTTCTTCGTCCCGGTCGGTTAATGGCGGATAGAGCAGAATGGATCTGAAAAGGTTGCGCGCAGAGAGGCGGCGGGAATCCTGTCGGTTCGTTTGCGCTTTCGCCGTCTCTTCACTATAATTCCGCTGCTTTGAGAACAATGAAGGAGGCATGATGAGCGGAATGACAGGCCTTGTGCGCTTCGACGGCAGGCGAAGGGATCAAGTGCGTCCCGTCAAAATCACCAGGCACTTCATCAAACATGCCGAAGGATCCGTCCTCATCGAAATGGGCGACACGAAGGTCGTTTGCACGGCCTCGGTCGAGGAAAAGGTGCCTCCGTTTCTTAAAGGCAAGGGAACGGGCTGGGTGACGGCCGAGTACGCCATGTTGCCCCGCGCGACGCACGAACGGTCTCCGCGGGAGGCCGTGAAGGGTAAACAAGGCGGGCGGACCTTGGAAATTCAGAGGCTGGTCGGGCGCGCGTTGCGGGCCGTGACGGATCTCTCACAGATGGGCGAACGGTCGATCTGGATCGACTGCGACGTGATCCAGGCCGACGGGGGCACTAGAACCGCCTCGATCACGGGAGCGTTCATCGCGCTGGCCGACGCCTTTCAGGCCCTTAAGCAAAAAGACATGATCAAGAACCTGCCGCTCATCGATTATCTGGCCGCCGTGAGCGTGGGCAAGGTGGGTGGAGAGGTGATGGTCGATCTTGCCTACACGGAAGACTCGATGGCGGAGGTGGATATGAATCTCGTCATGACCGGCCGCGGACGGTACGTCGAGGTGCAGGGGACTGCCGAGCGTACGCCGTTCGCCAAGCAGGACATGGACGAATTTCTCGCCCTCGGCTGGCAGGCCATCCAGGGGCTCACGGCCCTTCAAAAAGAATTGATCGGGCCGCTTGACTGATCGAGCCGCGATGACCGAGCTCGTGCTCGCAACCAGAAATCGTGACAAGGCTCGTGAGTTGACGGCCTTGCTGAGCGGGTTGGCGTTTCGGATCAGAACGCTGGACGATTTCCCCCAGGCGCCGGACGTGGTTGAAGACGGGGCCACGTGCGAAGCCAACGCCATCAAGAAGGCGACGGAAATCGCCCGTGCCACAGGTCGTTACGCCGTGGCGGACGACACAGGGTTGGAGGTGGATGTCTTGAATGGGAGGCCCGGCGCATACGCGGCTCGGTACGCGGGCCCCGACGCGACCTATGAAGACAATTGCCGAAAATTACTCCACGAACTGGAGGGTGTGCCGCAGGAGCGTAGAACAGCACGGTTCATGACGGTGGCGGTCTTGGCATCTCCTTCGGGGGAGATACAAACGGCGCGTGGCGTTCTTGAAGGAGCGATTACCGATCGATGCAGGGGGGAACGGGGCTTCGGCTATGATCCGGTCTTCTATGTTCCGGAGCTGGGAAAAACGTTGGCCGAGTTGACACCGGAAGAAAAAAATCGGATCAGCCACCGAGCCAAGGCTTTCTTGAAACTGCGGGACCTGTTGCAGAGCCTGGTGTGAAAAAGCAGCCCGGAAGCCGTGGCCGTGGGCTGGTACAAAAGCTGGTACGAAAAAGGACCAAACAGTCGGGGCGTAGCGCAGCCCGGTAGCGCACCTGCTTTGGGAGCAGGATGTCGGAGGTTCAAATCCTCTCGCCCCGACCATACTGTGACAATCAAACGAGACTGTCGAGAGGATTTGAAGCGGCTGAGCGCCGACGGCTAGGAGGATAAGGTCGCATTGCTTATGCGACCGTCAGCGAGGACGCCGGACCGGAAGCCAAATCCTCTTGCCCCGACCACACCGCGCTTTGTGTGGACCGCGCGCCCTTCATCGCATGATCGTGCGATATCGTGATTGTTGCGCGCCGACAAACGCCGTCAGCTTCTGCGCCCGTAGCTCAGTCGGATAGAGCATCAGCCTTCTAAGCTGAGGGTCGCTGGTTCGATTCCAGCCGGGCGCACCATACTGAGCTTGCTCGTACCGTGAGCTCATTTTTAGTTCTTGAATCTAGTGCACGCGGATAAACCCTGCCACTGGTTTAACTTCGTGTGTCCCGCCGCCTCCCCCGGCGCAAGCTTTCCTTCCCTGTGTCACTTGGATACACATGATAAGCATTGTGGGTTTCTTGCTCGGACAGGACAACTGACTGTTAGATCCAATCCGTAGCGAGCGGTCAGCTACAACTTGTTGAGAGTTGTCCCTTAGCACGCCTATACTAAGACTAAGCCTCCCTACCAAGCCATCCGGAGACCGCATCCCCCCATTCGCGGGGGTTGTATCGTTGGATTTTTTAGTGGTATAAATCACAAAACTTAATAAACAGGTGCTAGTTTAGTTTGGCGGGAGAATGCGATGGGAAGAAGGGCTTGTCTTGTTTTCCTTTTGCTTCTCCTTACTGGTCCATTCGGCGCTCCGGCAGAAGCCCTTTTGATTACCGTCGAACCTGACGCCTTCCGACCTGGGACGAACCTCACAAATCTATTCTCAGGTGTAACACTCAATTCATATTCGCTTGATCGAAACTCACCAGACGGCATTCCAGTCTATGGTTCAGTCTACGCCACGAACGTTCTAGGACGATGGAGTGGGGCTGCCCCTACAGGGACACAGATGTTCGCGCACGATCAACCGCAGATTGCTGGCACTGAGAACACCGCAACGCAATGGTTGAACGGACCAGAAGCTCGATCCTGCTGGGTAGCAGGAGGAGTATGTTCTCCTTCGGTCAGGAATGATGGGGGCTTCCGTGCGATGATTATCCGATTTGAGAGCCCCACCAACTTTTTTGATATTCAGACGGTGTGGCTCAGCGACCCGGCAAACATTTTTGCCTTTGATGCTTTGAGCAATCAGGTAGGGTCCTGCACTGGTTTTGACCTATCTTGTAATGGAATCGGCAGCAGGTCGAGCTTCACGTACTCGAGCACGAATTTCACGACTCTGCAAATGGGAAGCATGGATGGAGACCGTTTGATCCAGACGATCATCATCGGCGGCGTTTCGGGCACCGTTGGCTTGGACGCCATGCGCTACGCTAGTGTGCCAGAACCTTCCTCCATTTTGCTGCTGGGGGCAGGTCTCATGATGTTCTTCATAATTGTCCGGGAAGCGAGTCGCTGACTTACACTGATCTCTCGTTTACTTGTATGTGAGCCGGGGTGGCGGAGCGCACTGTGCGGCCTCCACCTCGGAATAAGTGTCTCTTGTACCTGTGGTGCTTGTAGCGTTAGAAACTGAACCGCCAGAGGCGAAGAAAAGCTTCTGGGCTGATCCGCAGTCGGCGCCGCCGTGGAGTGGCGGAAGCGAAGTGGATTAGCGGCGCAGTGCTGAGGCCCTACCGATAGAAGCCTCTCGATCTAAAGCTTTCCTTTCTTCTCTAGCACAGCGGCAAGATGACTGGCTATGCTGTTGAGGCTCGTTTCCCCAACCTGTCGAATAAGCCTCTACAGTTGCTGGTCACGGTTTCAGGCACGGTTACCAATCTGCTCCATCACCATTGATCATACAACCAAACAGCCGAATCCCCTGTGTCCAGGCAGGAAGCAGCACAGTCTATCATTCCTGCCCGCTCTCTGCCGTATTGCTGCTAGGTAGGCCTTCTAAGCTGAGGGTCGCTGGTTCGATTCCAGCCGGGCGCACCATCCCACGCCAAGCTTGTTCGACTCCTCCGCGTGATCCATTGCTTGTCAGGTTTCGAGATGCTCCCGCAAGTCGATTGGAGAATAGAGAATCAGTAATTTCCCCGTGGACATCGGAGGGGAGTCTTCCCTATAGTTTTGTCCTGGTCGTCTCTTTCACACAGGGTCGATGTCTGATGCGCCGATTTCTTCGTCCCCCCTTCTTGGTCGGATTGCCTCTGGGGCTGATCGGGCTCTACGCGCTTGCCGGATTCGTCCTGTTGCCCTATCTCATCAAAGTTTATGGGGTGCCGGCCGCCGCCGAGCAGTTGAAGCATCCCGTCGTCTTGCAAGAGGCCTCGTTCAATCCCTTTATCCTGGCTCTCAAATTAAAAGGGGTGGAGGTTCGGGAATCCGATCAAACTCCGATGATCGGGTTCGACGAATTGGTCGTTGACCTCCGCGCCACCACTTTGCTGGGGCAGAAGCTGGGGTTCGACGAAATCCGGCTGATCATGCCGTTTGTGGCGGCCAAAGTGAATCGCGAGGGCAAACTCAACCTCTTGGCGCTGGCGACTCCGTCGGAGAACGATACCGGCGTGGTCTCCGCCCAGCCGTCGGAGGCGAAACCCCAAAAAGCGATGCCGGTGGAAATCGGGCTGCTCGAAATCAACAAAGGTGTCGTGGAGTATCGGGATGAATCGAAGCCCAGGCCCGTGTCGATGGACATTGTCCCCGTCCATATCACCCTGCGCAACTTCAGCACCATTCAAGGAAGTGATAACGCCTACGCTTTTACCGCCGAAATTGGCAAAGGAGAGTCGCTGGCCTGGGAGGGCACCGTGTCGCTCGAACCGTTGGAGTCCGACGGCAAGCTGAATTTGTCGGGGATCAAGGTCGGCACACTGTATCAGGCGGTGCAGGATCGGTTTCACTTTGATGTGCAGGATGGCGAGATTGCCTTGTCGGCTCAATATCACGCCGATTTGCGCGGTCAAGCTCCCAGCGTCACAGTCAAGGATGGGCACCTGCGCGTTGAGCATTTGGCCCTGGGAGAGCGGGGGTTCCCTGAGTCTCTTGTGAAGGTTCCGCTGTTCGAGGTCGAAGGGTTTGATTTTGATCTGGGCAAACAGGCCGTGGAGATTGCCGCCATCCGTTCAGCCGACGCCAATGTGATGGCGTGGCTGGATCCGGATGGGACCGTGAACCTGCAACAATTATTTGAGCCGGCAGTCGGAAGCGCGCCGGCTGCGCAGCCGACTCCCGCTCGGGATCTGACATCCGATCAACGCTCGGATCAGCCCTGGAATCTGTCCATCGGCGAGTTTGAACTCCGGAATTACGGCGCGGCCTTTGAAGATCGGACCTTGGCCAGACCCCAGTACGTCGACGTCGAGAATCTGAACGTTACGGTGAAAGAAATTCGTATTCCGTTCAAACAGGCGCTGCCGGTCGATCTCTTGCTGACGCTCAACCAGACGGGAACCATCACTGTCAAAGGAAAGGTGGCGGTGGAGCCCATAAGCGCCGACGTGGCGGTGGCGCTCAAGAACATCGGCATCAGGCCGTTCCAAGCCTATTTGGACCGATTTCTGAACGTGGACGTCCGCGACGGCGCGATCAGTCTGGCCGGCACGCTTCGCTATGCCGCGGTTCGCTCCAAGGAGCCGTTGCTTCGATTTCAAGGAGACGTCGGGATTGATCGTCTTGTGATTTCGGATCGCAAAGAATTCGAGGAAGTGCTCTCGTGGAAGGCGTTGAATGTGAATCGTCTTGCGCTGGATGTGGAGCCCACGGCCATCACGATCGGCGAAATCGTGTTGCAGGAACCGGCCGTCCAGGCCGTTCTTGAATCGGACGGCACGTTGAATCTGTCGCATCTTGTTGTCCAGTCGCAGCCCGATGATTCGCAAGGGGCATCCGGCGAGAAGAAGGGCTCGGCGCCAGCCCAATCGGCTCAACCGTCGATCGCCGTTAATCAGGTGAAAGTGGTCAAGGCATCGGCGGTGTTCCGAGATGTGTCGATCGAGCCGTCGGTGAGGACCGGTCTTGCGGGGTTGAGCGGGACCATCAAAGGGTTATCGTCCAAGCAGATCAAAAAAGCGGACGTGGATCTGATCGGTCGGGTCGACGGAGCCGCGCAGCTTAAAATTGCAGGGAAGATCAATCCGCTGAGCGAGGATGCCTTTACCGATTTGGTGATCACATTGGGGGGCATGGATTTGACGCCTGCCAGTCCGTACAGCGGCAAGTACGCGGGATATGTCTTGTCGAAGGGCAAGCTGTCGCTCGACCTAAAATATAAAGTCTCCCAAAAGGTGCTCGAAGCGGAAAATTTGGTTGTGATCGATCAATTGACGTTCGGCCAAAAGGTCGAAAGTCCCGATGCTACCTCGCTTCCCGTTCCCTTGTTGGTGGCGCTGCTGCAAGACCGAAAAGGCCTGATCGAAATCGATTTGCCGATCCGCGGCAATCTGGACGATCCGGATTTCAAATACGGCAAAGTCGTCATTTCGACGTTGCTGAATCTGCTGGGCAAGATCGCCGCGTCGCCCTTTACGTTGTTGGGAAAACTGTTGCCGGGTGGAAGCGAAGAAGACCTTCAGTTTATTGCATTTGCGCCGGGCAGCACGGCATTGACGCCGGAAGAAACAGCCAAACTTGAGGCTTTGGAGACGGCGCTTAACGAGCGAGCCGGCCTCCTGCTCGATATCAAGGGGACCTTTGATTCCGTCGCTGATCGAGAGGCGGTGCGCGAGCGGAAGCTGAGGGAACGGCTTCTGGCGATGAAACGGCAGGAGTTTGGAAGCATCGGGAAAGAAGAGGAACTGTCCGCTGAAGATGAACAGCGGCTGGTGGCTAAATGGTTTACGAAGCTGCCGTTGCAGGAAGCGAATCAATCGGCGGAGCGAGCGAAAACGGAAGGGCGACCGGCTCCGACGTTCGAGGAGATGAGGCAGCGGGTGATGGCGGAGATCCCGGTGACCGATGCCGAATTGGAGTCATTGGCCAGGCAGCGGGCGGACGTGGTGCGGAATCGACTGTTGGAAAGCGGCAAGCTCGGCATCGAGCGGGTATTTCTGACCGACGTCGGGGTTGCCGAACCCGGTCATGAACAGGTGAGGACACAGTTGGGGCTGACGGCTGGATCGTGAATGGTGGATGGGGCGAGGTCGGCTTCACTCGCCTCGTTATTTCGAGCCGTATCGCATTCTCGTGCCGTGCAAGAGAGACAGTTCGATCTCGGACGCGCTCAGCTCGGACGGAAAAAGGCAACCGGAGATCTGACAGGCGTTGATGCTGGCGCCTTCGAGGTTGGCCTTGCTGAAATCGACGCCGCGCAGGTCGCTTTGCCGAAAATAGCAGTCGCGGAAATCAAGACCCTCCGCGTCCAATCCCCGAAAATCTAATCCTCGGAGATCGCACCCTCGGAAATCGCACTTTTCTCCTGCAGCTTTCCTGGTGTTGAATTCTTTAATGCACCCTTCGCGGAGCAACCGATACATGGAATCATTGGTTGGAATACGAAGCTTGGATTGAGCGACGTTCGTCGTAGCCATAAAATTCCCTTCCTGTTTATGAAACCGGTTATGCGATAGGGGCTTGTGCTACCGGTCTTATCGGCTGGAGAGCGGAAAACCTTGAGTGATGCGTGAGAGGGGGTATGACCGGTCGAGGGCGCCTTTCTCCATTAGGTAGGCCCACTCCATTGTTTTAAGGGATTGTATTGTACGGGTGGAACAAGGCCCTCATGAAGCCCCTTGCACTCTTGTCTGGGGCGCAGTATCGTAGCGGCGGCACAGCCGAGTAAGAGCGCGTGATCACATTTAATTTATGGGCATAAGTGTCAGAACGAAGGAGGGAACCATGGCCATACGATTAGGGGACGAAGCGCCGAATTTTACGGCTGAGACGACGGAAGGAACGATTAATTTTCATGAATGGCTCGGCAATAGCTGGGGGATTTTGTTCTCCCATCCCAAAGATTTCACGCCGGTCTGTACAACGGAGTTGGGAACCGTGGCCAAAATTATGCCGGAGCTGAAGCGACGGGGCGTGAAGGTCATTGCCATTAGCGTCGATCCCCTTGATTCTCATCGCGGGTGGATCAATGACATTAACGAGACGCAGCGGACGACCGTGAATTACCCCATCATTGCCGATCCGGATAAGAAGGTCGCCACCCTATACGACATGATTCATCCGAACGCGATCGACAATATGACGGTGCGCTCGGTTTTTATCATCGGGCCCGATAAGAAGGTGAAACTGACCTTGACTTACCCGGCTTCATGCGGACGGAATTTTGACGAATTGCTCCGCGTGATCGACTCCTTGCAATTAACGTCGCAATACAAAGTGGCGACACCGGCCAATTGGAAGGACGGGGAGGATTGCATTATTACGCCGGCCGTGGATGACAATGAGGCCAAAGCGCTGTTCCCCAAAGGGTTCAAAACTGTGAAGCCTTATCTGCGGTACACGCCACAGCCCAACAAGGTTTGAAAAAATTCGGCTGCTGAACTGATCATGGTTGAGCCGAGACACCTGGGGCATGAAGCATAACATGAATGGTTGAATCGCACGATGGCAACCGACGCGCTACTCGACCTACTCATCGGGGGATATCCGCGTTATGAGTTATAGAGGGAAGTCCGGGGCGAAAAGATTTTTCTTGCTATCCTTTTTCGATTTAGGCATACTCCCGTCGTTTTTAATCTCTTCTGCCGATCTTGCGAATTTTGGAAGTTAAGTAGTTGATGAAGAGAATATGGTGGAAGAAATGGGCGAGATGGGAGAGGACAGTCGGCACTTTCATTTATAGAAGGGAGGCAGTCACAATGAAGGTTGATGCGACAGGGTTGTGGAAGAAGTTTATGGTTGCCGGCGCCGCAGTGGCACTGGTGGCTGGGACGATGTCCACGCCGCCAGCGGCCAATGCCGCAGGTGTAATCAAGGCCGATGACGACAAGTGGATCTCCATCGGAATGGGGCTCCGAACCAGCTTTAATGCTGTGGAAGGCGCATCGCCGGGCGGGCACTACAGCAACGAATTCACGGTGGACAATGCTCGTATTTTGATTAACGGCAAGGTCCACAAGAACATCGGGTTCGAGTTCACGACGGAGTGCTTTAACTGCAACGTTGGGAGCAATCGGTTCAACAGTGGTGCCTTCCCCAACTTCCAGGCTGGCAGCGATACGGGGACGGCGAGCTTTGGTGGCAATTCATCCATTGGATTGTTGGATGCAATTGCGAAGATCGAAATCGATGAGAAGTTGAACCTGTGGGTCGGCCGTATGTTGCTTCCCACCGATCGCAATACCTTGAACAACGCCTTTTATAAGGCAAGCTTTTCGGGCTTGAGGGGGGCTGGCACGCCGGCCGTCTTCAGCAGGAATTTTGATGACGGTGCCGGGCTCTATGGCCGTGACAATGCGGCGACCATCTGGGGGAAGGTTCATCCGGGAGGCACGCATCTCCTCTACGCTTTTGCTGTGTCTCAGGGATTACGGCATAACGCAAACATTGGCAACAGCTTGATGTACACCGGTCGTGTGCAGTTGAACCTTCTGAATGACGAACCGATGTCCGGCTATTACACGGCTGGGACGTACTATGGCACGGCTGGAGATATCATCGCGGTCGGTTTGTCCGGTCAGCATCAGAAGGATGGTGCCGGTAACGTCGCTGCTCCATTTGGTGTGAGCGATGTCACCAGTTTTGCTGTTGACATCATGGTGGAAAAGCTCATTCCAAATAACATGGGCGTCTTCACGTTCAATGGAGACTTCAGACGGCAGTGGGCCCGCTATGCCCAAGCTGCATTTGATCCTGCCTTCAACGACGGTGCATTAGGTTGTTTCTGTGTATTCAGCGGCCATTCATGGTCTGTTCAGGGATTGTACTTGATCCCGGCGAAGATCGGGGTCGGTCGGTTCCAGCCATACATGCGGTACACGGCTGTCAACCCACTTGAGAGCGCGTCGCGTCAGGAGTGGGAAGGTGGCGTGAATTACGTGATTGATGGGCACAATGCGAGAGTTGCTGTTTTCTATACGTATGGTGATATCCGAACCAAGGGTGCGAACTATGATCGAAACGCCACTGGAGACAAGGTTGACACCTTCCACGTGGCTTTGCAGTTGCAGTACTAAGAGAGACACGTGATCTAAAATCGATGGGCTCTGTGAAAGGCCGAATCCCTCGCTAAAGGGGTTCGGCCTTTCTCTTATGATTGATTTTCTGACACAATCGCAGAAAGATGCAGCCAGTTCCGGCGTAAAGCGGAAGATGCCATCAGAATTAGAAGATATAGGGATTACAGATATAGGCCGGAGAGTTGTTTAGGGGGTCACTTTTTCGTGTCAAGAATGCTTCCCAACATGGTGTCCTCAGTTTTCATCGTTCGCAGGTTGGCCTCAAATCCTCTTTGTGCGATCATCTGATTGACGAGTTCCGTCCCGATGTCCACGTTCGAGATTTCGATCGGCACAAAGCCTTGCAACGAGTTTCTCAGTACGGTCGGTCCCGAGGAATTGTCTTTCTGGATGATAGGTAATACCCCTCCGCTTGGTACTTCCGTGAAAGTCGTTTCCGATCTTTTAAAGCCGTCGGTGTTTAGGTTGGCAAGGTTATGAGCTGAAACGTTCAATTGTTTCATGAAAGCGCTCAAGCCGGACAAGGCGGTATGAATGGCAGAGATCATGTTGCGCCTCCCGTGAATTCGATGTCTGTAAGTACGCCATTGCAACGGGTTCTATGTTGAGTGTAGCAGAAACTCACTAAGCACAGCCGAGAAGGATGAATCACAACGAACAGAATCGGGGCGCTGATCAGATAGCCTTAATCGTGGAGTCGGGAATATAAATTTATAAATTTTGGGTAGGGTGGCGTATGAATCGAGACGACACGACGTTTCTTCTGTACAGCGATTTCAATTGTCCGTTCTGCTACGCCTTGCACGAACGACTGCATGATTTGAGCTTGATCGGCCGCTGCGAATGGAGAGGGGTGCAACATGCCCCCCATTTGCCTCTTCCCATGAAACCCTGGAATGGAGCATTGGGTGCCGAGTTGCGGCATGAAGTGTCGGTAGTGCGGCGATTGGCGCCCTCCTTGCCGATCTCGTTGCCGTCGGGGAAGCCAAACACGCTGCCGGCCATTCAATATGCCATCACACTGCTGCACATGAATCATGAGCTTGGAATGAGATTTATTCGAGAGACCTATCGGGCCTTTTGGCAGGAAGGGAAAGACATCTCTGATTCAGCGGTGTTGAACGGCCTTGCCGGCCGTGATCTTGACGGGGCTTTCGATTATGACAGTCTGAGAATTTCCCACGAGTGGGACAGTGCCTGGCGTGATACGGGTCACGGGGGAGTCCCCCTCATTGTCTCTCCCAGAGGTGACATTTTGATCGGCTGCGTGCCGGAAGACACAGTACGACGCTTCTTTGTTTAGACCATCCGTCAACACTCGCTTTTCTGTTGAACGATAGACCGCCCGTTCCGTCTTTTCTTATTTGATTTTGCAGCAGGGTTGAAGACCGTTTTTCTACGCCGGCTGCCTGATCCTGGCCGTTACCTGCTTTTATAGAAACGCCGATCTGAGCTCATGAAGGGACGAATTTTAATGCCACGCCGTTAATGCAGTATCTCAACCCAGTCGGTTTGGGACCGTCTTTAAAGACATGCCCCAGATGTCCTTCGCATCGGGCGCAATGAACCTCCGTGCGCGGCATGAACAGTTTGAAATCCGTGCGTGTTTCGACTACCCGTGGATCAATCGGCTGCCAAAAACTCGGCCAGCCCGTGCCGCTGTCGAATTTATGGTCGGACGAAAAGAGGGGAAGATCGCAGCCTGCGCAATAGTAGATACCGGGTCGTTTATTGTCATGCATGTTGTTACCGAACGGACGTTCGGTGTCTTCATGCCTGAGAACCCGGTAAGCCTCGGGAGATAATGATTTCTTCCATTCCTCGTCGGTCTTTGTAATTTTTACGATGGGTCCGATCGCAATCTGAGTAGACATGTGGCGCCTCCTCGGTGAGCGTTCTGCTGGGATTCAAGTTTTGTGATCTTCATAACAAGGTCTATCCGCAAAGAGACGGCAAAGAGTCCTCAGAGGGGTTGTTTTTTACCGCTCCATAGCTACAATAGCAGCGGCGGTGCGTTGATACGAGGCTGGCGCCGCCTTCAATCTTTCCATTGTTCATAAGCAAAGAGAGGTGAAGTTGTGAATGTTCGAAATCTTTTAGGAAGCGTTTTGATACTGTCTCTGTCCAACATCGGTGGCCAGGCCGTGGCTTATGAGCCGAGCCCTCGCGGCGACGTCTCGAACCAGTGCGCTCGAGTCACGTTTTCCGAGTTCACCCCCAAGCCATATTCGTACGACACGAACAATACAGAGATCAAGCCGCAGTCGGATTTTTCTTTCTTTGCCTCTAAGGAAGCGAACCCACGGTCAATCGTGGTGACGATCAAAGGCGAAAAAGTTCCCATCACCGTGAAGCCTCAAGCCAACGGATCGCTTGTAACGGGCAAACTTCCTGCCGCTGCAACCGGGTCGTTTGTGAGGATCGAAATTGCGGCTCAGGGGCCCAGTGATTGCACTCGCACTGACGGATGGCTGCTGAAGGTGGCCAAATAACGATGATCGTAGGAAGCACAAAAGATCTTAAAAAGCGCGGTCGGGCGGTTGCCTGAAGCTCTTTGGAGACACCAGAGGGACATGTCCTGCCCATCTATTGGCATGGGAAGGGCAAGTTACACCACGAGGCAAAAAAGAATCGGCCGCCGGAGGGCGGCGGGTTGTATTCGGCAAATTCGGCACAACTCATCAAAAAGTGAAATGCAGGGAGAATAGGGCCTAACCGCGTCATCTCTGGTGGGGAAACAACGGGCTGACCGGAGGGGGGTAACTAACGATCGGCCAGCCTGGTGCCCTAAAAAAATCAGGTCGGCACCATCCCGTCAATCTGATCGAAAAAACGTCAGGCTCTGAATTCTTTCCTCGTTTGCAACCAGATCCAGCCCAGCAGGCCAAGACTCAGAAGAAGCCACGACGAAGGTTCAGGAACCGACGAGGCGACTCCCGTCAGACTGGTAATCTTGAAATAATCATCTCCCCCACCGTTGTAGCGCGGCCCAAAGAGCATTGCATTCACCACGGGCGAGACGATGGGAACGTCTCGAGGACTTGAACTCACTGTGCCGTTGTTATCGATGCGAGAAAAAAATCCAAGGCCGGTCAGGCTGGAGTAGGTTTCTCCAACTAAGAGATCGGAGGGAAGCGTGATGTTGCCGGTCCAATACGAAACGTCACGATCGTAGGTGCCGTAAGGATCGATTCGGACGCTGATGGGATCGATCGGCGCGCTGAATTGAAAGAGGACGTATTCGTGCTGTCCCGCATTATCGACCTGATGAGAGGGGTTTCCACAGGGCTCTGTGATGCTGCACACGCCAAGACCGGTTGACCAAAGCCCCAAACGGGCTTGCTGAAAGCCGGCGCGGGAATCATAGCTCCAGGCCGTTGCCGTAATGGTGATTCCTTCTGCTGTAAAGGTTCGAGAATTTCCGATCGTGCCTTCGCCGCCAGAACCGGTAAAGGTCCAGGTAATGGCATGGGCCATGCCGCTGGTTCCGATCAAACAGCATGCCGCAAGTACGATTCTGGAAAGCCATGACAAATTCATCACTCACTCCTTTCAGCCTTTCAGCGTGGGACCATTGTCGTGACAGGTCGCATCCTGAACGTTCTGTTCACAGTGACAATCGAACTCGTGAGAAAGCAGAGGGGGATTTTTATCCTACGTCGAAACGGAAAAACCATGACTCTTTTGTAGGGGGTCATGGTGACGGTGTTGATTGAAACATGACAAGCCGAGAGAGATGACAAACAATGAGTCTTAATCATCAGTGATGAGGAAGAAAAACACAGTCTGCTCAGGTGGCGGACGTTGTTCTGCTCGAAATAGAGATGGGAATCCTGGGAATTTAGCCGAAAGCCGGATGGTTCATGACGCGCTTTCCAGCGCTAAAGAAATAGAGAGGATTTTCTCCTCCGTGAGGTTCCATCAAGATGGCGGTCACGCTTCCGTTTCGTATCCTTCAGCGATGCACTTTGAGCGTCGGACCGATGGCCAACCAGAGGGCGGGACCCAGCGCCGCTTCATGGGGGAGGTGAGCCACATACCAGAACACCACGTCCTGCTCCTGGATGCCTTCACCGTTCATATACCCCAGGTCGCCGCGCGCGCCGAAAATCCAACCGCTGTCCTCTTCTTCGTGAAAAAGCCGCACCCCCACGTCAAAATTCGAGAAGCAGGATTGCGGAGCTCCGTCTCCGGTCAAGGGGGGATATCCGTCTCCCGGTATGACCCAGACTCCACGTGAGCTTCGGCCGTCGCGCACGAACCAGACGCGATGCTTGGGCGGATTTTTGAGGGCATTCACTTCTTTGGTGTATTTACGCCATCCCGCACCCCATCCTTCGTCCGGCGCGCCGTCGGTGTACTCAAAGACCTGCTCGCCGTCGGCTCCTGCCGCCCCGAAGTCAAATCTCCAGTAAGGATGATGCATGTGCGTCGTTCTGCACGAAAGCCCCCGGCTCTGGAGCACGGGACGGATTTCTCCCAGCTCATTGAGGTACCAGGCGTGATAGAGATGGTATTCGCCGATGCGGGCGTATACCCCGATCTCCAACCACTTCACGCCGCCGATGTTGTACGGACGGATGCAGACTTTTGAATGGCAGGCCGGCACCGTCTCCAAATGCTTCCAGGTAATTCGGTCTTGGAACGGTCCGCAGCGCCCCGTCGATCGTCCCATGCCGAACCAGCTATAGGGATGATACCAGGGCCATTCGCGTTCGTATTTCACCCGGATGACGGGCAAGCTGGCCTTCGCCAGGACCGGTTCGCCGTCATAGCTGACGTCGGTCAGAATAAGGCTTTGGTTGTCGTACACCGCCCACTCGAAATCCCATTTGTCCCAACTGACCGTTCCTGATCGGGGCTCGGCGAACGCCGGTGCGGGAAGAAAACAACACGTGACCAACGACCACGCCAGCAGCATTCTGTACATCTCGATCTCCTTCTCAGGCGACTTGCTTCAGCGACGTGGTTCCTCTCCCGCTTGACGAACCTTGTCCTTGTCGTTTTCTTCCGTGAGATCCACAACGGCGTAATATTGCGGGTCTCCGGAACGCCCTTCTGAAAATGTGACGTAGAACACGCGATGCCCATAGCCCTCGGCGTTCCACCACCAGAACCTCCATTCCGGGTCGGCCAGGATGACGTGGGCCTCAAGGTCCCGCACCTTGTCCCGGATCCTTTCGTCCTGGCGCGCAAGGCGGGTGGCTTCTTCGATTTCGCCGGAACTTTCCGGCGGCTGATAGCTTTCCGGAACCGGCGGCAGCGAGACAAACTCTTCTCCGCGCATGCAGACGATCACCGGCGCATTGCGGCTGTAGCTGAAGTAGGTGATGCGCGTCGTCGGCTGAGGCGTCGGTGGTTCTCCCTGCGGAGTCGAAGATTTCGACTGATGACAGAAGGGGTCGTGACGTTTGATGGGCTCGGCGTCGATGAAAAAATAGCGGGCGCCCAGTTTCTCCCGCACGGGAGCCGCTTGCTCCGCCGCCTTAACTACCGGCGCGTCAGCTGGAATATCATCGATCGCGCTCAGTCGGACCCTGGCGTCAGGCACGCCGTCGCGATCGGCCTTCGGCGTCAATCGGTCTCCCTGAGTCGCATGAATGAACTCCAATGGAGCCACGGCCGGCGGTCGAGGAGGCAGAGGCGTCTTCACGACGTTCGTCTCTCGACCACGCGACGAACATCCAACCACGAGGAGCGCGAGCGCGGCGCCGCACAGACCCCACGCCGTTGATTTCTTCGGGTATATCATGGGGCACCGTCCTTTATGATCTTTTGCTCGGTCCTTGCGGGCCATCTAGGCTCATGGAGGTTGTATGCCACGGCTTGCGAAAAAGCAACAGCCGGACACAGGAAACGGTCTGTTCCGTCTCTCGTGCCCTTGCATGACACTCTTTCGGTCCCTAGAATACGGCTTCCTTCACGGCGGACCGCACCGCATTTCGGATCGCCTCAGGTCGTCTGGTGAGCGCATGAAGTACGGCATTGATGCTGGAGCGAATGAGGAGGGTATGACGTGGGTGCCGAAGGCGGCGTCTCGTGACATGATCGCATGACACTGGTGGCACTGAACGCGAGATTGATGATCCATTCCGTTTCATGGAGTCGAGTGTGGCTGACAAACGAGCGCTGAAGTTCTATCAAGCGGATGTCTTTACCTCCTATCCCTTTGGCGGCAATCCGGTTGCCGTTTTTCCTGATGCCGACGGACTCACCGACGACGAGTTGCAGAAGATCGCCAGAGAGATGAATCTCTCGGAAACGGTCTTCGTGTTTTCTCCCACAGATGCCGGAGCAGCCGTGAAGCTTCGGATCTTCACGCCGACCAAGGAGATTCCCTTTGCCGGCCACCCGGTTGTCGGAGCCATGTATGTGCTCGCTCAAACGAAGTCCCTTTCGATCAAAGAAGCGGTGACGGCTTTGGTCTATGAGTGTAATATCGGCCTGTTCCCTGTCGAATTACACGCTCGGGGCGGAGAGGTGCACCAGGTGGTCATGACGCAGCCGAAGCCGCAGTTCGTCGGTCTGATTGACAATGTGGAAGATCTGTATCAGGTAGCGAGAACGTTGGGGCTGTCAAAGTCCGTCATCGTCGAGACGAGATGGCCTGTGGAAGTCGTCTCGACCGGATTGCCCGTGTTGATCGTCCCGGTCAGAACCTTAACCGCCGTCGGGTCCATCACGGCGAACGACAAGGCGGTGGCGGAGCTGTGCGAGCGTTTTGGTGCCAACGGCGTCATGGTGTTCACCACCGTGACCGTTCAACAGTTTGCAACGGCACATGCAAGAATGTTTGCGCCCTCGATCGGCATTTCCGAGGATCCCGCCACCGGAAGCGCTGCGGGGGCATTGGGTGCGTACCTGGTCCAGCATGGCGTCGTTGAGGTAGCGCCGACGACGGATATTCTTGTCGAACAGGGGTATGAGATCGAGCGCCCTTCGCACATTGTGGTGAGAGTGGAGTCCGACGACGACATCGTTCAATCGGTCAAGGTGGGAGGGGAATGTGTCATGGTGGCGGAGGGGGTGTTGAGGTTTTGAGAGGGGCTCAGGTAGCAAGACGAGTGGCGCAAGAACACGTCGCTTTCTAACTTGTTTTCGCTTGGCGGGGAAGGCGTGACGTGTAAGAAGAATCGATTATGCAGAGGGGAGGCAGAGACGATCCATGAAAGCCGTTCTCTTTCGAGAGCATGGAGGGCCGGACACGCTGTTGTATGAAGAAGTGCCGATGCCGGTGATGGGGCCGGAAGAGGTCTTGATTCGCGTCAAGGCCTGCGCACTTAATCATCTTGATATTTGGATCAGGCAGGGCAACCCGGCTTATCCGATGCCATTGCCGCATATCTCGGGTTCCGATATTGCCGGAGTCGTCGAGGAAGTCGGCAGTCAAGTGGACGGCGTGAAGGCAGGCGAGCGGGTCCTTGTCTCGCCGGGCCTCAGTTGCTGGCGCTGTGAGTACTGTCTGGCCGGACAGGACAATTGTTGCCGTACCTATTCCATCCTCGGCGCCATCCGAGACGGCGGTTATGCCGAATACGTGAGTGTGCCGTTTCGAAACGTGTTGCCGATGCCGGACCATTTAACCTTTGAACAGGCCGCCTCGTTTCCGCTCGTCTCCGTCACCGCGTCGCATATGTTGTTCGCCCTGGCCAGGCTGCAGCACGGCGAGACCGTGCTGGTCATGGGGGCGGGGAGCGGCGTCGGGAGCATGGCGGTTCAGATGGCCAAGCTGGCCGGAGCCAGAGTGATTACCACCGTTGGAAGCGATGACAAAATCCCTAAGGCCGTGCTATTGGGCGCTGACGCCGTGATCAATCATGTCAAGGAACATGTGGCTGAACGTGTCAGGCTATTGACCGACGGCAAGGGCGTCGACGTAGTCGTGGAACACATCGGACCAGAAGTATGGGACGTCTCTCTTCAATCATTGTCAAAAGGCGGCCGGTTGATCACCTGCGGGGCCACCACCGGCGCGGAAGTGAAACTGGATCTCCGCTACGTGTTCTCACGCCAGTTGACGATCAAGGGCTCTTACATGGGAACGCGCGCGGAGCTGGTCAAGGCGGCGGAGCTCATGGGCCAGAGACGGCTGAAACCCGTGATCGATCGAACCTTCCCGCTGGAAGAAGCCCGGGCCGCGCAGGAACTGATGTTGAGCCGGAAGTTTTTCGGAAAAATCGTCCTGGTTTGCTGACAGCGTGATGGATAGTAAGTAAGGACTTCTTTTAATGGGATGAGACAGGCCTTGTCTTGCAGTTGATGGCGTCATCTAAATCAAGAAGGAGGAACCTATGCCCACGGTGAGTCAGATCATGGTCAAACGGCCGAAATCGATCGGCCCCAAAACGTCCATCGCGAGCGCGGCCAAGCTGATGAAACAGGCCCGCGTCAGCTCGCTGCTGGTAAAAAAGGGAAAGCAATTGACGGGGATCGTGACGGATACGGACATCGTTCGCCGTGCCGTCGCCAGCGGGAAGCCGTTAGGCAAACTGACGGTCGAGAAGATCATGACAACTCCCATCTGCACGATCGAAGGCACCCAGTCCGTTGATGATGCTCAGGAGATGATGGCCGAACTGGGCGTCCGCCATTTGGGGATTACGAAGAACGGCGACATCGTGGGCATCGTCTCCGTGCGCGATCTCCTCCTGCACTATAAGCGTGTCGCGCAAGCAAGAAAGGCGTCCGAGGAGACCTATTCGGAGCCAAAGATCGGGCAAGATTGATCCTCGTCGATCAGAGTGGCTGGCAAGGAGTTCTTCTCGGTAGTGGAAATGGCCGACGGGGAACAGAGCCTGCTGTTACAAAGCGCCGCGGGTTTTCAGATCGGTGATGACGGCGCTGATATACAGGGCCATGGCGATGAGCAAGAGGGGAATGCCTACAAAGGTGCCCAAGCCCATGGTCCAGGCTCCGAAGCCGTGCCAGAGAAAGAGTAAGACGCACACGAGCCCGGCAATGGCGCAGTCCACGGCCAGCGTCAGTTGTCTGGTCACCCAGGCGGAGGCCGGTCGTGGTTCCTGTTGGTGCTCGTAGAGGACGTCTTTTTGCTCGCCCATGAAATCCTCCCTGTTAGTTCGTTTGCTTCATGGCTGCTGCGCCCTTCGTTCCTTAGGAAGCGGATGGGGTGGTCCGTGGCACGTGATACAGGCGATACGGTCAGTGGCGAATTCGCCCAATAGTGCGCGGTGACTGTTCACCCGACTCCATTTCTCCGTTTGTTGGTGACAGGCCAGGCAATTGGCATTGTCATAGCTTCCGACGAACCGAATCGGATCCGGATAGGTGTTGGTGATGTAGTGAACCCAGTGCCGAAATCCGTCCCGCTTCCCCTCCAAGGTGCCGGTAATCCCGTATGTCACATGGCAGGCATAACACTGATCCTTCGCGATCCAGTTGTTTCGGTAATGGCGAGCAGCCAATGTGGGGCTGGTCGGATTGGTCATGTCGTTGACGAAGGGATGCATGACATGACAGGAGTTGCACGCCTCCACAGACTTGGTCCCTTCCATCACAGTAGCCGACGTGCTCCAGGTCGTCGCGAGGGGGAGAAGGAAGACCCCGATCAAGAGGAGACGATGGTACATGCCGTGGCTGAGCCGTGAGCGATAGACGTACTGAACGAGAAACAGCAGGGCGATACCAACCAGCGCTGCCGCGATGCCGATGGCGCGAAAGACGGCTACGCTCGTCACCATGTCGCCCGTTCCCGCAGCCTGAGTTGATGAGGCACAAGAGCCGACCTCCATCAGGATCGTCAACAGAATAAAAACAAGCCTGGACATGACCAGTTTCCCCTTACACCGCTTTCCGCCTCACCGAGACGGCGCACCGTTTGTAGGCCGGCTGTTTTGAGAAGGGATCGTGCGCCGCCTGGGTTGCCTGATTGACGAGATGCCTTGCTGAATGCATGGTGGCAAACACCGTCCCGGGGCGGACGATCTCCGTCACACGAGCTCGGAGCTCGATCTCTCCTCGGCGGCTTGTCACGATGACGGGCTCGCCGTCTCTGATAGTCAAGACATGGGCATCGTAGGGGTGGATCTCAAGATAGTCGGGGTGAATGGATCGAAGAGTGGGTGTCTGGCCGGTGATGGTCATCGTATGCCAATGTTCCAGAATTCGGCCTGTGTTCAAGAGTAAAGGAAACTCCGGCGTACAAGGATCGGGGAGGTCTTCTTGATGGTCCAGCCAGATGGTCGCCCGCCTGTCCGGTTTGCCATAAAAGTCGAACCGCCCGTTTCCTGTCGCGAGGGGATCTTCTCCTGGTACGTATCGCCGCTTGGTGCCAGGATGGGTCTCGGAGGGGCAGGGCCATAGAAGCCCGCGCTCCTGCTTGAGTCGTTCGTACGTGATGCCCTCAAAGTTATACTCGGAGTGCGCCGAAATCTTGCGCCATTCATCCCACACCTCTTGTGGAGTCCTGGCCGTGATGAGTTGACCTTGGCCGAGGCGGTCCGCCAACTCGACTAGAATTTCCAAATCACTCCTGGCCTCGCTCGGCGGATCAACCAGTTTGGGCGAGAGGTGATACCGCCGTTCTCCATTGCCTTTAACTCCTTCCTTTTCCACCCAGAGAGCGGCGGGGAGCACCACGTCGGCGACTATCGTCGTTTCGGTGGGATGAAAGGCATCCACGACGACCAAAAAGGCTTTCTCCATGCCTCGGCGATAGGCGTTGAGGTCAGGAAGTGTCTGTCCTGGGTTCGTACACATGATCAGACAACACTTCACCGATCCGCGAGCCATGGCATCAAAGAGTGCCACGGCGTGGAGGCCCGGCTTGGCGCTGAGTCGCCCGCGCGGCACATTCCACAGATCTTCCATTTCTTGCCGGTGAGTCGGATTGGTGACGACTCGTCCGTTTGGCAGTGCGTGAGCGAGGCTGCCGGTGTCGCGGACGCCTCCGCAGGCGTTCGGTTGGCCTGTCAGTGAAAAGGGAGTGGCGCCGGGCCGGCCGAACTGACCGGTCAGCAGGTGCATGGCGCAGACCAGTCGGTTGGAGGCGGTGCCCTGGACCTGTTGGTTCAATCCCATGGTCCAAAGAGACATGGTGGCTTTGGACGACGCAAACAGAAACGCCGCTTCTCGAATGGCCGCCGCACTGACCCCGCAGATGTCCGCAACCCGTTCGGGGCTGTACCGCGCAAGATGGGTTTTGAAGTCGACGAATGAGCGTGGCCGGTCGCCTTCTTGAAAAGAGAGGTACCGATCGACCATGTCGCGGTCGATGAAGTGTCGTTCCACGAACACCTGCATCATGGCGTTGTACAGAGCGACGTCCGTACCGGGAATGATCTGAAGGTGAAGATCCGCATGCAGTGTCGTGAAGGTTCGGCGCGGATCGACAACGATGATCGTCGCGCCGGGACGGCTCCGCTTGCGGTCTTGGATCCGTTCCCAAATGATCGGATGACATTCCAGGGTATTGGAGCCGGTGATGAAAAAACAGTCCGCAGAGTCGATATCTTCATAGCAACCGGGCGGCTCGTCTTTTCCAAATGTCGAGGTGTAGCCGGTGACAGCAGACGCCATGCACAGCCGTGGATTGCCGTCCACGTTGTTGGTGCCGATCCCCGCTTTAAACAGTTTGTTGGCCGTGTAACTTTCTTCCGTCAGGAGTTGTCCGCTTCCGTAGAAGGCCACACTGTCCGGTCCAAAGGTTTCGATGGCGTCCTTAAATCGTTGAGCGACGAGTTCCATCGCTTCGTTCCACGTGGCTCGCTCAAGATCGCCGTTTTTTCGGATCATCGGATGGAGGAGGCGGCTGGGAGAGTAAAGAATGTCGCGAGTAGCGAGCCCTTTAATGCATAACCGTCCACGGTTATGGGCTTCCTCGTCTCCCTTGACGTCAACGACCTTGTTGTCCCTGAGGCCGATCGTGACGCCGCAGCCTGTTCCGCAGAATCGACAGACGCCTTTCTCCCATCGATCGACAGCGATGGCCGGCTGTCGTTTCCAAAGGTTTTCACAACCGGTCAGGGGAAGGAGGCAGGCTGCACAGGCCGACGTCCCCGCCAGCTTGAGCAGATCACGGCGGCTGATGAACCTGGTTGATTCGTCCGTCCCATCGATCATGAGGCAACCTCGCTCCGGTGAGACCGTGCTTGTTCGCCGACACTGGCGAGACAGGTTTTCAATAACCGATTTGATTGGTCTATTCAAGTCAAGGTCAAAGGGGATGGTCGAGACATGATCGCCATGGCGAAGCCTGCGACGGCTTTTTGTAGCCGTCGCGAAGCCATGCGAGGTCAGGAGTGAAGAGATTAAATGGAGAGTTGCTGCACCAGGTGCCCCAGCTCCGGCAAGATCAATGACTCCATGGCGAGTTTGACGGCATGTTCAGAGCCCGGAATTGAAAAAATTACGCGACCCCTCACGACGCCGGCGGTGGCGCGGCTCATGATGGCGGCCGATCCGATCTCTCGATAGGTCAAATAGCGGAAAATCTCGCCGAAGCCGTCCAGTCGCTTTTCCAACATCCGATCGACCGCTTCGAACGTCGAGTCGCGGCGCGAAATACCCGTTCCCCCGTTGACGATGATCGCCTGAGCCACGCCGTGTGAGATTCCCTGATTGATCCGAAACAGAATTTGTCCGGGCTCGTCCTTGACGATGTAATAGGCGACGACGGTATGACCCGCGTCCTTGAGCATGTGCATGATAAGTTGCCCGCTTGCGTCGGTCTCCGGGGTACGGGTATCGCTGCACGTAATGACGAGACATTGAACGGAGACGGGTGCCTTGCCTTTATGTTCGTGAACCGCGTGGCTGGTCATAACGTGTCACCATGTGCCTGTAAAAAATCAAGACGAGTCCGCGCTGATTTTCCGGTGATGACTCGAATGAAGCTATTGCCAGACGGAATCCGGTTTCAAGCTTGCCGCCGGCGTGCCTTTGGCGATGTGTTCGTCGAGAATCGTGGCAACGTCGGCCTCCGTGACCTTGGAGTACCAGGTTCCATCCGGATACACCACGACCGTGGGGCCCTGCTCGCAGGGGCCGAGACAACCCGTGGCGGTGACCACGACCTGCCCGGGCGGCACGGCTCGTTGCATCAACCCCATGTTGAAGGCCATCAGCAACTGCGCGGCTCCCGCCGATCCGCAGGATGGTTTCGGGTGACCGGGCGGCCTGGAGTTGGTGCAGACGAGAATATGATACTTGGGCTTTGGCATAGCGTTCTCCTTTTTCTCCCGTGCGACGGTGATCGTTGTGAATGGGCGGCGACTCCCCGTTCGTTATCGAACCTTGTAGGCCTCCCATTGCCGGATGACTTCTTCGGGGAAACCCCATCTGGTGAGGCCTTTCATGACCCACTCGATGTAATGATCCTTGGGTTTGAACTTGCCGATCGGTGCGGCGACGTAGGCCGTCACCAGCTCTTTGTTTCCTTCCTGATCGGCGACCGTGATCTGCACGTGGCGGTAGGCGCCTTGCGGCACATCGTTCTCAAACTCGTCCATGAGCTTGACGTCTTCCTCCGTCAACTCAAAGACTCCCCCCCATACCAGCTCGCCCGGTGACGGAACGATGCTGGCCAACCCACAGCGCCATTGAGAAGACCATCGACAGAACTTGATCGTATGGTCCGCGAGCGTGGCGAGATGGAGAAACCTGTGTTCCGGAGCCCGGCGTTTGAGCTGCGTAGGATTGAGTTGATCCGCGTACAGAAAAAACTTCATGCAACGGGCACGGCCTCCGATCCTGAAACACCGGGCGATACTTGTAGCACAAGGTCTTTTTCACAGACAAGCGGCGAAATGGCCGGAGTCATGTCCGGTGTATGGACCGGTTTGTCATATGGTGCGGATCGCGATGTCGTGGCGCGGAGTGCCGGGCAGGGAATTGTCTCCGCCGGGGGCTGAGGGACCTCAACGGAGCCCGGTCGTGGTTTGCGACGGCTCGTTGACATCGAAGAAAGGCTGTTCCTAAGATGCCGCACAGTTGTCGCGATGGGGGCTTTTGAAGAAAGAACAGAGCAGCCCGACGTTGAAAAGAGAGGCGCGATGCAATTGCTCGTGAACCGGATGATTCAGTTGGCCGTCACCCTGGTGCTCGTAGCCGGTGGAGCGTATTACGTCTGGATCGGTTTGCCCGGCGCTCGCGAGCCGCTGGATCGCCGGGAGGCCGAAGCCCTGGCCATGGTGCAGTCGCATCCGGCCATCGGTGGCGGGACCATTCTCGATGCGATGAACAACCATGTTCGTTCGATGAAAGAGCGCGGACAGGGGGTTCGGCTTGGGGAGTGGCGTGTGCACCAGGTGGAGAACGATATTTATGAAATCCGTGTTCAGTTGAGAGATCAAAGCGTGCGCGGTCAGTGGTTCGAGCGTGAGTTCATCTGGCATGCGCATCTGACCCGTCAAAAAGTGAACGCAGCCTCGCTCCCGGCGGACGGCATTACTCCGAAAGATCCCGATGACGATCCGCAAACGGTTCCCCCATTGCCAGGCTTATCAAGAAGGTGGACGGACGAATCAAGAAGGTGGACGGACGAGGAGCCGGTCGGGTGAGAAAAAGAAAAGGGGACATTCTCCTGTCTCGTGACCGGCTTGTCATGCTCTGGTAGCCTCCGGCCATGCCTCGGACGGCCCGGGCATCAGTGGGCGGCCTCCGCTCCCATGTGATCGATCGCAGACCCGCGCAAAACAGTAGAATGTCCCTTTTTCTCCATTCCTTTGCCACCCATTTACGTGAGGACCGCTATGATATTCGGACAATCCAAGAACCTGTCGGGCCTCAAGACCTCAGTACGACCATGATCTATACGCATGTCCTCAATCGAGGCGGACATGGCGTAGACAGCCCGGCAGACCGGCTCTGACCTTGGGTGAGTGACCGGGATATCGGGATCTACTGCGGGCTGACAGCCGGATAGACTGCGAAATTTGCAGTCTATCTCGGCCAACTCCGCGAAGCGATCTCTTGATAAGTGTCGGATTTCTTTTTAGACTCGCCATCCAGTGAGCTGCGTAGGCTCCCGTGCTATGCTGCGCGGGTAGCCTGCAGCAGACTTAATAGTTCGGCGTAAAACACCGTCACATGAAAGGAAACACATGGGACTGTTACCGACGGACAGGCTACCATCGGGTATTGCATTGGCGGATGCCTATTCCGCTATCCGCACCTGGTATCGTGCTCACGCCGACCAAGCGATAGCTCGCGGGGATGAGTATGGCCGAGGGTCTGCAGCATTGATTCAGGCCCTTCCAGCAGTTTCGGCAGTTTCTGATTTGGAGATTGTTGCCGTCCTGCGCGAGGTCATCCTCGGCTATCTTGAGTGGGCCTATCACCAGAGCGATGGTCGCTACAAGATGGGAGCTTACGCGCACTTCGCGTTGGAGAGTGCAGGCCGCTCGTATACCCTCACAGCAGAGGAGACCGAAGTGCTGAAGTCGAGCACCCTATGGCCCTACCTGTCTCCACACGTCAAGAGATGAGAGCGCCGAACAAGACGCTGCAGCGAACCGCCGCCCCGCTGGGCAGTTGGACGGTTCAGGTAATTTGTCGGCGACTGTTGCAGCCGACCGGGCGTTTCCGGCGGCGGTCGCTGAGCTTGGGCGTTGGGCATCTTCATGAGACCGCCTCTTCACACGAAGTTTCTTGATAAAGCGCAGGCCGCGATTACGGCTGCGGTGGAGATATACAACAAACCCTCATTTGCCTACCGTGAAGAGACATTCTCACTGCTCGCCTTGAACGCTTGGGAGCTGCTGCTCAAGGCAAAGGTGCTAAAGGATGGCGACAACGACCTAAAGACAATCCGAGTGTATGAGCCACGCAAGACCAAAGGTGGCACTCCTTCGAGGAAGCTATATCTCAAGCGAAATCGCGCGGGAAACCCGCAGACACTCTCTCTCGGAGCTTGCATTCTTGCAATTGAAAAGTCGCCTGCGAAGCTAAGCCAGGAGGTCAAAGGAAACATAGCTGCATTGACCGCCGTACGGGACAATGCGGCCCACTACGTCAATGCCAGTCCTGTGCTTGCGAAGCAAGTACTTGAGATTGCGAGTGCCTCGATCAAAAACTTTATTCTCCTTACTAAGCAATGGTTCGGCCGGGACTTCTCCGACACTCTGTCCATTCTCTTGCCTTTGTCCTTCATATGTGGTGCGAAGGAAGTCGAGTCAGTGGTTGTTTCTGCAGACGAAAGCCGCCTTATCAAGTACCTTCAAAGTCTTGCTGCCATTGACGGAAAGTCCGCATCACCCTTTGCTGTCGGCGTTCGGCTTCAGGTTCGCTTGGAGAAATCGAGTCTCGCAAGCGCATCTAAAGTCGAAATCTCCAAGGATCCCGAAGCAATCAAAGTCACGCTCTCCGAAGAAGACATACGGGCTAAGTACCCATGGGACTACCGTGAACTAACCAAGCGCCTTGTTGCCCGCTACAGCGATTTCAAGCAAGACGCCAAGTTTCACTCTATCCGCAAGCCGCTGTTGCATGATGAGAAGTTCGTAAAGTCTCGGTATCTTGATCCCGGCAATCCAAAGAGCCCTAAGAAGGATTTCTACAATCCCAATGTCCTTCAAGTGTTCGATCGACACTACACCAAAATGTGACCATGATGCCCAACCCCTCGATCAACAGGACCACCTGCAAGCTGCGCTTGCAGGTCCCCTCCGTCCTTCGGGCTCCGGCGGCCGGTTACCTCGAACGTTAGACCTACGGCGCGCGATCTCTGGAACGAGGGGCATAGACCATGAGCATTAACCACATCGGGTACTGGTCCGGTGTGGCTGCCTTCACCGCAGCTGCCGCATACGGTATCGTCCAGATCCTGCAGGTCGTTGGCGTGCTGCGATTCCCTGCGGACGAGATCCTGATTTACGGAACGTCTCTCTTGCATCGTCGTGCCATTCATTCTCGAGATGGCGGCTTTTCATCATCTGACTGCGCCTGAGAAGCGGTTTTGGACGCACACAGCTCTCATCTTTGCAACGATGTACGCGGTGTTTGTCTCGGCGAACTACGTTGTCCAGATTGCAACGGTTATCCCTGCGAAGATTCGTGGGGAACCCGATAGGATCGGTATTCTGGAACAGACGCCTCACTCCTTGTTCTGGAACTATGATGCGATCGGCTCCATCTCGATGGGCCTAGCAGTCTTGCTTGCCGTTCCTGCTGTCCGTAACGTCGGCTTTGAGCGGTGGGTCAGGCTGTCGCTCTTCGCTCATGCTCTTGTGACGCCGCTCATCAGCATTGTTTACTTCTACCCAACGTTTTCAATCGGGCTGCTGTTTCTTGGTTTCCCATGGGTTATCACGGCCCCTCTCTTCATGCTCATGCTGGCGATCATGATGAGGAGAAGACGAGCAGTGACACCGTAGACCAAGACATGCGGATTGCAGACCGACAGCGGTCTAGCAACAGTATGCAGTAGACAGCCCTCCGCATGTCCCCGCTGAACCGGAGTGTTAGGTATCGCCACGCAAAGAAGGAGCCAAGATGAAGAAGGCATTCAACGCAAACGACCAAACACTCACACTGATCCACAAAGCGGTTCTAGCCCCATCCAGTCACAATACTCAGCCGTGGATCTTGCGTGTTTCGAACACAATATTGGTCTCCTCGCAGACCGTATGCGCGTCCTGCCGGTCAATCATCCGGATGATCGGGAACTTACCATCACCTACGGCTGCGCGTTGATGACCCTGCGTCTCGCCGTTGCGGGCTTCGGTTATTGTTCGAAGTTGAGACCCTGCTCGATTCCAAAGAGCCTGATTTGCTGGCACGGGTAACGATCACGCCAGCGTCCGGTTCGCCTGTGCCTGAGGGTTCACTTCTGGGATTCATCGAGAAACGGCGTATCTATCGCAAACGCTTTGTATCTCGTGATGTGGATTCAGAGACAGTTAGTCATTGGGTTGAAGCCGCCCGCACCGAGGGGGCCTGGCGCGCCCACTCTCAATTGAAGAGGTAAGACAGCAGGCTGCAAGTCTCGTGGTTGCGAGCGACGTCATTCGATGAGTTGATCTCAGCTGGCGGCGCGAGCTGGCCACGTGGAAGCATCCGTGCTGTCGCGGCGATGGCTTGATGGTGCGGCTTCCCGCAGATTCTGCTGCGCTTGGGTTACCCTGTCGACGAGATCCGGCCTACTCCGCGGCGTGTACCCAAAGAGGTGATCGAACTGGCATGAGCATGCTGAATATTGTCATCATTGTCGGACTTCTGGTGGTCGCAGCAATAGTGGTTGCCGTCGTGTATGGCGCCCTCAACTGGGCCGACGGCACGCGACAACTGCGAGCGCGCATCGAGAACGCCCGCATGCCGATCACACCGAAGGTGGTCAATTTTCGTGAGCTTGAGGGGTTGCCTGAACCGGTGCAGCAGTACTTTCGCACGATACTCAAGGAAGGCCAGCCGATGGTGACCGGCGTGCGCATGAGACACCAAGGCACCTTCAATATGGGAGAAACGACTGACCAGTGGCGGCCATTTACCTCTGATCAACGAGTGATTCTGCGTCGCCCGGGCTTCGATTGGGATGGTCGAGTCAAAATGATGCCCGGCCTGACCGTTCGTGTGCACGATGCCTACGTTGCGGGCGAAGGCATCCTGTATGCAGCATTGCTTGGCCTGATTCCTTTGGTCGACCTGCGAGGGGCCGGGGATGTTGCCGAAAGCGAGCTCATGCGCTTCTTTGCCGAGGCCGCGTGGTATCCGACAGCCCTGCTGCCCAACCAAGGAGTGCGTTGGGAGGGACTCGATGCGCGGTCGGCGCGTGCCGTGATCACCGACGGCACGATCACCCTCACGATGTTGTTCAGCTTCAACGGCGCTGGCGGCATTGATACGGTGAGGGTGGAAGCACGGGGACGCACCATAGGCAAGAAGGTTATTCCTACACCGTGGCAGGGACGTTTCTGGAACTACCAAGAGCGTGGGGGAATGCAGGTGCCGCTGGAGGGAGAGGTGGCCTGGCTGCTTCCTGAGGGAATCAAGCCATACTGGCGTGGTCGCATCACTGAAATTGAATATGAGTTCGCAAAGTGATCGACGGATGGTCGGCAAAGGATGCTGAGCGGTATGCTTCCGATTGGTTTCCTTTTTTGAGATCAGGGAAATAAAATTGGCCGATCAAAGTCAGTAAGGTCTTCCGGATGCTTCACGATGACAGCCGGTACCTCGTCGAAGTGTCAGCCTCACAAGGCGACCGAGCCGGCCGCTGGCAGCGGCTCAGCGTCCACCCGTCAGGCCGGCCCCATGAGCGCCGGTGGAACGGCGATCTGAACCTCGTCTCCTTGAACGCGCACCGTGCAACACGCCACCTGGAAATTGGGATTTCCGACCCGTTCTCCTGAGGCGACGTCGAATTTCCAGCCGTGCCACGGACACTCGACGATGGTGCCGTCCAAGCGTCCTTCGCCGAGCGGGCCGCCGGCGTGGGGGCACGTGTTGTCGATGGCGTAGAACGTTCCGTCCACGTTAAAGAGCGCGATCCATATGCCATGGACTTCGACGATTCGCCCGGTTCCGGGTTGAAGGTCGTCTTTCTTTGCGACCGTGACGAAGTCCGGCTGTTTGGTTAGGGAATCATCGGTTTCCATGGAGCCGCGCCTGTGTGATGATCTGACCGGAGGCTTGCTTGATTTCAAAAAAAGCTTATGGCATACAAAATCGAAAGGGTGTTCTCCCTCGGTAAATGCTCTTCCGGGAGAGAGGTCGCGAATGAGGTTGGTCCATGGAAATGACGCTGCTCCTCAACGCCACGTACGAGCCTCTTCGGGTGCTCCATTGGCAAAAGGCCGTCACGCTCCTTTGGCAAGGTAAAGTCGAAGTCCTCGAGGTGTATGATCGCGAAATCCACGGTGTCTCCATCTCTTTTAAGCTTCCCGCCGTGATGAGGCTGCTCAAGCTTGTGCGGCTCAAAGACAGCCACCGGGCCGTCAAGTTCTCCCGCATCAATATTTTTACGCGCGACGGCTATACCTGTCAGTATTGCAATCACCGTTTTCGGACCGAGGAACTGACTTTCGACCACGTTGTTCCCATCGCCAAGGGGGGCAAGAAAACCTGGGAAAACATCGTGACCGCCTGTTGGCGGTGCAATAATCGCAAGAGCGGCCGCACGCCGGAAGAAGCGGGAATGAGGCTGAAAAAACGGCCGGTGAAACCACGGTGGAGTCCCATGATCACTATCACGATCGGCATTCGGAATACGCCGGAAAGTTGGCGTGATTACCTCTATTGGAACATGGAATTGGACGCCGACCCCGCCGAGAGTTGATCCGCCTTCCGATAATTCTCTCAGGTACCGTCCCGCCGCTTGGACCGCCTCGAAAGGATTCAAGGCTCCTTCCCATACTCGGCCGGCGGTCGCGGCGGAATTATAAATGAGTCGTCGTGATGGGTCGAGCCGAGAAAAGAGAAGCTCGGTTTACGATCTCGAAAGTCGTGTTGTATGATGCCCGGCGCTGCGGTGTTTGTTCGCATGAGACGGAGGAAAAGACGATGGCTCCGAATCCCGGCTTTCCGTTGGTGTTGGACGTCAAAGGTTGGACGGTTTTGGTGATCGGCGGCGATGACGAAGCGGCCGAAAAGGCCCGGCGATTGCTTGAATCGGGCGCGCGCGTTATGGTCGTCAGTCCGACGCTTAATGAACCGCTCCGCGAGTTGGCCGCTTCGGGAAAGGTGATCCATCGGGGGCGGCATTTCCGCGAGTCGGATCTCGAACACGCGATATTGATCTTGAATACCGTGCGGGGAGACCGCGACTTCGCCAGAACGTTGCTTGCCAAAGCGAGAGAAAAGCGAGTGTTGGTGTGGTCGGTCGATTTTCCGGAAGCGTCCAGCGTGACGATGCCGGCGGTGGTGTCCGCGGGGCATATGAGAATCGCCGTCAGTTCGAGCGGAGTCGCGCCGTTGCTGTCCGGGTTTATGAAAGAGGACTTGGAGCGGATATTGGACGCCGAGTTTGCCGCTTTCGTGCAGTGGCTGGGGGAATTGCGGGAGCAGGCGAAGAAAAACGAGCCGGACGCCGAGAAGCGGAGGGCGCTGTTGCGCGAGGCGCTTGACGGTTTTCGATTGTTGGGCAAGGTTCAGTATCCGAACGTGTGGCTGGAAGAGCGAGCCAAGCGCGAGGCCGCCGCGGAGCCCAAGGGATAAGGCGGAAGGTGCGGTCGAGCAAGGTGCAAGTCAAGCCAAGCAAGGAGGCAAGATGGTTTTGTTGGAATTCAGCATGTCCCCCTTGGGCAAGGGGGAAAGCGTCGGGAAGTATGTCGCCCGGTCGTTGGACATCATCGATAAAAGCGGCATTCCATACCGTTTGAATCCGATGGGAACGGTGTTGGAAGGGGAATGGGACGACGTCTTCGCCGTCGTGCGCCGATGCTACGAGCGCATGAAAAAAGACTGTAACCGCATTTCCTGCACGATCAAGGTCGATTACCGCAAGGGACACACAGGTCGGCTGCAGGGCAAGGTCGCGTCGGTTGAAAAACGGCTCAAACGTTCCGTCAAACAATAAGCCGGATGGAAAGCCGATGGATCGCTACCCATTCCCGCTTCTTGAATTCACCACGATCACGAAAGGCAAAGGAATATTTTGTGCGACCTCTCCGACGATGTCGCAGGGACCCGGTTCGATTTTCATAAACAAGACGCGGGCTTGACACCGAAACGTCGGCCCGGTACCATCCCTTTACCTTTAAGGCTCATCCCGTGAGGTGAGCAAGGAGCGACAAGATGAAAGCCGTGCCAATCGGCCGGGGGATCGGCGACACAACCTTCTCACGTCACGGGTGAGGAGGTTTTTTTTTACCTGAAAACGGGCATGCCGGCAGACGGAAGCGCGATGCCGCTTTCAAGTCGGTCGGAGCGAAGTGAGATGAGCGAAATGCGCGACGGCAAAGCCGATCGATCGAACGAAAAGCTGATCATGGACGCCGGTGACATCACCCGCGCCCTGACTCGTATCGCTCATGAGATCGTCGAGCGCAACAAAGGGGTCAAGAACGTGGCCCTGATCGGCATTCGAACGGGCGGCGTCCACTTGGCTCATCGACTGATCGAGCGTATTCAGGCCATCGAAGGGGTTCGTGTTCCGATCGGTGAATTGGACATCACGCTCTACCGCGACGATCTGGCACTTCGCAAGAATCAGCCGGTGCTGCGGAAAACGTCCGTGCCCTTCGACATTGCCGGCAAGGTCGTGGTGCTGGTGGACGACGTGCTGTTTACGGGACGGACGATCCGGGCCGCGATGGACGGCCTGATGGATCTGGGAAGGCCGGAGGAGATTCAGTTGGCGGTGTTGGTCGATCGAGGTCATCGCCAACTGCCGATCAAGGCCAATTACATCGGCAAAAATCTTCCCACCTCCCGCGAGGAAACAGTCAGAGTTCTGCTCGAGGAGCTTGGCGAGGACGACCGGGTGGTCATCGTCAAACCTCCGGCTTGAGAGACGGTATGGGCCTCAAACGCAAAGATCTGCTCGGTCTGGCTTCTCTGTCGACGGACGAGATCAGGCTGATTCTCGATACCGCGGACTCGTTCAAAGAAGTGACCGGACGGGAAATCAAGAAAGTGCCCGCGTTGCGGGGGAAAACCGTCGTCAACCTCTTCTTCGAGCCGAGCACGAGAACCCGCACGTCGTTCGAGTTGGCGGCGAAGCGGTTGAGCGCGGACGTGATCAATTTTTCCCCCTCCACGAGCAGCGTCGTCAAGGGGGAGACGCTCCTGGACACGGCTCGCAATATCGAGGCGATGCAGGCGGACATCATCGTGTTGCGACATTCGTCGGCCGGCGCCGCGGACACGTTGGCGCGAGGCGTGAAGTCTTCCGTCATCAACGCCGGGGACGGGTGGCACGAGCATCCCACGCAGGCCTTGCTCGATCTCTACACCATTCGACAGCGCGGGCTGGAATTCAAGGGATTGCGGGTCGCGGTCGTCGGCGACGTGGCGCACAGCCGGGTCGCCAGGTCGAACCTCTATGCGTTGACCAAACTCGGCGCCGAAGTCCGTTTGGTGGGTCCGGCGACCATGATGCCGTCCGGCGTCGAGCGGCTGGGGGCGACGGTGTACCACGACATGGACGAAGGGTTGCGCGGCGTGCACGTGATCATGATGCTCCGCCTGCAATTGGAGCGGCAGGGGCGGGCCCTTTTCCCGACCATCCGCGAATACGCGAGACTCTACGGATTGACGGCCGAGCGGGTCGAATTGGCGGATCCGGGGGCCATCGTCATGCATCCGGGGCCGATCAATCGCGGGGTGGAAATCGCGCCGGACGTGGCGGACAGCCTTTCCTCCGTGATCCTTGATCAGGTGGCCAACGGTGTGGCGGTGCGCATGGGGGTCTTGTATCTCATGTCGGAAGCAGGATAACGGCGCGCGAAATAAGGAGGAAAAACAGCGGTGGCATTGCTGATCAAAGGCGGGCAGGTGATTGATCCGGGCCGATATGTCGGCACGGGAGACGTGCTGATCGAGGGGGGAAAAATCGCTGCGGTCGGTCGGGATCTGCCGGCGCCTTCCGGCTGCGACGTCATTGACGCGCGCGGGTTGCTCGTACTGCCGGGATTCGTCGATCTGCACGTTCATTTTCGAGAGCCCGGGTTCGAATACAAAGAGACCATTCAGAGCGGCAGCGCGTCGGCCGTCGCCGGCGGATTCACGACGGTCTGCTGCATGCCGAACACGAACCCGGTCAACGACAATCAAGCGGTGACCGAGTTCATTATCGAACGAGGCCGTGAGGCCGGTCTGGCGAACGTGTTGCCGATCGGGGCGATCACCAAGCGATCCGAGGGGAAAGAGCTGGCGGAGATCGGCGATCTTCACCGATCCGGTTGCGTCGCGATTTCGGATGACGGCAAACCCGTGATGAACAGTCTGGTCATGCGCCGGGCGATGGAATACGCGCTGGCGTTCGACCTCACGGTGGTGGACCATTGCGAGGATCTCAACCTGGCCGAAGGCGGGTGCATGAACGAAGGGCTGGTCTCGACGGAATTGGGGCTCCCCGGCATCCCGGCGGCCGCCGAAGACGTGATGGTGGCCCGCAATCTGTTGTTGTCGGAGTTGACGGGCGCGCGGCTCCACCTGGCTCATATCAGCACGGCGGGATCGGTGCGGATGGTGCGGGAGGCCAAGGCCCGCGGCATCAGGGTGACGGCGGAAGCCTGTCCGCATCATTTCACGCTGACCGAAACCATGGTTCACGGGTACAATACCCATGCCAAGATGAATCCGCCCCTGCGCACGGGCGAGGACGTTCGCGCGATCAAGGAGGGCTTGCGCGACGGGACGATCGACGTGATCGCCACCGACCACGCGCCGCACGCGGCCCAGGAAAAGCAACAGGACTTTACCGAAGCGCCGTTCGGCATCGTCGGGCTCGAAACCGCCCTCCCCCTGACGCTTGCTTTGGTGGATGAAGGCGTGCTGTCGTTGGAGCAGGCGGTGACGAAACTGACCGCCGCTCCGGCCGCCGCCTTCGGCCTTCGGAAGGGCACCTTGGCGGTGGGCGCCGATGCCGACGTCACGATCGTCGATCGACACGCGCAGTGGGAAGTCGATCCAAGCGTGTTTCGATCAAAGAGTCGCAACACGCCGTTCGTCGGTTGGAAGGTCAAGGGACTCGTGAAAACGACGATTGTGGGCGGGCGCGTGGCATACAGGTCCGGCCCATAGGATTCGAATAACCGTGCAGGGCGTCCGGCGCTGGAGCTTGATCGGTTGTCTCACGTTGGAATGGTTGGCGCTGAGCCTATGGGTGGGAGGTTTGGCCGTGTTGATCGGAGGGGTGATTCCGGCGGTGTTCAACACGTTCGGCGGGCAAGACGTCGGCGGCCTGTTTTTGACCAAGGCCTTTGAGAACTATCAGCGGTTTCTCCTGGGCGCCGCCGCGACGCTCTGTGCCGGGCTTTTGTATCGCCGGTGGAGCGGAGAAGCGGCGGTGACGGTCGGATGGGGGGAGGCGGCGATTGTCGCTGTGATGGTGGCGAGTATGGGAGTCATTGTGCTGGTGCTGCATCCGCAGGCCGTCTCTTTGCAGGAACAGGCATTTGCCGCGCAGGGCGAGGAGGCCAAGAAGGCGGCCTTCGAGGCGCTGTTCCGGGTATTGACGCCGATTCGCGCGTTGTACACCGTCACGCTGGTGTTGGGAGTGGCGTTGATGATGATCAAGGTGCGGGTGTCTCTTCCAAGCGCCGGAGGTTCCCGATGAAGAAAGCGTTGCTGGCGTTGGCGGACGGCACCTGTTTCGAAGGGCGGGCGCTCGGCTACGAAGGAGAGGCGATCGGGGAGGTCGTGTTCAACACGGCGATGACGGGCTATCAAGAAATCTTGACCGATCCGTCCTACAAGGGGCAGATCATTACCATGACCTGCCCGCACATCGGAAACTATGGGACGACTCCGGAAGACGCCGAATCACGGAGCGTGTGGGCCGAAGGGTTCGTGATCGTGGAAGCCAGCCGCTTGGCGAGCAATTGGCGGAGCAAACAAACGATTCACGAATATTTGACGGAAGCGAAGGTCGTGGCGATCGAAGGAATCGATACCAGGGCGTTGACGAGACACTTGCGGGAGCAGGGATCTCAACAGGGGGTCATCACGCACGGCGGGCTCGATACGGTCGGTGCGGTGGCCAAGGCGCGGCAGGCGCCGAGCATCGTCGGGCGCGATTTGGCCGGAACGGTCACCTGCGAGCGGGCGTACGAATGGGAAAGGGGATCCGGCGCATGGGCGCCCGGCGGCGGGCAGGGACCCCGGCTTCGTCCCGATGGGCGTCCGTGGCACGTGGTCGCCTACGACTTCGGCATCAAGCGGAACATTCTTCATCGATTGGCCGACGCGGGCTGTCGCGTCACCGTGGTGCCGGCTTCGACGACGGCGGCCGAGGTCGAGGCTCGACGGCCGGACGGAGTGTTCTTGTCGAACGGGCCCGGCGATCCGGAGGGCGTGCCTTATGCCGCGGATGAAGTGAAGAAATTGATCGGCCGCTATCCGATCTTCGGCATCTGTCTCGGCCATCAAATTTTGGGATTGGCGTTCGGTCTCAAGACCTACAAGTTGAAATTCGGCCACCATGGCGCCAACCATCCGGTCATCGATCTCCGGACCAGAAAGGTGGAGATCACGTCGCAAAACCACAATTTCGCCGTGGCCGTTTCCGCGCCGCTGCACGAGGTTCCCGACGGTCCGCCGATCGTCGAGACCGACTATGGGCCGTTGTCGATCACGCATCTCAGCTTAAACGATCGTTCGGTCGAAGGTATGGCCTGCCCGAGTCGCAGGCTGTTTTCCGTGCAATATCACCCGGAGGCCTCGCCGGGCCCCCATGATTCCGCCTATCTCTTCGAGGAATTCGTCAGACTCATGGAGATCTCTCATGCGTAACCGATTGGTCGCGGCCGTCCTGATTGGATTGTCGATGGGATTGCCGTTGTCGGGCTGCTCGTTCAACTTTACCCTGTTTCCCGGCCAGGGGCCGCTCAAGGAAACGCAGGTGAGCGGCAGCGGGTCGGCCAAGGTCTTGCTCATCGATGTTTCCGGCCTGATCAGCTCGCAGGAAAAGGATGGGCTCATGCCGGCCCCCAGCCCCGTCGCGCGGATTAAGGAACAGTTGTTGAAAGCCGCCCAAGATGACAACGTGAAGGCGGTCGTCCTCCGCATCAACACGCCGGGCGGCACGGTGACGGCGTCGGATATCATCTATCACGAGATCAAGTCGTTCAAGGCGTCCAAGAAGGTTCCGATCGTCGCCTCGATCATGGACCTGGGAACGTCCGGTGGCTACTACGTCGCCTCCGCTGCGGACGCGGTGTTGGCGCATCCGTCCTCGGTGACCGGCAGCATCGGCGTCATCATGCTGACGATCAACGCCAGGGGCTTGATGGAAAAAGTCGGATTGGAAGCGACGGCGGTGACTTCCGGGCCGCGCAAGGACATGGGGTCGCCGTTTCGCGTGATGACGCCGGAGGAGCGGACGATTTTTCAAGGGCTGATCGATTCGTTCTATCAGCGGTTTTTGTCCGTCGTGCAGGAAGGCCGTCCGAACTTGCCGATGGACCGGATCAAGCAACTGGCCGACGGGCGGGTCTATGCGGGCGACCAGGCGAAGGCGGCCGGGTTGGTGGACGAGATCGGCTACTTGGAAGACGCCATCGAACTGGCGAAGAAGAGAGCCAAGCTCACCGAGGCCCGCGTCGTCACCTATCAACGGCCCGGCGAATACGTGAACAACGTCTATTCGCGGCTGCTGGCGCCGGGCCCGTTGGCGGCCATGGGCGATCTTGACCTGATGACATTCCTTCGAGGGAGCGCGCCGCAATTCATGTATTTGTGGCTGCCATAGTAAACCAGAAGGGGATCTATCGAGATCGATCCGCCGATCGGTCCGAGAGGCTCGAACGTCCGATGACCCGTCCCAGCGATTCTCCGATCGAGAGGATGCTCTCCCTGTCAATCGAGCGCCGCGCGCTGCTCCGGAGGGGGATGCGGTTTGTCGTCGGCTTGCAGGGGCTGGTGGGGTTCGGTATGGCCGGGTGGTTCGTCTCCGCGGCGACCGGTTGCTATCGCGCGCCGGGGACCGCACGCGATCAATTCATCACCATCTCAGAAGAAAAAGAAATGGCCATGGGAGTCAGCGCCTTTCACGAGATCCTGCGCAAGGCCCGGTTGAGCGACGATGTGGAGATCAACGAGATGGTCAATCGAGTGGGCGGCCGTATCGCCGCCGCGGCGAACAAGCCGGAATATCAGTGGGAATTCGTCGTCATTCAGGACGATCGCACCGTCAACGCGTTCGCCCTGCCCGGCGGCAAGGTCGCCGTCTTTACCGGCATCCTCAAATTCACGCAAAACGAAAACGGGTTGGCGACGGTCATGGGCCATGAGGTCGCGCACGTGCTGCAACGCCACGGCGCCGAGCGGTACAGCAGGGGAATTCTGGAAACGATCGCCCAGGTCGGCGCGTTGGCCGCGGGAGCCGCGGCCGGACGACCGGACGCGGCGGTGGCGGCGATGAGCGCCTACGGGGTGGGCGTGTCCCTGCCATTCGGACGAAGCCAGGAATCCGAGGCCGATTTTATCGGGCTCCGACTGATGGCCCAGGCGGGCTATGATCCCCGCGAAGCGGTGCCGTTTTGGGAACGGATGAGCGGGTGCCCCAGGCAGTTGATCGGCAAGGCCTGTTTTCGAGCGCAACAAAACATTCCGGAGTTCTTGTCGACGCATCCATCCGATTCGACGAGGCTCAACCAAATCGAGGCCTGGTTGCCGGACGCGCTCAAGCATTATCGAGGAGCGGATCGGCAGGAACCGCCGCCGGCTCAGCCGTATCGTCCGGCGATCGGGCCGCCGCAACCGTCCTGACGTCCGACGCCGATTCACGAGGAACACTATGCCGAAACGCACCGACATCCGCTCCGTTCTGATCATCGGCTCAGGACCGATCGTCATCGGCCAGGCCTGCGAGTTCGATTATTCCGGCACGCAGGCGTGCAAGGCGCTCAAGGAAGAAGGCTATCGGGTCATCCTCATCAACAGCAACCCCGCGACGATTATGACCGATCCGGAAATGGCCGACCGCACCTACGTGGAACCGATTACCGTGGACGTCGTCGAAGCCGTGATCGAGCGGGAACGGCCCGACGCGTTGCTGCCGACGATGGGCGGGCAGACGGCGCTCAACACGACCATGGGATTGGTCAAAAAGGGGGTGCTGGACAAATACGGCGTCAAGCTGATCGGCGCGTCGGCCGAGGCCATTCACAAGGCGGAAGATCGCGAAGCCTTCAAGGCGGCGATGCAACGGGTCGGGCTGCGTGTGCCCAAGAGCGGCACGGCTCACAGCCGCGCGGAGGCGATGGCGCTGTTGGAGACGGTCGGGTTTCCCGCCATCATCCGGCCTTCGTTTACGATGGGCGGAACCGGCGGCAATATCGCCTACAATCGCGAGGAGTTCGTCAAACTGATCGATTGGGCGTTGGCCATGAGTCCTGTGAGCCAGGTGTTGATCGAAGAGTCGGTCATCGGATGGAAGGAATACGAGCTGGAGGTGATGCGCGATCTCAAAGACAACGTCGTGATCGTCTGTCCGATCGAAAATCTCGATCCCATGGGCGTCCATACCGGAGACAGCATCACCGTCGCGCCGGCCATGACATTGACCGACAAGGAATACCAGCGGATGCGGGACGCGGCACTCACGATCATTCGGGAAATCGGCGTCGAAACGGGCGGCTCGAACATCCAATTCGGCGTGAATCCCGAAAGCGGCGACATGGTCGTCATCGAAATGAATCCCCGCGTCTCCCGAAGCTCGGCGTTGGCGTCGAAGGCGACTGGGTTTCCGATCGCCAAGATCGCCGCCAAACTGGCGGTCGGCTATACGTTGGATGAAATCACGAACGACATCACCGGAGTCACGAAGGCGTCGTTCGAGCCCGCGATCGACTACGTGGTGGTGAAAATTCCGCGGTTCGCCTTTCAGAAGTTCAAGGGCGCCGATCCGACGCTCACGACGCAGATGAAGTCGGTCGGGGAGGCCATGGCGATCGGGCGGACGTTCAAGGAAGCGTTGCAGAAGGCGATTCGATCGTTGGAGCTGGAGCTGAATGGATTGGCCTCGCGCATGGGAATCGATCGGGGGCTTCCCGCGGGGGCGAGTCGGGATGAGATGATCGCAAACGTCCGTCGCCTGTTGCGCGCGCCGCTCGCGGAACGGCTGTGGTATCTCGCCGACGGCATTCGGTTGGGACTCGGTTCCGAGGAGCTTTTCGCCATCACCAAAATCGATCCCTGGTTCATCGAGCAGGTGCGGGAATTGGTGGAATTCGAGCGGGGACTCGTCGACAGGGCGGAACAGTTGGCGGCCGGTCTCGATACGGCGATGAACGGATGGCTGTGGGAGGCCAAGCGACTGGGATTCTCCGACGACCGGATCGGCCGGCTGTTGGGGGTCGACGCGGCTTCCGTCCGCCGGGCGCGCATGGGAGATGAAATAGGGACGCAGTCCGCAGCCGATCGCCGGTCCGTCACGTACAAGCGGGTCGATACCTGCGCGGCGGAGTTTGAAGCCCATACGCCGTATCTGTATTCCACCTACGGAAGCGAGTGCGAGGCCAGACCGTCCGATCGGAAGAAGGTGATGATTCTTGGCGGCGGGCCCAACCGGATCGGGCAGGGGATCGAGTTTGACTATTGTTGCGTCCACGCGGCCATGGCGCTCAGGGAAGAAGGGGTCGAAACGATCATGGTCAACTGCAACCCCGAGACGGTCAGCACGGACTATGACACGTCGGACCGGCTTTACTTTGAGCCGTTGACCGAGGAAGACGTATTGAATATCGTGCGCACGGAACAACCGATGGGCGTGGTGCTCCAGTTCGGCGGGCAGACGCCGTTGAAACTGGCGCTTCCCCTGTCCAGAGCCGGCGTCAGAATCCTGGGCACCAGCCCGGACGCCATCGATTTGGCCGAGGATCGCGAGCGGTTTCGGGATCTTTTGATGAAGCTTGGTCTGCGCCAGGCCGAAAGCGGCATGGCACGTTCCTTCGATGAGGCGGCTCGGGTGGCGGAGGCCCTCGGCTATCCGGTGATGGTGCGGCCTTCCTACGTGCTCGGCGGTCGGTCGATGCAAATCGTCTATGACCACGCGGGGTTGATGGAGTACATGAAGTCCGCCGTCAGGGCGTCTCCCGACCACCCCGTCCTGATCGACAAGTATTTGTCCGATGCCATCGAAGTCGACGCCGATGCGATTTCAGACGGGAAGACGGTCGTCGTGGCCGGCATTATGGAGCATATCGAAGAGGCCGGCGTCCATTCCGGCGACTCGGCCTGTTCGCTGCCGGTCTATACGCTGGACAAGGCCGTCGTGCGCGAGATTGAACGGCAGATGCAACTCTTGGCCAAGGCATTGGGAGTGGTCGGGCTGATGAACGCCCAATTCGCCGTGAAAAACGGAACCGTCTATATCCTTGAAGTCAATCCGCGAGGATCGCGCACCGTGCCTTTTGTCAGCAAGGCGATCGGGGTGCCCCTGACGAAGTTGGCCATGAAGGTGATGTTGGGGCGCACGCTGGACGAACTCGGCTTCACGTCGCCGCCGCAACCGGCCCACATGTCCGTCAAGGAGGCGGTCTTTCCCTTCACGAAATTCGCCGGCGTCGACGTGCTCTTGGGGCCGGAGATGAAATCGACCGGGGAAGTGATGGGCATCGATGAGGACTTCGGATGGGCCTTCGCAAAATCCCAGGCGGGAGCCGGAGCCGCGCTCCCAAAGTCGGGCACCGCCTTTATCAGCGTCAAGGCGACGGATCGGCCGGCGGCCTTGGAAGTGGCCAGGCGTCTCAGAGCCGTCGGCTTTCACATTCAGGCGACGACCGGCACGGCGCACTATTTAAGAGAACATGGAGTCGAAGCGGCCACGGTCAATAAAGTGAGCGAAGGCCGGCCGCACATCGTGGATCACATCAAAAACGGAGAAGTGGCGCTCGTGGTCAACACGGTTCAGACCGCCTCGGCCCATTCCGATTCCATTTCCATCCGCAGGGAGGCCTTGCAAAAGGGGTTATCATACTATACGACCATGCGCGGTGCGATGGCCGCCGTTCTTGGCATCGAGGCGATCGTGAAGAAAGGGCTATCCATCCGTTCGTTGCAGGAGTATCATCGGCCGTACGTTGGCCGGGAGTGAGGCGCAGATGCCGACACCGATTACCAAAAAAGGATACGATGCGTTGAAGGCCGAGCTGGACCGGCTGCGAAAGATCGAGCGTCCTAAGGTGATAGAGGCGATCGCGGAAGCCCGCGCGCACGGGGATCTGAGCGAAAACGCCGAATACGACGCGGCCAAAGAGCGCCAGGCGTTCATTGAATCGCGAATTTCCGAGATCGAAACCAAGCTGGCCGACGCCCGCGTCGTCGAAATCACGGGGCGAAACAGCGACACGGTGGTGTTCGGCGCGACCGTGATGGTGATCGAGCAGGAATCGCAGGAGAAAAAACGGTATACGCTCGTGGGCCAGGATGAAGCCGATCTGAAGTTCAACAAGATTTCCGTCCAATCCCCGGTCGGCCGCGCGCTCATCGGGAAACGGGTGGGCGATTTCGTGGAGGTGAAGGCCCCGACGAAGACGGTCGAATACGAGGTGGTGGAGATCACATTCGAGGACGTCTAGCGTGCCGCCTCCGCGGCCCCTTATCACCCTTCTGTCGGATTTCGGCGTGCGAGACTGGTTTGTGCCGAGCATGAAGGGGGTGATCCTAAGAATCAATCCCACCGCCTCGATCGTGGATTTGTCGCATGATATTACGCCTCATCGGATCGAAGAGGCCGGATTTTTCCTCGCGTCCTGTATTCGCTATTTTCCGGAAGGGACCATCCACGTCGCGGTGGTCGATCCCGGAGTCGGCACAAGTCGGCGGCCGTTGTTGATCTCCACGGGAGTCTCGTTTTTCATCGGTCCGGACAACGGGTTGTTCAGTGAAATCCTCGAGCAATATCCGAAGGCCGAGGTGCGAAAAATCGACAATCGCGACTATCGGCTGGAGACGGCCGGTTCAACCTTCGACGGCCGCGACGTGTTCGCGCCGGCCGCCGCTTGGTTGAGCACGGGGGTGCCGAAGGAATTGTTCGGTCCCGTGATTCACGATCCGGTCCGCCGCTTCCTGGTGCGTCCGGCGTGGCAGGAGGAATCGCTTTTGGGGCGGGTCGTCTGCGTCGATCACTTCGGGAACCTCATCTCGAATCTGCGCCGTGAAGACGTCGATGCCGTGGAGGCCAGGTCTCGGCGATCCGGACTCCTGATTCGAATCGGGGCCTGGGCGATCGACGGGCTTGTCGCCAGCTATGACGAGGGGTCGTATGAAATCCCGAAAGCCTTGATCAACAGCAACGGTCACGTCGAAGTGTTTCTCCGAGAGCGCAGCGCCGCGCTTCACTTGCGACTTGGTCTTGGCGACGAAGTTCGACTCTCGCCCCGCGAGAGAAGCCTGCCTGGTTCGTTCCTGAGCGATCGATCGTTGGCTGGCGAGCGGGATCGATTGGAAGAATGACCGGGCTTTCCAACCGGCCTTGTTTCGTCGGTTCCATCCGGCAAACGTTCGGTGACCGTCTCGATCGCTGAACGGACGATTGCGACCATTCGCTTCAACTCCGAGAGAGACACGCTCAGCGGCGGGATCAGCACGATGACGTTGCCCAGCGGACGGAGCAACAAGCCGTTCCGCCTCGCCTCGGCGGCGACTCGGTGACCGATTCTTGCCGTGATGGGATACGGTTCTTTGGTGAGACGGTCCCGAACCAATTCAATGCCCACCATCAATCCTACTCGTCGAACGTCGCCCACATGCGGGTGGCGGGCCAAAGGCGCAAGGAGAGCCGTCAAGGCCGAGAGCTTCGGCCTGAGTCGGCTCAGAGTCCGTTCCCTTCGAAAAATACGCAGGTTTTCAAGGGCCACCGCGCAGCCGAGAGGGTTGCCCGTGTAGCTGTGGCCGTGAAAAAAGGTCTTGAACTCCTCATAGGTCCCTAGGAACGCTTTGTAGATTTCCTCGGTGGTCAGGGTGGCGGCCAGCGGCATGTAGCCGCCGGTCATGCCTTTGCTGATCGCCATGAGATCCGGCGTGACGGCTTCGTGTTGGCAGGCGAACATCTTCCCGGTTCTGCCGAAGCCGGTGGCGACTTCATCGGCGATCAGGAGGACGTTGTATGCCGTGCAGAGTTCGCGGATTCGTTTGAGATAGCCGGGCGGATGGGTGATCATGCCGGCCGCCGCTTGGACCAGCGGTTCAATGACGAAACCGGCCAACTCACGATGCCGGGACTTGAGCAGCCGTTCGATGGGGGCGATGCAGGCCAGATTGCACGAGGGGTAGGTAAGCGCGAGCGGGCAGCGATAACAATGGGGCGGTTCGGCCTCGACGGTGGGAAACAAAAGCGGCTTGAATCGGGCATGGAACAGATCGATGTTGCCGATGCTGACGGCCCCGATGGTGTCCCCGTGATACGCCAGTTTCAAGTGGAGAAAACTCCGTTTGGGGCCCGCGTCCGGATGCCGTTGCTGCCAGTATTGGACGGCCATTTTCAAGGCCACTTCAACCGCCGTCGAGCCGTTGTCCGAGTAAAAGACGCGGGTCAGTCCGTCGGGCGCGATGTTGATCAACTCGCGCGCCAGTTCGATCGCCGGCGGGTTCGAGAGTCCCAAGAACGTCGAATGGGCGATCTTGTCGAGCTGTCGTTTGAGCGCCCGGTCGAGGGCGGGGTGGCGGTGACCGTGAAGGTTGACCCAGATGGAAGACGTTCCGTCAAGATAGCGACGGCCCGCCGTGTCGATCACGAACGAGCCGCGGCCGCGTTCGATGATGAGCGGATCGTCCTGCTCCCACTCCTGCATTTGCGTGAAGGGGTGCCAGACGTATCGGCGATCCCATTGCGAAAGCTGTCGAGCGGAGGGAGGTCGTTTCACGATTCGTACGGATGATTGAAAGAAGCGCCCTCGGTCATGCGAGAGTCGTCGATCGCGCGCATTGCGGGACAGGCGCTGATCCGCTTGATGCTTGAGCGGTGACGAAACTGTCGGACGGCGTGGCGCGGATTATACGGGGCGGGCGTCGTTTTGACAACCTGCCGAGCACCCTCTATAATACCGCCGCTTCACAGAAACGAGCTGGGATTTGCAAAGCCTTATACGCAATTTCTCGATTATCGCCCATATCGATCACGGCAAATCAACCCTCGCTGACCGGTTCCTCGAAGCCACAGGCGCAGTGACGGCCCGAGAGGCCAAAGAGCAGATTCTCGATGCCATGGATCTGGAGCGGGAACGTGGCATTACGATCAAGGCGCACGCGGTGGCGATCCGGTATAAAGCCAAGGACGGGAAGATCTACGCGCTGCATTTGATCGATACGCCAGGCCATGTCGATTTCACGTACGAGGTATCCAGGAGCTTGGCGGCCTGCGAAGGGTCCTTGCTGCTGGTCGATGCGACGCAAGGGGTGCAGGCGCAGACGATCGCCAACGTCAATTTGGCCATGGCGAACAAACACGTCATCATTCCCGTGATCAACAAGATCGACCTGGCCAGCGCGGACGTCGAGGGCACCAAACAGTCCATTTCCGAGGTCTTGATGCTGGATTCGGCCGAAGCCATTCCGATCAGCGCCAAAGAAGGTCGTGGAGTGCCGGAGGTGCTGGAAGCGATCATCGAGCGGATTCCTCCTCCGTCCGGCGATCCGGACGGTCCGCTGAAGGCGCTGATTTTCGATTCGTGGTTCGACAACTATCAAGGCGTCATCGTCCTGATTCGCGTCGTGGACGGTTCCGTGCGCCCCGGCATGAAAATCAAAGTCATGTCGAACAATCGCTTGTTCGAGGTGACGGAGGTCGGCCAGTTTACCCCCAAGCGGGTCAAGAAATCCGAACTTGTGACGGGGGAAGTCGGGTACTTGTGCGCCAACATGAAGGAAGTCGCGGACGTCAAGATCGGCGACACCATCACCGACGCGGCGAGACCGGCGGCGGAACCGCTGCCGGGGTACAAAGAGGTCAAGCCGCTGGTCTTTTGCGGGCTGTATTCGACCGATACGGCGAAGTATGAGGATTTGCGCGACGCGCTGCTGAAGTTGCGGCTCAATGATTCGTCGTTCGTGTACGAACCGGAAACCTCGCTGGCGCTGGGATTCGGATTTCGATGCGGATTTTTGGGGTTGCTTCACATGGAGATCATCCAGGAGCGTCTTGAGCGGGAATACGGGCTGTCGCTCATCACCACGGCGCCGACCGTGGTCTATCGGGTGACGACGACGAAAGGACAGGTGCTGGAGATCGACAATCCCGCCGAATTGCCTCCTCCCCATTTGATCGAACGATTCGAAGAGCCGTTCATTTTGGTCACGATCATCACGCCGGAACGGTACATGGGCGCCATTCTCCAACTCTGTCAGGAACGGCGCGGGATCCAGCGAAGCATTCAGTTTCTCGATCCGACCCGCGTGATGATCGGGTACGAGCTGCCGCTGAACGAGGTCATTTTGGATTTCTATGACAAGCTGAAATCCCGCACGCAAGGCTACGCCTCGCTGGACTATGAGATGTTGGGCTATCGGGAATCCGATCTGGTCAAGCTCGACATTTTGTTGAACGGAGAAGCCGTGGACGCCTTGTCGTTCATTACGCATCGAGAGCGAGCCTATCCTCGAGGCCGGCAGTTGGTGGAAAAGATGAAAGAGTTGATTCCCCGCCAGATGTTCGAAATCGCCGTTCAGGCTGCCATCGGCAACAAAATCATCGCGCGGGAAACCATCGGTGCCATGAAAAAGAACGTCACCGCCAAGTGCTACGGCGGAGACATCACGCGGAAACGCAAGTTACTGGAAAAGCAAAAAGAAGGCAAAAAGCGGATGAAGGCCGTCGGGAGCGTGGAAGTGCCGCAGGAAGCCTTTCTGGCGATTCTTCGAGTCGGGGACGAATGAGCGCCGATCGCAATCAAGCCGACGTCGACAAAATGTCCGGCTCCGCGAACGGTGATCCGCCTCTTCCCGCGGCCAAGGCGACGGAGCACGGAACGGATCGCGCCGGGCACAAGTCGATCATCCGCGAGTACACCGAGGCGATCATCGTCGCCATGCTGCTCGCGTTTACGATCCGGGTCTTCGTGGTGCAGGCGTTCAAGATTCCGTCCGGTTCGATGATTCCGACCTTGCTGATCGGCGACCATATCTTGGTGAGCAAGCTCTCCTACGGCCTGCAGTGGCCGTCGGACTGCAAGCTGCAATGGAACGTTCCCCCCGTCAATTGCTATACGTCCCGGACGTTGGTCGAGTTCGGCAAGCCGCAGCGCGGCGACATCATCGTGTTTCGGTTTCCCGAAGACGAAGAAAAGGATTTCATCAAGCGCATCGTCGGACTTCCCGGCGATACGGTGCAGATTCGGAACAAAGTCGTGCTCGTCAACGGTCAACCGCTCGACGACAGGGCCTTTACCCAGCGGGTCGATCCCAGTATTATCGACGGCACGATTAATCCGCGCGACAATTTCGGTCCCGTGACGGTTCCCGAAGGGTCCTACTTCGTCATGGGCGACAACCGTGATCAGAGCCTCGACAGCCGGTTCTGGGGGTACGTGCGGGAGGAGAAAATTCGAGGCAAGGCCTTCCGCATCTATTGGTCATGGAACGGGCAGGGAAATTGGACCGAATGGGTCCGATGGGAGCGATTGGGCAAGGCCATTCGATAGGGCGGTCCGAAGGGATGGTGAGGACGATGGAAGCGAGCGATGAGAAAGAGCCGACACCACGGATGTTGCGCCGGTACATCCAACGATTTCCCCAGGCCTCCGTTCTCGTCGTGGGGGACCTGATTCTCGACCATTACGTCATCGGCAAGGTCAGCCGCATCTCCCCCGAGGCGCCGGTTCCCGTCGTTCATGTGGAATCCGAGTCCGTTCGCTTGGGAGGCGCCGCCAACGTGTTCAACAATATCCTGGCCTTGGGGGGAAAGGCCGATATCTGCGGCGTGATCGGGGCGGATGAAAGCGGGCGGCTCCTGCTGAAAGAGCTCGGGGGGAAACGATCCGGGCGCGGGGGGGTGGTGATCGATCAGGACCGCCCCACCACCAGAAAAAGCCGGGTCATCGCCCATAACCAACAGGTCGTCCGATACGACATTGAAGCACGGCGTGAACTCAAGGCGCCGCTCCAACGGAGGCTCCTGCGCTATGTCGAATCGCGCTTGCGGGAACTGTCGTGCCTCGTGGTGTCCGACTATGCCAAGGGCGTCGTCTCGGCTTCTCTGATGTCCGAGCTGACCAGGCTGGCTGCGTTGCGAAGGGTTCCCATCATCGTCGATCCGAAGGTCGAGCATTTCGGGTTTTATAAGGGCGTGACGGTCGTGACGCCGAATCACCTTGAGGCCGTTCAGGCATCCGGATTGCACCGCGACGACGATCAGGCGATCAACGAAGCCGGCGCCGTGATTCGGCAACGACTCGGTTGTCAGTCCGTGTTGATCACGCGCGGCGAAAGAGGCATGAGTTTGTACGAGGGCGACGGCGCCTCGTGGCATTTGCCGACCAAGGCCAGGCAGGTCTACGACGTCACCGGCGCCGGCGACACGGTCATCGGTACGCTGGCGTTGGCGTTGTCCGCCGGCGCGAGCGTCAGGCACGGGGCCATGTTGGCGAATCACGCGGCAGGTATCGTGGTGGGGATGGTCGGGACCGCGACGGTCTCTCCGGAGCAACTCATGGAAGCGGTGGAACATGGGTAATGCGCGTCCCATCACCGTCGTCATTCCCGCGCGGTACGGCTCGTCACGATTCCCAGGCAAACCGCTGATTCTGCTCAACGGCAAGCCGATGATCCAACATGTGTATGAACAGGCGGCGGCCTGCGACCTCGTGTCCGACGTCATGGTGGCGACGGACGACGAACGGATCAAACAGGCGGTCGAGCGGTTCAACGGACGCGTGGTCATGACGAACGGAGACTACCGCACGGGCACCGATCGAGTCGCGGCGGTGGCGCGCATGTTCGCAGGTGACCTGTTCGTGAACCTGCAAGGCGATGAGATTCTCTTGAGCCCCAAACTGCTGAACGATCTGATCGATCCGTTCATCCGAAGCAACGCCGAGATGGGCACGTTGAAGCGGGTGATGGATACGACGGACGATCTGCACAACCCGGCCGTGGTCAAGGTGGTGACGGATTCGCGCGGCGACGCCCTTTATTTCTCTCGGGCGCCGATTCCCGTCGTGCGCGATGATCCGGATCGTCGGGTCGTCGGCGGATTGCACTATATCCATCTGGGGCTGTACATGTATAAGCGAGAGACGCTGTTCAAGCTGGCGTCCCTGCCGACCGGCTCTTTGGAAGACGCCGAGAAACTGGAACAGTTGCGGGCTCTGGAACACGGCATTCGTATCAGGGTATGGGAAACCAAACATGCGTCGTTGCGGGTCGATCGGCCGGATGACGTGTCCTTGGTCGCCGAGAGGCTGCGCGAATTCGAGATCGTCAAGCGGGAAATTCAACTGAGAAATCCCGCGTGAGGCGGTGTGAATGAAGAACGGATGCCCGCAGTCAGAGCGGCGAGGGAGGCAGCCATGAGCAAATTTATTTTTGTGACGGGCGGGGTCGTATCCTCCTTGGGGAAAGGATTGGCTTCGGCGTCCATCGGCAACCTGCTCGAAAGCCGCGGGTTGAAGGTCACGTTTTTGAAGCTCGATCCGTACATCAACGTCGATCCGGGGACGATGAATCCCTATCAGCATGGTGAAGTATACGTGACGGACGACGGGGCCGAGACCGATCTGGATTTGGGGCACTATGAGCGGTTTACCTCGTTGTCGCTCACGAAGGAGAACAATTACACGACCGGGCGGATCTATCACTCGGTCATCATGAAAGAACGGCGCGGAGATTATCTCGGCGGCACGGTGCAAGTAGTGCCGCACGTGACGGACGAGATCAAACATGTGATCACCTGTATCGCCGAAGACAAGGACGTCACCATCGTCGAGATCGGCGGCACGGTGGGCGACATCGAGAGCCTGCCGTTTCTCGAAGCCATTCGGCAGTTGCCCTATGACGTGGGTCGTGACAACGTGCTGTACGTCCACCTCACGTTGGTGCCGTACATCAGCGCCGCCGGTGAACTCAAGACCAAGCCGACCCAGCACTCGGTCAACAAGCTGCGCGAAATCGGTATCCAACCCAACATTCTGCTGTGCCGGACCGATCGGTATCTGCCGCCGGAGCTGAAGAGCAAGATCGCCCTGTTCTGCAACGTCGAAAAAGACGCCGTCATCACCGCCAAAGACGTCGAAACGATTTATGAAGTCCCCATCGTCTTTCGGAAGGAAGGACTGGACGAGTTGATCGTTCGCCTCCTCCACCTGGAAGCGGGTCAGCCGAATCTCCGCGAGTGGGACGCGATGGTTCAGAAGATCAAGCGGCCCAAACACGAGGTCTCGATCGCGCTGGTGGGCAAGTACGTGGGACTGAAGGAATGTTACAAGAGCCTGGGGGAAGCGCTTGTTCATGGAGGGATCGATCACGAGACGAAAGTCAACGTCGTTTGGATCGAGTCCGAAGACGTTGAGCGATCGGGAACGGAACGGCTGTTGCGCGAGGCCGACGGCATTCTCATTCCCGGAGGGTTCGGGACGCGCGGCATCGAGGGCAAGGTTGCGGCGATCACCTATGCGCGGGAACGAAAGATCCCGTTTCTGGGCTTGTGCCTGGGCATGCAGTGCGCGGCGATCGAGTTCGCCCGCAACGTGGCCGGGCTGGCCGGCGCCAACAGCGCCGAGTTCGACGAGCACACTCCCTATCCGGTCGTGCATTTGATGCCCGATCAGCATGGAATCAGCGACAAGGGCGGCACGATGCGCCTGGGCGCGTATCCGTGCAAACTCGGCGAGGGCACGCTCGCCCAGAAAATGTACGGAGTGGACGAAGTGCGCGAACGCCACCGCCACCGGTACGAATTCAACAATGCCTATCGCGAGCGGTTGACGGCGAAGGGGCTCGTGCTGAGCGGCTTGTCTCCCGACGGTCGGCTGGTCGAGATCATCGAATTGAAGGACCATCCCTGGTTCTTGGGAACCCAGTTCCATCCGGAATATAATTCTCGTCCCCATCGCCCCCACCCGTTGTTCAGCGGATTCGTGGGCGCGGCGTTGCAGAGAAAGCTGGGGCGCTAGAGCGAAGGTCGGGGCCGAGGCCGCGACGCCGGTCAAGAAGCGGACGACGTTCCGCCCCGTTCCACCACGATCGAAGTCGGAGCAGAACCGCCATGGCGCACCTCGTTGCAATCGGTTCTATTATGGTCGGGCCTGGGCGGCCGCCTTTCTTGATCGCCGGTCCCTGTGTGATCGAAAGCGAACAGTTGGCGATGGAGACGGCGGGACGGGTGGCGGAGATCGCCCGATCGCTGGGGATGCCGTACGTATTCAAGTCGTCGTTCGACAAGGCGAATCGCACATCGATTTCGTCATTCCGCGGACCCGGATTGGAAAAGGGGCTGGCCGTTTTGGCGCGAGTGAAGACGGAGATCGGCGTTCCCGTCTTGACGGACGTGCACACTGAGCAACAGGCGACGGAGGCGGGGACGGTCGTGGACGTGCTCCAAATTCCGGCGTTCCTGTGCCGGCAAACCGATCTGTTGATCGCGGCAGCGAACACCGGCAGGGTAGTCAACGTGAAGAAGGGGCAGTTTCTTTCCCCCGCCGAAATGGAAAATGTGGTAAAAAAAGTCGAGGAATGCGGCAGCCGCCGCTTGCTGCTGACCGAGCGGGGATCGTCGTTCGGGTACAACAACCTCGTGGTGGACATGCGGTCCTTTCCCATCATGCGGCGGTTCGGGTATCCCGTCGTGTTCGATGCGACCCATAGTGTGCAGTTGCCCGGCGGCGGCGGCACTAAATCGAGCGGCCAGCGGGAGTTCGTGGAGCCGCTCGCCTGCGCCGCGGCGGGAGCCGGCGTCGATGGGTTTTTTATGGAAGTGCATCCCGATCCGGACCGCGCCTTGTCGGATGGACCGAACATGGTGCCGTTGCATCAATTGAAAACGCTGCTGGAGCGGGTCTTGCGGGTATGGAACGCGGCAAATCGAGAAAACTAGAGTCATCCGCCATGCCGGTCTCGTCGTCGGTGTCGAACGGTAGCGGGCGTTCGGAGAGTCTTGAAGAAGGCAAGCGCGTGCTTGAGATCGAGGCCCGCGCCGTGCTTGCCCTCATCGATCGACTGGATGAAACGTTCGTCCGGGCCGTTGATGTGCTGGAGCGGTGCGAGGGCAAGGTCGTGGTCTGCGGCATGGGCAAATCCGGTCTCATCGGTCAAAAGATCGCCGCGACACTTGCGAGCACCGGTACGCCTTCGTTCTTTGTCCACCCGGCCGAAGGGGTGCATGGGGATCTCGGCATGTTGGCGCGGGGGGACGCGCTGATCGCCATTTCCAACAGCGGAGAGACGCAGGAATTGCTTCAAGTGCTGCCGTATGTCGAGCGGATGGGGATGCCGGTGATCGCGCTGACGGGGCGGATGAATTCCACGCTGGCCAAACACGCCGATGTGGCGTTGGATGTATCGGTGGCGGAAGAAGCCTGTCCATTGGGATTGGCTCCCACCGCCAGCACCACCGCCACCCTGGCCATGGGCGATGCGCTCGCCGTCGCGCTGCTGCAGAGGCGCGGCTTCAAACGAGAGGACTTTGCGCTGTTTCATCCGGGCGGGACGCTCGGCCGTCGGCTGCTCGTCACGGTCAAGGATCTCATGCACGCCGGATCGGCCGTCCCGAAGGTCAAGGAATCCACGGCGGGCATGGCAGCCATTTTGGAAATGACGGAGAAGAAGCTCGGCATGACCACCGTCGTGGACGAACATGACGAATTGGTCGGCGTCATCACCGACGGCGACGTGCGGCGGTTCCTCCAGCGGGGAGGAGACGTCGTCCATGCGACGGCGAAAGACTTGAGCACGGGGAATCCCAAAACGATCGGGCCGGATGAGTTGGCGGCGAAAGCGGTCGAAATCATGGAACGGTTTTCAATCACCACGCTCGTCGTAACGGCCGGAGATCGCCGCATCCTGGGCGTGATCCACCTGCACGATCTCCTCAAAAACGGAATCGTATGAACCGCGTCCTCGAAACGTGGAAAGAGATCGGGCAAGACTCCCTCAATCTGCCCAACGTGCTCACGTTGGGGCGGATCCTGTTGATCCCGATCTTTGTGCTCGTCTTCATGGAACCGACGCCGGACCGGTCGTTCCTGGCCGCCGTGATCTTCACCGCCGCGGCCGTGACCGATCTGCTGGATGGATACATCGCCCGCCGCACCGGTCAGATTACGAAGCTTGGGAAGCTGCTCGACCCCATTGCCGACAAACTGCTGGTGTTGTCGGCGCTCATTCTGCTCGTGAACGTGGATCGAGTCGGCGCGCTCGTGGCGATCCTCATCATCGCTCGGGAATTGACCGTGACGGGTATCCGCGCCATGGCCGCCGGCGAACGGATGATCATCGCGGCGCAGACGATGGGCAAGTACAAGATGGCCCTTCAAGTGGTGGCGATCGTGCTGTTGATCTTGGACGGAACCTGGCTCGCCGAATTCGGCAACGTCTATCTCGTGGGGACCGCGACCCTTTATCTGTCTCTTGTGCTCGGCTATCTGTCCGGTTGGCAGTACGTGCGGAGCTTCTGGAGGCAAGTCGTGGCCAAGGGATTCTGAATCGGCTTCGATCGACCGCCCGTCGTGAAAAACGCCCCTTTCCTTCCGCAGGTCTCCTGTCTTTTGAGCCTTCTCTCCATGGTCTTTGGCTGCCAGAAGAACGGGGAGCCTCCCCCACAAGTCGAATCCTATGAGTACCCCGTCGTCCAGGCGATTGGATGCGAGGCGGGTGCTCGGTCCGGTCCGATCGGCGCGAGTGACGGCCATGTGTCGGCCGGCGGCCTTCGCTATCACGTGCGCACCCCGTCCAACTACAATCCCACGGTCGCCCATCCGCTGCTGCTGGTCTATGCCGCAGCGGGCCAGAGTGGTCGGGCAATGGAGCGGTTCACGGGACTCACGCCGACGGCGACGAGGGCCGGGGTGCTCGTCGCCTACGTCGATCATCAGCCGCTCAACGTTGCCACCATTGAAAAACTAGGGACGTTGCCGAACGAGATTGCCAAGACCTGGTGCGTTAACGAGCGGCGCGTGTATGCCACCGGTCACTCGGACGGAGGCACGGCGGCGTTGGCGATGGCGGTGCTTGAGCAGACGAAGCAGGTTCCGGCAGCCATCGCTCCGAGCGCGGCGGGATGGACCGGCAAGGATCTGGAGGCCTATCACTGTCCGGCACCGATCCCGGTCATGATTCTCCATGGCAAGAACGATCGATTGTTTCCCGGCTGGGGCCGCCAAACGGCAGCCTGGTGGGCCGGGTGTAATCACTGCGAGACCGCGAAGACCACCGTCATCGAAGGTGAGTGTGTCGCGTATCAACAGTGCGATTGAAACGGGCCGACAGTCTATTGCGAAGGGCCAGGCAGCCATCGAGACTGGCCTGGTCTCAATGATCTGATGATCGAGTTTTTCACACAGCCGGAGATGTTTCGCCAGGAGTCGAAATCTCCCGTGAACGGTGGCGGCGACTCGCCGGAAGGATAGACTCAGCCCGAAGGATAGCCTCAGCCCATGGACCTCTCCGGATTGACCCTTCCGCTCATCGTCATCGGGTACGTGCTGGGTGGCATTCCCTTCGGTGTCGTGGTCTGTAAAACGATGGGATTGCCGGATCCGAGGACGGTCGGCAGCAAAAATGTCGGTTTCACGAACGTGTTGCGGGTGGCCGGGAAACAGGCCGGTATTCTGACCCTGATCGGCGACATGGGCAAGGGCTGGATCATGGCCTATGCGGCGACGCAGTGGTATCAGACGGAATGGCCGATTCTCTTGATCGCGCTGGCTCCCTTCCTCGGTCATCTCTATTCGCCGTTTTTGAAATTCAGGGGCGGCAAGGGCGTGGCGACGGCGCTGGGCTCCGTGCTCGGCGTGGCGCCCATGATCGGGCTGTTGCTGCTCGTGGCGTGGATCGGAGCCGTGGCTCTGTGGCGCTATTCCTCCGGTGGAGCGTTGACCGCCTTTGGGCTTTTTCCGATCATTGCGCTGTTCGCCCATCCAACAGGGCCGTTTCTGCTGTTTTCGTTTGCCATCACGCTGCTGATCGTGGTGCGGCACAAGGACAATATCATCCGGCTGCTCAGAGGGACCGAGCCCAAGATCGGAGAGCGGCGATAGGGCTGTGTCTTTCCAGGGAAATCCTTTAACCAAAAGATCAACGTGAAGGAGACGGCCACCCTATGGAGCCACACGGACCAACACCTTGCCCAACGGACCTTGAGCAAGCCGGGCAAATCCTTGTTTGACCTCTTCAAACGGCACGATGCTGTCCACCAGCGGTGTTCGGTTCAACCGATTCAGACGTCGAACGATGTCTTCCCAAATCATCCGGGCTTCTTGAGGGCTGTAATCCCCAACCGACACTCCTCCCAACCGGATGCGGTGAAACAGAAGAGTCGCGGTATTGAATTGGGGCACGGTGCCGCCGCTGCGCCCCACAATGCTGACACGGCCGCCATGGCTCAGCAGCGCGATGACTTTTGGGAACAACGGCCCTCCCACTGTATCGATGGCCAGATGGATCGGATGTTTGCCGAGCGTGGTGGTGATGGTCTTCACCAAGTTCGGATCAGCCGGATCGAACACATGATCGGCGCCAAGCTCCCGCAGCCGGATCCCCTTCTCTTGGCTACGCGACAGGGCGACAACAGTGAGCCCCATTGATTTGGCCAAGAGAACAGAGGCCACACCCACTCCGCCCGATGCCCCCGTTACGAGTAATGTGCGGCCGGGCTGGGGAGGGGCCGGAGGATCGGTCCATTGCGTCAACGCCTGCCAGGCGGTCAGGAACACGAGGGGAGCCCCGGCCATCTCCTCCGGCGACCAGCCGTCGGGAATCGGTGCGACACTGTCTGCTGGAACCGCCACCTGTTCGGCAAGGGTCCCCCACCGAGTCACCCCCACGTCGCAACGGAGAATGCCGACGACGTCGCCCAGCCGCCGGTCGTGAACAGCGGAACCGACAGCAGTCACCACGCCAACCCCATCTCGCCCCAATACATGAGGCAGGGGCGGCCGAGCCGGATAGAGCCCCTGTGCTAAAAAGGCATCCGCGGGATTGAGCGCGGAAAACAGAACCCTCAGCACCACCTCGCCGGCTCCCGGTCGAGGATCCGGCACCTCCGCCAACCGGAGCTGATCCACCCCCTGATAATGGTCCATCAACCAGGCGCGCATCCATCAATCTCCTGCATGTCCGACAGGTCTCGGACATGCACAGGTATGGGGGAGCCAAATCTGTCGATACTGTCGTAAGAACAGAAGAGGAGTCATCGGTTCCATAGCAGGTGAAAAGAGACGGACACTGGAGAAAAGGGACATTCTCCTTTTCTGTTGAGTGGCCGGGGCGGCCTGGCTAGGTTGTCGGCATGCCATGCACGGCTGGGGCTGGAGGCGAGCCTCAATCATCGGGGGCAACCACGGACTCGCTCTAAGTAGAATGTCCCATTTTTCCTCCCGAAGAGTGGGGGAACCGGTAAACGCAGCTTGTCGGCGGTCCCTTGGAACGCAGGGTTAGCCCTCATGGAGCCCCGGTTGCCTTCTTGGCCTGAGCAACATTGACAATGCTTGCAAGATGCTGCTGTCTGTCATATCGAGCGATGTACCAGTCTTTGAGCAGTATCTCGATAAGGCCGATCAGTAACTCTGCTTCCTTGGGCTCTACGTCAATAACCAAGTTGATGTCTTTTTCCATGTGAGCGCCGATATTCCCGATGCTTCTCACGGCATTAATGGCGTCCCACGTTGCTGCATCGATCTTGCCCTTGAGGTCGTTGATTTCGTCAATAAGGCGACTTTTCGAGATACCCCAGAAATCGCGAATGATTCCCTGCAAGCAGCGTCGTGAAAGTGTTGCAGATGCCTTTGGACTCAGATCCTTTATCAAGCATGCCTCTTCGTAGTCATCGCGTATCGGCTGTGGGATGTAGCCGGGAAACGGCTTGGCCTTTGATTGAGGGCGAAGTGACCAGTGGGCAATGGGCTGCCCCTGCATCTGATAGCCGTGACTAGGAGTAGATTGCGCCTTGTAGAGAAATGAATTCAGCGAGAACTCCTTGCACTCACTGTTTGGGCAAACAATCACCCGTGTAACAAGTCCCAAGAGACCTTCCTTGTTGCCCTTGTCGAAATAGTGTGTGTAAGAGTCGAAGTTCGACGATGTGATTGTCGCTGCATGGTTGCAATACGGGCATTTCCAGTTGAAGGGATCCATCGAGATACTCACTATACGTGATGGCTAACGTGCTGCTGTGCCGTGCCGACCCCGGAAATCCCAGAAAACATGGCGCGCCGTCCCCGGCGTCAGCACGAACTGCTTGTTAGGGCCTATGCTGACTCTTTCGGAAGTATGGAACTACAAGCCGAAAACACCTTAATATAATCGGCGGTCATGGGCGGTGCCATTAGGTTTCGGTTCGGCCTTCATCATTTGATTGTATTCTTCCATTCCGAATTCATTGCTCATTCCATTGGCAATGCAGGAACAATAGGACTTTGCTGTTTTCGGCGGCAATCCCTGGGATGACATGCTCCCAGCACAGCGCTCAATGTAGGAAAGTTTGGCACCTTCAGGCCAAAGGGTTCGTGCAGTAACTAGGCTGGGCGCACCAAGAAGGATAAAGGCAACAATTGTGAAACGAACCATTACTGCCTCTTTGGGACGTAACTATTAGGGAACCGCTAGGGTCCCGCGATACACGTCCGGTCTATCTCGTTCTTGATCGTGCGACGTTTACTGGAACATCTGCAATATCTGTCTCTTGTGTGCCTTTGTCAAGGCGCTTGTTGCCGGGATAGACGGCGACGCTGGGCAGTCTATCCGGATATCGGCCAGCGGTATATCCAACCGTCAACTCCCGACCTACAGGGCTGGCACGGAAGCGGTCATAACCGATCTGCCGGGCTCGCCACGCTGCTTCCGCTGCGGGCCGTGGAGCAGCACGGCCGGAGCGTTCTCAAGCGCCTCAGCCGATCCGCAACGAAACGTGGATAGAAACCCGGATCCGACATCGGCTGACTGCAAGCCCACTCACCCGCTGAATGTTAGTTTTGCTGTCGGCTGAACGCTAGATCACCCCTCGGCTGTTCGTAAATTCCCGTTCATCGGCTCCATGGGCTCGGCTGCCACAACCCTCCCACAAGCACTGCGGGGGGCACTATCTCCTCGCTGTAGCTTTCCCTCTCCCTCTGGGAGAAGGTCAGGGTGAGGGCATCGCCGCCAAGCGATATGTCCGGCCCGTGCGCCACCTGCCAGCCGGTGGCTTCCAGCCAGGTCAGCGCGGCCTCCTCGACGGTGGATTCGGTCAGATACGCCATGGTTCGTCCTTTGGTAGGGGCACGTTGCAACGTGCCCCTACGATATCTGGGTGTTCCCGGTCCATCGTCCATTGCAGCGGGTTGTTCACGATGTATTCCCGGATACGATTCAACGATTCTTCGTCGCGGATGATGTGTTCGTAATAATTGCGTTGCCAGACGGACGCGCCGGGCGTGCCGCGATGTTCGTTGATGCGTCGGGCCGAAAACGTTTTGAATTGGCGAATGATTTCGGACAATGCGTATCGTTTGGTAGGGGCGGGTTCAGAGGTGAAGTCTTAAACTTGCTGGAAAAGTGGGAGGGATGCATCCTTACGGTTTGAACGTTTGGCGGCGTTCGAATCACAACCACCACAAGGAGCATCCCATGGCAAGAGTACCGAGTAGCGTCGACACGCGCAAGAGGCTCAGGGACATGTTGGCTGGCGGCACCGGCGAGAGTGAGACGAGTGCGTTTGTGCGCCAGGCGGTGCGCCTCATGATCGAAGAAGCGTTGGAAGCAGCAGTCAGTGAACGCCTGGGCCGTGGCTATTATGAACGGGGGAGCCAGACGGCGGCAGAAGAGGCCCCCCGCGGGTATCGCAACGGGGTGCGAGTCGGCCGCTTGAAGAGCGCCGAAGGGGTCATTGAGTATGGCGTGCCGCAAGTGCGCGGGCTCGAGGGCTGGCAGTCGGAGATTCGGGCGGCGCTGGGCGGCAAGAGCGAGGAACTGGAGCGACTGGCCGTGGAGATGTATGCCCGCGGCCTCTCGATGCGCGACATCGAAGCCGCGTTCACGGCGACCGATGGCCGCTGCCTGCTCAGTCGCTCGGCCGCCAGCCGCGTGTGCGAGGCGTTGTGGGCCGACTACCAAGAGTTTGCCCGACGGGATCTCTCCGAGATCGAGGTCGCCTACCTCTTCATCGATGGCGTCGCCGAGCGGTTGCACCTCGGCCAGCCGCGTGAGGCGGTGCTCGCGGCCTGGGCGATTACCATGACCGGAACCAAAGTGCTCCTGGGACTGCAACCGGGGACCAAGGAAGACACGGCATGCTGCAGCGACTTCTTGCGAGACCGCAAAGCCCGCGGCCTCGCGGACCCCGTGCTCGTCGTCACGGATGGCGCACCGGGGCTGATTCGCGCGGTGGAGGAATGCCTGCCACGTGCCCTGCGCCAACGCTGTCTGGCGCCCAAGCTGAGGAACCTCGAAACGAAGGTGCCGGCCGAGCGGTGGCGCGAGGTGAAGGCCAGGGCGCTGGCCGCCTATCACGCCTCCAGCCCGAAGACCGCCGAGCTGGCCGCCGAAGAATTTCGGCACACCTTTGCCAACGAGCTGCCCAGCGGCGTGAAATGTTTCGATGACGATTTTGCCGCGTGCATCACCTATTTGCGCCTGCCCGTGGCACACCGGCGGGCCACGCGTACCACGAATTTACTTGAACGGCTGTTTCTGGAAGAACGCCGGCGCAGCCACACGATCCCGCATGCATTTGGCGAACGCGCCGTTTTGAAATTGAGGTATGCGGCGCTCCAGCGGGCGAGTGGCACGTGGCAACGGGTGGCGATCACCGACTTCGAGCGGAAACAATTGCTCACACTCAGTGAAGAACTGGACCGCGAGTTCAATGAGAAACATCGACTCGCTCAACCCGCATCCCGCTCACCAATTTCCAGCAAGCGGGGGACTTGACCGGTTCAGAACCCGCCCCTACAACCGCCACGGTATCCTCCGGAGCGGCGGGGATTACAACAATGCCATGGACATGATTAGGCATGACAACGAATGCGTCCAATTCCACGTTAGGCACGTGATTTGGCAGGTCGCGCCATGTCCAGGCAACAATTTCACCCAATTCATTCAATCTCAGTTCACCATCCACTACCTCGCCAAAAAGGCAGACGCGGTTGTGTGTGCAGATAGTGACAAAATAAGCGCCGTCCTGCGAATAATCGTATCCCTTCAGGCGGATGCTACGGCGGTGATGTTTTTCAGGGTCGTATTTCACAGACCGCGCTCCTTCAGGAAGCGTTCTGCATCCTTCACCCGCAGCTCGCCGGAGATGAGCTTCGGCAGCAGCGCGTCGCGGATGGCGGCGAGGGCGCGGCTCTCTCCGGCAATGTTGTCGATGCGCCTGTACGCTGTTCCAGCGAAGTGGCTAAAGTGTTCTAGCACTTCGGAAATGGGCAAAATGACAGGCTGCGACTTTAAGTCTGTCTGAGTAAGCAGTGGCTGCGTAGAACCTCTGTTTAACGACGCATAGTCGATCTGCCGCAGTTGAAAGAAAAGGTACTCGAACGCGGGCGGCTGATTCGCACGAACCACCAGCGTGTTGTCCGACGGCCAACACGGCGTGGTGATGCGAAACACAGAACCAAGCGTTCCTACTCGCCCCGTCAGCAGAATAGGCTCATTGGTGAGCGGCTCGGGAACGAAACCCATCGGACCATTCCCACCCCATAGAGGCACGGAAGCTTGGAGATATGATTCGGTGGTCCGTGCTGTGGGCCGCTTGCCACTACTTACGTCGGCCATATCCCCAATCGTCCCCACCTCCCACCCCTCCGGAATCTCGCCGAGTTCTGAATCCACCAGGCGGGCGGGGAACAAGTGGTCGAAAGCGGCGCTTTCAACCACACCCTCATCCCCGGCCCTTCTCCCAGAGGGAGAAGGGGATATTCCCGCACCCCGACCCTCTGCCAAGGGGAGAGTTTTTGCGGTGGCTTCGACCACTTGGGCGATCGTGCTCAGGATGGATTCGGGCTCGTTGAGCAACTGTTTGTTCGGGAAACGCAAGACCCGGATGCCTTGCGCCTTCATCCACGCGTCGCGCTTGTGGTCCTTGCGCTTCTTCTCCGAATGGACCCCGCCGTCGAATTCGATGACAAGGCGGTGCTCGTGACAGTAGAAGTCGGCGACGTAGTCGCCCAACTGATGCTGCCGCCGGAATTTCAGCCCAAGCAACCGCCGATCCCGCACCATCTCCCAGAAAATCGCTTCGGCATGTGTCTGCTTTTTTCGCAGCGCTCGCGCTGTGTCCACCAGGCCGGCCAAGTCGTACCCGCCGCGGTAATGCTCTCTCCCCTCTCCCCTTGGGAGAGGGGCCGGAGGTGAGGGTTGATTTCGAGCACGGCCGGCGTTGCGCCGCACGGGATCGAAATCAATGAACCACGACTGGAAGAGCGCCCGCGCCGTCGCCTCCAGCGTCTCGCTCATGCGGCGGTTCAGCTCGATCTCGTCGTCCAGCGTGCCGAGGATGTGGGCGATGGCACGTTGCTCTACCGGCGGCGGCAGGGTGACGTGCATGCGCCGCTGATCGGCAAGGCTCACGTACTCCGCCATGTCGGTCTGACTGGCCACACCCTTGAACTGCACATAGAACTCGTTTCCGAACATCCAGTAGAACAAGTAGCGCGGTTCGATCACATTTCGGTCTAGCGTCCGCCAAAAGCAAAGCTGCGGCGAGTAGACGAAGCGTGGTGTCTCATCGTGCACAAAGGCGAAGCGTCCAACAGTACCCTTTGAAGTGAATACGACATCGCCAGGCTGGCTCACCTTGTTGCCGACTCGGAAGAGATGTTCTTCGGGAAAGTGGTCGGCATCGTCAAAGTGAAACCCGTCTTTGATGTTTCCCGCTCGTGCGAATGGGACACCCGACGCTGCGAGCTCCTCGTTCTTGGCACGGTAGCCGTCGCCGATGGCGAGAATTCCTGCATCAAGCAACTGGCTGACCTCGTGCCGTTGCCACTCACCCGCCATATCCCAGCTCCTTCAGGTTGGCGGTGACCTGCTTGCCGAAGTCTCGGCGCAGGCAGGTAGCCACGTCGAGCCTGGCTGCGTCGGCTTGATTATTGTGCGGAATTGCGGTCACTCGGTTCATCCGACCAGGCCTCCAATGAGTCTGGTAACTCTTTCGACTAGAGCTATACAACCGTCGATCGTTGCGGCACTCTTCACAGCTTCCCACGCCGCAGCGATGATACTCTTGTTCGGATTAGGCTTCGCCAACTGGGACTGGATGGTGTCGATATCTGCGACCAATTCGAGCTTGCGCGCCTCCAAGATGTCTGACCGTGTTATAGCGTCGCGAAGTTCAACCAGGGCAGCACCCAGGTCGTCGAACTTCGCATTAATTTGGTTTCCATCGCCAAGAGTAATGATGTTCTGGCCGGTGGCTTCGATCTTGATGCCGTGGAACTTGGGTATAGTGAACTCGCCGGGTCCTTCGATTTTGTCTATTCCGGCGGCTGTGATCCTGTAGTAGTTGGTGGACGAGGGAATTACAGTGCCGCCGGGCGCGGTGAAGGATTTCTCGATGGTGTCCTTCTTTACCCAGCCTTGACTGATGAGGTAGGTGAGATTGCTTTGAACTTCCTGTTGGGTCAGGCCGTGTGAAGCCTTTAGTTCCTTCTTCACGTCACTGATCTTGACGGCTGATCCTTTCTTGCCGCGGGCGCTGGTTGCATTCTTGTTGCGCTCATAGAAGTATCGAAGCATGATGCGCCGGATCTCGTTGTTTGGTGGGCGCTCCTGAGCTACCTGTCTCTTAGCCATACCCCAGCTCCTTCAGGTTGGCGGCGATGGCGGCGTCGAGCCTGGCGGCCTCGGTCGGCTGCTCGGAAGCCACGCACTCCGGCCTCATTCCCGGTCCTCCAATGCCTTAAGAAGCTTCTCGACGGCGCACTTGAAACCGGGAAGATCGCGCTCCACGGTCTTCCAGACCTCCCCGAGGTCTACTCCGAAGTATTCGTGAACCAGCACGTTGCGCATCGCGACGATCTGAGGCCACGGTACCTCCGGGTGCGCCTCGTGAAAATCCTGGCCGAGGTTGGCCGCAGCCTCACCGATGATCTGAATGTGGTGAAATACCCAGACCTGGATCAGCTCGTCCTGCTCGAAAGCCTGGCGGCCGCGGGCGGCGTAGCGTTCGATCCGGGCGATGGCATCCAGGATGTCCCGGAGGCGCTCCTTCGGGTCTCTCATAGTGGGACCGCCTCCCTCAGTACCCGATCCCGAATGCGCGGCTTGATGCCGCGATCGCTTACCACATCCACCTTGCAGCCGAGGAGTTCCTGCAGTTCGAGCCAGAGAGCCGCGTGGTCGAGCAGGCTGCGTCCAGCCTCGAATTCGACAAGGAGATCGATGTCGCTTTGCTCGTCCGCTTCGCCACGGGCCACGGAGCCAAAGACGCGCACATTACGCGCGCCGTGCTTGGCGGCGACCCGCAGGATCTCCTCCCGTTTCTCTTTCAGCAGTTGCTCAACGGTCATACCCCGGCTCCTTCAGGTTGGCCTGCCTGACCGGGAGGCAGGCGGCGATCGCGGCATCGAGCCTGGCAGCCTCGGCCTGCTCGCGGAGCGTTTCGCGGCATGTTCCGTGTATCATGGCTGCTTCTCCAAGGAAACGCTCGAGATCGGCCAGCGCCTGGGGCACCTCATGAGGAGGTGGAGGAACAAACGCCGCCTCCGCGAGTGTGCAGCCGGCCGGTCCGATCCAGTTCTGGCTGGTGCGCAGCTCGCCAGGAGCCAGCCGCCCGCCACGCACCCCGCGCAGGAGCTCGGCGTGAATCTCTTTGATCAGGTGAACGGAGACGGGCAGGGTGGCCAGCCGCGCCAAGCCGTGGTTCATCGCTCGCACATAGTTGCTGACTTCACGCACGTCATCGGGCGTGGCAGGGTCGAAGAGTTTGGCTTCGGCAGCCAGTAGGTTTTGTAGCGAGCTTTGTGTGCCTTCGATCTGGCTAGAGAGTACCGCCTCTTTGCGCACGTACATGAAGACGAAGAGATCGGGATTGGGTAAGGTCAGTATGGCGCCATCCAGTCGTCCTAAGGCGTAGTCGGCTTTGGAAAGGAGCGCTTGCAGCGGGCCGCTCAAAGCAATTGGGGGGTCAGGCGGCAGGGGCTTGGGGATAAAAGCACGGTACCTGGAGGGCTGACGAACGTACTGCCCCGCCCGATGCTCCTTGTTGTCGGCTGCGTTGATCATGCGAGCACTTCCCATCCATGTTCAACGGAGCGTTTACTATGGAGCCTGCTCGAACCTGTAGTAAACGCTCGGTTCATAAAAAGCCCAGCTCCTTCAGGTTCCTGGCGATCGCGGCATCCAGTTTCGCGGCTTCGGCCTGCTGCTCGCGCAGTTGCGCCACAAGCCGCTGCATCTTCTCCTCGAACGGCTCGCCGTCGTCTGCCTGCGCCTCGGCGCCGACGTAGCGGCCGGGGGTGAGCACGTGGCCGTGCTGGCGGATGTCATCAAGGGTGGCGGACCGGCAAAATCCTGGAACATCGCGATACCCGGTAGGGGCGGGTTCTGAACCCGCCCCTACGGAACCTGACCCTGCACCATCCCGCCAGGCGTGGTAGGTCTCAGCGATGCGGGCAATCTCTTCGTCGGTGAGTTCCCGGTGGGTGCGGTCCACCAGCCTGCCCATCTTCTTTGCATCAATAAAAAGAACTTCCCCGCGCCGGTCACGCAACCGATGGGCAGGCCCCTCACCCCGACCCTCTCCCAGTGGGAGAGGGTGACGCGTAGCGGCGGGTGAGGGTTGCCCGCGCTTATCGCGGGCGAGGAACCAGAGGCAGGCGGGGATCTGCGTCGAGTAGAAGAGCTGGCCCGGCAGCGCCACCATGCAGTCCACGAGGTCGGCCTCGATGATATTCTTGCGGATCTCACCCTCGCCGGACTGGTTCGACGACATCGAGCCGTTGGCCAGCACGAAGCCGGCGACACCGGTCGGCGCGAGATGGTGGATGATGTGTTGGACCCACGCGAAGTTGGCGTTGCCCACGGGCGGCACACCGTACTTCCATCGCTTGTCCTCGCGCAGGCGTTCGCCGCCCCAGTCGGAGACATTGAACGGCGGATTGGCGAGGATGAAGTCGGCCTTCAGGTCGGGGAAGCGGTCGTTGTGGAAGGTGTCGCCGTGCGCGATCTGGCCTTCGATCCCACGGATGGCGAGGTTCATCTTGGCGAGCCGCCAAGTGGTGATGTAGGGGCGATTCATGAATCGCCCCTGTTGCTTTTTCTTTTGAGGCATGTCGCGACGCTCCACAATCAGTCCAACAATGGGAGAGATCGTCTATGCGAGTTGGGGTTGCTGTCTTGCCATTGACCATCCTCGATGACGGCGAGATTGTTGAGCAGAGGCGGTGCGTTGTCAATGGCGTTGGTCTTGTGTCGTCCCGTCGGGCTTGGGCCGATCATCGACCAGGCGGGATGACCGGCCAATCGAGCCACGGCGGTGCCAGGGAGCGTCATTGAAGAGCCATTGAATTGACTCTCTCCAGACCCGTTTCTATAATGCCGCAGCGACAAGTTGACAGGCCTTTCCAGAGACGCATGTCTTCCATTCTCAAACCATCGTGGGCTCAGACGTGGAGCAGGGTTCAAGCGGGGGTCCGCCACGCCTTTGCGACTCAACCCGAGAACATGGTCTTGTCTTCGGAAGATCAGGCTTTGCTGGATCGCATCGCCGAGGCTGTTGTGCAAAGGGGGATGGCCGCACCGGCGACGGTGTTCCTGGAATCGCTCGCGCCGATGAACTTTGTGGGCAGCCAGGCGCTGCACGTCTTGGCTCCTCTTTTCGAGGTGGCCCTGGATGCCAAGACATTGGACCAGGCGGCTCGATTGCTTGAACGCCGAGACACGATCGAGCGGCTGGTCACGTTGATTGAGGTGAAGTCCTCGTCCCATTCTTCGTCTTCCCCCACGCCGGGGCAGGCTCCCACCCACGCTGCGGTTCACGCTCCGCTTCATGCTCCTAAAGGAACGTCGGCTCGATGACGGGTGCCGCCTCGAACGATCCTCCGGCTTCTCGCCCGCTCCGGGTGGTCGTGGCGACCGACTGTGGCAGCACCACAACCAAGGCGATTTTGATCGAAAAGATCGGCGATGAATACCGCCAGACCTATCGTGGTGAAGCCCCGACCACGGTCGAAGCGCCCTTCGAGGACGTGACCCGTGGGGTGCTCAATGCGATCGCCGAGATTGAAGAACTCTCCGGTCGCAAGATTCTGGACGGCGACCGGATCCTGACTCCTTGCAAGGACGACAAGACCGGCGTGGATCTCTATATTTCGACCAGCAGCGCCGGAGGCGGCTTGCAGATGATGGTGACGGGGGTCGTGCAGAACATGACTGGCGAGAGCGCCCAGCGGGCCGCGTTGGGAGCGGGGGCGATCGTGATCGACGTGTTGGCCTCCAACGACGGGCGACTGCCGCACGAAAAGATCGAACGGATCAGGACGATGAGGCCCGACATGATTTTGATGTCGGGAGGAACGGACGGCGGCGCGGTGACCCATGTGGTGGAAATGGCGGAATATATCGCGGCGGCGGAGCCACGCCCACGGTTCGGCGCGACCTACAAACTGCCGCTGATCTATGCCGGGAATAAGGCCGCGCAGGGGCAGGTGCAAAAGATTTTGGGAGACAGAACCGCGCTGGTGATGACCGAGAACATCCGTCCTGTCCTGGAAAGGGAAAACCTCGGACCGGCGCGCCATAAGATCCACGACCTGTTCCTTGAACATGTGATGCAACAGGCTCCGGGCTATAAAAAACTCATGGAGATGACCGGCGCGCCGATCATGCCGACGCCGGCCGCGGTCGGGTTGATCATGGAAACGATCGCGAAACGGGAACAGATCAATCTGATTGGGGTTGATATCGGCGGAGCTACCACGGACGTTTTCTCCGTATTCGATGGCACGTTCAACCGAACGGTGAGCGCCAACTTGGGGATGTCATACAGTGTGTCCAATGTGCTGGCCGAGGCGGGCCTGGCCAACATCATGCGGTGGGTGCCGTTTACGATCGACGAGCAGACGTTGCGCAATCGGATCAAAAACAAGATGATCCGCCCGACGACGATCCCGCAAACGTTGGATGAGTTGCAGATCGAGCAGGCCATCGCCCGCGAAGCGTTACGGCTCGCGTTGATCCATCACAAGTCCCTCGCGACCGCCTTAAAAGGCGTGCAACAGGAACGGACGATTTCGGATGTCTTTGAACAACAGACTTCCGGCAAAACCTTGATCGACATGTTGAAGTTGGATCTGATCGTCGGCAGCGGCGGGATTCTGTCCCATGCGCCACGCCGGGTTCAGGCCATGATGATGATGGTCGATGCCTACGAGCCGTTGGGGGTGACGAGATTGTCAGTGGACAGTATCTTCATGATGCCGCACCTGGGTGTCCTCTCGACGATTGATGAGAAAGCCGCGACGGACGTATTCGTTCGCGACTGTATGGTCTATCTGGGGACCTGTGTGGCGCCGATCGGGCAAGGAAAAGTGGGGGATCGGTGCGCCGACTATGAGATCACCTTTCCTGACGGCAGAGTCGTCACCGACCACCTCAAGTTCGGCGATCTGCGGCTCTATCCGCTTGGGGTGGGGGAGCAGGCGACCGTGACGGTGCGGCCGGTCAAGGGGGTCAATCTCGGGGCCGGCTCTGGGACCCCCATGACAAAGACGGTTCATGGCGGCGTCGTGGGGCTGCTGCTTGATGGAAGAGGGCGTCCCTTGCAACTGCCGGCTGATCAACAGGCTCGTATTTCCTTGTTGACCACCTGGTACCAGGCCGTGGGCCTCTACCCTTCTTTGTAAGCCGTGGCTCTTTACTGAGAACCGACAACCGAGAACTGACAACTCACCATGGCTCACTCCTACACCCCCGGCTTGACAGTCACCGATCAGACGGTTGTTCGGCGGGTGCGCCAGTTGCCGCTTCAGGGAACGGTGTTGGTGAAGGAAGGCGATCTTGTTCTGGCGACACAATCGGTCGCCCGCGCCGAGTTGCCGGGCAAGGTCTATCCGTTGAATCTGGCCAATCAGTTGGGAGCGGCTCCCAACGAGATCAAAGACTATCTGGTCAAGCGGGAAGGTGAAACGGTCCACAAGGATGAGGTGCTGGCGGAGAATAAGCCGTTCTTTAAGTGGCTCAAGACGGAAATCCGCTCGCCGGTTACCGGCACGGTTGAATCAATTTCCACCGTCACGGGGCAGGTCCTCCTGCGCGAGCCGCCGCGCGTGTTGGACCTGTTGGCCTATGTGGATGGCCGGGTGGTGGAGGTGCGGCCCCAACAGGGAGTGACGGTCGAATGTGTCTGTAGCCTCGTTCAAGGGATCTTTGGAGTCGGAGGGGAAGCCTACGGTGAAATCGTGACGGCCGTCGAGGCTCCAGACCGCTCCCTGACGCCGGATCGACTGACGGTCGAGATGAAGGGAAAGGTCGTGGTGGGGGGCTCGTTCCTGTCTGCTGAAACTATGGCCAAGGCCAAAGAGATCGGCGTCGCCGGGCTGGTGGTCGGTGGCATTCACGATCAAGATTTGCGTGCGCTCTTGGGCTATGACCTGGGCGTGGCGATCACCGGGTCGGAGCAGGTGGGGTTCACCTTGATTCTGACCGAGGGATTCGGCGCGATTCCCATGGCCGCCAAGACCTTCGCGGTGCTGGCGTCCCATGCCGGTGCGATGGCATCCATTTCCGGCGCCACTCAGATTCGCGCGGGAGTGATCCGGCCGGAGATCATCATCCCTCTGAATGGGGGCCGGAGCACGGTCAATCGGTCTGCAACCCAGACACGGGAGGGTATTCAACCGGGAGATCTGGTTCGGATCATTCGCGATCCCTTGTTCGGCAAGATCGGCCGGGTGTCGGCGCTGCCGTCCGAATTGCGGAAAATTCAGACTGAAAGCGAAGTCCGTGTGCTCGAAGTGCGGTTCGACGATGGATCGACCGTGGTCGTTCCCAGGGCCAACATCGAAGTGATCGAGGGGGCCTAGAAGCGTGAGGCGGCGGTTTGGAATCACGGCGGCGGTGATCGGGATCGCGGCCTGCTGGGCGATCGGAACGATCGGACCGGCTGGATCGCTATGGGCGGCAGATCCGGAGGAGTTGACGGAGCCGGATACGATTCGTGTCTTCGACACGCCGAGCGACGGAGGAGGCAGTCTCACGGTTGTCTGGCCGCCCGCGTCTTATGATTCGAGCGAGGTTCGGTACCAAGTATTGCTGGGAGAGGCAGCGGATAACGTAGACCCCTCCAGCCTCGCGGTCGTTGCCGAGTTTCCCGCGAACACGCACTATGTGCGAGAGACCAAATGGCCCTGGTGGACCAAGCCGGCGGGAGATGATCACCATCTCGTGGTCATCAAAAACGGCAAGGCTGTTGAACTCAAGAACGGGGCGACCTATGCCGTGGCGGTGGCGGTGGTGTTCGGTGAACAACGGGTGGTCAGTCCCATCGTTTCCGCCGTGCCGGAGCCCAATTGGATCAACTGGAATCAGATCAATAATCTGTTCCTGGCCCTGCTGTTCGGGGGGATTGTGTTTGTCTCCATCGGCCTGGCCAGGAAGCGCGAGATGTTCCTGCGGCGGATTCCCGGCTTGGATGCCGTCGATGAAGCGATCGGCCGGGCGACGGAGTTGGGCAAGCCGGTTCTGTATTTGACCGGCGCGCACGACATGAGCGATCCCTCGACCATCGCGGCGGCGGTGATTTTGGGGCGGGTGGCCAAACGGGCTGCGGCCTACGAGACGGAATTGATGGTGCCCCATCGCGAGCCGATCACGATGGCCGTCTGCCAGGAGATTACGAAGCAGGCCTACCTGGAAGCGGGGAAACCGGATCTCTACAAGGAAGACTCGAATTTTTTCATCACGTCGGATCAATTCAGCTACACGGCGGCGGTGGACGGCATCATGTTGCGCAAGAGGCCGGCGGCGAATTTTTTTATGGGCTCGTACTTTGCCGAGTCGCTGCTGCTGACCGAAACCGGCGCGAGTACCGGCGCGATTCAGATCGCGGGGACCGACTCCGATCATCAGCTTCCGTTTTTCGTCACGACCTGCGACTATACGTTGATCGGCGAGGAGCTGTACGCCGCCAGCGCCTATCTCTCGCGGGAACCGGTGCAGGTCGGCACGTTGCGCGGTCAGGATGTCGGCAAGGCGTTGATCCTTGGTGTTCTGATCATTGGCACCGTGCTGGCGACGATCGGTGTCGCGACGGAGACCGAGTGGCCCCGCTGGTTGTTGGACGTCTTTAGAGACGTGAAATGATTTTCCTGCGCCGACAGTTGCCGCTCTTGATCACGTTGATCGCCGGGCTCACGATGGCGGGCCAATACTATGTGCCCCATCCGTCCTCCGAAGCCTTGCTCACCTCGGTGACCAAGTGGCTTCAGATCATCGGTGGGTTTGCGCTGGTGTTGGGGGTGAGCAGTCTCTTCCATCAACATGCCGTCAAAATCCGCCGGCGGGAAGCCGGCTGGGGCTACAGTCTTGTGTTGTACGCTGGCATGCTTGCCACGATCGTGGCCGGTCTCTGGGCCGACGGCAAGGAAAGTCTCGACGGGGTCCTCACGGCGTTCGGGTGGGTGTACAACTACATGATGGTGCCCTTACAGGGGACCATGTTTGCGATTCTGGCCTTTTTCATCGCGTCCGCGGCCTATCGGTCGTTCCGTGCCCGCAGCCGCGAGGCCGCCGTGCTGCTTGTTGCGGCGGTGATCGTGATGATGGGACGGGTGCCGTTGGGCGAGTACGTCCTTCCCGCAAGCGGGGACGTTTCTCAATGGATTTTGAATGTCCTCAACGCCTCGGTCCGTCGGGCCATTTTGATCGGCGTGAGTTTGGGAGCCGTGGCCCTGTCGTTGAAGATCATCTTCGGCGTGGAACGGTCGTACCTGGGTGGAGGCAAAGAGTAAAAAGGACAAAAAGTGAACCGTCGCTTGTTATTTGCAGATCAGACGCGATCAGCTTCACGTCTCATGGAGACCGGTCGATGAGCCTTGCCGAGCGGATGCTCAAGATCGACCGGCGGATCATCTTTTTGATCATCGGCCTGTGCACGCTCTTGCCGTTGCTCTATCCGGTCGGCCTTCCGATCAAAATTTCTCCGGAAGTCCGGGCCGTCTATGACTATATCGAATCGATGCCGGAAGGCTCGGTGTTTCTCCTGTCGTTGGACTTTGATCCCTCTTCCAAGCCAGAACTCTATCCGCAAGCCGTGGCGTTGCTTCACCATGCCTTCAGAAAGAACCTCCGTGTCGTGGCCATGACCTTGTGGGTGAGCGGGACGGGCTTGGCCGATCAGATCATCGCGCAAGTCGCCCGCGAGACGGGGAAAGAAGATACGAAGGACTATGTGTTTCTTGGTTGGAGTCCTGGCGGCACGGCCGTGATCATCAATATGGGGCAAAACCTCTATACTACCTTTCCGACCGACTACCACGGCAGGCCGACGAAAGGGTTGCCGGTGCTTGATGGGGTGAACAGTTTGCGGGATGTGGACTATGCCGTGAGTTTGGGGGCGGGTAATCCGGGCGTCGAAGCCTGGTACGTGTTCGGCAAGGATAAGTACAAGTTTGAAATGGGAGGCGGCTGCACCGGTGTGATGGCGCCGGGGCTCTATCCGCTGTTGCGAAGCGGGCAGATTAACGGCCTCATTGGCGGGTTGCGCGGGGCGGCGGAGTACGAGAGTTTGATCGGCCGAAAGGGACAGGCCGTTGCCGGCATGGACGCCCAGTCGGCGACCCACATGGCGATCATCGTGTTGGTGATGCTGTGCAATCTGTTTTACTTTGCCCTGCGGCGCAAACAGCAAGCGTCGTGACGCGGCGACGGTCGCGGGATGGGTATGTCTCAATAAGGGTCGTGTTCAGTTCGGTCGGACTGTAATCGAGGCTCATGATGTCGGTTGAGTCCATCATCGGCGCCTGGGTGGCGACAGGGTTGACCCTGTTCATCTTTTCGTTTCTGTACAGGGACAATCCCTTGTTTAAACTGGCCGAGCATCTGTACGTAGGAGTGTCGGTCGGGTACACGATCGTCAAGACCTACGATACCGTGCTCGTGCATCTGATTTGGAAACCGATCGTCGAGAACCATGAATGGACGTTGCTGATTCCCGTCTTCATCGGCATGTTGATGCTGGCGCGCTATGTGCCGAAGGTGTCGTGGCTGTCCCGCTACGCCTTTGCCTTTATCGTGGGGGTTGGGGCGGGACTGGCGATTCCACGGACCATCTCCTCGTTCATCTTAAAACAGGTCGAAGATACGGTCCGTCCCTTGGTCGCGTTGGTGCCGGGGGAAGGGGCGGTATTCACGTGGGACCTGCTGAACCCCGCGAGCGGGGTCAACACCATCATTATTCTGATCGGGGTCACTTCCGTCCTGTTTTACTTCTTTTTCTCCGTCGAACACACGGGGCCGGGCAAGGCGGTGGCTCGAACCGGAATTTTCTTCCTCATGATCGCCTTCGGCGCCGCGTTCGGCTACACCGTGATGGCCCGCATGTCGCTGTTGATCGGCCGGCTGACCGATCTGATCGGCTATGCCGACGGGTCGTATGGACGGCCGACTCTGTGGCTGCTGCTGCTCACGGTGGGCGCGCTCGTGTTGCTGAGCCGCCGCGTCAAGTCGGAACCTCCCCCGGAGAGGTAACCCGAAGAATTGAAACCGGCGTGCCTCTTGCCGTCGTCCGGTTTGACCATAAGCCGAAAGAGCGACGCTCTCATTGCAGCTTTCTCCTTGTATCTTCTACAATGTCGCCGCCATGTCCACCGAAACCGTGAGAGATCCCAAACAGTATCCGGTGCTCAGAAATCTCCAATACTCTCCCATCAAGCAGGGGGAAGATTCGTTCATCGTGTTGTGGGATCCGACGGGGTTGAGCCAAGACAAGCTGGTGCTGCCGCTGAATTATTTTTTCATCATCCAACATTTCGACGGCCGTCATTCGCTGACGGACATTCTCTCGCTGTATCTCAAACGGTTCGGCGAGTTTCTTCTGCCCGACAAGATCGAACGGTTGGTGAACGAGCTGGACGAGAAACTGTTCCTTGAAGGGGTGCGCGCCGAGGCGGCGTTGGCACGGGCCATGGATGCCTACCGGCAAGCCCCCTGTCGGAAGCCCGCGTTCGCAGGGCGAGGTTATGAAGCCGACGGTATCAAGCTGAGAAGGCAGATTGAGGGATTCTTCTCATCTCGGGAAGGGCCGGGGTTCGAGCCGTCCGTTCATGCGGGCAAGCCGATCAAGGGGCTGGTGACGCCGACCTATGATCTGAAGCAAGCCGGACCGGTCTATGCCTGGGCGTACAAAGAGTTGCGGGAGGCGGTGCAGCCCGATCTCTATGTCATCATCGGGACCGCTTCAGCTGGGCTGACACATCCGTTTACCGCCACTGACAAGGATTTTGAAACACCCCTTGGCCTGGTCCGCGCGGATCAACCGATCATGGCGCGGCTCCGGGATCGCCTGCCCGATTCATTTCACGAAGATCTGTGTCACCAAACAGAGTCCTCGATCGAGTTTCAGTTGCCGTTTTTGCAGGAAGTCGTGAGGCCTGAGAAGGCTTTCACCGTCGTGCCGATTCTCTGTTCTTTTTCGGCGCTTGAGATGGCTGATCACGAGTTGAAACAGAGAGTGAAGGCGTTCCTCGACGGACTGCGGGAGATTCTCCGCGAGGACGGCCGGCCCTATTGCGTGATCGCCGCGGGGGAGCTGGCGCATCTCGGCCTGCGCTATGGCGACAAGGAGCCGCCGACGGATTTTTCGTTCCACCGGTCCATGCAGCGGGACCTTGAAATGCTCAAGTTGGTTGAAGAGCTCAAGGCCGACGAGTTTGCCGACTTTCTTCTCAAGGAAGAGGATCGGCGCCGCATTACCGGTTTCGCGCCGATCTATTCGCTCTTGCGGCTGATTCAGGCTGAAAAGGGCGAAGTGCTTCGTTACGACCGCGGCATCACCGATCAGTTTAATTCCACCGCCACCTACGTCAGTATGGCGTTCTTCTGACCGGTCGAGGAACAGCCGGCTGTGCCTCGCGCATTGTGAGCGTTCTACGTCAGGGAAAAACGGCGTAGTGCCGGGTCTGGAGATGTCTTTCAAGTTGGAAAGGAAAAGCGGTGGGTGCGGCTGAAGGGCGGTTGCCGCTGATTACTCCTTCACCTTGACCGTGATCCTGATCGGCTCCAGCGGGTTGTCCCGTTCGTCACGCGGGACGGCGGCGATTTGATCGATGACGTCGAGGCCGCGGAAGACTTCCCCAAAGACGGTGTAGCACCGATCAAGGCCGTTATTGTCATCCAGGCAGATGAAGAATTGCGAGCCGTTGTCGTTGAAGTCTCGGGTGCTGTTGCTCTCGCGGGGCATTTTAGCCATGGAGACGGCGCCACGCTTGTGGGGGCGGTCGTTCGGTTCGGGCGGAAGAAAATAGCCCGGCCCGCCGGTGCCGTGGAGGGATCGATCCGGCTGTTTGCTGAGCGGGTCGCCTCCTTGAAGCAAAAAGCCCGGTACGACACGATGGAACGTGGTGCCGTCGAAGAATCCCAGCCGGGCGAGGTTGAGAAAGTTTTCGACGTGACGCGGGGCGTCGTCGGGATAGAGGCGAACGGCGATCTCTCCAAATTTTGTGACGATGGTGAGGCGCGGATCTTTTTTTTGGAACTGCATCGCCATAGCGGCACTGTATCAAGGACGTCGCTTTTTCGGCAAGGCCGGATCGAGCATGGAAAAATCCGGGGAAGTCCGCAATCCATCTGTATCTGAAGGCCGGTACCTTGCGTGCAATGGCTAGCCACGTGCCGTGTTTTCAGATGTATACAGACCTTTTTCCGGATCGATCCTCAGCCACATGAGTCCACCGGCGAGTGCAATCAGCGCCGCGACGGAGAGTGAAAGGGGCCATCCCCATTGTTCGGCGATCCAGGGCGTGAGGGAGGGGGAGACGGCTCCTCCGACGTTGGCTCCCATGTTCATCAGCCCGGACAAACTTCCGGCGTGGGCCTTTGAGAGATCGCCGGTTGAAGACCAATAGGCTCCGACCGAGAAATAGAGCCACCCGGCGCCGAACGAGAGATTGGCGATGGCCCAATGGGGCGAGTCAATGATCGCACCGCCGGCGATAAAAAGCGCGGCCAAGACCATTCCCCCCTGGCCGACGATGCGGCGACCTTTGGTGATGCCGTGTTTCAAGGCCAACCGATCCGTGATCCATCCTCCCAGCGGGCAGAACACGAGGATAGCGAGGAACGGCGCGGCGGCATACAGACCGCCCCGTAGGAGGTTGAACCCGCGAACGTTCACGAGGTAGAGATAAAACCACGACATATAGATGTAAGCCACATACCCCAGACACGTGTAACTCAGGACAAGCCACCGCACCGACGGCGTTTTTCGCCAGACGGCCCATGGAATGGCAGGCGATCTTGTGGAATGGTCGCCGGAAGAAAGCATGGACCTTTCTTTCTCCTGCGGATGGTCGTCCGGACGGTCACGAACGACGGTCCACCACAGACCGGCCAATCCGATTCCAAGGGCGGCCGAGAGGTAGAAGGCGGTTTGCCAACCATAGTTCACCATGATCCATGCCGTCAGCGGGGGAGTAATGGCGGAGCCGACGCCGATTCCCCCGATGGCCATGCCGATACCGAAGCCGCGTTCATGAGCCGGGAGCCAATCCGTCACGGCGCGGTTGAACGTGGGCAGCGCCACTCCTTCACCGACTCCGAGCAGAAACCGGGTCAGCGCCAGCGCACCGAGGATTCCCAAGATACCGGCCAGAGACGAGGCTGCAGCGATCGCGGTGAAGGCGGTGAAACATGACCACCAGAGGAGCCCGATGGTCAGCACCAGGCGGGCCCCCCATCGATCCGCCAACCATCCGCCTGGTATTTGAAACAGGGCATACCCGATGACGAAGGCGGAAAAGACGAATCCCATTTGTTGATCGGTCAACCCGAGCGCCGGCATCATTTGGCGCGCGGCGACGGAAATATTGACTCGATCCACGTAGGTCACGACGCTGACGGCAAAGAGCAGCCCGAGAATCAGCCAGCGTGGAGGGAAATGACCCGGCGACCGCCGAGGGAAAGAAGAGAACGGCCCGCTCACGGTTGCTCCAGAACGCAGGTGTCGGCGCGATGAGTCCGGAGGTCGGGACGGCCTCTCCTTTGCCGAAAGAGGGCCGCCTTTCTCCAGACACTGGTGGGGAAAAGAGCCAGGCTCGGCTTCCGCCCGCGACGGTCTCTTCTCCCAAGAGGAAGCGGCGGAACGCGCTTATTTGGAAACGATCTCCAGCAACTCGACTTCAAACACCAACGTCGCGCCCGGTTTAATGACGGGTGGAGAGCCGCGATCTCCGTAAGCAAGATTCGACGGGCAGATCAAGCGGCTCTTTCCGCCGACCTTGATCTGCTGAACGCCTTCGGTCCAACAGGTGATGACTTGATCGAGAGGAAACGTAGCCGGCTCGCCTCGCTTGACGGAGCTGTCGAAGACGGTTCCATCGATCAACGTCCCGTGGTAATGGACTTTGACCGTGTCGGTCGATTTGGGAGTCGCGCCGGAGCCGAGCTTGATGGGAGTGATGACGGCTCCGGATTCGGTTTTGACCGATCCTTTCTCGGACGCGGCTTTCGCAAGAAACGCGGCGCCCGCTTTTTTCTCCTGTTCCGCCAGGACGCCGAGCCTGGTTTGTTGAAGCTGTTGAATCTTGGGGCCGTAGGCCTGGAGATCGACTTTTGGCGTCCGTTTCAGCACGCCGTCGACCATGCCGGTCTTGACCATCTCGAGTTCGGTTTCATTGAGCGCAAACGTCGAAAGCGATTGGCTGATGGCCAGACCAAGGGCGTACAAGGTTTTCTGATCCTCGCTCGCGGGCTCTTGCGGAGCAGCCAGTGCCGGCGAGCCGGCTAAGAGGAGCGATGTTCCCACCATGGCGATGAAAGTGCGCATTCGAGATCCTTTCTTGTAAGACGAAGTGAATACAGCGAGCATACGATACCGGTCCGGGCCGTACAATAGAAATTTTGTCTTCAAAAAGATGGAACGTCCGTGGGGCTTGATGGGCGGTCGACGGAGAAGAGCCGTTGATCATTTACCAGAATGACGGCGGATCGACTGGTATGGCGGAGAGGGAGGGATTTGAACCCTCGGTAGAGGTTTTCGCCCCTACGACGGTTTAGCAAACCGTTGCCTTCGGCCACTCGGCCACCTCTCCATGCTCCACGTGTTGTTCAAGAAGACACCCTGCGGCAGGCGGAACGCTTCCACCTGCCGCAGGGTACTCCCGACGCGGGGGTGATCTTACCTCAGCCTTTGTGGACGGCACAAGAGAGCGGTTCAAATCCGCGAGAAATACGAACGGGCGGTCAATTCCCGTCGAATCCAATGGAACAGATGCAGACAACGCGACTGTAGTTGGACGTAAGATTCTTGAAGTTTGAGCCGCTCGATCGCATGGAGCACGCGGGTTTGGAGGCGGCCGTAGAGGAGATGCAAGGGAGTCGGAGAATCGGTCTCGGAAGGGGGGGCGACGGCAAAAGATCTGGCCAGGATGCCGCTCTCGTCCGGAGAGGTTGAATAGCGAAATTCGACATTCCCCGGCCGCACCGCGCCGCTGATTGCCAGCATCTGGATCGCCTTGCGGGTCTCCTCTTTGCGTTTTCGATAGGTCTGCCAGAGTTCAAGAGGCTTTGCGAGCGCCTGTTTATGATCGGGAACCTTGATATCTACCAGGTTCTTCCAAAAGCCGTCGTCCAGTTGTCGCGGACGGTTGCATTGCACGCATCGGGCAAGCATATTGGACTCTTCCTCCGTCGCGGTCGAAGAATGGACAAGGAGTTGATACCGGTAGCCTCCGCACAGGGGGCACGCCTTGCCGCGAATTTCTCGCCGCACCGTTCCGATTTTCCCAAGCCGTTTCTGCATGGACAACCCTCCTCTTCAAATCAATCGTCGGGAGTTTTTTTCCTCACCGCCCACGCCTCTCGTTTCCAACCGGCGTGATAAAGAAAGCATAAACGCGGGAAGGGCGGATGAAAATACCATAGAGGTAGCGGAGTGCTAGACGAAAGAGGGGTGGCATGACCAAGGGTAGGTGGAACAGCGGCTCACGCCATACACAGAAAAGGAACGAACGTAAAGCGAACATGAAGGGCCGGTCGATTAAAAGCGAATCAGGATATGTTCGGTCGCGGTCTCGTGCGTGGAGCGCGTCGCCCGTTGCGAGGCCTTAAATTGATGAAGCTTGGCTCGAACCTCCGGGGAAAGTGACAGAAGGTCGACTTTGAGCCGGTGGCTGTCGATCCAATCGACTTCAGCCAACTCGACGGACATGTGGGAGTCCTCGTCGGGCAGCCACAGGTGAAGCTTCACGTAATCGCCGGCCCGCAGTTGAGTTTGTGGGGAGATATGTCGGTCCGGTGCCGAAAGGTCGTACAGACAGCCGTCTCCTTCCAAGCCGGAGCCGCCCTTTGCAAGAATGCAATTGATTGCAACCCGAGAGAGTGGTTGAAGTGACATGGTGATGGCTCCCTCCACAGCGCGATGGTGGGAGGTACCATAGTATGGAGAACCGCGTTTCTTCAACTCCCTCAAGGGGCTAAGCGGGCCCTACAAAAGGGTTAGGTGACAATCCTGGTATCGCCCGTGCTCGGTCCGCTATCCGGATGGCGAAGGAGGATTACCACATCCCGGCTTCTCCCTCCGGACAGCTTCGCGACTTGGGAAGGAGTTGATAGGAGTGGACTTTGTGCTCTCTGGGTTGCGGCTCATCGTCGGGAAGAGAGGAGAAGAGGAACGTTTCTTCCGCCGCCGTGTCGTCTCCGGCTCGCAACAGCCCTTCCCGATTGAGAATTTTGAGCGCATTGGTGCGAGAGACGATCGGGGGATATTCGTGGAACTGGTCCGATGAGACGAACGGCACTTGAATGGTCACGGTTCGGCGGTCTTCATAGATGAACTTGCGTAGATTGTCATCGAGAGGCGTTTTGATGCTCAAAACAACCGAGGAGCGGGGGGTGATCGCGGGAAGGGTGACGACGAACCATCGGCGGCCGTCATTCGGCGGCGTTTCCATCTGTCCCGTCACGTCCATCGTGGGAGCGGTCGAGACCTGCGTGGCGGGACCGATGGCCGGCGAGCGGACGGCCAGACGAAGACGGGTGATGGACTCGTCCGACACGTTTTCGAGCAGCAGCTTGATGACGACCCATGATTCCTGCCGAGGAAACCGGACCTCTCCGGGCTGGATCGCTTGCTCGACGCGACGGAGACTGCAATTGGTCACCAGGTTGCGTTTTTCAAAAAAGTACGTCGCCGTTTTGCCTTCCGAGACTCGAGCTCGCTCGTAGGTATAGAACGCGACGCCGACGTTGATCATGGTGGGTTTGAACCAGGCGACGATGGTGGGAAGGAAAAACGGAACGACGACGGCGAACAGACCGAGGATGATGATCTTGTTCAGCCACGTTTGCCGTTGAAACCACTGCCAACAAGCCCTCAAAATTTTCATGCGATTCCGTCGTCGGTGAACCGGTCAGGCGCCGCACCATCGGGCTCAGGGCCGAAGATGAATCACAAAAACACGCGCACACGATGGCGGAGGGGGCGAGATTTGAACTCGCGGATGAGTTGCCCCATCTCCGGTTTTCAAGACCGGTCCGTTCGGCCGCTCCGGCACCCCTCCATACTGCACTGTGCGAGCCCTGCGCGCTCTTTCATGTCCTTGTGAGAGTAACGCGGGCGGATAAACGTCACAAGAAGCTTTTTCTCTCGACTTGGCGATAGGATCGCGAGCGCGCATGCCGGTTGCCTCGACAGGTCACTCCTTTGTAAGCCGTTCCTTTTCTCCCATATAGGGTCGCAACGCTTCTGGAATCAAGACCGACCCATCAGGCTGTTGATAGTTTTCGAGGATGGCCACCATCGTTCGGCCGACGGCGAGACCTGATCCGTTCAAGGTGTGGACGAAGTCGGGCTTGGCGTCTTTTCTGGCAGGTCGATATTTGATGTTGGCCCGGCGCGCCTGAAAGGCTTCAAAATTACTGCATGACGAAATCTCCCGGTACTGTCCTTGGGAAGGCAACCAGACTTCGATATCGTAGGTTTTGGCTGCGGAAAATCCCAGATCGCCGGTGCAGAGGGTGACGACTCTGTAGGGAAGATTCAGGTTTTGCAAGATCGCTTCGGCATGGCCGGTCAGCCGTTCGAGTTCTTGGTAAGACTGATCCGGTGTCGTGAATGCCACCAACTCTACTTTGTTGAATTGATGCAAGCGGATCAAACCTCTGGTGTCTTTCCCATACGAGCCTGCCTCGCGTCGGAAACAGGGGGTGTAGGCGGTGTACCGAAGGGGTAACTGGTTCTCGGTGAGGATTTCGTCTCGATGGAGATTCGTGACCGGCACTTCGGCTGTAGGAATCAGAAACCAGTCTTCGTCGCGCAATCGAAACAGATCGTCTTCGAACTTGGGAAGTTGCCCGGTTCCGGTCATCGTCTGCCGATTGACGATGACGGGAGGCAGCACTTCTTGATAGCCGTGTCCGGTCGTGTGAAGTTCGAGCATGTAGTCGATCAACGCTCGCTCCAGTCTTGCGCCGGCTCCGCGCAGCAGGGCAAACCGAGCCCCCGCGATTTTGGCGGCTCGATCAAAGTCCAAAATCCCAAGAGCCTCGCCGAGCTCCCAATGGGGCTTCGGCGGAGTCGCGAAGGAGGAGATGGTGCCCCAGCGGCGAACTTCAACGTTGTGGGCGGAGTCCGGGCCTTGCGGAACCGTCCGGTGCGGCAGGTTGGGGATGCGGAGGGCAAGGTCGTTTAAGGCGTCTTCCGTTTCCCGCAACCGTCCTTCAATCTCTTTGATTCGGTTTCCCACCCGCTTCATCGCCTCGACGGCGTCGTCGGTCGGCTCGCCGGTTCGACGACGGCGGGCGACGTCGTCGGATCCTTGTTTGAGTTCATGCCGAAGTTGCTCGACCTGCGTGGTCAGCGCGCGCCGTTCCTCGCTGAGTTTCCGAACGGCGTCCCAGGGAACGTCGCGGCCGCGGGAGCCCAAGGCGGTGCGGATCAACTCCGTGTTTTCCCTAAGATATTTCGGGTCATGCATGACGGCGTTTCTTCAGACTCGAAAGCGTCTGGAATCTAGCATCGGCGTTGTGGAGAGTCAACGAAGCCGACGGCCGATCGGCAGGTCGGCGACAGGCGTGCGTTGACACGAGGGAGCGGTCCGAGCCACCATGAAAACATGCGAGTCATCGCGAATCCCCCCAATCCCTATGAATCACGGCACCGGGACTTGCTCGAACCGGCCGGCCCCGCCGCGTTGACGGTCTATGAAGATGCGACGAGGGAAATCCTAAGCCGCAATGAAAGTCCGGATCTTCCCTTTCGATGGAGTGTGAATCCGTATCGAGGGTGTTTTCACGCCTGCGCCTATTGTTACGCCAGGCCGTCGCATGAGTATTGGGGGTTCGGCGCCGGGACTGATTTTGACAGCAAGATCGTCATCAAAAAAGACGCACCACGGCTGTTGCGGCGCGCGTTCGACAAACCCTCGTGGCAGGGGGAACTGATCGTTTTTTCCGGGAATACGGACTGTTATCAGCCGCTGGAGGCGGTGTACGGCCTGACGAGGGCCTGCCTGGCCGTCTGCGCCGAGTACCGCAATCCGGTCGGCATCATTACAAAAGGGGCGTTGATCTTGCGGGATCTCGATGTTCTCAAACGTCTGGCTCAAGAGGCATGGCTTCGTGTGTACGTCAGTGTTCCCTTTGTATCCGACGCGATCGCCAGAAAAGTCGAGCCCCACGCTCCGTCCATTTCAAGGCGCTTCGAGACCGTCCGCATCTTGGCCGGGGAGGGGATCGCCGTCGGCGTTTCACTGGCGCCGATCATACCCGGCTTGAACGAAAGAGATATTCCCGAGCTGCTGGAGCGAGCGCGAGAGGCGGGAGCCCGCACCGCGTTCGCTACGTTGCTGCGGCTGAGCGGGAACGTGGAAACCGTGTTTCTGGAGCGGATGAGCGAACTGTTCCCGGATCGCGTCGGGAAAATCGTCAACCGGCTGCGGGACGTGAGGGGCGGATCGCTCAACGAGAGCGAATTTTTCAAGCGGCAGGCGGGGACGGGCGTCTATTGGGAGATGATCGAGCGATTGTTCGACGTGGCGAGACGGCGAGCGGGATTCTCCGATGATGATTCGGGCCCGATCCCGGATACGTTCCGGCGACCGGGATGCGAGCAGGGGTCCTTGTTCTGATCGAAGCCGGCGTCAGGATAAGCCGGAGGAAGATCCGGTTCTCACGCGGAACACCGGATCGTGATCGATTTTACTTGTTGGTCAGATCAAACTCCTTGACCACTTGCTCCGTGAGATCGATGGCGTCTTTATTATAGATGACGATCTTCATCGTCTGCTCGCTGCCCTTGTCCAAGACGAGGGAAAACCCGCCTTTTTCGGCAACGGTTTTGGTCGCCGCCATGATTTTTTTCATGTAATCGTCGACCAGTTCTTTTTGCTTTCGCTGGAGCTCTTGATTGAACTCCTGCGCGCGCTTTTGATAATCCTGCACCTTGGTCCGAAACTGCGTTTCTTTCTCCCGTTTTTCGGTTTCGCTCATCTTGGCCGCTTGCTCGCGAAGCTGCTTTTCGGTGTTGCGCAGCTCTTCTTCATCTTTAGCCAACAGCTTTTGCCGAATAGACACATATTCCTTTAATCCTTCCAGCGCCCGTTTGCCCGCCTTGGATTTCTCCAGCACGATTTGGGGATCCACGACGCCCATCTTGAAGTCTTCGGCCGCCCAAGCAGGTGAAACGAAAGCCGTAAGCGGGAGGAGAAGCAGCGATGTCACAAGAACACGTTGGAACGAGGGGATTCGCATTGGAACTCCTTCTTTCAAGGTATCGGCATGGGTTGAATCAAAGCGGGGGGCAGAATAGCTTTGCGGTCCCGGTCTGTCAAGTAAATGGGGGCTACCATGAATCGAAGCTCAGGGGCTCTTCGCCGATCAGCGCGTCGACTCCATGCGCCCATTTCAGACGACGGGCAACGGCCCGCAAGGTCCGCTCATCCACGAGGTCCGGGGCAAAGGGGTCGCTGATTGTTTTGAATCGTTCCGTCGAGAGGACCGGCTTATAGCCCAGTTCTTTCATGGCAAGCGCGAGGAGATTGAGTTGCGTGATACGGGAGGCTTGATTCAAGACGGCCAACGCAGCCTCCGGCGAGGTTCCCGCCGAGCCGGTGTTTTGTAAGAATTCAATGGCACGCTTCTTCAACTCGGCGCGTTGCGCGTCCGTCAACGTCGGCAGCATCAGCTCGACCAGCAAAGCATTCGTGGACCCAGCAAACGACGGCAGACCGAAAAGCCGGCGAAACAATCTCATCCAATTCCCGTTATTTCGAGCCGAAACGCCGCCGCGACCGTTTAGGAACAGGCTGTCCTGTATGGACAGCGTCGGGCAGCATGATGAGACAACCGCCCGCAAGTCTACTGAAAATCGACACGGTTTTCCAGCCTGACGTCGGGGAGAACACCCGCAATTTTGGCGACCCGATGGGTGACAGCAGCGCCGAGGCTGCGCACGTGCCGTTACGTTGAGAGATAGGCGCGTACTTCGGCGTGCCGCGCCGTGTTGTCCTCGTTGAACACACTGGCCCGGACATAGGGCCCCAGAACCGGCGTTCTCAAGATATGAGCCAGATCGATTCCGCCGATTCGAGGGAGACCGCCGGTCGTCGTCAAATCGCTCGTTTCGCATTGGATCGTCTTGTGGCTTAGGGTTCCAGGTTCGAAATAGCCGTCGAAATTGAAAAAGAAACTGGTTTCTCCAACCACTCCGACGCCGGATACGAAAGGATGAAGCGAGAAACTCAATTCAAGGGTGAATCCACGCTGAGTCGTACCGTTGAGAGGGTCGGAAATGACATAGGCGTTGATGGTGCGATAACCGTCAACGTTGATCATTTGATACCCGACTTCTGTACGGCCGGCCACCTCGGTCTTTGGCAGCAGCGTGACGATTTTGGTGCACGCCCTTTGACACCCCTTGACGAAAGTCTGCGGCTTGAGCAGCCCTTTGATGGCCGAATGATCGGGTTCCAGTAGGAAGTAGTTGAAATCCGGTCGACGGGTATGGATCTGTTTTACAAGTTTTGGTTTGTTTGCGGACGGTTTTGCTGCCATGTCACACTCCTTTCTGGTGATGAGGGGCAGAGTCGCACATCGTCAACGTCCTCGTCTAGCCGCCACGGCGAAGTGAAAAAAATAGCGATCCAGCGAAGCCCAGTCGCTGCCGTAGAGCGTTCCGCCATGCATGGCGTCGCACAAGAGTTCGCGCGCGCGGGTCAATTCTTTGCGGCGGCCTTTCCATCTGGGATCCGTGATCGTCAAATCCAACAGTTCAAGGGCTCGGACAAAGGCCTGTTCGCAACGATCCCGATCCGATTCATACCAGCGGCCGGCGCGGGCCACCTCGCTGCCGACGTTGGCCAGTTGCTCCAAGAGAGAAAGTGAATGCCAGCGTCCTGCTGCCAATTGTGTATGAATGGGCGTCATGAGAGGCGTCAGTCCGGCACCAACCGACGGATGATCGTTACAATGGCATCGCGAATCGTCGCATTTTCCACGAACCGCGACCGATTACTTTGAGCAGGGCGTATGTTGATCATCGAGTCGAACTCGATCCATTCCGAAGGCGGTTGTTCCGGATAGAGATTGACGCCCCACAGGTTCTCCTGGCGCGATCCGTTCTCCAACAATACCGTTTCCTCATCAGCGTGCAGCTCGCCGCCGATCGCCATGACTCCCCGCTCGACATCGACGACGGCCTTGACCATGTCGCCGAACTGTTGAGCGGCGATGGTTCGGAGTTCTTCCTTGGTGATCGCGTCACGGATGATTCGGATGTCCATGGGTTCTCGATAGGAAACTGCTTGCGTGGCCCTGGTCGAGCGAAAACACGATCGCGGAAGATTCTTGTGTTTGTCAAGCGCTCAGTATGGAGTCCCTCCGACGAGACCCCTTCGTTCCGGCAATCAAGTTATGAGTGAGGCAAGACCGTGCATCGTGCCACGTAGGCGCTGGACAAACTCAGACAAATGCCCGCCGCGGTGAACAATGCCCCCAGATGATCCGGCGCCAGGGCCTCCGATACAATCTGGACCGGTGTATCGCTGACTTGCATGATCGGAGATTGGGCAAGGATCGTTTGAGCCAAGGTCAAAGCGTGAACAGCGTCCTCGGAGGCTTTGTTGGAGACCAGCAGAAAGCGAAGTTCGAGGACGATCGGCGTCGGGGCTGAAAGGGTGGGGGCGGAGCCGCCGACCGGTGCCGAGCGTGGACTTGAGCCAGGAGTCAGTTGCCAGGGCCACAGAGCAAGGTCAGAGTCGTCGCCCGGTGCGCCTAGCTTGACCGACAATCCGTGATCGCGCAATCGCCGACAGAGTTGCTTCAGAGCGGCGGCCAGAGCGCTCGTCACATCAACACCTTTTGATTCTGTGGTCTCTTTGTCCCGATGGTCTCACGATTTGTCCTTCAAACATCGCAAGCATCGCCTGATCACCGAAGGCTGTTCTTGTAGATCGTACCGTCCTTCATGATCACCACGAAATTTCTTTCCGGATCCGCGATTAATTCGAGATTGTCCAGCGGGTTGCCGTTCACAAGCAACAGATCGGCCATGGCTCCTTCTTCCACCACCCCGAGCTTGCCCGGATAGGGGTTGCGGGGGCCGGAGCGCGCCAGCAATTCGGCGTTGGTGCCGGTGGCCATCCGCAGGATTTCGGCTGGATTGTACCAGCGGGTGAGAGTGGTGAGGATGGCGTTTTGCTTCGACGTTCGTGCCGGGTCGAACAGAATGTCCGTGCCCCAGGCAACCTTGAGTTTGTATTGCTTCGCCAATCGATAGGCTCGATCGGTGCCGGCGTGCATCTCGCGCTGCTTGGCGCGTTGGAGTGTGCCATCGGGATAGGGATTGGAAAACTCATTGTCGAGGAACGCCTGAAGGACCAACCAGATGCCTTTCTCGGCCATTAATCGAGCCGTGTCCTCGTCCATCAATTGACCATGCTCGATCACCTGGACACCGCCCGCGATTGCCGTCCGGATGGCGCGGGGCGTGTAAGCATGGACAGTGACGTATGTGCCCCAGTTTTCCGCCGCCTCCACGGCGGAGCGGAATTCCGCCTCGGTGTATTGGCTCACATCGATGGGGTCATAGTGAGATGCCACGCCCCCACCGGCCGCCAGCTTGATTTGACTGGCGCCCAGCATCAGTTGTTCGCGCACGCGTTTCCGGACCTCGTCGGGGCCGTCGGCGATGATGCCGCCGTTTAAGATTTCGCCGCGACCGAGTGGGGCGTTCCTTTGAGCCGGCACCTCGTGGGAGAGGCGGAAATCCCCATGCCCGCCGGTTTGTGAAATGATGGCACCGGACGGCCAGATACGCGGGCCGGCGATGATGCCTTCGTCGATGGCTCGCTTGAGACCGAACGACGGCCCCCCAAGATCGCGGACGCTGGTGAAACCCCGCAACAGAGTGGCCGTCGCCTCTTTGCCGGCCACCAGGTTGAGATAGCCGACGTCGGCGGTGAGCAGCGTTTGCATCGGCACGGCCGCCATCATCGTATGCCAATGGGCGTCGATCAAGCCCGGCATGAGCGTTCGGCCGCCACCCCGAATGACGAGTGTATCGGCGCGGCGGTCGGTTGCGATCGGTGTCGACGAAATCTTCTCGATTCGGTTGCCGCGTACCAAGACGTGGGATGGCGCCGACAGCCGATCGCTCTTGCCGTCGAAGACGCGGACATTGTCAAACAGGACCGTGCGGGGCGGAAGCTCCTGGGCTGCTGCCTTGCCGATTGGCAGATGCCAGACGACAAGCAGGATGAGCACGGCTTGAAACAAGAATGAAAAGACCATGTCTCTCTCCTGATTGTTTAAGAGGCGCAGTTTATGGGGTTGCTGAGAGACAAATTTATCTGATTTCATCCTCTGTTCATCGTTCGGTGCCGAGCAATGATGAACCAGCGAACGGCGAGAGCTCCGATGAGCATCATGCCCACAGCATAATACCAGATGAGGCTCGAATAATTGCTCGGACCTCTCTGTTCATCGTTGGCAAGGGATACAAGAATCATCACGCCCAGTGTTCCTGCCATGATCCAGAGCGGCCGATGTCGCCACTCAAGCAACGTCATGGTAACGGCCGCACCGATAGCCAAGTAAGGTTAAGAGCGTCATCGAAAAAGAGGGGCATTTTTTGAGGTCAGTCCATCGAAGGCCGGCATGCACAGACTGCGCGGGCCTCTGTGACCATGTGATCAGCAGGAGAGAGTGCCCATGCAAAGATTTTTCAAAAGCCTGAGAACTCGACACTGTCTTGCAAGCGGCTCCGGGCGGTGACCGGCCGCGCGCGGATAAGGGTGTTGGCTTCCTGTCTGATGTCGAACTTTTTTATTCAGTGCTCCCGGTGGGGAACTACAAGCCCTGCGTGTGGCCGCGGTTGTGATCTCAAAAAACAATACCCTCTTTCTCTCCTGACAAGTCTAACAGTGGGCTGGAGTCCCTGTACCGCGTGCGAATGCATTGAAAAAATGGAATATCTCCTTTTTATATCCTTCTGACGCTCGGCATCATCCTAGGATCTCGTGGATACGGAGGTATATGTTCCCTGTTTCCGAAGCATGGCGCCGTTTACGGAGAAGTAGTTGCACCAAGTCGATCCTTCCTTCTAGCACTGCCATGAGGTCGCTGCCATCCATGAGGATCACGAGACGTCGACCAGACGAATGCGCTTTCACCGCGTCTTCTGAGTAGCCATTTATCGATAGAAACAGGCCCAGAGCGTTGTCCAACTTGCGGGACAATTTGCCCGCCATTCCATCTAATTCTGCTGCGCCAATTGGTTCCCGCTGCCACTTTGCTTCAAGCAAGTAGTCGGTCCCTTCAAAACTGAAGGCTCCATCAATCTGCTCGCCAGTTATGCGGAAAGATGCTTTTGGGTCTAGATCAAAAAGCTGAACGAGATCTTTAAGCACCTTCTCGAGCCTGGAGCCACGTTTCTGTGGCTCGTCGTTACCGACAAGCATGCGAAACTCCGAGGTGATCTCCCTTAATTTCGTCTGGACTGCATTTACGCGTAGCAACCGTTGATGAGCGGCCAGACGTCTCCGTTCTGCTTCTTTTTCCTCTTCTCTTAATCTCCTTGAAGCCGACCATCTGCTTGCGCAGTGCGGTCACGGACTTCTTTGCGGCATCGGCCTTTTGCTTTCCTTCCTCTAGTCGCTCAAGATGGGAGAAATCATCCACGCGCGAGACTTCGTCCATAAGACAAATCAAGTCTCGTTGATATACATCTTCGTTCCGTGCGAGATGGTCGATCAGTGTCGCGACGATATTCGCCTGTAGTCCTCCCAGTTTAATCGGGCTAATACCGCGTGATCGGAGAGAGTGTGTAACAAGAAACTCCGCAATTCACTCTTGGACCAGTAGACATTCGTCAGGGCGTCTTTCAGACACTGAATCGCAGCCGGAGCAATCTTCTTCGCCATGTGAGGTTACCACCTGTTACAGGCTATCCAATCATACTTCAACGGTCCCAATCATTGCTGCAACTCAAGCAATGACTACTTCATAATCATCCATAATCCACAGGTAACTGTGCGGTGTATCTCGCCTTGAATCGTCTCTGTGACCGGCAAACACGTCCGCAATATTCTTCCTCTGTGTGACGTTGTCAAGACGCCGTGGGCCAAGATAAACAGCAAAGTCGCCGTAGTGCCTCCAGAGATTGCCCCGAGATATACCTGCCTTCAACCCTCTTGCTTGACCTTCGTTTCCGGCGGCCCCTATAATTCTGTGACGACGTGGTGCAACACCCTGATTCACCGAACAAAATGGCCGAATTCACTCACTTTAACGAGGCTGGTCGCGCCCGGATGGTCGATGTGACCGCCAAGGCCTCGACGGAACGGGTCGCCATGGCCCAGGCCAAGATTCTCCTCCGGCCTGAAACCCTTGAAAAAATTCAACGACGCACGATCGTCAAGGGTGATGTACTGGCGGTCGCCCAAGTGGCCGGGGTGATGGGGGCCAAGCGAACGCCGGACCTTATTCCCATGTGCCATCCGTTGTTCCTTTCCAGTGTGGACATTGGTTTCGAAGAAGACACGCAACCCAATGTCGACGGCCTCTGCTCGATCAGGATTGTGGCGACCGTCAAGACCACGGGGCAAACCGGCGTGGAAATGGAAGCGATGACGGCGGTCACGGTTGCGGCGCTGACGATCTACGATATGTGCAAAGCGATTGATCGGGGGATGACCGTGACCGATGTCTGCTTGCTTTCGAAGTCCGGCGGCAAGTCCGGGACCTATATCAGAGAAGACCGGGTCAAGGTTAAGGCGTAGCGATCATGGTGACAGTCAAGTTATTCGGCATGACGAAAATGATGGCCGGGAATCAAGCGACTCTGTCGCTGGATGTGGCCGACGGCCGGTCGGTCAAGGACGTGATCGGCGCCATCGAGGTCGGTTACCCGGACATCGGAGAGCTGATTCAGAAGAAAAAAGTCTTGGTGTCGGTCAATCAAGAAATCGCACACGAAGACACGGTTGTTCATGCCGGGGACGAGATCGCGCTCTTGCCGCCGTTTGCAGGGGGGGCATCCGGTGGAGCTTCGACGGAACAGGATGAGACAAAGGAGTTCGCCAGGGTCCAGCGCGAGAATTTCTCGATCGACCGGGAGCTGGATCGTGTCCGCCGCCGGTCCACGAGGATCGGGGGCATCGCCACGTTTCTGGGCATTGCCCGGGATTGGTCGCGGGGCCGGGAAGTGGACCGGATCACGTTTGAACATTATGAAGGCATGGCCCAGAAAAAATTGCGCGCGATCCGCGAACGGGCACTGAAGGATTTCGACATTCTTGAACTGTTGATTGTCCATCGCTACGGCGAGATCGCGATCGGTGAGAATATCGTGCTGATCATTGCGGCGGCGGAGCACCGGGCCGACGCGTTTCAAGCCTGCAAGTGGGCGATCGACGAGTTGAAGCAAATCACTCCCATCTGGAAACTCGAGCACACGCCACAGGGCGAAGTGTGGGTGGAAGAGCACCCCTGAGAGGTTGGTGACCGGAACATGGATGACCTCTCTCTTTCGTCTTCTCGCCGTCACGCCATGGGCGAAGCGGTCCACGATCTCTACGGCCGGCCGCTCCGGAGTCTGCGTCTTTCCGTGACCGATCGCTGCAATCTGCGCTGCCGCTACTGTATGCCTGAGGAAAACTATGTCTGGCTTCCTCGTGAAGATGTGCTGAGTTTCGAAGAAATGGCGACCCTGGCCGGCTATTTCGTTGACCTGGGAGTAGACAAGGTCCGGCTGACGGGCGGGGAGCCGCTCCTGCGGCGAGACCTTCCGCGGCTGGTCCGATTGCTCTCGCAGAACCGAGGGATCACGGAGATTGCCATGACGACGAATGGGGTGCTACTGGCCGAGCAGGCGCAGGCACTCTATGACGCGGGGCTCCATCGGGTGACCGTGAGTTTGGATACGTTGAAACCCGAAAGATTTCGGCGGTTGACCGGTCGGGATGAATTCGCCCGTGTTCTGGACGGGATTGAGGCGGCTCGGACGGTCGGGTTTCCTGATCTCAAGCTTGATACGGTCATGATCCGCGGGTTCAATGACGATGAGCTTGTACCCCTGACGGAATTTGCCAAGCACATCGGCGCCGAGGTGCGGTTTATCGAGTACATGGACGTGGGCGGCGCCAACGAATGGACGATGGACAAGGTGCTCTCGCGTGACGTGATGTTGGCTCGATTGAGTCGGTATTATGGCGAGATTGCCATGATCGCCGGACGAGGGGCTGCTCCGGCTCAACGGTACCAATTGGCGGATGGCACGACGTTCGGCGTCATTCCCTCGACGACGACGCCATTTTGCGCGCAGTGCGATCGAAGCCGCGTGACGGCCGACGGCATGTGGTACCTCTGCCTCTATGCGACCGAGGGAATCGACCTGCGCGGGCCGTTGCGCGGAGGTGCTACGCCGGATCGGATTCGGGAGATAATCAGAACCGGGTGGGAATCGCGTCAGGATCGCGGCGCCGAGGCGCGCAAGGAGCTGGAACGGACGGGGACACGGGAGAGCGGTCTTATCGGGATCGAGCGGTTGCGGGAAGATCCGCATCTCGAGATGCACGCGCGGGGGGGATAGGCCGTTCTCTGTCGATGTTCGCCGAGATGGGGAGAGACCAACGACGTGAGTGAGCCTTCGTATACGGCGGGCTTGGGATTGGGCTTCCTGTTGGGACTGAGGCATGCGCTCGACGCCGATCATCTGGCCGCCGTCTCGACGGTGCTGGCTGAACGACCGTCGCTCCGGGCGTCCGGCGCCGTGGGCTTCTGGTGGGGCATCGGCCACACGGCGACGCTGCTGGCGGTGGGAGCGATCGTCTTCGCGTTCGGAATCCGTATTTCGGAGCGGTTTGAAATTGTCGCCGAAGCCGGAGTCGGGGTTTTGCTTGTCGTGCTGGGCGGAAACTTGATCTTCAAGCTTTTGACCGAACGGTGGCACGCCCACCCTCATACTCACGGTCCTCACGGTCATAGGGCCCATATTCATTTGCATAGTCACCGCCGACGGATCGATCATCACCACCGGCATTGGATGGCGGATTCCATTCGCCCCCTCTGCATCGGCATGGCGCACGGGTTGGCCGGATCGGCGGCCTTGATGCTCGTGATCGTGGCGTCCGCTCAGGAATTGAAGACGGCGTTGTTGTCCATCGCGGTGTTCGGCGCCGGATCGATCGCCGGCATGATGGCGGTCGGATTGACGATCAGCCTTCCGGTCGTGTACTCGATGACGTTCAGCCGGCGGGCCTTCGCGGGATTGCAGGGGCTGGCCGGCACGGCCAGTCTCTGTGTCGGGCTCTGGATGTTGGCGAGACAGACGTTGTGGGCGGTGGCGCCATAAGGTTCCGTGGGAGCTCTCTGTCAAGGTCGTGGAACGTGCGTGATGGGGAACATTATGCTATGCTGCGCCGGCGTTTGTGGAACGTTTGATCCATCGTCGTTCGTTCTCTTGCAAGGAGCAAAGGATGGCGTGGTTTAAAAAAGACAAAGCGGCGGAGACCCCGGTTCCTGCTCGGTCCAAGGGCGCCGAGGGGATGTGGCTCAAATGCAACCACTGCCGGGAAATCGTCTACCGCAAGGAAGTGGAGCGCAACAACAAGGTCTGCCCGAAGTGCGACTACCATTTTCCGATTACCGTCATGGAGCGGATCGGGTTGCTCGTCGACTTGGGGACGTTTCGGGAATGGGACGCCGAGTTGGAAGCGCAGGACCCGCTGGAGTTTCACGACACGAAGTCCTATCGCGAGCGGATCAAGGCTCAGCAGGAAAAAACCGGCCGCAAAGACGCGCTCGTCGTCGGCGAGGGTCTGATCAACGGCCAGCGGGCGGTGTTGTGCGTGTTTGACTTCGGCTTTATGGGCGGCAGCATGGGATCGGTGGTGGGAGAAAAACTCTGCCGCGCCATCGATCGGGCGGTGGAATCCAAGCTGCCGGTCATTTTGGTGACCGCCTCCGGCGGCGCGCGCATGCAGGAGGGCATTCTCTCGCTGATGCAGATGGCCAAGACGTCGGCGGCCGTCGCCAAGCTGGGTGAGGCGAAGTTGCCGTTCATTTCCATCCTGTCCGATCCCACGTTCGGCGGTGTCACGGCCAGCGTGGCGATGCTGGGTGACGTGATCATCGCCGAGCCCAAAGCGTTGATCGGATTCGCCGGCCCCCGCGTCATCCAGCAAACGATCAAGCAACAGTTGCCGGATCAGTTTCAACGCGCCGAATTTCTTCTCGAACACGGGATGATCGACATGATCGTCGAACGCAAGCAACTCAAAGAGACGGTCAGCACCCTCGTGTCTCATTTGTAGCCGTGCGCAGCTCCCCCGACTGATGACCTATCCCGCCGCCATCGCCTATCTGTACGGGCTCCAAAAACACGGAATCAAGCTGGGTCTCGAAACCATGCGATCGCTGGCGCGCGCGATCGGGAATCCGGAGCGACGGCTGCGGGTGTTGCACATCGGAGGCACCAACGGCAAGGGCTCGACGGCCGCCATGGCCGCCGCCATGCTCGAAGCGGCCGGCTTGCGAGTGGGGCTGTACACCTCGCCGCACCTGGTGGACTTCCGCGAGCGGATCAAAGTGAACGGGCGCATGATCGGAGAAGACGAACTGGCCGAGCGGGTGGATCTGGTTCGGAGCGCCGTTCCTCCGTCGCTCGCTCCGACGTTTTTCGAAGTTACGACGGCCGTTGCGTTCCGTTATTTTGCCGATTCCAGCGTTGATGCGGCGATTGTCGAGGTCGGATTAGGCGGTCGGTTTGATGCGACGAACGTCGTCCAGCCGATTGCCTGCGCGATCACGACGATCGGTTTGGACCACGAAGAGTATTTGGGGCACACGGAAGAAGCGATCGCTTTTGAGAAAGCGGGCATCATCAAGCCGGGTATCCCTGTCGTGATGGGGCGGATTGCATCGGGTGCCGCAGCCGTCATCGGGCGCGTCGCCGCACAGCGCGACGCGCCCTTGTGGAGCTTTGGGAGAGAATTCCTCGTCACGGAAGACGAGCCGGACCGATTCACCTATCGAGGGCCGAAATGGGCGATGGACGGACTTGGTTGCCGGCTTGTCGGGCGGCATCAATTGGACAACGCCGCCTGCGCGATTGCGCTGCTTGAGGCGGCCGACCGATCAGGACTGTCGATAGGAGAAGATGCGGTTCGACAAGGGCTTCAGTCCGTCGCGTGGGAAGGGCGGTTGGAACTGCTTGATGGAGAACCGCCGGTACTGTTGGATGGAGCACATAACCCCGCCGCCTCCATTGCGCTGGCCCGCTATTTGGAAGAATTCCACATGGCTCATCGGGATTCGCGCGTGATTTTGGTGTGGGGCATGATGCGAGACAAGGACCGCCGCGCCTTTATCGCCCCCCTGTTGCCTCTCGTCTCGGAAATCGTGTTGACTCGGGCCGGTCTGGCGCGCTCGGCCGGCGTGGAAGATCTTCGCCATACGCTTGAGAGTTGGTCCAACCCTGTCTGGGAGGAGCCTTGTCCGGTCGAAGCTCTTCGATTGGCCAAGCAACGTGCGACCGCGCGCGATCTTATTTGCGTGACGGGGTCGCTGATGCTTCTCGGCGATGTAAAGGCGGCCCTGCGCGGCGGCCGGCCGCCGGTGCTGCGAGGATAGCATGCCGGGCTTGGTGCGGATGACGCGCTGTTCTCGCGTGCTTGCCTTGGCCGTCGTGCTGTTCTGGATCGCGCCCATTGCGTTTGCCGCCGAAACGGACACGGACACCGGAGGTCCGTCGCGCTCCTCCACGCCGTTGGACGTCACGGCTGCGCGGCTGGAGTATCGGCAGGACCAAGAGGTGTATGAGGCGGAAGGGTCGGTCGTCGTTCGTTATGGAGCCGTCACGCTGACGGCGGATCGTGTGACGATTCACATGCTGCCGGGAGTCCTCACCGCCAGCGGCCACGTTCATCTGACGGACCCTCAAACGGATCTCACGGCCGAACGGCTGGAATTGAACGTCAATACCGAAGCAGGCGTCGTGATTCACGGCCGGCTCTTTGCGTCGTCCACCAACTCGTACGTGACCGGTCGGTTGTTTCAACGTTTCTCCGAGTCTCACTATCGGGTCAAGGAAGGCAGTTTCACCAACTGCGACGCGCAGGAAGGCGAGGTGCCGGCCTGGCGATTGAAATTCGAGGATCTTGACGCCAGGATCGGCGACACGTTGTCGTTCAGCCGCGGATGGTTTTGTGTCAACGACGTGCCGCTGATTCCCGTGCCGGCATTCACCTACCCCTTGACCAGACGAAAAACCGGTCTGCTGATTCCCGTGGTCTCGTACGACAATCGGTTCGGGTTCCATGCGCAAGCCAGTTTCTATTGGGCGATCAATCCGAGCCAAGACCTCACGATCGCTCCGAAGTATTACAGCAGCCTGGGCTACGGATCGGATTTTGACTACCGCTATGTGTTGAATCGGCAGTCGCGCGGACAATGGCACGTGGGATATCTGCAACAGACGGAGTTGCCCAACGTGGCGGGGGTGAGCCAAACGGAAGATGTCAAGCGCGCCCGCGCGACGATCACCGGCAGTCATACGCAGATGTTTACCGACACGTTGCTGCTTCGGGCGAACGTCGGTCTTGTCACCGACCCGAATTACTTTCAGCAGCTCAGCAACTCCGGGACCTTGAGGGCCTCGCCGAGTAATGAATCCAATCTGCTGGCGACGCAGCGGTTGCCGTACGGCAATCTGTATCTCCTGGGGCGATACCTTCAGCCGTTGCAAGCCGGTGGGCGGGATACGTTTCAACGCCTTCCGGAGGCGGGCTACAACCTGCCGGAACTGTCTTTGTTCAATTCTCCGTTGCTGTTCGGCGTGGAAGGGAATTTCGTCAATTTTTATCGCGAACAAGGATTCACGCTGAATCGCGTGGACGTGGTTCCTGGGATCGCGACGGACGTAATCGATTTCGGACATGTAATCGGCGTCCGGCCGCAGGCCAAGTTCCGCGAGGTCTACTACAGTCGCGGCGCGCGGACGGCCGCGTCCCAACATCGGGAAACCTTTTGGATCGGAGTCGACGCGATGTCGAAATTGACGCGCCGCTACGGTTTGGAAGGGGGCGGCAGTCTGCTGCATACGATTGAACCGACGGTGACGTATGAGTACGTGCCTGCGACGGATCAATCGAACTTGACGCTGATCGATCAAGTCGACGATTTGCCGAGGAAGAATCTGTTGACCTATGCGTTTCGGAGCCGGGTGTTGGAGCAAAGCAAGGCGCGGTCTTTCAATTGGCTGGATTTGACGATTGCCCAAAGTTATCAGGTGGGAGGCGTGCAGACGTTGGCGAGAGATTTTACGCCGGGCGTCGATCCGTTTCTGGGATCGGTCTCACAGCCTATTCAACCGAGAACGGTTCCCATCCAAGGCAGAAAATTTTCCGACATCTGGGTGCGCGCCGTCATCGGCAACAATATGCCTCACGTAGTCAGGTCCCAGTTGGATGCGGCGGGGTTCGATCGTGCGGCGGGTCTGCTGGGGGCGGGCGAGCGACCACCGATCAATCGATATTTGATTGTGGATGCGTTTGTCGACCCCTATCGGGGGACGGTGAGCCAGGTGAACACGGACGTCCGTCTGCAACAGGAAAGCAATTGGTATGTCGAGATCGGTCAACGGTATTCTCGGAGCGGCCCTCGCGTGAGGCGGGGAGATATCTGGAATCCCATCTCATTCAACGAGGTCTATGCGCCGACGGGAGAAATTCTGTTCCTGACCGCCTCGGGAGCGTTTCGGACTCCCTGGGGGTGGACGATCGGAGCCAAGGGCTACTACGACGTGAAGCAACGAAAAAGCCCGGAATACGACGTCGTCGCGCTGTACCAAAATCCTTGCAAGTGCTGGTCGGTGGGGTTCTATTACGTGCAATTCCCCGATCGCCAGCAATTCAACTTCATGCTGAGCCTGACGGGACTGGGGTGGACCGAGAACACCGGCACCGCCGTGATGCGGTCGATTCTGTCTCCTCTCTTGTGGGGCGAGAAAGGTCTCCCTTGGTATGTGCCGTGGGGACAATACGGCAGGGCGGACCGAACGTCGGCGGCCGAGGGAGTTTCGGCAGGATCCCGCTAGGCGAGTTTCGGAACCTGGGATATGGACGTCGTGGCGGTCGACGGCTGGTTCGAGCATTTGACAGCACCATGAGGGTGGGGTACGATGCCCACGCACCGGTAATCGTGTGCTCATTTCTCTTAAGGAGGGAAGACACGTGGCGGGAAATGCCTTAAAAGTCGAAGAATCTACGTGGGATGCCGAGGTGATGAAGGCGAGCGAACTTGTGATGGTCGATTTTTGGGCGGTGTGGTGCGGTCCTTGCCAAATGGTCGCGCCGATCGTCGACGAGTTGGCGGAGGAGTACGCGGGCAAAGTCAAAGTTCGCAAGCTCAACACGGATGAAAATCCGGAAATCGCCGGCCGTTATCAGGTGATGAGTATTCCCACAATCATCTTCTTCAAGGACGGCCAACCGGTCGAAAAGCTTGTCGGGGCCAGGCCCAAGCGGCAGTTTAAGGAAGTGATCGACTCGCTCCTTGCCAAACACGCCGGCGCCGCCTAGGCGCCGCCGTCGCAGCCATGCTGACCGCGCTGCGCATCTCCAATTTCGCCATTCTGGAACAGATCGAGCTCACTATCGAGTCGGGATTTACCGTGCTCACGGGGGAAACCGGGGCCGGTAAATCTCTTCTGATCGATGCCATTGAACTGCTCATGGGCGGACGTGCTTCCGGCGATCAGATTCGGTTCGGACAAGAAGAGGCCGTCGTGGAAGCCTCTTTTGACGTCCCGCCCGATCACCCGATCCTGACGACATTGCGCGCTCAAGGAGTATTGGGCGAAACGGACACGCAACTTGTCGTGCGGCGCGTCATTTCAAGATCGGGGCGGAATCGGGTGTATCTCAATGGAGTGATGAGTCCGGTCCATGCGCTGGAGGCTCTGGGAGGAGCGCTCATTGACATTCATGGCCAGCATGATCAGCAGTCTCTGCTGGCCCCCTCGACGCAACTGGAAGCCCTTGATGCGTTCGGCCGTCTTCACGGATTACGGGATCGGTATCAGGAATGTTATCGAGATTGGATACGGCTGCGTCGTGAACGGGAGAGCGTGGCGGCCAAAGCGCAGGAGGCGGCGCAGCGCGAGGAGTATCTGATTTTTCAATGTCGGGAATTGGACGACGCGGCGCTCCGCGTCGGAGAGGAAGAAGCGCTCGAATCCGAACGCCGGCGGTTGGCGGCTTCTCGTCGATTGGGAGAGTTGGCGGGGGAGGCTCAAGCCCGGCTGGTGGAACAGAACGACGGGGTTCTGCCGAACACGGTTTTGGTCGAACGGATTCTTGGCGAAATGGCCAGAATTGATCGGACCATGCAGGAACCGGTTCGGTTGATCGCCGATGCGAAGGTGCTCGTCAAGGAAGTCGCGGATCGTGTACGGGATTATGCCGGTCGATTGGAGGCCGACCCCGGTCGATTGGCCGTGATCGAGGATCGCATGGCTCTGATTCAGCGGCTCAAGAAGAAATATGGCGGAACCGTCAAGGCGGCGTTGGAGTCTCATCGCCGAATCAGGGAAGAATTGGAGAGCATTCAACGTTCTGATGAAGAGATCGCCCGGTACGATACCCTAATCCAGGAGCGCCGGGCTCAGGTTGAGCGGTTGGCGCGGGAGCTGAGTGAGAAACGCAGGGAAGCGGCCGGGCGAATGACGGAAATCGTGCGTCGAGAGCTTGACGCGCTCAAAATGGATCAGACGCAATTTCAGATCGAGATCGCGACGGCAGAACAGGACGACGCCTACGGTTCGGAAGGAGCGGATCGCGTAGAGTTTTTCTTTTCGGCGAATAGGGGTGAGCCGCTCAAGCCGTTGTCGCGGGTCGCCTCCGGCGGGGAGCTCTCCAGAGTGATGCTGGCGCTCAAGTCCGCCCTTGCGGGCGTCGATCGAGTGCCGGTCATCATTTTTGACGAGATCGATACGGGCGTCGGGGGAGCCGCCGCGGCGGCGATTGGGAAACGGCTCAAGGCGTTGGGCCGCAATCATCAAGTTCTGTGCGTGACTCATCTTCCGCAGGTGGCGTCTCAGGCCGACCACCATTGGTACCTTGAGAAAGCGCTGGTAAAGAATCGATCGACGACGGTGGTCCGTTCGTTGAAGGGAAGCGGGCGGGAGAAGGAGATCGCCCGTATGCTTGCGGGGGAGACGGTTACCAAAAAGATCAGAGAAACGGCGGCGGAGTTGATCGGCGGTACTCCTGAGTAATCAACGATGCCGGAATGGTCGGGAGCTGTCCGGGCACTGTGACGGGGGTGACGGCCAAGGGGGGGAGGGATGCTCTGTGGCGGGTCAGAACCTCGACAAACAAATCGACCAGCGAGGGGTCGAAGAATGAGCCCGATTCTCGGGAAATGCCGCGGGCGGCTTCTTCGATCGTCAGGTGCAAGCGATGATCGGGTGCTTCGACGGTCATGTAGTCGAATGCCTCGGATACGCTGACGATTCGCGCAAAATAGGGAATGCCCTCCCCTCTTAGTCTATGCGGATAGCCCAGCCCATCCCACCGTTCATGGTGATACAAGATGATTTGGTTGACTTCGGCCGGCAGCTCCAACGGGCGGATGATGCTTGCGCCGATGAGAGGATGCTGTTTTTCCGTTTTTATGATGCAGGCGGGAAGATTCTGCTCTTGCAGTGATCCTCGCAGCGTCGGACAGGTCTTGCCGAGATCGTGAAGAAACGCCCCGATCGTCAGTGACTGTTGGTCTCGGTCGGCGAGATTAAGTCGAGTCCCTATCAAACCCGCATAAAAGCTCACGCGGCATGAATGGCTCCATAACCGACGATCCGTCGCTTCGATGATATCCGAAAGAAGAGGCAGACAATCGGGCAGGTCGGGGTGAGGCGAGATGTCCTCGTGCACATGGACGGCCATTGCATGATAGTCGTGCTTCAACGCCTGCCAGGCTCGTGCGGTTTCTTCTTCGGACCCCCAAAGTTCCGGAGATGAACGGAGAAAAGTCCGGATAAAGTCAAGGCGGCGCTTTTTCTCCAATGTGTGGTTCACGAGTGCAAGAAGCTCGTTCGTATTGAATGGCTTCAGCAGGTATCCCGCCGCTCCGTGGTGAATGGCCGTCAGGGCCGATGTGAGACTGCCGTACCCCGTAATAATGATGACTTCGACGTGGGCGTGGGTCCGTTTGATGTCTTGCAGCAGGTCGATACCGGACCTGTCCGGAAGTTTCTGATCAAGCGCCACAAGATCGACCGGCTGCACGTGAAGAACCTGAAGCGCGGCCGCTGCGGTTTCCGCCAGGCACACGTCGAAAGAAGAATGAAGGATGATTTTCAGCGCTTCGCGCGGGCCGGGCTCATCGTCTACGACAAGGATCGTGGGTTTTCTATGACCATTGCCCGAAAGCGCGGTATGGTTTGCCGTCGGTGATCGGTCGGTTTGTCGCGGCACGGAAAAGTCTTTTTTCATCACGCTCCGTCAACGATGCCGGATGCAAGCATATGGTGGTTCACAGTGTCAATATAGCCATATGTAGTGGGGGATAAGTCCATATGCACCTGTCCCATGAATGGACAACGCACGGCGCGCGATTTCTTCAGCGACATGGTCAGGATGGTTCATGCTTGATTTCTTCGTCGCCCGGTGCGGTCGGGTGAGGATCAGGTCTGCTGATTCCCAACGTATCCATGCGGTATTTGAGCATGCGCCGACTGATTCCCAGCAAATTGGCGGCATGGGTTTGCACGTAGTTCGTGCGTTTGAGCGCGTCAAGAATGATGTCCCGCTCGAACTCCATGACCGCTTTTTCGAGCGACACGCGGCCGGCGATGATGTCGTCGTGGAGCGAGGATGAACGAATGTCGCCTTTGAGCAAGGCCGGCAGATGTTCAGTGGTGATCTGAGAAGCGCCCTGCGACCAGATGAGGGCTTGCTCCACTACGTTTTCCAGTTCGCGGACATTCCCGGGCCAGTGGTAATGCATAAGGGCTTCCAGCGCGTCTTTTGAAAACTCGATCGGCGGACGCTTGTCTTCTTCAAGCCGTTTCGCGAGAAAATGCTTGGCAAGGAGGGCGATGTCCTCGCCGCGATCCCGGAGCGGAGGGAGATACAGTGCGATGACGTTGATCCGATAATACAAATCTTCTCGAAATTGCTCTTTCCGAACCAATTCATCCAAGTTTTTATTGGTGGCCGCCACAATTCGAACGTCCACTTTGATCGGCTGAACGCCTCCCACTCGCGTGAATTCCCGTTCCTGAAGAACCCGCAGCAGCTTGGCCTGTGTTACCAGGCTCAACTCGCCGATTTCATCGAGGAACAAGGTGCCCGTATTGGCCAGTTCGAACTGCCCAGTCCGTCGAGCGGTGGCGTCCGTGAAAGCCCCTTTTTCATGGCCGAACAGCTCGCTTTCAATCAAGGTTTCCGGCAGCGCCGCGCAGTTAAGAGCCACGAACGGTCGATCCCGCCGTGAGCTGTTGTAGTGCAGCGCCCGCGCCACCAGTTCTTTGCCGGTTCCGCTCTCTCCCGTGATGAGCACGGTCGTGCGGCTGTCCGCAACCTGCTCGATTTTCGCATAGATCTCCTGCATGCCGTCACTTTTTCCTATCAGGTTGTGAAAGGCGTATCGTTGCACAACCTGGCTTCGCAACCGTTTGACCTCCCGCTCCAGTTCGGAGGCGTTCATCGCGCGGTCGACGGTGATGCGCAATTCCTCGATATCGAAAGGTTTGGATAAATAGTCCGCCGCCCCCAACTTCATGGCGTCGACGGCGGTTTTGATGGATTTGGTGCCGGTCAGCATAATGATCGGCACTGCTTTGCTTTCGGAACGAATGGCTTGAAGTACGGCCAATCCGTCGGTGTCCGGAAGAATGACGTCGAGCAGCACGAGGTCCGGGCCCTCCGTTCTAAATACGGTGAGCCCCTCCCGTGCGTCCGCCGCTTGAAGAATCTCGTACGACGGCTCAAGAACCGACTTCAGGGCGGTGCGTACCCGGGCTTCATCGTCGATCAAAAGAACGCGTTTCTTTGGAATATCGCTTTCCACCATCTTCCTCTCTCTTCGTCTTACCCCAAGGACGGCAGGGTGATTCGGAAAACCGTGCCGGCTCCTTCCGTGCTCCGGACGTGAATAGTCCCTTGGTGCTCTCGAATAATTTGATGGGCGATGAACAAGCCCAGCCCCGTGCCTTCATGCTCGGAGCTTTTGTGTTTGGTCGTATAAAAGGGATCGAAAATACGTTCCAGATCGACGGCTGGAATGCCGTGGCCGGTATCTTCAATGTCGATCTGCACCTCCATCCTGCCTTTCCACCGCTCCCCGGTGCGTGTTTTGACCAGAAGCATACCTCCGCGGTCTCCCATGGCATCCAAAGCGTTCACGAACAGATTCAACAGCGCCTGTTTGATTTGTTGCTGATCCAACATGACACGGGGCAGCTCGGACGCCAACTCTTTTTGAATCGTAATCCCTCGACTGCGGGCTTTGGCCTCAAGCAAGTACAGGCACGACGATACCACGACGTTGATGTCTTCCTCGGTCAGGTGAGGGGCCATGGAGCGAGCATACCCGAGAATCTCATCGATCAATCGCTCGATGCGATGAACATCGCCGAGAACCAACTGGCTGAATTCCCGTATGAATTCGACGTCGTCTTTTCGTTCGGGGGTCAGTTGAATAAAGGTTTTGATCGACGTCAGGGGGTTTCTGATTTCATGAGCAAACCCACCGGCCAACGTTTCAAGAGATCGCAGTCGATCCGTTCGGCGAGTCAGCTCCTGCGAGGAATGGGGATCGTTGCAACGTAATAAGCAGTCCAATGAGTTCGCCCCGCTTTGCGCGATGATTCGCAAGAAGTCCATGTTGTCCTGACCGAAAGCCGATATGTTCGAGTCGGATCGAAGAATGGCGAAGGCAAGCAGCCGGCCTCGATTAACGAAAGGAATCGCCGAGCTACAATCGATGAAGTCCGGTGCGTCCACGCCGACGTGAGCGTCGGCGTCGTGAGGTGAGAACCGGTCAAGAATCTCGCGATGATAAGCGAGCTCGCGGACGAGAGGATGAGAAAGCGTCAACGTTCGGGGAGAGGCGCTCGGGTTATCTGATTGCTTGGTCGTCAAATGATAAAGGCCCTCCTGCTCTTGATCGAGCAGATACAACCAACCTTGAGGGCTGTGTGTGTGTGTCAACAGTTCCGCGAGGATTCGTTCGGCAAGCGATGGAAGCGTCGGGATCCTCCCGATATCCTCTAAAAAGTCTCTTAACTGATGAAGGAATTCTGTGGTGTTGGGAGCCATGTTCATGTGAGGAGGGGAAAAATCCGTCATGGGGATTCAAACGTTTCCTCATCGGGGCACGTGACCAACCGCACCCTTGGAGATAGAGTGCCGTCTGTCAGAAAGAATCATGGCGCCATCGGGAGGAAGTATACCCGGCAAGGCCTGTTTCAGCCAGCGGATTGGATTTTCAAGCGGATGTGGGGGAGTGAGCTCGTAGATTGACGAATCAATCCGGCAGAAACGTTGATGTGTTGAGAAGATCGATCGTTGAAGGAAGAAGCGTTGAATCAGGGGCTTGCGAGAGAGGGGGGATGACGGACGGATTCGGAGGAGAGGTCCGTTCGAACAGCGATTTTTGACGAACCTCTCCCTCCTTGATCAAAACAGTGAAGTTAGTAGGCAGCGGCCGTATTGTTTGTTTCAGGACAGGCTTCTCGCGTCATGTACAGAAGGTAATTGCCCATCCCATGCTGCAGCTCGGTCTTTTCCAGCGGGTGGTGATGGACCATCACCATTTCATAGTCGTCGACGGTGTTGATGGGAAACCCCCGACCATCCCGATAAATTTGATGGGGGAGAAATTCGCGGAGCGTCCCGTCTCGCTCCACGTCCGGCACGGTTCTGAGCAGGGTCTGTTTCTTGGTCTTATTCTCAAGCGCGATCATGAGCAATTCATCGTGGCCGTGCGGGTAGGCGAACTTGACGCATCCGTCGACGCTGAACTTGAGGGGGGCCGTGTGAACTTGAACGCCCGGTTTGATTTCGATTCCTTCATCCGTTTGGTCGGGCGGACGGTCTCCGAATTTGGTAAAGCAGACGATGTTGACCCCGACTTGATAGACGTCCAGCTCCTTGACTTTGTGTTCCTTGGGCGCGAAGTACATCGTGAAGGTGGCGATCACGTCTTTGGTGGGAGGGGCGCCGTGGTAGAAGGCGACGACGGTCATGAGTCGGTCGTCTTTTGCGAGCTTCACGCCGTACCCGTCGGGAAAATGTGTTTCGGCCATTTCCAACCCGGCTCCGCCGAAGAAGAGCGGTTCGCCGGGACAGGTCAAGCTGGGCTTACTGTTGTTGATCATCAGAATATGATGGAGATAGTTTCTCGGCAGTTCTTTTCCGTCGACCGTTGACAGAGCGGATTTAAAGCCGATCAGATACTTATCTTCGGGGAGTTGAAAGTGAAAGCGGGGCATGGAGTCGCCCATGTCGCCTTCGTTATGACCGGTGGGAAGATCGATGGGACCGAACGTGAGCGTTGCGGTGTTCTCTCCATAGGTGATCTTCGACCCGACGTGTTTTTTCAACGTGGGGACCGCATGGTGGTCATGCTTGTGGGTGCCGTCCGCATAGGCCGATGAACCCATGAAGACCAAGATGAAGGCAATCAGAAATCGTCGCATATAACCTCCAAGCAGAAGAAAAAAAATAAAAGACCGTGTTTTGAACCGGACTCCGTGGAGTTTTCAGATGAACGATATCGGCGGTCATTGAGAGGGGCCGGGCGGTGTCAATCGTTTCCACTCGTATGTCCCGCCGTGTTCCCGGGGGGGAATGCCTTTCTGCTTGCCCACGCGGGTGTACCACCAAATTCCTTTAGCCTGCATCCCATCCTCTGACAGAAGAACTTCAAATCCTCCCTCGCGATCATTACCCGGCTGATGCCAGGTGCCTTGCCACAGACGATCCGCAAATTTCGTCGTGACGAAGCGACCGCCATGTTGCGTATAAGGACCGTTCCCGTTTTTATCCAACGTGGCCTTGTAGCGTTTGTTGTCTTCGACTTCAAGAATGTCCCATTCGCCGCTGAGGTCCGGCATCGTGGACGCGGGAGGATTGCTGACCAGAAGTTGTTGGGATGACGGCGAGGCCGATTCAGCCATCGGGCCGGTCATCTGCGCCGAGCGAAATGATTCATGAAAAGACAACAATATCCATTGCCCGTTCCGTCGTTCCAGGACGCCGGTTTCCCGCAGGGGCAGGACCGTGCGGGTCTGGTTCGTCCCCGTACCGACGTATCGGATGTAGTCCAGCTCCATTGAAAACCACGCGACGTCCCCCTTGCTCCACACGTTGAGCTCGAGAATCGGGATTTCGAGTTTCTCGACGTTGACGAATTCTTCCTGCATTTCGCGTTCGAATTCCGGCCATCCGATGTATTTGCGCCCCCCCACCGAGTAACTCCTGATGTCGGCGTCGTGCGCCATGAGGCGGGAAATAACCGACATGTCTTTTTCGGCGTTGGCTTGAACGAGCCTACGGATGACCGCTTCCGGAGTATCGGGATCCGGCATCCCCGCAAGCGCGGATGATGAGACGACGAGCAAGCCGGCCAGGCAACACACCCACCTCCCGACGAAACGACCCATAACCGTAGCTCCCTGTGTGAGAGATCTCTATCTTAAAGAGAAGAAGACTACCAAAGATTGGAAGGGGAAGCTACACGGTTCAACCGGGAGTTGTCAACTATGGTTCTCCGTTGATCCATGATCTATCGGAGATGACCGGAGATACCGGCCGGTCGCTGTGCCATCACGCGTGGCCGATGACGAGGACGGTGACATTGTCCATGCCACCGCGGTCGAGAGAGGCGGCGATCAGGCTATCGCAGGTTTTGATCGGATCACCGTGGGTTTTAGAACAGATGTCTCGGATTTGTTCGTCGTCCAACATTTTAGTCAGTCCGTCCGAACAGAGCAGCAAGAGGTCGTTCCGCTCCAAGGGACAAGATGAGAAGGAAGGTCTTACAGAGGAAGAGACGCCCAGCGCTTGTGTGAGTACGTGTCGTTCCGGGTGCGTTCGCGCCGTCTTGGGCGTGAGGATCCCACGTTCGAGATATTTTTCAACGAGCGTATGATCTCGCGTGAGAGGGGTGAGCAGGCCGGCTCGGAAGAGGTAGGCGCGACTGTCTCCGAGATGCGCGACGTGCGCAATGGGACTCGGTTGCGGGCGGATGAACAACAGGACGATCGTGGTGCCCATCCCTTTCAGTGAAGGATCGAGTCGAACCCGCTCAAGGATTGCGTCATGGGCGTGTCGGATCAGATCCGCCAAAAACGCCGACGGGGCGTCCGGTTGTTCCGTTCGGATGACATCGGCCGCTTTCAACGCGTGAGCCTTGATGCTGGTGATCGCGGTCTGGGCCGCGACGTCGCCGCCCACGTGGCCGCCCATGCCGTCGGCGACGGCCCAAAGGCCGAGCCGGTCCAGCAACAAGTAGGCGTCTTGGTTGCTCGAACGCACCAAGCCGATCTCGCTGCGACCGATGCCGATCCACATGCTCATGAGCGTGATGAACCTGTTATGACGATGGCCATGTGATGGAAGACAGCTTTACAGATTCGGGGCCGAACCGCGCCTGCATTTCTTTATAGACCAGGTCTGCAAGCGGGACAAGATTTTCCGTATCGGCGGTGTTATAAGCCAACAGGACATCAAGCGCGGCGCGGTTGCCGCGGCGCCACTGCGACCACAAGCGGACCGCGTCTCCGCCGTCAAGACCGTCTAGAGCCGGTTCTCGTTCGATCCCCATCGCCCGCTCGAGTCGTTTTAGCCCTCCGCGCAGTCCCAGACGGCGGGCGGCCAAGCAGAGATCAAAGTGCGGCATGGGAAAACGAAGACGGGGAAACTTGGCTCGTAAATAGGGCACGTCGAATCCTGTCCCGAAGAACGTCACGAGCAACGTACATTGGTTGAGCTCGGTTTGGAGTCGATCCACCGTTAAGGTTTCGTCTTGAACGAGCGAGAGGGTTCGGCCGTCTCGATGAAGGCCGACGACGGTCACGGTTCCGCTTGGATCATGAAGAGAAAAGCCGTTCGTTTCGATGTCAAGGTAAAGAATGCCGGACCGGCAGTTGTCGTAGAAACGCCAATGTTCCGGCTTCCGGATTTGCGCCGCCAGCGATTGCAGATTTCCCTGGTCAAGGTCGGCTTGAGCGAGCGTGAGCGTCCGGTCATGGAGGGTTTTTCGCTCCGGAGAGAGTCCGGTGACGCGGGGACGCGCGATGAAGTCGCGCCAATCATGCAGTCCTTCTCGCCACCAGCGCCGTTCGGTTGCGGGGCCCACGCCCTGGAGAAGAATGAACGTGGAGGTCAACACGCAAGGATTGTAGCCTTGATTTCAGAGGGGAGACAAGCTAGAGTTGTTTCGTTTGCTAATCGCCGATCACGCGTTGAATCCCCCATACCGATAATGGTTCGTTAGTTTCGTTGCTCGTTAGCATGGCACAGCCGCCGAAACATATCCGTATCGTGATCGGAGGAGTGCATCTCGACGCGGAACTCAACGGCACTAAAACCGCCGATCAGATCTATGCCGCACTTCCGCATGAAGCTCCGGTCCACGCTTGGGGCGAAGAGTTTTACTGTACGTTTCCCGGCGTGACCGATTATCGAGAAACCGCCACGACGAGCGTGCGGATCGGCGATGTCGCCTACTGGGGAATTGGCCGCGTCCTGGCGATCTTTTTCGGGAGAACTCCGATGAGCACCGGCAGCGATCCGGTTCCGGCGGACCGAGTGAACGTCGTCGGACGGATTGTGGGAGATGCGACCCAATTGCACCGCGCGATGGGTGCCTCGATCATTCGGATCGAACGGAGATAGGCGCCATGCGCTTGTCAAAAGAGCGTATACGACACATGGCCGAGGCCGTCGCCGGTCGTCTTCGACAGGAGGGGTATCTTGAGGCGGGCGGCGATTACCAATCGTTGATTGACGCCCTGGAGCGGGCCATCACTGATGAACTGTCGGTGGAAGATCGTTTGAACGCTGAAGTGCGCCACATGCTCACGATGTATGAAAAGCAGATCGAGCAGGGACAGGTCGATTATCAGAAAATGTTTCAATTGATCAAACAGAAGCTGATCCGCGAGCGAGGTCTTATTCTTTAGAAGTTCGACAGGACAGAACGACAAGGCGGGTCTGCACGGACGAACGGCGCGTGTCGAATGTTGAGTGAAGACAAGGTCAGTCACCTCTCGCACGTGATTCTACAGGCCGTGAAACGTCAGCAGTCCGTCATCCTGCGCGGTGACGATGAACGGGTGCTCAAGGAAATCAAGCGGGTCCTTGCCGCCGAGTTGGCGCAGGAGGAGGAGATCGATCGCAAGGTCAAGGCGAAGCTCGCGTCCTATTCTCGCGGCATTGTCGAGGGGAGCGCGGAGTGGGAAGTCCTCTACCGGAAGACGTTTGAAGAAGAAACTCGCAAACGAGCCCTGTGAGAGGCTAAGAGAAAAAGAGACGGGAGAAGAGAGTCATGATCAGCCGGACGACATGGCTTGTGGTTCTGAGCGCTGCATTGATGTGCGTGATTCAGGCCGGAGGCTGTTCATCCAAACGAAAGCCGCTCGTTCCGTTGACGCTGACCGATGCCGGGATCAGTCGCGAAGCGGTTGCTTTGACGGAGCAAGGGGCGAGGGCCTATCAAGAAAAGCAATTCGGCGAGGCGAAGAAGTATTTTGCCGAAGCCATGGCAGCCGCGCCTGGGTCGGGGCAGGCCCATTACAATTACGCATTGGCATTGAACGCGCTTGGAGAAGCGGCGGCGGCCCGGCACCATTTTCTCGAGGCGGCGAATTTGGCGCCCGGCGACAAGGTCATTTGGGATTCTCCGGCATTGGCGCCGTACGGTGATCCCGATACGAGGAAACAAATGAAAGGCCGTCCCTATGGAACGGAACGGCCTACGTTCGGCGGGATGTCTCGGTAGAAATAAGAACATTTACTATCTTCGTATAACGTATAAAGAGGGGGCGCAGTCTATGGCTAAAGAACTTGCGGTGGGAGACCAGGCACCGGAACTCGAGATTCCGGATCAGGATGGAAGGATCGTGACGCTTCATGGCCTGAAGGGGAAACAAGTCGTGCTGTATTTTTATCCCAAAGACGATACCCCTGGCTGCACCAAAGAATCCTGCGATTTTCGCGACACCGAAGCGCAAATCATGCGAGCGGGAGGCACGATCCTTGGAGTCAGCCTGGACGGTCAAGAGTCCCACCGGAAATTCATCAAGAAATTCGGACTGCCCTTTCCATTGTTGAGCGACGAGGACGCCCGCGTCTCCAAGGCCTACGGAGTGTACAAACAGAAAAACATGTACGGGAAAAAGTACTGGGGGATTGAACGCAGCACGTTCATTATCGATCCTGAAGGAAAGGTGAAGGCTGTTTTCAGAAAAGTGAAGGTGGACGGCCATGCCGATCAAGTGCTGGCGGCCTTGAAGTCGTAGCGTTCATCTTGTTGAATTGCCCGTTTTTTCACCCGCTTTCTCGCCATGGTGACGCGGCTGACGACAAGAGATGCTCGTGCGGCCGGTCTTATCAGTTTCTTCTTCCTTATCTCCCTCTCTCATCCGGGTGAGGCTTTTCCCGCATCCGACAAGGCAGCCGCGATGCTGCTTGTGAAGGATGCGCTGACGGTTCCCGGCCAATCGACGACGATCGAAGCTCGGCTTGCGACCGTTGGACCATGGACAACGAGAGGGATAGGCGGGGAGCCGATCGAGCTGTTGGTGGGAGACAAGGTCGTCGCGACCGGCATGACCGGGGGAGACGGGCGGGTGTTTCTGAGCTATCGTTCAAACGCGCAAGGCGTGTTGCCGATCCGCGTTCGCGTCGGTAAGAGTTCGCGTGTCTTGCCTGTTGAAGGACGGGCGAACCTTGTCGTGTGGGAGCAGCGAAATCCCCTTGTCGCGGTTGAGTTGGCGGCGTTGATGGAGCAACCACCTGCCCCACCTCCTGCTCCCCTGATCGGGGCCGCGCTCGATCCGGAACGGAAACCGATGCCGAACGCCGCCGAGGAGCTTGCCAAGCTGACCCGGTTTTCTTATCGCGTCATCTACGTCGTTTTGCTGTCTTCTTCGGGTGCGGACGGCTTTCGCGCCGCGAATCAAACGCGGGAGTGGCTGAACGCTCACCAGTTTCCGCCCGGCTATGTTTTGGTGTCGCCGCCGGGCGGTGGCGCGTTGGAGGAAAAACTCGACGATCTGCGCGCGGGAGGATGGAAGACCTTGAAGATCGGTATCGGCCGGTCGACGGCGTTTGTCGAGGCTTTTCTCAATCGACGGTTGCAAGCCGTCATGGTGCCGGAGCCGTTCGGTGAGCCGCCTCCGAAAGCCCGCGTGGCCAAGGATTGGAAAGAGGTGAGGAAAAAAATGTAGATAAAAGTGCTGTAATGGACTAATTGATTTGCCCCAAGCAAGCGGGGAAAAAAGTGATGTATGCCAGGTAGGCTAACCCGGCGTACGGTCCTTGTGAGGCTTCAGATGGTCGACAAATTGCTTGCTATCTACAGTAAAAGTACTTTAGGCTTAATTGAGATTAAGAAATCGTTTGGGTGAAAACTGCTCCATAATGCGGTTGTTCAAAAACAGAAGGAGGTGGTCAAGGCCTGGGTCAAAGCAGTACATCTAAAACTGTCCTGAAACTCAGGATGGAGAGGAGAGATGCTATGACTATTCAGAGCGCCGGCCCAGATCGTGGGAGCGATGACGAGAGAAAGGTTGACTGCAACTGCGGCTCATCTCATAACGGTCAAGAGTCCATTTCAAAGTCCGAACTTCAGCCTCCCCCCGTTGATTGTGAAGCAACCGGTTTCGGGCCTGATGGTAAAGAAATAGACGTCGAACCGACGTCATCGAGATCGCTTGCAACTTTAATTCTATCAAACGGCGCCACAATTGAGTTCTCTGCCGTAGAAGAGGGCATGGGGCACTACGGGATTGCTATGCGCGAGCTTGGGAATACAGAGCGAATGATGCCGTCGATGCTGGCAATGACATCGCGTCTTTCGGCTCTTGATGTTTATTCCAAGCTCTGCCCCAATGCGCCAATCCCGCAGTTGATCGCAGCAACGTCTGAGGGACAACCGCGAAACACTTTAATCGATGTTATTGAAGAACCGTTGGAAGTCGATCTGGATGCCCTGGGTATCTTGCCGCCGATTGTTCGGTTTGGCACTGCGTCGGACGGTGGTTCTGGTGGCCAGTTCTGTGTGCCGGGTGACGGTTGGCATGCCTTCAGGTCATTTGCTTGTGAAGGATCTTATCCATCAAACGCTTGGATCTGGTGTGACCCAAGCGTTGCCTATTACTGGCGTGATCGATGGACGGACGGAAACAAACGCAAAAACTCGTTTGCAATAACCGCAACATGTGGTGCGCCTGCGGAAACCAGGCATTACTTTAAGAGGCTGATTAACAAGAAATGGAAAAGGGTCCATTCGTGGTATTTGCCAGACCATCACTGGCAATGGACGCGCTATGAGGGGATCGCGAATCGGGATCGTTGGGTAAGGCACCTCTCATCTATTCAGGGGCCACCATCTTTTGTTCGATGCTTTACAGCTATCTACACATAATAATGAGCTGAACGTCCCTCTGACTTCTCGGGGGATAAATGAAGAACCCCATCTGTCGAGGTGGGGTTCTTCAGCGAGGATGCCTGCCTTTCGGCCGTGGATAGGGCATCGACGGCCGAAATATGTGAGTCACGCCGTATGAGTTCGCAGTTAAGTTGAGCACGCACTGATTATCAATGCCCGCACTTTCCTACATTCATCCCAGACTGCACTGTACAGGCCGCGGGGTTCATGCTGAATCGTGGGACGACCATCGGTGATATGCCAAATCTCGCTTCTAAAGTGATTGGGCGGCGCCGTCGAAGTAGCGTTTGAGGTCGTCCATTTGTTCGCGTTTATCAGCCGCTTGGTAAAGACGGATTTGCCGCATGGCATGTCCACGCGCAGGGGTAGTGTTTCGTCGTCGCTCTTTCCTTTTACTCCGGCACTTTATTTAGGATAGACTGAAGCTTACGTCGGTGGGGAGATTGCAGATTTGAAAGCCAAAACCACCTTTTCCTGTCAATCCTGCGGACATCAGGCTCCTCGATGGCTGGGGCGCTGCCCCGACTGCGGCGGTTGGAACACGATGAAAGAGGAGCGGCATGCGGCGACCGGCAAAGGCCGCCCCCTGGCGCTCAAGACCGCGCAGGCGCAGGCGACGCCCATCGGCGAGATCGAAGTGGTCGGCGAGGACCGCCGTCTCACGCACATCGGGGAGTTTGATCGGGTGTTGGGTGGCGGAGTGATTCCCGGCGCGGTGATTCTGATCGGCGGCGATCCGGGGATCGGGAAGACCACCCTGCTGCTCCAAGCCCTGCCGCGATTGGCGACCGCCGTAGCGCCGGTGCTGTACGTCTCAGGCGAGGAATCGCCCCGTCAGATCAAGATGCGAGGACAGCGGCTGGGCGTCGAGCATCCCCATCTGTTGATTCTCGCCGAAACCTCGCTGGAGCAGATTCTGAAAACGGTTCAGGAGATCCAGCCGGCCGCGATCGTGGTGGATTCCATACAAACCGTCTATACGGAACAGTTGACCTCTGCGCCTGGAAGCATCAGTCAAGTACAGGAGGTGGCCGGGCAGTTGATGTGGTTTGCCAAGCGTGCCGGGGTGCCGGTCTTCATTATCGGCCACGTGACAAAAGAAGGGGCCATCGCCGGGCCGCGTTTGTTGGAACATATCGTCGATACGGTGTTGTATTTCGAGGGCGACAGGGGACACAGCTATCGCATTCTTCGGGCCGTCAAAAATCGATTCGGTTCGACGAACGAAATCGGCGTGTTCGAAATGAAAGATGCGGGGCTTGAAGAAGTCGGCAATCCCTCGGAGCTGTTTTTGGCCGAACGTCCGCAACGCAGCACCGGCTCGGTGGTGGTGTCGAGTCTCGAAGGAACCAGGCCGATTCTCGTCGAGCTGCAAGCGCTCGTGTCCTCGACCGGATATGCCATGCCGAAGCGGGTGGCCAACGGGGTCGATCTCAATCGCGTGTCGCTGCTGCTCGCGGTGATGGAGAAGCGGCTGGGCGTTCATTTGTCCGGACAGGATGTCTATGTGAACGTCGTGGGAGGTTTGCGGATCGATGAGCCGGCGACCGATCTGGGCATCGTCGCGGCGGTCACGTCCAGCCTGCGAGAGATACCGGTCGAGCCGGGTTTGTTGATTCTCGGCGAAGTCGGTCTCGGCGGGGAAGTGCGAGCGATCAGCCAGGCGGAATTGCGCATCCGGGAGGCGGCCAAGATGGGGTTCAAACGATGCCTGTTACCCGAGCGGAATCTGATGAAACTGGATGCGATCGACGGCATGGAATTGATCGGCATTCAAGATGTGAGGGAGGCGTTGAACGTTGTTTTGGCTTAGCCGAGACGGACGCCTGGCATTGGGCGGGACCTGCAGCCTTCTGATGTGCCTGTTGCTGGCCGGCTGTTCGCTGATGACGCCCAAGAAAGAAGTGTCGGTCGAACGGGCTACGTCGGCTACGGCGGAGGAGTTGACGACGCTGCTGCGGCAACGGGAAGCGGCGATCCATTCGCTCAAGGGACTGTTCACGGCGAAAGTCCGAGGCGGCCTGATTCCCATTGCGTCGCGAGTCGAGGGAACGGTGTATTATCGTCGTCCCGATGCCGTGAGGCTTCGAGGATTCACGCCGATCGGCGGCGAGTTGTTTGAATTCGTTCAAGCGGGCGATCTGTATAAACTCAGATTGCCGACGATGGGTCGGGTTTTGACAGGCCGGCAGGCGGAGATGGCGACAAGACAAGAGCTGGCGCGCCCGTTCCAACTGAGCGTCTGGGCGGTCGGAGGCGTGCTCGGCACCGGCGCGGTCGCAAACGGCGAAACCGTGAGGCTGGTTGAAGCGGGGGATCGCTATCGATTGGACATTTACGCCGACGGCCGGAGTGACGCCGACAGAACAACGCCGATCCGCCGCCTCTGGTTCGATCGCCGAACGTTGTTCGTCATACAGGAAGACCGGCTGGCAACGAACGGCGACGTCGAGGCTACCATTTACTACGAAGATTTTCGACCGGTGGAAGAGGCGGCGGGAGATTCATGGCCCATCGAACGGAGAAGCGCGCTGGTTCGACCGTTCAAAATTTCTCTTGAAGACGGGCGCGGCCAAGGGAGTATTCAGATCACGTTTCATGAAATTCTGCCCAATCAGACAATCAAGACGGAGGAGTTGGGGGAGGTGTTGTGAAAGGGAAGAGAATTTTGGCGGTCGAGACGGCCACGTTGTGGCAAAGCGTCGCGATTCTTGAAGAGGACGTCGTCTTGGCGAAAGAAGAGCAGGACGCCGGCGGCGCCCATGGTCTGACGTTGTTGCCTGCCATTGATCGGTTGTTTGAGCGGACGGCTCTTCGAGTGACCGACCTTGACGGCTTGGCCTGTTCCATCGGTCCAGGTTCTTTCACGGGTATTCGCGTGGGCGTGGCGACGTGCCTGGGGCTTCGCACGGCGACCGGCCTTCCGCTCATGTTGGTGCCGACGTTGGAAGCCATGGCGATGGACGTCGAGTCGGCGGCATCCCTGCTGTGCCCCATGTTGATGGGACGAACGGGAGAATTATATTGGGCGATATTCCGGATGATGAAGGACGGACGGCTCGAGCGCATCCTGCCCGAGCATGTCGGCCCTCCTGAGGCGGTGGCCGCCAGCCTTGGCGACGAGACGACTGTGTTCGGCGAGGGATGGTTCAAGATGGAGCAGCAAATCCGCGCGGCGCTTTCTCCTTCGATCACCCTGCTTCCGGCGCCGGGTGACCGTGCGAAGCCTTCTGCCGTAACGGTCGGGGTTCTCGGTCTGCAAAAGCTCCGCGAGGGGGAAGTCGCCGGCGACTGTGTCATGCCGCTGTACGTGCAGCGGTCCGAGGCGGAACTCGTTTACGAACGGTCGGGAGGAATCTCGCCGGTCGTCCGGCGGCAAGAGCGGGTGGCGGCCAAAGTCGCTCGGCGTCTGGCGCAGGCGCGGCGTCAAGGGAGACCGGCAATCCGTCCGGGGAAGGCGAATGGCGCGTGAGTTTCGGATCATGCCGGCGACGGCGGAGCTGTTGCCGGAGCTGTTGGAATTAGAACGAACTTGCTTCTCCCCCCCCTGGACGAGCAAAATGTGGGAAGCTGAACTGATCAACAACCCGTTCGCGCACGTGCTGGTCGCCGTCACGGCGGACCCTCTGCGCCCTGGCGGCGAGTGCCTGATCGGGTTTCATTGTTTTTGGATCGTGTTCGAAGAACTTCGACTTATGAAACTGGCCGTCAGGGAGTCGATGAGAAGACGAGGCGTCGGACGAACCCTGGTCGCAGAAGCCATCGGCATGGGAATGACAGAGGGCTCGTCACGCGCAGTGCTCGAAGTCAGAAACTCCAATGAAGCAGCCCAACGGCTCTATCGAGAATTAGGGTTTGTGTCTATCGGTGTCAGGCGTGGCTATTATTCGGAACCCGTGGAAGACGCGGTCGTGATGGAAATGGATCCGCTAAGGGCCCCGGCCGGTTTGCAGCCGAGCCATGAACGGAGGGGCGGCGGAGAATCGGTTTCAGCGCATGTTCATGAATAATAACCAGGAGGTGCGTATGCAGACGGATGATGTCATCGTAGAGCAGCTGCGCCGATCCAATCCGGAGTTTCGCGAACTGGAAGCGTCCCATCACCGCTTGGATCTGGAGTTAAGCGAATTACAGAAACGTCACGTTCTGACGCCGGCCGAAGAAGTCGAAAAGAAGCGCATCCAAAAAGAAAAGCTGGCGAAAAAAGACAAGCTCGCCGAGCTGATTCGAGTCTACCGCGACCAATTGCAGTCCACGGCCCATTAAGGGAGGCCACCGGCCGCCGGCCCGGCCGGCGGCTGTGCCATTGCCATGGATCCCATCGTCAATCCGCTTACCGTTCATCTTCAAACCGTCAAGCGCCGATTGATCGTGATTGGGGGGACCATCCTGGGGTGGCTGTTGGTCACGTTTTCCTTTTCGACCGACATCATGGCATGGATGAACCGGCCCTTCCAAAATCAGCTTGCCTTTTACGGCCCCACGGAAGCGCTCTTTGCCTCGATCAAAGTCTCGTTTCTCGCGGCCGTCATCCTGAGTCTGCCGGTGATCTTTTATCAGATCTGGAAACTCATCGCGCCGGCCCTGCTGCCCAACGAACGGCGCTGGGCCGTTCCACTGTTGTGTTTGGCGGGAGGCTCCTTCGGTCTCGGCTTGGTGTTTTGCAACGTGGTCGTCCTTCCTCTGGCGATCGACTTTTTCGTCAGTTTCGGCCTCGATCGCGACGTGACGCCGCAGCTCGGCGTCGGAACCTACATCGATTTCAACGTCAAGTTCCTTCTGATCTTCGGATTCGCGTTCGAATTGCCGCTGGTCATGACGCTCTTGGCGGTTGCGGGAGCGGTGCCGGCGGCGACGTTCGCTCGATATCGCAAACACGCGATTCTGGCGGCGCTGATTGTGTCGGCCGTAATTACCCCGGACGCGACCGTGTTCACGATGTTGCTGATGGCCGTTCCGTTGATGCTCCTCTATGAAATCGGCATACTCGGCGCCAGATTCTTCGGTCGCCGCGCCGCCAATGATCGGGTGGACCTTCCGCTTGATCCTGATTTGCCGATGGGAACGGCGGGAACAAGGATACGATGAAAAACCGATCCCACGTTGTTCCGATCGTTCGCGCGGCCGTGATCGCGGGGCTTCTGTTGCTCGGCCCTTCACTCGATATGTTTGGCGCGGAAGCCATGGCTGCGGCGGACGTTCTTGTCGAACGGACGTCCGGAGTGGAACGACAAGATCGATTTCCCATCAGTGTGCAAGCGCTGGCAATGAGCCGGAGGGGAGAGGTCTATGCCGGTTCGTTCGGCCATGGGATTTTCCGCACCGTCGATCGAGGCATCACATGGACGTCCGTGGGCGGCGGCGTGACTGATCCTTTCATCCTGAGCTTGATCGTCGTGCGAGACGGCTCTGTCTATGCTGGAACTCTGCGCGGCGGCGTCTTTCGTTCAAGAGACAACGGCGCGAGCTGGCAATCCGTGAATGCGGGACTCAAACGATTGGAGGTCAAGACCCTGATGACGACGGATGACGGGCTGTACGCGGGGACGGCTGACGGCGTGTACCGCCTCAATGAAGCGGATGATCGCTGGTCGGTTCTCGCCACGGGGCTTGACGACGTCCTGGTCCATGCTTTGGCTCGGTCCACGGACGGGACGTTGTACGCCGGCACGTCCGGCAAGGGCGTGCTCCGTTTTGTACCACGATCTTCCGGTTGGGAGCGTCTGCGGCATGGATTGAAAGATCATGAAGGGATGATCGAGAATTTCATTCGCGTGTTGGCGATCGATCAGGAAAATGAAATTCTGGCCGGTACGTTCGACGGTGGAGTGTTTCGGAGCATCGACGGGGGAATGACGTGGCGCCCCATCAGCCGTGCTCTTCCCAATGATTCCATCCGCGGGATCGTGTTGTGGGGGCGGGACATGATCGTCGCGACGGGAAACGGCGTTTTTAAGACTCAAGACAAGGGCAAGCGCTGGACGCCGGTCAACAAGGGATTGACGAGCTTATCGGTCCAGACTTTGATCGGCGCCGAAGACGGAAGTCTGTACGCGGGAACCAGCGAGGGGGTGTTTCGGAGCGACGACGGTCTCGCCTGGATCGCCGTCAATCAGGGCCTTAAAGGGGGAGCGGTGCCTCCTCCATTTCGGTTTCGAGAATAACGCACCAAACTTAAACAAATAGGGAAAGGACAAGAACAATGGCCGATTCGACTCAAGATGTTCGGGCGACCATCTCGGTGACCACCAAGGGGACTCCTATGGGGGAGATCGTACTCAGATTTTTTCCGGAGGTCGCGCCAGGCCACGTGAACAACTTTTTGAAGCTGGCGAGGGAGGGGTTTTATAACGGCACGACGTTTCATCGCGTCATTCCCGGCTTTATGATTCAAGGGGGCGATCCCAACAGTAAAAAATCGGATCGCTCCCTGCACGGGATGGGCGGTCCCGGCTATACGATTAAGGCCGAGTTCAATAGCAAGCCGCACAGACGGGGGATCCTCTCGATGGCCAGAAGCAATGATCCCGACAGCGCCGGCTCGCAATTTTTCATCTGCGTCGCCGATTCAAACTTTTTGGATTGGCAGTATACCGTGTTCGGTGAAGTGGTCAGCGGAATGGACGTTGTGGACAAGGTGGTCAGCATGAAACGAGACGGACGGGACAATCCGTTGGAACGGGCGGAGATGACGGTGACGGTACAAGAGGGGTGAAGCGAGGGGATTGAAGCGGGAGGGCGGAGTGAGTGAAGTATGGATTTGAAGTTGATGTGCCGAGGCGCGGTCTTCGTTGTGACCGGAGCCGTGCTGATAACCGGGTGTGCCATTCCCCATGTGCCGTCTCGCATTGTTTATGAAGATCCTGTCAATTTCGTTCGACTGGAAACCGACAAGACCGTTCTCCCGGAGTGGCCTCAAGGCCATTTTTCTCATCCCGCGACGTTGGGGAAAGAGGTCTTGCGGGTCGTCTTGTCGGGGCTCAAGGTTCAAGAACATCGGATTGCCCCGCAGCAATGGATCCAAGGCGAGGCGCCGATCGTTCCGGCGTTTGACGAAGAAGAAGTGGCGCTGCTGTCGGAACAGTTGGCGGAAGGATTGGAGCAGGCTCAATACAACGAGCGGGTGACGTTTTATCTGAGCGAACCCCTGACCTTTTTCCGGCGGATGGTTACTTCGGGAGGAATGTACGTGCGCGGCAAGGAGCTGCACGTCATATTGGGAAACTGGAAGATCATCTACGGCATTCCCGCTTATGGCATGATCTACGACCGGCGATACCCGATGAGACCCACCGCCGCCAAAGGATTTGACCTCCTCTTTGAACCGGCCGACGCGGTGATCCAGCAACAGAGCAGTCTGCTGGACACTCTCTTCGCCAATACCAAAGACGAGTTGGTCATCGATTTAAGCAAGCTGGCCGTTTCTCCGCCGAACGCGGAATCGGTCGGGCCTGCGTCTTTTCATCTCTTTGGTTCGGAAACGGGCGGGAACGATCATCTCGACGGGAAGCGTCGCCAGGACATGCGCGGCACCTCTCTGATGGCTTCATAGATTGTAGACCAACCAAGTTTGCTGTGACCGTGGGCGCGATCGCGGAACCGAATGGGGATTTCGCGCACTCGCGCCCCCAGACGAATCGCCCGCCATGCCATCTCGACTTGAAAGACGTACCCTTTGGCCATGACACCGGCAAGATCCATTGTGGCCAACAGTTCTCGCCGAAAACAGCGGAACCCTCCGGTCCAGTCTCGTATCGCCGATCCCAGAAACAACCTGACGTAGGCATTGCCGAATTTTGAGACGAGACGTCGTCGCATGTCCCAATTTTCCGTGCCGCCGCCGGGGATATATCGGCTGCCGATCACGAGATCGGCGGCCGCGCTGTGATGAACCAGTCTTGGCAAATCCCACGGCGCGTGGCTGAAGTCGCAGTCCATCTCGATGACAAGTTGGTAGTGTCTCACCAGCGCCCATTGGAATCCCGCGACATAGGCGGAGCCCAACCCTTCTTTGCGGGGGCGGTGAAGAACGTGGATATGGGGGTGCCGTCGACTGAGTTCGTCCGCTATCCGACCGGTGCCGTCCGGTGAGTTGTCATCGACGATCAAAATGTCCGCCGCCAGATATCTGCCGATCGCTTGCGTCACGGCCTCGATGTTGTGCCGCTCATTGTACGTGGGCAGGACGACAAGAACGGATTGGTCAAATTGAAAAGCGGTTCGAGGGATCAGCGGCCCGCTCGGACCGTTCCGGGCATAATCCGAGCAGGTCTCATTCGATGGGAGATGTGGGGTGACGGTGATGCAGGCGCTGTCGGCTCCACGGGCGATCAATGCTTCGGCTAACTCGAAGGACGGCACCAAGAAGGCTTCGTCCGGCCTGGGTTGAATCCGATGAGGGATCTCATCCGGTACAGTGATTCGATGGTAATGCATGGAAGCCAAAGAGAAGTTGTCTTATGAAAGCAGTGGCCGCCTCACGAGCACACGAGCGTACTAAAGCCACGTCCCCGCATCGTCGATGCATGACGGATCCTCTATGAGTCTGTAAAGGAGTGATGGCCGTGTGTCGGGACCGATTTATTTCCACGATGAAGAAAACGAAGGAAACGCCAGTAAATGTAGACAATGCTTACGACGAAAAGCTGTCCCCCTCTTAAGCAGGCGGAACTCCGTGCGTATTCTAGACGACCGGTGTGTTATGAGCAAGGAGTAGGCCGAAAGGCTCTCACGGGTTCACCTTTTGACAGTTGTCAATTTGCTGTGTTAAGTTCCGCGGACCGTTGGGCTTTATGACTGCTATTTAATCTTTGCAAGGATCAGCGCATGAGCGGAAAGCAATCGCACGTTGTCATTGTCGTGGGAGCCGGGCCCGCAGGAATGGCGGTGACGAGCACGCTGGCAAAAGCCGGCCATGAAGTGATCGTGTTGAATCGTGATATCAAATTCGGCGGCTTGGCCGAATACGGAATTTTCCCGGCCAAGCTTAAACTACGCGGCGGTCTCAAGAAACAATACTGGGAGTTGCTGGAACAACCGAACGTGCATTATTTCGGCAATGTGTCGGTCGGGAACGGGAGAGATCTTACGGTTGAAGATGTACGAGGGCTTGGCGCTTCAGCCGTCGTGTTCACGGTCGGTGCGCAGGGAACCAAGGCCATCGGCGTTGAAGGCGACTCCGCCAGAGGGGTCTATCACGCAAAAGACGTCGTCTACCACTTCAACCGCTTGCCGGGCTTTGGCGATCGGCCGTTTGAGATGGGGAACCATGTGGCGGTAATAGGCGCCGGGGACGTGATGGTCGATATCGCCCATTGGTTGATCCGCTATAAAAAGATAGAGCGGGTGACCGCCATTGTTCGTCGCGGACCGGTCGAGCGGAAGTATAATCCCAAGGAAATTCGGGCCGTCTGCTCTAATATGGATCTTGAAGGAATCCATCAAGAGTTCGACCGCATCAGAGATCGCATGATCGCCGTGGGGCAGAATCCCGACGAGGTGTTGAAAGGTCTTATGGATGAGTTCACCAAATGCGAACCAAAGGTCAGCGACACAAAAATGGGATTTCGGTTTTTGGCGTCACCGAAACGCATTCTTGTCGACGGGGATAACCGTGTCAGAGGACTGGAGATCGAAGACAACAAGCTGGAGCCAAAGGGCGACGATACGGTTGCCGTGGGACTGAAACACTATTATGAGTTCCCTTGTGACGCCGTGATTTTCGCCGTCGGTGACAAGGTGGATGAAACGCTCGGCCTTCCCTACAAAGGAGGCACCTTCGTGACTAATCCCAATAAAACCGGGAACGAGCCGGACGACGCGTTGTTTCAAGCGTATGATGAATCGGCCGGGAAAGTCGTGGACGGTGTCTTTCTGGCAGGATGGGCGAGAAAAGCGAGCGAGGGGCTCGTCGGCGTTGCAAAGCGGGATGGTGACTGGTGTGCGGAAGTCGTGGAACGTTACCTCGCGTCGAAGGTCCCTGGCGACGCTGTCTCACTCGTTCTTGAGAAGTTGCATCGGACCTTGAAAGAGAGAAAGAGTCGCCCTGTTACCGTTCAGGGCTTGCGGGTGCTTGAAGCGGCGGAACGAGCGCATGAAGGCAAAGCGGACTGTATTGGGGAATTCAAATACGCAAGTAATCAGGAAATGCTTCAGGTGATTGAACGGGGTTTGGCCTAGGCCTCTTGCAAGCCGACAGCAGACACGTCATCCGTCTCCCCACTTTAACTTTTCTCTCAGCACTTCGTAGTAGTGGCTTTCGGGAAACCGGATCAGTTTGGTTCGGCGATCGGAAGTCCTGACGAGCGCGGTATCGCCTTGAACCATGGCGATGCCGACTTGGCCGTCCAGGGTCGCCATGGCCCCGTCGTCCTTGCTGGTCAGGGTGACCTCAATGTCTACGTTTCCCGGGACGATCAGTGGGCGGTGGGTCAACGTGTGTGGACTGATGGGGGTCAAAATCAAAGCCTGAACGGAGGGATTGATGATGGGGCCGCCGGCAGATAGGGAATACGCGGTTGAACCTGTCGGAGTACTGATGATCAAGCCGTCCGCTCGAAGATTGGTGACAAATTGGCCCTGAATCGCAATTTTCAATTCGATCATACGCGCCAGGGTGCCTTTGCTGATTACGACGTCGTTTAAGACGGTACCCTGCGCCACGGTTTCTCCATGCCGATGGAGATGGGCCTGGAGCATCAATCGTTCATCGACCGCAAAGTCGTTGGCGAACACTCGATCAAGAGAGGCGTAGAGATTGTCGAGCCGCACTTCCGTCAGAAATCCAAGACCTCCCATATTGACGCCAAGAATAGGGATGCTTCTGTCCGCCGCCAGCCTGGCGGCGGACAGAATGGTTCCATCTCCCCCTAACACGAGCAAGATGTCGGCTTGATTGGCTAGTTGTATCTTTTGAATGCCGCCGAGCTCATTCAACAAGGCGGCAGCCGTTGTATCCAGGAGTACAGGGATGGACCGTTCTCGCAGCCAAGCGACAACTCCTTGGAGAGTAGGTTTTATTTCAGGGGATTTTGGTTTGATGAGCAGCCCGATTGTTTTACTTTTCATAAAGAGAAGTGAATCGGAGGAGGGCGGTTCTGTTATTGGAAAGGCCGATGACTCTATCGAGACGATTCTGTTCCTCTCAACAAGGAAAACACGTTCACAATTATTCAAACCATTTATTTGTTTGATTGTGCAACAGCCACGACCACTCCTGCAATCGGAATTATAATGATCAATCCCATCCTTTCAGACGCAACCTTGACTCATGGGGATGCCGCGGTTAAAATTAGTTCAACTTTTTCGCGTGGTTTGTTCTCGAGCGATCTTACGCTGGCGGGATCCAGGAGAAGGAGGCAGGATGTTCGAACGATTTACGGACAAGGGTCGAAAAATCATCATCCTTGCGCGTGAGGAAGCCGAGCGACATCAAAATGATTACTTAGGCACAGAGCATCTTGTCTTGGCCATCCTTCGCGAGGCGGACGGGATCGCCCTCATGATTTTGAAGAAAATGGGGCTTTCTACGGAGCAAATTCGCCTCGAGATTGAGCGCAATCTCCCTGGGGGGGGGACGACCATGACGTTCGGTGAGATCCCCTTCAGCCCGCGCGTAAAAAAGGTGATCGAGTATGGAGTCGAGGAAGCCAGATTATTGGGCCATAATCACATCGGAAGCGAGCATCTTCTCCTGGGGTTGCTGCGTGAAGAAGAGGGCATCGGCGGGAAAATCCTTCGAAGCTTGGGGGCCAACTTGCTGACCGCGCGGCAATTGACGGTGACCTTTTTGCGAAAGTCCGCTCCTCGCGAGCGCGATCGGAAAAGCAACACGCCGGCACTGGATGAATTCGGGCGCGACCTGACCCAGTTGGCTCAAGAGGGTCAACTGGATCCGGTGATCGGAAGGGCGGATGAAATCGAGCGGGTTCTTCAAATCCTGAGCCGGAGAAGCAAGAACAATCCCGTGCTTATCGGTGAATCGGGGGTGGGCAAAACCGCGATCGTCGAGGGATTGGCCCAGCGGATCGTCCAATCCGAGGTTCCTGATAATCTGCTATCCAGACGGGTCATTGCCTTGGATTTGGGTTCGTTGGTGGCCGGCACAAAGTACAGGGGCCAATTCGAAGAACGGCTCAAGGTCGTGATGAAAGAAATCGTGCAGGCCGGCAACATTATTATTTTCATTGATGAGCTTCACACGCTGGTTGGAGCCGGGGCGGCCGAGGGTTCCATCGATGCGTCGAATATGCTCAAGCCTGCTCTCTCGCGAGGGGAAATTCAATGTATCGGGGCGACGACTTTGGATGAATACAGAAAGCATATCGAAAAAGACGGGGCATTGAAGCGCCGATTTCAGCCCATTTATGTGCAGCCACCCAGCGTGGATGAAACGATTCAAATCATTAATGGCTTGCGCGATCGGTATGAAGAGCATCATGGAGTCGAAATTACGGAAGAGGCGATCGTGGAAGCCGTCAAGCTCTCCGATCGATACATCACGGATCGGTTTTTGCCCGATAAAGCAATCGATTTGATCGATGAAACGGGCTCGCGTGCTAAGCTGCAGACGTATGCGCTTCCGTCGGAATTGAAAGCGATGGAACAAGAACTTAAAAAAGTCTCTCGTGAGAAAGAGCTGTCGATTTCCATGCAAAATTTTGAGGAGGCCGTTCGTTATCGGGAAGAGGAGGAGCGGCTACGCAAACTGTTGGACGAGTCGAAGCGGGAATGGAAAAAGAGCCAAGAGAAGAACAGACCGGTGATTGGCAAGGAAGACGTCGCCTATGTAGTTTCCAAGATGACCGGCATTCCGCTTTTTAAACTGGAAGAAGAAGAGTCGAACAAGCTGCTAAGAATGGAAGAGTTTCTCCATAAGCGCGTCGTCGGCCAAGATGAGGCCATTTCAGCGGTCGCGCGAGCGATTCGACGGTCGCGCGCCGGTTTAAAAGAGGCCAAGAAGCCGATCGGTTCATTCATCTTTTTGGGACCCACAGGGGTTGGAAAGACCGAACTGGCGAGGACGTTGGCGGAGTTTCTCTTCAACAGCGAAGACGCATTGATTCGGGTTGACATGTCCGAATATCAGGAAAAATTCACCAGCTCGCGACTTTTTGGCGCTCCGCCCGGCTACGTCGGTTACGAGGAAGGGGGGCAGCTCACTGAAAAGGTTCGCCGCCGGCCGTACTCGGTCGTTCTCTTTGATGAAATTGAAAAGGCCCATCCTGACGTTTTCAACGTCTTGCTTCAAGTGCTGGACGATGGAGTGTTGACGGATAGCCTGGGTCGAAAGGTGGACTTCAAGAACACGGTTGTCATTATGACATCCAATATCGGAACCAAGAACATTCAGAAAGGAGTTTCGCTGGGGTTCCAAAGCACCGAAGATGAAGTCGCCCGCCGAAAGAAGGAAGAAGTGATGGGAGAGCTGCGCAAGTCGTTCAGCCCGGAGTTTTTGAACCGAATCGATGAAATCGTTATCTTCCATCAATTGGAAAAAGACCATCTGTACAGCATTCTGGACATTTTGATTCGGGAGCTGAACGGTCGCCTCCTTGAAAAAGGGATTGAAATAGAAGTCGATGACGAAGTGAAGCAGTGGCTTATCAAAGAAGGGTACGAACCCTTGTACGGAGCGAGGCCGATGCGTCGAGCGATTCAGCGGGCGATCGGCGATCCTCTGTCCGACGAGCTCATCCGCGGCCGCTTCAAAGAGTGCCGCAAGGTAAAAGTGGTGCTTCGGGACGGTGCGCCTGTCTTTCTTCAACAAGAGGCGATGGCGGGCGTGTAGATGTTCTGAGAGCGATCACGGTTCGATTGTGATCAGGGGTGTGCAATAAGCTCTGTGCAAAATCCAAGCGGTCATTTTCGATTGTGCTGTAATTGAGCTTTCCATTTCACCCGCAGGTCTTGGCTTCCGGACAATGTTAGCATGTCGCTCTGCATGGGATTTACGCCCTATCCTTGGGGTCGAATCCTCGTGTGATGAGACGGCCGCGGCTGTCATCGATAGAGACGGCCGGGTCTTGTCGAACATCATTTCATCCCAAATTGCCGTCCACCGGAAGTTCGGCGGGGTGGTGCCTGAATTGGCCGCTCGAGCCCATCTCGGAACGATCAACGGAGTCGTCGACGAGGCGCTAAAACAAGCCTGTATCGAGAAAAAAGACCTTGGGGCGATCGCCGTGACCAGAGGGCCCGGGTTGGCAGGTTCGCTCTTGGTGGGTGTCAATTATGCCAAAGCCCTCAGTTATGGCCTTAATATTCCATTGATCGGGGTCAATCATCTGGAAGGGCATATTTCTTCGGCTTGGCTTGCCGATCCGGATTTTCCCCTCCCGTGCATTGTGTTGGTCGTCTCCGGGGGGCATACTCATTTGTTCAGACGGGAACGGAACGGCCGCTGCGTCTTACTTGGCTGTACGAGGGATGATGCGGCAGGAGAAGCTTTTGACAAGGGCGCGCAGATGCTGGGTTTGGAATTTCCCGGGGGGCCGGCGATCGATAGGCTTGCAAAACAGGGTGAGCCGAATGCGATTCCGTTTCCCCGTCTCCACCATCGGAAAAGTCGTTTGGATTTCAGTTTCAGCGGGCTCAAGACGTCGTTGCTGTACAAACTGCGCGATATGAATCAAGAGGAGCGGGCAAGGCACGTTGCCGACTTGGCGGCAGGATACCAGGAAGCCATCGTTCACACGTTGGTCACGAAGGCGTTTGTCGCGCTTGCCCAGGAGAGGCTCTCCGCTCTGGCGGTCGTCGGAGGAGTGTCGGCGAACAGCAGATTACGGACATTGTTAGGGGATCGCGCACGGCAAGAAGGAGTAAGACTTATCGTGCCTCCCATTGAGTATTGTACGGACAATGCGGCCATGATTGCCGCGGCGGGCCGGCATGTCTTGATGACTTATCCCCGATGGACGCGAGACTTCGACATTCAACCGACGCTTCAGGTTGAGTCTTTGCTCGATGTCAGAGGCGTTCGGAAAGAAGAGGCGCTCCATTCCTGAGGTGCATGGCCACATAGCCGGCCTTCGGCCGAGCCAAATCACGGCGATCGAGCGGCTGTACCGACGCCGTGTGGCTGCGAACCAGGTCCTGGGATCAGAGTTGGCCAAAGCCATGAGCCAATTGACCCTTGATGTCCGCCGTCCCATCGGAGTTGTTCTGACGCGACGCGGAATTGTCCAGGAGGTCATTGTAGGAACCGATTTGTGTTTGACCCCTACGACGGCGGCAAAATTTCGAGCCGGCCCTCGGTCATTGCGAGGTTTGCGATTTATCCGAACACAACTGCATGATCAACCGCTGAGCCAAGAAGCCATCACGGATCTTGCTTATCTGCGGCTGGACTTGATCGGCGCTCTTTCTGTTGCGCCCGAGGGGACCCCCGGTCGTTTTTATCTCGCGCACATTCTTCCACCCAACGAGGAAAATAGGCTTTGCAACGTCCTGGGAGCGGTTCCATTCCACCGCTGCGCCATTCAATTCGACCGATTTATCGAGGATCTGGAAGCAAAGGTCCAAGCCGCCCGTACCCACCAAGTCATCAAAAAGGGGCAGGAGGCCGCCATTTTGGTGAGCGCGTCGCCGCAGGGAAGGGGCGAGCAGGAGGAACGATTGACCGAACTTGCCGAGCTTGCCCGTTCTGCGGGTGTAACCGTGATCGATCGTGTCGTGCAACGGACGGACGAGGGGCATCAGCGGTATTTACTGGGGAGCGGAAAATTAAAAGAGGTGTTGATCCGAACGCTTCATCAGGGAGCGGACATGGTGATCGTCGATCAAACGTTGACGCCGGCCCAATCGCGTGCCATCGCCGAAATGACCGACATCAAAGTGATCGACCGGACGCAATTGATTCTGGATATTTTTGCCAGAAGAGCGCACAGTCGTGAAGGGAAAGTACAGGTCGAGCTGGCGCAGCTACGATACCTGCTGCCCAGACTTTCAGGGAAAGGATCTGATCTGTCCAGACTCGGCGGCGGAATCGGCGCCAGAGGCCCAGGGGAAACGAAACTGGAAACCGATCGGCGCCGGATTCGGGATCGCATTACGCGCCTTGAGCGGGAGCTTGAACTGTTTTCCAAACAGCAAGACCGACGCCGAGTCAGGCGCCGGCGATACGGTCTTCCGATCGTGTCGCTTGTCGGATACACCAACGCGGGAAAATCCACGCTGTTGAATCAATTGACCGGCAGCTGCGTGTCCGCGAAAGACCGGCTGTTTGAGACGCTGGATACCACGAGCCGACGCCTTCGTTTCCCTCGAGACCGCGAAATCATCATAACCGATACCGTCGGGTTTATTCGCGACCTTCCCCAGGAATTGATTCGAACGTTCCGCGCGACGTTGGAAGGATTACGCGAAGCGGATTTGTTGCTTCACGTCGTCGACGCCGGTGTGTCGGACATCGACGGGCAGATTGCGGCCGTCGCCGACATTGTACGGGATCTCGATTTGGATGAAATTCCGCGCGTGCTCGTCTTCAATAAGTGCGATCGACTGCCTGCTCAGCAGGTGGAGCTGCTCTGTCGCCGCTATCGCGCGATCGGCATCTCCGCGCTCCAACCGCAAACGTGGCCTCCGTTGTTGGAGGTGATCGAGAGGGCCGCGTCAAGATTGATACCGGGGCATCAAGAAGATCCTTCACCGCACGTCTCCCAAGAGAGCGCCGACCTTGTCTTCCGTTGATCAGCCAGATCGATCCGGGTGAAACCGTGACAACACGAACGCCTACCCCCCCACAGGGCGACCGCCCGGCCGCGATTGCGGCCGTTCTCATGAGAGCCATGAAAACCGCGAAGGTCGAGTTGGACTATCATTCTCCTTGGGAATTGTTGGTGGCCACGATCCTATCCGCCCAATGCACTGATCGTCGGGTGAATCAAGTCACGCCGAACTTGTTTCATCGATACCCGAGCCCCCGTCATATGGCGCTGGCGGATCCGACCGAGGTCGAGTCGATCATTAAGCCGACCGGATTTTATAAAACGAAAGCAAAGCACGTGATCGAGTGCGGGCGAGCGATCGCGGAGCGGTTCCGCGGGAAAGTTCCCGCGACGATGGAGGATCTGACCGCTCTTCCCGGGGTGGGGAGAAAGACCGCCAACGTTATTCTGGGCGCCGCCTTCGGCCGTCCCGCCGTCGTTGTGGATACCCATGTCAAACGTGTGGCCAATCGGTTGAATTTGACCGATTCGGACGATCCGGAACGCATCGAGCACGATCTGCAGCGGTTGTTCCCTCGACGTCAATGGACCGGTCTGTCCCAGCGGCTCTTGTTGCACGGGCGATACGTGTGTCTTGCACGAACGCCCCGGTGTGGAACCTGTTCGTTGTACGACCTGTGTCATTGGAAAGGAAAGCGACGGCGATGATTACAAGCATGACGGGATTCGGTCGACGGCAGGCAGCCTGGGCGGATGGGAGCGTGACCGTCGAAGTGCGATCCGTGAACCACCGGTTTTTGGAGGTCGCGATCCGCGTTCCCAAGTCCACGGGAGTGCTTGAGGACCGACTCAAAAAAGCCGTGCAGGATCACTGCGCCAGAGGCCGCATTGAACTGACCGTCATGTTGCAAGGAGGAAGGGCGGGCACAAGGTCTCTTCACCTTGACGCTGGGATGGCAAAACAGTACCATGACGCCCTTCGATCTCTTCAGCGAACCTTAAAGCTGAGAGGCCCTCTTGATATCCGACTTGTCGCGGGGTTTCGCGATATTTTCGTTCTTTCGGATCAGCCGGCCGGCGATCCGAAACTCGCGAAGCTGGTGGAAAAGCTCGGGGTGCAGGCGATCAAAGATCTCGTCGCAATGAGGAAAAAAGAAGGGTCGATGCTCGCCCGTGATCTCTTGGATCGCCTGAAGACAATCGACGGATTGAAGAAACGAATTGCTGAGCGGGCTCCGTTTACGACACAAGAATCGTTCTCCCGTATGAAAGAACGGGTTCAGCGTCTGCTCAATGGGGAGATGCCGGACGTCCAACGGCTTTACCAGGAACTGGCTATGTACGCGGACCGAAGTGATATCACGGAAGAATTAGTCAGACTCAACGCACATATGATACAGTTTCAAGAAACGGTCGAAAGCACTCAACCGGCTGGAAAAACGTTGGATTTTCTCATTCAGGAAATGGGCCGAGAAGTGAACACCATCGGCTCGAAAGCCGGGGATCTGGCCATCACCGGATCCGTGGTTCAGATGAAGGCGGAGCTGGAACGTCTCCGCGAGCAAGTCCAAAACGTGGAATGACTCCCGCGATGTCGGTCGAGGCGCAACAGGGCGACCATGTATCGGGGCACTATCCCTCTCGGCGGAAAGGGATTCTTTTTGTCATTTCAGCTCCGTCCGGGACGGGTAAAACGACGCTTTGCAAGCGGTTGGTGGCCTCCGTTCCAGGGTTGTGGCATTCCGTCTCCTATACGACGAGAAAGCCGCGTGTTGGAGAAGAGAGCGGACGCGAATACCATTTTGTCGAAGAGCACGTGTTCCAGGACATGGTGGCTCGCCAAGAATTCTTGGAATACGCCCGTGTGTACGGCAATTGGTACGGGACGCCACGGGCGGTTTTGATCGACAGGATGGCGCAAGGCGTCGACGTATTACTCGAAATCGACGTTCAAGGCGCGTTGCAAATCAAAAAACATTTTGAGGACGCCGTCTTGATTTTCATTCTTCCTCCGTCTCTTGATACGCTGCGAGTTCGACTTGAAGGACGGGGCTCGGATACTCCGGAAGAAATCCGTCGCCGGCTCCAAAAAGTGAAAGAAGAAGTCCGCAGTTTTTGCGAATATGGGTATATCGTCTTGAACGATGAGTTGTCGCAATCCCTTCGAGATCTGCAAAGCGTCTTTCTTGCGGAGCGGCTCAAAACTTCGCGGGTGGACACGAGCTGGTTTGAGCGCCGATTTGCGCTCGACGCAGACGCCGTGCAGAGCAATCGGAACCACTCTCTATCCAACTAAGAAGAGGAGCAGTCATTATGGGAGATATGTTGAATTTGTTGCCGCAGTATACGCCCGAACAATTCGATTCCCGTTACCGGTTGGTGATCGTCGCCGCCCAGCGGGCCAAGCATCTCACACAAGGGGCGAAACCGGTCGGAAGTTCGCGCTTCACCAAAGAGACGACCATCGCGCTTGACGAAGTCTTGCGAGGCAAAGTTCCGTATTTGACCGGAAAAAGCGCGCGTGAGGCGATGAAAGAGGCCAAGCGCGGAAAAGACGGCGAGACCGAACGGATCGCCATGATGACCGGCGAGGACGCTCAGGAAATCAAGAAAGAACTCAGCGTATACGTTGACGATACCGCCACGCCATCGAAAGCTCAGGCCGAAGAGTAGTCATGGAGCCGCATCGTTCACCGGGGCTCTTGCAAGGAAAGCGGCTTGTCTTAGGGGTGACGGGAAGCATCGCCGCCTACAAGGCCGTTTCATTGCTGCGCACGTTCAAGGCACAGGGCGCCGCCGTGTCGGTCGTCATGACGGCGGCCGCGACGAAATTCGTCGCTCCCCTGACTTTCGAAGTCCTGTCCGGAGAACGGGTCGTCACGGATTTGTTTCACACGCATGAGGAAATGAAGCACCTCACCGTTCCCGAGAACGCGCATGCGATCGTGGTCGCTCCCGCTACGGCCAATTTCCTGGCGAAGGCGGCCTTGGGGTTGGCGGATGACGTGCTGTCCACCATGCTGCTGGCCGCGCGCTGTCCTTTTATCGTCGCGCCGGCTATGGACGGTGGAATGTGGCGGCATCCCACCGTGGTTGAGCACGTAGACCTTCTTCGATCCCGCGGCGTACGCGTGATCGATCCGGAAGAGGGCCCGTTGGCTTCCGGGCAGGTGGCGCAAGGAAGGCTGGCGACGGAATCGAGCATTGTTGAAGCGGTTTTGGCGGCTCTGACTCCGCGATCGGATTGGCAAGGACAGAACGTGTTGATATCCGCAGGCCCCACGCAAGAGGCGATCGACCCCGTGAGATTCATTTCCAATCGATCGTCGGGCAAGATGGGCTATGCCATTGCGGAGGCGGCACGGGATCGGGGAGCCAACGTGGTATTGGTAACGGGGCCGACCTCTCTGCCCAGGCCGTCCGGCGTGGAGATTGTTTCCGTCACGACGGCGAAGGAGATGGCGGAGGCGATCTGCCGACGGTTTCCATGGGCGACCGTTGTGGTCATGGCAGCCGCCGTCGCGGACTTTTGCCCTAAAGAACAGGCGCCGCACAAATTGAAAAAACACGGCCGGTCATCGCTTGTGCTTGAGCTTGAGCCTGCACCTGATATTCTGGCGATGCTGTCCGCTCGGAAAACTAATCAGATTTTGGTCGGATTCGCCGCCGAGACCGAACGGCTTCTCGCCCATGCGGAGACCAAGTTGAAAGAGAAGGGGCTTGATATGATCGTCGCCAACGATGTGACACGAGCAGGCGCCGGCTTTGGGAGCGATAATAACGCGGCCGTCATTCTTACGCGCGAGGGACGACAGAGGGAATTGGGGTTGATGTCAAAACGAAAGTTGGCGGATGAACTTCTGACCGAAGTGAAAAACTTGCGGACCGGCTGTCATCCCCCGTCGGTCATCTCGGTAGGGTAGCGTGGCATGGGATCAAAATACGAGAAACCGGCAAACGCGGCGGAAATCGATCGATTGGCCTTGATCGTGGCGAAAGAGCCGGGATCGAAGGCCTTTCTTTCATTGGCTGAAGAATACGGGAAGGCCGGGATGTGGGAAGAAGCGGCCGCCGTCCTGGAAGACGGATTGAAAACTTATCCGAATTTCATCACGGCAATGGTGGCGCTGGGCAGAGCCTATGATCAACTGGGGCAGTCCGTTAAGGCCACGGCGATCTTGGAAGAGGCCATACGGGTCAGCCCGGAAAACCTTCGGGCGCATCGAACGCTCGCTAAGATCTACGCCGCTCAGGGCCGGAAGGATGCCGCGGCGCGGTCATGTCGTGTCATTCTGGAGGTTAACCCGCAGGATCAAGAGGCTCTCTCGATTTGCGCTCTGCTAGGCATGCCGTCGGTGGAAGCTGAAAAAGAGCGGTCGCTCCGTCGGTCGGGGCAAGCCTCTGTCATATCGGTGGCGAAGACGCTGTCGAAGGAAGAGGATCGATCCTCTGCGGTTGTCGATCAGGTCCATGAGGGGGAAAATTCATCGGATGAGCCGGGCGTCTCTCTTGGACGAAAAAAGATGGTTGCGGCGCAGCTTGAACAGTGGCTTACCGCCATTCAACTTCGCCGGCGCGATCAACGTGCTACACGCGGTCACGCCTTATGATTTCTCGGATCGTTTGACCCAGTCCGGGCGGAGCGTTACAATGCCGCCCACCGGACGGTAAAGGCGAAGCGTCGGCTTTATCTTTATTATGATGCGGGTGCTGATCCTCCATGGACCGAATCTGAATCTGTTGGGTAATCGCGAGCCCTCCGTCTATGGAACGGCGACGCTTGACGCCATCAATGAGTCTCTCTCCAAACTCGGCGGCGAACTGGGAATCGAACTCGACGTTCGCCAGTCGAATCACGAGGGAGAGTTGGTCACGTGGATTCAAGAGGCCAAGGCGGTTTATCAGGGCATTATCATCAATCCGGCGGCCTATACTCATACCAGCGTCGCCATACGAGACGCCTTGGCGGCCGTCTCCGTTCCGGCGGTGGAAGTGCATCTTTCGAACATTCATCGTCGTGAAGCATTTCGCCGGCGCTCGTATATTTCCGATGTCGTGCACGGTCAGGTTACAGGATTCGGACCTACAGGGTATCTGTTGGCATTGCGGGGATTGCACGCGCACCTCTCTCAACGAGAGGCGGGCGACATTACTTCAAAGCCCGGTGCACAATAGGGAGTGACCGAGACCGGCGGCGATGAAGCAGGGCCTGAAACAGAAACGGGGTTGTTCTTGACCGAAGGGAGCAAAGAGTGATTTCGACCGTCGATTTTCGAAACGGCGTTCGCCTCATGGTCGATGGCGAGCCTTTTTACATCGTTGAATTTCAACACGTCAAACCGGGGAAAGGCGGGGCGTTTGTCCGCACAAAGCTCAAAAGCTATCTGTCGGGAAACGTCTTGGACCGAACGTTCCGGTCCGGTGAGCGGTTTGAGGAACCAAATCTCGAAGAGCGGGAAATGCAGTTTCTGTACGCGACGGGAGATTCGTACACCTTCATGGACACGGACACGTACGAGCAGCTTTCCTTTGAAAAACAAGCTCTTGGAGAAAACGTCGATCTTCTGAAAGAAAACATGGTGGTGAAAATTCTTATTTACGAACATCGGCCGATCGCCGTTGAATTGCCGAATTTTATCGAGCTCAAGGTCGTCGACGCGGAGCCCGGTGTTCGCGGAGATACCGCGTCCGGCGGCACCAAGCCGGCGGTCGTTGAAACGGGGGCCACCATCAAAGTGCCGCTGTATTTGGAAGTGGGGACCGTCATCAAAATCGATACTCGAACCAGATCATATGTGGAGCGTGTCCGGTGAGCGCACAGCCGTCGTCTTCTTCAAAAAAGAAAACGCATCGAAGCCTTGCGTCGAACGTGCTTGGCCGGCCAAATCAGGAACCGCTATTGACCGCCGAGCAGGTCAGGCAGATACAGGATTTCATCAACCTGCTTCGTCGGAACAACTTGACCGAGTTGGAGATTGAACGACAGGGACTGCGCATACGAGTCCGCCACGAAGTCGGTGCCAGATCCGGTTCAATTTCCTCGGCTGAGTCGGCGGCGAGTATTCCCCAAACGAGCCCCCGTCCGGAGGGGGAATCTATGCCGACGGAGGAGGACGCCTCCGGCTTGGTGACGATCACCTCGCCCATCGTGGGAACGTTTTACCGCTCTCCGTCTCCTGACGCGGATCCCTACGTGGAAGAAGGTGATTTTGTCAAAAAGGGGCAAGTCTTGTGCATCGTTGAGGCCATGAAGCTCATGAACGAAATCGAGTCCGAAACGGACGGCCGGATCGTCAAAGTGTTGGCCGAAAGCACCAAGCCGGTCGAGTATGGACAGCCCCTGTTTCTCATAGACCCCAAAGGTCGCTGATAACGTCAACGCACTCCTCACCGTGATCCGGGGTGAAATCGTGTTCAAGAAAGTTCTTGTCGCCAATCGCGGGGAAATCGCGCTGCGGGTGATTCGAGCCTGCAAAGAGCTGGGAATCAAGACCGTCGCTATCCATTCGGAGGCCGATAGCGGCGCCCTTCACGTCAGGGCCGCCGACGAAAAAATATGCGTGGGTCCAGCGGACGCGGCGATGAGCTATCGCAATATTCCAAACGTGCTGAGCGCCGCCGAGGTGACCGGCGTCGATGCCATTCATCCCGGATATGGGTTCTTGGCGGAAAACGCGCATTTCGCGGAGGTGTGTGAATCCATCGGCATCAAATTTATCGGCCCTACTTCGGAAAATATCGCTCTGATGGGCGACAAGGCCAAAGCGCGCGAAACCGTCGCCAAGCGAGGGCTGCCGGTCACGCCCGGCAGTCTTGGTGAACTCCGGAATGAGGACGAAGCGATGCAGGCGGCCCAGAAAATCGGCTTTCCTGTCATCATTAAGGCGACGGCCGGCGGCGGAGGACGGGGAATGCGCGTCGTGAACAAGGCGGAAGATTTGGCCAGGGCTTTTCAGGCCGCCCAAGCGGAAGCCAAGTCCACGTTCGGAAACGAAGGGGTCTATCTTGAGCGGTATTTTCTGGAGCCACGCCATATCGAAGTGCAGGTGCTGGCCGATTATCGGGGACACGTCATTTATCTCGGCGAGCGGGACTGTTCTATTCAGCGGCGCCATCAAAAGCTGGTGGAGGAAACTCCCTCTCCCGCCGTCGACGACAAACTCCGCCGGGAGATCGGGCGGATCGCCGTCGAGGCGGTCAAAGCCGTGCAATATCGCAACGTCGGAACGGTGGAGTTTTTGCTCGATAAGGAGCGAAATTTTTTTTTCATGGAGGTGAATACCCGGATTCAGGTCGAGCATCCGATCACCGAAATGGTCACGGGCATCGATTTGATCAAAGAGCAGATTCGTTTGGCTGCCGGGTATCCGTTGTCCATTCGGCAACAGGACGTGACGATGAACGGCCACAGCATGGAATGCCGTATCAACGCCGAAGATCCCGACAAGTTCATTCCGTGCCCGGGTCAAATCACCAAGTACAGCGTGCCGGGAGGATTCGGCGTGCGGGTCGATTCAGCCATGGAGCCCGGCGCCACGGTCGTTCCCCACTATGACTCTCTGATCGCGAAGTTGATCACTCACGGCAAGGATCGACAGGAAGCGATCGCGCGAATGAGGCGCGCGCTCGATGAATTCGTGATCGAGGGAATCAAGACGACGATTCCGCTTCACCGCAAGATTTTCGGGGACGCCGATTTTCAGAAGGGACACGTTTCAACCGCTTTCCTTGATCAGCTTCTGGCTCGATAACTCATCCCAAGGTTTTCCGACCGCAAAGCGATCGTCAGGCCGGCCCGAATCGCGCCGCCGCCGGATCAGTCTCGCCGTGGGAATTCGGGGCGCAGACCGCGGTAGATCTTGCTTCACAAGATGATTGGCCGGATGCTTCCTGTTAAGATGCATGTGCTGGAGGGTTTCAGGATACAGGCATGAAGCGCGTCGGCATGATCCTCACCGTCGTCGCCGTCGGGCTGGCCGTCGGTGGATACGTCCTATTCAGCGGAGATCGGAAAGAGCCGGTTCGATATCGGACGGCCAAGATCGAGCGAGGCGCCGTGGTTTCGGTCGTCAGCGCCACCGGAACGATCAATCCCGTGGTGTCGGTTCAAGTCGGCACACAGGTGTCCGGCATGATCAAGAGTCTGCACGCCGATTTCAATACGCGGGTGAAAGCCGGACAAACGGTGGCGGTGATCGACCCCGAACCGTTCAGAGCCCGTCGCGACCAGGCTGCAAGCAACCTTGAAATGGCTCGGGCCGCTTTGGCCAAAGCGCGGACGGACCTTGCGCAACGCAGGCGGGAGCTTGAGCGGCTGAAACCGTTGATGGCGGAACAGTTCGTCTCGCAAAATGACGTCGATCTCGCCACGACCAATTATGAGAGTGCCGAGGCGCAAGTTCGGGTCGCCGAGGCGCAGGTCAGACAGGCGGAGGCGGCATTGAACGCGGCCGATCTCGATCTTAAGTACACGATCATTCGCTCGCCGGTGGACGGTATCGTCGTCGCGCGCAACGTGGAAGTCGGACAGACGGTGGCCGCGAGCTTTGCGACGCCGAACCTGTTTTTGATCGCGCTGGATTTGACTCAAATGCAAGTGGACACCAACGTCAGTGAGTCCGACATCGGAGGAATCGTCGAGGGCATGGAGGCGACGTTTACCGTTGACACCTACCCGGGCGTTCAGTTTCACGGCGTCGTTCGCCAGGTTCGCTTGGCTCCGATCAACGTGCAAAACGTCGTGACCTACAACGTGGTGGTGGGCGTCGACAATCGTGATCTGCGTCTCAAGCCCGGGATGACGGCGAACGTCTCGATCGTTGTCGCCAAAAAGAACGACGTTTTGAAGGTGCCCAATGCCGCGCTGCGATTCAGCCCGCCTCAGAAGGATCGACCGGATACCAGAGGGAAGGATGAACAGGGCACGAAGGCAGGAGGGAGGTTGAACGGTGAGTCCGCGGTTCCGGAACAAGGCGGACCGGCAAAAAGAATTTGGAGACTGGCGATCGACGATGAGCCGGAACCGCTGGTTATTCGGACGGGTATTTCAGACGGCGTATGGACGGAAGTGTCGGATGGTGATGTGAAAGAGGGAGATTCGGTCATCGTCGGGCTTGAATCGTCCAGGAGTGAACGGAGATCAAGCGAATTGCCTCCCGGTTTCGGCGGCGGTCGCCGCCGGTGATTCGGCGTTCAATGATGATGGTCGCGGGATAAGTCCAAAAATGGCCCGCGTCTTGGACCACGCCATGATTTCCGCGCTTGTCATATGGATGATGAGGAGGATCGGCGTCGATGGCCGCGCTCATTTCTTGTGAGGATCTCTGGAAGATCTATCGTCTCGGCGACGTGGAGGTCCAGGCCCTCCGAGGGGTTGATTTGCTCATTAAGGAAGGGGAGTTCGTCGCGATCATGGGAGCGTCCGGCTCGGGGAAATCGACGCTGATGAATATACTCGGCTGTCTGGATCGACCGACGAAGGGCTGTTATCGGCTGCAAGGGGTCGACGTCGGAGGATTGCGCGCCGATCAATTGGCCGAGATTCGCAACCGCCGGATCGGCTTCGTGTTTCAAAACTTCAATCTCATTCCCCGCACCAGCGCGTTGGAAAACGTGCAACTCCCGTTGTTTTATCGAGGCCTGCCGCTGAGGCAACAGAGGGCCCTCGCGGCGGAAGCGCTCGCGCGCGTCGGACTTCAGGGCCGAGAGAACCATTATCCGTCGCAACTGTCCGGGGGACAACAGCAGCGGGTCGCGATCGCGCGAGCGTTGGTCGCTTCTCCGTCGCTCTTGCTGGCCGATGAGCCCACGGGCAACCTCGATACCCAATCGAGTCTGGAAATCATGGCGATTCTCGATGGGTTGAATAAAAAGCAGGGGATTACCATCATCTTGGTGACACACGAGACGGACATTGCCGCCTATGCCGAACGGGAAGTCGTCATGAAAGATGGCCGCATTTTAACGGATCGCAAAACACCGTCCGGCGCATCCGCTCTGCCGGTCGAGGCATAATGCCCACCTTTTTGTTGTTGACCGCTCTGACGGCGGTTCGGATTCTCGGTCGCAATCGGCTCCGAACCGGATTGACCATGTTGGGGATCGTGATCGGCGTGGGAGCGGTCATTGCAATGGTCAGTATCGGCGAGGGGGCGAAGGCCGCCGTCGCCGAACGGGTGGCCAGCATGGGGACCAACGTCATCCTTATCCTGCCCGGGGCCGTCACGACCGGCGGTGTGCGGGGAGGGCAAGGAGGGGTGGTGACGTTGACGACGGCCGATGCCGTCGAACTGAAAAAGCGCGTCCCCTTGCTCCGCGAAACCGGATGGGCCAGGCGCGACGTGATGCAGATCGTCCATGGCAACAAGAATTGGAATGGAACGGTCAATGGAATTTCACCGAGCTATCTGACGATTCGGGGATGGTCGTTCACCGGCGGCGGGCCGTTTACGCAACAGGATCTTGACACGGCGGCCCGAGTCGCCGTGCTCGGGCAAACGGCGGTCGACAATTTATTCGAGCCGGGGGAAGAGCCGGTCGGCGCCATCATCCGTATCAACCACGTGCCGTTTCGCGTCATCGGCACGTTGGCTCCGAAAGGGCAGTCGGCCCAGGGAATGGATCAGGACGACGTCATTTTTATTCCCTTCAGCACCGCTGAGCGGAAAGTCTTCGGCACCTATTTTTTAGGCTCCGTCGGAGCGTTATTCGCCTCGACGGAACGGCCTGAGGATCTCGCGCCCGCGGTGGCGCAGATTCGCGAAGTGTTGAGACAGCGGCACCGGTTGCAGCCCGATCAAGACGACGATTTCTTTATCCGCACGCAGGTCGATATCGGAAAAGTGCATGAGGAGACGAGTGAGACGTTGACGATCATGTTGTTTTCCATCGCCTCCGTTTCTTTGTTGGTCGGGGGCATCGGCATTATGAACATTCTCTTGGTGTCGGTGACGGAACGGACCAAAGAAATCGGCGTGCGGATGGCGGTGGGAGCGACCAGGCGGCACATTCTGATTCAGTTTTTGGTCGAAGCGATGACCCTGAGCGTCCTCGGAGGTTGTCTGGGAATCCTTGTCGGCATTCTGGGCGCGCGGGCGACGACGGCTGTCGCCGGATGGCCGACGATTATTTCGCCGGAAACGGTGATCGCCGCGTTTGTGTTCTCCGTGGCCGTAGGGTTGTTCTTCGGCTTGTATCCCGCCAACAAGGCAGCCTGGATGAATCCGATCGACGCCCTGCGGTACGAGTAGGCCAGGCGGGATCGGTCCGGTCAACAGTTTGCTTCCTCGATGAGAGGTGGTTGTCATTTCGACACCTAACGTTCAAGTTGAAGGGCGTATGGCTTGCTGCGCGTCGCTTTCGAATGCGTCGTTACGTGGCTTCTGTCTCAAGAAGTTCGCTTGTGGATGCAGGAGCGTGGTTGTCAAATCGTGGGCGGGGAGTCGGCAGTGGTCAGACAGACTTCGATCCGAGGGTTGAGTTTGTCCATCCGTTTGTACAGATGGGTTTCGATGATGCGGTTGTCGTTGATGCCCAGTCCTTCGCAGACGGCGTCTTGCGTGATTTTCAAGCCGCCGTCCACGTCACGACGCAGCGGCGTCGTGAAGTAAAAATGGATCGAGAGGGCCAGCGGCGTCGATTGAAGCCGTTTCATCAAGGAAGCGCGGGCCGGTGATTGAGCCAGGGCGATCCAGATGTGGCGGCTGACCAGAGCCTTGTACGACCGACCGGCGGAGGACAGCAAGCGGCGGCCGTTCACGGTGGCGTATTGATGGTTGATGCTGGGAGGAACGGGCAGAATCATCGACAGATGTTCCGGCGTCACCGTGACGGTAGAGAGACATTCAGGTTGGCGCCTGAGTTTTTGAACCGTGTGCGATGGAATTGATCCGGTGGAACGAGCGCGCGCAATCGAAGGGACAGGGACTGAGAACGGCTTTTTTTTCTGCGAGCGAATCGAGAGGACCGGAACGGAAAGTGGAAAGGGGCGTGGGATGAATCGCCGGCGACGTGAGGGCATGAATCGAGCTATAAGAGATTCATGATCTTGGCCATGTTTTGCTCATACCGATCTTCCGTGCGAGTCAGATAGCGCCGCCATTCGCCGGGGCTCCAAATCTCGATTCGATGGTACAGACCGACCAGGATGACTTCCTGGTCGTCATCGAGCGGCAGCATTTTTCGCAAGCGGGCGGGGATCAGAATGCGGCCCGCTTTATCGATGTCCGAGGTGCCGGCTTCCGACACGACAAAGTGCATGAAGAGACGGCTTTGATCGTCATCCAGCGAGGCCTTCGTGCGCTCGAGCACTTGGTTCCATTCCTTCGCCGAGTACAACAACAACGATTGTTCTTGGCCTTTCAAAAAGACGACCGCCTGCCCTTCCGCTTCGATTTGCTCGCGAAGGGGGGAGGGGGCGATAAAGCGCCCTTTTTCATCCAGTTTGCACAGATATTCTCCGGCGAACATGGCTCCCGGCCTCGTCAGCTCAGCGATTGGTCACGGTTCTGGTCCGGCTGCGAATCCATTGCTCAAGATCCAATCGGACGAACCGCCATTCTTTTCCCAACTTGAACGCGGGAATCTGATGGCTCCTCAAATACCGATAGAGTGTGCGGCGAGTGATTTTCAGATAACGACACGTTTCTTCGACCGTCATCAATTCGCTTTTGGGAAGCGCGCTCATTCCGCCACCACGGTCCGTATTCGCGAAGAAGCCCTTTCACGCGCATCATGGCAATGGAGCGCATTGTCTGGCGACATGCGGAGATTGTCAAGGAAAATGTATGACAATGGCTGTCATTCGCTGTCACTATCGTTCGATTCTCCAGTTTGATCCATAGGGGTTTCTTGCTCCATCATGGCGTCCATGTCCAGGTCGTCGCCGAAGTCTTCGCCCATTTCATGTTTCATTTTTTGCATGAAACGGGCCATGCTCCGCGGATCCTGTTCGTCCAGTCCATCGAGATCGGCGGACTCAGCCAGGGACTCCATCCGAGCTTCCTCGGATTTTGGCGCGGCGAACCGGGACATGACACGGTCCAACTCAAGACCGCCGCAATGGCGGCAAGAAACCGAGAGCGGGTTGCGATAATTCAACACCAAAAGCGAACTCCGCTTCTTACAACTTCGACACATGTATTCGTAAATCGGCATGGGGGCATTCTCCTCTTCGTTAGCCGGACGGCCGACCATCCCGCCGTTGAAACAGTCGATCGGGGACATGGCTCGCGTCCATCGTTCGCCCCAACGTGAGGGCGAACACGTCGCTTGATCCGGCCTTGCGGAGCGCCTTGGCGCATTCGTTGATCGTCGCGCCGGTCGTGAAGACGTCGTCGATCAACAAGATGCGTTTTCCGGCCACGGCGCGAGGGTGTGGGACGGTGAACGCGCCGCGGAGGTTTTTGAGCCGTTCTTTCCGCCTCAGCGAGATTTGTGGAGGAGCAGGCCGGTGGCGGATCAAGTCGGCGCAGGATACGGGAAGACCGAGGTGGCGGCCGATCCGATCAGCCAGGAGCAATGATTGATTGAACTCTCGTTCGCGCAGTCGCTCGATGTGGAGGGGGACCGGAACGATGACGTCGAGGGACTCGAATCGAGGAAGGCGGTCGGTGATGAGGCGGGCCAAAGGAGCCGCCAGCGAGACCTTTCCCTGATATTTGAAGAGATGTAAAGCTTCCCGCAGAGGCGAGCGGTAAGGATACAACGTCCAGGCCTTCGTATAAGAGGGTGGATGTTTCCTGCAGGATTGGCACGTATGATCGGGCGCATGGGACGTCGCGGCCGGCGAGAGAAACGGGTAGCCGCAACGCGCACAGCGGGAAGAGTCGATGGGAACAATGGAATTCCAACAACCGACACAGAAGCAAGGAATCGGACTATCGGCCAGAGGAAGGCCGCAAGTCGCGCAGTCGACCGGCAACAAAAACCGCACGGCTTGCCGTGTTATCCCGCGAACAGAATCGATGAACGAACTGGCCATCGATGGCATCATTCCGACGGTAAATCGATGACACTGGTCCATAAGCCGAACGCATGGGTTCTGTCAAGGTTGTGCCGTTCCGAACCGGTATGTTATACGATTGCCCGTTCGTGCCGAACCAGGGCGACGGCGCTTCATTCCTCGGAGACGCGGGCGTGCATGGTTGTTCTTAAACGACTGTCGAAGACCTATATCCGAGGCGGGACCCTCGTCATCGCGTTGCGCGAGGTGGATCTTGAGATCAAAGAAGGCGACTTTTGCGCGTTCGTGGGGCCGAGCGGATGCGGCAAAAGCACGTTGCTGAATCTCGTTGCCGGGTTGGACCAGCCGACATCGGGCGAGATTATTCTCGACGGGCGATCCACCGCGAGGTTCAGCAACGCCGAATGGACGGCCATGCGCCGCGAAACCATCGGGATCGTTTTTCAAGCGTTTCATTTGGTCCCCGCGCTGACGGCCGAGGAAAATGTCGCGTTGCCGTTGCTATTGCGCGGGGAAGGACGGCGCGACGTGATGAAACGCGTGGATGAAATGTTGGAGATGGTGGGGATGGGGCCAAGGCGAAGCCATCGGCCGGGAGAGTTATCGGGCGGGGAGCAGCAGCGGGTGGCGATCGCCAGGGCGTTGGCCCATCGCCCGCGACTTCTTCTAGCCGACGAGCCGACTGGAAACCTTGATTCCCATCAGGGCGCTGCGATCATGACGTTGTTGAAAACATTGGCGACGGCGGGGAAGCAAACGGTCCTGCTGGTGACGCACAGCCGGCGCGCGGCTCAGACCGCGGACTACGTTTGGACGATGCAGGACGGCCGGCTCGTGGCGCGAGTCGAGCGGGTGGAGGAACCGGTTTCGTGATGACGGATCTGTCCACGACGATCGCGGGGGTCAAGTTTCCCGCCTGCTTCATGAACGCTTCCGGCGCGTTGTGCGTGACGCAAGAAGAGCTGACGGCGTTGGGACGGTCGCGCGCCGGCGCCATCGTGACCAAGTCGATGACGGTCGAGCCTCGACGAGGCAATCCGGAACCTCGGTATTATGGGTTCCAGGGCGGATCCATCAATTCCATGGGGCTTCCCAATCTCGGCTACCGGGCCTACGCGGAATTGATCCCGGATCTGAAACGCTTTGGAAAGCCGGTCATCGCGAGCGTCGCAGGGCTATGCGAAGAGGATTTTGCGATCATCGCCGACGCGATCAATGCCGCGGGACCGGATTTGATCGAAGTGAATCTGTCCTGTCCGAATATTCCCGGAAAACCGCAGATCGGCTATGACCTGGAGGCTTCGGAGCGGGTCATGAAACGGACGCGCGCGCTGATCACGGTTCCCATGGGCGTGAAACTTCCGCCGTATTTTGATCCGGCGCATCATGAGGCGATGGGACAGGTCATCGCGCGAAGCGGCGTCGATTTTCTCAACGTGATCAACTCGGTGGGCAACGGGTTGGTCGTCGATCCCGAGCGGGAAACCGTGGTCATCAAACCGAAGGGAGGATTCGGGGGAGTGGGCGGAAAAATCATCAAGCCCGTGGCCCTGGCCAACGTCCGCGCGTTCTACAAATTGTTTCAGGGCGCCGTTCCCATCATCGGCACGGGCGGCGTCGTGGACGGCGGAGATGCCTTTGAGCACATCCTGTGCGGGGCGTCCGCCGTGCAGATCGGAACGACGTTGGTGGAAGAAGGGCTTGATGTGTTCGGCAGGCTCGAAACCGAGTTGGCCGCGTTGATGGCCAAGAAAGGATATCGCTCGATCGAAGACTTCCGAGGAGCCGTCAAGGAGTTATAGGGCTTGGGGCTTATTTTCCGAAGCGGCGCGGCAACAGTCCCAATTTCAATGATCGACGGAGGAGTTGGGCGACGTTGCGGACCTCCAGCCGGTGCATCAAGTGATAGCGATGCACTTCGACCGTGCGGATGCTGATGTCCAACGCGGCGGCGATTTCCCTGTTGGTATGGCCCATGGCGACCATGGTTAGGATTTCGGATTGCCGAGGGGTCAGACGGCCGGACGCGCGGTGAGAACGTTTCGCTCGCGGGCTCTGAAGTGCCGTATTGCCTCTGGTTCGCATCTCCGTGCACTCCTTTCGATTGAACAAAGTCAGTCTAACAAAGGATCAAAAATGTGTAAACGAATCGAGCGATTTGCCCGCTCTTCCGAGCGTTTCGTAATCCTGCCCGAATGATGTCCGCCGTGTCCTTCCTCAAAGTGCTGAGGCTGATTCTTGCCGCGCAAGTCTTCGAGCGACCCCTTCGCACGGGGTTGACCGTCATCGGTGTGGCGCTCGGCGTCTCCGCGTCGGTGGCGGTGCGGACGGCCAACGTCGATGTCCTGCGCTCGTTCGAACAGGCGGTCTTGGCCGTGGCGGGGCCGACGACTTTGGAAATCTCCGGAGGCGAACTGGGGCTTGACGAACAAATCATCACGGCGATCCGACACGTGCCGGGCGTTCGCTCAAGCGCTCCGGTCATTCTGCAAACGGCGGTCATCACGCGCGGCGATCGCCAAGAGGCCGTCCAGGTGCTTGGTTTGGATCTTCTTGCGGAAGTTGAATCGCGAGGCTTTCATCTGAGCCGACAGTCGGCGGATCGTCGGTTGGAGGCCATGCTTGATCCGAACACCATTTTGTTGGGGAAAGAATTGGCTTCTGAATGGGGAGTCTCCGTGGGCGAGACGATCGATCTTCAGGTGGGCCCCGGCTTGACGGCCTGCAGGGTCGTCGGGCTCCTCGAAGACGCGACGGATCGGACGGCTCTGTGGAGTCGTCTTGCCGTCATGGATATTGCAGCGGCGCAGGTGACGTTCGGCATGGTCGGGCGGTTGGATCGGATCGATCTTGTCACGGAGAAGGATCGTGACATTGAGGAAGTCGCGCAAGCGGTGCGCGCGATCGTTCCACCGACCGTGACGGTCGAGCGTCCGTCGAGTCGCACCGCGCAGGTCGATCACATGATGCGGGCCTTTCGCCTGAACGTCACGGTGCTGAGCTGGGTTGGTCTGTTGGTCGGCATGTTCCTGATTTATAACACGATGGCCTTTGCGGTCGCGCAACGGCGGCGGGAGATAGGCATCTATCGGGCGATCGGGATGACGCAAGCGAGGGTGGCCGGTTTGTTTTTATCCGAAGCCGCCGTGTTGGGATTGGCCGGCGGCTTGGTCGGAAGCGCGGCGGGGTTTCTTCTGGCCAGAGAACTGGTGAGGCTGCTCAGTCAAACGATTTCGGATTTGTACGTTCCCGTGGGAGTCGGGAACGGTCTTGCCCTGGAGTCCGATTGGCTCTGGCGGTTGGCCGCGGAAGGGATCTTCGTTGGCTGCGCGGTCTCCATGATCGGTTCGGTCGGACCGAGTATGAACGCGGCTCGGACGGCCCCCGTGCGGGCCTTGGCGCCCGGTGATTACGAGGCGGGACAGCGACTGCGAGTCGGCGCGTTGGGCATGGGCGGATTCATCCTGCTCGTCGTTGCGGGAGTGTTGAGCACGGCCGATCCTATCGATGGAGTTCCCGTGCCGGGGTACGCCTCAACGCTTTGCTTACTGGCCGGTCTGTCGTGCATGGCCCCCGCTTGCGTGACCGGTTGGCGCCGTGGAATCCGGCAGCCGGGGCTTCAATCGACGATGGGGGGAATCATGCGGGCGATCGCGATTGATCATGCGTCGCGCAATCCCGGCCGCAACGGGGTGAGCATCTCTGCCTTGATGGTCGGGTTGTCCATCATGATCGGCGTGCTGGTCATGATTAAAAGCTTCAGAAACACGGTGGAAGTCTGGGTGTCGGAGACCGTCATGGCGGACGTGATCGTCGCGCCGTCGCTCTGGCTGCGGGGGACGGAAGCCGGCAGCACGGGAAGGAGTTTGCCGGGATTCTGGTCGGAGGTCTTGTCGTCGATTCCCGGCGTCGCGGGAGTCGATACGTATCGAGACGTTCGCGTGACCGTGCAGGGGAGGCGGGCGGCGATCGTGTCGCGAGACTTGCGGATGCATGCCCGGATGAGCCGATATTGGGTGCGTCACGGTGATTCCGCCGATCGGCTCGTCCGCGCGGCGGACATCGACGGGGTGCTGGTTTCCGAGATTTTGGCCGATCAGCTTGGGATCCGAGAAGGCGACAGTCTTGAGCTGGTCACGCCACAAGGAGCCAGACGTTTCCCCGTCGTCGCCGTGTTCTATGACTATGCGACCGATGGAGGAAAAGTCCTCATGGATCGCCGACTCTATCAATCGCTGTGGCGAGACGAGCTTGTCACTGTGTTTCCCGTGTATCTGGACCAAGGAGCCGATCTTGACCTGGTCCGACAACGCATGACAGCTCGATTGAGCGAGGTCGGCGGCCGCCTTCCTCCGCTGCTGATTAGCAATGCCGAACTTCGTAAGGAAGTGCTGGAGATTTTCGACCGGACGTTTCTCTTGACCTACGTGCTTGAAGCGATTGCGGTCGTGATCGCCATGCTCGGTATCGTCAACACCCTGGTGACGTCGGTGCTGGAACGTCGAAGGGAGTTCGCCACACTGAGAGCCATCGGAGCCGGCGAAAGGCAAATAGGACAGTTGGTCTTATGGGAGGCGACATACCTGGGCTTAATAGGGATAGGGCTAGGGGTGGTGGGCGGAGGAGCGCTCGCCGTGTTGCTGATCGAGGTGATCAACAAGCAATCGTTCGGCTGGACGATCCACATGATCGTCCCGCTTGGCGGGATCCTGCAAGCGGTCGGATTGGCCGCCGTGGCCACATTGATGGCAGGCTACTTCCCTTCGCGCTGGGCGGCGAGACAGTCGATTGTGGAAGGATTGCGAGAGGAATAAAAGTCGCGGTTGATCGAAGACGACGGGATCTGTTCATTCCATTTATGGACGTTGCCTTCATGAGATGGTTTTCATGTTGGACTAATGCCGTTCTCATGATACGCAATTATAGTGGCGGTACGGGCAAGAAACGATGTTTCATCCCACGGCACGGGGGATCAACAAAGGAGGAGAGAACATGAAAGACATGATCATGGCTCCGCCGACCACAAGGCTTCAGACGATAAAACGGGAGCCCTTTCGTCTATGGGAGTCGGCTGCCTGGCTGCTCAGATGTTATGCGGAGCGGTGGAAAGAACGGGCAAGGTTTTATGAGAAATACCGCGGTTATTTCCCAAAGCTCTCCTCCGGCCGTTTTGTCAAACGATGCCGAGAATTGGAGAAAATGTATCAGAAGCTTTCGATGATCATGTTGGCCGTGCCGGTGAGGGAAGAGGAGTGGGTTCCCGTGCGGCTCCCTCTGGCACGAAGAAAGAGAGGGCGATTGATCGTCCGGTATCACTAGGGGGCCCCGTTTCTTTCCTGGACAAGAGTGAGGCGCGCGATCCGGTGCAGAAACGAAACAGGGTTGGGACGGGGAGAGCGAGTATGGTCTCCATTCAAACTCTCCCCTCCTGGAGGCGGGAGAATCGGCCGGCTCACGCCGAGTAGTATAGGTCAGCGACGAGTACCAGTGTGGGAGAAAACGATGGGAGTCTTCAGGCGACCTGAATTGGAAAAGGACAACCCGGTAGCACCACAACTTTATGTGGGACCGAGGAGACGTCATAAGCTGTTCCGAGATGCCGAACGTGATCTTTCCTCGGCGGGCGATCCCCTGGCTGATGCGTTGCAAATCTTAAGTCACGCCGCGAAACGCTTTGCGGACAGTGTGCCGGCTTTGAGGAACAATCAGAAGGAGCGGGCTGCTCTTCTCAAGGCCATTGCGGAGGCAAACCGTCTCTTGCTGAAAGAGTAAAGCCCCCCCGCATCTTCTTTTGACCAACCGGCGATAGTCCCTTCCTGCTCTCTCCATTGCTAGGAAAAAGCTGCCTGGCCTGGGCACAAATGCCCGTTCACGGGGATCTTTCTTCTTGCGAAGGCTTCTCAAGTTCATGGCGGAACGATAAATCGGCGCGGCGTGAATCTTGAACGTGTCGTTCACGATTGAATCTGTGGACAAGGCGCGCGACCATGAGTTTCCTGTCGGCCATCAATGACGTATGGGACTGGGTGACGCGCGATGTGCCTCTTCTTGGCGACTTTCAGATCCCGCTGGCGAGCTGCATCGGAGCCGTGGGGATCATCGTTCTTTTCCTCTGGCACGGCGGATGTTTCCTCCGAGACATCCGCCGGCTGCGCATGGCGACAGAACGGATCGAGCCGCAGCTTCTTCGGCTTGTTCAGAGAAGACGGCAAACCGCTCCGGAATGGGTCGTGTTTTCCAATGCGGCGAAGAAACGGGCAAACAGGGCGAAGGATCCCAAGGATCCCATGGAGCAGCGAGATCTTGATGATCTCATGGCCTTGGATCGGATCATGGGCGGGGAGCCGACCTATGCGCGAGACTGGCTGGTCTTCCGAAGAAGTCTTGTGATCGAACAATCGTCCTGGTTTCTGGAACCGACCGTGTATGCCGATAAATCGGCGGCGGAATGTTTTCCATTTGAGGCGGCCTGCACAAGCCATGTGAACCATCAGTTCTACCGGCACTTTCCGTCTTTTCTGACGGGGATCGGCTTGTTGTTCACCTTTCTGGCCATTCTGATCGGGCTCGGCAAACTGCACGCGAATGGAACTCAGATCGAAGGGCTTCCCGGGTTCATCAACGGTCTGGCCGGAAAATTTGTGGCCTCGATTGTCGGCCTCGCGTGCGCCAACGTCTTTCTCCTATTGGAAAAATCCAGTTGGCATAGACTGGCCGATCACCATCGCCGGATCGTCGCGCTTCTCGACGAGATGTTTCCACAAAAGGTCCGTGATCATGGCGCGCTCGCCCGCACATCGGCTTCAACGGGCGGCGAGTATGAGGACGTCGGTGCGGATCGTACGGTGCTTCAAGGGATCAAGGCCGTCCATCAGCGGATGGACGAGGCGGTCGAGGTTCTAGAGGAGATCTCCAAGAGCCTCGCTTTATTGAGAAAAGAAGATCTGCTGGTTCAACGGGAACGCCTGGCGTCGACGATCGGCGGAGAAGTGCGGGACGTGCTCGCCCGAATCACGGGTCCCGTCTGTGCCGCCGTTGACGAACTGCGCCGGTCTTTTGAGTCGCTGCGGCTGCCCGATGCGCTGTCCACCCACGATATCAACCGTTTGATCGGGCAGCTTGGTGATCGACAGAGAGAGAAAACCGCATCTCCGGCTACCCCAGAGGTTCAGAGGGGTGGATGGCGATGGTCTCGCCTGTGGCCTTAGATGCCGTGGCGGGGGAAGACAAGGATGGCCATGAAACGTCAATCGCTTGGACCGTATGATTCCGAAGAGGGAAGCTTCTCAACGGCGGCGGGGACGACCGATCTCATGACGTCACTTGCCGTGGTGTGTATGTTGTTGCTGGCGGCTCAGAGCGTCACGGGGACTGGAGATAATCCATCGCCGTCGGAGCCCACGGCTTCCGCCGTTGATGTGCTTCGTCGGGATATGGAGTCCGACGGTCTTATGATCGCGCGGGCTGATGATCCGTCACTACTCAGAGTGGTGGTCCCGGACAATGTCCTGAACTTTGCGTTCGGCAAGAGCGCGCTTTCTCCGGCGGCCGATGCGTTCTTAACGGAAGCGATGCCTCGCTACGCGGCCGTTCTTTGCGGACCGCACGGTGATGAGGTGGAAACGTTTGTGATCGAAGGCCACACCGACGATCAGGGGGACGATATCGGGAACCTTAAGTTGAGCCAAGAACGCTCATTTGCCGTACTGTCAAAAAGCCTCATGGCGATTCGAGACCGTGCTCCGTGGGCCTATGCCTGCTTTCAACGGAAGGTGTCGGCAAACGGACGAGGGAGCCAAGAGCTTGTTCGGAATGCCTTAGGATTTCCCGATCGAGAGAGAAGCAGACGCGTGATGTTCAAACTATACTTCCGATCAACCGCCAAGGGGTGACCCTCTCACGGAACACTGGCCAGCGGCGTGACAATTTCTATGTGTCGCCTCCTCGTCGGATCGCGACCAGCAATCCGGCGATTCCCACGACTCCTCCCAGAAACAAGAAAAACGACCGGGTGTCCGAAAGTGTCGGATCACTCTTCGCAGGCCAGTTGCCGGCGAGGCCCCATGCGATGAGACTCGCTCCAAGTCCGATCAGGATTTTCCCGCGGAGTCTCATCGATCCATGATATAACTCTTGAGCCCGTCTCGTCGATTGCGGCCGACTTCATGGCACGCGGATCTGCTGCACCGGTTTCCGTGAAAGCGGGAAGGGGCGTGAAACGTTGTACCGTCCGTTATTTATTTAACCCCCAGGAGGTGTCGTCATGAGCAAACTTAGGTCCATCGCCTTGGTGTTTGCGTGTCTGGCAGGAATGAATCTGCCTGCCGATGCAGATGAGATCGGTAAGATCAAAGCTGACGTGAGGAGCGAGAAAGAAGCGGTGAAGGCTGATGTCATGGGCAAGAAAGACCAAATGACTTCCGGCGTGCTTGGTCAGAAAGACAAAGTTCATGCAGAGATGACCGGCAAGAAAGAAGAGATGAAAACAGGCGTGAAGGACAAGGCCGACGAGATGAAACATAAGGGGCATGTGATGAAAGAAGCCGGTGAGGAGATCAAGGGCGACGTCAAAGGTATGGGCGATGAGATGAAAAGCATGAAAAGCGACATGAAAGGCATGATGGGACACTAAGGTGTGCGCCGTACCTGATCTGGCGGATGTAATTTGTCAGGCAAACGATGAAAAACCGAGGAAGGATCGGGCATCGACATGGTGGCGGTGGAGGGGATCGAACCCCCGACCCGCGGCTTATGAGTCCGCTGCTCTGCCAACTGAGCTACACCGCCACGGCTTGGAAATTAACGTGGTTGATCCGCGTGAGTCAAGGCAGGAGGAACATAAAAATGCGTTTTCGCGAGCCCTATCCGTAACGGTCTAGCTCGATGAGAGAGCATCGAGCCGGGGCTGGAGTGAAAAACGTTCATGGATAAAGAAGCCTGCGTGCTTGGGGTTGTTGAGAGTTCGGATTCGGCTCACCATCTCTTCCTCTTCCGTGTGAAGACCTTGTCGGTCCGGCGTAGAGAAACACGGCACAGTGATAAGCACGTTCACGGTCAGCGGTCTCCGTCGGGAGACGGAGACTCGGAGCGCACGCGAGACGAGCGCAGCGGCCAAATGCGGATACCGGGAACCTGATAGCCTTCGGGTAGGTATTCATCAGGGATTGTTGTTTTGTTGCCGTCGCGCACCTGGGTATAGTGAGGCGACATGATTTCCACGCCCGCTTCGTTGAACTGGTCTTGGATATGCTGATGAAGCTCGGCGTAGATGGTCGCCATCTTGTTAGGGTGTTTAGTGTATCCATTGATTTCGTAGGTGACGTAAAAATCATTAAGACTCGTTTGCAAAACGAACGGTTCCGGCGTCTCCAGAATGTGCGTCGTGCGTTTGGCAGCCGCGAGCAGCAATTCGTGGACTTTCCTCCATGGAACGTCGTACCCGATCGTTACGCTGGTGTTCAGAATAAGCGGGGGCGGGTTCGTGGCCGACGAGCTGAAATTGATGATATGGGAGCTCAGGACCAACGCATTGGGAATGGTGACGTCCACGTTCTTATTGGTTCGAACTCTCGTCACCAGAAGAGTTTTCTCGGTGATATCGCCCGTCGTTTCAGCGATCTTGACTCGATCTCCGACGCTGAACGGCCGCATGTATGTCAATACGATGCCGGCCACGATGTTGCTGAACGATCCGGCGGCCCCCAACGACACCAACACGCCGAGAAAAACCGAAATGCCCTTGAACGCTTCCGAATGGGAGCCGGGGATGTAAGGAACGATGGCCACGGCCGCGAAGACGAGGGCGAAGAACCGAACGATCTTGTAGGTGGGCGTGGCCCAATCGCGGTGAAATCCCTGGAAGGTAATGGCTCCTCGCTCGATTCCAGTGAAAAACAAATGAATCAACTTGATGATGTATTTGGTGACAAGAGCGATGATGACGATCGCAATAAAATCAGGGAGGGAGGAAACAAACGTCAGGCCGATCAATTTGAGCGGTTCAATGAGATACCCCAACAGTTCGAGAGCCAACTGCTGAGTGGCTGGAAAGAATCCAAGGATCGAGGTAACGTAGAGATAAACCAACGAAGCATACGCCACGACGCGCAAGATACGTATGGCGCCCAGCGCGCCGTCCGCGATCTGAGTTCCAGACAAAAGCTCCACTCGTTGGATTTTGAGACAGTATTGAGTGGCGCGACCCCATTGTGAAACTTTTTCGATTACTTGGGGAAAGAGGGAACGAAAGAGTTTCAAAATTCCCAGAAATAATCCTGTTGTGACCGCGGTCAGCAATAAGCCGGCGATCAGGCCGGCCCAATTGGGGTTCATGCCACGCACACTGTTCAAGGGAACGGCGAGAGCCGTCAGAAACCTCTGTTCGAAATCGCGGGTTTGGGGAAAAAGGTCTAGAATGAAATGAAAGTAGGCATAGAGGACGAACGCGGAGAGCACAATCCGAACAAATCTGCTCAAAAATAAAAGCGTATCCACCAAATGGTCGGCGGAGATAAGTTCAAACCCTCGAAACGAAAAAGGACGCAGTCGTGTTTCATGCCAAGCATCGATGAATTCATAGAGCAAAGGAAATCCGACGTGTGCGGCCACGGCCAGGAAAATAAGGAGCGCCGTCGCCAGACCCGCCCATAACAGATCCCTCAGATGAATCGATACAGACGGCAGAGGCTCGGTTTCTATGAAAGGGGGTGCAATCGCCCGAAACGCTCGTTGGATGAGCTCCGCCCGTTCCTGGGCGAGCAAATAACGCGGTGTTCCGACTAATTTCGCCTCTTGCTCGGTGACAACGAAGAGCACTTCTTCGCGAGTGACGACATAAGAAGTTTCCTCATGATCCTCGATCGTCAGGCTATCGATTATTGAAGGGTCCGCATGGGCGAGCCGCTCAAGCCGTTTCTCGATGGCAGCGGCCCTGGCGGCGGGATCGATATTAGCCAGTCCGGTATGGATGACGAAGAGAGTTTCCCCTTTGAACCGTACCGGAGCGCTCGAACCGAGTGACGGTTGATCGGCGCCAGCCGGCAGCACGGCTAACGTCAAGACAAGCGCCATGATGTACCAGGTCAGGTACAAGCGGCGAACGCACAGGCTCCTTTGAAGCGATGGTCGTCCGTTCTTGTTCAGCACAAGAATTCTGTCTCCGTTGGTTTGAGCGGTCATCGCCGATTGTGCCATAGCCTCGTGCCGTACGCCACTCTCGCTTGACGGATTTGTGCGGCCCAGGCGTCGCCGAACCGATTCGCCGCCGAGTTGGTCAAATTCGCAGTCGCAAGCGGTTTCGGCCCCTGCCGACTCGATCCGTCGTTCATACCGACCAGATTGCCTGCACGACCAAAGAATGCCGGATTAAAAGGGAAGGGCGTTCTGGGGAATTCTCAACTGGTAAGCATTCCGTCATTTTTTAGTATATTCCCTAGATGCCTTCCTAGCGAGAATATGTCACCGTGCGCCTCATTGTTCCGCAATTCCACACCAAGGAAAGGAGGTTGCAATTTCAGTCCAATGGTCCCGGTTATTCTGCGGTCGGTCAGGAGGTGGCGGGTGGCGAGCAAATCAGCCCAGCACATTCGTAGCCAAAGTAAAGCAAGGAGGCGTTCCATGCGCAGGCACACATTGATAAGTCCTCTGCTTTTCCTCGGTGCGATCACTATTATGATGGGGACTACGCAGGGTTGTGTCGTTGAGGCTCCTCCTCTCAAGGGATTCCGCGATCATGGTGAGGTCGCGTTGTACCATGAGGAACAAGCCCAGAAGCACAGAAAGAAAGCGCAAGATTGGGAATTTGCGGCCGACTATTATCAAAAGTTTCCTGACACGTACTCAGGGAAAAAAACCGTCGCTCAGCACATTGCGGAGTTGAGGCAGGCCGCTCAAGAGCTCCGAGACGCTGCAGAAAAAGAAGAAGAACTGGCGGGCAAGCATCGGTCCATGATGCGAGAGGGCGTCGGGCCTTGATCCTTAAAAAGACTCTCTGTGTCTGTTTATGGGCTGAACGTCTTGGGCAGACATGGTCGCCGGTCTAAAGTGCAGCTTACCATCTGTGGCCGATATCTCGCGTCCGTATAAGTGCGTAAGGAAACAATCATTTTATGAGCGATCGGCATTTCTTGGTCTGTCCCGGACCGTGCTCTGGTAGTTCTTTTGTCGCTGTTGAATCCGTATTATCTTTCTTGTCCTGCTTATGGGTTGGTCTAGGGGAGGATACGGAAAACATTGGAAGGTGCGTCAGCAGCCAATATTGATCGATCCGCGGTTTTGAATGATAAAGCAGAGATCCGTTGAAATTTCAGCCCAGCCGGGCTCTTGCGTGACGAGGATAACCGGCGAACGGCAATATAGCATATCCCATGATCAGAAACCAGTTTTGGATCGCCCGGTGGATATTGAGATCGGTCGTGTTGGCTTTGGCTCTCGGTGCGCTCTTGATGATCTGGCCCGGTATCTTTGCCCTCTTTTTCGGCATGCTGTTGCTGCTCCAATCGTGTACGGCCGAACAGGAAAACACGGTGTGGGCGTGGGCAGAGGTCAGGCTGTGTTCGTATCGCCTTATTTCTTCTTCTGGTGTGGAGGGGGGGGCTCCCCCCTCGGTAATTAGCGGTGTGTTCGCGAAGCTCTTTCATTATCTAAAGGAATGAAAGACAGGGCATCCGCAATCATCTGTGATGCCGCGACTTGCCGCTCCGGATCCGAAAGAATGGATTAGGATCTTTCGGATGAAGTGGGGAACAGTACTTTTTGCGATTGTCGCGTTTGTGCTGGCCGCATTGGCCGTCATCTTCTCCGAGCGGGACGGCGGGATACATCCTGCTTTGGACGGTGATGCGAAGCCAGAAATACATTCAAAGGATGCGACTGTCCTTCCGGGGCTCGGGAACAACGAACTGACAACCATCTCGGTGTTTGAGCGGACTTCGCGGTCGGTCGTGTTTATTGTCAACCGCGCCGTCCGGCGAGATCTCTTTTTCTTTAATCCCGTTGATGTTCCAAAGGGATCGGGGTCCGGCATCGTGTGGGATGAGTCAGGGCATATCGTCACGAACTTCCACGTTGTGTATGGAGCGGATGCGATCACGATCGGCTTGGGCCGGGATCGGGAATACGAAGCCCGTGTCGTCGGCGCATCCCCCGACCACGACCTGGCCGTTCTGCGCGTTCAGGCGCAAAAAGATCAGTTAATCCCCCTCTCGATCGGAACCTCCCATGATGTACGGGTGGGGCAAAACGTGCTCGCTATCGGCAATCCATTCGGCCTCGACTATACGTTGACCACCGGAGTTGTAAGCGCCGTCGGTCGTTCGATCAAATCCATGACTGGCCGTACGATCGAGGGGGTGATCCAAACGGACGCGGCGATTAACCCGGGCAATTCCGGCGGGCCTCTGTTGGACGGAGCCGGACGGCTGATCGGAATCAATACTCAAATCGTGAGCCCCAGCGGAGCTTTCGCCGGAATCGGATTCGCCATTCCGGTCGACATGGTCAATCGAGTCGTCCCCCAGTTGATCCGGTACGGAAAGGTTGTGAAGGCGGGGATCGGAGTATCTGTGCTGCCGGACACGGTGACGGTTCGGTGGGGGGTACGGGGAGTGGTCATCAGAAGCGTGGTGCCGGGGGGACCGGCGGACCGAGCCGGACTTCAAGGGATTCGTGCCGCGGACGGAGGGCGGGTCGTAGTGGGGGATGTCGTGACGGCCGTCGATGGAGAAATGGTTCGAACGGTTGACGGCCTGTTGGCCATTTTGGATCGCCACGGAGTCGGCGATCTTGTGACTATTGAAGTCGAACGGGAAGGGGTTCCGCGCACCGTGACGCTTACCTTACAATCCATCGACCAGGCGGCTGTTTTGTCCCCTAACGATCGCCGTCGATCATGATGCGATCAAGTCGCAACAAGCTTTGGCAATGACGTAACGGAGGTTTCCGACAATCGCGGTCCTGTCAGGAGGCCGGTTTGACGTTCAATTTCAACGTCAGAAATTGTGAGAGATCTTTTAGCGTGACAATGCCGGCCAATCGACCGCCGTCCACGACGAGCAGACGGCTGTTGCCTGTTTTGTTCATCAAAGACAGAGCCGCTTCTGTGTCGCTGTCGACATCAATGGTGTTGTCCTTGGAGCAGGGAATCGTGAGATCACGGGCCGTCAGTTCCGCCCATCGATCACGAGGAACCGCGGAGATTTGTTTGGGGCCGACGCAGCCGATCAGGCGGGCGTCCTCCATCACGGGGTACATATTGTGAAAGGACCGATGGAAATAGTCTTCCACCAACCGTTGAACGGATGTGTCGGATGAAACGGTGACGGGATCGGGTGTCATGATTCGTCGAATCGCCATACTTGCCAACGTCGTCTGGGTCACCATCCGGTAATAGGAAGCGCCGGCCGTTTCTCGAAGAAAAAATCCGAGGACGAACCACCACACTCCGGCCAGGATATGGCCGGTGATGACTTGAACGAATCCCGCCATCATGAACACGAAACCGCACAGTGAACCGGCCAAACAGGCCAGGCGGGTAGCTTGCCGGAGATCGTTGTTGCGGCGCCGTAGCCAGGCCCTGAGCAGCCATCCTCCGTCAAGAGGAAAAGCGGGGATAAGATTGACCCCTCCAAGAAGAGCGTTTGCGAAGGCCAAAAAACCGAATACCCCCAAGACTGCCAGGGGGAAATTGGCGCGATAGCCGACCTCAAAAGCCGCGTACCATACGGCGCCAAGGCTGAAACTTGAGATAGGGCCTGCGATAGCGATCAAACATTCCGTTTTGAGGTCCGGCGGTTCCGTGTTTGTGTCGGCGACTCCTCCAAAGACGAAAAGCGTCGAGGCGGTGGCGGGAAATCGACGGCGCCGTGCAACTGCGGCATGAGCCCATTCATGAAAGAGCAGCGAACCCAAGAAACCCGCGGCGCCGATAAGCGCCATCCACCAATATGTCCGATTCTCCAATCCCAAATAGGAGGTTGGAAAGTGGCTCTGAGCCAGCGACCAAATAAGGAAAAGGGTCAGAAGAATCCAACTGAATCCAAGCCGAACCTTCAGCCCGGCGACGGTCAACGTCATGCCGCGATGCCTTGGTGATAGTGAGACATGAGGCTTACCACACTGTGCGACTGTCGATCCATGCTCCATATTAAATCATAAAGGCATTCTTGCCAACGTCGGCACCATCGTGGTCGCGACATGGCTTCTATGAAGTCACCGTATCATGAGATGCATAGAGCATATGTTTGATGCCCAGCGACGCGCAGGGAGGCGCTCATAACCAGGTCGATCATCGCGGCTGTTATGAGTCTCCGGCCTTCGATCGGCGCGATTCGTCTTTGTAGCATCCTGCAACAGTTTCATGGGCGGGCCTGTGGTCTTTTGCCTTGACGGTTGAGGCGGAGTTTCCATTGTTCTCTTTATCTGTGAGTAAAGACGAAGGACATGGAGCGGCGAATACGCTTGCTCCACGGCATAAAGCTTGCCGAACGTTCTTTCATCGGGCAAGTGATGCCGCCCGTCCGATGAGGAGAAAGAGGAAAAGAAAGGAAGAGCCCCCCATGAGTACTCGAAAAGGAAAGCCGTACACGGTCTCGTACAAAGAAAAACCGCATCCCAAGCAGGACCCCTATGCGATGCTGAAGGCGCCAAAAGGAACCGTGATCTGCCGCTCATGTCATGCCATCTACGCCAACAAACGGTGGTATCTTGATCGCATCCGGGCCGGCGAGTTGTGGAGGTCCCGATCCACTCGCACGGTGCTTTGCCCTGCTTGCCAGAAAATCCGGGACGACTATCCGGAAGGCATCGTGACGTTGAAATGGTCGGCTCTCCGAGAGCATGAAGCCGAAATCAGAAACTTGATCGCCAACGTGGAAGAGCGAGCCCTTTCCGTCAACCCGCTCGAGCGTGTGATGAAAATCAGAAGGGTGGGGCACGATTTGGAAGTGCAAACCACGAGCGATCGACTGGCGCAACGGCTGGGACGCGAAATAGTCAAGGCCTACAAAGGTCAGGTGATCACCCGTTGGGCGCATCAAGACGTTCTGGCGCGGGTAACGTGGCAAGGGCCGGAGAAAAAAACACAGTCCAAAGGGAAAGGCTGACGGATTGACAAGCAATATTCGTTCTCTTCCTGATGAGTGGATCGTGCAGATCGGTCGCAAAACGTATTTTACTGTCTCGACTTCAAACGCCCCTTGTTTGTATTCGATTGATCCCGCCAAGTACGATCAGGCTGGCGATGAAAACGCGAAGCTCCCAAGCCTAGTTTTGTCTCATACATGATTGCGGTCTCCGCCGTTCGGCCCGCGTCAGCGCAGTCTACTGTCCTAAGAAGATTGGCATTGCACGAGCGACGACGTCTCCATAGTCTGTAAGCAGAAGCCAAACGGTCAAGCCAATTCTCGCTAGTCGGGCGTGTTGTGTTCGGATGATGAATGTGACCGATCGGTTCAAACGACCTTCAGAAGATCCTCCAACGGCATTACCGGCATGGCACAGTCGTTCCGTCTCGGAGGCGGTCCAACGACTGGCTGTCGATCCGTCAAGTGGATTAAGCGAGGCGGAAGCCGCCTGTCGCCTGGCAACCTACGGGCTCAATACCATTCAAGAACGATCTTCTCGCCGGCCGTTGCGGATTCTGTGGGATCAGTTTATGGATTTCATGATCATGATCCTGATCATGGCGGCTGTCGTTTCCGGTTTTATCGGTGAGCCGCTCGATGCCGCGGCTATCATGGTCATCGTCCTGCTCAACGGCACGGTCGGATTTCTACAGGAGTAGAAGGCGGAGCGCACAGTTGCCGCGCTCAAATTACTTGCCGCGCCCGACGCCAAGGTCCTGCGCGAGGGAAAGTGTGTGACGATTCCGGCCTCGCGGCTCGTCCCGGGCGATGTGGTGGTTCTGGAGGCTGGTGACAGCGTTCCGGCGGATCTGAGGCTGATCGAAACCGTTCGACTCAAAGTGGACGAGTCGACACTGACCGGCGAGTCCGTGCCGGTAGAGAAGCAGGCTGGCCTGACCGGCGAGGCGGAACTTCCGTTGGGCGATCGTCTGAATATAGCGCACAAGGGAACCTTCGTGATTGACGGACGCGGAATCGGACTTGTTCCCGCGACCGGGATGAACACGGAACTGGCAAGATCGCCGCCCTGCTTCGGGAAGAAGAGGAAGTCAAGACGCCGCTTCAAAAACGATTGGCGGCGTTCGGCCGAAGGCTCGCGATGGTGGTCTTGGCCGTCTGCGCCGTCGTGTTTCTCGCCGGCTTGTTTCGCGGTGAATCGGCGATGCTGATGTTTCTCACCGCCGTGAGTCTGGCCGTTGCCGCGATTCCCGAGGCGCTGCCGGCCGTCGAGACATTGGGGTCCGTCACTTACATTTGTTCGGATAAGACCGGCACGTTAACGCTTAATTCCATGTGGGTCGAGCAGGCGGAGGTGGCGCGGCTCAGGACGGCAAGCGTACCGCCTGCAGGAGAAATGGGTGAGGCTGGGCGCCTCTTCGGGCTGGCCATCGCGCTGAACAACGACGCCGTTCGTCAAAATGACGACTGTGTCTTTGGAGATCCGACGGAGGTTGCGCTCTATCTCGCCGCACGCGATGCCGGCTACAAGAAGGAAGATGCGATGCGCTCTATGCCTCGCCTGGCTGAACCGCCCTTTGACTCGAATCGGAAATGTATGACGACAGTTCATCGGGATCAAGAAGGTTTCGTCGCTTTTACCAAGGGGGCGCCGGAGCAGATTCTCTTGTGATGTGAGAGGGTTCTGCTCGACACGGAGCCGGTTGCGCTAAAAAAAGAAGAAACGTTGAATCGGGCAGAGCGCATGGCGGCGGATGGTCTGCGCGTGCTGGCGGTGGCCTTCAGACGGTGGCCGACGTTACCGGATGATCTGGAACCGAATCAAATCGAGCGGGAGTTGATCTTGCCGGGGTTGGTCGGCCTGATGGACTCCCCTCGTCCTGAGGCCTATGAGGCGGTGAAGGTCTGTCGATCGGCCGGCATTACGCCGGTGATGGTGACCGGCGACCATCCGGCAACCGCCCGCACGATTGCCCTGCGACTGGGGATCAGTTCGCAGGACGACGCGGTTATAACCGGACAGGAATTGATCCGTATCCGAAGAGAGGAGCTCGAATCCTTCGTCAAACGCATCCGGGTCTATGCGCGGGTGACGCCGGAGCAGAAAATCACGATCGTAAAGGCTCTCCAGAGCAAGGGTGAGTTCGTGGCCATGACGGGTGACGGAGCCAATGATGCGCCGGCGCTCAGACGGGCCGACATCGGCGTCGCTATGGGGATCACCGGCACGGATGTTGCGCGCGAAGCCTCGCACATGATTTTGTTGGATGACAACTTTGCGACGATCGTGGCCGCGGTCCGCGAGGGGCGCCGCATCTTCGACAATATCCGACGCTTCATCGAGTATACGATGACAAGCAACGCCGGCGAGATCTGGGCCATCTTTCCGGCGCCGTTTTCCGGACTGCCGATTCCGTTGCTGCCGATCCACATACTCTGGATCAATCTGGTGACGGATGGCCTGCCGGGTCTGGCATTGACGGCGGAACCGGAGGAACGGGACGGCATGCGGCGGCCGCCCCGGCCGCCGCATGAAAGTATTTTCGCGCACGGCCTGTGGCGGGACATCGTCTGGGTGGGATTGCTGATGGGCGGTGTCTCGCTGGCTACAGAGGCCTGGGCCTATCACACAGGCTGCGCTCATTGGCAGACGATGGTCTTTACGGTGCTGACCTTGTCGCAAATCGGCAACGTTTTGGCGATTCGCTCGGAGCGCGAGTCGTTTTTCTCGCTGGGCCCGTTGACCAACCGCCCCCTGTTGGGTGCCGCGCTTTTGACGGTCGCCTTGCAGATGGGCGTCATTTATATTCCAGCGTGCAAGAGGATTTTCAAAACCGATCCGCTGGACTTGGATGAGTTGCTGTTGAGTTTCGCCCTTTCCCTGATCGTGTTTATCGTCGTTGAAGGCCAAAAATGGATGATTCGGCGAGGCTGGCTGGGGCGGGCATGACCTTGAGGCTGGCTGGGGCGGGCATGACCTTGCATGTGAGCGCGGTGGAGCCAAAGCATGGTTCTTGCCGTTCGTTGTGCGACGACGGACATCGATTAGAGAATTTCGCTCCATGGAGGGCTGACGGCGAAGGCCGCGTTGATGAGGCCGATATGGGAATAGGCTTGAGGAAAATTTCCGCACTGGGTGCGCGTGGAAGGGATGAAATGTTCGGAGAACAGGCCCACGTGGTTGGCTGAGGAAAGAACGTGATCCAGAATGGCTCTCGCCTCGGCCGTTCGATCGAGACGAGCCAGTGCCTGCGCGATCCAAAATGAACAAATGACGAACGCCGCTTCCGGTTTCCCAAAATCGTCTTCACGCACATAACGATAAAAGAACCCCGTTTTTTGGTCGTCTGCCGGAAACGCCAGGTTCCTGACGATTTGCAACGTGGTGGTCTCGCAAAGTCGGCGATTCGGATAGCCGAGGATCGGCAGATGCGCGAGCGCCGCATCGTAGCTCATATCGAACGGGCCGTTTCTGACCGCGTCATCCTGCACGGCGCGAAGCAGGGCTTCAGCCGCACGAATTCTGGCCGCCGTGACGTTGAGAGAAAGGGAAGACAGATGGTCGGTCCGCTTGATGCGCTCCAGCCGTTCGAGTCCGGCCCAGCAGAGCAGGTTGGTGAACGAATGTTCTTGCCAGGCATGGCGGATTTCCCAGAGGCCTGCGTCCGGCTGCCCGATGCTTCGATCGCAGAGATCGGCCAGATGAGCCAGTAACCCGTCAAGATCGCGGGTGCGCAAATCGAGAAAGCGCTCATCAAAAAAGATGGGGGTGAACGCGAGGATCATTTCTCCGTAGGCGTCGTTCTGAACTTGATCGGACGCCTGATTGTGGCTGCGCACCGGAACACTGCCTCGATAGCCCGCCCAGTTGGTATGTTCGATTTCCGGCAGAGGCAGTCCTTGGCTCAACGTGTAGACGGGGCGCAGGCGATCGCGGGAGTCTTCTTGCGCGTGCGCGATGTTCAGCAGAAACTTGAGGAACGCCTCCATTTCTTCGAAGTGTCCAAGATTATGAAACGCCGTCAGGGCAAAGTAGGCGTCCCGCAGCCAGCAGTACCGGTAGTCCCAATTTCGGCTTCCACCCGGCTGTTCGGGAAGACTCGTCGTCAGAGCGGCCAGGATCGCGCCCGTGTCCTCGAAACAGTGAAGTTTCAACGCCAACGCGGAGCGGATCAGTTCCTTTTGATACAGCAGCGGAACCGAACAGTGTTTGACCCACGTGCGCCAGTAGCGTATCGTTTGTTCCAGAAAGTCGTGGGTCACGGCGACCAAATCGTTTTCAATGCCGAGTCCCCAGGTCAAGCCGAAGTAAAATTTTTGGGTCAAGGCTACCGGTGTTTCCTCGCACAGATAGGTAAGCGGCATGTTGGTCAACAGTCGGAGCGGCTCGCCTCGAATTTCGTACCGCAAATGGTTGCTGCCCCGCAGGGGTTGCACCGGCGTTTTGTCCCATCCTGAGACCGGGCGGCAACTGACGCGAATGGTAGGGGTGCCTTGGAGCGGCTCTGCGAGTCTGAACAGCGCCGTCGGCCGATAGACGCGGCCGTACTGTTCAAAACGGGGGCAGAAATCCGTGATTTGAAACGCGTCACCGCGGGCGGTGGTGAACGTCGTCACGAGGACATTGGTGTTGGGCAGATAATGTTGTCGGGTCGTCACGCTTTCCGTCGGAGCGGCGCTCGCGATTTCAAAGTGTCCGCCGTCCGGATCGAGAAGGCGCCCGAAGAGCGGAGGGCTGTCCGGACGTGGCGCGCACATCCATTCGACGGCCCCGTTCAATCCGATAAGCGCCGAGGTCTGGCAGTTGCCCACTAATCCATAGGGATACATGCCGGTACCATAGGCGATTTTTCGCCGGAAGTAAATGAGAGGTGATTCATGCGCCTGTCCCTTCGTTTTCTCTTGCCCCTGACGGTGGTTCTGGCCGGTGTCGCGTACGGCGTGATTCCGTTGGTCGACAACCTCACGTTGAAATGGTTCGTTCGCGACATAGAGATTCGGGCGCAATTGATTGCCGGCACGATGGAGGGGCCGCTGACCGAGCTACTGACGTCGGAGTCGAGAACAAAGTTGCTGGCCTACTTTCAGCGGGTGATCCAAGATGAACGGCTGTTCGCCATCGGATTTTGCGACCCGCACAGTCAGTTGATCTATAAAACTCAAACCTATCCGGCGTCGATGACGTGCGAACGGGCCGTTGCGCTCAAGTCCGGCCCCGCCGCCGTCGTGCGGCTGGCGCAGGGGCCCGTGCATGTGGCCGCCGTGGAGATCGACCACGCGGGCCGTTCGTTGGGGCGGCTTCTGCTCATTCATGACATGAGTTGGGTCGAGCGGAGAAGCAGCGCCACGAAGTGGTATCTGTTCTATCTCTTCGCGGGCATCGGGGTCATGATTTCGCTCGTGACGGTTGTGGTGGCGCATTTGAGTTGGCGGGGCTGGGTGGAAGGTGTGCGGGGCATGCTGCGGGGCGAGGGGCTGATCGGCTTGATCAAAGATCAGAGACAAACACCGGAACTGCAGCCTGTGGCGCAGGATCTCCGGGCCATGATTCATGAACTCCAGGCGGACAAACGCATGCGCGACGAAAGCCAATTGAGTTGGAAGCCGGCCACGCTTAAATCCATCCTGCACGATCATCTTGCCGGCGACGAGGTGCTGATCGTTTCGAATCGGGAGCCGTACATTCATACTCGGTACGGAGAACGCATCGGCGTGCAGGTTCCGGCCAGCGGGCTCGTCACGGCCTTGGAGCCGATCATGCGGGCCTGTTCGGGAATTTGGATCGCTCACGGGAGCGGGAGTGCCGACCGGTTGGTCGTCGATGAACGGGATCATGTGCGGGTGCCGCCCGAGGCGCCGGCTTACGAGATTCGACGGCTCTGGATGACGCCGGAGGAAGAAGACGGCTACTACTATGGATTTTCAAACGAAGGGCTCTGGCCGCTGTGCCACCTGGCTCATGTTCGGCCGATCTTTCGGTCTTCCGATTGGCGGCTCTACAAAGAGATCAACGAACGGTTTGCGGCGGCGATCGTCGAGGAGGCCAAGACGGACAATCCCGTCGTCCTGGTACAGGATTATCATCTCGCGCTCGTGCCGAAAATCGTCAGGGATCAGCTGCCGAACGCCACGATCATTACGTTTTGGCACATTCCATGGCCCAATCCGGAGCGATACGCGATCTGTCCATGGTATCGTGAAATTCTGGAGGGCCTGTTAGGGAGCAGCATCCTCGGTTTTCACACGCGATTTCATTGCAGCAACTTCATCGATACGGTGGACAGATCGTTGGAAAGCCGCATCGACCGGGACGGCGCCACCGTTTCGTACGGTGGCAAATTGACGGCGGTGAATCACTATCCGATCTCCATCGAGTGGCCCAGCCGGGTGCTGTCCCAGGCTCCGCCCGTGGAGACGTGCCGGACGCACGTCCGCGCGATATATGGGTTTCCTCATGGACATCGATTGGGAGTCGGCGTCGAACGGTTGGATTATACGAAGGGCATTCTCGAACGATTCTTGGCGGTCGAACGGCTGCTCGAGCTTCAACCGGAGTGGATCGGCAGGTTCTCGTTCCTGCAAGTGGCCGCTCCCAGCCGGTCCAAAATCGACGAGTATCGACAACTGGAACAACAAGTCCAGACATCGGCGGACCGCATCAACCGACGGTTCGGCCGGGACGGCTATCGGCCGATCGTTCTCAAGATCGAGCACCATGAGCCGGAACAGATTGCCCTGTATTATCGGGCGGCCGACTTGTGCATCGTGAGCAGCTTGCACGACGGCATGAATCTGGTCGCCAAAGAATTCGTCGCCGCAAGGGACGACGAGCAGGGGGTGTTGATTCTGAGCCAGTTTACCGGAGCGGCGGCCGAGTTGGTGGAGGCGCTGATCGTCAATCCTTACAACATCGATCAATGCGCGGCTGCCATGCACGTCGCCTTGACGATGTCCGGAGTCGAGCAACGGGCCAGAATGCGCAGCCTTCGCGGGATCGTTCAGGAATTCAACGTGTATCGCTGGGCGGGCCGGATGCTGATGGACGCGGCCCGCATGAGACAGCGGGCCCGTCTTGCGCGAGAAATGGGCGGCCGGAGTATCGGGACGACGGCCGGAGGACGGACATGACCTATCTCTTGTCGGATGAAGGGCGCGACGCCCTCAGAAAGATGATCAACCGGTCCGTACTGTACGCGTTCGACTTTGACGGAACCCTGGCGAAAATCTCATCCGAGCGCGGGAGCGTCAAACTTTCGCCGACCATGCACGAATGGCTGCGGGAACTGGCCCGGCGCGTGCCCTGTGCCGTGGTATCGGGAAGGGCGCTCGACGACCTGGCGCCGCGCGTCAATGGAGCGGTGCCCCATCTGATCGGAAACCATGGAGCCGAAAGCCCGCTGACGCCGGCCGCCGTGCTGAATGACATGGATCTCATCTGTTCGGGGTGGGTGAAACAATTGGAAGGGACCAAGGCTCGGTTTTTCGCCGACGCCCGCGTCGTGATCGAAAACAAACGGTATAGTTTGACTCTTCATTATCGAGGAGTCGATGATCCGGGCGCCCTCGAACGCGAGTTGGTTCATACGGCCGAGCGTTTGACTCCCTCTCCGCGAATGATACCGGGCAAAGCTTCCGTCAATCTTCTTCCTCCCGGAAGTCCTGGAAAAGGAGAGGCTTCGTTCGCCCTTATGAATCATCTCCACTGTACGGGGCTGTTTTTTATCGGGGACGATGAAACCGACGAAACGGTCTTCGCCATGCAGGAAGGGCTGACGTTGGGGGTCCGTGTCGGGTACCATCCCCAATCTCAAGCACGGTACTATGTCAAGCATCAAAGCGAAGTGGAGGACGTGCTGCGGTTTCTGGTTCACCGTCTTGACGGAACACCGGAAACAACGCGCGCACTCCGCTAAGTCGCCCGCTTTTTCCTGGATCTGCCGTCAGCGCGATGGAGGAAAGACTCCGGCGAATTGTGCTGCCTTGGGAAAAGGCCGGGTAAAGAGACGAACCGTGGGAGCCTCGCTCACGGGTAGTTTCAAACCGGTTTGCAAGTCGATCGGACAAACCGTTAACGCAGCAAAGAAAGGATGGCCTGATTCCATCCGATCGGCCCGGGCGCGGGGGCTCGAATGAGTCCGGGCAGATCAACGCCGGGGGCATAGGAACCGTCCGCTTGCCGGACGAGGATGGGCCTGTCCACGGCGGCCAGCATCGGCAGGTCATTGAGGCTGTTTCCGACGGCGACCGTCGTGAGCCTGTGGTGATGGTCCGCGGCTGCCTGGCGATAGTATTGAATGAGACGGAGAACGGCGCGTCCCTTGTCTTGATCCCCCATCAAGTGATGGCAGCGATCTCCCGTGGTCCAGTTCAGGCCGCGTCTCTTGATGGCAGCAGCAAGTTCAGGGGGGATGCGACGGTTGCCTTCGATGAAAAACGGCTCGTCATACTCTCGTTGTTTGGCCAAGGCCGCTTCCCCGGAAGACAGGCCCGTTCGTGACGCAACGCCATCGGCTGACAAGTCGCCGTATCCAGTGAGGGGCAGGCCGACTTCACGTTCGATTTCTTTCAATGCTTTGCGAAGTAGGGGATAGGGGGTGCCGAATTCGACGACGCGATAAGGACCGGAAGTCCCGGTGGCGGGAAGAGGGAACGAGAAATACTCCGCCGGAATAAACACGGCGCCTCCGTTTTCCACGATGAACGGGTGAGCATTGCGCAGTTGAGAGCGGATCGGTTCCATCTCCGCTCTGGTCTTGCTTGAAACCGGAACGAGCGGAATCCCACGGGCATGCAGGGCGTCCACCGCCTCGCCCGCCTCGTCGAACCGATAGGTCCGGCTGTTCAAGAGGGTGCCGTCCAAATCCGTAAAGACGACCATGCTCCACGAAGATGTTCCGTTCTTATTCATCTCTTCTTCATCGCCCTTGATCGTCGGGCCGCCTTGCAACCCATTCTACGCGCGAAGAGGCGCGTTTTTCGTGATTTTAGACGACGGAAAGAATCGATAAAAGGGAGGGCTTACGTTTCCGCTTCTCGAACGGCCGGCTAAATTTGAAATGTCCTAGGAGAGAGAGGTACAAATCAGACTGGGATCGGCCGGGCAATTATGCGATGCTGGCTCTCCGAGTGAATGAGCCGCGGCGTTCGGTCTCATGAACAAGTGACTTCAACAGTTGAAGGGAGAATCGAATGGCGGATTTCTTTCAAAACGGAGTGGTCAGCGTGCTCCATCGCCTGGGTGCTCCCAACGTGGATCGGCTGGAACACGAACTCGAACAGTATCGCACCGTCAACCCGATTGCGCTGGTGTTGCCGTGCCTCTATTCCGAACTCGAGGGGCCCGCGCTGTCAGGAATCGTGGCGGAATTGAAGCGGGTATCGTATGTGAACGAGATCGTGGTCGCGCTGGGACGCGCGTCGCCTCTTGAATTTCGTCGCGCCCGTGAGTACTTCAAGGTGCTCCCGCAATTCGTTCGACTCGTCTGGATCGACGGCGCACACATTCAAGATCTTCTGAAAACATTGGTTGAGCGGGAAATCGACGTCGGATTGCCGGGGAAAGGGCAATCATGCTGGCTCGCCTTCGGGTATGTACTGGCCCGCCGTCAAAGCCAGGTGATCGCTCTGCACGACTGCGACATCGTGAGCTACAGGAGGGAATACCTGGCGCGGCTGTGTTATCCGGTGGCCAATCCCAATTTAGGCTATGAATTTTGCAAAGGCTATTACAGTCGTGTCACGGATCGATTGCACGGGCGCGTGACCAGACTGTTTTTCACGCCGGTCATCCGCTCATTGCAGCAACTGGTGGGAGACCAGCCGTTGCTGACGTTTTTGGACAGTTTCCGCTATCCGCTCGCGGGGGAATTCGCTATGGTGCGCGATCTTGCGTGGGTCAATCGGATTCCGGGCGATTGGGGGTTGGAAATCGGGATTCTGGCCGAAGTCTTTCGCAATTGTGCGTTGCGGCGCGTCTGTCAGGCGGACATCGCGGACGCATACGAACACAAGCATCAGACGCTGTCCGCCGATGATCCTGAAAAGGGCCTCCTCAAAATGACGGTGGATATTTCGAAGTCGTTGTTCCGCCATTTGTCCAGCCTGGGAGTGGTGCTCGGCGACGCGGAGCTGAAGACGTTGCGGGCCACCTATCTTCGATTGGCCGAAGAAGCCATTCGCCGGTACGAAGACAGCGCGGCCATCAACAGTTTGAGGTTCGACCGACATGCCGAGAGAACCGCCGTCGAGACGTTTCTCAAAGGAATCAAACTGGCCTCGGACGTGTTCCAGAAGGACCCGTTGGGAGTCCCGATGATTTCCAATTGGAGCCGAGTGGCGGCGGCGGTTCCGGACATTTTTGACCGTCTGATGAACGCGGTGGAAGAGGACCATCAATGGGATCCCACCAAATGAAAACGCAGGACACGCAATCAGCCAAACCTTCGGTCTCTCTCGCCGAAGAGACGGAAGCCAGATTGTCCGACATCCGCCAGGCCGATCTTCTGGTCGGCATTCCCAGCTACAACAACGCCGACACGATCGGCCACGTGGTGCGGGCCGTCAGCGCGGGCCTGGCGAAATACTTTCCCGAGCGACGGGCCGTGCTCGTGAATTCAGACGGAGGATCGTCCGACGGCACGACCGAGGTCGTTGCACGGTCGATCGTCGACTACGGCGCCCTACTCATCAGCGATCAACAAAGCCGGCTGCAAAAGATCATCACGCCTTATCACGGAATTCCGGGGAAAGGCAGCGCGTTCCGGACGATTTTCGAGATTGCGCGCCGGCTCAACGCGAAGGCCTGCGCGGTGGTTGATTCTGATTTGCGGAGCATCACGCCCGAATGGATCGAACTGCTCTTGCGACCCGTTCTCGACGAGCACTACGACTATGTCGCTCCCTACTATCTGCGCCACAAGTACGACGGGACCATTACAAACAGCATCGTCTATCCACTTACGAGAGCGCTCTATGGCCAGCGAATCAGACAGCCGATCGGCGGCGATTTCGGGTTTTCCGGCCGGCTGGCCGAGCATTATTTGGACCAGCACGTCTGGGAGTCGGACGTGGCGCGATTCGGCATCGATATTTGGATGACGACGGAGGCCATTGCGAGCGGCGCCCGTGTCTGCCAGAGTTTTCTCGGCGCCAAAATTCACAATCCCAAGGACCCGTCCGCCGATTTGGCCGCCATGCTGATGCAAGTCCTGGGGGCCTTGTTCGCGTTGATGGAGGAACATCATGGGGTCTGGTTGGCGCAAAATGGCTCGGTGCCGGTCAAGATCTTCGGGTTTCAATATGAAGTAGGCGTCGAGCCGGTTCACGTGAACGTGGATCGAATGATTCACGCGTTTCGGCAGGGCATGGACGATCTGGCTCCCATTTGGGAACAGATGTTGGGGCGGGAGATCGTCGCGGAGTTGTCGCCGCTCCGAGCGGCTTCTCCCGTCGAGTTTCGCATTCCGGACGATCTTTGGGTCCGCGTCATTTATGAGGCGGCCGTGGCCTATCATGGCCGTGTGATGCCCCGCGAGCATCTGTTGAAGGCCCTCACGCCGCTGTATCTGGGACGGACGGCGACCTTTGTGCTGGAGACCCAGGGACTCACGTCCGCCGAAGCGGAGAGGAGAGTCGAGCAATTGTGTCTGGCGTTCGAAGAACGGAAATCCTATCTCGTCGATCGTTGGAGCGGCCGGCCACGCTCATAAACGTCGGCGGTGTGGACGGCAAGAAGGGAGGCGGACATGCAGGACTTTTTTGACAAGGCGTTGCTTGCGCCGTTGGAGCACTTGGGCCGGCAAGTCCTGGCGATTTTGCCCAACGTCTTGGCGATGGCCATCATTATCGGAGTCGGATTCGCCATGGCCTGGGCGCTGGGGCACGCCGTCGAGCGATTGCTGCGGGTCGTGAGGTTGGATCATTTGTGCGATCGACTCGGCGTCAACGCGGCGTTGGGCCGTGGAGGAGTCAAGTCCGACCCCTCGCAGATCGTGGGACGCATGACCTATTGGGTCATTGTGCTCTTCGCGGTGATTGCCGGACTGGGCGCGCTCAATCTCAAACCGATCAATCAATTCGCCCAATCGCTCTTGGCCTATATTCCCCACGTGTTGATCGCCGCCGTGATTCTGATCGTTGGCTATCTGCTGTCGAATTTTATTTCCCAGGGGGTCTTGATCGCGGCGGTCAACGCCGGCCTTCCCCCGGCCAGATTGATCGCCAGCCTGTCTCGATGGGGAGTCCGGTTGTTCGCGCTTGCCATGGCGCTGGAAGAATTGGGCATTGCGGCCAGCGTGGTGATCGTCGGGTTCGGCATTACGTTCGGCGGGATCGTGTTCGCCGCCTGTCTGGCATTCGGGCTCGGCGCCAAGGATTTGGCCAAAGACTATCTCGAACGAACGTTGTCCGGCCGAGGACGCGACCGATCGCCTGACGATTTGCGGCACATGTGATGACGCGAGCATGGATTCTGCTGTTTTTGATGTCGGTCCTCGGCTGCACGCAGAGGGATGATGCACCTGATGCAGCCTCGACGGTTCTGATCTTTAAGCACGGGCGACTCTCCGGCGACGAACGCATGTTGACCGGCCTGCTGCGGGAATTCGAACGACGGCATCCCGGCGTGACCGTGCGGGAAGAGGTGCTGCCGTCTTCTTCTGATCAACAGCACCAGTATTACACCATGAATCTCGACGGCGGACGCGCTCCGTTCGACGTGCTGAGTCTGGACGTGATTTGGGTTCAGGAATTCGCCAAAGCGGGGTGGATTGCGCCTCTGGATGATTTGCCGCCGACGATACGGCGGGAAGACTTTTTTCCTGGACCGATCGAGGCTGCGACATGGGATGGCGAGCTCTATGCCGTGCCGTGGTATATCGACGCCGGAGTCCTTTATTATCGTAAAGATTTGTTGGAACGGTACGCCCTTGATTCTCCGAGAACGTGGCCGGAACTGCTTCGCGCGGCTCGGCTGGTCCTTGATGCGGAACGGGATCCCACATTGGTCGGCTTTGTGTGGCAAGGAAAGCAATACGAAGGGCTGGTCTGCGTCACCCTTGAAGTGCTCAGGAGCAACGGGAGCGATCTGTGGGCGGGGGATCGCGATCGGGCCGAGGAGGGCTTGCAATTCTTGCGCGATCTGGTCTGGACATACAAGATCTCGCCCCTTTCGATCGGCATGGCCGATGAAGATTCGACCCGTCTATTGTTCGGCGAGGGACGAGCCCTGTTCATGCGAAACTGGCCGTACGCCTGGTCGCTGTTGCAACGCGAAGGATCGCCGGTCCGAGGAAAGATTGGCGTCGTGCCCATTCCTGCCTTTCCTGGTTTTTCCGGCGTCTCGGTCTTGGGCGGATGGTTGCTGGCGGTCGCCAAACACTCGCCCCATCAAAAGGAGGCGCGCGACCTCATTGGGTTTCTCACGTCCCCGGACGTCCAGCGCCGGATGGCCATGGAACTCGGCTACAATCCGACAAGAATCGCTCTGTATGCCGAGCAAACGATGTTGGACGCGAAACCGATCTTCAAGGACCTGTTTCCCATTTTTCTAAGCGCAAGGCCCAGGCCGATCACGCCCTATTATCTCTTGCTGTCTCAAGCAGCACAGCCCGAATTGAGCGCGCTGGTAGTCGGGACGAAGGATCCCCGCGACGTGCTTCGGGCGGTTCGCCGCCAGGGAGATTGGCTCTTGCCGAGACTTGCGAGGGCATCGGCGGATGGCGAACCATGAAGGTTGCCGATTTCAACGGTCAAAAATCCGACGGACCTGGATGGAACCTCTCCGAACGGATCTGGGGGTATGCGTTCGTCGCTCCGGCAATGACGCTGGTCTCGCTCATGGCGCTCGCTCCGATCGGAGCGGCGCTCTGGCTGAGTCTGCGACATCGCCTGCCGATTTTCGGCGTGGACGAATTCGTCGGGCTCGCAAACTATCTGGACCTGCTCGGTGACGAACGGTTCTGGGCCACCCTCAGAACGACCCTCTATTTCACCGGCCTTTCGGTGGGACTGGAACTGCCGATCGGATTGGGGCTCGCGTTGCTTCTGGATGCTCTGACCGATGAACGAACACGATTCGGTCGTCTGGCTCAAACCGTCGCCATCGTGCCCTGGGCCGTTCCGACGGTCGTGTCTGCTCAGATGTGGCTGTGGCTGTATCAACCTGATTATGGTCTTCTCAATTACGTGTTGGCCCGCATCGGCATCACCGTGCCGATCGATTGGCTGGCTGATCCTCGTTGGGCCATCCATGCGGCCGTCATCATGGAGGTGTGGAAGACCACTCCCTTCGCCGCTTTGATGTTGCTGGCCGGATTAAAGGCCTTACCATGGGAACTGCGTGCCGCCGCGCGGGTCGACGGCGCGGGATGGTGGGACGGATTTCGGTCGATCACGTTGCCGTTGCTGACGCCCGTTATCCTGATCACGCTGGTATTTCGAACCATGGACGCCGTGCGTGTGTTCGACGCGGTCTACGTGTTGACCGGTGGAGGACCGGGCAACACCACGGAAACACTCTCGATCTATGCCTACAAAACTCTTTTTCAGTCCTTGCAATTAGGGTATGGCTCCGCGCTGGCGACGGCGATGTTCCTGATTTCGGCGATCCTGTCTTCCTTCTATGTACTGTTGCTGCGGCGACGGATGCGGGACACAACGTGATGAATCGGGAACTTGCCTGCCGCGATCACTGGGCGGGTTGGAACGTTGCTGCCGCGGGACGGAACGTTTGCCTGCTGGTGGTCGTCGCGATGTTCTGCCTCGGCCCGCTCGGTTGGCAGATCCTCGCGTCCGTGAAGCCGGACGAGGAATTGGTGCGATTGCCCCCTCTTGTCCCGACGCGGTTGACTGCGGCGCATTACGAGCGAGTGTTGTTCCACTCGTCGCTGGTTCAAGCCCTGATCAACAGTGCGGTGGTCGCGACGGGCACGACCGTCCTCGCCCTCATGCTCGGTTCGTGTTGCGCGTTCGCTTTGGCCCGGTTGCCGATAAGGGGACGGCCGATGATTCTGGGGGCGATACTCATGGCCTCGATGTTCCCGCCGATCGCGATCATCAGTCCTTTGTATCTGACGATGCGGGAGATGGGGTTGCGGGACAGCCTGATCGCCCTGGGGCTTGCGCACACGGTCCATGCGCTTCCGTTGACGATTTGGCTTCTGACGGTCGCGTTCCGACAATTGCCCCGTGAGCTGTATCATGCTGCGCGCGTCGACGGCTGCACCCCGCTCAAGGCTTTGCTGACCGTGGTGCTTCCGCCGGCGAGACCCGGATTGGCGGTGGCGGGATTATTGACGTTCATCCACTCATGGAATGAGTTCATGTTCGCCTTGACGCTGACGGCGAGCGATACGGCGCGAACCGCCCCAGTGGCGATCGCATTGTTTCCGGGGCTCCATGACATTCCCTGGGGAGACCTTGCCGCGGCGTCGATCATCGTGACGCTGCCGGTCGCGGGACTCGCGGCCTTCTTCAGCCGGCATCTTATCGGAGGACTGACGGCCGGAAGCGTGAAGGGATGACAGGATGACCGAGATGCGTATCGAGGGGCTGGAGAAGCGAATCGGGACTGCGGCGATCCTCTATTCGCTGGATCTGACGGTGGAGGATGGAGAATTTTTCGTTCTGGTCGGGCCGTCCGGCTGCGGAAAATCGACCCTCTTGCATCTGCTGGCGGGGTTGGATCGGCCGACGTCCGGCCGCATCTTGTTCGACGGCAGAGACATCACCGATCTGGATCCGCGGGAGCGGGACGTGGCGTTGGTGTTTCAAACCTACGCGCTCTATCCGCACATGACGGTCCGTGACAATCTGTCTTTCCCGCTTCGCGTTCAGAAAAAAACAAGTCGACTCGACCGGGCCATGATCGAAGACGAAGTACGGCGGATGGCCGGAGTTTTGGGGCTCGACACACTGTTGGATCGGCGACCGCAAGAGTTGTCGGGCGGGCAACGGCAACGGGTGGCCCTTGGAAGGGCGTTGATCAGAAAACCCAGACTGTTCTTGCTGGATGAACCCTTGTCCAACCTCGACGCTCAGTTGCGGGCCGCCATGCGGGCCGAACTACGACGTCTCCATGAAAAGTTCAAGGTGACGACCGTTTACGTGACGCACGATCAAAGCGAGGCTCTGACGATGGGTGATCGGCTCGGAGTGCTTCATGGAGGGGCGCTCCGGCAAGTCGGCAATCCTCGGGAGGTCTATGACAGACCGGCCGACGTCTTTGTCGCCGGTTTCGTGGGGTATCCGCCGATGAATCTGTTCGACGCGCGGATGGAGGAGGGAACGATCACGGCCGGACCATTGCGCTTTCCGTTGCCGACTGAGACATCGACGATTGCGCCGGGGCGAATGGTGACCGTCGGAGTCAGGCCGGAAGACATCGCGGTCGGTCCGGCAACCGAGGAGAAAACGGGGCGGGCCGTGCAAGGGATCGTCAGGTTGGTGGAACCAGCCTGGCCTATCGCGTGGGTCACGGTGGAACTGTCCGACTCGGACAAAGCCGTCACGATCGTCGGCGTTACGATCCCAGGATATCTTCCCAAGATCGGAGAAGCCGTCGTCGTCGAAACGGGGCGGGAGGCGTTGCATCTGTTCGATCCGGTGACGGGTCGGCGATACGGCTTTCCGTCATGATCCTGAAAGACCCATCACACGGGAGAGGAGGGTTATGATTCGGCACCTGCTGTACGGAATGGTTGCAACGATGGGGCTCACCGGTTGCCTGTCGCCGGTGGCGATGCATCGAGCGGTGATCGAATATGACCGCACGGTTAATGCGGTCGAGGCCGAGATGCTTCTGCTGAACATCGGGCGGGCTAAACAGGGACAACCGCGCCACTTTACGGCGATTTCGAACGTCGCCGCGACGTTCGACTTTCGATCCAATGCCGGATTCGGTTCCCAATTATTTGCGCCGAGCGGACCGGTATTCGCCAGAAATTTCTTTCTGTTCAATCTCGGAGCCACCGTGGCGGAAAACCCGACCGTGAGCATTGTCCCTGTACAGGGAGAGGAATTTACCAAACGAATTTTGACGCCCATGGACGAAACGCAACTCGATTTTCTATTGGCTCAAGGCGTCGAGCCGGCGATCGTGCTCAGGCTGATGGGACGCGGACTGGCCGTAGAAGAAGGAGGAAAAAGAACGTTCTACTTGAACATGCCGCATCGGGCGGACGAATATCGGGAGTTCAGAAAAAGAGTGCTGCATCTCTCCGCATTGAATCTGGCCCGCCACCTCCATGTCGGCTTTCTCACATTTGAAGACATCTGGCCGCTTCCACTTGACCATCCGATGACTTCGCGGGCCATCGACAAGGGGTATCAATGGGGACACGATGCAAACGGCCCCCCCCGTCTGACAAAACGTGTCGTCGGGCGGCTGGCAATTACGAATTACGATCCGACGTTGTTACCGAATGAAGAGCGTCGGAGACTCAATTTCAAGGCGGAGCGATATCCGCGCAACTACGTCCTTGTCGATATCCGTCCGAATTATCCGGGAGGAGACTATTCCTGGCATGGCCAAATCAAGCTCCGCAGCTTCAACGCCATGCTTGAATTCTTGGCCAGGGGAATCGAGGCGGAGCCGGAATTCGATGTCCAACCGGATCCGCGCAGCGGGGCCGTGCGTCGCAATCCGGTCAAGACTCTCGCCATCGTCGAGTCCGATACGAGACCGAACAGCACCGTGTTTGCTGCGGAACTTGAGGGGCGCTGGTATGCCATCGACGACCGTGCGGAGGGACAGGGGGATGTCCAACGATGGAATCGTGAAGCCTTCGAGTTGATGAGCCAACTCTACCAAATGACCGTCACGGACGTGGCGAAGGTGCAGGGTCTGCCCATCACGATCGCCAAATAGGAGCGGCAAGAGACGCGGTGGGCTATTGATCGCCGAGTCGCAGGACGGCGATCGATCGGCCTTGGAGATCGTACCGCTCCCCTCCCTTGAACACGACGACGGGATTTTTGGCGTTCGGCTGAGCGGACGTGTCGAAGACAGGACGCCAACGAACCCCTCGTTTGTGAGCGGGGAGTGTGAACGCAAGCGGCTCATGATGGGCGTTTAACAAGACCAGGATGGTATCGTCGACAATGGGACGTCCTTTTTCATCGGTTTCGCTGATCGCGTCTCCGGCGAGTCGAAGCGCGAGCGACTTGACGTAGCCGGCGTTCCAATCCTCGTCGGTCATTTCTTTGCCGTCCGGCCTGAACCAGGAGAGGTCTTTGACCTCCGACCCTCTGAGCCGACGTCCCTGAAAGAAACGTCGCCGCCGCAAGACCGGATGTCGTTTGCGGAAAGCGATCAGGTTGCGCACGAAAGACAGGAGGTCCCGCTTCGTCGCGTCCAGTTTCCAATCGTACCAACTGACGTCGTTATCTTGACAATACGCGTTATTGTTGCCGTGCTGGGTTCGGCCGATTTCATCACCGCCGCACAACATTGGAACTCCCTGGGAAAGCAGCAGCAGCGCCAGGAAATTTCGTTTTTGCCGTTCGCGCAGTTCCTTGACGGTCGGATCATTCGTCGGCCCTTCCGCCCCGCAGTTCCAACTGAGGTTGTCATCGGTGCCGTCGCGGTTGTCCTCGCCGTTGGCTTCATTGTGCTTGTGGTTGTAGGACACCAGATCATGCAGTGTGAATCCGTCGTGCGCTGTCACGAAATTGATGCTGGCGAACGGCCGGCGGCCGCTGGCCTCGTACAGGTCGCTGCTGCCGGTGAGGCGATAGGCCAATTCCCCCACTTGCCCTCCATCGCCTTTGACGTACCGTCGAATGGTATCTCGATATTTGCCGTTCCATTCGGCCCAGCCGACCGGGAAGTTGCCCACTTGATACCCGCCTTCGCCGACGTCCCATGGTTCGGCGATGAGTTTGACCTGGGAGAGAATCGGATCCTGATGCAGAATGTCGAAAAAGGCGCTCAATCGATCGACGGCGTGCAGCTCGCGCGCAAGGGCGGACGCGAGGTCGAAACGAAATCCATCCACGTGCATGTCCACGACCCAATATCGCAGGCTGTCCATGATGAGTTGCAGCGTCCGAGGATGCGTGACGTTGAGCGTGTTGCCGCAACCGGTGTAGTCCATATAGAACCGGCGGTTGTCTGGGACAAGTCGGTAGTAGGATAGGTTGTCGATGCCACGGAACGACAACGTGGGGCCCAGGTGATTGCCCTCCGCGGTGTGGTTGTACACGACATCCAAAATGACCTCGATTCCGGCGCTGTGCAGCGTCTTGACCATGGTTTTGAATTCGCGTACATGGTGGGCGTCGACAGGAGAAACCGCGTAGCGAATGTCCGGCGCGAAGAAACCGATTGTGTTATACCCCCAATAGTTCGTCAGTCCGCGTTCCGCCAGGTGTCGATCGCGGACGAAATGATGGACCGGCAACAGTTCGACGGCTGTCACACCGAGCTCGAGCAAATAATCCAACACGGCCGGAGTCGTCAATGCCGCGTAGGTGCCGCGCATGGATTCCGGCACGTTCGGATGCCGTGCCGTGAAGCCTTTCACGTGCAGCTCATAAATGATGGTTTTGTCCCAGGGCGTCTTCAGCTGCGTGTCTCCGCCCCATGAAAAGGCCGGGTCGATGACGACGCATTTGGGAATGTTCGCGGCGTTGTCCCGTAGGTCGATCGACAGGTCGGCTTGGGGATCGCCGATCCGGTAGCCGAACATCGCGTCGGACCACTCGATCGTTCCGGCGATGGATTTGGCGTAGGGATCAATCAACAGTTTTGCCGGATTGAACCGATGGCCCTCTTCCGGCGCGTACGGGCCGTGGACTCGATAGCCGTAATGTTGGCCCGGCCAGAGCCCTGGAATATAGACGTGCCAAATTTGGTCGGTGCGTTCTTCCAACCGAATCCGCAGAGATTCCTTCGTGTGTTTGGGGCCGTCGAACAGGCACAGTTCAACGGCCGTGGCGTGTTCGGAAAACAGCGCAAAGTTGACTCCTTGCCCGTCCCACGTGGCGCCGAGGGGATAGGGTTTTCCGGGCCACACTCTCATCTTTTTTTCTGAAGACGGCGATTCATGGTTTGTCGTATGTATAATATGCCGCCGCCGTCGCGCACAAGACGCCGGGTCACTTCGGAACAATTGCACAACGACAACCGCTTGCCATGCAAACACGTGAGTCTCTCATGTCGAGCTATGAGTGGTCGCTTGATATCGGCGCGAATCGAATAGGCCTGGACTTGACGCGGTTTCGTGTGTGGGCTCCGCATGCCTCGTCCGTGGCGATTCGATTCCCGGACGAGGATCCGAGCACGGTGCCGATGCAGCCCGAAGGAGACGGCTATTTCCAGGCCGCCGTCGCCGGTGTCGCCGCAGGGACCCGGTATCGCTATCTCCTCGATGGCACGCTCGAGCGTCCCGATCCGGCCTCTCGCTTTCAACCGGACGGCGTGCATGGGCCGTCCGCCGTGGTGGATCACGACGCGTTTCAATGGACGGACCGCACATGGCGTGGACTCCCCATGGAAGACATGATTATCTATGAACTCCACGTCGGAACCTTCACCCCTGAAGGCACGTTCGAGGCGATCATTGCTCGCTTGCCCTATCTCAAGGAAACGGTGGGAGTGACGGCCATTGAGCTGATGCCGGTGGCGCAGTTTCCCGGTCATCGGAATTGGGGCTATGACGGAACCCACCCGTTCGCCGTTCAGGCAAGTTACGGAGGATCAGAAGGATTGAAACGGCTTGTGGACGCCTGCCACGCGATGGGAATGGCCGTCATGCTCGACGTGGTGTACAACCATCTTGGGCCGGAGGGCAACTACCTGGCCGATTTCGGCCCGTACTTTACCGATCGGTATAAAACCCCCTGGGGAGCCGCCATCAATTACGACGGGCCGGACAGTGATCCGGTACGGCACTATTTCATCAGCAACGCGCTCTATTGGGTGACGGAATATCACATCGACGGTCTGCGGCTGGATGCCGTGCACGGTATCTATGATGTCAGCCCGAGTCACATTCTGAAAGACATGGCGGCGGCCGTTCATGCTCAAGCCGAGCGACTCGATCGGCACGTGCATGTCGTCGCTGAAAGTGATTTAAATGATACCAGGCTCATTGATCCACCGACTGTCGGAGGCTTTGGTCTGGACGGGCAATGGAACGACGATTTTCACCATGCGCTGCACGTGGTTTTGACCGGGGAACGAACCGGCTACTATCAAGATTTCCACGGTCTAAAGGATCTCGCAAACGCCGTGCGGGAGGGGTTCGTCTATCAGGGACGCTATTCACCCTATCGCCGGCGGCGGCATGGGAGTTCTTCCCGCCATTGCCGCCCGTCGCAATTCATCGTGTTCGCTCAGAATCACGATCAGATCGGAAACCGGGCCGCGGGGGATCGGCTGAGCACCATTCTTCCCATTGAAGCTTTGTTTGTCACCCGCGCCTTGGTGCTGCTGGCTCCAAATATCCCGCTGTTGTTTATGGGGGAAGAATATGGCGAAACGGCCCCGTTTCATTATTTCATCGAACATGGGGACTCCGTGTTAATCGAAGCGGTGCGGCAGGGCCGACGTCGGGAATTTGCCCATTTCGGATGGAAGCCGGAGGAGATCGCCGATCCGCAGGCGGTCGAGACGTTTGAACGGTCCAAGCTTGATTGGGAACGGCACACCGAACGGCAGAAAGACCTGCTTCGATGGACCAAGGCGTTGATCGAACTGCGCAGGACCGTTCCGTCGTTGGGAGCCGGTGACAACGAGCATCTACGCCACCAGGTCCAAGCGTTTGAATCCGATCGGGTGTTGCTGATGCACTGTCGGTCGAAGGACTGCGACGAAACGTTGCTCATATGCGGTTTTAACCGTGCGCCGGTGAAGCTGACACTGACGGCTCCGGCGGGACGTTGGTATAAACGACTCGATGCGGGATCGGCCGACTTTGGGAGACGAGAAGAAGATTCGTTGCCGCGAGAACTGACGATCGACGGGCGGGGATTTTCGTTGACAATTCCGCCCTACACGGCGGCCGTGTTTACAGAGGAAACGTCGTTTCCGGCAAGACCGGGCGGTCTCGGGTCCTCATGAGCGACGGGGAATCGACGCCGATCTCGACACGCCTGTGTTTCTTCCATTGATCGAAGCCCGCCGAGTCTGACATATTCGATATCGTGACGGCGCCGCTGCAAGGTCAACGTGATGAGCCGAGGAACCATCAGGCCGGTGAGCCGAACGGCCGACGGCCCGGTCATGTTCCGCCATCCATTTCTCATCCGCGTGTCCCCGTCTCGACGTATCGGGTTCAATTGAATCAACGGTGCACCTTTCTCGACGCGGCCCGCATCGTGCCGTATTTGCACAGTCTCGGGATCACGGATCTCTACTGTTCGCCCTATTTCACCGCCGTGCCGGGGAGTCCCCACGGGTACGACGTCGTCGATCCGACGGCATTGAACCCCGAGCTTGGGACGGAAGAAGACTATCGGACTTTGGTCGAGGCCCTGCGCCGCCACGGGATGGGGCAGTTGTTGGACGTTGTATCGAATCATATGGGTGTCGCCAGACAGATCAACGGCTGGTGGCGGGATGTGCTGGAGAACGGTCCCAGCTCGCGATACGCCTCGTTCTTCGACATCGATTGGAATCCCCTCAAGCCTGAGTTGCGGAACAAGGTGCTGCTCCCGATTTTGGGCGACCAATATGGGACGGTCTTGGAGAATCAGGAGTTGCGGCTTTGTTATGAGTCCGGGGCCTTCAGCATCCGCTATTACGACCATCGATTACCGGTCGCCCCCAAGACGTGGGCGTTGATTTTGGGGCATCGGTTGCCGTCTTTGATTCAAGAATTGGGGGCGGAGGATTCGGCCCTCATGGAGCTTCAGAGCATCATGACGGCGCTGAAGCACTTGCCGTCCCGCCTTGAGCAAGATCCCGAACTGGTTGCCGAACGGTACCGTGAAAAGGGCATCATCGCGCGCCGGCTCGCGACACTGATGGAATCCAGCACGACGATTCGCGCGTTTGTCGAGGAAAACGTGCGCCTGATCAACGGAGACAAGGATGATCCTCGAAGCTTCGACACGTTGGACGCGATTTTGAACGATCAGGCTTATCGAGTGGCCTATTGGCGGGTGGCGTCCGAGGAGATCAATTATCGTCGATTCTTCGACATCAACGAGCTGGCCGCCATTCGCATGGAAGATCCGGCCGTGTTCCATGAGACGCATCGATTGCTGTTCCGGTTGATGAAGGAAGGCGCCGTCACGGGACTTCGCATCGATCACGTGGACGGATTGTATGATCCGGCCGATTACTTGAACAAATTGCAGCGATGGGCCAACGCCGAACTGCGAAGCGGTTTGCCGGAGGTGGAACGTCCGTTGTACGTCGTCGTTGAAAAAATTTTGGGGGTGAGCGAGGAGTTGCCGGCGAACTGGCCGGTGTATGGAACGACCGGCTATGATTTTTTGAGCTGGATCAATCAGCTTTTTATCGACCGTTCGAACGAACGGGCGTTCGACACAATCTATAGGCGTTTCACCGGCACACACGAATCGTTTGAAGAAATGACGTGTCACTGCAAACAGGTCATCATGCAGGCCGCCATGGCCGGCGAATTGAACGTTCTCGGGTATCAATTGAATCGCCTGTCAGAACGAAACCGCCGTTCGCGGGACTTCACGCTCAACAGCCTGACCCATGCCATTCAGGAGATCATCGCCTGCTTTCCCGTTTATCGAACCTATATTACGGACGGGACGGGCGAGGTGCCGGCGCGGGATCGAAGCTTTATTTGGGAGGCCGTCAGTAAGGCCAAGCGACGCAACCCCACCATGAGCGGTCTGGTCTTTGACTTTGTGCGCGATCTCCTGCTGGAGCCGCGTGGCCACGACCAAGTCGTCGGAAAAGAGCGACTCAGGTTCGTGACGAAATTCCAGCAGACGACGAGCCCCGTGGCGGCGAAGGGAATCGAGGATACGGCGTTTTATCGATTTCACCGATTTATCGCTCTCAATGAAGTGGGAAGCGATCCCCGACAGTTCGGTATCACGCCGGGGTTGATGCACGATCATCTGAAGGTGCGGCAGCACCGTTGGTCCGGTTCCCTCTCCGCCACCGCGACGCACGATACCAAACGAGGCGAGGACATGAGGGCCAGACTCCACGTCTTGTCGGAGATGCCAAAACAGTGGAAGGACCATGTGCTTCGATGGCACAAGCTGAATCGAGGTTTCAAACGAAAGGTGGGAGGGGAATCGGTCCCCGGGCGGAACGAGGAATATTTGTTTTATCAGACGCTGGTGGGAGCCTGGCCGTTCGAGCCGATGGATGAGGACGGATACCGCACCTTCGTCGAGCGCATCCAACAGTACATGAACAAGGCCGTCAAGGAAGCCAAGCAATATACCAGTTGGATCAATCCCGACGTCGAATATGAAGAGGCGGTTCAAGAGTTTGTCGCACGGGTGTTGGATCGCACGACGTCCAATCCCTTTCTGGACGATTTTTTACCGTTTCAATCCGTCGTGGCCGGCTACGGTATTTACAATTCGTTGTCCCAATTGTTGGTGAAGGTCACGGCGCCCGGCGTGCCGGATTTTTATCAAGGAACGGAACTATGGGACTTCAGTCTCGTTGACCCCGACAATCGGAGGCCGGTGGATTTTGCCAAACGAATTGATCTGCTGGCCGAGTTGGATCAGCGCGCCGGCAGGGAGGCCGATCGTCTTGAGCTGGTTCGAGATTTGATGGCGCACCGAGCGGACGGCCGCATCAAGTTCTATCTGACGGCGCAAGCCCTGCGGTATCGCATCGCCCATGCTCCGATCTTTCAAGGAGGGGAGTACGTCAAGCTTGAGTGTCTGGGTGTTCATGCGAATCGTCTGTTCGCCTTTGCGCGTCTGCATCCGGAAGGGACCGTGTTGACCATCATCCCCCGGTTGCTGGTGGGGTTGATTGCCGATCCGCAGATACTCCCCCTGGGAGAAACCGTCTGGGGCGAGACCTGGGTGGTTGTGCCGGCGTGGCGTGAAGGCACGAAGTTCCGAAACGTGTTTACCGGTGCAACGCTCAAGACTATCACGCAGAGCGAGCGCCAGGTGCTCTCTGCCGGGGACGTGTTCTTGCACTGTCCCGTCGCCTGTTTGGAAAAGGAGGGGTAGGATGCCTCGATCGCAAAACCGCGAGGAAACGGAATGGCTTGGCGGAGAAACTCTTGTCCGTCCTTATCCCAATGAACCGAGAGTTTCGCTTCTGAGAGGCGTGATCGCCGGCGGTATCGTCCTTCTGGCCGGTGTCGGATTTGGGCGTCTCATGAGGGGCGATGGCGGGAAGCAGGTGCGTGAGTCGCCACGACAGCTTGGTCGGATAGACCATGCCAAGACACAGACCTCAAAGCAATGTGTGAATGCGGCGAGCGTGATGGCGATAGGAGCCGCTTTGGGGGTCGGCATGGTGGTTGGAGCCGTGACCACGTTCTTGGCGGCCACCGAAGCGGGCGATTCTATTCGTACCCGATTGAGAAGACCTATCGGGAGGGTCTCCGATGAATTCGACAGGCCTGTGGAAGCGGGGAGAAGGTATTGAACGTGGTCCTCGACGACGGGAATTTTTACAAAGTTTGACTGACGTGAACGAACCATCGAATGCCATCCACGGCCTGATGAGTTAGATGTGAAACAGCCGATCAACGAAGGCAACACCATCCTGATCACTGGTGCATCCACCGGCATCGGAGCAGCCTGCGCCCTTCACCTGGACAGACTCGGATTCGTGGTTTTTGCGGGAGTGCGAAAAGAACGGGACGGAGAAGTTTTGAAGGAACGAGGGACCGGACGCCTCATTCCAATTTCTCTGGATGTGACGGACCAATCCTCGATCGTGAAAGCTCATGCTATAGTCGAGAAGTTTGTCGGAAGCCACGGATTATATGGAGTTGTCAATAATGCCGGCATAGCGGTCGCCGGGCCGTTGGAGGCAGTGCCGATTCCCGATTTGCGTCGTCAATTGGAGGTCAATGTTATCGGCCAGGTCGCGGTGATTCAGGCGTTTCTTCCCTTGATCCGACGGGCCAGGGGACGGCTCATCAACATGGGGTCCATCGCGGGACGCGGGGCTATGCCGCTCATGGGGCCCTATGCAGCCTCGAAGTTTGCGTTGGAGGCCATCACCGACGCGCTGCGTTTGGAAGTTCAACAGTGGGGGATCCAGGTCTCCATCATCGAGCCGGGCGCCATTGCCACCCCCATTTGGGAAAAGTCCGGGAAACGGGCGGCTGAGCTGGAAGCCAACACGACACCGGAGTTGCGGGAACTCTATCGAGAAGTGGTGACAGGAGTCAGAACTGTGGTTGAGCGAGCGGCGGAACGGGCGATTTCCGCCGAGATCGTGGCGCACGTCGTCGAAAAAGCGCTGACGGCGGCCAGGCCTAAAACTCGGTATCTGGTCGGAACCGACGCCAAACTTCGCGCGCTCATGGTGAAACTCCTGCCCGACCGCCTGTCCGACAAGGTGCTCACCTGGGCGCTCAACCTTCCGCGATAGGGGCCATCTCCCCCATCGATTCATGGGGAACGCGCTTTCCCCTACTATATTTTCGGCAAGGCTCGTGGAAAATGGCGGCGTTCGTCGCGTGACGCCTTGAGACAGGGCTTCTTCTAAAATAAGACGATGGGGCCTCTTTATGATTATGATGTCATCGTAGTCGGCGGCGGTCCGGCCGGCGCCTGCGCCGCCTGGAAGTTGGCTCGAGCAGGGATGACAGTCGCCGTCTTGGAAAAAACCCCGCTGCCTCGATACAAGGTCTGCGGCGGCGGACTGGTCGGTCGAACGATGCGATCGTTGCCGATCGACGTCCGCCACGTTGTTGAGCAAGAGTGTCATCGAGCCAGGCTCGATTTTGTATCCTCCGGCCTGTCTTTTGTCACGCAACGAACCGTTCCCGTTGTTTCCATGGTCATGAGGTCGGAGTTTGACCGAGCCCTCCTCTCTGCCGCTCAAGCGGCAGGAGCGGCTCTCTACGAGTCGTGCGTCGTCGAGAGTCTGTCACCGCATGACGATTCCGTGACGGTCCTGACTGCAAAGGGCCCGATGCGAGCCGGGTTCGTCGTCGCCGCCGATGGGGCGCTGAGTCCGGTCGCGCGATCCATGTGGTGGGAGGACGGCCGTTTTCTCATTCCGGCGCTGGAGTACGAAGTGACTGTACCGTTCGACCGGTTGCGCCGCTTTGAAGGCACGGCGCGGTTCGACTTCGACGTTATCTCACGAGGATATGGGTGGGTCTTTCCCAAACGGCGGCATCTGTCGATCGGAATCCTATCGATGGACAGGCGGCGGCACGGGCTTCATTCTGCGATCACTCGCTACGTGGACCTGCTTGGCTGCACCTCTCCTTTGTCGGTCGAGCGGCACGGTTTTGTCATTCCCGTTCGTCCGCGAAAAGGGCCCTTCGCCAAAAATCGCGTCCTCCTGGTCGGGGATGCCGCGGGGTTCGCCGATCCCATCACGGGGGAAGGAATCTCGTATGCCGTAAGGAGCGGTCTTCTGGCGGCCGAATCCCTGATCGGCGAACATTTGCAGAAGGAAGCCGTCGAAGATGCCTACCGTCGCCTCGTTGCCCAAGCCATTCTCCCAGACCTCCGCGTCGGCCGCATTCTGGCCCGTCTCCTGTACGACTGTCCGCGTGTCAGGACATGGGTCTTCTCAAGACAAGGGCAGTGGCTCTGTGAAACGGTCACGGACGTGATGGCGGGAATCAGGCAATATCGTGATCTGGTGCGACCTGGATCGGCATTTCGTTTTTTCACAGCTCGTCGGCTGAGCCGATGGGTGGGACGGTCTTCGCAGGCTCGACAAGGTTGACGGCGAAGGCCCCCTCGATTGTTCCGGCAACGTGCGGAAAAGCGGGGGAAAGAGAAGCCATCGTCATTCCCCTATAAGTCGATGCAAAATTTTACTCCCGGAGGTGAATGATGTCCGCGGCGTGGACGTCGATCAATTCAGGTGGTGATCCAGCCGGCGCAGTGAAATGGGGACGGACTTGCAGCGCGCCGTCCAATGAAATGGACTCGGCTGTTCCAATGATCTCTTGCTCCGCCCCCAAAATCACGCGAACCTGTATGCCGATCGTGCAACTGCGATTCAGGTAAGCCTGTCGCAGGCGACTCGGTCCATGCATTGTCAATTCATGGATTCCCTGCTCAAGCTCGTACAAAAGCCGAGCGAGGAGCCGGTTTCGATCGATGGTCCGGTGGGCGATTTCGAATAACGAAGTCGCCGTCTGTTGAAGGTCCTTGGGGAATGACTCCTGCGGCAAGTTGACATTGATGCCAATCCCAATGACGACGATGGAGCCCTGAATCGGTGTGCGGAGACTTTCGCAAAGAATCCCGCCGACTTTCCGGTCTTGGTACAGAAGATCATTCGGCCACTTTACAGACAAGGGAATTGAAGCGGTGACTTGCACGGCTTCCGCCGCCGCCAATGCGCTCACGAGCGGCATCCAAGACAGCCATTCCGTGTCCCCGATGGTCCGCCCCTCGTCTTTGACAATCACCGAGCAATAGAGATTTGCGCCGGGCGGGGAGTGCCATTGACGGCTCAGGCGGCCTCTGCCGGCCGATTGACTCTCCGCCACCACGACGGTGCCATGCTCCGCGCCGGCTTGGGCAAGGGCCATCGCTTCGGAGTTCGTCGACGGCACTTCGTGATGGACATAGAGCCGTTGTCCAAGTTGAACGGTCGCCAAGGTGCTGCGAATGTCATCGAGCGTCAGCGGTGCAGAGGACGTCATGGTTTACGAAGAACGACGACTCCGTAACGGCTTAAGAATCAGACTGAACGGCGTCGCCGGAGCGGAGTGGGTCAAGGCGCCGATGGAGATACGATCCGCTCCCGCTGCGGCCATGGCACGGACGTTTTTGAGGGTGACGCCGCCCGACACTTCCACGATCGCCCGTCCGTTGATAAGGCGAACCGCTTGACGGACAAGGGAGGGCGACATATTGTCCAACAGGATGATGTCGGTCTTTCCGGCAAGGGCCTGTCGGACTTGGGAAAGGGATTCCGCCTCGACGATGATCGGTTTTGCCGACGGTTCGGCGGCAGCAGCCAAGCGACAGGCTGTTCGGACGGCCTGCCGGGCAGGATACAGGAGGGCGAGATGATTGTCTTTGATCAAGATACCGTCCTGAAGCGACATCCGGTGGTTGACGCCGCCACCCAGTCGAACGGCCCATTTTTGCAGCGCCCGCCACCCCGGTAACGTTTTCCTCGTGTCCATGATACGAACCGGATAGCCTCGAACGGCCAGACAGAATTTTCTCGTCAAGGTCGCGATCCCGGACAGGTGTTGGAGAAAATTCAAAGCCACCCGTTCAGCTTGCAGAATAGACCGTCCGTCACCGGTTACGCGCAGAACGGTTTCCCCTTTCTTGGCCGGCTCACCGTCCCGGCGCTCCACCGTCACTGCAAGCGAAGGATCGACGGCAAGGAAGGTTTGAACGGCGGCGGACAGCCCGGCCACAACGAGCGGCTCTTGCGCAATGATGACGGCCCGGGCGGGAACCGCTCGGGGAAACAGGGCGCGTGTCGTCACGTCGCCGTGTCCGAGATCTTCTTCCAACCCGATCCGGACGGCGCGCCGGATTTCCACGGCAGGGAGCCTCGTCATCGCTCAGTTCCCCAACATGGCCTGCAACTGTTCGCGACTGCTGACGAGGAGAGCACGGTCGCGCGTCAAGGTCCGAAGCCGCTCACGATGTTCCGTAATGACTTCGGGAGGAGCCTTGCTTGAGAACTCCGGGTTGGCCAGCTTGGCTTCGAGCCGCGAGGCCTCCTTGTCCGCCTCGGTGATTTGGTCGGTCAAGCGATCCAGCGCTTTCCTGAGATCGACGTCGTTCGAGACCGCGAGGCTCACGGACAGACCTTCCGCCACCAGGCGCAACAGTTTTCCAGCCGGCCATTCGTTCGAAGTTGTCACAGCGACCGTCCCACGACTCATATGAGCCAAGTGATGATGCAGGCCGCGAAGTCGATGGTGCAGATCCTGATCGACGTGGGCGACGGAAAAAGAGACCGGTTGCCCCGGGGGGTGATTCAACAGGACGCGACCAGTACGAACCAATCCGATCGTCTGTTCGAGGAGGGCGAACTCCCGTTCAACGTCCGGCGCGATTTCCGTGACATCCGCCGTCGGGTAGGATTGCACGGCGATACTGTCTCCTTCGTGGGGAATCGTTTGCCAAATTTCCTCCGTGATGAACGGCATGAAGGGGTGCAGCAGCCGCATGGTCGTTTCAAGCGTGTCGGCGAGGGTTTGTCGCGTCGTCGGACCGTCGAGATGCGAGGCATCTTGCAACGTCGGTTTGATGAGCTCCACGTACCAATCACAGTACTCGTGCCAGATGAACTGATACAGAACCGAGGCGGCGCGATCGAATCGATAGGCCTCCAATTCCGACGAGACGGTCTGAATCGTCCGATTAAGGCGGCTCACGATCCAGCGGTCCGGGAACGGGCGCTCGCTCAAAGGGGTGGCGGTCCGAGGTCTGTCGAGATACATCAACGCAAAACGGGCGGCGTTCCAGATTTTATTGGCGAAGTTGCGATAGCCCTCGATCCGCTCTTCGGCCAACTTGACGTCCCGGCCAGGCGAGGCCATGGAGGCCAGGGTAAAGCGCAGGGCGTCCGCTCCATATTTGTCCATGACATGGAGCGGATCGATCACGTTGCCCTTAGACTTGCTCATCTTTTGGCCTTCCGCGTCGCGAACCAGGGCATGGATGTACACATCGCGAAACGGCACGTCCCCCATGAACTTGAGCCCCATCATGATCATGCGGGCGACCCAGAAAAACAGAATGTCAAGGCCGGTCACCAAGGTTGAGGTGGGATAGTAGCGTTTCAGTTCCGGCGTCTGGTCCGGCCATCCCAGGGTCGAGAAGGGCCAGAGAGCGGAGGAAAACCAGGTATCGAGCACGTCCGGGTCGCGCATGAACCGGGAGCCGCCGCACGCGGGACATTGAGAAGGAGCCTGTTTGGCGACGATCGGTCGGGCGCCTTGCAGAATGGTGGTCGTCGCCTCCTGTGTGATGAGATAGCGGTCATTGCACGAGCGACAGTACCAGGCCGGAATCTGATGGCCCCACCAAATCTGGCGGGAGATGCACCAATCCTTGATGTTCCTCATCCAGCCCAGATAGTTGTTGACCCATCCTTCCGGAATAATGCGGATACGACCCTCTTCAACAACCTTGATGGCGGGATCGGCAAGCGGTTGAATCTTGACGAACCATTGGGGAGACAGATAGGGCTCCACGACGGTCTTGCAGCGATAACATTTGCCGACGGCCATCCGGTGGTCGTCTCGCTTTACCAAGAGACCACGATCGGCCAACAGTTGGACGATCGTGATTCGCGCTTTCTGAACGGGCAGTGTCGCCAGGGCCGAGGCAACATCGGAATCAACGCCCGCTTTCACCATCGAAGGATGATCCAGCAACGCTCGGTGATCAAAAAGAGCAAGCCGCGGGAGCCCATGCCGTTCGCCGGCCTCATAGTCATTGAAATCATGGGCCGGGGTGATCTTGACGGCGCCGGTTCCGAACTCAAGATCGACCAAAATGGAGTCTCCGACAATGGGAATCTCCCGCTCGGTCAGCGGCAAGCGGATCTTCTTGCCAATGAGATGGCGATAACGAGGATCGTCAGGATGAACGGCAACCGCCGTATCGCCAAGCATCGTTTCAGGCCTGGTGGTGGCCACGACCAGAGTGGTGGCAGGATCATCGGCCAGCGGATATGTGATGTGATAGAGGGTTCCCTTGACTTCTTCATGTTCAACTTCAATGTCCGACAGGGCGGTGAGACAACGCGGGCACCAATTGATCAGTCGTTCGCCCCGGTAAATCAGCCCGTCCTCGTACAGCCGGACGAAAACCTCGATGACGGCTCTGGACAGTCCTTCGTCCATCGTAAATCGCAACCGGTCCCAGTCGCAGGATTCGCCGAGCTGCCGTTGTTGATTGATGATCGTGTTGCCCGACTCGGCTTTCCATTGCCAGACCCGTTCGATGAATCGATCTCGGCCGAGGGCTTCGCGCGAGAGTCCTTCCGCCAGCAATCGTTTTTCCACGACGTTTTGCGTGGCAATGCCGGCGTGGTCGGTTCCCGGAAGCCAGAGGGTATTGCGTCCCTGCATCCGCCGCCATCGGATCAGAATATCCTGGAGCGAATGGTTCAGCGCGTGGCCGACATGAAGCGAACCGGTCACGTTCGGAGGCGGAATGACAATGCAGTAGGGCTCCCCGGGATGGTCGATCGACGGATGAAAGTATCGCTTCTCGATCCAAAACCGAGACCAGCGTGGTTCGACGGCCTTGGGATCGTATGTTTTGCTTAACTGGGGCACGGTCATAGACTGATATCCTTCCAGCGATTCTTGAAGCGGGGCGGCATCTTAGCATGTATCGATGCCGTCGGAAACGGAGCAGGCTGCTTGTGACCCTGTCCGGCCTATGCTATACAATCGCCGTCACCGAGAGTTCAATTCTTTTATCGCAGGGAGACGGCATGGCACGAGGACGCGAGAAGGATCGAAAAACGAGAAAGAAGCACCGAAAAAACGTGAAACGACTGAAGGCGCTGGCCAAGACCCGCCGCGCGGCGGCAAAGCGAGGAAAGAAAGGATAAAAAAAGAGAGGCGTTTCAGTCGGGATCGGTCAGCCGCTTGAGTTCGGCCTTGATGTGCCGTTCGGCGAGTTCAGGAACCACCTGTTGGACCGACCGGTCGATCGCTTCTTGAGCGATCGACCGCACGATGTGATCGACCTGCGACGTCACCCGTTGGGTTACCGCCGATTGCACTTCGTCTTTGATCGTCTGATCCATCGCCTCAATGCGCGCGCGAAGCAGTTCGGACGTCTGTTCGAGCAGACCGGCTTCGGCGCGGTCGGTGATCCATTGGTCGAGCTTCTCTTTGATCAAAAGACCAGCCGTGTCGGAAGCGGCTTGTCGAATGAGCGGTTCGCTCTGCGCCATTTCTTTTCCCACCAGAGAAGGGAGCCCTTGCGAGATCACCGGTTGGATGAGCGGGGCCATCCGATCGGCCGATAGCATCTGGCCGAGCCTTGTTTCCACTTCGCGTTCGATCATGGGCTGTATATGACGAGCGAGCGTTTCTTCGACCATGCGGGGAAGGATCTCGGCGAAGCGACTCTCGATTTCTCTGACGGTGGATTGCAGAATTTGGTCGAAAAAGCCTTTTATCGCGTCTTGAGGACCGGCGGGAGACGGCGCGATTGAAATGGAAGGTTGCGACGGTTCATGCTGAGTCACGACTGGTTCTCCTTGCCGATCGGAAGAAACGTTCAAAACGGGCGTTACCAGATCGTTTGCCTGATCGGAATCGGTCGAAGCGGCCGTCGGCGGCCACGTTCGCCGCTTGAGACTCGCACCGTTCTGCGCATGATGATGCCGCTCGAACGTTTTTCTGATGGCGTCGAGGAGTTCATCGGCTTGAACCGGTTTGTTCAGGCAAGCGGTCACGCCCAAGGAGCGAAGATGTCCTTCATCGGGATGATCGGCCGAATTGATCAGCGAAATCAGTCTGGTTTCCGATAAGTGCTCCAGCTTATGGATTTCTCGACAAAATCCCGAGAACGTCATGTGATCGAGATGATAGTCCGCGATAATGAGCGCGGGACGGGTTTGTCTGGCTGCCTCCAACGCGGCCGGGCCGTCTTGGAATCCCAGGACTTCAAACCCCTCCGGCGTCGAAATCTGCTCGACCAGGCGACGCACGGCGGGACTGCTGTCAATGATGAAAATGGGAGCCGACATGGGCGTTCTCAGATTGTGTTCGAAGCTAACAGCGAGGGTAGGCTTTGTCAAGAAAACCGCGGTTTGGCTCGTGTGCGGACGTCACGCGCCGCGTTGAAGCGGCGACGGATTTTACGCGCGGGCGGATGACGGAATGACACGAGAGGATCTTTCCATACGAGTCGTCTTCTTCGACGCAGCCGGCACGCTGTTTCGTGTGCGCGGGTCGGTCGCCGAGATCTATCTCCGGTACGCCGTCCAGTTCGGTTTTCAGCGGAAATCCGATTCTCTTGCCTCGATCAAGGAGGCGTTCGGCCGGGCTTTTCGCGAGGCCCCGCCGCCGGTCTTTGCGACGACGGAACCGGCTCAACTCAAGCAAAGCGAGCGGTTGTGGTGGTTCGACATCGTCCACAACGTGTTCTACCGCGTCGGCATGTTCGAACGGTTCGATGATTTTTTCGACCGTGTCTTTGAGGTCTTTGAAGATCCCGCCTCGTGGGAGCTTTTTCCAGAGACGGTGTCGACGCTGGCGCGATTGAAGGAGCGGGAGCTGGAATTGGGAATCATCTCGAATTTTGACTCGCGTCTGTTTTCGGTCATGCGAGGGCTGGGGATTGCCGATTTGTTCGATACGGTGACGATTTCCAGCCTGGCGCAGGCGGCGAAACCGGCCTCCAAGATTTTTCAACTGGCCCTGAACAAACATGCCGTTGATCCGGAAGAGGCGTTGCACGTGGGCGACAGTGTGCGGGACGACTTGGAGGGAGCCCGTCGATCCGGTCTGCACGCCCTTTTGTTGGATCGAGAAGGGATGCACAGGGGTCATAGGGATGATGCCGTGCGAACCTTGGATGAAGTGGATGAAGTGATAGCGCGGCTCGGCCGGGATTATAAAAATCTGAAGTGAGAGAAACGGCTCTCGTGCTCGATCGATCGGAACGTCTTCATCCGTCGCTAAGAAGCCGCGGCACCACGTCCTTCGCCCGCCCGCGCAACGAGACATCGGCGAGATCGGTCTGCGGCGTCTCGTCGGGATTGATTTCCCCCACGAACGCTCCCGCTTGCTTGGCGATGGCGGCAAAACCGGCCGCCGGATAGACCACACCGGACGTTCCGATGATCAACAACACATCGCAGGATCGAAGCACGTCATGGCAACGGGCCATGTCCGCCGGATCGAGCGATTCTCCGAACCAGACGATGTGAGGCCTTAGAAGACCGGCGCATCCGGCGCAGGAGGGGAGAATCTTGATCGGCACCGATCGGTCTTCCTCGACGCGCCCGCATTGAGTACAGCGGACCATCCAGATGTTGCCGTGAATCTCGGAGAGCTTGCGGGAGCCGGCCTCCCGATGCAACCCGTCCACGTTCTGCGTAATCAACCAAAACCGCTCGTGTCGTTTTTCCAGCTCGACCAGGGCGTAGTGAGCGTCGTTCGGACGGATGGCGGCGATGAGTTCTCTCCGCCAGTTGTACCATTCCCAGACCAGGCGCGGGTCCCGTTCAAATGCTTCGGGCGTGGCCAGTTCCTCGGCTCGATAGGTCCGCCAGAGACCGCCCGCTCCTCGAAAGGTGGGGACGCCGCTGTCGGCGGAAATGCCGGCTCCGGTCAAAACGACGATCGCGCGCGCCTCCATGAGCCGTCGCTTAAGGAGAGTGAGATCCGATGATGGTCTCCCGGTCATGATGCAGGCTCTGATGCAAGCTTATGGTGTGCGGACGTGATGCTGCGTCCCGCCGCGCTCCATGCTATAGTACCGTCACTTCCAGCGCAACAGACGGAGTCTCTTGATGAAACAGATCCTCGTCGTCGGTGCAGGGTCCGTCGGTGGATACTTCGGCGCCCATCTGGCCAAACACCATTCCCATGTCTCTTTCTTGCTGCGGCCCAAGACGCTGGCGGCGGTCGTCCAACGGGGCCTGACCGTTCGGAGTGCAACCGGGTCCTTCACCGTGCGGCCTCAAGCTTCCTCGGATGCCAGAGACCTTCCCGTCCCGGACCTGATCATTCTGGGAGTCAAGGCCTACGACCTTGACGAGGTGATGGATCAGATCGAGCCCGTCTTGACGGACAAGACGGTGATTCTGACGCTCCAGAACGGGATCGAAACGGAAGATCGCTTATTGGATCGGTTTCAGCGAGATTGCGTCGTCGGAGGAGTGGCCTATATCTATTCCAAAATCGCCGAACCGGGTGTGATCGAGCATTATAAGCGAGGCGCCGTGGCGATCGGCGAATTGATGGGACACGAGAGTCCTCGCCTGCTGGCGATTCGCAACCTCTTTTCCGCCGCCGGCATTCCCTGCCATCTTGCAAAGGACGTCCGGCGAACGAAGTGGGAAAAGATGTGCTGGAACTGCGTCTTCAATCCCATCACGGTCTTAATCAACGACCGCGTCGCCCTGGCGTTGGACCATCCGGAGATGATGGGGGTTATCCGGCAAGTGGTCGGAGAGGTGGCGGCGGTCTCGGCGGCGTTGAAAGTGCCCTTGCCCCCGGACATGCCGGAACGGGTCGTGAAGGCGACGCAGGAAATTCGCGATATCCACACGTCCATGTATGATGATTGGGCGGCGGGACGCCGGACCGAAATCGACGCCTTAAACGGTTATATCGTCAAAAAAGGGCGCGAACTCGGCATTCCCACGCCGGTGAATGAAGCTCTTACAGCGATGATCAAGACTCTGACGGAGAAAGAACGGACCGGCCCAGGGCGAGTTCGCATCGAAGGCGCGGTCGTGCAACCGGTGTCGTTCGATCACGCGGCCATTGCGGCCCTGCCGGCCGAGCATCACGTGGATGTTTCGACCGTGATGCCCGGCGCAACGGGGCGAGGCATTCGGTTGAGAGGCTTGCTCGACGTTCCGGCGCTGGCCGTTGACGCGGATCATGTCACCGTTCACTCGGCGGATGGAACCTATTCGGCCTGTCTTACGTTGCGGCAGGCTATGGACTACGGCATTCTCGTGTATGAACTGGAAGGAGCGCCGTTGCCTGCGTCGAAAGGCGGACCGTTTCGCCTGATCACTCCCGGCTTGGGCGATCTCTGCGCCAACGTGAAGGGGGTGGGGCGGATTGAAATCACCAAGGGGCCGGGCCGCGACACAAGGCAAACGACTTGCCCCCCGGAGATTCAGACTGGAAATCGAACATGACAGGGGCTCTCACTTACAGACGTGTAAGCCCTGACTTTGTCAAGGTTGTCGATGGCCGACCGAATAGAGCGGATCGTGGCCCTCGGCGCGAGTAATTTGACAAGAGGCTTCCACACGGTCGTCGCCTCGGCTCGGTCGGTCTGGGGGCCGGAAGTCGAAGTCTTCGCGGCACTCGGTCATGGACGATCATACGGAGCCCCGAGCCGGTTTCTCGTTCGCACCTTGCCCGGCATTCTCAAGTCCGGCCTGTGGCGCGAATTGGAACGACAACCCAGGAAGAGCACCAGGGGGTTGGTCACCGACGTCGGCAATGATATTTTGTACGGGTTTCCCGTCGAACGCATAGTGGGATGGGTCGAAGAAGTACTGGTTCGCCTCGGTCGCACCACACAGGATATCGTACTGACCGGGCTTCCGCTCGCCTCAATCCGCCGCCTGACGACTCTCAAGTTTCTAGCCTTTCGCACGGTCTTGGTGCCGTCTTGTCGGCTCTCGTTGGCGCAAGTTCTCGATCGGGCGGAGCAAGTCAACGGAGGCCTGGCTTTGTTGGCTGCGAAGTATGGCGCGGGGTTTTTTCAGTTGAACCCCGCCTGGTATGGATTCGACCCCATCCACATTCGACCGTGGCTCTGGCGTTCGGCCTGGCAGGAAATTTTGGGGGTTACGCTGGACGCGCAAAGGGATCGAGGGTCGATGCTCGAAGCCGCGAGACTCTATTTCATGCGGCCCGAGCGCCGTCGGTTGTTCGGCAGGGAGCAGGTCACGCCGCAATCCGGGGTCGTACTCCGCTCCGGCGGACGGGTGTGGTTGTACTAGGCTTTTCAACTTAGAAGCCGGTGAACGATGCCTGTCGTCGGCGACCGGCCGTGGCGAACGGATAACGCATGGCCCGCTTGCTATTTGGAGAGGCAACAGGGTAAGAATCCTCACATGAGTGAAGAGGAACAGACAGCAGAACCCCGTACCATCTCCATTCCGCTCCTTGCACGGGCGATTACCGGCTTTATCATCGGCGCGATCGTCGGCGCCATCCAAGTGTGGTTCTTCGATTATGGTCTTTCTTATCTATGGGCCGCCATGGCCGCCGGTGTGATCTATATGGCCTCCCGCGTCTTGTTGACGGATTGGCTGAACCTGGCCGGTGGGAAGATTCTCTTGGGCACGGTGGCCGGGGTGCTTGCCGCAATGGTGTGGTGGGCCATTGCCGATCGAGCCGATGATTTATTTATACGGGCCGCGGTGGCGGGAGCATGTTTCGGCGCGGCCTATGCCTGGTCCGATCACCGCAAGAGCTGAATGGCCCGCCACCGTTCCGATTGATAGCGCCACAACAACAAGGCCATTCGGACCGACCAATCCGCAATCATCGCCATCCAGACATAGACGACCCCGAGTTTCAGCCAGATTCCGAAAATAAAGGCCAGGGGAACCCGGACTCCCCACATGCCGACGGTCGTGGCCCACAGGATGAAACGGGTATCGCCAGCCCCGCGGAGAGAACCGGCCAAGACCATCGTCAGGGCCAGGGGAATCTGCAAAACGGCCACAATCCGCAGAAACTGCGTACCCAGCTCCACCACGGCTTCATCCTGTGTGAACGCCCGCATCAGCACATAAGGAAACAAGAAAAACACGGCACCCATGGCCGCCATCCCGGCGGCGGCCAGGCGATTGGCCTCCCAGTTTTCCAGCTTGGCGCGGACGTACTTGCCGGCTCCGATGCTGTGCCCCACCATGGTGGCGGCCGCAATGGCGAAGCCGTAGCCGGGCAGAAACGAGAACGACTCGATGGACAGTCCGACCTGATGAGCGGCGTACGAGACGGTGCCGTATAGGATGACGATCTTCGTGAAAAACATCACCCCGGCTTGCTGCAAGATACGCTCGCCCGAGACGGGGGCGCCGATCCGCCAAGCGGATTGGACCAGGTCGAGCCGGACAGCGTCGGATTTTTCGAACAACGTTCGGCAGCGCCAGAGCAAATAAGCGACTCCGGTCGATTCCGCCAGGCCGACCGCCCAGGCCGCGCCTTCGAGGCCCCAGGCCGGCGCGCCCCATTTCCCGTAAATCAAGGGGTAGGCGAGGAGGATATGCAGCAGATTGACGCCGATGAGGGCGTACATCGGCGTTTTGGTGTCGCCCGTCCCTTGGAGGATGGATGAGAGAACCTGGAGCAGGATCGTAAAGGGGGCGACAAGAAAAATGATGGTCGAATAGGGGACGGCCTGGGCGACGACGTCGGGCTGCGCGCCCAAGGCGGCCATGGCCGACTGATTGACACTCACTCCGATCAAGGCCACTAAGACGGACGCGATGATCGAGCAGCAGACGAGATGGACGGCCGCTTCACCGGCATCTTTGAGACGCCGGGCCCCCCAAAGTTGCGCCACCAGCACGTTGGCGCCGACCGATAGACCGGACAACAGGGTGGTGGCGATAAAGAGAAGGAGTTGCCCCAAGCCGACCGCGGCGATCGACCCCGCGCCGAGCCCTCCGACCAAGAAGACCGCGACGATTCCCTCCGCCCGTTGCAACAACGTACTGACCGTCACGGGGAGCGCGAGAGAGAGCACGGATCGTCTGATGCGTTGCCTGGCGGCCATGGGGACGTATCCTAACAGAAGACCGGAAGGACGGAACTAGACAAATCCATTTCCGGTTCGCTAGGGTTACGTATCGATGATACCTTCGGAAGATAGTTTCTCTTCGACGACCCTTCCTCGACTGTCGAAATCAAAGTATCTGGCCGGACTTCAGTGCCACAGACGGCTGTATCTGGAAGTGCATCATCCGGAGCGTGCCACTCCGCCCGATCCCGCGACACAAGCGGTTTTGGATATGGGAACCGAGATCGGGATTCACGCGCGGGGCCTTTTCCCCGGAGGAGTGTTGATCAACGAAGGCCATCGCCAACGAGACGAAGCCTTGGCCCACACGGCGTCCGTGATGGCCGATCCGTCCGTCACCGCCGTTTTTGAAGGGGCGTTTCAGCATGATGGCGTGTTCGTGCGCGCGGACATTCTGGAACGAGACGCGGGTCCCGACGGGACTCCCTCTTCATGGCGGTTGATCGAAGTCAAATCGTCCTCCCGCGTGAAAGACGTCCATCTCGACGATCTGGCGATCCAGAGCGCGGTGTTGGAAGGCGCCGGTCTGCTCCTCTCGGCCGTCTGTCTTATGCACATCGACACCGAGTATGTGTACAAAGGAGGCTCCGTCGATTGGCGGCGCCTGTTCACGATAGAAGACGTGACGGCGGCCGTGGCGAATCGACGGATCAAGGTGCCGGAGCGGATCGCCGCGATGAAAGCCTTGGTACTCGCCCCCGTCCCCCCCGCGGTCGAACCGGGCCGCCAGTGCCACAGCCCCTATGAATGTCCCTTTTGGAACCATTGCACCCAAAACAAGCCCGACCGTTGGATCTATTATCTGCCGGGTTCCAAAGACGTCGCCGAACGTTTGGTCGAGCGGGGGGTCTCGATCATCGACGACATTCCGGGGGATGTGCCCCTTTCGCCCTCTCAACGCCGAGTCAAGGAAAACGTCGAGTGGATTTCTCCCGGTCTGAGAGACGCATTGCGATCGATCCGCTATCCGGTTCATCACGTAGATTTCGAAACGGTCATGTTGGCGGTGCCTCGTTTCCCCTCCACAAGGCCTTACCAGTCGATTCCCGTGCAATGGTCGAACCATATTGAAGAAGAACCGGGCCGCCTGATCCATCGGGAATTTCTCCATGTCGAGCCGACCGAGCCGCGCAAACGGTGGGCGGAGGCGTTGATCGAATCACTGGGCCGGGAAGGGAGCATCTGTGTGTACTCTTCCTACGAAGAGGCCATGATGCGGCAACTGGTCGAGGCGTTTCCGGAGTTCCGTTCGGCGTTTCAGCCTATTTTAAAGCGCCTCTGGGACCTGCACGAGGTCATCAAGCAGCACTATTACCACCCTCGGTTCAACGGGTCGTATTCCATCAAATCGGTCTTGCCGGCGGTGGTGCCTTCTTTGGGATACGGTGATTTGACCATTCAATCGGGGGGGCAAGCCGCCGCCGAGTATTACCGCATGGTCTTTGTTGAGACCGATTGGATCGAACAGGCCGCCATTCGATCGGCATTGCTTCAATACTGTGCAAGAGACACGTTGGCATTAGTGGAGTTGCGGCGAACGCTTCAAAAAAAGATTGAAGAAACAAACAGATCGTCACTTGGCTGATCAGCGGGGAAAGTGGGATGAAGAAGGGGACCTGCCGGTCGAGCGAATGTGCCTCGCCATCATAGGGAGAGAACGGCCGATCAGTGAGGAGCGGTGGCGGAGAGGGTGGGATTCGAACCCACGGTCGAGTTACCCCGACAGCAGTTTTCGAGACTGCCCGATTCGGCCACTCTCGCACCTCTCCGATGGAATGGAACCGGCCCGCGTGTGAATTGTGAACCGGCGAGGCGGACGACTCGACGAATTCGGCAGGAGCTTACCGTGCCAGACGGCGTTTTGCAATGGGAAGGTCTTCCCGGTTTCGGCGATCGCCCCCTTCGATTTCACCGCGTCAGGTTGTGCGGCGACGATGCCTCACTTTCGATGGATGCAATCGCCCGCGCCGAAATCCACGTGTGGGGATTCGTTTTGGATCTCGGTGAGGAAGAGATCGCTCTCGCAAGATCCGCGTTATCAGATGAAGAACGGGCACGAGCCGATCGGTTCGTGTCGGATCTCCATCGCCGATGGTTTATCGCCGCCCATGCCGGTTTGCGGAAACTCCTGAACCGGTATCGCCCTCGTCATGCCGATCTCATGATTGAGAGGGCGGCCGCCGGCAAGCCGTATTTGCGGGACACTCCTTCGCTTCGCTTCAGCCTAACCCATTCCCATGGAAGAGCGCTCGTCGCCATAGCTTGGGATCGCGACGTCGGGGTCGATCTCGAAAAGGTTCGACCGGAGGTGGACGTGTTGACCCTTGCTCGGCGGTTTTTATCAAAACACGATCAGGATTTTATCGAGGGGAGGGAACCGGCAGGCATGCACGAGCGATTTCTGATGACGTGGGTGGCGCGGGAAGCGGCTGCAAAAGTCGACGGTGGCGGCATCAGGTTCCCGCTGCATCGTGATCGTCTTGCCTTGATGGAGGATGGGACTGCGCAATGGATGACGCAAAACGATGGAACAGCACGAGGGCCGGAGACGATCAGATCCGTTCGGTTCCTAAGCCTTGAACCAGGTTGGGTCGGGGCCGTATCGGCTGAAGGGACCGATTGGGTCGTGATCTATTGTGACGATACAGACGACGGTGTCAGGCGGGGAACGTGAATGCTTCCACCTCGGTCTTCTCGATCCCTTGCCGGATCAGATGAGGAACGTCCAATGTCTTTTCAACGTGCTGAAGGACGTCACGCCGAGTCTTCAAACTCGGATGGGGCGGAGTGAACAATTTGCAGCAGTCCTGGTCCGGCTCGATGGAAATCTCGTAGGTGCCCAGCTTCCTCGCCTCATCGGTGATTTCGATTTTATCCATCCCGATCAACGGCCGAAGGATCGGCAACATCGCGGCCTCTCCGATCACCGAGAGATTTTCCGGTGTCTGCGACGCGACTTGGCCGAGGCTGTCGCCGGTCACCATCCCCCAGCACCGTTCCCTCTCAGCGATGTGTTCGGCGATGCGCAGCATCATGCGGCGATAGAGCACGACACGGAACGGCGCCGGCGTATTCAACACGATGTCTCTCTGGATTTCTCCGAAGGGAACGACGTAAAGACGCGACTTGTATTGATACGAGGTCAGCAGTTTCGCGAGGTCGCGGGCCTTTTCCTCCGAAGCGCGGCTCACCAGCGGCCGGCCTGAAAAGTGAACGAAGACGGCGCGGCAGCCGCGTTTGATCATGCGGTAGGCGGCGACCGGCGAATCGATTCCTCCCGACAGCAGACAGACCACCTTGCCGCTGACTCCGACCGGCATGCCGCCCGGTCCGTCGATTTTCTCGGTGGAGACGTACGCTTCTTTGGAAAGCAGTTCGATATAGATCGTTTGATCGGGATGTTTCAGGCTCACGGATTTGCCCAGCGCCCGACAGACCGCGGCGCCGACGGCCCGCTCCACGTCCATGGACGTGACGGACAATCGTTTGTCCGCCCGCTTGGCCGTCACGCGAAACGTGGAGAACGGCCGTGCTCGGGTCTCCTCGATGACGGCTTCGCCGAGTTTGTCGAGACAAGGCTCGGCCAGGTCGAGCGGGACCGCGCGAGCCATGAAAAAGTTCGCCACTCCGCACACGCGCGCCAACCGGTCCCGTATTGCGTCGACTTTGGCGCCGGGTTGAAACGACACGCGAATGCGACGATGGAGCTGCTCGACTCGTATCTCTCCAAGGTCTTTGAGGGCCAGATGAACGTTCCGGGCCAGCCGCCGCTCGAAGAAGTCGCGATTGCGACCCTTGAGGGCCAGTTCGTGGTAGTGGACAATCGCGCAGCGCATGGTGAAACCGTGTTCGGATCCAGCGGGGGACGTTCGTTACCGGACCGTATCGTGCCTCAACGATTTTCCGAGTCCTCTAAAAATCGTTCGGCGTCGATGGCGGCCATGCAGCCGGAGCCGGCGGCCGTGACGGCTTGCCGATACTTGCTGTCTTGCACGTCGCCGGCGGCGAAGACGCCCGGGACGCTGGTGGCCGTTCCATCGTGGGTAAGCACATAGCCTTTTTCGTCCATCTCAAGTTGGCCGGCGAACAGAGCGGTATTGGGTCGATGCCCGATGGCAACGAAGACTCCGGCGCAGGCGATCTCCGAGACCGAGCCGGTGACGACGTTTCTCAACCGGACGCCCGTCACGGTTTCCTGTCCCAAAACGTCTTCGACCACTGAATTCCAGAGAAAGCGGATCTTTTCGTTCTTCATGGCCCGATCCTGCAAGATCTTCGATGCGCGCAGCTTATCCCGGCGGTGGACGATGGAAACGGTGGTCGCGAACTTCGTCAGAAAGACCGCCTCTTCCATGGCGCTGTCTCCCCCTCCGACGACGATCAGGTCCTTGCCGCGGAAAAAGAATCCGTCGCAGGTCGCGCAGGTGGACACGCCTCGGCCGGTCAGGCGTTTCTCGTTCGGCAATCCAAGCTGGATCGGAGAGGCGCCGGTCGCGATGATCACGGTCGCGGCCTGCACCGTCCGTTCTCCGTCAACGGTGATTTCGAAGGGACGCCGGCGAAGGTTTACGGCGGACACATCGCCGGTCAGGAATTCCGTCCCGAACCGCTCGGCCTGTCGCCGCATGTCTTTCATGAGCTCCGGCCCCATGACGCCTTGGGCGAAACCCGGGTAGTTCTCCACTTCGGTGGTGGTCGTCAGTTGACCTCCCGATTGCCAGCCTTCGATCACCAACGGAGAAAGGTTGGCGCGGGCCGTATAGATGGCGGCCGTGAGCCCGGCCGGTCCGGAACCGATGATGACGACGTGACGCATGGCGGCACTCTACCATAAGAGGGATCGATTACGCAGCCGTTTGCAACCGCTGGAAAAGCGTCTTCACCTGGCGGAACAGAGTGCGTTTGCTCGTCGTTCCATCAAGCACGAAATCGGCCAGGCGACGTTTTTTCGCAAGGGGCATTTGGCTCTTGATGCGTCGAATGGCGTCCGCCCGCGAGAGGCCGTCCCTTTTCTGAAGGCGGGCGATTTGGATGTCGCGATCGGCGCTGACGACGATGATATGATCGACCGTTCGCTCGATCCCCGCTTCGAACAGAAGCGGAACGTCGTACACCACCACGGCGTGGGGATCCCGCGCGAAGGCCGACCGAACCAGCCGTCGTTGTTCGCGGGAGACGCGCGGATGAACGATTCGTTCAAGCCGTCTGAGTTGTTCGGGATCGCGAAACACGATGCCGCCCAGCACGCGGCGATTGATGGTGCGATCCGGATTCAACACCCCTCGTCCGAACAATTTGACGATCTCACGCCAGGCGGGTTTGCCCGGTTCGACGACCGAGCGGGCCAGCGCATCGGCGTCGATAATGACCGCCCCGCACCGTTTGAACATCGACGCCACCGTGCTCTTGCCGGTCGCGACGCCGCCGGTCAATCCGACAAGCACCATGTCCGTGAGCATACACAAAGTTTCGTTTCACGGTCGAGATCGCCCGCTCAAACGTTGGAAGATTGTCGCACCATGGACGACGAATGTTCCACCGGAGGGCAATGCAGTTGACTTGCCGGTGTCCCGGTCGATAAAAGGTGGCGTATGGCACACGTTGTCTTGGTCGCGGTACTGGGGATGGCCGTCGTTGTCGGCGCCCTTGCACAAGCCGATGCCTCCGACGGCTCTTCGCCGAAAACAATCGTAGTCGCCTTGGACGGCACCGGCGACGTCGCCTCCCTTCAAGAAGCAATCGATCAAGCCAAGAAGGGGGACACCGTCTTCGTAAAGCCCGGCGTGTATGCTCAAGACGTCACGATTCACAGCAAGGAAGGCATCAGGGTGGTCGGTGCCGGGGCCGATCAAGTGACGTTGCTCGGGCACGGCGAGCACGTCGGAGTTTTGCACGTCGGGAAGTGGCCCTACGGCGCCAGCGACATTGAAATTACCGGTCTGACCGTTCACGATCACGGGGGGCACGCGGTCGGGATTTTTAACGCCAGAGGCGTTACTCTCCGCGCCCTTCACGTCAAAGGATTGTTGTTCAGTCAGCAGGTGAAGGAGTTGCGCATCGAGAACTGCGTGATCGGGGGGAGTGAAACCACGGGCGTGCAATTGGCCGATTCTCAAGCGGTGCTCATCGGAAACGTGATCCATGACAATGATCACGGCGTCAACGTGGCCGGCAAGTCCAGGGTCAGGGTCGAGCGGAACGTCATTGTGCGCAACCTGTTCGAGGCCATCGTGGTGGAGGACGGCGCGACGGCGACTCTCGTCGGGAATACGTTGGCGAAGAACGGAGGCGGGGCGGCCTTTTGGGGCTCTTCTCAAAACGACGTGTCCGGCAACATCGTCGCCTTCAATAAAACAGGCTTTCTCGTCCATCCGTCCAGTCGAACGACGATGTCGTTCAATGCTCTGTTCAATCAGGAAGGAAATTATATGAAAGCCGGCTCTCCCGGTGAGCCCGCTCCGGGCTTGAAACCCGAATCCGACATCATCGCCGACCCACGGTTCGCGGACACCGACCATGACGACTATCGACTGCTTCCCGATACGACTCTTCTCGACCGGGGAGGCTTTTCATATCTTGGAGCTTTGCCTCCCGTCTCATCTTCGGTCTCGCAGCGGCGATAATCGATCGACGCAACGCGATGGATTTTGCTCCCCCCGTCAATGGTCATGTGCTATGTTTTCCACGGGTGCGCGCGGTTCCGCGCCGAATGGAAGGCTCAAGTATCCGTTCGGCAAGCCGATAAGGAATCAACCAGGAGGTTTCCCTTGGCAAGTTTTCGCAGCGATCTCGAAAAGTGCCCGGGCGCGGATCTTCCTCCCTTGAATGAAATTGAATCCGGCAAATTGGTGGGAGCCGTCATCCCCATGTCCAAACAGGCTCAAATTCAGATGCGCGACAGCATCGAAGTCATCGACTACTTGCTGAATCAAGAACGGGTCATCTGGAGTTAGCCGCCCACGGCACGGTGTCCTCTCTTCTCTTGCGGTCGTTTTCTCACATTCGACGGCTGAGAGACGCCGTTCTTTCAGGACGTTCCTCTTGACTGCCGTCAAAAATTGCCGACAATGACTCTCGATCGGAGAGTGATGCGTCGCGCCGTCTCTCCGCGCGTCATCGCGGCGGTTTCATGTCGAAGGTCGGTCGATGGTTCATGAGCCGACTCGTACACAGTAGCGACCGGATGCCGAATGAAGGCAGCCTTGTCATGAAACAGCCGTCCAGTCTCTCGTTGAGGAGAGTTTCTTATGGCCGGAGCCTCTGAACGTCCTCGGTCTTCCGCTCTCCCGCAACCGACAGAATGTCTGCGTCTGGAAGAGGATGCCCGCCGCAAGGTCCATTGGAAACGTTGGGGGCCTTACCTGAGTGAGCGGGCCTGGGGAACCGTGCGGGAGGATTACAGCCCGGACGGCACCGCATGGGAATCGTTTCCGCACGACCAAGCCCGGTCCAGAGCCTATCGTTGGAACGAGGACGGGCTGGCCGGGATCTCCGATCGTCATCAATACATATGCTTCGCCATTGCTTTATGGAACGGACGAGACCCGATTCTCAAAGAGCGGCTGTTCGGCTTGACCGGCAGCGAAGGCAATCACGGCGAGGACGTCAAAGAATATTATTTCTACCTGGATTCCACGCCGACTCACTCGTACATGAAATATCTGTATCGGTACCCGCAGGCGGAGTTTCCATACCGGCAATTGGTCGAAGAAAACAGACGGAGAACCAAGCACGATCCGGAATATGAACTGATCGATACCGGGATTTTCGATGAGAGTCGATACTTCGACGTCTTCGTCGAGTACGCCAAGGCAACCCCGGAGGACCTGATCATCCGCATCCGAGTGACGAATCAAGGGCCAGAAGCGGCCCCGCTCACGGTTTTGCCGACCCTGTGGTTTCGAAACACTTGGTCTTGGGGATTGGACCTGCGTAGGCCGAGAATGCGCGAAGGGAAGGGCATCCAGAACGGCAGCGTGATCACGTTGGACCATGATTACTACGGTCGGAGGCTGCTCTATTGCGAAGGAGCGCCGCTTCTGCTGTTCACGGAGAACGAAACGAATACTCGCCGGCTGTACGGCGATCCGGATGGAGCTCGTTACGTCAAAGACAGTTTTCACGATTACGTCGTTCACGGCGACAAGGAGGCGGTGAACCCGGCCAAAGTGGGATCGAAGGCCGCCGCTCACTATGAATTCTCGCTCGATCCCGGTTCTTCGAAGACGATTCATCTCCGTTTTACCAACGAAGAAAATCCGGAAGCGCTGGCGCGGGAAGTCGTCGATGATCTGTTTTCACAACGGATCAAAGAAGCGGACGAGTTCTATCGCGAGCTGGCGCCGGCCCATCTGTCCGAGGACGCCAAGTTGGTGCAGAGGCAGGCCTTCGCCGGTCTCTTATGGACCAAACAGTTTTATCACTACGACCTTACCCGCTGGCTCAAAGGCGACCCCGGCATGCCGGAGCCGCCGCGCGAACGGTTGAAAGGACGCAACGCCGATTGGACCCATCTCTACAACGCCGACGTGATTTCCATGCCGGACAAGTGGGAATATCCCTGGTACGCGGCCTGGGACCTCGCCTTTCACTGCATTCCGTTGGCGCTCATCGATTCCACCTTCGCCAAGGAACAGCTCATTCTGATGCTCCGCGAATGGTATATGCATCCGAACGGGCAGATTCCCGCCTACGAGTGGGCGCTGGGCGACGTCAACCCGCCGGTGCACGCGTGGGCGGCGTGGCGCGTGTACAAGATCGAGAAAAAGCGAAAAGGGATCGGCGATCGGCTCTTCCTTGAACGGGTGTTTCACAAACTCCTGCTGAATTTCACGTGGTGGGTCAATCGCAAGGACGCGGACGGCAAGAACATTTTCCAAGGCGGATTTTTGGGACTCGACAATATCGGGGTGTTTGACCGCAGCAAGCCATTGCCGACCGGCGGACGGCTCGAACAGGCCGACGCGACAAGCTGGATGGCCATGTATTGTCTCAACATGCTCTCGATCGCGCTGGAGCTGGCCCGCGAGAATCGGGCCTATGAAGACGTCGCCAGCAAGTTCTTCGAACACTTCGTCTATATTTGCCGGGCGATGAACAACATCGGCGGCGAGAAGATCGAACTCTGGGACAAGGAAGATGGGTTTTTCTACGACGTGCTGCACCTGCCCGATGGACGGACCTTGCCGTTGAAGATCCGGTCGCTGGTGGGACTCATCCCGCTCTGCGCCGTGGAGACCTTGGACTCCGAATTGATCGATCGCCTGCCTCGATTCAAGCACCGCATGCAATGGTTCATCGAGAATCGACCGGACTTCAGCTCCCACGTGGAAACCCAGTCGCAAAACGGCGAAGTCCGGCGGTTCCTGTCGCTGGTCAACCGCACCAGGCTCAAATCGGTGTTGCGCTACATGCTCGATGAGCGGGAATTCCTCTCGCCCTATGGCATCCGCGCGCTCTCCCGTTACCATCTCGACCATCCCTACACGTTCTCGGTGATGGGAACCGAGTATCGCGTCGCCTATGAGCCGGCCGAATCGACCACGGCGCTCTTCGGGGGTAATTCCAATTGGCGCGGTCCCATCTGGTTTCCGGTCAATTTTCTTCTGATCGAATCGTTGCAGAAGTTTCATTATTTTCTGGGCGACGAGTACAAGGTCGAGTATCCCGCCGGGTCGGGCCAGATGGCCTCGCTCGATCACGTGGCGGCGGAACTGTCCCGCCGACTGGTTCATATTTTTCTGCGGGGGCCGGACGGTCGGCGGCCCGTCTTCGGCGGTGCCAAAAAATTTCAAGAAGATCCGCTGTGGCGTGATACGATCCTGTTTTATGAATACTTTCACGGCGAAAATGGAGCCGGCATCGGCGCCAGCCATCAAACCGGCTGGACATCGTTGGTCGCCAAGCTGATTCAGCAGAGCGGAGAGTGAGGGGTGAACAGAAACCGGAAACGGCAGGGTGTGACGATCGATGCCGCCACGTGCCGAGATCTTGATCGCGCCCTTCGCCTCGAATGGCTCGAGACCAACGGCCGTGGCGGGTTTACCTCCGGCACGGTGGCCGGCGCCAACACGAGGCGATACCATGCACTGCTCTTGATCGCCCGCAGGCCGCCTCTAGAGCGGTTTGTCCTGGTCAACCACCTTGAAGAATGGATCGACCTCGACGGCCATCCGGTACCGCTTTCAACCAATCTCTATCCGGGAGCCGTTCATCCGACTGGTTATACTTCCTGTACAGGGTTTTCTCCCGATCCCTGGCCGACCTGGACCTATCAGTGTGGCTCGATCTCCATTCAACGGGAGATCCTGTGTGTTCACGGGCGCGATCTGGTGGTCGTGAGATGGTCCTTGCTTGCCGGAGCACAACAGTCCGCCGTGCTTCGCATCAGGCCGATGCTGAGCGGCCGAGACTATCACCACACTCATCATGAGAACCCTGCTCTGTCCACCACTGTTTCTGAGGGAAACGGGTGGGTCTCGTGGCAACCGTATCTCAGCGTTCCGGCTGTTCGAGTCTTTTATGAAGGCGCGTATCGGCACAATCCCGACTGGTTCCGGCGCGTTCAGTTTCCGGTTGAGCGTGAACAGGGACTCGACTACGAAGAAGACTGGTGGTCTCCGGGGGAATTCGAGTTCACCATCACGCCGGAACGGCCCAGGACTTTGATCCTGACCATCGAACAGACTGATTCGCTTGATCCCGCGTCGCTGCTCCGCCAGGAACGGGAGAGACGTGCCGCACTCATGAACCAGGCGTCCCGGTTTGCTCCCTTGACGTTCCGCTTATGGCGAGCCTCCGATGCCTTTATTGTGAAACGGGGAAATGGCCACGCAGTGCTCGCCGGCTATCCTTGGTTTACCGATTGGGGACGCGACACCTTCATCTCTCTGGCCGGACTCTGTCTCGTCACCGGCCGCCACGATCAGGCGCGGCAGATTATCGAATCCTATGCCACTCACGTGTTGGAAGGGCTGATTCCCAATCGATTTCCAGACGCCGGGGAAACGCCGGAATACAACAGCATCGACGCTTCGCTCTGGTTTCTCCACGCAGTGGCTCGGTACTTGGCTTATACGGGGGATGAGAGCCATGTTCGAACCGTTGCCTGGCCGGCCATCAAACAGATTCTGGATGGCTACCGGCGCGGCACTCGCTACCAGATCCGGATGGAGCGAGACGGGTTGATCACCGGGGGAATGCCCGGAGCCCAACTGACATGGATGGACGCCAAGGTCGGGGACTGGGTGGTCACGCCTCGCCATGGGAAGCCGGTCGAGATCCAGGCTCTGTGGATGCGCGCATTGGATGTCGGCAAACGGTTGGCGGAACAGTTCGGCGAGCCGGCCTTTGCCGCACGCTGTCGGCGAGAGCGGGAACTGGCGGTCAACTCTTTTCGGCATAAGTTTTGGTATGAAGCGGGAGGTTATCTCTATGACGTGATCGACGGGCCGGATGGTCCTGACGCATCGATCCGTCCCAACCAACTGTATGTCTTGGCCCTCTGCCCTGATGTCATACCCAACGAGCAGGCCAAGCGAATCCTCAACGTCGTGACGGATCATCTCCTCACGCCGGTTGGTCTCCGGACCCTCTCACCGGCGGACCCCCGATACCGCCCGCGTTACGCAGGAGGTGTTGTCGAGCGAGACGGCGCCTATCACCAAGGAACGGTTTGGCCGTTTCTGCTGGGGCCCTTCGTGACAGCCTGGCTCAACGTGTTCGGCAGAAGCGCCAAAAGCAAAGCCAAGGCCCGATCGTTTTTGAAAGGCTTGGAGGCTCATCTGCATGCAGCCTGCATCGGGCAGGTGTCGGAAATTTTCGACGGCGATCCCCCCCATGAACCTCGCGGCTGCCCTTCCCAAGCCTGGTCGGTGGCCGAACCGTTGCGAGTATTGATTGAAGAACTCGGCCGGCGCCGTTGATCCCTTGACAGTTGCTAGGCACATTCGTAGGCTCGACCAAGCGTGACTATTCCACCGAAGGCTTTCGAGGACGAGGAGGAGAAACGATGAAAACGGCTCGACACCGGTTCGGACTCAAAAAACAGTATGGTAAGGGCCTTACTCTTGGCCTTGCCGTTGGAGCGATCGTTTGTTTGCTGTTCAGTGGAAGTGCCATCCCTTCTGCCTTGGCTCAGGAAGTAGCAAAAGAATCGGTGTTGCCCTTGAGCCTTGCCAACAAGGCCATCGCCGCGGCCATCGAATCCTGCAAAAAAGACGGCTATCGAGTGAGCGTGTCGGTCGTCGATCGTTCCGGTGTGTTGCGGGCCATGGGACGGGCCGACGGAGCGGGACCCCACACAGTGGACAGCAGCCGGAAAAAAGCCTACACCGCGGCCAGTATCCGGCGGCCCACCACAGAATTGGCGGATCTCATCGGTAAAAATCCCGCGCTTCAGGGGCTGCGGGACATGAACAATGAGATTCTGATCCTGGGTGGAGGATTGCCGATTGAGATTGGCGGTGAAATTGTGGGCGGAATCGGCGTCGGCGGAGCCCCAGGCGCACATCTGGACGATGCCTGCGCCCAGAGCGGACTTGACGCCATCGGCGCGGCACCCAAGGTCACCGTGCCCAAGTGAGTCGCGGATTCTGGCTCATGGTTCTGACCGGAGCGGGATTGTTCTGGGGCGCCTGCAACAGCAGCGCGCCGGAGCCCGCATCAGCCGACATCCCCACCACCGGTCTGCGGTTGACGATCGTGCGGACCGCCACCGATCTGTTTTTGCAGCGATTCAATCTCACGATGAAGGTGACGGGACCGGGTGGGTGTTCGACCACCACGGAGCTGTTTCCCGACACGGGCTACGCCGGACGGCGCAATGTCTATTTGGCCCCCCAGGGCATGGTCTATGTCGTGGGGCAATATGACGCCCGCGTCATCGATTCGCGGGACTGTCGCACGACGCTCTCGGAGTTTCGTCATTTGGATCGCAACGTGGTGTTTGTGGGCAGTTTCGATCAAAACGACGAGCGCCGTTGGGTTTATCTCTCTGCCGCGCAACGGCTGGAATTGCCGTTCGAGAAGCGATAAGCCGCCGGCTCTCGTCGAACACGCGAGCGGAACAGCATGCACCAGCCCATCGTCGGCTATCACCAGGATGAAGAGGGCCATTGGGTCGCCGATTTGGCCTGCGGCCACGGGCAACATGTGCGGCACCATCCGCCGTTTTTCAGCCGCCCCTGGGTGACGACCGCCGAGGGCCGCGCCCAACATCTCGGCATGATCTTGAATTGCAAAAAGTGCGACGAGCCGCCGGAGGCGGTTGCCTCGTCATAGAATCCTGTCGCGGCGGTGTGACGACGGCTCGTATGCTCACCGACTACCACGCCAAGTATTTCGCCCATGAGCTGACCAAGCGTTGTCCGTCGGACAGTATCGAGAAGCTGGCCGGCGCGTTGGTGGATGCCCAGGTTGATCTGAATCCTCATCAGATCGAGGCCGCGCTGTTCGCGTTCCGGTCGCCCCTCTCGAAGGGAGCGCTTCTCGCGGACGAAGTCGGACTCGGCAAAACCATCGAAGCCGGCCTGGTGCTGTCACAGAAATGGGCCGAGCGGAAGCGGCGCATGCTCGTCATCACGCCCTCCAATCTTCGTAAACAATGGCATCAGGAACTCCAGGAGAAGTTCTGCCTGCCGTGCCGCATTTTAGAGACAAAGTCCTACAACGCGGCCGTCCGGCATGGAAATGTCCGTCCGTTTGAATGCACCGACATCGTCATTTGCTCCTATCAGTTTGCCCGTAGCAAGGCCGCGGAGATCAGCCTCATTAGTTGGGATCTGGTGGTTATCGACGAAGCTCACCGGCTGCGAAACGTCTACAAACCGACCAACGTGATAGCCAATACCCTGAAGCAGGCGCTCAAAGATGCTCCCAAACTCTTGCTCACCGCGACACCGTTACAGAATTCGTTACTCGAACTCTATGGGTTGGTCAGTATCGTGGACGACCGCATCTTCGGCGACCTCAAAAGTTTCAAGGAGCAGTTCGCCGATCTCCACAACAAGGCGACCTTCAACAGGCTGAAAGCCCGCCTCCGGCCGCTCTGTCAGCGCACGCTACGCCGCCAAGTCCTGCCGTATGTGCGCTACACAAAGCGGCTGCCTATCGTACAGCCGTTTACCCCGGCGGAAAGCGAAGACCGGCTGTACCATCTGGTCTCAGACTATCTTCGACGAGACAACCTTCAGGCGTTGCCGACCAGTCAGCGGTCGCTCATGATCCTGGTGCTGCGGAAACTCCTGGCTTCGTCGTCCTTTGCCATTGCCGGCGCGTTGGAATCGATGAGCCGGCGTCTCCGTGACCGCCTCCGACAGGCCGAAGGGCCGAAGCCGCTCGAAGAAACGCTCGGAGAAGACTTCGAGGCGCTGGACGAAATTGCGGAAGAGTGGGAAGAAGAGAAAACTCCGCCCGATGCGCTTTCAGAAGCCGACCGTCAAGCCATTCAGCAAGAAATCGACGACCTCGAAGAGTTTCGGAAACTGGCCGTCTCGATCACACACAATGCAAAGGGGCAAGCCCTGCTGACAGCCTTACGGACGGCGTTTGCCAAGGCCGAAGAACTCGGCGCCGCACAGAAAGCCATCATCTTCACCGAATCACGCCGCACGCAGGAGTATCTGCTTCGTGTCTTGGCCGACAGCCCATGGAAGGACCACATCGTCCTCTTCAACGGCTCCAACAACGACGAGAAATCGAAGCGGCTCTACCAGGAATGGCTCCAGCGCCATCAAGGAACCGACCGTGTCACAGGGTCTCGGTCCGCCGATATGCGTTCGGCGATCGTGGACTACTTCAAAGACCAGGGCCGGATCATGATCGCGACGGAAGCAGGAGCAGAGGGGATCAATCTCCAATTCTGCTCGCTCGTCGTGAACTACGATCTTCCCTGGAATCCCCAACGCATCGAGCAACGGATCGGCCGGTGCCATCGCTACGGGCAACAGCATGACGTGGTGGTGGTGAATTTCCTCAATCGGCATAACGAAGCCGACCAACATGTCTTCCGCCTTCTATCCGAAAAGTTTCAGCTCTTCGAAGGCGTCTTCGGAGTCAGTGACGAGGTGCTGGGGGCCATCGAGTCCGGCGTGGACTTTGAAAAGCGAATCGCCGACATCTATCAGCGTTGTCGAACCCCAGAGGAAATCAAGGCGTCCTTTGACCAACTCCAGAGCGAACTCGGCGCGCAAATCGATGAGGCCATGACCCGTGCCCGCCAACTGCTGTTCGAACACTTCGACGACGAAGTGCGGGAAAAGTTGCGTGTAAGCGATGAACGGTCACGGCTCTACCTCAATCGGTATGAACGGATCCTCATGCAACTGACCCGCTACGAATTGGGTGACCATGCCGACTTCCTCACGGATTCTTCCTTCCGACTCACATCCTGTCCGTTCCCGGGAGACATTCCCCTTGGCCTCTATGAATTGCCACGCCGGTCCGGAGAGGCGCATCTGTATCGACTGGCCCATCCCTTGGCGGAACAGGTCCTCGCTCAGGCCAAGAATCGCATGCTGGAGCCGGCGGAACTGACGTTCGAGTACGGCAAACATGACGGCAAAGTGACGGTCCTGGAGTCCCTCATTGGCAAATCCGGTGTCCTGAGCGTCTCGCTGTTCACCGTCGAAGCGCTGGACCAAGCCGAGGACTACCTCATCTGCGCAGGCGTGACAGACCAAGGTGAGATCCTGGAGGAAGAAATCATCCACAGACTGTTTACCCTGCCGGCACGCGTTGACCGCTCCGTGAACCTGGCGCCGGACCATCCGATAATCCGGGAACAAACGGAAGCCCGGCAAACCGCCATCCGGCGCCGGATTTCGCAACGCAACGCGGACTTTTTCGAGGCGGAAGCCCAGAAACTCGATGCCTGGGCGGATGACTTGAAGGTAGGGCTAGAGCGAGAGATCAAGGAGTTCGATCGGCAGATCAAAGAAGTTCGAAGGCTGGTGGTCGCAGCCATGACGTTAGAAGAGAAACTGGCCGGTCACAAGCAGATCAAAGCCCTCGAAGCCGAACGAAACAAGCATCGCCGCCGCCTCTTCGACGCCCAAGACGAGATCGACCGCCGGCGCGAACAACTGATCGCCGAGATTGAGAGAAAGCTGCAACAACAGGTTTCCATCGAACCGTTGTTGTCCATTCGATGGGCTTTGCGTTGACCAAGCGCCGGAGCGCGATTCTTGACAGCCGTTCGCAATAATGCGAACATGTGCGAGGCAGGATAAGGACGCCGTCCGGTGCCGAGAATTCATGTTGTCTTCTATCAGGAAGAGGATGGAGCCGTTCCGGTGCTGGAATGGCTGGATGCTTTGCCGCACAAGGCTCAAGACAAGTGCCGAGTCAAGATCGAGCGGCTTCACGAGTTGGGACACGAACTCCGGCGACCGGAGGCGGATTATCTCAGAGACGGCATCTATGAACTGCGGGTGGGACTCCAGGGAATGAACTACCGCCTTCTCTACTTCTTTCACGGGAAACTGGCTGCCGTCCTCGCTCATGGCCTGGTCAAAGAAAGAGCCGTGCCGGCGAGGGATATCGAAGAAGCGGTCCGTAGGAAACACAAGTTCGAACACTCACCGGAACAGCACACGTATCGTGAGGCGTAACCATGTCAAAGAGAAAGAAATCATCCACGACAAACGCGATAGACATTCTGCACCGCCGCTATTACGAGGGCAGGCCGGAACGGCTTGCCGCGCTTGAGGAGGCACGCGCTAACGACAGTGTAGCGCGCAAGATCGCCGCCCTGCGCGTTCAAGCCGGGCTCTCGCAGCGTCAACTCGCAAAGCTGGTTGGCACCACCGCGTCGGTCATTTGCCGGCTGGAAAACGCCGACTATGAGGGACATTCCCTGGCGATGTTGAACCGGATTGCGGCGGCCCTCAACCAGCGAGTCGAAATCCGTTTTGTGCAAACGGACAGACGGCTGCAGCCCGCCTGAGTGTGCGAGAAAAACCCATGACCGAGCCGACCATCATTTGTCCGAACTGCAAAACCGAGATCAAGCTCACCGAGTCCCTCGCGGCGCCGCTGATTGAATCCATTCGCCGTGGATATGAGCAGCGCCTGGCTCAAAAAGATGCGGACGTGGCCAAGCGAGAGGCGTTGTTGCGCGAGCGGGAAGAGGCCGTCGCCAAGGCACAGCAGGCGATCGACGACCAAGTCGCCGAGAAGCTTCGGCAGGAGCGAAGCACGATCGCCGCCGAGGAAGCGAAGAAGGCCAAGCTTGCATTGCAGACCGATCTGGATCAAAAGACAAGGGAACTCGCCGATCTTCAGGACATCATCAAGCAGCGCGATGCCAAGCTCGCCGAGGCGCAGAAGGCCCAAGTCGAGCTGCTCAAGAAACAGCGAGAGCTGGAGGATGCCAAGCGTGAGCTGGACCTGACGGTCGAGAAGCGTGTGCAGGAGAGCCTGGCCGCCACGCGCGAGCAGGCGAAGAAAGAGGCGGAGGAAACCCTCAAGCTCAAGGTGCTGGAGAGAGAGCAAACCATCGCCTCCATGCAGAAGCAGATCGAGGAACTGAAGCGCAAGGCCGAGCAGGGCTCGCAGCAACTCCAAGGAGAGGTCCAGGAGCTGGAACTCGAAGCGCTGTTGCGCGCGAAGTTCCCGCGCGACACCGTTCAACCGGTCCCGAAGGGCGAGCACGGCGGCGACGTGCTCCAGACGATCCTCGGTCCGCTGGGGCAACCGTGGGGGACGATTTTGTGGGAATCTAAGCGGACCAAGAACTGGAGCGACGGGTGGCTGGCGAAGCTCCGCGATGATCAGCGCACCGCCAAGGCAGAGGTGGCGGTGATTGTGAGTCAGGCTTTACCCAAGGGGGTGGAGACCTTCGATCAGGTCGAGGGGATATGGGTCGTCCATCCCAAAGCGGTTCTTCCCGTAGCCACGGCGCTTCGCCAGATGCTCATGGAGGTGGCCACCGCTCGCCAAGCCTCCGAGGGGCAGCAAACCAAGATGGAGATGGTCTATCAGTACCTGACCGGTCCGCGTTTCCGCCAACGGGTGCAGGCCATCGTCGAGGCCTTCTCTTCGATGCAGGAGGACCTTGACAAAGAAAAGAAAGCCATCGTCAAACAGTGGGCCAAGCGGGAAGAGCAAATCGAGCGGGTCATGCAGGCCACCGTCGGCATGTATGGCGATCTGCAAGGCATCGCGGGGAAATCGCTCAATGAGATCGAGGGACTGGAGATGAGGGCGTTGGAGGGACCGGCACTCAATGGAGAAGATTCCATCGAACAGTAGCGATGGGGGCCACTACAGCAGTCTGAACCGCGCATCTTGTTGGATGACCCCGGGAAGTCTAACGGCGAGGTGTGGCGACATAGGATACGAATAGGGGGATTGGTTGGGTGGGTGGTCAAACAGATTCGCAAGGATCTGCGCTGGTGAAACTTCTCGTTGACTCTGAAGCGCTGGTGGAAGCGCGAAACGCCGCCGCGTGCGTGAAGACAGTCGGCAAGGAATCTGTCCGTCTTGCCTGTCAGAAGGCCAGGTCATGAGTCTTGGGCCACTGATCTTTCGGGTCCATGCCATCAAGCGGATGTTTCAGCGGCGGATCAGTAAGGACGATGTGCGGCATGTCCTGGAGGCCGGCGAAACGATCGAAACATACCCACACGACACACCGTATCCAAGCCGATTGGTGTTAGGGTGGCGCCAATCGCGCCCGCTCCACGTGGTGGCTGCGGATAACGCGGACACCGGAGAAACGATTGTGATTACCACATACGAGCCCGACCCGGAAGAATGGGAACGCGACTGCAAAACGAGGAGGCGCCGATGATCTGCGTGATTTGCAAACATGGGGAGACTCGACCTGGGACGGCGACTGTGACGCTGGAACGAGCGGGCATGACGCTGGTGACCAAGGGAGTCCCGGCCCAAGTGTGCGCGAATTGCGGAGAAGAATATGTGGATGAGGAGACCACCGCTCGTCTCCTTCGCGTAGCTGAGGAGGCTGCCCGAACCGGGGTGCAGGTGGATGTTCGTCAGTACGCAGCATAGAGAACGAGGATGACCCAGAAACCCAAGCTTGAACTGACCTGGATCGGGAAGGAGACCCAGCCGAAGCTGGAGCCGCGCATTCTGCTGGAGGACCCGGCGAAGTCGTACCATGCCCCGCACCGTGTCACCGATCATGACCTGTTCGACAACCGGCTCATCTTCGGCGACAACCTGCTGGCCCTAAAAGCGCTGGAGCAGGAGTTCACCGGGAAGATCAAGTGCATCTATATTGATCCGCCGTACAACACGGGGAGCGCGTTTGAGCACTATGACGATGGGCTGGAGCACTCGATCTGGCTCTCTCTCATGAGGGATCGTTTAGATCTTCTCAGGAGTCTTCTGGCAGAGAACGGCTCAATTTGGATTAACCTCGATGACACTGAAGCGCATTACTGCAAAGTGCTTGCCGATGAGATCTTTGGGCGCCGCAATTTTCTCGCCAATGTTATCTGGGAAAAAGCAGATAGTCCAAGGATGGATGCTGAGTTCTTCTCCACACGACACGATCACATTCTGGTGTTCGCGAAGAACAGCGAGACGTTTAAGATCAACAAAGTACCAGCCAATGAAGGAGGACTGGCGAAGCACTATGACAAGGTCGACGATCTGGGACGTCCTTACTACTTAAAGCCGCTGAGAACTATGGGAGGTGAAGATGCAAGGTCGGACAGACCCACATTGTTTTTTCCCCTCACAGCACCTGACGGTACGATTGTGTTTCCACTAAGAAAAGATGGGACAGAAGGGCGATGGCGTTGGAGCAAAGAACGAACGGAAGCTGATAAGCACTTAATCGAATGGATTCATGGAAGGAGTGGGTGGGTACCATATTATCGAATCTACGGTGATGTCGAGTCTTATCGCCCTCCTGAGACTATATGGCATCAGGCTGAAGTTGGAAGCAACAGAACTTCTAAGGCGGAAATCAAAGCTTTGTTCAATGGTGTTAAAGCTTTCGACACTCCGAAGCCAGAAAAATTAATTGAACGGGTGATCTCGCTAGCCACCAACCCCGGCGACTGGGTCCTCGACTCCTTTGCCGGTTCCGGTACCACCGGCGCGGTCGCTCATAAGATGGGCCGCCGGTGGATCATGGTGGAGCTGGGCGAGCATTGCCACACGCATATCATCCCGCGACTCAAGAAAGTCATTGATGGTGACGACAAGGGTGGGATCACGGAGGCCGTCGGCTGGAAGGGCGGGGGCGGATTCCGCTATTACCGGTTAGCCCCGTCGCTCTTGGAGAAAGACAAGTGGGGGAATTGGGTCATTAACAAGGCCTACAATCCCACGATGCTGGCCGAGGCGGTCTGCAAGCTTGAAGGGTTCACCTACGCGCCGAGCGATACGGTCTATTGGCAGCACGGGCATTCGACCGAACGGGACTTCATCTACGTCACGACCCAGAACCTAAGCTACGAGCAGTTACAGGCCTTAAGTGACGAAGTCGGCGAAGGGCGGACGCTTTTGGTGATGTGCTCCGCGTTTCGCGGCAAGCCGGATCGCTACCCCAATCTGACGATTAAGAAGATTCCCAAGGCCGTCATGGCCCGCTGTGAATGGGGGAAAGATGACTACAGTTTGCGGGTGGAGAATTTGCCCAAAGCGCCGGCTCCGCCTGGACAGCAGGGATTGGAATTCTCCTGATGGCAGAAGAGAAGTTCTATGAGCCGTCGGAGCACGCCAGAGAGAGTTGGCGCAAGCGTCCGGTTATTCGCATGGAGTGGATCGAAGCGGTACTGAGGCAGCCTCAACTGGTGGAGAGGGATTCGGTAGATGCAGAATTGGAGCATCGGTTGGGACGTATTCAGGAGTATGATGGGCGGGTCTTGCGCGTGATCGTGAAGAAAGACACGACTCCACTACGGATCATCACGTTTTATTTCGATCGAAAGATGAGGAGGCAGTTATGAGACTTACAGTTGACGAAGAAGCCGATGCCCTGCATCTACAATTAGTTGATGTTCCGGTGGAGGAGTCGGAAGAGGTTGCGCCTGGCGTGATTGTGGACTATGACAAGTCCAATCAAGTGGTCGGCATTGAGGTGCTGTATCTCTCAAAACGACCACAGCCGGTGAATCTGATGGATTTTCAGTTTGAGACTCGTCCCAAGAAGCTCGCGTCGGCCGGTTAGGGGAGTAGCGTAACCCCATGAACCGCCACAACCGCCACGTCAACGCCATCGCCGGACGGCTGAGCCTCCGGCCCCCACAGCGTCAGTCGCTGGAGATTCTCGACCGGATCACGGAGATCGCGCCGCCCAAGAAGGGCACTGACCTGGCGTCGGCGTTGGAGGCGATCCGCCGTGAGTTCCCGACGGTGACGGATTTCGAGCGCGACTTTCCGTCGCTGTGCTTCGCCTTGGCCACCGGCGTCGGCAAGACGCGCCTCATGGGCGCCTTCATCAGCTATCTGCATCTGGCGCACGGGATCAATCACTTCTTTGTGTTGGCGCCGAACCTGACGATCTACAACAAGCTGATTACCGACTTTACGCCGAACACGCCGAAGTACGTCTTCACGGGCATCGCCGAGTTTGCGACCGAGCCACCGACGATCATCACGGGAGACAACTACGAATCCGGCGTGGCCGCTCGTCTGACCTCGTTGCCCGGATTCGGCCAAGAGGTCCACATCAACATTTTCAATATCTCGAAGATCAATGCGGAAGTCCGGGGCGGCAAGGCGCCACGGATCAAGCGGCTGTCGGAATACATCGGCCAGAGCTATTTCGAGTATCTGGCCGGTCTCGAAGACCTTGTTCTGCTGATGGATGAGTCCCATCGGTATCGAGCTTCGGCCGGAGTTCGGGCTATCAATGAATTGAGGCCGGTCCTTGGACTCGAACTGACCGCCACGCCGTTTGTGGAATCGAGCAAAGGGGCCGTGCCGTTCAAGAACGTGATCTATGACTATCCGCTGGCCAAGGCGATGGCCGAGGGGTTTGTGAAAGAGCCGGCGGTGGTGACCCAGAGGGATTTCAACCCTAGTCAGTTCAGTCCGCCTCAACTTGAGCAGATCAAGTTGGAAGATGGCATCCGTTTGCACGAGAACACCAAGGTCGAACTGGAAACCTATGCGCGGCGGACCGGGCAGCGAGTGGTGAAGCCGTTCATGCTGATCATCGCCCGCGATACGACCCATGCCGGCCAACTGATGCAACTGATCCGGTCGCCCCAGTTCTTTGAGGGGCGCTACAAAGACAAAGTCATTCAGGTGGACTCCAGCAAGACCGGCGCGGAAGAAGACGAAATGGTTCAGCGCCTGTTGGCCGTGGAAAATCCGGATGAGCCGACTGAAATCGTGATTCACGTGAACATGTTGAAGGAAGGCTGGGATGTGAGGAATCTCTACACGATCGTCCCCCTGCGGGCGGCCAATGCCCGCACCTTGATTGAACAGTCTATTGGTCGCGGATTGCGACTTCCCTACGGCCGGCGTACCGGAGTCAGCACCGTCGATCGGTTGAACATCGTGGCGCACGACCGGTTCCAGGAGATTGTAGATGAGGCCAATCGGCCGGACTCAGTGGTCCGGCTGACTCAGATCATTCTAGACCCGGCCACGGATCTTCAGAAAACCAAGACCGTCGTGGCTCAGTCAAAGATCGAGGAACAGCTTGTCGCCCCGAACTCTCCTGTCTTCACCAGCGAGGTGGAGCGAAAGATTGCCGAGGCGACGTATCAGGTCATCGGCAAATACGAGAACCTGCCGACCTCCGCTTATCTCCTGAAGCCGGACGTCCAAGCTCGCATTGCCGAAGAGGTGAAAGAATATGTGACGCCGTCCCAACAGGCACTTCCGGGAATGGCCGCGACACCGAGCATCGCCGATGTCGTGGCCAAGACGACGGAACTTGTCGTCCAACAGACGATCGATATTCCACGAATCCTGGTCGTGCCCAAGGGGGAGGTCACGACCGGCTTCCATGCGTTCACGTTGGATTGTTCAAGCATCCACTACCAGCCCGTTGCGCGAGACCTCTTGATTCAGCACCTTCGGACCAATCAACAGGAGACGCTGACCGGTGGCGGATCGTTACCGGCCGAGCAACGGTTGGAGGATTACGTTGTCCGAGGTCTCATGGATTTCGATGATATTTCTTATGATGACCATGCGGACCTGCTCTATGACCTCGCAGGCCAATTGGTCACACACCTCCGCTCATATCTCTCAGAAGAGGATGCGAGGAACGTGCTTATCTACTATCAAAAACAGCTTGCCGCCTTTGTCCATGCCCAGATGGAGGCACATCAGTGGGAGAAGGCCGCCGGCTACGATGTGGTCGTGAGCAAGGGATTCACCGCGTTGAAGCCCTGCGCCTATACGGCGAGGGACGGCGAGCCGATTCATGACTTTCGTCAGACCGTCGAGGATCGAACGCGAATCCCGCAGATGCTCTTCGGAGGATTCCAGCGAAGCCTCTATTCGGTCCAAAAGTTTGATTCCGACACCGAACGGCGGCTCGCAATTATCCTCGACCGTGACGCGCAAAAGTGGTTCAAGCCGGCACAGGGGCAGTTTCAGATTTCTTATAAGCTCGGCACGGATCACCGTGAATATGTGCCTGATTTTGTGGCTGAGACCACGGACTGTATCTACATGTTGGAGCCCAAAGCGCGAAACGAAATGACCGGCCCTGAAGTCCTCGCCAAGAAAGAGGCAGCCGTCACCTGGTGCGCCCGCGCTACGGCCCACACCCTCAGCAACGGTGGCAAGCAGTGGAACTATGTCCTGATCCCGCATGACGTGATCGCCGAGAACATGACATTAGCCGGACTGGTCAAAGAGTTTTCTTTCGCCTGACCGGAACATTGCTCCTGCAACGTGACAGGGCTCAAAGCGGGAAAGACGAATAGCCTCCGGTCACCGGTAACAGTCTCTCGTCGGATCATGATCGGGGGAGGTGCGGGCGCAGTTCGGACCCATCGGACGGGGAATCCTGACGTAGCCTTCGGCCGTGTGTCCCTTCTTCAATATCTCATCATGCAGTTCATGACAGGCGCCGGAGCACCCTTGACTGGTCGGCACGGGATTGCTCAAGGCGACGGCTTTTCCTCCAAGGGGAATAAAGCGGGGGCGTGGAGTGACGGTTGAGCCGGCAGTTGAGGGTTCCGAGGCCGGCGACCGATCCACCAACATTGTGAAGGTGGGGCGTGGAACAGCCGGTCTCAATACCGTCGCCCAGGTGGGATCGTCGGGGGCGACCAGAAAGGCGTTCGTCCCCCGATGGCATTCGGTACAGGCCACGGTGCCCGGGGCAAATCCCCGTTCGGGATCATGCAGAGATGAGAGGGGCACGCTGGATGTGTCGCGAGTCCAGCGGCTGTCCGGGGAAAACGGATCGTTTCGCCAGAAACAAGCGTAGCCCGTCTCGGCGCTTTGGCAGATCACCTCGAAGGTGCCGCTGCTTCTGCCCAACGCGACACAGGCGCCTCGAACGGTCGGGTGGGCATAGGACCAGACGCCGGCAAAGGTCGTGTCATCGGGTTGAACCGCTTCGAGGTGATTGGGAGTCAGCAAAATGGTTCTCAGGTTGCCGTGAGCGACCCATTCCGATGACGAAACGTGCCAATCCGGGGGAATCGGGACCCCTTTTATGCGGCAGGCGTTCATGTAGGTCGTCTCTCCTTCATTTTTTTCCGAGAGAAGAGACACAGGTGTCCGGTCCGAGGAAGCCGGCGGCTTGGTCGGCTCCATGGATTGAAGGGGAGTGCCACCGAGCGCACAGGCGCAGACGACCGCGGTTAAAGCCGCCGACGCCCCCCGCACGTATCGCGCCCATCTGACAAGAAGATCGTTTTTCATTCTTGCACCAGGTTCTCTTCGATAGAGCGGGATCCGTCAAATGTCAAGAGCGTTCGGCTTCATTGAAACGATTCAGTGTCATCACAGACCGAGTCTCTTGACCTTCAACGGTATTCGGCCTCAGAATTCGGCGTTGACGAGTCGGTCGAGAATCGGTAGTTTCCGCCCGCTCGCTCGATTTGACGAAACGCACGTTGTTCAACCGAGGAAACGCATGGAAGAGTATAATCTGTACTACAGCGTCGCTTGTATCATCGTGGCGGTCTATGTGATGGTGAAAGGAGTGATCGCCGCTCTCGCGCAACGGAACGATCCGGAGGCCGCGTCCCTGTTTCCGCCGCCTGCCTATGGAGTCGTTGCGTCGATTTTGCTTACATTCGGATTGGGATTTTTGAAACTCAAACTTCCGTGGTGGGGCTATCGATTGATCTTTCCCGGCACGACCATGCTGTTTCCCGCCATCATTTATCTGATCGGGCGTCGACCGTCGCCGAAATGATCACGCGTAAGCGACGAGCGGGTTCTTTTGCGACGCACCCTGCTCCGCTCGTGATTCAAGCTGTCGGATAATTCCTTCGAGCTGCTGCTCGTACGGAGAGGGGAGGGGAGGAAACTCGATCCCGATTCCCTGTGAACCGGCCCACCGGACGATGGCGCCTCGAATGTGCAACGGCGCGGGAAGATCGGGAAGATTCAGTTGAAGATCCACCTTCATGCCGGCAAACGCGGGAAAGGCGCTTTGCACGCGGCAGCCCTTTCGTGAGAGATCGAGCGATTTGCTGATGGTGTGACTTTGTCTCCGATGAATGACCATCCCGGAAAACGACGCGGGAAATCGAGGGTGTTTTCGTACGACCATGGTCGGCTCCTTTTTGAAAATGACGGTACACGCCGTTGGAATCTCATGCAGACTCCGTACCGCTTCGACAGGTCCGGTTATATTGTGTTTGTGACGGTTTTTGCTGTCGACGTGCGTCATGGGATAGGTCGGCGTTCATTTGTGCTCGCGCATGAAGGGATTTGACCACGAGCGACGGACTCTTCGGCGGATGAAACCCATTTCCAGTCCGCCCGCCATCACCATAGGATGAGGTACATGACGCAATGAAGACGGATGCTTCTCTCTTGACGGAACTCTCCGCGGCGGCGGCCAAACGGCGGACCTTTGCCATCATCAGCCACCCGGACGCGGGAAAAACCACGTTGACCGAGAAGCTCTTACTCTATTCCGGCTTGATTCGGACCGCCGGCATGGTGCGTGGTCGCAAAGGGATGAAGGCAACGGCCTCGGATTGGATGGGCATGGAACAGGAGCGGGGCATTTCGATCACGGCCTCGGCCATGCAGTTTCCCTATAAACATGCCGTCATCAACTTGCTGGATACGCCGGGGCACCAAGACTTTTCAGAAGACACATACCGCACGCTCACCGCGGCCGACAGCGCCATTATGGTGCTCGACGCGGCCAAGGGCGTCGAGGCGCAAACGCGCAAGTTGTTCGCCGTCTGCCGCATGCGTCGCATCCCGGTTCTGACGTTGATCAACAAGATGGACCTGCCCGGCCGCCCTCCGCTCGATCTGATGACCGAAGTGGAACAAGCCTTGGGCATCCAAGCGAGCGCGATCAACTGGCCGATCGGGTCGGGAAGCGACTTCGTGGGAATCGTCAATCGAAGCGACGGCCGCGTGGAACTCTTTGAAAAGACGGCTCATGGAGGAGCCTCCAAGGTGAACGTCGAAGTACTGACGTGGGACGAGCTTGATCGAAGCGGGCGACTCTCCGAGGACGTGGCGGCACAGGTTCGACATGATTTGGAGCTGCTTGAAATCGCCGGAAACCCTTTCAGCAAAGAACGATTTCTTCACGGCGAGATTACGCCGGTCTTCTTCGCCTCCGCGTTGACGAATTTCGGCATCGAGAGTTTCCTGGACGCGTTCGTGGATCTGGCTCCCTCTCCGGGGAGCAGGCCGGCCGACGGCGACGACGGCGCCGAACTCTTGATCGATCCGATCGAGCAGCCCTTCAGCGCCTACGTCTTCAAGCTTCAGGCCAATATGAACCCCAAACATCGGGACAGCGCGGCGTTTTTGCGGGTGTGCTCCGGACGGTTTCAGCGAGACATGCTCGTCAAGCACCATCGTCTCGGGCGAGAGGTTCGTTTGTCTCGACCGCACAGTCTGGTGGCGCAAGAGCGGAGCACGGTCGAAGAAGCGTTCCCGGGGGACATCATCGGCGTCATCAATCCCGGCATCTTCGCCATCGGCGACACCATCTCGGTGACGGGCGGGTTCAACTTCAAGCCGCTGCCGCAGTTTCAGCCGGAGATCTTCGCGCGCATCAGGCCGACCGACGTCGGCAAGCGGAAGACGTTCGACAAGGGCATGCGGCAGATGGCTCAGGAGGGAACGGTTCAAATCATGAGAGCCGTCGCCGGGCAAGAACCCCTGGTCGCGGCGGTCGGACGACTGCAATTCGACGTTCTGCAGTACCGCCTGCGGCACGAATACCACGTTGAAACGATTCTGGACCCCTTGCCGTTTACCTGCAGCGCCTGGCTGGAGGGAAATCTCGACACGTTCAAGCCGCCGTCGGCGTCCATGATCGTCAAAGATCAGCGTGATCGCGTCGTCGTCCTCTTCGGCGACCATCTGATGAAAACCATCGCCAGGGACCGCAATCCCGACCATACCTTGAGGGATATGGGATAGGAGGAGCACACATTCACACAGAACGATGAGCCTGTCCGGGAGAGACGCGGAGTCCGTGGAAGTCGAACGTCCTGATCAGCGCAGAGCGGTGGACTTCATCAAACTGTCGGCCTGCGGCGGCAGAAATCCGAGGTATCCGCGATGCCGCTCCGCCAGCTCCAAGACGGTGAACGGCTGACCGTCGACCGTCTCCGGAGCCGAGAACACTTGCCGGAGACGATCTCCTCGATTGCCGACGATCGTGCCGGCAAACACCACGCCTTTCAGCTTGAGACGATCCACCGCCGACTCAATATCCTCGACGCGCACCGCCACGTGGTGAAACACCTTGTCACCGAATTTCCGGACCCAAGCCGGAATGATACTGGTTTTTCCCCGATCATCGGCGTAGGCCTGGTCGACAAAAAGAGCGGGATAGCCGGCCTTGCGATAGACCTTGGCGTACCAATCGTCGTAGGAAATGGTTTCGTCATAGACATAGCCCAGTTCGACGAACGGCTTCGCCCCTTGATCGATATCGAGCGTCCGGATCGTCACGTGATCGATGACGGGGGTCAGTCCGACGCCCGCGTCATCGAGCATATGTTTAAGGAGAGAGGCGGCTCGGTTGCGGGAGACGTAGTCCGCCACCATCCGTTGCAACAGCTCATCCAGTGTCTTGGCCTGGTCCATGATAGGGCTCCTGTGGTCCGATCACCGGCCGACATGTGGCCCGCGCCGGTCTCTTACAAGACGCCGCCGCTCCACAGCGGGTGATTTTCAAGAGATTACTCGCCGAACTTAATGCCCTGCGCCAGCGGGAGATCAGCGCTCCAATTGATGGTCGTCGTTTGGCGTCGCATATAGGCTTTCCATGCGTCCGATCCCGCTTCTCGGCCGCCGCCCGTTTCTTTTTCTCCCCCGAAAGCGCCGCCGATTTCAGCTCCAGACGTCCCGATGTTGATATTGGCGATGCCGCAGTCGCTGCCGGCTGCCGAGAGAAACTGCTCGGTGTGTCGAACGTGATTCGAGAACATGGCGGAAGAGAGTCCCTGCGGCGCGTCGTTTTGCATGGCGATCGCTTCGTCGAGAGTCGAAAACGTCATGACATATAGAATCGGGGCGAAGGTTTCCCGTTGGACGATGGGCCAATGGTTTTTGGCCCGAACGATTGTCGGTTCCACGAAGTGGCCGGTCCGATTCAAAACATGACCGCCATAGAGGATCTCCCCCCCCTCTTTCTTGATTTCTTCCAAGGCGGAAACATAAGCCTGAACGGCGGCCTGATCGATGAGAGGTCCCATCAAGACGTTGGGATCAAGCGGGTTGCCGATGCGTACTTGGCCGTACGCTTTGATCAGCCTGCTCGTCAGTTCTTCGTAGCGCGATTCATGGACAAACAGTCGTCTGGTCGTCGTACACCGCTGGCCGGCGGTCCCCACGGCGCCGAAGACGACGGCCCGCACCGCCAGGTCCAAGTCGGCGGTCTCATCGACAATCACCGCGTTGTTGCCGCTGAGTTCCAACAAGGTCCGGCCCAGTCGTTGGGCCGCGACGGAAGCGACGTGGCGGCCGACGGCGACGGAGCCGGTAAACGAGATCAGCGGCAGTCGCCGATCCCGAACCATTTGCTCGGCAAGGTCGACATGATCCGTAATGAACAGCGAAAAAATGCCGGTATAGCCCTGTTGCTGCATGACCTGATTGCAGATCTTCTGAACGGCGATGGCACACAGCGGAGCTTTCGGTGAAGGTTTCCACACGACCGTGTCTCCGGCCACCGCGGCCAGAAAGGCGTTCCAGGCCCAGACGGCCACGGGAAAGTTGAAGGCCGTGATGATGCCGACCGGTCCCAGCGGATGCCACTGTTCGAACATGCGATGGGCCGGCCGCTCGGATTGCATTGTCAGGCCGTACAACATCCTTGATTGACCGACGGCAAAGTCGGCCATGTCGATCATTTCCTGCACCTCGCCGTCGCCTTCGGCTTTGATCTTCCCCACCTCCAAGGAGACCAAGGTGCCCAATTGATCTTTTTTTTCCCGAAGGGCCTGACCGATCAATCGCACCACTTCGCCGCGTTTAGGAGCCGGCACCATGCGCCAGGTTCGAAATGCTTCAACCGAATCTTTCAGGATTCGTTCGTAATCCTCATGAGAGCAAGGCGAGACGCCCGCCAGTGTCTCGCCGGTGGCGGGATTGATCGATTGCAAAATGGGCCGATCGCCTTGGCCGGACCACCATCCGGCTCCGGTGCTACCGCCGGAATTGACGGCTTGAATACCGAGATCTTTAAGGGCGCTTTGAAACGTCGTCATCGAAAACAGGCTCCAAATTCGTTATCGAGAAAATCCTTCAAGGGAATCGATTCCTGCGTCACGAATCCATGGTACTGCGACGGCCGACTCAACACAAGATCCATGACGCAACATGCGCTCGATGCCGTGGTGACCTGAATGGCGGACCACAGTTTTCCCTTGATACATTGGGGATAGATCTTTTTGACGTAATTTTCCTCGAACAGTCCTCCCCCTTGGGTTCCCGTCACGGAGGCATAAATCAGAACGACGTCCTGGAGCGTTTGTGGAATGGCCCGTTCGAGGATACGCTTGAGCGTCTCACGGTCTTCGTTGAGTTTGAGATCCTTCATGAGCAGTTGAATTTTCTCGCAGTGCCCCGGATACCGGAGCGTTTTATAATTCATGGTCTTCACTTTTCCGGCATAACTGTCCGCCAATGTCCCGAGGCCTCCCGACGTGTTAAAGGCTTCGTACAACAGGCCATCCACCTCGATCGTCTCATGACCTTCCAGCGGTTGAAGGGGAACCTTCTCACCCGCTTCGATGCCGTAGCAAAGATTACCGTATTCGTTGATCAGCCCGTCGGTCGACCAGGTAAGCGAGTATTTGAGCGCATTGCTGGGGTGCACCGGCAAGGCTCCGACTCGCATCTTCACCGTATCCAACTCCTCAAAATGCGTCATCAAATCATGCGTCACAATGCTGATGAAGCCGGGCGCAAGACCGCATTGCGGCATGAAGGCGCGAGTGGCGCCGGCGCTCAACACCTTGATCTGGTTCGTGACTTCGACGTCTTCCGTCAGATCGAAGTAGTGCAGGCCATGGGTCAACGCCAAACCCGCCACCGTCGGGTTGCAAAAATAGGGAAGACACGACAGGACGGCCTCAAACGGATGAGCCGAAAGATAGGCGCTGACGGCGTCCGGATGGCGGACATCAAGCAGGCACGGCGTGACCCGCTCCAATGCAAGATTCTTCACGAGACGTTCCGCCAGCTCGACCGTGACGTCGCCCAGATGCACGTCATAATCTCCCCGCTGAGAAAGCAGACAGGCGATCAACGACCCGATCTTTCCCGCTCCAAGCACCAGCACGTGTTTCATGATAGAGGATTATACTCGATCATTGAGAGGCGAGCATCTGTTTGAAGATGAAGCGGGCGACGAGTCGAGGACATTACTCGCCGTCTGACACGTCAATGACATACGAGGGCGAATAGGGTGTCGTCTCGGCTTCGATTCGGCTGAATCGAAACGGCGGAAGGTCGGCCTGCAGCCTTCGCAGCAGAGTCGTCATTTTCATCGTGGACGGCACTTCGCACAGCCACACGTGCATGCCGGATTCCAGCTCGTCAAAATGGCGTTGCACCCGAAAACCCGGCTGCTCCATGAAATAGGCCGAGAGAAATCCGTTCACGGCCGTCACGACCCAGGGATGCTCCTGACGGTAACGATAACTGATCCGAATCTCGGCGAGCGTGATGTCGTCTCCGGGCAGCATGGTCGTACTCTAGCAATTCTCCGATTGTGTCCGCCACCCGGAACTGTGTAAGGTACGGCCTTCGCGAAGGAGAGACTCCGATGCCATTGACCGCTTACAATCATGTATCGATTCCTTCTTTCATGTATGGAACGGCTTGGAAGAAAGAAGCCACGACCTCATTGGTACTCAAGGCCGTCGAAGCCGGCTTTACGGCGATTGATACGGCCAATCAGCTCGTCCATTACGACGAGGCGAGGGTCGGGGACGCGCTGGAACAGCTCGCGCAACAAGGAATCGCGCGCGGCCGGTTGTTTCTTCAGACCAAATTCACCCCCCTCCACGGCCACGACCATCGTCTGCCCTATGACCCCCGCGCGAGCCTCAGCGAGCAGGTCCGTCAATCATTCGCCGGCTCGCTTGACCATCTCCGCACGGACTATCTCGATTCCTATGTGCTCCATGGTCCGTACTCCCGTCGGGGACTGGGCAGAGAAGATTGGGAGGTCTGGGCCGCCATCGAATCGTTGTATGATGCGGGAAAGGTCAGGATGATCGGCGTGAGCAACGTCTCGGTCGAGCAACTGACTCTCTTGTGTGAGCGAGCCACACACAAGCCGATGGTCGTGCAGAACCGGTGTTACGCCGCGTTGGGATGGGACAAGAACGTCCGGGAGATTTGCCGGAGACACGGCATCATTTACCAGGGATTTTCGTTGTTGACCGCGAATCGAGCGGTGTTGATCGACCACCGAATTCGAGCCATGACGGCCAGGTACCAGGCCACTCCGGCTCAACTTGTTTTCCGATTCGCAATGCAGGTAGGGATGTTGCCCCTCACCGGCACGACGAATCCTGAGCATATGAAAGAAGACTTGCTCTCAGATCGATTCACCTTATCGGCGGAAGACGTGAGACACATTGAATCAATCGGCGATTCATGAAAGTGTCGATCAAACGAATCTATGAGCCTCCGGCCAAGTCCGATGGCTTCCGTGTGCTGGTTGATCGCTTGTGGCCCAGGGGGATTTCAAAGTCCGACGCCGAACTTGATTCCTGGCTGCCGGACCTTGGACCATCGGCGACCTTGCGACAGTGGTTCAACCATGATCCTGCCAAGTGGACCGGATTTTGCCGACGCTATCAAGCCGAACTTGCGAAGAAAATGAATCTGTTGTCAGCTCTCATCGAGGAGGCTCAAACCAAACCGATCACGCTGCTCTATTCGGCCAAGGACGAACGGCATAATCAAGCCGTTGCCCTCCGGAGCGTTCTGCTCAAACACCCCCGTTTTTCTCAACCCCGCGTCCCTCTGAAGACGACGGCGGGAATCGCATCTGGCAAGAAACGGCGGAAACCGAGGTCTCCATAAAGAAGCCCTCCGGGTCCGATCGGAACGGCTCAGTCGCAACATCACCGCCATGGCGGTCGCGGGGAGACGTTCTCCCATCAACCTACCGGGACTGTGAAGCGACCCCTCTTTACTCTCCCCCCTTGCATCCTTTTTCCTGATGCTCCGTCTTTAACAATGAACGGCGGAATGACCCGCCGTTTAATCTCAAGGAGGTCTCCTATGCGTCCCCATATTTCGCTCGATGTGCGCGACGTCGCCAAGTCGGCGGCGTTTTATGAAAAGGTATTCGGTGTGAAGCCGCAGAAACAGGCGGCCGACTACGCCAAGTTCGACCTGCGAGTGCCCCCGCTCAATTTTTCACTGATCTCTTCGACCGGAGAGGTGAGTTCCGTGGATCACTTGGGAATCGAGGTCGAAACGGTCGATGAGATCGCCGAGTGGAAAACCCGCTTGCAGGACCGGGGCATTCTCCAAAAGGTCGAAGAAAATATCGCCTGTTGCTTCGCCCGACAGGACAAACTCTGGTTCAGCGACCCGGACGGCAATGCGTGGGAAATCTTTACCGTCCGTGAGCAACTGGAGGTCACGGGCACTCTCAGCCACACTGGCTGCTGCGTCCCAAGGAAAGGGGGTGCGTCCGAGCCTGCTACTTGCGGAGCCTAAGCCAGAGCGGTACCGTGGGGATAGCCACGAGGGGAGAGGCCGTCATGACCACCAAAACTGAAGAACTTTGGCAACTCGTTCATGACGGCCTCCGGGCCTTCATTGCCAGGCGGGTGGGAGATCATGGCCATGTCGATGACATTCTGCACGACGTGTTCGAGCGCGTTCACCGGCAGATAGACAGTGTCAAGGATTCCAGTCGCATTGTTTCTTGGGTCTATCAGATCACACGGCACGCGATCGTTGATTATTACCGAAAACCAGGTAAACAGCATGAAACTCCAGTCGGATTAAACGCTGAAATTGAAGCATTAGTCGAGGTGTTTCCAAGCTCCGATAGCATGGGCCAAGATGAGCCGGGTGGGGTGCGTGCTGAACTCGCCGGCTGCCTGCGTCCCATGATTGAACGGCTGTCCAAAGATTATCGGGAAGCCATTGTCCTGGTGGAATTCGATGGACTGACGCAGCAGGCCGCGGCCAGACGCTTGGGAATTTCTTTGCCCGGCATGAAATCCCGGGTGCAACGGGGCCGCAAACTGCTCAGGCGGATGTTGGACGACTGTTGCCAGATCGAGCTCGACCGCCGTGGTGGAGTCGTTGACTTTCACTCGCGTCAAAACGGCTGTGATCCCTGTCTGAATCGTCAGTGAACAGGTCATAGGAGGGAACTCTGAAGACATCGGACATGCGTTGGACACGCTCAAACGTGATGCGACCGGGTGAGCGCCGCGATCATTGCCGCGGGAATACTTTGATACGATTCCGACCGTGGAATAAAGGGCGTCAATGATGAAGATTGCCGTCGTCGGCGGAGGACCGGCCGGTCTCATGGCGGCCGAAACGGCCGCCGCAGAGGGCGCAAGTCGATTTCAAGGCAGGACCTCACCTATAAAGTCCTTCCCCCTCGTGCAGGGTGTCACCCGCCCCCTTATTCCTTTTAAAGCGATGGATACGGCGGGGGTTCACTTGGGGACGCCAATAAACGATTATTGAGGCTGCGGAAAATACCCCTTCTCTTCCTCCTCTATTACGCCGGGGAACTATTGGATTGGGAAACCCAGACCGGCGGGTATCGGTTGACGACCTGTTTGGTGACCGATCGATAGGCTAGATGGAGAGCCTTCACATCGCTTACAGAGTCTGATGCTCTTTTAGAAGACGTCGGTGCCTAACCGAAAAGCCCCAGGATCCAATTCCACAGGCTGGCTAGCCATTTGACGATCAGATCAATCCACGACTCCTCGATCGATCGAGTAGGAAGCGATGAGGGAGCCGGTGAGACTGCTTGTTCCGTTGGAGCATCTGGTCTCTGTTGTACCATCTCTTGGGGCATGGTCATGGGAGGAGGGATTGATTCCAGGGAGGTGGTCTCTTGTTGCGTGATATCCGGAGTATCAAAAACGGCAGGTGCCACTGTTGCCGGCAAAGATGGCTGGGATGCCCGTGCCGCTTCAACTTCTTGCCGATATTGCGAGACCAGGACTTTCAATGAATCACTTTCTCGCCTGGCTGCAGCAAGGTGCTTTGCCAGTGCCCGACTTTGGTCAGCCAATGTTGCGATCTGGGCTTGGAGTGAGACCATGCGTTCGTAGGCCTGTTGCCGCATAATAGGCAGGAGTTCGACCTCGCGTTGAATGGCCACGCGCAGTTCCTCCATCTTGTTTTCTTCTTCCTTGTTCGCGAGCTCCAATGAGGCAACCGATTGGCTTAGGGCAGTGACTTCCCCGCGAGCCATGATGAGCGATCGGGACCATTCATCGGTTTCGGCTTTCACCCGCTCATAGGCCCGTTGGCTCACGCACCCCGTGGTGGTAAACAATAGGAAGATGACGATCCAGAGATCGATCACGTAGAACAGAGTGCTGCGATGAAAGCCGGACTCACGGCCATGCCCGCGTTCATGATTCATTGCCCTCCACCTTATCACCGTCTGATGACCACCCTGGTGTTGATTCTTAAGAAATACACGACGATCATCTCCGCTTATTCGCAGTGGTGGCATAGTCTCTCAAAAGCTGAAGGCTCTGGCAATAGTCAAGATCGAGGCTCCAATTGGTGAACCTGGTGAACCGCAAGGGCGGTCAATGGTGAAAGATGGAACGAAGATGAAATGGCGGGCCCCAGCAAA
>JANDJI010000003.1 GCA_024331125.1 Nitrospira sp.
AATACCCAAACGTCCGCTGATACAACACCCAAAAAATCCCAATCGCCAACATCGCAAACCACCCAATCTTCCACGGCCGCGAATCATACCACTGCGAAATGTCATAGCCCCGCTCTGCCGCCATAATAAATCCCTCCTTCTGTTTATGCTGTTTATGTTCCGTTTATTTAACTGTCCAGAGCTACCCTCTGGACTTCATTTTCATAGCTTGCAGTCACAACTAGACCATTGAGGCCCATACAATTTGTTTTAATTGTATCTCTGGTCATGCCGATTTTCAAGAACTTGAAAGGCCATTACTTTCAACCGTTTAGCATAAAGATTGACCGGTTCGTTTAAAAAATTAAGAGCCGCCCTCACCTCTCCCACGCAATCCTCTCCTCTAGCGAAGTTAATCTCATCAACGCCTCTCGTAGCCGCAACTCCTGAATCAAAACCCCAAGTCGTCCATGATCTTGTGAGCAGCCGCTATGATTACGGTTAACAGATCTTTTCTTTTTTCGGTGCTCTTGACTTTTGTGACCGTATCAGCTCCGAGTGTTATCAAGACCGAACGCCGTGTGCAACGAGCGCATGGCCAGTTCAAGATACTTTTCTTCGATCACGCAGGAAATCTTGATTTCGGACGTGCTGATCATCATGATGTTGATCCCTTCATGTGAGAGCACGTCGAACATTCTGGCCGCAACACCGGAATGTGAGCGCATGCCGACACCAACCAGCGAGACTTTGGCAATCGCCTCGGTGATGGACACGGACTTGGCTTCGATGTCCTTCGCCACAGCTTGGATGATCGGTTCGGCTTTTCTAAGATCCGCGCGAGGGATCGTGAACGACACGTCCGTCAACGTCGCCTGACTGATGTTCTGGATGATCATATCGACGTTGATGTTGGCTCGGGCCACCGGCCCGAAAATTCTTGCCGCGATACCCGGCTTGTCCGGCACGCCGATAATGGTCACTTTCGCCTGGTTCCGGTCACCGGTGACCCCTGCCACCGCCACCGCTTCCATATCCGGGTCTTCTTTCGTCACGAGCGTCCCTCTCCCCTCTTTGAAACTTGAATTGACCTCGACCGGCACGTTGAACTTGGCGGCAAACTCGACCGACCTGGTTTGAAGTACCTTGGCCCCCAAACTGGCCATCTCCAGCATTTCTTCGTATGAAATTTTATCGATACGTCTGGCCGCCGGCACGATGTTGGGGTCCGCCGTATACACGCCGTCCACGTCCGTAAAGATGATGCAGCGATCGGCTTTCAGAGCAGCCGCCAAGGCAACGGCGGACAGATCGGACCCGCCTCGCCCCAGCGTTGTCACGTCCGACTTTTCATTGATGCCCTGAAAACCGGCGACCACCGGAACGATCCCCTCTTTCAAGGCCTCGCGAATCCGGTCCGCCGACACCCGCGCGATGCGGGCCTTGGTGTGGGCGCTGTCGGTCAGAATGCCGACCTGTCTCCCTGTATAGGATCGCGCATTGATGCCCCGCCCCCTCAGTTCCATTGCCAACAGCGCGATGGTCACCCGCTCACCTGTCGACAGGAGCATATCAAGTTCCCGCTCGTCGGGATTTGGAGTCACCTCATGGGCCAACTTGATCAAACGGTCCGTTTCTCCGCTCATAGCCGAAAGGACCACTACCACACGGTGTCCTTCCTCACGGGCACGAGCAACTCGATCGGCGACGCGATGGATCCGCTCGACCGATCCGACGGAAGTCCCGCCGTATTTTTGAACGATGAGCGCCACCGGCCTTATCCGTTCGCAAAGAGCCGATTGATGAACTTGGTGGCATCCCTGGGGGGAAGATTGGTTGCTTGTGCGTCCTGCTCCGTGAAGCGCCGGCTCGATGACGATACCCCCTTCCGGCCTCCCTCTCCGAAAGCGTAAAGGGCGAGCCCCTCCGCCTTGCCGTGATCGCACATGACTAGATACCGATACGGTCCTTGCCGCTCCAACCCCTCGATTAAAGGGCCGACAAGCTCTCGATCAAACGCTTCGATGCCGAGAACTTTTGCTTTGGGGTCCGCACTGTGAATCGCCTCGTCCGTCAGGCCCCCATGGACATAGACAAAGTCTTTCTTGGCGTATTCCTCAAGCACCACTGCCGCCTTTGTCCGCAAATCTCCGCCGGCAAGCCGATCAAGATCGACCGCTTCCAGCCCGGCGGCAATGCCGATCCCCCGATGAACGTCGCCGGTCGCCACAACCGCCCCCTTGACACCATACTTCTCCGGAAGACTGGGCCACGCAACAGCCCGACCTTCTCCCCATAGCCAGATACAATTCGCAGGTTTTTTCCCGTCGGCCAGACGATCGTCGTTGACAGGATGATCTCGAAGAATCAGATACGCTGCGTCCATCAGCTTTCGAAGAATGTCGGCCCCGTCCCCCGTCGGCAACGCCCCGGCAATGGATCTCCCCAAGACAGTTTGGGGATCCACACAATGCGCCCGAGGTTTGCCGTTGACCCACACCATGAGATGCCGATGGCCTGACCCCGGATAAAATTGAATGGTCTCAGACCCCAACTGTTCATTGATCGCCTCGATCAGTTCCCGCGCCTCTTCCGTTTCGATCAAGCCCCCCGTCGCATCATCCATGATCACATGAGGACCCAATTTCTTGATGTCGTCGCCGGGCTTCCCACCTTCAGGCCTGAGAGTCACCATTGTACCGCGATAGACGACATCCTGTTCCGTGACCGAGACGCCCAAACTGACCGCCTCAAGCGGGCCGGGACCTTGATAATACTTCTTGGGATCGTAACCGAGAATCGCCGTCCCGGTCGCTCCGCTTCCGTGCAGAACTCCTTCGGCATGAATGAGAAGCTGGCCCAGTTCACCGTTCTGGGCCAAGCGATCGAGGTTCGGCGTCGCGGAAGCCTGAAGCGGAGTGCGTCCCTCCAGTTCCGGGCGGGGCTGTCCGGCCATTCCGGCCGCATGCAGGATCAGATACTTCATCGAAACTTCTCCGGATTCAGACCTCCAACAAACGGACGACGTCCTCGCGGGTCGCCTTGACGGTCAGCGGTTGTTTCGACACACTGATGGCGATATCGGCGTCCTTCAATCCATGACCGGTCAAGGTACAGACCACCGTCTCACCTTCCCGAAGCCCTCCAGTACGGTATAACTTCGTGACGCCGGCTACGGACGCCGCCGAAGCCGGTTCGCAAAACACGCCCTCCGTTCTCGCCACGGCCGCATAGGCCGCGAGGATCTCTTCATCGGTCACCAGGTCAATGGCCCCTGAGGATTCCTCGACGGCCTGTAACGCCGACTTCCAACTGGCGGGGTTCCCTATTCGGATCGCCGTCGCCACGGTGTGCGGTTGTTCGACGACCCGACCCAGCACGATCGGAGCCGCTCCGGCCGCTTGAAACCCCATCATCCTCGGCAGCCTGGTGATTTGATTCGCCAGGCGATACTCACGATAGCCCTTCCAATACGCGGTGATGTTACCCGCATTGCCGACCGGCAATACGTGCAAGGAGGGAGCATCTCCCAGTTGGTCACACACTTCGAACGCCGCGGTCTTCTGGCCCTCGATTCGAAAAGGGTTCAGGGAATTGACCAACTCGATCCGCCGCGAAGCGGACAGGTCCTTCACCAGCGCCAAGGCCTGATCGAAATTGCCTTCGATCTGAATGACCGTCGCCTGATGCATCATCGCTTGGGAGAGTTTGCCAAGCGCGATTTTTCCGGCGGGGATCAGAACGTACACGGCCAAGCCGGCGCGCGCTCCGTAGGCCGCCGCCGACGCGGAAGTATTTCCCGTCGAGGCACAGATCACGGCACGGGCTCCTTGCTCGACGGCCTTCGAGATGGCCAGAGTCATGCCTCTGTCCTTAAACGAGCCGGTCGGATTGACACCCTCGAACTTAAGATAGAGGTCGATGCCGGGAGCGATCGCCTGAGCCAGTCGAGCCGCGCGAATGAGGGGCGTGTTGCCTTCCAACAGACTGATGACGGGCGTCCTCTCCGAAACCGGGAGGAACTTGCGATATTCTTCGATAATGCCCCGCCATCGATTCATAGAATCGCTCGCTTAATCACTCGTCCTTGCCCTCCACCCGAATGAGCGTCGCAGGTTCCGAAACAAAGGGTTTGCGATTGATCTCCGCGAGGGCGTTCCGCACGTTGCGCTCGCTGGCCATGTGCGTCTTGATGACGACCGGCACCGTTTGCCCTTCCCGACGGCCCTGTTGCAACACCGACGAGATGCTGATTCCGCAACGGCCCAATTCTCCGGCAATCTGAGCCAGCACGCCGGGCCGGTCAACCACCATGAACCGCAGGTAGTAGAGCGAGGAAATTTCCTCCATGGGCTTCACGCGCAACGGTCGGCGTAGATCCTGACGAAACGACGCGGGCGGGATGCGACCCATGGCACCTGAGAGCACGTTCCTCCCGATGGCGATAATGTCGCTCACGACGGCCTGGCCGGTCGGCATCGAGCCGGCGCCCTTTCCATACAAGACGATATCCCCCACTGCATCGCCGACCAACTGAATCGCGTTGTACACCCCGTCAACCCTTGCAATGGGAGAAGTCGCGGGCAGCATGGTGGGATGGACCCTGGCCTCGATTTCCCCGTCCACCAGCTTTGCAATTCCCAGCAGCTTGATGACGAACCCGAACGCTTTTGCATAGGCGATGTCGGTCGGAGTAATGCATGTGATGCCTTCCGTGTAGATCTCCTTGACATTGACCGGCGTGCCGTATGCCAAGTTGACGAGGATGGCCAGTTTGTGAGCGGAGTCGATTCCCTGGATGTCGAAGGTTGGATCCGCCTCTGCATAGCCGGCTTGCTGAGCGTCCCGTAACACCGCATCGAAATCATGACCCTCCTGGGTCATGCGAGACAAGATATAGTTGGAGGTGCCGTTGATGATGCCGTAAATCGAACGAATTGCGTCACCCGCAAATCCCTCTGTCAAGGACCTGATAACCGGAATGCCGCCTCCGACGCTCGCTTCGAACCCTATTTCCACGCCTTTACGGGCTGCAGCCTCGTAGATCTCTTCACCGTGCAGGGCCAACAGCGCCTTGTTGGCGGTCACCACATGTTTCCCGGCGGCGATGGCATCCAAGACGACCCCTTTGGCGACGTCGCAGCCCCCGATCAATTCGACAATGATATCGATGGCCGGGTCAGCCAAAACGGCTCCGACATCGGTCGTCAACACACCAGGAGGAAGCGAGACCCCGCGATCCCTGACAATGTCGAGGTCGGCGATCCGAATCAATTCAATCGGCACGCCCACTCGACGCCGAATGAGCGCGGCGTTGTCAAGCAGCACCCTCGCCACCCCTGTGCCGACCGTGCCGAATCCAATGACGCCGACGCCAATGCGCGATTTCATCCCTGCGCCTCGTCCAGCTTGAGGGCTTTGCGAATCCCTCTGACGGCCTGGCGGGTACGATGCTCGTTTTCCACTAATCCGAACCGGACGTACTCATCGCCTCCTTCGCCGAATCCGATCCCCGGCGACACCGCGACTTTGGCCTCTTTCAACAGCAGCTTCGAAAATTCGAGCGAGCCCATGTGCCGATATGGCAGCGGGATTCTGGCCCACACGAACATCGTGGCCAACGGCTTGGCCACCTTCCAGCCGATTCGATTGAGCCCGTCAACCAGGGTATCGCGCCGTCTCTGATACCGCTGCACCGTTTCCTTGACGCAATCCTGCGGTCCGTTGAGCGCGATCACGCTGGCAATCTGGATCGGCTGAAAAATTCCGTAATCGAGGTAGCTTTTGATTTTGGCCAATGCCCCCACCACCTCTCGATTGCCGACGCAGAAGCCGACGCGCCAACCCGGCATGTTATACGCTTTGGAGAGCGTATAAAACTCGACGCCGACATCTTTCGCTCCCGGAATTTGGAGGAAACTCGGCGCCTTGTAGCCGTCGAACACCAGATCGGCATAAGCCAGATCATGGATGACGATGACCTGGTGTTCTTTGGCAAACGCCACGATCTTTTTGAAAAACTCCAAATCGACCACGGCGGTGGTCGGATTGTGAGGAAAGTTCACGACCAATATTTTGGGACGTGGAAACGTTTGGCGATAGACTCGAGTCAACTCTTCAAAAAAATCCCGGTCCTCACGGAGTTCGATCCCTCTGACCTCCCCCCCCGCGATGATGAAGCTGTACATGTGGATCGGATAGGTCGGCGTTGGGGTCAACACGACGTCGCCGGGACCGATCATCGCCAAAGCCAGGTGAGCAAGCCCTTCTTTCGACCCGATCGTGACAATCGCTTCGGTTTCCGGATCCAGATCAACGTCGTAGTTCCGTTTATACCATCCGCATATGGCATGCCTGAGTTTGGTGATGCCCCGTGAAGCGGAGTAGCGATGATTCTTCCCTTTCCGAGCCGCCTCGATCAGCTTGTCGACGATATGGGAAGGAGTGGGTTGGTCGGGGTTGCCCATTCCAAAATCAATGATGTCTTCGCCGCGCTGCCGAGCCTCCAACTTGAGCGATTGCACCTGGGCAAAAACATACGGAGGGAGTCGTTTAATTCGATAAAACCCGTCCCCGAAACCCATAGCCCTCCTCCGGTCACCCCGAACGTTTTCTCATAGCGCGGGCACAATTACAATGAGAAGGCGTATTGTATTGGATGTCCGATGTCGAGTCAATTTGCCTTGTGATTCTGTGGGGTTCCGTCCTTCTCCCCCATGAGCCGCTCGGAGAGCCCATCCCCCATACGAACATGATGCGGCTGTCAACAGAGGTCGACCGGTTGCTTCGACATGTTCTTGCCCCCTGTCCGGCCTTTCTGCTACTAATACGAGCGGCCGCCACCTCGTTGAGTTGTCCGTTCACTTCTTGATGACTTCTTTGGCCTAGAGGAAGCATGGCTCGACTGGGCGTCAATATTGATCACGTTGCAACCTTGCGACAAGCACGGGGCGGAGCCGACCCCGATCCGCTGGCGGCCGCCGTGTTGGTCGAGCTGGCCGGTGCGGACGGGCTTGTAGTCCACCTTCGTGAAGACCGCCGGCACATTCAAGATCGCGACCTCCAGCTTCTCCGGGAAATCACCCGCACCAAGCTGGACCTCGAAATGGCGGCGGACGAGGCGATGGTCAAGATCGCTCTGACCGTCAAGCCGGATTTGGTGACCCTCGTTCCGGAAAAACGGCAGGAACTGACTACGGAGGGCGGTCTGGATGTCATGGGGCAACGTGAGCGAATCGAGCGCGCGGTCGGACTCCTCCACAACGGTGGAATTCCCGTCAGCTTGTTTGTCGAGCCCGATCTCCAGCAGATCAAGGCCGCGCATAAAATTGCCGCCGATTTCGTCGAGCTCCACACGGGACGCTACGCAAACGCCACAAGGTCCAAAGAGGCCGATGCCGAATACGAAGCGATCGCCCAGGCGGCCAAGCTGGCTTACAAGCTCGGCATGGGCGTGAACGCCGGACATGGACTGAACTATCGGAACGTGAAACGATTGACCCACATCCCGGAAATCGTGGAATACAACATCGGCCATAGTATCGTCGCACGGGCCGTCTTCGTGGGTCTGCCACAGGCCGTCAAGGAAATGAAGGCTTTGCTCGGTTGATCCTCGCGATGTCGCTTGGGGCCGTCTCCCGATCCTTCCACGTGAGGGGCCGTGTGGCAGTTCGGGTCTCTCCTCGATCAATGTGATCCTGGATGTAGGCCTCCCTAAATGGCCGTGCCCCTCTCCTTCGTCAACATGGTTCAGGACCGTCAGAGGTCGAAGATGCTCAAGGTCGTTACCGGCGCGCAAATGCAAGAACTGGATCGACGGACGATCGCCGAAGCCGGCATTCCGGCAAGGGTGCTCATGGAGCGAGCCGGCCTCGGAGTCGCAACCGCCGTGCTGGAGAGGTTCGGGCCGATAAAAGACAAACGAGTCACGGTCCTGTGCGGCAAAGGAAACAACGGCGGCGACGGGTTCGTCGCCGCCGGGCTCCTGCACCGTGAAGGCGCGAAGGTCCATGTGGTGATGACGAACCCGCTCTCCGATTTAAGCCCGGAGGCCTCGTTCATGTATCGGCGCTTTGTGCGGCTGGCCGGGAAATCCAGCGCCCATCTTTTTACCTCACGAGAGCAACTCGCCGCTCTTTTGCAAGAGAGCGATGTTTTGATCGACGCGCTTCTTGGCACCGGCCTGACTTCGGAAATTTCCGGCCGATATGCAGACGTCATTGATTGCATCAATAATGCAGGTCGCCCCGTGGTGGCCGTCGATCTCCCATCTGGTCTCCATGCCGATACCGGCCGGACGCTGGGACGGGCCGTGCGAGCTTCGCTCACGGTGTCGTTTGGTTTGCCGAAATTGGGCCTCTTCCAAAATGACGGCATCGACCTTGCCGGATCGGTCAAGATCGTGGATATCGGTTTCCCCTCCGCTTTGGTCGATTCCATCAACAGCCGCGTCGCGTTGATCACACCGGCTTTCGTGCGGACAGCCCTGCCGCCGCGCAAGGCCTCGAGCCATAAGGGAAGCTTCGGCCACGCCGGGATCATCGCCGGGTCCGTCGGAAAAACAGGAGCGGCGGCGATGGCGGCGACGGCTGCCCTTCGGGTCGGAGCCGGTCTTGTGACCGTCGCCGTTCCCTCCAGCGTGAACGACATTCTTGAGGCGAAATTGCTGGAGGCCATGACGGCGCCGATGCCTGAAACGAAAGCTCGAACGTTCTCTCGCGCCGCCTTTGATCGTTTGTCCGCATTTATCGCGGCAAGAACGGCGGTGGCCATCGGACCCGGATTATCGACCCATCCGGAAACGGTGGAGCTCGTTCAAGCCTTGATCGGACAACTGGATCGCCCTGCCGTCCTTGATGCGGATGCTTTGAACGCGCTGGCGGGCCGGGCATCAACGCTGACCACTTGCAAGGTCCCCCCCGTCCTGACACCCCATCCCGGAGAAATGGCCCGTTTGGACGCCCATGCCACCGCCCAGACCGTGAACGCCGATCGGCTTGGAACGGCGGTCGGTTTCGCCTGTGCGCGAGGGGTGTTCGTCGTCCTCAAGGGAGCTCGCACCGTCATAGCCAGACCGGACGGAACCGCCGCCATTTGTCCCACCGGGAATGCGGGTATGGCGACGGCGGGAACCGGCGACGTGCTCACAGGCATGTTGGTCGGTCTTTTGGCGCAAGGCGTTCCCCAGTGGGAGGCCGCTTGCACCGCCACGTATCTGCACGGATGGGCAGGAGATCTGGTTGCCGCTGAAAAAGGGCAAGCGGGGCTGATTTCAAGAGATCTCATCGAGAAAATTCCTGCGGCTCTCAAAATGGCCTATGAGTCGTAATGCAACTTCGCCGACCCGTCCACGCGTTACTCCTTCGGTGAAACGTGCGCCTCGATCCAGGGGTCTCGACGCGTTGGAACTTCTTCTCCTTTCGCCGACCCAGACCCATGTCTTGGGACGAACCATCGGGCGGACTTTGTGTGAAGGGGACGTGTTGGCGTTGACGGGGGAGCTCGGCTCGGGCAAGACCGCGCTAGTGCGCGGAATCGCGACCGGTCTCGGCGTCGCATCGGCGACCGTCAGTAGCCCGACCTTCGTTCTCGTTCACGAATATCAGGGTCGACTTCCCCTTTTTCATCTTGATCTGTACCGGCTGAAGGAACCGACCGAAGCCGAGGCCATTGGGTTATCAGGCTATTTTACCGAATTCAGCGTGACGGCCGTGGAATGGGCCGACCGTTTCCCTTTTCTTCTTCCCCAAGATCATCTCGGCATTTGCCTGTGGCACTGGAGCCCGACGCGACGACGGGCCGTATTGCAAGCCACCGGCCCGCGGTCGGCCGATCTTCTCCTCCGTATCAGACGATCGTGGACATCGAGCAGACGGCGATCACGATCCTTCAAATCCCGTAGGGCGGCTCAAGGAAAGGCGTCCGATCGATGATTCGCGTCATTCTTGTCGGAATTTTGTTGCTCCTATCGCTGGCGTTTTTTCTCCAGAACCAGGAGCAGGAGGTGACGCTCCGGTATTTCTTCGGGCTGTTGGAGGAATCAACGCCGGTGTACAAACCGATTTTGGCGGGTTTTGTCGTTGGCCTGCTGGTCGCCGGCATCTTGTTGTTTCCACCGTGGATCCGAGGGCGGATCGAACTTCGCCGGAAGACACGCGCGCTTCAAGAAGCGGAGGTCGATCTGGAACGCCTCCGGCAGTCGTTCGAAAAATTGTCCGTTCGACCGCCGAGTCCTTCTGCCCCTGAACATCCCCAGGACCATCCCGATGAACGATGAGGACTTGACGCCCCTCATGCGTCAGTACAGAGAAATCAAGCACCGCTATCCCCACGCGATTCTGTTTTTTCGTGTCGGTGATTTCTATGAGATGTTTTTTGAGGACGCGGAAACGGCCTCGCGGCTCCTTTCTATCGCCTTGACATCCCGCGACAAACAGAGTCCTCAGCCGGTCCCACTCTGCGGGGTCCCCCACCATGCCGCAACCGGCTACATTGCCAAGTTGCTGAAGGCGGGGAAAACCGTTGCGCTCTGCGAACAAGTCGAAGACCCTAAAACGGCAAAGGGCCTTGTCCGTCGTGAGGTCGTCCGTCTGTATACGCCGGGAACGCTGGTTGATACGGACTTGCTTGCGCCCAACGAATCAAATTATCTCTCCGCGCTGTCATTCCGACCGAACACCGACCGGCCGACGCTAATTGGATTGGCGGCGATTGACGTCTCAACGGGAGAATTTTGGGTCACGGAATTCCATGGCTCCCATGCAATTTCATTGGTATTGGATGAGTTGTCGAGGCTTGAACCTCGTGAGATCTTGCTTCCGAGTGGCTTTGCCGGAGAGAGGAGGGTGATGTGGGCCGACAGGATGAAAGGCGCCCGCTTGTGCGAGCGACACCTGTCTTCCTTCGATCGACAAGCGAGCATCCGATTGTTGCTCGACCAATTCGGCGTTCCGTCGCTTGACGTATTCGGCTGTCAAGACCTCACCGCCGGCATAGAGGCGGCCGGGGCCGTGCTTCAGTATGTTCGAGAAAGTCAACCCGGCGCCTCTTCGACACATATTCGCCGCATTGCCGTCCGGCGAAGCAAGGAGTTCATGCATCTCGATGGTTCGACGATCCGCAATCTGGAACTTCTCAGACCGATGGCCTCTGTTCAAGATGGATCCCGCTCTGTGAAGGCCGATTTGATTTCCACGCTCGACCGCACATCGACGGCCATGGGCGCTCGTTTGCTGCGCGAGTGGATCGTCAGGCCGTTGGTGGACTGCGACCAAATCCGGGCAAGGCACGAGGCTGTGGGCGAGCTCAAAGATCGATGGGAAGACCGAACGGCCATCCGCGCCTGCCTGAAAGATGTGCAGGACGTGGCGCGCCTCGGCAGCCGTATCGTACTTGGCTACAGCACCCCCCGTGAGTTGTTGGCGTTGAAAAAATCGCTGAGCGTGTTGCCGGCGTTGTTCGCCCTTCTTGATTCTTTGCAAAGCTCGTTGCTGGCGGAAATCCGAAAGTCTTCGGACGATGGGAAGGACCTTCACGATATCATAGAACAGGCCATTCATCCCGATGCTCCGCTCTCGACTCGAGATGCCAACATCATCAAGGACGGTTACCACCCGGGAATCGATGAGTGGCGTAAAGCAACTAAGGACGGGAAGCAATGGATCGCCGACCTTGAAGGCAAAGAACGTATCAGGACCGGAATCGATTCGTTAAAAGTTCGTTACAATCAAGTACACGGCTATTACATCGAGGTGACAAAGTCCAACCTTCATCGCGTGCCGCCCGATTATATTCGGAAGCAGACCCTGGTCGGCGCCGAGCGATTCATGACTCAGGAATTACGAGTCTTGGAGGAACGGATCACGACCGCCGATGCCAAACTGGCGGCATTGGAACAAGAGGTCTTCGGGATCGTGTTGAGCCGATTATCCTCGGAGGCCCATCGGCTGGAAAAAATCGCGGCGCAACTTGCGCTAATCGATGTGATCGCCGGACTTGCAGAGACCGCCGCTTTGCTTCGCTACACGAAGCCGTTCGTCGATAACAGCGGGCACATCGCCATACGAGAAGGTCGCCATCCGATCGTTGAGCAGCTTCGAGATGATCGCTCCTTCGTGTCGAATGACACGGTGCTTGATCTCGAAAGCAATCGATTGCTTATTCTGACCGGCCCGAACATGGCGGGGAAAAGCACCTATCTTCGGCAGGTGGCCTTGATCGTCTTAATGGCGCAACTGGGGAGTTTTGTGCCGGCGGCTTCCGCACATATCGGCGTGGTGGATCGCATTTTTACTCGCGTCGGCGCCTCGGATAATTTGTCAGGCGGCCTCAGCACCTTCATGGTGGAAATGGTCGAAACCGCACATATCCTCAATAATGCAACCCCGCGAAGCCTGATCCTCCTCGATGAAATCGGCCGCGGGACAAGCACCTACGACGGTCTGAGTATCGCATGGGCCGTGGCGGAGTACATTCATGATCGAGAAAAGTTGGGGGCCCGTACACTCTTCGCAACCCACTATCACGAATTGGTGCAACTTGCGCTTCAGCGGGAGGGAATTAAAAACTATCGCGTGGCGGTACAGGAACGGGACGGGGACGTGATCTTCCTTCATAAAATCATTGAAGGAGGAGCCGATCGAAGTTACGGCATCCATGTCGCCAAGCTGGCGGGATTGCCAGATTGTGTGATCGAGCGAGCGACCGCCATCTTATCTCAGTTGGAGGAACCGGAAACCAGCCTTACTCGACGGGATGGTGGCCATTCAAATTGCCTGCTCCAACCTTCCCCACAACCCCATTTTTTGACCGAGAGAGAAAAACAGATGGACCTGTTTGCCTCGTAACACTTTTTGCTCTCTTTGCTGTGCAGGGGAGAGGAACAGCCAACAGTCACACATAAGTTTGCAGGCCACGAAAAAGAAAGGGCGACCTTTCCACGAAAGGTCGCCCTTCGCCGAGAACTCTAAATCGTTTTCAATGCGGCATGTTGTACTGTGCCGTCCAAGGAATCAACCCACCGACTGGTTTCCCCCCAGGAAGCATCACGTCGTATTGCATGACCGGCTCAACACTGAAGGTATTTAGCCCTGTCTTTGCCTTGGCACAAGACGGTTCTAACTCGTGCTTCCCTTGGCATTCTTTGAACTGAAGCGCCGAGATGCTGAGGGGTTTCCCTGGAGCACCGGTCACTTCGGGAAGTTTCTTGACCGACAAGATCACTCGATGGTTCTGTTCCTTTTCAACGGCCACGAATTCAATGAGATCCGTCGTGCTGCCCGGAGGCACCTCTTTGGCTGCGGCAGGGCCCGCATGAACACGGCCCATTTTTTTCAATTCGTCCCACGCTCCCTTTTCCGCGTAGAATTTAAGCGTTTTCCCTGGATGCACTTTCTGCCACCAAAGCCCGCTCTCGGCATTCCCGCCATACACGGCGATATTGATCCAGACAGCCTCATCATAGGGATCGAGCACGATGACCCGACCTTGAAGAGTGGTAGGTTTGCTCATGTCCCCCCACTCGAACCTTTCTTGAAACGACTCAATGGCCCATGTCGTCGAAGTCATTCCGGCCAGCAATAGAGCCGCGGCCAGGAGCATTCCGCCTTGTTTCTTGAGCCTCAGCATTCTCACCTTTTCCTCCTTTAAAAGGTCGCGCCTAGCAAACAAGCGCCCTTTAGTCTTTCAACACTTTGAAGCCGGTAATCGTCCGGCCATCCAAGGTTACTTCCATGGCCACAAGCTCCTGGGAGGCCTTGATGATTTTATCCATCAACGCCTTGTCTTTGACCGCCAGACGGACCGTGGTGGCGGCGTGGTACCAGCCGGAGTATGGGTTGTTCTTATCGACACCTCCGACAAATCCCCACGCACAGCACGTGAACAACGGATCCGGCGGCTTGACGTCCAACATAGTTGAAGACCGCCCCGACGGAGTTCCGGAAGCAGGCTCTCCGGAATTCCAATACTGGATGCCGAAGAGGAGTTCACCATCAGGATTATCGGCCCACTGTGACCAGACCCGTCCTTGAAGTGTTTTGAGCGGGGACTCGGCCTTCAGAGGCTTGCCGCCCACGACCGCGTCGGCAATTCCGATGCGCTCCACGCTTCCATCAGCGAATACGAATCCGGCTGTCAAGAAAGTTGTGGCTAGGAACGTCCCCATGGCAGCTAGAATGAGTGCCCTTTTCATTTTCGTCCCTCCTTACAACGAGTGTCGGTATGGCAATTTCCTCTCTTAGGTCAGGCCGTCTACAGATTTACATGGGGGCCCGACATCTACTACCAAATTCTTCTTCATCAGCCAGCGAGTCATCTCTCCCGTAGTTGTCGATGCCTTTTCATGATCGAGTTTTGAAGCGAACAGATTGCGGGGGGAACGGTACTGAAACCTTGCATTTATGTCAAGGAAATGTTTCCCATCCGCGTCTCGCCGACTATAGCACCGTGAAGTCTTGAAAATCAATCAGTTACAATGACTTTCTCGCCCCATCAGTTCCGGGATCATTTTCAACTACTTTCACTGCCTCAGTACGGTCGCCTGGCGTGAGGAGAGAGGTCCCAAACACGTGATGGCCAGGGTCTTCTGATCAAAGAGGCCTTGGGCGACACAAGCCACGCGCGGCAGAGAGAGTTCTTCAATATCCATCAGCATTTGTTCGAGACTCGTATGTTGGCCGGCGATCAGCTCGTCTTTGGCGAGCTTGTTCATCCGGCTGTGTGAGCTTTCCAGGCTGAGCATTAAACTGCCTTTCATTTGCTCCTTCGCTCGCCTCAACTCTTCTCCTTCAATGCCGTGAGCCGCAATCTTCCTGATTTCCCGCCTGATCACGTCAAGCACACGTTCCACTTCCCGAGCTCTGGTTCCGGCATAGATCGTAATGGTCCCTCCATCGGAGTATCCGGATAAAAACGAATAAATCGAGTAGGCCAGCCCTCGTTTCTCCCGAACTTCTTGAAAGAGACGAGAGCTCACGCTTCCGCCGAGCACGGTATTCAACGCATACACCGCGTAGCGGTCCTTATGGCCGGCGGCAACCCCTTTGAGCCCGACGCAGAGATGCACCTGTTCCAGCGGTTTGCGCTTGAGAATCACGCCGCCGCAAATCTCCGGCGGCCAGCGTTTTCGTCCGTTGGCGCCATCGGAAGAGACGGAAGAGCAGTGGTTTCCGAAGAAACGATCGATCGCCCTGTCCAGGCGGTTTTGGTCGAAATTTCCCGCGACGGCGAGCACCATGTCTTTCGGCTGATAGTGCATCGCGAGATAGCGGCGCAAATCGTCCCGTCGCAGTCTGGCAATCGTGGATTCCAGGCCAAGAACCGGTCGACTGAGAGGATGACGCCTCATCACAAGCCCGGTGTGGAGTTCCTGGACCAAGTCCTCCGGATCGTCTTGCACCATGCGAATTTCTTCAAGCACGACCTGCTTTTCCTTTTCAATTTCCTTGGGGCTGAGGCGGGATCGGTATAAAAGGTCCGCGAGAAGTTCAAGGGCTTGAGGGAGATGCTGATCGAGCACTTTGACATAAAACGTCGTCGTCTCGCGGGTGGTGAAGGCGTTCATTTCTCCTCCGAGCGCGTCGATCTCTCGGGAGATGTCGATGGCCGAGCGAGTCTCCGTTCCCTTGAACAACATGTGTTCAAGAAAGTGGGAATACCCGGCTTCCGAAGGGGTTTCATCGCGGGAGCCGGCATTGACCCACATGCCGACCGTCACGGACTTGAGCGTGGGGATCCGCTCGGTGACCAGCCGAATTCCGTTATCAAGCACGCGTTTTCGATACGACGAACCGCTTTGCGGCTTATCCCTTTGCACCGCCTTCACCCTCGCCGGGAACCGGCATCGCATCTTTTCGGCTGAGTCGAATCTTGCCCTGCTTGTCGATTTCGAGCACCTTCACCAGCACTTGATCGCCTTCGGCCACTTCATCCGACACGGTCTTCACCCGATGATGCGCCAACTGCGAAATGTGGACCAATCCGTCAACGCCCGGCAACACCTCGACAAACGCTCCGAAATCCATGATCTTTTTCACCGTGCCCAAGTAGATCTTGCCGACTTCCACCTCTTCGGTAAGTCGGGCGATGATGTCTCTGGCCTTTTGCAGCGATGCCTCATCCGAAGACGCAATCGTGACGATGCCGCTGTCTTCGATATTCACCTTGACGCCGCAATCGGCTTGGATGCTCCGAATCGTTTTCCCACCCTGACCGATGATTTCTCGAATTTTGTCTTGTTTGACCTTCATCGTAAAGATGCGCGGCGCGAACGGCGATAAATTGGGGCGAGCGCCGGAAAGCGCTTTGCTCATGTGCTCCAGGATGTGAAGCCGTCCGACACGGGCTTGCTCCAGCGCCCGAAGCATCAGCTCCGTTGTGATGCCCCCGATCTTGATGTCCATCTGCAAGGCCGTCACGCCGTTTTTCGTCCCGCACACCTTGAAATCCATATCGCCGAGATGGTCCTCGAGACCGAGAATGTCGGACAGGATCATCACGCGGTCCCCTTCCTTGATAAGCCCCATCGCGATTCCAGCGACGGGTTCCTTGATCGGCACCCCCGCGTCCATCATCGCAAGGGTTCCACCGCACACGGTCGCCATAGAAGAAGACCCATTGGATTCCAGGATTTCCGAGACGATCCTGAGGGTGTACGGAAAGCTTTCTTTACCGGGAATCACCGGTCTCAACGCTCGCTCCGCCAAGGCTCCATGGCCGACTTCCCGCCGGCCCGGCGACCGGAGGGGACGCGCTTCACCGACGCTGAACGGCGGGAAGTTGTAATGGAGCATAAAGGCTCGCGTGTATTCGCCCTCCAACGCGTCGATCCGCTGCTCATCGTCCGTCGTGCCAAGCGTGACCACCGCCAGACTTTGCGTTTCACCGCGCGTGAACAGGGCGGACCCGTGCGTGCGGGGGAGTACTCCCACTTCGCACGTGATCGGCCTGATATCCGCGGGACCTCGGCCGTCCGCGCGCGTTCCTTTTTCAAGGATCATATTCCGAACTTCCGAGTACTCCAACCCATGGAACACGATTCTGATGTGGCGCTCACTGTCCGGATTGTCCGGATCCTTGAGTTTTTCGATCGCCTGCTCCAGCACCTGATCCAAGCGCTCCTGACGCGCCGTCTTATTGGGGATCATGATGGCGTCGCGAATGGACTGCGCCACCGTCTCTTTCACTTTCTCCGCCAACGCCGGATCGATCGCTTCCGCTTGAACCGTTCGTTTCTTATTGCCCACTTTTTCGGCCAACTCCGAGATCTTCGCGACGATCTTTTTAATTTCGGCGTGAGCCAGCTCGAGCGCTTCAAGCATGACGGCTTCCGGCAATTCATTGGCCCCGCCTTCCACCATCATCACGGCATCGGCGGTCCCGGCCACCACCAAATGCAATTCGCTCGTTTCCATAGTGTCAAGGTCGGGGTTCACGATGAATCGGCCGTTGACACGCCCGATCTTTACACCGGCGACCGGCCCCAGAAACGGAATGGGCGAGACGGCCAGGGCGGCTGCCGCGGCCGTAATGCCGATCACATCCGACGAGCCGGTCTTGTCCGCTGAAAGCACGGACGCGATCACCTGCGTTTCAAAGTAATATCCCTCCGGGAACAGAGGCCTCAAAGGGCGATCGATGAGACGACTCGTGAGTATTTCTTTCTCGGACGGCCGCCCCTCACGTTTAAAGTACCCTCCCGGAATTTTTCCGGCCGCGTAGGTTTTTTCCTGGTAATCGACGGTCAGCGGGAGAAAATCCGTGCCCGGCTTCGCCGTCTGCGCCGCTACGGCCGTAGCCAAGACCACCGTATCTCCGTACGACGCCCATATCGATCCGTCCGCTTGCTTGGCGACCCTCCCCGTTTCCAGCCGGAGGGTGCGGCCTGCGATTTCGATTTCAACCGAATGCACCATCTATGGTCTCCTTCCTTATGATCCCACAGATGCCCACAGAGATAAGCTCCGCTCATAGCCGTTGCGGCGTCGACTCCGACGGACGGCAGAGGCGGAACACCGTTTCAGTGGAGCCCCTGCCATCCGAACGCTGCGAATGAAGCCTATGTCCGTGTTCACCTGTGCGACGTGTTTATGATCCCGCGGCGTGGACCGAGCCTCACCGCGCCATCCATCTTTTTACTTTCGAATGCCCAGTCGATCAATGAGCGCCCGATACCCGGCCTGATCAATGCCGCGGAGGTAATCCAGCAGCCGACGCCGACGCCCCACCAATTGCAATAATCCTCGGCGGGAATGATGATCCTTCTTGTGAGTCTTGAAATGCTCGGTCAGGTAGGTAATGCGGTTGGTCAGTACCGCAATTTGAACCTCCGGCGATCCGGAATCTTTTTCATGCCTCCGATGCTGTGCGATCAACGCCGCTTTCGCTTCTTTCTGTAGGGCCATGTCTCTTGCTCCTTTCTTGTGTCCCTTTTTTTGTCAATTCGCCGCTTCGATTTCCGCCAACACTTTGTGAGTCTTGATCAGCCCGGGCGCGCGCGCGTCGGGAACACCGATCCCCAATAACCGCCCGCCCTTATCCTCCAATCTGATTGCAATCGGATGACCGACGGAAGACGGCCACGGTCCCGTCTGAACGATGGCGCCACCGTGCAACACGATCCGAACCTGCTCATCGGTCACGACGATCGAAGGCAGGCGCGCCAACGCCTGACCAATCGTCAATAGCCGCTCACGGATCGTTCCACCCTCCGCATCGGCAATGATCTGCCGCATCGTCGCCGCTTGCGCAATGGACCACGGACCGACGCGAAGCCGCTCAAGCGCGAGGAGGTGCCCGCCGACGCCCAGCGCACGCCCGATGTCGGCACAGAGCGTGCGGACATAGGTTCCCTTCGAGCAGACGACGCGCAGCGTGACATCCCGACCGTCGACGGAGAGAACGTCCAACGCATGAACGACGATCGTCCGTTCAGGCCGTTCTATCGTCTTGCCGGCCCGTGCGGCTTTGTAGAGCGGTCGCCCTCCGACTTTGACCGCCGAATACATCGGCGGCACTTGACGCTGCGGGCCGCGAAAACTCGCGATCATCTCGCGAATGGCCGTTTCACTCAGCGCAACGACCTCGCTTCGGGCGATGACCCGGCCGGTTGCGTCCTCGGTATCGGTGGATTCTCCCAGCCGGAGAACCGCCCGATATTCCTTGTCCCAATCAACGACATATTCGGCGACTCTGGTGGCGCGCCCTATCAGCACCGGCAGAACGCCCATGGCGGCCGGATCCAGCGTTCCCGCATGACCGACCTTGACGCCCCCCAACAGCCCTCGCACTTTGGCGACGACGTCATGAGACGTCCACCCTGCCTCTTTGTTCGCAATGAGGATACCGTCCAGGTCGGCGGTTTGCCGACCGCTATGTGTCGAGGCAACCATGGATTAGGATTCCGGCGTCGTGACATCAGAAACCGGAGAGGAAGTCGGCTCAGCGTTTCTTGCTTGACCTTCATGCAAGGCGTCCAGCAGTTGCAAGATGCGATCGCCTCGTTTCCCGCTGATGTCTTTCCTGAAAATCACTTCGGGAAGATACCGCAACGTCAGACGCCTGCCCAATTCGGACCTGACGAACCCGCTCGCATTCGACAACCCGGCAAAGATTGCTTCTTCGGCTTCTCCCGTTTCCATCGTCGTCACGAAGACGTGGGCGATGCGCAGGTCCGCGGTCATTTCGACGCCGGTCACCGTCACGAACCGGACCCGCGGATCCTTGATTTTCCGCATCAGGATATCGGCCACTTCGATTCGAATTTGATCCGCCACCCGCTCCGCCCGCTTGTAGGCCGTTTTGGACATCGTGCGGGGATCTCCCGGTTGACCGTTCCGACCCGATCATCGCGCGACTACTTAGAGGACTTCGAACTGCGCGCGAACAACTTCGACGACGGGCACGCCCTTAATGACGTTCAACGCCTGCTCCAGCACGCTGTTCACGTGGCCGCTTTCATTCGACACGCAGGCCACGGCCAAAACCGCCTTTTGCCAGAGATCCTGACCGTCCACTTCGGCGACGGAGATATTGAACGTTCCGCGCAGCCGATCCTTGAGGCTATGCAACACCTGCCGCTTATCCTTGAGCGACCGGCTTTCGGCCAGAAAAAGTTCGACGGTACAGAGCCCCACCACCATGTGCGTCCTGTATCGACTCAGAGCTTGGCGGCTATTTTGTCAACGGCAAAGACTTCGATGATGTCCCCGACCTTCACGTCGTTGAAGTTTTCAACACCGATGCCGCATTCGTACCCCTGCTGGACCTCGCGCACGTCGTCCTTGAACCGCCGCAACGACGCCAATTTGCCTTGATACACCAAGACATTGTCCCTGATGACGCGCACGCCGGCGCTGCTTCGCGAGATCGTCCCGTCGAGCACGTAGCAACCGGCCACCGTCCCGACCTTCTGAATCGTGAACACTTGCCGGACTTCGGCCCGCCCCAAGGTTCTTTCCTTCAACGTCGGCTCAAGCAGCCCTTCCATCGCCGCCTTCACGTCGGCGATAGCGTCATAGATGACGGTATAGAGTCTGATGTCAACCCCCTGCTGTTCCGCCAGTGAAGCGGCCTTCGGATCCGGTCTGACGTTGAAGCCGATGATCACGGCGCGGGAAGCGGCGGCCAACAGCACGTCTGACTCCATGATCCCTCCCACCCCGTTGTGGATGACGCGCAGCTTGACGGCGTCCGTCGAAAGCTTTTCCACCGCCCCGGCCAATGCTTCCGAGGACCCCTGCACGTCGGCCTTGATGACGATGGCCAGCTCCTTGACCGCTCCCTCCTGAATTTTCGCGAAGAGATCGTCGAGTGACACCTTGGCCGGGCCGGCCAACTCGGAGGCCTTCCGTTTTTGTGCCCTCTCCTCGGCAATCTGCCTCGCCATCCGTTCATCCGAGACCACCTGGAAGACGTCCCCCGCCGAAGGAACCCCGGGCAACCCTATCACTTCGATCGGAATGGACGGACCAGCCTGCTGAATCTTGACTCCTTGGTCGTTGATCAGCGCCCGAACTCGCCCGCTGAATGTCCCCACGACGAAAGCGTCCCCGACCTTGAGTGTTCCGCTTTGGACCAGGACGGTCGCAACGGGACCTCTCCCTCGCTCCATCTTCGCTTCAATGACGGTTCCTTTGGCCTGACGGTGAGGATCGGCTTTGAGTTCGAGGACTTCCGCCTGCAACAGAATCATTTCCAACAACGTATCCAAACCGATTTTTTGTCTGGCCGACACCTCGACCATGATGGTATCGCCGCCCCAGGCCTCCGGAATCAGCCCATGTTCCGCAAGGGCGTTCTTGACACGTTCGGGGTTCGCTTCCGGCTTGTCGATTTTGTTGATGGCGACCATCAGCGAGACCCCCGCGGCCTTCGCATGGTGAATCGCTTCGATCGTTTGCGGCATCACCCCGTCGTCCGCGGCCACGACCAGCACCACGATGTCGGTCACTCTGGCGCCGCGGGCGCGCATCGCGGTAAAGGCCTCGTGGCCGGGCGTGTCAAGGAACGTGACGAGCTTGTCGTGCACCGGCACGGTATAGGCGCCGATATGCTGCGTAATCCCGCCGGCCTCGCCTTCCGCTACTTTCGTCTGTCGAATCGCGTCCAACAGCGATGTCTTGCCGTGATCGACATGGCCCATGATGGTCACGACGGGAGGCCGCGGCTCAAGCCGTTCGGTTCCCTCTGTTTCAACCGCTTCTTTGAGCAATTCTTCGCCGCCCTTTTCAGCGGTCACTTCGATTTTTACGCCGCTCTGCTCGGCAAAGATCGACGCCGCGTCCAGATTCATCGGCTGATTGATGGTGAGCATCTGTCCCATTTCCATCAGTTTTCGAACGATGTCCGCCGGTCTCTGCCCGATCAATTCGGCGAATTCTTTGACCGTTATTCCGGGGGCCACCTTGACGCTTTTTTTACGCGGCTTGGTGATTTCGCTTGGAGCGCTGTGGTGGAATTGCTTGGAGCGATCGTCCCGGCGCTGGACGGGAATCGCCCGGAGATCTTGCCAGCGGGCGGCGTCTTCGCGAAATCGAAGATCTTGCTCGTCGTCTTTGGATCGTACGGGCTTGCGCCCCTTTTTCAGTTTGTCCCGCTGTCCCTCAGCTTCGATGGCTTCGAACGCCATGCTCTTTTTTTTGCCCGTTACCGGCTCAAGAGTGACCGTCGTGCTCAAAGGCGCGGTGCTCGTCGACTTGGCGGCAACGGACTCCGCGGGCGGCGCAACCGGTTGAGGCGGAGGCGTTACTCCCGGCGTCGGCGCCGACGTCTCGGCTTCCATGGAAACAATGGGAGCACTCCGCTCAATGTCCGATGGAATCGGAGTGACCGGAGGAGGATGAGAAACGGCACCGGAAGGAGCGGGGGAACCCGTGACGGAAGCCGTGGCCGCCGATTCGAAATCGGGAGCAGGGGGAGATAGTGGGACGACAAGCTCCGTCGGCTCTTCCTCTTTTTTGCGCTTGATCAGAATGCGCCGCTTCTCCGGTTTGGCCGACTGTTCGGCAGTCAAGCCTTTCATGGTCTCGACTCTGGCTGAGCCATGATCATGAGCCGGTCTTCCGCCCTGTCCCAAACCGGGCCATCCCTCTCCTTTGGACGCCGGAAGAAATTTGTCCAACACCTTCTGCACATCACTGTCATCAAGCGTGCTGCTGTGAGAGGCGACGGTAATTCCCAACTTCTTGAGTTCGGGCAGGAGCGTCTTGTTCTCCATCCCGAGCTTCTTGGCCAGTTCATATACGCGCATGCCCATCGGAGAATCCCGTCTTCCTAAATCCTAACTGCTTGAGACCTCGTCGGCTTCGGCTCTGGCCGCTCGCCGCGCTTCTTCTTGCAGCCGTTGCGCTTCAGCCTCTTCCGCCAGTGCGGCTTTAATTTCCTTATCCCGTTCCACTTTTTCCTTTTCGTATTCCGTTGCGCTGATGATGTCGATCTTCCACCCGGTCAACCTCGCCGCCAGCCGGACGTTCTGTCCGTTTTTCCCGATGGCCAGAGAAAGCTGGGAATCGGCCGCGACGACCAGCGCCGATTTCTTTTCTTCGTCGATACCGACCTTTTCGATTGTCGCCGGGTTCAACGCTTCCGCGATAAACACCCGCGGGTCCTGCGTCCAGGTGATGATGTCGATTTTTTCGCCGCGCAACTCCCGAACCACGGCCTGCACCCGTGACCCCTTGACTCCTACGCAAGCTCCCACCGGATCAACCCCCTTTTCCCGCGACACGACGGCAATCTTGGTGCGATCACCCGGCTCTCGAACGACCGATTTGATCTCAATGATCTTCTCCATGATCTCCGGCACCTCGAGCTCGAACAATTTCGCGACGAATTGGGGATGACTGCGGGAGAGAATGACCTGAACGTCCTTCGGCGTGCGACGCACTTCGAGCAACAAGGCCTTGATTCGATCGCCTCGGCGATACGTTTCCCGTGGAATTTGCTCTTGTATGGGGAGGATCGCCTCCGTTTTCCCGATATCGACGATGTAGTTCCGTCGCTCCATGCCTAAAACGACGCCGTTCACCAGATCGCCCTGACGCGTCGAGTATTCCTTTTGGACGGCCTCCCACTCGGCCTCGCGGACCTTTTGAAAAATGACCTGTTTGGCGGTTTGCGCCGCAATCCGCCCCAGTTCGTTCATTTCAATCAACGATCCGATTTCATCGCCGATCTCGGCGTCCGCGTCATACTGGCGGGCTTCCTCCAACGAAATTTCCGCCTTCGGGTTGGTGACCTGATCGACGATGACTTTTTTGGAAACGACGGAGATTTCTCCGGTTTTGGGATCGATTTCGACCTGAATGTTCTCCGCTTGGCCGAACCGTTTCTTGGCTGCCGTCTGCAATGCGGACTCGATGGCCCCGATCACCCGCGCCTTATCGATCCCTTTTTGACGTCCGATCTCGTCGATCACGGAGATCAGTTCTCGGTTCATGCGTCACGCTCCTGCTGTTTGTCGGAGACATCCGGGGGACTTCCCATCGTCTTAAATTTTGACCACCAACTTTGCCTCGGCAATGGATTCGCGATCAAGTGTCAGCCTCTCCGGCTCGTTTGCTCCCCCTGCCACGGACAAACAAACCCCTTGCTCATCAACTGCTTCAAGCCTCCCCACCAGGCGCCACTGACCGTTCAGTGGGTGTCGCAGCTTCAAGCTGACATCTTTGCCGATGGCCCTCTGATAGTCCTGAAGACGCTTGAAGGGTCTATCCAGCCCCGGTGAAGAGACTTCCAACGTATAGGCGTGGGGGATGAGATCGGCAACATCCAGGGCCGGTCCCAACGCTTTATGCGCTCGTTCGCAGTCGGTGACGGTGACACCGCCAGGCTTATCGATCACGATACGGAGGACGGAGCGAGATCCCTGTCCCGCCCACACAACTTCGACCAACTCCAACCCCAACGCCCAGAGAATCGGCGAAACGGCGTCTTGCACGCGGTCGGCGACCGAATGCGCAACGCGGCTCTTGGTGCTCAACCAGCTTCCCCTATTTTGATGATCTGATGGACTGTAGGAGCCCAAACAAAAAAGTGGGCCTGAGCCCACTTCGAACCGGCTGCACCATACCATGCGCTGACCGCCAAAGCAAGGGGCGTTATTCCGTCAGCCGCGCCCACTGGGCCGCAAGCGCCCGCGTGATCGGTCCCGGCCGACCGGCTCCGATGACGTTCCCGTCGATTTTTACGACTCCCAACACCTCGATCGTTGTGCCGGTCAAGAACACCTCGTCCGCGGCATACAAGAAATCGACCGAAAAGAACCGTTCTTCGATCGAGATCCCCTCCTTCGCGGCCATCGTCAACACCACCGTTCTGGTCACACCGGACAAGATTCGAGGTCCTTCGGGGGCCGTCACGATGCTCCCGGCCCGAACCGCCATGACATTGCTGATCGAACCCTCCGTCACCAGTCCGTCTTTGACCAGAATCGCCTCGAACACACCGGCTCTCTTGGCCTCTTCTCGAGCCAGCACGTTGCCGAGCAAATTGACGCTTTTGATGTCGCATCGCCCCCAGCGAAGATCTTCGACCGTGCGGGCGGTGACGCCGGTCTGTCGTACCGCCGGGATCAACGGATGCAGCTCCCGAACCGTCATTACGACGGTGGGGGAAAGATCTGACGGAAAGGCGTGGTCACGAGGAGCCACTCCTCTCGTGATCTGAATGTACACTTTGGCCTCCCGATACCCCGCCAGCTTGACTCCTTCCCTTATCCATTCCACCCACCGCGCTCGTGAATAGGGCTGTGGAAGAGAAAGAGCTTGGGCGCTTCGATCAAGCCGATCGAGATGCGCGTCAAGCTCGAAGGGCTCGCCGCGATAGGTTCTGATGACTTCGTAGACTCCGTCGCCGAACTGAAACCCCCTGTCGTCGATGGAAACGGTGGCTTCAGTCCAGGGAACGAATCGCCCGTTGACGAACGCAATATCCGGCATACTGATCAGCGGCCTGATGGACTCGTCGCTTCGATCTGAAACACCCGACGATCCTCCGCGGTGAACTTCCACCCCATGCGTTTCTCGAACACAAGACGGTGCGTCCCGGGCGTCACCGCCTTGAATTCGAAGAGGCGCTGACCGTTCTCCACCGCATTGTTGCTGGCGATACGAAGAAACTCGTCACCCAGCAAGACCAGATGTTTCGAATCGTAAGACGGGACCCAGAGCTCTCCTCTGGTTCGATCTTCCCACAAGCGAATGACAAACGGATGGCCGACCGTCGTCACCAGGGAACGGATGTCATGGGTATCTGCCGATGAAGGAATGAAGTCAGGCTTTGACGAAGTCACGTATTCTGTGTTTCAGTCCTCTAAATGTTGCCAAAAGCAAGAGAAGGCATAGAACGTCACCGCTTCGTTTCAGATCTTGCGCCGAGGCCCCACCAAAATATCCGTTCCGTCCACGCGGGTTTCATAACTGCCGACACAGTAGCCTCCACCGTCCGTTCCTTGCCCGTTTCTGACATCGAACGCAAGGTCATGCCACGGGCAGGAGACCACAAACCCTTTCAACCTGCCCTCCACTAACGGTCCACCTTCATGGGGGCAACTGTTGTGAATCGCATAATACTTGCCATTAATGTTAAACAGCGCAATGGGCCGCGCGTTGACCATGACCACCTTCGATTGCCCGGGGAGCAGTTCGTCGACGCGCGCAACTTTCTGAAATCCCTCCATACCGACCTCTCCGCATTGTTCCCGTATAGACATCAGACATCGCAACTTCAGAATCCGCAGAATCCGACTCAGTCATTCACGCGCTTCATGCCCAGCGCTATCACATACGAAGCGAGTATTTAAGCTCGTCGTTCTGTGTCACCCCTGCTCTTTTGAGAAATCCGGACTCGGCCTGAATAACGTAACGGGCCGCGGCCGGAGGGGGACCATAGAGAGGGCAGGGGTCCTGCGAGCAAGGCTCGGCATGTTCCAACATGTGCACAACGTGACGGCTCTCATCGACCCACAGAATGTCCACGGGGAAACGATACTCTTTGGTCCGCACTCGATGAAGGCCGTTTTCTTCAAAGATATAGAGCATCCCCCCGTTCGGAGGCAACTCGTCTCGGAACGCCAGCCCGAACAGAAGCTTTTCAGGCGTATCCGCGACTTCGGCTTCCAACTCGACTCCGCTGGGAAATCGGACGACGATCACGCTTGATTCTTTTCTCTCCCCGATAAACACGGAGAGACTCATCATGAGGACGGCGAGCAACACCATCATGACAATCCGGTTTTTAGATTGTCCCCGACTGCCCGGTGAAGCGTCCTTCGCTGGCGTCATAGCGGCGTTCGTCTTTTGCTCGCTGATACGTTGGGCCCAATGGCCTAAGGTCTTCAACGCCCTAGGCCTTCTTCTCCCCCTTCGCTCTGTTGACTTGGGAAAGAGCCCCAGAATAGAATGCGCCTCTATTTGCGAAACCCCACGTACGATGCGCACTATGATGTGGGCGCCGCAATCTTGTCAATATGGTGGTTGTTGATATCGTCTGGCTGGCTTTTTGAGCGAGGAGGAGGCGCGGATCATGGCACTGTTGATCACGGACGAATGCATTTCTTGCGGGGCATGTTTACCGGAGTGCCCTAACGAGGCGATTTTTGAAACAAGAAGTGACGCCGAAAGCAAAGGCTATCACGTCGGTGACGGGCAGGGGGTCGGTGACAATATTTACGTCATTACTCACGAGCGATGCACTGAATGTGTCGGTCATTTCGACGAACCCCAGTGCGCCGCCGTCTGCCCGGTTGATAACTGTTGCATCTCCGACCCGGCCTATCCCGAAACGACCGAAGCTCTTCTTGAAAAAGCCAAGCAGTTGAATCCGGATAAGGCAATCGATCCGGCAAAAGTGTGGAGCGGGGTAAGGAACTGATCGCCGCCCTCCTCCGGTGCTCGTCGGAGCATGCGGAAGCTCCCGCTTATTCCTCAAAAAACACGGCCTCAAGGAAGCTTCCTTGAGGCCGTAAGTCCAACCACTTCAGCCAGCCGACTTTAACCCATCCGCGCGGCTCGTAACTCCTGGGGATCCGTTATTTCAACATGAGTAATTTGCCGCCGACATGAGCGGGATGCAAATGGCAGCGATACTCCAACACTGTCCCGGCCGCATAGAACAGATCGCTGGTCGGGACGCCGATATATTGCGTTTCCCCCGGTTTCAAAACCAACTTCGTATCCAACACCGTCGGCGTCGTGTGATCTGTGGCCGTGGCAGTGAGATGAAATCCGTGCTCCGCCGTGGCCTTATTGGTGACCTTTAATAAAACGGGCGACCCCGGTCGAGTCTTAAAGTCAATGACGGTCATCGGTGGATACCATGTTTTCATTTCTCCGATTTCAATGGAGTAGAACGCGGCATCGACCGTCAATTCTTTGAAAGGCTGCCCGACGACCGATCCCGTTTCCAAGCTGCCGACTTCAACGCCGCCGGCTTGAAGCGCGTACGCGGCCGACGTTCCGGCCACCATCATCCCCAGACCCACAAGGAGCACACTCGTCATCTTACCCATTCCGTACCTCCCTCGCGAAATGCAGAAAAGTGATTAGGCCGGTGAAGCCTGCCTCAATAAGATGTTATGGAAGACCGATGGATTCCCTGGATCATTGAGACCGCCCATGAAACCCATCATGTAGGTAGCGGATGCTAACCAGGGGGAAGTGTATAGCACAGCGGTTGAAAGGGAAGCAACCGGCAGGGGAAACAAGGGAGCCGGAGCAGCGGATCCTGTGCTCGTTTCTGCGAGAAGGAAAGATCCGGATCAAACAAGGGAACGCCCGCGTACGTTCAACAGCATTCGGTCGGATTGAACATTGAGCACTGCAAAATCGTCTTGCTCCGCTCGAACGCTCAGCGGGCATTCAATGTCTCCCGTGTTCCCGGCGTGCATTCCTCACGTTTCCAGCTTTTCAACACACGGTCTTCCGTGAAGGTCAACAGATAGCGATAGCAGTATAAAGTCGGTTTCGGCTGCTCGGTCGGCCTGCCCACGAGAGACCCGACCGATTGAGAGGCTTCCACCAAGAACGTCGGCGTCCAGGTCGCTAATTCCTGATCGCTTAACGCAACTCGATAGGTCCAGAGACTATCGCCGCCCAGAGCCGGATTCTTCGCCGTATGCGGCGGCCCCAGCTTGTCTCGGACATCATCTTGGGTCAATCGCCCGACCCCTCGTTTGAAATAGCCGTCCCACGCCGGCCCGCTGCACGCGGCAAGAAGTCCGGCAAAGGCCAACAGCCCCAGCGCTCGCAACCGGACCGATCGACAAGTGGACGAAGGAGAAGAAGAGAAAAACATCATAAAAAACTTAGGCTACACCGGTCCTCCCGGTCAATGCAACCGGAGGAATGAGGATTCCGATCCGTCTCGCTTAAGTATTGGACAAATGTTCCGATACGGCCACTGAGGACTTTCAGCATGCCGATTCTCGTCGCCGTCAACGGCATCGTACAAACCCATCCCCCTAAACCGGCAGGTCCGCGATACGCGCCGAGCCATTTGGCCGAGGCCCGGGACGAGTCCGATCGACATCCGCCTGTGTCCGACGATCAAGTGGCCTCCGCCGCACAACGAGCCTACCATCAACAGGCCCATCAGGAATCACGGTCGAGATCGGCGGTCGTCGCCCGCGATTTGATGACGTCACCCGTCATCACTCTGTCCTCCGACAGCACTCTGAACGACGCTTGGACCGTGATGAAGCGGAAACGATTCCGGCACATTCCTGTCACGTCACTGGATGGGACCCTTGTCGGAATGGTGTCCGAGCGTGATCTGTTGGGTCATGCACCCGAGCTGATTGTCGGACTTCCGTCACCCCAGGGCGAACGTCTGAAGCTGGCCGAGATCATGATCACGCGCGTCATCTCGGCAACCATCGCAACGGATATCCGTGAAATCGCCCGCATCATGCTGGATGAGCGAATCCACGCCGTGCCCATTCTGGATGGGAACCGCCATCCGATCGGGATCGTTTCATCGCGAGACATCCTGCGAGGGGTCGCCAACCATGGTCCCCTTGAACTGTGGACTTGAGTGCCGCTGTTGCGGGTTGCGCGGTTGACAACGTGCCGGATTCCCGCCTCTCAGTCCGGAGCACGCCATTGGAGACGAGAGCGGATTACGGGCATCTCCCTCTTTGAAGCGAACGCTCGGCTTTAGCGGATGTCTTGCCAGGTTCGAAACGTCGCCGCTTGTCCGACGAGACGGCCATGATCATCCAGAACATTCCATAGGATCGCGTCCGTTACGAGGAACCGACGGCCCGTCGCGGATATGCGGACTCCGCGATAGCCTTCCACATACCCCCGCTCCTGCGCCGCCGCCAATATCCTCCGCCGTTCTTCCTGATGAACGGGCTCCGCCGTCATGCGCGAGGGAGTGCGGATGAACCGATCCCAATCCATTTCCCAAAGTCGTAATGCCGCTTGGTTTCCATAATTCAGGACGGGATCCGGCTCGTCGCCATGCGACACCACGACGAAGGGCGCATCAAACAAAGCCTTGGCATCGCCCTCCTTTGACCCGGATCGTGCGATCAGATCACGTCCTGTCCAGCGCCGAAAACTGTCAAGCAGATATTGTGACCACGCCAACACCGCCGGACTGATCCAGATGGAAGTCATCTCGTTGCTCACCATCTCCCCCAAGAGGGAAACAGGGGCGACCACTCGCTTTTCGCAGTTAGCACGGGGAGATCCGGCAATGCAAGCGCGCGTGCGTCCCATAGATGTTTTCACCGGATATTTCCTCCCCTGGCACCCCGTGCAGCCTCTCTGTATAATGTCGCCTCCTGTGCGCGTTTCGACTGGAAGGCGGGAGGAAGGAATGGCCGGAGCGACGTTGTTCGACAAGATTTGGGACGCCCATGTGGTCCGAGCCGAGCCTGACGGCACCACACTGCTCTACATCGATCGGCAGCTCGTCCATGAAGTGACGTCCCCCCAGGCTTTCGAAGGATTGAAGCTGGCCGGCCGGCGACCTCGGCGACCGGCCGCCACGCTGGCGGTGCCGGACCACAACGTGCCGACCACCGATCGTACTCTGCCCATCGCCGATCCGATCAGCGCCAAACAGATCGACACGCTCGAAGAAAACTGCCGCGAGTTCGGCATCACCCTGTTCGGCATGAACGACGTGCGTCAGGGGATCGTCCACGTGATCGGTCCGGAACAAGGCTTCACCTTGCCCGGCATGACCATCGTCTGCGGCGACTCCCATACCTCGACTCACGGAGCGTTCGGCGCGCTGGCGTTCGGTATCGGCACCAGCGAGGTGGAACACGTCTTGGCCACCCAGTGCCTCATTCAAAAACGACCGAAAACGATGGAAATTCGCGTCGAGGGAACTCTGTCCGAATGCTGTTCCGCCAAAGACATCATCCTGGCCATCATCGGAAAAATCGGAACCGCCGGCGGGACGGGACACGTAATCGAATACACCGGCTCGGCCATCCGCGCCCTGAGCATGGAGGGCCGCATGACCCTGTGCAACATGTCTATCGAGGGGGGCGCCAGGGCCGGCATGGTCGCCCCCGATGAGAAGACGATCGCCTATCTCAAAGGACGGCCGCTCGCCCCGCAAGGCGCGCTTTTCGATCGAGCGGTCAAGGCGTGGGAACGACTCACGACAGACTCGGACGCCCGCTATGACGCGACGGTAGTCATGCGGGCGGAGAACATCGCTCCGCAAGTCAGTTGGGGAACAAGCCCCGGCATGGTCGTCGGCGTGGACGAAAAGGTGCCGGACCCTCAAACGATCGCGGATGAGAACACGAGGCGCGCGACGGAACGGGCCCTGGAGTACATGGGGCTCATGCCCAACATGCCGGTGACGGACATCGCCATCGATCGGGTATTTATCGGATCGTGCACCAACGCGCGGATCGAAGACCTGCGGCTTGCCGCGCGCTTCGCCAAAGGGAAAAAAGTCGCGACGACGGTGCGCGCGATGGTCGTTCCCGGCTCAGGCCTCGTCAAAGCGCAGGCGGAAGCGGAGGGGCTTGATCGGATCTTCCGCGAAGCGGGTTTTGAGTGGAGAGAAGCGGGCTGCAGCATGTGCTTGGCGATGAACGCCGACGTGCTTCAGCCTGGTGAACGGTGCGCATCCACCAGCAACAGAAATTTCGAAGGGCGCCAGGGCGCCGGCGGCCGAACCCATTTGGTCTCGCCCGCCATGGCGGTGGCCGCCGCCATTGAAGGGCATTTCGTGGACATCAGACGGTGGGCATAGGGGCCCGCCCGTGAGCACCACACGGCCGGCTGAGCCGACGCGACCGACCACAACAAACCTTAACCCGAACACTCAAGGCTGGATACGATGCAGGCATTCACACAATTAACCGGTCTCGTCGCCCCATTGGACCGGGTCAACGTCGATACGGATCAGATTATTCCCAAGCAGTTCCTGAAGACAATCAAGCGGACCGGCCTTCGCGAGGGGCTCTTTTTTGACTGGCGGAGAAAACCGGACGGGTCGCCCGATCCCCACTTTTTCCTAAACCAAGCCCGCTACCAGGGGGCGACGATTTTGCTGACGCGCGACAACTTCGGCTGCGGATCGTCGAGAGAACATGCGCCGTGGGCGCTCCTCGATCAAGGATTCCGGTGCATCATCGCGCCAAGCTTCGCCGACATTTTCTATAACAACTGTTTCCAAAACGGCATCCTGCCGGTCATCCTGGACAATGAGGCGGTGTCGGCTCTGATGAAGGACGTTCTTGGCACGGAAGGATACCGGCTCACGGTGGATCTCGGCGCCCAGCAGGTGACGACGCCGAACGGCACAGTCTATCGATTTGAGATCGACCCGTTCAGGAAAGACTGTTTGTACCGGGGGCTGGATTCCGTCGGCCTCACACTCCAGCACGAAGAGGCGATCGCGGCCTACGAACGTCGGCGAAAACAGGAAGCTCCCTGGTTATTTACCGATCTTTCATAACGACTGACAACCGCGCCTAGCAGGTCTGAGAAGGGCCTGACGGCCCTGAACGGTCGTTGGTAGAGTTTACGGAGCGGGCGGGGTCTCGCCGAGCTTGGTGAGAGAGGTTCGTTTGCTGAGGTGAAACGTGCCGCCTTTCTGCGGAGGGGCTGAATCTTCTCCGATCCGATCGTACCACCAGGTACCGTCACCTTCCGTGTAGTCGTCGGACAGCACGACCCTGAATCCTCCTTCCCGATCGTTTTCCTTCTGATACCACTTGCCGACCCACGTGTGACCGTTGAGCCGCAGAGTTTCGAACCGTCCATCCTTGTAGGGATACGTCCCGTTTCCTCTTTCATCGAGCTGGAGCGTAACGACGGCGCCGTCTTCATATTCCCATTCGCCCACCAACACGGACTTATCTTCGATCGGGGACTCATTCGGCCCAGACAGGGGCGCCGACGGCTGGTGGACACATGCCGTCACCAAAAGAGCGACGGTAGTGGCAACGACACAACCGATCGATTTCTTCATGGAGTCCCTCTTACCATGAGTGTGCGGACAGGGCAAGGGAAGAGCCGTTTGCGTCGACTAGAATTTCGCCCGCTTCAGGCGACGACAGGCCTCGTTCAGGTCTTCGTCGGTCTTGGCGTAGCTGAACCGAACGAAGCAAGAGCCATCCGTGCTGGAGAAAAACGCTTCCCCCGGCACCCCCGCCACACCGGTTGCTTCCAAGAGAGCCATCGCGCGGGCCTTGCCGGTCGAGCCGGGCACCTTCGAGACATCCGCCAACACATAGTACGAGCCGTCGGGAATCGAGGGAGTCAACCCGGCCTCGGCCAACGCCTCGCAAAACCGATCCCGCTTTCGCTGGTATGAACGCGCAAGCTCTTTGTAGAAATCACCGGGCAGCTCGATGATGCCCGCTGCGATCCCCATTTGAAGAGGGGCCGGAGCGCAGACGTATAACAGGTCGTTGGCGGCACCGATGGCCTGGGCCCATGGTCGAGCCGCCACACTGTAGCCGATGCGCCACCCCGTGACGCTGAATGTTTTGGAATAGCCGCCGACGGTGATCGTCCGCTCGGCCATGCCGGGCAACGATGCCATGCTCACATGCGAGTGCCCATCGTAAAGAAAGTATTCGTAGATTTCATCAGAAAACACGAAGAGGTCGTGCTGCTTGGCAACGGCCGCGACGGTTTCCAATTCGTCTCGCGTCCACACCTTTCCGGAGGGATTGCCCGGCGAATTGACCACAAGCGCTTTGGTCTTCTCGGTGACGGCCCGCTCTAGTTGAGCGGCCGTGAAGGTCCATCCCGGATGCTCCATCCTGACCGTGACCGGTACCGCTTCCACCGCCAGCAGCGCGCTCAGATGATACTGATAGAACGGCTCAAACACGATGACTTCATCGCCCGGTTCCAATAACGCCTCGCAGGCGCAATGGAAGGCGCCGGTCGCTCCGGCACTGACGACGATCTCCGTGTCCGAATCGGCCTGAATGCCGTTGTAGCGGGCCAGTTTCTCGGCCAGCGCCTGCCGCAATTCCGCGAGCCCGTCAAACCGCGTGTAGATGTTCCGACCACCCTTGATCGCCCGCTGCGCGGCCTCAAGCACGGTGGAAGGCGCCGGCGTATCACAGACCCCTTGAGCCATGTTGATCCCCTTGACGCTCACGCAGGCTTGCGTCATCGCCCGAATCTCGGACTGCGCGAGGTCCGCCATTCTCCGACTCACCGCCCGTTTCATCCGTTTGTTCCCTCCCATGTGATTCCCGTCATGACCTCGGTTCACAGGCTCCGGCCGTTACGGTTTCCCCCACAGAGACTCCAACCGCTGCGTCCGCCCACAGCCGAACTTGTAATACTTATACCGGATAGGATTTTTCTTGTAATAGTCTTGGTGCTCCTCCTCCGCCGGATAGAAGGTGGAGGCCTTGACCACCTGTGTCACGATCGGCTGCGAAAATCGTTTGGATCGTTCAAGCGCCGCTTTCGACTCCTCAGCCAGTTTTCGCTCTTCGTCCGTCCCATAGAAGATGGCGGACCGGTATTGATTGCCATGGTCGCAGAATTGCCCGTTGGGCGTCAGTGGATCCACGTTCCGCCAGAACACATCGAGCAACGTTTGATAGGTCACCTTTGCCGGATCATACATCACCTCGATCGACTCGGCGTGACCGGTCCTTCCGGTGGAGACTTGAGCATAGGTGGGGTTGGCGACGTTCCCCCCCATGTAACCGGAGACCACGGAAAGAACCCCCTCCACCGGCTCAAACGCTTCTTCCATGCACCAGAAGCAGCCCCCCGCGAAATAGGCCTTGGCCAGCTCGGCCGCCCAGACCGTTGGGCCGAACGACATACCAGCCACCGCTCCGAACAGGCACAACGTGATCATCTGCCGCCTTGTGCGTTGAATCGGCCTCATGATGTCATCCCCTCCTCTCCGTCGGCGACACTCATGCTCATCGTCCATCTTACTTACACGCTTACACGGTCCCAGCTTACACAGTCCCGAGCCTACGAGAACGACGCAGCAAGGCGAGCGGGCGAGGGACACCCGCTCGCCGGCGCGAAACGTTCCAGCCGGTCACACGGAAAGGCCATCGTATCCATCGGACGCAACGACCCGTTGGCGCCGATGGACCCTCTCCAGCCGCTTCATAATCAGAGCGATCGCTTCCTCGGGCGAGTCGGCGGCGGCCACCAACCGTTTGTCCAGTTTGCGAAAGAACGCCACATCCGCGGCGGACGCAGCCACCAAGACGACCGGCCTTCCGGCCTTGACGGCCAGCGCCACCTCCGACACCGTCCCGGACCCCGTCAGTCCGCAGACCACGACCACGTGGCTGGTCAAGACGTTGATGTTGTTGCGGCCGCTGCCCATCTCCGTGATGATCGGCACATCGACGTAGCGTGACACCTTGTCCTTGGCCGTCGGCAAGATCCCGATGGTCAAGCTGCCCCCGACCCTCTTGGCCCCCTCGCACGCGGCGTCCATCACACCGACGTTTCGCCCGCCCGTCAACACCGCCCACCCCCGCCGCGCGATCAACTCACCCAGCAGCCTCGCGTTCTCCAAGTCTTTTTTTCTGGCCTTCGCCGGCCCCATCACGCCCACGATAAAACGCATCGCCCCTCCTGTGCCTCTTCTTAACTTCCCGTCTCAAAACCGCGACCCGGTCAGTGTCACATCGGCGTAGGTCCACGCAGCCTTGAATCGGTGTTCCGCTTCCTTGGCTTCACGGACCTTCTCTTGAGCGCGAAGGCTTTTGACCAGGCCGAAAAGGGCCCATCCGTTATGAGGGTGCCTGACCAGATCGGCTTGGTACTCCTTCTCCGCGTCACTGTATCGATTGGCAGCCAGCAGCACGTCTCCGAGATAATGGCGAACGGGAATCGGCCAGTAGGGTGGCTCGATGTAGGGCAAGTCCTCTTCCATTTTGACGGCATCTCTGAGCGATGTGATCGCCTCGTCATATCGCCCACGGCGGGCCGCGATCTCTCCGGCCAGAAGGCGCTCGGCGATTTTAATCATGGCCTGCTCTATTTTTCCTTCGTCCGTGCGGGGACGCCCGACCTGTTTCGTCGAGGCGGTCAAAACCGCCAGTTCCGCCTCCGCCTCCGGCAAGCGGCCGGTGGCGGTCAAGGCCAAGCCCCTGCCCAATCGCCAGATTGCGTGGTGAAGACGCAGACTCGCGCGAGGCGCAGGTTCTCGCAGCAGATCGCTCCATTGGCCGAATCGAATCAGAGACCAGATGGGGGTCGGAAGGTACCCTTCCTTCCACTTGTCTTTTTGCGCCTTATGCTCGGTCACCAGCGTCGTCAACTGGCGCGCGATCTTCAACGACTCTGTCTTCCGCCCCTCCATCGCCAACGAGGCCCACAAGAAATGGAGATTGTGCGCGTAGTACGCGTCGGCGTACTCGCCGGCGAGCGTTCGGCCCGCCAAATAGTCTCGATCGGCAAGTGCCGCGCGCGTGTTGCGTTCCGCGGCCTCATGATATCGACCAAGACGCATGTAAATGTGGGCCGGCATGTGGACCAAGTGACCGGCTCCCGGCATCAGGCCCGACAGCCGATCCGCGCAGGCCAGCGCCCGCTCAGGCGTCGGCGAGGCTTCTACGGCATGAATGTAATAGTGACAGGCGCCGGGGTGATCGGGGAAACGCGCGAGGACGGACTCCAACGTCGCGACGATTTCTTCCGTTCCCGGCTTCGGCTTTCCAGTCGGTGTCCATAAATCCCAGGGTCGGAGATCCATCAAGGCCTCCGCGAAGAGAACGCCGGCGTCCGCGTCATCAGGAAAGTCCCGCCATAACGCCCTCATCGCGTCGGCATAGGCCTTGTCAAGCGCCTTTCTTGGCTCCCCTTTTGAACCGTACCGTTTGCCGAGCGCCTCGATGTAGCGCCGTTCGGCCTCGCTCGCGCGAGCACTGTGGGCGCGGGCTTTGCGAAGCGCTTCTCCGGCTTTGCGCTCTCTCTCCTTGGTGACCGGCGCGTTGATGTTCGGTCCCAGCGCCAGCGCGATTCCCCAATAGGGCATGGCGGCGGAAGGATCGAGCCTGGCGGCTTCTTCAAACGCCAGCACGGCCTCTTCATGATTAAAGGCGTACACCAGCCGGAGGCCTTGATCGAAATATCGTTGGGCCTGCTCGGACGTCGTCGTCACAGGGTGGTGCAGCGTGCCGAGATTGTCATAGAGCGAGACGGTGGGACGTGCCTCTCCACCGGAAGCGCCGAAGACCGGACCCTGCCCGGATGCCGCCCAGATGGCCGCCGCCAACAAGCTTGCCTTCAGGACTCGACTGTGGTTGCGATCATTCATCATAGGAGCGGGAGGCGACGGGCAACACTCGAGAGCAGCCGATCGGACACCATCATACCGATCGGGCATTAGACGTTCAGCGGCAGCCGCATCGGATCGTTTTGAGGCATCACCGTTTTCTCAACTCCGGCGGATTTTTGACGGCCGGGCCTGTTCGGACGGGCGACCGCGGAAGAGCGTCCTGTTTGGATCGGCGAGACGGATCCCCGAACCACTTCCCGGGCGAGCCGTTCGATCAGACGTTGCTGCGACAGCACGAGGGATTTCAATTCTTGCATCTGAGAGGCCAGACGGACGATGTCCTGCTGTTGTTGGAGAAGATAGCCCCTCAGCTCGGCCACTTCCTCGGGTTGCACCGCCGACGATTCGGCGGTCGGATTCACCGGAGCCGCCCCTGGTTTGTCATCCGCCGGCTCGACCGCCGCCCCTCGTGACTCCGCCATCGCCAAGTGATCCGGCACCTGTTCGATCGGCTCACGTTCATCCGCCCCGTGCTCATTCGGCGCCTCGTCAGGCGGCCCTTGAAAAACCGAGTCGGACTCCTTCTTGCCCGCCGACGGTCTCGCACTCGTCACGGACGCCAACCGCTCCGCAACCGAGCGCGCGAAGGATGCCGCCGCTTCGCCAAACTTCGCACCCGCCGGTCGCTTGGCGGACCGAACGGCATCCAGTTGCTCGGGCGATGGGATGCGGCGAATGACACGGATCGGCTCATCGCTGAATCGGCGAGACATCCGTCAGGCTCCAGCCCTTTCGAAACTCTTTCGTCTCTCTCCCTCGATCGACCGTATCGATGCGAAGGCGCGTCCGATGCTGTCTCTACTCCTGCTCAACGGCGGAGTCAATGGTTTGCTCTAGGACCCGCCGCTTGACAGCCGCTTTTCGCTGCCCTTTAAAACCTGGTGACACTCGAAAAATGAAAACGAGGCAAGGCCATCGCCGGCATCAACATTTTCCCCGCTTCCGGTGTCACCGCCTCCGTGGGAACCGTTGCGACGCCGACATCTTGAAAGACCCGGAGGGGACTCTCATGGAAGCGGAAATTCTTCACCGGACAGACGATCTGACCGTTCTCCACGAGAAACGTTCCGTCGCGCGTCATCCCGGTCAAGGTCAGGTCGCGGAGATTGACGGAGCGGATGTACCAAAAATTCGTGACAAGAACGGCTCGATCGATCTGTTTCAGCAGCTCCCGCACGTTTCCGAACGACGCCCCCTTGACGGACAAGACCGGCGATTCCAACGTGGGAATGTTCTTGATCCCGTGCGCGCGCGCCGTAAATCGATCGTACGCGAGTTGTTTCAAACGGCCGTCCTCGATCCACTGCGAGGGTTCGCTCGGTAATCCTTCGGAGGTAAACCCCACGCCGAACAGATCGGCGTGATTCGGCACGTTGCTCAACGTCAACCGTTTGTCCACAATTCGGCTTCCCAGTCGTCCCGCGAACGGACTGGTGCCCTTTTCGTAAGACTTGGCGTCGAGCGTCCGGATCAGCCAAGACCAGAGCCCCGCCACGGCGGCCGGTTCGAGCACGACCGGATAGTCTCCCGGAGGAAGGTCCCTCGCCTCGCGACTTCTCTTGGCCTTGTCAATCGCCGCCAGGGTTCGTTCTTGAATTTTCAGATGATCGATCGAACGGTGGGCGGAGGCGCTCCATCCTGTTGCGCCCGTTTCGCCCGTTTCGTCACCGGTCTGAACCGTCACGCTGAACTGCGCCTTGGTCCTCGTCTCCCAGCCGAACAACCCGTTGTCCGCCGCCACGCCGACGGAGGCCGTCGACGACGACACGATCCCCGCCGCCATGAGATTTTCCATGCGGCAGAGGCTCATGGCTTCATTCGCGTACTCGTGGCGGCGCGCCGGTCCATCGGCGATCGTTTCCTCTCTCGCCGTCTCCCGGGCGGGAAACGGCTGGGGATCCGGCGGCGGAAGATATTCCGGATCTTCAGGCGCCGCTCGGGCGATCCGCTCGGCCCGCGCCACCATGTCTTGAACGGCGCCGGCCGTAAAATCCGTCGTCGAGGCGGTGCCGTGTCGCCGGCCGAACGAGACGGTCGCCGTCAGGAGGCCGCGCCTCGTATCGACGTTTTGAATGACACGGTCGGCGGCGAATCTCGTGGTGCCGGCTCGTTCGTCATGGAGCGCCACCACGGTATGGTCACCCGATGAACGGGAAAAGATCACGTCGGCCAGAAAGCGAAATTCGTCCCGGCTCGTCATCTTCGGCCACGGATTCGAGTCGGACAGGCTCACGATTCCCCTCCTCCCCTGATCACGTGGACTCGCCGAAACAACGCCGGCGACGCGGCGTGAGTCATCCAACCGGACTGGGCCGGCTGTCCCTTGCCGCAGGTAATGAATCCGTACCGGCGTCGGAAGGACCGGTCCGCCACGCCGTCGCAACCGTTCCAAAATTCGGGAGTGATGCCGTGATAGATCACGTCGCGCAGCATGCAGGTTCGCCGGCCGTTTTCGATCAACCAGAAGGCGTCGCCTCCGAATTGAAAATTGTACCGGCGTTGATCGATGCTGTACGACCCGTGGCCTTCGATGTAAATCCCGCGCTTGACGTCCGCAATCAGTTGGTCGAGCGTCTGCTCGCCCGGCTCAAGTCCGATGTTGGCGATGCGCACGATCGGCACACTGCCCCACCCATCCGCTCGATTCGATCCGCGCGATCGCGTCTCGCCGATCTTCGGCGCCACCTCCCGGTTCGTGCAATAGCCGACGAAGATGCCGTCTCGGACGATGTCCCACATCTGACACTCGACGCCATCGTCATCGTAGCCCGTCGCGGCGAGCGTCCCCGGTTCGGTATTGTCCGCCACCAGCGTGACGCGCGGAGAGCCGAATCGAAACGTCCCTCGTTTCTCGGGCGTCAGGAAACTCGTCCCCGCGTAGTTGGCCTCGTACCCGAGCGCGCGATCGAGCTCGCTGGGATGGCCGCACGATTCATGGATCGTCAGCGACAAATGTTCCGGATCGAGGACCAGGTCATAGACGCCGTCCCCGACAGCCGGCGCGCGGACCTTTTCGACCGCCTCGCGCGCCACGCGAATCGCCTCTTCCGACCAACGGGTCTCTTCGATCAATTCGTAACCTTGGCGGAGATACGGAAGATTAAACGAGCGGGTGGCGAATCGTCCGTCGAACAACGCCGTAGCGCTGATGGAACCGTTGACGGCCGACAGGTCGAAATCGAGCACCGTGCCTTCCGTCGATTGGAACCGCTTGCGATCCCGACACCACCAGACCTCGGCCGTGCTCCGAACGATATTCGGCCGTCCGTGCAGCGTTTCCATTGTTTCCAGGAGGAGCCCCGTTTTTTTCTCCAACGGAACGGTGTGGGGATCGATCCGGACGGCGGTCACGACCCGATCGCGATAGGCCGGCTCTTCGACCAACCGCACCTTCTCGGTGGCGATCGATGCCGCGTGTTTGGCAAGCTCGACGGCCAGATCCGCCACGCGCGGAACGTCTTCGAGGGAGAGCACCGAACTCGCGGCAAAGCCCCAGGCTCCGTGATACAACACGCGCACCCCGAAGCCGCCGTCCTCGGCATCGCGCACCGACGCAATCCGGCCATCCTCTCCGCGAACGTGCCCCGTCACGCTGCGTTGGATGCGAATATCGCCGTATTCCGCACCGGATCGGCGGACACGGGCCAGGGCCAGTTCGGCGAATTCATCCCAGGTTGGAGAGCCCATGCCATGGTTCTCCCAAGGTTCGAACGCAGATCGACGATAGTATAACAGGTGGGCGACCCGAACGGCGCACATGCCGAGAGACGTAACGACTCGCCGGTTTCATTCCGTCGGCTCCTCTTTTTTCTCCGCTCATGACAGCGTATGATGCACCCCCTCACGGCTCCCTGGGAGCCCAGGTAAGGAAAGCGAAAAAACAAGATGGGAGAATGCGACCATGGCACTGCTCACGTATCTCCAGATCAAAGCGGGCGGAGAGGATGCGCCCATCCTTTTCGGCGAGGACACGACACAAAACAACGTCGGGGACACGGATGTCAGCTCGTGGCTTGAGTGCAGTTCCTTCGAAGCGGCGTTCGAAACCGGGCAACAGGGCGCCCACAGTGCGACACGAGCCACCGCTCGCCGTGTCTGGCAGCCCGCGCGCTTCGTGCTCCGACTCGGCAAGAGCTCGCCCTGGCTTTTCGAGGCGGCCCTGAAAAACAAGCCGGTCGATCTTACGCTCCATTTCTTCCACCGTCATCACGAGATGGGGGTGGTCGAGCAGAACTTCCAATACCGCATACGCGACGGCCGCATCACTTCGATCCGACTCATCCAGCCGAACGCGCACAACCCGGCCACCGCGTCCTTGGCGGAGCAAGTGGAGCTTTCGGTCTTACCTTCCGTCAGCGAAGTCGAGTCGATAACCGGCGGAACCATGATGGTCGATGATTGGAAGTCGCGCGGACTGTAGCGATGCCCGTCGCGTGATCATTTAGACGACGACAACGGCGGGGGGCTCAACCAGCGCCGGGACGGTTGACAGAACGCGGCTGACGTTCAGAACGAGGCGGGGAAGAGCCTGCTGCTTCCATACTCCACCGCAAGGCGGTTCGGTCGTCGGGGGTCGATGAGTTTTTCCGCTCGCCACGGCTTCTCCGGCGGAAGAGAAACAGCCGCTAGATGCTTGTCCCGGTACGGGTGGCTTCCACGAACTGCTCGCTGGACTCATCCAATGCCCGCCCTTTGCGGCCTTTGGCGGGAAGGATGAACAACTGCCTGGCATCGATGGTCTTGGCTTCTTGCGGGGCTGAGGGAAGCTTCATCTCGTAGGTGACGGGACGTTGGTGGTCGGCAATCTGTAGCTTGGGGTTGTAGACGCTGTTGAACTTCCAGAGCATCTTGATGAAGTTCGTTTGCCCGCGCATGAGATGGCCCGCCGCGATCTTGGCCGTGCCCTTGAGGGCGGCCCAGCCCAAATGCTTCTTGTTCAAGACCTGCTGCGTCTTGACCAGCTCCTCATAGAACTCCGGCAGCGGAAGCTTGGTCGGCAGCACGGCGTGCTGAATGTCGAACAGGCGGTAATCTCTCGTTTGGAACTTGCGCGATTCGGTGTGCCAGCTTTCGGTGCCAGGATAGGGCGTGTTCACGCTGATGTTCACGATTTCCGGAATCTCCAGGCACCACTGCCGGATGACCTCAAACCGCCGGCGATCCCAGTCCGGATCGGCGATCAAGTTGATGGCCACGGTGATGCCGAGCGAGCGGGCGAATTCCAACGCCTCGAAGTTCCGCCCGAGGGAGATGCGCTTGCGGTGCATCTTGAGGCCCTCTTCATCGATGGCCTCCACGCCCAAAAACATGTACTGAAGCCCGATCTTCTTCCAAAACTGGAAGACTTCCTTGTTTCGCAGCAGCACGTCGCCGCGCGTTTCCATGTAGTACTGTTTCTTGATGCCGCGCCGCGCCACGGCTTCGCCGATTTCCATCCCCTGTTTGGCCTGGATAAAGGCCACGTCATCGACCAGGAAGATACCGGGTTCCTGCACCTGCTCCAGTTCCTCAACCGCCTTCTCGGTGCTCACCATTCGATAGCTGCGGCCGTAAAACGTCCAGGCGCTGCAAAAGGAGCAGTCCCATGGACATCCCCTGGCAAATTCGATGGACGCGCAGGGGTCCAGCACCCCGATGAAATACTTGCGCCGGTTTCTGAGCAGATCCCGCGCCGGGCGCACGTCGTCGAGATTTTCCACAAACTGCGCGGGCGGCCCTTCGCCGTCGAGCGTGACAACACCGGGAATCTTGGTGATGGATTTACGATCATGCTCTACGGCTTCGACCAACTTGGGAGCACCGGCTTCCCCCTCGCCCTTGAGCACGCAATCGAGCGCCCCATTGGCATGTTCCAAAAACTCCCGGGCCACAAACGAGGCACTGTGCCCGCCGACGAAGACGAACGCGTTCGGCAGAATGGTTTTCGTCAACTTCGCCAGATCCACCACCTCTGGCACGTTCGCCAGGTAATTGCATCCAAAGGCCACAATGTCCGGCTTCCAGGAACGGATGAGCGCCTCGTAATCTTTCCACGTATCGGCTTGCAGATCGATCAACCGGACCTCATGGCCCGCCTGCCGAACCGCCTGGGCGACCATTTCGAGGCCGAGCGGCTCCAGCCGGAGATAGATTTTCGTGTACATCAACGGACCGGGATGAACCGCGAGGAACTTCATACCCTCAACCCTCCTGTCTGCACCACCAGCATCCTGAATTCACTTCATCGGAACGGATCACGATGCCGGGCCGGCCGGCCGAATGACTCTGGCGAAACACCTGATACGGCGGGGCATTGTGACAGAACGACCGGGTAGGTTCAAGGCGGAACAGCGCGTGAGACCATTAAAACAGGAGTGACGGACAACGAGACGTGAAGCCAACGTTTTCCTTCTGCCTTTTACAATGCCGGCGCCAACACCTCTTTGTACATAACCGCCAGGTCCCGGAGCGCGCGGGCGCCGTCGCCGACGAAGACAGACCCATGCATGGTCGCCAGCGTCTTCGGCTGCAACTCGGCCAATCGTCGGAGGGTCGGGGCCGTGAGCGTCGAATAGGGTAGGTAGTTCGCCAGCAGCCCCCGCTGATACTGCACGAGCACCTGCCGGCACCGGCCTAGCACATCAGACTGCGTCACCGCCTCCACATCGCCGTTCTGATGGAAGAGATCTGAGCACAACAGTGTCCGCTGGGTTTCTTCGAACAGCAGCCCCGCCTCCCAGCAATGCGGGACATGGGGCGTGTGCAAAAACCGGAATCGATACGCGCCGGTGTTGAGCACGTCGCCGTCTTTCATCCCAAGCGCCGGACGCAGGGCCATGCAGTCATCGACGCTTACCAGCTTGCCAACCAGACTGCAAACCGCCGTCGACTGAGGCGCCACTTGCTGCCACTCGGGCAAACTGCCGCATTCGTCCGCTTCGAAGTGGCTGAACCCGATCCATCGGATCGTCGCGGGATCCAGCACCGTGGCCACGGCGTCCCGCACTGCGGCGAACATCGCGCGAGGGCCCGTGTGGAAGAGCAACGGCTCTTCATCACGCACCAGAAACTGATTGAATTGCAAATCGATGTCCGGCACGTAGATCGAAAGGCGGAACAGGTCCGGCGCGATCTCCGAAACAATGGGCATGGCGGCCTCCCTGATAACAAGAAACAGAGAGCGCAGCCTACTGGTTGATAAGAACGCCTGTCAACGAGGGCGATTTCCATGGAGAATGGAACCGTTTCTGCGCGGCCAAGGTGACACAAGACGCTGCTTCTGCAGAAGCCCCCAAAGAGCCGGGCTTCCTCAAGTGTGATTCAGGGCATGATGCTTCAACTGGACGACGAGGTAGAGCACGATGAGGAGATTCAGCAGCAGCACACCGACTCGAAGCATTGAGATCCCCTCGATCACTTCATAAACCTCAAACGGGACCAGCAGACTCGTCGAGATCACCGTCAGATACGCAGCCCAGGACCGTTTAAACCAAAGCCCGATTCCTTCCACCAGGAACAGGCCCGCATAGCCCAGGCTGACAAGGCTTGCGACGAGCACGCTGTGGGGTTGGAGAGCATCTATCCGCAGCACCAGCGTGTGGACGATTCGCGAGTCGGCATTCAGGTGCAGCGCCTCTATCAGCCGGGAGAACAACGTCGCCAGATCCGCGTGCATCAATTCGAGCAAGCCCAACCCGACCATGAGCAGCAGCAGGCCCTTCACGACCTTGAACAGGGCGATCATGGCGAGGCCGGTCTGATGAGAGTGTGTCGTCATGGAGTGAAGAGACTATCACACCCACGAGAAAGCGGATGCAGTGAGGGTGGGCCGCCGAAGAACGTGGGGTCGGTGGTAGGCTATCCTCAAGAGTGGCGCGCTCGGATAAACACCGCTGAAGCCCTCCCCTTGCCGAAAATGCAGCCCGCATCACCAAGATAGCGGAGGCATGGGAACAAGCCTTCTGACCGAGCAGCTGCTCCGTTATTCTTGTTCCTGCTTTCAAAGGGGCTCACAGCAGTCGGAAATACATGGTCGTGTCAGACCCCTCGCCCCCCCCTGAAACAGGGCCGATTCACCTGAACATAACCGAGGTCCCCCCAATGTTGGATTGCAAGACGCAACACCCTCATGGCAAACAGGCAACAAGAGTTCCACCCGCTTTCGTTCTAATCGCGGCGATCACGAGCGTTCTTGCTCGTCGTAGTCCACCACCTGAGCCAGCTCGATGAAGACCTGGCTCTTGCTCATCTGATAAGACGGAAAAGTCGGGGCAAAGGGAAACGGTACTCTTTGCGGATGAGGTACTTGGGAGGGTTGTAGCCAGGAAGCCTGTAGCCGGGGTTTCCTTTTTCGTGAATCAAGCGCCAGGTCAACCCCTTGAACACTTTTCGAACGAGCGGATCTTTCTTTTCTTCCTCCCGAAGATATTCTTCAGTGGCTGGTGCGACGCGGAGTCTCCGAGGACCCTTCATGTTCTAGGCGGTTTTTCTCAATGCATCCTTGGCCCATTTGACATCTGCCTCTGTCACCTCATCGAGATCTGATGCGAATATTGTTTCGAGGGGCAATTCATCACCGATCTCGGCCAATTGCCAAATTCTGTCGTGAGAGGCAAGGCTGATGGAGGTAGCAGTGTGGTTGGAGCAAATTTCCCTGATTACATCGTCGACCAAGCTGATTTCATCCGGAGTGAACATGGAAAGATTGGGTCTTTTGAGCGATACAAATTCTCTCTTCTCATAGTTGTGAAAAGGCGTGTTCTTAACGGCGATTGCGTCGTCATCTTTCAGCTTCTTGATCATTTCCAAGATGTGCTTAGGAACAGGCCCGAATTGTCGCTTGATGTAGTTTTCCCTCGTTATCGGCTCCCCGCGAGTCTCCAGCGAGAGTGCATCCGCATACCAAAGAATCTTGTTGAGCTTTGTGGCGCCCAGCAAATTCGTGTCGGGGCACTTCGAGCAGATATAGTGCACGAGTGCTTCGAGCTTCTTAAAATCCCGCTCCCGGAGTCTTCCAGTACGAGCTATTGCTTTCGCTCTTGCCATGGTAGGTATTAAGCTCCACGACCGACACTTCGCAAAACTATTTCAAAATTCTGTATAGAGCAGGCAGGCCGAAGAGGCTATTAAATTGTAACGATCGGCCCAAATGAATATCAACAGGGGCTGAGAACAGGGGCTGAGCTGGTAGATACATGGCGATAGGATACCTGCCTATGATCTCGCGCTCGCCGAGCGAGCCACTCTTTGAAACGCCCTTCTGGCTTCTTCGTCAATCTTCAGAGCACTCAATCAGCAGCAGAACGGGTCTTGTGTTATAGCCACTGGGCTCAGCGACGATTTTGTTCCCACGCCCGGAAGGCCGCGAGGTCTTGAGCCAGGCTTTGGAGCACGAGGGCCAGCACGGCCAGATCGTCGATCACGCCGATGCCGGGAATGAAGTCCGGCACAAGATCCACCGGACTCAGCAGATAGAGGAGGGCGCCCGCCACGATCAGAAGGGTGCGGACGGACAGGCCCGGATAGCTGCCGTGTTTCCACGCTCTGAACAGGCGCACCAACAAGGGAAGGTCATACCAGAGGCGGCCGATCATGCGCAGCATCGCGAAGAAGCGTGTGGATATTGCCATGGTCGCTTCCCAATTGGTGGACGTTCAGCCCCTGCTCTCCCCTCCGCACGTGGCGTCGGTAAGCCTACCAAAGACGACGAGGTTTGAGAAGCAGCCAAGGCGGAAGGCCAGGCATACGCAGTGGGCAGGGGATAAACGGATCATACGCTGAAGCCGCCTCATTCTTCCGACATCCGATCGACCACACGATCCCATTCCTTAATGGCCGGCTTGACGTGGTGCTCAAGATGCGTCAGCGCACCGTAGAGACGGCCTTCGTACTCGTCTCGCTTGGGATCGGTGTGAGACAATGATTTCAGGATCGCCACAAGGCCCAAAACCTCTTCGGACGCCTCCACGATTTCATCAATATGATTGTCCAGCAGAGGGCTCGACGGCGCGAGAAACGATGGTTTGTCAGCAAGAACGACCGACCTCGTCTTCTTCATCATGGCTTTTCCCTTTCTTTAACCGTCGCTCAAGATTCGACACGGTTCGTTCCCATGCCCTAATCTCGACTTCCCAGTGCCTGATCAGGCTCCGATCAGGATGCACCCTCTGTTGCTCAAGAGCAATCTTGATCCGGTGATCGGTAATCCGCCCTTTCAGGCTTTCAAGACGGATTCGCAGCTTCTTATTACGCCCCATCCTACCCCAAGCAGTTCAGGACCGCCACCGTACCGCCGACTGCAATAGGCTGTCAATGAATCGGGCGGCATATTCGTGCGTTATAAGGAAGCATCTTTCTGCCAATACCGACCCGGTTTTCTGTTACGCTCCTCTCCCATGTTTTCACCCGAATCCTCACCCCTCTCGCTGTTCCTCCTTCTCTTTGTTATGGGCGCGGGACTGCGCCTGTTCGGCTTGTTGGGAAAACGCCACGCGGAGCGGCTGGGAACGTTCGTCTTTTCCATCACCCTGCCGGCCACGATTCTCGTCTCGCTGGACCGGGTGACGTTCTCTCCCGCAGCCTGGAAACTCCCGCTCGCCGCCTGGCTCGTGACGGTGCCGATCGCCTCCATCGCCTGGCTCCTGGCCCGTTTCCTGGCTCTTGAACGGCCGACACAGGGAGGCTTTGCCTTGGCGGTCGGCTCGATCAATTCGATCTACTTCGCGTTCCCCGTCATGCTGGCCACGTTCGGCGAAGAAGGCCTGGCGCGGGCGATCCTGTTCGATCTCGGCCAGACGACGCTCACACTCACGGTGCTCTATCCGATGGCGCTCCGGCACGGAACCGGTGGCGCATCCTCCATCCGGACGTTGAGACGCCTTGTCGCCTCCCCGCCGTTGTGGGCGTTGACGGCGATCGTGTCCATGAAAGTCAGCGGGCTCCACCTGCCGGACGGACTACGGTCGATCCTGACGCCCGTTCATTGGCTGACGATTCCGCTGGCGAGCCTGGTGCTCGGCCTCTCGATCAGCATCCATGCCCTGAGAAAGACCTGGCCGCTCACAAGCCTGGGCGTGGCTCTGCGTATGGGTGGAGGGCTGTTGATCGGCTGGGCGGTCGCGGCACTGTTGGGGCTGACGGGATTGGAGCGGGCGGCGGTGCTGTTGATCGCCGGGATGCCCTCGGCGGTGATGGCGGTGATCTTCGCCACGGAAGCCGGACTCGACGAAGATCTGGTCGCTTCGATCGTGGCCTTGTCGATCTGTCTCGGTGTGGCCCTGCTGCCCTGGTTGTCGACTCTCGCCCGGATGCTCGTGGGTTCGGCTTAACGACCGGCTCCGACAGCGGTCGGGACGGCCTGTTCCCCCTTGGTATTTCCATCCCCGCTCACGTACCATGCGCCCATGCTGCTTCCCGAACACCTGCTTCCCGAACGCACCGTGCGTCGGCGCATCATCGACCTGCTGGCCGACACCCGCATGTCGTCCTATCAGCTTGCTCAACGGCTCGGCATTCCGGAACGCCAAGTCGAAGAGCACCTGCCCCATATCGTCAAAAGCCTGGCGCGGGACAGGATGCGGCGATTCATCCTGGAGCCCGCAACCTGCTTCGATTGCGGATTTGTGTTTCGTGAGCGCAGGAAACTGACCAGGCCCGGCCGCTGCCCCGCTTGCCGCAGCGAGGGCATCTCGGCTCCACGTTATGGAATCGACTCGATCAAAAGGGCGGTCGGAACGTCTGGACAGTCAGGCGGCAAGTGAGTAGGATAGCCCCCCGGAAGGAGCGGCCATGGCTATGAGAACGACATCCTTGATCGTCTGTGCATTCGGTCTTCTGCTGCTCGTGGGCTGTCCCGGCAACGACGCCAGGGTCCTGTTCGAAAACGCGGCGTACGAGGAAAGCCACATGAACTACGATAACGCCAAGAAGATCTACGAGGAGATCATCTCCCGTTATCCCGAGAGCAAAGAAGCTGACATTGCACGGGCTCGATTGGCGGAACTGAATTCCCAGAAGACCCAGTGAATCACGGCTTTTTGGGCGCGCCGGGAATAAACGCATTGGTGGTGAGGCGATAGATCCGATACTCCTCCCCGAATCGTTCGAGCGCGTCGGTCTCGTTGGGAGGGATCCCCGTCACCTTCAATAACAGCCATCCCATCACGATCGGACCGACCCAGGTAAAGATCCACCCGGACGCCCCCAACGTCATGACGACGTAGGACCACCAATGCAGCCAATCAAAAAAATAGTTGGGATGGCGCGAGTAGCGCCAGAGCCCATCCCGGCAGACACGGCCTTCATTGCGCGGATCGGCCCGAAATTGGGCCAATTGCCGATCGGCCCGTGCCTCACCCGCCACCGCGATCCCCCAGATCAATAGGCCGATCAGCTCGACCATCGACGTCGGAGGACGGGGATTCCACAGAACCACGAGAAACGGAAGAGAAAACACCGCCACGGCCACCGCTTGCATCTGGAAATACAAAAACATATTGAACGGCTCCGACGAGCCCCATGATTTTCGGAGGCGGCGATACCGGCTGTCTTCTTCTTTGCCGATCACTCGATTGACCAGAATGTAGTGCCCCAATCGGCCCGCATAGAGCACCACCAACATCAGCACCAACAACGTCCGCTCGATCCCGCTGATGGTTTGGACGGTATAACCCGCCACGACGGAAACCAGCCCCAGGCAAAACCCGACTTCCGCAACCGCGGCGTTTTTGATGCGTCGTTGCACGAACCACAGGATCACCATGACGACCATCATGGCGAAGTAGCCCTCCAGCACGAGGGGAAGCGGGTTGGATTCGATCATCCCGTTGTCTGCGTCCATTGCTCCCTCGTTCCGCCGTCATTCCCCATGTCATTCCCCCTCGAATCAACAGCCGCTCGCAAGAGCGCCTTGGCCACGGGCGGCACCGCGCCGGAGATTCCGTTTCCACCCTATTGGCAACCGGTATTCATCCGGCCGCCGGAGTACGACCAAGAGTCAAACGGAGGGCGATTCTACGATGTCGGCTAGTCCGGGGGAAAGATCTTTGTGAGCCGGTGATGAAGTTCGGATCGGAGAGGCAAGTTCCGCCGCCGCACCGGCGGGACCGCCCGTTCCGTGCAGGCCGATGAAAAGCCGAACAGAGCCTCGGGTGGCTAGGCCGCTATTCGCGTCGCCGTTTCGTTCGGCAACCAGCGGTTCAAGACGGCGATGAGCGCCTGAGCGGTGACGGGCTTGCTGACGAAATCATCCATGCCGGCCTTCAAACACTGTTTACGATCCTCCGCCATGGCGTTGGCGGTCATGGCGATGATCGGCGTATGGTGGGCGGTCCCTTCTCGTTCACGAATGATTCTCGTGGCTTCGAATCCGTCCATCTCCGGCATCTGGCAGTCCATGAACACGAGGGCATAGCGGATCCGTTCCATCGCCTCGACCGCCTCCTTGCCGTTTCCCGCCACATCCACCCGACAGCCCAACTTTTCCAGCATCTTGACCGCCACCTTTTGATTGACGGGATTGTCTTCTACCAGCAAGACATGCCCTCGTAACGAGGCCCGAACTTCTGAGACAACATGACTGGTGATAATGCCGGTTGGCACTCCCTCTGGAGAAGCATCGCCCGACCCTCCTCCCGCAAGCACAAGCTTCAAACAATCAAGGAGCTGCGACCGGCGAATCGGTTTGGTGAGATACGCCGCGAATCCGACCTCTTGCGCACGCTTGGCATCGCCGCGTCGCCCCAGCGAGGTGAGCAAGACCAACCGGGTGGCGTTAATCCGTTCATCAGCCTTGATACATCGCGCCAATTCCATGCCGTCCATCCCCGGCATTTGCATGTCGACAATGGCCAGGTCGAACGACTCGTTCCGCTCGGCGGCTCGCCGCAGACAAGCTAACGCTTCACAGGGATTATCCACGCTCTCATAGCGATAGCCATGGGCGCCCAGTTGCTCCTCAAGAATTCTTCGATTCACCGCATGGTCGTCCACGATGAGGATGCGCCGGTTGCCGGAAGGCCGAGCAAGAGTCACTGGGGCCTGACGGTGATCATCCGCCGGGACACCGAATCGAGCCGTGAACCAAAAGGTGCTGCCGACGCCGACCGTGCTCACAACACCGATCTGCCCACCCATCAGCTCCGCCAGTTTCTTGGAAATCGCCAGACCAAGGCCTGTCCCGCCGTACTGCCGCGTTGTTGAACCATCGGCCTGCGTAAACGGCTGAAAAAGGTTTTTCTGCTGCGCCGCAGTGAGCCCGATACCGGTATCCGTCACCTCGAACCGCAGCCTCACATGGTCAACACGATCACCAACGGAGGCCGGCTCGTCATCCGCCACGCCGACCGTCACGACGACTTCCCCCCGTTCCGTGAATTTGATCGCGTTTCCGAGGAGATTCAGCAAGATCTGGCGGAGGCGGCCGGGATCGCCACGCAGCCACTCCGGCGCGGAGGCTTGGATCAGACACCCCACCTCCAGCCCCTTGGCATAGGCCCGTTCGGCCACCAACGCCACCGTCTCCTCCACGGTGGCGCGGATATCGAAGTCCAGCCGCTCCAGCTCCATTTTCCCCGCGTCCGCCTTGGAGAAATCGAGGATGTCATTGATGATCTCCAAGAGATGTTCGCCGCAGCGGCGGATGGTTTCAGCGTACTCCCGTTGCTCGCCGGACAGAGATGTATCCAGTAACAGACTGGTCATCCCGATCACGCCGTTCATCGGGGTCCGAATCTCATGACTCATCGTGGCCAGAAACTCGGCCTTGGCCCTGGCCGCGTCCAGCGCCCGGTCCCGCGCCTCGGCCAGTTCTTTGTTTTTCCGCTCAAGTTCCCGTGCTGCCCGAGCCAACTCGGCCTCGGCCCGTTTGCGTTCGGTGATATCAGTCAGCGTGCCCATCATCCGGAGCGGCCGTCCCACCTCATCCCGGTGAACCACCTTGCCGCACATCGCGAACCATTTCCACTCACCGGATCGGTGCCGGACCCGATGCTCGACTATAAAATGGTCCGTCTTGCCCTGCAGATGATCGTTGAGCGTTCGTTCAACCCACGAACGGTCGTCCTGGTGCACGCGATTTTTCCAGTCATAGACGTTGTTGAGCGGGATGTCATGCCCCTCCAGCCCCAACAACTTGATCCAACTGGGACTATAATGGGCTTGCAGTGTCTGGAGGTTCCAATCGTACAGACCGTCCGTCGAAACTTCCAGCGTGAGCCGCAAGCGTGCTTCGCTCTCCCGCAACTGATTTTCCACGACTTTCCGAGCGGAAATATCCCTGATGATGCCGGTGAACTTGCGCGTTCCCTTGATCACCATCTCCCCGACGGACAGATCAATGGGGAAGATCGATCCGTCCTTGCGTTTCGCTACGACCTCGCGACCGATGCCGATGGTTTTCTTCACCCCGGCGGTCAAGTAATTGTTGAGATAGCCGCCATGTTCGCAGTCATAGGGGGCGGGCATCAAGATGCTCACGTTTTGCCCGATCAATTCGTCCGGCCGGAAGCCGAACAGGGTTTCGATCGCCGGGTTGACCATCTCGATCAGGCCCCGTTCGTTGATGACCACGATGCCCTCGACCGCCGTCTCAATGATGGAACCCAACAGCACCTCCCGCTCCTCCAACTCAGCGGTCCGCATCTGCACCTGGTGCTCCAACCCCGCCATCATGAGATGCAACGTTTGTGTCCGTTCCTGCACGTCACGCACGATGTCGCCGACCATATTCTCCAACCGATCCAAGTCGTAAAGGTGGCCATCAGGAATCGCCGCCGGTGGCTTCTCTTCTTTCCCTTGCCCTTGCCCCTGTTCGCCTGACTGGTTCCGCAATCCTTCGATCGACAGGGCGATCGTGCGCCATCGAGTCACAATTCCCCCCAACAGGACTCGCCCCAACGCCATGGCCACGGCCACCACCATCAGGAGGATCGGTAGTAGTCGCCCCATCATGGCAATCTGACCGTCGCTCACCGTTTTAAGGGAGTAGGTGACCCTGACGGAGAACGGGGGGCGGCCCTTCTGGTACACGGGCTCGGCGAAGATCAGCTGCGGCTCACCGGAATCCAGGCGGGCTGTGAAGACGGAGCCGGCCTCCCCGCCGCCAAGGCCATCTTCGCCGGAAAGAACGGTTCCCTCACGGGCGAGTGATGAGGAGGCAACAATCCGGCCCTCCCGATCAACAATCGCGATCTCGCGCAGGTTCGGGTCACCGGAAAGCAGGGCCAGGTGCTCCCGCACCCCGTCGAGCTCATCGACCGTCGCCACGATCGTGACAACGGCTCGCGCAACCGCCTGCGCGCGGACGACGGCCGTTTCCCGCGCCAGTTCCTGCTGCTGAAACAAGAGCAGCAGCGACATCGCCACGGCCGTCGAACCGACGATGAAGAACAGCCCGATAATCAAGCGGACATGTAGGTTCGCGCGCCAGCCGCCGACCATACCGGCAAGCCAAAACCGTAGAATTCCCGGGTGGTTCATGAGCGACACAAGTCGTGAGAAGTTCGACGATCCTCCGCGTTTTCCCCTCAACGGCGGCGGCCGTTGCGATCCGCAACAGTCGATCTGTCGAGGGCAAACACGCTTCCAACCTTCGTTATCGGCCGATGAATGTCGACCTTGAGAAGGGTGCGGCTTCCTGGAATCCCGCGAAACGACAAGCGAGCGAATCCTTATTGCCGACACCGGCATATGCTTCTGGAGCCAAAGTTGTGAAGCTTGGTTAAGGGAAGCTTGGTTAAGGATGGTAGGCAGCCATCATGAACTGATTTTTTGAAGAACAATTTTGAAGAACCAGGGGGAAAAGAACCGTGCCCGTCGCGGGGGACAAGATCAGTCTCGCGTCAGCTTGCGGTACCGAATCCGGTGCGGGCGGTCGGCCTCCTTGCCGAGCCGTTTTTTGCGGTCCGCCTCGTAATCACTGTAGTTTCCCTCGAACCAGACGACTTTACTGTCACCCTCGAAGGCCAGGATATGCGTGGCGATCCGGTCGAGGAACCAGCGGTCGTGACTGCTGATCACGGCGCAGCCGGCGAAGTGTTCCAGTCCTTCCTCAAGGGCTCGGAGCGTGTTCACGTCCAGATCGTTCGTCGGCTCGTCGAGGATGATGAGATTCGCGCCCTCTTTCAACATGCGGGCGAGGTGCACGCGATTGCGCTCACCGCCGGACAGATCCTTGACCTTTTTCTGCTGGTCCGTCCCGGCAAAGTTGAAACGGGCGCAGTAGCCGCGCGCGTTCACCTCGGTTTTCCCGAGCTTGATGGTGTCCTGCCCCTCCGAAATGACCTCGTAGACCGTTTTATTGCCGTCCAGACTGCGATCCTGATCGACGTAGCCGAGCTTGACCGTCTCCCCGATCGTGATGGTCCCGGCGTCGGGCTTTTCTTTTCCCACGATCATTTTGAACAACGTGGTCTTGCCGGCGCCGTTGGGTCCGATCACCCCGACGATGCCGCCCTTCGGCAGGCTGAAATTCACGTTCTCATAGAGCACCTTGTCGCCGTAGGCCTTGCCGACCCCCTTGGCCTCGACGACCACATCGCCCAAACGCGGACCGGGCGGAATGTAGATTTCCAGATCCTCCGCCACCTGTTCCTGCTTCTGATTGACCAGTTCCTCGTATCGATTCAAACGAGCCTTTCCCTTCGATTGCCGGGCCTTGGGCGACATGCGAATCCATTCCAACTCATGCTCCAGCGTCTTCCTTCGTTTGGACTCCGCCTTCTCCTCTTTTTCCAGCCGTTCCTTTTTCTGCTCCAGCCACGCACTGTAGTTGCCTTGAAAGGGAATCCCATGGCCGCGATCCAGCTCCAAAATCCAACCGGCGACATTGTCCAAGAAATACCGATCATGCGTCACCGCGATGACCGTGCCTTTGTACTGCCGGAGATGCTGCTCCAGCCATTGCACCGACTCGGCGTCGAGATGGTTTGTCGGCTCATCCAGCAAGAGAATGTCCGGCTCCTGAATCAAGAGCCGGCACAAGGCGACCCGCCGTTTTTCACCGCCGGACAGGGTACCGACCTTCTGGTCAGCAGGCGGGCAGCGCAAGGCATCCATGGCCAGCTCCAGCTCGTTTTCCAATTCCCACCCGTTGGCCGCCTCGATCTTTTCTTGGAGCCGCGCCTGCTTGTCGAGCAGTTTTTCCATCGTGTCCGGATCGGCCGCACCGATTTGGTTGCTCACGTCTTCGTACTCCTTGAGCAGCGCAACCAGCTCGGCCTTTCCTTCTTCAACCACTTCTTTGACGGTTTTGTTCGGATCGAGCTGGGGCTCCTGCTCCAGCAATCCGATACTGTACCCCTTCGATCTCGCGATCTCCCCCGTGTAGTTTTGATCCACCCCCGCAATGATTCTCAGCAGCGAGCTTTTTCCGGCTCCGTTCAACCCCAGCACGCCGATTTTGGCCCCGTAGTAAAAGCCCAGATAGATCTCCCGCAACACCTGCTTCTTCGGCGGATAGACCTTGCCGACATTGACCAAAGAAAAAATAACCTGTTTGTCGTTGGTCGCCATTGGTCGCCCTTCGTCTCCCTTCTCAGTGGAACAACAGACGTGATGCACACACCGGCGGAAGAAATCGTTCTTCTCCGGCCGAACCGGGCAGGGAGTCTATCACAAGACAATCTCCCACAACAGGGCACCCCGTCTGTTGGCCTGCGTAGATTTCACGCCTTCGTGGCACGAACCAAAGATCCAGATGGTGTCCTTCATGTGGAGAGCAACGGGGCTGACGATCCCCTTCAGCTTCGGTAGAATACCGGCCTCCTTCTTGTTTGATGATTTGATGACTGGAAGCTTGCTCGATGGCTCGAAGCGCATCATTCCGCTCGTTCTCCAGATCGATGGCCGCGGCGTTGTTTGCCGATCGTCAACGGTGTTCGGCGGGAGAGGCGATCGATCTGCTTCGTGAAACGACCAGAGCTTCGGGCTCTGCTGACATTACCCGCCGCACGTTCTTGAAGGGTGCGGCGGCGACCGGCGCGACGTTGGCTCTCGGCTCCCTCACGGGGTTTCCCCTCCGCGCCGAGGCCAAGCCGCTTCCTTCATCCCTCTCAGTCGGCATCGTGGGAGCAGGGCTGGCGGGGTTGACCTGCGCCGATCGGCTCAAGGCCGTCGGTATCAGAGCCTCCATCTATGAGGCCGCAGCGAGACCCGGCGGCCGTTGTTGGTCGCTGCGTGGGTTCTTTCCAGGTCAGGTGGCGGAGCGAGGCGGTGAATTGATCGACACGCTTCACACCACCATGTTGGGGTATGCGAGGCGCTTCGGCCTTGAGCTCGAGGATCTCAAGAAAGAGCCGGGAGAAACGTATTATTTCTTCCTTGGCCAACGGCGCTCGGAGGCCGAGATCGTGGCGGAATTTCGCGACTTTGTCCCGATCATGCGACGGGACCTCAACCGCCTGTCCAAGGAGGTCACCGCCCTCTCCCATACGGAGGCCGACGCCATCCTGGACCGAACTTCCCTCCTTGCCTACCTGGAGGGGGACAACGGCTTCGCTGCCGCAGCCGGTCCCCTGGCCAAGGCCGCTCTTGTCGCGGCGTATGAGGCTGAATATGGGCTCGCCGCCTCCGAACAAAGTTGCCTCAACTTGTTGTTGTTCATCCATCCGGACCGTCGATCCGACTTCACCCCCTTCGGTGTCTTCAGCGACGAACGGTACCATCTGGTGGATGGCAATGATCGGATTGTCGAATCGCTCGCCGGAGAACTCTACGAGCAGATGGCTTATGGCACGAGACTCGTCCGTGTTCGTCGCGCCAGCGACGGCCGCCTTGAGCTGACATTGGTCTCCGGAAGCCGCACGGTCGTCAAAACCCATGACGTGGTCGTGCTGGCGATTCCCTTTACCATTCTTCGTCAGGTCGAGCTGGATGAGAATCTTGCCATCTCGCTCCGGCAACTGGCGGCTATTCGAGAACTGGGCTATGGCACCAATGCCAAGATGATGGTCGGCTTTTCTGCCAGACCTTGGCGGGCGGTTGGATCAAGTGGGGCATCGTACGCCGATCTAGCCCACGTCCAGACAACGTGGGAGACCAACCCTTCACGAGGCACGGACACGAGAGGCATTCTGACCGATTATTCAAGCGGCCCACGGGGGATCAATCTGATTCCCCATGATGTACAAACCGAAGCTCGGCGATTCTTGAACGACCTCGAGAAGGTCTATCCCGGTGTGCTGAGCGCCTCGACTCTCTCGCAAGGGCGGCACCTCGCCCACCTGGAACACTGGCCTTCCCATCCTCTCGTCCAAGGGAGCTACACCTGTTACCAACCAGGCCAATTCACGACCATCGCCGGACTGGAGGGAATTCCCGCGGGCAATCTCTTTTTCGCCGGTGAACACACGAATTCGTTCTACGAATGGCAGGGATTCATGGAGGGAGCGGCCCTGTCTGGCATCGCCGCGGCCCAAGCAATTGCCGCTCTCACAAAGCGACGCTAGATTTGAACGGCAAAGCCTCCTAGCCCACCGTCGACTCTGTCGTCATGCCGTCCCCCTTGCATCTCGTGGAGCAAAAGGCCAAGATACACATAAAAACCGTGCCTTATCTCAAAGGGAGAAGACAATGATGCACAGGATATTACTCGTCGTGCTCACCCTGTCTCTATTGCTTACCCCTTTCCTGCTTTCTCCCGTCGCGCCGGCCGCTTCGGAAGACAGCGAGCTGGCAAGTTTGGTGGATCGGGCCAAAACCACCTTGGACAATTTTGCGGCCGATGCGAACATGACCTGGTTCCGCGACCACATCAAGGATGCGAAGGGCGTGTTCATAGTCCCGCGGATGTGGAAGGGCGCCTTTTTCTTCGGTGGAGAGGGAGGCACCGGCGTGTTTCTCGCCAAGGATGAGGCGACCGGCGAGTGGAGCGACCCGGCGTTCTACACGATGGGCACGGCCAGCATCGGCTTTCAATTCGGCGTGCAGGCCTCGGAGATCGTGCTCTTGGCCATGACCCGGCGAGGGGTCGAATCCATGTTGACCAATACATTCAAGCTCGGGGCCGACGTGTCGGTCGCGGCAGGCCCGGTCGGTGCCGGTGTCGAAGGCGCCACGGCGGTATTGAGCGCGGACATGGTCACGTTTTCCCGAGCGAAGGGCCTCTTCGGCGGCATCTCGCTTGAAGGCGCCGTCATCGCCGTGCGGGACGAATCGAATCGACGTTATTACGGGAAAGAGGTGAGACCCACCGAGATTCTCATGATGCGCACCGTATCCAACCCCCAATCGGCGAACCTGCGAGCCACCCTCGCCCGCTTGGCAGGAAGTAAGCCGCCCTCTTCTGACGATTCAAGTTCAAAAGGACCTGACACTCCTACGGAGTAAGAGCCGCAGTATGAGCGCACTCTCCGGTGACAGCCGGCCATGCTCTTAGCGGAATGGAGCTGCCGTGCGGTTCGTCTGACTGACCGCTCAACCAATTCCTCATACTCAGTTTTTCGACAGTCCGCTGCAGATCAGCCGCACACGTTCTTCACAAATGCTCCCAGTTTGCGGATCACCTCTTCAGGAATTTCGTGTCCCCCTCGGAAACTGTGCCATTCCACCAGCAGACCGGCTTGGGTCAGCAGATCCCGCAACCGCTCCGCGCCGATGTGAGGCAGGATGTCATCGCGTGTGCCGTGGCTTTGAAAGACCCGCAGCCCTCGACGTCGAGGTGCCAGCGGTCGCCAGACTGCCTCCGCCAACAAATTGCCGGAGAGTTGCACTAGCCCCGCAAAGGGATAGTTGGTGTGCAGCACCACATCACAGGTGAGCATCGCCCCCTGGGAAAAGCCGCCGATGACCGTGCGACGAAAGTCAACCGGCAGCTTTCCCGGCAGTTCCTTGAGAAAGCTGAGGAGCCTCTCCCTCGCCAAGGCCAGTCCTTGAGGAATCTCAATCGAGAGGTCACGAATCCGCCCGGCTGCCCGATCTTCCTGAAGTCTGGCGAAATCAATGATCCACCAGGCACGAGCATCGCCAATGCCCCAATCAAGCGACAGAGGCCCTTCCGGAAACAACCAGCGGGCGCCGGCCGGAGCGTCAATCACGTCCGCCAACGGGACCAGATCATTGCCCGGCGCGCCGAATCCATGGAGGAGGATCACGAGCGGACCGGCTCCGCTACCGTGCCCGTCGGTGCCGCCGGTGATCCGAACGTTCAATCCCCCGATCAGAGCTCGCCGCATGATGTTAGGAAGAGCAACTCACGACCAGATGCTTGCCCCAATTGGGAGGAGGCGCTGCATAGGCGTCCATGCCAGGCTGGTCATCGTAGGGTAATCGCGAGACAGCCGCCAGTCGATCGATCTCGGAGCAATCTTTCTGCTGAGCCTTCTCAATGGCCAGGTGAGCCAGGTAATTCCGCAACACATACTTGGGGTTGATCCGATTCATCCGACGATGCCGCTCATCATCGCGGCTGCATTCGCTCCGCAAACGATCCCGATACCGGACGGCCCAGTCGTCGAACCGCTCACGATGGATAAACAGGTCTCGGAGGATATCATTCCCATCCCCATCGGCGGAGGAAAACGAGCCGAGCGTTCGAAAGGCGATGGTGTAATCGACATGGCTTTCGTGGAGCAGGTGCAGAAAGTCGTCTATCAGCGATCGGTCGTCAGTCTGCTCTTCGACGAGCCCAAGTTTGGCGCGCATGAGTCGGAGGTATTCGTCCTGAAACAGGCGATGATAGTGATCCAGTGAGGCCTTCAAGGCTTCCTTGGCGACCAACGGCGTCAGGGCCTGGGCCAAACAGCCCACGTTCCACAATCCAATCATCGGTTGTTGATTGAAGGCATAACGGCCATTCACGTCGGAATGGTTGCAGATGAACGCCGGATCATAGTCGTCCATGAAACCGAACGGTCCATAGTCGAGCGTAAGACCGAGGATCGACATGTTGTCCGTATTCATGACCCCGTGGGCCCACCCGACAGCTTGCCACTGGGCGATCAGAGTAGCCGTGCGTTCGACCACTTCGCCGAACAACCGTTCATACTTGTCGGCTCTTTTGGCCAAATGCGGAAAGTGAAGACCGATGACGTAGTCGGCCAACACTTTCAGATGCTCATGCTGCCGACGATAGTAAAGCACCTCGAAGGTCCCAAACCGCACGTGGGAGGGAGCCAGGCGCAGCAGCATAGCGCCGGTTTCCACTTGCTCCCGATAGACCGGGTCATCACTGCCGACCACACAGAGCGCTTGTGTGGTGGGGATGCCCAATCCCTGCATAGCGATGCAGCAGAGGTATTCTCGGATCGCCGATCGCAGCACCGACCGCCCATCCCCATCTCGTGAGAAGGGCGTCCGCCCCGCCCCTTTGAGGTGCAAGTCCCACCGTTCTCCCCGTTCGTTGACCACTTCACCCAAGAGAAGGGCGCGACCATCGCCCAGTTGCGGCACATAGACGCCGAATTGATGACCGGAATACAGCATGGCCAGCGGCTCCATGCCGGAGAGCAACAGGCTGCCACCGAAGAGTCGCGCAAACTCAGGTCGCGTCACCTCTTGAGGATCGAGGTCGATCAACAATGCTGCCTCAGCATTGAACGCGACCACAGACGGTACAGAGGTAAAGGGGGTAGGAGCCAGTTTGGTATAGAACGCTTCTGGCAGGCGAGCGTAGGTGTTGTCAAAGACAAGCTGTTCGAGCGATCGCCAGAGCATGGGAAAGCATGGCAGGATCGGGCCGCCGCCCGCAAGCGCTGCTCACACGGACTCCCCAACGACTAACGGGTAATCGGGGGGACTTCTCGATCCATGACGAACACAAAGATCCGCTCGCTGATCGGCACGTTGATGTCGGTAAAGACTGAAAGAACCCGAGCACCGGTGATCTCACTTAACCGCTCACACAGTTTTTCCCGCCCCTGGGCAAACAAATTCTCCCTGAGCCGCTTGACCATCTCGACGCCTTCCGGCGTTTTGGCCAATTGGCGCTCGGCCGGCGTCAAGACACCCTTCAGGCGGACGACGACAAGATCGCGCACAATAAAGGCCCGGACCTCATCCGGCCCTCGCCCCATGAATTCTTGCTCAAACTTGATGACAGCGTTTCGAATCGCGTTTTCCACGTGACACCGGCGCGAGATTATAAGTCGATCGTTGCAAAAGAAGAAAGGTGCTTTCGACTCCGGGCACAACCATCCTTCATGCAGAGCCCCCCTAGTGCCTTGAGACTACCAGCGCATGATCTTGAGGCCTAATCCGCTGTTTCACGCTTGACGCCGCGCCATTCGCCTTATTATTCATCGCGAAAGTCTGAGAGGCGGTCATGCCGCCTCTTATAACAGCGGTCTTTCGCCGCCTTGCCACAAAAGGACACATTCATGCTCGAACAATTCCTCGATAACTTCCTCCACAATCTTTTCAAGCCCTTGCTGCTTTTTTTCTATCTTGGTTTCTTGGTTCCGTTGCTCAAAGTTCCTTTTGAGTTCCCTTATGCCATTTACAAGGGGCTCATTATCTACTTGCTGATTTCGATCGGATGGCACGGCGGCGAAGAATTGGCGTCTCTGTCCGCGGCGGACTTCGGGCGCGCCAGCGGGTTCATGATCGTGGGGTTTATCACCAATCTCGTGATCGGGATTATCTCGTACGCTGCGCTTCGCCGGACAAACATTCGTCAAATTGACGCGGCGGCAGTCGCCGGCTATTACGGCTCCGACTCGGCCGGAACCTTCGTCACGTGTCTGGGCGTCTTGACGGCCTCCAATATCGCTTTTGCCGCGTACATGCCGGTCCTGCTCGCCGTCATGGAAATCCCCGGCTGTCTGGTCGCTCTTGCGCTTGTTGCCCGAATGCGGGCAACCGGTCTGATGGACGCGTTGGGAAACATGCCGGGAGAGCCCGGCTATGATCCTTCCGCAAAACGCTTGGATTGGAACGGCCCGATCGACGAACTCGACGAACTCGATGAAACCAAAGGCTCCCGAGTGATGACACCCCACCCTGCTCAGTCAACGGCGGCTTCTCGTCCGCAAGACAACGTCAAAGCCCACGGCATCTTCAGCAAAGGAGTGCTCCACGAAGTTTTTTTGAATTCTGGTCTGTACTTATTGTTCGGCGGTATTGTGATCGGCTTCGTGTCCGGCCTGCAAGGCACGAAGGTGACAGGCGCCAATGATCAATTATTCGTTCAGCTCTTCCCTGCGATCTTGTGTCTTTTCCTTATCGAGATGGGCATGACGGCCTGCAAGCGACTCCAAGACTTGCGGACCGCGGGGTGGAAATTCGTGATGTTCGGCCTGATCGCCCCTAATGTCTTTGCCATATTCGGCATTCTGGTCGCGCACGGATACAGCGCGTTCCTGGGATATCCGTTTGAAATCGGCACGTACGCTCTTTTCGCCGTTCTCTGCGGATCGGCATCGTATATCGCCGTTCCTGCGATTCAGCGACTTGCCATTCCCGAAGCAAGTCCGACCCTGGGATTGGCGGCTTCTCTCGGTCTGACATTTTCCTACAACGTCACGATCGGCATTCCGCTCTACATCATGATCGCCACAGCCATTTCCGCGGCGATACCGGTTCAGTAAGTTCGAAAGGAGAACGAAATGGAAAGCCTTCAAGCATCGGAACATGCCGCAATCTTTTCGGCACTCGACGGCCACAAGGGATTCGCCGAGTTGCGGTTTGGTAATTCGTCGTTCTTCTTGCGAATCCTCTTTCAGAGGTTCCTTCGCTTTTTTAAAGAGGGCGACAACACAATTTGCACGGGTTTTGCCTTCACGCTGTAGGATAACCCGAAGGGGAGGCCGGACATCGCTGTGAATCTGTTGCGGTTGAGGCAAAGGGGCCCAAATGTCGCTCGATACCGGCGTTGCAGGCGCCCGGCCGACTCGCCAGGCCTTCCCCAACAAATTTGCCTCACTAGCAATACGCCTGTGGCGATCTTGTCGCGGCGCAAAGTGACGACGTGTCGGCGCCGACCTGGGTCGTTCAGGCTCAAAGGTTTGGCAACCGGTCTTCTCTTGTTTCTTTTAAGCACTGCATCTCCCGCAATGGCCGTGCCACCCAATATCGGCTGGTCGGTCACCAGCGGAGGCTCGTTGTTCTACACCGATGACGTCGCGCTCTTTTCGGCCACCCGCCGATCAAGCCTGGATGGCGATCCGTCGCAACCTGTCTTGGACGTCTCTCGAACCGGCATCGGCAAGGACATGGTCTTCGAGCCGTATATCCGCGTCTCGAAGCTGCTTCCATCTTCATTTGGAGAAACGGAGCTCTCGGCGAGGGTTCGCGGATTTGTGTATGCAAGAAACCCGGAGTTTAGCCAGGGCTCAATGTATCTTGAAGCCGTCCACGGTTTTACACCCCAGACGATCCTCAGACTCCGGTACTTTACGGCTCCCGACCAACTGCTCGGGCAAACCGAACTGCCCGGATCCGAAGCGAACATGCAAGACATGCGTGTCACTTCTCATTTGGGTACCGTCCGACTGGATCAGCGTCTCTCGGAACATTGGGAACTTCACTTGCTCGGACGGGTCGGGATTCGCCGTTACAATGACCCGTTTGCCCATCGGGATACCTTGTTGTGGCGGATCGGGCCGCATCTCTTGTATCACGTCAACCACCATGCGAGGGTGATTCTGGGCTATCACTATGAGCAGGGTCTCGCCGAAGGGCGCCATGAAATCGAGCTTCATGATGACGTCTCTTATGCCCATCATTTTGCATCCGTCGGCCTCGAAATGGACCTTCTGGAACATTTGGAGCTTGAACTGGACTTCCATTACGAACGCAACAATTTCACCACCAACGACCCTGAAGACGAGCGGTTTGGAGGGCATGAAAACATCTTCATCGGAAGCGGCCGGCTTTCTTTGCAGGTAACCGACCATGCCGCCCTGACCCTCACGGTTCAACGATCCAATCGCAATCAGAATTTTCATCAGACCCATGACCATAACACCAACATCTCGCTGGGCATGATCTATCGGTTTTGACCACCGCCTGCGCGCTGGGGGGTGAGCCGTGAGCGTGAGCGAATGTGAAGATGGAAGCCGACGTTGCGAAACACATGGTTGGTCTGAGAATCAAATCGCGGAATACGGAATATAGACTTCTGACATCTTCAACAGGGGCTTGGTGGTGGCAATGACGCGTCGTCGTAACAATCTTCACCTTCACGAGCTCCGGAGGAGTGCCTGGTTTCGAACGCTGGTGCTTATGGTTTTCTGCTGCTCGCTCGTAGCGTGTCATCGCACGTTTGGCATTCCAAGGGACATCGTGCGCGACCTTCCCGCTTTGGCGTCCGTTCGCACCATCTATATCGAGGACCTGACCCATGGTGAAGATCCTCACCTCGTGGAAGGTTCTGCGCTCGTCAAAGAGAAACTTGCGACCAAGCTGGCCCAGTCAGGCCGCTTCATGGTGGTGGATCGCCCGGACCAGGCCGATGCCTTGTTGACGGGCGTCGCCGGTTTCCAGCGGTGGTACTTTGGGATGGAAAGTTTCTTTGGATTAGAGGGTAGCCTCAATACCCAATACGCGGGGATCGGCATGGTTCGTCTGCTCGACGCGACCACCAAACGACCGATCTGGACTCACGAATATGAGACAGGTTTCTTCCACCCAACCCAACCGGTGGTGGACCGCGTCGCCGATCAGATAGCCGAACAGTTATTGGCTGATGCGTCTTCGGCGGCACGATCCTCCGCTCCTCTTCTGCCCTCCGTCAACGAACCAACATCAACCGAACCGACCCGGTAGTTTCTCCAGTATCCTCCGGATTTACCTCCTAACTCTTCCGCATTCGGAAGGCAGACCCTCGTTTCGACCAGGTTCCTCACAAAAGAGGGACTTGCATTTTCGACCTGAAGGTTGGTATAAGCCTTCCCCCACAAAGGCGCCGTTCCGCTCGTTACCTGTAGGTGGGGCGGGGCCAATTGCAGCGGGGCCGTGTCGATTCCTTCTGCGTCGGCTGTGTAAGATTTTCGGCTTTTCCCGGCCGGAAATAATACGAGCCAGCGAGTGCTCTTCCCACGAGAAGAGGAGCACCGCTGGCTTTTTTATTTTTGTAAGGCAGGTCATCATGACGACACCCACCCCGCTCCCACTCGACAGGCCATCCGGATCAGAGACACCCGAAGGAACGTTGGAGGGAATGAAGCGGTACCTCCGTTATGATCTCCTTTCGGGCTTCCTCGTATTCCTCATCGCGCTGCCGCTCTGCTTGGGCATTTCTCTCGCCTGCGGCTATCCGGCGATCGCCGGAATCTTCACGGCGATCATCGGTGGGATCGTCGGCGCCACCATGAGCAACTCGGAGCTCACCATTAAAGGACCGGCGGCGGGACTGATCGTCATCGCCATCGGCTGCGTGACCGAGTTCGGATTTACAGGCGGCGCCAATCTGGATGCCGACTACCAAGCCTATCGTCTCGCCTTGGGCGTCGGCGTAGCAGCGGGGCTTGTTCAGATCTTCTTCGGAGTCTTCCGGGCAGGGATCCTGGCCGAGTTGGTCCCGACGTCCGTCATTCACGGCATGTTGGCCGCCATTGGCATTATCATTATCGCCAAACAATTTCCAATCATGATGGGCCTGAGCGCCAAAGGCGAGCCTTTGGAGTTGCTCATGGAAATTCCCACGTTCGTGATGGAGATGAACCCCGAAATCGGGTTCATTGGATTGATCAGCCTCGCCATCCTGGCCGGATATCCCTACATCAAGATTCGTGCGCTCAAGAAGTTTCCGGCCCCCTTGGTCGTGCTCATGATCGCCATCCCGCTGGAATTCTATTTCGATCTGGACCATCCCCATGCCTATACCTTCAACCACCATGAATATCAGGTGGGACCCAATTACCTGGTCAATGTTCCGCTCAGCATGCTCAGCGCCATGACGTTCCCGGATTTCTCCGGCGTGTTCACGGGAACAGGCATGAAATACGTGATTTTGTTCGCCCTGATCGGCAGCCTGGAAAGCCTCTTGAGCGCGAAGGCCGTGGAAGTGTTCGATCCGTGGAAGCGCAAGGCCAATTTGGACCGTGACCTCACAGCCGTCGGCATCGGCAATACCGTCGCCGCCTTGATTGGTGGTCTTCCGATGATCTCGGAAATCGTGCGCAGCAAAGCGAACGTGGACAACGGCGCCCGTACCAGGTTCGCCAACTTTTATCATGGCATGTTCCTGTTGCTTTTCGTGGCTCTTCTTCCGGGGCTCCTCAACGAAATCCCGCTGGCTGCGCTGGCCGCCATGCTGGTCATCACGGGTTTTCGCTTGGCCGCCCCGGCCGAATTCGTGCATGTGTATCATGTTGGAAAAGAGCAATTGCTGATTTTTCTCTCCACCGTCGTGGGGGTGCTGGCCATCGATCTGCTGGCCGGCATCGCAATCGGGATCGTGGTCAACATCCTCGTGCATCTCGTGAATGGAGCATCGCCGGCCTCGCTGTTCCGATTGCATCATGAAGAGAGGCCCGCGCCTGACGGTTCGGTGCGCCTCTCGGTTAAACATGCCGCGATTTTTCCCACGTGGATTGCTTTACGCCGCAAGCTTCATGAGCATTTTCAAACACATTCCCGCGTTGAGCTTGATTTGTCCGAGACCCGCCTGGTTGATCACACCGTCATGTCACGACTACAGGAGATGCAGGCAGATCTGGCTGAAAAGAATCAGGAGCTGACGATTTCTGGACTCGATGGCCACCAACCGCTCTCACACCACAAAGCAGCGGCAAGGAAAAAAAACTGGAGCAAATCAGCCTCACCTAACAAATCAACCTCTCCACACTAAAAAAGACCACTTCATGCAATCCTTTCCTTGAATCTTTCTTTCCACTTCTGATTCTTTTCATAAACATATGATTTAATTGCGCCATATTGCATCATCTCTCGACAAACCTTTGCTTTGCCTTTAAAATTCAGGCGCGCTTCGCAAAGAAAAAAATATGGCTCACTATTTGCTTTGCCTATCGATGATGCGCCCTTCATTCTCAAATGAAATAATCCATTAATAGTCATAAGCGATTGATGTATAAGATAAAAATTTCATCTTCTTTCCTGGCGATATTCATCGGGGTTCCTTCTCTGGGCCTTGCAGAAATGCCCCAGCACACCGAAATATGTGTGGCAGCTAAGCAAGAGGATATTGCGGCATTGTTTGACCGATGGAACGAATCACTCAAGACCGGCAATCCGCAGAAAGTGGTCGCAAACTATGCTGAAAAATCCGTGCTGCTCCCCACGTTATCCAGCAAGGCCCGTTTCACCCCTCAGGAAAAAGAAGACTACTTTCATCATTTCCTTGAGAATCAACCCGAGGGACGAATTGACTCCCGCACGATCGAGCTGGATTGCAACACGGCTATCGACGAAGGTCTCTACTCGTTTGTTTTCAAGAAAACCGGAGCGGTCGCAAAGGCCCGTTATACCTTCACCTACAAATGGGATGGCAAACAGTGGCTGATCACGAGCCATCATTCATCAACGTTGCCGTCCGAACAGACCCCTTTGGACGAACCCGTGAATGCCGTTGCACAGCACACGGAAGTGTGTGTGGCGGTCAGCGAAAAGGATATCGACACTTTGCTGGAACGGTGGAAGGATTCCATTCAAAGCGGCAATCCCCACAGAGTGATGACCCACTATGCCCCAAAGTCTATGTTGCTTCCACTCTCCTCGACCAAGCCGCGATTAACGCTCGATGACAAAGAAGAATACTTCCGTCATTTCCTCAAGAACAAACCGCTGGTGCACATCAAATCTCACACAATTGAACTGGATTGCAACACGGCTATTAATGAAGGGTTCTATTCGTACACCTTTCAAAAAACCGGAGCCATCGTCAACGCTCGCTACAGCATGGTCTTCAAGTGGGACGGTCTCCAATGGTTGATTACGAGCCATCATTCGTCCGTCTTCCCGAACTAAGGAGAATCACCCGCTCGATGGAAATGTGCAATACCCCTCATTGACATTCGAAAGGTGGTGATCGGAAAATCCCTTATCTCAGAAAAGACCTATCGAAAAAACCGGATGCAACTTATTGACATCCTCCCCCCTTGGAGCGCTAAAATGCGCCCCGTTGTTTTTTGGCCTTCACGGCGGCAAAAGCAACCGAGACCGTAGCTTCCGGCTTGTGAAGGGGGATATCGACCTCCGATGGACGGATCACAAATCGATAGCGGGTCTTCCGACAAGGCAAGTTTCTCTCCTCCCCACTCTTCAGGTATCATCAACGACGCAGATCGACAAAGCCTTCGCTCCAAAGTCGCCCATGCTGCCGAGCTGCTGCATGAACAGGGACCGATCAGCACGTTTGTTCACACCAATCCTCTCCACAGCCTTGAGCATCTCCCGTTTGACCAGGCGGTAGCGTCCGCCGAACGATTGCTCGGCGGACGCGGATATTTGCCGAACGAAGAGTTTCGCCGGCTTTATCGCCAAGGTCGCATTACCGACCGTGATCTGACCGAAGCACTCGCCTCATGGCGATCCGACGAAGCATTGGACGGAGTCATTGTTGAGGACGACCGAATCATTCGATTGCAGGATGTGGCGCGTCTGCATCTATTGTACGGTGTCGAACCGCTGGATCCGGCCCACCTTTCCTGGCAAGTTCATCGCGAAGGAGCGACAAGACACCTTCGTCCCGATTTGCCCACCGGCGTCAAAACCACCATTTTAACCAAAGCCGCGAGCGAGCTCCGCCTGAGTCTAGATCGAATCGGTCGTGAGTGGACACTGGCGGAATGGGTGCAAGTCCATTGTCATATCGATCTTCCCGGCCGCGTGCGCAAACAACTCCTCCAGGAATTCGGCTCCGGCGCCAAGACTGTGCATGGGCACTCGGATACGTCGACTGCCGTTCAGTTGGAGCGCTGGTTCGCGTCTCTGGAGATTCCTCCTGAACGACGAGAGGGATACCGTCGCTGTATCAATCGCCACCTGTATAACATCGGCCTCTTTTCAACGACTCTTCAGCAGATTCTGCAAATTCGATGGCTGGAATTGGAGTGTGAGTTCCTGCGAGAAGTCGTCCCCCGCCATCTTGGCGTAAATGGGACATATACCGGCATTCGAGCGGGCTGCGAGCAGCATGTGGAGGCCTACGCGACCATCAGTCTTTGGCATGCCGCGCTTGCTGCTCGCGGATTGGATGATCCGCTCTCTCCCTCCGATCCGGAAACACTCATCGAAAACGATTGTCTCGCCGCACGGCGGGATGCCCTTTATCGCCGCATCCTCGCCGTTGAGCGGGACGGAGGAGCGCCTCTGCCCCTCACAGCTGAGATTCGCACCGCCATCGAGGAAGAGCTGAATTCCGTGGGACGCCAACGGCAGCGGCGCCGAGCCATCCTCTTTGGCATCATTCGTCCCCGCCAAACCGGCGACTCTCATCACGACCTTCCGCCTCTCACCTTGACGGCCGATGCGGAGTCCAGGTTAAGAAAACTGCGCCAGGGCGATATCAGCTCGCCGGCGGGCCTTGTACGGATCTTGGGGGAACTTCGCGTGCGCGGAGGATTCGACTGGCGCACGTGGAAACAGATCTGCGACCGACCTTTGTTCATCAACCCATCCGTCAGCGCCGAAGAGGAACCGTGGAGGAACTTTCTCAGAAACCATGTGCGGGTTCGGATCACGGATACCATCCGGTCATCCATTCAAACCGAATTCTCCTCCCCTAAAGCCGACCTTCGAGCTGAAGAACGCCGTGTCCGCATCCTTGGCGGGCTGACCGATGAAGGATTGACGCTCACAGCGTGGGAAGCCTTGCAGGAAGAGGTGAACGAGTGGGATGGCGCTCTGCTGGCGGACCATTCTTGCGACGATCTTGAAGCCACACTTTGCCGCACCGTCCGAGAAGGGCTCCGTGAGACCGAGTTGACCCGGTCCGCCTACGATGCGCTCCGACGCTTGCTCGAGTACCGCAACAGAATCTTCGCCTGTCGTCAGTTGCTGGCTGATCTCCACCATTTCGATCCCCGCGAGCGGCTCGTCAAGCACTCTCGCGAAGATTTAACCGCCACGATGGAACGTGTCGGCCACAGTTTGACGTTGAGCGAGCTCCTGTACGACATCACCGGCGTCGACATCGCGGAATGCGTCAACCGGTATATGATCAAGTGGTGCGGGGCCTTTCTCGATCAAGGCATCGCTGGTTGGTCCATGCCGTATCGACAGTTGGGTTTTTATCGCGCATGGAGAAAGCTGGCCACCGAGGAACTCTCGTTGGGGCTTGGAGAAGTGGACGGCTGGCACGAAGCCGTGCTCAACCTGCCCGAACGGCCGGAAGACTGCCTTCTCCACACGCTGCGGTCGCTGCAGATTCCCGAGCAGCATCATGCTCCCTACTTGAGTCGACGGTTGCTCAAACTGTCCGGATGGGCCGCGCTGGTGAAGTGGCGTGAACACCACCCCCTGCATTTCAAACAGATTGAGGAACACATCGATCTCGTCGAGTATCTGGCCGTCCGTTTATTCTGCGAATCAATGCTGATCAAACGGGCTTGCCGAGAGATATGGGGACTTGAGGGGACGGTCCCCAAGCTCCATGATTTGCATCGCGACCATCCCTACGAATTCTATCTGCGACGCGAGTTCTTCCGAGGAGGACTCCCCGACTATTTGGAATCCCGCTGTCGATCCTTGTTGCGTGCAAATCCACAGGACGACCGAGATCGATGGATTCGGACGGCGGAAATGGTCTGGAAATATCGGCAGGCCACCGCTTTGGGAAGAGACCCGCTCCCCACGGCCTGCCAACACGCCTGGCGGCTTTTCCATTTGAGTCAACTCCTTGGGCTCTCCGCAGGAGGCCTACGAAAACTCTCGCCCAGTGACGGAGATCGTTTACTGGCGATGCTCGATAAATTTCCGTCCTCCGCCCATGGGCCGATTTGGCAGGCCGCTTACGAGGGACATTACCAACGCGAACTCCTTGACCGCCTGGCTCAAAACAAGGTTGGTCCCCCCCAACCGCAGGATCGCCCGCATGCGCAACTGATCTTTTGCATAGACGAGCGGGAAGAGAGCATCAGACGACACATCGAGTCACTGAACCCGAATTACGAGACTTTTGGAACGGCCGGGTTTTTCGGCGTCGTGATGAATTACTCGTCCATAGGGGATCACAAGGTCACGCCACTGTGCCCCATCGTGGTAACCCCTACTCATTCTGTGAAGGAGGAGCCGGCGCCGGATCAACTCGCACAGTGGGAGCGTACCTTTGGCCGGCAACGCTGGCTTGCATTTCTGGAACACCTCTTCAAATCGCTGAAGAAGAACTTCCTGACGTCGTATTTCGTTATCGATCTCGCGGCGTCCGTCATGGCCGTCGTGTTGCTTGGAAAGACGCTGTTGCCCCGAAGATTCGAGCTGGCCGTGCATCGCCTTCACGATCTGTTCGTGCGGCCGGTCCGAACCAGGCTGACGATCGACGCCTCACCCGCCGTTGAAACGTCGGGTCACCGCACCGAGCAATTGGGCTTCTCCTTGGAGCAACAGGTCGGCCTCGTCGAAGGTCAATTACGCTTGGTCGGCTTGACGAAAACCTTCGCCCCGTTGGTGCTCGTGCTCGGCCATGGCTCGACAAGCCAGAACAACCCCCATGAATCCGCTTACGATTGTGGAGCGTGCGGTGGGAAGCATGGAGGACCGAACGCCCGCGCACTGGCCGCCATGGCTAACAAGCCGGACGTACGGAGCGCGTTACGCGATCGCGGCATTGACATTCCCAATGACACGTACTTCATCGGCGCGCAACATAACACGGCGTCGGACGATATCACGTTTTTTGAAACGGAGCGGATTCCAGCGTCTCATCGAGATGATTTCTCCCGGCTTGTTCGGAACCTTGACGAAGCTCGTGCGCTCAATGCCAAAGAACGTTGCCGACTTCTTCCACTGGCGCCGACGAATGTCCGGCCGGTTCGGGCCCTTCGCCACGTTGAACGGCGGTCCGTCGACTTCAGCCAGGTGTACGCCGAATGGGGCCATGCCACGAATGCATCCGTCATCGTCGGTCGGCGGAGCCTTTCCAGGGGATTGAACCTTGATCGCCGTGCGTTCCTCCAATCCTACAACGCGTTTGAGGATCCTGATGGTGTGATCTTGGAGCGTATCATGACCGCCGTTGGACCGGTTTGCGCCGGGATCGGACTCGAGTACTATTTCTCCCGAGTGGACAATGGTCGCTACGGAAGTGGAACGAAAGTTTTACATAACGTGAGCGGCTTGGTCGGTGTGATGGCGGGAGCTCACGGCGACCTCCGAACGGGGCTCCCGTTTCAAATGGTCTGGCTTCATGAGCCCATGCGCCTCACCTTCGTTGTCGAAGGTCGCCCCGCTCTCGTTAGCTCCATCGTGCAACGGCATAAGAACCTTCGACATCTTTTCGACAACCGGTGGCTCCATCTTATTGTCCTGGATATCCACACAGGTCAGTTTGTTCGCTACGAGCCGGTCGGTAACTGGATAACCTTCCCTGCAGAGTCCCACGCCTTCGCCCTGCGATAAACGCTGGTAGAGCCGCCTTAGCCACCCCGATTTCTTCTCTCCCGCACACAGCCCGCAGCGACCCCCTACGTTTGGGGCATTGCGGGCCGATCCGTGGATCAGTCATAACTGCCCGCATCTCTGGAGGGCGGATCAATCGATGGCTCAAATCATCAATCTCAGCGAACACGCCAGCGACGAGGACGTTCACTACCTGACGTCTCTTCTGATTTACCACCTGGTCGAACGTTGCGGCGGGCAGTTGCAATTTACCGTTCAAGAGGTGCGGCAGATCCGCGACAGCCTGGCGACCAAGATGGTTCAAATTCAGCTCGGCGACGACGTGCGTCTTCGTATCATCGACCGCCTACCGGAGCTGCGGTAGGCGACGATTCCTTTCTTACTGCGTGCTCATCGATCGGGTTTTCCCGCCGAGGCCGTTTCTAGGAAATTCCATCCGTGACCAGCGAGAAAGCCTTGGTGAATACGATTACAAATTGCTCCAAAGCTGCAACAGCAGCTTGTGGTTGATCAGGTTGGCGTTGCCTTCAAATCTTCGGCCACTTGAGCGCAACAGGGTACTCTTCGCCCATCAGAAATCGCAAGACCTGGCTCGCGCAGGTAATGCCTCTCCGCGTCGGAAGACGCCTTTGGAGGATATATCCTTACCTGCTGCCAGATTGCCATATTGGGCGCCAGATTGAAGCTTCGTCACGGTTCCTTAAGCAGGATCTTGGATGAAGAGGGCGCTTGCAAGCCTGGTCCATTGCACCGGATGGGCTCTTATGATTAGCTACTCGGCATGTTGCGTATTGCGTCCCATGTCGCCATCCCGGATTCCGAAATCGAGATTCACTCCGTGCGCGCTCAAGGAGCCGGGGGACAACATGTCAACAAGGTGTCAACCGCCGTTCACTTGCGGTTCGACATCAGAGCTTCCTCGCTTCCACCTTCCTGTAAACAAGCGTTGTTGGAGCTGCGAGACCACCGAATTTCAGGCGACGGCGTGATTACGATCAAATCACAGGAGCACCGTTCCCGTGAGCGGAATCGGGAGGAAGCTGTCGCCAGATTGCTGGCCTTGATCCAGAAAGCGATCTTTCCGCGGAAAAAGCGCAAACCGACCGCACCCACCAACGCATCCCGTGAACGGCGAATCGCAAGCAAGAAACGGAGGGGGCGCTTGAAGTCGCAACGAAAAGGGTTGGAGTAATTGCGGGTCTTAACGCACGTTCTCGGTTTCTCTCTCGTAAGGAAGCCCGAGGGAACGGCGTGGTGATCGTACGCAGCAGTCAGAATCGAGGTGTGTAGGCCGCCATGGCGGAAGCAGCCCCGACCTTGCGAAGCTGCTGCAGGACGGCTTTGGCTTCAGAAACGAAGGTGGTCCGTTTGTATTGTTGCGCAATAGCCAGCGCATCGGACGCCAATGTCACGGCTTCTTGATGGCGTCCCTGCTCATGGCGAACCTTGGCGAGGGCCAGCCTTGCATTCACCGCTTTCGGCGCCAGTCGAACGACGTGCTCCAGGATCCGCTCTCCTTTTTCCGAATCGCCGCCTAAGAGTCCGGGGAGTTTGACCAGCAACGTCCCTTTCGCGGAGAGGGCGTCGATGTGCGCCGGATCAAGCTCAAGAGCCCGATCGAGTTCGTTCATCATGCGGCGAAATCCAAAGAGCGACGTGAGCGACTCGCCGTCGATTCGAAGGAGCTCGCCGAGGTTGCAGAACAGGGAAAAATGCGCATCGGCGCTACGCTCGTTTCCGGCGACAGCCTGCTCGCCCAACATCCTCCCTCGCTCAAAATGAGCAAGCCGCGCAGCACGATCCGTCGCGGCCCGCCCCCGTTCGCATTCCTCCAGCGCCTGACCGGCAAGATCGCCGGTCGTGTCCTTGGCCGATGCCGTCACCGGTTGAAGAAAAAGACCGATCGCCGCACCGATCACGATGGTTTTGAGCTTCGAAGATGTCATAGGATCAACTTGGTGGAAAAGGGCATCGCCATCAAATATTATTCAGTATAACAGATTGAAAAAAGTCGGCTGCCGGCAATCTCGATGATGAGAGCGCGCCATCCTAGATTCATCACGATCTTTCCTGATCACCGCCTGTTGCCCCTCGTGGAATACAAACGGATTATTCCCCCGAAGCCATCATGCCTAAAATATGGAATCCTCCGTCCACATAGATGACCTCCCCGGTAATGCCGCGCCCCAACGGGCTGACTAAGAACAGTGCGGTGTCTCCGACTTCGCCCTGCTCGGTTGCCCGTCGGAGCGGGGCAAATTCTTTATGAATATCGATCATCTTGGTAATGCCGGAGACGCCGCGGGCCGCCAGTGTTTTGATCGGGCCCGCTGAAATGGCATTGACACGGATGTTCTTGGGGCCGAGATCATAGGCCAGGTATCGGACGGTGCATTCGAGCGCGGCTTTCGCAACCCCCATGACGTTGTAGTGAGGAACCACCCGTTCTGCGCCGAGGTAACTGAGCGTGACGATGGCTCCGCCTTCCGTCATCAACGGCATGGCTGCGCGGGTCACCGCCACCAGGGAGTACGCGCTGATGTCGAGCGCGGTCGCAAATCCCTGACGCGTCGTGTTCACAAACTGCCCCGTGAGCTCTTCACGCGGCGCGAACGCCAGAGAATGGATCACGAAATCGATTCGCCCCAGCTCTTTTTGGGCATGGTGCATCAATGTCTCGATCTCGGCGTCATTCGCCACGTCGCACGCAAAGGCCTTAGCGCCGGGAACCGTGGCGACCAATTCCTCCACGTTCTGCTTCAACCGTTCGTTTTGATAATTGAAGAGCAGCCGAGCCCCTTGACTGGCCACCGACTGGGCAATAGACCATGCAATACTGTGTTTATTGGCCACGCCGATGATGACGCCGTTTTTTCCGTTCAGCAACATAATGTTTTCCGCTCCTCGTCGGCGCACCTCTTCGCCTCTCGACGCGCCGGTCTGTTGTGGATGACGACTCCTTGCCCTTTTCGTCGCCTCCCGTCGCTCATCAACTCCTCAGCGGTGAACGTGGAGCTGGCCGACTGTTTCGCATGAGAGACGATCCGACCCATGACGGGACCGAAGATAACATGATTTTTGGCGTCTGTGAATGAGGTTCCTCACGAGACGAAGCAATGAGCTTTCGCAAGCCGTATGAAACGCAGTGAACCGCCTACGTTTGATGTTCAGCGGGAGACCATTTTAATGAGGCGGTTTCGCCATTTCACGGCCATTCTGCCACAGGGTTTTGAAGGACAATCCCTTCGATTCTTTGTGAGAAACGACTCATGAATGAATCAATGCACCGCATATGCGTTTGAGTCCCGCTCTTTAGAAACACGGCATCGAGCTTGCTCTATCCCATGAGCAGTAGAGTCGTCAAAGGTCTTATTTCAATCCAATTCTTATAAGGAGGGTGCTCGTTATGAAGCGCATCATGATGGCAGCCATGGCAGTGGCAGTATCGATGGCGTTCCTCGCTCCCGCGTTTGCGGAAAAGGAGAGGAAGGAAGAGAAGAAGGGCGGCCACGTCGTAGTCTACGGCGAGGAGAAGAAGAAAGAAGAAAAGAAGGGTGGTCACGCCGACACCTTTGCTGACGCCGACAAGGAAAAGAAGCCGGGCAAGTGAAGGCTTCTTGCTCTTCTTACTTCCTGAAAGAGAGGGGCACCCATGATCAATGGGTGCCCCGGTCTGTGTCTCGTTTATCGTCTATGAGCGAGAAGATACGATGTTTGGAGGCCGACAATCGTCTTGGCGTCTCGAATGATCCCTTCATGAATTTTCTTCACGGCCTCCGCCAACGGCATCTCGACGACCTCGAGCACTTCATCACGATCCAACCGTTGGCGTCCCTTGGTCAGTCCCGTCGCCTCATAGACATGAATGACCTCGTCGGCAAAGCCGGGGGCGGTGAAGATGCTGCACAGGAGCGTAAACGACGAGGCCCGATAACCCACCTCTTCTTCCAGCTCCCGCTCGGCGCAGCATAAAGGATCTTCTCCCGGCTGAAGCTTTCCCGCGGGAATCTCATAGATGAATCCCCCCGCCGCATGGCGAAACTGCCGAATCAGCACGACGGTGCCGTCCTCTTTGAGTGGAACGACGGCGGCCGCCCCCGGGTGACGGATCGTTTCAAGATCCACCGTTTCTCCGTTGGGCAATCGAACGCTCTCGACATTCAAGGTGACGACTCTGCCACTGTAGATGTTTTTTACCATCGAAGACGATCCTTCCCTGCCGAGGCGATCTGCAAAAGCAACCGCTTCTTTCACACGTCCCGCCTCATGAGTTCCCAGGAACCTTCCGATAGAAGGGGGGGCGCACAACGACGGCCGGGATCACCTTTCCTCGAATGTCTATGGCGATGGCGGTTCTGAGATCGGCATGGGCGGAAGATACGTACCCCATGCCGATTCCCTTTTGTAAAATAGGCGAGAAATTCCCACTGGTGACTGTTCCGATCGCTTGGCCGGTCACCCTATCAAGAATGGTGAATCCTTGCCGGGGCACGGCTCTCTCCGTCAACTCAAAACCGATGAGGCGACGTGCCGGTCCTGCCTGCCTCTGGGACCATAACGCCGCCCGGCCGATAAACTCTCCTTTGGCAAAATCGATCGTCCATTCAGCCCCCGCCTCAAGCGGCGTCGTGTCCTCATTGATATCATTGCCGTAGAGCAGATACCCCATCTCTAACCGAAGCAGGTCGCGAGCCCCAAGCCCCGCCGGCTTGACTCCGAACGGCCGTCCGCTTTCCAACAGAGTCGTCCACACCGCTGCCGGGTGACCGAATACATAGAACTCGTAGCCGAATTCGCCGGTATAGCCGGTCCGGGCGACAAGGCACGAGATGCCTCCGACGGTCGTTCGCGCCGATTCTCTTCGTTTCAGCTTCTCCAGCGCCGGCATTCCAAGTTTTGCAACGATCTCCTTGGTGGCAGGCCCTTGCAAGGCGATTTGAGCGATCTCTCCCGAGCGATCCTGGATGCGACAGTCGACGCCACGTTGTGCCTGTTCCAGCAACCACGACAGAATCTTGCCGCGATTGGACGCATTCACGCAGAGAAGATACGAGTCGGAATCGCCCAGTCGATAGACGAAGATGTCGTCCTTGATACCGCCCTCGTGGTTACAAACCATCGAATAGTGCGCGTGCCACGGCTCGAGCGCGGTGATGTTGTTGGTGGTGACGGTTTGAAGAAACGGTCCGGCGGACGGCCCTTCAACCATAATGCGGCCCATGTGGCTGACGTCGAACAATCCTCCCTTGGTTCTCACCGCCTGATATTCGTCCACCACTCCGCTGTACTGAATCGGCATTTCCCAACCGGCGAACGGAACCAGCTTGGCGCCTGCGGCTCGATGTTGAGCAATGAGCGGGGTTTGCTGGATCATAAGAAAAATGGGGCGACGAAGCCGTGAACCTATTTGAAGATACGAATCGTTTTATGACATTCGCTGTTCTTCGTACAAGCGGCCCCTGAGGGCGGTTCCACGTTCCGGCTCGGCAAAGATGGCCATACTGGCCGTATAACTGTGGAGGACGTTGTGTCTTCCCACAGGGCCGATCTCTCCTTGAGCAAAAAACCCGGCGACGGGGATTCCGCCCAACCGATCCGCCACGGTGCGCGCGTCGTGATGGGGTTTCCCGAACAGCCCCCGCCCGCGTCCGCAACAACTGAACAACAGGGCTCCAAGAGGCGCTTGGCGATGGCCGAGCCGATCGGCATCGAGCAATTCTTTCAAATCTTCGCCGGCCGAACGCGCATCCCGCAGTTGGAACTGCACGGTTTGGCCCTCTCGCACAAGATCCCCGATCACCAGCGATCCGGTCTCTTGATCGACCCCGATCAGGTGACGGATGAGGAAATCCCCGCGCTCGAAACGATCCCGGTATTCATCGACGGCGATGCCGATGTGGAGCGCGCTTTTGGCCTGTTCCCGCTCCTCTTCCGACATGGATTCCAGAAGGTCTCGCAGCCGTTCCAGCGCGGGAACGCCGCCCAGTTCATGGATACGATTGTGCTCGGCTTTGGTGACGACAAACCGCTCTCCGACCAATCGGCACCCCTGTGAAATGACGGGGCGAACGGCCAAAGGACCGGAAAACCGCACCCCCACGAGTCCGCCCGTGAGGGCCTCCCCTTGCAGGATCAATCGATTTTCTCCGCTTTCGCTCCCTCCTCCTGCCAGTCCTCCGATCGCCATGGCCTCGGGATACCGTTGAGCAAGAAACTTCAAAGCCTCCTGCATCGGCAGAGTCAAGGGATCGGCCAAGAGCAGAAGGGCGGAGGGAGATCCATCGGGTCCAGGCCACTCCTGCAATCGAAATTGGTCTTGCGTCGGAGAAAAGGTCAGGCGAAGGGGCGCCGACGTGACACCCGGCAACGACGCGGCCCACAGCGAAATTCCCGGTATGCTCTCCAGTTCCTCCGTTCCGGCAATGACTCCCTCGCCGCTGCAGCCGATCAGCAATCGCGGAGAGAGCAGCCGATGGATCGTCGAAGCCAATTGCGCAGCACGCCGAACATGATGCGCGGAGAAAAACAGACAGGCAAGGTCGATCGGGGCGGCTTCCAGCTTGGATCGAATGTCGTCGGCAAGGTCGCATGCGGCGGCTTCCGTGTCCGATCGTTTGGAGAGAGCCGCCGCAAAACGCAACGACGATGGGCGAGTGGACGATGAAGGCTGAAGACCCGGCATGCGATTGTCTATCAGATACCCCGGGAAGTCAGACCCCCGGGTCCATTCGTTGAGCCCGATCCTGCGCCAACTTCTTGTAATAACGCCAGAGATAGGAATGATAGTCGTCGAGCTGGGCCAGCAGATAATGCAGTTCGGTAGGATCTTCCGTTTCCAACGCCCGAACCATGCGCGTCTTCAAGAACTCGGCGAAGGCCTCCGTCTTTTCAACGGCCGTGAACAGCTTAAGCCCGCCGCCGATTTGATATTCGTTCATTGTTTGAACCCTTTCGGACCGGGGTAGAGCATACAGATGAGGCCTTCGGAATTGCAAGCTTATCGGCCATCCGCGAGCGCCGGATCGTCTCTTGAACCTCACCACGCTTGTTTCCTCTTTCATGGGAGCACACGATTGAGCAGAACCTTGGTGCCTCCCCCATCCTCATTCACGTTTCTTGGGCCAGGCGGGGAGAGAGGTATAGTCTAACTGACGGGAACACGACGATGGCCAACTTTTCTTCTAGCGCGTTGTCGGCCGACATGAGGGCGGGGCTCGTCGTGTTCCTTGTCGCGTTGCCCCTCTGTTTGGGAATCGCCCTCGCATCCGGCGCGCCGCTGATGTCTGGACTGTCGGCAGGCATCGTCGGCGGGATCGTCGTGGGAGTCGTGAGCGGGTCGCACACAGGCATCAGCGCCGGCGGCCGGCCTGACAGCCGTCGTGGCGGCTCAGATCGCCGCACTCGGCTCGTTTGAGACCTTTCTCCTGGCGGTGGTTGTCGCGGGGCTGATTCAAATAGGCTTGGGGCTGGCCAGGATGGGGTTCATTGCCGCGGTTTTCCCTTCCAGCGTCATTAAAAGGACTCCTCGCGGCGATCGGCGCCATCCTCATTCTCAAACAGATCCCCCATGTCTTGGGGCACGACACCGATCCTGAAGGGGAGATGTCGTTCTTTCGATCGGATCAAGAAACGACGTTTTCCGAGTTGCTTGGTCTGTTCAGTGATTTCCAATTGGGTGCCTCCATCATCGGTTTGCTGTCGCTCGCGGTCCTGGTGGCGTGGGAACGGTGGAAGCCGCTCAAGGAATCCTTCGTTCCGACTCCTCTGGTCGTGGTGATCCTGGGCGTCGGAGCAGACCTGTGGTTTGAGCACCTTGGCGATCCCTGGCTGATCAAGTCGAGCCATTTCGTCCAAGTTCCGATCGCCGAGGACCTTCGGGGACTCCTGTCCCTCCTGTCGCCGCCGGCCTTTTCATAGTGGGGAAACCCGGCGGTGTACACCGCGGCCCTCACCATCGCAGTGGTTGCGTCTCTGGAGACCCTCTTAAACATCCAAGCCGTGGACAAACTTGACCCCCAACAACGCACCTCCCCACCGAGTCGCGAGCTGCTAGCCCAAGGGATCGGAAACGTCACCTCCGGGTTGATCGGCGGGCTTCCCGTCACATCGGTGATCGTTCGCAGTTCCGTCAACGTCATGGCCGGCGGGAAAACGAAACGGTCCGCCATCATCCATGGAATCCTGCTCCTGGTGGCTGTTCCACTCATTCCGACATGGCTCAACAAAATCCCTCTCTCTTCCCTGGCGGCGATTCTGCTGGTGACCGGCGTCAAACTTGCGAGCCCCGCATTGGTCAAACAGATGTGGAGCGAAGGACGATCTCAGTTTTTGCCGTTCGTGGTGACGGTCGTCGCCATCGTTCTGACCGATCTTCTCACCGGCATCCTCATCGGCTTGGCGACCGCCGTTGGGTTCATTCTCCACAGCAACATGCGTCACCCGATGCGGCGCCTCGTCGAGAAACACCTGGGAGGTGACGTCCTGCACATTGAACTGACCAACCAAGTGAGCTTCTTGAATCGCGCGGCTCTCTCGCACGCGCTGTCGGAAGCCCCGGCAAACGGCCATGTGCTGATCGACGCTCAACATACAGACTATATCGACCCGGACGTGCTCGACCTGATTCGCGACTTTAAGGATCTGTCCGCTCCCGCCCGCCATATCGAGGTCAGCTTGGTCGGGTTTAAGGCCAAATACCAGTTCGAGGACCAGATTCAATACCTTGACTATTCGACCCGTGAGCTTCAGAAATCACTCACCCCCCGACAGGTCCTTCAAATCTTGAAAGACGGGAACGAGCGGTTTCGCAGCGGTCATCGTCTCACCAGAGATCTGGTCCGTCAGATCCGAGCGACGGCCGATCGACAACATCCATTGGCCGTCGTGCTGAGTTGCATCGATTCAAGAACCCCCGCCGAGATCATCTTTGATTTGGGGATGGGAGATATTTTCAGCATCCGTATCGCGGGGAACGTGATAGGCCCTCAGATCTTGGCTAGCGCGGAGTACGGTTGCGCGGTCGCCGGAGCCAAGCTGATTCTTGTGGTGGGCCATACGCACTGCGGAGCCGTCACCACGGCAGTCAAACTGGCTTGCTCCGCTCAGACCGCCGCTTCGGCCACGGGATGCGATCACCTCGGATCCATCGTCACCGACATTCAGTCCTCTATCGACCCAACCGCCTGCCTGGATCTGCAAGAGGGAGAACAGGGCCGGTTCGACGCCTTGATCAACACCGTCACCCGTCAAAACGTGCAGCGGGCGGTCGAATCTTTCCGTTGGCACAGTTGCTCGTTGGACAAGCTCGTTCCCGACCAGCGTATTGCCATTGTCGGCGCCCTGTATCAATCACCTTAAACGGGACGATCGAGATATTAACGGAATGTCCGGCAGAACCGGCGGCTCTACCCTCCTAAGACCAAGAGACATTCCTTCCGCCGTTGGTTTAGGACTGTATCTTTGATTGTTAAACGCCAGCACGAAATCTTCGCTCTCATGGCGGGCGGTCCCGTAGGGACTAATCCGTTGCCTGCTGGAGATCGCGGTGTATCTTGATGCCGACAAAAAGCCGTCAGGTATTCTGGAGGCGGTTTCTCTTGTTGAGGATGGAGAGACTCTTCGCAGCCCCGCGCCAAAACCCGAAAAGTCGTGAACTGAGAATGAGCGGGCGATTTCCAAATCGGAGATATGGGAGGTAAAAGGAATTTGTTAATCGGCTAATCGACGTGGACGGACCACAAGTACGGAAGCTTCAACCTTGTGTACCAACTGTTCAGCGACCGAGCCAAGGACGAAACGTTCCAAGCCGCGACGATTGGCTGTCCTCACCGCCAGAGCGGCATGCCATTCATTGGCAGCTTTGGCAAGAGCTTCAGCAATCCCGTTTAAGCCGTATTCGGTTTCCGCACGCAAAAAACGAGCCCGACATCCAGTCCGTTTCCAACAATAGACTTTGCTTGTTCCAACAGTTTAAGACCAGAGCTTTCGTCAATTTCATCAGAATCCGCGACGGCATAGACGATACACAGCGATGCGTGCTGAGAGACGGCAATGTGCTTTGCTTCCATCAGAGCTTCCATGGAAGTTTCGGTTCCATCAATCGCCGCCATAATTTTCATGAACATGGCAATTCACCCTCTTTGGATACGAACCGTACCGCCAAGCCTGTCCCTTTGGGCATGACTCTTCTGATCGCCTAGCTGATGTCGCTCACGTTTTTCTTGAGGTCATCGATGTGCCATTTGATGATCGTCCGGCCGTGTATTTTTCCCGGGTCGACATACATCTGCGGCGTTGCTCATCACCTGCCGATGACATCGATAATCGCCGACATGATGGAAAATCGGAGCAGAGAGGCTACGGTTAAGAGACCGTCAATGCTACGCAGGATCGGCAACGCGAGAGTGAGAGCCACATCTTCTACTGACAGTATGGGAACTGAGACGAACTGCGAGAAGAGGATTCCGGCGACGATGATCGCAAGGTACGGAACGACCGGCTGTGAATTGTTAAGCTTAAGGAACAGATTAGACAAAGCCGGCATACCGGCCACAGAGAGCAGGATCATCCGGAGGCGCGCGGTATTCCAGAACAAGTCCGCAGATTCGAGTTCGGCCGGAAGCTCGTAGGTGAAGGCAAGAAACTTGAGCGCGATCTTCAAGCCGACGCTTGCCAACAGTCCTTCGACCAAATACGACCGAAACCGCGACCAGAAAGTATTTTTGCCAGTTGAATTCCCAAATGATGGCTTGCATCGCGCATCAGAAAAATAGCGAACGGCATCTTCTTCAAGCCGAACGTTTCAACACCTACTGCCGATACCGGTGCAAGTCCAGCTGCAATTCCCGGACATCTGATATAGCTTCCTGGCCTAAACCATGCGTTGATCCAGCCCACAAAGCAGGTGAATGCAACCGTCGCCAGACCGACCTTGGAGGGGGTACTCAGACATCATAGCGATAGCGATGCCGACGGATAACAGGATGGCCATGATGCCGGGATGAACCCTGCAGTGAGATCACGACCACTGTATTGCATCTGGAACGCCGCCGGTCCATATATGATGACGCCGTCATGGACTGGGCACAGGCTCCCGGAGCGTCTGTTCTCATATCTCATATCCCGCTCACCCTCAGCCGTCGTTGCCGTTCGTTCTGTTTCAGGAGGTGTCATCGGCAGTGCCATTGCAAAAGAAGAACGAGCTTAAGGCTTCAAAAATGTAACTGACTGTCAGAAGGACTCGGTTGGTTCACAGCACCTCTTGACAATCGCAGCCTTTCTCCCATCGCTCAGAGCTAAGCACTGGGCAAGAAAACGGCCAAATTGAGTCATTTTTTCCATCTCGTCGCGTGTCAATGAAATACCTTGCAAAACAATGGAAAAGTCGTCGTATAAGTCACCTGCGCTGATCGAGAGTTCCTGATGCAAGAGGGCAACAGTGCAAATGCGCACGCCTTGTGCGTAAATACGCGCTTCCGGCACTTTTCTCTTATGGGGCGAATCCGTTAAATGGAAATTAGCTGCTCCGGTGCTTGAGCCACAGGACTGTGCCGGTATCGACTTTTGGAAATTGCTGCTGCAGAGAATAGAGATTGGGGGTGCCATTGAGCATGCTGCGAATAAAGCACAATAGAGTTACATATGCCCGAGCTTGCGGAGCGTTTCCATGCCTCGTCCTTCATCCTGTGCACGGCCGCTTCGTTCCGCAATGGTGGTGACACGGAGTTCTGAAATGATTTGAGAGATTGTGGAAGCGCAGGACGAGACGGTGCCGGTGCAAGGCACACAGCCCAAACTGCGATATCGCTTCCCACTGCCTTGATCAAAGTACAGCCTGGGAAGGGGAACCTGTTCGAGCTCGAGATATTCCCAAATATTCAACTCCGTCCAATCCAACAACGGATGTACGCGCACGTGAGAGCCGACTGGGAACCTGGTGTTGAATTGATTCCACAGTTCAGGAGGCTGGTCGCGGAAATCCCACTCGCCGTGCCGATCACGCAGGGAAAAATACCGCTCCTTCGCGCGAGTACCTTCTTCATCGGCGCGAATCCCCAGAATGACGGCCTTCCACTTATACTTCTCGATGGTTTGTTTCAGGGCCTCGATCTTCATGGCCGTGCAGCAGGTCACACGACCTCGTTCCGGGCCCATGCCGGCGGCCAGCGCCTCTTTATTCTGACCGACCACGAGATTCAACCGCCACTCGCGGCACAGTCGATCGCGGTATTCGATCAGCTCCGGCATTTCGTAGCCCGTATCGATGTGCACCAAGGGAAACGGTACGTGCCCAAAAAACGCTTTGCGGGTCAGCCAGAGCAGGGCGGTCGAATCTTTGCCCATGGACCAGAGCATGGCCAGGTCATCAAAGTGTTTGTACGCCTCACGCAGAATATAGACGCTCTGGTTTTCCAATTCTCGCAGGTGTTTCATCTTCGTCGGAAATACTTGTTCCCCGCTCACAGATCTGGTGGAGATCGGACGAGACACCAAATGTAGCAGGATGATTGATAGGGGCCGTCAGCGGGTACTACTTTAGCATCACCAAAGATCGATCCTCAATGACCTCACCGCAGGAACGCACCGTCGTCGTGCAAGCTGTACACCTCACACTGTAGAGATGCCCCGCTGGCTGGCAGGGTTTGTGTCGTGGGACGTGCCCAATACCTGGTCGGAGGAGTGAATGGCCACCGTCGTCGATTAGCGGATCCACGGCATCACACACGAGCGGCCAATTGAATGATCTGCCCGTGAGTCCCTCACACCGCTGGGCATCCGGACATTGGATCGCTACGAGCGAGAATGTGTCCACCGTGTTTCCGCCGACGCGCTGGTCGTGGTGTTGGGAATGAGGCCGGTGAGCAGAGAAGCCGAGTGTTGTTCTCCGCCACGATGGAGCTGATTGCTGGTCTCGGCAAAGCCTTGGCCGAGAATCTGTTGGAAAACAAGTCGAGTTCCTAGCCACCCGCACTTCCTCATTGTCGATGAAATCGGGTATATCTCCATCGATCGGCAGGGGGGTGAACCCTTCTTCCAACTGGTCTCGCGTCGCTACGAGCGGAGCGCCACCATGCTGGCGAGCAATCAGATCCTGGGCGCCTGGGGAGAGGTCTTCGGCGATCCGGTCATCGCATCGGCCGTCCTGGGTCACCTGCTCCACCGCTCTAGCACAGCAATATCAAAAAGGGAGAGCGCTATCGACTCCGTGGAAAACTCGAAACCGGGTTGATCAAATCGAAAACCGCCGCTACGGCGGACGGAAACTCGACTTCGTAAATGGCCGCGGGAACGACGATCGGCAGGTGGTTCACCTTAGAGAAGTCGAATTCAGAAAGCAGATTCTTCACCCGGATGGGAGAATTTCCAATGATCGCGCCAGGAGAAATTTCCGGTGATCGTTGACACTCATTACCTTTTATCAGTTTCTGCAGGTGCACTTGCGCACGACGAACGTGGTGAAGTCCCACTTCTCGGCCGTGTGGCTACAGACCACAGGGGGCAAGTGGTTCAAAGTGGGTGGATCAGCCACAGCTCTGCTCTGAAACCTGCTACAGGTCGCTGAGCAGAGTTTCCGGTGCCTGAAATGCGCCCTGAGTTATTGCCCCTGGTTATGCCGGAGTTTCGTTTGTCGGTGGACAACGGCAGACATACGAAGTAATCCAAGGGGAGGTCGCCGCCTGATTCCATTCACATACCTATCGACATGACCTTAAGTTGCGGCCGTGGAGCGGTCTATATTATCCCACCCATTGCCGCACAAAGAGCTTCAGACCGCGACGAGGTTTCTCCCTCCTTAGAGAGTCATCTCGTAGTTCGTTGCCTGCTGGTTTTGGCGCCCCGCTCTCAGGCGGGTAGCCCCCATATCTTCCGTTCCTCCAGGCCATGACCATCTTACCCTTCATGCTTTGTAATGGGGACAATTACTTCTCCTTGACGAGAGATCTCTTTTGCACGGCTCACTGGTGGGGCGCATCGGTCAGAATGACCTTCAGTCGATCGAGGTCGATAGCCTCCGCCCGATAGCCGTCTCGACCGATCGTCGTAGTCGCCATGGTAAGGGCGTTAAGCACCGCCTCTTCGGTTGCCTCGACGGTCGCGGTGATTAACGGATTCAGATGGACATCGGCCAGGTGGGTCAGAGTATAGGTCGGCTCTTTGGGGTAGTGAGGAATGACGTTGGCCGTGGAAAACGCCAGTATGAAATCTCCGCTCCCATGGCGGGCGGTCGCCCCGGTGCGGGCAAGACCCAGCGCGGCCCGTTTGGCCAGTCGGCCGAGTTGGCGGCTGTCGAGCGGCGCGTCGGTGGCGATAATGATGATGATCGACCCTTCATGCGGTCCAGACCCGAGACTTTCCGCTCGCGGCAAGGCCGATTCGTAGAGCCGGCCGACCGGCACGCCGTTCATCACCAGCTCGTGCCTGCGTCCATGATTGGCGTTGACGAGCACTCCCACCGTGTAGCCTCCCTCTTGTAGAGGCAATGTGCGCGACGACGTGCCGATCCCTCCCTTGAACCCATACGCAATCATCCCGGTTCCGGCCCCTACCGCTCCTTCCTGCACCGGCCCGCTCTCGGCGCCGTCCAGTGCGGCAACGACGTCCGCTTCCGAAACATGCCGCCCTTGAATGTCGTTTAATCGTCCGTCATCGCATTCGGCGACGACCGGCGTCAGGGTGTCGTCGGAGATCCCGATCGCAGGATACCGTTTGATCATCCAACTGATGACGCCGTTGGCGACGCGGGGAACGTTGAGCGTGTTCGTGAGCGCGATAGGGTATTCGAGAAAACCGGATTCCGCGACCCATGACAGGCCCGTCATCTCACCCGTGCCGTTGAGGACAAACGAGCCGGCGGGAACTTTTTTTCGCCACACGTCCTCGCGCGGGACGATCACCGTGACGCCGGTCCGCACCGGTCCTTCGCCCGGCTTGAGCGCCCCCTCTCCTCGGACCAACGTCCGGTGACCGACCTTCACTCCGGCCACGTCGGTGATGGCGTTGAACGGTCCTGGCTGATACCGCCCCACAACGATGCCGAGTTCACGGGCCCGTTGTCGGACATCCGCCGCGTCAACCGTTCCGGAAAAGATGTGAGCGGCGAAGAGGATGCACCAGGCCGCCGATGCAACAGCGGGTCGTAATGCGAACCGGACGGGGCGCGAAACATGGGACGATTTAGATGTCATGGCTGCTTCCTCGATGAGGAATCCGCACGTCGATGCGTGGATGTTCGGCTTGGATGGCGGCCGCCAGCGACAGCGCCTGTTTTTCCTCTCCATGCACGACGAAGATCACACCGGGCTCGGGAGTGATTGCTCCGATATAGGCCAACAGATCGTTGCGATCCGCGTGGGCGGACAGGCCGCTGAACGTTACGACCTGCGCGCGCCTCGGCGTCGGCACCCCGAAAATGGGAACCACATCCCACCCTTCCACGAGCTTTCTCCCCAGTGTGTGCTCGGCTTGAAAGCCGACGAACACAACGACGTTCGCCTCGTCTTGAATCGCGTGTTTCAGGTGGTGAACGACACGTCCGCCTTCGCACATACCCGATGACGAGATGATGACGCAGGGGCCTTTCATGGTGTTGAGCCGTTTGCTCTCCTCGGGCGAAGAGACAAAACGAATGTAGCGCGAGGCGAAGGGATCATCCCCCGATGCGAAGGTTTTGAGTGTATCTTGGTCATAACAGTCTGGATGGCGACGAAAGATCTCCGTGACTTGGCCGGCCAAGGGCGAGTCGATATAGATGGGGATCGGATCGATTCTCCCCTCACCGATCAATTCCTTGATCCGCATCACCAAGTCCTGCGTGCGGCCCACGGCGAAGGCCGGCACGATGATTTTGCTTTTGTGGAGTTTGGCATGGGCGATGAGTCCGGCCGCTTTTTGTTTGATCTCTTCTCCGAGTTGTTCGTGCAAACGGTCTCCGTAGGTGGACTCGACGATGAGGATATCGCAGGACGGCGGAGGATCGGGATCGCGCACGATGGGCATATTGGATCGTCCAAGATCTCCGCTGAACAAGACCGTCGTCGTGTTGCCCCGCGCGGTGTACTTCACTCTGATCGCCGACGAACCCAGAATGTGACCGGCATCGTGAAAGGTCGCGGTGACCCGAGGGGCGATCTTGATCTGATCTCCATAACGCTCCCCTTCGAACCGTCGGAGAATAGCGCGGACATCCTTGCTGGTATAGAAAGGCCGGATGCACTTTCCCCTGTTTCGGTTCTCCCGTTTGTTCACGTAGCGGCAATCGCTTTCTTGAATCCGCGCCGAGTCCTCAAGCATGAGGCCGGTTAAGTCCGCCGTGGCCCTGGTGGCGTAAACTTTTCCGGAAAACCCGTGCTGCGGCAGAACCGGCAGGGCACCTGAATGGTCAATGTGCGCGTGTGAGAGCAGAACCGCATCGATGGATTTGGGATCAAATCCCAACGAGCGATTGTGATGAAAACTTTCGTCCCTCCGCCCTTGAAAGAGGCCGCAATCGAAGAGAAGCCTCATGCCAGGAACTTCCATCAGATGCCGGCTCCCCGTTACCGACCGGGCCGCACCGTGGAAGGACAGTTTCATGGAGGAAGAACTCCGTTTTGGCTCGCGATCAATTCCCACGCTTCCTGCGCGGTTTCGGCATAGTGAAACAACTGGAGATCGTGCTCGGCGATGAGACCGTTGTCGACGAGCCACCGCCAATCGATCAACCGCTCCCAGAAGTCTCGCCCGACCAAGACGACCATGACACGCTCGGTTTTGCCGGTTTGAAGCAGCGTCAGGGTTTCAAACAACTCGTCGAGCGTGCCGAATCCTCCTGGAAACGCCACTAAGGCTTTGGCGCGCAACAGGAAGTGCATTTTTCTGATGGCGAAGTATTTAAACTGAAAGCTGAGATGGGGCGTGATGTAGGGATTCGGCCGTTGCTCGTGCGGCAGCGTGATGTTCAAGCCGATCGATTTGGCGCACACGTCGGCGGCTCCTCGATTGGCGGCCTCCATGATTCCAGGCCCTCCACCGGTGACAACCACATAGTCGCACCGCCCATCGATTTGGCAGGTCGAAGACACGATGCGCCCGAATTCCCGGGCGATGTCGTAATACTTCGACAGTTCGTACTGACGCTTCGCAATGGCGACTTTGCTCCGAGCTTGGCGATCATCCGGTGAACGAGCCAGTTCCTCCTCCGCCCGTTGAAGTGCCTCCTTCATGACGCGCGGTTCATGGATCCGCGCGCTCCCGAAGACCACGATGGTCGAGCGGATGCCTTCTTCACGCTGAATCAACTCGGGTTTCAAGAGCTCGAGGCCGATACGAATGGGGCGCAGTTCGTCGCGCCGAAGGAACTCCGTGTCTTCGAGGGCCGGAATGTAAGAGGACGAGAGCTCGGGCGGGCATGGCGTTTGTGCGTCGGGATTGTCCGTGGACATGGGCGCATTATAGCGGGATGGCAAGTTCGCTGGAAACTATTATCAAATGCTAGAGCGCAAATGCTAGAACGGCCAGAATTCGATGATCGCGTGCTCGTCCGCCTTTCCAAAAGCGTACGCGTGGACGGTAAGCCGCTTATCGCAGAGAAACTGGACGTGTTCGATATTGATCCCCGTACCGGACAGAGTGAACGTGGGCGAGACGGGGGAGATGAGTCGGAAGAGATAGCCGAGATTGAGAGAAGCGGAACGAGTCGTGCTCCAGCGGAATTCGGCGATCAGTTGATCGGCTTCCATGGTAATGTCTTCCGGCGGGCCGAGACGCTCCACCACCTGCTGAAGCGTCGTCTCCCCAAGGCGAATGAACCGCAGGTGCTCGACGGTAATCGGTTCGTTGAACTCCACTCGTCTGACCGCACAGCCGGACAGGAACAGAATGAGAATGCCGAGGAGAGCCGCGTTCAGCAAGGATGAGGGACGCACGGTCATGACCCCCAGGGACGCAGGGAAAAATCCACCCGGTCGGTCCGTTTGCCGTAAATGACGTCTTGGACGATGCCTTGCTTGTCCAAGAAGATGTAGAGGTTGTCGCTTTTCGCGTTCAATGTGAGAAGATTGAACACGAGTAAAATCAAAGCCGGAGACTTTGCATCATAGTAATAGTATTGAAAGATGTCGCGATCCGGCGCCTGGTTGATTCGATCGGGCGCTCCCAAGAGTTCGACCACCTGAGTGCGATGGGTAACTCCCTTTTCGATTCGCCTGAGGTTCTCTTCGTCAATGGGATTTCCGATCCGCCCCCGACTGATGACACAGCCCGAAAGGACCAATGCGAGGGAGAGCAGGAGAATGCCGGTCCGTACGACGATCATACAACCTCCATTTCCACGCTACCTGCGGCGACGGTTTGTCAGAGACTCTAAAACAAAATCCTGTTCATAGACGATGTATTGTGTCGGCGATAACCCTACGCGCCGATAGACGGTCCTGGCTGTCCGATTACCACGCGCCACATAGAGCCTGATCCCGCAGTTTACAGGGTCGCGCCTTGCCTGTTCGAGCACATGGCGGTATAGAGCCCGGTAGATCCCTTGTCGCCGCCACGCGGGATCAACATAGACGCTTTGGACCCATAAAAATATCCCGTTCCGCCAGTCGCTCCATTCATAGGTGAGCATCAGTTGACCCACGATGCGCCGTCGGCTCCGTTCCCCGGCTTCCGCGATTATAAACGATCCGAGCCGATGGTCGGAGAGGACTGCGCGGATTCCTTTGCGTAGCCGCGTTTCATCCAGCCGCCTCCCCTCGGTTTCCCTTGCCATGGCAAGACTCAATGCGACGAGCGCGTTCGTGTCGTCTCGCTTCGCCGGCCGTATTCGCACCATTGGTGTCGTTTTCATGGATCAGGAGCGACGGCGCTCGAACGGCTGAGCCAGCCGCTCTTGGGCTGATAAAAGCCGGCGGAGAACTCTAATTTCATGGCGTCCTCCGGGGGGAGATTGATCGGTACAAGATCCCGCTCCGGGATGAAAGCCAAATAGCCGGTAAAGGGATGGATCGCCGTCGGAACGAACACCATGAACAGCGTCGAAGGAGGCGGCTCAATTTGGAGAGGCGGCGGCGCCGTGCCCATGACGAATCCAAGCGCCCACAGTCCGTTGCGGGGGAACGGAAATGCGACGACCTTGCTGTTCCCAAACCGGGATCTGAAATTCAGCACATCCGTCATTCCTTTCAACGTTAGATAGATGGTCTGCACCAGCGGAATTTGTTCAAGCCGTTGCTCAAGCCGTTCGAGGAGGTTTTTCCCGATGATGTGGTCTGCTAAGATACCGGCCAGAACAACAATCATCACTAACAGTAACAATCCAATACCGGGTATCGGATCAGTCATATGGCTTCCGACGACGCCGTCGAGAGCGTTGAAGAGCGTCAAGAGAATTAAAATGGTGGCCCACGTTGGAACGAGGAGCACCAACCCCGAGAGAAAAGTCTTTGAGAGTGAATTGGTCATTAGAGAAAATAGCCGCTTGTTTTCTCACGGACCCATTGCGGTCAAGTGCAGTCTAGCAAAATTTGTTTCCGGAAGGAAAACCGGCTTGTGTTTTCTACTCCGCCCCGAGGAAGATATTTTCATCGTGACGGTATAGCTTCGTCTTATCCTGAAGAAGGGGACCAGAACCATGTCGATCGATCCTGAACTGCTCTCGATACTTTGCTGCCCGGAAACCAAGCAAGCCGTGAAATTGGCGGATGATACGTTGCTCTCAACGGTGAACGATCAGATTCGGAGAGGCAACGTCAGGAACCGGGCAGAGGCGGTCGTAGCGGAACCCCTAACCGGCGGCCTTCTCCGGGCCGACGGGAAGATCCTCTATCCTATTGTTGACGACATCCCGGTGATGTTGATTGAAGAGGGAATCCCGATCGACCGTTATACCTGATCCTCTATCCCTGATCTTCGGTTATTCATGCCGGCAACGTTTCCGCTTGAGACTCTGTCCGGCAAGGAGTTGACAAGGGACCGACATCAGGAGCCGTTCTATCTGCACGTCATTCCCTTGGAACATAGCCGGTTGACACGGAAGTCCTTCCGCAGGAGGAAATTGCCCCTTGTTCCGTCGCGTCATGGCTCATTCCTCTTTGTGCGGAGCGAGGCCAGGCTTTCAACCCTCGTATCTTGGCAAAAGACATCCAGACGGATGGTTCTTTTCGATTATGGGTGGATGATTGTCGCGCTGCCGAGGGGATTTTCCGTTTTCGAGCCGGTTGAGGTGCCGCAATAGGCACAGAGGTACTCATACAGGATTCCGCTCGGCAAGATCAGCAGCAATCGCTCGCGCGTCGGGGTAGCCGTTTGGCAACGAGGGCAGTACAGAAGGGAAGCCTTCAGCGAGCGAAATTGGTTCTGAGGTGCTTGTTCCGAGGATCTTGCGGCCGATCCGTACGAGTGCCCGCCGCCCTGCTGCGTAGAGTCTGATGAAGAGTGAAAAGCCCATTCCATATTTTTCATTATAGAAATGAAATCAAACGAAGATCAAGTTTAGCCGTTGAAGAAGGTTTCTAATTCGAGAAAGGGAAGAAGCCCGACAACTTACAGCAAAGATGATACCGCCGTTATTCGTGAACGAGAGGTAATCCGCGCTCTGAGAAATCAGGTAAAACCGCTGCGGAAGGAAGATCGTCCGGAAACCGTTAGACTATCGATGCAGCCCTCTTCTCTGCACTTAGATGCACCTTCTTATTCTTATTCGAGAAGCCACCTGAAGGACGGTTCTCAGCGGATAGAGCAAGCTTCGTGGTTGCTAGACGGTCGTTTTGGCAGACTCGATCTCGGTTGCGGTAATCAAGCTTCCGAGGTAATCGGCCACAAAATTTAATGCTTCCTCTCGACCGTCGGCCCTTCTTCCTTTTTCGCGGCGCTGCACAGAAAGCTCGTGCTCGAGATCAGACTTCACTTCCGCCAACACTCTTTGAAGGGAGGAAGGACTCAGATTGGCATCCATTTCCTCAAGTTCTTGACATCGATCAAGAACCCAGTTGAGCCCCTCGATTCTGCCGGCATAGTGGTCTTGTTCCGCCGTATCAATGCGCGCCATAGCAGTGGCGAAGGTTTGCGCCTCGTAAATGAGATTATAGAAGCTGGTTACCGCACGTTGAAGAGAATGATTCATTCTACTTAGCTCCTTTGTCTGCAATTATTATACACGAGAATGAAGGGCCGACAAACAGTATTTTGTCCGGTTACGTAAAAAGGAGCGAGTGAAACTCGTTCATGAATCCGTAGTACAGAGGGGCAAAATCTTTTAAGCAATCGGGGCTGGTTTCCTTGAGCCGCTTGAAAAAAAACACCTGGCTTCTGGGATCTAACTGCTCAAGAAGCTGGCTAAGCTGAGCCATCGTGTAACTCCCGGACGGCACGCTCAAGACATAATGCACCAGGCGTTCGACAAATTGCTGGGCGATATATTCGCTGCTCAGATAGCCCTCCGGCAACTTGCCCGATGCCAAGAACTCATGAAAGGGGATCGCCTGCGCGGCAAATGGAACGGTTTCATCGAGTGGGGAATTCACGCTTTATACCTTCCTTATGTATCTCTATCAACTCTACTCAAGCCCCAACATGTCGTCAAGTGAGCGTGTTGGCCTATGTCGATGGTATTTGGAATGGTTTTAGGGGGAGCCATTTGTCAGGATGTTTGGGGCGAAAGGCTGAGCGAGCATGGGGAATTCCCCATGTTGGCATGTTAGTTGGTGGAGTCATACACCCCGACCACCACGAAGGGAAGATTGAAGTCGATGGGGGCTACGTCAGTGAGGATCGATTCGGCGAGGCTGACCTACAAGTATATGCATATGTAGAAGTTCATCTAACAGCCCAGTAGGGGTCCTCGCCATTGCCCTCCGAGGGAGAAAAGAGCGAGGATATGACGATCGAGTGGAAGATCGTCAAAACAACTGCGGGTTGGTGGGAGTTGGCGAAACCAACGAGACAACGTCGCCCAGGTCTGCAAGCGGATAGGGTACAGTCGGGGCAGCTTCTCTCGATTCAGAGCTGTAGGAGACCGGCATCGAGACCGCCTGCCAAGCCATCTCCCGGCAGCAGCCGATCCTGAAGAACGGAATGCCGCAAGAAGTCGAGGACGTTGTGGTCGCCATGGCATCGAAGAGCTAGCCTGAGACATGTCCTGCTCGACACAGGGCTCCGCAAGCGGGTACTCACCGTCTTGCCGACGAGCGTCTGCTGCATTGAGCCTGGCACGAGGTGGAAACGATGCGGAAATGGCTCTCGGCCCTCGAAGCGAAAGGGACCTAAGACTGTCCGATTCTGACCGAGGTCCAAGGGGATGCTCGAACGCGCCAAGGTGGCCAAAGAGGCGCACGGGGAATTCGAGAGCGAGTGCCTCGGTTCCTGTGGGCCCCAGATACCGTCTCTGCCGGCACGCTAAGGGCGTGGGCCGGATGACTCAGCAAACGTTCTATTGATACGTACTGCGAGGCAGGTATGGCGAAGCTCTACGACCGCAACACGCCGCCGCCGATCTGCTCAATGATCGGGTGGTGCACTTCCTCGACGAGCACGGCATCCCCCTGAGCCGCGTCCTCACCAATCGGAGCATCGAGGACGGCGGGACCTCGGATCGCCATGAGTATCAGTTGGACCGGCGCTGAAAGACATTGTCTGCACACACACCCAAAACCAAGAGCCCCCACCCCAACGGCCTCTGCAGGCTCTTCCATCACACGCTGCTCAACGAGTGCACCGGACGGCCTTTCAGAAGATGATCTCTCAGACGCTCAACGCACTGCATACGGTCTGGGTGCGTGGCTCCCGAATTCTAACAAGCGCCGCCCCCATCAGGGCTGCTGGCGCTACGGCAAGACGCCGATGCAGACATTCGTGGACACGGCATCACTGGCTAAGGAGAATATGCCAGCCGCCTAATCAGGGAATCGCGAGGACTCACCGTCAGTCAGATGAAGTCTTGATACTTACATCCGATTTTATTTCCACACTGATTGAAAGGACCCCGCAACAAGACCACAACGCCGTTCTAGAACTTAACTGCTTTGAAGATGACCGGCTAGATGCTGACACAAGAATTGTAAGTACGCTCCTGCCGCCATAGTATTGAACTCAGGGCGCCAAATTGTTTTTTCATTCGAGAGCTTTTGAGCCACGCCATGAATCACATCAGAAAATTCGTTAGCATGTAGGTCGAGAGCTGCAGTACACAATAAATCCAGCTCGTAGCAATAAAACTCATGTGATGGAACCGTCATTGCTCGAGCAAACCCTACGCTAGGGTCAAAGAATGCCCATTCTTCTGATGGGCTACATCCATATTCATCTCGCTCCAGATACCGCAGTTTTCCCCTTCCAGGTTTGATGCCGCCATCGGCTCTTTGAGATACGATCAGCCTATTTATTGCTTTATAAATTGCCCGGGCGAATTTATCTTTCTTGGACTGATATTTCAGGATGTAGGGCATGGCTAGATATGTCTGAATGATACTTTTTGTTATCAATGAGTGGTACCAACTCCAAGACTCATGCGGATATGGCCAGCCACCATATGGCAACTGATATGGAATGGCAGAGCTGGAAATGCGCTGGACTGCACAATCAAGATACATTTCATCTCCCGTTATCTTATAAAGAGACGCTAGTAGCTGCGCGGGGGTACATGCGTGATTCGTGGAGCCCGATATATGATAAGCAACCAAGTGATCTCCTAGTTTTTTTGCTGCCACTAAAAATCGAGTCTCACCACAAATTTCCCACACTCGCAACAGGGCAAGGCCAGCGAATGTATATGTGATATCAATGACTGTGTGGCCCTGAAGGAGCAAGTGGCCATCGCCAAACATCCGCTTTTTCAGAAGGTACTCAACGCCTCCAATAGCACGTGTCCAATAATCAAGTTTCTTAGTTGCTGTGTGGGCATTCATATACCCCATTGAAATCAACGCGATATTCTCGATTGAGATACCTCTTTTCGCATAGCTTGTAAAAGGTTGGGGATACCACGCCCCCTCGGGAGTTCGAAGATACTTATTCATCTCATGAAGGCTTTCAAACCATTTGAGTGTTGCTTCATATCCTAATGGTATGAATTGATAGATAGGAGCCGCGAACTTGCGATCCGGCACAACAGGATCACCAAAACTATCATGCCCGGTTTTTTTCGTTTTCATCACTTCCACAATCGAACGAAGTAGAAAACGTGTTCTTCTGAGATATCGAAGAGGATAAGTACGAACAAACCTATTAATCGATACTGGCAGGGGATTGCTATCGTGCAATCTCCAGATACGACTGTACAATCCATCATCTTGTTTATTGCCATCTCTAAATGAATGAAAGCTCATGGAGGGCGTGTCAGACTCAGTTGAAATTTCACGAAGCGGCTACCTTTGTGGTGCGGTGATCATCGCCAAACAACCACCATCCATTGCGACGAAAGGGACCGCTTCTTGAGGACCGTAATCCGAATCACGAAAGAAGGCAAGATCCGACCGGTCCAGCAACGAGCCCTGGACGCGATTTCGACGGTGGACGGCCGGCAAGCTTGGTCGCCCTGATCAAAGCCGTGATTCCTGGGGCTTGCAGGCGTCCGAGACATGCTGGAGGCGGAAGTGACGAAACTGGCTGGCGAACGGAATCGCCGGACCGGTTGGCAGCCGGGACTGGCCCACTGGAGGGCGGCAACGGGGGGCGGTGTATCTGCCGGATTAGAAACTGCCGATCGTCCCCACGGGTGCGTGATCGACGAGCGGTTCGCCAGCCGTCTTCTGCCGTTGTTCCAGCGTCGGATCAAGCAGGTCAGCGAGCTCTTGCCGCCGTTGTATTTGCAGGGATTGGTGCTCGGCGATTTCGAGCCGGCGCTGCCGGGGCCGTTGGGGGAGGGGCCCCCTTGTCGCCTGCCTCACTCCAGCGGCTCAAGGCGCAGTGGCAGGATGAGTATGGCGCGTGGAAGCAGCGGTGGCTTGATGACCTCGAGGTCGTGTATGGCTGGGCTGCTGGCTTGTAGGTGAAGGCCGACCTGGAGGACAGCAACGCCGCGCTGCTGGTCCTGGTCGGACGTGACGGACGGGGGCAAGGTAGTCCGGCCATGGAAATCGGCCAGCGCGAATTGAAGGAGTCCTGCGGTGCCGCGTTGCGAGATCTGCGGACGCGGAGGGTAAAGCCTGGTCGCTGCACGATCGCCGATGGGCATCTCAGCATCTGGGCCGCCTGAGCGGAACAGCAGCTCATGGCCGCCGAGCAGCGAGGTTGGAACCATCGACTCGTCAAGGTGCTGGATGCCATTCCCAAAACACACCAAACCGTACCAGACCATGGCGGCGACGCTATTGAAAACCCTGCCGTATGCGAGATACAAGCGTGTGTGAACGGGCTGCGGGACCCGTTCAGTCGCCGGTACCGCACAGTGGCCCGAAGGCCGTCGCGTGCTTACATCCCGATTGGGAGTGCCTCGTCACGTTCTGTCAGTTCCCCAAGGAGCATTGGCGCCACCTGCGCACGACCAACGTGGTCGAGTCGCCGTTTGTGGCGGTGCAACTGCGGACGACGGATCGGCAAAGCGACCCACCCCTAGTTTCAACTCCTCGAGTCCCATCCTTCGTCAAACTGGGGCGGCGCCTGGGTGTCAGGCGCCGCCCCCTTTCAAGATCTGGCCGTGGGAGGGGCAGTTGACTTTATGCCGATTGATCCGATTTCACCGCGATTCCAGCACACCTTGCTAAGAATTGAAACCTCCCCTCATACACGGAGGAATAAGGCAGGTCAGAGCCCCTGATCGTTGAGTTGTCAAGGTTTGAAGTGGCTTACGAAAAGATATGGGGGAGTCTTCGAGAGCTCCCCCATACATGGTTTGCAGAGAGATTGGCTTATGACAAGTGGCCTTTTACAGCCAGGTCACTCGCTCTGCCGGTCTGATATAGATCGGTTCTTCGACTTGGATACGAGCCACCTCTTTGCCTGACTTGTTGAAGCCAAGAACCGTGTCGTTGTACATCTCAAACCGCTTGCCGTGAATCTGGGTCTCAAAGACTTTCGGCCCCGGAATGACGTCATAGCGGAAGATGATCTGTTGACTGGCTCGCCACAACTGAAGGACGGCCAGCAATTCCCGGCTCGGAACGAGGTATTTTTCAATCGCGTTGTCCACACCAGGACCAAACATCTGTCTGGCGTATCCACGCGGGCTGTGGCGTGGCGGAATATAGTAGCCATTAGGCTCGGTTCCCCACTGCGGATAGAGAGGCAAAGCCACTTGTTCGACGCGGATAGCATAATACAGTGGATGCCACCGATCTTCAGCCCATAGGCCGTCTTCTCCGATACGAACTAAGCTCTGCATTCTGATCTTTCCTACACAGGCGGCCATGCATCGCGTTTCCATTGGTTCCCCGCCGGTAAGAGGATCCTTTCCTTCGATACGCGGATAGCACGCAATACACTTTTCTGAGACCCTGGTGGTGCCTCGATACATAGGCTTTTTGTATGGGCACTGTTCAACGCATTTTTTGTATCCTCGGCATCGATTCTGATCGATCAAGACGATGCCATCTTCAGGCCGTTTGTAGATCGCCTTTCGTGGACAGGCGGCCAAACAACCTGGATACGTGCAGTGGTTACAGATTCTCTGAAGATAGAAGAAGAACGTTTCATGTTCTGGCAAGCTGCTGCCGGTCATCTTCCAGGGCTCATCCTTCGAGAAGCCGGTCTTATCAATACCTTCGACCAATGCTCTCATTGATGTGGCCGTATCTTCATAGATGTTGACAAACCGCCACTCCTGGTCTGTTGGGATGTAGCCGATTGCAGCCTGCCCCACTTTGGCTCCTGCATCGAAAATGGTCATCCCCTCGAAGACCCCATAGGGTGCATGGTGTTTCCGTCCTACTCGAACGTTCCATACCTGGCCACCGGGATTGACCTGCTCGATAAGCTGAGTGATTTTGACATCATAAAATTGCGGGTACCCGCCATAGGGCTTTGTCTCGACATTGTTCCACCACATATACTCCTGGCCTTTTGAGAAAAGCCAGGTTGACTTATCCGCCATAGAACATGTCTGACAGGCCAGACATCGATTAATGTTGAACACAAAGGCAAACTGCCATTTGGGATGCCGCTCCTCATAGGGATAAAGCATCTTTCGTCCTAACTGCCAGTTATAAACTTCAGGCATCGTCTCCTCCTTCAGTGCCGAGGTCTACATCCAAAGTGCTGAGTGTCTCAGCACTGAATCTTTATACCTTAATCTTGATGTGTTCGCCCTTCAGCCACTTGATCATAAATTCATTTTCCTGACCAGGCGTGAACCCGGTTCGCACCGGCTCCCACGGACCGCGTGCTCCAATACCACCATCCTCCGCCTTGGTGATACGGATAAGGCATTCTTTCGGGACGGTGTTGATGGCATGGTGATCAACTTGATAACCCCATTTGAATTTCCACGCGATGGCATGTTTGCCAGGAAGCGAGTCAGTCTGATGCATCGGCATCAGCCAGTTTCTCGTAAACGATTGCTGACACCCATATCTAAAGTTGGACTGATAGCCGGTATCGATGGCAATCGCCCGTCCATCCGGTCTTGTTTCGTGTCCCTTGACGGATTTAGGCGTCGCCACAAACGGAGCGTGTTTCGCCATCGTCACGTGGTAGGGATAAGCCGGATTGTACTTGGCCCGAATCATCAGCCGAGCGACCTTGTAATAGGGGTCACTGGGTTTCCAACCACGGTAAGGCCGATCCACCGGATTTCCATCGACATAGACGTAGTCGCCATCATTGATTCCACGATCCTTGGCAGCCTGGGGATTGATGTGAAGCTGATGTTCTCCCACGCCCGGAGTCCGTTTATCCATGCGATAGGGATCGCCGAAGTTTGATTCATAGATCTGCACCCAGTCGTTCACCGACCACTGGCTGTGGACTCGGTGACGAGTCTTTGGCGTGACACAGTAGAACTGGTAGCCCTTTTCCCAGAGCGGGTTACTGTGTCGTTTGATCTCATCCCACGAAAGCTTGATGTTACGGACGGTTTTATCATCATGGTGTTGAGCCGTGATGGGTATTCCGTAGTCATCAGGACGAACGTATGGATTGGTTGTAAAGATAGCATTGGGCAGGTATGGAGTCGCCTCCGGTCCTTCCCGATGCGAAATAAAGTTTTCTCCGTACTCGATCGCTTCGGCTTCTGGTCGATAGGTTTCGTATCTCCCGCTCCGCGTCCACATGGGCTTGGACTCGTTGGTCTCCTCCCAAAATGGGTGGCGCGGATAGGTTCTTACCATTACCATCCAGCCCTTTTCAGACTTGAGCATGACGTCCGCCGAGTAGCCATAGAACGTGCTCGATGCGTCGAGCATTCGCTGCGCGTAGACGTCAACACGATTGGCGTAGACCATCGCGAAGTAATCTTTCATCCGTTTATCGCCAGTCATGTCGGACAGTTTCGCCGCAACTCCGGCAAACGTATCAAGGTCATTACGGGTGTCATACAGAGGCCTGATGCCGCCTTTCCAGATCTGAACCCACGGGTTGGATACCGTGATGGTCATTTCGGGATAAGTAAATTCCATCCAGGAATTACAAGCAAACGCGATATCCGCATGGTTGATGTCCGATGTCATTTCAATATCTTGAGTGATCAGACATTCAATGTTCGGGTCCACGTTTTTGACCATGTCGTAGTGGTGCTTGGCGTTATTGACCACATTGACATTGGTCACCCAGCGGAATTTACTCGGAGTCGGCATGTGCGTCTTCCCGGTAAACACCTTGCGCCCATACTTGGGTGTATTGACGATCAAAGCCGTGTCACCGTGATTCCAATAGCCGACCTCTTCACCGTAGTAATAGGATCTCGTATGGATCTCTTTTCCGTGCGCATTGGGATCCAACGTGATATTGAACGGATCTTCTCCCGTGTGAACACTGAGACCAGCACCGGACCATGGCGTGGCAGTCCATGCGCCAGCCTTATAGTTTCCAGCCCAGGTATGTTGACCGGTTCCGAACTTGCCGACGTTCCCGGTGATAATCAGCACCATCGCCGCCCCACGGGCGTTGATGGTCTGATGGAAGTAGTGGCACGTACCTTCGCCGTTGTGAATCGCGGCCGGTTTAATGGTGCCCGAATCACGAGCCCATCGCACAATAAGGTCTTTCGGCGTTCGAGTGATCTGGTGAACCGTATCAAGATCATAATCCTGGAAGTGCACCATGTACATTTGCCATATAGGCATGGCATCAATCTCGCGCCCGTTCAGCAATTTCACCCTGTACGTTCCAGTCAGCGCCGCATCGATACCACTGTTCACATAATGCCACCCGACCTGCTCTCGATGGAGGGGAACGGCCTGCTTCTTATTGAGGTCCCACACCATCATCCCGCCCAAACGCTGAATTTGCTCGGGCTTAAGCGACTGAATTCTTCCTGAATAGCTTTTCGAAAAATCAGGAAATTTATAGTCCGGTATGACGTCGCGAGGATCCAAATACTGAAGCGTATCCGTTCGCACAAGAATGGGGGCATCGGTAAAGGACCTCAGAAAATCAACGTCGTGCATGTTCTCGTCAACGATGATTTTCATCGCCCCCAAGAAGAGCGCACCGTCAGACTGCGGGCGCAGCGGCATCCAGTAATCAGCTCGATAGGCTGTGGGGTTGTATTCTGGAGTAATCACAACAACCCTCGCGCCCCGCTCGATACATTCGAGCTTCCAATGCGCCTCCGGCATTTTGTTCTCGACGAAGTTCTTTCCCCAACTCGTATTCAACTTGGAGAAGCGCATATCGGACAGGTCAATGTCAGACCCCTGAACACCGGACCACCAGGGATGGGCGGGATTTTGATCTCCGTGCCAAGTATAGTTGGACCAATAGCGACCTCCCTGCGCCTGGTCCGGCCCTACCTTTCTAATCCAAGTATCCAGGAGGGCATTGATTCCTCCGTTCATCCTGGTGTTGCCCATTTTTCCAATGATTCCCAGAACAGGCATTCCCGCTCGGTGCTTGAAGCAGCGAGTCCCAGCCCCCTTCATCATCTCAATCATTTCAGGCGCATATCCCTGTTCCCGCAGACGCCTAGCCCCAGCCTCGCCACTGTACCGCGTGGCAATAATAATCATGGCCTTGGCCGCATAGGTGAACGCCGTGTCCCAAGACACTCGAAGCATGTCATCCAGGAACCGACTATCGAATTTATACTTGCGCTTGGTTTCCGGCGTCAGTTCGGGAGCGCCATCATCCATCCACTGCTTCCATCCCTTTCGCATCAAGGGCCCCTTCAAACGATACGGCCCATAGACGCGCCGGTGGAACGTGAACCCCTTCAGGCACATACGAGGATTGTGCGCAAACGTCCCGCGATTCCCATAAAGATCTTCATAGGTTTGGTGATCATAATTTTGCTCGACGCGCATGACCACGCCGTTTCTAACAAATGCCCGCACCCGGCAGGCATGCGTGTCATTGGGAGAGCAAACCCATGTAAATGATGAATCGTATCGGTACTGATCGTGATAGACTCGCTCCCAGGACCGATCCGGGTACTCACCGAGCGGATTTCCCACCTCAATAACCGGCTGCAGCGCGGTTAACGCCAAAACCTTATCAGCCACCGCCACAGCGGCAACCGTCCCCACGGATACCTTCAAAAACTGCCTACGCGACAAGAACATCGTAGATACCTCCTCACCAGGTTGGGAGAATCGTTATTTCTGCCCAAAAAATTCTTGTTTCATTAACTGCGCCACTCAGACTTTCTTATTTACAACTTTTGCCTTCAGGCACACGTTGAGTCTACTAGAAGATGTGCAAAATATGATCCGGAAACAAAGTGGCGACATGAAAATTAAAAGTTTATACAAAACAATGGTTTGCATCGATCATTCAAAACATTGAAGACATATCAAATGGGTGATTTTCGTAGCGCCTCATTCTTTTCTCAACGAAAATATTTTTCTAAGTCAATGTTAAACAATGATTTTTATAATTCTCTCTCTGCAATGCCGTTAATGCGCGACATTACGAGATCGTAACAATTTGACTGGATCAGGTTTTGCTTTGGGTGGGCTATGTGCAGCTTGCCAACACTTTTTCTGCCATAGACCATCACATACAGCCAGAATTCACCGTTGAGCCGCAGAGGCTTTTCCTGGGAATTTCCGCTTGGTCTGAGAAACGTTCGTCCTATTACCTCTTGCTTGACACCCCTGCGGATGCTCAGTAGAATCGGCCCCTACATTGATCAATGCGCTCGTTCGACGAGCGGGAATAGCTCAGTGGTAGAGCATCGCCTTGCCAAGGCGAGGGTCGCGGGTTCAAATCCCGTTTCCCGCTCCAGTCTTTTCCGTTTCACCATCCTGTTCTCGTGTCAAGCTCATCAATCGATCCAGCTTGTTTTGGGCAACGGTATATTCATCGGATGTCAGTCTTGCTCTTCCAAACCTTTCACGACAGTACAGTTCCGTGATTGTTGTCGCCAGGGGGAACGCACCTGTCCACTGCGTCCGTATCGTGTCCAAGAATTGAAGCGGACCCGTGTTCGCCGGTTTCTGGACGCCTTTGCTTGATAGATACAGAATCATGTCCGTATAGAGTTTCGCGACGGCGTGCCTGTCGTTTTGGACACTCGCTTTTGTGAAGAATCTTCTATACCGCGATCGTTTCCATCCCAGCCACATGAACAGACAGAGCCCCGTCAGAATAGCAATGAACCCTGCGGCAAGTATTCCGGTAGTGCTCCGGTCGTAGAGATCGACGATTCTTTCCTGCCAAGAGGTTGGCGGAGGAAACCATCTGGACGTGGGACCCCAAACCTTCTGTCCGATGGTCGCGCTACCGATTTGGACCCCCCGGACAATTGCAAGTTGATCCGCCGCGCTAAACTGCACGACGACTCGATTCCATAGCAGTCGAATATGGTCCACCATGCTCGCCCACCCCTGCCAGGGACTGATCACGTCGCCGATGTCTTCGGATGGAGGAGTCGGGTCCATGACGATCCAGCCCGAGTGAGGCAGGTGGACTTCGACCCAGGCATGGGCGTCTTGTTGCCTGACCACATAATAATTTCCATACTCATTCCATTCCGTCGCCAGAAATCCCGTCACCAGGCGAGCGGGAACGCCCAGCGTCCGCAACATGATCACCATGGCCGTCGCATAGTGCTCGCAGTATCCGGTTTTCCGGTTGAATAAAAATTCTTCGAGAGGATTGGCTTGCTCGGCACGTGGAATCTCAAGGCTGTAGCGATAATTCCGGGCGAGGTGATCCTGAATCGCCATCGCTTGCCCATAGGGAGTGCGCTCTTGCCCAACGACCGTCCTGGCCAAGGCGGCGATGCGGTCCGATCGAGCAGGGATCTGAATAAAATGCCTAAGAAACGCTTCATGATAGACGACCGGCGACGGCTGAAGATCGGCCGGCAAGACGGCGGTGGATTTCGAGACGGCCACATATTCAACGGGCGTGGCACTGGGACGCGACAAATAGAACGAGCCGTTCACGTCAACTTGGACCGCCGGCAGATTCCCGCTGACCGCCTCCATAAACGGAGCTCCAAACAGAACGGGGGTGTCGAGTGGCTCCAAAAATATTTTCAATTGAAGAGAAGGTCTTTCTGGTCTTCCTCTTTCTCCCTGACTCCCGTTCAGGGCAAAGAGTCCCGGCCCTGTTTCACGTACCACCCGTCGCCGGCTCAGTTGATTGACCCACGAGCGGCCATCGTAATGATCAAACGCGATTCCTCGTAGATACAGCCGTCCCTTTCCATCCGGGGCCCGACCAGACGGTTCCACCCTCATCACAACGCGAGGGTCCCGCTTGATGGGTCCGATGGAACCCAAATCCACGGCATCAGAAAATCCTGCGGTTCGAATGGCCGCGCCCTGACCGTTCTGATAGAACCCGCCCTGGAGCCGTGGCAGCGCAAAAAACAGAAGCAACGTGACGCCAAAAACGAAAAGAGCAAGCCCATTGGCCAACTGGAACACCTGAGAGGTCACACGGTCATACGATCCCCTCGTCTCCCGTTGAGAGGCCAAGGCGGGAGCGGGCGTGTCAGGATCTTCCAACTGCTTCGTTATCCCCAGAAGCAGAAGGGTCCAGACCCCGACGAAGAGATACACAAGAAAGAGCAGAAAGTACCAGACGTCCGCCCCCAGCGCCGCCGCCGCCAACATCACGACCACACTAATGACATGGAGATGAAGGTAGTCGCGGAAGCATCGAAGATTGAACAGCTTGATGACCATCAGGACGAGGAGAAAGCGAACCCCCGCGGGAAGCAACTCGCCTGACATGAGGCTGTCGACCAAGAATCCAAAAAATCCAAGAATGACAAGGATATTCCAGACGGCTGTGGGAAGCCCGGTCCGTGTTTCCGGAGAGGAATCACTGTTCGATTCCGTGACGCGCACCAGCGCGAGAATCAACGCCACTCCCGTTAGAAACGTCAGCCAACCTGGCAGGTGCGACTCAAGAAATAGGGTGATGAAAGAAACAGCGGCGAGTAAAATGGACGTGACGCGGAACGCCTGATCAAGAGACATAGCCCCCCCCGCCCATTGTCTCCACGTCGATAAGAGAGACCTCGTCGGACGTGATGGGAACCGGCGCCTGACGCCAGGATCGCACGACAATTATTGCCTCGCGATCCCATTCGCCCGGCGATTGGGAATGATCGGCCGGAACAATCGTTCCCTCGCCTGGTGCTTGACGTTCGCAAAGGGCCAAGGCCCGTAGCAGCTCAACAAGGTGAGCGTCGCCGTGGCCGTAGGACAAGCAACACGACCCCACCATCAATCTGAGCCAATATCCCAGGCCGGTCAGGTGATGTAACAGCGAAGCCGTCAGAGAGACCGCTTCTTCAAAAACCGTGTCATGGCTGTCCGGAGCGAAGAGAGATAAGTAGATCGTCGCCCGACGATGACTCTCCGCTTCCGTCTCCCGAACGATGAGCTTCGAGGTCCTGGCGGTCGTCAACCAGTGAATGGTCCGCGAGTCATCCCCAGGCTGATAGAGGCGCAGATTGTACAGGTCGCTGCCGTATCCCTTTCGATGAACGGTCCGTTCCTGTCCCGATCCCGACAGTTCCCGCAGCAATCCGTTCGGAAGCGGCTTGAGTGCCGGACTCACGGGAACCGTCGCCGGGGTGGAATGGTACGCTGTTTTGTAAAAGAGACCGAACGGAAAGGAAGTCGAGACCGACACTCCGTCCAGCCTGAGCGAACCGCGCTTGGAAGAGACGAGCGGATAGGACAGAAGACGGCCGGCCCCGGGCGGAAGGTGGTGAATGACGAGCCCTCGGTCCAGATCATGACCATCGGCGGTCACGTCACACAATCGCAAGGCATAGCTCGCCCACCGCCTCTTCCCGTTTTTGATCACCAGCGTCGCCGTCGCCGGCTCATTGACGAACAGCAGATCCGGCAGATGACGGCGGATTTCCAATCGATTCAAGCAGGACCGCGCCGCGACGCCGGAAACCAATACGCCGCTCAACATCATGGAGAGGAGGAGGTAAAAGAGATTGTTGCCGGTATTGACCGCCGCCACCCCGACGGCCAGGGCCAGAAATAGAAACAATGCCCCTTCCGACGTCACCCGTGTCGATCGGCCGGGAGCAAGGCGGCGCAGAATGGAACGACGACGCCCCGACACGTTCTCGTCCTTCTTGACAACGAGAGGCATTCCCATGCCATTGCGGGCAAACGTTGCGTATGCGCTCAAACGGGAACGGGGACTGAATCCACAATATCGCGGATGATGGATTCGGCTTGTTCAAAGCCGCGTGAACGAAGGCCCTGCGCGCGGGCGACCATCACCCGGTGAGAAAGAACGATCGGCGCCAACTCTCTAATATCGTCGGGAAGACAGTAGGTCCGCCCTCGCGCCAGCGCCAGCGCCTTGGTCGCACGGTTGAGCGCCAGCGCCCCTCGCGTGCTCACCCCCAAAGCAAGGAGCTCGGACTGTCGCGTCGCCTGTACGATGGAGAGCAAATAGTCGGTGAGGCTTTCATCCATAAAAATGTTGTCCGCCTGAGCCTGAAGATCGAGCACATCTTGAGCGGTGACGATCGGCCGAAGCTCTTCGGCCGGGTGCAAAGACGGAGTCCGTTCCAATACTTTTTTTTCCTCCTCCGGCATGGGATAGCCGAGACGAAGCTTCATTAAAAATCGATCGAGTTGCGATTCGGGCAACGGGAAGGTTCCATGGTACTCGGCCGGGTTCTGCGTCGCGATGACCATAAACGGCTGACCAAGGGGATAGGTTTGATTGTCCACGGAAATCTGCGCTTCACTCATGGCCTCCAGCAGACTGCTTTGCGTCTTTGGCGTCGTCCGATTAATTTCGTCGGCCAACACGATGTTGGCGAAGATCGGGCCGGGCATGAACTCGAACGCTTGTTTTTGACGATTGAAGATCGAGACGCCGACAATGTCCGATGGGAGGAGGTCGCTCGTAAATTGGATGCGTTTGAACGAACAGTCCAGCGACCGAGCCAGGCTATGAGCCAACGTGGTTTTCCCGACGCCGGGTACGTCTTCAAGAAGCAGGTGCCCTCGAGCCAGAAGGCAGACGACCGTCATTTCAACGGCGGCCGGTTTGCCTTTAATCACCTGCGCGATATTGTTTTGAATCGAACGAATGGTTTCCGTGGGATTCATCATGAGGATTGAAACCGGAGGCGGCTTGCGAATGATCGGTCGTCGGGCACGATCGAAGTCTAGCAAAGGGTCGAAAGGCGGTCAATTTTCTCGCCGTTTGCTTCGAGCCGGCAACAGAGGGTTCTAAACAGAACGTTCTAGCGGACGCCTGAAGTTGTCTGGCCATATATCTGGCCATAGAGGAAGCAGCAACGGTTGACGATGGACTCACCATGACTGTTGTAATCGTGTCGGCAGCGATCATTTCAATCGCCAATTGCGACACGGCACACTTGTCCCCCCACCGACGGTGTGATAGGAGTGAACCATGCTTGCCAAACGTCTCCGCCGCGACAATATCGGTCGAGGATACCACCCCTTTCACGTAGCGGTTTTGGTCCTCGTGTTCACGGTGAGCATCGGTTGTCTTCAGCACGGGCGCCAAGTTTCCGATTTGGATACAGCGGGCGAATGGCGACCGTGGCAGGTGCTGGACACGCGAACGGGCCGGATGCTTTCGACCGCCGATTGGTTGAATGAGTTGACTCTCTATGACGTCATATACGTGGGCGAAGAGCACTACCATGCGTATCACATTGAAGCCGCCTTGCGAATTTTAGAGCACTTGCGGTCCAACGGCGTTAAGCCCGTCATCGGCATGGAAATGTTCGGATGGGACGGCCAGGGGGCGTTGGACGATTATGTGTCGAATAAGAACCTGTCGAAAAGCGACTTCCTCGCACAGGTCCGCTGGACTCAAAACTGGGGGGGAGCGTTTGAGGATTACGAGCCGCTGGTGGCCTTCGCACGAACCCACGGCTTGTCCGTTCGAGCCATGAATCCCCCCAGGCCATTGATCCGTCAAATCGTCAAGGTCGGTCTGGCCGAAGCTCGGAAGGATCCGGAATGGCAACGGTGGGGTCTTCATCAGGAAGAGATCGTCGACGATCCGGCCTACCGCGCACGGATCCTCGATCAGATTCAGCGGTGTCACGGAGGAGGAAGCAAGAATCATTTTCAGTCGATGTACGAGGCGTCGATGGTCCGCGACGAGGGAATGGCCATGACGATCGCGACGAGCCTCAACGACCTGCGCCGGTCTCAGGAAAAGGCCCGTCGGATCATCGTGAGCTACACGGGAGGAGGCCATATCCAATACGGACTGCCCGTTCCTCAACGCGTGGCCAGACGTTTTTCCGGCCAAGTCAAGCAGACGACCGTCTATCTCATGTCATTTGATGGCACCAAAACCGACGAGCTCCGTGAACAGATGCGCGAACGGATCGCAGACTACATCTGGTTGACGCCGATGAGCAAAAAAGGTCCTCCTCAACGTTGCCGATAGGCGACTCCGCGATCTCCCCACGTCTCTCGGCTTCCCGTCCGATAGCACATCAAACTCCTCATTTCTTGACAGTCCTGCACGGCCTCGGCAGACTAAGGCCATTCTCGCGGCGGCATCATTTTGGGCGGGATCATTTTGGGAAAGATGCGATACAAAATCGCTTGCAGCGCCGAGCGGCTTGGCTTGCTGGATCCGCCGATGATCGAGTCCGTGGTCGCAGCCGGCGCCTTCCAAATCGGGCGCCAGTACATGACGGAAAACCGAGTTCGCATCGTCGACGCGGACGAGACACAGATCTCCGCAGCCGTTATCGGGCACTCAGGGCTGTATGAGCAGACGATCAAACTCAAAGACGGCCATCTGGTTTCCAAGTGTTCGTGCACGCTTTCCGAAGAGCCGATGTGCCGGCACTGTATCGCGGCATTACTGGAGTACCATCGCTGGACGCAACCTCGGCAGCCGCAGAAGGGCAAGACCTCCCGCGCTACAACCGCTCCGCCGGAGCCATCCCCCATGAATGAATCCGATTCTGCTCCACCGAAACCATCGTCCGTTCCCGATATTAAATTGAGTGACGTCATGCAATTCGTGGCATGGCTTGATCCGGCGATGAAAGCGATTGAAGACGGCGGCGAGATTCCGGCTCCGCCCCTCCTGGATCCCGGAGCGGTACGGACGTGGATCACAAGTCTGACCGACTTGGAACTCCGCCGGCGCGAAAACCAGCAGGCGCTGCTGGATCTTCAAGCTGAAATGAGAGATCGCGAGGCCTATCTCGATCGATTATCTCAGCAACTCCAGGCATCGATCGCGGAAGCGAAAGCCGCCCAATCTGCGTTGCACACCCTGCAACGCGAGGCGGCGCGGTATCAGACGACCTTAGCCCAAGCCGCCGGGCTGGTTGAAGAAGTGATGGGGCAGGAGGCGGAGATTCGGACGGCCGCGCGCGAACTCTTGAACAAAGCCGCTCATCTCGACGCACTGACCGACTCCTTTCACGAGCTCGCCGACTCCCTTCACCTCTCGTTGAAACAGCCTCCGCTCAAATGAACCGATGCTCACGGAGGAGAGCAATCGGTTGATAACTTCTCCTTTCCGCCCCCTTGCGCACCGTGGTCAGTTCCAGTAGAATCGGCCCCCTGGCGAGGAATCTTTTTGTCGCTTGGAGGGCAGACATGAGAAAACAAGGATTATGGATGAGCATCTTCGCGGCAGCCGGCTGGCTTGCCGCCCCGTTAACGGTCATGGCCAACGCTCCCGCCGAAGGCGGTCCCCCGGACTATAGTGGGATTACCGCGTTTTACTACACATTGATCGCGATTGTTCTCGGCTACGGCGTCTACGATACCTTCTTCAAGAAATCCTGATTTCAGGGCGTAGCTCCTTGAACAGCGGCAACGAATGTCTCTCCTCGGGCCCCAACTGAATCGAGGGGGAGGCCTCGCGTGTGCATCATCCCTGTAAAGGGGATGGTGTGTTTTTTAGAATTTCCGCTTTCGCTCCTCAAGGATAGGTTTGAGGACTTTCAGGACCTGCTCGACGACAATCTCATAGCCTTCTTTTGTCGGATGAATGCCGTCGGCCTGATTCAGCTTCGAAGAAGCGGCGACCCCTTCCAGAAAAAAGGGAATCAGCGGAAGACGGTACCGGTTCGCAAGGGCCGGATAGATTGATTCGAACTGTTCCGTGTACTCTTGCCCGTAGTTGGGGGGCAGTTTCATGCCGGCCAGAATGACGGTCGCGCCGGCTTCCCGCAATTGTCGGATGATGTGGTCAAGGTTGTTTTTCGTCTGTTCAAGACTCAGGCCTCTGAGCCCGTCGTTCGCGCCGAGCTCCAAGATGACGATTTCCGGTTTGGCGGAGAGGACCCAGCCTACACGCCGGAGCCCCCCGGCCGTCGTATCGCCGCTCACACCGGCGTTGATCACCTGATACCGGAACCCAAGCTCTTCCAATCGCCTTTGAAGCTGAGCCGGATAGGCGTCATCCCTCTTGACTCCAAGCCCGGCCGTGAGGCTGTCGCCGAAGGCCACGATACGAGGTTTGATCTCCGTTGTTCCGGTCGATTCTCCCCGTACCGTCAGCGTGGGGAGCAGCAGAATGAGCACGGCAACCCAGATCCGATACGCACGCCGGCCTTCGGTCATAATTTGACGCAATGATCCGTCTCCCTTCGCCGCATACAGTATAATACCCTCAGACTTGATCTGAACACGTGATGCATCCATGATCAGAGTGACCAACGTCTCCATGACCCTTCCGGCGGCCGGCCGGTCCGTGTCCATTTTGAAGGAAATCTCTTTATGGATTCCCCCCAAACAGTCTGTCGCCATCGTGGGTCCCTCAGGAAGTGGAAAATCCACCCTGTTGGGACTAATGGCCGGCCTCGATCGCCCGACAATCGGATCGATCGAGCTTGATGGAACCGATATCACGACGCTCTCAGAAGTGGAGATGGCCCGGTTTCGCCGAGAGAAAATCGGGTACATCTTTCAATCGTTTCATTTGATTCCGACGCTGACGGCCATTGAGAACGTGATGGTCCCCTTGGAATTGAGCGGAGCGCGCGATACCGACCGGCGGGCGGCGGATTTATTGACGGCCGTCGGGTTGTCCGATCGTATGGGACATTATCCGGTGCAGTTATCCGGAGGCGAACAACAGCGGGTCGCCGTGGCGCGCGCGTTTGCCTGCCGCCCTCCCATTCTCTTGGCCGACGAGCCGACCGGAAACCTTGACAGCGCGACCGGCTCGCAGATCATCGACCTTTTGCTCTCGCTTCACCGCGACCATGGAACCACTCTGGTGCTTGTCACTCACGATCACGCCCTGGCGGCCTCGATGCAGAGGGTGGTCGCCCTGCGCGACGGTCGTGTGGAATCGGACTCGTTGTTTGCTTCCGCACTTCCCTCGGACCTCCTCGTCTCTCAAGGAAACGCCGAATGAGACTTCGCCTCCTCTACGCATGCCAGCCGGCACCATGAGCGGATCATTACGATGACACTCTTCGCCCTAAAGATGGCGTGGCGCGAAACACGCGCGGCCTGGAGACACTTTCTGTATTTTTTGATCTGTATCGCCGTCGGCGTGGGAGCCTTGACCGGCGTCTCTCTTTTTGGAACCCAAGTCGACCAAGCGGTCACCAAAGAGGCGCGCAGCCTTCTGGGAGGCGACCTCGAAATCCGGTTGACCAGGCAAATCAGCGCGGAGGGCCGGGCGGTTTTGGATTCGCTTCACGATCGCGGCGTGATTGCGACACACATCAGCGAGCTCATCGCCATGGCGGCGAACGCTTCCTTCCCGACGGCGGGGCGACCGACGCAAATCATCGAGCTCAAGGCCGTCGAACCGCAATACCCGCTCTATGGCTCGCTCCGTCTGGAGCCTGACGAGAAGTTGGGGAACCTTCTTCGCCCCCAAGCTCGCGCATGCCCCGATCATCCTTGCTTCGGAGTGGTTGTTGAGGAGTCTCTGTTAATCAGAATGGGGCTTACCGTAGGCGATCGGCTCAAGATCGGTCAAGGACGATTCGTCATTACCGGCGTCGTCAGGACGGAGCCGGATCGCGTGGCGAACATGTTCAGTCTCGGCCCCCGCGTGTTCATATCTCAAGAGGGACTCCACGAGGCCGAGCTGATCAAAGTGGGAAGTCGGATCCGCGAGCGCTACCTGCTCAAGCTTCCCGACTCTCTGTCGGCCGAATCGCTGTTGTACGAATTACGCGGGCGGCTTGCGTCCGACGCGGCGCGCGTCACGGGATATCGCGACGCGCAACCGCAATTGAAACGGTCCGTGGAGCAACTGACCCGTTATTTGGGTCTGATCGGATTGACGGCCCTGTTCGTGGGGGGAGCGGGGGTCGCGACTTCCGTTCACGCCTTTGTCCGAGAAAAGCTTGCCACGATCGCCATTCTCAAAACGATCGGCGCGGATTCCCCGACCATCATTGGAACGTACGTGCTGCAAGCCGTGGGTCTTGGACTGATGGGGAGCGCCGTCGGGCTGTTCATCGGCGTGCTTCTCTACCAAGGATTGCCATGGGTCTTTACTGCGCTGATAAGCTCGGCTCTTCTCGATCAATTGGGGTTTTCCGAGAGCAGGCTCTTCCTTTCTCCAGCCCCCTTTCTCAAGGGATTGACGCTCGGCGTCCTGTCTTCGCTGCTTTTTACCCTCTGGCCCTTGCTGACGATCCGCGACGTCAAGCCAGCGTGGATTTTTCGACGCGACGTCGACCCCTTCCGCCCATTAGATCATCCGGCAACGGTTCGATGGCGGATGTTTGGAAAAACGTTCGATAAGGCGGGCTTGCTTGCGTTCTTGGGGATCGGGATCGGATTGACGTTATTATCCATGTGGCAAGCCGGGTCCTGGAAGATCGGCGCTCTTTTTATTTTCTCGTTTGCCGTCGCGGTCTTGCTGTTGGGGCTTTCAGCCCGTCTCGCGCTCTTCAGCCTCAAGAAATGGTCTCACCCCCAGTATCTCCCTTTGCGCCAGGCGGTCGGCAACATCAAACGTCCCGGCAATCAGGTCACCGGCATCACGATCGCCGTCGGAATGGGCGTCATGGTGATGACCACGGTGGCGCTCGTTGAACGGGCGCTGCTCGATCAGATGAACGAGAGTCGGCCGACCGATTCTCCTTCTTTTTTCTTTATCGACATCCAGCCTGATCAGGCGGAAGAATTCGCCGCTCTCCTGCGCGCTCGATCGGGCGATCGGGCGCCACAGTTGACGCCGCTGGTGCGCGCACGGATTTCCGCCTTGAAGGGCGTTCCGATCACGATCGACGCGATGTCCGAGCGGGAGGATCGGCAAGAGCAATCGGCGGACAAGGAAGAGGCGCGAAAGAACTGGTTCCTGTCCCGCGAGTACGCGTTGACCTTCCTCCAAGACCTTCCCAAGGACAACACAATCGTGCGCGGCGAATGGTGGAAGCCCGGTCAAGCTTTCGCCACCCCCCTCATCTCGCTCGAGGAAGACGCGGCCAAACAACTGGGCCTTGAAATAGGCGATTCCGTAGAATTTGACATCCAGGGCACGCCCGTCAGCGGAGAGGTGCGCAGCATTCGACACGTCGAATGGGGCAACTTCTCGACGAACTTCTATATGATTTTTTCCCCCGGCGCATTGGACGGAGCGCCGCATACCTATGTCGCCACCGTTCGTGTCCCCCCGTCGGAAGAAGTGGCGCTCCAGCAGGCAGTGGTCTCCTCGTTTCCCAATGTGACAGCCATCAACGTCGGAGACGTTCTCGGTAGTTTCGCCCAAGTGGTCGATCGGCTGTCTCTTGCCATCCAGGCCGTGGCCTTGTTCTGTGTTCTGTCCGGGAGTCTCGTGATGGCGGCCGCGCTGGCTGCGACGCGCTATCGGCGGCTTTACGAATCTCTGATTCTGAAAGCCTTGGGAGCGACGCGCGGGGTCCTCGCGCAAACGTTCGCCCTTGAGTACGCCCTGTTGGGGGCCCTGGGGGGACTGTCGGGAATCCTGCTGGCAAGCGCCTTGTCGTGGGCGGCCCTGTCCCTGATATTTGATCTCGGTTGGAGCCTCCAGCCACTGATTCTCGTCTGGAGCCTCTTCGCAACCATGGCTCTGACGACGATGGTCGGCTTTCTAAGCACCTATCGAATTCTTGGCCAGCCTCCCCTATCGGTCCTGCGCCATGAATAGCTGATCCCGCTGCTGAATCGAGATAGACATCGATTTGAAACCAGCCGGTTCCTTCTTTGATCCTTCATATGATCAAGAAGCCGGCTTGGAATTCTTCGCTCTCACAGGCCGACAGCTCTGAGAATTGCTTGGCCGGCTCTGTCAGGCGTCAGCCTCGTGATCCTCCCGCGTCCTGTTCTCCAACTGTGGCACTCCCCTGCACGAGGGCCTTCCGGCAATCCCACGTTCGTTGCGCACTCGCGAGGTCGAGACTCGCAACGCATTGAATTACATAATGAAAATGCTCGTTATTTCGGATGGGTGCATATGATAGGCTAAATCGTGTATTGAGACAAACGAGGGAGGCCATGGCGGGAATTGTCAAAGAAAGAAAGCGGTTGTTGCGTATCCCCTCACGAATCGTGTTGCCATTTGGGTATCGGATTACCGTGAGACAACTGTCAGACGCGGAAATGGACAGGCGCGACGAGAATGCCGATGGCATCTGGGATGACGAATCAAAGACCATTTATATCCGCAAACGGCTCCCCGTCACCCGTCGCCGATACATCCTGGCCCATGAGCTGGGCCATGCCTGGCTGGACTGGCAGCATCGGTACATGGATGACGGCAAAGCCAGTACGTAGGTCGGCACGTCTTTCCTTCGCTCTTCTCGAGTTACTCGGCGGACTTTTCCAGTGATAGGATGTGCTCCCACTCCTGCCGGCTGACCGGCTGCACCGAGAGGCGCGACCCTTTTTGGAGCAGGACCATGTTCCGAAGAGGCCGTTCTTTCCGTAATTCATGCAAAGAAAGGGGACGGGATAGTTTCCTCACGTACTGGATGTCCACCATGTCCCATCGAGGATCGGGGGGACGGCTGGCCGAATCATAGTGTTTGTCCTTCTTATCGAATTGCGTGGGGTCCGGATAGGCGGTTTTCACGACACGAGCGATTCCGACCACCGCCGGCGGGTTGTCGTTGCTGTGATAGAAAAGCACCAAATCGCCGACGGCCATTTCCCGCATATAATTCCGCGCCTGATAGTTCCGCACACCGTCCCAACAGGTCGTCTGTTTGGGGGCGTTCTGCAAGTCATCTATGGAAAAGGCGGAGGGTTCCGATTTCATCAGCCAGTATCGCACGGCCATAGCCTGATCCCCTCGCTCGTTCGACCTTGTTATCGGCACTTCGACTCCTCACTGGAAAAGAAAGTCCCCTCTCCTCTCAACACGGAGAGGCCGCTCCTAACGGGAGCGCCTTTCTATTAACTCGATCAGGACTCGATACGTCATTTCCCTGGTTTTCGCCTTTCCGATCCCTTGTTGCTCCCCGTCGATGTTTTCCTCCATCCAGACGCGCTCATGCACGTGCGGGGCGACCTCGTCGCACAAGCTCCACATGCTGTGGAGAAAGGTTTCAGACAGACCGACTTGGATTCCCTCGGACTCGATACGGTCATCCAGCAGGGCGAGCAGATCGGAAATGGCGTCATGGGGTCGGTAGGGTGTGGGACTGAATCCAAATTGCTCGGTGGCGAGTTCCTCCTGCACGGCCTGTTCGACCAGGTCCTGCATATAGGCTTTCAGGAGTCCGATGACATGACCCGAAAATGGCGGAGCCGTTTCCATGCTCCATTATCGGATTTCTCCCGGAATGGAGCAAGCGGGCAAAGTCCGGTCGCTCCAGTTGACCGGCCGCCGGTCCGTTCTCTAAGATCGTCACGGCTCTCACAAGTCATGAGAAATGTCGTGTCGACTACTCGTCCAACCGAACAATACGAGATCTCAATCCGGACGGCGGCGGGCCATGTGACGACAATGGTGGACGTTCCCACTGCTTTTGTCCCTGTCACCGCCATCACTCCTTTATTACGGCAATTGGGAGAAGAAGCTCAGCGGTTGGAAGTAACTCGAACCTCCGAAGAAGGTCGGCGTTGTTCCTGTGCCAAAGGATGCGCGGCCTGCTGCCGGATGTTGGTTCCGCTCTCTCCCCCGGAGGCCTTTCGATTGATGGAGGTTATTCGCCTGTTGCCTGTTGAACAACAAGATCGTATTGCCGCGCGGTTGGAACGATCCAAATCTCTCCTTCTATCCCATGGCATCTGGCAACGGCTTCTTGACGTGGGAGAATCTGAGCGACCGCTGGATGATGACGAACTGGCTCCTCTGAATGAGGCGTACTATTCCCTGAGGATGCCATGCCCGTTTCTTGAGGACGAGGTGTGTTCGATCTACGACGAACGGCCCTCCGCCTGCCGGGAACTGCTGGTCACCTCGCCGCCGGATTATTGTCAAGATATGGTCGACAACCCGGTTGACGCCCTTCCGGTTCCCATTCGCGTCAGTACCGTCTTGGGATTGCTGTGGGGTGACCTGACCGGTACTCCGCCTCGGATGATCCCTCTCCCCATCATCAAAAACTGGGTCGAACGCCACCAACCCGAGAGTGAACGGACGTGGCAGGGTTTTGCCCTGCTTGAGGCCGCCCTCGACAAAATATGGCGGTTCCTCAGTCAGGATCGGAACGGCGCACCAACCAAGCTGCCTCAGGACAGGCCAATTCGAACAAGTGGAGTTCAGCAGGAGTTCATTGACAAGAATGGGAGAATCTGACCGATGAACAAGCCCGTGATGGTCTGTTTGGATCTGGAAGGAGTGCTGGTCCCTGAAATCTGGATCAACGTTGCGTTGAAGACCGGTATCGAGGATTTGAAAATCACGACCCGCGAAATGCCGGACTACGACAAGCTCATGAAACAACGTCTGGCGATTTTAGATCGTCATCATCTCACGCTGGGCGACATTCAAGAGGTCATTGCCGCTATGGGCCCCTTGGAGGGAGCCGCCGAGTTTCTTGGATGGCTCCGTGAACGATGCCAGGTCATTATCCTGTCCGATACGTTTTACCAATTTGCGCTTCCGTTGATGAGACAGTTGGGGTTTCCCACCTTATTTTGCAATCAACTGGAGGTGGACGACTCCGGTCGCATCGTCAACTACCACATGCGGATGCAGAACCAAAAGAAGCATTCCGTGGCAGCCTTCAAAACCCTGAATTTTCTGATCATCGCCGCGGGAGACTCCTACAACGATACGGCCATGCTGGAGGAAGCAGACGCCGGGTTCTTCTTCAGACCTCCCGAGCACCTGCCGAAAGAGTTTCCACAATTTCCCGTCACACGGACCTATGACGAGTTGCGGGAACGATTCATGACGGCCGGGAAGTTTTGCTGACGGCCGGCGGCTCGATATTCGGTGGGACGTTGAAAAACAGCGCGGTGACAAGGCGCGCCGCATACGAACAGACCCTTCCAATTTGCCCCTAGAAGTTCAACCACAATTGCGCATAGGCCCAGGTCTGGTCCTTGGTGGTGCCCAAGTTCTCTCGGATATAGGGGCCTGTGAACATGTACGCAAAAGACGTCTGAAAGGCGAGTTTGCCGTCCATGAACATGTGGGTCCAGGTAAAGTCCACCTCGCTTCCGATGTGGTTGGCGGTATTGTCCGCCTTGGAATAGACATAGACCCCCTGGCTGGCCCGATACCAATTGTCCCGGGCGTTGGCGAGATTCAAATGGGTGTACCAGATTTCGATGTGATCATCCCTGGTCGGACGAGCCTGGAAATTGGCCGACCATGTCAACGTGTTTTTCCATCCCATGACATCCATATAGCCCATGTGAATGTGGTTGGTAGGATAGAAATTTTCAAAAGTGTTGGCGGTCGAGCAACTTCCATAGGCGGCGTTTAAGGTGCAGTTGGCGCGGCCGTCACCCGAGGCATAATCAAAATTGAGGGCGAAGCGCGGCTTCCACGCCCACTCATAAAAGGTATAGCCGATCCAGTTTCTGGTGGCCCAGGCATTGATGCTGAGACATTTGTATTGTGTTCCGGTAGGACCACAGGGTTCGACCGCCTGGCCGGTGTCTCCCATCTGCCCGAATTGATAAACGATCTCGTTGGAAAAGTCGAAGCCGCCCTTCTTGACGGCGATCCGATTGCCGATCACGTGGCGGGTCTGGTTCCCATGCTTTGGCGTTCCGAGGCCTTGTGCGTTACTGTTGTCCGCGCCGAGGTTGTTTTTATAGTAGATGTAGAACGGTTCAATGAGCGTCCAGGGAACCGCCTTGATCTGGTTATAAAACACCAGCATGTCGATATCCCCATGGGCGTTTTGCGATTGGCCGGTTCCTGGAAGATTCGGTCCTCCGCTGCCGAGCGGCGCTCCTTGAGGAAGATCCGTTTCCGCCAGCCGAAACCAGCCGAAGGATGAATCCATGAACTTGGTGCTGTAGTTGGTCATGATGCCGTCGAAGGAGAAACCGGTATTCGCCCAGTCAAAGTGGCCCAATAAACTCTGGTCTCCAAAGACGAGATATTGCCTTCCGGCCTTGAGGCCAAGGCCGGGAATGCCGGCGAAGTTGCGGATGAGCATGTAGCCGGCGCGAATTCCAAGCGAACAGGACGATCTGCCGGAAGCCAACGCCGGACCGCACGTGTGAGTGATCGGATCTTGGTTGCCCCCCCAAGTCCGGGAATCGATGAATTCCAAGTAGAAATTCACATCGGGAGAAAGATCGTACCCGATACCCAACCGGGTCATCTGTTGAACGTAGGAATCATTGGCATGGCCGGGAAGATGATTGGCGAGGCCGGTCGGACTATTACAGCTTCCCGCCGTGGCTCCGTTCCCCCCGATCCCACCGCCGAAACAGAGGTTATTTCGATATTCGGGCCGCACCCGAAGGTCCGCCCGAATCCAAAAGTTCTTGATGTCAAAGTTCCTTCCGATGTGCGGATCAAAGAGCTCGTATTGCTCTTTCAGGGGAATGCCGCGTCCGATGACGATAATATTCGTAATCCGCTCTCCTTCAGGAATCTCAAATGCCGCGTGGCCGGTCGAACTGAGAGAAAGCAGCGACCCGATCAAAAGAATGAGGGGCCTGAGAATCGTTCGCGTTTCTCTTTTCCATCGAACACATCGTCGAATGGATTGAGAGAGCCGCGCGCCGTTGAGCAATCCGACAAACGATGAACCCATCTTCATGTCTGCTAAGCGTGGAGCAATGGTCGAGGGACCCGCGGTTATTGGAGACGCACGATGTTATGTTTGGCGTGTCTGAGGGGCGGTCTTATCCTCTGTCTGAGTACCTGCAGCACTGATCTCGTCCTCCGTTTCTTTGAGGGTGGCCTGAAAATCCTGCTCCGCCATCTTCATTTCCTGTTGAAGGAGGTTCAACTCCGGCTCGACGGACTTCCTGAGATCTTCCGTTGCATCCTTCAGTCCCTTGACGGCCTTTCCAACTTGACGCCCAACCTCGGGCAATTGTTTGGGGCCGAACAAGAGAAAGGCAATGACCAGAATGATGAGAATTTCGCCGGTTCCTAGGCCGAACATACATCACATCGACTGACACGGCACGGTGATTCAGAAAAACTTCCTTTCGTTTTCCCACTTTTTCACACGGACGCCACTATCCTTGTTTGATGTGTTCGGGATGGCCTGGAGAACCGGACGGCGGAGCGTTGGCCGCTTGCGTGTGCGTTTGAGTGGAGGATGCAGCCTGGGCCTGCGGAGGTTCCCCCGGGGTGACGTCAATGGCATCCGCTTCGTGCATGGTCTTCTTGAAACCCTTGATGGCTTTGCCTAATCCCTCGCCCAGTTGCGGGAGTTTGCCCGCGCCGAAAATGATCAGCACGATAAACAGAATCAGGAGCAGTTCCATCCATCCGAAAGAGCCGAACATACCTGACCTCAATGAGGCGAGAAGAGCAGAATTTTTTCGACCGCGCTACAGAGAGGCTAGCTGAATGTCGCGAGGGAAGTCAAGGGAAGGGGAAGGGACAAGCGGAATTTGCTCGAGGACTCAACGTTCAGAGCCTATTCTGATGATTCCGCTGATGATCCCGCCGCCCAGCACGTGATCTCCCCGATAAAACACCGCGGACTGCCCAGGACACAAGGCTTTCTGCGGTTCAAGAAATTGGAGACGCGCGGACGAGCCGGCGCGTGGATACAGCGTGGCGGACACGGCTGGCGTCGCGTAGCGTACCTTGACCTGAATGTCCGTGACGCGCTGAGACAGAGAATGGTCGAAGACGTTGAGATCTTCGACGTCGCACTCGTCGTTGTACAGCGATTCCTCCGGACCGAGGATGACCGTATTCGTGACGGGACGAACCTGTTGGACATACAGCCGACGGCCCGTTGCAACACCCAACCCACGTCGTTGGCCCGGCGTATAGAAGGCAATGCCATCGTGTCTTCCCAGAGAGCGTCCTTCTTGATCGAGAAATTGTCCCGGGTTGCGGATTGCAGGATCTTCCCGCTCAAGAAACGCGCGATAGTCGCCCTGGCTGACAAAACAGATTTCTTGGCTTTCCTTCATTTCATCGGCCGGAAGTCCCAAGGCTTCGGCCTCTCTCCAGACATCGCTCTTTTGCATGGTTCCTATGGGAAACAGAAGCCGCGGGAGCCAGGCAGGATTCAAACGATACAGGAAATAGCTCTGGTCTTTTTTGAGATCAACGGCCCGCTGGAGGGTCAGTCCTGCGTTGGTCCTTGCAAGGCGGACATAATGACCGGTCGCGACGAATTCAATTCCTCGGCTATCCGCCAGTTCAATGAGTCGGCGAATTTTGACTCGTTCGTTGCATCGCACACATGGATTCGGCGTAATCCCTTCCTTATACGCTCTGACAAAATCCGCGATCACGTTGTCCCGAAAGTCGTCGCGGGTGTCGACAACTTCATAGGAAATGCCAAGCCGCTGGGCCACATATTTGGCGATGCCGATCTTGCAGCATCCGCGCTCTTGCCATTTTTTGGAAGTAGGCTGACTCGTTTCTTCCGGTTCCCAAACCTGGAGCGTGACGCCCTGTACCGCGTAGCCCTGACGAACGAGGAGGGCTGCGGCGACGGAACTATCCACTCCACCGCTCATGCCAAGAAGGATCGTGGGACGACTCATAGGTGAAACATTGTATTGAGATCCCGGCAACAGCGCTAGTGGCCGGTCGATCTGGCTCGCACGCGGTGGGCCGTCAGATCATGGAGGTCATGAGGATTTTTTGCAGCCGGAGAGGATGGCTGGTCTTCAACCCACTTATGGGCCCCCATATCGCACATGCCATGGAAATGGGCTCCGTCTTCTATGGCGATCGCCGCCGTTCGAACGTCTCCGATCAAAATCCCAGGCTTGTTGATTTGGACCTTCTCCAAAGCAGTCACTGTCCCGTTTATTTTTCCGCTCGTCATGACGGTTCCCGCTGAGATGAGTCCCTTGATGACCCCCTGCTCTCCCACGATCAGAGTTCCATTCGTATGAACCTCTCCCTCAAGTCGCCCATCGACTCGAATGGTCCCCTCAAAATGGATAACCCCTCTGAAATCGACTCCCTTCGCGAGAAACGTCAGACTCTCGCTCCCACTTCCTGTTTTTGACTTGTCCTCCCCACCGATGGGCCACATCAGCCTTTCAAGCTCCTTTTCTGATAAAGCAGCAGCTTCGCACCGAGAAGCCCGACTCACGAATGAGCAACCGGCTGCCTAGCAAAAAACCGACGGGCCTCTCTCAATCCAGCGGTTCGGCCATTGCGGTTCCCGATTGTCAGCACATCGTAGTCACGTGGGACGGCTCAGAGTCGTTCATCCGCCCCACGATTTTGTTCACCTCAAAAAACGTGCTGCGAGCATGTCCCATTCGCTCGGATCAGCATCTATGCCGTGATACGTTTGACAACCGGCTGATCCCCCTGTGGAATCGCCCGGAGCGAAGGCTCGCGTTGCGTGTCTCGCGAAACGGCCGACATCTCGAGCGTCCCATTGAACATGACTCCTTCTTCCATTGACAGCATCGGAGTCTTCACGCCTCCGGTAATGACGGCCGGCGCCCGCAATTTGATTTTTTCCTTGGCAACGATGTCCCCGGTTATTTTTCCTTTGCAGACGATCGTCCCCGCCGTGACCTTCGCCTTGAGCACCGCCTCTTCTCCGACAAGCAGAATGCCATCCGTTTGGATTTCCCCTTCGACCGAACCGTCGATCCTGACGGTCCCTTGATAGGTGATCGTGCCTTTGAAATCGACTCCTTTTCCAACGAACGCACTGATCTCTTCTCCCATTTCGGTCCGCTGAGACCTCGGCGCCGTCATAAGAGCTTCCGCATCTTGTGTCGTCGATGAACTGTTGTCCGGCTTGTCCTGTTTCCACATATGGGGATCCCTCCTCATGGTTATGTCGCCATGCTGTCGACGTTCATCTCTATGGCACGTCCTTCATCGTTACACACGCAAGTCAATTTGAAATCCTGTTTATGTGAAACCAGGGCGAGCCCGGACCTGTGTAGTATCGGCTACTTGGCGGAGTAAATTAAGCGCAGCCGAGGGAAAAAGCAACTTTTTCGTTTTCGCCTTAACGTGCTCCCCCTTCGTTCATTGGAACTCGGCGAATTATGACAGGACCGTTTCGACAATTCCTTCCAGCTCTTCAGGGGAGAAGTAGCGAATGATAATTTTCCCGCCCTTGCCTCGAGGCTGAATCATCACTTTGGTTCCTAGCTTTTTCTGGAGTTTTGATTCGAGATCCAGGCGGTATTGATCGTGGGCCGCCCTGCGATTCCGTCTGTTGCCGCGCAAGATTGACGCCACCATTTTTTCGGTCTCTCGCACCGAGAGCCCCTGAGCGACGACCTTTTGAGAAATCTCAAGCTGCAACTCCGGAGACTCGATGCCGAGGATCACCTTGGCATGGCCGGCCGATAGGGCTTGATTCTCGACAAATTTCTGGACCTCCGGGTGAAGATTGGTCAATCGAACGGCGTTCGCAACGGACGACCGATCGCATCCGACTTTTTTGGCGATCATCTCGTGCGTGAGCCCGAACTCGTTCATCATTCTCAAGTATGCTCTCGCGATTTCCATAGGGTTCAAGTCCGAGCGTTGAAGATTCTCGATCAAGGCGATCAGGATCGCTTCTTCATCGCTGCAATTTCTGACGATCGCTCGAACGGTTTTGAGCCCGGCCTCTTTTGAAGCGCGCCACCGTCGCTCCCCCGAGATCAGCTCGAAGATCCCGTCCCCTTTTCGCCTGACCATGATCGGTTGGAGCATGCCCGTCTCATGAATGGACGCAGCCAATTCAGCGAGTTCTTCCGGAGAGAAATGTTGCCGAGGCTGATACCGGTTCGGAACAATGTCTTCCACTCGCAAATACTGGATATCGCTCCCCTCAACCGGATGGGTTCCCGGCAAAGATGGCAAAAGGGCGTCAAGTCCTTTCCCGAGCGCTTTCTTCTCCATGGGCGAGAAACTCCTTCGCTAAAGCGATATAGGCTTGTGATCCCGACGATGCCGCATTGTACAGTATGCCTGGACGCCCATAACTCGGCGCCTCGGCCAGCGTGATATTGCGTGGAATGACCGTGCGGTACACTTTTTCTTTGAAGTGGGCCCGAACCTGCTCGGCCACCTGCCGGGCCAAGGTATTGCGCGAGTCGAACATCGTCAAGATGATCCCTTCAATGCTTAGATCAGGATTGAACGACTGACGCACTCGCTCGATACTGGAGACCAGACGCGTGAGCCCCTCCATGGCGTAGTATTCGCACTGAACCGGAATCAAGACCGTTTTCGCGGCCGTCAGCGCATTGATCGTCAGAATGCCGAGGGCCGGCGGGCAGTCAATAAGGATAAGGTCATAATCACCCGCCAACTCTCCCAAAACATCTTTCAAGTACCGTTCGCGATTTTCGATATGAGCCAATTCAATCTCAACCCCGGCAAGATCGGCATTCGCGGGGAGGATGAACAGATTCCGAACGAGGGTTTCCACTCGAACATTTTGAATGGATCCGTCCTTGATTAAGGAATGGTACACGGTATGCCGAAGCGATCGAGGATCAATGCCCAGGCCGCTCGTGGCATTTCCTTGAGGATCGAAATCGACCAAGAGGACCGACCGCCCCTCAAGCGCAACGGCCGACGCCAAATTCACGGACGTTGTTGTCTTCCCTACTCCACCCTTCTGATTAGCAACCGCGACTATTTTTCTCATATATTCAAATACTTATATCAAAAATCTATCTCTGTTCCACGTGGAACTGACTTGAGTGCTTTTCATGAAGAGTGTTCAAGGATCGAGATGGCTCGACGCCCGAACTTCATTGGAAGATCGAATTCCCGCTCCCCAGTCAATATCCATTCAGGATAAGCCAATCGATCGAATGGCTTAGTCAAATACAGCACGACCTTGCCGTGATTGGCCAAGAGCCTCTCTCCCTGTTCAAAAATTTCATCGGGCTTCAAAGCACGAGTTGTAATGTAGTCAAATTTATGAAAAGGCTTTGCATGAAAAAGCTTTGATTGAGCAATAAATTGTCTGAGCGTTCCGCAGAACACACTAATCTGCTTCAGGCGCAAAATCCCAATTACGGAGAGCAGGAAAGAAACTTTCTTTTTGACGGGTTCCACAAGAGTGACGTGCAAGTCGTTTCGAACGATTTTGAGAGGGACCCCAGGAAACCCAGCCCCTGTCCCAACGTCCAGTAACCACGCCCCTTTTTTTATCGGCTCGACAGAGAGGTATGCGAGCGAATCAACGAAATGCTTCACAATAATTTCTCGATCATCTCTGATACCGGTCAAATTGACTGATTGACTCCATGTTTTGAGCTGATCGAAATAAACCAGCAGTTGTTTTACCTGCTCTGGCCTCAATGGAACCCCTATTTCTTGAGAACACTGTTCGAGTAGTGTTGACAAAGAAGAGCTCTGTTCCACGTGGAACACTTACGCGAAGATCGATCCTCTGGTCAACACAATATTATTGCGGAACGGGAACGGATTTGATGATTATGAGTTGGCGGCTCGAGGAGACGAGTGCTTCCCTTTTTCTAGCGCCACCAAGAGAAGTGAAATAGCGGCAGGAGTGACTCCGGAAATTCTTGATGCCTGTCCAACAGTCTCCGGCTGTATCTTCCTGAGTTTTTCCCTCACCTCTCGCGAAAACCCAGTGACTGCATTGTAGTTAAAATCTGGAGGGATCGATTTCTTTTCCAGTTTTTTGAATTTTTCTATTTGCTGAAGCTGACGACGGATATAGCCGTCATATTTCACTTGGACCTCGACCTCTTCGGACACGTCCCGCTCTTCCACTCCATCCAAATCCAGTGTATGCAACAGGTCGTGATACGTGGAGTTTTGCCTTCTTAGCAACTCGGCTACCGTTTGCGTCGGAGAAATATTCTCAAGATCGGTTCCTTTAATCCGCATCCGCACCAAATCTGTTAAACGGGGTTTCAGCTCGTGCAGACGAGCGACCTCTCTTTCGATCAGCGCCTTCTTTTTGACGAGCCTTTCATACATCGCCTGCTCAATCAGTCCAACCTGAAATCCAAGTTCCATCAGCCGAAGATCGGCATTGCCATGACGAAGAAGGAGTCGATACTCGGCCCGTGACGTGAACATCCGGTAAGGCTCATAGACGTCTTTCGTGATCAAGTCGTCAATCAAGACCCCGATGTAGGCCTGGGATCGGTCAAGAACCAAGGGCGATTCACCTTTGATTGCGAGAGCTGCATTGATCCCTGCCATAAGGCCTTGCGCCGCAGCCTCCTCATAACCTGACGTTCCGTTAATTTGCCCGGCATGATATAAACCCCTGACGAGTTTGGTTTCCAGCGTGCTCATCAACTGTCGGGGTGGAAAGTAGTCGTATTCGATCGCATAGCCAGGCTTGAGCATCTTCGCATGTTCCAAGCCTGGAATTGTTTTGAGAATCTCGGCCTGAACGTCAACGGGCAGACTTGTAGAGATTCCGTTTGGATAGAACTCGTTGGAATCCAATCCTTCCGGTTCAACAAAAATCTGATGCCGCTCCTTTTCTTCGAAACGCACCACCTTATCCTCAATAGAAGGACAATAGCGCGGTCCCGTCGAACTAATCACACCGCCGTAGAGAGGTGAGCGATCCAAATTCTCCCGGATAATCTCATGGGTTCTTGTATTGGTGTACGTGAGGTGACAGAGGACTTGCGGCTGCTCGATCCGTTCGGTTCGATAAGAAAAGGGGGGCGGGGGATCATCGCCCGGCTGGGGAATCATGACTGAAAAGTCGATTGTATTTCTGTCCAATCGCGGCGGAGTCCCCGTCTTGAGACGCCCCACCTCAAATCCCAGGTCTCGCATGCAATCCGTCAAATGCTCCGCGGATGACTCGCCCGCTCGGCCGGCCGGAAATCGATTCAGGCCGATATGGATTAATCCCTTAAGAAATGTACCCGATGTCAGGACAACGGCCCTGGCCTTGATCACCTCGCCGCTCCCCGTCACGACCCCGTCGATCGCTCCTCCCTTGGTGAGCAGACGATCGACGGTTCCTTCGGCAATGATCAGATGAGACTCTTGGGCCAGCGTCTCTTGCATGGCCTCGCGATAGCGCGCCTTATCACATTGGACCCGTAACGCACGGACCGCCGGCCCCTTCTTCGTATTGATGAATCGAAACTGAATGCCGGCTCGGTCGGTGTTCCGACCCATTTCACCGCCCAGGGCGTCGATTTCTTTCACCAAATGCCCTTTGGCGATTCCACCGACGGCCGGATTACAGGACATTTGCGCGATCCGAGTCCGATCCATCGTGAGCAAGAGCGTCCTCACACCCATCCGAGACGCCGCCAATGCCGCCTCGCAGCCGGCATGACCGCCCCCCACGACAATAACGTCAACGTCCACGATAACCGCCCCTTGCTACTTGCCTATGCAAAACGTTGAAAAAATTCGATTCAAAATCTCGTCCGACGTAATCGCCCCCGTGATCTCCCCAAGGGCATCGGACGCTCCTCGCAAATCAACCGCGACAAACTCCGCGTCCCTCCCACTTCGAATAGAGCCCAACGCCTCCTCAAGCGACGCTCGCGCCCGCTCCAGAGCGTGACGGTGGCGAGCATTGATAAAGACGACGCCTTCTTTCGGCTCCAGCACCCCTTTCGTAAGCTCCTCACGGATCACCTGCCTCAGATCATCGATACCCATTCCAGTCCGGACCGACGTGACGACGGTCTTCGCCCTCAAGCGTCGCGCCATCGTATCGGCCGCTTCGGCCGCGACACCGCCTTCCGCCAGGTCGCTCTTATTCAGCACCAGCAGCAACCGCTGATGCTTCTCGATCGGCAGCGGCGGGCACCAGTCCGACCAAGCTCCCGCCGCACTCGCATCCAATACAGAAAGGACAAGATCGCTCTGCTCAACGGCTGATCTTGTTCGTTTGATCCCCTCCTGTTCAACGACATCGTCTGTCTCACGAACACCGGCCGTGTCGATCAAGGTCACCGCGACACCGTCCCACACGACTGATTCTTCTATCACATCACGAGTCGTCCCTGGGACATCCGTGACAATCGCCCGATCTTCACCCAACAGCACGTTCAGCAGGCTGGATTTGCCCACGTTCGGCGGCCCGACAATCGTCACCCTCGCTCCCTCCCGCAGCCGGCGTCCTAATGCAGCACAGCCTAAAATACGCTCAACGTCCGCCAGTGTCTCCTCCAATGAGCTCACCAATTGATCGCGCTGGATGAACGAAATATCCTCCTCGCCGAAATCAATGCCCGCCTCGACCTCGCAAAGCAATGACAATAAACGACCTCGTAATTGATTCGCTCGCAACCCCAGTTCTCCGCGAAGATTGCGCTGCGCTAGGCGCAACGCCGCTTCAGACGACGCTCGAATCGTCTCCAGCACCGCCTCGGCCTGAGAGAGATCCAACCGACCGTTCAAAAACGCCCGTTTCGTAAACTCCCCCGGCTCCGCAAGACGAGCACCCGACCTGATACAGGCCTCGCACACCAGCCGCAAGACCACCTGGCTTCCATGACAGTGGATCTCCACCACATCCTCTCCCGTGTAAGAATGCGGCGCTTTCATCCATACGACGAGCCCTTCGTCGATAATCTCCGGTGGGGTCAACTCCGCATCGTCGGTGGAACCGACGGAATGCCCTAACGCCGATCCCGACACGATGTCCGCCACGTGCAAACGGTGAGAAGAAAGAGATGCCGGCCCTCGCTTCGACCGCAGCCTCACGACTCTCGATGCCACGGCCAAGGCATCAGGTCCACTGATCCGCACAATGCCGATGCCCCCCTCACCGACCGGGGTCGCGATTCCACAAATAGTATCCTCCATCGTTTTCTCCATGTCCCTCACGCACCTTCTCCCGCGTCGCTCACGGCGCTCCACGCCGCGCGACCTCGGCCAAGACGCAGCTCGGAACGGGTCAAGACGATTTCTTCTCGGCCTCTTCACCCACAGAGGGCGCAGGCCGAGGTCGAGGGAAAAACAACCGCTCCGTCACAAGCTGTTGCACAATATTCAATGTGTTGAGGGTCATCCAATACAAAACCAGCCCGGCGGGAAAATTCAGGAACAGAAACGTCATGAAAACCGGCAGCATGAGCATGACCTTGGCCTGCGTCGGATCCATGGTCGTAGGAGTGATCTTTTGCTGAATCACCATCGTGATGCCCATCACGATAGGAAAGACATAGTACGGATCTTGAACCGACAGGTCGTCAATCCAAAGCGCAAACGGCGCCTGCCGCAGATCGATCGCGACGTTCAGGATATTGAACAGGGCCACGAACACCGGCATTTGCAACAACATGGGCAAACAGCCGCCGACCGGATTGACCTTGTTGTCGCGATAGACCTTGATGAGCTCACGGTTCAACCGATCCCGGTCATCTTTGAATTTCTCCTGAAGAGCCTGGATTTTCGGCTGAATCTCCTGCATCTGCTTCATGGCCTTGTAGCTCTTATACTGCAAGGGGATAAAGACCACTTTGATCACGACGGTCAGGAGAATGATCGTGACTCCATAGTTGTTGGTGTGTTCGTTGATGGCTCGCAACACGTAAAAGATCGGCTTGGCTACCGACTTGACCACGCTCCAACTCCCGAAAATGAACCATCCAAAGTCGATCGTATCTTCCAGGCCTATCTCAAGACCGCGAAGCGCGTCATATTCCTTGGGCCCTGCATACAGGCGAAACCCCAGCGAATCCTCCCCTCCGGCGGGAAAGCGAACGGAACTCGAAACCAACTTCGCATCCTCTTTCTTCACCCGAACCGTTCCGACCTTCTGAGGAATGACCACGCCCAAGAAATACTTGTCCTGCAGCCCGGCCCATTGAATCATGCCCTGTCGTTCGGCTTCGGAATCCGGCACGTTCACATCCCGCTCACCGTCGACCATGGAAACGGGTCCAATCGCGCCGATAAACCCCTCTCCCCATTCCACGATCCCAAAATTGGTCCCAAGACCGACTTCCACGAACTCTCCAAGGCCTCTGTGGCTCAATTCGATATCAACCACGTAACTATCCGCGTGAAACGTCAGGCGCTTCTCCAGCCGAACTGCTCCGTCCGCGCTCTCGTAGGAAAAGACCACGTGCCCCGTGGGGTTCGCCTGATCAAGCGTCTTAAAATCCTGTTCGACCCGATAGGTTCCCTCGTTCAGTTCCCGTGCTAACGTTGCGTCGTTCACACCGATCGCCAGCGGATCCGCAAACTTTCCCCCTTGTCTCACCAGCTCCACGGGGGGCCGACTCGGCGCGCTGCCTCGATATCGTTTGAGTTCCCATCCCGTCAGCACTGCGCCACGGCTGTTGAATCGCGCCCGATACAGCCCGGTATCCACCTCCACCGTCTGAGGCTCCACATTTCCAGAACCCTGAGACCTGCTCGTCGAGGGTGCGGGCTTTTTTGATTGGCCTTGCACATCCCCCCCGACCAACAGGGCGTCACCTTGCTGGGAATCCGCAACGGATTGCGAGGAGGACTCCGTTGACGATTCATCCGACGGAGGCGGAGGAGGCGGGATCAGGCCCAACTCGTTGAGGACGAATTCGTAGCCGAAAATGATCGCCAGAGACAAAATTAAAAAAACAACGAGCCGCTTTTCCATGTATCAAATGGACCGTCTATTTGTTGTCGTCTGCTCCGTTGCGCGCACAACGGCAACGGATCCGGACGTTACCTGACCGGATCTTCTCCGCCCGGATGGAATGGATGACACTTGAGCAAACGAACGAGCACCAATCCCCCTCCACGCAAGACCCCGTATCGAGCGATCGCGTCCAACGCATATTGCGAACAGGTCGGGTCGAATCGACAGGCCGGCCCCAACCACGGAGAAACTATGTACCGATAGGCACGAATGAGCCACAGACACAGGTTCCGCACACCCATCGTCCTACATCGACCTCGACCGAAGGACATTGGCTCGCCGCAACGTCGCGCCCCATGCGACGGCCAACTCATGAAACGGCCGTGTCAACGCCTCGCGCTTTGGGAAAACAAGGATTGCCTGCCCAGGAACGAAATCATGATGGCACTGTCTGACCAACTCCCGAAACACGCGCTTGGCTCGATTTCGCCGAACCGCGTTTCCGAACCGGCGACCGACGATAATCCCTACGCGAGCCGGCCCATCCTCCATCGTGTAAATCAGCATGTTGAACAGTTCCGTCGAAACTCGTCGGCCACGGCGCTTGACCGCTTCGATCTCTCGACTCACCCGCAGGAAAATGCCCTCCGGCCTTTCCATCTTCGACTCGGCTCACACCGAGAGTCTACGGCAAGACGCTGCCCGACACCGACCCGGGGAAACAGCTCAAGGCAGGCAAGGGAGGAGGACACGCTCGCACGGCGGCCCAACACGGTCGGCAAACGCGCCCGGATGGGAGTGTTGCGACCGGCGCATCACACCGTCAATCGGGCACGCCCTTTGGCCCGACGACGCGCCAGGACCCGCCGCCCGTTCTTCGTGCTCATGCGCTTTCGAAAACCGTGCTCGCGTTTTTTCTTGAGATTTGATGGTTGCCGAAATGTAAATGACACGCGCCCTCCCTTCGATTGCCGCTCTAGAGAAAAAAGAAGCTTCGGTGATGCGTTGAAAAATGGAAAGCCGCATTATAGAAGCGCCCCCTCACCCCTGTCAATTCACAGTGTTAGGCGTAGTGATCGGCGGGAAACCGGCGACCTCGGCAGTCTGAAGAGTGAAGAGAGAAGAGGCCCTCACGCTAAACGAGACGAGCGATGATGCCAGATCGCCACAGGGACAAACCCCTCTCGCCTCACGTTCCCTTTCCTAACTTGGTCCTAACTTGGCAATCATGCTTCTCTATGTCATTATCTCGCTATAGTTTGACGGTGCCGCTTGGTACCGAGTTTGCTAGAACATTGGGTGCGATAAAAAATCTGCGCGCACTCGTCACTCTCTTGCATGATGGAGGTACCCGTGAAGCCTATGCGACAGACCGCGACGCTCTTTGTCCTGACCGCCCTCCTCACGGGAGGCTGCGCCAAGCCTCCCACGGATAAAATCGAGGCGGCGGAACAGGCCGTCAAACAGGCTCGGGAACGCGGCGCCAACGTGTACGCTCCTGAAGAATACGCAAAGCTCGAAGGAAAACTCACCGCCTTAAAGCAAGAAGCCGCCGAGCAAGAAGGCAAGTTTGCACCGTTCCAAGACTACGGAAAAGTCGAGGAGCTGGCCGTTTCAACCGCCAATGAAGCGGCCGCTGTTTCGTCGGCGGCTTCTCAGAAAAAGGAAGAGGCCAAGACAGCGGCTCTTCAGGCTCAACAAGTCGCCCAAGAGGCCGTGTCGTCCACTCGTCAATTGATCGCGAAGGCGCCGGTCGGAAAAGACCGGGCGGCCATCGAGTCAATCAAGAACGATATCGAAGCGCTGACAACTTCCCTGACACAGGTCCAGGCGTCGATCGACAAAGAGGACTATCAGGCCGCCCAAGCCCAAGCCAAGGCCATCGATGAAAAAAGCCGCGCCATTTCGGCCGAGATCCAAGATGCCATCGCCAAGGTCAAGCCGAGAAAAGGCTCTTCCTTCCACAAGCAGTGAGGGGCCGGTGCTTTTCGGACGGCGCACGTGTGTTCACCCCGGATACCTGGCGATAGGTTTCTGCGCCCTCCTGACGACCGGATGCACTCCGGCCATTCCTCCCGACCTCATCGCCGACATTGACGCCGTTGATCACCAGTTGATCGAACTGGGAGCTCCCCGCACGGCAGCGGACGAGTACGCCTCCTTCGCCACCCAATGGGCCGCCCTCAAAATACGCGCACAGGTCTATGATGACCTCATCCTCTGGCCATGGGAATCCAACAGTATCGAAGACGAGCTTCGACAATTGCTCGCCCATGGCGATGACACCCTCGTCAGGCTCCAAGAGGAGCAAGCCGCCCTCCACCGAACGGCCGAAACCGCGATTGCCAAACTTGACAAGCGTCTTTCGGCCCTGTCCTCCCACGTGGCATCATTGGGCGGCCATATCGTGTTGGGAAAAGAATTGACCCAGACGGATCTCTTGTTGAAACAGGCGCGATCGTTTTTTCAACAACGGGACTACGCACGGTCTCTCGACATCACCACACGGGCCAACGAGACCCTTGACGTTCAAACCGCGGTGCTGACGCGGGAGCTGAAACGGTACGCGGACGCCCGACAGATCGCACGATGGCAAATCATGGCCCGGCAGACCGTGGAGTGGTCCCGCGTCCACCGGTCGTCGGCCATTATCGTGAGCAAAGTGGACCGGGAACTGCTCCTCTACGAGAACGGGAAGATAGCGTCGTCCTATCCCGTCCGGCTGGGGTACAACGGCCTCAAAGACAAACTGGTGCAGGGAGATGGAGCCACGCCGGAAGGCCGTTACCGGGTCATCGCTCTGAAGGGAGAGGGTGAAACACAATTTTTCCGCGCCCTGCTGCTGGACTATCCCAACCAGGAAGACCGGCGGCGCTTTCGAGCCGCCGTTCAAGCCGGAGTCGTTTCTCCAACGGCCTCCATCGGCGGGCTCATTGAAATTCATGGGATGGACTCGACAGGGGCCTCTCAAACGTTGGGCTGCATCATGCTGGACAACGCTCATATGCAGAGAGTGTTCTCCCGTGTCGTGGCCGGCACACCGGTGACCATTGTCGGAGCCCTCGCCGAACGGAACGCCATCACCTTGGCCTTGACCGAGTTGCAGCAACAACGGGACGCAACGTGAACTCCGTCGCGGCATACCGATTCGTCGTCTGTTCGTCGCTGTTCCTGGGGGGACTGCTGAGCGCGAAGCCGCTGACCCTGTCGCTGTCGCAAAACAGCGAATCCGTCTCCCCGGCACCCGCGTCTTCCGTCCTTCCGTCGGCCGGTTCGCAAGCCGATCCCCTCCCTTCCCTTTCCGCCCTTCAAGCCCGATACAAGGCCCTGTCAAAACAACTGTCCCGGCTCAAACCGCAGGAGCCGTACATTCTCGTGGACACCGCCCGCAACCATCTTTATCTTAAGCAGCGAGACGACGTGCTTTTGGACGCCCTGGCCTCGACCGGCAGCGGCACCATCCTTCCCAAACCGGGGGGAACGACCGACCAATGGGTTTTCGACACGCCGCGGGGAGAATTCTTCGTCCGGTCCAAGCTTCTCAATCCGGCGTGGGTCAAACCCGATTGGGCCTTTATCGAAGAAGGGTTGGAAGTTCCCCGCAATCAAGCCGACCGTGTGGAACAGGGCGTGCTCGGCGCCTATGCGTTGGGATTCGGGAAGGGCTATTTCATCCATGGCACGCTCTACACGCGCCTGCTCGGCAAAAACGTGACGCACGGCTGCATTCGGCTGAATGACGACGACCTCAAGCGCATCTATCGAGTGGCTCGGATTGGGACACCGATCATCATTTTTTAGCTCAGACGGCTCGGCAACGCCTTACCGATTCTTTTCCCCCTGGCCCCTCTTCCTCCTGTTCATCTTGTTGACCGCCACCTGCTGGGCGGAAGACCAGGGGCCTTTTCCCGACGTGGATCCGAACGACCCCGCCTCGTTGCAAGAAGTGACGCGCGTGCTCCAGGAAGAGGTCAAGCTGGCCGCTCGCCCCCACAACTACTTGCTGATCGATCTCGTGACGCGCACCATCCACATCAAGGGTCGGGGTCTCGACCTCTATCGCATTCCCATCATCGCGTGGTCAATGAAGGCGCCGAGTGCCGTCCACGGCACGCACCGGCTGATTGCGCGCCCTCCCATTGCCCGTCGCACCGTTGATCCCACCGTTTCCGTCGAGCAGGTCCCCCTTTCGCTCGCCGACATGCCGGCGGCCTATACCCTGTCGTTCACTCCAGCCTTGACCATCGAAGTGCGACCTTCGGACGAAGAAGATCTCTTCCGCCGGCTGTGGGCGGGAACGAAAAACTGGTGGCGGAGCTTGAACGAATGGGTGTCATCGTTCTCCAGGGGAGAATCCTCCGACTCGAATCCTTATCTGCTGCTGGAACTCTCCCGCGAGCAGGCGCAATCGCTCGCGTGGTCGGCAATCGATGAGATGCCTTTAGTCATCCGGCGGGCAACCGATAAGAAATAGACCCGGTCAATGGCATCATTGTCTTTTCCGGGGAAGATTCCTATGATGCAGCCTGACTCCTGAAATCGGATCAGACCACCTTGTCCACGAGGAGACCCATGCCCACTCCACTGCGAAAGGCGTTATCGGCGCCGTTTCAGGTCACAGTTCGTTCGGCAATGGAAGAGTTGGATCACAACCGGGTCGTCGATCGATTATGGGAGAAAGACCACCGGCTCTGGAAAGACCAGCCCACCGAGATTACCGACCGACTCGGCTGGTTGACCGTCCATGAGCGGATGCGAGAACAACTCGACGGTCTTCGCGACTGCGTCGCCGAGACCAAGGCTATGGGGATCACGGATGTTGTTCTCCTCGGCATGGGCGGCAGCAGTTTGGGGCCGGAAGTCCTCCGCGCCTCGTTCGGGCAAGCGAAGGGGTTTCCGCGACTGTGGGTCCTCGATTCCACCGTGCCTGGGTGGGTCCGGTCGGTGACCGACGCATTGACTCCCTCCAACACACTGTTCCTCGTCGCGAGCAAGTCCGGCGGCACTATTGAGGTCATGTCCCTGTTCGCCCATTTCTGGGAGCTGATGCACAAGACCACGAAAAATCGAACCGGCGATCACTTCATCGCCATTACCGATCCGGGAACCGGGCTTGAACGATTGGCGCGAGACCATGGATTCCGCCGGATCTTCACCAACCCGCCCGACATCGGCGGCCGCTATTCCGTCCTTTCTCTGTTCGGGCTGGTGCCCGCCGCGCTGCTGGGGCTTGACGTCTCCAAACTGCTCGACCGAGCGGAAGGCATGGCGGTTCAATGCAAGACGCAGAATCCCATCGATGCCAATCCCGGCGCCTATCTGGGAGCCGTCATGGGGAGTCTCGTGAAATCCGGTCGAGACAAGGTCACGGTCGTCACATCACCGGCCTTGTCCACGTTCGGGCTATGGGTCGAGCAACTGCTGGCCGAAAGCACTGGTAAGGAAGGAACCGGCTTGATCCCCGTGGCCCAGGAGCCGGTTCTTCGCCCTTCCTCCTACGGCGACGACCGATTGTTCGTCTATCTGCGTCTTCAGAAAGACAACACCGCCATGCTCGATCGGCAGATCCAAGCTCTGAGAAATGCGCGCCAGCCCGTGATTCAACTCGACCTTCGCGACCGATACGATCTCGGAGCCGAATTCTTTCGCTGGGAATTCGCCACCGCCGTGGCCGGTCATCTCCTGGGCATCCATCCGTTCGACCAGCCCAACGTCCAAGAGAGCAAGGACAACACCAACCAGGTCTTGAGCGTCTTTCAATCGACCCGTCAATTGCCGGAGCTGCTGCGCCACAGCCCCGCCCAAGCGGCGAAGGACCTGGTCACCCGTTTGAAAGCCGGGGTCTATGTCGCCATCTTGGCCTACACGACTCCTTCCCGCCCTTTTGAGCAGGCCGTCGCGCGGCTCCGAAAAACCCTCGTGGCCCGCCATCGCGTCACCACCACGTTCGGCTATGGGCCTCGGTATTTGCATTCCACCGGTCAGCTCCACAAAGGAGGCCCCGCGACAGGCCTCTTTCTCCAATTGATTGACCGCATGACGCCCGATCTTCCGATCCCGGGCAAGTCCTTTTCATTCGGCACCCTGGCTCGCGCCCAGGCGGCCGGTGACCTCCAATCCCTGCGCACCCATCACCGACACGCACTGCTTATTCCACTCGGGCGAGACCCGGTCCAGACCATCGACGCCGTCACTGCCGCCTTGAGTCCCGTCCATTCCTCAAACCGGCGAGCCGCCATCCAAACGAAGGTACAAGCGACTCGACGGAGGGCTCGACAATAACATGCCCATCGCTCCGGAAATCATCGTCACACGCGACGGAACGGAATGGGCCGACCAGGCGGCGACCCTGCTTCTGACTTCCAGCGAAGCCGCCATCCGATCTCATGGCCGATGCCTGCTGGCTCTCTCAGGCGGGTCCACACCTCGAACACTGTACGCTACGATGGCCTCTCCTCCATGGAGAGACTGCTTCGACTGGCCGCGGATCTTTTTTCTTTTTGGAGACGAACGGTGCGTGCCGCCGGACCATCCGGAGAGCAACTTCGGCATGGCCCGGACGGTGCTGTTCCAACCGCTGGGCATCCAAGACGATCACATCGTTCGCATGAAAGGCGAGTCTGATGATCCGCAGGCCGCAGCCCAGGACTATGAATCGGTCTTGCGACGGTTGACGAATTGCCCGCCGCCCGCTCTTCCCAAGCTTGACGTGATCCTGCTCGGCCTGGGAGACGACGGTCACACGGCGTCCCTCTTTCCCGGCACGGCGGCGCTTCGCGAGCACGAGAACGCTGTGACCGTCGGTCATGCACCCACGGGAGTCCAATTCCGTCTCACCCTGACCTTGGGTGTGCTCAACCGGGCAAGTGTGATACTCTTCCTGGTCACCGGCTCACACAAGGCACCGGTGGTGAGAAAAATCCTCAATCCCCAGAACGAGGATGATTGGGTTCTCCCCGCAGCCTTGGTGGCGCCGGAAGCCGGACGGCTGATTTGGGTGTTGGACCATTCAGCCGCATCTCAGTTGCCGGCTCATAGTCAGGCGGTCCGGAACCTTCGTCCATGATCCTTGCGGGTGACATCGGCGGCACCAAGACCAATCTTGCACTCTATGATTGGACGGACGAGCGGACTGAGCCGGTGCGTGTCGAGTCCTTTCCCAGCGGCGACTACTCATCACTGGAAGACATCCTCCGCGACTTCCTCGCGTCACCGCTTTCGACCTTGTCATCCATTGAAGGAACCGCTGAAACATCCGACCCTGAATCCCCCGCCGATCGCAAAGCCGATGAGGCGTCAACGCCGTTACGGATCGAGGCGGCCTGCTTTGGAATCGCGGGCCCCGTCCTCGATAATCGAAGCCAGACGACGAATCTTCCCTGGGTGGTCGACGGCGCTCACATCGCCAAGGAGTTTGCGATTCCGCAGGTCCGGCTCCTCAATGACCTCGAAGCGACAGCCTATGGTATTTTGTTGCTGCGCCCCGACGAGGTCGAAGTGCTGAACGAAGGCAAACCTCCGGCGAAACGGCAGGCCCTTGCGATCATCGCTGCCGGAACAGGCTTGGGAGAAGCCATTCTCTTTTGGGATGAAACCACCTACCGCCCCATGCCGTCGGAAGGGGGCCATGCGGACTTTGCACCGAACAACGACAATGAAATCGAGCTGCTCCGCTACCTCCGGGGTCAATATCTCCACATCAGTTACGAGCGCGTTCTCTCAGGGCCGGGCCTCCACGCCATCTATGAGTATCTGCGCGATACCAAGAAAAACGAGCCGACCTGGCTGGCCGAAAAAATCAAAACCGGCAATCCGGCCGCGGTGATCGCCGAGGCCGGCCTTGCGGGACAGGCCGACATCGCCAAACAAGCCTTGGATCTCTTCGCCTCCATCTATGGAGCGGAGGCCGGCAACCTTGCCTTGAAGGCCCTCTCATTGGACGGGGTCTATGTCGCGGGCGGCATCGCTCCGAAACTCATCGCTAAACTTCGAGACGGCACGTTCATGAAGGCTTTCACCAATAAAGGGCGATACAAACGGTTGATGAATTCAATCCCCGTCAAGGTGGTCATGAACCAGCACACCGCTCTGCTTGGCGCCGCGTCCGTCGCGGCCACTCTCGCCCGATGCGGCAAACCATGACGACCCCCTCTGATCTGGACAGTCTCAAGAAAGCCGCCGCCTTGAAGGCCGTCGAGTTCGTCCGCGACGGCATGGTCATCGGCTTGGGAACCGGTTCCACGGCGAAACATCTGGTAATCGCCTTGGGCGAGAAGGTCCGCGCCGGCCTCTCGCTTCGCGGCGTCGCCACGTCACACGAGACAGCTTCACTGGCTGCACAATACGGCATCACGCTCATCGACACGGACAACCGATGGGAAATCGACGTCGCCATCGACGGAGCGGACCAAGTCGATCCCGCCTTCAACCTGATTAAAGGCGGCGGCGGGGCGCTACTCAAGGAAAAAATCGTGGCAGCTTCGGCCCAACGGTTCATTGTCATGGTCGATCAGACCAAGCTGGTCCCGGTCCTCGGAGGCTCGTTTCCGTTGCCGATCGAAATCATTCCCTTTGGCTGGGGCAGCACCGCCCGGCACATCGAGCAAGTGACCAAGAGCCCCGTGGTGCTGCGTGAGCGCAACGGCGCCCCCTACAGAACCGAAGCCGGCAACTTGATCGTGGACGTGTATCTCGACCGGATTGATCGACCGCGAGAATTGGAAACCCTTCTGAACCTGATTCCCGGCGTGGTTGAAACCGGCCTCTTCGTCGGAAGAACGGACATCCTGATCGTCGGCACCACCCAAGGGGTCCAGGTTCATCACGCGCCGAAAGGGTCGTAAGAAGACTCTACCGGCGACTTTTCCCCCTTCCGAATCACCGTTCTCAGCGCAAAACACGCGAGGCCTGCTCACAAGTCCTCCTCCCAAGCCATCCTCCATTGGAGGGGCTTGAGACCTCCGCCATCACCGTGTAGGCTGGAGCCTCAGAAGAGGCGAGTCATCCCGCTCGAAATGGTGTGGCCTATGGTTCGATTGCCCAGCCCGATGCTGGCCTTCTTTCTGAGCCTGACGGCCGGTATGGCCACCGGTTGCGGAGGCACGACGGATCTCCCCCAACAACTTCCCGCCAACAATACGGTCACGCTCCGGCTCATAACGGATCGCCTCTCATTCCCTGTTTTCATGACAGCCCTCCCTGGCGACGCCACCAGGCTGTTCGCCGTCGAAAAAGAAGGACTCATCCGCATCGTGACCGCAAGCACGGGAGCGATCCTCCCCACCCCATTCCTTGACCTCCGAGGCCAAATTTCCACGAGCGGCGAGCAGGGGTTGTTGGGGCTGGCTTTTGATCCCGACTATTCGGCCAACGGCAATCTGTACATCTTCTACACGAACCCGTCCGGCAACCTGGTCATCGCTCGGCTCCAACGAAGCGCGGGAGATCCTGATCGAGCCAATCAGACGTCGCTGACGATTCTCCAGACCATCGACCATTCCACCCATACCAATCACAATGGCGGTATGCTGGCCTTTGGTCCTGATCGTTGCTTGTATGCCGGCATTGGCGATGGAGGCGGAAGTGGCGATCCAGACAACAATGGGCAGCGACTGACCACCAAGCTCGGCAAACTGCTGCGGCTTGATCCCCGCACAGGAGGCGCCTGCACCAACGAGGGACTGAACCCTTTTGTTCTTTCAGGAGGAGTCCAGGAAATTTGGAGTTTCGGCCTCCGCAATCCCTGGAGATTTTCATTCGACCGGGCCACCGGCGATCTCTACATCGCCGACGTGGGACAGAACCGCCGTGAAGAAATCAACGTGTCACCGGCTCCCTTGGGAGGGCGGCAGGCGAACTATGGTTGGCGAATCATGGAGGGATTGCTCTGTTTCAATCCTGCCACCAATTGCGATCAGAGCGGCCTCGCCCTGCCGGTGCTCGACTACCCCCATGCTGACGGCGCCTGCTCCATCATCGGCGGCTACGTGTATCGCGGCGTGACGATGCCGTCGTTGCGGGGGACCTATTTTTATGCGGATTATTGCGCCGGCTTTGTGCGGAGTTTTCGCTATGCCAACGGCCAGGCATTAAACCAAACAGACTGGCCCTTGTTACACCGGAACGGTATCACGAGTTTTGGAGAGGACGCCCAGGGAGAACTGTATCTCATGACTCAAGGGGGAAGCCTCTACAAACTGGTCCCGATTGATGGGACTCTTCCTTCCGCCGGCTCAATCGACTTCGCCCTCCATTGAACGGGGAGTCGAACGTGGTGGAAGGAAGACGGCTCACTCCTTGTTCCTTCTACCTCTGCTCCTTGCCCTCTCCAGGCCTGACGAGAGGCACAAACCTGACCAGCGTAAGGATCTTCCGTTCATAGCCGTTCTCCGTCCGGCGATAAAGCTCCAACTGTTGCAGATTCTTGCCGACGGGAAGGATGAGTCGACCTCCGGCGGCCAATTGATCGAGCAGGGGATTCGGCACCTGTTCCGGCGCAGCAGTGACGATGATGGCGTCGAACGGCGCCTCCTCCGGCCACCCTTCATGACCGTCTCCAATTCGCACCTTTACATTCGTATACCCCAGCTCGATCAGAGTCCGCTCCGCTTGCCGAGCGAGCGGTTCTATCAGTTCGATGGAAAAGACCCGATCGACCAGCTCGGCCAACACGGCCGCTTGATAGCCCGATCCGGTGCCGATCTCCAGCACCTTATCCGTTCTCTTGAGTTTCAGATGTTCCGTCATCTCAGCCACCAGCGAGGGTTGGGAGATCGTCTGCCCGTAACCGATCGGCAGGGGGCTGTCGAGGTAAGCGGACTGGGCGTAGGACGGGGGCACAAACCGGTGGCGCGGGACTTTTCTCATGGCGGCAATCACGACCGGATCGCGAACGCCGTGGGGAATGATGTCCCGGTCGACCAGCTGGTCTCGTTCCATCTGGCGGTTTGGATCCATGGAGAGGGAATCGGCTCCGCTCCTGTTACAGGAGAGGCTCCATATCGACCAACAGGCTAGAAGACAGAAAGAGGTAACTCGCCGGAGCCCTGTTCTCATTGTAGCCTCGTCACTCGACCAAGACGATTCTGAGATTCTGAAGCGGCGATGCTTCACCCCACCCCTTGATCCGACGATGTGGCACAGACGGACCCTCTCAGCCATGGCGAAAGCCCCCAAGGCAAGAATGCCACAGAAGAGAGACTCAAGGGAACGGGCCTCTCTCAATCCAACACAAACGTGACCTTGAGATCGACACGATACAAGACGACCTTGCCGTCTTCGACGACCACGTGCTGTTCCTTCACCCACGCCGACTTGATGTTTCGGACCGTCTTCGAGGCGCGGTTGATCCCTTCGACAATGGCGTCCTCAAAACTCTTGGACGACTCGGAACTGATCTCGATGATCTTAGCGACGGACATAACCCCCCCCTTTCCGTTCTGCGCTCACAGGCGCTCCAATAACGATCGACCTTCCCGACACAGCCCGCCTTCGTCTCCTTCAAGAAAAGAAGCGGGCATTTTGCGTCATCTAGCTTCCGAGCAAAGTCGAGGCCTGACCGGCTTCGACGCCGGGTCTGAAATTTTGCCCATTTATCGGGCGGTTCTTGGGTCGCGGCTTATCAGAGTCGAAAACACTGGGGAACTCTGCGCCAGGACAAACGATCGACCTGTGGCGAGAAGGGGCCGGAGAACATGTCAGATCCTTTCTCGCTCACACCTCGTGACCTGCGGGGATGGACCTTGGGAGCTCTGAACCGGTAGAATGCCTCTCATCTTCATTTCATCCACTCCCATAAGACCACATACAAAACCACGTACCCGACCATCTTTTTGTAGAAAGGCAGAACCAATCGGTATGAAGCACGAAACCGCTCGACCGTCCGTCATCCCCTCCGTCCATGGGTTTTCTCCCGGCTTTGCCGCTCTCGGTCTGGAAGCGAGGCTGCTCGCCACCTTGGATCAACTGGGCTATGAGGAGCCCACTCCGATTCAGCGAGAGGCGATCCCGCCCCTGCTGGCCGGCAAAGACGTCCTAGGGCAGGCGGCAACCGGAACAGGAAAGACCGCGGCCTTTGCGCTGCCGCTCTTACAACGACTGGCGCAGGGGGCAAAGGCCCAGCCCGCCGCCTTGATTCTTGTGCCCACTCGCGAATTGGCCGTTCAAGTCGGTGATGCGGTGAAGCGGTATGGAAAGGAACTCCGCACGAGCGTCTTAACCCTCTATGGGGGACAAGCCATGGGGCCTCAGCTTCATGCCCTCAAGCGCGGGGTCGATATCGTGGTCGCGACGCCGGGCCGCGCCCTCGATCATATCCGCCGGCAGAGCCTGAAGCTCTCACAGGTGCGCGTCGTCGTCCTGGACGAAGCCGATGAGATGCTCGATATGGGGTTCGCCGACGATCTTGACGCCATTCTGGAACAGACGCCGGCGGTGAAACAGACGGCGCTTTTTTCAGCGACCATGCCGGCCCGGATCAAGTCGATCGCCCAGCGGCACCTCAACCATCCGGTCGAAATCACCATCGCAAAAGAACCGGTCAAGGTCGGGACCATGCCGCGCGTCCAGCAGACGGCCTACGTCGTCGCCAGGCCCTATCGCGGCGCCGCCCTTGTTCGAGTCTTGGACATGGCCGGACCGAAATCCGCCCTCGTGTTCTGCCGGACTCGCGTGGAGGTCGATGACGTCACCGCCCTGCTGAACGGCCGAGGATATCGAGCGGAGGCGCTTCACGGCGGCATGAGCCAACCTCAACGCGATCGCGTCTTGCAAGCCTTCCGCGCGGGACAGACGAATCTCCTAGTGGCCACCGACGTGGCCGCCCGAGGATTGGATATTCCCCACGTCTCGCACGTGATCAATTTCGACTTGCCCTCGTCGGCGGAGATCTATGTCCATCGCATCGGTCGGACCGGACGAGCCGGACGAGAGGGCGCGGCCATGACCGTTCTCGACCCGCGCGAGGAGCGGCTGCTCCGCAGCATCGAACGGCTCACCAATGCGAAAGTGACGGTCGCCCCTGTCCCCTCGGCGACCGATCTGCTGGCCAAGCGACTTGAACGGACGAGAGCGGCGGTACAGGAGGCGATGCAAACGGAGGCCATCGGCGGGTTCCGAGGGGTCGTTGAAGCAATGGCCGCATCACATGACCCGATCACGATCGCAGCCGCGGCGATGAAGCTCGTTTTTCGCGCACAGGGCGGGGACCGGGTTGAGGAAGACATTCCCGCCCTGCCGGTGAGACGGCCGGGATTCAATCAAACCATGCGGACCATGCCGCGACCGTCAAGCCGAACAGGAGACCGAGATCGCGCCGAGCCGTCGAGGCTGAGCAAGCGGCCGTCGATGGGCAGGCCGGATCGAGAACGACCGAACGCGGGCATGGTGCGGGTGTATGTGGGGACGGGGCATCAAGCGGGCATCGGGCCCGGCGATCTTGTCGGCGCGATCACCAACGAAGCAAAGGTCCACTCCAAAGCTCTCGGCGACATCGAGATTCTCGATCGCTTTTCACTCATCGAAGTGCCGGAAGCGATGGCCCTCAAGATCATCGATCGATTGGGACGAGCAAGAATCAAAGGCCACAGGGTTCCGGTTCGTCTCTTTCGTGAAGAGAGGGACGCCAGATAAATCAGCCGGTCCGTCGAGCCCTCCATTCTCTTTCCTGTCGCGATCCCCTTATAATGAAAACATATGACCGCACGACCCCCTATTCTCATCATCGGCGCAGGGCTGGCCGGATTGGCCTGCGCCCGTCGGCTGACCCAAGCCGGTGTTGCCTGCACGGTGCTGGAAGCCTCGGATGGAGTGGGTGGGCGAGCCAGGACCGATCGAGTTGATGGGTTTCTCCTCGATCGTGGATTTCAGGTGTTGCTCACCGGCTATCCCGAAGCCAGCCAGATATTGGACTATGTCTCGCTCGATCCGAAACCGTTTCACCCTGGCGCCCTTGTTCATTACGACGGCCGGTTTCATCTCGTGAGTGACCCCCTTCGGCGGCCCCAGGACCTGCTCACAGCTCTATTCAGTCCCGTTGGTTCGCTCGCGGACAAACGGCTGGCGCTGCGCCTCCGGGGGGATGCCTTGCGGCAACGTCTTTGCGCCCTCGCAGGGGGAGCGGCCCGTCCAAGCAGTGAAGTCTTACGGGCCTACGGGTTTTCCGACGCCATGGTGACACGGTTCTTCACGCCATTCCTAGGGGGGGTGTTTTTGGAGCCGACCTTGTCCACGCCCTGCTGGATCTTTCAGCACGTCTGGGCTGCTTTTTCTCGTGGAGACGTCGCCCTTCCCGACGATGGCATGGGCGCCATCGCCCAACAACTGGCAGCCTCCTTGCCGGAGGGGACGGTTCGGCTGAACCAGCCGGTCAAGGCGATTGAGGGCTCGACGGTCTTCCTTCTCTCAGGCGAACGGCTGGAGGGAACAGCCGTGGTCATCGCGACGGACAGCGATACTGCTCGCCGCCTGCGCGGCGAGCCATCTCGGACAGGAACAGAGCGAGTCTCAACCACTCTCTATCTCGACGCGCCGACCCCACCACGTCGAGGACCCTGGTTAATGCTGAACGGCGAAGAGGGGCTGGTCCGTACCGTCTGTGTCTTGAGTGAGGCTGCTCCCTCTTATGCCCCGAACAGAAGAGCCTTGATTGCGATCACGGTCAATGGTCACGGCCATGGGCAGGATGATCTCTCCGAGAGGGTCCGCGCCGATTTGGAATCGTGGTTCGGTCCGCAGGTCAACCAGTGGCGTCATCTCAGAACCGACCACATTCGCCATGCCTTGCCTCCGCTTGATCTGTTGCCTTCTGCCCCGGAGACGACGTCGCCGCGTATCGCGCATGGCCTCTACCAATGCGGCGACTATTGCGAGAGTGGGACGCTAGACGGAGCCTTGGTCTCGGGCCGAAGAGCGGCCGAAGCGGTCTTGGCCGATACCGTTCAAGCGTGACGTGTCTGTGAACCGCCCCTGCCTATGTTCCAGGAGACTTGCGCAACTGAATCCACTCCGGCTGGATACGCCGCCATGATGCCGGAGTAGGATCATTCCGCTTTCTGAACACGAGAATCAACCGGGACTGGACATTCATTGCTCGCCGGACTAGGATGGCTGTCGACAAACGAAGAGAGTCAGAATCATGAACGAACTGATCTTCTTGGTCGAAGAGGCCCCCGAGGGAGGGCTTTTGGCTCGTGCGCTTGGTGTGTCCATCTTCACCGAAGCCGATACGCTAGCGGAACTGCCCGACAAGATCCGCGACGCCGTCCGTTGTCATTTTGATGAAGGGCGGGCTCCGAAAGTCGTCCGTCTTCACCATGTCCGCGAGGAAGTCATCGCCGTATGAGGCTTCCCCGTGATCTCTCGGGAAGCGAGCTCGCCAAACTTCTTTGCAAACTCGGCTATTCGATCACGCGCCAGAGCGGCAGTCACCTCCGACTGACCACTCACCAGCACGGCGAACGTCACCTGACGATCCCCCTCCATACCCCACTCCGCATCGGAACGCTCTCCGCAATCGTGGCCGATGTCGCCGCTCATTTCAACATGAGTCGCGAGCAGATACTCGACAGACTCTTCGGGTGAGGACGAAAAACAAACGGACTATCCCCTCATCTCAGGAGCCGGCCGGAAGAGGCCAGGCCAGATACGCCGCCATGATGCCCGAAAGCACGATCCCGTCAAATGTGCCGGCGCCACCGATACTGGCCATGCCGGTGGCGATCTTTTCAATGTCTCTGAGATGCAACAGATCCGCGCCGATGAGCGGGCCCATCACGCCGGCAACAAAGGCGACGGGCGGGGCGTGATCCGGAACGAGGAGCAAGGCGCTCACGGACGCAACCACGGCGGGAAAGAGGCCGGGCATCGTGATCCCGACCCCTTGAACCGGTTTCGCCATCCAGTAACAGACCATCGTATTGATTAAGACCGCGAACGCCAGGCCGACAATTGCCTGTTGGCCTGTCATTACGAGATGCACGGTTTCATAAACGGCCAGCGCCGTGGGAATGAGACAGCCGCCCACGTTGACGGCAATGACCGTCTCGCGGCGAACGCGCTGGAACGCCGGCCACACCCCCCCGAGCCCGAAAATGGCGAAGGGATCTACCGGCACTGCCTCGATCCGCGCAATACGCTTGACGGGAATATTGATCAGACTCCCGATGAAAATGCCGATGACCAAGAGCACCGCGATCGGCGGTTCCAACTTGAGCTTGATCAACGCCGCGGTGAAGAGATGGCCGAAAAAGAGCGGCAACAGCACCAACAGGACAAAGAAAAACAAGAGCGGAAGCCAACCCATTTTCATCAGAATGCCCCTTTCGGGCCCTCTTCACTCACGGCCTGATCTCCCCCCCTCTTCGTCCTGAACCGGCTCACCTCGTACCCCTCCCAAGACTTCCTCAGTGTCACCTGGCAGAGATACGGCACCGCGTAACCATCCATGCATAGCGCCCCAAAGACGGTTCGTGGTCCATCAGCCAACGTGGCCGGTTCGTTCTGATCCACTATACTGGAGAGAGGAGAAGCCTGCGATGCAAAACTTTGGGGGAGCATATAAGCCGAGCTAGCCTTGGTGGTGGCAGGAAGTGAGACGGACGATCTTTTTGCTTCAGCACGTTTCGACAATATGGTCGCCGATGCCATGCATGGCGTCACGGCACTCCCTTACCCAGCCGTTCGGTCGCTGGTCATGCGGAACCCGGCTCCGGTGATCGCGAGCCGCTGATCGTCGATCTTCACCCGAGCACCAAGAAAGACTTCCGCCAGCCACGCTCCTGTGAGCACATGATCGGTGATGGCCGGGATGATGAATCGGCTTTCTCCCTCCGCGAGCGCCGCAAAGGGAATGAGCTGATCGGCGGCGAACCGATCCACCGTCGCCCCCGATCTGATCTCTTGGAGCAACTGTTGGGCCACGTGCGTGCCGATCGACTCAGCTCGGCGTCGCGGGGCTCCCGCTTGATCGGCACCCAGTCGCACAGTCCTTCCGTGATCGGCCGTTTCCTGATCAGCCGTTCCTCGATCAGCCGGCTCTCGATCAGCCGGCTCTCGATCAGCAAAAAGCGCCAGGGCCGCGCCTGGTTGCAGCGAGTCAATATCGTGCCGGATCTCGATGTCGGCCGGATACCCAGCCTGAGCGAGCACTTCTCGCGCCGCCTCCGCCATCCGCCGGCTCACCTGCCGCTCTTCAAGATGCGAGGAGAGGGCGATACCCCACACCCTCGTGACCGGCCCAGCTTCGTCCTGAACGATGGCCCGCAAGGGCCCGCTCATGGGTTGCACCCTGAGCCGCAGAATGCCTTCGCCCCGGGGGACATAACCGGGGCGCACGACGTCAATCGCGGCGTAGAGCCCCATCCGGCGCAGCACCGGACACACCACGTGCTGGAGGTGAAAGGCGGACGGAGCGAAATCCTGAAACAGCCCGCCCCATAACTCAACGAGGACCGGCGATTCTGCATAGGCCAGCACCGGCAGCATGCCGAGTGCCAGCATCGTGGTCGAGCCGGCAGAGCCGATGTCCCAGCGATAGGAGCGCTTCACCTTCAACGAGCCGGGACGAAACACAAACTCCCGCGAGCCCAACACAAGCCCTTCGGTGCAACCATTGACCAGCTCGGCGATAGCTTCAATGACGCACAAATGCTGCGCACGTAAGCCGGGCTTGTCCCGCTTGGCGCGCACATTCACCACCCGGATAGGCCGACCGGTCAGCGCGGCAAAGGCCACCGCCTGCCGCACGATGGCGCCGCTGCCGGAAAATCGGGACCCGTCAATGGTCAACATGGAACGACTCGCCGGAAGTTCTCTATCGGAGAATCCCGCTCACGATCAGCTCGATTGCCTGTTCCGGCGCGAGCCCGCGCGCCATCAACGTCTCCAATCCTTTCTTGTCCACGCTGCCGATGGCCGCTTCGTGGGTCACCTTGGCCTCGGGATGGCAGACGCGCACGATGGGAATCGCGCTCGCCTGCGCCCGTCCCTGCACGATTTCCAGGCAATCGACGTGACCGCGGGCGCCCCGCTCATGGGCCTCGGTGACACCGGTGATCTCCGCGCACGCCTCGTCCGCCAGGACGACACGAGTCTTGATCAAGCCTCGCGACCGTGCTCCCTTGAGCACGACCGCTTCCTTGAGGGTAATCCGATCAGTTCCATGACCAAACAGTTTGGCGGTCAACTCGGCAACACCGTCCTCCTCCACCTCGACGGCGTAATCAATCGTAAGTTCGCCCACTGAACCGGAGAGCAGCGAAAAATCGGACTGATACCGCGCACCCTTTCCAACCATGACCGACGCCTGGGGAACCACCTGCATGCCCCCATGCGGGCCGTGGTAATGGCCTTCCCTGTAAGTCAGTGACGCCCCCGGCCCAATGTGAACGGTCGCTCGCATCCGATGTTGAGCAGCCTGCGCGACGGGGAACAGACAATGGGACAGGACGGAGACAGCCGCCCGCTCTTCCACAACCAGATCAAGGTGGATGTTCTGCCGGCCGGTCGGATGGGCCAGGCCGAAGCACAGGTGAACCGGCCGCGCGAGCTGGACTCCGGCGCGCACGGTCATTCTTCCGACAATCGCATCGGGGGTTTCGTCCAGGTTGAGATCAAGACCGGGCACGGATCGGCGGCTCACAATTCGGTGCCCATGCCCAACGACATGCGCGATCCGTTCGTCGTTCAGAATCTCCGGTTCGGCCCCGACCATCGGCAACAGACGAATGAAGGTGTCACGTTCGGTCATAGCCGCAGCGCTCCCCATCACACCGAACACATGCTCGCCCTCGGAATCGCTCGATCACAAGGGCCGGATTGCCGGTACACACGATACGCCCGTTACAGAGTTGCGATGCCGCATCCGCGATGGTCGCGACCTCTTCCTGGTGCGTGATCAGCAACACGGCGCTCCCCTGGGCTTTAAGGGTACGGATGACCTCGATGATCTGATGAATCGAGAGCATGTCGATGCCAGCGGCCGGCTCATCCAAGATTGCCAACTTGGGCTTCATTGCCAGCACGGAGGCCAATTCGATTCGATGCCGCTCCCCACCGCTTAAGGTCTTGTCCACCAGCCGATCCAAATAGCGATCGGAATCCAACCCGACCAGCCGCAGCGTCAATGCAGGATCAGCCCCCGCGCGACCCAGCGTCAGATACTCCCGCACGGTGATCCCTTCGAACCGTGCCGGCTCTTGCCAGGCCAAGGTCAACCCGAGTTTCGCCCGTTCGTGGATCGGCAACGCGAGGAGATCCGTCCCGGCGAAGACCACCGTGCCGCTCTCCGGCCTATAGCCCTCACACCCCATCAGCAGATACGCCAACGTGGTCTTGCCGGAGCCGTTGGCGCCAAGCAGGGCATGGATTTCACACGGACCAATCACAAGGTCGAGCCGATCAAGGATAGTCCGACCTTCCACTGAGAAGGTGAGATTGGTCATGCTTAACAGAGGAGAGGCCATAGCTCATCTTCTTTCTTCTCAATGAAACCGCTTCTGCCCACGTGCTGCATCCGACATGCCATAAACCAGCCTTCCGCGTAGACTTATTCGTGGACTCATTCATTCAACGTTCATTCAATAGATCCATGGGTTGTGAAGGAATCGTGAAAAGCGCGAACCGTGGCATTCTGCGGCAACCGGATCCGGTCTTGTTGAGGCGAGAGTCCTCATCGCCGCTCCCCCGCCGATCCCCTTCCTGTCGGAGGAGCGGCGCAACGTCCCAATTCATCAACCGCTTCGTAGGACAATGATTCCGGCATCATCGTTGCTGGAGGGAAAGCGGTGAGGAATCCCTTGCTTCCTGGTTCTGACAGACCGGTGGGGCAATATGCGCACCGGTTGGATCGAGCAAGCGGGGGCGCAAGCCGTTCTTTGTGAGCAAGGAGCCCTTTTGCTGATCGCGACAGACAAAAACCATTTCTTCACCCTTTCACGAAGGAGGAGTCGCTATGGCCAAGGCAGAAGACAAGGCGCTCGTGACCAAGAAACCCCGTGAGCTCGCCTCACGAGTGGAAGACCTCGAACAGTGGATGGACCGGTTCATGGACGACCTATGGCGGCGTCCCTTGCCCAGTCTGTTTGGATGGGATCGATGGCTGTCGCATCGCCCCTTCGCGTGGCGCATGCCGGCCATCGATGTGTACGAAGAAAAAGACACGGTCGTGGTCAAGGCCGAACTGCCGGGAATGAGCAAAGAAGACGTCGAAGTCACGCTGACCGGCGACACGTTGACGATCAAAGGCGAGAAAAAAGAGGATCACGAAACGAAGGAAGCCGACTACTACCGCCGCGAGCGTTCGTACGGCTCGTTTGTCCGAACCGTCGAACTGCCCTGCGAGGTCAAGCAGGAGGAGATCAAAGCGGCCTTCAAAGACGGCGTGCTCGAAGTTCGATTGCCCAAGACCGAAGAGGCCAAGAAGAAATCCATCGCCGTAAAGATTGACTAGCCGTTGCGGAGGTGGAACCCTCGTGGCACTCTCCAAGCGATATCGACAAGGTATACCCCTCTGCCTTTTTGTCGGCGGCTGGCTCAGCCTCATGGCCTGCCACCCGCCGACACCAAGAGTGGAAAGGGCTGTATCGCTGGTGGCAGTCACCCCGCTCCAGTCCCAGGCTGACGGGATGTCCCGAGCGTCTTATCATCATCTCACCGACCGGCATCCGTGAATCTCCCAAGAGCCGCTTTTCCCGATTAGTCAAAAACGGAGAGCGGGATTCCTTCAGATCGGCTCCTTCAACATTCTCCCTCCACGCTGGATCAGCCCCATCAAAGGAAGGGGGAATCTCTCTTTTCCTCTCCTCAACATTGCCCTCTTCTCGTCTCTTATGGCATTATTGGCGGTCTTGGAGGCACATGGGTTCTTTGTTGGAATACGTCGGGTGCGTGCACATTTTCCTCGGACCCTATCGAGGAAACCCCATCGCTCTCTACCTCAAGCGCACCGAAGCAGGCTGTCAGATCGGGCCGAAGGTGTATCCCTGGAACGACGTCGTGGGAGTCGGTGATACGCCGAACAAGGCCGCCGCGGACTTTGAAGAAAAGTGGAAAGCGCGAGGACTGACGCCCGACATGTATTCCGGCCCATCCTGGGAGGGAGGCATCAAGCCGGAACGACCGGCGCCGCCCAAACCGGCCGCTCCACCAAAACCCGCAGCGCCGGCGGCAGGATCAGCACCGGGCGGACAATCTTCCTCCTCACCAGCCACCCCACCGCCTGATCAAGCAACCGGAGCAGCGGTTTCCGGCAATCATTCCTCACAAGCAGCTCCCGCTCCTCCCCAACCGGAATTGACAGCCGCCGCTTCGTCCGCCAGCGCCCAATCTTCCACCGCCCAACCAGCCGTCTCCGCCGCTCACGCTGACGTTGCCAATCCCCAGTCGTCAGGTTCGTGACGCCTCTTCTCGACCTTCTTCTAAAACGCATCTTGTGCCTTTGCAAAGCAACGCTCGCTCCGCCTTCGCAATGTTCGTCGTTCGTCATGCCACCGTCTTCTTCCAACGGCACCGGTCGTTCATCCCTGAAAGTCATCTTTGAATTGGTGGTCCCGGTAGGCTGCCAGAGTAGGAGCCAGGCGAGCCTTTAGTTCCAATCGTTTGGGTTTGCCGGTCGAGGTATAGGGAACTTCGTGGCCGAAGAGGATCACTTTGGGGCACCGGGCAAAGGGCAGCCGGCTCCGGCAATGGGCCCGCACGTCGGCCTCGGTGACCGATCCGGCTCCTTCTCGCAGAACGACATAGGCGGCGATCTCCTCACCATAGTAGCGGTGTTCGAATGGCACCGCCATGGCGAACTGCACCGCCGGATGGCTTTTCAACACCCCGTCGATCTCCAACGGAGAGATGTTGACCCCGCCGCGAATGACCAGTTCTTTTAATCGTCCGGAGATAAAGAAGAACGGCCGCCTCTGCTCGTCCCGCTCGTAGAAGCCTTCGTCGCCGGAACGGAACCAGCCCCATTGAAAGGCCGCTTCGTTGGCATCGTCCCGCTTAAAGTAGCCGGCGCAGACTGTCCAGCCGCGGATGCAGATTTCTCCTCTCGCCCCTGGCGGCAACAGCTCACCCTTCTCGTCAAGAATAGCCATGTCGTTGTGCGGAAGCGGCAGGCCGATCGAGGGAAACCCATAGTCGCTCAGCCAGTGGCGATGTTCGACGGGATCAAGATCATTCGGCAAGAAACAGGCATAACAGGTCGTCTCCGACAACCCGTAACCGTGTCTGATGGGAAACCGGAACCGGTCTTCAAACCGCCGGGCCGTCTCCGTGAGCAACGGCCCGGCGCCACAGATCACTCCGCCGAACCGGTCCAACCTATAGGGCGAGAGGTCTTCATCGGCGTCGAGCAGAAATTCCAGCAACGTCGGGACGACACTGACGCAGGTGACCTGTTCCTCGTGCACCCGTCTCCAAAACAGACCGCTCTTGAACTTGCGATTCAGCACCACGCTGCCGCCGCAAGCAAACGGCGTCACCAGCGTCACGACGATGCCGTTCACATGATGGATCGGCAACACACACATCAACCGATCCTCTCGCCCGAACCGGTGCCACCCGGCGATCGCATCCGCATCCGTCAAGAGATTCGCGACGGTCAGGACAACGCCCTTCGGCTGACCCGTGGTCCCCGACGTATAGACAATGAGGGCTTCGTCATCAAGGGAAGGAGCGGCAATCGGAGTGGAGCCGCCGAGCGAGCGAGTCGGTTCCATCCCGACGCACCTCGAAGAGGCGATGTGGACTGTCTTTTTTCGATGCTCGACGACCCCTTCCTCATCCATCACCACCACGTACCGGAGAGTCGGCAGGTCCTCAAGGAACCCCATCGCCTCTTCGAGGTGCGTCGTCCAGCAACAGACGGCCGACGCCTCCGCATGTTCGATGATGAACCGTTTCTTTTCCGTCGGTTCGTCGATATTGATCGGCACGACCGTGATCCCAGAGACCCAGGCGGCAAAAGAGAGGACGACGGTCTGGTCGTGATTAAAGAGCATCGTCGCCACTCGGTCACCGTGCCTCAGCCCAAGCCGATCGCACAGATAAGAAGCGGCCCGCTGAACGGCATCACCGAAGGTTCGATAGGTCCAGGCCCGGCGTCGTTCCTCGTCGTAATAGATCAGAAACGTTCGGTCGCTCAATCCGCGATCGGTCACTCGGGACGTGAAAAACTCCTGAAAGGACGACCAGGGGAACATTGGTCGTTCCCCCTCCATCCTTCTGGCTTGCGCGATCCGTTCAGCGACGGTCGTCAAGACCGACATAGACCTCCGGCGCCGGACCCTTGTAGAGGGCTCGCGGCCTGATCAATCGATTCTGCTCCTGCTGTTCGATCACATGGGCGCACCAGCCGGCAATGCGGGAACAGACGAACAGCGGTGTGTAGAGCGCCCGCGGAATCCCCATCAACAGATAGGCCACCGCCGTATAGAAATCGAGATTGGGATAGAGCCCCTTCTCCCGCCTCATCACACGATCGACGGCGAGCGCGATGTCATACCAGCGCCGATCGCCGCACAGGTCGCTCAACCGTTCTGCCTCTCGCTGAATGATGTCGGAGCGGACATCCCCGTGCTTGAGCACCCGGTGGCCGAATCCCATGATCCGCTTTTTCTCGGCCAACGCCGTTGTGACCCAGGCTTCCGCTCGCTCCGGACTCCCAATGGAAACAAACATCTCCGCCACCGCCTCGTTGGCTCCGCCGTGGAGCGGCCCCTTCAACGTGCCGATCGCGGCAGTCACGGCGGAGTAAAGGTCCGTCAGCGTCGAGGCGGTGACACGGGCCGAAAAGGTCGAGGCATTGAATTCATGTTCCGCGTAGAGGATGAGCGAGATGTCCAGCACTCTGGCCATTGCCTTTGTCCTCTCGTACTCGTCCGCCTTCAGGCCTGTCAGGTACAACAACAAATTCTCCGCGAAACTCAGCGCCGGTTGCCACTGCACTATCTCGGCGCCGGTTGCCAAGCGATGGGCCGTGGCAATGACCAGTGGAATCTGCGCCAACAATCTCATCGACATCCGAAGGGTTGCCTCGCGGGAACGGTGACTACTGTCCGAATCGAGCAGCCCCAGCCACGACACAGCCGTGCGTAAGATGTCCATCGGATGGGCATCGCGAGGGAGTGTCGCGAGAAACGCCACGATGCGGTCCGGCAGCACAGACCGCGCAGCCAGTTCCGCCGCAAAGTCATCGAGCTCTTTTCTCGCCGGCAGCTTACCGAACAGGAGCAGATAGGCCACTTCCTCAAATGTGGCCTTTTCCGCCAACTCGCCGACCGCATAGCCCCGGTACCGCAGTCCCGCTCCTCCTTCATCATCGACCTGACAGATGGCCGTCTCGCCGGCCAACACCCCTTCGAGACCGGGACTATAGGATTGCATGACAGATTCAGTGGTCGGCATGGCCGTCCTCCTTGGCTTCACAGAGCCGGCTCTGTCGTTCATAGTCTTCATACCGCAGCAGGTCATAGAGCTCGCGCCTGGTCTGCATCCGTTCAACCAAGTGTCGTTGCGAGCCCTGGCATTTTAATTCCGCCAGCAACATCTCAACGGCCTTGGCCGCCACGCGCAGGGCCGTCACGGGGAACAACACCAAGCGGTAACCGAGCGATTCGAACTCGGCCACACTCAAGTACGGCGTCTTGCCGAACTCGGTCATGTTCGCCAGCAATGGCACTTTGCAGCCCTCCAGCATCAGTTGCGTGGCGAAACGGCGGAACTCCTCGGCAGACTCCAGCGCCTCCGGGAAAATCACATCGGCCCCCGCCTCGACATAGGCCCTCGCCCGCGTAACGGCTCCCTCCAGCCCCTCGACCGCCCGCGCGTCCGTTCGCGCAATGATCACCAACGCTGGATCACGCCGGGCGTGACAGGCCGCGTGGATCTTGCTGGTCATTTCGTTCACAGAAACCAACCGCTTGCCCGGCAGGTGCCCACACTTCTTGGGGAGCTCTTGATCTTCAATCTGGATCCCCGCCAGCCCTGCCCGTTCACATTCCTCGACCGTCCGCATCACAGCTAGCGGAGGACCGAACCCTGTATCGACATCCACGATCGCGGGGATCGACACGGCTCGAGCAATCGCCGCCGCATCGGCCACCACCTCCGCCATGGACAAGAGACCGAGATCCGGAAGCCCCCTGGCTGCGGCGAGCCCGGCCCCCGACACATAGAGGGCTTGGAACCCCGCCCGCTCGATTTGCAACGCCGCCAGCGCGTTGAATGCTCCGGGTAAGACAACAGTGCCCCGCTCCATCACATCGCGGAGCCTCTCTCCCGGACTTCGACGTCTGTCTCTCGTCATATCCCCTTTGCCATCCTCCCCTTCGCCATCCTCACTTCCGATGGATTCGTAACAGCGGCATCACATCATTGATCTCCGCTATCCGCTCAAGTCCCCACACGGTTTCAAGTATTCGCTCAACCTGGGATGGACGCATTTTCCCCACTGTCAACCGGTGGAACTTCTGCTCGATCTCACGATCGGACAGAGGTCGTCGGGGATGGCCAAGGGGATGGTCCACCTGCCGGCAATAGAACTTCCCTCCGTTCGTCTTGACCGTGATCCGCGTCGGCATCGCATGGGGATAGAGACCGGCCAACTCGGGAACCGGCACGACCCGGACCTTTTGCATCAGCTCATGGACGGCGGGATCGCTTAACCGTTTGGAAGTAAACGATCGCAAGGTCACCTTGCCATCCAACAGCGCCACCGCCACACAATAGGGGAAACTATGATCGGCCGTCTCTCTGGTGGCGGGCCGCCACTTCTCCGGATCGCGCCCGATGATTTCGATCGCCACGTCGTAACTGCCGATTTCAATGTCCTCGATCTCGGCGAGCGCCTCGTGACCTTCCGCCGCCACGAGTTCCGATCGCACGGCCACCGCCGCCTCGACCGCCGTTTGCGCGTGATACTCCACCGGCGCCGGTTTGATGTAGGTGTCGAGAATTTTGAACGGCGCCCCATCGCCGTTCGACGTAGTCTCTCCTCCCATCAGAGGCAACTCAAAGCACCCGGAGACCAACGGCATGAACCCTTTTTCCCCTTCAAAAATCGGAGCGGGACCGGTCATTCCCCGTCTAGCCAATAGCGCGGCGAACACGCCGTTGCGCGCCGCGTTGGCAAAGGCACAGGCCTTCCACATCGAGATCGCCCCCACTCTCGTCTGCCGCAAGGCGATATTGGAGACTCCGGCCAGGTTCACGGCCTGCTCCGTCTGAGCCAGTGAGAGATTCATAACGTGCGCGGCGCCCAACGAAGATGAAAAGGCTCCATAGGTCACATGATCCCAGCCGCGCGGCCGGAGCGCCGCCGCATCGCAGAGGCGGCAATGGACTTCGTAGGCCAGGGCGATCGCCGCGATCACCTGCTCGCCCGACGCGCGAACGGCCTCGCCGGTGGCCAGCACCGCCGCGATGTTGTCCGACGGGTGGGCCGGCTCTTTGGAAAGATACGTATCGTTGAAATCAAAATACCGGACGAGTGAGCCGTTCGCGAAGGTGGCAAGGTCGGGTGATGTCTTGTCTTCCATTCCCCAAATCGTGGCGCCACCCGGTACCATCACGGACCGTGCCACCTCCCGTGCGATCCGGCAGGGTGGAGCCTGCCAGGCCCCGATGGCACAGGCCAGACTGTCCAGCAGGCGCCGCTTGACATCATGGACCACCTCACTCGGCAAGCTCTTGTACCGGAACGCCCGACTGTACCGGGCAAGCCGGGCCGCCAACGTCACCGAGCCTGTGTCGTCCAACCCTTGCCGCACACGAGTCATGAGATCGCCTCCTCACCAGCTTGCTTCGGCCGCCGTTTCTCCAGAAAGGCTCGCACCGCCTCCTTCATATCCGGTGTCACGCACAACCTCCCGAACAGTTCCGCCTCTCGCGCCAACCCTTCCGAGAGGGGGATGTCGAGACCGCCTCTGACGGCATGCAGGGCCGATTCGACCGCCGCCCTTTCCCTCTCGGCGATTGTGGCCGCGAGCGATTCCGTCCTTGCCAACAACTCGTCGGGCGGCACGACGTGGCTCACGAGACCGATGTGAGCCGCGGTCTCGGCTGAGAGACGCTCGCCCGTCAAAATCATCTCCGCCGCACGGGACGCTCCGACCACCCGTGGGAGCCGTTGCGTCCCGCCGAAGCCGGGAATGAGGCCGAGCATGACTTCCGGGAGCCCCATCGCGGCTCCGGTTGCGGCGAGACGAATATGACAGGCCAACGCCAGTTCAAGCCCTCCGCCGAGGCAGAGGCCGTTGATCGCAGCCAGGACCGGTTTGTTCAGCCGCTCGATCCGGTTGAAGAGGGCTTGACCCCGTTCGGCGAACTCCACGCCGCCATGAACAGTCGTCAAGCGAGCCAGTTCGTTGAGATCCGCGCCGGCGCAGAAAAACCGGCCAGAACCGGTCACGATCACCGCTCGGACATAGTCGTCCTTTTCTACTTCGGCGAGGACTTGATCCAGTTCTTTCAACACGGAGAGATTGAGCACGTTGGCGGGAGGATTATGGAGCGTGATTCGGGCAATGTGGCGCGTGACCGTCAGCAATTGATGCGGCATAGGGGCCTCCCCTTCTTCCTCCGCTCGCCGTTCTCCAGTTCGGCGGTGTCACGACGGGGCCATGGCACAATGGGCAACACCAACGGACCTTCCAGCCGGCTCTTCACGGAGCTGCGCGAGTCGGTGCTCCCTCTAGGTCGTGGAGCCGCTGCTGTTCCGCAATCGCGGCGATCAATTCCGGAATCCCTTGGCCGGTCATGGCCGTGACTTTTAAGACGCTCCGATGCCACTCCTTGAGTTCCCGCAGGGTCCGATCCGCCTCCGGATGATCACCTTTATTGACCACGATGACATGGGCCACTTCCAACAATCCGGCCTTCATCGCCTGCACTTCATCGCCCAAACCCGGCGCGACGATCGCCACCACCGCCGGCGCCACCGTCGCGATGTCAAGTTCTCCTTGTCCGACTCCCACGGTTTCAATGAAAATCACGTCGTAGCCGGCCGCCTCCAAAACCGACACCGCTTCACCGGTGACGGCCGCAAGCCCTCCGTGATGGCCCCTCGTCGCCAGGCTCCTGATATAGACCCCCTGATCGAGCGTATGCCGTTGCATCCTGATGCGATCTCCCAACAAGGCACCGCCCGTCAGGGGACTGGTCATATCGACGGCCAACACCCCTACTTTGTGCCCCAGCCGGCGATAGGCAGCCACAAGCTGATCGACCACCGTGCTCTTTCCCGCGCCAGGATAGCCGGTCACGCCAATGATGGCGGCACGGGGCGCATCGACCTCCAACAAACGGAGCGCATCGTGTCCTTCCTGTTCTCCGCGCTCGAGCAACGTAATCAGCCTCGCCACCGCCCGGACCTGTCCTTGCTTCACCAGCTCGGCGAGCGTTGATGCGGAATCGACCTGCTTGTCCAGCTTGTTCAGATGGATGCCGAACCTCGTCATGGGACAACCTCACAACGGACGTCACTGGGCAAATCCTTGCGCAACACCCGCGACACCCGAGAGGCGAGGGGATGGCCCACCACCGGTTCCAGCTTCAGGGCCGCAGCGACGACCGCTCGTTCATCCACCGTTACGGCAGCGCCGGCGGTCCGCAAGGCATAGGCGACGTCCTCAGTCGCCACGTTACCGGCCGCTCCCGGCGCAAAGGGACAGCCGCCCAACCCTCCGGCGGAAGTGTCGAATGTGCGGAGACCATACTCCGCCCAGGCGGTCAACACATTGGCAATGCCAAGCCCATAGGTATCGTGGACATGGAGGGACAGCATCGCGGCCGGGATGTGCCGCAACAGCTCATCCAGCAATCGTTTGATATGCGTGGGAGCCGCCATCCCCATCGTTTCCCCCAACGAGAGTTCATCGATGCCCAGATCGAGCAGCCGCTTCGCTACGTCCAACACCTGGGAGGGAGGCACAGGCCCTTCGAACGGACAGTGCGTCACCGTCGAAATGTATCCCCGGACCATGACGCCTCTTCGCTTCGCCGCCGAGACAATCGGCCTAAACCGCTGCATCGATTCGCCGATTGTGCAGTTGATGTTTCGTTGAGTGAACGTCTCGGACGCGGCGGTAAACAGCGCGATCTTGTCCACCTGCGACGCTTCCGCCCGTTCCCAGCCCCGCTCATTCGGCACCAGCGCCGAATAGAGGACCCCGAGGCGGCGATCGATCCTGGCGAAGACCTGGTCCGTGTCGGCCATTTGAGGCACCGCGCGAGGCGAAACAAAGGAGCCGACTTCAATCTCCGCCACACCGGATCGGGACAGGTCGTTCACGAACGACACCTTGTCCTCGATCGACAGCACTGCGGGCTCATGCTGCAATCCGTCTCGCGGACCGACTTCCACGATTCTAATATCAATCAGAGGAGACCGATTGCCTTTCGATTCGGTCATTGCTCGTTCAGCCATCCCATGCCTCGCACAAGCCTCGTTCGAGACCATCACACCCTGTCAGGGTTAAACCGCCGCCGTGCCCGGCCAAACCGGCTTTCGCTTTTCGCAAAAGGCGCGCACCCCTTCCCGTGCTTCCGGCGAGAGGCGAGCCTGCACATTGGTCTCCACAGCCAATTTCCATTGTTCGTCTTCCGAGAGGGTCCCCAATTTCCGCAACAGGGCCTTGGTTTCCCGGACAGCTCCCGGCGCCGAACAGTTGATCAGCTCCGCCACATGATCGACACGGCCATCAAGAGCCGACGGCTCGACCACCTCATGGACGAGTCCTACTTCCTTGGCGATGGAGGCCGAAAAGGGCTCGCCGGTCAGTCCATAGCGGCGCAGAAAGGAGGAGCCGGTCTTGCGCAACACAAAGGGCGCGATCACCGCCGGGACCAACCCCACGCGCACTTCGCTTAATGCCAACGTCGCGTCGGCCCGTGCGATCACAATGTCGCAGGCGGCGATCAAGCCGATGCCTCCGCCAAAGGCCGGCCCTTGCATCTTCCCGATCACAGGACAGGGACAGTCATCGATGGCCCGTAACAGTTCCAGCAATGACTCCGCATCCCTCCGGGCCTCCGCCATCGTCACGGATTCCGCCCCCATCCAATGGAGATCGGCACCGGCACAGAAGACGGCTCCGGCTCCGGTCAGGATGACGCCGCGCACAGAACGAGTCTTTCCGATCTCGACGAACGCCCGGTACAGTTCATCGACCATCAGGCGATCAAACGCATTGCGCCGTTCCGGCCGATTGAGCGTGACACGTAGGAGCTTGCCGTTCGGGTCGACGGGATCGATGAGGATCGTTCGCTGCTGCTTCATGATCTCTACCCTGATCTGTACCCTGATCGACGCTCACATGCGAAAGACCGGAGGACGGGCTCTCCGCGCTGGCGCCGTCATCACGATGTCCAAGCAGAATCCGATCACCCTTCTCGTCTCCGTTGGATCGATGATGCCGTCGTCCCACAACCGTGCGGTACTGAAGTAGGGGTCTCCCTCCTTCTCGTACTGGGCCACGGTCGCGTCATAGATCGCGCGCGCTTCTTCTGGAGACAACGCCGCCCCGTCCCTGGCCCGTTGCTGTTGTTTGATCGTCACCAGGACTTGGGCCGCCTGATGCGCCCCCATGACCGAGACACGCGCGTTGGGCCAGAGGAACAACCATCTCGGCCCATAGGCCCTGCCACACATCGCATAGTTGCCGGCTCCGTGGGAGGCGCCAATGATGATGGTGATCATCGGCACACCGGCGGTCGCCACAGCCTGCACCATCTTGGCGCCATCCTTGATGATTCCTCTCGCTTCATAGTCCTTGCCGACCATGAAGCCCGTGATGTTTTGCAAGAACACGATCGGCACGCGACGCTGGTCGCAGAGCTGCACGAAATGCGCGCCCTTCAAGGCCGCCTCGGACAGGAGCACGCCGTTGTTGCCGATGATCCCGACCAGATGGCCCATCCATCGAGCGAAGCCGCAAACTAAGGTGGAGCCGTATCGAGCTTTGAACTCGTGAAAGCGGCTTCCGTCCACCAACCGGGCGATCACTTCGCGCACATCGAAGATTTGCCTCGGATTGCTTGGAAGGAGGCCATACAGGTCTTCGACCTGGTAGAGGGGCTCTTCGATCTCCTGCTTCCGTGGACTTGGCCGTCGCGGCAACGTGTCTATGATCGAGCGGCAGAGCTCGATCGCCTCCCGATCATCGTTCGCCAGATGGTCGCTGACGCCGGATCGTCTCGTGTGGAGGTCGGCGCCGCCCAATTCTTCCACCGTGACCTCTTCACCGGTCGCGGCCTTCACCAGCGGCGGACCGGCCAAATAAATCGCGCCGGTCCCCTTGACGATGATGTTTTCATCGCACATGGCCGGCACATAGGCCCCACCCGCCGTGCACAGCCCCATCACCACGGCGATTTGCGGAATCCCCAGCGCGGACATGCGGGCCTGGTGGTAGAAGATCCGCCCGAAATGGTCCCGATCGGCAAAGACCTCCGCCTGCATGGGCAGGAACACACCACCGGAATCCACCAAATAGATGCAGGGCAGTCGATTGGCGAGAGCGATCTCCTGAGCTCGCAGATGTTTCTTGATTGTCAAAGGAAAGTAGGTACCGCCCTTAACGGTGGCGTCGTTGGCGACAATTACGCAAGGCCGCCCGGACACGACACCGACACCGGTTACCAATCCGGCACAGGGCACTTGGTCCTCGTACAGACCGGAAGCGGCAAGGGGACTCAGCTCCAACCAGGGCGCGTCAGGATCGAGCAGGGCGGTGATCCGTTCACGGACCGTCATCTTGCCCCGCTGTTTGTGAAGTGCCACCGCTTCAGCCGGCCCGCCGGCCTGTGCAAGAGCCAGTCGCTTGCGGAGGTCGGCCAGGAGCCCTTCGTAACGGATTCGATTCGACCGGTAATCATCGGACGTGTGAACAACCGACGTGGCCGACACCCTCATGGTTCGTCACCTTGACCTGGGAAGTTCCTTCACAAATCGCACGATGTCGTCCAGCGGTGTCCCAGGCCCGAACAGGGCCTTGACACCCGCCCCTTTCAACGCCGGCACGTCCTCGTTCGGGATGATCCCGCCGCCAAAGACCACGATGTCGTCGGCTCCCTGTGCTCTCAACAGCTCCAACACGCGCCGGAACAGCGTATTGTGCGCCCCGGACAGGACGCTCAACCCGATCGCATCGACATCTTCTTGAATCGCCGTATTGACGATCTGTTCCGGCGACTGATGGAGGCCGGTGTAGATGACCTCCATGCCGGCATCACGCAATGCACGCGCGATCAATTTGACACCCCGGTCATGGCCGTCGAGCCCGACCTTCCCGATCAAGATCCGCAGGGGAGCCGTCGCCACCGTCATGCCCGAGCCTCCTGGAGATAGTACTTGCCTTCTTGATCCTTCCTGACGTAGCCAGCCTGGATCACGGGGTCATGTTCGAAGAACAGGAGCCACTGTTCGTCAAAGGCCAGGTCCAATACCCACCGTTTGGTTTCCAACGTCTGGATCGGATAGAGATCATACCCCATGATGTAGGGAAGCGGCAGGTGCGACACGGTGGGAATCAAATCCCCGAGAAAGAACGCGGTGCGGCCTTCCGAGGTGATCTTCACACCCTGATGGGCGCGGGTGTGGCCGGCGGTGACGACGGCGCTGAGACCCGGCAAGAGTTCCGTGTCGCCGTCCAAAAATTCCCATTGATTCGCCAGGGCGACGGGCACGACATTGTCTTTTCGATAACTGGCCTTGGTCCGTTCGTTGGCATGGACGGCGTCCTCGTACTCGCTCCGTTGCACGACGTAGGTCGCCTTGCGAAACGTGGGGGCTACAATTCCATCCTCCCGCCTCGTCGTATTTCCACCCGCATGGTCGAAGTGCAGGTGCGAGTTGATCACCAGATGAATGTCGTCCGGCTCGAGACCCACTTGTTTCAACGAATCGAGCAAGGTCGGCCGTCGATCCAGCGCGAACATCCGATGGAACTTGCCGTCTTCCTTGGAGCCGATCCCTGTATCCACCAGAATGTTGGTCCCCTTTGTTCTAATCAGCAAACAGGTGAGGCTTAGATCGATCCGGTTCAGCTCATCGGCGGCGCAACATTTTCCCCAGAGCACTTTGGGGACGACGCCGAACATCGCGCCGCCGTCGAGCCGGAACCGGCCGTCCGAAACTGGATACAGTTCAAATGAGCCGAGCTTGATGGTCGTTGCGTTTCTCACGTCGCTGCACCCCGTCGCCTCGACACCCTCCTTTGTGTACTGCACGATCACCGGCTGCGCCTCCCTACAGCACCACCGGCTCCCGATAGGTGCCCAAGACCTCCTTCAACGCCGCGCAGAGTTCCCCCACCGTCGCCTGGGCCTTCACCGCCTCAATCAGTGGCGTCATGACGTTCTCTCCACAGGCCACCGCCTCCTGTAAGGCCGCCACCGCCCCGGCCATCTTGAAGGGATCGCGTGTTTTGCGCAGCTCGGAGAGCCGAGCAACCTGCATCCGCTCCACCTCAGGATCGATCTTCAAAATGGGAATCGGCTGCTCCTCCCGCTCCACGTACCGGTTAACGCCGACGATCGTCCGCTCCTTCCGCTCGATCTCGCGCTGATACCGGTGCGCCGCATCGAGAATCTCCCGCTGCGGGAACCCTTGCTCGATCGCCGCCACCATGCCACCCATCGCGTCCAGCTTGCGGAAGTAGGCTTGCGCTTCTCCTTCAAGCCGATTGGTCAAGGCCTCGACATAGTAGGAACCTCCCAAGGGATCGACCGTGTTCGCCACCTCGCTCTCCTCGGCAAGGATCTGTTGCGTCCGCAATGCCAGCCGCACTGCCTCCTCTGTCGGGAGTGCCAGGGTCTCATCCATCGAATTGGTGTGGAGCGACTGTGTGCCGCCCAACACCGCCGCCAACGCCTGCACCGTGGTGCGGACCACATTGTTCAGAGGCTGTTGCGCCGTCAATGAACAGCCGGCTGTTTGAGCATGGCAGCGCAACTGTAAGGAACGGGGGTCTTTCGGCTGGTAGCGTCGTGCCACCTCTCGCGCCCACAATCGCCGAGCCGCCCGAAACTTCGCAATCTCTTCGAAAAAGTCATTGTGGACGTTGAAAAAGAACGAGAGCTGCGGCGCGAACCGGTCCACCGTGAGGCCTGCCTTCACAGCCGCTTCCACGTAGGTCAAGCCGTCGTACAGGGTAAATGCCAGTTCCTGGACCGCCGTCGCGCCGGCTTCGCGAATGTGGTAGCCGCTGATGCTGATCGGATGCCACTTGGGCACCGACTGCGCGCAATAGGCGATGACGTCGGTCACGAGGCGCAGGGACGGCTCAGGCGGGAACAGCCATTCTTTTTGAGCGATGTACTCTTTCAGAATGTCGTTTTGCAGGGTCCCGCCCAGCCGGTCAAACGGAATGCCTCGCTCCTCTGCAACCGCCAGATACATGGCGAAGATCACGGCCGCGGGCCCGTTGATCGTCATTGAGGTGGTCACCTGATCGAGCGGAATCCCCTCGAAGAGCCGCTCCATGTCGGCTAGCGACGAAATCGAGACACCACAGCGGCCCACTTCGCCTCGCGCGAGCGGATCATCCGCATCCAACCCCATCAACGTGGGCATGTCGAATGCGACGCTGAGCCCGTTCTGACCATGCTCCAGCAGGTAGTGAAACCGGCGGTTGGTGTCTTCGGCGGAGCCGAAGCCGGCGAACTGCCGCATGGTCCAGAGCCGGCCCCGATACATGGTGGGATAGATGCCGCGCGTATAGGGGAATTCACCTGGCGCACCCAACTCCCGCTCCGGTGTCCAATCCTTGAGGTCGCTGGGACCATACAGACGATGGATCTCAATCCCTGACAGAGAGGTGAATCGAGGTTTTCGTTCCTTCATTTCATTCATCTCCCGTTCCTCCCCTCTCCATGTCGCCTCCTCCCCTGACACAGACCGTAACACGGGCGCCAAGAGCGCGCGCCTCTCCCACCGCTAGGTCCTCACGGTGACCGTTGCCCGTTCCCCGACTTCGTCATACCGATAAAACCCGCGACCGGTTTTTCGTCCCAGCCATCCTGCTTCGACATAGCGACGAAGGAGGGGACAGGGGCGAAATTTCGGATCACCTAACTCCCGATACAGCACCTCGCAAATCGCCAACACCGTGTCCAAGCCGATTCGATCCGCCAGGGCAAACGGCCCCACCGGATGATTGGTTCCCGCCGTCATCGCTTGATCGATCGCCTCCGCCGACGCCACTCCCTGCTCCAACGCGAAGATCGCTTCATTGATCATCGGCATCAAAACCCGGTTCACAATAAACCCCGGCATGTCGTTCGCCACGACCGGTGTCTTGCCAAGGTGCTTCACCAGGTCCAGCGCCAGCGCCACGGTCTCTTCGGACGTGTTGAGCCCTCGCACGACTTCTACCAAGTTCATCACCGGAACCGGATTCATGAAGTGCAACCCGACGACACGATCGGCTCGACCGGAGGCCGCCCCCAGTTTCGTGATCGGGATCGACGAGGTGTTGCTTGCGAGCACGGTTTCCTGTTGGCAGATACGCCCCCCTTCAGCAAACAGGATTTGTTTCTGTTCCTGATTTTCCGGAATCGCCTCGATGACCAGCTGCACTTCGCGCAACCGGTCGAGGGTGGTCGAGGGACGAATGAGGGCCAGGACCTCTTCCACTCGACCAGCCGCCAACGTGCCTCGTTCCACGGCCCGTTCCACTCCGGCTCGAATCTTGGTGATGGCGCCCCTTAATTGAGCTTCTGCCACGTCGATCAGTTCCACATGATAGCCGGCCGTCGCGCAGACCTGGGCAATCCCTCGACCCATCTGGCCTGCCCCGACGATGCCGATTCGTGAAACCCTGTCGATGGTCATGGTTGGTACCCCGACTTCCCTCTCACCAGACTGATGGCGGTGCTCCATCTGTTCCTGGCTCCTCGTCACACTCCTCACATGTCCCGCTCCACAACGACTGCCAGGGCCTCTCCGCCGCCGATACAGAGGGCCGCCAGTCCTCGCCTCACGTTCCGCTCCTGCATCGCATGGATCAACGTCGTGAGGATCCTTGCACCTGTGGCTCCGATGGGATGGCCCAACGCCACCGCTCCCCCATGGACGTTCACTTTCTTCGCGTCCAGCCCCAGTTCCCGATTGATGGCCAGTGAGACAGCGGAGAAGGCCTCGTTGATCTCGAACAGATCGATCTCACCGATGGAGAGACCGGTTTTCTTAAGCACCAGTTTGACGGCCTCGACCGGCGCGATCGTGAACCATTCCGGCGCCAAGGCCGCGCCGGCATAGCCGACCAGCCGGGCTAATGGAGTGAAGCCGAGCCGAACCGCCTCACTCTCCGCCATCAGGACCAAGGCCGCTGCTCCATCGTTGCAAGAGGGAGAATTGCCGACCGTCAAGACCCCATCTTCCTGAAACACCGGTTTGAGTTCCCTCATCTTGCTCAGATCCACGCGGTTCGGCTCTTCATCCTCTTGAACGAGCACCGGCGGCCCTTTCCGTTGCGGCACCTCGACCGGTACGATCTCCCAACGGAACAGCCCGGTCGCGATGGCCTCCCTGGCCCGGCGATAACTCTCTAAGGCGAAGTCGTCCAATTCTTCCCGAGTCAGGTGATACTTGGCCGCGCACAGTTCCCCTCCCTTGCCCATGTGGAACTGGTGATAGACATCCCACAACCCATCCTTCACCAGACTGTCCACCAACTCCGCATGGCCCAACCGGTACCCCTGTCTCGCCTTCTCCAATAGATAGGGAGCGCGGGTCATGTTCTCCATGCCGCCGGCCACCACAACCTTAGCCTCGCCGAGCGCAATGGCCTGCGACGCCAGGATCACCGTCATGAGGCTCGAACCACAGACCTTGTTCACCGTCGTGGCTCCGACCGAGTGGGGGATACCGGCTCCGATGGAGGCTTGTCTCGCCGGCGCCTGACCCAACCCCGCGCTTAAGACACAGCCCATATACACGGTATCCACCTGCTCAGGGGAGACCTGAGCCCGTTTCAAGGCCTCGGCAATCGCGATACTCCCCAGCTTGGTGGCCGGCACCTGGCTGAAACAGCCCTGAAAACTCCCCATCGGCGTGCGCGCCGCACTCACGATGACCGTTGGTTCTCCCTTCAAAGGACTCATAGGTTCTGCTCCCAGTCACTGTGTTCGATCGCGTCCTTCACCTTCGCCATGAACCGATCGGCCGTGGCCCCGTCGATCACCCGATGGTCGAACGAGAGGCTCAAGTAGGCCATCGACCGGATCGCAATGGCGTCATGAATGACCACCGGTCGTTTCTGGACCGCGCCAACCCCCAGGATCGCGATTTGCGGTTGATGAATGATCGGCGTGCTGAACAGGCTGCCGAACCCACCGTGGTTGGTGATCGAGAAGGTCCCGCCCAAGACCTCCTCCGGGTTCAATCGTTTGCTCCTCGCCCGCTCAGCCAGATCGGCGATCTCTTGAGCCAGGTGGGTCACGCTCTTTCGATCCGCATGCCGCACCACCGGCACCAGGAGGCCCTCTTCCAACGCCGTGGCGATGCCGATGTGGATGGCGCGCTTGATCACGATCCCTTCATCGCTCCATGAGGAGTTCATGATGGGGAACACTCGGATGGCGCGCGCCACCGCATGGACCACGAACGGCAGATAGGTGAGTGGACGGCCTTTGCGGCAAGCGGCGATGGCCGAAAAGTCCGCTTCGAAGACCGTCGTCACATGGGCGGCGGTCCGCCTGCTCGTAACCATCCGTTCGGCGATGGTCTTCCTCATCGGCGTGAGCGGAACAATCTCCTCGCCCGTTTCTTCTTCGTGGGTCGTTGCCGGCCGTTCGACCGGCGAGACGGTTTGAGCCGCTTCTGTGTGGCGATGGGCGATAAAGTCCTCGACGTCTTTCTTGGTGATCCGGCCACCCGCGCCGGTCCCCTTCACTTGCGAGAGATCCACACCATGTTGTTTGGCCAGATGCCGAACAGCCGGCGAGAGGGGCATGGCCCCTTCCTCGGCACCGGCTTCACTTCGTTGGCCTGTTTCCCCTGTCGCCACCCTTTCCTTTCCACCCTCTTTGGCGGCTGGCTCCATCGGACGGACCACAACGCCACCCACCCGATTGATGACATCAGTGACGGGCACGCCATCGATGCGGCCCAACACCGTGCCGACCGGCACGGTCTCCCCTTCCTTCACGAGAATCTCGGACAGTCGCCCCGCGGCGGGAGAGGGAATTTCGAGCGCCACCTTTTCGGTCTCGACCTCGAGAAGCGGTTGATCGCGCTCAACGATGCCGCCGGCCGGAATGAGCCATTTCACGACCGTGCCCTCCGCGATACTCTCCCCCAACTGGGGCATGATGATGTCCGTCGCCATGACTCTCCTCTGATAGCCTTCAGTACGCCGCCAGTTTTCTCGCCGCCGCCACAATGTCGCTGGCTTTCGGCAGGAAAAATTCCTCTAGCGGCGTGCTGAACGGCACGGGCGTATCCGGCGCAGCGACACGTAGGATCGGCCCGTCCAGACTGTCGAAACAGTCTTCCGTGAGCAACGCGGCCAGTTCCGCCCCGATGCCGCCGGTTTTGTTGTCCTCATGCACCATGATGGCCTTGCCGGTCTTCCGGACCGACCCATAGATCGTGTCCTTGTCGAGCGGCATCAAGCTCCGCAGATCCACCACCTCCACCTCGATGCCTTCCGCTGCCAACTGCTGCGCCGCCTCGAGCGCGAGATGCACCATCGCGCCGTAGGTAATGACTGAAATGTCATTTCCCGGCCGTCTGATGGCCGCTTTGCCGATGGGCACGATATAGTCCTCGCGCGGCAACACCTCCTTAATCCGCCGATAGAGGAACTTGTGCTCGAAATAGATCACGGGGTTGGGGTCGCGGATCGCAGCCTTGAGCAGTCCCTTCGCATCGTAGGGCGTCGAGGGAGCCACGAGCTTGAGCCCCGGCGAATGAAAGAACCAGCCCTCGGGACATTCCGAATGAAAGGGCCCTCCATGGACTCCGCCGCCGAAGGGAGCGCGGATCACCATCGGCACCGGCGCGCCCCAACGATAATGGTTTTTGGCCGCGACCTCGGTAATCTGGTCGAAGGCGCAGGAGATAAAATCGGCGAACTGCATCTCCACCACCGGCCGCAACCCCATCATCGCGGCGCCGATCGCCGCGCCGACAAAGCCCGATTCGGAGAGCGGCGTATCCAACACCCGCCACTCACCGTACTTTTCCAGGAAACCCTCGGTGATCTTGAAGGCCCCTCCATAGGCGCCGATGTCCTCGCCCATCAGGAACACCCGCTCGTCCCTGGTCATTTCCTCATCCAACGCCTGCGAAATGGCCTCCAGATAGGTGACCTCGGTTGCGGTCGCGCTGTTCATGGTTCCACCTCGTCGGGATTGGCAAAGACTCCCTCTAACACTTCCCGTCCCTCCGGCAGGGGGCTCTGCTCGGCGAATTCCAACGCCGCGTCTATTTCCTTCTGCACCCTGAGGCCGACGTCGCGAAAGTGCGCTTCATCGGCGTAGCCCAGTTCGAGTAACCGCTGCTCAGCCCTGAGGATGGGGTCTTTCTTTTTCCATTCCTCCAACAGCTCCCGCGGCACGTACTTGGCCGCATCATGTTCCGAATGGCCGTGCATCCTCATGGTTTTGAATTCGAGAAACGTCGGTCCCTCTCCCGCTCGGGCCCGCGCAATGGCCCGTTTGGCCGCGAGAAACACCGCGGCCACGTCGTTTCCGTCCACGATTTCACCCGGCATCCCATAGGCCTTCGCCCGATCGACGACATCGGCGATCGCCATCTGGAGGCGGGTTGGCGTGGAATAGGCATATTGATTGTTGTTGCAGAAGAACACGACCGGCAGTTTCCGCACCGAGGCGAAGTTCATCGCCTCGTGAAAGTCGCCGCGGCTCGTGCCACCGTCGCCGGTTCCCGTAAAGACGACGCGCCGCTCTCCCCGGATTTTGAATGCCAGCGCCGCTCCCGTCGCGACCGGCAGGTTGTCAGCCAGGTGGCTCACGAAGCCGATGATGCCGCGCTTTAGGTCTCCCATGTGGACGTTCCCGTCCTTCCCCTTGGTCGGTCCGGTCCGTTTCCCCAGATACTGAGCCAGCACTTCGCCCGGCGTGATACCGCGAATCAAGAAGGCGCCCATGTCGCGATGGAACGGCGCGATCACGTCGTCCCGTTCGAGGGCCGACGCATAGCCCACGGCGATTGCCTCCATCCCGTGACTGGTGTAACAGCCGCCGACGATCCGGCCCTGCCGATAGAGAGCGGAGATCCGGTCCTCCAACGATCTGGTGAGACGCAGGTAGTAATACATCTGCAACCACTCGGCCCGTTTGATGTCGTTGGCGACGTCGACTCGGTCCATCGGTTCCTCCTCGCGTTCCTCCTCGGAGCCCTCCTCACAACCATGCGAAGGGGCATCCCTTTTTCACAGGGCCGGCATTTCTCTCCATGACAGGAGCGGACCATCCTGCCGGCACAAGGGACAGTCCGCCGGTTCCCACTGCGGCATCAACAGATCCACGGTGTAATAAAAGGGATAGGTGCTCATCAGTTCGTCCATCAACGGAAACTGGCCGCTGTCGCGGCGGGCGAAGACCGCCATGCCGGCCAAGATTCCTTCATGGTCCGTGATGACATTGCCGAGCTTTCTCACACACTGGCCGCGCGTAGTCACGTCGTTGAGTGAGAGAAACCGCTCGCCGGTATGGATGGTCCCGCTCGCGACGTCCGTGCCGATCCGACCGGTTTCGCCGTTGTACGGAGTGAAGGTCGTGCGCAGGGGCATCCGCTCGCCAAGGTGCTCGGCGACAGCTGTTGCCAACATTTGGGCGGCGGAGGTCGTGGCGACGATACCGGCAAGGGGCTGGTCCCGAAACGTCCGGTCGATCCAGTCGGCCATGTCTCGCGCGATCAGCGCGATCAGGTCCGGGAACCGAGCAATGGATTCAAACCGCAGGTACGTCGCCGTGTGGTGGCCGGATACCGTTTCGACGTGGGTCTCGAAGAAGATCGAACGGGAGCGCCGGAGAACGGCGAGCAACTCTTCCAGGGATAAGCTGCTGTGAGGTCCTGGTCGAACGATGGCCTTGAGTTTGGTTTCAATGTCCGGGCCCACATAGAAGTCGAGGTGGCGGCGCGTCAACTCTTCGAGTGCCATCCGGTCCATCATCGTGGTCATGGCCGCCTCCTTTCTCCTCTGCGTGTGTGATGCTCATGCTCGCCTCCTACACCGTTCCGTCATGCCGCACCCACCACCCTGGTTCGCAAGATGCCGATCGGCTGAATTTCCAGTTCGACCACGTCGCCCGGCTTCAAGTACCGGTCGAATTCGAGCCCACAGCCTCCTCCCACCGTGCCCGACCCGAAGACATCGCCGGGATAGAGCGGCTCGCCGCGCGAGACGTGGGCGATCATCTGCGGGAACGACCAGTGAATCGTTCCGAAACATCCTCGCGACCATTCCTCTCCGTTGACTCGCGCCACCATCACGAGCGAATTGAGATCGGCGATCTCGTCCGGCGTCACCAGGCAAGGGCCAAGCGCGGTCGCGAAGTCCTTCCCCTTCGCCGGCCCCAATCGACAGGCCATCTCTCGAAATTGGATGTCGCGCGCGCTGAAGTCGTTCATGATCGTGTAGCCGGCGACATAGTCGGGCGCGTCCCGTTCGGCAATGTCCCGACCGCTTTTTCCGATCACACAGGCGAGCTCCAGCTCATAGTCCAATTTGACGGTGTCCAAGGGCCATGGCAGGTCCTCGTCCGGCCCGATGATCGTGCGCGGATTGCCCTTGTAATAGACGGGAGCCTGGTACCATTCGGGCGGGATCGGCTGTCCTCGTTTCTTCGACGTGGCGGCGATATGGGCTTCAAATGCGATGAAGTCGCGGAGCGAGGGAGGATTGGGGAGGGGCGCGGCCAATTGCACGGCATCCAAGGGATACCAGACCATTTCACCCGATGGCCCCCTGGCCTTGGAACCAAGTAGGACCGCATAGTCCACAGCCCGGCGCGCCGCTGCTATGGTCGAGGCTTCGCCTTCCAGAAACTCCAACATGGTTGCCGGCACCTGGGCGTTGGCCAACCGAGAGGGTTGCGCCTCACCTTGATCCTTGAGCCAACGGGCATAGGCCATGTTCACGTCGATGATCTGAGAGTCGTAGAGAGCCCCCACCCTCGTAAAGGTTCCCACCGGCGTGACGACCCGAAAACTGACCAGTTTCATCCTTTGCTCCAGCTCACGGCATAGTCATCGAGTTCCACCGTTTCCATCTTCGGTTCCACTTCGAAGGACGACCGAGATTCAATCATCACCGCCACCTCGTTCGTGTGGGTCTTTCCCTTGGCCGCCTGCACGGCTTGCGGCTGCGGTCCATGGTGAATACCCTGAGGGTGCAACGTGAGCATGCCCGCTTCGATACCGGCGCGACTGAAGAATTCTCCCTGGTGATAGAACAGCACCTCGTCGTAATCCATGTTGCGGTGATAGAACGGCACACGCAGGGCTTCCGGATCCGTTTCAAGCGGCCTCGGCGCAAAGGTGGACACGAGGCACCCTCCGGCCTGAAAGGTGACGTGGACGCTCGGCGGCAAATGGTAGCGAGGACTTGTGACCGGCCGGAAATCGCGCACGTTCAACTTGGCGACCCAGAGATCACCTTTCCATCCGACGACGTCCATTGGATAGAAGGGATAGAGCAGGCTGGTGATGGCCCCTTGCCGTTTGATCCGGACTTCCCATGGCTGATCTTCTGCCTCCGGCGACTCGATCGCTTCCAACTCCGGCGCCACCAACACCCCCTTGTCAAACAGGGCATGGTGCCCCAACGAACCTCGGTCCGGTATGACGATGGGCTCCGGCGTTTCGATGATCAAGCCATACGTTGGCCCATCGTCCACGTGAACCCGATAGGTCGTCCCCTTGGGAATGACGACATAGTCTCCCGCCTCATAGGGCAGGACTCCGTAGTCCGTCTCGAATCGTCCCCGCCCCCGGTGGACAAACCACAGTTCATCGCCGTCTCCGTTCCGAACGAAAAAGGTCATGGACTCGGTCAATCGGGCCAGCGAGAGACTCACGTCCCGGCTCTGCATGACCGGGACCGTCTTGCCATCGTGAAACAAACGCTCTCGCTCCCACAGTTGCGCGCAGAAAAACGCGCGCGGCTTCAGCGGCCCTTCGATCTTCACCCACGCGGTCGGAGGATGGACGCGATAGAGATGCGAGGCCGGACCGTTGAACCCATTCCGTCCATGTTCTTCCTCGTGCAGTCCTTCCGGAATCCCGACATGGGCCTGGTTAGGAGTCTTTCCTTTTCTGAGGAGATACATTGGACCACCTCCTCTGGCACAATGGCTCAGCTCACGAGGCCCGTTTCAACTCCTTCTTGCTGGGCAGCGGCAACGAATCGTAATCGATGATGGTTTCTGTTCGGCCCGCCTCCTGCTCTCGCTCGATGTCCCGATACAGTGATTCCACTGTGCTTCTTACGAAGGTCTTGGCCTTTTCTCCCCCGTGCTCCCGTTGAATCAACTCGATGAAGAGTCCGCTCTCGGGAAAGATCGGCTGTGTAAACCGTTGCTTCAGGGGACCGAAGCCGTCCCGCCCCTCCTTGACAGGCCCGCTAAACCGGACCCCGTTGGCTTCCCACTCCCGGCAGGCCGCCTCGATGTCGTCCACCTCGATGGCGAAGTGTTGGACTCCTTGACCGTGCTTGTCGATGAAGTCGTTGATCTGCGATCGCAGACCCTTGTCGCGGCCCTGCATGAGCGCGATTCTCGCGTTGCCGCTTTGAACCACGACCGTATCCATCGAGGATTTCTCGGTCCCCACGTCATGAGCGGACCAGAGCACTTCAAATCCCAGGATCTTGGTGAAGAGAAATTCGGCTGCCTCGAGATTTTCGACGCAGAGGGTGATGTGGTCGATCCCCATGGCCTGGCGCATGGCGGCCTCCTTGGCTCGGATCGTCAACATATTTAAGCTATCGCATGATAACATAGATACATTATTTTTTGTCAATGTCTCTTTGTGCGGAATATCTGAATTCCTCATTTACACCATTCTGTATTGTAATCATGCGCAATTTTCAGTATGATGACGCATGATCATGCCAATAATATTTTTCTATCATATGGTTGTTCTGTGCGGTTCGGATGATCTTAACAATGCGGAGGTTGTCCCATGACCTTCCACGACGACATGCGGCGCGTCGTGCTGGCGCACGGCGCCGTGAACAACCGGTATCTGCGGCGGTTCCGATCCGGTGACCTGTCCGATCAGGAGTTCCGCGACTTCGCGGTCGAGTTCTACAACTTCGCCCGGTTTTTCCCTCAGATCCTCGCGTCGCAACTGGTGAACACGGAGGACGAGCGGGTGGCCGACGAGCTGACGAGGGTGCTCTACTCGGAACTGGGCGACGGCGACCCCACCCATCGCCACGAATTACTGTACAGGAACTTTCTCCGATCAGTGGGGATCGACGTGCATGGCGCCCTGACCAGGCCCATGTTGCCTTCGACCCGCGCCTACATCGAAGGCATGCAACAGCTCTACAGCGACGGAAACCACGCCAGGGCGCTCGGCGCCTCCTTCGGCCTTGAGAACATGGCCATCACGATGTGGGACCATCTGATTCCCGGCCTGCGAACGCTCAAAGCCTCACGCTACCCCGGCATGGACCTCACCTACTTCACGTTTCATCGCGAGCTGGAATCGACACACGAACAGGCGATGGAACAGGCGGTGGTCGCGGCGGAGCACAGCGCCGGAGACGGTTTGCCGCTCGAGGATCAAGCGGCGTTTCGTGACGGTGTCCTGCACGTCTTGAACTATCTCGAAGCGTTCTGGTTGGGCCTCGATCGTCTTGCGCCGGACAGAGCGACGAGGCGGGAGCGGCATCAAGCCGCCTGACGCCGCTCGATCACAGACACGAGGGACCATGACCGAAATCGCCAAGCATCTGGAGGCCGTCAAGGAGCGATACGGGCTCAAGAGCGACTACGCGCTCGCGGACAAGCTGGGCATCACGCAACCGGACGCCAACTTGATGCGGAGAGGCTTGAAGATCCCCAAGCCGGAACTCTGCATCAAGATCGCCAAGCTGCTCGACAAAAATCCCGTCGAACTCCTGTTGATCGCCCAAAAGGACAAGGCGCCGGCCTCCGCGAAGGGTTATTGGACGTTGGCGCTCACAGCCGTGGACGTCATGTTGCATGTACCCAAGACGCCCAAGTACCTGCCGCGGAAAGTCGAGGCCATCGGCCGAGAGCTCCGCCAGCTCGAAACGCAAACCTTGATGTACGAAGGGGCCGAGGCGAACGCGGAAGCCGTCCGGCTCGTCCAGACGGCCGAACGGTCCATCGACGCGGTCATGGAACGGTGGAACATTTGGAAACGGGGTGAGGCGCTCTACCCGACCTACCTGCTGGCCAATCAAGAAGCCGTCAAGCGGGGCGTCGTCATCCGCCGCTTGCTGATTTTGACGAAAGAACAGATGCAACAGGAGTCGGTCGTGGCGGACGCCGTGCGGGTGATGGACGACCAGCAACGGGCCGGCATCCACATCTTCTTCGCCTTTCGGGAGGAGTTGATGCGGGCGCCCGCCTTTCGGCGATTTGAAGAGGACTACCGGGCGCAGGGGGCTGCGCAGGACATGAACGCCGCGATGTTTGACCGGGAGATTCTGCTGTTTTCCCGCTCCTACGGTCAGATCCCATTAGGCCTGGTCGGCATGCCGACTCCGCTCACGATGATCAATCAACTGGAGATCACGTGGAAGCCGGAGCTCCTGCGCGATCTGGACCCAGCACCGCTGTTCGACATGACTCGCTACGTCTTCGAGTACGGAGGGCACCAGGCCTTTAAACAGGAAGTGGCCCGCTTCAAGAAGTCGGTCGCGTGAGCCGGTCCGTTGAGGGAAGCGGCGGCGAGCAAAGGAGGAGGCCATGACCTCCCTGTTCAAAGGGTTCGAACGGATCGAGGAGGCCCGCGAACGGCTGACCGGCCTGAGCTTCATGGCCGGCCTCTTCATGGGTCGGCCTGATTTCGCACTGCTCCTCCATCCGGAAGAGCCGCCCGAGCAGGTGGCGGCGTGGGAATCGTATCGCCCCCGACTCATCTCCTTCCTCACCACAGAGGTCGATCCCGACGAAATCGAACGGACCGGCAAGATCCCCGAATCGGTCTTCAAGGGGCTCTTCGCGCTCGGCGCCTTCGCCATGAAAATCCCACCGGCCTACGGAGGGTTGGGATTCTCCTACACCAACTACGGCCGCGCGCTCACACTGATGGCAAGCTGGAGCAACGTGCTTGCCTTGACCGTGGCCGTGCCGCAATCCATCGGCATCGCCATGCCGCTCCTGCTGTTCGGCACCGAGGAGCAAAAACGAGCCTATCTACCGATTGTCGCCCGCGAAGCGATTTCGGCCTTCGCCCTCACCGAACCGGCCACCGGCTCCGACGCCGCCAACATTCGAACTGAAGCGGTGCTGGAAGCAGGCGGTGAGACCTTCCTGATCAACGGGGAAAAGCTCTGGTGCACCAATGGGCCGATCGCTCGGTATCTCACGTTGATCGCGCAGGTGCCGGCCAAAAAGGCTACAGCTGGAGGGAAGGCCGTGTGGGTGCCGGTCTCTGAAAGCAAGGGGGCGGACGCCAAGGTCCCCACCGCCTTCGTCCTTGATATGGAGACGCCGGGCGTCGCCGTGCGCCAACGGTGTCACTTTGAAGGCTGCCGCGGCATCGAAAACGGCCACCTCACCTTCACTGACGTGCGGATTCCCGCCGCCAATCTCATCGGCGAAGTGGGGCGGGGGCTCAAATACGCGCTCACCATTCTGAATATCGGTCGCGGCATCAGCATCCCGGCCATCTGCCTCGGCATGGCCAAACAGGCCTGGCAACCGACACTCGACCGAGCCAACGAGCGATTCACGTTTCAAAAACCCCTAAGCGGCCACCAGACCCAACAGATGAGGCTCGGACAGATGGCTGCCAATCTGTTTGCGATGGAATCGCTGGCCTTGGCCGCCTGGCGCCTGGCCGACCGCCACACGTTCGACGTGCGGATCGAAGCCGCGATCACGAAAACCTTCTGCTCGGAGCGGACGATTCAGTTCCTCAAAGACGCCCACATTATCTTTGGCGGCATGGGCTACGAAACGGCCGATTCCAAACGAGTCCGCGGCGAGCCGGCATTTGGAATTGAGCAACTGGTGCGGGATGCCGAAATGTACCGGATCGGCGAAGGGGCGACGGACGTGCTCCGGCCATTTGTCGCCCGCGAGGGATTGAGCCCCCATCTCGATCGCGCGGGCCGCTACGTCGCAGGGGAACTGCGCGGCACCGCGAAGCTCACTGAATTGCTCACACTGGCTCGCTTCTACGTTCCATGGTATCTCGGTCTGTGGCGAGCCAGAGCGCTTCCCGATAGGCTCGAGTTCCGCCATCCGCTCGCGGCGTCGCTGTTTCGGTACGTCGAGCGAACCAGCCGCCGCCTCGCCAAGGCGATCTTCTGGGCGATGGTCCGTCAAGGGCGAGCCCTGCGAGACGATCAAGGCCGGCAAAACCGCGTTGAGATGGTGGCGGAGGATCTGCTCGTCATCACGACGGCAACGTTGCAAGCTGCATCATCGAGCCGAGCGGCCGACGACTCTTCACGATGGAAGCTGGTTGACCTGATCGCCGTTGAGGCGCAAGGACGAATTGACCGCGCGATCCGTGAAATCCGCGGATCGAATCACGACCAGATGACGGCAGCCATCGGCAAGCAGGCAGCCGACGGAACCTACGGTTGGTTGAGCGACGGCATCATCCCTCGCCGGCTCCGCGACTACCGTCCCGCCGCCGATCAGGCTTCAATGGCCGATCAGACCGAGCATGGTTTTCCAATTCGATTCGGATAACTCGAAAAGAGCGTCGGGGGGCATCCAACATACATACCGCTACTTCGTGAGGACCTTGCGGTAATCACCCCTTTCGATCCCGTTGCCCTCCGAATCATGGAGCCTCCCTAGTCCACCTCGATTCGCACCGAGTCGGCGAGCTTCATATCCTGCAAGAGCCGGTGGATCTCGGTCTGAACTGTTGACAGGTGATCGGCGTCCAGCTCCACGGAACAATCCAGTCCGATCCGCAATGCCGACCCGCTCCGCAGCTTGGGGATGAGCGTTGTGCCGAGCCGGTTCCAGACTTCCGGAGGAATTGAACCGGAAACACGCAATGTTCGCTTGACCGCCCTGGCAGGAAGGCTCGGTTTCTCCGGTTCCGGAACAATCGGCGCCGGTTCGACGGCGAGAGGTGGCTCACACCGATCAGGAACCTGCGCCTGTGTCCTCAGCTCCTTCGCTTTTGACTTCAACAGCAAATAGACATCCGCGTCGAAGGCCACCTCGTCAGCCGGCATCGTTTCTTCAAACCACAGCCTTGTGTACCCGCCACCGGTCTGCCGGCCTGACGCCAGACCGAAATCTCCACGTGTCACAAACTCGGGAATCTTGGTTCTCAGATAGGTGTCGGGATCGAGCAACCGTTCCATCGAACCATTCAAAAACGCCTGACGAAGACTGAGGAGCGGCCAGGCGCCCGATTCTTTGAAGGCCTGCGGCCACTTTCTTTCGAGATAGCCGGCGCCGGGCGATTCGTTGAGCAAGGCTTGAGACTTCAAGGCCGTCAACACTCTGCCGCAAAGCGTCTCGGAATTGTTGGCATGCCCGGCGCCAAGATCGATGATCGTGAGCCCATCCGATTCTTTGTGATCCGCCAGCACGACGTAGCGATAGCCGGCCCATACCTCGTCCCTGGCGGTCTCTTCCGCGTCGCGCACCTTGGTTCCCACATCCGACCGGTCGGCCCGTTCGAACTCGCCGGCCAGCGTGCCGTCGGCAAGGTCCTTTTCTACGCGCTTCCAGGCCAGCCACGTCTCCAGCTTATCCTTGAGATCACGGCCCGGCTTTCGGACGCACCACATCAACGCCCCTGGATACAGTCGTGGTGACTTGCCCCGCTGTTTGGTCCACTCGGCGAGCGTGTTACGAAGGTTGTCGTTGCCATCCCATTCCAACCAAGGATCAAGGACGACGAGCGTAAGCCGAGGTGTGTCTTGAACGGCCGTGCCGTCTTCAGGAAAAGCGACAAGCGGGATGGTCGCTCCACGTTCGAACTCTTTCCTCACGACCATCAAGGCGGCGTTGCGCACCTCCTCGTCATCCAGCGAAGCCCGCCTGTCACTGACCACCTTTTTCAGGGTAGGTTTGAAACCGAACCGGAACCCATCGTGACCGACCTTTCGGATGAAGTAGCCCTTCGACTCAAAGGCCACCGCCGTATTATCGATCGACGTGGTCTCAAGCTCCGGCTCGCCCAGGGCGAAGCGAAGCTCAGGCAGATGGGCGGCCTTGTCCCCTTGCCCTCCGGAAGACTCAAACAGGATCGTGGTGCCGACACGACGATGGAGATCCCGAAGGGGGCCTTTGGTGTCCACATCGAGTGCCCGCGCATGGCTATGTTCGTCGGTCAGATCGGTTTGAATCGCGCCCAGCAGTCGAGGCTCGCCCAACTGGCCTAGAATCACGGCGCGAAACTCCGGGACTTCGAGGGGCGCGGAGCCGAGCGTGATCAGCGGTTCCCGCCGGGCCCGCTGATATCCATCCCGGTACGCCCAGGAGATCCATTGCGCGAGCATGGCAAGGGTACCGCGTGTTTGCTGATACTGGGGCAGCGCCTGCCATTTCCGTTGAAACACAGAAAGCGTCGCCGGATGGAACGGGTAGCAGGCTTCGAACCGGCTCCGGAGAAAGTCTCGTGATTTGGCATCTGTGGTTGCCGTATCCACAGCCGTCCACTCCGGAGGCAACTGCGCACGGCGCTCAAAACACCAGTCGGCATAGACTTTGGCCACGGCCTTTCTGACTTTCTCAGGGCCAAGGTCTTCAAAGAGCCGCCGCCGTACCACCTCGCTGATCTCGGTCTCGTCATTGGCGATGAGATCCTTGGCCACGCGCTTGACGACTTTCGTGATCTTGTCTTGCCAGTCCTGATCCCACTGGGTCATTTCCACCTGACTGCGTGGCAAGCTGATCATCGCGGCACTGCGAGTGGTGCCGGTCATCGCCACCGTCAGGTTTTGGATAAACGCATGGAAGCCCTCCGCCATCGCGCGATGGCGATTGAGGAAGTTCAGGACCTCATCAAACAGAATGAGCGCGCTCCCGCCGGCGGCCTGAATCACACGGTTGATCGTTTCAGTTCCAGGGGGCGTCGTCTTTGCGGCAGGGCCCAGCGCCGCGACACCGGCATCTCCGGCCAGTTGCCGGGCCAGATCGATCCAGGGCGTCTCACGGCCTTCTTGTGGGTCCCAGGCATTGCCGACAAAGACCGCGACTTTCGCCTTCGGGATGTCGGACAGTCCCGCCTTCCGCACCAAGTCTTTCACACCGTCGTGGGCGGCGACGTTCTTGCCGTGTTCCAAGAGGTGGTACAGCGAGGCGAGCGTGTGCGTTTTTCCGCCGCCGAATTGGGTGACGAGAGTCAGAACCGGCGCGGTGTTCTCGGTCTTACCCGACAACCGACGGAGCACCATGCCGGCATGGTCTTGGAGCGCGCGGGTGAAGCAGGTCCGATTGAAGAATTGCAGCGGGTCTTTGTAATCCTTGGGAGCGGTGCCGGCCACGACCTGCTCAAGCGCGATGGCGAATTCGTCGGGATTGAACGACCGTCCCTCGCGCACTTCGGGCCGCGGCGTGACGACTTTGTACCAAGGATCCAAGGCCATGCGTTACTCCAAACAAGAGGATGGAAGAGCGCGGCGAACGGCATCACGAACGGCCCGCGCCGCTTCCACGGCCCGAAGCGCTTCGTCTCGTTCAACCGGTTCCCAGACGCCGGGATATCGCCCCTCGATTGCATAAGGGTTCAATCGGTCCAAGAGGCGCGGATCGATGGGCGGACGAAAATCCTTTGGCAGGAAGGCGTACAACTCTGTCAGATCATGAATCTTCGGGAAGTCGATCTGGTGAAAGACCAGCAGCGCCTTGAGATATTTTTCAGCACATTGCTGGGCGTGGAAGCCGACGGTATCCCAAGGAATCTCTTTCGCAGCCAGGTTATTGTCGATATTCAACAAATCGTGCTCGGCTTTGTCCACCCACGACCGGACAAGGTCCTCGAGCCTAGGCCGCTCGCTCATAGAGGACCTTTCCTTCCTGACGGGCCGTCCGAATCACGGTCCCGGGCGCGTCGCGGTACGCCTCAAATTCCTCCGGCGTGACGACGATCACATCCTTCGGCACACCCATCCCAGCGAGCAGCCCATACAGTTCGATCGCTTGTTCGCGTTTTGACTTATGGGGAGACATGACGACCAACAGATCCACATCGCTGTCGGGACCAGCCTGGCCGCGCGCGTGCGAGCCGAACAGAATGATCTTGTCCGGGTTGAACTGGGACACAATGCGCTGCACCATTTCCGCAATGGCATCCTGAACTGTTGTCCTGTTCAATCTCGGAGAAGCCATTGTCACCTCCGTGGCCGACTGGGGCGGGGCCTATCTTGGCACAGCCAATAACATTGCGTCGAGCAGGCGCTTTTCCTCACTGTCTGTCGGATACAAGGCCGACAGCGCGTTGGCGAGGCGCAGGAAGTCCGGGCCCCGCTCCTGCTCGGCCTTGAGTAAGGCGCGCAACGCGTTGGCTCTGCCGCTCGATTGCAACAACATGGCGGCATGCACCCGGTCAAGCGTCGTCGCTTCACGCCGAGCGGTCAGTGTCTCGTCGCTGACCTCTTTCATCGACTTTCCTTTTCCCTTCTTACCCCGACCTCGCCCTGTGAGAACCGGCTCCTCCGCCGCCGGCAGGGCAAACGCCAAGGTCATCTGCGGATTGCGCCGGGCTTGCTGTTCAATCCGTGTGGCGACCGCCGCCGCGCCGTCTTCGCCGAAGAGCTGCTCTGCTCGCTCGCTGACCGGCAGCAGCCGGACAATCCCCTTCTCTGTTTCGATAATCCGCCCTTCCCACTGGTCCAGATGAATCCCCAGCGGCTGGGCGAACCGGCGGACCACGTCGAAGATCAGCGTATAGCCGCCCTTGGTTTTAGGGAGCGGCTCTTCGTCCGACTGATCCGTCGGATCAGACGGACCCGACAGATCGGACTGATCGGACGGATCATCCGAAGAGCCAGCCGTGCTCTGCAACGTCCAGAGGAACAGCGCCGTGAGCCGGGCGTCTTCTTCGAGGGCGCCGGCCGCGCCGTTACGGGCCTTGGCCTCAGCCGTGCCCAGCACTTGCTCGAGCGCCAGCCGGCCGACCGTCTCCCAGACATAGGCGAGAAAGCCGCGCTGGTAGGGCTCGCTCGCGGTCGGGTCGCCCCCGAGCGGAATTTCTCGCCCCTCGGCGTCTTCAACTTTGGAATATCGGCTGTAGATTTCCATCGCCGGGCCGATACAAGCAAAGACCAGATCGGCCCCGCGCACGCCTTCGGACTGCAACCGCTCAATCCAATCGCCGACGCGGACCGGCAATTCGCGATAGACCTCGCCCCAATCGCCAGTTCCAGCCCCATCGGGCCGAGGCCGGCAAACAAGGTGGACACTGGTCGCGAGCGCGGCAGATTCCTGTGAACGCAGCTTCCCCGGCCTCTCAGTCGCGATCGGCCAGGAGCCCGTGATCGTCCAGCCCCCCTTGATCATTCCAGACAGCAGCGCCTCCCACCCCTCCGTCGTCTTGTGGGCGAACACCACGGCGCCCACGCCGTCCTCGCGCAGCACCCGACGCCCTTCGGCAAAGGCCTTGGCCATCGCCGCCTCATAGAAAGCCTTGTCTTTGGGACGGCCTTCCTGGGTTGCGGAGCGCTCGTTCTGCACCGCCTCGCGCGCCTTTGGCACAAGCTGGTTCGTGGGATCGAACGGATCGCGCAACAGCGGATGGCCCGGCAACGCCCGCTTGAGCCAGACGAAGAAAAAGTCCGAGAGATCCGCGTAGGGCACCGCGTCGTAGTAGGGCGGGTCGGTGAACCAGACCGTGGCCGTGGCGTCGGGCAGCGGATGCTCCGTCGCGTCGGCGGGTTGGATGTAGCCAGTAACAGAGCCAGGCCACGCCTCGATTACCTTGGCAACCAGATCGACTCCGCTCAGGAAGTTACCTGTTGAGTCCGAGAAGATCGGCACTTCGGCAAAATCCCAAACAATCGGTAAGGCCTGTCGGCCAAACACATGCTCGATCTTCTCCCCAATTTGATTCCATACGGCCAAGGATGCATTCTTATCAGCGAGCCGTGACAAGGCCGCAGCCCCAACTTCGGCCACGCTAGGCCCTGCCTCCCTCAGCCGTGCACCCAAGTCAACCAGCCCCACCTTCTGCCGCGCCGTGAAGAGGTCGCCCCAGTGGAGCATGCCGTAGCGCTGTACACGGAAGCCCAACGTGCCGATTGGTGGCAACGGCTCATCCGGCACCGGGCTCAGCCCTGTTGATCGGTCCGATCCGTCGGATCGGTCTGATCCGGCAGATCGGTCCGATCGCCGCACGATCGCGGCCAGCCGCTGCTGGGCCTTCCACACCGCCTCGTAGTCGCGGTCGGTGGGCAGGCGATACAGGCGCCCTGGTTCGCCGGGCCGGAGCGTCACCACCGCCAAGAGCCGCGCGCCGCCGATTCTTGTTTTTCGATCAGTCTGATCTGTCCGATCCGTCCGATCCGTCGGATCAGCAAAAACCACGTCCGCCCCGCCGCGCTGCTCGCTCAACTGCGCACGGACACGCTCGGGCGACAGCACCGCGCCGCAACAGAGGCAGGTGGCCCGGGCGCGGCTGACCGTGCCCTCCGGCACGTCCTTGTCGTTCTTGGGCTCGAAGATCTCGAATCGGACCGATCGGACGGATCCGTCGGATCCGACCGATCCGTCGGAAACCACTACCCGCAACGCCCGCTTGCGATTGGCCTTCTTGCACAGCCAAAACGACCGGACCAACGGAATCTCCGCCCCGCAACCGGACGATTCGCACCGCACCGTTCTTGCCCACAAATACGCAATGGGTCGGGCGCCATCCGGGTCGGGCGGATAGAACTCGGCCAGTTCCTTCTCCGCCGCCGCCTTGATCTCCGCCCCCACGCGCCGCAGTTCGTCGGCCAATGCCGGTCCATGGCGCGGAATGTCTTCGAGCAAGACTTTCAGAATCAGGCAGGCGACGGGGTTCAAATCGCTGGCGAACGTCTCGCAGCCCAGCCGCAACGCTTCGAGCGGAATCGAGCCGCCGCCGGCAAAGGGATCCACCACCAGCGGCGGCTCTTCCCCATGCGCGGCTTTGACCAGACCTCGCGAGACTTCAAGATAGGTCCGATCGGAAGAGAGATCCCAATTGGCGAACTCGCCGATGAACTTCAAGAGCGCACGGCGCAGGTCTTCGTCCTTCGGCTTGATCATTCCGACGACCTGCGGCAAGAGTTCCCGCGCCTGCTGCTTGAATTCAGCGGGGCAGTGCTCATCGCAGGGATCGGGTAGCTGCAGCGCCAGCAGCATCGCTCGACAGGCCGCGAGCGGCCGCCTTGCCCACCACAGATGGAGCGTGGACGGATGCCCATGGCGGATGGACTTTTCCCTCGCCGCGTGCTTGCTCACCACAGCAATCGGAAAATCCACCTCCGCGAGGCGCTTACAGTCTTTGGGGATCATAGGGGCGCCACCCCCTTGCAAGTTGGGTAAGCCGAGCAGCCCCAGAAGTGATGGCCGGCGTTCTTTCCGCTTTTGGCCGTGCGCAGGACCGTGGGCTTGCCGCACTGGGGACAGGGGGGAATGCGATCCGTCGGATCGGACTGAGCCGACGGATCTGACGGATCCGACCGATCTTTTTTCGCCCGAAACGCGAGGCGCGCTGCGGCGAGCTGCTCACTGTAGCCGCCCTGTTCAATGAACTGCTGTTCCAGCACGGCAATTTGTTGGTCCAGCAGGTAATTGGCCTGATGGATCAGGCAAATAATGGCATTGGCCCGCACAGCCGGCTCGTCGGCTTCAAGCCAACGGGCATAGAGCGCCCAGCGCTCCTGATCCGACAGATCGGTCAGATCAGACTGATCGGACCGATCGGTTTTGAACCGGGCCGGCACCTCCCGCACGGCCCGTGCTTGGGGCGAGTCTGGCACCCACTGGGCGAGATGCCGATGCCGCAAATAGTCTTCGAAGTCGAGCAGCAGTTCTTCCAGGCTGGCGCGTGCCACCGTGAGGAGCCGCAGTTCGGTTTGGGAAGAGGCGGCTGCCGAACGGCTGCCTTCCGCGATATTCTGCCGCCCCGAACGAGCGGCCTGCACCATCTGGTCCACCAACCGTGATCGCGGGTCAAGAAATTTCTCACAGAACCAGTAGGTGGCGTCGTAGATGAGCGTGGCCGTCTGGAAGCTCGCACTCGCGCGGTAGCCGCCAGCGGGGCGGAGGCGCTTTGGGGATCGGTCGGATCCGTCGGATCGGCCTGATCTGTCAGATCTCATCGGCTTCCTCCATACGGCTCCTGTTCCTCCCGCACCGTCATCGCCCCCGTCATCGCGTCCACCGACAAGTAGTAATGATCGACTTTTTTCACCTCGTGCCAATCAAGCCGAGCCGGATCTTTGATGGGCTCCTGCAACCGTGGCTGGGTCTTACAGTGCGTGACCACGTAGAGCCAATAACAATCTCGCCGATCTTCGGCGACGCGCTTTTCATTCGGCGTGAGGCAGACGGTTCCGGTTTCTCCACCGATGCCCTTGATCTCAATGAGGCGCAGCTCGCCGGACTGGGTATCCAAGCTCGTGATGTCGTATCCGAGGTCCTTTTCGTGCACGTCGGTCACCGTGCGGCCTTGCGCCTGTTCGTGCTCGATGACCACGCGCATGGCAATCGCCTCCGTCTCCGGATCGGGACGAAGATTCTTGACCTCCGGCTTGTTGCGCTCGGGGTGAGGAAAGACCAAGACTCTGGTCATCCGCTCCACGGCTTGCAGCGTGAGCGAGCGTTGGCGCTCCAATTCCTGACGACGTTTCTCTCGCCGGGCGAGCAAGGCGGCATGCCGGTCTTCCGCGAGCTTGAGGCTGCCGGCGGCGCCTTCCACGCCCCGTTCCGCCTCTTCGGCAAATCGCCCGATGAGCCGATCTTCCTTTTCCAAGAGTTCTTGGAGCGACAGCTCGACGTGCGCCCTGATCCGGTCCACTTCTTCGAGCCGTTCGGCCCGGACTTCTTCAAGAAACGGCGTGAGGGCTTTCTCGTGCAGCCAATTCCGGGCATCGGGCGTCGTCGTAAGAGCCGGCAGCGATTCGGGGACGGGAGCCGGCTGCAGATTCCCAAGGACGCTGGGCTCGTGCAGGCGAGAGGTTCCATCTTCGGCGACCTGCACGGCGAACAGGCGTTCATGGACGACAGCCCCCAATCCGTCCACGATGCGCGCGCGGTAGAAATCGATTCGGCTCGGGGCCGTGTGATCCAGCGAGTAAAAGCACGCGCCCACGGCCAAGCTCTCTTGCGCTTGGCTCAGGGCATGACGACGCAAGGCTTCAAAGAGCGGATGTCCCGGTGTGACCCATTCCAGATTGTGCGACTCGGCGGTTTCGCGGTCCGTGGAGAGTCGGGGGTATCGGTTTGCCAACGGCTGGCATTTCCAATCCGGCTCGGTCTCGAATCGTCGAAGGGCTTGTGGGGTGCTCCCCGGCTCGAAGGCATGGGGGAGCGAGGCGATCGGTTTCAGCGTGAACGGAACCAGCGGCGCGACGTCGCGGATAAACCGAGCGATGGTCTCCGGCACCACGCGACGTTCTTGGGCCCTCGCTCGCCGTTCGAGCAACATTTCAAGGTTCAGCTTCTTGGAGGCCAAGCCCTCCAAGGCGTGTCGGCAGATTTCGCGGAAACGTTGTTCTTTCACATCGCGTAGCAGCCGCTCTTCGAGGTCCGCATCGCCCATGCGTCCGGCGTAGTACTCGCGTAGCACGCTTTCGAGTCTCGCAGCGGGCAGGATTTCACCCACCACGTTGAAGACCGCGTCGTCATCCAGCGCGTCTCGGATTTCTTGCAGCTTCTCCAGCAGCTTCTGCAACACCCGCCCTTCGACGGTGTTGGTCGCCACGAAGTTGAAGATGAGGCAGTCCTTCACCTGCCCATACCGATGAATCCGGCCCATGCGCTGTTCGAGCCGATTGGGATTCCAGGGAATGTCGTAGTTGAAAAGAATGTGGCAGCATTGGAGATTGATGCCTTCGCCTGCCGCTTCCGTGGCGACCAGAAGTTGAATGCCCCCATCTCTAAACTGCTGCTCCGCGTAGAGGCGACTCCCTGGCTCATCTCTCGATCCCGGTTTCATCCCGCCGTGGATGAATCCCACGCGGAAGCCCCAGGTCTTGAGGGACTTCACCAGATAGTCGAGGGTGTCCTTGAATTCGGTGAAAAGGAGGAGCCGCTGATCCGGATGATCGAAGAACCCTTGTTCTTGGAGCACGTCCCTGAGGCGAGACAGCTTCGCCTCCGCGCCAGCCTCTTCGACGTGCTGAGCCTGAATCGCCAAGGACTTGAGCGCCTCGATTTCCTCGCGGACCTGCTCGGGATTCTGCGCCAACGTGACGGCCTCGAGGATTTCCTCCAGCCGTTCCCGCTGGGATTCCTCCATCTCTTCGAGTTCGTCCTGGTCGGGCAGTTGGGGAGGTGCCAGTCTCGCCAGGTCTTGTGCCCGCTTCAGTCCTTCCTCCAGACGCCGGGCTCGATTCTGCAGGGAGTGGCGGAGCGCATAGGTGCTGGAGGCCAGCCGGCGCTGATAGAGGGCCATGAGAAATCCCACGGCCCGGGCTCGCGGATCATCTCCTTCAGCCGCTGCCTTATGGGACTGGGCTTTCACGTAGGCGGTGACCGCGCGATAGAGCCGGTCTTCGTCGCCATCGATCTTGAAGTCCACGGTATGGGGGATCCGTTTGGTGAAAATCTTTCTGGCAATCCATTTCCCGTCCGCCTGCCGCTCGGGAAAGTACACCATCGCCTCTTTGGTGCGTCGCAAATAGAACGGCGCCTGGCGGCGCTCCATCGCTTGCCTGATCGACCGCACATCCGCATAGGCATCTTGATCCAGCAATTGAAGGAAGAGGCTGAAGTGTTCCGGGATCCCCTTGTGCGGGGTGGCGGTGAGCAACACGATATGGTCGCTGGTGTCGCGCAGCAGTTCACCCAGACGGTAGCGCTGACTCTTGTGTTCCGCATCGGACGCGGACATGCGATGGGCCTCATCGACAATGACGAGATCCCAGCGAACCTGGCGAAGGCCGGGCAGAATAGTGGTGCGCTTGGCGAGGTCGAGCGAGGTCAAGACCTGCTTCTGTTCCAACCACTGATTGACGCCGAATTGGTCGCGAATGTCATCGCCTTTCAAGATCAAGAACTTCTCGTCGAACTTTTCTTTCAACTCCCGCTGCCATTGAAACGTGAGGTTGGCGGGACAGACGATCAGAATGCGTTCGGCAAGTCCCCGCAGCTTGAGTTCGCGGATGAGCAACCCGGCCATAATGGTTTTGCCCGCGCCGGCATCGTCGGCGAGGAGAAATCGCACCCTGGCCAGTTTCAATAGGTGATCGTAGATGGCTTCCAATTGATGCGGGAGCGGATCGACGCGGGAGATAGACAGGCCGAAATACGGATCGAACTCATAGGCAATGCCGAGCGCGTAGGCTTGCAGACCCAATCGGAGGAGATGGCCGTCACCGGCATAGGTGCAGGCGGGATCTCGAATCCGCACTGTCTTGAGATCGGAAGGCGTGAGCGTGACGCTGCGGAATCGCTCCGTGTGGGTTCCGACCAGGCCGAGAATCCACGACTCTCCCCCGCCAGATCGCACCGTCTCGACCCGCATGGGCTCGCTGAACAGCGGGCCGCTCAGGATGTGACCTTCTTTCAGAGGCTGCTCGTGTGTCACCGCATGTCCACATCAACAGGCCAACGATGACCAGCCGTTCGGACGACCTCTCACTTACGCCCGCGAACCTGAAAAATCAACGATTCTCACAAGACAACCGGAACGAGGAGTTCTTCTTCGGGAATCCACCAAAACAGCGTGGCTCCCGTAGGATGATGGATTATCATCGTTTCGGTCGAACCAACGAGGAAAGGGTGGTGAGCCGGCTGGGACTCGAACCCAGGGCCCTCGCCTTAAAAGGGCGATGCTCTACCGACTGAGCTACCGGCTCACGTGATGAGGCGTGGTTCGTGAAGCGTCAACCGTCAATCGACACACAGAACGAATCCGGGAAAACGAGCCTCCATCCTCCCATCCCTACCATCGACGGCTGACGATTGACCATCGACGATTGTCAGCGTTTGGGGCGGCGAGGGGAACAGTCCAACGGATTGCGAAGCATGATCGTTTCGGCCCGTTTGGAGCCGGTCGAAATCATGTCGATTCGACATTGAACCAGTTCTTCAATGCGGCCCAGGTACCGTTTGGCTTCCGCGGGCAGCCGCTTGTACGTCGTGGCGCCCGTCGTCGAAGCGGTCCAGCCCTTCATCCGTTGGTACACCGGCCGACAGTCGGTCAAGACGTCGAGATCCGAGGGCATCTCTTTATAGAGCTTCTCTCCATGCCGGTAGCCGGTGCAGAGCAGCACTTCCCGGTGCCCGTCGAGCACGTCGAGCTTGGTCAGCGCGAGCGACGTGAGGCCGTTCACCTGCGCGGCGTACCGCACCAGGACGGCGTCGAACCAGCCGCATCGTCGGGGGCGTCCGGTGGTCGCTCCGAATTCGTTTCCCCGTTCCTGCAACCGCTGGCCGACCTCTTCCGTCAGCTCGGTGGGAAACGGACCGCTGCCCACCCTGGTCGTATAGGCCTTTGCGATGCCCAACACGCCGTCGATCATCGTGGGGCCGACCCCCGTGCCGGTGCAGGCGCCGCCCGCCGAAGCGCTGGAGGACGTCACATAGGGATAGGTGCCGAAATCCACATCGAGGTGCGTCCCTTGCGCGCCCTCGAAAAGAATCGTCTTGTTCTTCCGAATCGCCCGATTGAGCAACGTGGTCGTATCGGTGACATGGCTTCTGAGACGGTCGGCGTAGCCCATGTACTGGTGAAACACCTTGTCGACTTGATAGGTCTCGACCTTGTGAAACTGTTCCAAAAACCAATTCATCTCGACGAGATTTTCTTCCAGCTTCCTTCTGAACAGCGGGGGATTGAGGAGATCGCCCACGCGAATGCCGATTCTGGCCATTTTATCGGCGTAGGAAGGACCGATCCCGCGGCCCGTGGTCCCGATCCGCCGCGATCCCTTCGACTGTTCCGATGCGCGCTCGATCGCCTTGTGGTACGGCAAGATGAGATGCGCGCGGTCGCTCACGGCGAAGTTCTTGCCGATCGCGACGCCCTTGGTCTGGAGTTGATCCATTTCTTCGATCAAAGCGCCCGGGTCCACCACCACGCCGTTGCCGATCGCGCAAGTGACGCCTCGGTACAAAATACCGGACGGAATCAGGTGAAAGACGTACGTGCCCCGCTCGTTGATGACCGTATGACCCGCGTTCGAGCCGCCTTGATAGCGCACCACGACGTCGGCGTCCCGGGCCAAGATGTCCACGATCTTGCCCTTGCCTTCATCACCCCATTGGGCGCCGATAATGACCAAATTGCCCATTGGCAGCCGCTCCCGTCCCGCCGGCGAACACGAAAAAATGGCTCTGACCTGCCTCGCGAGATCAGAGCCGCGGAGCGCCATGGTAGGATTCCTGATCGGCCTTTGTCAAGCCGGTCCTCACCCGTGCTTCCCTTCCAGGTTCAGGCCGGGAAGCCCACCGATCCGCAATGCTTCATCTTGAGTCATCCCACGAATCACGAACGGAACGGGGGAGAAGGGTCGGCCTCCGGAGGGGGCGGGAGGTTTTCTTGACTGGCCTAGACCTGCGTGTTAGCATGCCCTTCACCTTGCACGTTCAGTCTATCGGAATATCCAAATGAGCGTGGGGCTGTGGCGCAGCTGGGAGCGCGCGTGAATGGCATTCACGAGGTCGCGGGTTCAATCCCCGCCAGCTCCACCATACCAACCCGTGGTTGAACCGCGTACTCCTTCTCGTCTTATCGAAAGCGATGGGCACGGAGAGAGTCTTCGGTCCTCTTAGCGCCGGCCACTCGCGTATCGCCTAGCGTTGCATGCTGCAGATCGATTCCGTCAGCAAACAATATTCGACCAAGGTGCTACTCACCGAAGCATCCGCGCATCTTCGGCCCAATTCACGAGTCGGCCTGGTCGGCCCGAACGGCGCGGGCAAAACGACGCTATTCCGCATGATCCTGGGAGAAGAATCGCCCGACAAGGGGTCCATCCATCTCCGTCCGAGACTCCGCATCGGCTATCTGCCTCAGGAGCTCGAGACCATCATCGGCAAGACCGTGCTCGACGCGGCGCATCGGGACGAATTCCCCGAGCACGAAGCCAAACGCATTCTGATGGGCCTCGGTTTTTCCGAGGCGGATTTCGCCCGGCCGATTGAAACCTTGTCCGGCGGCTACCGCATGCGCGTGGCGCTCGCGCACCTCCTGCTCTCCAATCCCGACGTCCTGATGCTGGACGAGCCGACCAACCATTTGGACAAACCCACGCAGCGTTGGTTCGAGCAGTTTTTGTTGGATTCGGACATGACGCTGTTGATCATCAGCCATGACACGGCGTTCCTCGATCGCGTCGTCACCCACATCTGGGAACTGCGCCATCACAAGATCGAAGAATATCGGGGAAATTACTCGACCTTCCGCAAGCTCCGCGCGGAACGGGACGCCCAACTGCGCGCCTCAGCGGCGCGCCAGGCCAAAGAGATCGCCCGCGTCCAGAAATTCGTGGACCGATTCCGCTACCAAGCCAACAAGGCCAGTCAGGTCCAGTCCCGCCTGAAACAGCTCGAGAAGGTCAAACGCATCGAGCTCCAACGGGACCCCAAGCGGGTCAAGTTCCGGTTCCCCGAGCCGCCGGCCAGCGGCAGACAGGTGCTTGATCTCGCGGGCGTGAGCAAACGCTATGGAGACAAGGTCGTCTATGAGTCGCTGGATTTTTCGGTCGAGCGCGGACAACGGGTGGCGCTGGTCGGAGAAAACGGCGCAGGAAAAAGCACGCTCTTAAAAATCCTGGCCGGCGTCCTTGCGCCCGATTCGGGCACGCGCATCGTGGGACACGGCGTGACGCTGCATTACTTCGCGCAGCACCAGGCGGAAGCCTTGAATCCCGAACACACGATTCTGGAATCGCTGGAGGAGGTGACCAAGCACGCCGAGATGAACTTTTTGCGCGGCATCGCCGGCGCGTTTCTTTTTTCCGGCCAAGAACAGAAAAAACCGATCAAGGCGTTGAGCGGAGGAGAGCGCAATCGCGTGGCGCTGGCCCGCATGCTCGTCGAGCCAGCCAATACGTTGCTCCTGGACGAGCCGACGAATCATCTGGACCCGGCTTCCGTCGACGTCCTGACCGACGCCCTCGCCGAATTTCCCGGGACGATCGTGTTTATTTCGCACGATCCCACCTTCCTGACGAGGATCGCGACGCGCGTGGTGGAAATCGAGGACGGGCGGGCGCGGAACTTTCACGGCAACTACGAGTACTATCTCTGGAAAAAGGCGCAGGAGCTGGGATCGATCACGGAGACCACGGAGGAGCTCGCCGGCAAATCACGCGGCAAGTCGGCAGAGCCGACGCGGGCGATGGCGCAGCAGATTCCAGCCGCGCCCAAACAGTCCGGCGGCGACCGGCGCGATTTGACCAAAACCCACGCTCGTCTCGAAAAACAAGTGGCTCGGTTGGAAGGGGAGATCGCGGACCTCGAACAGAAAGTGAAGGCTCGAGACGTCGAGTTGGCCGATCCGGAACTGTACCGGGACTTTGGCAAGTGGAACGCCCTGCACCAGGAACAGGACGGATGGAAGCGCGATCTCGAACGATTGACCGCCCGTTGGGAATCGCTGTCGGCCGAGCTGGAAGAGGTCAAACACAAGCTGGCGGCGCTGCGTTAGCGCGAAGCCTTGAGCGTTTCCTCCAGGTAGTAGTAGAGCCAGCGGTTTTTTTCTTCCGTCACGACGTCGTCCCACACGACCCCGATCAAAAACCCCTTCTTGCCCCAGGGCTTGACCCAGGCGATCATGCCGTCCAGCTTTTCCTGCTGTTCAACCTGATTGGAATCCAGGAACGCAAGCGACACGGTCACTCGCGCCTTGGGAGCAAACCGGTCCTTCGTATGAAGACCGGCGCCGATTCTATTCACGTTGTCCAACACGGCGGTGCTCGCCCGTTTCCCATCGTGGGGAATCACCAGGGCGGAACCCACCAGCGTGGCCCGCACGAATTTTCTTCGTTCGTTGACCGTCGCCATGGCGCCGGACCATTTTCCTTCGTTTCGCTTCATAATCAGATTAAGTATAACCGATTAGAGCGGATTGTACACAAGCAAATCGCCTCTATCGCCGATTTTTTGGACGATAATACCGCCGGCCGTGCAAGAGATCCGGGAGGTGACGCTGTTCGGTCTCCGCGCCGGGGTCGTCGTGGACATACCGGTAGCCCTCTCCATACCCCAGCGCCTTCATCAGGGAGGTCTCGGCATTCCGAAGATGAAGCGGAACCCCCAGATTTCCATGGGTTTTTACGTCACGGAGCGCTTCCAACAGCCCGACATAGGACGCATTGTCTTTCGGTCGGGACGCCAGGTAGGTCGTGCCATGGGCGAGATTGATCTGCGCCTCGGGCAACCCCACAAATTGGACGGCCTGCGCCACCGCCGTGGCGACCACCAGGGCCATCGGGTCGGCGTTGCCGATGTCTTCCGAGGCAAAGATGACCATTCGGCGGGCGATGAACTTTGGGTCTTCTCCTCCTTCCACCATGCGCGCCAGCCAGTAAAGGGCGCCGTCAGGGTCCGAATCGCGAAGGCTTTTGATGTACGCGGAGATGACGTTGTAATGTTCCTCGCCGGCTTTGTCGTACCGCAGCGCGTGCCTGCCCAACGCCTCTTCCAGCAAAGCCTCATCGATCACACACTCACCGGCCGGGCCGGCGGAGACGTGAGTGACGACAAATTCCAACGCCGTCAGCATGGCCCGCGCGTCCCCGTTGCCGTACGCGATCAGCCGTCGCCTGGCCTCGGCCGAGAGCCGCACGCTCTGTCCGCCCAGTCCCCTTTCCGTATCGCTGAGGGCCCGGTCCAGCACCAGCCCCAACGCCCGTTCGGAGAGGGGCTTCAGGACCACGACCAGCGAGCGAGACAAGAGGGGGCTGATCACCTCGAAGGACGGATTTTCGGTGGTCGCTCCCACTAGAATGACGGTCCCCCGTTCGACGTGGGGAAGGAAGGCGTCCTGTTGGGCTTTATTGAAGCGATGGATTTCATCGACAAAGAGAATCGTCCGGGATCCGTGAAGCGTCCGCCGCTGCTCGGCCGACTTGATGATCGCCCGTAGCTCCTGGACTCCGCCGGTCACGGCCGAGAAGGGAACAAACTGCGCTTTCGTATGTCGAGCGATCAGGTGAGCGAGGGTCGTTTTTCCCGATCCAGGAGGCCCCCAAAAGATCACGGACGTCAGTCGGTCCGTTTCAATGGCTCGGCGCAAGGGGCGATCCGGCGCCATGATGTCTTCCTGTCCGACGAATTCGTCGAACTCCCGCGGACGCATCCGTTCGGCTAACGGAGCGGAAGCCGTCTCCTGGCGTTGACGAACATCGAACAAACCGGGGGTGTCATCTCTTTCCTCGGACATCGGAATCCTCATCGTCTCAGCGATTCTATACACCCCGTTCTTGCCGGCGCAAACCGTCGCGGAAGGCCCTTGACGACCGTGAGAAGCGATGGTAGGGAAAGGGCCGGTCGTTATTGGTGCAGGTATGAACGTCCGTGTCAACGGCATCTCTCTCGCCTACAGCGACCAGGGAACGGGGTTGCCGCTCATCTTTCTGCACGCCTTTCCCCTCAACCGAACCATGTGGGAGCCGCAGGTCGAAGCGCTCTCATCGGAGTTTCGCATCGTCACCGTTGATCTCCGCGGCCATGGAGAGTCGGACGCCCCGCTTTGGCGTTACACCCTCGACCAGGCGGCGGAAGACGTGCGGGCTTTAATGGACCATCTGTCGATCGGACAGGCGGTGCTGATCGGGCTCTCGATGGGCGGCTATATTCTTTTTGCGTTCTATCGCCGATACCCCGACCGTATAAAGGGCCTCATCTTGGCCGACACAAGAGCCCAAGCGGACACGGCGGAAGGGAAAGAGGCTCGTTTCCAAATGGCTCAAATCGCTTATAAGAAGGGCCCGGCCGCCGTCGCCGATCTGATGATCCCGAAATTGCTCTCCCCTCTCACGATCGAGACCCGTCCGGATCTTGTCCGCAGGGTTCGAGCCATGATTGAGAGCACCGAGATCAGCGGAATCGCGGGAGACTTGATGGCCATGGCCGAACGGACCGATTCGATTCCCCTGTTGGGATCGATCACCTGTCCGGTTCACGTCATCGCCGGGGAGCTGGATCAGGCCACCCCGCCAGCCGACGCGAAACTCATGGCCGATCGTATCGCTGACTCCCGCATGACCATCATTTCACAGGCCGGACACCTGTCGAATCTGGAACAGCCCGACGCCTTCAATCGCGTGGTTCGAGCATTCAGCGGGAGCCTGGCTGGAAAGTAGAAAAGGGAAGAAAACGGGCAAACGCGGCTAGTCCGCGTCGCCCACGCTGGTTTTCTGAATGAGCTTCAGAAATTCCAAGCGGGTTTGCGGCTGACTTCGAAATTCTCCCAACATTGAACTGGTGACGGCCACCGTGTTCTGCTTTTCCACCCCGCGCATCATCATGCAAAGATGCCTGGCTTCGACCACGACGCCCACCCCCTTTGCGTGTAATTTCGTATTGAGGGTCTCCGCGATTTGGACGGTGAGCCGCTCCTGCACCTGAAGCCGCCTGGCAAACGTGTCAACGATGCGAGGAATCTTGCTGAGGCCCACCACTTTCTTGTTGGGCAGGTAGCCGACGTGGACCTTGCCGAAGAACGGCAACAGGTGATGTTCGCACATGCTGAAGAAATCGATGTCCTTCACGATGACCATCTCGTCGTATTGGATGGGGAACAGCGCGCCGTTCAAGAGATGGTCGATGTCCCGCTGATAACCCTGCGTCATGAAGGCCAGCGCTTTGGCCACCCGTTCGGGCGTCTTGAGCAAACCGTTTCTGCCCGGTTTCTCGCCGAGCGCCGTCAACATCCGCGTCACCAGCGACCGCAAGGCGTCCACGTCGGCGGGCCGGCCGTTGCCGCTCACGTCTTCGCTCGTCTCCTCAACCGTTTTCCCTTTTCCCCGCCTCGCCACGCGCTCCTCCCGGGCATCAAGCCGTACCGGCATATTCGAAATAATTGTCCCTCGTCTCAATGACCCCCACCTTGCTCAGCTTCCCGCGCAGCAGCTTCGGTTCCAGCAGATCCCATATCAATTTCACCAGATTTTCGCCCGTGGTCGTGCAATCGGCGAACGCGGGGTCGCAATTGAGATCATGGTGATCAAACCGCTCGAGAATGGTTTCGGCGACCGTTCGATCAAGAGACGCAATCTCTTGACTCTCATTCTCTCCGTCCCCGTTGATCGTGACCAAGACCACGTAATTGTGGCCGTGGCCGTTGGGATTGTTGCATTTTCCGAACGCGGCTTGATTTTCATCCTCAGTGAGGCGATCGCTGTGAAGCCGATGGGCGGCGCAGAACCGATAGCGTCTGGTAATCGTCATGTGAAACGTTCTCTTCTCCGCCTCATCGCATGAAGAAAAGCCAGGATCACTCGCCCACGAGCAACCCTGGCCTCATGTTGATTCTATGCCCAAAAGAGGCCCCGCCGGAAGTGCCGGCGACACGCCTCAGTAACTGAATGAGCTGCCGCAGCCACAGGTCGTTTTGGCCTGAGGGTTCTTGATGGAAAACCCCGAGCCCTGCACGCTGTCAACGTAATCGACCTCCGCCCCTTGCAGGAGCGGGGCGCTTTGGGAGTCCATGATCACCTTCACGTCTCCCATTTCGATCACCGTGTCGTCTTCCGCCATTTTCGATTCAAAGGCCATTCCGTATTGATACCCGTGGCATCCCCCGCCACGGACATACACGCGCAGCCCGACGACGTCTTTTTCCTCGGCCATCAACTCCTTGATCTTCTGTTCCGCCACCGGCGTGATCGTCAGCATGGTTTCCTCCTCTTCTCTCGAATTCCGTACCTTACGGACTCGGCTCGTTTAGTGTAGCACCTCTTGCCCCAAGATCAACACCCCGCCCTTCCGGCAGCTCACAACCCGGGCAGGTCGCGGCCGTGAGTTTCCCACTTGCTTTTCGGAACGCGCACGACGACGTCGCCCAGCACCCGCGCCTGACACGCCAACCGATGCCGAGGATCGCTCAGCGCCTCACGATCCAAGAGATCCTGTTCGTCAAAATCAATTTCGGAAAGATGTTCCGAGCCTGCTTCAACTTCGACCCGACAGGTCGTGCACGACGCGTTGCCGCCGCAATCATGATTCAGGGGCAAGCCCAAGGCCTTTGCCGCGTCCAGAAGCGACGTATTGGCGTCCACCTCTCCGCTCCATTCTCCATGATGCAGGAAAGTCACTCGCGGCATCACGATCTCCCGACTATCATGATGGGACGCCGACACCGGCCGTTTCAGCCTGATAGGGACACCGCCCCAGCCGAATGTGCTCTTCATACTCATGACGGAACAGCCTGACGCTGCTCTGCACCAAGACCGATGCGCCCGTCACCAGGGTGCAATAGCCGGTGCCTTTGACGAAACCGCAGAGCTGCAACAGACTGTCGAGGTCCTTTTGCGTGCCATGGCCTTCTTCGATCTTGGTCATGAGCGCGGCCAAGTTGATCGTGCCCATCCGGCAGGGAGGACATTGGCCGCAACTCTCGTTCTTGAAAAACTTTGAGAACTGGAGCGTCTTCGCCACCATGCATGTGGCGTCATCCACGACGATGACACCCGCCGAGCCCAGGCCGGTTCCCGCTTGCTTAAGGGAGTCGAAGTCCATACGGAGGTCGAGTTGGTCGGCCGTCACCATCGAAAACGCCGGCCCTCCCGGAAAGACCGCCTTGATCTTGCGTCCTCCCGGCACGCCTCCTCCGCACTGCTCGATCAAAGTCCGGATCGTCACCCCCATGGGCATTTCGTACACGCCGGGACGATTGACTGCCCCGCTCAATGAAAACATCATGGTGCCCGGACATTTTTCCGTCCCCACTTGGGTAAACCACGCCGCGCCTTTTTGGAGAATCCGAGGAATGTTGCAGAGCGTCTCGACGTTGTTCACCAGAGTCGGCTTTCCATACAAGCCGAAGTCGGTGGGATAGAAGGGCGGTTTCTGTCTGGGCATGGCCGGACGCCCTTGCATCGATTCCAACATGGCGGTCTCTTCACCCGCGACGTAGCTCCCGTATCCCTCAAAAATTTGCAGGTCCACGTCGAGACCGCTCCCGAAGACGTTGGTCCCCAGAAGACCGCGCGCTTTCGCCTGATCCAGCGCCTTCTTCAGGTTCTCCCGCTCTTCATGATACTCATGATTGACGTATATGAAGGCGGCCTTCGCCTTCACGGTGTGCGACGCAATCAAACACCCCTCGATCAATTGATGGGGGAGCATCCGCAGCAAATGACGGTCTTTGAACGTCCCCGGTTCATGTTCGCCGGCATTGCAGACAAAGTATCGCTCCCGAACCCGATGATTGAGCACCTTGTCCCACTTGACTCCCGTGGGGAACCCGGCTCCCCCTCGCCCTCGTAGACCGGATTTCTTGAGCTCGTCCACCACCTGCGCCGCGCTCAATTCCTTGACGCAGCGTTTCCACGCCTCATAGCCCCCGACGTTCAGGTAGCCGTCGATCTCCCACGGTTCGCCTTCAAGTGGCTGGACCAGTCGCGGCTCTTCACCGATCAGCATCACCGACTCCACTTCTCAGCACATGACATTCAGCGATGATTTCTCCCGCTGGCACTATACGGCTCCTTTTCCCGGCCCGTCAAGGCAATGGCCGACGCCTAGGCCCCAATCGTCGAATACGACGGGCTAGGAGACCCATCAACCTCTAGGCATAGAGGGGATGATTGAATCTGAAGGAATACCGCCGGTGGAGGAGTCTCCACCGGCGGCAAGGACGGCCTTTACCGAAAGTGGCTGCCGGCCCCCATGAAAAACAACATGGGGATCGACAACATGAAGTTCACACGAGAGGCCAGCAACGCGGTCCGCCCCCATTGCGCCATTTCAGGCGGCGCCGGAGTCCCCTGCGCGGCGGCGGTCACGGCGGCGATGATCTTCTTCTGGTTCGGCCAGATGATCCCATGGACGTTGCCCATCATGATGATGCCGAGCAATCCTCCGATCGCCAGGGCCACCGCTCCCGTGCCGCCCTTGTGGTACATCATGCCGTACAAGAGCACGCCCGCGAGCACCGTCACGGTGGCCCCGTGACGGAACCAATTGAGCGCGGCCGGCATAAGTTTCGGAATCACGATGTTTTTGGTCGGCCCATCCAGGCTTTTCAAAAAGGCGGCGTTAATCAAGTTAAAGAAATACAACAAGCCGATCCAGGTGATCCCCGCCAGGAAATGGATCCACCGGAGAATCATCTGAGGCCAATCGGCTTCGCCGGCGCCGATGCCGGTCAATCCCAAATAGACGACGATCAATACAACGGAGAGCGCAAACCCCGCGGCCATGGTCTGCATTGGATCTTCAAGAAATTTCATAATCCTCCTTGTCGCACGGTTGACAATCAGTCCGTGTCTCTACTTCAATCGTTCTCCGAATGTCAAGTCAACGCACCGGCCTCTCGACAAGATGCCGACGAACCGGCGGCACCGAGTGGGCTCGGTCGCCGACCGAGCGTTTTTTCCATGAGCAACCCGAAGAGGTTTATGCCATCAGCTCGTCGACCCTCGTGCACAGCTCTCGCACCGCATCGGCCGACGCGTTCAGCGCCGCTCGTTCGTCTGGCTCAAGATCGTATTCAACGATCTCTTCGACGCCGGCGCGTCCGATCCTGACCGGAACGCCGACGATCACGTTCTTGAGCCCGTACTCCCCCTCGCAAAGGACGGAACACGGCATCACCCGCTTTTCATCCTTGTAAATCGCCTCCACCATATCGACCGCCGAAGCCGACGGTGCGTAGAAGGCGCTGCCCGTCTTCAGTAAACCGACGATCTCGGCTCCCCCGTCGCGTGTGCGCTTGACGATCGCGTCCAGCTTCTCTTTGGACATCAGGGCCGACACGGGCGTGCCTCGGACCGTCGTGTAGCGGGGAAGCGGCACCATCGTATCGCCGTGCCCGCCCAGCACCATGGCCTGGACATCAGGTCCCGGCACGTTCAACTCCTCCGCGATGAACGAGCGCATGCGGGCCGAATCCAACACCCCTCCCATGCCGATGACCCTGGACTTGGGCAGACCGCTGACGCGACGCGCCACGTGCACCATGGCGTCCAGCGGATTCGTGACAAGAATCAAAATGATGTCCGGGGAACGGGACACCAGCTCGGACACGACGGACTTGACGATCTTTGCATTGGTCGCCAACAGCTCATCGCGGCTCATCCCCGGCTTTCGCGGCATACCCGACGTGATCACGGCGATCGCCGAGCCGGCCGTCTCGGTATAACCGTTCGTGCCGATCACGCGGGTGCTGTATCCGCAGATCGGTCCCGCCTGAGAAATATCGAGGGCCTTGCCCTGGGGGATCCCCTCGGCGATGTCAACCAGGACCACGTCGTAAGTATCTTTCTCCGCCAGCCGTTGAGCGGTCGTTCCCCCGACGTTCCCCGCGCCCACTACGGTGACTTTGGCTCGTTTCATAATCCGCCCCTCCCACACGAAGGCATTGTTGACCACCGCGTCAAGATTCGCCGGCTTGCTCGCTCGGCACCGGCCTGTCCTTCACCCCTCATGTTCCGTCCAGCCCGCCACTTTGAAGTTGATCGTGCAGACAAAATTCTCTCCATCGTAAAAATTGAGTTTGATCTTCTTTTTGCCGTACCGACTTGCCAGAAACTCCTCGGGATTCTCGACCAGTTCCCCATACCCCCCGGGCGGATACTCTCCCAGTTCGTGAAATACGACGATCATCCCTTCCTTTACTTCTTGCAACACCTTGACGCGACAACGCGGAAAGACCTCCCAGAACTTGGCCTCGATCATCTCCTTGGTCGGCTCGGGACGATCCTCCCCCGGCGCCACCGGTTGGGCGAACTTGGCCAATCGGCGGACGTAGGGATACTGGTGCCCCGTAAACAGTTTATAGAGCCATGGCGGAACGGACGGTTTCCCTGTCACTTCTCCCTCTTGCATTCGCTCTCGTCGTCTTTCACGCCGTCAGCCGCCGATACACGGTCGGCAGGCGCGTCGGCAGCGACTCGACGCGATCGATGACCACGAACCGCACGTCGCCGTACATGCGCCGTTGGTACTCGGTCGTCTCCCGGTCGATGGTCACGCAAAACGGATGGATGCCGTGCCGCCGAGCCTCTTGCAACGCTTTCTTGGTATCCTCCACGGCGTAGTCGTCCTTGTAATTCTCCCCGTCCAGCGGCCTGCCGTCGCTCAGGAGGATCAACAGTCGATGCTTGGCGCTCCGCTTGAGCAACTTGGCCGAGGCGTGGCGAATCGCCGCCCCGTCTCGATTTTGTCGTTGAGGGCCAAGCCCCCCCAACCGATGAGCGGCGGCCGTCCCCAATCGATCGTCGAAATCCTTGACGATGAAAAAATCGACCGACGCGGCCCCCTCGCCGGAATAGGCGTAGAGACCGTATTGGTCCCCGACCGCCTCCAGCGCCTTGCAGAGCAGCACCAGGCTTTCCTTCTCGATATCGATGACACGGCGCCCGCCGTCGAGCTTCCGGCTCGTCGATCCGCTGATGTCGACCAAGAACGCGGCGGCGACGCTACGATCCCGCTTGTCCCGCCGAATATACACACGATCGCTCCCCTCCAGCCCCGCCCGCAATTCCGCAGCCCTTCGGACGACGGCGTCAAGGTCCGGATCGTCCCCCTCCGCTTGTCCGGCGACACGGCGGTAGGCGACGGGACGCAGGCTCTCGAAGAGCTTCCGAAGCGACGCGATCTCGCTGCGACGGCTCGCGAGAATCGTCTCGACGCCGTCGTCGGAGCCGGCGTCCGCAGGCCGTTCGATGATTCGGCAGCGGTTGACGCGGTAATCCTGCATCGAATAATCCCACTCCGGATAACGGGCGGTCCGTTCCGCGGACATCGCCGACTCAGGCCTCAATCTCTGCTCGGCATCGACCGACAGCAACTCCTCAACGACGGCGGGTATCCGTTGACCGCCGGCCGGCGTGTCGCTCGCATCGGGCCTGCGACCTCCCTGCTTGGCGTCAGAGACCGCGTCGCTTCGGCCGGAGAACGAGCCTTCTTGACCGGCACCGGTCGTCCCGCTTCTCTTGTCGTCTTGTTCATCGCCCTGCTCGATCGGCTCCCCGTCCCACGTAATAAACTCCGGATTCATCTCACCGCGATGGGCGTGGTTGATCAAAGGACGGTACATATCGGTCGGTTGTTCAGAAACGACGGGGGACGACGGTGCCGTCTGACTTTCATCGGCCGTCCGGTCCTTCCACGAGTCATCCCCAAGTCGCTTCGAGCGCGACGCCGCCAGTTCCTCGATCTTGACGTACAGCTCGTCGGCCAGACGCACGGCATCCTCCGCCGTCGCCTCCGTCCGGAAAAGCGGCTGGCACAGAGCCCACAGCTCGGAGACCTCCCGCTTGATCGCCCGAGGGACCGCCGAATCGGGAGACTCGCCCGTCGAAAGTCGAAAGAGACCGTCGACCATCAGTTCCGTCACCGTGGTCGTCTGATCGCTGCGCCGAGACGTCACGGCCTCGGCCGCCAAGAGGGCGAGATCGCGCCGCAATCCCGGGTATTCCGTTTGGAGCAGGAACTCAACGCGCGCATCCTCCAGGATGATCCATAGATCCTGCGCCAGCTTGGGCAACGGATAAAGTTGAAACAACGCGTTCAACGTCCCGGGGACGGGACGCGGCAAACGGCCGTATCGTTGCCGGACTTCCTCGATCACATCGGCTAGCGCCGCCAGCCTGAGCCGATACGTGCCGAATTGCAAGTGACCGGCTTCGTGCGCCGCCATGACCATGGCCCACCGTTCATTTTCCTCCGCCGTGGCATAGCGGCGAAGGATCGCCGGCAAGAACAGCGTGCGCCCGTCCGGGCTGACCGTCGCTCGGGCGGCGGCGGCCGACGCCGATTCGGGGAGCGCCGTAATCGTGACGTCCGTTCCGCAGAGCCCTCGGACGAACAGTTTGATGCTCCGGGCGACCCGCCGAAGCGGGACGCCCGCCATCGCCCGTTCAAGCGAGGCAAGGGCGTTGCGGGATTCCATCCCAAAATAGACCCGCCCCCCCTCCCGGCTGTAGGTCAACACGTCCATGCCGGCCTTCAGCCACGTTTCAAACCGGGAGCGGGCTTGAGGCCCCTCCCCGATCAACGCCATGATATCCGGGCCGCGCCGAAGGTAGAGGAGCGCCGCCTCCGCGTCGCGTTCGGCAAGCAGGACGGCGTATTGCAGCAATTCGAGCCGCCGCTCCTCCGACGGAAGCGCGCGCAGAATCTGTGGAGACTCCGCAAGCCATGCGACCGCCGACTCAGGAGAACGTTCGGCCAGCGACGATGCCACCCGCAGCGACTGCGAACGAACGGCGGGCTGTTCGATTTCCCCCAGCACCGTCGGGCTCGTGCGCATGAACTCGATCATGGCCAGATAATCCGGCTTGCCCAACGTATTGGGAGCGACGAGATGCGTGCCCACCGACAGCCACGTTCGGACGTCCTCGATTCGCAGCACGGCGGCCACGCGGGCCATCTGCCGGATGTACTCGATGCCCGCCACCGAGTCGACCGCCGCCAGCTCAAGACCGACGTCGAGCCAGCGCCTGGCGTCCCCGAACGGAATCGTCCTCTCAAGATCCGGCGCGACGTGCAAAAATTCCCATGCCGCCATGACGTCGCGATCGGCGGCCTCGATCCCGGCGGCGAGGGCCTCCCTGCGCGTCTCGGTTCGTTTCAGCAAACCGAGGATCATGGGGCTTTCCTTGAAGTATCTCAAGGCGGCGGCTCCGGACGATTGGGCCAACACGACGCCCATGTCCAGCCAGGGAACGATCACGGAAAGTCCGCCGTGCCGATCAAGCTCGGGGAGGGCGTCAACCGCCGCCCGCGCCACCTTGGCCGATGCCGCCTCGAGCTCATCCAGCAGGATCGCGACGTGCGCCACGTCATCGGGCCGATCCGCCGCTGCTTCCGCCCGCGCGACAAACGCGCGAGCGGCCTCGGCGCCCAGGCCGGCAGCCAGCCGGTTTACCAATACACTTTGGACCGAACAGTCGCTCATGAGTCCCACGACTAAGGATGAAAGGCCTCGATTGTAATGGAGCAAAATTCCCCTGTAAACTAGCGAACAGCGTCGTTTCTGCCCGAAATCGAGAGGAGCGGTCCGTGGCTGAACCAACACAAGAGAGTCTCGAGAAGATCATCAAGTTCGTGCGGGGATACGCCGAGAAGAGCGGCACCGTCATGCATCCCAACCCCTCCGTTACCGAGGCGGTCGTCAAGGGCCTGGCGATGCACGTGGACGAGCTCGGCAAACCGCTCTGCCCCTGCAATTTTTACAAAGATAAGCAGGCGGAAGCCAACCTGCGGCGTTGGATCTGCGCCTGCGACGAAATGCAGATCTACAAGTATTGTCATTGCCTGCTCTTCGTCCGCGAAGACGGCATGCCGATCACCGAATATCTCCCCGAAGGGCATGAAGGCCGGGAAATCTATGGGATCGTTCCCGACCCTACCCCGGGGAAAGGACGCGCGCTCAAGCACAAAGCGGGGGGTCAGGCTTCGAGACCGGACGAAGCCCCGACGGGTTCGTAGCGGCCGTGACCGGAAGGTAGGGTCGTCATGCGCATTCTCCTCGTCGAAGACGACTTGGATCTGGCGCAGTTCATCCGCAAGGGCCTCAAGGAAGAAAACTATGCCGTGGACTTCGCGGCGGACGGCGAAGCGGGGCTCGCCATGGCGTTGAGCAATCCCTACGACCTGCTGATTTTGGACGTCATGCTTCCCAAGCTTGACGGCCTTGCGCTTTGCCGCAGCATTCGAGCCAAAGGCAACATGACGCCGGTCCTGCTGTTGACCGCGCGCAACACGGTGGAGACGAAGGTGTCCGGTTTTGACATCGGCGCGGATCAATTTCTGGCGAAGCCCTTTGCCTTCGTCGAATTGTTGGCGCGCATCAGGGCCCTCCTGCGTCGTGGCGGCGCCCAGCCGTCGGCTCATTTGCGCGCGGCCGACTTGACGCTGGACCCGGTGACGCACCGCGTCTGGCGGGCCGGTCAGGAAATCTCGCTGACCAACAAGGAATACGCGCTGCTGGAATTTCTCCTCCGGAACAAGAACCGCGTCCTGACCCGAACGGTCATCATCGAACACGTCTGGGATATCAGTTACGATCCCATGACCAACATCGTGGACGCCCATATTCGAGCCCTGCGGGCCAAGATCGACCATAATTTTTCTCCGCCGCTCATCACGACGGTGCGCGGCGCGGGCTACATGCTGGAGGACCCGGAGCAGACGGCATGACATCGTTGCGCGATCTCATCAGCCGATTCGCGCTCGTGCTCATGGCCTGGCTGCTGGGATTTTCCGCGCTGGTGTATTTCGCGAGCGAAACCCTGCTCCATCGATTCGTGGATGGACGGCTGTTGGAGTTGGCGGAAACCCTCGCCGAGATCATCGATCGCCACCCCGACATCCTCGACAACCGCGGACAAAACGCGGGATTTCCATCCGACGCCAATCCCGGCATCAAGGAACAACGTGATCGGCACGGCGTCGTCCATTCGCTCCGCGTGTTCTCGCCGGACGGCCGGCTATTATGGAAAAGTCCCAATGCTTCGGCTTTTCCGCTGATCTCTCCCCGCATGCTCGACCGCGTGCTGCTCGAACGCACGGTCTATGAAACGGTGGCGATGCCGGACGGCACTCCGGCCCGGCGGTTGTTTGTCTCCGTCACCCGCCAAGGAGTCGTGCGCTACGTACTGCAAGCGGAAACATCGCTGCTTCATTATCAGACAGCGCTCAGCGAACTCTTGATCCTGCTGATCGTAAGCTCAGGCGCCACACTGCTCGTCACTTGGCTGGGCAGCCTGTGGCTGGCCAAGAAGGTGCTGACGCCGATCGAGGCCTTGTGCGCTGGCGCCGAAACCATGTCCGAGGCCGACTTGGGGAAGCGGTTAGCCTTGGATTCTCCTTATACCGAGTTCCGACGGCTCACCCAGGCCGTCAACTCCGTGTTGGATCAATTCCAACGGAACAGCGAGACCCAGCGAAATTTTTGCGAGATAGCGGCCCACGAAATGAAAACGCCCTTGACCATCCTGCGCGGCAACTTGGAGGTGGCGCTCCTCAAGGCCAGAACCGCCGACGAATACCGCGACGTGCTCCTCAGCAATCTCGAACAGGTGGATCGGCTCATCGCCTTGACCAGGCCTCTGTTGACGCTCGCCAAATTCACGAGCAGCAAACCGCCCGTCCAACTGGCCCCGCTGGAAGTCGAACCCTTCCTTCGTGAGATCGTGCAGGAACTGACGTTGCTGGCGAATGACCGGCGAATCACCCTGTCGTTGGACGCTCGGGCGGTTCCTCCCATTCTCGGCGACCCGCAGTGGCTCAAGCAAGCGATGATCAATCTGCTCGATAACGCCTTGCGCTATACCCCCGCGGGCGGAGTCGTGACCGTCCGCGCGCGCGCAGAGGAGCGCGATGTCTTGATCGAAGTCGAGGACACGGGTCATGGCATCGAGCCGGAGCACATTCCACACTTGTTCGAGCGATTCTATCGGACCGAATGGGCAAAAGCCGAAGACGCAGCCGGAACGGGCTTGGGTCTGCCCATCGTCAAAGAGATCGTGGAAGCCCACGGCGGAGCCATCTCCGTGACCAGCCGCGTGGGCCGGGGCTCTGTCTTTACGTTGCGCATCCCCGCCTATCTCCAACAGACAATGCTCGCCTAGCGTCTTGATCCGGACCTCGACGAAAGCCGTCCCGCCGGCCCTTCTCGGGTTGAAAACGCGATTCCGCCGTCACCGACGTTCCTGTCACCATGAAGGATTCTTCATGATCTCCTCATGGAGTCTTCATAGAGCGGGAGTAGTGTGACACTAGGCATTCAAGAACGGAGGTACACACCATGGTCGCATTGATTGTCGGAGTATTGGCGGGAAGCGCGGTGTTGGTGGTCATGTACACGGCGTTGGTTTATACGGTCTCGCACGTGCACAACAAGTAAGCTCCCGGAGGGGAGGAGTCGGACCCTGATCCCCCCTCTTCACAAGCCGCGGACAGGTTGCCGCTTCAGGAAGCGGTGGGGTCCCTGAGAAACGCCCAGTTGAACCGGCAACCTCGACGCAGCGCGAAGCGGAGAAGAGAATCCATTGTCGCTTAAAGAACGAAGTGTGCGCCGCCGTCGATGCCGCCCGATCTTCCCCGGAGCCGGTTCTACCTTCTCTCCTTGACTACTCGTTCGATTTCTCGTCCCGCGTCCCGCGCCTTGATTGATTCCCGCCGGTCGTATTGTTTTTTGCCCTTGGCCAATCCAAGTTCAACCTTCACCTTGCCCCGAGGAGAAAAATACATCCGGAGCGGCACGAGCGTCAGCCCCTTCTGCTGCGTTTTTCCAATGAGCTTATCGATCTCCTTGTGATGGAGCAACAGTTTCCGAGTCCTGGTGGGATCATGATTCATGATATTGCCGTGACGATAAGGGCTGATGTGGCAGTGATGGAGATAGACCTCGCCGTCTTTGACGGCGGCATAGCTGTCTTGAAGGTTCGCCCGCCCGTCACGGAGCGATTTGACCTCCGTGCCCGTCAACACGATGCCTGCCTCGAACTTCTCCTCGATAAAATAATCGTGGTAGGCTTTGCGATTGGTTGTGATGATCTTTTCGCTGTGTTCCGATCCGGCGCGCGTCATGACCTCACCGGGAACAGATCGAGCCGAAGAAACTCGTCGCCTCCGTTGTCATCGTCTTTTTTTCGATCTCCGGACATTTCCATTTGCGTTTGCTAAGATGCGACCATGCCTCGTACCGGCTCGCTCGACTCATGCGGCGCCATTCTATCCGGTCTCTCCAAACGGCTGGGCCTTGAGACCAAGCTCCTGGAGTTCCGTTTGCAGCGCCAGTGGCGTGATATCGTCGGGGAGCCCCTCGCCTCGCAAACCTGGCCGACCCACATTCGTTTCAAAAAACTGTACCTGATCGTTCGAAACTCCGTTTGGCTTCAACAGCTCACGTTCTTGAAACCCTCTCTTTTAAATCAAGTCGGTCGCGCCGTGGGTATGGAACCGATCAAAGACATCGTTTTCCGCGTGGGGGAGATCCCCGCGCCGGCGGTCCCTTCCGAGAATGATCCCGTCGTCTCCGGCCGCCCGGTCGTCCGGGACGAAGTCAAGACCGATTCCCTTCCGCCCGGCATTCGGGATCCCGAGATCCGCAGACGGTTCACAGAGGCGATAGCGAGATACCCGTTTCGGCGGGCTTCTCGACCGGCAAAGGATCCGTGACACGTCCCTTAAAGAGAATGGTCGTGTTCTCGAAGACCGTTCCGCTCTTGGAGACGGGGCCGATCCCTCCTTCTTCCTCCTCGCCCTCCAATCGATAGTATCCTCGAACCGACCGTTCAAACCCCTCGACAACCGAGGGGTCCCCCGCTTTGTACTTCTCCAATTTCTCCGGATCGGCCCATCCCTCGTCACTGAACACGAAAATGAGCATGCTTCGGTACCGCCCTCCGATGTCTCCCGGCGTGGTCGGATAGATCTTCATGGGGCCGAAATCACGGCTATCATGACCCACCTTGCGAAACCGGTGCAGCAGTTTTTCAACCTGCTGATCCGTGGTATCCCGTGGCACATGGACCGCCACCAGATGCCCGCTTTGAGCCCCGACGGTATAGGGAGGAATGGATCGGTCGGGGCGGCTCAGATACATGCCCCCCCAAATGAGGGCGAACGAGCCCACGAAGACGCCGAGCCCCATTTTGACGACGATATCCAGCGGTTTTTTCGTTGGAGAATCGGAAGAGGACATGGTGAAGACACTCGCCGAAGAAAGAAGAACGCGGCGACGATCGATCCGCCAGCGCCTGGGCGCCCGCTAGGTTCCGGAGGCGGCGTCCTCCGACGCCGGCTCATCCCGGTCGCCTGCTTCGGCCAGTCGCGCGACGCCCACGACGCGATCGTTCTCCCCGTCAAGATCAAGAATGCGGACGCCCTGTGTGTTGCGTCCCACCTCGCGGATATCGTCCACTTTGCAGCGCAGGACCTTCCCTTGCGCGGCCATCAGCATGATTTCGTCGCCGTCGCGGACCTGGAGGAAGCCGACCGCAGGCCCGTTCTTTTCGGTCGTCTTCACGCTGATGATGCCCTTGCCGCCGCGGCCCTGCACGCGATACTCGCCCACCGGCGTGCGTTTGCCGTATCCGCCCTCGGTGACGGTCAAGATCGCCGTCGTGGAATCCGGCGTGATCGTTTCCATGCCGATCACTTCATTGCCTTCCTCCAGCGTGATTCCTTTCACCCCGTAGGCGGTGCGGCCCATGGGCCGCACCTCGTCCTCCTTGAAGCGGATCGTGATGCCCTGCCGCGTGCCGAGCAGGATTTCCCGCTGCCCGTCGGTCAAATGCACGCCGATGAGTTTGTCGCCTTCTTCCAGCCCCAGCGCGATGATGCCGCCCTGCCGGGGGTTACCGTAGGCCGACAGCTCTGTTTTTTTGACCAACCCTTTCTTCGTCGCCATGACCACGTAGCGGTCGTCGCGGAATTCCTTGACGGGGAGCGTCGCCGTCACCTTTTCGTTGCCGGACAGGGCGAGCAGGTTCACCAGGGCCTTCCCCTTCGCGGCGCGTCCCGCCTCGGGAATCTCGTGGACCTTGAGCCAATAGACCTTGCCCGCGTCCGTGAAAAAGAGCAGCGTGTCGTGCGTGGAGGCGGTGAACAGCGTTTCGACGAAATCCTCGTCCTTGATGCCCATCCCGATCTTGCCCTTGCCGCCCCGCCGCTGCGCGCGATAGAGCGACACCGCGTTGCGCTTGATGTATCCGGCGTGCGAGATCGTGACGATCACCTCTTCCTCGGCGATCAAATCTTCCAGGCTGATCTCCGCCTCTTCCTTCACGATCTGGGTGCGCCGCTCGTCCTGGTACGTCTCGCGGATCTCCGTCAACTCGTCCTTGATGATCGTTCGCACGAGCGCTTCGCTGGCCAGCACGGACTTCAGATATTCGATCCGCTTCAGTACCTCCTGATATTCCTCGATCAGCTTGCTGCGCTCGAGCTGCGTGAGCCGTTGCAGGCGCATGTCGAGGATCGCGTTGGCCTGAAGTTCGCTGAGCGAGAACTGCCGCACCAAGCCCGCGCGGGCTTCGTCGGGCGATTGCGAGCGGCGGATCAGCGCGATCACGGCGTCCAGGTTGTCGAGCGCGATCTTGAGCCCTTCGAGAATATGCGCGCGCTCCTCCGCCTTGCGGAGCTCGTAGGCGGTGCGCCGCACCACCACCTCGCGCCGGTGCTCGATGAAGTGGTGCAGGATCTGCTTGAGATTCAGGACCTCCGGGCGGTTGTTGACCAGCGCCAACATGTTGACGCCGAACGTGGTTTCGAGCTGCGTATTCTTGTACAGATTGTTCAGGACCACCTGCGGGATCTCGTTGCGTTTCAACTCGATGACGATCCGCACCCCTTCGCGATCGGAGGATTCGTCGCGCAGATCGGAGATACCCTTGATCCGGTCGTCCTGAATCAGCTCGGCGATTTTCTCGATGAGCTTGGCTTTGTTGACCTGGTAGGGAATCTCCGTGACGATGAGCCGCTCGCGCTCGGTCCGCTCGTCGATTTCCACCGCGACCTTCGCCCGCAGCTTAAGCAGTCCCCGTCCCGTTTCGTAGGCTTCCTTGATCCCGCCCACGCCGTAAATGAAGCCGGCGGTCGGAAAATCGGGACCCGGAATCTTCTTCATGAGCTGCGCGACGGTGGCTTCCGGGTTTTCCAACAGCAGCAGCAACCCGTCGATCACTTCGGCGATGTTGTGGGTCGGAATGTTGGTCGCGTACCCCACGGCGATGCCGCCCGCGCCGTTGATCAAGAGATTGGGCACGCGGGTGGGGAGCACGAGCGGTTCCTGGCGCGATTCGTCGTAGTTGGGGCCGAAGTCGACGGTCTCCTTGTCGATGTCCGCCAACAGCTCCTCGGCCAGCTTCGTCATGCGCGCTTCGGTGTAGCGCATGGCCGCCGGCGAGTCGCCGTCCATCGAGCCGTAGTTGCCCTGGCCGTCGATGAGCGGATAGCGCATGTTGAAGTCCTGCGCCATCCGTACGAGGGTGTCGTAAATCGCGGAATCGCCATGGGGATGGTAATTCCCCATGATCTCCCCCACGATCTTCGCGGATTTGCGGTAGGCCCGCGCGGACGTGAGGCCCATCTCGTGCATGCCGAAGAGGATGCGCCGGTGGACGGGCTTCAACCCGTCGCGCACGTCCGGCAGCGCCCGCCCCACGATCACGCTCATGGCGTAATCCAGGTAGGACGACTTCATCTCGTCTTCGATGGCGATGTGGCCTAACCGTTCATCGGGCGGCATTCCGAACTCCTCGTGAACCGTCGCTCGTCAAATGACGTCCTCTACACGTCCAGATTTCTGACTTCGAGCGCGTGCGTTTGAATGAAATTCCGTCGCGGCTCCACTTCGTCGCCCATGAGAATCGTGAAGATTTCATCCACGCCGGTCAGGTCTTCGAGCGTCACCCGCAGCAACGTGCGGGCTTCCGGATTCATCGTGGTTTCCCACAATTGATTCGGGTTCATCTCGCCGAGACCCTTGTACCGCTGGATGCTCAAGCCCTGCTTGCCCATGTCGAGGATGGCCTTCACCAGCTCGTCCGTCGCGTAATATCGACGTTCCTGTCCATCGGCCTTGATCCGGTAGGGTGCGCGCCCGAGGCCGATGGCGGACGGGGCGAGTTTCTGAAGCTCGCGGAAGTCCGCCGAACCGACGAGTTCATGGGTGACCTCGAGGCCGTGCAACATCCCACCGGCCTGCATGCGGCAGACGACTTTGTTGGATTGATGTTCTTCATCCTCCAGAACATCGAAGGTCGGCGTCAGCTTGGGATAGACCCCGGCCAGCGTCCGTTTGGCCTGGTCCACCACGGCGGTGAGCGCCTCGCGATTCTTCAGCAGGTCGCGGTCCAATCCCGGCTCGTCCACGAAGGCGCGCAACATGGCGGCTTCGTGCGGCCTCTTGTTGAGCCGCGCGAGCAACGACTCGAATGCGATCAGTTTCTTGAGAATGGGCAGCAGCCGCCGGCCCGTCACGTAACTTTGCGCGCCCTCCAGATACAGCTCCACGTCTTCGACCGCGAGATCGGCCAAATACTCGTTGAGCGCCGCTTCGTCTTTGAGATAGCGTTCGGTCTTGCCCTTTTTGACTTTGAAGAGCGGCGGCTGCGCGATGTAGACATATCCGCGCTCGATCAGCTCCGGCATCTGCCGGAAGAAGAACGTGAGCAGCAGCGTGCGGATGTGGCTTCCGTCCACGTCGGCGTCGGTCATGAGGATGATCTTGTGGTAGCGCGCCTTCGCGATGTCGAACGCGTCCTTGTCGCCCTTGTCGCCTTCTTCGCGCTTGCGGCCGATGCCCGTTCCCAGCGCCATGATGAGCGTACGTATTTCGTCGCTCGTCAGCATCTTGTCGAACCGCGCCTTCTCGACGTTGAGAATCTTGCCCTTGAGGGGCAGGATGGCCTGGAATTTCCGGTCGCGCCCCTGCTTGGCCGAGCCGCCGGCCGAATCGCCCTCGACGATATAGAGTTCGCTCAAGGCCGGGTCTTTCTCGGAACAGTCGGCCAGTTTGCCCGGCAGGGAGCCGCCGTCCAGCGCGCTTTTGCGGCGGATCAACTCCTTCGCCTTGCGGGCCGCCTCGCGGGCGCGGGCCGCTTCGATCGCCTTGCCGATGATCTTACGGGCGACCGCGGGATTCTCTTCGAAGTAGTTGCCGAGCGCCTCATTGACCGCCGCCTCGACCACGCCCTTGACCTCGCTGTTGCCGAGCTTGGCCTTGGTCTGCCCCTCGAACTGCGGGTTGCGGACCTTGACGCTCACGACCGCCGTGAGCCCTTCGCGCACGTCGTCGCCGGTCAAGGATTCCGTGTCCTTTTTGAGCAAGTCGTTCGCGTTGGCGTAGGTGTTGATCGTCCTGGTCAAGGCGGCCTTGAATCCGACCAGGTGCGTGCCGCCTTCTTTCGTGTTGATGTTGTTGGCGAACGAAAAAAGATTCTCGGCGTAGCCGTCGTTGTATTGCAGGGCCACCTCGAGGATCATCTCCGGCTTTTCCACCTTGACGTAAATGGGTTTGTGCAGCGGGGTCTTGGCTTCGTTCAGATGCTCGACAAAGGAGACGATGCCGCCCTTGTAGAGAAACACCTGCTCCTTGGCCGGTTCCTTGCGCTCGTCCTTGAGCGTGATGGCGAGGCCCTTGTTCAGAAAGGCGAGCTCGCGGAGCCGCTGCGCCAGCACGTCGAAGCTGAAGTCGAGCGTCTCGAAAATCTGGCCGTCCGGCTTGAAGCGCACCTTGGTGCCGCGGCGTTTCGTTTTGCCGGTCACGGCGAGCGGCGCATTCGGCTTGCCCCGTTCATAGCGCTGCTCGAAGACCTGACCGTCCTGCCAGATTTCCAGCTCCAGCCACTCGGAGAGCGCGTTGACGACCGAAATGCCGACGCCGTGCAGACCGCCCGACACGGTATAGGCGCCCTGTTCGAATTTGCCGCCCGCGTGCAGCACGGTCAGGGCCACTTCGGCGGCCGACTTCTTCTGCGTGGGATGCATGCCGGTCGGGATGCCGCGCCCGTTGTCCACGACCGTGACGCTGCCGTCGATGTGAATGGTGACGTCGATGGTCTCGCCGAAGCCCGCCATGTGCTCGTCGACGCTGTTGTCGACGACTTCGTAGACCAGATGGTGCAGACCGTCGACGCCGGTGCTGCCGATGTACATCGCCGGCCGTTTGCGGACCGCGTCAAGGCCCTCGAGAACCTTGATCTGATCCGCGCTGTAGCTCTCGCTCTTGGGTTTACTCGTGGTGTCGCCCGTTGTCATACGTATCCCGCTCTTGCGCCGACGCCGTTCTTCCCGCGTCGCCCTTCTCTCAGATTTTAATCGGCATGACGACGCACTTGAATCCGGGGCTGTCCGGTTCTTGGATCAAACAGGGGCTGAGCGGCGTCTCCATTTGCAGAGAGACGGTTTCGCCGTCCATGACGCTGAAGACGTCCAACAGGTACCGGGCGTTGAATCCCGAACTGAGCGTTTCACCTTCATACTGGGCCGGCAGTTCCTCCACGGCTTCTCCGTAATCCGGACTGCTGGAAAACAACGTCATCGTTCCCGGCGCAAACGAGACCTTGACGGCATTGGCTTTTTCTTTCGACAGCACCGACACACGGCGCAACGCGCTTTCCAGCTCTCGCCGGTTCACGCTGATTCGCCTGCCGCCGTCCCTGGGGATCACCTGTTGGTAATTGGGATAACTGCCTTCCATCAGTCGGGACGTGAGGAGCAACCCGCTCTTTCGGAAGATCATCAAATTCTTGGCGAAGCCGATCAGCGGCTCGCTGTCGTCTCCTTCTTCGAGCAGCCGTCGCATCTCATGCGCCGCTTTCTTGGGAATGATCGCCTTGATTTCCTGCGGAGTTCCTTTCGCGACGGTCTTGCCGACTTCTTGTTCGGCCACGGCCAGGCGGTGACCGTCCGTGCCGACCAGTCGAAGTGTCGTCTTCTTGTCGGTGACCACGAGCGTGACCAACAGGCCGTTCAAGATGTACCGCGCGTCATTGTCCCCGGCCGCAAACAACGTCTTGCGGATCAACTCTCTGAATCCTTCTCCCGACAGGGGCGTCAGTCCCTCTCGCTCGATGGTCGGCAAGGCGGGGTAGTCCGTGCTCGGCAATCCGACGATCTTGAACTGGCTTTTCCCGGCGTGGATCGTCGTCCAGTTGTTGTCGCCGACCGTCAGTTCGATATCGCCTGGCGGCAGTTCTTTGATGATTTCAAAGAGCTTGCGGGCCGAAATGGTGATGCCCCCGGCCTCGAAGACGGTTGCTTTGTAGAGACCTCGCACGGCGATTTCGAGATCCGTCGCCACGATTTCGGCTCCGTCCTGTTTGGCTTCCAGCAGCACGTTCGACAGAATCGGCATGGTATTGCGTTTTTCCACCACGCCCTGTACCCGTTGCAGCCCCGTCAACAATTCTTCCCGTGCAATCCGCACTTTCATAGGCATAGTGTCGTCTCCACAAGACTCTCCGATTTATCCCCGCAAGATTTGCTCTTTTAACGCCTCGATTGCGTTGTGCAACGTCTCGTCTTTTTCCTTTGCCTTCGCCACTTGCTTGCATGCGTGCATGATCGTCGTGTGGTCCTTGCCGCCGAAGTGGCGCCCTATCTCCGGATAGGATGCATCCGTCAGCTCGCGACAGAGGTACATCGCGATTTGTCTCGGATGCACCAACGTCTTGCTGCGCCGTCGGGATTTCAACTCCGTGATCTTGATGCGGAACTGTGCACACACGGCTTCCTGAATGTCGTCCATCGCTACGACTTTCTTCTTGTCTCCAATCAGATCGCGGAGCACATTTTTAGCCATCTCCAGCGTGATGGCCTGCCCTGTCAACGACGAGTAGGCCCCGAGCCGAACAAGACTTCCTTCCAACTCCCGAATGTTGCTTTTCATAGTGTTGGAAAGAAACTGGATGACGTCCTCGGGGAGTGTGATGCCCTCGTCCTCCGATTTTTTTCTTAGGATTGCGATTCGTGTCTCCACATCGGGCGGTTGCAGGTCGGCGATCAATCCCCACTCGAATCTGGAACGGAGCCTTTCTTCTATATCGGGCATGTCTTTAGGAAAACGATCGCTCGAGAGAACGATTTGTTTGTGTCCTTCGTACAGGGAGTTGAAAGTGTGAAAAAATTCCTCTTGCGTGCGTTCTTTCCCGACAAGGAACTGAATGTCGTCGATCATGAGCATATCGATGTGCCGGTAACGCTTCCGCAGGTCCATCATCTTGTCGTACCGGATGGAGTTGATGACTTCGTTCGTAAATTGCTCTGTCGTCAGGTAGGCGATACGCAGATCCGTCTTTTCGGCGACGTGGTTGCCGATGGCATTGAGCAGGTGGGTTTTTCCAAGACCAACACCTCCGTAAATGAATAATGGATTATACGTCTTCCCCGGCTGTTCCGCCACGGCCATGCAGGCTGCATGGGCGAACTGATTTCCCGCGCCGACAACAAAGCTTCCAAAAGTATACTTCGGATTAAGCTGGACTCCACGTTTGGCCCTCACCTGGTTCATGAATCGAGGCGGTGTGTCCAATACCTCTCCCTCCGTTGTCTGCGAGGCTTCACTTGGAACAACCTTGAAGCTTACGGACCGGACCTTCTCTCCTTCTCCTCTTCCCGATGCCGTGATTGCCTCTACAAGGAGCCGTTCGTAGTGCTTATCAAGCCAGTCTCCGAAAAATTTATTGGGAACTGCGATATACGCTATCGTGTCCTCGATTCGATCAAGGTGTGCGCGAGTAAACCATGTGTCATAGACTTGGGGCGGGACTTTCTCCTGAATGTACCGAAGCGCCTCCTGCCAAAGCATCTGAACATCCATGCTTCAATTCACTCTCTATCCACAGGATTATTCACAGATGTGAATAACCTGTTACTTTCCCTTGTGTTCTTTCTGGAAATCTGTACCTTTTATGCACCCCGATGAATTCATACCGGACAGTCAACCCGATCGTTTATTACTTCCCTACTCCGTTTCATCACCTTATCCTTATATCCCCCAGAGGAACTCCACAGCATTCTCCCCAACAAACCGACGACATCTCCTCCACATAAACAATCTGTTCGTCCCCATCCCCGCTATCCACCTCTCCTACTCCTAATCCGGCTCCTACGACTAAAATTCTCTTCATCAGGTTGAAGACTAAAGAACAATGACCCTGTCGGCATCCATGATCAGCCTCAGAAGGTTCTCATAGTTTATGCCCTCTCCTCCAAGAGTAGATAAGCCTTCATCCGAGATGAGAATAGAAGCGGCGTTCTCATGGTCGCCTGGAGAACAAAGAGCCGTCGAAACCAGCTCGGGTGCCTGACGAAAAATAAACAAAGTCGATGCCATACAAGGAAACCCTCAAACCGCACGTCTAAAAAATGAGGGTGCGGTCGGCTGAATGAATAAAAGAACGAATTTCATTCTCCGACTCGTATCGGACATAAAACTTCTCATCAACTAAGGATCGGTCTGCGTCATGAGTAATGACAAAGGGAACATTCAGGTGATGAATCGACGGGAGATATTTCTCCAAGATGTCCACATCAACGATGTCTTCCGTGTCGCCGGATAAAAGCCGAATCGCCTCGCCAAGAAGGATTACCGTCGTCAAGTGGGATCCCGCAACCAGGCCGAGGGCGATACGCAGTGCTTCAACCGGGCGGTGAGTTTTCGTAGGGTCCTCTTGAATGACAACGACGACGGTTTTAGCCATAAGTCTCTTGTGCCTTATGTGAACGACAGAAACGGCTCACATGCGTCAATGAGGCCGGAAAGAACGACAAGTCCTGAAAGGGAAATTGATGGATCAAGATCGGCCGTCGAGACATGGTGTTGCTGGCACCCATAGGCACAGGCGAATATCCGCACTCCCGATGCAGCCAGGTTCCGATAGGACGGAGAATTCAGGTTCTTGACCCCTTCGTCGATCAAGTAGAGGTACACCTCATGACCGGCCTTACATGCAGCATGAGCCAAGCCATGAACGACGGTGGCGCTTTTGTCAGCCGGAGGAAGCGCGAGTAGAATTCCCAATTTTCGTCTTGTAGAAAAATCCACAAAAAAACCTTTGTAATAATAATACCTTATGTTTATAGAGCACATAGGAAACTACGGGGTTTTTAGTCAAAAGTCAACGGGCAAAAACGACTAGGATTTTCGGACGTGGGAGGAGACGTCACCACAAAGGGAAGCCAGAGAGACCGTGTACTGATCTTTCGTGTTCATATCCCGGAGGATTCCCTGCCCTTTATCGACTTCATCATCGCCGATGATTAAGGTGAACCCGACGGCAAGTCGATCGGCCTGACGGAGGTGCGATTTGAGAGATGTGGCTCGGAAATCGGCAACGGCCGGTATTCCCGCAAGGCGGAGCCCTTCAAGGGCCGAGAAACCGGCAGATGCTCCGGAGACACCGAACCCGGCGACGTAAACGGTCGCCTGCCGAGGAGACGGAAGATCCGTAGTCTGCGGCAACATCAGCGCGATTCTCTCCAGTCCCATTGCAAAACCGACGGCCGGCGTAGGGGGACCTCCCAGGGCCTCGACGAGACCATCATAGCGTCCTCCGGCTCCGACGGCGTTCTGAGCGCCGAGAGCGGTGGAAGTGACCTCGAAAGTCGTCAGACAATAATAGTCCAATCCTCGGACAAGGCGGTGATTCAAGCGATATGAAATACCGATGGAATCAAGATCGTTCAGCACGCCGGCAAAGTAGGCGCGGGCCTCATCCGATAGACTGTCAGCCAGGCGAGGAGCTGGCTCCGTCGCGGCCCGACAGCCGGGAACCTTGCAGTCCAACACACGCAGCGGGTTCGTATCGAGGCGTCGGCGGCAGTTGACGCAGAGAACGTCGGCGACGGTGTGGAGAAACTCGACCAAGCGGGGCCGATATGCCGCGCGGTCTTCGGCGGAACCCAGATTATTGATCTCAAGAGTCAGGGCCGGCAGCTTGAGATCCGACAGGATGCGCCAGAGCAGAGCGATCACTTCCACATCGGCGCGCGGATCGGCCATGCCGAACGATTCGACGCCGAATTGATGAAATTGGCGGAGTCGTCCCGCCTGTGGGCGCTCGTGGCGGAACATCGGCCCGGAATAAAAAAATTTTTGAGGAGTGGGATCGGCTGCGCGGTTGTGTTCAATGTAGGCGCGAACCGTACCCGCGGTTCCCTCGGGGCGGAGCGTAAGCGACGTTCCATCCCGATCCTGGAAGGTGTACATCTCTTTTTCCACGATGTCGGTCGAGGTCCCGATACTTCTGGCAAACAGCTCGGTCACTTCGAATATGGGCACCCGAATTTCACGGAAGCCGTAGAGATCGGCCCAACGCCTCGCGGTCTCCTCGATCAACCTCCATCGGGGCGTCTCTTCCGGCAAGACGTCTTTGACCCCCTTGATCCCCTTGATCGTATTCATGAAGTCCTTCGAATTCTTTCTTCTGTAGGTGACTCGTCGACGTACGCGGCGGACTATAACGACGCCCTCCGAAACAAGTCAACGGAGATGAGACGTTATCCTCAACGAAACGATTCTTGCGCCGAGTGCGCAGGGGGGGTATAGTGCGCCCCAGCCTCTTCTATTGAGGAGTCTCGACGTTTCACGATGGAACACGAACGGTCGACCGGCCGGGTGATCGCGATCGGGCCGATGCCCCCCGAAAAATGCGCGTACGCGTTGGCGCGGTACAGCCGTTCACCGGACTCCATTGAAAACAGCATCCGGTGGGTTCACGGCCACTCGTCGGAGAAGTTTTGGGAGCAATTCTACTTCGACTACGGCCATGCTTCCATCGCCGACCTCGGCCACGTCGTCATCTGCTTCGAAGACATCTCGGAACTGGCGGCGATTCGATTGGAGGACGAGCCGCTCTGGGACGGCCAGGCCAAATCCAGTCGGTACCAAAATTTCGCCGTCGGCCGGTGGTTTGTGCCCCATCACATCAGGGGCCGTGAAACGGAGGCCGTCTATGAAGGAATCCTCCGGAGTCTCTCCGAGGCGTATCGACTGTTGCACGACCCGTTGGTCGCCTCTCTCTCCGAGCGGGAACCTCGGCCGCAGACGATGGGCCAGGCCGATTATCAACGCAGGATCGCGGCGCGCGCCTTCGACGTGACGAGATATCTCCTTCCGCTTGCGGCGACGACTAACGTGGGACAGGTCGTGAGCATTCGAACGTTGGAAAAGCAAATGACGCGCTTGCTGTCGTCCCCGTTAACGGAATTGCGAGCGATCGGCGAAAAATTGCAGGAGGCCTGCCGGCGCCCGCCGGTCACGCTCTGGAACGAGCTCTGCGGCGAGAACGCCCTCTGTGCCGACCCGCTGGCTCCGACACTGGCGAGGCACGCCAAGGCCAACCCCTATCTGGCGTCGGTGTATTCGGACCTGGCCCGCCATGCGAAAGAAGTCCTGCGCGGCGGGGGACTCGACCGGCCGGATCAGTGGAGCGCCGTCGAACCGATCGACCTGATCGAGCCCCATCATCCGTTGGACGAAATCGTCGCGACCCTCTTGTACCGTGTCGCGCACGCTCCGTATCGTGACATTCTGGCCGTCGTGCGGAATTGGTCCGAGAAACAAAAGCGCGAGACGATCGAAGTCGCCGTCAAACGGCGGGGGCCCTATGACGAGCTGATCAAAGAGTTTCGGAGCGGCTATGCCATTCTGTTCGACGTGCTCATGGACATCGGTGCCTGGCGCGACCTTCATCGCCACAGACGTTGCCAACAGGTGCAGCAGAATTTTACGACCCTGCACGGGTATGACGTCCCTCCGCCGTTGATCGCGGCGGGTTTGGATAGGGACTATCGGCAAGCCATGGACGCCGTGCGCGGGGACATCGAGCTTCTCAAGAAGGAAGACCAAGAGGCGGCGCTCTATGCCATCCCGTTCGGTTTCAAAGTACGGTGTCTGTTCAAGATGGACTATGCGGAGGCGGAGTACATCGCCAAGCTCCGATCCGGCGTCAAAGGCCATTGGTCTTATCGCACGGTCGCCTGGCAGATGAAGCAAAGGCTGGCCGCACGATATCCCGCGTTGGGTGAACTGATCCAGGCGACGCCCCCCGACGTCGAAGATGCCTTGAATCGATGACGGCCCGCTCCGTATGAGCCCCCATCAACTGGAATGCGAAGCCGCCATCCTGGCCGGATCGTGGGAAACGCTCCTGGCCCTGGCCCAGGCCTGGAACAGGGAACTGGAAGCCGCTGGAACGGCGGACCCATGTCCCCACTTCGCGATGAACGTCGTCTACCTCTTGCAGGGTCGGTTCGCCGAAGCCTGGAAAGTCCATGCGCGTTGCCTTGAGGCCGCGGACGACATCGCAAAGGTCCGGTTCTGGGTCGACTCTCTCCTCGAACGACAATCGGACAACGGCCACGTCCATCTCGTCCGGGGCCTCTTCCTGTCCCAGTCGGGTTTTTCAGAACAGTCGATGTCCTGCTACAAGGAGGCGGCGAGACTGAACCCGCAATCCGCCCATCCCCATTATTTTCTTGCCCAGATTCACCAGCGGGCGAACCGGCTCGAAATGGCGATCAAGGAATATAAGGAGGCCGTGCGGTTGGAACCCTCTTTCGCCTCGGCGCGGACCAATTTGGGCGTGGCGTATCAAGAACAGGGCCGGCTCGAAATGGCGATCAAGGAATACCGGGAAGTCATCAAGTTGCAGCCGAACGATCCGGTGGCTCACGCGAATTTGGGGTGCGCCTTGGCCGAGCAGGGCAAGATGGAGCCGGCGCTTCAGTCATACAAAGAAGCGCTGCGGTTGAACCCGAACGACGCGGAGGTGCACTTTGCCATGGGGGGACTGTACGAGACGCGGGGCCGGCTCGACCTGGCGCAGAAGAGTTACCGTGACGCCCTCCAAGCCGACCCACAGTTCGGTCAGGCCCATTCCGCCTTGGGGTGGTTGGCGCTTCGGAAGGACCGGCTGCAGGAAGCGCAGGAGGCGTTTAATCGGGCCCTTGCGTGCAACGCCGAGGACGCCGCCGCCTATCATGGCCTGGCGGAGATCTACGCCCTGCGCGGCAAGCGACAAAGCGCCATGGAGAACTACAGCAAGGCGCTCAGGTATTATCGCGATCCGGAAAAGAAAAATCAGATCATGAACCAGCTCTTTCAGGAAGGTCAGGTGGGAGACTAGAGAAGAGACGAGCAAACGACGGACGCTAGAGGTCGCGAATCGCTCCTTGGAGCACGGTGATCTGCGTTACGGGATCACCGGCGTTTTTCAGTTCCGTCCTGATCTGGTCCTTCAAATAGGATGAGTAGCCGACGCGGTCGACCAGGAGGTCGAGGAACCGCTCCGCCGGCAACAGGCTCTGTTGTTTGAGTTCTTCGACCGTTTCGTCGCTGACCGGGACGTAGGTGCTGCCGATATGGAAGACCACGTTGTAATGCCGCCCGTTCCCGATGCGCTCGAACCTCAGACCTTTCACCGCTCCCTCCTCTGAACGCTTGAGCGAAGCGGCCCATTCTAGACAGGTTTCTGCATCGAAGACAAGGGTGCCCCCGTCCATACCAGTGAACGAGACGGATCCTTTGCTCCGGTGGACAGCCACGCCGAGACGCCATTAAGATGCAGCCGTATCGGCGACGGCACGGGAACATGATCTGATTCGGCGATGACGGTCCACGACCTGCACGACCTGCTTGAATCCTGCGTCGCCCGCCTTCACGCGGAACAAAACCGGATCGTCGAAGGAGGGCAAGAGACGTGTGTCGCGGTACCTCCGGGTCGATTGGTGCAGACGATCGGAGGCCTTCACCTGTATGAATTCATCGCGCCCGCCGGAGTTTCGCTTCCGATCGACGTCGCCGTTGCCGTCGTCCCGAGCAACGACGTGGAACCTACCGAGGGGATCACCCTGAGCCAAACCGATCGGGCGGTTCTTGTGCAGACGGCGGAGGTGCTCGGAGAGCCCGTGCCATCCGCGACCTTGATTCCGGATCTCGCCGGGCATCTCACCATCACCGCCGACCGATTGGAGGACATGATCAAGAAAGGCGAGGTCTACACTCTCGGGCCGGCCGAACGATTGGTTCCCCTGTTCCAGGAGGGAGAACGGGGCGGACGACGGATTCCTCCCGAATCGTCGGCCCTGACCATGGTTTGGCTGGAGGACCGATCGCTGCGGCGACAGCGGTTGGCTGACTTGACGGTGGACCTCGTCCGCGCCAACAAGCGAGTCCTGTTGCTCAGTCCGGACCACCACGAATCGGACCGGGCCACGGGCGCCGTCGCGCGCGCCATGAAGGCCGCGGGGCTGAGCTATCGGACGTTGATCAGCCGGTATGAAGTGCCGCTCCTTGGCGAAAGCGGCGGGATCGCCCTGCAGGAGCTGGGATTCGAAGCGCAAGTCCATCGATTTTACGCCAAGTCGCAATCCGAAAAGGCTTCGCTCCGACGGAAGTACGAGCGGTTCCGAGAGCTTGCCCCGCTGATGACCTCCAAAGCGCAGAAACAGAAAGACCTGGACGAGGTTCGGTTGCTCGAATGGCGACTCGTCTCTCAACTGAGGGATCTTCAAGCCCAATCGGCCGATGTCGAGACCATGCTCACCCAATACGAGAACCTGCCGTTGTTCCAGCGGTTGACGATGCAGGCGGTCGGAAAGAACAGGGAGTCCCTTGACCAATACCGCCGGCTGTATCAACGGCAAATGGAGACGTTGCACCGAGAGATCGATCTGGCTCAGGCGCGGATTCGGGAATTGGCGCCGGAAGCCGCCGTCTCGCGCGACCTGAAACAGGAGTATGATGAGCTGAAGGAAGCCATGGCGAAGCTGGGGGGGACGAAAAAAATTCGGGAACTGTTGGCCGCCGAGGCGGACCCGAACCGACAAGCGTTTCTTCAACATCGCCGACTGGTGGCCGCCACACCGGGGCGGGTGGCCGGTGATCCGTTGTTTGGCCGTGTGCGGTTCGACGTCCTGGTCGTCGATGAAGCGCCGCGCATCGCGATGGTTCACCTCTTGGCTGCGGCCGGCCTGGTGCGAGAACGGCTGGTGCTGAGCGGCGATCCGAACGAGATCGACTCGGCGGGCCAATGGACGGTTTCCGATCCCGGCGTCTCCGCGATGCACTCGTCTCATCCACAGGCGCTTGCTTGACGCGGGAACGGAGAATTCAGGATAATCCTTCCCCCTGACGTATCTCGGTCCGGTATCGGTTTCAGAGCCGCATGTGAATGCCGAAGTGGCGGAACTGGCAGACGCACTAGATTCAGGGTCTAGCGCCCTCACGGGTGTCCGGGTTCAAATCCCGGCTTCGGCACCAACCCAAGCTCCCTCGGGCCGTCTCCTCTTTATTGCGCTATCGTAGCGATTGCGCCGCAGTAAACGCCTGCCGTGCTTTCTGTTTCCTCGACCTTGCTAGAGGCCGACGGAGCATCGTCTTTTTTGATAAAGGGAGGGAAAAGTGTCGGTCGTGGGCAAGACAAAGTCATCCAGATGGTTCCCAGGCCAGCCTACGGCATGATTGCGCGGAGATGCGCAAGAACAATCAATCTGGCGCAATTCAGCGCAATAAATCTCAGAAACCGTCGGTTTTTTCGATGGATTTTTACTTCTTCTTGGCGCAATTCGGCGCAATCATAAACCGAAAGAAGAAAATAAAGGAGCGGCCTCCTCACCACTCATCGCTCATGCTGTAACCCGCCGCGTATCTCTCGAATCCTTAGCCGACACCGGCTCGTACCGGCAGCGACGCCTCTGCCGTACCGGGTGTTCGGTTGGTACTCCCCCTTGCCTCTTTGACGACCGGTGTTTCACAATGACAGAGGCAGCGACGATGGTGCCTCATGGGAGTCCGATCGGCTGGGTGGAGGGGGCGGGTCACGGCGAGGGGAGCCTTGCTCGCTGTGGCGGCGGGCTTGCTCCTCTCTCTCGGCGCCGTGGCTGACGATCGGGCCATGGAACGTCCGGGCTTTGCACTCATTACGCGGGACGGCTCCGGCTCCGTCGGCCGGTACAGTTCCGTCGCGATCGGCGCCGACGGGCTCGGCCTCATCAGCTATTACGACGAAACCAACGGCGACCTCAAGGTCGCCCACTGTTCCAATCCCGCCTGTACATCGGCCACGATCAGCACCCTGGATGACAAGGGAAACGTGGGGCTCTACACCTCCCTGGCGATCGGCGCCGATGATCTAGGGCTCATCACGTACTATGACCAAACCAACGGCGACCTCAAGGTCGCCCACTGCGCCGACGTCGCCTGCACCGCAGCGACTCTGACGGCGCTGGATCGCCACGGGGACGTCGGGCAGTACACCTCTGTCACGATCGGGACGGACGGACTCCCTCTCATCACCTACTACGATGTCACCAAGGGAGATCTGAAGGCCGCGCACTGTAGCGATGTCGTGTGCCGCACGGCGACGATCACGACCCTGACCTTTCTCCAGGCCGAAGAGGACGTCGGGCGCTTTACTTCGGTGACCATCGCCGGGGGCCAACCCCTCATCAGCTATTACGATGTCACCGACCAATATCTGAAGTCGGCCCTGTGTCCGGACATCGCATGCATTGAACCGACCCTGACGACGACACCGGACAAGACCGGCAACGTGGGGCAATACAGTTCCATCGTGATGGGGATGGATGCCCGGCCCCTCATCGGCTATTACGACGAAACCAACGGCGACCTCAAAGTCATCCACTGCACGGAAGTCCTCTGTATCACCGGCACCCGCACCGTTCTGGACGGTGACGGAGACGTGGGTCAGTCCACGTCGATCACGATCGGCGCCGACGGCCTGGGGTTCATCAGTTATTACGATAAAACGAACGGCGACCTCAAAGTCGCCCACTGCGCCGATACGACCTGCACGACGGCCACGATCAAGACCGTCGATCAGGCCGGTGACGTCGGACAAGATACGTCCGTCACGATCGGGACGGACGGGTTCCCCCTCATCACCTACTATGACGTCACCAACGGGGACCTGAAGGTGGCGCACTGCGAAGACCCGGACTGTGCCACGGCGACGGTGACGCCGCTGGACGGCGCGGCGATCGACGTCGGGACCTCGACCTCGATCGCCATCGGCGCCGACGGGTTGGGGCTCATCGCCTACTACGACGCCACGAACGGAGATCTGAAGGTGGCCCATTGCGCGGACCGGACCTGCGCCTCCGCCACCGTCACGACTGTGCAGAGCGACAACGACGTGGGACAATACGTGTCCGTGGCCATCGGGGCGGACGGCCTGCCGGTGATCAGTTATTACGACGCGACCCACGGCGACCTGCGCGTCGCCCACTGCGCCGATGTGCTCTGTACCCGGTCAACGCACCGAGCCATCGACGAAACCGGCCACGTCGGTCAATACACCTCGATCGTGATCGGAACCGACGGCCTGGGATTGATCGGCTACTACGACGTCACCAACGGGGACCTGAAGGTGGCGCACTGTGTCGATCGTGAATGTACGGCGGCCGATGTCAGGACCCTGGTCGGCAAGGGCGACGTCGGCCGATACACCTCGATGACGATCGGCTCGGACGGCTTGCCGGTGATCAGTTACTATGACGCGACCCGCGGGGATTTGCGGGTCGCCCATTGTGACGATGTCGCTTGCAAGTCGGCACGCAACCTCCTGATCGATCACGCGGGCGACGTGGGCCGGTACAATTCCCTCGCCGTTGGAACGGACGGCTTGCCGGTGATCAGTTACTACGACGCGACGAAGGGACGTCTCAAGGTCGCCCATTGCGCCGACGTGGAGTGCCGTCGGGCAAGGACGACCGTGCTCCACGGTCGAGGCCACGTCGGACAATTTACAGCGGTTGCGATCGGCGCTGATGGTCGGGGCCTGATCAGTTATTACGATGCGGCGAACGGGGATCTGCGCGTCGCCCACTGTGCCGATGTGGAATGCCGCAAAGCCACCCACGTCGTCGTGCAGGAAGAGGGGAATGTCGGGCAGTTCACATCCCTCGCGATCGGTGTCGATGGCCGACCGCTGATTGCGTACTACGACGTGACGAACGGCGACCTCAAGGTCGCCCACTGTTCCAACAGTCTCTGCGTGCCGTATCACCGCCGGTGACGGCGAAGAAGGCTTGATCGACCACGGCCGATCATTCCCTCGGAATCTCCGGCTTACAGTTGATAACTCTCCATCGGCGGGCAGGTGCAGACGAGGTGGCGGTCGCCGTAGGCTTCGTCGATCCGGCTCACGCTCGGCCAAAATTTGGCCTGGGCGACCCAGGGGGCGGGAAACGCCGCCTGCTCGCGACTGTAAGGACGATTCCATTCCGTGGCCGCGACGGCGGTCGCCGTGTGGGGCGCGTTTTTCAACAGATTGTTGGTGCGGGGCCGGCGGCCCTCGGCGATCTCTTGGATTTCGGAGCGGATGCGAATCAGCGCGTCGCAAAATCGATCGAGCTCGGCCTTCGACTCGCTTTCCGTCGGCTCGATCATGAGGGTGCCGGGCACAGGAAAGGACACCGTGGGGGCGTGAAATCCATAGTCCATGAGTCGTTTAGCCACGTCCATCGCCTCGATACCGGCGCTTTCTTTGAACTCGCGAAGATCCAGAATAAACTCGTGCGCCACCAATCCGGCGTCGCCGGCGTACAGGACCGAAAAGTGTTTCTCCAGCCGCTTCGCCATATAGTTGGCGTTCAGGATGGCCACCTGGGTGGCTTTGGTCAACCCTTCTCGTCCCATTAAGGCGATGTACGTCCAGGAGATCGGAAGGATGCCGGCGCTCCCGTAGGGCGCGGCGGCGATTGGGCCGATGGCGTCAGCCCCTCCAACTTTGACGAGCGGATGACCGGGCAGGAAAGGGACCAGGTGCGCCGCCGCGCCGATGGGTCCCACGCCGGGGCCGCCGCCGCCGTGGGGAATGCAAAACGTCTTATGAAGGTTCAGATGGCAGATGTCCGCGCCGATGTCGCCGGGACGACACAGACCCACCATGGCGTTCATGTTGGCGCCGTCCATATAGACCTGACCGCCGTGCGTGTGAATGATCTGGCAGATACGGCGCACGCCGGCCTCGAAGACTCCGTGGGTCGAGGGATAGGTCAGCATCACCGCCGCCAACCGGCCCCGGTGTTGGGCGGCTTTGGCCTCCAGGTCGTCGATGTTGATATTGCCTTGGCGATCGCAGGCGACCGGCACGACCGTCATACCGGCCATTGCGGCGCTGGCGGGATTGGTGCCGTGGGCCGAGACCGGGATCAGGCAGATGTTCCGGTGTCCCTCGCCTCTGGATCGATGATAGGCGCGAATCACCATCAAGCCCGCGTATTCTCCCTGGGACCCGGCGTTCGGCTGGACCGAAAAGGCCGCGAAACCGGAAATCTCCGCCAGCCAACCGGTGAGTTGATGAATGAGTTCCTGATACCCTCGCGCTTGCTCCTCCGGCGCGAACGGATGAAGGCGGGCGAACTCCGGCCAGGTGATGGGCGACATCTCGGTGGTGGCGTTCAGCTTCATCGTGCAGGAACCCAACGGGATCATGGAGTGCACGAGCGACAGGTCCTTGGCCTGCAGGCGATGGAGATACCGGAGCATCTCATGTTCGGAGTGATAACGGTGAAAGACCTCATGGGAGAGATAGGGGCTGGTTCTGGCGAGGGACGGCGGATAGGCCGGATCGATGGCGGGAATCAGATCCGCCGGCGCGAAAGGCAACCGCTCGCTCCCGGAGAAGATTTCCCAGAGGCGGGCGACTTCCTCTTTTGAACTGACTTCATCAAGCGACAGGCCGAGGGAATCGTCGTTGTAACGGCGCAGATTGATCCCGCGCCTGCCGGCCCGATGGACGATCTGATCGGCCTGCGCGCCCGTGAGGGGGATGCGGATCGTATCGAAAAACAAATCGGGTCGCACGTCGAAGCCGAGCCGCCGCAGCCCCTCCGCCAGCAGCAGCGTGAGGCCGTGCACGCGCTCGGCGATGCGCCGCAGACCGTCGGGCCCGTGGTACACCGCGTACATGGCCGCCATGACGGCCAGCAGGACTTGCGCCGTGCAGATGTTGCTGGTGGCCCTCTCTCGTCGAATGTGCTGCTCTCTCGTTTGGAGAGCGAGCCGGAAGGCCGGTTTCCCCGTCGCATCCTTGGAGACGCCGACAAGGCGACCCGGCATCTGCCGCTTGTGCTCCTCCTTCGTCGATAAAAACGCGGCGTGCGGTCCTCCGAATCCCATGGGCACGCCGAATCGTTGCGTCGAACCCACGGCGATGTCGGCGCCGAATTCTCCGGGAGGCTTGAGCAACGTCAAGGCCAGCGGATCCGTGGCGACCACGACGAGAGCCCCGGCTTCATGGGCCTTGGCAACGATGTCGCTGAAATCTCCCACGTACCCGTCCGTCGCGGGGTATTGCAGCAAGAGACCGCACAACCGACCGCCGTGCTCGATCGCCGTCGTGGCGCCGGTTCGGATGGTGATCCCGAGCGGCTCGGCTCTGGTTCGCAAGACCGCGAGGGTCTGGGGATGGCAATCGCGTGATACGAAGAACTCCGTTCGCTCTTCGCCCTTGCCGCGGGCGATCGCCAGGCACATCGCCATCGCTTCCGCCGCCGCCGTGGCTTCGTCCAAGAGCGACGCGTTCGCAACCGGCAAGCCGGTCAAGTCCGCGACCATGGTTTGAAAAATCACCAAGGCCTCCAGGCGCCCCTGCGAAATCTCGGCTTGATAGGGGGTGTACTGGGTGTACCAGGCGGGATTTTCCAAAATGTTTCGTTGGATCACTCCGGGAGTGACACAGTCGTAGTAGCCCATGCCGATCAAGGAACGGGCCACGACGTTCTTGGACGCGACCGCCTTCAACCGAGCCAGGATCGCCTGTTCGCCCTGATGAAGGGGGAGAGAAAGGGGTCGGCGAATCCGAATGTCTTCGGGAACCGTCGCGTCGGCGAGCGCGTCGAGCGAGCGGAAGCCCAGCGTCGCCAACATTTCTTGGACATCCGCGTCCGTGGGCCCAAGGTGACGATGAACAAAAGAATCAGTCGGCTCAAGAAGGTTCGGCTCGGCCATGAGAAGAATTACCCTTTGTGTTCGGACGATTGGTCAGGCGGAAAGGACCATCGAATCATACGAAACGAAAGGGTATCACGGCATCCGCCCGTTTCCAAGACACAAAAAACGAGCGGAGGAGACAACGGGCGGACGTGGTCGGTCTCTTGACTTTGAGGGCGATCCCGCCAATGATGCGACGGGCTCTCGCTCGGAGAGCGGAGAAAGGCGGATTATTCGATTGTTCAACGGACGGCCGCCGCCGGGCCCGTCTTTTGTTTTATGGCCGAACCGCATACGACTCCAATGGCATCGCAAGAAGACGGGAGGCCGATAGCCGAGCAACTGGGCTCCGCTGGCGGAGCCAAAACGGGCGTGATCGCGATCGGCCTCGGCGTGCTCGTGGCCGTCGCGGTCGGCGTCGGCGTGGCTCCGAGACTCAAAGACCTCGTGACAGGGCCGTCTTCCTCGTCTAAAACCGTTTCTTCTTCGTTCTCCTCGTCCCAACCGGCGCCGCCACCGTCCGTCAAGCCGGAAACTCCGGTGACCACGGAGTCCGTCGAAACTCTGCTCGCGGACCTTGATCAAGCCGTCAAGCGGAAAGACGTCGAGGGAGTCTTGCGGCACATCGCGCCCGATGCGGTCATCTTGATCCATATGAAGCAAGGGACTCATCACCAGACCGCCCTGCTCTCGCGCGAGGATTATCGTAAAACGCTGGCCGCGGAGTTCGCCTTTCTCAGCGCGGACGACTTCGCCCGCGTGAACACGAAGGTATTGTTGGCGCCTGACGAGCGGAGCGCGAAGATCTCCTTCAAGACCACGGAAACGCTCCGGCAGGCCGAGCGGGAATTCACGGTCGAGGGCGAGCACACGCTCCTGGTGACCATGCGCGGCGACAAGCCGACGATCGTCTCGCTGGAACGGGACGTTCCCGGCGACTCAACCTGACGCGTCTTGTCCCGCGCGCCCGCGAGGCGTCCGATCCGGAACGCGCCGAGGCGCGGGCGGCCCGTCCGCCGCAAACAAGATTCGCGCGCGGCGGTTTGGTATAATCACGCTTTGTTCCGGGATGTCCATGCGAGTCCTCGTCATCGAAGATGAAACCAAGGTCGGGTGTTTTATCAAGCGGGCGCTCGAAGAAGAAAGTTACGCCGTCGATCTGTGCGAAGACGGAGCCAAGGGACTCGAGATGGCACTGGCGACCGACTACGACCTGCTGGTCGTGGATTTGATGCTGCCGTCGATATCCGGCATGGACATTCTCAAGACCATTCGACGCCAACGCATCCACACGCCGGTCTTGATTCTCTCGGCCCAATCCCAGGTCGATCAGCGGGTCAAGGGGCTCGACGCCGGCGCGGACGACTACCTGACCAAGCCTTTCGCCATCGATGAGCTGCTGGCGCGCGTTCGCGCGCTGCTCCGACGCGGGGCGACCGAGAGCCAGGGCATTCTCCAGGTCGATGACTTGGTCTTGAATCCGGCCACCCGCGAGGTCACCCGTGGGGGGCAGCGAATCGAGCTGACATTGAAGGAATACGCGCTGCTCGAATACCTCATGCGCCATGCCGGGCGGGTGTTGACCAGACCCATGATCTCCGAACACGTCTGGAATCAGGACTTCGATACGTTCACCAACGTCATCGACGTCTACGTGAACTATCTGCGCAACAAGATCGATCGGGGCCGCGCCAAAAAATTGATCCACACCGTCCGGGGCAGCGGCTATATGCTGAAGGCCGACTGACGAACGTCTCGGCGCGGGAACGATGATGGCGGCCCCTGGAACGATTGCCACATGCCTCCGCTCGGGAGCGACCTGATGCCGCTGCGGCTGCGCCTCACCCTGTGGTACGGCAGCGCCCTCGCCTTGGTCCTGCTCGTCTTCTCCATCGTGCTGTACGCCGTCATGGCCCGCAATCTCCGCGACGCCGTCGATCAATCGCTGGAGGAGACGGCAATGACAGCCGTGCGTTCGCTGGAAGAACGCGGGTTTCTTCCGTTGCTCGACGAGGAAGAGCTGCTGTCCCAGTTTCCCGAGTTGGCCCGGATCGACAAGTTCTTTCAAATCTTCAGCCCCTCCGGCACGATCACGATTCGCTCGCCCAACATCAAGCAGCACGACCTGCCGTTGAGCCGGATCGCCCTCGAAACCACCTTCAACGGACGGAAGATCTTCGAGACGGCCAAGTATCCCCATGAACCGCAATTGCGCTTGATCTCGGTACCGATCAACTACCGGGGCCGGTTGCTGTACATCGTGCAGGTCGGCACGTCGATGGAATCGATCGAGAACACGCTGGAGCATTTTCTCATCGTGCTGATCGTGGCCGTGCCGGTCGCCTTGGCCGTGTCGTTGGGAGCCGGATGGTTCCTGGCCGGGCGGGCCCTGCTCCCGGTCGACGACATCACGCTGGCCGCGCAGCGGATTGCGGAGGGCGATCTGAGCCAACGCCTGACGATGCCGCCCGCCAAGGACGAAATCGGACGCCTCGCCGAGATCTTCAACGACATGATCGGACGACTGGACGCCTCGTTCCGGCAGATCCGTCAGTTCACCAGCGACGCGTCGCACGAGTTGCGCACCCCGCTCACGGTGATGAAGGGCGAAACGGAACTGGTGCTGCGGAAGCCCCGCTCTGTCGAGGACTATCGGTCGGTGCTCGAGAGCAACCTCGAGGAGATCGACCGCATGACCGACATCGTGGATGAATTGCTGTTTCTCTCACGGGCGGACATGGGCGAGGTCAAAATGGAATGCAAGCCGGTCGCCCTCGAATCCCTGGTCGAAGACATCCAACGCCAGGCCACGCTGCTGGGACAGGACCGGCAGGTCGAAGTCGTGTTGGGAACGGTCATGCCGGCAGTCGTGCAGGGCGATGAACTGCGCCTACGCGAACTGTTGCTCAATTTGGTCGAAAACGCCGTGAAGTACTCGCATCCGAACGGGAAGGTCGAGATCAGTGTGGTGACGGACGGCCGGCACGCGATTCTGTCGGTGTCCGATCAGGGCATCGGGATTCCCACGGAGGACCTCCCGAAAATCTTCAATCGCTTCTATCGGACTGACAATGCCAGGACCCACACCAAGAAAGGGACGGGTTTGGGACTGGCCATCTGCGCCTGGATCGCCGAGTCGCACAAGGGGCGGATCGACGTGCAGAGCCATGTGGGGCGAGGCTCCACCTTCACGGTCACACTTCCGCTGGCCAGGGCCTCGGCTTAGCCACTTCTAATATCAACTTAATCGCCTTCTCATAGCCGGTTGTTACGCTCTCTCGCAAGTGAAAAGAGAGGCTGCGCGGGCGCACCGTCGAGTGCAAACTCGCAACGCCGGCAAGCAACCAGTGATGTAAAGGAGGACCTATGTCAACACAGAGATATCGCACGGTGGGGTTCGTGCTCGGTCTCGGACTGCTGAGCGCGATCCTCTTTTTAGCGGGCAACCATTCTCTCCCGCTCTCGCACGCGTCAAATCCCGGCTCGGCCGGCTCGGTTGCTGGGGCGACGACCGCGCCGCCGACCGTCCAAGCTCCGGCCGCCGGCTTTACCGACGTGGCCCAGCGGGTGACTCCGGCGGTCGTCAACATCGTGACCGTCATGACGGAGAAGATTGCGGACGGCGCAGCCTCGCCGGGCGGGCTGCGCGATCGTATGGAGGAATTTTTCGGCAAACCCTTCGGTCCGCGCCGCGGGCCGCAGGGGCCCGGATTCCCGAATCCGTGGGAGCCTCGCGGGCCGCGAGGCGGTCAAGGGTCCGGGGTCATCATTTCGTCGGACGGCTACATCCTGACCAACCATCACGTGATCGACCGCGCACGCGAAGTGACCGTCACGCTGCCTGATAAGCGCGAGTTCAAGGGCCGGATCGTCGGCACCGACCCCAAAACCGATCTCGCGGTGGTCAAGATCGACGCGCAGAACCTGCCCACGATTCCCTGGGGTGATGCCTCCAAGCTGCAGGTCGGCGAATATGTTTTGGCGGTCGGCAACCCCTTCGGCTTGAACTCGACCGTGACGCTCGGCATCGTAAGCGCCGTCGGGCGCGGGCACATGGGCATCACGCAGTATGAGGACTTTATCCAGACGGACGCCGCGATCAATCCGGGCAATTCCGGCGGCGCCCTGGTGAACACTCGCGGCGAACTCGTCGGCATCAACACCGCGATCTTCTCACAGAGCGGCGGGTACCAAGGCGTGGGTTTCGCCGTCTCGACGACGATGGCCAAACCGGTTTATGAAAGTCTGGTCAAAACCGGCACGGTCGTCCGCGGGTATCTTGGAGTCGGCATCCAGGACCTGAATCAGGACTTGGCCAAGTCGTTCCGCCTCACGGACTCCAGGGGCGCGCTGGTGAACGAGGTGAAAGAGGGGAGCCCGGCGGACCAAGCCGGTCTCAAACAAGGCGACGTCATCCTTGAGTATCAAGGGACGCCGGTGGAGGACGCGGTCGTGTTGCAGCGTCTGGTCACTCGCACGCCGGTGGGGGCCAAGGCGCCGGTGAAGATTTTCCGGGACGGCCGTGAGCGGGAACTGACCATCACGATCGGAGAACAACCGGATCAAGCGAAGGTCGCCCGAGTGGAAACCGCGGAACGAGACGTCGCCTTTGCGGGCGCGGCCGTGCAGGACCTCGATCGGGAGACGGCCAGGGAACTGGGGCTCACCGGTACGATGCAGGGCGTCGTGGTGACCGACGTCGAGCCGGACAGCGGCGCCCAAAAGGCGGGACTCCTGCCGGGCGACGTCATCAAGGAGATCAACCGGCGGCCGGTACGGTCGGTCAAGGATTTCGAAAAGCTCTCCTCGGAAGTGAAAAAGGGGGAGAACGTGCTCATCCTGATCACCAGGCGCGGCGCGTCCCTCTTTCTCTCGGCCAAAGTCTGAGTGCCGACGACATCTGGGCGCGGGCCGTTCGGCCCGCGCCCTCGTTCCCGCCTCCCGAGACCGCAGCCAACGCTAGGATGACCGGCCCACGTCGTGGAGCCGATACCGTCCCAGGCCGAAACTCGTGCCTTTGCCGGCGTGGGCGACTTCGCCCAGACGGAGCAGCGGCAGAAACGGAGCCACCGGTCCTTCAAAGACGATGGTGCCGGTCACACCCCCCAATTCCATTTCCGTCCGTTGACGGGAGGAATACCTGGTCCAATCCGACCAAGTCAGCGACGAAGACACGGTCCGCACCCGCTCCGCCAGGGCGATCCATTCGTGGAACGCAATAATCGACGGATCGCCGTCACAGTGGAAATACGAGAGATGCGCGAGACGCCGGAGGAGTGATCGGGTGAGCACGTGAAAATCCAACCTGGCGGCGAGGTGCTCCCGGTACCGAATGCGCAGAGGAGAGAGCATTTCGATTGCGACCCGTTGCGAGAGAGCCGGCTCACCGGTCTCCGGAGGAACTCGGGGCAGGGTCCTTCGCTCGGTGAAGGCCTCGACGCCCCGCAACGTTCGCTCATCGGCGGCGTACACGGTGTGCCGATGGCCATCCAGCCACCCGTCCACCGCGACGAGCGACGCCGTCGCCAGCCGACTTCCCAATCCGGCGCGTCCCATCCGTTCCAACGCAAAGATGAAGTGGGGGAGCCATGCCACCGTCCTCCCGAACAGGGTCAGCCCGAGTTCAACAGTCTGTCCGGCCTGGATGGTTCGTCCCCCCTCCGGCGGGATCAGCACGAAGGGGTGAGGCGCCGCCGGATATTTGCGCAGGATCTTCGCGTCCGTAGGAGGCGGTGTCTCAAACACCCACGGATACAAGCACCGGTCCCGTAAGGGGCAAGGGGGACAGTCGTGAGCGCGCGTGACACAGACCGCCCGCATCAGCGCCCAGCCGAAGGAGCCGCGGAACAGGGACCCGGCATAGACAGGGAGCATGAGCGGGGCGTCGAGTCGAAAGGTCGCGGTGAATCGACCGAACGAAAGGGGCAAGCCCGCCGCATGACCGTGGTCACGGGGACAGGAATCGATCATGGCAGCATCACCATGGCACCGTCCGGCGTCCGGTCGCCTGATCCGAGCGAGGCGATGGGTCGATCGGACGGCAGGGGGTAAATTCTGACGTCGTCGGCTTTGGAGTCGATCAGCTCCGCCAAGCGATCGATCGCGTCCGCTCGCTCGGGCCAGGTCCACGAACAGAGAAAGACGGAATACTGCATCGGCACGCCCACTCCCTTGAGGTAGCGATGCACGCGGGCCAAGCGGCCCTCGTCGGCAATGTCATAGCAAACCAGGTAGCGCGTTTGCATCAGAGAATCCTTATGGCTCCCGCAACAGCTCTCCGTACTGATCAAGCAGCCGGCCGAGCAGGCGCACGAGACGGGATCGGTGCCGCTCGAAACTCTCGGCCACGTCGAGAGACAAGGCGGCGCCGGTTTGATCGGCAAGACGTCCCTGCTCGAGCCAGAGCCGGTCGGCGTCCGCGCGGATCGCCATCGCGCAATCCTTGACAAACCCCAACGACTCTCCGCGATGGATGGCGCCGACGTGCGGGTCCCAGCCCGTTTCGGCGATCCGGTCCAGGATCAAGGTATCGACGGCCGCGTGAAAGAGACGGCGTTGGCGAAGGGCGGCACCGCGTAGACGACCGAGACGCTGGACCCATTGTTCATACTCCAGGGTCCGCACGCCGTGTCGTCTCCAGCGAGCGGCAATCACGGAATCCAGGTCGGTCGCCAACGCCAGCCGTCGCCCCCGTTCCCAGGCCCGTAACCAGCTTGAAATCCGTTCTTGGGCGGAGGGGTTCTCCGTCGTCCCGATCTGAAGACCTCGGCGGGCAAAGAGACCGGAGGCGCAACTCACGACCATCGCCACGGGTTGCCCGTTTCGACCGACCAACGTGACCGGCACTCCCCGCTCGGCGAAGGCCGTCAGGCTCTCGGTGTCGAGTGCGATATTGCCGGCGATGAGTACGCGCCGAATCAATCGCACCGGCACTCGGCGACCGGCCGAGCCAGGCTGTTCGATCCAAAGTGATGGCCCGTCGCGGCGGACGGACAGCCCGGGCCGTTCACTGAGAAAGAGAGTCCGATCCATCGTTCACCAACCGCCTGGCCAAAGCCTCGACTGTCTCCCGCAGGCGAGGTCGATGTTGCGCCATCCACTGGTCATAGGCCTGGTAGTAATGGCCGCGCGCCGCTTTCTTGAGCGAACAGCCGGGCCGGTCCTGATCCGAGGCGAAGTCTCGCGCTTCGAACTGTCGCTCACGGAACAGCATCCAGACCCAGCGGTCGACCACGGGGCGAAAGGGCTCCAACAGATCGCACGCGAGCGACTCGCGGCCATAGTCGATCTCATGAAAGAAGCCGATCAAGGGATCCAACCCGATCAGCTCGCACTCGCGAACCCATTCCCAGTGGGCGAGGGTGTAGGTCAACGACAAGAGCGCATTGACCGGATCGCGAGGCGGCCGCCGTTCCCGCCCTGCGAACGTCAGGCTTGGGGGAAACAGGGACGGCAACACGGCGAAATACGCCGCCGCCGCACCCCCTTCCAACCCACGGAGCCGTTCCAGCGTCTCAGCACCGGTGGCCTTGGCTCCTGTCTCCTTGATGACGGTGGCGGCGTGGAGCAACCCGGCCCGCCGGTCTGGTCGGATGTCCGCCGCCTCCGTGAGGAACGATGCCTGGCCGTCGAGCTTGGCCGTGACCCATTCCCTTGCCAGAGCGAAGGCCGTCGGGCTCCGACGGGCTTCATATTGAGCGACGCGCAACCGGGCGTGGTTATGCAGCCGACCGATCACGCGGCCGCGAAACGAGTGGCTGCGCCCGGATAAAAACAACACGGCGATCCCTTGCTCGGCCAGACGGTGCAGAAGGGCCGTCTCGACCGTCTGCCGGCCGATCACCACGACTCGGTCCACCGGCGCGAGCGGCACCATGCCGTCCCGCTCGCCGTTCACATAGACCGCCAACGCCCCGCCATCCAGCCGAAGTTCCGCGTCCGTTCTGTCCAGATAAACGGTGCCGCCCATTGATCTGCCGCCTCAGTGTGTCTTTTGGAAATTGGACCCAAATTCCACAGGCTCCTGAATACGCCGGATCAGCGCCCCTCGCAAGGGCGGAAACGTTGCGGCAGGTGTCCCATCTCTCTTCCCGCCCATTGGCTTCTATGCTGACATCGCCACAAACTGGCACCTATGTTGTTCAAGCCCGCTCATTCTTGCTGCTTATTGCTCATTGTTGACACAGGGGAGGCCTTTGCGTATAAGCGCCGAGGAATCTCAAAGGGAGCTCAAGAGAACATCGTAGGTGCCAGCGGTCCGGGAACGTTCGTGGACGAAAGCGGGAGAAGAAGAACGATGAAAAGCAAAAAAGCGGGCGAGCAGTGTGGAGCACGATGGTGTTCAACCGTACTCTCGATCATGATGGTGAGTGCTGTGATCGTGGGGGGGGATAAGGTCTGGGCGCAAACCGGGGCGGTCGGCGAGAAACGCGCCGTAACTGCGAAACCGGTCCAAACGCAGCAGCTTCCAGTGAAGCCGCTCCCGCCCGGGCTTCCCGCTCAATCCTGTCCTGCCTCCGCGCTCAAGGCCGACGTGGTCGCCATCGACCATCCGATCGTGTTCAACCGGTTCGGCGCCCAAAACATCAATTGGATGATGTACGCCCTGCGTCACGACGTGATCGATCTCAAATCAGGCCGGCCGTTGGATGCATCGTTGCTTAAGGAAGTGAGGAGCCGCTCGAAGAGCCGCCATATCGCCTTGCGGCCGGATCTGAGGCCCAGACCGCTCGTGTTGCGCGTGGCGGCGGGGAACTACTTGGCCGTCACGGTCACCAACCTGCTGGAGGTGGAATCAGGTTCGCCGCCAGATTCTTCCATCGGAAACCCGTATCATTCCGACGAGACAGACCTCCTTCCCGGCGTCGATCATCCGATGGAACAGGGCCGCCGCGATCCTCCCGGCACACCGGGTGAGCAACGGATCTTCCACATCGACGAGCAGGTCGAAAGCCGCACGATCGGTTTCCACGTGCAGGGATTGGAGCTGGTCAATTCCATCTCGGATGACGGTTCGTTCGTGGGTGCGAATCCCAATAGTCTCCTCAAACCCGGTGAAACGAGGACCTATTGCCTCTTTGCCGCCCGCGAGGGAACCTACGGGATCAGTAGTGACGGAGCGGTGTTCGGAGGTGACGGCACGGCGGGCAACTCGGCGGTGGGGCTCTTCGGCGTCGTGGCCGTGGAGCCAAAGGGGGCGCGATTCTATCGATCGCAGGTCACCGAGGAAGAGCTTCGCTTGGCGACCAAAGGGACCACGGCTTTCGGGCAACCGATCATCAACTATGAAGCCCTGTATCCAAACGATTGTCCCACCGGCATCTGGTGCCTCGAGGGCAAGGCGGGACTCCCGATCCTGAACATGGTCCATCGTGGCCGTCTTATCCACAGCGACATCAATGCGATCATCATGGGTCCCAAGCCGAATGGGAGCTTCCCTCCCTCCACCTATCCGCTTGAAGCGACCGGCAAACGCAACCCGACGTTGCCCAATCGGTTGGAGCCGTTCCGCGAATTCGTCTCAGTCTATCATGATGAAGCGGCGGCCACCCAAGCGTTCCCTTACTTCTTTGAACATCCGGAGTTACACCATACCCTGCACGGGGTTCGTGACGCCTTCATGATCAACTATGGCTCCGGAGGGATCGGCTCGGAGATCATCGCGAACCGACTCAAGGCCGGTCCTTCTCACGACTGTGTGGATTGCGCCTACGAAGAGTTTTTCTTATCGGCCTTCACGGTGGGCGATCCCGCCATGATCGTCGATCGCCCGGTCAATCTTTCGACCGGCCTCTGCCAGCCGGAATATCTGTTACCTGAATTTGCGGCGGAGTTTCAGAAGTTTTGCGTCCAGCATCCGCAAGACCGGGCGACCAAAGCCTACTATCCGCACGATCCCTCCAACGTGCACCACAGTTACATCGGCGACTTTCTCAAGTTCCGGAACGCCCACGTGGGCAAGGAGCAGCACATCTTCCATCTCCATAATCATCAATGGCTGTTCAATCCCAACGACGACAATTCCAACTATATCGACGCCCAGGCTATTGGGCCGGGGTCTGGCTACACCTATGAAATCGCCTTCGGCGGGTCGGGCAATCGGAACAGGACCGTGGGCGACGCGATCTTCCACTGTCACTTCTATCCGCACTTCGCCCAGGGCATGTGGGCGATGTGGCGCGTTCACGATGTCTTCGAAGCCGGCACCAGGCTCAAGGTCAGTGAGACGAGAACGGGCTTTCACGATCAGCCATTCGGCCTGATGGATGGGACACCGAGCAAGGGCGCTCGGGCTCTGCCCGATGGGGAAATCGTGGCCGGCGCGCCGATTCCCGCCGTCGTGCCGCTCCCCGGTAAAGCGCTTGCGCCCATGCCGGGAAAGGTGATCGTCCAGCCGCGCATCGGGCTTGACAGTCAAGTGCATGGCTCGGTGGCGAAGGTGATCGATCGCGAGCGCAACCCCGGCTTTCCCTTCTGGGTGGCGGGAATCGAAACCACCGTGGGGTCCCGTCCCACGACGCCGCCTTTGGACATGTCGGAAATTCCCGGCGTGGTGAAGGGCCATGACGGAGGGCTTCCACGCCATGCCTTGCACGGCTATTCGGCCGATGCCCATTCGGAAGACTTCCTCTCCCGGCACACCGCCAAAAAAGAAATCAAGAAGGCCAAGCCTGAATTTTTCCCGGAACAGGGCACGGACCTCGAACAACTCGCCATGAAGTATCACGCCACGCACCACCCGACGGTGAGGCTCACGGCCGCCGGCACGGTGGCAGGCCCGGCCCTGTTTCGGACGAACGGGGCTCCGCCGATCCCCGGCGCGCCGTTTAACGAGCCCTGCATCGATGATCGCGGCAAGTTATTAACGACCGGCCAGGACGCCCGCTTCTTCGGCGGCGCGCCGGGTACCTGGCTCAAGGTGAGCGAGGTGCTGCCGGGTGGAATCGAATTCGGCGCCGACAAGCCGCGCGTCTATAAGGGGGCCAATATCCAACTCGACGTGGTATTCAACAAGCTCGGCTATCATTACCCTCAGCAGCGAATCCTGGCCCTGTGGGAGGACGTGCCGCCGCTTCTGCGCAAGGCCCTGGCGCCCGAGCCGCTCGTGATCCGCATGAACACGTTCGACTGCGCCATGTATGCGCACACGAACCTCGTGCCGCTCAAATTCTACGAGGACGACTATCAAATCGAGACCCCGACGGACGTCATCGGCCAACACATCCATCTCCCCAAGTGGGATTTGACCTCGGCGGACGGTGGCGCCAACGGCTGGAACTATGAAGACGGCACCTTCTCACCCGGCACCGTGCGAGAGCGCATTCACGCAATCAACGAATGGAATACCAACCATCCTGCCCAGGCCGTGCCCCATCCGGTGACCGGGGTCACGACCTTGGTGCCGGCGGTCCATCCGTTCTTCAACGGAGACAATCCGTTGATCGCTGGTCCGATACCGTTGCAAAAGCCTGGTGAAGCCTGTCTGAAAGACTGGGAAGAAGTCGGAGGCAACGCCCATGAGTTTGACCATAAGTTTGGCATGCCCGGCGTCTGCGACTGGCTGGGGGCCAGGACCACGTTGCAACGGTGGTTCTCCGATCCGGTCGTGAACACCGGCCATGTCCATCGGGGGCTCGGCACGACCTTCACCCATGACCACCTGGGGCCCTCCACCCATCAACAGGTGGGCCTCTACGCCACCATGTTGAGCGAGCCGCCCGGTTCGGAATGGCGACACAACGAGACGGGGAAGAAACTCTACGATCCGACGATCCGTCAAGACGGAGGTCCCACCTCGTGGCAGGCGGTGATTGCCGGGAAAAAGGGGACCGGTCTGGACATTGACAAGGACAAGCAGGACGACGCCCACCGGGAGTTCTTTATCCAGTTCGGCGACTTCCAACATGCCTACGAGAAGGGTGTGTACGTCGGCGTCAACGAGAAGGGCTGGTCCTACGAGGTCGATACCAACGTCAAACCGACGCCTGACACCTATCGGTTTGCCATCCATCCGTCACATCGGAAGCCGACGAATCCGGTCTTTCCGGACATCGTGGCCTATGAGCCGACCTGTCCAGGCGGAAAAAATGAGCACCGGCTGCCGGGGGCCGTGTACAACAACCCTGATCCTCCGCTCAGGCCCTGCCCCGAGGCCATCTCGGCGGATGACGTCGGCATGATGGTCGTGAACTATCGCAACGAACCGGTCGCCGCCCGCGTGTACGATCCCAAGAAGGTCGGGCCGGATGGAAAAGCGGGGGCGCAAACCAGCGGCCCAGCGGGAGACCTGGCCTTGGCTCTTCAGACCAGGACGGATCGGGCAATTCCCGAGCTCAATACTCCCCTTGGCGTGACACCCTATCCGGCCTTGACCAACGGCGTGCTGAAGGGCGATCCCTTCACGCCGATCCTGCGAGCCTATGCCGGGGACCTGATTCGGGTCAAAGTCCAGGCCGGCTCGCATGAACATGAACACAACGGCGCGATCAACGGGCTTCTCTGGCTTCAGGGAGGCTCCGGCTATGGGCAGGCTCCCCATTCGGGCTGGCGCAATTCACAGAATACGGGGCTGTCGGAACAGTTCACGTTCACCGCTCGGCTCAAGGACCATCGGTTTGCAATCAACGATCGGCTCTACGTGATCGATGCGAGCCAGGATGGAATCTGGAACGGAGCCTGGGGAGTGGTGCGGAGCTACGACCAGAAACAAGCCGATCTCGTTCCACTGCCGAGCCATCCCCTCCCGTCCCATTTGCCGGCCGGCTCTGCCTGCCCCGCCTCCGCGCCGGTGCGGTCGTACCAGATCGCGGCGGTGTTGGCGAACCAGGTGCTCGATCCAGTCCCTGGCATCTCGATTCCCCCGGCGGCTCCTGGGAGCACACTTGATCCGAAGGGTGGCACGCTCGTCTATAACCCCCGGCAGACGCAATTGACTCTGCTTATCGACGGGAAACCCACCACCTTTGGCGCCGGTCCCCTGCATGATCCAACGGCGATCCTGTTCGTGAGGCTTTCCGATCTCGATCCGGCCACCGGCAAGCTCAAGCCTGGCGCACCGTTGGAGCCGGTCGTCATCCGAGCCGCGGCGGGCGACTGTGTGCAGGTCGCCTTGCACAATCGGTTGCCGGTCAAGCAGAGCCACATGCCCGACCTGGACGGCTATACGGCCCTCTCCGGAACCGTCATCCGCGACCATGGGGTCGGAGGCTCCAGCATGACCACGTTCAATAACAACCTCATCCGGCCGTCGAACGTGATCGGTCTCCATCCCCAGATGGTGCACTATGATATCCAGGCATCGGACGGCGACACGGTCGGCGTCAATCTGGTGGGCGGAGTGGCGCCTGGCGGTGTCAAACTCTACCAATGGTATGCGGGCGTGCTGGATACGGAAACAGCAGGACCGCTGTGTCCTGATTATGCCGGGAACGACCTCGCGCGACAGTTCGACAGGCTGAGTCTCTTCACACGCGAGCCCCGCTTACGGCCGTTGAACGAGTTCATGACGCCGGAACTCTTTGCCAACGTCGCCACGGCCATCTTGGAACGGGCGCTGCAGGGCCAAGGACTCGCGCGTGTCCAGCCTGGTACCGGAGTCGGCGCGGCCGCTCGGATCCAGCTTGCGAGTTTGGAAGGGACAGGAGCTCCCATAGCGCCTTCGCCGATCGTTTCGCCGAGCCGACAGGGGGATCCCGGTCCCTTGGCCCAAGCCGTACCGCCGGTGGTCGCGCAAACCCAGGAGCCTCAGCAAATCATCCCCTCGCTGGTGAGACAGTTGACGGCTGCCGTTCAGAACGCCCAATGTTTCGAAGGACCGCCGACAGGTGGGATTCAGGGACTCGCTCAAGGGGGTACGGCTGGGAGGCCCAGGAACGAAGGAACGTTCTTGGCGGACGACGGAAAGCAACCGCGTGCCCAACATGACGGCGCTCCTCTGCTCTCGCCCAGGAGCCAGTTCGATCCGCTGGCGCTTGTGCCGCAGCGGCAACGGTGCCGAGAGCAGTTGCACAGCGACTTCGTTCGGATTCTCAGCGGGGTGTTAGGCGGCAATACTCTTGAGGTGGTGGCTCTTCGGTTGGCGGAGAGTTTCAAGTACGAAGTGGTGGGTGTGGCGCCTGGTTCCGACGGCCGCGCCGAGTACGGTTGGCGGCTCGATCGATATCCCGATTACACGCCGAACACGACCCGCCTCGTCATGCCTGGGACGAAACAGTGTCGCTTCGTCCCGGTCGAGTTCGGCGCGAGCAACCTCACGCCGCCGGACCGGATCAAACAGGGACAAAAAGCCGCCGTGGGAGCCATGGTGATCGAACCGGCCAAGGCCCAGTGGCTTGAAACGATCGACGATTGGGCCATGGATCGGCAAGATCCCACCAAGCAACGGCGAAGCCGGGCCACGGCGACGGTCACCTATCCAACGATCGAAGGAGAGGCACCAAAAAATCGAGCCTTCCGTGAGATCGCCCTGGTCCATCAGAAGGGATTGAACCTGCGAGACGCGAAGGGAGCCGCCCTGGCCAATTTGGCGGCCGAGAAGGCGGAGGCCGAAGAGCCGAGCGACCGCACCGTGCCGGAAGACGCACACGACGCGGGCCACATGGCGATCAACTATGGCACGGAACCGATGTGGTTCCGGTTCGGTCTGCCGCCTGATGCACCCTTCGGGCGCGACGGCTTTGCCGGTGCCGTCCATGCCTGGCAAGCCTTCTCCAATTCCTGTTGTTCGACCGGTGGCAGTGTCACGACCACGTCACAGCCGGTGGGTGATCCGGCCGTACCGATCCTTCGAGTGAGACCGGGCAGCGAGCTCCGACTCCGCACCGTCATGCCGACCGGCGTGGGGCGAGGAACAGTCATGGAACTGCACGGTCACCACTGGCCGAGGGATCCCTACCTGGCCGAACGGTTGGGCGTGGGTGGATTCCCCAACGGCTCTCGTCCCGCCGACTGGGGCGTGGGGTCTCAATGTATCGGGCGCAACCCGCTCAATTTTGCTCTCGGCGGGCAAGAGAGTATGACGCCGATGGCGCACTTTGATCTCGTCATGCCAAGGGCCGGCGGCAAACATCGAGTGAAGGGCGACTATCTGTACCGCGACCATGCCGGCTTTGGCATTACGAACGGCCTCTGGGCCCTGGTGCGCGTCGAAGGGCTTCCGGTATTCTCTTCCGGCTTGCGATCGTCCTGTCGAGTGCCATGAGGGAGCGTATCGCTCGGTGGGTGGTCTGCGTGACAATGCTGGGCTCGCTCGGCGCACTGGCGCCGAGCGTCAGGGACACCGCCTTCGCCTTGGTGCTCATGGACCAGAGAGTCGAGGTGGAGGGTGTCACGTTGCGCGTCCAACTGGAGCGGGATGATAATTGGGATGGTAAAGAATCAGACCCCGTTTCCCGAACAGACAGGCCCATCCGACTGACTGTCGAAGCGAAACGAGCGCCTGACGGGACGCCGCTCACCCAATGGTGGCCCGGCGCCTGGATCGATTGGCAGATCGATCCCCTCTCCGGTTCCGTGCCCACCTGCTCACAACGGATCGGCCGATATCTCGGCGGCTCGCTCCTGGCTCGTCCCCTCGTTGATCTGACCGGCTCCTACGTCGTGACCATGGATCAAGAGCCGAGTCTCTCGGTCCTCGACCCTTCCGTCAATTTCGCCGGCCGCAGCAGCCTCTATCGATCGGTTTCTCTTCCCGCCCCCGCTGCAGACTGGGTTGCCACACCGGATGATCGATGGTTGGTGCTGGCGGTGCCGAGCACAAAGGCGGTGATCGTGGTCGAGACCGGAGACTTTACAATCGCCCATCGGATCGACCGGCCTCGTCACCCTCGTCAGCTCTTCATGCAGCCCCAGAGCCGCCTCATATGGATCAGTGAGCTTGAAGACCGAGCAGGCGGAAAGGGCCAAGGCTGGCTTACCGCCATCGACACCGCTACCTGGTCGGTCGTGGAGTCCTTTTCCGTAAGAGAAGGGTTGCCCCTCGTGACGTTTGCGGCAGAGGGAGGGTGGGTCTATGTGGCAAATCGCTCGGCCCGCCAACTGACCATCATCGACTCCCGGCGGATGGTGGTGCATCGTACCCTCTCGCTTGACTTTTCTCCCACTGGTCTAGCGGCAACCCCTTCTGAGCCCATGCTTTGGGTGGTGGATGGCAAAAAGGGCCGAGTCGTCCGGTTCGACGTGGACGGTCATGAACGGGATCGTCTCGCCGTGGCGCCGACTTTGGAGTGGGCCTCGCTGAGTCCTGATGGCCGCTGGGTCGTGGTCGCCACGCCGCCGACCGGCCTGACGGCGATTGCCACGACCTCTCCCCATCGAATGGTGTCGATTCCGTTATCAGGCAAACCGAGAGACCTCCTGTGGTCTGATCAGTTCGCCTATGTGCTCGTGCCGGAACAGGGGACGCTCAGCCTCTTCACTTGGCCGTCGCTCGGCGAGGGGGCCGTGCCGGTCAAATCGATTGCGATTGGAGCCAGTGCCTTGTCAGTCAGAGCAGGAGGGCCGACGGCCTCCACCATGACACTGATGGCGGACGGCAAGGGCACGTTCATCGCCCATCCGACGGAGAGAACGATTTACACCTACATGGAAGGGATGAACGCCCCGACGCAGGGAGTCCGCGCCTATGGCCACACCCCATTGGCCGTGAAGACGGTTCGCCGCACGCTTCAGGAAATCGAGCCGGGTGTGTATCACCAATGGGTCCGGCTTCCTGCGTCCAGCGGGCGGCTCATGCTGGCGATTGCGGGAGAATCGCCATTGGTGCGAACCTGTGTCGGCTTGCCTCCGCTCGGGCAGGAGACGCCTCGGCAGGCATCACAGGGCTGGCAGTGGGAGGCGCTGCCCAAGCTCACAGCCCATGTCGCCGAGCCGGTGACGGTTCAATTATCGAGGTTATCCAGGGAATCGGCCGGCGAAGAACGGGATGACGGTTCAGCAGCGCACGTCACACTCCGCCTCATGCGGGCGCGAGGCGGGCTCTATGACGAATGGCCGCTCCGCCGGCTTCCGGACAGTCCAAACGCATACGAGGCCACGGGGACGGTGCGAGAAGCCGGCACGTATTTTCTCTATCCCACCGTCAACGGTCGACCCGCGTCTGTCCCAGGCACGTTGATCGTCGAGGAATGATGAGGCCCGGAACATCCAACCTGCCGGTCATGACGTTGCCGCTCTTCGTTCTTCTGGGGTGGCTCGTCGGAGGCCTGATGGTGGAGCCGGTCATGGCCGAGGAGGTCCCAAACACCATGGTGGCGATCGACTGCCCGGATGTCCCGGTGCAGGATCAGCAAGGCCATGCCGGTTCGTTTCACCAGGTGACGGGCGACCGTTTGGTGATCCTGACCTTCACCTATGGCACCTGCCGGACAGCCTGTCCAATCGTCAACGGGCTCCTGGCTTCGGTCTATCACTACCTGGGCCCGAGGATGGGTCGAGACGTGGTGGTGGTCTCGGTCTCGGTTGACCCCGAGCATGACCGGCCCGAACAGTTGGCGGCGCACCATCGGACATTCGGAGATCTGCCGCACTGGTATCGTCTGACAGGAGATCGAACGGACCTGGCAAGGCTCTGGCGGGCGTTCGGCATCCGAGTGAGCCAAGATCCAGGTGCCCATGCGAGTGATGTCTTCATCGGCAGTCCGGTGCGAGGAACCTGGCGACGGGTTTCGGGGTTCCGCTCGCCTCAATCCATTGTTCAGGTGCTCGATGACACCAAACGGGTCATGGTTCACTGAACGGCGTTCTCGATTCCGCCGCTGTCTCATCCTCCTGGTCGCGGTGGGATGGCTCAACGGGCCGGCCGTTGATGTTGCGCGAGCCGCCGGGCCGGTCCCGGCCGATGAACGGGCGCGACAATATTTCACCGACGAGACCGTGGTCGACCAGGATGGGCAGTCCCACCGGTTCTATAGTGATCTGCTCGCGGGCCATACAGTGCTGATCCATGCTTTCTACACTCACTGCCGCGAAGCCTGTCCGCTCCAAGTGGACCGGCTGCGCCTGGTGCGGGCACGACTCGGCTCGGCCTTCGGATCGACGGTGCGATTTCTCTCGTTGAGCGTCGATGTGCCGCGCGATCAACCGGCGCAGCTCAAGGCCTTCGCGCGTCGCCATGGAGCCGACGAGCCGGGCTGGTACTTTCTCTCCGGCGATCTCGTGCGATTCTCGCTTGTGCTCAAGCGGCTTGGGCTCTGGACCGATGACCCGTCGGATCACCAGACTCTGTTGATCGTCGGCCGGCCCGCTACGAAACATTGGAAAAAACTCCGTCCCGACGCCTCCCCCGAGGAGGTGGCGCGGGCGCTGATCCAATTGGCCGATGAATGAGAGGGTGGGGATTTCGAAACCAGGCCTCTTTGCCATTCTGAGCCTGGTGTTGGGGCTCGTGTGCTCGTTCGTCACCGGAGGTCTGGCTTCGTCGAGGGCCGGCGAGGCGACTCCCAACCTGGGGCGTGCCTTGTATGAACAGGGGCGAGGTATCGATGATCGTGCCATCCGGGGACGATTGAGCAATGGAGTGGAACTGACCGGCTCGGCGGCTGCCTGCGCCAACTGCCATGGTCGTGATGGGCGTGGATTGAACGAAGGGGGACTTCGCGCACCGGATATCCGCTGGAGCACTCTGACCGACCGGTTTGCTCCAGTGCGGCACGGGGTTGTTGCCGTGCCCTATGACCGATCCACCCTGGCCCACACCCTGGCGACTGGCCAAAGGCCGGACGGGTCGATGCTTAGTCCCGCCATGCCGCGGTTCGATTTGACGGAAGACGAGATCGCTGCGCTGGTCGGGCGGTTGATCGCCCTGTCGGCCACGGCCTCTTCCATACCTTCTCCTCGCCGGCCCCTCTTAGGTCTGGCACCTGAACCTGGGCTGGATCGCACGGCCGATCAGTTGGTTCAGCATATCGACCAGTGTCCGGAAGCCATGCAGCCCCAACCGACCGCGTCGATTCGTTGGGTTCGCTATCGAAACCCCGACGACGCCCTTCGGCAACTGGAAGAAGTCAGCATCGAGGAGAGCAGTCTCTTTCTGGTCGCTCCCTACGTGATCGGATGGGAGGACCGTTTTGCCGAATGGACCGCCTCACAGCCCGTCACAGTCACAGTCGTGCTGCCTGTGGCGTTCCGAAATCCAGCGGGATCAGAACTGTGGCTCTATCGTTTGCCGAGCGTCGAGCGACAAGTGGAGCGGCTGATCGAGGTGGCAGCCGAACGTCGTGCCGGCGGAGTCACCCTCGTAATCGACCCCCGTGATCCTCTGAGCGAACACCTGGGCGCTGTGGCAGGGCGGACGGCCGAGACGTTGGACCTTCCTGTCGAACGGTGGGTAGCTCACGAGCGGACGCAACCGCCTCGTCCTGAGCAGCCCCTCCTGTGGCTCCGCCCGATGAAGGGAATGGAACAGCTCGTTGGCCACGCAGCCCCTCACAGGGTCCTGATCCCCAGCCTGTTCTATCGGCAATCAGGAGTGCCGAAAGCCAGTCCATGGACGAAGACCGACTGGGTCGTGGCCTATCCGTACTCACCACGTGACTCGTCAACCGGTCGCTGGCTTGCGCCGGCGACGGTCTGGGGTCGAGCGGCCTGCACGGTCCTGGCTTGGCTGGCCGACGACCCCAGCGGTGAGTTTGCCCGACCGCTGAACCTCGCGCCGCTGCCGCTGGTCATCCTTCCTCGTCCGACGGATGCCGAAGCTCGCGCGGAGGTGGGGCTGGTCAGGAATCCTTCGATGGATTCCCCGTGAACGACCTGCCGCGATGGGGATCTTCTGTCGTCCTTTTCCGTACAAGCACGGTCAGCCGAAATAGAAAAACGCCGGGTCCGAGGGTGGGACGGCGATGCCCAGCGTGGCGGGTTGGCTGCGGCCGTCGAGCGTGATGATATGCACGCGGTCTTCCGTTGCCTCGATCAACCCCTGCAACGTCTCCGTCACCTCAGCCAGCTCGGCGGGCGTGAGCCAACATTCATACACCGACTTCTGCCCGCCGGTGCTGTAAGCCTTGAGCACCTCGCGCACTTTGTTGAGACGCCGTTGATCGCACACGTCATAGGCAATGAGATAGAGGCGTCGCATAGCCAAGCCTCCCCTATTCCGTCTCGTCCAACATGGCGAACGTGATGGCCGGCTGCTCTCCGAGGATCGCGAGCACGACCTCGCGCAAATCACGATAGCCCGCTTCGGTGCTCGATGTCATTCCATGCGCCAGCCACGACGTGTTCCGAGCGGACTGGACTTGCTTAAACTGGTCCTGCTGTTGCTCGAACTGCCGGCCTTCCGGTTCGCCGAGGGCGGCCAAGAGCCGATAACCGGCTTCGAGTGGTAGTTTGAGCGTGCTCCCGTCCTCCGGCCGATAGCGGGCCAGGAACTCGGCCCGCACCGTCTCCGGAATCGCCTCCACCGGCACTCGATCCGTGCCATATCCGAAACGGCGCTGAATCGCCACCTGCGCGCCTAATTCCAGGGCTCGATAGAGCCGCACGATCGCGTCATCGTAACTGCCTTCCGTGGCCCGACGATCGGCGTTGGCCAGCAGGTCGGCGATGAACAGCCGGTGGTAGCGGCGGAACCCACCGGTCTGTTTGGCGAGCTGTTCCAGCCAGGCGACGTTAGCTCCCAGCACTGGAAGCACGGCGGCGTAGCGAATGGCGGGATTGGCTTGGGCTGCGATCGCCCAGCGGCTGCGGCAGCGCCCCAACACTTCCAAGGCACGCTGGTACTCGAATCGCTCCCACAAGAGATAGCCCTTGGCTAAGTCACCGATCAGCTCGAAGGCCAAACGATCCGGCTCTGTGAGCGGCCTGGCAAGAACCGACTGAACGAGCGCCTGGGCTGCCGTGAACTGAAACGTGCGGAAGAAGAGCGCCAACCGTCTCCGCTCTTCGACCGCGAAGACTGCAAAGGGATCATCTCGCCTGATGATCGCCTCGCTGCCGGTGATCACGATCCCTCGCCCCTCCTTGGATCGTTCACGCCCGCCCACATAGACGAACGAAAACCCCTTGCCCACCGTGGCCAGGGCCAAGGCCGCACTCATCACCTTGGTGCCGCCCGTGAAATCCACGGCCACGTGCTGGGGTGGAATGTGCAGATCGGCGAGAGACTCGGCGCATCGAATCGCCTCGGCGTAACAGGTTACGAGATCCTGCGGGTCGTGCGTGATGACCTTTCGATCCGTCGTGGGAATGCCCAGGTCCCGTACCTGATCCTTGATCGCGCTGATCTGTTCGACCGTCTGTTCCGAGGCAAAGAAAATGACGACAGCCGGCCGATGCGCGCGCAGCGTCGCCACAATCGGCTCGACGGAGCCGCCTACCGAGACAATCATGGCGTGAACAGATAAGGTCACCGTATCGGCCATGCCGAACTCCTTCTTTGCGCCTCTCTTACTCTCTTGGAGAGCCAGGGGCAAGCAGGGAAACGTTGCCATCTGGCTCCTGTGCATGGTGATTCGGTCCAGAAGTCAGCCGATGACAAGGGCCCAACAGGCCGGACAAGAGGCCCTACCACCAGTTGGATAGGTTCGTCTCCTCCCACAATGCCGTTTTTTTGAGCATGGTGAAGCTCGCGCCCATGCGAAGCCGGGTTTCGATGAACAATCACCATGTTGTTTACATGGTTTATCCACAGGTTCTGAGGATAAGCCGCAGTTGGTCGCGTTCATATTGGCGCGAGATCCATCGATCACCCTCCAGAGTGCGGGGACTGCTCTGTTCCTTCCAAGCGAGACTCCGGTCGTTTTCGATTCTTCGAAGACCGAAGACTTCTTCCTTATGGCCCATGCGATCTTCCTATCTCATCGCCCCCCGAGTCCCTATCCCACATGATAGATCGCCCGCTTCTTGGGAAGAGCAGGCAAAACCGTAACCCCATAGTGACTTGCCAGCGCCTCCTCCACCGCCGGAGCGGGGAGGCAGACATTTCCCCTCCACCACGGTGACGGGCGAATGCAAGCTCGACAGAGGGGGACAATCAGGGGTCCCGCACTCACCTCAAAAAAGGGGTCGTGCCAGTGGGTGGGAAACCTGACCGCCTCCGCTCGGACCAAGGAGTGGTTCGCCAGACAATACATGCAGCAGAGGGCCAACGCTGAAGGATAAGCGAAGGTGGCGCGCCAGCCCTGTTCATGTTCAATGACTTGTCCCCATCCCAGAACCTGACCAACGACGGAGGGTGGATCAGGGTGTGCTGGCATACAGGGGATCCAGTCCTGGTCCGTGATGGGATCGGGAGTGCGAAACGCATAGACGCCGCACGAGCATTTCCACTTGAGGGGTTTCCGGCACTGTTTTCGCTCGGCGAAACACCGGGCCTTCTTGGCCTCGTGTGCCATCCACAGACCCAGCCGCTTCGGGTCTCTGTACGGATTAAACACTGTAGAGTACAGCTTCCATTTGACGGGGGTCCCATCCTGGCACTGGATGCGGCTGGCTGAGAGAAACCGGGGAGTACGGGCCTTCTGGACAGAATGCCGAATGGATTCTGGAATGGATGGCCGAGGGTCAACCGTGAGCGACCAGACCCGCCATCCCCTTACGGGATCGATCGAATCAGGGATGATCTGAGTCATGCCGGCACCTCCTGGCCTTCACGGGCCGGTGTTGGGGTGACGGCCGGCTTGGCCGGTGCCGGTGGTGCGGCCGGTGCTTGTGCGGGCGATGGCACCGGAATTGGCGAGGTAACAGGTTCAATCACTCTCTCGCGAACAGGCTTCCCGATCATCATGGTTCCCTCCTTTGTTGGATAAAGACATGAGGGAACTGATGAGTTTCGCAGAGAAGAGCCGCCGCCTGGTAATGGAGAGACAGATAGAGGAGAGAAGTGAATCCCTGCCGGCGAGCATCGCAAGCCGTTGGTTGCTCCATGAGCTTACCATGGAAGAGCCTCATCGTCCCCGTCACCGGGCTGGCAGTGGCACCTTGGTGGCTATGTGAACCAGGTTGCCGAGCGCCTCTCTGGGCCAGTTCCCTCAGCGCTGCTCTGAATGACGGGCGCGATGCTATCTGAAGACAGGAGAGTATGTCAAGCGAAGGAAAGAGAGGACGGTCTACTTTTCTGGGGTGAAAAAGGGTGAAAAAGGGGACAGTGAAAAAGGGGACATTCTACTTTTTAAGGGTGGGTCCGCGGTCGCCCTCGGGGATTGAGGCTCGCCTCCAGCCCGAGCCGTCGCGCCGTCCGCTGCACCCACGGTTCGCTCCCAAACGGCGTCCCCCGGTTCACACTGCGGCGCAACGTCTCCACGTCCGCGTCCGTCATCGGCGCATTAACCCATCCCCTCCAGTCCGACAACCCCTGCACGGGACTTGGATGCAGCCACGTCTTTCCCCCGGCCCGTTCCCGCAGACTCGCCCACGGCCAGTCCTCCGCCCGCGCGACCAGCCCCGCCCGCAGCGGATTGCGCTCGATATATCGCAGCACGGTCAGCAGGTGCTCATCCTGTTGGATCGGAAAGGCTTTGAACCGCCCCTGCCAGACATGCCCGCTCGACTGATAGTACCGATGGTAGCGGCGGACATGCGTGGTCAGCAGCCACTGCATGAACCGGCTGAGATCGCCATCGCCCCGTGGCCAAAGGGCGAGATGAAAGTGATTCGGCATCACGCAGTAGGCCAGCACCCGCATCCGCACCCGGTCGGCAGCCTCTCGGAGCAGATCCCGAAAGACCGCATAATCCTCCGGCCTCCGGAACACTTCCGCGCGGGCGTTCCCCCGATTGAGGACATGGTAACAGAGCCCACCGACTGAAGCCCGAGCCGTGCGTGGCATGCCGGCAGTCTAGCCGGATTGCCCCAACCGGTCAACAGAAAAGGAGAATGTCCCCTTTTCCTTTTTTGTCCCCTTTTCCTTTTTGTTCCTTTTTGTCCCCTTTTCCTTTCCCCTTTTCCTTTTCTTGCTGTCCAGGAGTACAACGAACGGCGTTCCCACCAAGGGCGGTGGTGCTACGGCAAGACGCCGATGCAAACGTTTCTCGATCCCGTGCCGCTGGCGAAGGCAAAGATGCTGGCCGCATGATCACTGAACCGCGAGGACTCACTGTCCGTCAGATGAAGTCTTGACATTTACAGCTTATGCAACATGCGGTTTTGAGTTATAATGTATCTGTGTAGTAAATTATGTAGCAATGGTGCCAACGTGGCGTTGAACATCAGGAACGTGGAAACCGAGAAGCTGGCGGCGGCGATTGCGTCGATAACCGGCGAAACAAAGACCGAGGCGGTAACCAAGGCGCTCAAAGAGCGGCTGGAAAATCTCAAGCGTCGCCGGAGTCGTAAACGGCTGGCCGACGAGTTGGACGAGATCGCGAAGCATTGCGCCTCCCTGCCCGTACGCGACAAGCGCGGCGATGACGAGATCATCGGATATGACGAGAAAGGGTTGCCCGCGTGATTGTGATCGATACATCGGCTGTGATGGCGGTGTTGCGGGATGAACCGGAACGCCGGACATTCACGGAAGCCATTGAGCACGCGGAGCGGTGCTTCATATCGGCAGTCAGTTTTGTGGAGGCCTCGATGGTGATCGAAGCACGGAGCGGCTATGAAGGACTGAGGGATTTTGATTTGTTCATCCTGAAAGCGGGAATTGAGGTTATGGCGGTGGACGCGGAACAGGCGAAGATCGCCCGCGCCACTTTCAGGAAATTCGGCAAAGGAAGGCATGCGGCAAACCTAAACTTCGGTGACTGCTTCTCCTACGCGTTGGCCAAGGCCTTGGAGGCTCCCCTGCTCTTCAAGGGAAATGATTTTTCACGGACGGATGTTGAGGCAGTGGTTAAAGGACAATCAAAAACCTGATTCCGGCAGAACAAGGCGCTGTGTGCAATCCCTCTGACGCCGAGAGGCGGACAGCGCGCAATTTGAAAAGCTGTGCTGCTTTTCAGCCTGAAATCGAAAGGCTCGCCGACATCGCCAATGAGAAAACCGGCCGGGCCTACAAGATCGACGCGGCCGAGTTCTCGGAATTTCTAGGCCTGAAAAGGCTGGAGGATGTTAAAGCCCTCACGTGGGCACATGTGATCGCGTAGCGGAAACCCTCGAAGGCCGGAAGCTCTTAGCCCCTGACAATCCGGCACAAATTGTCAGCCCTGTTTTCGCTGATTGGCTACCTGTGTGAACGCAAGGCCGTCACCACAATCCCGCGGACGGCGTGAAACGGATTCATCCCTTTTTCATCAGGGCTTGGTTCGGACTTCGTCGTTCCGCCAGAAGTACAGAGGGTCTATGGGCCGTCTTAATCCCTTTTTCATCAGGTCTTGCGGACGGGAGGCGTGAGGAGGGAGGCGTTAGGGGGCCATCCGCTGGACGCGAATCAGTCCACTCAACAGTTTGTCTAATCGTTCCAACCTCCCATCCAATGCCTGCCAGTCCGCTTCATCGAGATAGCCGAGCCGTCTGGCCACCTCCATCTGCGTGTCCACCTCACTCAAAGACGCTTGCGCCATATGCAAATACTGGGCAAATTCCCGTTTCGTCCGCCGCGCGGCCCCCTCCGCCACATTGCTCACAATGCTCACAACGGCCCGCCGCACCTGCTCCCGCAACCCATAGCGTTCCTCTGGCGGAAACCGCTCAGAGGCGCGATACACCAGCAGGACCACATCCATGGCCACTTGCCAAGCCACCAGCTTCTTGTGCGGCTTGTCCATCGTCTCCCCGCCCCTTCCTCCTTGCCCCTCCCTCGCTCACCGACCTGTGGTCTTAATCCCTTTTTCTTCAGGTCAGAATCCCATCCCGCACTCGCGCGGTACTATGATACGCGGTCGCGTCTTAATCCCTTTTTCTTCAGGTCAGAATCCCATCCGGAGGCCGAGGCAAAAATGGGGGTCGGCATGGTCTTAATCCCTTTTTCTTCAGGTCAGAATCCCATCCTCGGACCGGGCACGATCCCGGTGACACGGTCGAGGTCTTAATCCCTTTTTCTTCAGGTCAGAATCCCATCCGAAACCCGGCCAGAGCACTGGCCGGGTCTGCCGGGGCGTCTTAATCCCTTTTTCTTCAGGTCAGAATCCCATCACCAAGGGGGGAACCATGCCAGTGCGAACATGTGGTCTTAATCCCTTTTTCTTCAGGTCAGAATCCCATCCATGAGTGGGATGCCGAAGAAAGGAGTGAGCCATGATGTCTTAATCCCTTTTTCTTCAGGTCAGAATCCCATCAAATCAACATATATCTATATCGGCGAATCTGGGGGTCTTAATCCCTTTTTCTTCAGGTCAGAATCCCATCGACGAAGCTTGAGGATCTCATAATCGAGGTCGAACAGCGTCTTAATCCCTTTTTCTTCAGGTCAGAATCCCATCCCTACGCGGCTGCGAACCCGAAACGCGCCACAAGTCTTAATCCCTTTTTCTTCAGGTCAGAATCCCATCGGTGTGAACATGGGGAGTGAGACAAGACTACCCGTCTTAATCCCTTTTTCTTCAGGTCAGAATCCCATCATTCCGGAGGGCGGTCGATTGTATGGGCGATGAGTCGGTCTTAATCCCTTTTTCTTCAGGTCAGAATCCCATCGGTATATAGCGAAGTGGCACTGGTTCCAGTCCGTGGGTCTTAATCCCTTTTTCTTCAGGTCAGAATCCCATCGGAGCAGAGGGGATTCATAAAGGGAGTGAGCCATGACTGTCTTAATCCCTTTTTCTTCAGGTCAGAATCCCATCGGCGGGAATGAGCCCGCCTACATTTTGGCATGGCGGGTCTTAATCCCTTTTTCTTCAGGTCAGAATCCCATCTGGGCATCGAATTAGAGGTTGAGTGTCCAGATTGTCTTAATCCCTTTTTCTTCAGGTCAGAATCCCATCATACGGATGATGACGGGATTCCGTATCGTTCCCATGTGTCTTAATCCCTTTTTCTTCAGGTCAGAATCCCATCATGTTCACGACAACGTAGTCACATCATCGGATGAATCGGTCTTAATCCCTTTTTCTTCAGGTCAGAATCCCATCATCTCTACGATTTAATCTGGGAAGTCGAGTGCGGTCTTAATCCCTTTTTCTTCAGGTCAGAATCCCATCATCCCAGACATCAGGGGCTGTATCGTAGGCGGGAATGGTCTTAATCCCTTTTTCTTCAGGTCAGAATCCCATCCGATGACGGATTAGAGGAAGTGTATCTTCGCGGATCGTCTTAATCCCTTTTTCTTCAGGTCAGAATCCCATCCGCGTTGGCCAGGCATATTTACGGACGGAGTCCGGGTCTTAATCCCTTTTTCTTCAGGTCAGAATCCCATCTACCCAGAACTGCCATATTTAGGGGTCGAGTTGGGTCTTAATCCCTTTTTCTTCAGGTCAGAATCCCATCAGAAAGGAGTTGATATGGTTACTCAACACGCAGAGTCTTAATCCCTTTTTCTTCAGGTCAGAATCCCATCGTGAGGCCGTGTTGCATCTACGTTTGGCGACTGCGGGGGTCTTAATCCCTTTTTCTTCAGGTCAGAATCCCATCAACGAACCCGCCTACATTTTAGCATGGCGGGACACCGTCTTAATCCCTTTTTCTTCAGGTCAGAATCCCATCTCAAAAGGAGAAAGGAGTGAGCCATGATTACCGTCTTAATCCCTTTTTCTTCAGGTCAGAATCCCATCCCAGTTTTTCGGTTGGGGTACGATGATACTCCCTCAGTCTTAATCCCTTTTTCTTCAGGTCAGAATCCCATCCTGAGAAGTGGGCGAGCCTGACTGACCTTATATGGGTCTTAATCCCTTTTTCTTCAGGTCAGAATCCCATCTAAGGGGCTGCATCGTAGGCGGGAACGAACCCGCCTACGTCTTAATCCCTTTTTCTTCAGGTCAGAATCCCATCACGAAGCCAGAATCATTTCTGCCGCTGTGAGTGGTCTTAATCCCTTTTTCTTCAGGTCAGAATCCCATCCGACTGGGTTCGGGGAATGGAGAGTCGCCCATGGTCTTAATCCCTTTTTCTTCAGGTCAGAATCCCATCATGCGGACAGAATCATCTCTGCCGCGGTGAGTGCGGTCTTAATCCCTTTTTCTTCAGGTCAGAATCCCATCCAGAAAATTGCTAAGGCGGTTGGTATGGCTCAATCGGTCTTAATCCCTTTTTCTTCAGGTCAGAATCCCATCGACGATATGGAAGAGGATACCCCGCCGATTCCCGTGTCTTAATCCCTTTTTCTTCAGGTCAGAATCCCATCTGGTGTCTCGAAATCAGGACATCGGACATTGGAGGTCTTAATCCCTTTTTCTTCAGGTCAGAATCCCATCCGATTCGGGGGTTGAGAAGTGGCGGAATCTGGCGTCTTAATCCCTTTTTCTTCAGGTCAGAATCCCATCTTCTCCCGGCCCTGCGGGATTGACCGGGCGACCGAGTCTTAATCCCTTTTTCTTCAGGTCAGAATCCCATCACCACAGCAGAGACACTTCTCCCGGCCCTGCGGGTCTTAATCCCTTTTTCTTCAGGTCAGAATCCCATCCATACAGCGAAGTTGGGCTGATTCCCTCCCCGAATGGTCTTAATCCCTTTTTCTTCAGGTCAGAATCCCATCGGAGGACATCGCCGCACCATACGTTCGCCGATACGGTCTTAATCCCTTTTTCTTCAGGTCAGAATCCCATCAGTCAGGCGAACCCTGCTACATCGGCATACACGAGTCTTAATCCCTTTTTCTTCAGGTCAGAATCCCATCGAAGATCATCTATCGGCGTATGAAGAAGGGCTGGTCGATGTCTTAATCCCTTTTTCTTCAGGTCAGAATCCCATCATTACCGGATGTCGGGGCGTATGACATTGATGTGGTCTTAATCCCTTTTTCTTCAGGTCAGAATCCCATCAAACCCAGCAACCAAGGGCGCGCCGGTGTCCGGTCTTAATCCCTTTTTCTTCAGGTCAGAATCCCATCCGGATCATGCAGTGCGGGTATGCGGCACCCAGGACTGCGTCTTAATCCCTTTTTCTTCAGGTCAGAATCCCATCCGGGGCTATTTCGGGGAATGGAGAGTATCCCCTGGTCTTAATCCCTTTTTCTTCAGGTCAGAATCCCATCCGGCCTCCGGAGAGCCCTGCTATCTAGGCATCCATGAAGTCTTAATCCCTTTTTCTTCAGGTCAGAATCCCATCAGTGTACCGGCTAGGGTGGGATGACACGCCCTCACAGTCTTAATCCCTTTTTCTTCAGGTCAGAATCCCATCTTCGGGGAATGGAGAGTATCCCCTGTGGCCGAAGGTCTTAATCCCTTTTTCTTCAGGTCAGAATCCCATCCGGCGCAGAATCGTGGAATCACAGTACGACTGGGTCTTAATCCCTTTTTCTTCAGGTCAGAATCCCATCCGCGATATTGGCCTACCCGCTAGCGCGCTCCATTGTCTTAATCCCTTTTTCTTCAGGTCAGAATCCCATCCTCCCCCGATTCGGGGGAGAAGTGGCGGAATCTGGGTCTTAATCCCTTTTTCTTCAGGTCAGAATCCCATCGGAGCTACGCCATGAAGACATACAGTGAAGTCGGTCTTAATCCCTTTTTCTTCAGGTCAGAATCCCATCGGTAGGGGTAGTTCCTATCCCGCTTTTTGTTTGTACGGTCTTAATCCCTTTTTCTTCAGGTCAGAATCCCATCTCGGTGGGAATCATGAGGATCGTATCAGGCGGTACGTGGTCTTAATCCCTTTTTCTTCAGGTCAGAATCCCATCTCGGGGAATGGAGAGTCTCCACTGTGGCTTCGGTCTTAATCCCTTTTTCTTCAGGTCAGAATCCCATCGCTATTGTTAGCTACAACACTTTAACCAAGGGGGTCTTAATCCCTTTTTCTTCAGGTCAGAATCCCATCGGCCACAGTGTACCGACTGGGATGGGACGATGTCTTAATCCCTTTTTCTTCAGGTCAGAATCCCATCGGAGAAAGGGAACAGAATGATGATTGAGCTGGACGTCTTAATCCCTTTTTCTTCAGGTCAGAATCCCATCGTACAAATCGGTCTATATCTATATCGGTGAGCACGGGTCTTAATCCCTTTTTCTTCAGGTCAGAATCCCATCCACTGTGGCGCCGGCCACAGTGTACCGACTGGGATGGGGTCTTAATCCCTTTTTCTTCAGGTCAGAATCCCATCCGGCCGATCTTATCTGGGAAGTCGAAACCACTGTGGCGGTCTTAATCCCTTTTTCTTCAGGTCAGAATCCCATCTGGACTCTACGAAAGGGGGGATAACATGAGCCTCGAGGTCTTAATCCCTTTTTCTTCAGGTCAGAATCCCATCACTGGGATGGGACGATTTGCCCTCATACATCCCTGTCTTAATCCCTTTTTCTTCAGGTCAGAATCCCATCTGAAACTTTACAGCGAAGTAGCTCTGGCTCCGGTCTTAATCCCTTTTTCTTCAGGTCAGAATCCCATCTGGGCCCGAACCCGCCGTGATATTGGCATGGCGGGACCCCGTCTTAATCCCTTTTTCTTCAGGTCAGAATCCCATCTCTGGCTCCGGTATCGGGCAGATTCGGTGAATGGCAAGTCTTAATCCCTTTTTCTTCAGGTCAGAATCCCATCCGCCCCCCACCAAAAAACCAGCCCAATATCAACCGTTTCCACGATCCGATGCGCAACCTTTTTCTCCGTTGCGCTGGAACATGTTTTGCTCACCTCCTTCCCCTTCATGATTGTCCCTGTTTCCACAGATTCAGCCATCCCGTCAAGCTACTCAGATGTTTGGGGCTGAGCACCTGAAATCCTGCTTGGTTCGCTCGGTCTCTCAAGATCGGCGACGGTTCCTGCGCGGCCAGCACCCAGGTGTCCCCCAATAGCCCTCGCACGTCCTCGCCGAGGCTCGCGACCTTATACGCGACGTCGGTGTCGTGTTCCGTCCGCCTGTCCCACCGGAGTGTTTTGCATTCGATAAACAACATGCGGTTTCGGTGGCAAGCCAACACGTCAAATTCGTTCTTCGCGGAGGTCGCCCCCTCCCATGCTCCCGTGACTCCCATGCGGACATCGAACAGCCCGGCTTCACGCGCTCTCATGAAGGCATATTCTTCCAGCCAACCTCCGCCGAGGAATCGAGCCGACTCCAGATCACCGAACCGCACCGTGCGGGTCCCCTCCGGCTTGAGCAACCCTGCTTGCGCAAACCGGTCGAAGCATGCCCGCCACTCGCCGTGCACTGCCTCGTTGAGCCGTTGCACCGGCTGCACCAGTTCGTGGCCCTGTTCGTCCATGGCTCGATGGGCCACCCCGTTGATGAACCCGATGAATCCGCCGGAGCGCGCCGCCTGATCAGCCAGTACCTTCGCAATCTCGTCTCGCGCCTGGATCCCCGCCATGCGGCTCGCGTCATCGCTCACGCTTCCTGAATAGCGGAAGCCCTGGACGGCTAAGTAACTCGGCACATCCAGCACATCGTGCATCGATTCCGGTTGCGCGTCCTGGGTATCCCGATCGTGAATGACTTCGATCCGCCCGTGGGCCGTGTCGGTATATATGAGCCGGTCGGCCCGCTCGCGAAACACCTCAACGAAACCGAGCGTCATCAGTTTGTTGCCGCCCGTTGCGTTGAAGACCAGCTCGGCACCAGGCCATCGTGCCGTCAGATCCTCGGCAAGATGCGCCGCGTAGGCACGGATGCGGTCCACCCTGGCATCCGGGGCCTGCTCCCGAATCTCCACGGCGCATCCCTTGGCTTCGAGTACCCGCCGCAGCCGCTCCGCCTTGGCCGCCATGGGCTGTGACGCCACCAGCACCACCAGCTTCGGCCGGTGCATGAGGGCGGGAATGACCGTCGGCAACAACTGGTCCGAGACGATGGCGACGTGGATGAGCATGATCCTCTAAGAGGGGAGTGGCGGGAGCGACAACCCCTCGGCCTTCGCGGCCCGATTGAGCTCATGGTCGAATCCCAGAAAGGTAACCTCTTCGGAGCCATGCGCCCGAATCAGAAGCGCTGCAGCCAGGTGCATGGCATCGTAGGCCCGCATCCGGTGTTGCTCGGCCAATCGCCCGGCATGCCGGAGCACCGGCTGATGGATCTCCAGCACGAGGTATCGGCTCCAATCCTCTTCGAAATCCTCAACCATTCGACGGTACGTTCGCCGGATGACCCGTCCGCTGTGAACGGCACGCGCGAAGGCCGCCTTCGCCTCCACATAGCCGATGGCGGCAATCCCCACCACGTCGGCGGCATTCATCCAGTGCCGCACCCACGACGAGCCGGATTCCTCCACGTAGAGCTTCACCAGCGCGCTGGTGTCACAATAGAGAATCATCGGCGTTCAGCGACGACCAGATCCGATACCGAACGACCGGGCAGCACCATCGGGCGCTTCGCCCCCTTCGGCTTGCCGCCCTTCCAGGTCGCCAGGCCCTCGCGAACAAGAGCATCGACCCCCGTCGGCACGCGCCGAGATTCGGCCGGCACGAATCGGGCAATCACATGCCCTCGGTCCGTGACCTCCACCTCTTCCCCCTCCTGTACCTTCTTGAGGTATCCACTGAGGTGGTCTCGCAATTTCCGCACACCCACTTTTGCCATGGTTCCCTCGCTTGTGGCGTCATTGTGGCCACTTGGTGGCTACAAGTCAATCATTGGGGCGCGACGATGCGATCGGGGCTCGGCCGAGCGATTCCTCATAGATCGCCTTGGCTTTCTTGGCGGCCCCGCCGGTGGTCTTGTCCCACCAGCCCTTCTCTGTCCACCGCGCCACGACGTCGGCCACGGCTTGGGCGAGGAGCGTCGCCACCGCTTGTCTGGGCAGCCGCACGACCGGCAAGTGTTGAATGAGCGCCGGATGCTCGGGCGCGAGGTCACGCATCGGATTGTCCCCGTCCTCTGTTGTGCTACAATGCGGCTCAAGCTCAAATTGGTCCGACACCGCGGAGTCGCCGATGAGCACGTATCAATTTTCCGTCGTCATCGAAAAAGATCAAGATGGCTATGTCGCCTTTTGTCCCGCGTTGCAAGGGTGCTATACCCAAGGGACGACCTACGAGGAGGTCTTGGCCAACATCCAGGATGCCATTCGCCTCCACTGCGAAGACCGCCTCGCCTCCGGCGAAGAAATCCCCCAGCCCGAAGCCGTGAGCCTGACCTCCGTGGCCGTTGCGGTATGAGCCAAAAGCTGCCGCGCATGACCGCTGCGGAGGTCATCCGGGCATTGGAGCGTACAGGCTTTACTCTCAGCCGCCAGAGCGGCAGCCACAAAATCTTCAAAAATCCACAAGGGCGTCGGGTGACCGTTGCGTACCATCCGGGCACCATTCTCCATCCGAAAATCCTCAAGACGATCCTTCGCGATGCCGACCTGACCGTCGAACACTTGCTCGACTTGCTCCGTTAAGTCTTATGAGCCCTCCACCCCCAAGGGAAATCGGTACGCAATCACACGGATTCATGGTGAGGCCTTGAGCAATTCTTCATAGATCGCCTTGGCTTTCTTGGCGGCCCCGCCGGTGGTGTTGTCCCACCAGCCCTTCTCCTGCCACCGCGCCACGATGTCGGCCAGGGCCTGGGCACGAAGGGCGGGGTCCTCGATGGCTCGCACGGCTTCTGCGAGCGCCGAGCCGCGTAACGCATCATCGGGCTTGATGCCGGGCTTGCTACAGAGCTCCGCGAGCTTCTGCTCCACCCAGGGGGGGTGGAGGCGGGTGCGTTCCTGCTGATGGCCACCCAGTCCGATAGCGCGCGGTCCCAATCCTTTCCGCTGCCACTCGGCTTCTTTGCTCTTCACCCGATCCGCCCACTGGCGCACAGCAGTCAGGCGTCGCTCGCAGAGGACCTTCAGGGCGTTGGACTCGTTCGCTATCCCGCTCTCAAGAGGTAAGCACTCAACGAGCGCCCAACCGAATGGGAGGAGTCGGGACGGTTGATCGCGTTCCTTGGCGGCCAGCCAGACCGTGGTGGCAGTATTCTGGTAATCCGGCGGCCTCCCTTGGCCTTTAATCTTGATGTTCCGTACCCCTCTCAACGTGACCGACTCCGCGCCGGAATGCCGGCCCACGCGCAACAAAAAGACGCCATCACCCGACAACAATGAAGAGCTCACCATCTCGTTGATGGCGTTGCCCCAATCCGCATCGAGAAACCCGCGTTGCGAAAGCAGTTCGATTTCGCTCTGGAGGATGGGCCGATAGAACGCATTGCACGCCTGGACGATACGGGCCAGGTCAAAGCGCAGGTCGGCGGCAGGGACCTGCCCTGGCTTGTTCACGTCGCCCAGCAACTGTACGTTGAGCCGGCCGGCAAAGGCGCGGTAGCGCAAGGCCGGGACGCATTCGAGAAGCTGAGGCGGTCCGCTGTCGCCCTTAGTGCTGCGCTGGTTCCCTTGCCGATCCACGGCAGGAGTTTTCTTGCGATTGACGGCAAACACGATTTCCGCAGCGGGCAGTCCTGCTTCGCCCTGCCAGGCGGCATCGGAGATATGCACGAGGCGCATGGGGTCGCGTTGGAGAAACATCTTGCGCCGCTCCATCTCGTAGTACTGGAACAGCCGTCCTTGGAACTCATGCAGCCCCTTCTGTTCGTGAGGCAGCCTTGGCGCGCCATTATTGATCTGATCGAGCAGCGCGGTACGAATGGCGCCCTTGATGGACGATCCCATCAACACCGGCAGCCGAGTGGCGGGATTGTAGGCAGTCCGGCCGATCCCCAGTTGGTTGATCACGCGTCGCCCTCGTCCTTCTTGCTGCGCGATCTGTCCCACGCGCTCTCGATACAGCGTGGCTACGCCTGCTTGGGCGGGAATGCGGTGCCGCGCGAGCGGCGCCAGGACCCTGCACCGGTCGTGAAAGAATTTTTGAACCGCTCGGAGCATCGTGTCGTCCGGTGTCCGACTGACAATGCTGCTCAGTTCTTGGTGATCCGGCGCCGAAAGCGCATCCACCACCACCGACGTGTCGAATTCGTGGAGCGTGTCACCCTCGATGACGTAGTTGGTGGGCTCGTAACTCTCGCCAGTTCCAATGTGGATGGGCGAGAGAGGGGTGACCAGCAGTCTGTAAGTGTTAAACGTCTTCATGCCGCACTTCTACCCTGATCGACTTTGATGGCGACCACCGGCGCATAGCCCTGTTGCACCGTTTGGGGCACCGCTTTCGAGAGGCTGCCGTCGCCTCCTAATCCCTGGCCGATGAACAGCCGTGACTCGAATTTCCTTGGGGTTAACACTCCACCGGCAGCAGCCAGAAGCACCGGGGTCTTGAACGGATTGCCCCGGTGCACGGCCCTGTCCCCGTGACGCCCGAAGCGGGTGAAGACCTGGTAAAAGCAGCGGTCCGGAATCCATTCCAACCCCTGCGGCGCGCAGGGCGCAAGCGTCATCCACGCATTGGCGTCACGCTGGGCAGGCAACGGAGCTTCCTCCAGCGCGTCCATTTTGAATCGCCCGAGTCCGATGCCGGCATCACGCCCAAACCCCAGCTCGCCGATGTCCGAAAGCGCGGTTTTCACTTCCTCATCGGACAGGCGAGTCTCGTCCAGCACGAGGTACAGATCAAGCTGGCCGATGACGAATCGATCCGTTCCGTTTTCCTTGCGCAGACGGCCATACCAGTGCCCAGGCATCGCGTAGGGAGCAAAGTTTTCTCCTGTCGTGCCGGTGCGCCGGTCGATACTATTGTGGGGCTGAAGGTGGGTGAGAACCCAGCCGCCTGGAAGCTCGTTCGGCTTCACGCAATGACTCAACCAATCGGCCACCGGCTCGGACACTTTGTCCACCGGCAACCAGTGTCGTTTTTTCACTTCCTTGCGGTCGGCTTGCTCCTGTGCGCGAAACAGCGAGTTCGACATCGCCGGTCGCGGCAGATAGCCGGCCGGCATCGCATCGGAGATGATGAGAAAAGGCCGCCCATCGGTGTACCCGTTCAGCAACTCGTTTAGGCCTGTCTCGCCCCTGCGGTTTCTGATCGCCCAGCAGACCTGACCGAACAGGGTGTCTCCCATGAGCGGGGTCCCGAAGGCCGAGAGCGGGGTGATGCGGGCTCGCACCGTGCGCATAGGCTCCTCTCAGGCGACTTCAGCCAGGTTCACTGCCGCCAGTTCGGCCAACACATCCGCTCCATCCAGGCTGAGGCTCGTGAATCGGACCTTGCCGTAGCCTCGTGAGCCCGATCCGCCCAAGCCCGTCAGTTCCAGCAACTTCAATCCCTCATAGATCATCGGCGCGAGGTTTTCGTTGTCATGCACCCGAATGGTCAGGGCGAACTCGAACTGTGCCCCAGCCGGCACCCGCTCTGTATTTCGCGGATGTTCCGCCACGCCTCGAATGCGGTCGATCATGTTTTCCATCTTGGTTTCCGTGAGCAGCAAGTTGCGGCGATTCATCTCGCTCACCCACTCGCGAGTCAGCGGGCAATCCCAGAAGGCGAGTCGGGTCGGCCCGATCTCCTCGATCAGGTCCAGGTTCCCACCCGATCCTTCCGGGGCTCCGCCGAAGAGCTTTAACAGATCCTTGGCGCTGGATTGATCGGCTTGGTTCTGGATGGCAGCAATGTGCGCGAAACCCAGCGGCTTCCCCTCGGTAAGCCCGACTACGCCGAGCCGCCATTCCAAGAGACTCCGGATCTTGCCCTTAAGCGAGGAGCCGGGAATGTAGGGCTCCTGCGTCTTGGGGTGTTTGATTACCGGATTGTCGGTCCCGCCGATGTGCATTTCCGTATTGCCGGACCCGATATGCAGGCCGGTCATCAGTTCAAGAACCCCGGTCATCTTGCGGATCGTCGTCAGTTGCATGGCAGCAATCTCCTCGTGGTCAGCTTGGCCGTTCCTGTTTATAAAAGCCCATGAAGGCTTCCCAGAATAATTTGCAGATTGTGAGGCTGTCCGGATTTGTGACTTCGCCGAGGGTGTGGTGCATGAGCGTGACGAAGGTCCGGTCTACCAGTTTGCGACCTTCCGCATACGCCACCTTGGCATTGAGCATACGAATAAACGGGAGATAGTCCTCGAACTTGTCCGGCTGTTGGGTGACACGGGCCTCCCAGAGAATCAGTTCGTCGTAAAAGCGGCGAAGCTGTGTGGGATTGTTGCGACTTCGATCCTGTGCGACACGTTTTGCCGCGTCTTGCGCCTTGCTGTTGAACAATTCCGGATCAATTGGCTTTACAAAGCGAATTGTCCCCCATTGAGACGGTTGAGGTGAGGTTGCCTGCTGTCCCTGGCGTGGCGTCTGCCCGGGGCTGGAATGAGATGGTTGTTGTGGCATATGGACTCCTTTAATCGCGTTGCTGATACAACAGAGTGAACAAGGCGATCTTGTACGCCGCCCCGTGCTTTCCAATGCCGTTGCCGGCGATCTCCGATGCCAGGGCTTCTTGCAGGGCACGTCGTTGGCGCTCGATTGCGTCCCGGCTTCCTCCACGTTTGATCTTGGTCTCGGCGAGGCGTCGCGTGTGATAGGCGAATCGAGAATGCCAGATCGCGTTCTCCGGTCGCTCGGTGACCTTGCCCGCCATCTCGGTGAAGGCGAGCAGGTCGTAGAGGTATCCGGTGGAGAGTCTGTGCTCGGCGGTCAGCCTGGTCAGCTCGGCCTCGCGTGTGATGAGGTCGTCGAAATCGTCCCACGCGGCCGGTACATCAAAACACGTCACCGCATTCTTGTGCGTGACGGTTCCGTTGACGCGCTTGCTCGTATGCTCCTTGGCCTTCTCCAGCGCCTCTTCAGCCAGACGAGCCAGCTCGCGAATTGGCAGGCCGGGTTTGGTCATGGACAGTCCTGCCGAGAAATGAATGTCCGGGTTTGCGGTCACATATTCCCGAAATTTGCCTCGCATGTGTTGCGCCAAACGCATGGTCGAGCGCCAGGGGCCGATCAAAAAGAAATCATCTCCGCCGGCAAAGACCGTATAGGTGTTGGGAAAGGCATTGCGGCAGGCCCACGGCAGCCAAGTCGCAAAGAACGCGTTCATCTGCCGAGACAGCGCCGCCATCTTGGCGAAGGTGGGCTGCTCCAGGCCCTTCTGAAAAATGAGCCCCAGGTTGTCCACGTCACCTTTCAGCGTCATCAGCGCTTCCACGCCAGACCAGCGATCCGGTTTTTCAGGGTCCCGCCGGCGGTCGTCCCTGGCAAGATGGTTGAGGGTTTTCGGTTCCTCCTCGCTTGCCGGACGCTCCAGCCCCTTGTAACGCTCTTCGTCGTAAGCACTCATGTCACCAAAGTGCGGCACGTAGGCATTGATTGGCCGTCGCGCGTACCCATTCCAGAGCGGTTGGTCTCCTAACACAGGCAACGAGAAGTCCCACGCACGGACGAGGTTGCCCGAGGCGGCATCCCTGCCGAATCTCCCCGTGGCTTCCTCGTTGGCTGTAAAACTCACCCAATATCCGAACAGGGGCAGCCGCAGCGTCTGGTGGTCGAGGTTTTCGCGTGAGATCAGAATTCGATCATACCTGGCCAGCCATTTGCCGGTCGTGATCTGATCCGCGGCCAATTCACTCGCCCACACGGCGTGGTCTCCTTCCAGTCTCACTGCGGCCGGCGAGCGGCCATCAATGGCGCAGACCCCTTTGGTATTGTCGAACCGGTCGAGAAAACCGATGAACGCGGCTGGAGCCGAATTGGAACGGCACAGATCGAATCGTTGGAGCTTGGCGGTTTCCAATTGTTCGAACAACCGTGTCATGAGGTCACGGAATGGACTCTGTCCTTGGTCGCTTCTGCGAAAATCCGACGCCGCGGCTGGCAACCACGCCAGCCCGATGCCCGATTGTCCGAACGTGTGGTCAAGGAACCACTGGTTCAACTCGCATTGGACGGCACGCAAGCGGTCAATCGCCTGCTCGGTATGCGGGGCCACGATCAAGAACTTGCCCGCTGCATTGACAACCTGGCTCGTTGAGGGCAGGTTCAGCGACTCCAGCACCTTGAGCGCCGCACACTCCATGAGCAACGACACGTAGAAGGACCGACCGCGCAACAACTTGGCCGCTTGGCGGTTGGTTTCCCCACCGGTTGCGAAGATGAAATGCTGAATACCGAAGAAATCGCCCTGGATCAGCAGAAATTTGTTCGCTTCCCATGCGGCACGGGCCTCGGCACTGGCTTTCCGCTCCCTATCCCACATCGCGCGTAGTTGGGCGCGCGCGGAGTCTCCCACGTCTCCCCGGTCATGGTGCCAGCGCCAGAGCGCGACGCCCAATGCCGCCACCGCCTTGGCATGGTCATATAGCGATACGTCGGGTTTGACGTTGAAGGCCGTGGCGGCGGGAATCGCATGAGCATAGGTCAGCCAACAACTTTCGAAATGGTCGAGCCAGAGCGGAAGCTGGGTGCGATGGGATGATGGGATGGCGCGAAGCCCGCCGATAAAATTGGTCCACAAGGCCCGGTATTCTTGCTGGGCAGCCTCTTTGTCATCTTGCTCGTATCCGTCCGCCTGGCGGGGGAAAATGGCGTGCGGTGACAGAGGGCTCAGTGGATACCGCCAATCCAACCGATTCGGTCCTGCTGAATCGAGTCGGATTTGTTCGAAGAGCGTCAGTTGCCGTGCCGTGTAATGGTTTTTCTTGGTCGAGGTCTCCTCTGCGCCTTCGTTGTAGCCAGCAAACTCTTCCCGCTCAAAACCGGATGCGAGACGATCGGCCGTGGCGATGACCCATTGCAGGAAGGTATCCGGTTTGTGATGGCAGGCGGCCGCGTTGATCATGGAATCATCGGCGTTCTTCTCACGCCAGGGGGCGAACGGTGCCATATCCTTCCCGACCAATTCAGGGAAATGCTGTTCCAACAGATCCATGGCAATCGCCGTATACGCGGCATGGATGTGCGTGTGTCGCCCCTGAAACGCAGGGCAGTAGAGCGGCACGTTCCGATCAAGATGGGAGAGCCCTTCGCTATCCCGTTGGTCGGCCTCGGGAATCCGCGCTCGCTCACCGAACTTGCCGAGGTCGTGCAAGAGGGCCGCCAACGCGACCCGGCAACTTTGGTCCAACAAGGTACTCATGATGATGCTGTTCCTCCCCTGCTCGCCCTCCGCTTGTCATCTTTAGGGTTCAAGGACGGGCTCATCAACGGTTCAGGGGGTGCCTCCGCGCCTAGACGGAGGAGTTCTCCGGCAGCACAGTCTTCACTGTGCGCAGGTTTCCCTCGATCATGACCAACACCGTGAGGTTCATCAAACTCCCTTTTTTCTCCAACCGCTTGATCTGTTCGGGCGACAGTGTCCTGCGGACTGCTTCAGCCTGCGCGCCTTGGGCTTCGGCTTTACCAGCCGGACCGGTCACCGTGATCACCCCACCACCGCCTTTCTGGTAAGTGAGGGTGACATTCGTCCATTGTTCCTCCGTAGTCTGCATGGATGGGGCGGCTAGTTGTGGCTGCGACGTTGAGGCGGGAGGAGTCCTTTGCTGAGTTGATGTGGGCATTGATGCGGCTGATTCGACCGCGTGCATCGCCCCATAGCCCACCGCGGTCTTGGCGCCAAAGCCGAGCCACTGGAAGGCGTGCCGGAAGGCAGATTCGAGGAGCGTCTTCCAATGGGTGTCGCCATCATCGAGCAGATCGGGCGCGTTCGTCGCCCGCTCTTTCGTCAAGCGCCGCAGGTGCTGCTCATCACAGACCACATGAAAGGTAAAGCGCGAGCGCGGCGGCACGGTGAGAAAGCAAATCGGATTCGGTTGGCCGGAATCGTGGGGGCTCACGCTGTCGCCGGATTTTCTCTCCTTCTTCTGCTGATAGTAATGGCTCTGATGAGTGGTCATAATCTCGACCATGAGGCTGTCGCCGGCAATCTGCGGAATCACGTCCCAGAACGAAAGCGCGCCACGGACGTGCTGTTGCGAGCGTTCCGGAGATTCCAGGCCGAAGAGCACGTCAATGACAGAAAGGGGGATGCGGTCCTTACCGACTGCGAGGGTATAGCATTTGTCTTCGCTCCAGCCCTTATTATCGCCCCACTGGCCGGAAGCCAGCTCCTTCGCTGCCTGCCGGAGCACACCTTTCACGCCGCTTCCGGGCAGGTAGGGCAGGCCGTAGGGATTCAGAAAGGCAAAGCCGTTTTCGAGCGGATGTTCATTGCCGAGTCCGGTGGTGAAGGGAGCCGTGGCGGTGGCTTCCAGGACAAAAGCAGAGTTTGCATAAGCTAAGAAGGCTGCCTGCCTTTTGATCAAACTATCGAGTAAGTCTCTCCATTCTTTCATCCCTCCATCGTTGCGCGGGGTAAGGTACCGGCGGAGTTCAGGTCCTTCATCGGGTTTTTTGCCTGCCGCTACTGTGCAGGCCCAGGTTTTATTACTGACTTTCTCAGGTACCCATGAGCCCCTCTTTTTTTTGACTGCCATCTCGTCGACCGCCCAGGTCGGCGCGGAGCGAACTTTATCCCAACCCCAGATTGGGAAATACAACGTGAACCGGTGACCCGGGGGTGCCGAGAGGTAAAACTGCTCGTCGTCACTTTTCAGATACCTCGGCACGGCAGCGATCGGCATAGCGTGCTCCTTACCAATGTGCTACAGTGGCTAATACGAGAACCACGAGGTGCGTCATGGCAACGGATCTGACCATTCCCCTGGATGATGAACTCGACGCCGAACTGAACCGGCTAGCGCAACTGACCCAGCGCAGCAAAAGCGATCTGGTACGCGAGATGGTACGCCGTGGCGCCGAGTTGGAAGCGTTGCGCCTGGCCCGCCGGCGCTTGACGCCCTTTGCCGAGCGGGCCGGCTATCTGACTGACGAAGACTTCTGGCGCGCGTTTTCGTGAGGGTGTTCCTCGACACCAACGTGCTGCTCAGCGGCCTGTTTGGGAGCGGGTTGTGCGCTCGCCTGCTCGACACGTTGGTGCTGACCGGCCACACCCTCGTCATTGGCGAACCTGTCTTGGCCGAGTTGACACGGATCGCCCGCGAAAAGTTCCAGGTTCCTGAGGAGGATCTGACCCCGGCACTGGACTGGTTGCGCCGGCATGAGGTAGCTGACACCCATTCCTCCCTTCCCCTGTCGGACGTACCGGATCCCGAGGATCGCCCCGTCATCGCCTGTGCCTTGGCTGCGGAGGTCACCCTGTTCATCACCGGCGACCAAGCGCTCTTGCAGCTTGGCTCGCTCCATGGTCTCCGGTTTGTCAGCCCGCGCACGGTATATGACCGCTTGCAATCCATCGAGTAACCAGCCTTACGTACCCGACTTGTCCAAGGAGCGGGCCGACGCCATCTGCCTGAGCCACTTGAGCCAGGCGAAGGCTTCGGCGGTGATGGCTTGAAACGTCAAGGGGTCCGTCTGCATCAAATCCTGCATAAATGACTCGAAATCTATTCGAGTGAGCCTATCGGGGAATTGGCGCTGAAGCCAGGCCCGTAAATCCTTTGCGACCTCTTCACGGTGCTTTTGTGTCGGCTTGTCTTCCTTTTCATGTTCATGGCAGAAAGCCAGAACCTGCATTAGGCCGGAGTTCATAATCAATGCCGGCAGGCTCTTGGCTACATTGGCGTGGTCTTTCTTGTAGTGCTCGGCGCACCGCCACGCATCCTGCGCACGCTGCTGTTCTAAGGTGAGCCGAGTCGGTTGTGTTGATTCCGCTGTTGTTGGCATGATGCTATGCCTCCACGACTTTGGCGACGACGAGCCCTCGGCCGGTGGTGGCATCGCCGCCAATTTGCAAGAGTTGGCCGTTGATGACGGTGGTGATCTTTAACATCACATTCGGCGCATCCATGAAATCCGAGTCGCCGTTCTTGCTGCCATTGCGCACCTGGCTGGCGAGGATGGGGGCAATCAGAAGCGATTCCGGTGGCAGGTTTTCGGTGTAGAACAAGCCGCCATCGGCCGCCGTGCCGGTCTCGTCGTCAATCCGCACATGGGGCTCAACGAGCGTGGCATGTTGGACAAAATACGCAAAGTCGGTGTCGGAGAGCACCACAAGATCGGTCTTGAGCTTCTCGCGGAAAAAGGTGTAGCAGTTGCCGTCTGGCATGGCCCTTTGCGCTAGGTCTTGGGCGATCTCCTTGACCGCGGCATTCTCCTTGTCGGTAGCCGTGTACTCGAAGGCTTCCAGGTGCAGGACGTCCGTTGGCTGGCCGCTGATCGTTCTTGAAGAGAGCAGCTTCGGATTGGCGACGAGGCACTCGCCTTCTGCCACCTTTGGCAGAGCTTGCCATTGCACGGAGAGTCCCACTGCCTCCATGAGCCGTCGAGTCCGGGCCAGGGCCTGGGGGCAGGTGGCGTAGACGTAGCCACCTTTGAGGCTCCGCACGGGGAAGACGACGAGCTGGGCATCGCCAAAGCTTACGGCACCGGCATGCAAATCGTTGCTGCCGGATTCCGGTCCAAACAAGACGTTGATGAGAGTTCCGTCGCCCCCGATCGCTTCAAACCCATGCCGCACGGCACCTTTGATGCCGCTCCCGGCAAAGCACGGGTGGCCGGTGTGGCGCTCGCGCTGGATGGGATTATCGATGACGCCAATCGCTTGCCCCGCACCCATGTGCACGGGGCTCACGGCATAGAGGAAAAGAATGGCTCGTTGTTCAAACATTGTCCGCGCTCCTTGACTTGACCAAGTTGGTGACCTATCCTCTGACCATGTCTAAATTCGTCAACCTCCATGAGGCCAAGGCCCATCTCTCCGAACTGCTCGATCGGGTCGAGGCGGGTGAAACCGTCGTCATCTGTCGCCGTAACACGCCGGTGGCGGAACTCAAGCCGTTCTCGGCTCCGCGCACGCATCCTCGGCCGATTGGCTTGGCCAAGGGGACCCTTTCGATTCTCCCAAGCTTCTTTGAGCCGCTGCCAGAGGATATCCTCGCCTCATTCGAGGGGCAGGAGGCGTGAATCTCCTGTTGGACACCTGTACGTTTCTCTGGTTGATCACGGACGACCCGGCATTGTCCGCTTCTGCCCGAGAGGCCATTCAAAATCCGGCCACGACGGTCTACGTCAGCGCGGCGTCGCTGTGGGAGGTGTTGATCAAGCACCGATTGGGACGATTGGAGCTTCACGTGGACTCCCTCTCGAGCAGCACTTGGTGGCGCAGCGTGGCCGTCACGGGCTTGATTCGTTGCCGATCACCGAGGAGGCAGTCGCCCAACTTCCTAAACTGCCACTCATCCATCGAGACCCCTTCGACCGTATGTTGATCTGCCAAGCCATCGCCCAAGGCCTCGTCGTGTGCACGCCGGACCGGGCGATTCAGCAATATCCGGTCAGAACCTTGTGGTGATCTCATGACCAAAGCCCCCAGGTGAATCGATTGAACCCCTCCGCTTGCCGTCCGGGATCATCCGGCGGATTGGTCCAGAGACCCTGCATAGCCAGGTCGCGAAGCTGCTCAGCGCTTGCCTCGACTTCGTCAAGCCAATAGATGCTTCCCGTCGGCGCCACCCGCTGGGCCGGTTTCGGTCGCCACTTCGCGAGGTTCCAGCCCGAGATGACTTCCGCTCGTGGCACCGCGGCGCAGACGAGGCGTGCTCGGACACCGTGGAGTTCGAAGCGGATCTCGCCGGTGTCGTTTTGCGCTGCACCAGTCGGGAGCCACCCGCCAGCAAAGATGCCGGGGCTTGTAAGAATCAAGCGACAGCGACGAGCCTGCACGATCTGTTCGGGCAGGTCAGGCTCGCTCGGAATCGAAGAGACCAAGCATGCTCTGGCTGCTCGCCCATCACCACCCAACCGCAGCATCAGTTCATCCGGAATCGTCGCTCCCTCGACCTCGGCGAGAAACCCCACGTCGCCGTCACAGCCGTGGCCGTGATGCTGCTTTCTCATCGCGATGGCTTGCACGGTGAAGAGCTTGCCCTCGGCCGCGCTCCGTTTTGCCGGATCGAGCCCCACACCGACACGAGTGTCGAGTGCCCAGAGGTCGCTGCTCCGAACCAGATGGCTGTTCACATTGAGATCATTCCCCTTGAGATAGGCCACCCACCCCTCATGCGTGAGCCAGTAGCCACCCTCCGGCTTCGATCGTTCCCGTTCGGGCAGTACGGCGTGCAAGGGGGTGATCGCCGAAGACTGAATGCCGGCCGGCAACTCCCGAGGTTGAACCCGCACACATTCGAGCACGCCCTGCTCCTTGTATCGAATGACGAAATCCGCCGGTGGGGCGTAGAGTGGATCGATCTGTCCGTTGCGGAGCCGCCGAGCAAGGTAGAGGCCTGTGATCCGAAACGAACCAGGCTCTTCGGGGGTGCCGAGTTCGGGATCGCGTACCTGGCCGCGAGCAAACGGTTCAAGGTCTATTTTCTTGTGCGCCAGCAGCGCCGACCGAATGGCTCCTGCTGCGACGGAAGGCCAGGGCGGCACCATCGATTCCCCGAAGCTGCCGGGATCGCCAAAGAGCTTGTTGCCCCGCAGGATCAGCACGTCCAGCGGCTCGATGAACACGGCTTGGGCATTCATGGACCCGTTATCTCCTCGAGAAGAATGTTCGTGAACGCTCTAACGTGGTCGTCGAAGAACCTGCGCACCGCGCTCCAATCTCTGGGATGGAGCAGGATTGGTTGGGGGTCCCCTTCCGCGTCATCGAAGTAAACCAAAGCCTTCGCCAGATGGACGGGGTTCGGCCGTGCCTGAGCGTACAGGCTCGCAAGGCGCCGAACCACATCCCGAAACTCCGAATGCTGCAGCACTTCATAGAGATCGAAGAAATCCTTTCTCGCACCCCGCTGACCGATCGCAACCACCTTCATAGCGGCAATATCCACGATCGGAGCGATCGGCATTCCGTAAAATCTCTCCGGAGCTTCGCCGAACGAGATGTCCATGCAGAACCAAGAGCATTTGACTCCTTGGCAAACACATTCGAACGTATCTCGCCGATCCTGCACGACTTCGAGGGAGGAATCGATCCCGCGCAGACGCCGGCCCAGATGACGAGGCAAGGCATCCCCGTAACAAAACCAATCAAAATCCACCGAGACCCGGTGCCCAATTTGCAGTGCCAGGCCCGTCCCACCCGCAAGAGTGAATGGCCACTCGGCCAGTGCCTGGCATAACTCTGGCGCAAGCCGAGCCATCTGCGGCGTCAACACTTCAAGCCGTAGCAAGGTACAACCTCCAAAAGTTTCGATCGCGCAGCGGCAAGCGCCGACTTGCCTCGACAACAGCCAGCAACTCTTCACGGCTGTAACGCGAAAGCAGCCACCGGAACGCCTCGGGCGTCGTCTTCTCCATCAAACGCTCAGCAATAAAACGCGCATGGAGCACCGGATCGATGGTTTCAAGATCGATATCCCAGAACAACCCTCGAAGGCTCTCAGGCAGCGCGCTCATTTCACGCCTCCGGTGCGGGCTTCGCGCGCGAGAAACTCCGCCACCCCCATGAAGCGCGTGAGCCAGTCGAGTCGATCCTTCTCCTGGCAGGCCAGCGCGGCGATCCGCCGGCACAGGGTCGATCCATCGTGCTTATTCCATACTGTGTCGCTTGCGGTCTGCCGCTTAAATTGATAGCCGAGGAGACTCCCCAGCATGGCGACTGATGCATCGGACGGCAGGTCCGTGAGCCACACCAAGCTGTTGTACACCGCGCGGCGCGAGACTGCGGGATCCGCAAGAAAGTCCCGCAGCGCCAGCAGGACCTCCAGCGGCTCCCCCCACTTGGCGGTGAGCGCGAGGACGCCGCCCGACCGCTTGATGACGGTGATCGAGAAGGCGTCACGACCGCCCTCCTTCTTGGCCCGCCGCTCCGCCGCGCGCAGCTCGCGCAGCACCATCGCCAGCGGTGCCTGATGGTGAGCAATGACCGCCCCGCAGGAGGCCGTGGCTTTCGTGCCCATTACCTGGTAGAGCCGGCCTCGCACTTGGACGAATCCGCGCTTGAGGTCCAACTCGGTCTGCTCGGTCTGAAGGCTCGGCATGGGCCGTCCGTCCGGTACACCTCCTGAGTAGGACACTCGCAACAAGGCCATCGCGTTGGGGAGATCGCGTACGCAGACCATGGCCATGACATCATCGCCGCCCGCATACAGCACCTTGCCGAGACACTCTTCCTCAACCACATGCCGTACCAGATCAAGGGCGAAGCCGTTCAGGGCAGAGGAGATGGCCATGTGGCGAGCAGGGGATGAGGGGCGAGGGGCCTCAAGGTATTGCCGGAGGTCTTCATGGTTGTAGGCTTGAAGCCCTTCCGCTACCCGTGTGTGAAACACCTCTTTGTACAAGAGGGCCGGCTCGCCCGAAAGCCATTGGCCAAGGCGGTCACCATCCATGAGCAACAGGCCGTAGTACCGTTCAGTCTTTTGGCTGATGGCTGTTTCGATCTGGGTCACGATCCTGGAAACGGAGGCTTCCTCCTGCTCGTCTTCGACCCGCGCTCGTTCCTGTTCAATAAGAGCGGGCAGCCGTGTGGCGACGTCCCACCACTCTCGCTCGCGGAACTCTTTCCGCATCAACCGCCTCGGCAGGGCTGGTCGTTTAAAGCTTTTGGTTTCTTCCACCAGCCACTGATACGCTTTGTGGGTCTTTTCTCGTTCAGTGGGATCATCAAGACGACGAAAGACAGGTCCTTCCTCCATCAACTGTTCGAGGGAGGGAGCCAAAGCCATGATATGGGTCGAGATGACGTAACGGCTCAAATCCGGTTTCTCGGCAAGCCCCTTATACCATTGGCTGCTTTTGACGAGCTCCGTGAATTGCTCCGGCCACAGGCGCTTGATCAAGCCAAAGGCCGACAGGTGCTCCCCTTCTTTGGCCCACGACGGCTTGACGCTCGACACCTTTGCCCACAACGTGTCGGTCCGTTGGCGTGGAGACCGCTCGGTCAATTGTCGTTCATCGAGGGTGAGCCATTCGTACTCGCCGGTGAGCGAATCGCGATAGCCGTTTTGAATGAGTTGCGAGAACGGTCGTGCGCTCTTGGCCGACGAGAGGGTGCGCTCGCTCAATTCGTGAACAGCCGGATAGAGGATGCCGTCGTTCGGCTCACAGAAGCGCCAACCTTGCGCCGGTTCGATCGGTTTCTTGAGAAGCTTCCAGGCTTCGCTGCGCAAGAAGGGTGGTTGCTTACCGGCTGGTGAAAACGCTGCCAGCCCGGCCTCGGCGTTCGCTTCATCCAACCACGGCACAACAGACCAATGGACTTCGGGAAAGTCGCGAAGCTGTTCTTCAAGCTGGTGATAGCAGTGCTGGCTTTGCGGTTGCTCGCCAATTTCGCGCAGCACCCGGTCGAGCATGGCTCCGGCTTCGTCTTGAACCCATTGGCGCAGGTGCTGCCGGATTTGGTTTGCCAGCGGCGCCGCATCTCCCTCTGGAACAATGGCCACGAATTTGTTGGGCAGGGCCGCGACGAAGAGCGGGTTGTAATCTGTGTTCGTGTCATTCCAATCAGCCTTTTCGAATAAAGCGGCCTGGACACCCTCTTCGATCAGCCAGAGATCCACCATCGGTACAGCCCGAAGCTGGGGGAACAGAATGGCATCCGGCCCGTACTTTTGGGCAACGACCTTCATCGCCTGCCAGGCGAGCGTCGAGAGGAAATGCGAGCCGGCCCATAAATCGGATGTTGAACGGGCGGCCGCAATGAAGTCTTGAACCGGCCCAATCGAGAGGGTGAGCAACGCCGGCCGACTGCCGCTGGCCATTGCGCCGGCCAGAGCGGAGGTCAAATCAAGATGCTGCCAGATGGTATGGTCCGGTGTGCGGGTATCGGCCGGAAGGAGGTTCCACAGGGGGCCGATGCCTTTCAGCTCTCTCCCCAATTCCGGCCCAAACCGCCAAAAGGCTAGTGCGGTCAGACGAAAATCAGGAGCGCCGTCCGGCTTGTTGTGGATCAAGCGCTTGAAGTGATCGCCACTGACCGCCTTGATGTGCTCGGCCAGGACCTGCTGACCGATGCTCCGGACCTCGTACCGCTCACCTGAGAGCGGATGCACCAGCTCTCCCTCATCGGCGAACCGCACTTGCGCCCACTCAACAAACCGCTCGTTGGTATCCTTGGGGAACTGTGCCCGGTCGGCCGCCGCCGCCCAGTGGTCCGCTTGTTCGACGATCCGTTCTATGCCATCCGCGAGTTGCAATTTTTCAACGGTCGAGCCATCTCGGCGTCGAATGTGGTGGGTTGGGAACCCGAGCGCCTTACCGACTTCGACGATACTGCCGCCTTCGTGACCGGCTGGATCGCGCAGCAGCACCAGCGCCTTCTCGGCTGGATCATGGAGGCGCGCGGCGAGTTTGGTTTGCCAGAGGAGTTCGTTGTTCATCGGCTACTCCCTCATCCGCACGAGCGAGACGTGATCCAGTTCTGGCTTCAGCTTATCCCGTCGGGTCTGATCGGCAATCATGCTGTAGGCACGGCCGCTGGATGTGCACAGCTCATTGAGCAAGGCATGCACGTTCTTCCATACCTCCTCTATCGCACCCTTGTTCGGCTGGAACGCTGACGGTGGCAGATGCGGCATGTGGAAGATGACGCCGCGTAGCTTCTTCGGATCATGCTCATCAGAGCGCACCTTAAATCGTAGGCTGTTGGGAAGACGGGCCGTGTCCCCCCATGATTTCACGGGATGCTTGGTGACCGGATAGCTCAACCAGTGACGTGGTTCTGGGGTTGGGCCTCCATCTCCGAACACAAATTGCGTCCGCAGTCCGATCTTGATGATCGCCAGCGTCTTCATCAAGACTTTCCAGTCATCGTGCGGCTCGGTCTGCCAGATCAGCGGCCCCTTTTCATCCTGGCCGATGGCGTGCGGCCAGTCGCGGTCGAGGCATTGCTTCCACTCGCGCAGAGGGATATGCCCGCCAAGCTTCTGAGTGCCGTCGGTCGGCGTCAGCATGAACGAGCCCCAGCCGTTGCGGCTTCGGCCGCCTACCGTGCCGTAGCGGTCCATGAGCCAGAGGGCGCGTTGGAGGCGGGGGCCATGTTCATCGAGCACGGCGATGGAGAGCGTGGCACACTCGCCCACATTCACCACGGTTTTGACCTTCTCATTCAGTTTTGTGCCGCCTCGTCCATCTAGCGGACCGTAGCCAAGATAGGCGTGAGGGCCAACCTTGTAGCTGGTCCGTTGCACTTCAGGGTGCGTGACAGTGGATTGCTCCAGACCGTTCCAGCTCTTCAAGTTGCCTGGTCCCCACCGGTCTAATCGCAGCCGCACGAGGCTTTTGCGAAAGTCGTCCTCCAGCCATGCATTGCCGAACAAGAGCCCTTCTTCGCGACGCATGTCATTCACGTTCACGTTGAAGTTGTGATCGGCCGCGTACGCCACCCGCCACCACTGGCGGAGCAGCGCCTTGAACGGCGGCGTGCGCCACCGGCCGGTCTGCTCGGCGTCACCCAAGAAGGCCGGGGTGAGGAAGCGGACGGTGTAGGTGAGCGTCGTCATCGTGTGGTCCTCTCGTGTATCCGCGCTACCGAGTCGCCTGATAGATCGCCGGCCGGTAGCGGGGCTCCGGAATCGGCTTGCCTGCTGCGCGGGCTGCGTCCAACCAAGCTGCTTTAGCCCGCTCGACCTGGGCCAACGCCTCTTCCGGGGTACGGCCGAAGGCGGAGCAGGATTCCAGGTCCGGGATGTCCGCGATGTAGCCCCCGTCCTCTTCGCTATAAAAGATGTTGATGTGATAGTCGCTCATGGTCTGTCCTCCAGCCGAAGATTGTATCGCTCCACCAGTCGCAGGAATTGGCGAATCTGATAGGGTTTAGCCTCTCCGCCCACCTCCTGCAGATTGACCAGTTCGGCGATGGCGGGATGGACGAAGATGTGGTGACTGCCGCTGACCCGCTTAAGTTCAAAGCCGAATGCCTCGATGAGTGTTCGCATGTCGTTGAACGCAACGTTGTTGAGGTGACCTTCACTGAGTCGTCGGAGTACCTTTCTGAGATTCATGGGCATCGCATGGGAGTCGGCACCAGGCTATATCGCCAGCGGCCGTTTTGTTCGGCATCGCCCAAGAAGGTCGGGATGAGGAACCGGACGGTGTAACAAAGTGTTGTCATCGAAGTCATGGTTCGTTGTCCTTACCGTTTCGCTTGGGCGCCAAAGTACTGATTTCGATCGCTCCTGTCCAGCGCGGAAACGTTGCCACTGAGCGGATCGTGCGACGGTGCGACCTCTCAGGCTTTGACCAGCTTCGTCTTGTCGAGGGCCAGGCCATAGGTGGTGTCTTTCTTGGCACCAGCCGAACGGATTCGGTACGGATTTTGGCTGCCGGCCATGCCGATTGCGTCGTCCAATTTCTTGTTCAGCTTGCTGACGAGCGAGCGGAATTGCTCCGGCGCGTCGTCTGGCCCCTTGGCCATCGGCAGCAACGTACCAGCCCCTCGTGCTTCCAGCAGGCGTTTCGACGTTTCCCACGTTTCCTTCGTGAACGGCACATAACAGTCGGTGCAATCTCCGCAGGCGTGGAGGTCCGGGCGGCTGCAATGGTCGAGCTTGGTTCGGATGAAGGCCCGGTAGAGCGTCATCAACGCCGGGGTGAGTGACAAGAGATGGTCGCCGATCTGAACTCGTTTGGCCTGGTCATCGAGAGACAGTGGATCAGGGTCATGCCACAGGCGGAGCCGTTGGTTGGCCAGTGCCACCAATGCTCCGAATGACGATGCGGTGATGGACGGCGTCTGTCCTATCAACCCGCGCAGCCGCACGTAGGGCAACTCCGCCAACTCGATCCGGGCTTGGGTGGTCTGCAATCGTTGTCCGTTTTTTGTGGTGACCCAGGTCGGTGTTTTGGGCGGGAAGAAAAAACCGGCGAGGGATTCAAATTCCGGCGACACCAGCACGTGATAGAGCCGATCCTCCGCCCGGCCGAACAGTTGCAATGCGCCGGCAAGCAGCACGCCCATCGTCTTCCGCCCGCCGGCCACGGAACAGTGGAGCTGCACATCCGCCCGTTCCGCCTGTTTCCTGATGAACTCGGCAAGCTGATCCGCGACTGCCCGATTGTCCTGCTCCGAGCGAACGTCGTCGAGCGACTTCCCGTCCGATCCCTTGAGAACGACGACATGGGAGCTGGAGCAATGGGGGACAGGTGTTGGACGATGGTCATGTACGAATCGAGCGAGCGCTCCGTTTTTGCCCAGCAACGTGCTTCGGCAGACCTTCGCCCCTTCTCTGGTGGTCAGGATCCAGACTTCGGTGGGATGAATCGGCGGCGTGTGGTGATGGAGCGCCCAGAGGGTTTCGGTGACGACCTGCGGTGTTAAACCACAGAGTGCAATCAGGACATCCTGCATCGGTCCTTCTCCGATCAGATGAACCGTGTCAGATGACGTGGCGGAACTGTGCCGCAAGCCGGCGGTGAGGTCAAGAGCCAAGTGTGGAATCCTCGGTGACTGACCGAGATGGCTGCCCGGCTCAGTCAAGCACGACGGTTTTGCAGCCGTTCAGCGCCAGGGTCTCTTATTCCAGGAGGCGACCAGAGTGCTGCAACCCCTGGTGAGTCGTGCGAAACTTGTAACACTGCCAAATCTGCGCCTCGCAGGCATGCGGGTCTCGCAAAATTTGGCGGCCCCAAAAGGTCAACACTGTCCAGCCCATGGACTGGAGCGTATTTCGCTTCTGGGCATCGCTCTCCAGGGCCTCTCGGGTTCCGTGGTAAGCAAACCCATCGCAATAGATGGCAATCCGGCGATCCGGGTAGGCAAAGTCAGGAATGGTGAGTCGCTTCCCATCGCCGTCTAAGACCTCAAATTGAGGCACAGGCTCAGGAAGTCGTCCGCCATCCCGGATTGCCCGAAGCAACGCCTGCTCAATTGCGGTGTCCGACGTTGGTTGCGCTTGTCGCTCGGCAGCGAGGCGCTCCAGCCAATCGACTGATGACGCTCTGGCACCTCCCCATCGACCGGCGTGCGGTTCAGCAATCGGTTCGACCAGGCTCAATTGAAAGAGGGTGCTGCGGACCAGCTCTTTGTTGAACAGGGCATGGTCGAACTGGTTGCGAGCGGTTTTCAAGCAGCGGTAACAGGCCCGCTCACAATCATGGTTGAACAAGCGCTCGCGAGCAGCCTGGGCCCAAGCGGGAAGATGCTGCGCAAGCTGCTCCAGATAACCGGCGCCGCCGGGAGCCGTTTCGTAGAACACCAAGGTCCAGCCTCCTGCTCCATCCGGATGCTGGAAATAGGCGATCTCGTCCTGCTCAATCTCGAGCCGCTCTTGCGCCCCGACCACCAGCGCCTTGCCGAGCGTCCGGCAGAACGCCACGGCGTCATCGTGGCTCGTCGGAGCGAGTTCCGGCGCAAGCGGGAAGATCAACACGTCGGCGGAGAATTCATAGCCGAGCACGAACGATCTTGGCTCTCCGCTGCAGATGGCTCGATGGTTCTCATCCCAGCGCGCCAGTCTGTTCTCCGTCAGCCCATGTGGTCGATGGCGGCCGCAGATCGGACATAATTCGAATGGCTCGCCGTGATCGCGCTCCCGCCTCTGTCGGCCCCAATTCGTGACCAGAAGATTGGAATGGTTGCGGAACTCAAGCGCCACGAATTCATAGGGATAAATCTTCGCCTCTCCATCGGAGAAGTCCATCACATATTCCTGCCGCTTGAAGGCCAGACGCTGCCGGCTGTCCTCGGCCGAAGTAATCTGCGTGTGTTCCTCCGCCTCGAATGAGTCGATCAGCGCAACCTCGGCCTGACGAGCAATCCGGTTCCCACAGCGCGGACAGTGGTTCACGACCTCTTTGGCCGCAAAGCCACACTGCTCGCAGAAACAGAGCCGCTCCACACGACCAGTCTGATCGGCACCGCGCTCGCCCGGACCGGAACGCCGGCCGCCTTCGAAAAATGCTCGGATGCTTTTCAGCTTGTGCCCGTTGGCATAGACCATATTGCCCGGCGCGAACTCGAATAGCGCGATCCAGGCGGGCCGTCGCAGTGTGGGCGTGTCGCCCACGCCGGGATCCAGGGAAAACGTGTCGGTCGGGAACTGGTACGAAGGAAGCACACCTTCTTCCGCAAAATACGAGAGCACGAAGGCCTTTTCACGATCGGTCGTCAGCTCCCGATAGGCGCGCTCGCGCGCTCGTCGCTTCTGTTCCGATTCGCGGGTCGAGACGATGCGGGCATATTCGTGGAATTCGCGATGCAGGCGCTTCACCCGTTCGTGCCATCTCGCCACCGTCTGTTCGAACTCGTCCGGGAAGTCATTCACAACCTCAGCGACGCGTTCCTTGTTGTCGAACACGTCGATCGCCTTGGCGGCGATGCCGGCGTTTCGCGCACGGAGCCTGTCGAGGAGGTGGGCATACCGATCGCGGTTGAGTACCGCCGGATTCTGGATGTCCGCCAGCAAGTCCCCCATGAGCCAGGAAAAGTCTTCGTTGAGTTCCTCCAATGCAAAGGAGCGCACATGCCGCGCGAGGATTTTCTCGTTTGTCAGGCGCACAACAGGTGGTTTGAACTCACCTCGCACCAGCCAGGCCGGATCTTCAAAACAATGCCGGTCATGCGGCCCTGTGCCGCAGAAGGTGGTCACGAACCCGATGCGAAGCCGCCGGCCTGCACGGCCGGCCCGTTGCACGTAGTTGGCCGGCGTATGCGGCGCATTGCGCAGCAGAACACTATAAAGGGAACCAATGTCCACGCCGAGTTCCAGGGTCGGACTGCACACCAGCACCTCCAGCTTGCCATCCTTGAACTCCTGCTCGCGTTTGGCCCTGGTGTCCTGATCAATCTGCGCGGTGTGTTCCAAAGCGCGCAGCCGCCGCGGACGATCGGCGGTGTAAAGCTGCACATAATAGTTCTCTCGCTCCGCCGTGCTTGGTTGGAGGTCCTCACCATGACCCGAACAGGCGGTGGAGGCCAGGCACACATCGGTGCGATAGGGCCGCCAAATCGAGCACTTGCGGCATCGCCAGCCGTTTGCGGCAGGCACGAGTCGCACGACACGTTTAGCAAGCTGCAAAGGTCGCTGCCCATGAAGATGCCGTCTTACGGCTTCGGGCACAACCGGCGGGGACTCCAGCATTTCGTATTCGCGCAGCAGCTCGACCACTCGCCGGATCCACTCGTCGCCGATTGTGGCGCCGAGTCCTGCCTTGTTAGAGATGAGCTTGGCAAGGCCTCCTGCAGCACCCCGTTCAGTGTCTTTGACGAACGGTTCAAGTTTGATGCCGGAGACTGATCCACTGCGCAGCGCCTCGGGCCGATCCAGCATGAAGAACACAGCTCCGCGTTCGTGCTCGGCGACCGACAGGCTGTAGGGTTCGGCCGTCAGCCAGCTCCACGGCGTTTTCTTGGGATCAAGAAACGATTGATAGAAGTCAAAGGAGACCGCGCGCTTCCGGCGCATGAAATCGAGCATCGCGCGCACGAGCATCACCCCCTCGGCAGGATCGAGACGTGCGCGTTGGCAACAGTCGGCAAACCTCTGGTCCGCGAGCAGCTTGTCCAAGAACTCGTACTGCACCTCGACGAGCGCAAGATTCTCCAGGGCGATGCGTTGGTGGGATGCGCGGCAGAATTCTCCGGCGATCTCATATTCCAGCGTGCGGCGCCAATTGGCCTCTTCATCGCGGGTCAGATTGCGCTTCACCAAGCCGATGGCCTGGAACATTTCGCGTACGCGGTTTGGCAAATCTTGGAGGGCAATACCAGCCGACCCGACATCCCGCACCGCCGCCTCGATCGCATGACGAAGAGCAAATTGCCGATGCCGGTCGCTTATGTAGCCGGCCTGGTGCGCCGCATCCTGGCGGTTGTCGGCAAAGATCAACAGTTTCCGCTCGTCGTTCGGAACCTTGTCGAGATGATGGGTGCCCAGCACCGACACGCTGGAGGCCACACCGGTGCGCAGAAGGGTCAGGACGTCGCCGCGAGCATACCGGCTGTTGCACACCGGACAGGTGGAGCCCCGCCCGCGCAACACATGCTGGACGCTCAGATTCTCCTTGGGCACGCCGTTCGGTTGGACTGGAAAGACAGCCCCGCGAACATGATCCACATAGAACTGGTTGAGCCGCTTTTCAGCCGCGGTCTTTCGACGTCGGCGCGTGCGGGGCGCCTCGTCTTCCGGCTCGTCGCTGTTGGTGCCATCCTCGGAGTCGGTCCGTTCGCCGACGAGGAAAGGCGTGATGAAGGCGGTCTCCTCGTCGCTTAGGAACTCTTCGTTGGCGACTGTCTGTTCCGGATGATCGGGATCGAAGCGGACCTTGACGAAGTCTTGCCCGCAGGTCCGGCACAGCACGGCCGGCCGGACCGCGCTGCCACAAGAGCGACAGCGATCAGACCCATCGGTGGCCAACGTGCGACAGGCCGGATTCATGCAGAGCCCGACATCGTACACACCATGAAAGAAGGTATGAAGTTTGGGGCGGAGGAGCGGCGGGTGATCGTCGCCCCCGTAACTGCCGAGCAGGAGATAGGCTTCGATCAGGCGCATCAGTGCCTCCCGCGAAAGCCGGCCGAGCTGAGGCATGGCTTCACGGAGGGCCTCGGCCAGTTCATCGAACGTGCGCGGGACTGCGGCTGCCGACAGGAGGGTTGAGACCACACGGTTGCCGGTTAAGAGCGTCTGGAGTTTCTCGTGGGTCGAGCCGGAGGCCGGCGCCGTCCGTCCGCAGAGCCGTTCCGCGAGTCTGAGCAGCCCCGCTTCGTCGGTCTGCGACAGCCCCCGCACGTCCTCATCGGGCAACTCGACGATCGGCGGGTCGTAAGGCGATCCGGGCACCGGGGTGTCGCGATAGCGCTCGCCGATGATGTCCTGGAGTTCGAACGGTTCATCGAATAGGTCTCTCGCAAACCGGGCGAGCGCCGCATCCCCGCCCGCATCCTGCGACACCGTGGCCGAGGTGCCGATCGCGCGCAGGTCGCCCCGTTTCAGCCCGCATCGGGCCTTGAGCCGGCGCAAGAGGCAGGCGATCTCGGTGGCGAGCGCCCCACGGTAGCTGTGAATCTCATCGAGGACCACATAGCGCAGGGACGGCGTGAACAATGGCCGGTCGGCCTTGCGGACCAGCAGGAACTCGAGCTGTTTGTAGTTGGTCAGCAAGATGTCCGGCGGATTGCGCCGGATCTCATCGCGCCGCGTCAGTTCGTGGCCGGCGAGGGGATCGCCGAGCGCCGAGGTCACGGTCTCGCTGTCGCCGGTGTAGAGCGCAACGGTGACGCCCGTCTGTGAATCGCGGAGCAACTGGCGCAGGCGCAGCAACTGATCGTTCGCCAGCGCGTTCATGGGATAGAGCAGGATCGCCTTGGTCCCTCGGACGCCGCGGTCTTTGAGATGAAGCACACCGGAGAGCAGGGGCAGCAAAAAGGCTTCTGTCTTTCCGCTTCCTGTGCCGGTCTTGACGATGACATTGCGTCCGGCTTCAACCGCGCGCCACGCATCTTGCTGGTGGGCATACAACGGCGACGAACCGAACGGCCAGTGGAGTCGGGCCAACTCGGGATGGCCGCAACCGGCGTTGAGAAGATCTTCCAGCCGACGGCCTTCCGCGAAGTCACGAGAGAGGGTGACATATGGCCCCTTGACCAGTACTTCGGCGCGGTTCACATGCTCTTCGAACTGCGCGCGCAGGTGCGGATCGGCGAGCCGGTACGAGCTCTTGATGAAGTTCCGGTACTGGTCGATCAGGTGTCGGACGCTCTCGATGACGGAAAAGCGGGTCATGCCAAGCCTCGGTCGAGCAGGGCGGCCGTTCGCCATTTGGAAAGTTGCTCTGAACGGAACTGTCTGTTGAGATTCCTGGCGGAGGAGCGGGCGGCACAGGCCTCCAAGAGCTGTTCGAGGGAGACCAGCCGGTCTTCCCACCCCAACCGCACGGCAATGCGTACGGCAGCGGCATCGGCACTGCAAGCGAACCATGCCTCGGCCCTGCCGAGGGCGTGAGCCCATAAATGGCGTTCGCCAGGGTCAAGCAATGCGGAATCCGGATCAGCCAGGGTAAGGCGGGTCAAGGCTTCATCGCTTACGAGATGCCCGACCAGGCGGTCTTGCAGATCCTTTTCCAGAACGGTGATATAGCCTGGGCGGTAGGCACATCCGCTTCGTGCCTCTTCCCGGCACTTCTCTACCGTTTCCATGCGAAAAAAGCCAGAGAGCGCCGCCCAGCAGTGGATCCGTATCGCCTCGATGATGATGTTGGTATCCACGAGAACGACCTGGTTACGCTCCACGGCTGCGTCCCCTACAGGTCGAAGGGGACAGGACAGCCATACGCCCGAAAGAGATCGGCGAGATCGTGAAGAGTCATGTCGAGCAACGAAGCCGAACGCCGAACTGAAATGGCCCCTCTCAGGACAGCGTCATGCAGACACTGGACAAACTCAACGGAGAATAACTTGGGCACGGGCTGCTCGTCTCTCGGGCGCCCATTGGCAACGAGTCTGATGTCGTGAATGTCGTGGAGGTCGGCTTTCGCGAGCCAGCCGAGCTGGACCAATCGCCACTTCAACGCCACAGCCGTCACGAGCAATTCGGTCGCCGTGGCATTGAGCCAGTGGTGAATGTCGTCCTGCCCTCGCGCTTGCCAGCGCGGCGCCAGCGTGCGTTCCGGCATCACCAGCGCGGAGGCGAAGTTATCGGCCAGTTGCTCAATGCGCCGGCCCTTGCCACCGCGCGGGATCTCCCCTTCATAGTGCTCCGGTGGCATTTGTTCCCAGGTGAGCAGGTGAAAGACCTCATGGGCCAGATCGTAATGCCGGCGGCCTTCCGGTTCTCGGCGATTAATGAGAATCGTGGAGATCTCCGGCAACAGGCATGCGGCGCCGGAGATGGCGTCCGGTGCTTCCACGTACAAGACAAGAGCACCGATTCGTTCCCGCAGACGGGCTTCGAGATGGAGAGCCGGGATCTCGCCCAAGTCCCATTCCCGCCCGAGCGCTTCAGCCGCGGTGCGCGCCTCCTCATAGGTGCTCCGTTCCGTCAGCGGCAGACGCGGCTTCAGGGCACTGGCAGTTTCTCGCTTGCACAAGTACCGGTACGTCGCAATCCATCGCCCGGCCTTGTCCTCGAATGCCTGTAAGAACGACGGATCGGAGTCCTTCCGTGCTCGCCAGTTGAAACGTCCCTCACCGACAAGTCGCAGGGGGTCGGTGAAGTAGTCCACATCCACGCCCAACACCTGCATCGCGCGGACCAGTTCCTCGGCGCTGAGCTTGCGCTGTCCCGCCTCGATCGCCGCCACCGTCTGGCGGTCCTTGAAGCCGAGCTTCTCCGAAAGCTGAGCCTGGGTGAGGCCGGTGCGCTCACGGGCTAACCGAAAACGTCGAGCGATCAGGTCATTCATGGTGAGTTTCAGCGTGTGCCGCATAAATCGTGAGCCGTAACTCGCTGTCATCGAGAAGCGTGTACTCCGGTCGCTTCCCCGACAACCTCCCACTTTCCTCAAGGATAATCGGCACCCCTTCGCCACGTTTGTCCATCAGTCGCCCCCGCCCCACGTCGAGACCTCTATCAACCGGGCACTTGGCAAGGAGGCTTGCAATCAGTTCGTTCCTGGTGGCCTGACGTAACGGAAGGCTCTCCACGGTCAATGTGTTGGCGAGTGCTCCTGGCGAATACAACTCCAGCCGATCAGGAAACATGAAGAGTCGAATCTTGGAGCCGTGCATCGAGTAGTCCCGATGAGCGACGGCATTGACCACTGCCTCAAAGACGGCGCGCAGACTGTATTGGGGAATATCCACGCGACCGGGCGATTTGATGGCGGCGACGCGCATGTTGCGTTGCACGAACGCCAGGGCCTCCCGAATTTGGGCATCCAGCGGGCCGGTGATCGTCCGAGCATCTTCCTGATAATTGCTGTCGGGCCGCTCGCTGCGGTAATGCACGACTTCGATGCATGCGCCGGGGAGCCATTGCTCGGGGTGGTCCGTGCACATCAATATGCCGCCGACGGTAGCTCGCCATGAGCCGCTTTCGTCTTTCGTGATCAGCTTCAGCTTGTTGAGAAGCACCAAGGGCTCGTCATGCAGGCCTGTGGCAAAGCGCTCCCACAGCATCTTTGTGAGCGTATCCGGTGTCGTATTGGGAACCGCCTGCTCGTCGAAGCGAATAAGGCGGACCTGGCTGCGTTGCTGAAACAAACGGGCCAGTTTTTCTGGCGACATTTCGCGTGTCGAGCTGCCGATCCGTTCGAAATACCCTCCCGGGCTCTTATGCACAAACAAGCTGCGCGGGACCTCTACCTTAATGATCGCGCGCTCCACACCAGCCGAATCGGGCAAGGTCATGCGCACGATGTGAGCCGTGAGCGGAGGTTTGAGTGAATCGTTACAGATTTCCCGCAAGACAGCCTCGACCGCGTCAAGGTGTTCGATTGGAATCCCCTCAATGTCGCGTGTCTTGTCATCAACTCCCAGTACCAGCACCCCACCGGCTGTATTGGCGAACGCCGCCAACTCATCGGCCAGATCGTCGCGCTTGGGCTCCGCCAGCCTCTGCCCACGGAAGCGAACGGACTTGGCTTCGTACACCGAGTCTTCCCCGAGCCGGATCTTTTCGAGCAGTTCCTCTTTGGTCTCAAACATGGCCGCCTCCTTCCACCAGGCGGCGATATCGCTGTCGGAAAGCTTGCTCTCCTCCCTCCATGACTCGGCAGATCTCGGCGCGCACCTCCCGCTCTTGCAGGCACCCGCTCTGTGCCACGCGGCACTGGCCGTTGAGGAAGTCCATAGCTGCCACGAACTCCGCGTCGCCGTTGACGACGATGTTTGGGTTGTGCGTCACCACGATCAGTTGCCGGCGCAGCTTGTTCTCGCGAATCTGCCGCACAATGAGGTCGTAGATCAGGTGATTGTCCAGGTCGTCTTCCGGCTGGTCGAGCACCATGGGCTCTTCGCCGTACGCGAGGAGGAAGGCGAGCATGGCCGCCGTGCGCTGGCCCGGCGAACCCTGCTGGATCGGTTTGAAGTCCTTGCCGTCTCCTCGGACACTGTAGGCGGCGGATAATCCATCTTCCGGAAACCAGAGCTCAATCCGGTCAAGGGTCTCAGGTTTGAGGCTGCGCAGATGCCTGACAAACCAGGCGCCGAAGCGAGGGATGTCTTCCCCACGAGCAACCGCGAGCAAGTCCTGCTTGAGCGAGGCGAGCCGCGTCTCGATCGCCTCGCCCACCTTCGTCCGGTCGTTCGGCAGGTCGCGATAGAGATCGGCGATGACCCCCTTGGTGCCGTCCGGGCTCAGAATATCGTCTTGAAGCCGATCATCGGTGCGGCCGATCACGGCACGGAACCCCGCCTCAGCCTCCTCCAGCGTGCATTGATAAGGCCGCACGTCGATGCGCACAAAGCGGTTGCCGTGCAGCGCCCTCGTCAGGAATGCATTCCGACTTTCTGTCAACCGTTGCCGGAGGGGGATCATGTGATCGCGAACCCGATTGGCCTCGGTCTGCACTTGCTCGATGGTCTCCTTCAGCCGTTCCAACGTGTTGAGTTCCTGCTCGACCACCTGCCGGCGCTGCACGAGCTGGCCGAACTGTGCGGGATCGGTCACACCCTGGCGGCGCAGCTCATCCATCCATTGTCGATACCGGGTTTCGGCGGTCGTGAGGTCTTTCTTCCATTGCGACCGATCGAGGGCATCCCGCCAGACCTTGCGAGCCGATGCAACCCTGCCTTTCAAGCCCTGAATTTCGCGCTGCACGGTCCCGATGGCATCCTTGAGCTTACCCAGTTCGGCAAGCACTGCCTGGTCGCTCGGATCCGTGGGATCGAAAAGGGACGTATCCAGCGCGCTCAGCACCGTCTCGTCCCGCGCCTGATCCAAGGTAGCCTCGATTCGCGCGACATCCTCTTCGACATGGACCAGCTCGCGCTGTTGCCGGTGCCGGCGTTGATAGACCTTGAGGATCGCAGCATGGTCGGCACGTTCGAAGACGGCGAGTTTGCGGGTGAGATCAGCCAGTTCCCCTTGCAATCGTGGGATAGCCGTGAGCTTTTCGGTCAGCTCCCGCTCTTTTGCGCGCAGAGCAAGGAACCGTGCCTCGAGCTCGCGCCAGCGACGGTCCCACTCAGAGCGATGCACCTCGCGTGACTCATCAACAAGGCGTCGCAGCCCCGTTTCGTCTTCGGAGAGAGAGAAGACCTGCTTCTGGCTGAAGAGGCGGACCGGAAACCGCTGGACGATGTCGCCGGCTTCGGCTTGCCAACTGCCATCAGGCTGTTCGCTCTCAATGGCCTGCAGTGTCCTCGACTGGTTCCACTGGAGCCGATAACGTGCGCCGTCTTTCCGATAGAAGACGCGAACCTCGGTCTGATCGGTCAAGGCTCCACGGTCGTCACGGCTGCGCGGCAGGCGGGCGAAGTCGGCAAACTCCTCGGCCAGCTTGCCGGTCAGTTCCTTGTCCCGGCGAAGACTAATGCGCAGAAACTCCACGATTGTGGACTTGCCGGTACCACGTCCGCCGATCACGGTGTTCAGCCAGGGATTGAACCGAAGGCTGAGCGGCGTCTCGCGACCGCAGACACGGGCCTTGACGATCTCCATCCCTTCGATGAGCTGCTCGGCGTGCCGGTTGGGATCGGTGTGCTCTTGATCGCTGCGCCGGATCGACAGCGGGGTTCCGTCGAGCAAGGCAAGCCGCAGGCCTTCGAGCGACGGCGTCCCCATCTTGACCCACGTAAAATGCGAGCCGGGAAACCGCTGGCCCGTCTCGCCGTTCGGATGATGGGCATCCGAACCAAGCACGTCGGCAAGCCGTACCTCGCCCTGAAGACAAGCGGGCTTCTCAGTCGTTGGATTGCAGACTTCGATCCCCATCAGTTCAGGGGTGCGAAGGAGCTGTTCCAGCGAGACACCTTGCAAAAGACCAAACGCGCCCTTTGGGCCATCGGCATGGGCGAGGATTGGTAAACCGCCTTCGGCCGCAATGGCCTTGATTACCTCGATGGATGAGCACGGAGAGACTGCGTCGGACGCCCCCTCTTTTCCTGGGGGGAATTTGATCGCGCCAAGCAGCCGAGAGACGGTGTTTGCGCCAGCACTCGGATCGAAAACGGCCAGGATGTGCACCCCACCGTTGGCGGCCACCTCCACGCCGGGGAACAGCACCAGCGGGCGGTACTCAGGATGTGGTTGTTTTTCAAGCCGCTCAAGCGCCTGTTTGAGCCGGTCAATCCAGGCGCCGCTGTTGTGATCGGTGATAGCGACGCATTCAACACCGGCTCGCATGAAGTCAAGAAGCCAGTCTTCTGGCATCATGCTGCGCAGCGCGGTCTGGTCTTTCCCCTTGCCGTAATCCTCGGAAGAGGGGGTGTGGGTGTGGAAATCAAATTTCCACCAGCGGGCGCCCGGAAAGTTCCACGTCATTGTGGGACCTCATGGGTGAATGGGGAAGAACGAGCAACGACGGTTCGTGGAGGAGTATAATCTTGCATCTAATATAATGCAAGATTTTATTGCTAGATACTGTACAACGGCAATTGGTACGCGAACCACGATGGGAAATGGCGAAAGCGGTTCATTGTGGGCGCATGAGGGAGAGACCCGTCTCAATCAGGTGATCCACGTGTTCCATAGCGACTGACATCCTCTGCCGCCTGGGGGAGTGGGGTCTCGGAGTCTCGGCTTGATGAATAGCGCCGCCGAACTCTCAGGCCCGTCTCCTCTTTCCACTCCTTTACGCATGCGAGCAGATAGGCGTAGAACGCCGGGCGTTTGCGGGCGAAGACCGGGAAGGTGGCGAGGATGTGCTCAAAGTCGGTTGCGGTGAGGCCGTCAGCGTGGACACCGGCCTGGGTGGATGGCCACAATGAAGAGAGGCACCGTATCTCGTGTCCTGTGAAGTACGGGAGTAAAGTTGTCCTGACGCGCTCGGGAAACGGCGAGCCGGGTCTTCAGCGCTTGCTCGCATGAAGCACGGTCAGCCCGACCACCTCGTCGCCTTCGTAGCGGATGATCACATCCTCGTCGGTTAACTCGCTGTCGGTGGCGTGGCTCGGCTTTTTGAAGTTGATGTACAGCGTGTCGGCCTCGTCGTCATAGGAGACCCACAGATAGCCCTGGGGAGCCTTTTTCACCATCGGCACAAGCTTTAAGTATTCCTGGAGTTCGGCTAGGGCCATAGCTGTGTCCTCCTGTCCAACGAGGCAGTCCTTCGAGTGACAAACGCCGTAATGATGAAGCCATCGGTGTCCAATTCACGATACACCACAACCAGAAATTTGCCAACCTCACGCTCTCGGACAGCCAGGAGTTCCCCTTCCCCGCCTTGAAGAATACGGCCAGGCTCGGCGACGGCTTCAAGCACCTCCAGCCGCATCCCTGCGAGCTCAGCATGCTCCTCAGTAATGTGGACCCACCGCTCATCGGTCAGCCGGATGACCTTGTTATTCTTTGAGGTGACGGTAGACGTCATGCTTCCGCGCTCTCTTTCTCTCGCCCTGCTCGGTCCTTGATGGGGTTGCTCATGTCAGCCCCGCTCTTCGTTGAAGAGATGAACGCAGATCGGCGCCAAATTGCAAAGCCTTCACGATGTTCGACGTGCCCGCGTTGTTTTCGCCGACCAGCACCACCGGCTGGTTTTGTGGAAACTGAATCTCAACTGGGCTGCCTATTGAACGATACCCTTCGATTCGTAACCGAGTGAGGCGGGCCATGGCTTCCTGTCCTTGTGTGGAAAGCCTCCTCTACGAGTCCTGAGCAGTCTCCGGCCTCTTCCCATAGGTGGTTACGCCCTCGGCAGCCTGGGGCAGGGAGCGCTCGACGTCTCGGGGGGCATAGCGCCGCCGACCCACCGTGCTCGTCTCCTCTTTCCACTCCTTTACGCGTGCGAGCAGATAAGCGTAGAACGCCGGGCGTTTGCGGGCGAAGACGGGGAAGGTCGAGAGGATGTGTGCCAGATCGTCGGCGGTGAGGCCGTAGGCCTGGGCGACGGCCCGGTTGGCCTGCCAGACGGCGGCGAAATACTGCTCATCGTGCTCGGGCGGGTCGGCACTACCAGCCGAAACAGTTGGGATGGCGGGAATCGCCCAGCAGTCGGCGACCGGCGGGACGGCGACGCGGGAGATGTGGATGAAATTGATGGTCGAACTGACGCGAAAGCGTAGCAGAAAATCGAAGGCGAAGGAATTCAGGACTGCGCAAGCGACATTCAGGTCGAGAGTCGTCGTCTCGACCACAGGCAACTTGTTGTTGACGCACGACCCTCTCCCCAGCACCGCGGCGATGCAGGTGCGCGCATCCGTGTTGCGGGCAATGTCACGGAAGACAAGCTTGCGCGCCTCGCTCGGCTGCTTGCCGTATTTCTTCTCCGCCGCTTCGAGGTTCACCCACCGCTCGATCGGCTTGATGTCCACCAAGAACTGCTCGATGTGCTTGCCTTCGTACAACGGCCAGAAGCCTTGTTCCGCCATGGCCGCCCGTACCTCGGCAAAGGGGATGGACCGATCCGCCGGCCAGTCGAGGCCGCAGACGTCCTTGGGCCTGTAGAGTGTTCCGTCGCGCTTCGTCCACAGCTCGCGGTCGTTGGTCATGTGGAATTCGGTCGAGAACCGCACATGCCACGCGCCGGGTCCTTGGTCGCCCAAGAGCGGCCGCGGCGTCTGGCCGGGCCAGAGTCCGTACATCTTAAGCACCAGCTCCCGGTCCCGCTCGGAGCGGTATTCAAGGAAGGCGAGGGTGCCGGGCGAGAGCCGCTCGAGTTCGGAACGGCGGATCAGCACCTCCACGCCGGCCGGCGGGCCGGATTCCAGTTCGTCGAGATCATGGCGCATGAAGGTGGCGCGGAAGTCGTTCGCTGTGCCCGCGGCCTGCTTCTTCGCCACCAAGCAGACGAATTTGTAGCGTGAATCGATCGCGAAAATCTTGTGTCGATTCTCGAATCCGTAGAACCGTTCGATCTGCATCGTATCAAGCAGAAGATGCCGCAGGCCCGTGCAGCCTTCGTTGTTGTAGAGGGCGCTCGGCACCAGATAGCCGAGCCGGCCGCCGGGCTTGAGAACCTGCTGCGCCCGTTCGACGAAGAACTTGAAGAGATCCGGGTCGCCGCCGGTCGAGCGGCCGTTGATCTCCCAATCCACATAGTGATAGTCGCCGCTCTTAAGACAGGCTGCCATTGTCTTGAGCCGATCGGCATAGTGATCGAATTCGTCGCTGAGGTCAGAATGGAGCTGCTCAAGCTCGCGAATGCGGGCGTCCAGTTCGCCGCCGGTGTAGGCCCGGATCAGCACGTCGGCTCGGCCGTAGAATTCCTTTCGGTCGGGCTTGATCTTTTCCCACGGGGGATTGCCGAGCACGCAATCGAAGCCGCCGCCCCCACCCTGGCCCTCTCCCGCAACGCGGGGGAGGGAGGAAGTGGCGGCGACCACTTCGGGGAACTCCAGTTCCCAGTGGAAGAACCGCTCGCGCTCGCGGATGCGCTGAAACTCGTCCCACCAGGGACAGGCTTTCGCGTCGGCCTCCAGATTGCCGGAGGACATGAGGGTGGGGAACGAAGCCCAAATGGCCGGCACGAAGGCCGCCGCCGAGCGCAGATCGAGCAGAAGCCGCGCCGTCTTCGTGGCCTCTTCGGCCCGCCGCAGCCGGTCTTCCTTGTAGGCGAACTCCTCCGGCGTATCAGCCCGGACTTCGGGCGGCAGCGGCGCGTCAATCAGCTTGCGCTCTTCCAGCGCGGTGGCGAGACGTTTCTTGAGCTCGGCCTCGAAGAGGCCGAGCGTCCGCCGGTCAGAGGCCTTGCCGAGTTTCGGGTGCGGAGGCTGGTCGAAATTGGCTAGAGAACTGCCGAGCAGCGAGTTGCCGCAGCGGATGTGGTGGGCGAAGAACGAGAGCGGCCGGTCCCCGGCGAGCGATTCAATCCAGAGGGCCACCTGGGCCAGTTGCACCGCGGCGGGGTTGAGGTCCACCCCGTAGAGGCAATGCTCGACGATGCGCCGCTTGCACCAGGCCCGGCCTTCGTCGTCCCACCGCGCCCGCACCTCGGCGGTCAGGGAGCGGTCCGGATAGAAGGCCGGTGGCGGATCGCCGTGGCCCTCGCGCCGGTAGGCGTCGAAGAGGCACGCGCCGAGGAATCTCGCCGCCCCGACCAAGAAATGGGCCGAGCCGCAGGCGAGATCGATCACGCGGAGCCGTTCGATTTCAGCCGCCGACTTGCCGGCCACGAGCGGCGCGAGCGTCTCGCGCACGAGATACTCCACGATCGGCGTGGGCGTGTAGTAGGACCCGCTCGCCTTGCGGGCCGAGCCGGGCTTGAAGAAAAAGTCTCCGGCTTCCAGACGCCGCAGGAGGGTGAGCGTCGCCCCGCGCGTGAGGCCGGTGTCGGCTTCGTCTTCTTCGTCTTCGCTTCCCTCTTCGATGGTCTCCTCTTCGAGGGCTGCCTCGTCCTCGGTGTCACCCTCATCATCTGCTGCCGCTACGTCGGGATGCAACCGCGCGGCCTCCGTGCCTCCGACAAGTGCTGCGTCGCCCTTCACGACCAGCGATTTGGTGTCGGCCAACCGAATAAGGTCGGCCGGCGCGAGGACAAAGTCCCGGCCTTGGACACGGCACTCGATCATCACCTCGGCAGCTTCGGCCGGCTCGTACTCCAAAAGCCCTTGGTACACGTTGCCGAGTTGTTCGATGTCGAGTTCGCGGAACGACACCCGTTCGCGGCCCACGCCCCGGCGCGGCCTGGTGGTGGCCAGGGCCAACAGCACACGGGCGGTCGAACGGTCATCGAGCCGAAGCCGGCGCAGCAGGCGGCCTTCCGGCGTCTCGTCGCTGAACAAGTGGCCGCCGCGTGGCGGGATGTTCTCCAGCTCCGGCAGGTGCGGGGCGATCCCCTCGTTGAAGATGCGAAAGAGGGCGAGCAGGTGGGCCCAGAGGCCGGAACGGTTGGCCGGCCAGGTGTCCACCGGCGCGCGCAGGAGCTTCGTGACCAGGCTATCGAGCGAATAGTGCTGTTGGTAGAACGCATGGCTGATCAGCCGTTCGTCTCGCGCTTCGGCGTAGAGGATAAAGAGGAGCCGATAGAGGGCCAAAAACCCGGTGTCGCGCAGGGCCGCGAGCGAAGGCGGGGGTGCAAACGCGTCCGGCCTGGTCCGCACATCGGCGAGAAAGCCGCCCACGATCCGCTCGGCCGCATCGAAGACCGCTTGTTTGAGGTCGTTCGAGACTTTGGCGCTGTGGCGGCGGCTGTCGGCTTCGAGCCGATCGATCGGTCTCGTGCCGCCGTCGCCGCGCATGAAATTCGGCGCGGCCAGGAGCCGATGCAGCACCTGAAGCGAGTCGAGATCGTCCTGCTCGACCAGCGTGGCCAGGTGTACATCCAGAGCCGCCCCCCGTGCGCCCAATCCGGGCCGGCGGATGAGCCGCAAGACCTCGGGCGTGAGCAGGAAACCGTAGTCCAGGTTCCATTGATCCAAGGCCGATTCCAAGTCGCGCCGGGCGCGGGGCGCGTCGAGGGCACTGACCTCAGGGAGGAGATGGACGGCGGCGACTGGTTCGGCATCCGGCTCGGGTGTGGCCGCAAGCGGGCGTAGGCGCGGCTCGTCGGCGTGCTCGCGCAGGGCGAAGCCCAGCAGGTCTTCGAGCACAGGCCGGGCAAACCGTTCGCGAAAGCGTGTGAGGTCTGGTGGATCCGTGCCGTTGATGCTCTCGGTCAAGCGACGCAGGCGATCGAGGAGTTTGCGCGCCTGCGCCGCCGTGAGGCGCGCGGCGTCACGGCCGCGAGCGGAGGCCAAGGTGCCGAGCCAGTAGTCAGAAAAGAAGCCGCGCCGATTGTGGATGGACTTAAGTGCCATGGTTACACCAGCGGAAACACCAAGAGCACGCCGAGCGCTTGGGGCTCGGCCGGTTTAGGCATCGTCGCAAAGTCGTCAATTTCTTTGAGCCGGCTCCGATAATACGTTTCGACCGCTGCGCGCCGGGCCTGCCAATTGGTCGCGGTTTCACGGAACAACTCCGTCTGTTGGCGCGCCCCGGCACGTTCGATCTGCTCCTGTTCGTCAATTTCGGCGAGGCGGTCTGTTTTGTACCGTGCGGCTTCCTCTCGGAGCGTCTGTGCGAGAGTCGCCCGTCTGGTCCGCTCCTCGTTCAGCAGGCGGCGGAGGTGGTTGCGGGCTGCCTCGGTCGCGAGGGCCCGGAGCGCGGCAAAGTGTGGGGCAAAAATCCGTTCGCACTCGCTCCACGGCACCTCGCCGACCGGCGTGTCATCGTGGTCGTTCAACAGGGGCCGAGCCACAGCCTGATCCAACACCTGGCCCGCCGCCGTGACGGGAATGCCGAAGACCGTTCCTTTGGGGTGAGTCTGCCGTTCGTGAAAGGTGAAGAGAGCCAATGGTGCTGTGGCGACGGGATGACGACGGACGGCAAGCCGTGCGGCAAATTGGTTGCGCGCCGGCTCGAGGGTGAGCTCTTGCCAGGCATGTTCGGCGATGGCCCTGGCGAGCGGGTGCAGCCGATGGATGAACTCGACCTTGTCGGGCGGATATTGCACGGCGACGGAGCGCCGGAAGGTGGCGCAGTCGTAGCGGGGTTTGACACCCGGCCCTTGCCAATGGCGAGGGACCTCGATCTTCCACGTGTCGGGAATTGCGCCAGGCCGGAGATGGGGACCGAGCACCTCGCGCATGACCCGTTCGAACAATCGGTCATCTTCGATCAGGGGGTCGGCCGAGAGGGCGTCCGCATACGGCAATTCGGACTCTCCTGGCGCGTGACCGAGGAAGAGCGGTGCAATCTGGGTGCGGAATTCTTGCCGCCGGGTGTCGAAGAGGCGCATGAGGCTCTCGCCCTTCTGGGTGCCGTCCTGCGCGGATTCGATGCTCCCGAGCACGTCTTCGAGACGGCTGCCTTCGAGGATGCCCAGAATGTCCGGTGTGGAGACACGGTCGTCATGCATGGCGGCAATGCGCTGGATCAACCGATCGAGCACTCGATCTTCCGGCGAATCGGGATAGAAGAGATAGCGAATGATCGGCGATTTGGTCTGGCCGTGGCGGTCAATCCGGCCGTTTCTCTGCTCCAGCCGGTTGGGATTCCAGGGGAGCTCGACATGGTAGAGACGGCAGCACTGCTCTTGCAAATTCAAGCCTTCGCTCGCGGCATCGGTGGCCAGGAGGATGCGGCAGGTCGTGTCGTGAAACCGGGCGATCCGTTGCCGGCGCTGCCTGGTGCTCAGATCGCCGACCAGGACCGCGTAGGCGTTCTGCAAGCTTGGGTGCGTGTCGAAAGCCTTCTGAATGGCGTGCAGGGTGTCGCGGTACTCGGTGAAGACGATGGCTTTCTCCCCCGGAATCGGGAGCACGTCGCGTTCCAAGTCGGCAATGAGCGCCGTGATCTTGGGATCGGGCCGGTCGGCGACACGGTCGAGCAGTCTCTGAATAGTCCTGAGTTGCCGCTTCTCCGCGTTGCGCCGGCGCGCATCGGGCGACAGCGCCGTCCGCAGGACCCGCAGGGCGGTGCGCTCGGCCTGACTCTCCGCCAGCGGCAGGTCGCTCTGGAGTTCACGCACCTCCGACCGTTTGGGCGGCTCTTCTGTCTGTTTCGATGCAAGCGCTTTGAGCCGGTTCTCGACCGTCTGTTGGAGGGCGGCGCGGCTGGACAGCATGCGTTTCTTCACGATCTGCATCGCAAACGAGACAAGGTCGGCTTCGTCCGAACCCTCGGCGGACTTGATCGTTTTCGCGCAGTACTCCGTGACAAGGCGGAAGATCTCTCGTTCCTCGTCTGTCAGATTGCTCACCTCGATGCGGCCCACCGGTTGCCTCACGGGAAAGGCGGGTATGACTCCGCCGTCCGAACCGGTTTTGACGATTTGCGGCTTGAGCCGGCGAATCATGGTGCGCCCGATGCGTCGTTGCACGTTGTCGGTGCGACCATGGAGGGTGGCTTCGGCGGGATCCACGAGTTCCAAGAGCGACCGGAAGCTGTGCCGATACCCGTTGTGGGGCGTGGCCGTGAGCAGGAGCAACGTGCGCGCAGATTCCCGCAGTTTGGGACCCAGCCTGGTTCGCGCGGTGGCATAGGGGTTCGCCGGGGTGCCGGACTCGGCCAAGTAGTGGGCCTCGTCCACCACGATCACATCCCAGGGATGGGTCAGCGCCGCCGCATGCACGTCGCGGCGCTTCAGATATTCGGTGGACGTGATGACGCGGTCGAAATAGGCCCAGGGCTGCAAGCCTTCGGACACCGCGGTTTGTGCGCGATCGAGCGCGGCCGAGTTCTCGATGGGCTGGAACTCGAGCCCGAACTTCTCCCACATTTCATCCAGCCACTGGGGGATCAGCCCGGGCGGGACCACGAGGAGGATGCGCTTGCCAACGCCGCGGGCGATCAATTCCAGCAGGCAGATGCCGGCTTCGATGGTCTTGCCGAGGCCGACATCGTCGGCGATCAGCAGGCCGCGCCGGGGGCCAGCGAGCAGCCGCGCAAGCGGCGCGAACTGGTAGGGTTCCGGCGAGATGCGGCCTGCCACGAAGGCCGCGTAGTGGCCATCGGGCGGGGTCTGGAGCCGAATCGCGTTATGCAGCAGGCGCCAGTGACCATACGGAGTGAGCGAGCGGCGATCAAGCGTCGGTTCCGGCTCGGTGAGCGGCTCGAATTCGTCCGGCGGGCAGAGTGCCTCGAGGGTCTCGCCGGTCACGGGATCTTCCAGGCGGAGGGCGATGCGCTCTCCCAAGACACTGTTGCTTCGGACAAGCCACCTGGACCCGCGAAGCAAGACCTGTCTCACCTGCTCACCTCATCTCGCCAAGGATAGACTGTCTGACATCACGGTGCAGGCAGATATTGGCCCACCGTCTCTCGAACGATCAACTCCCTTGGATAGGGATGGTTGGACACGTCATCGATCAGCCGGAGTCGCCACGCAGCCTCTCGTGAGCACATGAGAAGGATTGTGGCCCTCCGATCTTAAGGATCGTAGCCTTTAGAGGTGCCCGACAGTATCACAACTGGCCCGGCGCAGCATCCCTTCCTTCGGGAAAAGTGGCCATCCTTGCGGCTATGTCAATGATGACATATACTGATGCCGATGGCATCGGCCGACAAGCCACTGGTCTGGTTGCATGGATAGGTCAAAAGCCCGCCCTTTTCTCCAACAGCCCGGCTCCAAGCCGGCGTGCTGCTGCGCCGTTTGCAACGTGGCGAGAGGCTGGCCATGCCGCATTCGAGGCCGATGCCCAGTGTCGGGCCGCGTTGCCATGAACTGAGGATTCAGGATGAACAGGCGATCTGGCGCATTGTGTACCGTGTGGATTCCGATGTGATCGTGATCGTCGAAGTCTTCAGCAAGAAGACACAGGCCACCCCTCGGCACATCATCGAGGTGTGTCAGCGGCGCTTGGGCCTGTACGATCAGGTAGTACGAGAGGAGAAGCGATAATGGACAAGGCAAAACGGAAGCGGCTTGAAGCGCGGGGATGGCGAGTGGGGACGGCGAGCGACTTCTTGGGTCTGACTCCAGACGAGGCCGCGCTGATTGAGATGAAGGTACGCTTGAGCCGGGCGCTGCGTGCGCGGCGCGAGGCTCGGGGGCTTTCACAGGTCGCCCTTGCCCAACGACTAAGGTCGAGTCAGTCGCGTGTGGCGAAGATGGAAGCGGCGGACCAGTCCGTCTCGATCGACCTGCTACTGCGAGGGCTGGTGGTACTCGGTGCGACACCTCGGGACATCGCGAGGGTCTTGGAGCGTGACTCCGGAGTAGCCGCCTAAGGCCCGCCTCAACGGGCGTCAACGGCTCTGTGCAGTTTCTTTCACATTCAACGACTCCGCCACCTTCTGGTTATTGACGAAGACATCGGCGAGCATGCGGCTGTAGAGATTGCAGCCGTGCTGGACGGTTAGGATCGGCCTCTCCTGTAAAGACCTGCCCACCGTTTTGTCGTGATGAACCTGCCGGTTGTCGTCAGTTCCCGCAAGTCGATCCCTCCGGTCATGAGCCGCTTCATCCCTTACGGGGATCGTATGTCTGTCGATGGCTGGTCTCAGTCGAACACGACGGTCTTTCGACCATAGACGAGCACGCGGTGGTCGATGTGCAGCCGGACGGCGCGGGCCAGGACGATTTCTTCGAGGTCCCGGCCCTTGCGCACAAGGTCGGCGACCGTGTCCCGGTGGCCGACGCGGATGACATCCTGTTCGATGATGGGGCCCTCGTCCAAATCCTCGGTGGCGTAGTGGGCGGTCGCGCCGATGATCTTGACGCCCCGGTCGTAGGCCTGGCGGTAAGGGTTGGCGCCGATGAAGGCGGGCAGAAACGAATGGTGAATGTTGATGACGGGGCAGCCGACCTGGGCCAAAAAGTCGGTGCTTAAGATCTGCATGTAGCGGGCCATGACGACCAGCTCGACCTGATGCTCTTTCAACAGCGTCAAGACCTGTTGCTCCTGCTGCGGCTTGGTCTCTTTGGTGACGGGATAGACGGCAAACGGAATGTGAAACAGCTCGGCCCACTGGGCACAGGTGTCGTGATTGGAAATGATGATGGGGATGTCGATGGGCAGTTCGCCGCGCCGCTGGCGCTGGAGCAGGTCGGCCAGACAATGGTCCTGTTTGGACACCAGGATGCCCACGCGCGTCCGGTGGCTGGAGCGATGGACTTCGTACCGCATGTCGAAGACTTTGGCGATGGGGGCGAAGGCTGAAGGGATGTCTTGCGGCGGAATCTGAAATCCGTCGAGTGCAAACTCGATCCGCATCAAAAAGTCGTTGGTCTCCGGGTCCGTGTGGTGGTTGGAGTCGAGGATGTTGCCGCCGAAATCGTGGATGAAGCCCGACACACGGGCGACGATGCCCTTGCGGTCTTGGCAGTGGATGAGAATGACGATCGATTCCTGGAGATCAGAACTCATGTGATGGAAGCCTCGCGGTTGACAGGGTGAGTGTAGCAGAAGACGGGAGCCTGACAAGCGGGGATTTAGGCGACGAGCTCTCCGACCAGGTCGTAGGTCGTGGCGTCGGTGATGGTGACGGTGACCAGGTCTCCTGGCTTGGCCGTTCCCTTGGGGAGGGACACGACGCCGTCGATCTCCGGTGCCAAGCCTTCGTGGCGGGCTTCGAGGCTTCCTGCTTGGTCTTCTGAAGGGCCGTCCACCAGCACCTCCAGCACCGAGCCGATAAGCTCGCGGCTTTTGGCCGCAGCGATGGCTTCTTGGACGGCCAGCAGTTCGTTGCGGCGCTCGGTTGCGACAGAGCGATCCACTTTGTTTGAGAGGCTGAAGGCCGGTGTCCCCTCTTCGTCGGAGTAGCCAAACACGGCCACCCGGTCGAATTGCGCCTGTTCGACGAAGGTCTTGAGTTCCTCGAAAGCCTGGTCCGTCTCGCCGGGGAAGCCCACGATGAAGGCCGTGCGGAACGTGACACCGGGTATGCGGGTTCTGATGCGCTCGATCAGCTTGTCGATCGAGGCTCGGTCTCCCAGCCGATGCATGGCCTTGAGCAGCGCATCGTTAATGTGCTGGAGCGGCATGTCGATGTATGTGGCGATCGTTTCCTCGCCCGCGTACAGATCAAGCAACTCGTCCGTGACTTGTTGCGGATAGAGATAGAAGGGCCTGATCCAACGAAGGCCCTTCACCTTGACCAATTCGCGAAGCAGGCTCACGAGCCCATGACGCAGGCCAAGATCGACTCCATAATTGATCGTGTCTTGGGAGATGAGGTTGATCTCCTTGACACCTTCCGCAGCCAGGCGCCGCACTTCTGCCACGATCGAGTCGATCGGCCGGCTCCGTTGTTTGCCACGCATGAGGGGGATGGCGCAGAAGGTGCAGTTACGATTGCAACCCTCGGCAATTTTGACATAGGCGCTGTGGCGCGCGCCGAGCCTAAGCCGCGGCGCCAGGTCGTCGTAGAGATGGGGCGGCTGGCTGATCCACAGCCGCCGGTGCCGTTTCTTGGGCGCGAGCAGGTCGCGGCAGATGTCGGCGATCTTGCCGAACTCGCCGGTCCCGACCACCGCGTCCAGTTCCGGCAGTTCCTTGAGCAGTTCCCCCTGGTACCGTTGGGCCAGGCAACCGGCGGCGATCAGCACGCGGCAGGAGCCGGCCTGTTTCAACGATCCATGTTCGATGATCGCGTTGATCGATTCTTCCTTGGCCTCTTCGATGAAGCCGCAGGTGTTGATGATGACGATCTCGGCTTCTTTCGGATTGCCGGTGAGGCGAAATCCAGCCTGCGCCAGGGTGCCCAGCATGACCTCGGAATCAACCTGGTTCTTCGAGCAGCCGAGATTGACAAACCCGATCGTGGCAGTGCGGTCCTGTACGCCGACCGGGTTTTCGCGCGTGGTGCGGCGCGGCATGATCAATGGCGCGGACATGCGGGCAGTCTACGGAACGGTTCAAGAGGGTGTCAACGGAGGGCACTGAATAACTGGAAAGTCGTTGGCCCCTGTCCGACGGCTCGCCCGCCACCTTGACCCTGTACCTTGGTAGAGGGTGTACAGTATCACCGTAGGGAAGGAGGCGGACGGGTGAAGACCGGCGAGGCGCTCACGATCGGGCAATTGGCCAAAGCCGGGGGCGTTCGCGTGCAGACGGTCCGGTACTATGAGCGGCGACGCCTGCTGCTGCCCACGTCGCGACTGCCCTCCGGCTATCGGCTGTATGGTGACGAGGCGCTCAAGCGGCTCCGTTTCATCAAGAACGCCCAGGCCTTGGGCTTTACCCTTCGTGAGATTGAGGGGCTGCTCAATCTGCGTGTGCAGTCGGTGAATCACTGTCGCGAGGTCCAAACGAAGGCGTCAGCCAAACTGGCGACGGTGGAAGCTAAGATTCGTGACCTGGAAGCGCTCGCCCGGGCGCTCCGGACCTTAATCCGGTCCTGCCGGGCGGGACGGCCGACGGATCACTGCCCCATCCTGGCCAGCTTGGAATCTTCCGTATTGGAGTCCGGCGTGGAGAAGTGCAATGGAAAGAAGCCCAATGGGGGGAGAGGCGGCAAGGCTGGCGCCAAGGAGAGCACACGCCGTCATAAGGACAGAGTGGCCCGAACGTGATGGGGACGAGGATGAAACCAAGGGGGCAGGAGAAGCATCACAGTCAGGGGGTGAGCACGACCACGGCTGTCGGCGGGGTGGTGGCGGCGCTCGTCTCGTCTGTCTGTTGCCTGGGGCCGCTTCTGCTCGCCGCGCTGGGCGTGGGGGCTGGGGCAACTGGTTTCTGGGCCGGGACCGCCGAGGTGATGAAGGCGCTGTTGCCCTACCGTCCGTTGTTTATCGTGGTGACGCTCGTGTGTTTCGCGGTGAGCTTTTATCTGGTCTATCGGAAGCCGGTCCGGAGGCCGGTCGTGGCGTGTGGGCCTGGCGGGGGCTGTGAGCGGCCGGCTCAGTATCACGTGACGAGGTGGCTGCTCTGGACCCTGGCTGGGCTCGCGCTGGGATTCATCACGGCCCCCTATTGGTTAGGACTGTAACGAGGAGGCATTCCATTCGAAATGCGAAGGAGGGAAGGAGGGATTGTTATGAGGCCACATCCCAATCGTCTGAAACTAGCATTGAGTGCGGTGGTTTGGTGTGTCTTGGTGATGGTGGGGGTCACGTGGCAGGGGGGCTCTGTGGTCGCAGGCAGCGGAGAGCAGACCGTGACGCTCAAGGTTGAAGGGATCACCTGCGGCTCGTGTGTGAAGGACGTCCGCGCGGCGCTTCAGAAACTGCCCGGTGTCAAAACGGTCGACATCAAAGTCGGCACCAAGTGGGGCCTGCTCAACGACTATGCGGACACCAAGGCGCTGGTCACGTTCGATCCGGGTCAAACAGGAGTGGAGGCCTTGGTCAAGGCGATCGAATCAGCGAGCACGGCGCTTTCAACCTATCGCGCTCGGGTTTTGCCTGGCTGATTGATCCGAGGATGTCTGGGAAAAGGAGGGGTAGCGAATGGAGCAGCAGGTGACAGACCAAAAGAGAGAGGAAGCCCTGTTCGCCGAGCTTCGGCGGTTGAGCCCCACAGTGACGGGCGGGCTGGTTCGGATGCGGCAAGCGGCCTATCGAGATGGCACTGTGCCGGCCAAATACAAGCTGCTGGCCGCCATGGCCATATCAATTGCGATCCGCTGCGAGCCCTGCATTCAAGCCTATGTGCGGATGGCCTGTGAGCAGGGGATCTCTCAAGAAGAGTTGATCGAATTCCTGGAAGTGGCCATGACTATGCAGGGGTGCCCTGGGGAGGAGTGGGCGCTCAAGGCCTTTGGGTTTTACAAGGAGTGGCGGTCCAGCCGCATTGACGGCCAGACTGTGAACTGTTGCTCAACCCATCAGGTTTGAGTGCGAACCAGGATGTCATGAGAAGGGATGGAGGTGACTCATCAGCCGCAGCAATGGGTGAGCGATCATGATGTGGCGCCGCACATGGGGGTCGGGCCATCAAAGTGACGGTCGCCCCTTATTGATGTGACCGTCTGACACGCTGTAGGCCATCATCAAAATCAATGGCTCCCTGTCATTCAGCCTTTTGCTAGCTCAAACAGAGAGTGGGAAGAGGCTCAGGGCGTCACGGACACGATCGAAATGCACGGATGATGGAGGGGCCTGATGCCACAGTTGCCATGGTGCACCTGCGGTGTTTTAGGGACAGCGGGGTTGTGCTCCCAACGAGAACAGGTGAAATGGACTCGAAACCGTGCATAGAACGGTCAGGGGGGAGACAGATCTCATCCGACCTCTTTTAAGAATCCGCTGGCATACCTGGTGCTTACTCATCGAGTGAGGCGGAGAGCGCCGTGGATACTTGGGGTTGGGTTGGAGAGGGTTCGGCATAGCGAGGCGAGCCTGAGGTGGAGCAGGGGCCATCAGCCGGAAGGTGTGATGGCTCCTCCTGTCGAGAAACCATCGGAGACTCTGTCCCTTTGACCATTTCACTCGCCACTCGCGCCGCTTAAGCCACGACGTTCTCTCGGTGAGAGGTGTGGCCATGGCACTCAGTATCGTCACGGTTGCCTACAGAAACCGGAGGCAGTCAATCTGATCTTGGGCCAGGCCCACTTTATCAAGACCGTTGAAGACCTGCACGAGGCGCTTGTCACGGCGGTACCGAACATCGCATGTGGGTTGGCCTTTTGCGAATCGTCGGGTCCCTGCCTCGTCCGATGGAGCGGTACAGACCAGCGATTAATCGAGCTGGCACGGCTCAATGCTCAGGCGATTGGCGCAGGGCACAGTTTTCTCATTCTGTTGGGGAACTGCTTTCCCATTCACGTGCTCCCTTCTGTCCGCCAAGTTCCCGAGGTGTGTCACATTTATTGCGCGACTGCCAATCCGGTAGAGGTTGTTCTGGCGGAGACTGAACAGGGGCGGGGGATTCTCGGCGTGGTCGATGGTCTGAAGCCCAAAGGAATTGAACAGGAGGCCGATGTCGCGTCACGAAAGGTCCTGCTGCGACAGTTCGGATACAAATTGTAAATGATCAGCCATGAACGATGAAGGGGAAGTGAAGAAGCGACCGATCTTCACAGTCCAAAAACATCGCGCCTCGCGTCTGCATTACGATTTTCGCCTTGAGATTGCCGGCACGCTCAAATCGTGGGCGATTCCGAAGGGACCGTCGCTTGATCCCAAGGTCAAGCGGTTAGCGGTGGAAGTGGAAGATCATGACCTGGCGTATGCCGACTTCGAGGGGGTCATCGAAGAGGGGAGCTATGGTGCCGGGCCGGTGCTGGTGTGGGACACCGGCTGGTTTGAGCCTGCCGATCAGGGAAAAGCCGCTTCGTCGGCCGAAGCCATGTGGAAAGCAGGGGCGCTGGATATCTGTTTGTACGGACACCGGCTCCGCGGCAGATTTTCGCTTGTCAGGATGAAAGGGCGTCCGCGGCAGTGGCTGCTCATCAAGCAACGAGACGAAACCGCTCGTCCCGGGTTTGAAGCAACCGAGGAATGGACGACCTCGGTCCTGTCGGGCCGTTCGATTGAGGATCTGGAACGTGAAGGGGCAGCCGGTGTGCTCAAGCTGTCTCGCTGCAGCTCATCCAGGGAGGGAGCGTGTTGGTGAACGCGGTGTTGCCCTGTGGGACGCGGGAGTCATCATCAGAATCAAAGTGAGGGCGACGACCTCCGACTCGTTCGGATGGTTGGATCAGAAAGGGCGGAGCACCGTGCCGGGGCAGGACAATGGACTGGCTGATGGGCCGGAGGACGACGTGTTGCGGATGCTGGAAGGTGGAGGACCGAAGCATGTCTGACCTTCTGGCATCGGCTGAGGAGCAAATAGCATGAGGATTGCGTTAGCTGGGGATGTCATGCTGGGGAGGGGGGTGGATGAGTCGGTCATCCGCAATCCGGCGAGCTCCCCGGCAGCGATCTGGGGCGACGTCTTGCCTGTGATGCTGGCGGCGGACTACCGACTCATCAATCTCGAGTGTGTCATCAGCGCCCGAGGGCGGCCCTGGCGCCCGGTGACGAAAGCGTTTCATTTTCGGGCTCACCCTCGTGCGATCGAGTTCCTCCAAGCCGCCACGATTGACTGTGTCGCCCTCGCGAATAACCATGTTCTGGATTACGGCGCCGAGGCGATGCTGGATTGCCTGACGTTGTTGGACCGGTCGGGGATCGGCCGGTGCGGAGCCGGTTCGAATCTGAACGAAGCGTCGGCTCCGGCATGGCTTCGCTCGTCGCAAGGCCGGTTGGCCGTTGTTGCCGTGACGGACAATGAACCGGACTGGGAGGCTGGTCCTGAGACACCAGGTGTCTACTTTATTGCCTACGACCACCAGGGTCTGCGTGACCCTCATCGGTCTCGTCTGACCCAGGTGCTCGCACAGGTCCGCCGGCAAGCCGACTTTGTGATCGTGAGCGCCCACGTCGGAGCGAACTGGGGTGCGCCGTCTGCGGCGATGCGGCGACTGGCGCAAGAGATCATCTTGCTCGGGGCCGACTGCTATTGGGGGCATTCCAACCATACACCGCAAGGGATCGAGTTGTTCGATGGGCGGGTGATTCTTTATTCGACCGGAGACTTTATCGACGACTATGCGGTAGATCCCGAGGAACGCAACGACCTGTCGTTTCTATTCACGGTCGATGTCGAACAGAGCCGGGCTACACAGGTTCGACTGTACCCGGTTCAGATCGAGAATTTCCGCGTCCGGCTCGCACGGGGAGAGGAAGCGGCGCTCGTGAGCGGCCGCATGCGAACGAAGTGCGCCGTGTTCGGTACCGTGGTTGAGTTTCAGAATAACGTCGGGACGGTCATGATCGGCTGACAGACTGGACGACTGAGAAAAAGAGAACAAGAGAGGGCGTTTTGAGTCGAGGTCCATTCGGTCTTCTGAGGCAACTCCTGGCCGTCATTCACGGATGCTTACATAGACGCGTAGCCCTTGATTCGAGAAGCCACTGCCGCTAGCATGGCCGCATGGTTCGGGCGTTTCAGGGCGTCTTGCCAAAAATTCCCCAGTCCTGCTTCATCGAAGAGACGGCCGTCGTGATCGGCGATGTGGTGATGGGCGAGGAGTGCAGTGTCTGGTTTCATGCTGTCATCCGCGGCGACGTGCACTACATCCGCATTGGCGATCGGACCAATGTGCAGGACCTCTCCATGCTCCACGTGACCCACGACACCCACCCGCTCGTGATCGGGAGCGAGGTCACCATCGGCCACCATGTGGTGCTCCACGGCTGCACGATTCAAGACCGTGTGTTGGTCGGCATGGGCGCGATCGTGATGGATGGAGCGGTAATCGGCGAAGGGTCAATTGTTGGGGCTGGGGCCCTCGTGACGGAGGGAACGATCGTACCGCCCAAGAGTTTGATTCTCGGCTCACCGGCCAAGGTGAAACGGCCGGTGACCGACAACGAGCTGGCCTGGATCAAGGAATCAGCCGACAACTATGTGCGCTACGCCCGCACCTATATGAACCCTCCGTCAAGGCCGACCGGGTTTGTGGTGTAGCCACGGCCGTTCTGAGCGCTTCCTCTGCGGTTGTTGCTGGCTCACACACTAAAATGTCCTTCAGAATATTCTCGCGCCGATGCGCGCTAAACATCAGAGCTCCTGCTTTATGGCGCAGTGGTCAAGATTCCGTTAAGTTCTCTTCGATCCAGAGATCTGACTCCTGTTCAGCTTGGTCATTCCGCATGCTGGCAGTATGCCGCTTGCTCCGTTTCACACGCAGACCATCCCGATATGTTTGATACGAGCTGCAACTGAAGCGGGCGTCGCAGTTTCGGCAGTGAATCTCCGCAAACGTCGGCTCACGACCGCTGCCGGCTCGTGAAGCATCCCCATGGTCTGTCCTTCGTCGTGTCCCGTACGGTTTGTGGAGTTCGTTGGAGGGACGCGGTTCGAACTTCCCCTCCTCAATGTCATCCACGCACCGGCCGAACTCCTCGATCGTGCGCGTGACGTGTTCATCATCTAACGGCAGTTCGACCACGGGGTCCCAGGACGCCATTTCGGCATCTATGGCCTTGCGATCGTCTGCGCCCAGCGCCTCACGCAGCTTGGGTGGCAGCCGTGTGGCAATGATGGCTGCCCCACTAAGACTCTGATTATGCAGTCTTTTCCAGATGTGGGCATAGACGTTGAGCTGGTGCTGGTAGTGCTCGCTCGCAGCACGGACTTCGTGTGCCTCGTGTGTCTTGAGGTCGTACATCCGGATTTCGTCACCCTGACGCACGATATCCACGACTCCCTCGATGACGTAGGGACGCCCCTTCGGGGTTGTGCGCCCGGGCAGCGCGAGTTTGACTTCAGTCTCAGTCACCGAGGTCGCGATGGCCTTAAGCTTGCGCCAGTAGAGCAGCGCCTGCTCCAGCGCTTGCTGCTTGGTACCCTCGGCCAGCACGTGGCTGCCCTCCTGCCGAAGCAGGTCGTAGTTCCGCTCCCAGAAATCGCGGAAACGGTCCTCGACCTCGTCGTTCGTGATGGGCTTTCTCGCTGACGGCTTGGCCTTGCGAGTCATGACAACTGCCTCCCGTTCTCAGCCTGCGCCCGAAGCCACTGGTGGAGGTCCTCGATCGTGCGATGGACGAGGCTGCCGAAGAACATCGTTTGCGCGCGCGTCGGCGCGAAGTCGTACCGCCTGTAAAACAGGTAACGCCGGGGACAGCTACGGTATTCAAGGTAATCGCCGGTGTACGAGTACACCTTCGGCAACTTCTCCTCCTGCTCCGGTTCCGCGCGGGGGATCTTGTCGAGGTTAAGATTGGCGATGCGTGGGAAATCGTCGTCGAGCAGTGTCCGGAACGGCTCGCTGAGCTTCGGGCCCTGGCCTTTGTAGTGGCAGAGCACGAGCAGGTTCTTGGGCCGAGAGAGGGCCACGTAGAACATTCGGGCGTTGTCGAACGTGGCGATCCGGTCGAGCGGCTCGCCCTGACGACCATCGAACAGCGGCCGGATGATCGTTTCGATCGTCGGTTTCCATTTTTTCTTGAACGGGTTGCCGAGCACGACGACCGGAAACTCGAGCCCCTTCGCCTGATGCACTGTAAGAAACGGGATCCGCCCTTTCGGAAACGGATCCTCGGGGTTCTCGTACTCCGACTCTCCACGCCGCCAGAGGCCATAAAGGAACGAGTTGAAAAAGGTTCGCACGAACTTGCCACCGTCGAGGAAGTCGGCCGAGAGCACCGCGCCGTACTGCGCCTGAAAGCGCGCGAGGTGCTTCGAGATCAGGGCGAGTTGCACACGGGCCCCTCGTCGCCCTCCGTCGCCAGATCAAACGCGCGGCGGAAGTGGTCGAACCCTGTAAGTTCGTAAAAGAGGTCGAGCACGCCCCAATCGAGCGTGGTCACCCGGTTCACGACGTGCGAGACGTTGAGAGGACGTCCCGCCCGATGTCGAGCCTCGATCAGCTTGGGCAAGCGACGGCGCAAATAGCCTGTCGGTCGTGGGGATAGATCCTTCACTTTGACTATGCGGGCGACAATCGTGTCGGTGATTGGCTCTGCGAGATTCTGCTTGCCCACAGCGGCGACGAGGTGTTGGCGATTGGCGATCGCACACTTGATCTGTTCCTGGCGCTTCTTGATGAAATCCGTGAGCGCCCGTCCTTGCGCACGATCGCGTTCCCACGGTCAAGCGCTTTCTGCACCCAGTCGAAGAATTCCTGCATCCCCGGGCTTGCCTTTTCGCTGGCTGGGCTCCCGAAGAGCACGAGGAACACACCGAAGACGTCGAGGGCCTCCTCCCCGTCGAGAAATCGGCCCGCGCGAGGTGCGTAAACCTTCAGTCCCTTATTCTTTAGCGCATTGATCATCGGCTCGACCTTGTCGCTCTTCAGGCTCGGGTAAAGGAATGCGATCTGGTTTGGATCGGCGACCTTGCCCTCATCGATGAGACGCCGGACGAGCCCGGCTACCTCGGCACAGACCTCGTCGGGAGCTGCCGGGGCGCTCGCGACGACGGCGGGCGTGTTGTCCTTGCTGTGCGCGACGATCTGCTTGCTGATCCGGTAGGCACCTTTCTTACCCAGCCCCTTGCTCCAGTCGAAGTGGGGGGACTGGATGAAGTCGGAGTAGAACTTCACGATCGCTCGCCGGGAGCGGTAGTTCGTCCCGAGGTGGATCGTGCGCGGGGCTTGACCGAGGTGCTCACGGCAGCGGTCCTCGAACTCCACGAAATTCTCCACAGTCGCCCCGCGAAAACGGTAGAGGGCCTGATCGTCGTCACCGACGACGCAGAGGTTCCGGTGGCCACTCGCTAAGTGGAAGAAGAGCGACTCTTGCACGTGGTTTGTGTCCTGGTACTCGTCCACGATAGCATGGTGGAAAACCTCACGGGTGCCGTTGTTGGCGCGGCAGTGGTCCAGCGCCGCCTGCTGGAGCAGCGACAGATCAGTGACACGAAGATCGCGGTACGCCTGATACATCCGAAGCAGCTTCTGAAGAGTGCCGTCGCACCTCTTGCTGAGAGCTTCCTCGGGGTCGAAGCACTCCTCGCTGAGGCGGTTGAAGAACGAAATCGCCGCTGCGGCGGCTGCGTGACGCGAATTCGATCGACGCCCGGTGAGGTACTCCGTGATCGTCTCGTTCCCTTCACGCTTGAAACCGGCAGCCTCTAGGAGCTCATCCCACTCATCAAGCACCAAGAAGTACTGGTCCAGCTCGTCGATCAGTTTGACGTTCCCCGGTCGCATCCTCTCGCGCGAGAAGCAGCGATCAGACAGGATGCGCCGACACATCGAGTGGACCGTGCCGATGTACATGCGCGAAAAATGATAGATGCGTTCGGTCAGCTTCGAGGCCTCGGAGAGATACGCAGTGAGGCCTTGACGAAGCTGCCGCGCAGCTTTTTCAGTGAAGGTGCCGAGGAAGATCTCCTCCGGCTTGACCTCGTGACAGACGATCAGGTTCACCGTGCGCCAGAGGAGCACGCGCGTTTTACCCGTCCCGGGGCCTGCCGTGATCAATAAGGGACCCTCGGTGTGTAGAATGGCCTCCCGTTGCTGCGGTTTGGATCAAAGCCCACTTGTTTCCATAAGGTCTCGATCTCTAATGGCATGACCGCTGTTTCTCCTGTGCGAGCGCTACTTCTGGCCTTGTTCTTTCACCTCCGGTGATACCCGCAGAATCCGTAGTTCCCTGGTTGTGCTGGGTGGCGGCACAGCCGACATTGCCTTACTTCCTCGAATAATTCCGACTTGCCATTTCGATGCGGAGGAGTTTCTGTTGAAAACCATTCATGTTCGGCCTTTTCTTCGGGATGCAGGAATAGTCTTGATGCTTCGCGCATTGCCTCCGCATCCTCAAAGCACTCTTGATCAATGAGGTCACCCACGGCGAGCTTTCGCTCTTCGTCGGTTGGTTCAAAGGTAGGTCGGCCTCTGCGTTTCCGCGCAACGAGGTAGATCGCCGTCTCCCGCGTATCGGGCCACCGGCCCGCGCCTCCTGCGGCCACATTGGCACAACAGAGCACACGACGTTGTTCAAGAAACCGGATGAAGCGCTGGGCTGCCAATTCCCACTTTTCGGTGCGCATCAGTGAGGTATGTGTCCGGAACGCGACCATGGCAATGGTTGACCGCCACCCCTCGAACCAGAAAAGGCGGTCTCCCCAGCGCTGCTGAAGGCGTGCGGGTTTTGCCGCAGCGCGACCGAGGTAGACCTCTATATTGAGAGAGCTCACAGCCCATGATTTCGGGCAAGCCGTGGATGGCCCGCATGACAATATCAACTGCCTCGCGCAGGCTTGAGACCCGAGGAGCTTCCGCAAGAAGTTGTGCCAAAGACTCACTTGACAACGGGCTCGATTTAGCCAAACGGATAACCCACGCCATTCAATGTTCCCCTTAAACCTTTCTTATGGCAGCTACGGAAGGCGACTAGCATAGACTGTAGAAGGTGCAAGTGAATTCGTTTGTTCACATGCTGCTAAAGTTGATGGCCAAGTTCCCCTGCGGATAAAAGAAGATCGGTTGTCTCTTGGTCTTACTTGAGTGGCCTTAGGGGTTCTCGTGGCTTGTCTCTTCTCTCACGAATAAAATTAATAAGTTGCGTGTGAGATGAGTGACATCAGGGGCATCAAGCTCGCGAGTTAACATTGTCAGCCGAGGCCACCATCCGTGGCCTCTTCCTCCTGCGTGTGAGAGCATGGCCGCTCTTCTCCACGCTCATCAGCCTTTCCTTCACTGAAAGGGGGGAAAGCGGCTGTCAGGGGTCAGCAACATAACAGTGCTTCTTTTCTTCTCCCGGTCTTGAGGGTGTCGCCACAATTCTGTACACTCTAGATCAAAAACGAGGCGATCATGAGCAAGACAATTTCCCTGAAAGAGGCTCGGAACCGATTCTCCGCAATTGTGGAGAGGGTGGACCGGCTTTCCGAACGATACGTCGTCACGAAAAACGGCGTGCCCAAGGCCGTCGTCATGAGCGCCGACGAGTTCGAGAGCTGGATGGAGACACTCGAGCTGCTGGCGAACCCGAAGGCGGTCGAGGCTCTCGATCAGGGGCTGAAGGAAGCCAAAGCCGGCAAGTTCCATTCCTTCAAAGAAGTCTTTGGTGAGACTCAGTGAGGCAAGTCCGCCTGACTCCCCAGGCATTGAAGGATCTTGAGGACTTCGACCCACCGACCAAAGACAGAATCAAAGAAACACTCCGTCACCTCGCTCGGAATCCGACCGATGGCAAGCCGCTCAAGGGTCGGTTCCAGAAAGAGAAGGCCTGGTCCTACCGCGTTTGGCCCTATCGCATCCTCTACCGCCGTGTTGGCTCTGAGTGGTTGGACGTGCTGTCCATCGAACACCGCAAAGACGTCTATCGATGATAGTGTGTTCAACTCAGCGGACTGAGCCCTTTCGCGTATGTGCGCTACGCCCGCACCTATCTGAATCCCCCGTCAAGGCCGACCGGGTTTGTGGTGTAGGGAGAATTTTTCTTTTCCACGTTCCCCAAAGACCTGAGACAGTCGTATAAAACACACCGGATCACCGACGAGCGCCGTCGGATAGTACTTCCGCTCCACGTGATACCGAACCCGGTGCCGGTGGCACCAGTCGGCGATCCAGACCACTTCTTCGATCGAGGTGGTGACCAGGGCGGGCAAGCTCAGCTTGGCCAGGCATCGGTTGACGATTGATAGCGCCGTGCGGCGTTGTCGCTCGAATCGCACGCTGTTGAACGTGATCGGGTTCGCGTTGCCATACGACAGGGCTGAGAGGTCAGGAAACCGCTCTGGATCGTTCAATACGCTCACGATCCAGAGATGATCAAACAGCCCCTGCGCTGTTTCGGCGGTCCGCGCGCGAAAGGTGATCCCGCTGCCCTGACAAGCATGGTTGAGGATGGTCACTTCGGCCCGGCGGAGGTTATAGGGTTCGACTTGCCGGTGCAGCTCCAATGATTCAGCCATCAGGCAGGGCAACTCAGCGACTCCGGCGCCGACGTAGAGGCTTCGGCCACCAGACGAGAGTTTTCTTACCAGGGCCTCGGCGATGTTCGTCCCCAACCGGCGACAGGGCTCTCGCTTGGCTCGCCAGAACTCCTCGCCTCCTTCGTAACAATAGACCGGACCAAGCTGGTGGTAATCGAGCCGGTCGAACAGGCGGCGGATGGCCTTGAGGGTTTGAGTATGAAGCCTGTCTTTCATGGAGAACCGCAGTGAAGCGTGCAGGCGAACAGGTCATCCGAGCGGTGATAGGAGATGGTTGGCCGAGACGTTGTTGTCGAGCTCCTGGCAACGGTGGGCGGCAAATGGTTGACTAACCTGGGATGCCTCGCGCTTATCAATTGCAAGTCACTCTTCTGACTTCGGAAAACAACAGATTTGAAAGTGACTGACTTTACACGTGTTCTTCTTTATCCGCCCGTTGTTTTCTTTCCAGGTTGGAAAACAACTGTGAGGGTATAGGCATATTGGGTTTGCTGTATCGACGAGCTCGGGTGCCGGCTTCTGGGTTGACAACGATCAGGAGACCCTGTTCGCACCACTTCTTGAGCTGCTTGGATGCAGTGAGGACGTCATTCGTTTGCATAGCTGCACGGACTTCCGCATTGCCGATAAAACCGTGCTGATCGATGTGGCGATTGACCTGCTCCCAGGCCGTCGGTCGATGCTCATTAAGGAGAAACACGATCACGGATTCCCGGTCAATATGCGGGCGAGTCAAATAGAGCGGAGGATAGAGCCCAACGGCTTGCATCGTTCCAAACATCATGCGAACCCCTTCTCCGGCATCGAGATTTGGCGGAGAAGGAAATTCACGCAGGTGGTTGATAAGCGACGAATTCCTGGCATGTGTGCCGATAGTATTGATATTGGCCGCAGTGACGGGACCAACAAGTAGACCGGGATTTTCAATTTCGATGCGATCAGAAAATATGCGAACGTGCACATCGGCAGCCAACCGATAGTCTCGATGAATGACGGCGTTCGTTATGGCTTCCTTGATGACGCGAAGCGGATAACGTTGAACGACATCAAATCCGAGCGGCCCCATCTGTATCCCGCTGGCCAGCTCACCGACGACATAATCGATTGCATCTTGGATCTGGCGGATGATGGGGCCAGTGATTGTCCGAGGTGGTTTGAGCAAATTGGGCTGCGGCGAGGTCTCGATTTTGTGACCTCGATAGTGGAAGATTCGGACAGCCGCTTTGCTGCCAAGAAGGCCGGATGGTTCTTCGGCAAAGAGGAGAACAGCCGCACGTGTGGGGCGTAGAATTCCTTGCGCGTCTGGCCGCGCGAGACCTACGTGCTTCATGGCTTCGACAATCGGGCGCGTCAATCTGCGATGCCGGGCATACTGCTTCCAATAGTCGGTATCGAGCAGATCAATTTCGATCGGCTCCAATTGGGCTTCCGCGGAAATAGTTCCTCTGGCGAAGGAAAGGTCCGTAATCTCGTTGGCCGTCAGCTCCTTATTACCTTTGTCGAGTCTGATCCATGTGCCATCGTCAACGATGGAATGGATGCGGGTGCTTTTCTCCACCTTCAGAAAGACGACTGAGCCCTTTTCACCATTGCGAAGCGTGCATCCAATTTCAATCGGTGAGCAGGCAAGTAAGTTCGGCTCGGTAATACGTGACTGCAAATGTCGTCTCAGTTCGTCCCAATTGGTGGGGTTCTCTTGGATGCCATACACACGGTCGCGCCCCTTGGCTTTCCCCGGATCTTCGAAACCTAGAGCAATAATGCCGCCGTCTGTATTAGCAAAGGCAACAACAGTTTCGAGAACCGAGGTTAACTTTCCTGCCAACCGTTTGCATTCAAATCCATTGCTTTCAGGCCATTGAAGAAAGTCTTCAATAAGCTTGTCATCGAAAGGCGGGGATAGAGGCGGTACGTGTTCAGTGCCTGTCATGAACCGATCCCTCCACTCTCAGACAACGAGGCAATAGCTCAGACTTTACTATCGCATTTTGTGATATCGAGTCAGCAAGTCCTGACGTTGAACCTGAACGAGAAGTCGCTCGGAAACGGACCACAGTTCCGCCGTATCAAATCGGTCTCCCAATGTAGCATGTCTCGCGACACTCCCGTTCCGCTTCATCTTCATTGAAGCGGCTGGTCTGTTCTTGAGAACCTATGAACGGCTTCATGGGCAGTTCATCTCATATGAAGGTCTGCCGGCGGGACAGTCTAGCCATCTCGACGATGGAAAGCTACGAGTCAGATTCTCTCGCTAAGGCTATGACCGCCGCTGTGACTGCGTCGGTGACGGCTGCCATGAAGTACAGGTTCAACGTGTCGATCGTATCGGTTGGTTGATGATAGTTTGGGTTCCTAAAGTTGGCCGTGTCGGTCAGCATGACGGCGGGAAGGCCCCGCTCCCAAAAGGCGGTGTGGTCGCTTCGTCTGGTGTCCGGCAACAGTTCGCCGTTGCCCGGAACGACGAGCGGTACGATCGGCATGTGTCGGGCCATGGTGTGAGCCACACTCTGGGTGAAAGGGGCCGATGCCTGATTGCCGATCACACCAAGAAAATTGCCGATGGTCGGGACCGAAATGGGCACGCCGGGCGGAATCGTTTGCGATCTTTCCTCGTTGCTGGCGTAGCCGACACATTCCAAGACGATGGCTCCGTGGATCGATTGCCCCGTGGCCGCCAGGTGGGCGGTGTAGGCCTGGCTTCCGAACAGTCCTGGTTCTTCGAGTGCGAAGGCGATGAGCTGCACAGGCCGCTGGAACTGTTCAGATCCAATCCGGTGCGCGACCTCTAGAAGAACGGCAAGGGCGCTTGCGTTGTCGTCTGCGCCGGGCGAACCTTCCACCGTGTCGTAATGGGCGGCCAGAATCAGAGGAGGCTCTGCCTCTCTCGCCGATATCGAGGTTGGATGAACGATCCCGATCACGTTCCGGTGAAGGCCGTCCATGGCGTGAAACTCCTGCGTCGTGACGGTCAAGCCGGCGGAGGCCAATTGCCGCGCCAGATACTGTTCCACTTGCTGGAGATGGAGCGGAGCAGACAGGGGGTGCCGCTCGCCCACAATGGCTTCGAGATGAGCATGCAGACGATCGCGCACGGTCCTAGGAGACGATTTCGGTGCCGATGCCTCGGCGTGTGAAGATTTCCAGCAAAACAGCGTGCGGGATGCGCCCGTCGATGATGTGGGCCTTTCCGACGCCGGCCTCCAGCGCATCGAGGCACGCATGGACCTTGGGCAACATGCCTTCCGTAATCACCCCCTTTTTGACCATTCGCTGGACGTCCTTGCGCGAGACGGTGGAGAGGTGATGGCCCTTGGCGTCGCGAATGCCCTTGATGTCGGTCATCATGACGAGCTTTTCGGCTTTGAGGGCGCCGGCCACGGCGCCGGCGACAAGATCGGCGTTGATATTATAGGTGTTGCCTTGCCGATCAGATCCGATGGGGGCGATGACTGGAATATAGTGATCCTCTTGAAGATTCCGAAGAAGTCCCGGGTCTACCTTTTCAATGTCCCCCACCAAGCCAAAGTCGCCGTCTTCCCCGTCCCAATCCCGTTCCAGACTCTCGGCCCAAGCCTTGGCTGTGAGCGGCTTGCTCCGAATTAAGCCTCCGTCTTTGCCACTTAAGCCGACGGCGCTGCCGCCGTGCCGGTTGATGAGATCGGTGATTTCCATGTTGATTTGCCCGGCCAGGACCATCTCGACCACTTCCATCGTGGCCTGGTCGGTGATCCGCACGCCGTGCCGAAACTTGGCCTGGATGCCGAGCCGTGTCAGCATCTTGTCGATCTGAGGGCCGCCGCCGTGCACGATGACGGGGTTGATGCCGACGTATTTCAACAAGACGACGTCCTGCGCGAACCGTTCTTTGAGCGACGCCTCCGTCATGGCGTGGCCGCCGTACTTGACCACGACGGTCTTCCCGCGAAAGGTTCTGATGTAGGGCAAGGCTTCGATCAGGACACTGGCTTTCTTGATCAGTCGGTTCATGGTGTGTTCTCAGCGTGAGATGGGCCGGGACTCGCGCGAGGAGCAGACAGAGGCGCTCGTGACGGGCTTGTCCTGGCGGGGTTGGGCTATAGAATATACCGGCTCAAATCCTGGTCCTTGACGACGTCCTTCAGCCGTTCACGCACATAGTCGGCGGTGATCTTCACGACTTTGTCGGGCCATTCCGGCCCGGCGAACGAGATTTCTTCCAACAGCCGTTCCATGATCGTGAAGAGGCGGCGGGCGCCGATGTTCTCCGTCCGTTCGTTGACTTGCACCGCCATGTCGGCGATCGCCTCGAGACCGTCCTTTGTGAATTCAACGGTCAGGCCCTCCGTCGCCAACAACGCGTGATATTGCCTCACCAGCGCGCCTTTCGGCTCCGTGAGAATACGCACAAAATCGTCTTTCGACAAGGGATTTAATTCCACGCGGATGGGAAATCGGCCCTGCAATTCAGGGATGAGATCGGAGGGCTTCGCGACATGAAACGCGCCCGCGGCGATGAAGAGGATGTGGTCCGTCACCACCGGCCCGTGTTTGGTATTGACCGTGCAGCCTTCGACGATCGGCAGCAGGTCGCGCTGGACCCCTTCGCGCGACACATCAGGCCCCATGGTCCGCTCCCGTCCGGCGATCTTGTCGATTTCGTCCAAGAAGACGATGCCGGTCTGTTCGACCTTGTCGATGGCCTCGCGCACCACGTCGTCCATGTCGATCAGTTTCTGCGCTTCTTCCTGGGTCAGATGTTTCAAAGCCTCCGGCACCTTCATCAGCCGTTTCTTTTTTTTGCCCTGGAACATGCCGCCCAGCATGTCCCGGAGGTTTCCTTCGAGCTCATCGAGGCCGCCGATGTTCGAAATGACGCCGATCGGCAACGCCCGTTCTTTGACTTCCATCTCGACGGTTCGCTCGTTGAGTTTTCCCTCTCGCAGTTGCAGACGCAGTTTCGACCTGGTGGTGTCGTAGGAATCATGGGGCGGATGGGACGTCTCGTCGCTTTCCATGAAAGGCGGCCTGGGGGGAGGCGGCAAGAGCAGATCGAGCAGCCGTTCTTCACCCTGTTGTTCGGCCTTCTGCTGAACGGTCTCCAGTCTGTGACTCCTCACCATGTTGATGGCCAGTTCTGTCAGGTCGCGGATGATGGATTCCACGTCGCGTCCCACGTAGCCCACTTCCGTGAACTTGGAGGCTTCGACCTTGATGAAGGGCGCCTGCGCCAGCTTGGCGAGCCGCCGGGCGATCTCCGTTTTCCCCACGCCGGTCGGCCCGATCATGATGATGTTCTTGGGCATCACCTCGTCGCGGAGATCGGGCGGCAACTGCTGGCGACGCCACCGGTTGCGGAGCGCGATGGCCACCATGCGCTTGGCGTCCTTTTGCCCGATGACGTACCGATCGAGCTCTTCGACGATTTGACGGGGCGTGAGACTGTTGAGGTTGAGCGGTGCGGTATGCGGCGTCTGTTGAGTCATGGGTTCGCGATCCCCTGCAATTCTTCGACGATGATCTGCTGATTCGTATAGATGTCGATGCCGCCCGCGACCTTCATCGCTTCGGCGACGATGGTTGCGGCGTCCAGGTCGGAATGGTTGAGCAGCGCCCGGGCCGCCGCCAACGCATAGGCCCCGCCGGAGCCGATGGCCAAGATTCCGTCTTCCGGCTCCACGACGTCGCCGGTTCCCGAGATGATGAACGACTGGTCCTTGCCCGCCACCGCGAGCAGCGCTTCCAACCGGCGCAGCACGCGGTCGGTCCGCCAGTCTTTGGCAAGCTCGACCGCCGCCCTCGTGAGGTTCCCGCGATACTCCTCCAATTTGGCTTCGAATTTTTCGAACAGGGTAAAGGCGTCGGCGGTGGCGCCGGCGAAACCGGCCAAGACCTGATCGTGATGGAGCCGCCGCAGTTTCTTGGCGTTATGTTTCATTACCGTGGTGCCGACGGTCACTTGGCCGTCGCATCCCATGGCCACCCGCCCGGAGCGGCGGACGGAGAGAATCGTGGTGGATCGAATGGTCATGACGGCTCCTGTTCGTTTTGCTGGAGGTCGTCGGCGGAGAGGCGTGCCCGCGGGTGGGCTCGGTCGTAGACCGCCGCGAGTTGATCGGCGGCCAGATGAGTGTATTTCTGCGTGGTGCTCAACGAGGCGTGGCCCAGCATCTCTTGAATGGACCGGAGGTCCGCCCCCTCATCGAGCAGGTGCGTGGCGCAGGAATGTCGTAACGTATGGGGACTCACCGCGCCACCGGCCAGGTGTCCGGAGTAGCGAGTCACGAGTCGGGCGACACTCCGCGTCGTGAGGCGGCCTCCACGGTGATTCACAAAGACGGGGGCCGACGACTCGCAACGGGCGACTGTGGCCGGCAGGGTATCCCGATACCGCTGAACGGCGAGAAGAGCCACCTCGCCGATCGGGACGATCCGTTCCTTGGCACCTTTCCCGCGCAAACGGACCAGACCTTCGACGGGATCGAGATCGCTCCAGTTCATGCCGACCGCCTCACTCACGCGGGCCCCGGTGGAGTACAAGGTTTCGAGGAGGGCGCGATCGCGCAACGAGAGCCACGACCGTTCATCGGGAATTTCCATCAAAGAATCGGCGTCGTCTTTTGTCAGGACGCGGGGGAGCGGCTTCGGTAATTTGGGACTGCGAATGTCTTCGGCGGGATTGGCGGATACGAGGCCGCGCCCGATCAGGAACCGATAAAAACTCCGGATGGAAGCCAGTTTCCTGGCCAGTGACGAGGCCTTCTCGCCGTGTCGGTCCAGCCAATGGAGATAACGCCGAACGTCGTCGGTCGTGACGCGGGCCGGGGTAATCGGGTGCCCGCCTTCTTCGGATTTCCGAAGAAAGGCCGATAACTGCCGGAGGTCCGACGAATAATTGCGGACGGTCTCGGCGGAGGCGTTCCGCTCCCCTTCGAGAAACCTCATGAAAGCCCGAATCTGGTCTTCCATGAATCGAAATCCTCAAGCGCCCGCTGCGCGATCAGCCGACGTTTCTTCACCTTGTCTTTCGGCGAGCCGGTGAGCGGAGGGAAGAGGCCGAAATTGGTGTTCATCGGTTGGAAATGGCGCGGGTCGGACAGGGCCACATGGGCGATGAGGGCGCCGTGCGCCGTCGTGGGCGGCGGCGTGACCGGCGGCTCGCCGTTGAGCACCCTGGTTGCGTTGATGCCGGCCAACCCCCCCATGGCCGCGGATTCGGTGTAGCCTTCGACGCCGATCAGTTGCCCGGCGAAGAACAACGTGGGACGCGCCTTGAATTGCAGGGTCGGTGTGAGCAGTTTGGGCGAATTGATGAAGGTGTTGCGGTGCAGGCTCCCGTAGCGGAGGAACTCGGCTCGTTCCAGGCCCGGAATCAGGCGGAAGACCCGTTTTTGCTCCGGATAGGTCAGTTTGGTCTGAAAACCGACCATGTTGTAGCAGGTGCGGTGGACGTTTTCCGTCCGCAGTTGAACCACGGCGGCGGGCTGGAGGCCGGTGCGCGGATCGATGAGGCCGACCGGCTTGAGCGGTCCGAACTGCATGGTGCGGCGGCCGCGCTCCGCCATGACCTCGATCGGAACGCAGGCTTCAAAATAGGGGATCTTTTCAAAGTCTTTCGGGCGCACTTTCTCGGCTGCGATCAACGCCTCGTAGAACGTGTTGTATTGGTCCTCCGTCATGGGGCAGTTGAGGTAATCGTCCGAATCCGCATTGTAGCGGGAGGCGCGGAAAACGACGTCCATGTCGATCGACTCCGCGTCGATAATGGGCGAGATGGCGTCAAAAAAATACAAGTGCTGGGATTGAGTCACGGCGCGGATGGACTCGGAGAGTTTGTCCGACGTCAACGGTCCGGTGGCCACGATGCAGACGCAGTCGCCGGGAATATGGGTGATTTCTTCATGGATGATCCTGACGTTCGGGTGACCTTCCAAGGCGCGGGTGATCGCCGAGGAAAATTGCTCGCGATCCACCGCCAGCGCCGATCCGGCGGGAACTCTGGCCTGTTCCGCCGAAGAAATGATCAACGAACCCAGCCGACGCATCTCTTCCTTGAGGATACCGGGAGCATGCTCAGGGTCCGAGGACCCCAACGAATTCGAGCACACCAGCTCGGCCAACCCTCCGGTCTTGTGCGCCTGGGTCATTTCCTTGGGGCGCATCTCATGGAGCGTCACCTTGGCGCCGCGGGTGGCCGCCTGCCACGCCGCCTCCGAGCCGGCGAGTCCGCCGCCGATGATGACGATGTCGTCTCTCATGGATCAGCAATCCTTGAGTGAAGGGGCCCATTCTAGGAACCGCGTTTTTGCGAAGTCAAGGCGGCTTTCGGATAACCGGGCGTCGGAATCATCTTATCAAAGTTCTCGAAGCAAGTTCTCAAGGCAAGAGCGGATTGAACCGATGAGAAAGCCCGTGCTAGACTCCGCCACGATGGGCGATTAGCTCAGTGGTAGAGCGCTTCCTTCACACGGAAGAGGCCACAGGTTCGATACCTGTATCGCCCACCATTTTCTTCTCCTTGTCCTTACCACAGCCCGCTAGCCATCTCTGCGCCATGGCCTTGTCACACGCGATGGATGAGAAGATCTCGCGGTTCCTGGACAGAACGGGGTGCGTCGGCTACACTTTTTTCGGATACGGACGCAACTCCGGTCGATCTTCTGTCTCCGGAGAGAGCAAGAAGCGAGGTGATCCTATGGGGGCAAGGTTGTGGACGATGATCGTGGGTTCGTTGGCGCTGATATCCGCCGGATGCGCAACAACCGGCCAAGATGGAATGAGCGCCCAGGAGCACGGTCCTCCGACGAGTATTTACAGTATTCTTGATACGACGGCGCTGGTCTATTCGGATCCGGCCGCCGGATCGCCGATCAACGACCATCCCCTTCGTTGGGTCGGATTTTTGGGACATCCGTTCGGCCATGCCGTGGATTATGGGATCAATCGGCCGCTTTACGTGCTGGGGTCCGGCAGTCCCTATCTCTTCGGCTACACGGCCGAAGACGCGATGGAGCATTCTCAGCGTCGCTAGACGAAACGGCTCACCACCTGCGGCCGGTTTCTTGACCAAGAAACCGGCCGCACACCCTTCGCAAGCCCAGCCCATTTCGTGTATTGTTTCTCGTGCAAATAAGAGGCAGAAAATAGGATTGTGCCGAGGGAGGCTCTCTTCCGTGAGAGACATTGCCAAGAGGACCGTCTATTGGGCAATCGGTTTGGTGATGAGTGTCGGTATCATCGCCGGCTGCGGACAGCGAGCGTCCGTGCGCCCCAGCCTCCCTCCTTCGGCGTCCGATCTCGTGCTGCTCAAATCGACGGCGTTGTGCGAACAGAAAGTCGAGTTTCTGAAAAAACATGCTCCGGCGAAGCCTCTGTCGAACGTGTGGGGAAGCGGTCGAGAAATCACGATTCCTCAAGCAAGAAGCGCGTCCCAAGCCGACGAATCCTACTTTTTCGATGAAGAGGGCGTGCTCGTCGGCGCCCTGTTTACTTTCCCCAAGGGACTTGATTTGGGCCCCTATCCCGTGCTGCGGGACACGTTGTCTCGTCTGAAACCGGCGGTCGAGTTTTATCTGACGGTCGCTCAGTTGGAAACGGCATCAAACCTGGACGCGAGCGCGATTTTCGAAACCGGCGATGAGAAGAGCACCACGCAATATCTGGTGACCGGCCCGTCGAAGCGACCGATCCTGCTCCAAGCATCCTTCGCCATCGATCCATACGTGCGGTTGTTCTCCCCGTACCGGCGGGAGTTTCTCAATCGGCTTCAGGGCGCGCAAGACGGCAAGGGCGTCTCGCTCATTGAGGGACAGGGAAGCGAAGACAAAGAACCCTTCTCTTCACTGCAACAATTCGCCCGCGGTCAAGCCGCCCAACTCGCCTATTGCGGAGACAAAAACTACGACGTTGCCGCCGACGCTTACCAAAAGGCGATCGCGAGCGGATTCAGCAACAAAGTGCTGCTCGCCGAATCGCATCACAAACTGGGGCTCTCGTGGGCAGCCAAGGGGCAACTCGAAAAGGCTAAAACGGAGATGCTCCAGTCGCTGGCCATCAGACCCAATGTTCCGGAGGTCTTAAATAATCTCGGCACGGTCCATATCAGACTCGGCGAGAAAGGTGCGGCGTTACGGGCGTTTGAACGGGCCGTCACGCTCCGTCCCAATTATGCCGTGGCCCGATACAACTTGGCCGAGGCATCCGAAGAGAGCAATCCCCGACGCGCCCTTGCGGAATACCAAACATTCCTTGCTCTGGTGGAAGGCAATCCCGAAGAAGAGGCCCGCGCCGTTCGCGCGCGCGAGCGCGTCAAGGCGTTAAAACCGTAACGGCCTTTCTTTATTCCTTATTCCTTCTCCGGTCGCGCCGTTTCCGTTCCACGGGGGCGACCATGCGGAGGTGAGAACGCGCGCATGCTTCCTGGCAGGGTTATTCCGTGAAAGGGCGAACCGGTGGATCACCGGAATGAACAAGCCGGTCAACGACGGGCCCGTTCTTCTTCCTCTTGGGCGGTCTTGCACGCAATGCAGAGCGTGGTCACGGGCCTGGCTTTCAGACGCTTGTAGGGGATCGTGGCTCCGCACTGTTCACAGATGCCGTACGTCGCGTCATTCATCCGGTCCAGGGCTTCATCGATCTTCTTGAGCAACTTCCGCTCGCGATCGCGGATTCGCATGGAGAAGTTCTGATCCACTTCCGCCGAGGCCTGATCGCTGACATCGGGAAACGTCGGGACGTTCGGTCGGTTGGTGAGCACGCCGCCCGCCTCTTCGAGGATGGCCGCCCGCTGCCGCTCGAGGTCTTTTCGGATGTCCAGGTATTTGGCCATTTCGGCGCGGGGCTTCTTCTGGCTGGTCAGACGGGATCTCGAGGATCCTCCCGATGACTTAACTGCAGGAGCCGGTTTTGCGGTAGAACGGCCTTTCATGGCCCTCCCCGTCCGATGATAGAAGTATGGAGAACGGTTACGAACTATAGCAGTATGACCGAAGGGGGTCAACGGGTACGGAGATCGCCGGGATCAACCGCGAACGGTTGACGTTAGAGATCTCGGCGCCCTTCGATGGACTTGAGGAGGGTCACTTCGTCCGCGTATTCGATGTCCGTTCCCACGGGAATTCCGTACGCGATGCGAGACACGCGCGTTCCGAGCGGCTTGAGCAGTTTGGTGAGATAGATGGCGGTGGCTTCTCCTTCGATGGTGGGGTTCGTTGCGAGGATGACTTCTTCCACGCCGCCCGTTTTGACGCGATCGGCCAGCTCTTCGGCTCGGATGTCCGACGGACCGACTCCGTCAAGAGGGGAGAGAGAGCCCAGGAGAACATGGTAAAGCCCGCGGTACGCGCCGGCCCGTTCGATCGCGTACAGCGTGCTCGGTTCCTCGATGACGAGGATCCTGGTCCGATCGCGTTTGGGATCGAGACAAAATTCACAGAGGTCTCCTTCGGCGATGTTGCGACACAGCCGGCAGAACGCCAATCCTTCCTTGACCGATCGAATCGCGTCGGCCAGGCGCAGCGCCTCCTCCCGCTCCATCTTCATGAGATGAAAGGCGAGTCGCTGCGCGCTCTTTTGGCCGATTCCCGGAAGGCGGACCAATTCTTTGATCAGTCGTGCCAAGAGACCCTGTTGATCGACTGCCATGCGCGCGACCGTCAGAAGAGCCCGGGGATCTTGAGCCCCCCGGTCAAGGCTTTCATCTCTTGTTCCATCAAGTCCTTGGCCTTCCGCAGTGCGTCATTGCCGGCCGCGACGACCAGGTCTTGCAGCATCTCGACGTCTCCGCTCTTGACGAGTTCGGGATCGATCGTCACGCTGACGATCTGTAACGCGCCGTTCGCCGTCACGGTCACGATTCCGCCCCCGGCCGTCCCGCTGGCGGTTTTGGACGCCGCCTGCTCCTGGAGTTTGGCCATCTGTTCTTGCATGGCTTGGGCCTGCTTGAGGATCGTGTTCATATTGCCGAAAGGGTTTTTCATTCGGTCGCCTCCTTCTTGGATACTTGACGAACTTCGGCCAACTCGGCGCCGAAGATCTCGATCGCCTGCTTGATCATGGGATTGGCCCGGGCTCGCTCAAAGAGCACCAGTCGTTGATCCTGTTCTTTGGCCGCCCGTACTTGGGCCATGGTCGGGCCCGGCGGATCGGTGTCCGCGAGTTCGATGATTCGGATCCGGATCGGGCGCCCCGCTTGTTGCTCGCACAATTGGGTCAGCGCGCGCAAGTTTTCTTCCTTCTCCAGTCTGGTTCGCGCCAGACCGTTGTGTTTTGCAAATCCGATCGTCACGGCTCCGTCTTTTATTCCGAGGTATCGGCCGACCTCCAGAAACGGCGCGATATTGGGAAAGGAAGCGGCGACTTCTTCCTGGACCGTTTCCCAATTGAGTTGCCGAGGATCGTCGCCTGTTGGAGAAGCGGGAACCGAAACGGCGCTCTCCGCTTCTTGGGCGTGCGGCCGATCAGGCTGCCGCGGAGGGATTCGTCCTTGAGGCGGCGGGGATTGCCGCGTGATGGTCGTCAATGGACGACCGAAGGTAGCGGCCGAACCGGTTTGGGGAGGGGAGGCGGGGGAAAGACTCGATGCCGGTGCCGAGGATTTGTCCGATGAGGTGGGAGAAGATTCTGAAAGAACGGGCGGTTTTCGCTCGGCCGGCGCGGACGATGTCCGAGAGGAAGAAACAATGTCGGCGGATCGATTCAGCGACCGGATTGCGCGAATAGCAGCCGCTTCCATGACGAACCGGGGATGAGCGCTCAACCGAAGGGATTCTTCCGTGTGAATGAAGATCGTCAACAGTCCCTGCAACTCGTCGGGTGTCAGGGCCTTGGCGTCCTCGGTCAACTGCCGAATGTCTTCGTGAGATGCGTCGATCAGGCTCTCGAGCTGGGGTGACGTCGGGACGACGGACGCCACAAGAAGATTGCGCACCTGCTCGACGACTTCGGCGCAGAACGTTCGGAGATCGTGCCCCTGGTCAAGCAGAGACGCCAACGTGCCGAGCGCCGAGGGGCCGTTTCGAGCCAACACCGCTTTGATGAACCCCTGCACCAATTCGTGCGGGACCGCGCCCAGCAAAAGTTCAAGGTCCTGATGGCGGACCGTCTTCCCTCCAAAGGAGACCGCTTGATCGAGCAGGCTGAGGGCGTCCCGCATGCTCCCTTCACTGGCGCGGGCCAACGCAAGGAGGCTGCGGTCCTCAATCGTCAGCCGCTCTTCTTGAGCGACGTGACGAAGCCGCTCGACGAGCTCGGCCCGCGCGATGCGGCGAAAATTGTAGTGCTGGCAGCGCGAGAGAATCGTCGCGGGAATTTTGTGAATCTCCGTCGTCGCGAAGATGAAGACGACGTGAGCGGGCGGCTCTTCAAGCGTTTTGAGCAGAGCGTTGAACGCCGAGTTGGAGAGCATGTGCACTTCATCGATGATGTAGACCCGATACCGACCGCGGAAGGGCATGAACTTGATGTTTTCTCGAATCTCCCGCACGTCGTCCACGCCGGTGTTGGACGCACCGTCGATTTCCACGACGTCGGCGGAACTCCCCTGGGCGATCTCGAGACAGTTCGCGCAGCGATTGCAAGGATGGCCCGTGGGGCCTTGCTCGCAGTTCAAGGCTTTCGCCAGAATGCGAGCGACGGTGGTTTTCCCGACGCCCCGAGTCCCGGAAAACAGATAGGCGTGGGCGATGCGCTTGGTCGAGATCGCGTTCAAGAGCGTCTGAACGATGTGGGGCTGGCCGATCACATCAGCAAACGTGCCGGGGCGGTATTTACGGGCGGAGACCTGGTAATCCATAAAAAGCCGTCAGGCGTGAGGGGCAGAGAGAGAGGAAGTCGTACAGAAAACGTTGAATGCGAGCGCCACCGTTCCCCTCACGTTTCGCTCCTTGCGTCTTCAAATGCGGGGCCAGGTGATCCTGCGGCACCCAGAACTGACCGCTTACCGTTGCTTCCTTCCGGACCTGGCGGGGTTCACAGGGTTCTGTCGCACAGGGCCCGGCCCCTTAATCTCGAAGGTAAAAGTAAAAAGGGAAAAGTTAGGAAGTACGTATGACCGAAACTTTTGCCTTTAAACTTTCTACTTTTGCCTTGCCTTGGTTTGGCGGAGAGGGTGGGATTCGAACCCACGGTCCCGTTGCCAGGACTCGTGCTCTCCAGGCACGCCGATTCGTCCACTCTCGCACCTCTCCGCAGCGAGGCATGCTATTAAGAGAGCGGCATCTTAACATGCACTCCACCGGGCGGCAAGGTGAGGGGAGGAGCCGTCCGGCGAATCAATTCATCAAGAAAACAACGTCAAGAACGCCGTAGAAACTCTGTCGATGGGGTGACTCCGAAGCGGGCCGCATGGCGCCGAAATCACCCGATCGTATGGGTTGACACTTGGACGCATCCAACGGTACAAAAGCTGTACAATGTCGCGTATTTTTGCGATTTAAGATGTTCTAAAATAAAAAAGGAACCTGTTCTGCAGGAAAGCCGACTTGTGCGAGAGTGGCGGAACTGGCAGACGCGCGAGACTTAGGATCTCGTGGGCAACCGTGGGGGTTCAAGTCCCCCCTCTCGCACCATGGGGTTTTAGGGGGTTTCGAGAACGGTTGCCAAGAAGTCCTAACATCCGAAAGAAGTTGCGGAGATAACATCGATGAAGATGGAGATGACCGAATTGGGCCCCATGAAACGGGCCTTGAAGATCGAAGTGCCGGCCGAGGAGGTCGCGCAACGATTCTCTCGGGCCTATGGGGAACTGAACCGGCAAGTTCACATTCCGGGGTTCCGGGCCGGCAAGGCCCCGCTGGCTCTTTTGGAAAAGCGGTTTGCAAAAACGGTCGAGGAAAACGTGCTCAGAAGCCTTGTCCCGGATTTTTACGATCGAGCGGTGAAGGAGGCGGGGATCAGTCCCGTGACAGTGGAAATTTCGTCCCTCGACCGCACCACAATTAAAAAGGACGCCCCCTTTACGTTTACGGCTACCGTTGAAATCAAACCGAAATTCGAATTGCATGGCTATAAGGCTCCCGACCCCATCGTTCTCAAACAAGACAAGCGAACGGTCACGGACGAGCAAGTGGATCGAGCTCTTGATGTCCTGCGCGAGCAACAGGCCCGATTGGAGGGCGCGCCTGCGGGAACCCTGCTGGCGGAAGGCGACTACGCGGTGGTTTCTCTGGAGGGGTTTTTAGAAGGCGAACCGCTTGAAGGCACAAAGAAAGAAAACCACCTCCACAAAGTGGGCTCGAAGGCCTCCGTGCTCGGGATCGATATCGATACCCATCTCATGGGCAAAAGTGAGGGAGCCGTCGTCGAGATCGCTCAGCCGTACCCGGCCAGCCACCCGGATGCTCGTGTTGCCGGGAAGACCGTCACCTTCCGCTTATGCGTCAACGCGATCAAGCAAAAAAAACTTCCCGCCCTTGACGACGAGTTTGCCAAAGATTGCGGGCCCTACGCTTCGCTTCAGGAGCTGAAAGACAAGTTGCGCGGTGAAATGGAGCGGGCTCTCAAAAAGGAAATCGAAGAATCGCAGAAGGAGACGATCCTTTCCTATTTGGCCGACACCTATCACTTTGACCTCCCTGAGTCGTTGGTGGAGCGGGAGCTTGATACAATTGTTCGGCAGAAGATCCAGGAGCGGCAACGGGGTCAAGGCGGCGGTGCGACTCATCGAGTCGATGAAGACGAGCGTCGGCAGATTCGTGAGACTCATCGTGAGACGGCCAAACGCCGCGTGAAAGTTGGGTTGATCCTTGAAGCCATCGCGGAAAAAGAAGGGCTGGCCGTCACGGAGGAAGATCTAAACAACGAGGTGAGCCGATTGGCTGCGGAGCTTCGACTGCCCTTGGCCGATTTGGTGAAGATGATCCAAGCGGGTGGGCAGGAATCGATCGAAAAGTTGCGCACGAAGGTATTGGGGGACAAGGCGTTGGATTTCGTCTATCGCCATGCGGTCATTCAAGGGTAAGACGGGACGGGCGCGTCGGGTGGCGTGACGCCGGGTCCCGTTACGGAAAGGATAGGACATGTTGGTTCCCATTGTGGTCGAACAAACCAATCGAGGCGAACGGGCCTATGACATCTATTCACGGCTGCTGAAAGACCGTATTATTTTTCTGGGGGCGCCCATCGACGATGTCTTCGCCAATCTGATCATTGCGCAGCTTCTTTTCTTGGAGGCGGAAGATCCGGAAAAAGACATCAATCTCTACATCAATTCGCCGGGAGGGAGCGTGACCGCCGGCTTGGGCATCTACGATACGATGCAATACGTGAAGCCGCCGATCAACACGATTTGCCTCGGCCAGGCCGCCAGCATGGGCGCGTTGTTGCTGACCGCCGGCACGAAAGGCAAGCGATTCGCGTTGCCCAATGCCCGCGTGATGATTCACCAGCCGCTGGGCGGCTTTCAAGGGCAGGCGACGGAAATCGACATCCATGCCAAGGAAATTTTGAAGATCCGCGACCGTCTCAATGAGATCATGGCCAAACATACCGGCCAGCCGATCGAGAAAATCGCCCACGACACCGAACGTGATTACTTCATGTCCGGCGAAGAAGCCAAGCGGTACGGCATTATCGACGAAGTCATCACCAGGCCGCCGAAAACGGCCAAACTGCCCGAGTCAGCCGGAAAGGACGAGGCCAAGAGCAAGTAACAGCGGGGGAAACATGGCCAAACAGGAAAAAACGGATCGGCATTTGCGGTGTTCATTCTGCGGGAAGAGCCGTGACGAAGTCCGCAAGCTTATCGCCGGGCCGGCGGTCTACATCTGTGATGAATGCGTCAACCTGTGCAATGACATCATCGCCGAAGATTGGGAGGAAGCCAAGGAAGAGATTTCTTCAAGGCTCAAAAAGCCGGCGGAAATCAAATATCACCTGGATCAGTACGTCGTCGGCCAAGAGCGCGCCAAGCGGATTTTAGCCGTGGCGGTGCACAACCACTACAAGCGGATCTCGTCCAAAGAAAAAGAGGTTGACGACATCGAGCTTCAGAAGGGCAACATCCTCATGGTGGGGCCCACGGGAACGGGCAAGACGCTCTTGGCGCAAACCCTTGCCAAGTTCTTGGACGTGCCGTTTACGTTGGCCGACGCGACCACGTTGACCGAAGCCGGCTACGTGGGCGAAGACGTCGAGAACATCATTCTCAAACTCCTTCAAGCGGCCGATTATGACGTGGAGCGGGCGGAGCGCGGGATCGTCTACATCGATGAAATCGACAAGATCAGCAGAAAAAGCGACAGCCCGTCGATCACGCGGGACGTGTCCGGAGAGGGGGTCCAGCAGGCGCTGCTCAAACTCATCGAGGGAACGGTCGCCAATGTGCCGCCGCAAGGGGGGCGAAAACATCCTCATCAGGAGTTCATCCAGGTCAACACGAGCAACATCCTGTTCATTTGCGGCGGCGCGTTCGTCGGGTTGGAGCACATCATCGAGCAGCGGCTCAATCGGAAGGCCATGGGATTCGGAGCCGACGTGCGCGGACGGCACGACGTCCGATTGGGGGATCTGCTGGCCAAGGTGCAGCCGGAGGACCTTCTGAAATACGGCTTGATTCCTGAATTTGTGGGGAGATTGCCGGTTGTGGCGACGCTGGAGGAATTGGACGAGCGGGCGATGATCCGGATTCTCACCGAGCCGCGAAACGCCCTGACCAAACAATATGAAAAACTGCTCTCCTTTGAAAAGGTCAAGCTCCGGTTCACGGAGGGAGCGCTGGGAGCCGTCGCCCGAAAAGCCTACGCCCAAAAGACCGGCGCCCGAGGGCTGCGCGCCATCTTGGAAGAGGTGATGTTGGACGTCATGTACGACGCTCCGTCCCAAAAACAAATCAAAGAAGTGGTCATCACCGAAGACGCCATCACGGGAAAAAATCCCCCCATTCGCATCTTCGAACAGGATATCGACGCCAAGAGCGCGTAATCCGTTCCGGAGAGCGGGCGGATGACCCGCCCGCGCATCCTGGTCCCCAAGCCCCCAGGCCCTCAAGCGGTGCGGGGCGGTCATTTTTTAGCTCGCCGTTCCGGTCTCTTTCCTGAAAACCCTCCTCCTCCGTGCGGAGCGTTCGTCTCTTTTTCTCGACAAGTGGAAACGGCGCGCTATACTGGACATGAGCGAACGACGCGAACCGAAGAGAGGGGAGCCGTGAAATACCCTGTCGCATCGAGCCTCCGTCATCGAGGGAAAGCGCTTGAGCTGGACGCGGCGCGAGAAATGGTCATTCTGATCGGAAGCAATGGAGAGCCGATCGGCAGTTTGTCCTGGGACTTTGTGATCGACCAGATCATGGCCTGTCGCAAGCTGCCGGTTCAGAGGGAGGTTCGATCGGAGCCTCGCGTCGCGCTGACCTTCCGCGTCCGCTATCGCACGCCGGAAGGGCAGCACTTTGAAAGTCGAGCCGGCGGCATCGGCGGTGGCGGGATGTTCATCGAAAGCCTGTCGCCGCTTCCCATCGGAACGAGACTGGCCATGGAATTCTCGCTGCCGGACAATCCCGAAGAATGGCTTCCAACAAAGGGGATCGTCGCCTGGATTTGTCCGAAAGCCGATCACTATACCTTCAGTCCGGGGATGGGAGTGCAGTTCACAGAGATCGCTTCCGAGGTCCGAGAGCGGATTCTCGCCGTGGTGAGCGCCGTGCAGAATAAAGGCAAGGAGTCGGAAGTACTTCAGCCGACGTAATGCTTGGACGCAACGGGCAACCGTGAAATTTTCCGTCACATCCACACCGGGTTACGCGGGCAAGTCCCTGGTCATCGATCCGGATCGAGAAGTCATCGTCGTGCAGGATACGACGGGCCGAGTGCTGGGCGACGTGCCGTGGGGCGCGGTCATTGAGCGGGTCTTGGCCGATGATGGGACCAGGTTCGCCCACTGCCGCGCCTATCCGCGGGCCAATCTCGCGATAAAAGTGCGGTGCACCACATCGGATGGGCAAACGTTCGAGAGTCTCACGGGCGGCATCGGAGGCGGAGGTCTGTTTATCGAGAGCGGTTCGCCCATGGCGGTCGGATCCGAACTGTCTCTGGAGTTTGCCCTGCCCGATCGGCCTCTTGAGAAGTTGAGGGCGAGAGCAAGGGTGGTGTGGGTCCGCAACAAAATGGAGCGGTATCTGATGTTTCCGGGAATGGGCGTTCAATTCGTCGAGATCGACAAGCAGGCGCAGGGGTCCATCGTGAGCTTGGTCGATGCCTTGAATCGGAGCCGGCAGCGCTACGACGCCGATCCACCACGTTCCACCTCCTGATCATAGCCTCGAACATCACCCGACTGTCGGATGCCGAAGGGACTTCCGAGGCATGTCTCGGCCTCCTTATGCTCTTCCGGCGATGAAGACAGGAACCAAGTGCACGGTCAGGCAGGTCACGCTGAAGGTGACCGGTCTTCTTGAACGGGAGGAGCCTGTCTTGCGGCGTCCAGGGATTGCTGAAGTTCTTTTTGTGCCGCATTCAATTCGGTTTGAATCGTGTGCGCGTGGGGGGCGATGCTTTCCCTGACGTCGGCCGCCGCCTCTCGAAACGTTCGCACCAGGTCTCCGACGTTTGCACCCATCTGTTGCATTTCTTGCGGAGACACAAGGTCATCCGCCTTCGTGGCTTTGGCTTTCAAGGCGGCCTGTTGAGCCTGCACGCGGGCGACGGCCTCCTTGTTGACGATCGCCGAAGGACGTTTCGCAGGCGGTTTTGGTCGAGATCCGGCGGGCAACGGCGGGTACTGCGCGCGAGGCGGGGGCACAGGGGCTGCGGCCCGTTCTTCCATCGAGACCACATGCTGATCCGATGCGGTTGAAGGTTGCTGTTCTCGCGGCGGAGCCGTTCGTACTTGTTGAGGAGACTCCGATCCTGCTTGGTAGAGCATCGAGGCGGTCGTGCCCGGCGTCATCTCCGGGCCGGGAACGGAGGCGGCAAGCGATCTGGATGTGGGAGGCGGACCGGCATGAGAGGGAGGATCTGCGGCAGCCGCCGCCTGGCTTTGCATCGGGGATGCTTCCATTTCCGTCGCACTTGCGGCAGGCTGAGGAGCGTCATGAACTTCCTTCTTAAAACTCCGCAGAGCCTTCCCCACTCCTTCACCGATTTGGGGTAGGCGCCCTGCTCCGAAGATGATCAGGATGATCACCAAGATAAGAATGAGTTCGGAAAATCCCATTGTGCCGAACATGCCGGCTCCCTTTGGCAAGAGGCAATCGCGCTGCGGGAGAATTCTCCCTGGTTGACTCTAGCCGCCCTATCGAGGAGGTGTCAAGAAAGGAGCAGGTCGGCGGGGCGGGCCATATCCGTCAAAAGATGGAAACAATGGTTGTTTGGAGCGGCTCTCCATAGACCACCGCTTCTCGATCCGACACGTACACGTCCAGTTCGCTCCGGATGCCGAATTCGCCCGGAAGATAGATGCCGGGTTCCAGAGAAAAACATGTGCGCGGCAAGAGACGCCGTTCCTCCCGCGTTTCCAAGTTGTCGATATTGGCTCCATTGCCATGGACTTCCTCGCCGATAGAATGGCCGGTCCGATGCACGAAGTAATCGCCGTATCCGGCTTCCCGGATCACGGAGCGGCAGGCCTCATCGACTTCCCAGCCGAGGGGAAAACGGCCTTGGGCCACCCGTTCTCGGATAAACGACAGGGCCGCGTCCCGACCTTGTCGGACATAGTCAAAAATCTCACGGTGTTTGGTGGGGATCGCGTCGCCCGTATAGCAAGTCCACGTGATGTCGCCGTAAACGGATCCCGGTTCCCTCCGCTTGGCCCAGAGGTCCATCAACACCAGGTTGCCCCTGGAGATGGGGGCCGATCCGGATTCCGACGGTCCGTAGTGGGGATCGGCACTGTGGGCGTCGACGGCGACAATAGGTGCGCCGGAGGTGACCATGCCGGCGTCATGGATGCGTGAGAGGAGAAACTGCTGCACGTCGTATTCGGTCACCTGTTTTGCCTTGGAGAGGGCCGTCCTGATGTGGGCGAAGGCCTCATCGACGATTCTTCGAAGCGCCGTGACCGCGTAGCGGTGGGATTCCAGTTGCTCGTCGGTCCAGACCGCTTCGAATCGCTGGACAAGGTCGGCCGACGTGATGATCTCGATCCCGAAGCTGCGGATCAATTCAACGGTGCCCGCATCGACGCGCGAAAGATAGGGAACGGCATTGAAGGGGGAGTACTGCATGGCGATCCGCCGACGGTCCCGCAATAGAGAAGAGAGCAACGTTCGTTGTTGCTCCCACGACACGTAATAGCGGGTGTCGCCGGGTAGCTCATCCAGGACACGGGGTTCGATCCTGTGAAGCAGTTTTACCGGCTCTCCGGAAGCCGGAATCCAGTAGTACCACCGTCTGGTGACATGCCGGCCTGCGTCGAGCAGCAGGACCCGATAGGCCAGGGGGTCGCTTCCGCGAAAGTCGTAGAAGAGCCATCCGTCAAGCCCCTCCGTTTCCCGAAGAGCCTGTTGGATCGAAGCGATTCGTCGGTCGTGCGCCGAAGAGTTCATACTGTCGCATCTTATTCGTTGAACGTCGAGGGCGTCAATTTGAGTTGAGAATGCCGTGACGAGAAAGATCGGCGCCCGCAGAGATCCGTGACGTCTCATGTTACAATGTCACGCTTATGATGAAAGAACTCTTCGGCGGATCGTCTTCCTACCGAGTGACGTTGTTCTTCGGCCCGGAGCCGGTCGATGGGGCGACCGACGTACTGGCGTGCGTGTTCAACGTCAAGAAACGGAGCTGGAAAGCCGGCATACAGGTTTCCGTGGAAGTCATGCTTGGGCAGGTGACGCGCCTCCGGCACGAGCTGCGACTCATGGATCGGCTGTCGGAGGCGTTGCTGGCGATTGCGCCGGAAGAACGTTCGGCTCGCGAGCAACGGATCGAGGATCTGTTTGTTCAAGCGGTGGCCTGGTGTAAACTGGCGCTTGGAATGGAAGCCGGCTTGACTCAAGAGAACCACTGTATCCCGGCCGCAGCTTTTGTATCGGAGCTGGACCGGTTGGTCATGGATCGGCGAGAGGATGTGGCGGCCTACGTTGCGTCGGAGTTGGATCTGGCTCTCGATCCGTCGTCGCCATCGCCGCCGTAGCTTTTCCGAGCAAAGGGTTTGCATTCATCCGCGGATTTGTTATAACGCAGTGATCATCATGCCGCGAGAATGCGCGCACGGTCATCAACGGTCGCGGCCCTCAAGGGAAGGAGGCACCTCACGTGAGAGTTTCGATTGTGGTGTTCATCGTTGTCCTCACCTACGGTTCCATGGTGGCTGCTCCCTCCTGGAGCCAGTCGTCGTCCGCCGACACGCAGCAAGGAACGGCTTCCGGGGCCGGGATGGGCGCCGCGTCGGCCGTCGCGACGATTTTATATTTTCCGTTTAAGGGAGCCTTTGCGCTCGGGGGAGGGATCGTCGGCGGTCTTGCCTACGTCTTTTCCGGTTTCAATGAACAAACCGCGAAAAGCATTTGGGTCCCCAGCATCTACGGAACCTACGTCATCACTCCGGAGCATCTGACCGGTGACCGTCCCGTGCGATTCATCGGCGTCGCAGCGGAGGGCGATGACGCGGTGACGCCGTCGGAGCAGCCGGCGGCCAGCCCCTCCTACTAGGTCATGAAGCCTGTCATCGGCGTGACACCGGACTTCAATGCCGGTGACAGGAAAGACATGGGCGGGCGGGAGCCGACGTATTTTTTACGGGCTCGCTACATTCGGGCGATCGAAGAACTGGGCGGCATTCCCCTGATTCTCCCGCTTGTGGCGGGGCCGAACGCCAGGCGCCGATTGCTCGACGGTGTTGACGGGCTTCTGATCACCGGCAGTGGTCCGGACCTGCCTCCTCGTCTCTACGGCGAGCGCCAACTGTATCCGTTTCCGTTGGTGAGCAAGCGGCGCGCCGACTTCGAGCTTGAGCTGGTCCATCAAGCCCGCGCCCGCGATCTCCCCATCTTAGGCATTTGCGGAGGCATGCAAACGATCAACGTGGCGTGCGGCGGGAGCCTCTTTCAAGATATCCCGTCCCAGGTTGATCGGGCGTTGAACCATCGTCAGAAGACCAAGGCGACGAGGGTGTCTCATCCCGTCGTGGTCGCGCCGAAGAGCCTGCTTCGGAGCATCGTCGGGCGATCCACGTTGCTGGTGAACAGCTCTCACCATCAATCCGTCAAACGAGTGGCGCCCGCGCTGATCGCGAGCGCCACGGCTCCCGATGGGATCGTGGAAGCCATCGAATCACCCACCCTCCGTTTCTTCCTGGCGGTTCAATGGCACCCGGAATTTCTCTTCGACCGCCACGCGGCCCATAAGAAGTTGTTTGCGGCTCTGTTGCGCGCCGCACGACGGACCCGATCATGAATCACATCGACGAAGCGAAAGAAGAGGAGGTTCGTCTCTCTCCCGCTAGGCTTGGTCGCGCATGGAGCTTCAGATGAGCGAACCGACAACTCCTTCTGGTGCAGCCCGGGATGCCGGAGGATCGGTGACCGGCCGGCTCTTTCGGACGAAATCCATCGCTCAGATCTTGGCGGATGCCGAACGGCCCGAGCACCGCCTGAAGAAGACCTTGACGGTCTGGGATCTGGTTGCGCTGGGGATAGGCGCGATCATCGGGACCGGCATTTTCGTGCTGGTCGGGACCGCCATCGTTGGCGACATGTATCGGCCGGGGGCCGGTCCCGGCATCATGTTGTCCTTTGTCTTGTCGGGATTGACGTGCGCCTTGGCCGCCCTCTGTTATGCGGAGTTTTCGGCGATGATTCCCGTCGCCGGTTCCGCCTACACCTTTTCATACGCCACGTTGGGTGAATTTCTCGCCTGGCTCACGGGATGGAATCTGATCCTGGAGTACGGCGTCGCCTGCGTCGCGGTGGCCATTGGGTGGTCCGGCTACTTCACCAAATTGCTCGCGCTCGCGGGGCTGGAGTTGCCCTATTGGGCGACCAATCCTCCCCAGTGGGCGGGAGGGCCGGAGGGAAGCATCGCCAATTTCCCGGCGGCGATCATCGTGTTGCTGATCACGTTGATCCTGGTGATCGGCATCAAAGAGAGCGCGCGCACCGCCGGATTCATCGTCGTCCTCAAACTGGGGGTCATTCTCTTCTTTATCGCCGTCGGAGCTCCCGCCGTGGACGTCAACAATTGGCGACCGTTCATGCCGAATGGATTCGAGGGCGTGCGGGCCGCCGCCGCGATCATTTTCTTCGCCTATATCGGATTCGACGCCGTCTCGACCGCCGCGGAGGAAGCCCGCAATCCTCAGCGCGACGTGCCGTTGGGCATTCTCGGCTCGTTGGCCGTGTGCACGATCCTCTACATTTCCGTCGCGGCGGTGCTGACCGGTCTGGTGTCGATGGAGCAAATCGATGTCCACGCGCCGGTGGCCGAGGCGCTGAGCGTCGTCGGAATCAAATGGGGGGCGGCGCTGGTCGCCGTCGGCGCCGTTGCCGGCATCACCAGCGTGCTCGTCGTGATGATGCTCGGGCAGATCCGCGTCTTCTTTGCGATGTCGAGGGATCGGCTGCTGAGCCCCGGCTTGTCCGTCGTGCATCCGAAGTTCGGGACGCCGCACCGGGTGACGATTCTGACGGGAGTGGTCGTGGCGACCTTGGCCGCCTTGTTTCGTATCGGGGACGCGGCCGATATGACGAATATCGGAACCTTCTTTGCCTTTGTGTTGGTCTGCTCCGGCGTCATGGTGCTCCGATACACCAAACCGGAGCACCCTCGCCCTTTCCGCCTCCCCTTCATGCCGATCGTCCCGCTCTTGGGCATCGCGGCCTGTCTGTATCTTATGGCGGGATTGCCCAAGTTGACCTGGATCCGCTTTGTCGTCTGGACCGTCGTCGGAATTCTCGTGTATCTTGCGTACGGGTTCAGACACAGTAAACTTGCCGCGCAGGCCGACCGATCGTGACCCGTCTTGTTGCCGGCATCAAGGCAGATGACCGGGTCGAGGACGGTCCCTGCCGATCGGGAGATGACAAGCCGTCTGGCTCGACGAGCCTGTCACGGCCGTGGAGGATCGTCAAAAATCGCTCCACATTCCAGACATCGAACCTTTCCCGTCGGCTTGCCGCGCCTGGTTCGCACGTCATCGATGATACGTCGATGAGCGCAAAGGATTTGTGCGACGCAGGATTCAAGGGCGTGAGCCTTGGGAGGAGTTCCCTTGACATCCAACGGAGTCTCCATCCTCCCTCCTTTTTTCAATGGAAAACGAGATTTCGCCGGAAGTCCCTCGTGAGTGCCACCCATTTGTGAAGACGATCCGTTTGAGCAGCTCCTCAGCCGAGAGATATACGCTTTCTTTCAGCGAGGCCGGACTGGTCCCCTGGCTGTGAAATCCCAGGGGTGACCTCGCCGGCATGGATCTCCTGGGAGATCGACGCATAGGAACGCTCGCTCGTTTCGACACGAGCGGCTTGCACCCGGTAAGTCCTGTTTTTGTCAATGGTGACACGAATCTGTCCCGTCCTGCTCAGATAATCGATAGCCAAAAATACTTGGTTCCACGTCAAGTCGGGGCAGAGCCCCACGACATCTTCCATGGCACAATCGGTGCCCAATTGCTCCAGCGCGTGCCGAACCTGCTCGATGATGTGTGACACCACCATGGCACACCTCCTGGTCGATGGATGTTTTCCATATTCCGCATACTTCTCTTAGAGGGATCCAGAGGCGAGGAAAACTAGGGACATTACTAGAAGCATGAAAGGAGATTACCTGGGACCACTCAACGCTCATCGGAATGGTAAGCGGATGTCGAGAACACATAAGCCGACGAGTCACTCTATCCGCCTATTCACCAGCCGGTGCGTTCCGTCTCGGAGACGATCAGAGGCTTATCAGGCCTTCGGCTATGGCGTATCTGGTCAGATCAGCCGTCGAATGGAGGCCGAGATCTTCCATGATCCGGGCTTTGTGAAACTCGACCGTCTTGACGGAAATATTCAAAATGGAAGCGATGGCCTTGGCGCTCTTTCCCTCCGCAACGAGTTGCAAGACCTCCCGCTGTCTCGGTGTCAGGGCGGTAGGGGGACGGTGCGGCACCGATTCTCCGGGAGCGGAATGGAGCACGGCGGCCAAAACATCTTTCGTGATGAGGGGTGTGAGATAATGTTGGCCTCGCATGACGGCTTGAATGGCCTGTCTCAGCTCAGAGGCCGCGGATCGTTTCAGCAAGTAGGCGGATGCGCCGGCCTTGAACGCTTCAGCGGCGTAGGTCGGCGTGGCATGCATCGTCAGGAAAATGAGTTTGCTCTCCGGCACGAGTTTCTTGAGTTGTCGGGCCGCGTCCAGACCGTTCAAAAGTGGCATGGAAATGTCGAGCAGGATAATATCCGGGCGTAAGGTTTGGGCTTCAGTGACCAACATACGGCCGTCCTCCACCGCTCCCACCACCTGACCTTCGCCTTCGACGAGTTTCATGAGCCCGGCGAGCACGATCGAATGGTCGTCCGCGATCAGGATACGGGGGCGGGTCATGGAGCACCTTCATGGAAGGGAATCCACGCGCAGATCTTCGTCCCTTCCTCCGGTCTGGAATGGATGTTGAGAAAACCGTTCATCAGTCTCAGCCGCTCCCGCATGCTGATCAGCCCCAATCCCTTGCAGTGAACCGTTTTCTCCTCGGGATCGAATCCCTTACCGTTGTCTTTTACCGACAGCCCCACACCTTTCGCTGAACCGACCAGGATGACGGTGGCCTCGGTCGCCCTCGCGTGTTTCACGACGTTCTGGAGACTTTCCTGGAGAACGCGGAACAGGCAGAGCCCTTGGTCGTGGGGAAGTTCGGGCGGAACGCGAGCGATCTTCAACAGAACCCGGAGGCTCGTCCGGGCGGCGACGCGGTGAACGAGGTCTTCAACGGCCGCCTGCAGTCCGACATGCATGAGTAATGTGGGATGGAGTTTGTGGGCCAAGTTGTGCAGATCATCCGAGAGTTGTTCAAGTTGCTCGCGGATGGAGGCGATCCGTTGAATCCACAGTTCGGGCAGCACCGGCGGTCGCTGCTCCAGGGCGGTAAGGTCCAGAAGGAGCACGGCCATCTGCTGGCTCACGTCATCGTGTAAATCGCGGGCGATCCGTTGCCGCTCGAGATCCTGGGCCGTAATGAGTTTGGCCGTCAGATCTTCCAGTTGGGCGCGATGGCGTCGGAGTTCCTCCCGGCTGCGCCGGAGTTCTTCCTCGGCCCGTTTGCGGTCCGTGATATCGGTGGCGATCCCGCCCGTGGCGTAGATATTCCCGGATTTGTCTTGGATGGGGAACTTCACGACGATGCTCGTGCGGAGACCGTCCGCGCAAGTTGCGGACTCCTCAAATTCCATGGGCTCGCCTGATTTGACAACCAAGCGATCATGGGTCTGGAACTGGCTGGCCTGTTCGCGCGGAAAGAGTTGCTCGTCCGTTTTGCCGAGAATGTCTTGTTCCTCTATCCGAAACGCCGACTGGAAGCGGCGGTTCACATAGAGATATCGACCGTGCGCATCTTTCAGAAACACGAGGTTCGGGGCGTTGTCACAGAACGTGCGGAACCACTCTTCACTCTTACACAGCGCGGCTCTGTGCGTCGCAATTTGCTCCTCGAGCGCGATGATGCGCTGTTGCAGGGCGTCATCGGAGAAGGGGAGGGCCGTGACGTCGTGGCAGGTCGTCAGAAAGCAACGTCGCGTTCCGAGCGGAACCAGGTCGATGGTGACAAGAAATCGGCGCCGGTTTCCCTCCTTGGTCTCCAGCAACGCCTCGATGTTTCGCACGGACCGTTCGGATAGGACTCGCTCCGTCAATCGACGTCGCTCTTTGGGATCGGGCCATAAAGACGTCCAGAACGTTGTTCCTCCGATCATGTCTTCGCGGCGGAGGCCGAACGTGTCCAGATAGGCGGCATTGACTGCGAGGCAACGCTCGGTTTCAGCCTGGATGAGTGCCATTGGATAGGAACTGAAGTGGAAAGCCTGTGCCCCGCATTCGTTCTTTCGAGCGGAGAAATCTCCTCCTTTGCGAGCTCGCGGCGATCCGAACGCAGACCGTTCCACCGAGCAATTCTCCTTGATCTTCTGCCGTGAGCCTTGCCGGGCGTTGCCGGCATGGGATGGCTGCATTTTAGGCTCTCGGCGAGGGCCTCGCAAGCCGTCAGGGCTTCCGGTCTGCTGTTCTGCGAGGCTTCGGCGTGACGAGGGACGACGAGGTTACCGGAGAGCCGGATCGTCATTCGCCGGCGCTACGCATTTCGCTCAGTGGCCCGGTCGATCGTATGGACCAGCGTCCGGTGCGCCTGGCAGCCCACGACCGACGTCGCATCGGAGAGGACGGCCGGTTGGGAGGAAGCCAGAAATCCCCGTTTTAAGCGGGCGATCCGTTCGAGCGATTGAGCCATACGGTCGGTCGAGATCGTTCCGTCGGCGACGGCCTTGTCCAGCGCGTCGATCGCCGCCGCTTCTCGGTCGCGGTCTTTGCAGATCAAGATGATGTCGCAGCCGGCTTGAACCGATCGCACGGTCGCGTCTTCGATGCCGTAGTGGTCGATGATCGCCCGCATTTCAAGATCGTCGGTCAAGACAACGCCGTCGTACCGCAGTTCTTGACGGAGCAGAGTTCCGATGACGGTCGGGGAGAGGGTCGCCGGATGGTTCTCGTCCAGGGCGCGATACAGCACATGGGCCGTCATCATCGCGGCGAGGCCCTGCGACGCGGCGTGCCGAAACGGGAGCAGTTCGAGTCGCTCCAACCGTTCGCGCGAGGCCGTGACGATAGGCAATTCATAGTGCGAATCGGCCGACGTGTCACCATGGCCGGGAAAATGTTTGCCGCAGGCGATGACGCCGTTCTCTTGCAGGCCCCTGGCCGCGGCCCATCCCAACTCGCACACGAGTTCGGGGGTGGAGCCGAAGGCTCGGTCTCCGATCACGGGGTTTGCGGGGTTGCTGTTGACGTCCAACACGGGCGCCATGTTCATGTTGATGCCGACGGCTCGCAGTTCGCGCGCCGTCGCCTCCGCCGCTGCGTAGGCCAACCGGGGAGACCGACACCGCCCCAGAATCTCGCAGGGAGGAAAAATGGTGAACTCCTTGGGGAGTCGAGACACCCGTCCTCCTTCCTGGTCGATGGCGATCAACAAGGGAGATTGCGGACTGCATCGCTGAAGCGCATTGGTGAGTTCGACGATCTGTTCGATCGATTGAAGATTTCTCGCGAACAAGATCACGCCGCCGGGTCGATACTCCTTGAGGAAAGCGGCGAGATCGGGAGAAAGATCCGCGCCGTCGAAGCCGATCATGAAAAGCTGCCCGATCGTATCGCGCGACATCAGCATGGAATTCACCTCCGGATGCGGACACCGCCCCCGCGGAGAAGTGAATCGTCCGCGCGGCTCGAATCCTCTTCGCCGATCGGCCGGCCAAAGGCATGCGCTGGATGAACGGGCGTCACAGGGAACGGTCCATGAGGTATTGGATCAGGAGCCTGGTGCCGATTCCCGTCGGTCCTTTGGGAATGTAGGCCCGCTCGCGCTCGCTCCAGTCGGTGCTGGCGATGTCGAGATGGACCCAGGGCCAGTCGCCCGCGAATTTGCTTAAGAACAATGCCGCGGTGATCATGCCGGCTCCGCGACCGCCGATGTTCCGCATGTCCGCCACGTCGCTCTTGAGCTGTTCGAAATAGTCTTCCCACAACGGCATTTCCCAGACCCGTTCGCCCGATCGTTGTCCCGCTTTGCGCAGCGACTCCTTCAAGGTGTCGTCCGTGCCGAACATGCCGATGGCGAACTGGCCGAGCGCGATGACACAGGCGCCGGTCAGCGTGGCGACGTCGATCATCGCCGCCGGTTGGTAGCGAGCGGCGTAAGCCAGTCCGTCGGCCAGAATCAATCGGCCCTCGGCGTCGGTGTTCTGGACTTCGACGGTTTTGCCGGACAATGTTTTCACGACGTCCCCCGGCTTCATCGCGCCGCCGCCGGGCATGTTCTCCGTCGCCGGGAGCAGACCGACCAGATTCAGCGGCAATTTGAGCCGCGCCGCCGCTCGCACGGCGGCCAGGACTTCGGCTCCGCCGGTCATATCCGCCTTCATGTGTTCCATGTTCTCGGCCGGTTTGAGCGAAATCCCGCCCGTGTCGAACGTGATCGTTTTCCCGACCAGGACGACGGGACGGTCGTTTTTCTTTCGAGCGCCATGATACTCCAGGATGATGAATTTCGGAGGCTCGTGGCTGCCACGGGCGACGCCCAGCAACGCCCCCATGCCAAGTTTGGCCATGTCCTTTCGTTCGAGGATTTTTAGCGATACGCCCGCCTCCTTCGCCACGGCCTTGGCTTCTTCGGCAATTTTGGTCGGCGTCATCACGTTGGAGGGATGGTTGCACAGGTCTCGAACGAAGACGGCCGCCTCCGCGGTGGCGACCCCGCGCCGCACGCCTTCCGACAACGGACGCATATCGGATGATTGCGAGGTCAGCAGCGTCATCGATCGTATGTCCGGTCCGGGCGTCGGTTCTGAGCGATAGGCGGTGAATTGATACGCGCCCAGAATCGCGCCTTCCGTCATGGCTTGGGCGACGTCGATCATGGTCGAGTCCGGCGGCGTCACGGCGGGAACAGCCGCCGTGAAAGAGGCGGCCTTGACTTGCCGAACCCGTTTGACGGCGTGACCCAGGGCTTGGCGGATGGTCTCAAGACCGAGAGCGTCCTTCTTGCCCAACCCCACGAGCAGCAGACGTTTGGCGGGAATTTTCCTGTGTGTGTGGAGCAGGACGAGTTCCGCGGTTTTGCCCTCGAATTCCTTCGATCGAAGGAGGTCGGAGATCGATCCCCCCAACGCTTTGTCAAGCGAAGCGGTCTCCTGTTCCGAAAGGTCCGACCCTTCGCACTGGAAAAGAACCAGCACGTCCATTGCCTCGGAGGCCCACCGTCCTACTCGCACGTCCACTTTCATGACCTTCATACTTCCGTCCTTTCTCTTGGCTGCTCGCCGTCGCGTGCGTCTCTCCATCCTTGGAACATCACGCGAGGTTGTTTCATGAAATGAACTCAGACGCCCTTCGTGTCCGGCGACCAAATGAACTTGTGCAACTGCAATTGATACCGCACCGGGAGGCGGTCGGCCAGCACCCACTCGGCCAATCGGCGGGGGTCCAGGACCCCGAAGACCGGGCTGAACAACACGACACACCGACGATTCAGGTCGAACCGGCTCAAGATGTCTTTCGCCCAGTCGTAATCCCGGCGATCCGCGATGACAAACTTGGCTTCGTCCTGCGCGCGCAACCGCTCGACGTTCGGCCAATACATCCGGTTCGTCATCCCGCTGCCGGGACATTTGACGTCGAGCACCACGCGCACCCGGTGATCGACCGGAGCCGTATCAACGGCGCCGCTGGTCTCCAGCAGAACGGTGAAACCCTCGTCGCACAGCCTGGAGAGCAACGAGCCGCAGTCCGGCTGCGCCAGCGGTTCACCGCCGGTCACTTCCACGAGCGGACAGCCGTAGGCGCGGACCGTCTCGATGATCGAATCGATCGACTGTTCCATGCCGCCGTAAAAGGCGTAGTCCGTATCGCACCATGAACATCGAAGGGGACAGCCGGTGAGCCGCACGAACACACAGGGGAGGCCGGCAAACGTCGACTCTCCTTGAATGCTGTGAAAAATCTCTGTGACGCGCATGGGCGAACACGTCTTCACAGGGAAGATTCAATCAACCGGTCTCTTTAGGGGGTCGTCGCTCACTTGCGCAACGCCGCGCGGAACGAGACTTCATGCCCGCGCCTATCGCCATTGCTGAATCGGCCACCGCTTCCGCTTGGCCATGCGAGCCATTCCTCGAATCGGGTTGATGACCGTCGGATGGCCGACCGCCTGCAGAAGCTCAAAGTCACCCGGACTGTCGCCGTAGGCGTAACAACGTGACAGATCGAGCGAAAAGTCCTGCGCCAACTGCTCGATCAATCGCCGTTTGCCCTGTCCGTAAGGCAAAGGGGGGACCAGACGGCCGGTATAGACGCCGTCGATTTGCTCCAATCGCCCCGCGAAACAACGTTCGGCTTGCAAGGCCGCGGCAATGGGGCCGATCAAAAAGTCGAGCGAACCGGTCAGCAGCACGATCGCATGCCCGGCTTTCCGATGCTCTTCAATCACCCGCGTCGCGGTGGGGGAGACGCGAGGGCAGAGTTGCTCGCGGCAGAACTCTTCGCCGAGATGGCGGATGACGCGCGACGGTTTCCCGGCCAGGTACAGTTTCCGCTCGCGCAGGGGATGCAGCGAAAGGGGAGGCAAGTGACGGATGAGCCAGGAGAGGCTGGCGCGAACCTCCGGCCACCCCACGACGCCCCGTCGCCACAACCATCTGAAAAAACGGACTTCGCTGGCTTCTCCAGGAAGCACGGTATTGTCCACGTCGAAAAAGGCCGCGACACGACCGGTCAGCCGACGCTCGACGCGGAACGCACTGCTCGTGGTCGCCAGACCCAAGAGATCCTCCACAAGACGATCTGCCCAGCAAAGAAAGGGCGGAGGGATTCTACCGGAGGGGCCCTTCATTGACAAGAATTTTGGTCTGCTTTTATAATGCAACTCCCTCTATGACAAAGGCTCCCCGTTTCGAATTCTCTCCGGATAGGTGGCGGGACGTGATTCCCACGAAGAAACGTGTGGGCCTGAAACGTGGATCCGATGGTTCATTCCTTGTTGCCGAAGTGGTGGAATGGCAGACACGCACGTTTGAGGGGCGTGTGGCGCAAGCCGTGCGGGTTCAAGTCCCGCCTTCGGCACCACGACCGTGACGCAAACTGAAGGGCCGGTCCAGTGATGGGACGGCCTTACTGGCCGCCTCGGTCTTATGCGTCGTTGCCATGTCCCGCTGCCGACTGAGTGAAGAGTTCCCCTTCATCGGGCCTGTATCATAAAGATGCTTGGCGGTTCACCCCGGCGTTGCTTCAAGCGCCGAATGAAGTCAAGAGGGGTCACGTTTTCGAAGAACGTAGAGAGCCAAAGGGGAGCGGTCAAGTCGCCTAAAGAAATCAGCCATGCAGTCGAGCAAGCCCGACGCCATCCGCGTTCTGCTCGTCGACGATCATGAGGTCGTTCGAGTGGGACTCCGACAACTGCTCAGCCGATATCCATCCATTCTGGTGGTGGGTGAATCGGCCACGGCGGCCGACGCGATTCGGAAGGCGACGGATCTCAAGCCCAATATCATCCTGATGGACGTGCGTCTGGGGGATGAATCGGGTGTCGAGGCCTGCCGGGACATTCTGGCCGCCGATTCGAGCGCGCGGGTGATTTTTTTGACCTCGTTTGCCGAAGACGAGTCCGTTTTGGCGGCCGTGCTCGCCGGCGCTCAAGGGTATGTTCTGAAGGACATCGATGCGCCTTCCTTGCTGAACGCGATCCGGACCGTTGCGGAAGGACAGTCGATTCTCGATCCCGCCGTGGTGGAGCGGGCGATCCGATGGGTCCAACGCTTCGCCTCCGGTCACCAGGTGAAGGGGGACAACACGCTCTCCGAACAGGAAGAACGAGTCTTGGCGCTGGTCGCTGAGGGCCGAACGAACAAAGAAATTGCGGCCTCGTTGAACTTGAGCGACAAAACCGTCAGGAACTATCTGACCAACGTCTTTAAAAAACTTCGGATCACCCGTCGCGCCCAAGCCGCCGCCTTCTTCGTCAAGCGCGTCCCTCACGCGGGAAAACCGGCCCTACCGGAGTAGGGAAACAATTCATCGCCGGCGCCTCCGTTGCACTCTAGGAGTCACTCCCCCGATCAGGTAACATATTGTGCCGGCCTGAGATCGAGGAATGGTCGCTCTCTTCGTACGGGTCCTTGCGCGAGCCTGATGAGATGAGGTGTCGCCCTATGGAGTATGTTCCCGTGTTTCCCCTTGCCCTTGCCGATCAATTATCGGACGGAGTCATCGTGGCGACCGAGGGAAGTCTTCGGTACGTCAACCCGAGCGGTTTGCTGTTGCTGGGAGCCGAGTGGCTGGAACAGGTGACCGGCAAACCTCTATCGATGTTTCTCGGTCCGGACGTGATTTCCAAACTTCCACCATGGGCGGAGCTTCGACGACGGGATGATCGGGGAGAGACAGGGGCGACAATGACGGGGCACCTGTTCGGACTCGACGGCCGTCGTGTGGCGATTCACCTTTCATCTCTTCCGATTCTCTGGGAGAGAGGCCCGGCGTGTCTGCTTGTCGTTCGGCAGGCAAGGGCCGATCGCAACGTCGTCGATCAACTGCTGCTGACCGAAGCGCAGCAGGTGGCCTCGTCGAAAATTCGGACGGTCGGGATGTTGGCGGCCGGCATCATTCATGAGGCCAACAACACCTTGACGGCCGTTCTCGGTTACGGTCAGCTTGCGCTGAGGCTTATTCCTGCGGACAACAAAGCGCACCGTCACGTTCAGCAAGTCATTGCCTCCGGTCGAAAATCGAGCGAGTTGATCCAACAGATCCTGATGTTTGCCAGGCCGAGCCCCGAAACCAGGGGGCCGCTATCGCTCCATATTCTGGCGAACGAGTTCTTGGCGTTGCTGCGGTCCGCGATCCCGTCTTGGATCGTGGTGAAGGAGGAAATCGCCGATGTCACCAGCCCCATTGAGGCCGATCCGGCGCAGATGCGACTCCTGCTTGCCAACTTGATCGCCGACGCCGTGCACGCGATGCGCCGTACCGGTGGCGTTTTACACATCCAACTTCATGATGAAGACGTGTCGGCTGATCAAGCCGCGTCGGCCGATGGCCTTTCCGCCGGTCGCTATGTGTGCCTGCGGGTCATGGATTCCGGTGGAGGGGGAGGGATGGACGCACGGGAGATGAGGCGGCTCGTTGAGCCATCGGCGACAACCGATGTTCTCGATGGGGAGCGGGAGATGCGGCGCTCCGCAGTTCTCGGCATTGTTTCGGCCCATGGAGGCACGGTGATCGTCGATGGCAGTTTGGAGTCAGGCATGAGGGTGTCCGTTTTTTTCCCTGCCATGGCTTCCTGCGTGAGGCAAAAGGAAGGGAGCCGGTTCTCCTCCTCTCGTTCACTGGCTTCCGCGTATCGCGACCAGGATTCCGGCTTTTAGGAACCGCTGATCGAGGAGTCAGATGCCGTCGGTCCTCGTGATTGATGACGACGATCAGATCCGGCGCATGATCCGCGAGGCCTTAGAACAGGCCGGGTACGTCGTCCAGGAGGCCCGCGGCGGCGAAGAGGGACTCAAACGGTATCGGGCAAGTCCGACCGACGTCGTCCTGATGGATATTCTCATGCCGGACCAAGACGGTTTGGAAAGTATTCTGGCGCTTCGCCAAGAGTTTCCCTCCGCCCGTGTGATTGCCATGACCGGCGGCAGCGACATGATCGGCATTATGAATTTTTTGGACGTCGCCAAGATGTTGGGCGCGTGCCGGACCATCCAGAAGCCGTTCGAACTGCAAACCTTGCTGGCCGCCGTCGCCGCCGAGATAAACGCCTAGCCCCCGGCTTTGCTCCCATTGACAATCGAAAACCGAGCGGTCAGACTCCGCGCACGTTCCTCGATGCTGGTGTGATGCTGCTGAATCTGGTCCTGGGGACCCTTGTGACCACCGTGGGGTTTTGGATTATCTGGGGCGGCGCCTGGCCCGGGGCCGTCGCGGCGTGGGCGCTCGCGGCGGGAGGATTTCTGTGGTGGAAAGCCGAGTCCGTCACGGAGATCTGGGCGTGGTCGACGCTTGGTCTTGGTGTGGAAAGCGTGATCTGGCCGATTCAGCGGATGGTGCAACTGAACGGCGTGGCGGAAACCTTGTCCGATGACGAGATGGGCGCGATCCTTTCGGCCGTGGTTTTGGGACTGTTCTCCTCCGTGTTTTGGCTTTCGTTTGCCTATGGTCTGTTCAAGCGAGCGTGGGCGACTTCCACGAACGCCGTGGAACATTCACCGCCCGCGGCCTCTTCGGCGCAATCGGCCAAGCGCCGGAAATCCCAATAAGCTCATCCCATATCCACGGGATCCATATCGGCGATACACGTGATCCGCCTCCCTCGATGTTCCCGTTCCATCGCCTCGAGGGAGGCCCGCACCCATCGACAGAGGAGCGCGCGATCGATTCCTTTGACGAGGAGCTGCCGGCGAACGTGCCGCTTCGGCGTGCGACCTATGGCGGGGACCGGTCCCAGAACGGTCAGCATCGCGCCGCCGAGCTCCTCCAAACGCGCTTTCCATCGCACGGCGGCCGTTGCAACTTCCGTCTGGTCCGCGCCGGACACGGAAAGGGCGGCCAAGTGGCAGGCCGGTGGAAAATGCAACAAGCGACGAGCCGCCAGTTCTTCCTCGTAAAACCGACGGGGGGATCCGGAAAGGACGGCCTGAATGGCGTGATGCGCGGGAAGCTTCGTCTGCAGAATGACTCGGCCTCCTTGCGAGGCCGGGCGTGCGCAACCGACTGCGTCGTCGAGAAGCTGATACGTCCGTTCCGCCGCGCGAAAGTCCGGGACGTGCAAGCCGGAGTCGGCTTGAAGGACGCCGACGAGACCTCGGCGCGGAAGGGGAAGATGCTGAAACAGGGCTTGCGTTCCGATCAAAATATCCCATGAGTTCGATCGAACTCTCTCCCAGAGATCACGGGCCGCGGATGGACGACGCAATCGATCGCCGTCCAGCCGAAGAACGGTGACCGTGGGGAAGAGTCGTCTCGCCTCGGCCTCGGCTCGCTCGGTTCCCTCGCCGACCGAGACCAAGTGGGCGGCCTTGCAGGTCGGGCAATATCGCGGGAAGGAATCAGTCTCCCCGCAGTAGCGGCACGCAAGCCTGCCGGACTCACGTGAGTAGGCGAGCGGAACCCCGCATGCCGAACAGCGCGGCATCCAACCGCAGTCCCGGCAGAGCAAGGTGCGCGCGTACCCTTTGCGATTGAGAAACAGCACGACGCCGGCCTCGGACGAGACGGCCTCGTCCATCGCCTCGACAAGCCGTCGGCTGAAGAGGGTTCCCCGCGGCTCACGATTCAAATCGATGAGCTCCACGATCGGCCGGCTCGTGGGGTCCTGGGGAACGGTATGGATTTCGGCGACCGCGTCAAACATCGACTCAAGGGACGGGTGAGCGGATGCCAGCACGAGCAGAGCACGTTCCATCTCGGCCCTGATCCAAGCCACCTCTCGCGCGTGATAACGGGGTTCCCGTGGCTCCTTGAAGGCGGGATCTTCTTCCCCGTCAATCCAAATCAAGCCGATCGACCTGAGCGGCGCGAAGACCGCTGACCGTGTTCCGACGATGACGGACGGACTTCCCTCCTCTGCTCGTCCAAAACGCCGGGGGGGCGCCGCCGGAGAAAGAACGGAGACGGGAAATTCGCCGACGTTTGACAGGAATCCTCCGAGCCACTTGGCTTTGTCCACCTCTCCTGAGAGGACAATGGCCGACTTTCCGATTGCGAGGGTATGCCGGACTGCGCCGGCGAGCCGATTGATCCGGTGCTCCCACGGGGCGTGCAGAACGATTTTCTTGGGTTGATCGGCTCGAAGATATTCGACGATCCTGCTCTCCCACAGCGAGTCCCTCTCCGTGTGTTCCATCGCCGGAGGAGGAAGAAACGAAGATGGGGATGCAGATGGAGCGGGAGCGAGGCCCGGCCCTGTTTCATGAGCGACGGGCGTACCGGTCTCAACAAGCGCATCGGATCTTGGCTCGGCGGAAGCCGTTGCAATGATCCATGATCGGCGTTCAAGGGCTTCGACGGTTTCCCACTTATCTCGGTCGCGGCTCTTCCGGATGGTGGATAACAAGATTCCTCGACGGGTCCGCGCGATGCGTGTCAGCATGGCTCGCAGGTGATGCGGGCAGGTTCCGGAGTCGAGAGCGGCGCGTCCCGGCTCCGTCGCGCGGTATCGAACGGAAGAAGCGCGTTGCTTGAGTTGCCAAGGCAGGACGAGTCGAAGACATTGGCCCCAGGGAGCGACGTACTGTTCCGCGATGATGCGGGACAGCTCAAGCCATGAAGATTCCTGTTCGGTCCCGGCGCCGTCGGCCAAACAATGAATGCTCTTAAGACGGGACGACGTGATGCCGTTCGGAAGCCGGTCGCTCAGAGAAATGACGGCCCCTTCCACGATGGTTCGCCCGAACGGGACAAGAACCGTCCGTCCGACGGCGATCTCCTGAGCTAGAGGATGGGGCACGATGTATGTAAAGGCCTTGTTGATATGGCGGGGAATGATCACGTCGGCATAGAGACCGTGCGTCCGAATCGCGGGAGGAGCATGTTGGGGCAAAGCCATGCGGTATTGTAGCAACGGAGAAAAAAGGAGAACAACGGAGAACGAACGCCCTCGCGGCGCGAGCGCGGGAGAACGACTTTCCTTCACCCGCATGCAGAAGCAGTCAAACTACGAGCCGGAGGAATCGGGGTTGTTGGCTTGATCGCCGATGCCCTGCGGAGACGGGTCGTTTCCCGAGGAGTCGCCCGATGGACGAGGTCCGCCCCCCGCGGTCGTCTGCGATTGATGGTCGCCGTCGGAGAGCGTGACATCGGGCGTGTCAAGGCTGTCGAGCGTTGCTGAATGTTCAGAAGAAGTGGCCTGAAGGGGTTGGTCGTGGATGGAGAATGTCCCTGATCCCGTTTCTTGGGAGAGGTCGGAAGAAGGATGTTCCGTGTGTTTCTCCGATCGGACATTCATGGGGGCGGAGTCGTTTTGTGCCTGGCCAGGCGCGTTATTACCGGAGGATGCCGAGGGGCTTGGTTCATAGAGCACGATTTCCACGCGGCGATTTTTGCTGCGGCCTTGCTCGTTGGCGTTGGTCGCGGTGGGTTTCCCATCTCCGTATCCGACGGCCGTCAGTCGTGCCGGATCCAATCCTCCCTGCTCAACGAGGTAGCGGACAACGCTGTCCGCGCGGGCGTTTGAAAGATCCACGTTGCTCGCGTAACGGGCCCGTAATGATGGACCGATCTCCACGTTGTCCGTGTGTCCCTCCACTCGAATGAGCCGAGAGTCGCCGCTGTTGATGAGATAAGCGATCAATTGATCCAGCACGTGATGGCCTTCGGGTTTAATGGCGGCTTGTCCCGATTCGTAATACAGGACGTTGGATAAATCGCCGAGGTTGATCCGGCTTTCTCCGGATGCCTTTCGCGTCGTCAATTGCTTCGCGATGAGATCGATCGGAGCCGTCTCCTCTTTCGAGGCCGTTGTCGGCGAGAGGGCGGTTTCCCACGATTGAGCCACCGGTTCTCGCGACTCTCGTCCTCCGATGCGTTTGACCCGGTCTCCTTTGAACACGCGGGTGTTCGCTTTGATCACTCGCGCCGTTGCCGTATGGTCTTCCGTGGACAAGACTTTGATCTGGCCGATTTTTCGGGCCGGAAGCCCGACGCTGTGGCGGTAAAGGTCCAAGACATCACCGACTTGAAGTCCGTCCGCGCTCCCGCGATCCACGTACACCACGTTCCATTGCGAAACCATGGTCATGGGTTTGTCGGCCTGGATCTCGACGATCATTGCCTCGCCCTCGAGGTCCGCGGCTCGGTTCGCGTTCCCGACATCTCCGGCTGGTGGAGGGACGAAGCGCATCACGAGATCTCCGGGCGCAATGGGCCCATAGCCGACGACCGTTTCAGCGGTCGTCAGCTCGTGTTCGACGTCGGTGACCTTGACGACCGCCACGCGGATGGTGACCGAGCCGAGGTATTCTCTGGTGAGCGGGTGGAAGACCTTGCGAACGCGTCGATAGACGGTAAAGAGATCTCCGATCGCCGCCGCTGACGGGTTGTCGAGTTTGAGATAGAGGACATCGCGGGTTCCGAGGAGCATTCGGTTGCCGGAGGATTGATTGTCTCCGGTGATCAAATTCACCATCCCGTCGCGAGGAGTGGCTTTCTGGATTGCCCCGCTTGCAAAGGCGACGGCCGCCTCGCCGTAGCGAACGACACGGGGGTCTTGAATTTGTGCGACCGCGTCGTCCAGACACAGGGGTAAGCCGAGAGAGAGAATCAGAGCACAGGTCGTCAACGTCTTCATCATAGCGGTTCCTTCACGTAAGGCGTGAGCGAAGGGATGGATATGGAAAAACCATAGCAAATCATCTTGACTTGTCAAGAATTTGGAACCGGCCGGCTTGGGTTTGACGACGGTTTTCGTGCGGTGTTATAGATCTTCCGTGCGGGAACGGCGTCTTGTTTTCATATCTTTGAAGCGGGGCCTCGATGCAGCAGGGTCTAAAGGGCGTAGGAAGAGGCGGGCGGAAGGGGGTCTGGACGCATGGCCGATCAATATCAGATCCATCAGATCCCTCTTCAAAAGATCCCCACACGTTCTTCCAAGAAGAAACGGATTGAGACTCAGATCCATCGACGCCGGGCCGCTCCGGCCTCCGGTTCAATGGAGTCGGAGTGGGATGCTTCACGAGCAGAACCACCGAACCGGCTGAAAATGATGCCCTCCGCAGCACAGCCGATGACGGAGGAGCCTCTCGGATAGAGAGGCTCGGATCCGGTTCTCTTCAATTGTTTATGAAACTGTTTGCGATGGGCAAGAAAGCGCGAGGACGCTCTGCGTTGAGCAGGAGGTCATCAACAGGCTCGTCCTCTTAACAAACCGGGGGTAGGACTTTCGGGTCTGGACGAATTAGGTCCTTTGCTCGCTTGCTATCTTGCGAACCTTCTATCTAAGATCCATAACTTCTTTTTCAAGTCAATATCTTGCGAGTCGAAAACAATGGTCGAGCCGGATCTTGTCCAATACCTGACGAAATTCCTCCCTATCCTGCTGTTTATTTTCGCCGCGCTCACCTTTGGGATCGGGACGTTGGTGGTGAGTTATCTTGTCCAGCCGAAGTATCCGGAGCCGGAAAAACTGTCGGTGTATGAGTGCGGCTCGGAGCCCTTTTCGGATGCCCGGATGCCGTTTCCGGTCCGGTACTACGTTTTTGCCGTGCTGTTCGTCATTTTCGACATCGAAGTGATTTTCCTGTATCCCTGGGCGGTGGTGTTTCGCAACATCGGGATCATCGGGTTGATCGAGATGTTGATTTTCATCGGTCTGTTCGTCGTGGCGTACGTGTACGCTTGGCGAAAGGGGGCGTTGGAATGGGATTGATCCAACTGGGGCGGCACGAAAAAGACGGCACGCCGGACGTCTTCGTCGGTTCCCTCGAAAAGGCGGTGAATTGGGCGCGCAAAGGCTCTCTATGGCCCATGACCTTCGGGCTCGCCTGTTGCGCCATTGAGATGATGGCCGCCGTGTCCTCCCGCTACGACATGGATCGGTTCGGCGCAGGTGTGTTTCGCGGGTCGCCGAGACAATCGGACCTGATGATCGTGGCCGGCACGGTCTGCCGCCGGATGGCGCCGGTGATCAGGAAGATCTACGATCAGATGCCGGAGCCGAAGTATGTCATCGCGATGGGCTCATGCGCGACGTCCGGCAATATCTATGACAGTTACAGCGTCGTGCAGGGGGTTGATCGGTTCATTCCGGTGGACATGTATGTGCCCGGCTGTCCGCCGACGCCGGAAGCCCTGCTGGACGGCATCTTGAAGCTCCAAGAGCGGATCATGCAGCGGCGTGTGTTCACCAGTCAGCCGAAAGAAGTGAAGATCGGTCTGAAAGTATAAAAGCCCGACGGTTTCCGATGCACCAATTGGCCAAGCGGATTCAGGAATCGTTTACGAGCGGGTTCGTCAGCGCATCGGAATGGCGCGGGGACGTGGCCGTCACCGTTACGAGAGACAAGGTTCATGACATCGCCGAGTTTCTCCGTGATGATCCGGGGATGGATTTTGATTACATCGTCCACGTGAGTTCGGTGGACTGGCCGGACGACGAGGAGCGGTTCGAAGTGGTGTGGGAATTCTACTCGATTCGGAAGCGGCACCGCCTTCGATTGAAGACCAGGGTGCCGGAGTCCGATTGTGTCGTGGACTCCCTGACGGATCTGTGGAAGGGGGCGGATTTCATGGAGCGCGAGGTCTACGACATGATGGGGATTCGATTTCGAAACCATCCGGACCTCCGACGAATTCTGTTGCCGGACGATTTTGCCGAAGGCTATCCCTTGCGAAAGGATTTCCCGCTCCGAGGCAAGGGGTGGCGCGATACCTTTGAGTTTTTGGACGAGCGATCCTGATGGTGTGATGGCGGCTTATGGCGTTCGAAGATCAAAGAACCACGATCTATAAAGTCGATCCGGAACATCCGGAAAGCGAGACGCTGCCCGCGTTACGGACGGAAGAGCTGCTTTTGAACATGGGGCCTCAGCATCCCAGCACGCACGGGGTGCTCAAGGTCATCATGGAGTTGGAGGGGGAGCGGGTGGTGAAGTCCACGCCGGTCATGGGGTATCTCCATCGCGGGGTCGAAAAGCTGGCCGAGGACGGCACTTATCATCAGTTCATTCCCCACACGGACCGGCTCGACTATGTCTGCGCCATGTACAACAACTTCGCCTATTGCCGGGCCGTGGAAAAACTGTTGGATCTCAAGGTGCCGGATCGCGCCGAGTACTTGCGGACCATCGTGGCGGAAGTTCAGCGCATCATCGGGCATCTCTTCTGGCTGAGCGCCCAGGCGCTGGACATCGGCGCCATGACGGTCTTCTTTTATTGCTTCCGCGATCGGGAAATCCTCTTGGACTGGTTTGACGAGCTCTGCGGAGCTCGTCTCACGACCAGTTGGTATCGCATCGGAGGAGTCGAGCGGGACTTGACGCCGTCGCTGATTTCGAAACTGAAAGCGTTTCTCGATTATTTTCCGCCCAAGATCGATGAGTATCAGGTCTTCCTGGAAAAGAACCGCATTTGGCTCGCCCGCACCAAGGGCATCGCCGTCATTTCGGCCGAGGATGCCGTCAATTTCGGGTTGAGCGGGCCGACGTTGCGCGGGTCCGGCGTGGACTATGATCTGCGCAAGTATGAGCCCTATAGCGCCTATCCCAAGTGCGAGTTCAGCGTGCCCGTCGGGAAGAACGGCGATACCTACGACCGGTACTGGATCCGCATGATGGAGCTGTACGAAAGCGTGAAAATCATCAAACAGTGTTTGGAGCAGATGCAGGAAGGCCCCGTCATGGCGGAGGTTCCCAGTGTGACCTTTCCGCCCAAGCAGCGAGTCTTTACGAATCTCGAGTCGATGATCCAGCAGTTCAAGCTTTTCTCGCAGGGATTCAAGGCGCCTCCCGGTGAAATCTATTGCGGGACCGAAGCGCACAAGGGAGAGCTCGGTTTCTATATCGTCAGCACGGGGGGCGGCAAACCCTATCGGCTGAAGATCCGCGCTCCGTCGTTCATCCACATGGGGGCGTTCGATCACATGGCCAGAGGGTACATGATTTCCGACGCCTGCACGATTTTTGGAACCTACGATATCGTCATGGGTGAGTGTGATCGATAGGAGTCGGCGATAGGAGTCTGAGGGTTGTGGGGCAAAGTTCGGCTGGTTGCGTCGATCAAGACTTGCGAGCGGGTGAAACAGTGACGGGGTGCGGGGAAACGCGATGGGACTGAAGCCGGCCACCAATCCCGATGTCGAAGCGGCGACGATCGAGCTGACGATCGACGGCAATCGTGTCGTCGCAAAAGACGGGGTGTCGCTGTACGACGTCATCGCCATGACGGGGAAGATCATCCCCGCCATGTGTTACCACTATACATTCGATCCCTTCGGCTCCTGTGGGATGTGCCTCGTCATGCAGGAGGGGAAGAAGGCTCCCGTTCGATCCTGTACCGCCAAGGCGGCGGCCGGCATGGTCATCCGCACGGAGGGTGAAGACCTCTTTCTCGCCCGTAAGAAGGCCGTCGAAAAACATCTGTCCGTCCATCCTCTGGATTGTCCGGTTTGCGACGCGGACGGCCACTGCGAGCTGCAAGACATGGCGTTCGAGCATGGCGTCACGAATCTCCCGAACGCCAAGCAGAAATTTATTCCCGAGGACACTCGCAGTTTGGTGCTGGACTTCAACATGAACCGTTGCATCGCCTGCGCCGAGTGCATCAACGTGTGCAAAGACGTGTTGATGATCGACGCGCTGCAGTTCATGAAAAAGGGAGGATTCAATCAGGTCGTCCCCAAAGGCGACGTGGCGCTCCAGTGTGAGTTTTGCGGGGATTGTCTGGCGGTCTGCCCCGTCGGCGCCATCACGAACAAATTCTCCAAGTATTTGTACAAACCGTGGCAGATGAAGAAGACGGCCACGACCTGCAACTATTGCGGGGACGGGTGCCAGTTGTATTTGGAAACGAAAGACGAGGAAGTCATCCGCGTCACCTCGACCTTGTCATGGAAGAACAAGTGGGGCGACCGGGCTGAGACGGCGAAGGGCCACGGGGGACTGTGCGTCAGGGGTCGTTTCGGATTCGAGTCCATCGACAGCAAGGCACGGCTCAAGCAGCCGCTCGTTCGTGAAGGCGATCGGCTCGTCGAGAAACCGTGGCTGGAGACGATGCATCTGCTCGTCGACCGGCTTGCCGAGATCAAGCGGAAACATGGTCCCGGCGCCATCGCCGGTCTGATCACGGCGCGATGTACGAACGAAGAAGCGTATGTGTTTCAAAAACTTATGCGCGTCGGATTTGGGAGCAATCATCTCGACAGCAGCGCCCGCTACGGCCATATGAACTTCGTGCACGCGATGAAGCGCGCGGTCGGAATCGGACGGTCGCTCAACGGCTGGGAGGAGTTCACCAAAGCCAAGGCCATTCTTTTGATCGGTTCGAACGTGACCGAGACCAACCCCTTGACGTCGGTGCGGATCAAGGAAGCCATCCGCGTGTACAAAGCGCAGGTGGTGACGCTGGACTCCGCCGTCACGAACATGGCCAAGCTGGCCTCCCATCCGTTCTTGATCAAGCCGGGTACGGAGGGGCTGGTGATCGACGGACTGGTGAAGACCGTGATCGACCAGGATTTGATCGACGAGGAGGTTGTGCGCAAGTACCCCGAGGCGTTCGGCGCGTTGAAGGCGGCCGTCGCCGATCTGTCGCTCGAAGCGATCGCCGCCCGAACGGGTGTGTCTGTCGAGGCGTTTCACGAGATCGCGCGGATCTTCGCCGAGGCGCCGCGTTCGATCATTCTCTGCGCCGAGGGCATCGTCAGAAAGGCCGACGGGTACCGCAACGTGTTGAAACTCGTCGATTTGGCTTGGATCACCGGCAAGCTCGGTCGCCCGGGATGCGGCGTGAACACCGTCACGGAGGAGCCGAACGAACAGGGCGTCGTCGATATGGGAGCGGCTCCCGAGTTCCTGCCCGGCCAGGCTCGGTTCGATGATCCGATCGCGCGCGAACGTTTTGAGAAGGCCTGGAGCGCATCGCTCCCCGGAGCCGGATTGCGCCTGGTCGACATTCTTCAGGGATGCAAGACAGGCACGATCAAGGCGCTATATGTGCTGGGAGAAAATCCGTTGGCGACTTTCCCGGCTTCCATGGAGATACGGTCCGCCTTGGAGAAGCTCGAATTGCTGGTGGTGCAGGATCCGTTTCTCACTGAAACAGGCAGGATGGCGCACGTCGTGCTCCCTGCCTGTACCTATGCGGAGAAGGACGGCACATTTACGAACTTGGAGGGCCGCGTGCTCCGCGTGCGCCAGGCGCTGGACCCGATCGGAGAGAGTCTGCCGGATTGGCATATCATGACCGCACTGGCCAACGCGATGGGCTGCCAGTGGGAGTATCAATCCGTCAACGATATTCAGGCCGAGGTCAGAAAGTTGGTGCCCGGCTATTACAACCTGGGTCAGCCCCGCAGGGTCGCGCCGCTGCCGGATGACTACCTTGCGAACGGGTATGCCGAGGACGTCCATGCTCGCTACGCGGCGGGGGCCGATCCCGGAGAAGGCGGCCGTCCCTTTTCGTTGCAAATGGGGCAGGTGCTCACCCATTCGGGCAAGCTGTCGACTGAAGCTCCCGGTCTGATGAAGATCACTCCCAACACCGGGAAACTGCGCATGAATCCTCTTGACATGGAGCGGCTTGGAGTGCGGGACGGAGTCAAAGTCCGCGTCACGTCAGAACGTGGCTCTCTCCAAATCGGCGTCGAACCGGATCAATCCGTCGCGCCGGGGACCTGTTTTTTTCCGGAGCATTTCAACGAACCGCCCGTGAAAGATCTGATGACCGTGTCGGTCGATGCCACGACCGGCGTGCCAGCGTTCAAGCAGTGCCGGGTCAGTATTGAACCGGCGTGATCGAATGGAAGCGGGTCCGGTGGCAACGGAGTAGGAGACGACGATGAGCGTGGGTGCCTTGACGAAGAAGATCGTGCAAGCGGCTCTGTTCCATGAGATTTGGACGGCGATGAAAGTGACGTTCCGTCACATGTTCCACCGTCCGATCACCTTTCAGTATCCGCGCGAGCAGCGGACGATTCCCGATACCCATCGGGGCGCCTTGGGGCTCCTCCGTTACGACGACGGGCGGGAACGATGCGTGGGATGCGATCTCTGCGAGGCGGCGTGCCCCTCGCGCTGCATCAAGGTGATCAGCGCGGAGGACGAGGCCCGTCCCCTTCAGCGGTACGCGGTCGAATTCTACATCGACATCACCAAATGCGTGTTTTGCGGCTACTGTGTCGAGGCCTGTCCGGTGAACGCGCTCGCCATGACGAAGATGTACGAATTTTCCACCCATGACAAACGGGCCTTGCTGTTCGACAAAAAGAAACTGTATGAAATCGGCGAGCGTCATCTGGAAGACGGCAAGAAATATCTGTACGCCCATAATCAGGAACAAAACGTCGAGGAGAGCCGCGAGTATCGGTACTACTTTCCACAGTCCGTGCTCCGATCCACGCAACCGCCTCCGAAGCATCTGAGCTGAGCCATCGACATGATCCTGGTGTTTTTTGTGTATTTCGCAGTGGTCAGTATTGTCGCTGCCGTACTGACGGTGTCGCTCAGAAATCCGGTCCACTGCGGGCTTGCCCTGCTGGCTCTGTTGATGCACGTGTCCGGCCTCTTCGTGTTGCTGAACGCCGAATTTCTCTGGGCCGTCCAAGTCATCGTCTATGCGGGCGCCATTTTGGTGTTGTACCTGTTCGTCTTGATGCTGCTGAATCTCAAAACAGATGAGCGCTATCTCCATGCGTCATACCCGTACTTCCTCGGTCCGGCCGTCGCGGGAGCCGGCTATGTCCTCTTCTTGTTGATTCAGTCGCCGTACGAGGGGGCGAAGGGCAACACGCCCGCTTCGGTCGTGCTCGAGCACGGGGACACGTACGCGGTGGGCATCAAAATGTTCAGCGACCATCTGCTGCAATTTGAAATCGTGGGAATCTTTCTGCTGGGCGCCATCATCGGGGCGATCGTGCTGGCGAAGACGCCCAAGCCGATGCCCAAGCCGATGGATGGAAGCGAGAGGCGAAGCAATCGCTAGGGGTCTGGAGCGAGGCATGGTTCCATTGAGCGCATATGTCGCCGTCAGCGCGATCCTCTTCATCACGGGCCTGTTGGGTGTGTTGATCAGACGCAATTTCATCATCGTGCTGATGGCCGTCGAGATCATGTTGAATGCCGCCAACATCAATCTGGTCGCGTTTTCGCACTATCTGGAATCCATGGCCGGGCAACTGGTCGCGTTGTTCGTCATTGCCATTGCCGCCGGGGAAGCCGCCGTCGGGCTGGCGATCATCATCGTCGTCTTTCGCGGCAAGGTCGCGACGAACGTGGATGAAATGAACTTGTTGAAGTGGTGAACGCGATGGACGTGACGGATCTGCTCATCAAGCTGATTCCGGTGCTTCCCCTCTTGGCCGTCATCTCCAACGGCCTGTTCGGAAGCCGGTATTCGACCGGCGTGGCCCATCGATTGGCGTGGGGATCGGTCGGCTTGTCGTTTCTCTGCGCGATCGGCGTCTCCATCGAAATATGGAGGACGGGGATCGTCCATGAGGTGGTCGTCTATCGATGGATCTTCGGCGGGGACCTGACGATCAACTTGGCCTACCTGATCGATCCGTTGACCTGCGCCTGGCTGCTGGTCGTCACCGGCGTGGGATTTCTCATCCACGTCTATTCCGTCGGATATATGCACGGAGAACCGGGGTTTACGCGCTTTTTCACCTACATGAACCTGTTCATGGTCTCCATGCTGCTGTTGGTGATGGGGAACAACTACGTGGTGCTGTTCATCGGCTGGGAAGGCGTCGGCCTGTGCTCTTATCTGCTCATCGGCTACTACTATGAGCGCGTGTCGGCGGCGAAGGCCGCGACCAAGGCCTTCGTCGTAAACCGCATCGGCGACGCGGGATTTCTCTTGGCCATCTTTCTCGTGTTCGTCAATTTCAATACGCTCGACTATACCGGCGTGTTCGCGCAGGCCGGTTCGCTTTCTCCGGAGATGGCCACGGCCATCGCCCTCTGTCTGTTGGTGGGCGCGGTGGGGAAATCGGCGCAGATCCCTCTGTACACCTGGTTGCCCGACGCGATGGAGGGTCCCACGCCGGTCAGCGCGCTGATTCACGCGGCTACGATGGTGACGGCCGGCGTCTATATGATCGTTCGCAATCACGCCATTTTCGATCTCTCGCCTGTCGCGATGTCCGTCGTGGCGTTCGTCGGCGGAGGAACCGCCCTGTTCGCCGCGACGATCGGCCTGGTTCAAACCGATATCAAGCGGGTGTTGGCCTACTCGACCGTGAGCCAGCTCGGGTACATGTTCCTCGGTTGCGGGATCGGCGCCTACGCGGCCGCCGTGTTCCACGTCATCACGCACGCCTTCTTCAAGGCGCTGTTGTTTTTGTCGGCCGGGTCGGTGATTCATGCCCTCGCGGGCGAGCAGGACATCCGCAAAATGGGCGGCTTGAGCAAGAAAATTCCCTGGACCTATCGCCTCTTCCTGATCGGCACCGTCGCGATCGCCGGTCTGCCGCCCCTCGCCGGGTTTTGGAGCAAGGACGAAATCATGGCGCACGCGTTCGTCCGCGATCACTACCTGCTCTACGGCATTGCGGCGGTCGGCGCCTTTCTCACCTCGTTCTACATGTTTCGACTGACCTATCTGACGTTCTATGGATCGTCCAGAATGGATCATCACACCGAAGAACACGTGCATGAGTCGCCGATGGTGATGGTCGGTCCCTTGATGGCGCTGGGGCTGTTGTCGCTGGTCGGGGGGCTGCTGCTGGGGTTTCCGCCGGAGCGCGGCTGGTTGCATCAATTTCTGGAACCGGTCGTCGATCTTCCGACGGACCACGATGCCGGTTTGGGATTGACGCTCCTTCTGATGAGCGGCGCCACCGCCATTGCGTTGCTCGGATGGGGACTGGCCCACTTTCTCTATCATGTCAGCCCGCAGACCGCCGAGGGATGGACCGCGAGATTCTCCGGAGTCTATACGACTTTGTTGAACAAGTATTACGTGGACGAGTTGTACGACGTGGCGGTCGTCGAGCCGACGAAGCGGCTGGGGGAATTCCTCGACTGGTTCGATCGGACCGTCATCGACGGCGTGGTGCGGGGCGTGGGGCGTCTGGCCGACTGGGGGTCTGCCGGATCCACCTGGATCGAAAAGCACGTGATTTACGCGGGATTGAACTTGATCGGATACGGCAATCACCTTGCCGCGCGCGAGGGAAGAAAAATCCAGAGCGGCATGGTCCACCATTACGCCGCGCTGCTCGTGGCGGGAATTTTTCTGATCGCGTTGGTGGTGCAAGTCATCATCCAACAACAATAGGACAAACCGAAGGACGAACCAACTCGAACGTCGTTGATCATGCTGGAAGAACTCACGGCCGGTTTCCCGATTCTCTCCTGTATTCTCTTTCTGCCGATGGCGGGCGCGGTCCTGCTGTGGCTGATCGAGGATGAAGATCTGGTGCGGACCTCGGCTTTGGCGATCTCCTTGATCGAATTCGCGCTCACCGTGTTCGTGCTGCTTCGGTTCGTGCCGGAATCCGCCGCGATGCAGTTCGCGGAGCGGGTCCAATGGGTTCCCGCCCTGGGCATCAGCTATCACCTCGGCGTGGACGGCATCAGCGTGCTCTTCGTCGGGCTGACGGCGTTTCTCACCGTGCTGGTGGTGATCTATTCCTGGGACACCGTCCGTTATCAACTCAAGTTGTACATGATGTGTCTGTTGGCGCTGGAGACGACGACGATGGGAGTCTTCGTCTCCCTCGATCTCGTCCTGTTCTTCGTCTTTTGGGAACTGATGCTGATTCCCAGTTACTTTCTGATCAAACTCTGGGGCGGCGGAGCCGAGCGTCATTACGCGGCGTTGAAGTTCGTGCTCTATACCCTCCTGGGCAGCGTCTTCCTGCTGGTCGGCATCGCCCTCCTGAACATCAATTTCCACCAGTGGGCCTCGTTGCATCATGCGGAGCAGGTCTACTCCTTTGATTTGTTGGAATTGCTGTCGGTCCCTGTGCCGTACAACCAGCAGGTACTCATCTTTTGGCTCATGTTCATGGGGTTTGCGTTCAAGGCGCCGCTCTTTCCGTTCCATACGTGGCTTCCCGATGCGCTGCTGGAGGGGCCGATCGGGATGGCGGTGGTCTTGGCGGGCGTCAAGCTCGGAACGTTCGGCTTCATACGGTTCAGCATCCCGCTCCTTCCCGACGCATCCAAGAGCGAACCGGTCGTCATGGTGGTGGTGGTTCTCGGTCTCTGCGCCATTCTCTATGGAGCCTGGATCGCGCTGATTCAGCACGATTTGAGGCGGCTGCTGGCCTACAGCAGCATCAGCCATTTGGGATTCGTCGTGGTGGGACTCTTCGCGTTGAACTACCAGGGCCTTCAAGGAAGCCTGTTGACCATGATCAATCTTGGCTTCAGCACCGCGGGGCTCTTCTTCATCGCGGGGTTCCTCTATTCACGGCAACAGACGACGCAGTTGTCTTCATTCGGAGGCATGGCCAAACAGGTTCCGCTCTTGGCCACGTTCTTCTTGATCATCGGACTCGCCTCGATCGGGCTGCCGGGCACGAACGGCTTCGTGGGAGAGTTTCTGATCCTCCTGGGAGCGTTCAAGGCGAGGTGGTGGATGGGAGCGATCGCCGTCCTCGGCGTGATTTTCGGAGCGGCGTATTTTCTTTGGTACTACGAACGCGCCATGCTCGGCCCCGCGGGGAAGGCCGTGAAGAGCACGATGAGCGACCTCCAGTTTCGAGAGATCGTCATCGCCTCGGCCCTGTCCGTGATGATCGTGTGGATCGGACTCTATCCGTCCCCGTTTCTTCGAATCATGAACGGATCGGTGCAGGCGTTGGTCGATCGGTTGAATCACGGGACCGTGGCGGCGTTCGAAGCCCCTGTCGGCGAAAACGGACCTTAAATTTATGGTCGAATACATCCTGCTGTATATCCTCTTCGCCCCCTTCGCCGGAGCGTTGGCGCTGATCTTCGTGTCGAACCGCCAACCCATGCTGGTCAGGGGCATCGCGGTGGCCTCGACCTTCGTCTGTTTGGTCGCGGCGGTGTATCTGTTTTACGCCTACGATCCGGTGAAAGGCGGATTCCAGTTCGTCCAGAAGTTTCAATGGTCCAAAGAACTGGGGATTGCGCTGCACTTGGGCGTCGATGGAATCGGGACTCCGCTCGTGTTGGCCTCGGCCGTCCTGCTCTTTACGGGCGTCTTCGTGTCCTGGCACATCACGGATCGCACCAAGGAATTTTACATTTGGTTGCTGATCCTGGCGGCGGCCACGATCGGCGTCTTCATGTCGCTGGATCTGTTTTTCCTGTACTTCTTCTACGAGATGTCCGTGATTCCCATGTATCTGCTGCTGGGCATGTGGGGCAGCCACACCAAGAAGTACTTGGAGATGACGGATCCGGAGGGGGTCAAGCTCCGGGATTCCGTGGGCTTCATCTTCAATTTCGGCGCCAACAGCAAAGAGTACGCGGCGATGAAACTGGTCCTCTTCTTGTCGGCCTTTGCCGTGGTGGCGCTGATGGGCATCCTGCTGATCTACAAATATTCCGGCCTGAACACGTTCGACATCCTGGTGCTTCGCGAGCAGGCCAATCTGATGAACATTCCCGCGCTGGGGACGACGCTGGACAAGATCATTTGGATTCTGGTGTTCTTCGGGTTCGCCTCGATCGCGCCGATTTGGCCCTTGCACTCCTGGTCGCCCGTCGGGCACGCCGCCGCTCCGGCGGCCACCAGCATGCTGCACGCGGGGGTGCTCATGAAGCTGGGGCATTTCTCGATCATCCGGGTCGCGTTTGAAATTCTTCCCGATACGACCAGAGAGCTGATGCCGATCGCCGCCGTGCTCTGCGTGTTCAGCATCGTCTACGGGGGGCTCGTGGCGTTTTACGCCAAGGACACCAAGTACGTGATCGGCTATTCGAGCTCCAGCCACATGGGCTACGTGTTTCTCGGCATGGCGGCGCTCAATTACGTCAGTTTGAGCGGAGCGGTCATTTATATGTTCGCGCACGCGATGGCGACGGGCATGCTCTTCGCCATGGCCGGGTGGGTGTACGACCAGACCCATACGCGCGATCTGCCCTCTCTGGGCGGACTCTCGAACAAGATGCCGTTCATCGCCGGATGCTTCGTGGTCGGCTGCATGGCGTCGATCGGCATGCCCGGCACGGTGAACTTTATCGCGGAAGTGATGATCATCGTCGGCAGTTGGAACAAGTACCCGCTTCAGGTCATCGTCGCCGTGCTCGGCATCGTCTTGACGATGGCGTATCTCTTTAACATGATGCGGGCCGTGTTCTATGGACCGATGAGCCAAAAGTACAGCCATACCCGAGACGCGGTGGCCACGGTGGATCGGCTGCCGCTGTTGGTGATGATCGCCGTCAGCGTCGGCTTCGGGATTTTCCCGATGCAGTTGTACGACGTGGTTCGCTCCGGAGTGGATCCGTTGGTCGCGAAGATCACCTATGTCGCGCCGGTTGCCCGGACCGATGACGAAACCGGGAGCATCGGTCGGGATCCGGCTCCGGGAGCGGACCGGCCTCCGCTGCTGGCGACCCATCCCCGGCCCCGGTCGCTTACGTCTTACGCTTCGCGAGAGCACGAATGACCTTCGACCTGACCATATCGGTCGCCGATCTGCTGCTGTTGCTGCCGGAGATTTTCCTGACCTGCTGGCTCTGCGTAGTCTTGATCGTCGATTTTTCCTGCCCGCGCCTGCCTCATACGCGACTCGCCTTCCTCAGCGTGATCGGCTTGGCTGCCACGCTGGCCTGTCTCGCATGGTTTGACGCGACCCACGTGTCCGGTGCGTTGTTCGGCAACATGTTCGTCTTGGACCGCATGGCCATCTTTTTCAAGATGTTCGTCGTCGGATCCACGGCGCTCGTCATTTTGGCGTCGATGCAGTACGTCGATCGCTTCACGTTGTTCCGGGGGGAATATTACTTTCTGGTCGTGATGTCGGCGCTGGGCATGATGTTCATGGCGTCGGCGAACGACATGCTGTCGCTCTTCGTCAGCATCGAGTTTTCAACGTTGGGGTTTTATATCCTCGTCGGCTATCTGCGCGAGGATCTCACCTCGAACGAGGCGGGGCTCAAGTTTTTCGTACTCGGCGTGTTCGCGGCCGGGCTCCTTGCCTACGGCATCAGCCTCGTGTACGGCGAAACGGGCAAGCTGGTGTTTTCGGAGATGACTCCGACGCACACGACGGGCACCATGATCGGATTTTTGCTCATTTTCGCCGCGCTGGGGTTCAAAATCGGCGCGGTGCCCTTTCATTCGTGGATTCCGGACACCTATCACGGCGCGCCGACGCCGGTGACGGCGTTTTTGTCGATCGCTCCGAAAGGCGCCGCGTTCGCCATCCTGATCCGGCTGTTCTTCGTCGCGTTGGCGTCCTTCAAGCCCATATGGGTGTTGCTGTTGGTGGCGGTGTCCATCTTGTCGATGACGTACGGAAACATCGTGGCCATCGCGCAGCGGAACATCAAGCGCCTGTTGGCTTACTCTGGAATCGCGCAGGTCGGAAACGTGCTCATCGGCTTGGCGGCCGGAACGAAAATGGGGAGCGACGCCATTTTGTTTTACCTCCTCACTTACCTGTTCGCGAATATCGGCGCGTTCGCCGTCGTGATCGCGGTCGCGCAGGCCATTGGTAGTGAAGAGATCGACGACTACAGCGGCTTGAACCGACGGTCGCCGTTCCTGGCCTTCGCGATGCTGCTGTTCTTGCTTTCGCTGGCCGGAGTTCCGCCGCTCGCCGGATTCATCGGCAAGCTCTATATTTTCATCGCCGCCGTGAACGAAGGTTTGTATACGCTGATTACGGTCGGGCTGATCAACATCGTGATCTCGATGTACTATTATTTGGTCGTCGTGAAAAAGATGTACATCAATGAACCGACCGATCCCTCGCCGGTCAGTATTTCAGGCCCCATGAAGGCCGTGGTCTATATCGGCTTGGCGGGCACGTTGGTGATCGGCATTTATCCCCAGCCGGTCATCGAGTGGGTCGTCGACGCCACTCTGATGTTCTCCAACATGGTTGGTCCCTCGGCCGTCGTCACCCCGCCTCTTCCTCCGTTCGGCGGATAGTCATTCCGGTTCAGGCCGTTTGTTCTGCTACAATGGCGTGACCGAACGTCCGGAGACGGATTCGAACGCCGGTCGGCTCGTTCGCTGTGCGCCATGCCCGTTTATGGAATCATTGAAGAACGAAGAATCTCGCGTTCCTCCCGCGGAAGCCGGCGGAGCCGATCCTGGTGTGACCGCGCCAGAGCCGGATTCTCCGGATTCTTTGGGGACAACCCAGGTCCCATGGTTTCGATCTCTGACCATTGAGCGGCGAATCTTGTTCGGATTCAGCCTCGTCTTTATCGGCATTCTTCTTATTTGCGTGATCTCCTACAGGAATCTCCGCGTGCTGCTCGACAACAGCGGCCGCGACACCAGAAGTTATGAATTGATTCAGGTGTTGCGCGACGTGGACGTTGCGACAGATGAAGCGGAAAAACACCTCCGCCGGTATCTTGTCACGGGCGAGCCGATCTATCTCGGCAACTATCGGGAAGTCGTGAAGCAGAAAACAACTCTCGTCACATACGTTCAAGATCTCGCCAGGGGATCGGTGGACCAGGAAGAACGCGCCGAGCGGCTGAACCGGACCATGGAACGGCAACTTGCGGCGCAAGCAGCCGCCATCGCCAAATTGGCCGAGGGAGGGATCAAGGCCGTCAAAAAAACGGCGCTTGACGGTCCGGCGAAGCAGGAAATCGCGGAGATTCACCGGATCGTCGCGTCGATGGACCAGCACGAACGGGAAACCTTGCGCCTGCGGGTGATGCAATCGGCTGCTGAAACCAGGAAGACCATCGCGCTGCTCGCCGCCGGGGCTCTTCTCCAACTGGTTCTCCTGGCCGCCGTGTATTATCTCATCCGGCATGATATTACGCAGCGACGGCGCGTGGCTGCCGAGCTCAAGCGGCACGGCGTGCTGTTGGAGGCCGCGAACAAAGAACTCGAATCGTTCAGTTATTCGGTCTCGCACGATCTCAGGGCGCCGCTGCGGCACATCGACGGCTACGCCGCTCTCTTGCGCAAGACGATGGCCGACTCGATGAGCGAGAAGGCCGCGAGATACTTGGACACGATTTCCGCGTCCGCGAAACAGATGGGGCAGTTGATCGACGACCTCCTGGTGTTTTCCAGGATGGGACGTCAGGACATGTTTCGGACGACCGTCGATCTCGCTCGACTGGTGTCGGCGGTCCGTGACGACTTGCGTCTTGACTTGCACGGGAGAACGATATCCTGGACAATCGGGGCGCTGCCCAGCGTGCCGGGCGATCCGGCCATGCTCCGGCAGGTGTTCATGAATTTGATCGCAAACGCCGTGAAGTTCACGAGCACCAGACCGGCGGCGGAGATCTCGATCGGCGTCGATCGGCGGACGCCGACGGAGGTCGTGATCTTCGTGCGCGACAACGGCGTGGGGTTCGACATGCGGTACGCGTCGAAGTTGTTCGGGGTATTTCAGCGGCTCCATCGGGCCGACGAATTCGAGGGGACCGGGATCGGACTTGCCAACGTGCGCCGAATCGTGCATCGTCACGGAGGGCGGGTATGGGCCGAGGGAGCGCCGGATCAAGGGGCGACGTTTTATGTGGCGCTTCCGACGGAGGGGGGCGTTCGATGAGTCCTGCAAAACCGATCCTCTTGGCGGAGGACAATCCACGGGACGCGGAATTGGCCTTGGCCGCGATGGAGGAGCATCACATCTCCGACAAAGTGGTCGTGTGCCGCGACGGCGCGGAGGCGCTCGATTATCTGTATTGTCGGGGCGCGTTCACGTCGCGTCATAGAGGGAACCCGGTCGTGGTGTTCCTTGACCTCAAAATGCCGAAAGTCGACGGGCTGGAAGTCTTGCGGGCGATGAAGTCGGACGCGAGTCTGCGGTCCATTCCGGTGGTCATGCTGACGTCGTCGCGCGAGGAGCGGGACCTGCGGGAGAGCTATGTGCTGGGGGCCAACGCGTACGTCGTCAAGCCGGTCGAGTTCGGCCGATTCGTCTCCGCCGTCAAAGAACTGAGCCTGTTTTGGGGCATCATCAATGAGCCCCCTCCGGATCCATCGACGTCCAAGACGTAGAGCCCGTCGCATACTAGCTTGTCGGCGGGGTTGGCCGGAAGGCCGTTGTCCGATTCCACGGTTGACGGCGATCAACAAACGAGGTTCCGTGACGATTCCGCTTCGACTCCTCATCCTTGAGGACAACCAGACCGATGCCGACCTTGTCGTCGCCCTTCTGATCGAAGGGGGGATCGTCTGCGAGGCGCGGCGCGTTGAAAGCCGCGATGCATTTGTGGCCGCTCTCCGGGGAGGCCAGTTCGATATGATTTTGGCCGACTATTCTCTGCCCGGTTTTAACGGAGAAACGGCCCTTGACCTGGCCAGGCACCTGGCGCCGGATGTCCCCTTCCTGTTTGTCTCCGCGACCATCGGTGAGGATCTTGCCATTGATATGATGCACCGGGGCGCCACGGACTATATTTTGAAGCAGCGGCTGGGTCGTCTCGTCCCGTCCGTTCAGCGCGCGCTGCGTGAGGCCCATGACCGAGCGGAACGGAGGAAGGCCGAAGAGGCTTTGCGCCAGAGCGAACTGCAACTGCGACAATCGCAGAAAATGGAGGCGGTGGGACGGCTTGCCGGCGGATTGGCCCACGATTTCAACAATCTGCTCACCGTCATCATGGGGCAAAGCCAGGTCTTGCTGGGTGAGCTGAAAGCGGGAGATCCCTTGCGAAGCAAAATAGAAGAAATCCATGGAGCCGGCGAACGGGCGGTCGTTCTCATTCGGCAACTGTTGGCCTTCAGCAGAAAGCAGCCGTCCGAACCCAGGGTGCTCGATCTGAACGATATTGTGAGCAACATCGAAACCATGCTGAGGCGATTGATCGGAGAGGACATCCATCTGATCGTGAAATCGAGCCCTGATCCGCTCCGGATCAAGGCCGATCTTTCACAGATCGAGCAGATTGTGATGAATCTTGTCATCAACGCCCGAGACGCCATGCCGCAAGGCGGGACGTTGACGATTGAGACCGGCAAAGCCGATCTCCGTCGCGTGCCGATGTATTCTTTGAGGCCGTTGATGCCGGGCGCCTACGTGAAGCTGTCCGTGTCGGATACCGGCTGCGGGATGTCCGAGCACGTCCAGGCCCACATGTTCGAACCGTTTTTCACGACCAAAGGAGAAGGCAAGGGTACGGGGCTGGGGCTCTCGACGGTGTTCGGCATCGTGGCGCAAAGCGGCGGAGGAATCGACGTCGAGAGCGTGATCGGGAGGGGTACGCGGTTTGACATCTATCTTCCAAGCGTCGTCGGTGAGATGAAAGAGGAAGCGAGCCGATCGTCGCCTCATCCGTCCGTCGAAGGACATGAGATGATCTTGTTGGCGGAGGACGACAGCGGCGTCCGCGAATTGATCCATGATCTGCTGAAAAAACTGGGGTATCGGGTGTGCGCGGTCAGAAACGGCCTGGAAGCCTGTCTTATCGGGACTCAACAAATCGGCGGGATCGATCTCCTGCTGACGGACGTCGTGATGCCGGGAATGAGCGGGATCGAATTGGCTCGGCATCTTCGCGTCATCAAGCCTGATTTAAAACTGTTGTTCATATCGGGTTATCACGATGACGCGGGCATCGGGTCCGGTGATCCGGCGAGCGCCTACATGCAGAAGCCGTTTGCGCCGGAAACGTTGGCGCGAACGATCCGCGAGCTGCTCGACGGGAAACCCAGGGCATCGACGATCGCCCCTCTCCGGGAATCATGACACACGGTCTTACTTGGACAGGGTTCGGTCGCCGACCTGAGCGACGTTGGTCGAACGCATTCGATTCATTGACGTCGAGCCTTCCATTGAGGAGACGGCGGAGAAGAAAGGGATGCGGCATCGTCCGAATCGGGTATGTGCTGGCGGTGCTGATCCTGGCACCGCTTCCTGGGGCCGCGACGACCATTCAGTGGGAACCGCTGACGGACGGGCTGGCGGTCTCGGTATGGACGCCCGGCTCTTCCTGTCCCGCCGTGCCGGACCTGCTGGCGATCGACGTGGATCCCGATCGCGTCAGGTTCTCCATTCATTACTACGCCGATGAAAAGCTCGCACAGCCGATTCCCATCGATCAATGGCAAAAACTGACGGGACATCCCCTCTTGTTTAACGCGGGATTGTTTCGCGAAGACTTTTCATATCTTGGCTTACTGTATAAGGATGGGAGGGCCTTGGGAAGTCGCAGACACGGGATCTGGCAGGGATTGTTTGCGGCCGAACCCGTTCACGAAGGGCTCAGAAAGGCGAGAGTGCTGGATCTGTCCGTGGAGCCGTTCGACGAAGAACGGCCCCACTACCGAGAAGCCGCGCAGTCGTTGATGTTGCTCGACAGTCGGCGCACGATCCGCGTGCGTCAGTCCGGGAAAGAGGCCTATCAAACCATTGTGGCCGAAACGGAAGCGGGGCACATCGTCATCATGAAAAGTCGGGAGGTCACCAGCCTCTACGATCTCGCGCAATGCCTGCGCGACGCCGCGCCGTGGGTTCGCCAAGCCATGGCGATGGACGGGGGGTCGTCGTCGGATGTGTTGGTCGTGGAGTCGCTCTGGCGAGACGATCGCAGAACCGCCGGTCGCGTTTCGTGGAGGGCGTTGTTCGGCGGCAAGACGAGCACCCATAGCCCCTTGCCGACCGTGATCGGAGTCAGTCCGCGATGATGGGAAAAAAGAGAGGGCGGACGAAGAGGCCGGTTGCGGGCCATCAGAGCTGTGCGACGGTGAACGGCGGAACGGAGCCTATCGTTTGGGACGCTCGACAGGGAAGCCGGACTCGACCCAGGCGTTCATGCTGCCTTCGACGTTGTACACGTGACGATAGCCCAAGTCGGCAAGCGTTTCCGCGGCGATGTTGCTTCGTCGCCCTGACTGGCAGTACACCACCACGTGATCGTCGAGTTGAGCACCGATTTCACGATGACGAGCCTTGATCTCGCGAAAGTCGATATTGAGATCGGTGCCGGGGATCATTCCCGCCCGATGTTCCTCGGGCGTCCGGACGTCCACCAGGATAAACCCCTTCTCTTCTTTGGAGAACCCCTTGGAGAGGGAGGAATGAAGCTGTTGCACGGTGAGGAGATAGGAATGATACCCAAACGCGAAGTCGCCGATCACGAAAACGACAACAAGCAGACAGCCCAGCACGTTCACGACGGCACGTTTCATCATCGTGACTCCTTCCGTGTCATGTTCAAAACACTCCGGTCTTGGTTTCATCATAAAAGCGGGGCGAAAGTCCGGTCAAGAGTCGGATCGACGGCCATGCTCGCCCTCTTCGCCCTCCTCGTCGGTTGCGCCGATGGCGTGAAACTCGTGCAGGAACAGGAGAACGGCGGAGTGGTCGTCTATCCCTTCAAAGAAGGGCAAGGGCCGCTGCTTTCTTCGTTTCGGGCCGAGGCGCTCGCCGTCATCCGTCAAAAGTGCGGGGAACGATCCTACGATATCCTCCGCGAGGGAGAGGCCAAGGGGCGAGCCCGCGTCGTCAGCCCCCTCGAAGGTCAGGAAGAAGTGATCCAAGAACGGCGGTGGGGTATTCAGTTTCAATGCAGGTGAAGCGTGCGCACTACATGCTAAACGCGGGGGCCAGTCTTTCAATGGATTGGAAATCTTTGATGGTGAGTAGGCTGATTAGCTCGACTCCTTCTTGTGCTAGGTTTTGCTTGCCACCTTGCTCTTCTCGGTCAACTATGACTAAAGCGTAGTTGACGATCAGTCCAGCTTGTCGTGCAGCTTCCACTGCCTGAAGAATTGATCCACCACTTGTCAGAACATCATCTACGATGAGGGCTCTACTGCCTTCCTTTACGATTCCCTCAATCTTCTTTCCAAGACCATGCCCTTTGACTTGCTTCCTCACAACGAAGTTTGGCCAATTCTGTGCATTCCGCAAACCATAATGTGAAATAATGGCTGCAATGGCAATTGCCCCAATTTCTAACCCCCCGATGCAGTCGAATTCTAAGTTTTTTACTTTTTCAAAGGAGTATTCGCCGATCTTGGCCAAGGCAAAGGGATCTGCCACAACAGTTTTACAGTCGACGTAGAAATCGCTGAGAATACCTGAGGAAAGCCGGAACTTATTCACGGGGTCATGGATAAATGACTTAGTGTCCACGAAGTGCTTTATCAAGTATGCTTTTGCATCATTCACGCTGGACACCGTATTTTCACAGACTTCTTGTCAATAAGAGAATTAAGAGAGGCATGAGATTGTAGTGTCGGCTAATACGAATAGTCAAACTCTTTTTTGGCCCTTGGCCTCCACAGTACTAATTTCAAGCTTTATTGATGGCCGAACCGCCGAATTTGCTCGGCCAGCGTCGAGGCCACCAGGTCCAAATCAAAGGGCCAGGCGTACCGAATCGTGACGTGCGGATAGAGGGGGCGAAGCTGTGCCAGGATCTCCGGGATCTCGATCTCGGAGTGGGATCCGCCGGGCGTGAACATGGTCGTCGTCACGATGACATCGGTGGCGCCTCGGTCGATCAAGGCGCGGACCGATTCTTCGAGCGTCGGCGCGCAGAATTCATTAAAGGCGATGCCGAACAACGCGCCGTTCAGTTGGGATTGCAGGCGGGCGGCCACCGCTTGAAGCCCGAAGAGATAGGGATCGGTCTCCGCCGTCCTCGGCCAACGCCGGATCGTCGTATCCAGCTCGATTTCTTCCCGCGACGGCGGCTGGTGGGCGGCCCGACGCTGGGCTTCCAACCGTTTCAGTCTCGTCACCAGATCTTGCGGACAGTCTTTGGGAATTCCTCCGTGTCCGACCAACACCACTCCTTGCATGCCCGTTCTCATGGTTCCTCCTAAAGGCTAGACGTGGTTGCGCAGCATCAGTTCCTTAGGATGGGGGTTGAGATAAATCTGATCGCGCACGTACCCGACGTCGAAGAGCCGGACGTAGTGTTTGATCAACGTCAGGGGCACGATCAACGGCGTGAGGCCGAGCCGATAGTCGCCGATGACGCTCAGCAATTCCGATTTCTCCGCGGGACGGAGTCGATCCTTGAAGTGGCCCACGATATGGTGCAGCACGTTCACGTGTTTACGGACCGTGGCTTTGACGGCGAGGGCCTTCATGAAGAGCGATCCGTATTTCACGGTCAGTTCCCTTGGTCCGTACCGATGAGCTTGGGCGACCAGCCGGCCGAGTTTCTCATAGTCCTGCGGACTATGGGCGAGCAGGAGATATTTATGAATCGTATGGAACCGCACCATCGCCTGCCGCGTGACGCCGTCGCGGATCAATTGCCGGAAACGTTGGTAGCAGAACACTCGCTCGATGAAGTTCTCCCTGATGGCGGGATCGCAGAGGCGTCCTTCCTCTTCCACGGGAATCAGCGGAAACTTCGCCATAAAGGCCTGGGCGAAGAGCCCCGTGCCGTTTCGGCCGGGCATGCCGTGTTCGTTGAAGATGCGAACCCGCTCGATCCCGCAACTGGGCGAATTCTTCTTAAAGACGTACCCGCACAGATCCAGGCTCGCCAGTTCCTCCAGCCGTTTGGCGGTTGCGGCCATCAACGCCCTTGTGTGGTCGATCCCGCTCGTGATGGTCACCAGACGAACCTGCTGGGTCTGGTGCGATCGCCCGACCAGCCGCATCGCTTCGCGAGGAGTACCCAAGCCCGCCTCCACCTCCGGGCAGACCGGCACCCACTCGACGTAGGGGCCCAGGACTTCCGTCAGGAAAGGATCTTTCTTGTGCCCCCCGTCGTAACGAACGGGGTCCCCGAGCAGACACCGGCTGATTCCCAGACGAAGCGGGATGGTCATCATGGGACCCTCTCCCGCTTGCCGAGGGCGAGATACTCTTCGCGCGCCAGACGATGATCCACGATCGGCGCGGGATAATCGATTCCGATCCGGCATCGGGCGTCCGCCTGTTCGCCGAGGGGCATCAAGTGGGGTTCGTGAATCTTGGCCGTCGGCACCGAGGCCAGTTCCGGCACATAGCGCCGAATGTAGAGCCCTTCCGGATCGAATTTCTTGCTCTGCAACGCCGGATTGAAAATGCGATAGCCCCTCATGGCGTCTGTTCCCGTCGAGGCGCACCATTGCCAATTGCCGTTGTTCGCGGCCACGTCGGCGTCGAGCAGGTGCGCCATGAAATACCGCTCGCCGCTCTGCCAGTCGATCCGCAGGTCTTTGATCAAAAACGAGGCCACGATCATCCGGACTCGGTTGTGCATCCAGCCGGTTTGCGTCAATTGCCTCATGCCGGCATCCACAATCGGATAGCCGGTCTTTCCGTCGCACCAGGCCTGAAACAACCGGTCTCGTTCCGGCCCCGGCTCCCGTGTCGGCGGAACGGGGACGTGACGGAAGGGGCCCGAGACCACGTGGGGAAACTCGACCAGCACCTGCTGAAAGAACTCCCGCCAAATCAGCTCATCCACCCAAATGAGCACGTCGGGACGAGAAACGTTTCCCCCGCCCTTGGCCAACGTCTTGAGCGCCGCTTGGATGGCGGCGCGGGGGGAGATCGTGCCGAAACGAAAGTGGGGAGACAGTTGAGAGCTTCCGTCGATTCCGGGAACGTTACGGCCGGTGCCGTAGCGATGCAGAGCACCGTCGCAGAACCGACGCAGCCGTTCCCAGGCCTTGCGTTCGCCCGGTACGATCCAAGGGGAGAGCGGCGCGTAGCCCAACTCTTCCGCGGATGGCAGCGGGCCGGACGGCGGAACCGCCGCCCGCTTCGAGACGGTCAGGGAAGTCGGAACAGAAAGCGCCGTGGGCTTGGCGGCGCGCCAGTGGGCCCACCAACGTGCCCGATAGGCGCTGTATCGTTGCAGCGGCTCTCCGGTCGAGCTTCTGATTTCGCGGGCTTCGAACACGACATGATCCTTGAAAGTCCTGACAGATACTCTCATGCACTCCAGTTGCTGCCGGACCTGCCGGTCGCGAACCTGTGCCCGAGGCTCGTAATCGCGATTCCAATAGACGGCGTCGGCCTTCCAGTCGCGCGCGGCCCGCGCCACCTCATCCACCGGTTCGCCGCGCCGCCACTCGAGTGCGAGGCCTCGATCAGCCAGCGAGGCGGCCAACTCGCGCAGCGACCCCAGCATGAAGTTCACGCAGGCCGCTCCGAACTCGCGCGACCGAAGCAGCGGGTCATCAAACACGAAAAGAGGGATCACTTCGTCGCATTCCGCGCAGGCCGCGCTCAGGGCCGGTTGATCGGCCAGGCGAAGGTCTCTTCGAAACCAAACGATACCACGCATGTGTCGCCTCAGAGTCGCGACGGGCGAGGGGTTGTCGCTTCGTCAGGAGTCGCGGTCGTGTGTCGGTGCCAGCGGCTCCCGCGCCCTTGCCAACCAGGCCGTCGGCCAAGGAGATCGGACTGAATGAGGGTGGACATTCTCGTCAGCACGCTCATTCCTCTGAAAAAATCGCCCGCAACGCCGGCTCCAACGAGGGATAGCGAAACACGTAGCCCCCGGCGAGCGCCTTGGCCGGACGAACACGCTGTCCGGTCGTCAAGAGCGATCCCAACTCTCCCAGCGCCAGATGCAATGCCGCGCGGGGAACGGGAAGCCATGATGGGCGGCCAAGGACCCGTCCGAGAACATTGCAGAATTGCCTCATCGTTTCCGGCTCCGGCGCGACGGCGTTGAGGGGACCGGAGACGTCCGGCGTTTCGATCGCCCAGCGAATCAGCCCGATATGATCCTGTCGATGAACCCAGGAGACCCACTGGCTTCCCGGCAGGATCGGTCCTCCCATAAAAAGTTTGAATGGGAGCACCATGCGCGGCAACGCCCCCCCGTCCCGTTCCAACACCATACCGGTTCGGAGCAGCACCACGCGCGTTCCGAATTGCCCGGCGAGCAACGCTTCCGCTTCCCATTGCAGACAGAGGTCCGCGAGGAAGCCTTTCCCAGGAGGCGAACGTTCGTCCAGAATTCGGTCATCGCCAGCTCCATAGTAGCCGATACCGGAGGCATTGATGAGGATCGACGGACGCGTCGATTGACGGGAGATGGCCTGGACCAGCAAGCGCGTCGTGAGGATTCGGCTATCGGTGATCTGGCGCTTTCGCGCTTCCGTCCAGCGCGATTCGGCAATGGGTGCGCCGGCCAGGTTGATGACGGCATCGGCCCCGTCAAAACACCGTTCCCAGGCTCCCTCCCGCATGCCGTCCCACTCGACCACCATCGGATTGGCCTGCGGGTTGGCCTGTGTCCCCTGTGGTGTTCCTCTCGTTCTGGCGAGCACGGTCACGCGATGACCGTCTTGAACTAAGGAGGCGCACAAGGCTCGGCCGATGAATCCCGTCCCCCCGGCCACAATAATGTTCATGATGTTCTGTCCGTCAGGCTGATCATGTTGGTGTTTACGAACCGCCCCCTGCACGTCTCCATCATACTCCTGAGTCGCCGCCGAGCGTTCTCAAGGAATCCCTCCGAGACTTCTGTCTACCGGCACGTTGTCGTACTGGAATCAAGCGAGTCGAATGCTCGATGACAAATCTGCGGATTGCCGCCTCAACCGCCAATGCCAGCGCCAGGATCGTTATCGTCACCATCATCTCCTCCTCATGTGTCGAGCACGGCCTGGACATCGGAGCGGCTCGGCGCGCCGAGGAGCCGGGTCTCTCGAAATCGAGAGCCCGGCTACCTCAGGGGCCGCGCCGTGCGGAGTAGCGGCACGACCCGAGCGACCGGCCCCCGCCTCGCTCACGTTGTCGGTTCAACGTTATCCCGTTCATGATTGCCGAATCGGAGTCCTTCTATTCGGTTGCCGCGTTGAGACTTCGGGCGCATCGAAAACCGGTGCCATGCGTTTGAAGCGCAAACCCGCCCCGCCCCCGGGCCGCAGCCCGAATGTCGTTTGCGGGGCTGTGCCAGGAGCCTCCCCTGATGGACCGCACCACTCCTTTTTTCTCCGGACCCTGGGGGTTTCGATCCGGCGCCTGCGCGTAGTAATCCGCCTCGTACCAATCGGCCACCCACTCCCGTGCATTGCCCGCCATATCCTTGACGCCGTAGGGAGAATCTCCTTCGGGCAACGATCCCACGGCGTGCAGGGTCCTCTGGCCGTCCCACTCCCGGTCAAAATTCGCCCGCCGGGGAGTCGGCGGGTCGTTGCCCCATGGATACAGGCGTCCGTCGGTTCCACGAGCGGCTTTTTCCCACTCGGCTTCCGTGGGCAATCGTTTTTGAGCCCAGGTGCAATAGGCTTTGGCATCATACCAGGTTGTCTGCACGACGGGCAGTTGCTCAAGGCCCTTGATGGATTGAAGCGGGCCGGTTCCAAAGGGATCGGGAGGGGGACGGTGGCCGGTCGCCTTGACGAATCGCATGTAGCGTTCGTTGGTGACTTCAACCTGGTCGATCTCGAACGCGTCGAGATAGACGGATCGCTGCGGCCGTTCGTCCGGGCGACCTTGCCCCTCCGGGCTGCCCATGAGGAATTCACCGGCCGGAATGATGATCATGGGAACCGGGTCTGGTCCGTGCGAGGAAGGGGACGGCGCGCCCGCGGTCGCCCACTGCTCCGCTCCCAACATCGTCGCCGCAATCAACGCGATCTCGATGAGCCGACTCACGGTATCGTTCAGACCGGTGCTCACTTTTTGGGCTCCTTGCTCCCCTCGATGGCGTGGACGGTGTGGATCCGAACGAGATTCACGAGCTGCTCCACCTTTCGATTGTCCCCTTGCCGCGCGGCTTCGAGCGCCTGTGTGATGAGGGTTCTGGCTTCGTGCAGGTGTTCTTCGATCACGGCCTGGAGCGCGGGTGACGCCACGGTGCCACCCAACGCCGCCCGGTGATAGACTTCCCAGGCGTCGTCGACCTCGTGAGCGGCCTGGTGCACGGTTCGGAGGACTTCCTGATATGGATGATCCATCCCTTCTCCCTCAAGAGGGCCGGCCGTGAGATAAGAAGGCCCCAGACATGAGACGAGCAACATGCCGGGAATCAGCAGCCGTTTCTTTATCAGCGTTCTCATAAACGATGCTCCGTCATGGGCGGTCGATGACGTGGTTCGGCGCGCTCGTTCGTTGGGCAAGGCCGTGCGGAACGGCTCCCCTGTATGCGCCTATCATTTGTTTCGTTTCATCGCTTTCTGGATAAGATCGCGGGTCGCGAGATATTCCTGGTTGTCCGGGTCGATGGCCAATGCCTTTTCAATGGCGGTCAACGCGTTCGCGTACTTTTCGGCTCCCATGAACACAAGCGTTTGGATAAAGGCATCACGCGCCTCCTGCCGCATGTCATCGGAAACAACCCGGGCCGATTTGGCGCAGCGGAAACCCAGCCCCACCCCATAAGAATTATTCTCCGGCTGGTTCCAGAACCGATGGCTGGTATGGAGCGAAGTCTCTGGCGCCAGCCATGATCCTCCGCGGAGAACGCGGACCGGTCCTTGATTGGCAAAGTTGTAGCCCTTTTCGGGCCCCTGGGGATTGAGGGCGACACTCTGCTTATAATAGTTGGGATCGTACCAGTCCTGGACCCACTCAAAAACGTTTCCCGCCATATTATAGACGCCGAAGCCGCTCACGCCCTCCGGATAGGAATCAACCGGGGCCGTGCGCCCGACGTTTTGACCGTAGTTGGCCTTGCTCGGATTGAGCGAGTGCCCCCAGGGGTAATGGTTGTCTCCGGAAGGGCCCTTGGCCGCCCGTTCCCATTCCGCTTCTGTGGGCAATCTCTTCCCCTCCCACTTGCAGAAGGCGGCGGCGTCGGTCCAACTGACCCCCACGACGGGCTGCTCGGGTTTGTTCAGCCGTGGATCGTCCCAGTAGGCGGGAGCAGGATGGCCCGTCGCCCTCATGAATTCTTTATAGCGCGCGTTGGACGTTTCGTACTTGTCGATGTAATAGGCGTCGAGTACCACTTGATGTTTGGGTTCATCGGAATGTTCGTTGCTCCCCATCGTGAACTCGCCGTGGGGAATCAGCACCATGTCGGTTTCGGCGGCGGAAACGTCCGTCACCGCGGTGAGAGAAATGGCTCCCCCCACCATGAGCATCACCAGCGTTTGACTCCGCATGATAGTCCTCCTTAGTCGTTCATGTGTCCTAGGCGGCCGCCCACAGTTCCGCAGAGAAGGTCGAGGTCCCGCCTGGCTCGGCGGATTGTCGGCTCCGTCCGAGTCGGCGATTCTGCAGGATTACAGGATCGACGATGTCACCACACTGGATGCAGCGCAGGGCCGCAAACTCCAGCTCTCGGTCGCTGTTCAACAGATCCATGCAGACGTGGCCGACCAAGAGTCCTCCGCATCGGGTACAGGTCTGGTGGGAAGCATTGGCGGGATGGCCTTCTGAGATCTCCCATTCACTCATATGCCCTGAGAGTATTGAAGCCATAGGCGACTCCTTTTTGTTTAATGTTCGTCAATGATATGTTCAATGTATATCTAATTTGTCCATAGTTGTCAACTGTTATTTTTTTAAAGGATTGACAAAGACTGAACATCGCGATAAGCTGAGGCTGTGAAAAATCATAGAATTCATAGGGTTGCAAAATTGACCGGTTTGTCGAGAGACGTGATACGGGTCTGGGAAAAACGATACGGCTTGGTCAAGCCTCTGCGCAGTGCAAACCGCTATCGTGAGTACACCGATGAAGATGTGGCGTTGCTCAGGTTTTTGAAAGAAGAAGTGGACCGTGGTCAGACCATCGGAGCTCTTGCCATTGAGGGGCGGGATTCATTGCTTCAGCGCATGCGACTGTGCGCGGCTCCAAAATTACAGGAACTGACGCCGCACAAGTCGTTGCTGGATGAGCTGGTCGCGTGTCTTGATCCGCTCGATAAGGTGCGGTTTGAGCATAAGCTCAATGGAGCGGTGGCGGTGATTCCCTTCGAGGAAGCGATTCAACGGATTCTGCTTCCATTGGAACGGCTGGTCGGTGAGCTGTGGCACCAAGGAAAAATCGACATCGCCGTTGAACATTACATCACGAAGCTTATTCAACAGAAACTCTTCGCCGTCATGAATCAGTTGCCGGCCAACGAGCATGGTCCGCGGCTTTTGATCGCCTGCCCCGAGGGCGAACTGCATGAAATCGGCGCTCAGGCCGTGGCGTATCTGGCCGCGATGCGCGGCTGCCACGTGTATTATCTGGGCCCCAATCTTCCGACGTCCGCTCTTGCGTCTTTCTGCGACCGAATCAAGCCGGATTTGGTGCTTCTGTCCCTGACGGAAGTGAAATCGGTTGAAGAGGGAATCGGTCTCTTGCGAGAACTTGACGCGCTGGCAGAACGGTGGCCCGTCGCCATCGGCGGGCAGGGAGCACGTGCTCTGGAAGAGGCTCTGCGCCAAACCAAGGTTGAGTTTCTTGATGATCTGGCGCAATTCCAAGATCGGCTCACCGCCCTGCTGTCGGTTCACTCTCCTTTTTCCCGTTCGTAGCGACGACCATTGTTTCATTCTCTGACAGGCTGCCCGGTCGCGACAGGGCCTCGCACGCACCAGACCGGGAACGTGTAAATCCTGGTCATGCTCAGGATGTTTCCCAGGAAGGCGTCCAGATATCGAGCATACGACGGCTGATTGGCCTCGGGTACCACGGTCCAGTACGAGGCCTGGATGATGTTGAGGAAGGGATGGCCGGGAGGAATGTTGGGGCCGGGAGCATCGATCGCCGGTCCAACAAGGCTCCGCATTTCGGCGGGGGAGGGCAAACGCCACCCTTTTTGCCCGCCGATCACTCGACGAACGCAAGCGGCTCGGGCTTCGTTCCACGTGACGCGCGCGCTGTCCGGCGCAAGCTCCCAGATGAGACCCGTTTCTTTGTCCAGCACGGCCTCGTGCTGAAAAGCCGGCAGAACCTCGAACCGATTCTCCGCCGGGTGCGCCGCCTGCCAGTTCCGGACGATTTCCGCCATCAATTCCTCTTTTCCTACGGGCGAGCCGGCTGGCGAACTCAACAGCAGATAAGCAAGGAGAGACAGACTGCCGATCACGACAATGAGCGCGCCGGGGATGATCCATTTGAGATTCATTGTCGTTCAGCGGCGAGACGAGATGAAGACCAACGCCTACAAAGCGTCGTACCGGAGACAAGAGTCGGCCGTTTATGGTCGTTTGCCGGCACTCCGCCGGTGCCGAGTCCAGGATATTCTTCTCTCAATTCCTGGGTCAAGAAGCCCGGAGGAACCCGTGCGTCGGCCTATGCGTTGACGTGGAACCGCGACGTCGATCGCCGTGGGGACATCTCATTCCAATAAGATCGGTCGTGTGAGACCATCTCGCTCGAAAACGAGGGTGTATTGTGCCGACCGGACGGCGGCACAGAACGCTTCCTTATCATGACTCTCGAAGGATATCTCGACAGGGGCGCCTCTCTCTTGATACCCTGTGCTCCTATGGCTCAAAACTCACGAAAGCCGTCCGGCTTCCGGTTGGCCGATCGACAGTCTGCAAGGATGACGACAGCCTCCGAGGATCGGGTCTCTTCGCTGGAGATCTACGACACCACTCTGCGCGACGGAGCCCAGGCGGAGGACGTCAGCTTCTCGGTGGACGACAAAGTGCGGATCGCCCAGAAGCTCGACGAACTCGGCGTGCATTTCATCGAAGGCGGTTGGCCGGGAGCCAATCCAAAAGACATCGAATTTTTCAGGATCATCAAAACGATTCCCCTAACGTACGCGACCGTCGTCGCGTTCGGTTCCACGAGGAAGGCGAGCAATCCCGTTCACAAGGATCGGAATCTGCAAGCCCTGCTGGCGGCGGACACGAGGACGATTACGCTGTTCGGAAAAAGCTGGCCGCTGCACGTGACCGACGCGCTCGGCATTTCGCTGGCAAAAAACCTCGAGTTGGTCGAAGACTCTATCGCCTATCTGCGGGAGAAGGGCCGGCGGGTATTTTACGACGCGGAGCACTTCTTCGACGGCTACAAGGAAAATCCGGAGTATGCGCTCAAGACCATCCAAAAGGCGGTGAAGGCCGGCGCGGAGAGGGTGATTCTCTGCGACACCAACGGCGGGACCATGCCGTGGGAAATCCGCAGGATTTGCGAGGTGGTCCGGCGCGAATGCCGGGTGCCGCTGGGGATTCATGCGCACAATGATTGCGACATGGCCGTCGCCAATTCACTGGTAGCCGTCGAAACCGGCATCGTGCAGGTTCAGGGGACGATCAACGGCATCGGCGAACGATGCGGGAATGCGAATCTCTGCTCGATCATTCCCAATCTGGAATTGAAGATGAAGCGGCGTGCGCTTCCGGATCGTCTGGAACACCTTAAGGACGTATCCGGGTTCGTGACGGAAATCGCCAACCTGATGCCGGACAAGCATCAACCCTACGTCGGCGACGCGGCGTTCGCCCATAAAGGAGGGGTGCACATCCACGCCGTGCTCAAAAACCCCGTGACGTATGAACACATCGATCCGACGACGGTCGGCAACCGGCAACGTGTTCTGGTGTCCGATAACGCGGGGCGCAGCGGTCTCTTGGAAAAAGTCGAAACTTATGGGATCAAACTTTCCAAAGATCACGCCAAGGTTCAGGAGCTGGTCAATACCCTGAAGGAGCGTGAAAGCCAGGGCTATCAATTTGAAGGGGCGGAAGGGTCCTTCAAGCTGCTGATGCGCAAAGCGATGGGGAGCCACAAGCCGTCTTTCCAGCTCTTGGGTTTTCGGGTGATCGTCGAAAAGAAACAGGAGGACGGTCCCCCTCTGTCGGAAGCGACCGTCATGGTCAAAGTCGGCGACGTGGTTGAGCACACGGCGGCCGTGGGGGCCGGTCCGGTCAATGCCTTGGATCATGCCCTGCGCAAGTCTCTGGAGAAATTCTATCCGCAACTCAAAGAGGTGAAACTCCTCGATTATAAGGTGCGCGTCCTGGCCGCGAATCAAGGGACTCAGTCCAAAGTCCGGGTCTTGATCGAATCGGGAGACCACAAAGACAAGTGGGGGACGGTCGGTGTCTCCGAAAATATCATTGAGGCGAGTTGGCAGGCATTGGCCGACAGCATCGAATATAAATTGCTGTCCGCCGACGAGCGGAGCGAGGCCGGCACCCCTTCGCATTATTTGTCTTGACAGCCATCCTAACCTTCCGTAAATTCTGATGAAACTCCACGTTCACCCTGTTGGTTATCAGGGTGACTCATGAGACCACGTTGGGGCTGAGGAGCGGGCGGCTGGAGGGTCGTTATGAGAAAGGCGGACATTGCGAACGAAATCTTCAAGCAGGTAGGAATCCCGAAGAACGAGGCGGCCGACATCGTCGAACACGTGTTGAATCTTCTGAAGTCCGTGCTGCAAAAGGGAGAGTCGGTGAAGATCGCAGGGTTCGGAAATTTCGTCGTGCGAAACAAGGGACCTCGCAAGGGTCGGAATCCTCGCACCGGAGAGGAAATCGGGATCACTCCGCGCCGAGTCGTGACCTTCAGACCGAGTCAAGTGTTTAAGAAGTACGTGAACTCGTAGCAGGGTGCCGGAACGCCGCCGCCCGATTCGCTCTTCTCTTCCTCAGTGATGACCGAAAACGCCGCGTGGAAGGCGCGTTGTGCGTACAGACGGCCCGCGCTCGTCGGTGGGTGTTCCAGGTACCCGGTGGTGCTCCAAGGCGGCTCGACAAAGTCGAATCGCACTCCGTAAGAAGAGAACAGAGGGCCGGTCATGGGAGAAGAGCCCAGGCTGGGGAGCAAGATCTTCTATAAAATCGGAGAGGTCAGTCGACTGACGAAGGTCCCCGCTTACGTGCTTCGGTTCTGGGAATCGCAGTTCGCTTTCCTCAAGCCCAAAAAAAGCGGCGGCAATCAGCGGTTGTACGTTCAACGGGACATCGAGACGATCTTGGAAATCAAGCGCATGCTCTATGAGGAAGGCCATACCTTGGAGGGAGTGAAGCGATACTGGGTCAGGCGCGCGAGAGCGTCCTCGCGGCCGTTGCCGCCCAGAGAGGTCGCCAAGAAACTCAGGGGCGACCTTCAGGCGATCGTAGACATTATCGACTCGCATTCTCGGTGAGTGCGCGATGAGAAAGATGAGCTGGCCCATTGTATTTTCAGGGGCGCGTAAAGGACAATGCCGACACTGAAATGAACATCCAGTCGGGGCGTGGCGCAGCCCGGTAGCGCACTCGCTTGGGGTGCGAGTGGTCGTGGGTTCAAATCCCGCCGCCCCGACCAACGATGTGAGGCGTTGAGTGTCGATCGGAAGAGTCGATGCTCAGGCCGTTCACCAGTTCCCGTCAACGCACGAGTCGCCGTCTGGCGGCTTTTTTCTTGTATCGGAGCCATGCGCATCCTTGTGACCAATGATGACGGCATTCAATCGGCCGGTCTCATGGCGCTGGCCGAGGCCATGGCGAAACTCGGCGAGGTGTGGATCGTCGCTCCGGATCGCGAACGGACGGCCGTGGCCCACGCGGTGACTCTTCACAAACCCTTGCGGGTTCATCCTCTCGGCAAACGAACCTATTCCGTCAGCGGCACGCCGGTCGATTGCGTCAACTTGGCGGTTTTGAAAATCATGCCGGAACCGCCCCGACTGGTTGTCTCCGGAATCAACCGCGGGGTGAACCTGGGCGATGACGTGCTCTATTCGGGAACCGTGTCCGCCGCCGTGGAGGGAACGATCCTGGGGGTGGCGTCGATGGCCGTGTCGCAAGAGGGACGGGATCGGTTTCGTTTTGAGGTCGGGGCATACTTTTCGGCCCGCGTCGCGCGTCTGATTCTTGAGAAAGGCGTCCCGGAAGAGACACTCCTCAACCTGAACATTCCGGATCGTCCGCTTCGGTCCATCGCAGGCGTTCGCGTCACGGCTCTCAGTCGCAGGCGATTCGATAACCCGATCATCGAAAAAGTCGATCCCCATGGGCGTACCTATTATTGGATCGCCGGGACCCGTCTTTCTTGGAGTCGCAGCAAAGATTCGGATCATGAGGCGATCGCTGAAGGAGCCGTCTCCTTGACCCCCCTCCGTCTCGATACGACGAATTATGGCGTGCTGGACCGTTTCCGAACATGGGAGTCCGAGCTGCGGAGCCGGAGCAGTCGATCACGGGGTTCCGTGTCGGGGCGGTCGAAGGGGCGGAGCCGATCATGATCGGACAGGCCATCGAATGGATTCTTGCCGAACTCAGCACGTTCGTCATCGAGACGATTTCGCTGTTCGGCTACACCGGGATTGTGATCACGATGGCCATCGAAAGCGCCTGTATCCCCCTGCCGAGCGAAATCATCATGCCCTTCTCCGGCTATCTTGTGGGGACCGGCCAATTCACGATGCTGGGGGTGACACTCGCCGGATCCGTCGGCAACGTCATCGGGTCGATCGTCGCCTACTGGGCCGGTGTGTGGGGCGGCCGGCCGTTCGTCGAACGGTACGGACGATACGTGCTGATCTCCCGCCATGATCTCGATGTGGCCGATCGGTGGTTCGCCAAATACGGAGAAGCCGCGGTGCTGTTCAGCCGGATGTTGCCCGTCGTGCGGACCTTTATCTCGTTGCCGGCCGGCATCGCTCGGATGAATTTCCCTCGGTTCGTCCTCTTCACGTTCGTGGGCGCCCTTCCGTGGTGCTATCTGCTCGCCTATATCGGAGTGCGTATGGGCGAGGAGTGGGACAGTCTTCGTGAGTATTTCCATCAATTCGACGTGATCATCGGATTGTTCCTGGCGCTGGCCCTCGGATACTTCCTATGGTCGCACTGGCCGCGGCGTCGCGTTGAATCCGGACGATAAGCCCATGCTTCATCTTTTTAACACCCTGACGGGAAAGCGGGAGCCGTTCAAGCCGTTCGAACCCCGAAAAGTCGGGATGTACGTCTGTGGGGTGACCGTCTACGACTATTGCCACATCGGCCACGCGCGGAGCGCGCTGGTCTTCGACGTCTTGCGACGGTATTTGGAATACAGCGGCTACACCGTGACGTTCGTGAAAAACTTCACCGACGTGGACGATAAGATCATCAAGCGGGCTCACGAGCAGGGGGTGACGTGCGAGACGATCACAAAGAAGTATATCGAGGCCTATTATGAAGATATGGGGAAGCTGGGCATCAGGCGCGCGACGGAGGAGCCCAAGGCCACGGAGCATATCGAGGAGATCATTCGACTGACGGAGGCCCTGATTGACAAAGGGTTGGCCTACGTTGTGGACGGCGACGTGTATTTCCAGGTCGCCCACTATCCGGCCTATGGACGACTTTCCAAACGGCGGCTGGAAGACCTCCAGGCCGGCGCTCGCGTGGAGGTCGACGAGCGCAAACGTCATCCGATGGATTTCGCCCTCTGGAAACGCAGCAAGGAGGGCGAGCCATCCTGGGCCAGTCCATGGGGGCCGGGCCGGCCCGGTTGGCACATCGAATGTTCCGCGATGTCGATCAAACATCTGGGGGAGACGTTTGACATTCACGGCGGGGGAATGGATCTCGTCTTCCCGCACCATGAAAACGAGATCGCTCAATCCTGCGGAGCGACGGGCAAGGAATTCGCCCGGTTCTGGGTGCACAACGGCTTCGTCCAGATCAATCAGGAGAAGATGTCGAAGTCGCTCGGCAACTTCTTCACGATCCGTGAGATCTTCGCCAAGTCCGACTGGCCGGAGCCGGTCACGGGAGAAGTCCTCCGCTATTTTCTGTTGTCCACCCAGTATCGCGGGCCGGTGGATTTTTCAGACCGGGCGATGAAAGAGGCAAAGAACGCCCTGAACGGATTCTATGACCTGTTCGAGCGGCTGAAGGAGCCGAACGATTCACAGGCGGAAGGCGACGGTGTGCTCGCGGCCGTCATCGAGCAAGCAACGGCATCGTTCGTTCGGGCGATGGACGATGATCTCAACACCCCCATGGCTCTTGCGGCGTTGCAGGGATTGCGCGGCGAGATCAACAAGTTGCTCGAAAAAGGATTGTCGACTCAAGGGCGAACGCGGGCCAGAGAAGCCTTCCGCTCGCTCGGCGACGTGCTGGGATTGTTTCAGTTGAATGCGTGGCAGTTCGGAGACTCTTCGGCCGGCGCGGTTCCGTCTCAAGCCGGCGGCGTGCCGGCCGAGCAAGCCGCGTTGACCGATGAAGAGATCGACCGCCTGTTGATGGAACGGCGAGAGGCTCGCGCCCAAAAGAATTTCAAACGGGCCGACGAGATTCGTCGGTCGCTCGCGGCTCAAGGCATCATGATCGAGGACAAGCCCGATGGGACAAGCCGGTGGAAACGCTGACGGGCGGGAAATCCTTTACGGATTGCACGCGGTTCGGGAGGCGATACGGGCCGGCGCGCGGCCGCTTCGAAGGGTCTTGGTGCTGCGGACGGATCGGCAGTTCGGCGATCTCGTAAAGGCCGCCAAGGCCAAGCACGTTCCCGTCCACGTCGAGCCTCCCGCGGTCTTCCATCGGCTCGTTCCCCATGGCAAACACCAAGGGGTCATCGCCTTCGTCGCGGCCAAGTCCTACAGCACGACCGACGACATTGTGAAGCAAGCTCGCGCGAAGGGCGAGCCGCCCCTTCTTCTCCTGCTCGACGGAGTCGAGGACCCCCATAACCTGGGCGCGGCGTTACGGACCGCGGAGGCGGCCGGTGTCCACGGGGTCTTCATTCCGGAGCGGCGGGCGGTCGGCCTGACCTCGGTGGTCGCCAAAGCATCGGCGGGCGCCATCGACCATGTGGCGGTCTGTCAAGTCACGAACCTGACCCGTCTCATTGGCGATCTCAAAGAAGAGGGGATCTGGGTCTACGCAGTGGAATCGACCGCGACGACGCGCTACGCCGCCGTTGACATGACGGGCTCCGTTGCGTTCGTCTTTGGAGGAGAAGGGGAGGGGATTAGACCGGGCGTGCTGAAGGCCTGCGACGGGCGCATCAGCATCCCGATGAAAGGCCGAGTTGCGTCGTTGAACGTGTCGGCCGCCGTCGCCGTCGTTCTCTATGAGGCCGTGCGACAGCGAGGATGGAACAAGCCGGTTCCACGGTCACTTGATTTTGAGCATGCCTCCTTCGATCGCGGCTTTGAGCAGTTGGGCGGTGTTTGAGACGCGCATTTTTTTCATCATGTTGGAGCGGTGAGCCTCGACGGTTTTCACGCTGATCTTGAGTCGCTGGCCGATCTCCCTATTCTTGAAACCGGCCCAAATCAGTTCGAGAATTTCCTGTTCACGCGCGGTGAGCGATTCCGGTCGCTTTGCCCGGGGTGGCGGTTCGAGATCCGCCGGCCTTCGGACCCTGGGCCTTCCGTTTGCCTTGGGCATAATGATCGGTTCTCCTTTGATCCACAGAAGTTTTGGATATACTGTTCGTCGAGCAGCGAGCTGCCGACACCCCCTTGTTACAGAATTATAAAAACCCTTACAGGGTAAAGTAAATCGAGGCCGTTAAGCTCCGGTAATTCTACGTATTTTATTTTGGATAGAGATGGGCGTATGAGCGGGTGTGGCAGGTCGGAGATCTTAGACGTGTGCACATGAGGTTTTGCCGATGCTCGCGTGGTATGTGATTGCCGGCCTCATTGGCTCATTGGTCGGGAGCTTCCTGAACGTGTGCATCTATCGATTGCCAAGGCGCGAATCGATCGTGTGGCCCGGCTCTCACTGCCCCGCCTGTTCACACCCCATCGCCTGGTACGACAATATTCCGCTGGCGAGCTATCTCGTGCTTGTCGGCCGCTGTCGATCCTGTTCCATACCCATCCCGTGGCGCTATCCGGTCGTGGAGGGCCTCAATGCGGCGGGCTACATCGTGTTGCTCTGGTACTTCGGCCTCGGATGGCCTACCGCCGCGTATGCCCTGCTCTATTCTTCGCTTCTCGTCGTAGCCGGAACGGACCTGTCGCACAAGATCATTCCAAACGCAATCACACTGCCTGGCACGGCGGTCGGTCTTCTCAGTTCCGCAACCGTCCTGTCGACCGGCTTGGTGAACGGGCTTATCGGGATGCTGGTCGGCGGGGGGCTCTTGTGGTTGCTCGCCTGGCTCAGCCCCTACCTGTTCGGGAAGGAAGGAATGGGCGGAGGTGATATCAAGCTAATGGCTATGATCGGAGCCTTTCTCGGTTGGAAGCCGGCGCTTGTGACGATCATGATGGGATCATTGCTCGGCTCCCTGGTCGGGCTGACGCTGATCGGCACGCGCGTGATTTCTCGGCAGGACTACATTCCATTCGGTCCCTTCCTCGTCTGCGGAGCCTTGATCGCCCTGTTCTTCGGACAACCTCTGTTGAACTGGTATCAAGGATTGCTCTTGGGATAACGCTCCCCGGCGCCTGCTCCAAGACGTTGTGCTTCATCCTGTATCTCTTCCTCACCCACCTGTATCCGAATTGTTGCCGGGAAGAAGGAACGTCGTGTCCAAGTCGGTGCCCTCGCCATGTGGGATTCCTCGCCGAACCGGCACAACCCTCCCATAATCTCGATAGTTTGACGAAAAGCCCATCGCGATCGGGTCTCGCCATCGCTCAAAAAAACTGAGAGAAACCGGTCGGCATACAGTTTGAGAAGGGAGTGTGCCGAACGTGCATTTCTCGGCGGCAGTGGGGTTCCATGACCCAACAAGGCAAAACGCTGTTAGAATTGATCGTCACGCTCGCCGTGCTCGGCGTCCTCTCGGCTTTGGCCGGGCCGAACCTCGCCCATGTGTACGCGCAGATGCAGCTCCAAACCGTGACGACGGAAGTCGCCTCGGAATTGCGGTTGGCAAGACAGTTGGCGATCACCCGCCGCGACAGAGTGATGGTGACGTTGGTGCGGGAAAGAGAATCGCTGGAGGTCGGATTTCTTCAGGAGCCGAACGTACACCATGTGTATCACTACGGGCGGAGGGGCGTGGCGATCGATGAACCGAGCGGCGGAGACCGCGTCGTGTTCTATCCGAGCGGTCGGACCGCAACGGCCACCACGATTCGTTTGCGGAGCAAAGAAGGACGCACGAGGGAAGTGACGGTGGGATTCAACGGGCGGGTGGCTGTCAGATGACGCAGATGACGCGGAAGCGAGAAGAGGGCGGCCTGTTGCTGGAAACGATGATCGCCGCCGTGATCGCCGGCATCGCGTTCGCGGGAACGATGGGCGCCGTGGAGGTCGCGGTCCGGTTCGTCCGTCACGCGGACTTGACGACCAAGGCGCAATCGGTCGTTCAGTCCAGATTGGAGGAGAAACGCTCGGTCGGCTGGAAATTTCTGTTGGAGGAGGATTCCGATCGAGACGGCGAGCCGGACACGGTGATGAGAGACGACGGTCTGGGGGCCGATCAGGCGGCGGGGGATGGAATCTATTCCGCCACGGCCGACCACGATGGGCTGACCGAAGTCTGGACGATCGAAGCGAATCGTCCCGGCCCGCTCGCGTCGGCCGGCGCGGTGACCGTCCGATCGATCGTCACGTTTGAGGGGCCGAACGGCCGACGGGAACTGCGCATGGAGACGATCAGGGCGAATCCGGTGTTCGTCGGAAGCTCGCAACGGTGAATGAGAACATGAGTGCGTAGAAAGGCGCGAGAATCATGGGAAGCCGTCTCTCCGACCCAAGCGGCCTGTGTTTAACCGAATTGATGATCGGCATGGCCGCCGCTCTTCTCATCCTCGCCGCCTCTCTGGAAGTTCTGTATCTGGGGCAAAAGGCGGTCGGAGCCGGCAGCCGGAAAATCGCGCAGCAGCAGGACCGCCGACTCGGTTTGGAAGTGTTCGAGCAGGAAGTGCGTCTGGCCACGCCGGAATCCTTGCTGGTGATCGGTCGGGATACCGTGGAATTTTCGGCGAACGTCCATGCCCGGCACACCAATATCACGGCGCCCGTGGAACAGGGGCAAACGGCTCTCCCCGTGCTTGATGGAAGAAACTGGGAAAGAGGCAAATTTGTGAAGCTCTGCGCAGAACGACGCTGTGAAACCCATCGCCTTGCCCGTGACGGTCAGCGAAGCCAGTTGTTCCTGGAGAGCCCGGTGAGCGGTTCGTATTCCATCGGTGCCTCCGTCGAAATGCGGAACCGCGTCACCTATTACACAAGGACCGGAGGACCGGTCAGGCTGATGCGCATGGTTGACGGAGGTGCCGGTGCGTTGATCGCCGATTTGAAGGCGGTGAGGTTTTTCTATCGGGACCAGATGGGGCTGGCAACGAACGATCCGTCGGCGGTGGCCCGCGTCATCATAGAGATCGAGCCGACCGATTCCTCGCGGGTCGAACGACGAACGGTGGCGCTCCGATCGTGAGAAGAAAAATGTCGGACAATGGCCTCCCGATAAAATCCGGCGAGAGGGGCGTGGCGCTGGTGGTCTCCCTTGTGATCGCTCTTTCTCTCGCGATTATGGGGGTGACGTTGTTGGAGTTGGTGTGGCAAGAATCGCTGAGCGCGGACGTCGGGAAAAAGTCGGTCGTCGCTCAACAGTTGGCCGATGCGGCCGGCGAGATCGTGATCGGATGGTTTCATGATCCCGAAACCGCTCCGCCCCAAGTCGCCAGGGCCTTGGAAAAGCGCTTCGTTTCAATCGATGGAGCCCCGACGTTTTTCGACCGGCACGGACAATCGCAATTTGCGGGGACTGCCGAGCGTCCGGACGTCGTCTTGGACGCATCGGATCCCGTGCACGATGACCTGCTGAACGATCCCGATTTTGGCCTCTTCCGAAGCGTGGCCGAATCGGGAACGGTTCGGCTGTTGAAGCTCTATGCTCCCATGAAGCCGGGTCTACTGTGCACGGTCGAGGTGACGGTGGAAACGAACCATCCGACCCCCTTCCCGACACCGTTCCGGCAATCAATCGGCATGCAGTTGGAAGCGTTGGAACTTCCGGTGTTACGACGGGGGGTGCAGGCCGGAGGCAATCTTGATCTCCTGTCGGATGATCGATTGATCAGCGGAGTCCACTGGGCATCGGTCGCGGCCGGAGGGGATGTCGTCATCCGGCGTATCGAAGACATCCCGGCGTTCAACCCTGCGGCCTCCGTCACGGGACAGGGCTACGGAGAGAGTTCGATCCTCGAAGACCGTTGGATGCATCTGTGGGTCGGAGGACTGATCCGAGAAGTCGAGCCGACGCCTGGCTCCGCGGGCACTCTTTCTCCGAACGTCCATTCCCAACAGATTCCAACCCCGGGGATGCTGTTCGAGGGATGGAGCTACGAGCAACTCAAGCAAACCGCGATCAGGTTCGGGAGTTACTATGTGCCTGGCTCGGATGGACTCCTCTATGAGGATGGAAATATTCAGGTGGGGAGAGGCTTGTCTCCTCGTCAGGTCTTCTCTTCGCAGCAGGTTGGAGATCAGCGGGGCTTGATTTTCGTCGACACCCTCGATCGGACCGCTCCGCGTACGGACAATATGGGCACCATCGAGATCAATGCCGGCTATTTCGAGGGAGTCGCGATGGTCCACGGGCACGTGAGGCTCAATCTTTCCGGCACGGGGAATCGACTCAAGGTTCAAAGCCCGCGCGAAAACGGAGGCGGCCGGATGACCGTCGACCTTTCCGGTGTCCATCTCAACGGCGTGTTGTACGCGGCGGGAAACATCGTGATCGAGGGTTCTACGAGGGTGTATGGAACGGTGATCGCCGAAGGAAGCATCCGGTCGCCCAATGGTCAGGGACGACTGGAAGTTTGGCATGACGACGACATGAGCTGGGGCCTGTTCCGTGGAGTGCCGGTCGTCTATCGAGCTCCCGGGACATGGATGGTTCGCTATTGAGAGAGAAGACCGCCATGGGCAGAGAAAGCTCCGCCGGTTGTGAATCACGGTCTTTCGCCATGCTTGCCAAACAGGCCGATAACGGGATTGGCGAACGGAGGAGAGACCAGGCCATCGGGACGACGAATGAGCAGGACTCCGCCGTCGTGCGGCTTGTCAATCAAATCATTGCCGAATCCCACCGTCACGGAGCCTCCGATGTGCACATTGAGCCGTCCGCCGGCGGGAAAGAGACGGTCGTCCGTTTTCGCGTGGACGGCACCTGCTTCACCGGTATGAAAATAGGGGCGGTGTATCAAAGGGCCGTCATCTCCCGCTTGAAGGTCATGGCCAATTTGGACATTGCCGAACGGCGTAAGCCGCAGGACGGGAAAATCCGGTTTTCGCTGGGGCGAGGGCGCGATCTGGAACTGCGCGTGGCGACAATTCCGACGTCCGGAGGAAACGAAGATATGGTGCTGCGACTGCTGGCGCAGAAGGACATCATGCCGCTGGAAGCAATGGAGTTTTCCCCCGAAGTCCTCCGGGCCGTGAAGGCGTTGGCCGAACTGCCGTATGGTCTATTCTTGTGTGTGGGACCGACGGGATCGGGCAAAACGACCACGCTCCATGCGATTTTGAAACATATCAACACGGATGAGCGGAAAATCTGGACAGCGGAAGATCCGATCGAGATCACGCAGGAAGGATTGCGCCAAGTGCAAGTTCATCCCAAGATCGGTTTGACGTTCGCCGCTGCGATGAGGGCCTTTTTGCGGGCGGATCCCGACGTCATCATGATCGGCGAAATGCGCGACAAAGAGACCGCCGATATCGCGATCCAGGCGTCCCTGACCGGCCATCTTGTTTTAAGCACGTTGCACACGAACAGCGCGGTGGAGACGATAACGCGACTGCTCGATATGGGATGCGATGCGTTGAATGTCGCCGATACGATCGCGGGCGTGCTGGCCGTCCGCCTCTGCAAACGACTGTGCGAATCATGCAAAGAGCCGTATCACCCGACGAAACAGGAATATGACGAGCTGGTCGAAGGATATGGACGGTCACATTGGGAAACGATGCGAGTGCGGTACTCCGAGGACTGGACGTTGTATCGAGCGACGGGATGTGATCGCTGTCATGGCAGAGGATTCAGCGGGCGGGTGGTGATTCATGAGTTGTTGATCGGCACAAGGGAAATCAAACGGTTGATTCAATCAAAGGCAAGAGCGTCGGAGCTGTTACCGGTCGCCATGCGACAGGGAATGATCACGCTGCTGCAACACGGTATTCAGAAAGTCGTCCAGGGAATCACCACCTATCGACAAGTCAGGGCCATCGCCATGAGAGAGTACGAGAATTTGTTGGAACTCCCGCCCGCTCTTCTCGCATCACCTCGCGTTTAAGCCATCCCCCGCAAAGAGAGCCGTCTCTCAACTCTGAAGCCTCGCCCTTACAAGATTAAGAGGAACGGACAATTCTTGTCCTTCTGCACGAAAATCGGCCATCCCGCTTTGCCATTCTCTCGAACTTGCTCGGCGGTCTGGAAAGATTTCATAAGAGAATCAATCTGTTATCAGCGGATTCCATAAAAGATTCTTGGGGCACACCGCTTGCTCACTCTGCTATGAGCCATGGTGCGACTTAATTCCATAAGCCGAAGAAGTAAGAAGGTTTCGGTTCGCGAAGAGGGATTCACGCTGGTCGAAATTGCCATTGTGTTGGCCATTATCGGCATCGCGGCGGCGCTGGCGGGGCCGAATCTCATGACCATGTATGCGCGCTATGAACTCTATCAGACGACGACGTCGCTCTACCAAACGCTGATGTTGGCGCGATCGGCGGCCGTAACCCGCAACACGGTCATCACCGCGACCCCGTCGAATCTTCCCAGCGGTCAGGGGCAGGTGGTGTTCAACGCGGTGATGACGGCGGAGCCGTTTCCGATGACGGTGGGATTCGTCCCACCCTTGCCGGCGCAGCCGATCGGCTTTACCTCCCGCGGCTTGAGCACGACTCCTCTGGCCACGCAAACCGTTCAGCTCCAGAGCCTGCGAGACCCCAATTTGATCTATACGATTTCGCTGGCTCCTTCCGGCAAGGTGACCTGGTGCAATCAGGCGGTCAATCCCTGCCTGGTCCAGTCCGGTTGATATGGAGCGAATCATGAGGCTCGGCGCATGAGCGTGCGGCATCAAGAAGATGGATTCACCTTGGTCGAAGTACTGGTTTCGGCCACCGTGCTCAGTCTGGGCGTGCTTGGCATGGCGGCCATGCAGGGGATCTCGTTCACCAAAAACGTGGACGCCAACGACCTGTCCATTGTGACCAACCTGGCCTCCGATATGGTGGAGCGGATTCAAAACAGCCGGCGCAACGCCTGGGCATACAACGCCGTCAGCACAGCGGGAGGAGGCAACTGCCTGACCGGAGCGATTCCCGCCGCGCAACCGGCGCCGCCGTTTCCCGCGGCGCCGCTCTCGGTGGCGGCGGTCAGGAAGGTGCAAGGCGATTGCGTGCAATGGAGACAACTGGTCCAAGATTCTAATCTCCTCAACGTGCAAGGGACCGTGACGGTGACGCCGGTTGCGCCGGTTACGGCCGATTCCGCTTCGGTACTCGTTACTGTCAGAGTCCAATGGAACGAACGGGCTCAGGGACAGAGGCTGCGTCAGGTGGCGTTTCAAACCCAGATTGTGCCGGAGTGAGCGACGCAATGCGACTTACCGGATTTCACGACGGAGCCGTCGATAGCCGATGGGAACGGACCGGCCAGGGAGGCTTCACCTTGATAGAGGTGATGGTGGCCGCGGCCATGACGACGGCCATTCTGGCCGCGGGGTTCGCCGCCCTCACGATGACGCAGAAAACCACGCGCATGACCAGCCAGGTGGGGCAAACTCAGGCGACGGTGCGGAGCGCCATCGACATGATCGCGGCGGATTTAAAGCTGGCGGGGTTCGGTATGCAGGGTCTGGTGGGAGCCGGCGGCGGATCTGGAACAGTGGGGGGCTGTCGCATCAACAACACCCCGGCGGCGTTGGTGCCGACGGACAACAATCCGGCCGGGCCGGATACGGGCCCTGACCGGATTTCCATCGTGGTGCCGATGACCAACTCCGTGGCGGCGGCCGGATCTCTCTGGCAGGTCTCGGTCCCGCCGGCTGGTATGATCGGTGGGCCGAACAGTCCCATTACGAATGTTCCGCTCCCCGCCGGGGCGATTGCGGCCATGGAACAGGCGGTTGGAGGGGCGGCGCTGCTCCCCGGTATGAGCGTGTCGATTGCCGGCACCGCGGGATCGGTGATCCAGAACGCCGGAGGAGGCGGGCTGGTGCTCAATCCGCCTATTCCAGCGCCGGTTCAGTTTGGAACCGGCACGCAAGTGTATGTGTTGCAGTGTATCACCTATCAGGTGATTCCCCCGCCCGACAATCTCAATCTCTGTCAAGGCAATGCGCCCTGTCTGGTTCGGGGCGCCGTGCCGGTCGCGTTAGTTCCCGTCGGCACGGCCCCCAACTGTAACCAGGCCGGTTCGACCTGCGTGCCCATCATGGACGGAGTCGAGGACTTGCAACTGGCCTATGCCTGCGATGGATGCAGTCCTCTGGTCAATGGAGGCAATCCCGACGGTCAGATCGACGACCTCAACGGCAGCAATTCGTTCGACCAAGGGGATTTCATCACGAACCGTGATTGGTTCGGGACCGCCGCGCCGTTCGGCACGTACATGACGCCCGACAAGATTCGACTGGTTCGCGTGACGCTTGTGGCTCGACAGGCGAGGCCGGATCAGGGATTCGGAGAGGCGAATCAGGTCGTGGTGCATACGGGCTTAAGCAGCGGCGCGATGGGCGGCGGGATCAACGGCGGCATTCTCACAGTGAGCGACCACAACCACGCCGACGGATTGTTTGTCGCGGGCGACAACGGAACTCCGGCCCAACAACAGGCCTATCTGCAACTGCGGCGGCGTATCCTTACCCGGACGGTCGAATTGAGAAATCAGAGGTACTAGATGGCGATGGATGAAGAAAGCCGTCCTGGAGTCCGGCCCCTCCTCATGCAGGATGATCGGGGCATCGCCCTGTTGGCGATGATGATCATCCTGCTGCTGGCGGGCGTGCTCGGCGTGGCGGCCTTGACCATGACCGGCATGGAAAATTCCATGGCCGGCGCCATGCGCATGGTCGAAGAAGGAACCCATGCGGCCGAGTCGTGCATCGGGGCATCGGTCAACGTGATCCAGCAGAGCATCGACGCGGGAACGGTGCCCGCGACGCTTGTCGCGCCGAACGGACCGGTGCCGGCCGCCAACGCGGTGTTTCTCGGCGAGGAAATCAACGGTGTGCGAGCCAATGATCCCGATGTGGCCGTCGGCGCCGGCGGCAATCCGAACATCGTCATGAACGTCAATAATTACGTGGTCAACGGCGACATCGATTTTCAGTACCGCAAGCAAAAGAGCGGCGGAGTGGCGAGTTTGGCCTCCGGCTACGACGGCGCGGGGACGGGCGCGGCGTCGGTAAACATGTTCTATCGCATCGACTGTACGGCTCAGAACGCGGCGACGGGAGCCACAAGCCGCGTGATTGCGGTCTACGACTGTCTGGCTGCGGGGGACGGCTGCACGAGGCGGACGTATTAGGGGTAATAAGCAATCTGGGCCAGCCGGGTGGCGTTGTGGGCCGGTGAGGGAGACCAGACATGAAAGAGCAGAATGTGCGGCAGAAAGGCCGCTTCTTGGCGAAGATGAGACTGGTTGCGGGGCTGTGCATCACGATTTGTTTCGCAACGATCGGCCTGAGCGTGTGGTTCTGCTTGTTCGGTGGATCTCCCATGGCGCACGCACAGTCCAGGTCGGCAGTGATTGGTGGATTGACAGAGCAAGGCATGGTGACCGGCGTTCGTGAACGCACGGTCGTCATTGACGGACGTGACTACGAATTCGATCAAAAGGTCGAGGTGTTCGACGCCAAGGGCAACCGAGTCGATCTGTCGGCCATCGTGCGGAACGCGGAGGTGCGGTTTCGGTTGAAGCAAGACGACATCAACAAAATCGACAGGATCGTGGTCTATTTGCCCCAGTAGTCGGATGGCGACCCTGAAAAGCCTGCAAAACAAAACGGGAGGATGTCCATGAACAGCCGGAACATCGCATGTCGTGGAGCCGCGGCGCTGACCGTACTCATCGGTCTCTTGGGGACGCAGCCGCTCGAAGCCCAGACGATGGATCAATACTACTCCGTTCCTCCCTTCGTTGCCGAGCAAGTTGCGCCGAACATCATTCTCTTGCTGGACAACTCCGGCAGTATGGCGGACCGGGCCTGCGATCCCACTTGGTGCGGCGTGTTGGCCGGCGGCGGCACCACGCCGGTCAATCAAAACTTCGTCGCGACCACCACGTATGGCGGATTTTTCGACTCCCTTGCCTGCTATGTCTATGACACGACCAACAACCGATTTGAGTATGCGGTCACCAAGGCATCGGTGAGCGCGACCTGCCCAACCAACACGCAATGGGACGGCAACCTGTTGAATTGGGCGACCTTTCTGCGCATCGATGCGCTCAAGAAAGCCATGTCGGGCGGCGATTGCGCCGTCACCAGAGCGGCCGACGGAACCTGCCCGCCGAGCGGCAGTCCGGCGAAGATTACCATCAAGGCGCAGACAAGATTTGACACCACTGGCCGCGGGCATGCCGTGATGATGATCCCGAGCGGAGCGGGGAACGGCTACCAAAATCGAATTCCCACCGCGGCGACGCCGGGTACCCCCAACCCGATCTATATTCAATACCGCGGTGGGACAAGCGGTATGGGCGGGAGCTTCTGCATCGACAATGACAACACCGCTCCGAGCAATACTGCGACAACATGCACGGATGGGGATGGCTTTGCCGAAAGCCAGTATTGGCTCCGCATCGTTCGGGATACAGAGCCGACCGGCATCATTCAACAGGTCGGGGCCCAGGCTCGATTCGGACTTTTCGAGTTCAAACCTGGTGCGAGCAACGGGTCGGCGGTGGACGGGTCCCGCATGTTGGTCGGGGTTGGAGCTCGTCAGACCATCGCGTTTAATACCTCGACCGTCAGAACCTTCAGCACGAACATGGCGGCCATGTTGGACGCCGTGGAGGAAACCTATCCGTCGACCTGGACCCCGTTGGCCGAATCCCTCTATGACGCGGCGCGGTATGTGGCCCAGATCAATTCTGCCTACAATACGAGCGCGTATAATTATCCGATCGCCTATTCGCCGGGCGTGGCATTTCAAGCCACAGGGGTAGGGTCGATCGGTTCCAGTGAGTTGAGTGTGTTGTCATCGGGGGAGGTCTGCCCAGCCGGATATATTGCCAACGCCTGCGGCCGGGACCCCTTCTTCTTCGGCAGCAACCATTCACCGGCTTGGGCGGCCAACTCCGTCCAGGTGTCGTGCTGCAAGACCTTCGTTCTTCTTGTGACCGACGGCGAACCGACCCAGGATTTGGGGATTCCGGCGTCGCTTCAGAATTACGCGGTGGCGAACGCGGCCCCGTATGTGGGCACCCTCTGTACGGGGAATCGAGGTGTTCCCTATGCCAATCCCCCCGGCGCGACGTGCAATAACGATCCCGCGACGCCTCCCAATGTGTTGCTGATGCAGCATCGGACCGATTATCCGAGCAACGGCTCCCACTATTTGGACGATGTCGCCTACTGGGCCCATACGACCGACTTGCGTCCTTGTAACGGCACGGCAGACGGCACAATCGCCGTGCTGAACGTGAGCGGTCGGTGTTTGCCCGGTCTCCAGAACATCAACCTCTACACGTTCTATGCCTTTGGAAACATCAGCGGCCGCGAGCTCCTGATGAAGGCGGCGATGTTGGGCGGATTTGAGGACGCCAATGGAAACAATCTGCCGGACTTGGTGAACGAGTGGGATAAGGTGATCAATGCGACAGGCGCACCGGGCAGCGACGGGATCCCCGATAACTATTTTGAATCATCCAACGTGGACGACCTCCATGAGCGACTCATGGCCACGATCACCTCGATCTTGAGACGGAGCGCCTCCGGGACCTCGATCTCCGTCTTGGCCACCTCGGCTTCTGGCGAAGGGTCCATTTATCAAGCCTACTTCTTTACGAGCGACATCGGCCAGAACGGGAGCACGGTCAAATGGACCGGCTACACCCATGCCCTGTTCATCGACTCGTTCGGCAATTTCCGCGAGGATACCAATCAGGACGGGGTGTTGGATTATAGTGTCGATCGGATCGTGACGACCAGGTATGACAATGATCCGTCCAGCCCCACGTATCGGAGTGTCCTCGTGGACAAGTACGAAGATCTGAATGGAGACGGATTGGCGGACAGTACGACGCCCGTCGTGCTGGGTGGAAGCTTGAAGTCAATCATTCCGATCTGGGAGGCGGGCAAGGAACTGGCGCTCACCCCTGCTGCCTCTCGGAAAATTCTGACCTGGGTCGATGTTAACAATAACGGTCTCGTCGAGCCGAGCGAACAAATGGACTTCAGCACGGCCAATTGTACGACGCTGCGCGATTATCTGCGTTACGCCGGCGATGCCTGCGCGGGCGGCAGCAACGCGATGAACCTCATCCGCTTTATCCGAGGAGAAGAAATCAGCGGGCTCCGCACTCGCATGATCGAGGTGCCGGTTGGGAGCGGCTCCTATCACGTCTGGAAGCTCGGCGATCCGATCCACTCGACGCCGACGATCGTCGGGCCGCCGAAAGAACGGTACGACTTGATCTATGGCGATGCGACCTACAACACGTTTTATCAACAATATAGAAACCGGCGCCAAGTGGCCTACGTCGGAGCCAACGACGGAATGCTCCATGCCTTCAACGCGGGATTCTATCATCGCGGGGATAATCCGGCGACGACGAACGTGGTCGAGCGGGGTTGGTTTACCAAAACCCCTACCGATAATTCGGGAGGCCCCAATTTGGGAGCCGAACTCTGGGCGTTCATTCCCTATCAGCTTCTGCCTCAACTTCAGTGGCTCGCGCGAGCCGACTATAGCCACGTGTATTACGTCGATCTGAAACCGAAAGTGTCGGACGTCCGGATTTTTACGCCCGATGCCGACCATCCCGACGGCTGGGGTACGATCCTGATCGGCGGCTTCCGTATGGGGGGCAGTTGCGGCAACTGCACGGCCTCGACGGGAGCGCCGCCAATGACAGTCAATATCGGCGGCACGGACCGGACGTTTTATAGCGCCTATTTTGTGCTGGACATTACGAATCCGGAAGTCGATCCGAAGCTCTTGTGGGTTTTCACCGACAGCGGATTGGGACTCACGACGGCCTATCCGGCCATTACGCGGGTGAATCCGACGAGCGATACGCCGACCAGCAAGACCAACGAAAAGTGGTACGCCATTTTCGGGTCCGGCCCCAATGGCTATCAGGCAGATTTGCCGTCCACGCCGAGCCAAACGGCCAAACTCTATGCGGTTGATCTAGCCGTGGGGCCGGGGACCGGCAACAGCAATGTGACGACAATGTCCGTGGGGACCTGGCGCTCGTTTATGGGGCATATTATCACCGTGGACAAGGATCTCGACTGGCGCGGCGATGTCGCATACATGGGAAGGACCATTCATGACGGAGCGTTGCCGTGGCGCGGGAAACTCTACCGGCTGACGATGAGTTGTCCATCCAGCCCGTGCACGCCCGAGACTTGGGGGATCTCGAGTGGATCGGGCCGCAGGCCCACGGAAGTGATCGATACCTTCTCCGATCCTATTTGGGGAACCGTGGAGGTCGGACCCCTGACGGCCGCCCCGGCGGTCACGATCGACGATGCGAACAAACTCTGGGTCTTTTTCGGCACAGGGCGGTATTTCGGCAACTCCGACAAGGTCGATAACAATGTGCAGCGGCTGTTCGGCATCAAGGATTCCGTGGTGAACGGCATCTGCACACAAACCAGCGCGGCCAGTTGTCACGACGATGACCTGGTGGACGTGACCAATGCGACCATCTGTTTGGTTTGTAGCGGTGGGACCAACCAAGTCACGGATCCGACGAATCCGACCGTCACCACGTTCCATGGGACCGGGACGACCTCGATGGTGGGCTTGGTGGACCAGAGAGACGGCTGGCGCGTCACCCTGCCCATCGGCTCGGGCACCAATGCGGCGGAACGGTCGGTGGTCAGTCCGACTCTGATCGGCGGCACAGTGTTCTTCCCCACGTTCGTGCCCACGAACGACTTCTGCGCATCGACCGGGGTGAGTTACCTCTATGCCCTCTATTACAAGACCGGCACCGCCGCAACGACGCCGGTGGTCGGCACGACGACGGCGGGCGCCAACGTCAACGTCGAGACCAAAGTCGCGCTGGGCGTGGGGTTGGCCTCGTCGATGTCCGTCCAGATCGGATCGCAAGGGGCCGGCAATCTCGGAACCGGTGGCACGGGCGGAGGCGGGTGCGCCGGCGGCATGACCGGGGCGATTCAAATGAGCACCGGCGCGGCGACCCAGCCCTGCGCCAGCGCGGGGGACTATTTCAGCCGCTATGTCAGTTGGGTCCATCAGCGGGATTGAGGGGCGACGTCGTCGTTTGCCTGGCGAGAACAGGAGGAGCGCCGTGCTTCGTATAGCCGTCATCGTGGCGGTCGCCGCACTCTGGACGATGGCGTCCTGTACGGACCGTCCGTCATCACTTTCTTTAACCTCCCCGGCGGAGGGGAACCGACCTCCGACCGTTCTATCGGCTCGGTTGCTCAACGATCCCTTGTCGGCAGCGGAGCCGGCGGCCGTCCAGGTTGTTGCCGAAGATCCGGAACACGAGGCCGTGACCTTGTCGTATCAATGGTATGTGGAGGATGTCCCACTCCTCGGTGAAACGAATTCCACATTATCTTCCGCCAAATTCCGCCGAGGCCAACGGGTGAGCGTGGAGATTACTCCGGCCGACGCCAAGCAAAAGGGGCCCTCCTATCGCGTCCCTCCCGTGTCGGTGGGCAACGCGCCCCCGGTCGTTCGCTCGGCCATGATCGTCCATCACAATGAGTCGTCCGGAAACGTGATTGAGGCGTTGGTCGATGCGAGCGATCCCGATCTCGATCTTTTGAGCGTGACCTACCGTTGGTACAAGAACCAGGTGTTGGTGAAAGAAGGCGAAGAAGCGTTGTTCGATGCCGGAGAAGTCGCCGTGGGCGAGGCGGTCGTCGTCGAAGTCACGGCTCGCGATCCCAGCGGTGCAAGCGACACGGCGCGGTCCGCTCCCTGGTCGATGGACAATAGGCCGCCTCGGATCGTCTCGACGCCGCCGGTTCCCCACACCTCCGAATCGTACACGTACAGAGTCCAGGCGATCGACGACGATGGAGACGATTTGGTGTATGTGTTGGAAACCGCCCCTGCCGGTATGACGATCGGCGAGCGGACCGGCCGAATCGACTGGCGCGTCCCTCAAGATCAAGCGGGGGTCCAACACGTGAAAATAGTTGTGAAAGACGGGCGCGGCGGAGCCGCGCTGCAAGAGTTCGATCTTCAGGTGACTCCACTGCCTCCCGCCGCCCGGCCGGGAACGTAACCGGGGTGTTCCCCGATCCCGCCCTTCCGCTTGTCGGGTATTTCCCCGGTCTGATAAGATGAAACCACGGATTCATGTCGGACGAAGGAGTCCACACCCCCGCTTGTGCGTAAGCTGAAATTACGAGAGGGCACCAATACCGCCGTCCTGTTCGGTCATCATGATCGGCATCTCAAGCTGATCGAAGACGAATTGGGGGTGCGGTTGTCAGCCCGGGGCGAAGAATTGACCATGGACGGTCAACCCGAAGCCGTTCGTCAAGCGGAGCGGGTGGTGCTCGAGCTGGCCGCGTTGGCGAACGAAGGAATCATCCTGCAAACGGAAGACGTCACCCACGCGCTGAGCGCCTTGCGACAGGAGCCGGACGCCGCGATCAAGGACGTTCTCTACGGGCAGGCGACCATCGTCACCAAAAAACGGCTCATCGGTCCCAAGTCTCCGACCCAGAAAACGTACATCGAGGCGATCAACAAGCACGACGTCGTCATCGCTATCGGGCCGGCCGGGACGGGCAAGACCTATCTGGCCATGGCCATGGCGGTGAGCGCGTTGATGAAAAAAGAAGTCAGCCGGATCATTCTCGCGAGACCCGCCGTCGAAGCCGGAGAAAAGCTCGGGTTTCTGCCGGGCGACCTCTATCAGAAAGTCAACCCCTACCTGCGCCCCTTGTATGATGCGCTGTTCGACATGATGGATGTGGAGCGAGCCAATCGACTGATCGAGCGGGGAGACATTGAAATCGCGCCGCTGGCGTTCATGCGCGGGCGCACGCTGAACGACTCGTTCGTCATTCTCGACGAAGCGCAAAACGCCACCGCCGAGCAGATGAAAATGTTTCTCACGAGGTTGGGATTCCACTCGAAGATGGTCGTGACGGGAGACATCACCCAGGTGGACTTGCCGAACGACCGGGTGTCGGGATTGATCGAAGTCAAGGACGTGCTCCGCGACGTGGACGGCATCGCGTTCGTGCATTTCGACGACAAGGACGTCGTGCGACATCGCCTGGTCCAGAACATCATCAAGGCCTACGATCGCTATCAATCAACCGGCGCCGAGGGATCGGATCACGGCCGACGGCGCGCGCCTTTCCACTCGTCCTCGACCGGGCATCGCAAACCGTCTCCGGCCTCGGTGCCGTCGGATGATGCGTTCGGCCAACCCCACTGATGGCCGTCTTTCTGCGCGTCCGCCTCAGACGGTTGTCGAAACGACAAGACTCGCTGGTGCGCGCGGCGCGAATGATTCTTGACATGGTCGGAGAGTCGCGGTCGGAATTGAGCGTGGAGCTGGTCGGTGACGGGCGGATGCGCCGTTTGAACAGAGTCTATCGGGGGAAAGATCGGACCACCGATGTGTTGGCGTTTGCGATGCGGGAGACGAAGTCTCCCTGCCGGAGGCTCCTGGGCGACGTGGTCATCTCCGTGCCGACCGCGACGCGTCAAGCGAAAGAAGCGGGGCGGTCGCTGAACGAGGAAATCGCCGCGCTGTTGGTGCACGGGGTGTTGCATTTGTGCGGGTATGACCATGAAAGAAATGAACGGGAGGCCGCCCGGATGAGGCGGCGCGAACGAGCCGTGTTGCGGGCGCTGGAAGCCGTTCCTTGCCTGGTGCAAAGACGGACTCGACAAGCAAAAAGGAGACTCTGATCGTGGGGTGGTTTCAGAGGTTGCAAGAAGGGTTGGGGAAAACGCGGCAAGCCGTGCGGCAATCGCTCGACCACATGCTGGGGCGGACGCCGACACCGGCGCTGCTGGAAGAGCTCGAAGCGTCGCTGCTCGGCGCCGATCTCGGTGCCCGCGTCGTGGATCGATTGATCCGCCGAGTCAATGAAGAGGCGCGCGGCGAGGCGGCCTCGTCTTTCCGGGGCGTTCAGAACGTGTTGAGCCGAGCCCTGTACGACGTCCTCAAGCAGGTCGCCGGCCCTCCGCTTCTTGAGTTGATCGACCAGGGCCCCAGACCCTTCGTCGTGCTCGCGGTCGGCGTAAACGGGGTGGGAAAAACCACGACGATCGCGAAAATAGCGAGACGGCTGGCGCAGGCCGGACGGCGGCCGTTGTTGGTCGCGGGCGACACGTTTCGCGCCGCGGCGATCGAGCAGTTGCAGGTATGGGCGGATCGGTTGGAAGTGCCGATCGTCCGCCAGCGCCATGGGGCCGATCCCGCGTCCGTGGCCTTCGACGGCATCGCCGCGGCCAAGGCCCGCGGGACGGACGTGGTGCTCGTCGATACGGCGGGCCGGTTGCACACCAAGTCCAATCTGATGGAAGAGTTGCGCAAGGTCAAGCGCGTCGTCGGTCGCGAGTTGCCCGGCGCGCCCCACGAGGTGCTGCTGGTGTTGGACGCCACAGTCGGCCAAAATGCTCTGGCGCAGGCCAGGCAATTTCACGAGGCGGTGGGCGTCACGGGGTTGGTGTTGACGAAATTGGATGGCACGGCTCGAGGCGGCATCGTCGTGGCCATCGCGGAGGAATTAAAGATACCGGTCCGCCTGGTGGGTGTGGGAGAAGGGGTTGAAGACCTACAGGACTTCAACCCCGAAGCCTTCGTTGCGGCGCTGTTCGGAGAACCGGCCGCCGGCTCGTAGCCCCCTCTTCTTCTCGTTTCGTTCTCTCCATGCTATGCTGCTTTCCCGGTTGGTTTCCCGCTTTGCCCGAACGGCGCGTTCGATGACGCCCGTGTGGCGATGCGGCTGTCACTTGTTGAACAGCATGGCTCATCCTGCTTCCATGGTGCTCGGAACACGGCTTATTTGCTCCGTCATCGTGCTGCTCGTTGTCGGCGCGGGCGTGTCTTATCCCGTAGCCGGCGCGGTCGGCTCGGTTCACCCATCGATTGTGAGCCATGCGATTGTGAGCCATGACCTCGAGGTTACGATCAATCCCGCGACCCATGAATTGATCGGGCATGATCGAATGGTCATGGCGAGGCCCATCGAGGCCGGGACCGTTTCATTCTCGCTCGCGCCCACCTTGCGCGTGGAATCGCTCGTGATGGTCGGCGAGGATGAATCTCGAGGTGGTCGAGAGCGGACCCATCCGTTGGCTTTCTCCATTGATCGGACCGCACATCCGGCTGGGCAACGAGTGGTCGTCTCGTTACCTCCAAGGGGCGAGGAACAGATCACGCTGAGCTGGACCTATCGCGGAATCATCAACGATCCGCCCAAGGAACCGCGCCACCTGCGGTTCGTGACCCCGGACGAAACCGCCGGCTACATCGGCGAAGAAGGGGTGTACTTAAGCGGCGAGAGTCAATGGTATCCGGATATCGAGGGGGCCTACAGCACCTACCGTCTTCATGTTCACGTTCCGGATGGATGGGCAGTCGTGACGCAAGGGCGCCGGCAAGCCGAGACGGTCCGTGACGGACGGGTTTCTTCGACATGGGTGATCATGGAGCCATCGGAAGCCCTGACCCTGGTCGCCAATCGATTTGTCGTCAAGACCCGAGACTGGACGAGCCGAACCGGGCAACGGATCGAGTTGGCCACGTATTTCTTCCCCGACAACGCCGGACTGGCCGATGAATACCTCGAGGCCACGGCCGCCTATCTCGATGCCTACATTCAGATTCTGGGCGACTATCCCTTTCATCGCTTTGCGGTGGTGGAAAATTTCTTTCCCAGCGGACTTGGCATGCCGTCGTTCACCTTGCTGGGCAGCGGGAGCATCAAGCGGCACTACGTCCAACCCTATGCCCTGGGGCATGAAATCGTCCATTCCTGGATCGGCAATTCCGTTTTTAATCGCCAGGGTGCCGGCAACTGGGTCGAGGGGTTGACGACCTACCTGGCCAATTACTATTGGCATGAGCTGACGGGCGACGATCGGCAGGCGACGGAACAGCGGCGCATGATGGTCGAGGGCTACAGTCTCTACGTGGCGCCGGATCGCGACTATCCGGTCTCCCGCTTTTTCGCTAAGCATGACGAGAGAGACAACGCCATCGGCTATCACAAGGCCGCATTTGTGTTTCAACACCTGCGCCATGAAATCGGCGACGAAGCGTTCTGGCGCGGCGTCAAGACATTCGCCCAAGGGTACCGCAATCGACCGGCCGATTGGAGGGATATCGAGAGGGTCTTTGCCCGGGAGAGCAAGAGGGATCTCCGTTGGTTTTTTGAGCAATGGGTTGAACGGGACGGGGCGCCGCAACTTTCGCTGGAGGGAGTTCGGGCGCATCCGGTCCGGAACCAAGACGGAGGAGAGACATGGCGCGTGGCCGTTCGGGTTCGTCAGTCCGGACGGCCGTTTCAAGTGGCCGTCCCTCTCCGAGTCGTGCTGGACAATGGGACCGAGACGAAATGGATCAGGCTCGGTCCCGCTACTGCGACAACGGATGAGCTTGTGGTCGCGGCTCGCCCGCTTCACGTGCAACTGGATCCCGACTGGATGGCCTTTCGCCGGATCGCACGGGACCGGTTGACGCCGATGTTGAACGGATACGTGACCGACGGCAAGAGGACGGTGGCACGAACCGTCGCGGGAGCGGCCGGTCCCTTTCAACCTGTCCTCGACCGGATTGTCGAGAGAGAATCTCAATGGCCTGAATCGAGGAAGACCGCAATGGCACCGCTCGGAGGAACGGCCCTGCCGCCGACCGGGTCGGTTCTGGTCTTGGGAGGGGCTGATCAACGGAACAGGATAGAGCCGCTCGTCAAGGAGTCCTGCGGAGACCTGGTTCGGTTCCGTGAGGAAGGCTTTGATGTGAAGGGTCGGACCTATGAAGGTCCCGACATGGCCGTGCTCTTCACCTGTCGCCGCCCCGCCGTACCGGGGAGCGTGGTGACGGTCCTCTACGGCCTAAGTCCGGGAGCGGTTGAGCGGGCGTCCAATTTTCTGTTTTATTACGGCTGGCACAGCTACGTGGTCTTTAAAAATGGAGCCGTGGTGGAACGGGGGGTGTGGCAGGATGGGCCGGAGGCGAAGGAGGTAGAAGTCGATGGGGCTCGGTAGATCATGGCGATGTCTCGCGTGGGGACTGGCGGCGTTGTGCTTGTTCGTTGGATGTGCAGCCAACGAGGCTCAGAAAGAGTCCGAGACGCCCGTCATTGGTCACTCCGTCGTCGGTCCGACGGAGCGCCACCTTGGCAATATCCGGCAACTGACCTTCGGCCGCCAGAACGCGGAGGCCTATTTCTCGTTCGACGGCACGAGGCTGATTTTTCAATCCACCAATGATTGGACGAAGGGGGCGGCGGTTGTCGCTAAACCGGCCGAGGCCGGGCTCGGCTGTTATCAGATGTACGTGATGGATATCGAGACCGGTCACGTTCGGATGGTGAGCACCGGCAAGGGAGCCACGACCTGCGGGTACTTTTATCCGGGCGATCGCCGTGTCATCTACGCTTCGACGCACGAGGCCGGTCCGGCTTGTCCTCCCAAGCCGAAGCGGGGCGGAACCTATCGGTGGGCGCTTGACGACTATGATCTGTACGCGGTGGATCTTGACGGGGGCGATTTCAAACGGCTGACGACGACGCCGGGCTACGATGCGGAGGCGACCATCTCGCCGGACGGCAGGACCATTGTCTGGACATCGGTGCGGGACGGGGATCTTGATCTCTACACGATGAATCTCGATGGAACGGGGGTCAGGCGGTTGACCGACGACGTCGGCTACGACGGCGGCGCATTTTTTTCGCCGGACAGCACGCGAATCGTGTACCGCGCGTCACATCCGACTGAACCGGAAGAGACGGCTCATTATCGAGATTTGCTGGCGCAGGGGTTGGTTGAGCCGAACCAGCTCGAGATCTTCGTGATGAACGCCGACGGATCCGGCAAGAAGCAGGTGACGTCGAACAGGGCGTCGAACTTCGCGCCGTTTTTTCATCCGGACGGGCGGCGCATCATTTTTTCCTCCAACGTGGAAACAAGAAATGAAAAGGGCCGACCCAGTTTTCATCTGTACCTCGTCAATGACGACGGCACGGGGCTGGAGCGGATCACCACGGAAGGCCGCTTCAACAGTTTCCCCATGTTTTCACCGGACGGGAAACGGTTGGTGTGGGTGTCGGATCGCCATGCCAAGGAGCCGGGGGAATTCAACGTCTTTCTGGCCGATTGGATCCCCTAGCCCGTGCCGGTGACCGCCGATCAGGACGCAGAACCCTTCTCGGCCGATCGAGACTCCATCGGCCCTTGCGACGATCGGCCTCGGTCGGGAATCGGCAGGCTCCTCGCTTCCGGCTGTTGTTCCGTCGCCGCGCTGATCGTTATCTTTCTCGGGTTTTCTCAATTTGATCTCCCCGTCGCTCGATACGTGCGGTCCGTCACGACGTACCGCCCCTGGGAGCAGCTCACCATCCCTTGGATGGCCTTTACCAGCAACGTCGGCAACTGGATCGGCGAGGGAACGCACCTGGTCGTCTTCAGCCTGGTCTTGACGGCGGTCGGCTGGCTCTGGTCGAAGGAAAAGGTCAAAAAGGCGGGCGTCGAAACCCTGGCGGCGCACGGCCTCACGGCCTTGATGGTGAACGGGCTCAAGCACCTCATCGGCAGACCCCGTCCCAAATTTACCCACTCCGGCGACTGGTCGCTCGCGCCGTCGATGACGTCCGGGTTCGATTCGTTTCCCTCCGGCCATTCGGCGGCTGGTTTTGCCGTCGCGACCGTCTTGGCCAAGCGGTTTCCCGCAATCGGTCCGGTCGTGATCGGCATCGCCTGTTTCGTGATGCTCAGTCGCGTTCTTCGCGGGTCTCATTTTCCGACCGACGTGATCGGGGGAGCCGTGATCGGGGTTATAAGCGGGACGATAGCCGCCGCTCCCTTGAAACAGTGGCGGACGTCGATTGCAGAGGGGTTGTTGTATTCCGCATGGGGAGCCTGCGCCGCGTTGGCGCTGCTGTGGGCCTTGGCTCGTCCCTTGGAAGGAGGAATCGCCGGTGCGGTCCTGATCGTATTGGGCCTGGCCGCCACAGCCGGTGGGTTATGGCTTCGGCGACTCACGTGGAAGGGCAACGGCGCATCCGGCTTCTCGACGAACGTTCCGCTGCTTCTCATCGCCTATGGCCTTGCCGCCATGACGACGTCGCTCTCCGTGGTGGCGGCCGCCGGGTTGACCTGTCTTGCACATTGGCTTGGCGGCGAGCCGGTCGTTCAAGAAAAGAGGCCGATTCGCTCGTCATGGGCGGCGGCGAAGGAGATTGCTCTCTTGCTCTGCGTGCTGTCGGCCCTATTGATCCTGTTCGGCGTTCGGGGAGTGCTGCCCTTTCGGTGATTGTTGATCTGCAAGGGGCCGGTGCCGTCCCTCATGAAATCAGGTTTTGACGGACGCCGACGCAAAGACACCCCCGGTGAAAACAGTCAGTGAGCGGGAACGATAGCTGGCGGTTGCCTGGACGGCTCCGGTATCGTCACCATCGGTTGATTGGCCAGGAGCACGTAGCCGTGCCGCTTGAGAACCGGTTGAAACGAGGCGGCTTCCTCCGGCAAGGATCCGCGCAAGTCGTCCCGCAAGAGGATCATGATGCGGCCCGGATGACGCAGGGCCGTCTTGAGCCGGTCCACTTCTCCCGTTGAAATGAACAGGACCCGGCGCTGCGCGTAAAATGCGATAGAGGGTCTGGTCGTTCCATAGGCGATCAATTGATCGGCCGGATCGAGACTCACACCGGCCGCATAGGCCAGTTCCTGGGGAGGAGCGATGGCATAGCGGTTGACGCCGGGGATTACGGTATAGAGCGCGAGGAGAAAGACGGCTGCGACCGTTCCACCCGCGACCCCGAGCGTTACCCAACGTTTTTCACGGTACAACCCGAAATAACCGACCAATCCCATGCCGATCAACACCGCCGCAGCGGCCAGATAGGGGCCGATTCCCAGTTCGAATTCTGTGGCGAGGGGAAACTCACCGAGCAGTTTGCCGGAGAACTTTTCGTACAGGATGGGCAAGCAGGCCAATCCGATCGCCAGGAGATAGCCGACGATCGTCGTGGCGTGGAGGGACAGGCGAACCCCTTTCGCGAGCGGTTCCTCGCCCGCGCGGAACCAGTAGGATGCCGCCAGTAACGAGGCAGCGGGAAAAAGCGGGCCGATATAATGCGGCAAGCGCGTCGAAGACAGGGTGAAAAAGACAAAGGTTCCAATGAACCACAGGGCGGCGAACCATTCCAGCTCTCTTCCTTCCAACGCTCCGTCGGCGGTCGCCGATCGGGCCGTGTCCGGCGACGAGGGCTCGGCGGGCTCTGTTTGCGGCCGGCTCCGCCAATCGAGATAGGTCTGATACAACGCGGCGGGCAAGAAGGGACTCCAGGGGAAAAAGCCGAAGAATAGCACCGGGATGTAGAACCACAGCCCGGCTCCATGTCCTTCCATCGGGCTGAGAAAGCGGCCGACGGTGTGAAGCTTGGCCTGCGAGCTGTAGGAGTCGCCGTGGATGATGACCATGGCGGCGTACCAGGGGATCGTCAGTGCCGCGAACAGGAGGGTGCCAGCAAGGGGGAAGCCGCGCCGCCAGAACTGCGTCCATCGCCGTGCCGCCGTCAGGTAGAGTCCCACCGTCATCAATGGAACCAGGAATCCGACCGGTCCTTTCGTGAGGGTCGCAACGGCCATGCCGACATAGAAACTCCACATCCAATGGCGCTCCGTGCCTGTCCCGTGCAACCCCAGCCAAAACCCATAGAGCGAGAGGGTGGTGAAGAAGATGAGGACGCTGTCGGTGATGGCCATGCGCCCCAACGCCAGCATTTCGACATTCAGCAGCAACATGAACGCGCCGGCGAACCCGACGGCGGTCCCCCGCAAGCGGGAGAGAAAGACGAATTGCATGAGGACCAACGCCGTACCGAAGACGGCCGAAGGAGCCCGGGCCGCGAACTCACCGACACCGAAGACCTGATAGGACAGTGTCATCAGCCAATAGATGAACACCGGCTTGGCCACGCGCAGCTCCCCGTTGAATGTGGGAGTGACCAAATCTCCGGAGGCGAACATCTCGCGGCCGGCCTCCGCGTTCCGTCCTTCGTCACGATCGGTGAGACCCATGTCACCGAGTCCCGCAAACAAGAGAAGGCCCGAGAGGGCCAAGAGAACGGCCGCCATGACCAGCCTTTGGGGTTGCCGATCAGAGATCATGCCGCGATCCTTTCACGTTCAAAGGAGTGGTCATGTGAGCGGTAGATCCGTTGAATGGACGAACGATCATGTCTGCCGGGGCGGATCGTCGGCGGAGCCTTGGGCTTCGGCGGTACGGCGGTTGGCTCGGTGAATGAGCATGAGATTGCGGACGTAAACCACCGATCCGAGACCTTGCCCGGCGATAAAGACCGGGTCCTGCCGGTAAAGCGCATAGGCCAGCGTGATGAGTCCGCCGAACAGGCTCATATACCAGAATGAAATGGGAACCTCGCTCCGGGCGCGTTTCTCCGACAGGATCCATTGAACCACCCAGCGACCGAAAAACAGACCTTGGCCCAAAAACCCGATGCCGATCCAAATGGTTTCTGTCGTCAGCATCAGAGGAAGAGAACGAACGGTGAGGGAAACGATCCGCCGTTCTTCCGAACGGGTTTGCAGAGGGAGCCTTCGCGAGGCGGAGACTGGAACTGATACGTCACGCCGGTTCCCTGAATTTGTACCGTAAGACGCGATGCTGCATCCATCGCACGGCGATCAGATCATAGAGGGATTTGAACAGTCGATTGCCCATGCCGTATTTCGAGCGGCCGTGGATGCGGGGGTAATGCCTGACCGGGACTTCCGTGACCGTGAAGCCGTGCATCAACGCCAAGGCGGGGAAAAATCGATGCATGCCTTCGTAGAGACAAATCCGCTCCAAGACGGCACGTCGGAAGACCTTGAGCGGGCAGCCCGTATCGTGGACGCCGTCGTGCGTGACCAGGTTGCGTATCCGATTGGCGACCCGCGACGACAGTTTCTTGACCAAGCCGTCTTGCCGCTGTTGCCGCCATCCGCAAACGAGGTCATAGGAGGACGTGAGGGGGAGGAGTTTCAAAATATCCTCGCTGTCCTGCTGGAGGTCTCCGTCGATCTGAACGATGAGATCGCCGGAGGACCGGCGGAACCCCGCGTCGAGCGCGCAAGTCTTGCCGTAATTGCGGTCGAAGTGAAACACCTTCATCTGAGGGTGGGATGTCGCGAGGCGGTCGAGTTCCTCGGCGCTGCCGTCGGTGCTGCCGTCGTCCACGAAGATCAGTTCAAACGGTCGCGACCGCGAATGTTCATGCGAATCCATCACCTTCAAAAGCCCGGCGACCAGGGGCGAGAGGTTGTCCCGTTCGTCTTTGATGGGGATGATGACGGAGACCCAGGGGGTGAGGGGCGGTTTCATGACGCGCGAACGCTCCGACAGCGGATTCCGAGCAGCCTTTTCACAGGCGCATTCTAACGAAAGGTCGAGGGAGCGTCAAACGGCGGAGGGATCAAGCGGGAGAACGTCCGCTGTTTCCACCCCGATGCTCCCGCCTCCTCAATTAGCCGGGCGCTCGTTTCGATTCAAAGGGAAACCGCTCACGAGGGGACGATGTCCGTCCCCCACGGATTATCGACAAGAAACAGCCACGTGCCGTCGGCTCTGCGCCGCAGGATGCTGGAGGATCGACCCCCCAATTGAATCGGGACGTTCGTTGAATCTACTCCCCGGAGATTCCATCGGGCGCAATACTGCGCGATATCGCCGCACTGAACCAGTTGCTGCGCCTCGATGGTCAGCGAAGGCTTGAGCGCCATGAAGCTCTCGAGCGCGCGGCGTATTTCGGGAGTTCCCTTGACGACAGTATCGGGGCGAATAACGAAGGCGGCTTCCGGATCGAACAGAGCCAGCGCCGCGTCGAGATCACAGGCGTTCATAGCCGCGACCAGCCGGGCAATGGTATGGAGAGGGTCGGATCGTTCCATGGCATATCCTTTCTCGTAGCGACGGCTACGCTCCGTGCAGACTTCTGTGCAAAAACATCGTGCGGGCTCGATGAACGGCGTTGAGAGGTCCGGTCTTTTTCATCGTCGCCATTTCATTGAACTAAGTGAAATGAGGGCGCATAGTCCGCGTCCGCGGTTTATTTGCCGATCTTCGAGGCGATCACGGTGAACCGCATGGTTCCCATCAAGCTCAATTCGTTGACTTGCTCGCCGACGTGGATCTCGACCTTGTAGCGACCGGGCCGCCACCCTCCAGGAGGGCGACGGAACGAGAGGTATCCGCTGTTGTCTTCCAGGGCCACATGGACCACGTCCTCGCCGACGAGCGTGTCTGGTGCGAGGCCGGGCACGGACTCCGGAAAACAGCGGCCGAAGACGTTGAACCCCTGGTAGTGTTGATGGAGGGAAAATACGATAAAGACCGTGGGAGTGTCCATGGAAAACCGATCCGTCGGCCGGACCGGTACGATCTCATGGGTTCGCAGATGGCCGATCTCTTCCTCGAAGTTCTCCGCCGTCGTGATGGAGAGGAACAGACCTTCCGGCGGGGCGTCAAAATCGTACCCCTTGACGTCCTCGGCGCGGTTTTGAAACTCCGAGATAGGAATGTTCTCGGTGAGGGGCGGCTCTTCGGCCCGGCTTGCAGGCGGCATCGGGAGGAACGCTCCGGCCAACGCCGCGGCGAGGGCGACGCCGAGAATGCCGTTTATCCGGGGTGCCGCCATATCGTGCTACCTATCGTGGCAGGCGGAGGCCTGTCAAGAACAGGGCGGAGTTTCATGGCGGGATGCCGACGTCGGGTCTTGCAACGCTCATTTTCATCGAAACCGATTCCTCAAAACCGGCGGTCGTCGAACGAGCTGCCGGGACTTCCCGTTGCGACTTGTTTGATCCATTTGTTACGATTTCGCCGCTTCAGAACAATCATCTCTTACGTGCATGGGCGGCGAATGTTACAGACAATCGACGACCTTCCACAGCCGATCGGAGAATTCAAACCGCTCGATCAATGGCAGGCCCATCTGAACCGGATTTTCTACGGGCTTCGAGGGAACACGCTGCGGTCGTATTATCAAACGTTCGCCTCCGCCGATTATCGACTCGCCCATGCCTTGGCAGCCGATTATTGCGAGCGCGTCAGGAAGCGTGACCGATCGTCCCATCCGTCACGCTTGACGGTGATGGAGTTGGGGCCCGGCAACGGCAACCTGGCCGCCTGCTTTCTCTGCCATCTCAAAACGGTCGATCAAGAGGGCGCGGTCTATCCCCGCGTGCGATACCTGATGGTCGATTGGGACCGGTCGGTGTTGGAAGGCGCGTTGGCCCATCCGGACTTGGCGGCGCATCGGGATCGCGTGGAGGTTCATTGCGGCTCGATCGAACAGGTGACGGGGGTGGGCGATGGAACGGTCGATCGGATCATCTGCAACGAGTTGTGGAACGACTTGCCGACCAAGCTGATGGCCAAGAACGCGGGGGACCTTGAAGAGGAGTACGTCCGGCCGAACGTGAGCGGAGCGCTGCATGCCGGGATCCACGACTGGTCCGCCTTCCTACGGGCCTTTGACGCGAAGGATATCGACCATCTGAGGAGCTGCCCTCCCTTTCTTGATGACTTGGTCTGGGAAAAAGAGCATCGCGCCGTCGAATGGAAGCAGGTTCCCTATCGGAAAACCATCGTAGAGTTCTTCAAGGCAATCGATCAACACGTGCTGGTGCCGGTGAACCTTGGCGCCTTCGCCACCTTAAAAGAGGCAAAACGGCTGTTGGCTCCGAACGCGGTCGGCTTCAGCACCTTCGACGCCGGCACGGCGGATCCGAAGGTCTTGAACGATCCGGACAAGCCCTGTTACGGCCAGTTCGGCGGACAATACAGTTTCATGATCAATTTTTCGTTGGTCGAAGCGGTGGCCCGACACCTGGGATTCACGCACGCGGCGCTCGAGCCGCAGCGCGAATTCGTCGGCCGGTCGTTGAACACCAACGTCATCACGCTCATGGACCTGCTGGCCGTGCATCCGTCCGCCGGGCCGAAGCTTCGATCGTGGGAGCAGGATCGGCTCGCGCTGAAGACGATCAAGGCGCTGAACGAGACGTACAAGAGCCCCTACCGTCGGCGGATCGATTTTCCGCTGTCCAAGGACGCCCCGCCGGACGAGCGAGAAACATTGAACGCCCTTCTTCTTTCGTTGAAAGACGACGGAATTCCCGACACCGTCGCCTACGTCACGGAAGAAGAGCTTGCCCGCGCGCAGAAAGATCTGGAGGAGATCGGGTACGACCCGGATGCCATCGACATGGTGTTGCATGCTCCTCCGAGCCCCGTCGAGTATTGCCACTTCACCTGCCGGTGACGTGACCGGCCGCGAACCGAGGTCCATCCTGCGCGTCTTGTCGCCGGTGATGAGCCGGACTCCCCGCGTCGGTTTTACCCGGAGGGGGCAAGGGGAGCGAGCAGGAGAGAACTCAAGGGACTTGCCAACAGAGGAGCCAACATCAGGCCGAATTGAGGAACATGATCGTGCAACGACAGAAACAGACCGTGCTGTTTGAGCCACGCTTCCTGAGCAGATGGAGATCGGGTGTCGGGGTCGGCTTGTAAGAGGGCTTGTGCTCGTTTCGCCAGGATGAAGGCGGCTGGAAGGTAGGTGGATACCAACATCAAGGTGAAGGTGACGCCCCAAAAAAGCGTGACGGCCATGGCCGCCCCAAGCACCGCTTCGTGCGCGGCCTTGTCGGAGATCAACGCCGCCGGCCATCGAAGCCAGGCCCCCATGTGGAGGACTCCCGCCACAAGAACAGCCGAGGACGCGCCCAGGACTTCCTTCAGCCGTTTCATCTGCGTCGCGCAAAAATCAGGGTCGGCCTGATCGCCCGTGAGCGGAGGAGCGAGCGTGCTGCAAGCGGCCAGAATCGCCACCACCGGCACCACGACGGCCTTCACATTGATGAGGGAAACCACGGTTTTGGCATAGCGTAAGAGTTCCGGACTGATTCGCTCGGGGCCGGCTTGGCGCAGGTTTTCGTAGCTGAAGGCGAACACCGCCCGATAAAGCGTATGGGTTTCATCCAACGCCGAGAGAGAGAAGAGTCCCATTGCGGCGAGGAGGATGCCGACCCCCGCGACTACGGCCATCCGTGGTCGCGGATGCGATTGATACACGATCATCCCGCAGAGAATCGAGGCATAGAGTCCGGCGACCAGCATGATGACGACGGTGGTGAGCCAGAGGTACCGTGATTTGACCTCCACCAGAAAGTGGGCGGGATTGAAAGAATGGGTGGAGCGTTCTGAGTCAAGGTGCATCAGCCGGTTCGTCAGATAGTGAAAATTGTCCACCGTGATGTTGGAGCTGAATTCAAACAAACCCATCGCGAGCAATAGGATGAACAGTGACGGGATCATGAGGAACAGAAACCGATAGTCGGAAGCGGAGGCGGAAGAGGGCGAAGTCATGATCGTCGACCTTGACGAAACGGTCTTCACGCAGGAAGACGCGAGAGGGAGGGGGCATGCTAGCACAATTGCTCGATGCGGGCGAGTTGCACGTCGGGGAAAAGTCGTTCTTGCAAATCTCCGGAAACGTCCAAGGAGAGGAGACTTAACTTTGGTTGGGCTTGACTTTGTCGCGACGGACCAATAGGATGCTGTAAAAAATCCAAAAGGAAAACTAGGGTTCCGGCTTTCTCGTAAAAGAAAGTGTCTGGGCCAAGAGTTTTCGGCCTCGCATAACGAGGCTCCACGGAGGGATAAAAACCCGGGAGATCATGTACGGCGGTACATGGCCTTTTGGGAGTGAATCCTTCGAGCGGGAGGCCCTCGTTATGGAAATCTACCCCACAGATCCTCTTCAGGACAGTCCATCGGCGATCGAGCCGGGAAAGGCGGTCGTCTTCGCCGAAGAAAACGCGGAGCACGTTCGTTGCGCGCACGCGGCGAGTGTCCCTCCGACGCTCCATCGGAGCCTCAGTCTCTGGAACAGTCTGACCATCGGATTTGCCACGGTCTCACCGGTGGCGGGGCTCTACGCCATTATCGGTGTTCAGACGGTCGTCACCGGAGGTGGATGGTTCCCCGCCCTCGCCCTCTGTTTGGTAATGCAGTTGCTGGTCGCGACAGTCTATGCGGAATTGTCCTCGCAGATCCCGATCGCGGGAGGTGCGTACAAATGGGCGAGGCAACTTGGCGGTGAAATCACGGGCATGTATGCCGGCGCCATTTATATCAGCTCCACGATCGCGATGCTGACCACCACCGCCTATACCGGCGGCATCTGGCTGGCGATTTTTTTCGGATCCAACAGTGAAACGGGTTTGAATCTGGTCCTCTGGGGAGCGGCGTTCATGCTGGTCTGCACCGTGCTGAACCTCATCCACGTCTCGGTCTTTAAGCTGCTTATCTCTCTCGGCGTCTACGCGGAAATCGTCGGTTCGTTTGGTGTCGCGCTTCTGCTGTTCCTCTTTTTCCGGCAGCATGAATGGTCGGAACTGTTCGCGCATCTTGGGACCGGGACCGCGCCCAGCCGGGCCGCCGCATTTTTGGCGGCGCTCGCGATATCGGGGTGGGCCTTCATTGGCTTCGATGCCTGCTCGACCATTGCCGAAGAAACACACGACCCCAAGCGGATGGTGCCGCGCGCGATCTTCTTCTCGCTCTGCATGGTCGGGAGCGTGGTGCTCTTCAACTCCGCCGCCCTCACGCTCAGTGTGCATCGGGACCGTTTGGCCGTGACCAGCGCCGCGTCAGACCCCGTTACGCCCGTGATTGTCGACAATTTCGGAGCCTGGGCGGAAACCCCGTTCCTGGCCATCGTCTTGGTGGCGTTCTTGGCTTGTGGCGCGTCGATGGTCCGGTACACCTCCCGCATCGTGTTTTCCATGGCTCGCGAAGGAAGTCTGCCGGACGCTCTCAGTCGGGTCACCGCCGCGGGTGCGCCGCGCCGCGCCGTCCTGTTCACGGTCTCCCTGGCCACGATGGGATTGTTGTTCGGACTCAATGATGAAGCGGTCGCCACGGTGCTGGCGTTCGGCACGGGGGGGTTGTACGCCATGTTCGCAATGACGACGGGAGTCGGACTCTTCACTCGTCTTACCGGCCGGTGGGATCCCTCGTTGGGTCACCTGAAGTTGGGCTCGTGGGGACTCCCGATCAATACGGTGGCGTTTCTCTGGTCGGTGTTTGAATTCGTCAACATCGCGTGGCCGCGTCCCTATGCCGTCGCTCCCGATGCGCCCTGGTGGCAACTCTGGGCCGTCCCGCTGGTGCTCGGCGGCATTCTCGCTTCGACGACGCTGCCCGTGATCATCGGCAGAAACGGGTCGCCGATCTATCCGGGAAAGGCCGAATCGGGAAAGGCCGAGCCCGGTCAAGGATGAAGACCGGTTATTCACCACGTCTTGCGTCGTCAGAGGGGTCGAACAGGGGGGAGCATCCATTCATCATCTTGTAGAAAGGAGCAATCATGGCGAAAAAGAGAACGTACCAAGGCAAGGTTCCGCTGCATGACAAGTACGGGCCGGAAGCGAAGTACGCCGTTGAAGCGGAGGCGCTGCTGCCGACGACGAAATTTGAAGAAGAGATCGCCCGCGGCCTTGAATTGGGCCTGCCCGGGGCCGATTCCATCAAGGATCGCCGGATTCCCACCTTCAGCCGAGGAGAGCTGCCTCATTTCGCCGGCATCAACACGTTTATCAAAGCTCCGTATGTGGAAGATGTGCGCAAATGCGGCCAGTACGACGTGGCGATTCTCGGCGCGCCGTTCGACGGCGGGACGACGTATCGTGCCGGCACCAGGTTCGGGCCTCAGGGTATTCGCAAAATTTCGGCGTTATACGGGACGTACAGTTTCGAACTCGGCGTGGATCTACGGGAATCCGTTTCGATCTGCGACGTGGGGGACATCTTTACGATTCCCGGCAACATCGAGAAAACCTTCGACCAAGTCAGCAAGGGCGTGGGGCATGTCTTCGCCAGCGGCGCATTTCCCGTGGTGCTGGGCGGAGACCATTCGCTCGGCTTCGCGACAGTGCGCGGCGTCGCGCAGCACTTAAACGGCAAGAAGCTCGGCATCCTTCACTTCGACAGACACGTGGATACGCAGGACACCGATCTCGACGAGCGCATGCACACCACGCCGTGGTTTCACGCGACGAACATTCCCAACGTTCCGGCCAAAAATCTGGTGCAGATCGGCATCGGCGGATGGCAAGCGCCCAGGCCCGGCGTGAAAGCCGGGAGGGAGCGTCAAACGACCATCATGACGGTGACCGATTGCGTGGAAATGGGCATTGAAAACGCCGCCAAGCAGGCGCTGGAAGTGGCGTTCGACGGCGTGGACGCCGTGTGGTTGAGCTTCGACGTCGATTGCTTGGACGCCGCGTTCGTGCCGGGCACCGGCTGGCCGGAGCCGGGCGGGTTTCTCCCGCGCGAGGTGCTCAAATTTCTCCAGGTCATCGCCGACACCAAGCCGCTGGCCGGTATGGAAATCGTCGAATGCGCGCCGCCCTACGACGCGGCGGAGATCACCAGCCTCATGGCCACGCGGGTCATCTGCGACGTGCTGGCCTGTCAGGTGCGTTCCGGGCATCTGGGCAATCGAAAGAAACGCTGAGACGCATCAATCGCCGAACGGCGGCGCAGTGGATCGAGGGGCTTGCCTCCAGGCGGGCCCCTCAACCCCATGAAGCTTTCCCCGACTCTCCGGTTGCGTGATTCATCGGATCCCGGTTTTAGTATAGAGTGATCGATGCCACGGAGGAGGTATACGCGATGAAAGTCGCGATGGGCGTGTTGACTCTGGTCGCAGCGGTCACCGGGCTTGCGTTGGCCTTGCCCTTTCTGATCGACCTCGACAAGTATAAAGACCAATACAAACCGCTCATCGAAGATGCTCTCAACCGAACGGTTCAGATTCAGGACGTCCGCCTGACCCTGTGGCCCACCATCGGCGCGCGGGTGACCGGCCTGTCCATTCTGGATGATCCGGCGTTCGGCGCGGGGGCCTTCGCCTCGGTGGCTTCGTTGGACGTGGGGGTGAAACTGCTGCCGTTGCTGAGCGGAAAGATCGAAGTGGGGGAGATCACGCTGCGCGAACCCGTGGTGACGATCGTCAGAAATCAGCGCGGCGTCATGAATGTGGCTACGCTTGGGCGAGCGGGGAGGGAGGCACCGAGCGTCCCATCCCGTGCGCCAATTCCCTCGATGGAGGGGCCGCTCAAGATCTTAGGCATGTTGGCGGCCGATCGGGTGTCGATCGCGGGGGGTACGCTGACGTTTCGAGATTTCTCGGCAGCGAAGCCCACCGAGTATGTCTTGCAGGATCTTGATCTGCTGCTTCGGTCGATCGGGATCGGCCGAGCGCCCAGTCTTCATCTTGACGCCGTGGTCCGGCCCTTCAACCTCCCGTTGAAACTTGACGGGACGTTCGGTCCGCTGAAGGAAACGGCCGGCATCGAAGCGATCAATGTTCGACTGAATCTGGGGAGCACACATTTCACCGTGACGGGGAGCGTCGCCGGCCACGACGGGACCTTTCACGTCACCTCACCGGTGGTCGGAACGACGGATCTGCCCATGAGCATTCCCGTCAAGCAATCGATTGACGCCACCGACTTCCGCGTCACGGCAGACGTCAAGGGGCAAACCATCGAAATGCGCGAGGTGTCCTGTGACCTCTTTGGAGGCAGGGTGCGGGGAGGAGGGACGCTTGTTGTCGGATCGGAAGATCCTCCGTTCAGCGGACACCTGGCAATAGAGGGGTTCCTCGTCGGTCCGGCCTGGCGCGCCGTCGTCGATGCTCCGCTGTCGATCAGCGGAACGGCCGACATCGCGCTTGCGCTGAAAGGACGCGGGTTCTCCATGCCGAACAGGACCAAAGATTTGGAAGGAACGGGCCGCCTGGCGATACGTGACGGAACGATCGAAGGAATCAATCTCCTCCGTGAAATGACGACGGTCCTCAACGTCGCCGGTGTGGCGCTCGGTGACCCCAAAGCCACGGCGTTTTCGACGATCGAAGCGGACCTTGCCGTGGAGCAAGGCATGATCAGAGTGCAGCGGTTCTTAATGGACGGCCATGATTTTCGGGCGACGGGAGGCGGCATGATCGGGTTCGACCGCCGTTTGAGCCTGGCGGTGACGGTGAGCCTCTCCCGGGACCTCAGCGAAAAAATTGCGGGAGCCTCTCCGGTCGCCAAACTCGCCATGCGAGACGGCAGAATGGTTCTCCCGCTCGTTATCGGGGGCACGGTTCAATCGCCATCATACAGGCTGGATCTCAAAGGCGTGACGGAGAATCTGCATGAGCAGATTCAACGGAAGGCGGCGCAAGTCGCCGACAGATTGCTCGGCGGCACGGCGCCGGACGTTCTCAATCGTCGAGGCCGGCCGTTGTTGAGCGAGATCCTCGGGAGATCAAGACCGTGAGAGCAAGATGCGATCGATGAGATATACGTATATTTATGTAGCTAGTCAAACTCTTCCAAGTTGGGGTAAGATCGCGTCTCCGAAGAACGTGTCCGGGTATCGCCATCGATCTCATTCTCGGGCTCCATGACCGAACGCATTTCCCCACAGCCCTCCGAAACGGGCAGCCGATTTCCTCGTGTGCCGCCCGTCGACCAACAGATGGAGTTGATGCTGGACATCGATCGGGAGGATTATCGATTCGCGCTCGAGCAGGCCTCCGATATCATCTGCCGCACCAACCTGTCCGGCCGCATCACCTTCGCCAACCCCGCTGTGACCAGAATTCTGGGCTATGCGATGGTGGAAGTGCTCGGCCACCACATCACGGAATTCGTTCGCGAGGACTACCGCGCGAAAGTGTGGTGGTTCCACGTGCGGCAGTTCCTGCGTGGCCGCCCGTCGAGCTATCTGGAACTCCCCCTGGTCGCCCGAACGGGCAAGGAAATTTGGGTCGGACAAAACGTGCAACTGCTGCAGCGCGACGAGGAAGTGATCGGCTTTCAGGCCGTGGTCCGCGATATTTCCGTGATCAAGCAGGCCGAGCAGGCGCGTCGTGCCAGCGAAGAGAAGCTCCAAAGTTTTTTTCACGACGCTCCGATCATGTATTTCACCCTGAACAGCGAGGGGACGATTCTGTCCGTGAATCGGTCCGGGGCCGAACAGCTTGGCTACACCATGTCCGAGTTGGTCGGGCGGTCCATCTTGGACATGTTCCTGATCGAGGATCGGGACAGCGTGAGGGACCAAATAGAGACGTGTCTGGAGCGTCCCGGCGTCGTGTGCGAGTGGGAGCTGCGGAAAGTTCGGAAAGACGGCGCCACTATCCAGGTTCATGAGCGCGCGCGCGTCGTCCCCGGCAGCGACGGGCGGCCCGTCGTGCTCGTCGTCTGTCAGGATATTACCGAACGGGTTCGGCATGAGCGGGCGCTCAAGGAGATTTATCAACAGCTCGAACAACGGGTGATGGAACGGACGAGCGAGTTGCTGGCGGCCAACGAGGCGCTTCGCCAGACGACGTCGCAGCTCCAAACTTTGATCGAAGAATCGCCGTTCGCCATCATCGAGCTCGACGAAAACGCCAAGGTCGTCAGTTGGAATACCGCCGCCGCAAGCATCTTTGGGTGGACGGAGCAAGAAATGGTGGGCCGGGAACTGCCGTATGTGCCGTGCAACGAAAAAGAGGAGGAACAATCGCTCCAACTTTGGCAATCGATCATGCAAGGTGTTCCGGTCAGAAACGTCGAGTTGCGCCGACATCGGAAGGACGGCTCGACGGCCGAAATCAGTTTTTGGGGCGTGGCGCGCCGCAATGTCGAGGGGCGGGTGACGGGGGCATTGGCGTTTTGCATCGACATTACTCAACAAAAACGACTGGAGCAACAGTTCCGGCAGGCTCAAAAGATGGAAGCGGTGGGGCGTCTGGGGGGAGGCATCGCGCACGATTTCAACAATCTCCTGACCGTCATCAACGGCTGCAGCGCCTTGTTGCTTGATCGGGTGCGGCGAGAGGACCCGATCCATCATCTGCTCGACGAAATATCCAAGGCGGGAGCTCGAGCCGCCGACCTGACGAGACAACTCCTGGCGTTCAGCCGGCAGCAAGTGCTCAAGCCGCAGCGCGTCGATCTGAATGAGTCCCTCAAGGGGATCACCTCCATGCTGGAGAGACTGATGGGCGAGGATATCGAAGTGGTGCTTAATCTTGACCCCGGTCTCTGGCCGATCCAGGTGGACAAGGGGCAAATCGATCAAGTGGTGATGAATCTGGCGGTCAACGCGAGAGACGCGATGCCGGACGGCGGGAAGCTGACGCTCTCCACGGCCAATTTTGTCCTGCATCCGTGGACGCCGGTGTCCAATCCGCTGTTCACGCCCGGCGACTACGTGCAGTTGACCGTCCGTGACACCGGCTTGGGCATGGATCAAGACGTGCGCGCGCATCTCTTCGAGCCGTTCTTTACGACCAAGGAAGAGGGCAAAGGGACGGGGCTCGGGCTCGCGACGGTGTACGGAATCGTCAAGCAAAGCCGCGGCGTCATCTTCGTCGACAGCGCGCCGGGCGAGGGCACGACGTTTGACCTCTACTTCCCGCGCTTCGTCGAGCAGGACGACGAGGTGGCGATCCCCGAGTCGTCGCGCCCCGTGCGAGGAGGCGAGCGGGTCATGCTCGTCGAAGACCAAGAGTCGGTGCGGGATCTTGTCTGCCTCGCCCTTGAGGAGTACGGCTATCAGGTGTTTAAAGCGGCGAACGGAGACGAGGCGTTTCGTCTGGCCGCCGTGATATCGGAGCCGATCGACATCCTGGTGACGGACGTGGTGATGCCGCGGTTCACGGGACCGGTGGTCGCGGAGCGGCTCAGGCGGCGGTGGCCGGGCCTCAAGGTGCTCTTCATGTCGGGCTACACGGAACGAGTCAAACCGATGTTTCTCAATTCGCCGGGCACGCTGTTCATCCAAAAACCGTTTTTGCCGACCGAGTTGGCCGCGCAGTTGCGTCGGCTGCTTGACGATACCTTCTGATCGTCATAGATGCATTTCATCTTTGTTTCTCTGCCAGGTGTCTTCTCCCCTCGAACGGGCCGGGGCCTTCACCCGCGGCGTTAACTGTATTGATCCCACGTGTCGCACTGTTTGATCGCCCAAAACACGGCTTCTTTCAGTTTCTTCAACACGATGTTGTCAGGATCGCGGATGGCTTGGAGTTTTTTGTCAAGATCGTACAGCGGTTGGATCGACCGTTTGTCGGGCACTTTTCCCAGGGCCCAAGCGATCTCTGTCAGGACGTTCCAGTCCGTCTCGGGATCTTGAAGTTTGGCCAGCAGCGGAAGAACGACGGAGGCGTCGCCGGCAATGCCTCCGATCTGTCCCAGCCCCTTGGCCGCCGCAGCTTGAATTTCCACCTGGGCGGAAGAGTTCAAGATGTTAATGAGCAACGGGATGCTTTCTCTGCCCAGGTTCCCCATGGCGACGATCGCCTGTGTGGCCAAGTCGCGGTCTTTCATGATTTCTTTGAGTTTGGGCAAGGCTTCGTCGGCTTGCATTTCTCCCAAGAGAGAGATGATTTGGATTTTCCTGGCTTGACTCGTGTTGGGTGAATCAAGTAGGGCGAGCAGGCGTTCCGGATGCCCCCACTCTGCCGCCAAAAACAGAGGGAACTCATGCCGTTCGAGTTCCTCCGTCAATTTGTCGATCGCGTAGGCGCCGGGATCGGCGGCCTGCGCGGCTTGAGCGGCTGCCGCGGCGTCGTCAAACTCCGTCCGTACTTCCTTTTGCCATTTGATCTTCATGCCGCTCAACAGATAGGTCAATTGACAGGCCGGACCTTTCCACAATCGGGATGGCGCGTCCGGCAGATCGGCATCGCCGCCGGCCGCGGTCGTGCCTTCCCAAGTTTTGCGTTGCTCGCACTTGACACGAAAGACGACATCATGGGGTTCTTCTCGATTGAAGACGATGGTATACCCGACTTCGCGAAGCCGGCGTGACACGGTTTGTACAATGGATCCGGCGTCCGCTTCGCCCTTGTCCGTCAGGGCGAGGGCTTCCACCAGCACAACGCGAATCTTTTCCAACTGAGATTTTTGTTCGGGCGTGAAATAATCGCGATAGGCCCGCAAGGGATCGGTGATGAGTAAGAGAACCAGCAAAAGCAAAAAAACCTTCGCCGTAGAGGGTAATATCATGCGCATCTGATCCCCCTTTCATCGATGGAGTCGAGACGGCGGTATCGCATGGCGCAATTTCGGGGGTGTCTCGGGAAACGGCGACAAAGAGACCACGTTCGCGTTTTTATTATATACCGGTTGCACTCCGGGTCTCATGGGCGTGTCAGAGTGAAAGTCGAGCAGGCGGTCGACGTAGGCAGGGCCTCCGTCGGCTCGCTCGGCGCTCGGTCGGATTGACAGCCGACATTCTTCAATGGTAGTGTGCCGGGTCAATTGTCGTGCGTTTCGCGCGAACGATTTTGTTTGTCCCACGATTCGGCAAGTGGATCACCGACAGTGATTAAAACGGCGGTTGCGCGGCGTTACGCACGGGCGCTCTTCGAGCTTCTCGACCCAACCGATATCGAAGCCACTCGAGAGACCCTGAACGGCCTCGGACAGGCTATAAAAGAGTCCGGCGATCTCCGCTACGTTACCGCGTCGCCGACGTTCAGCGCCGAGGAGAAAATCTCCGTGCTGACGGAATTGAGCGGTCGCTTTCACTGTCCTTCGGAGGGAAAAGCTTTTCTCGGGCAATTGGTCAGGAAAAATCGTATCGGGTTTTTGCCGGAAATTGCCGAGGCGTTCGGGAAGCTGGTCGACCAATCGAAGGGCGTGCAACAAGTCTTGGTCGCGTCGGCTGCGGAACTCTCCCGGGCCGAGCGGGATCGGACTCAAGCACGACTGCGCGACGCGCTGAAGCGAGAAGTCGCGGTCACGTTTCATACCGATGCGAACCTCTTGGCCGGAGTCCGGATCCAAGTCGGAAACATGGTGGTCGACGGTACGGTCCGTGGCCGCTTGAACGATATCCAGTCATTGCTGACGAGAGAGTAGGTCGGCGGAGGCGGGATGGCCGTCCGGCGTCTCGCCGTCCTGCGGATGAAGGAGTAGTCATGCAGATCAAAGCCGATGAAATCAGCGCGATCATCAAAGAAAAAATTCGGGGATTCGACAAACAAGTCGACGTGAAAGAGACCGGCTCCGTCATCCAAGTCGGAGACGGCATCGCCAAGGTGTACGGACTCGACGGAGCCATGGCGGGCGAGATGCTCGAGTTTCCCGGCGGGCTCTATGGAATCGCGCTGAATCTTGAAGAGGACAACGTCGGCGCCGTGCTCATGGGCGACGACGTCGGGATCAAGGAAGGCGATCCGGTCAGGCGCACGGGCCGCATCGCGGAGGTTCCCGTGGGCGAGGCATTGGTCGGCCGGGTGGTCAACGCGATCGGTCAGCCGATCGACGGAAAAGGGCCGATCAAGTCGCAGCATTTTTCCCGTATCGAGGTGGTGGCCCCGGGCGTGAATACCCGCCAATCGGTGCGCGAGCCGCTACAGACCGGCATCAAGGCCATCGACGCGATGATTCCGATCGGCCGCGGACAGCGCGAGCTGATCATCGGAGATCGGCAGACCGGCAAAACCGCCATCGCCGTCGATACCATCATCAATCAGCGAGGTCTGGGAGTCTTCTGTATTTACGTGGCCATCGGCCAGAAGCGGTCAACCGTGGCGCGGGTCGTTAAAACCCTTGAGGAGCACCACGCGATGGACTACAGCATGGTCGTCTCCGCGACGGCCAGCGAGCCTGCTCCCATGCAGTTTCTGGCGCCGTTTGCCGGGGCGGCTATGGGCGAATACTTCCGCGACAACGCCAAGCACGCCTTGATCGTGTACGATGATTTGTCAAAGCACGCCGTCGCCTATCGACAGTTGTCGCTGTTGCTCCGTCGACCGCCGGGCCGGGAGGCGTATCCGGGCGACGTGTTCTATCTGCACTCCCGCCTCCTCGAGCGGGCGGCGAAGCTCAGTGACGCGCTGGGGGGAGGAAGCTTGACCGCCTTGCCGATCATTGAAACGCAGGCCGGTGACGTGTCGGCGTACATTCCGACCAACGTGATTTCCATCACCGACGGGCAGATTTATCTGGGCAGCGATCTGTTTTATTCGGGCATTCGCCCGGCCATCAACGTCGGTCTCTCCGTCTCTCGTGTCGGAGGAGCGGCGCAAATTAAGACCATGAAGCAAGTGGCCGGAACGCTTCGACTCGACCTGGCTCAATATCGGGAGATGGCCGCCTTTGCGCAATTCGGAAGCGAGCTGGACAAGGCGACCCAGATGCAGTTGGCTCGAGGGGTCCGCATGGTCGAGCTGCTCAAGCAGGGCCAGTACAAGCCGATGCCGGTGGCCGATCAGGTGCTCTCCATTTTTGCCGGCGTCAATGGTTTTCTCGACGACGTGGCTGTTGATAAAGTGCAGCAGTTTGAAGCGGATTTGCTGCATTACATTCAACAGCATCACCCGGAACTGAGAAAGGAAGTGACGTCCATCAGCAAGATCGACGACAAAGTTGGCGGCCGTCTGAGAGAAATTATCACAACCTTTAAGCAGAAGATGGGCTATGGAGCCAAAGCCTGAGCGAAAGGCGCGGTAGGGAGGGCTCCTTCTAAGCGGATCTTTAGCCTCTCGATCGATCCTTCGAAATAAAACACCATGCCAAGTCTCCAATCGCTCCGCCGCAAGATCGCGGCGTTCAAGAACACCCAGAAGATCACGAAGGCCATGAAAATGGTGGCCGCCGCGAAGCTGAAACGCTCCCAGGACCGTATCCTGGCGGCCCGTCCCTACGCGCATAAAATGCGGGGCGTCTTGAGCAATTTAAGCCAACGGGTGAATCGCTCCGCCCATCCGCTCTTGCAGAAGCGAGAGGGCAAAAAAGTCGAAGTGTTGGTGGTGACGAGCGACCGCGGTTTGTGCGGGGGGTTCAACGGCAACATCGTGCGGCGGAGTACGGAGTTCGTGAGGCAGTGCGAGGCGAGGGGAGTGGCGGTCCATCTGAGTATCGTCGGGCGAAAGGGGCGGGATTATTTTCGCCGCCGCGCGTGGCCGATTCGCCAAGAATGGACGGGGATTTTCGATAAGTTGAGTTTCGAGCATGCCATCGATATCGGCGGTGATCTCACGGATCACTTCATCCAAGGCACGTTCGATGAACTCTACGTCGTGTACAATGAGTTCAAGTCGGCGATCCAGCAACGTGTGATCGTCGAGAAACTCTTTCCCGTCGATGCGGCTTCCGAGTTCGGTGTGGCGCCGGTCGAAGGCGCGGCGGGAGGAGGCTATCTCTACGAGCCGGGTGAAGCGGAACTGTTGGACGTTCTGGTACCCAAGCATTTTCAAGTTCAAACTTATAGAATTCTTCTGGAATCGGCCGCCGCCGAGCACGGGGCTCGCATGGCTGCCATGGACGGCGCGACGCGCAACGCCGGGCAGCTCATCAAAAAAGTCACGCTGTACTACAACAAGACTCGGCAAGCGGCGATTACCAAGGAATTGATGGATATCGTAGGAGGCGCGGAAGCCCTGAAGTAGGGACCGTCGCGAGCACGTTTCGTAACGCGCGAGCAAGAGAAGCGGGTGAGCCCCAGGAGAGGATCGATTTGTCGGTCAAGGGGCGTGGAAAACAGACATCGATTTGGAAAGGTGAAGAATGAGTACAGGTAAGGTTGTCCAAGTCATCGGCCCGGTGGTGGACGTGGAATTTCCTCCGGGGAAATTGCCGAACATTTATAATGCGCTGAAAATGGAACAGGCGGAGGACAAGGCAGCCGGAAGGCCGGCCATCCGATTGACGCTCGAAGTCGCTCAGCATTTGGGGGAGAATCGTGTGCGGGGGGTGGCCATGTCGTCAACGGACGGCCTGACGCGAGGCATGGAGGTTCACGATACGGGCGCTCCCATCTCCGTTCCGGTCGGACGTGAAACGCTGGGGCGACTGATTAACGTCCTCGGTGAACCGGTGGATGAGAAGGGGCCGATCAAAGCCAAGAAGACCTACCCGATTCACCGTCCTGCGCCGAAGCTCGAAGATCAAGAAACCAAAACCGAAGTGCTGGAAACGGGAATCAAGGTCGTGGACTTGCTCGAACCCTACAGTAAGGGGGGCAAGGTCGGTCTGTTCGGCGGCGCCGGGGTGGGCAAGACCGTCATCATCATGGAGCTCATCAACAACATCGCCCTCCATCACGGAGGATTTTCGGTGTTTGCCGGCGTGGGAGAGCGGACGCGCGAAGGCAATGATCTTTGGCATGAAATGCAAGAGTCCAAGGTTATTGATCCGGATGATTTTACCAAGTCGAAAGCCGCGCTCGTTTACGGCCAGATGAATGAGCCGCCCGGCGCCCGTTTGCGGGTTGCGTTGACCGGTTTGGCCGTCGCGGAGTTTTTCCGAGACGAGGAAAACCAGGACGTGCTGCTGTTCGTGGACAATATCTTTCGGTTCACGCAGGCCGGTTCCGAGGTGTCGGCGCTGTTGGGTCGCATGCCGTCCGCGGTGGGCTATCAGCCGAACCTCTCGACGGAAATGGGCGCCCTGCAAGAGCGAATTACGTCCACCAAACGCGGATCAATCACCTCGGTCCAGGCCATTTACGTGCCGGCCGACGACTTGACGGATCCGGCTCCCGCGACGGCGTTCGCGCACTTGGACGCGACGACCGTGCTCTCTCGGTCGCTGGCCGAGCTGGGTATTTATCCCGCGGTCGATCCTCTTGACTCGACGTCTCGTATTCTCGACCCTCAAATCATCGGGGAAGAACATTATAAAGTGGCTCGCGGCGTTCAGTCCGTCTTGCAACGTTATAAAGATTTGCAGGACATCATCGCGATTCTGGGCATGGATGAGTTGTCCGAGGACGACAAGATGGTTGTCGCCCGCGCGAGAAAAATTCAGCGGTTCCTCTCACAGCCGTTCCATGTCGCCGAAGCGTTCACCGGCACGCCGGGCAAGTACGTCAAGTTGAAGGACACGGTCCGTAGTTTCAAGGAAATCCTGGAGGGGAAGTACGACCATTTGCCGGAACAGGCCTTCTACATGGTCGGTCCGATCGAGGAGGCGGTCGCCAAGGCGGAAAAAATGGGAGTGAAGGTGTAAGGGGCGAGATACTACGGGTGCATGGCGAGAGAGAAGAAAAAATGGCTGGGAAATTCCTCTTGGAAGTCGTCACGCCGGAAAAACTGTTGCTGAGCCAGCAGGTGGACGAGGTCATCGCGCCGGGTCTGGAAGGCGACTTCGGAGTCCTGTCGGGTCATTGTCATTTTCTCTCAATGTTGCGGATCGGGGAACTGCGGTATCGCGTCGGCGATCAAATCGACCATATGGCCGTGCTTTGGGGGTATGCCGAGGTGACGCCGACCAGGGTGACCGTCATGGCCGAGATCGCCGAAAAGGCCGAAGACATCGATGTGGAACGCGCCACGGCCAAAGTGGAAGAAGCGGAACGTCGGCTCAAGCAGGGAGGCCTGCCGTCCGACGTCAAGGAAGCTCAAATCAGCCTCGAAAAAGCCCGTCTGCGGAAAAAGATCGCGGAGCGGGCGCGGAAGGTCGCCCGCGCCTAGCCGCCTCGTATTCAAGCCTTCGCCCCCGCGGGTTCGCCGCCGCAGTTGTTCAGGCCGTCATCCTCGCCGCTCATTCAATAATCCGGCAAACGTTTCCGGTTTCACGGCGATGCTTCGTGCGACTCAGACCGCCGAGGGCATGGATCGGATTGGAGACCGGCCGTTCATGACGGGAGGAAGGCTTCCGTGATCACGGAGTTTGTTATCACACCCGGCGAACAACCCAAACGGCTCGACGTCTTTCTGGTCAACCGGGAGCGAGCCATCTCCCGGTCCGCCTTGCAGCGACTGATCGAACTCGGTCGCATCCGAGTCAACAACGCCACGGTGAAGCCGAGCCACAAAATCAAACCGGGCGATACCATCACGATGGATATCCCCAAACCGGAACCGCTGGAGCTCAAAGGAGAAGCTATTCCGCTTGAGGTGCTGTATGAAGATGAAGCCGTCCTGGTCCTCAATAAACCCGCTGGGATCGTCGTGCATCCGGCTCCTGGGAACTGGACTGGAACGTTGGTCAATGCACTGCTGCATCATTTTGACGCTTCCGGCGGCACCCTCTCCACCGTTGGGGGGAAAGAACGACCCGGCCTTGTTCATCGCCTGGACAAGGAAACATCGGGTATCATGGTGGTCGCGAAAACGGACCATGCGCACCGACATCTGGCCGCGCAATTTCAGCGCCACACGATTACCCGCGTGTATGAAGCCTTGGTGTGGGGAGTCCCGAAGAAAACGCGCGGGGTGATTACCCTGGCGATCGGGCGGGACGTCAAAGAACGGAAAAAAATCTCCTCAAGGACTTCACGGCCGAAGGAATCGATCACGGAGTATCGAGTCGAGCGACGCTTCGGCAACCTGGCGGCTCATCTTTTGCTCTATCCTCGAACGGGCCGAACCCATCAATTGCGGGTTCACCTGCAGTCTCTAGGCCATCCGATTCTGGGCGATCAGACCTATGGCGGCGCCAAAGTCAAAATGATCGGACCGCTCGCCGTTCCGCGCGTCATGCTCCACGCGAGAACCCTTGGATTCCACCATCCTCTGACGGGGGATCTCAGAGAGTTTACTCGTGGATATCCGACCGACATGGGAGCCATGGCCGAAGAGTTAGAGCGACTCGCGCGGGGCGGCTAAGGGAGACGCTTCGATTACCGAGGAGGAAATTCGTATGCGGATCGGGGATGTGCTCGATGCCGTCGGGGGGCTGATAGCGCGGATCAAGGAGTATGCGGCCAAGCTGCCCGCCGTCGTCAATCTGTCAGTCGCGCCGACGGGGATCAAACCTCCTCCGGACGCCGTCGAAGCGTACGATGACCTGGTGATGCGCTTGCGCGCCAGGATCACCGGCACACCGTATAAACACCTGAGCACTCCCTTGCTTGAGTCTCTTGAAGCTTTCGAGTCCGGGAGATTGCTGGAAACGGTGCAGCCGCTGCTCTCGCTGCTGGATCAGATCCAGCAGATGATCAAAGATCAAGACATCGAAGCGCAGCCCGCGGACGAGAACCGCGTCAATGAATACCGAAGGTCGCTTCGCAAAATTCTGCCGGGCAATAAGCCCGAACTGGAAGAAACCGGAGGGGCGTGAACCGATACCTCGCACGTGTTGCGCGCGAGGTGCCTTGATCAATGGCCCATCTTTGGTCCGGCGGCGTTTTCCCCTTGCGTGACCAACTTGAACCGAACGGTGGATCGGCAATGGGGGCATTTGGCACGGATAGTGGCGTCGTCCAGCATCTCATAGTGTTCGGATGTCAGCCACATCAATCGAAAGCATCTCGGACACGTACGGACTTGCGTTGACATGATGTTCCTCGTACACTCCCTCCCGGCGGCTGTCACGTGCGCGGAGGATAATCTAGTATAAGATGCGAGCGACCCTCAAGCCCGCAATTCTCTATTCGGACGATACCCCGCCCAAGGTGGATCAGCTGCTCGGTCTTTTCCATCAGGCTCCCTGGGCTCAGGATCGGACGGCCGAAGAGACGGAAGCGATGCTTCGTCACACCGATCTCGCCGTCTGTGCGTGGGACCGTGAACGCTTGGTCGGATTCGGCCGTGTGTTGACCGATTTTGTTTATCGAGCGACGATCTGGGACGTGATCGTCGATCGGGCTTATCAAAAACAAGGAATCGGCTCGGAAATCGTTCGACGAATTCTGGATCACCCACGATTACAGAGGGTCGAACTCTTTTGGCTGTGTACGAGGCGCCCCGGTTTCTACGAAAAGCTGGGCTTCAGCTCAAAAGAGCAAACGGGGATGGTCTGGGCCAGAAACACCCGGGCTTGCCGGGAGTGATCAGAAAGGGCATCTCGGCCGTGGTCTTCGGCAAAGGCGCGCCCCGCGGCATGAGGGAGCGCCTCTAAAAGAAGGCCTTCACGCCGAAGAGAAATCCGAAGGACGAGAGGTTCCAATCGTTGATTCGAAGACGGTCATCAACATGTGCGTGACCGTCGTTTCGCTTGTAGGCCCACTCGGCGTTGACCGCCAGGTGCCTGTTCACCAGATAGTCCATACCCCATCCCAGCCTCCAGGCAAACGTATTGCTCGGGCTGATCTCGGTAGGAACCGCCTCGCTGAAACTGTTCACGTTCACGCCGAAACTCATGTTGACATAGGGGATGACCGATCCCAATTTAACGGGACGTAGTTCGATCGTTGGAAGCACCGACACGGTATGCTGACTTCCCACGTCCAAGGATAACCGTCGATCCTTGACATCAACGCCGTGTCGCTCCCACTCCACCATGAGGCCCACCAAAAACCAACGGTTGAGGCTGTAGAGGGCCTGAACATTGACGAGCGGGCCGATCCCGGCGGAGCCTCTGTCAAAGCCTGCGATGCCGACCACGTCGTGCGAAAGGGATTGTGTAGGAACGGCGAATCCGGCTCGAGCCCCCAGGACCCACGTCTTCGGTTGGATCCCTCCAAACGATTGAAGGCCCTCGGCGGCCAGAAGCCGCCCGCTCGGAGCCAGTACGCTCGCCACGCTGACGCACAGGAACGCCACAAGCCATGAGGGTTGGCGCTTGACTCTCATCGGACGATTCCTCCTTTCCGGCGTGACAACACGCCGATCGAAACAGCAGGTCCCTTGTCGCATAATTCGCCGAAATGGTCAAATCGCAATCCTCCGCCCATCGGCTCGCCGACCTACCGGCTTGTCGGCTGGGGGGCGGTCGTTGAGAAGAAAGAATCAGCGGAGACGGCCGGAACTGATTCTCAATCTTTTCGGTGAAATCACGAGCGAGAAAAAAAACACCGCCGTCGCCAGCAGCACAATCGATGGCCCAGATGGAATGTCCCAGACCGTCGAGACCACCACGCCGGTCAAGGCCGTCGCCGTTCCGATGATTACCGAGTACAGGGTCAGGGCCGTCAGACTGTGTGTGAGTTGATAGGCTGTTGAAGCGGGGATGAGGATCATGGCGAACACCAAGATGGCCCCGACGGTTTTCAGCGAGACTACGACGGTGAGCGCCACCAGCGTCAACAGGAGGAAAAAAAGTCGGCGCGCCGGAACGCCCGACGCTTCCGCCATCTCTTGATCGAACGCGATGAAAAGCAATTCTTTCCAGAAGGCGATCAAAAGGCCGAGCACCAGTGCGGCCAACCCTCCGATGAGGAACAATTCTTCGCCGGTCACCGAGAGCACGCTGCCGAACAAATAGCCGTACACTTCGGCGTTGTAAGTTTTCATCAGGCCGATGAACACGATGGCCAGCGCCATGGTGGCCGTGTACAGAATGCCGATCGACACGTCCAGTTTCATTCGGCCCTGCTCCTCGAGCCAGCCTGTGATCCAGACGGTCGCCACGCCGAACGCGACGGCCAATAAGAGGGGAGGCCATCCGATGAGATACCCCAGGGTCACGCCGGCGAACGCCGCGTGCGAAGTTCCGGCTCCCACGAACGCCAGGCCGCGCAGCACGACGAAGACGCCGATCAGCGAGCACAGGCCTCCCACCATCGCCGCGGCAAGAAGAGACCGTTGCATGAAATCGTACGCGAACAGTTCCAACATCAGATCGATCGGTTCATGCCGTTCAGTGGGAATGATGATAGTCCTCGACAATGACCAGGTCCTTGTCGGAAATGACCAGGCCTTTCCCATAGACCTGTTCGAGGATGTTCGGTTTGAGAACATCGGCGGGTGGACCCGCTGCGTGCAGGCGGGTCTTGAGGAGGACGAGACGATCCACCCGCGACCGGATCATATTGATATCGTGCGTAATCAACAGCACCGTCAATCCCAACGTCTCGTGCAGGTGTTGAATCAGCTCGATGACGTTATGCTGCATGGGAAGATCCAGCCCCGTCGTCGGTTCATCCAGCAAGAGGACCTTCGGTTGTTGAGCCAAGGCCCTCGCGATGAACACGCGTTGCTGTTGGCCCCCCGACAAATGACCCAACGCGGTGTCCTTATACCGTTCCATGGCGACGAGAGCCAGCGACTCCAAGGCGATCCGGCGGTCCTCTGCTCCGGGACGGCGAAACAAACCCAATGCGCCGTATCGGCCCATCATCACCGTCTCGAAGACGGTGACCGGAAAGTCGCGATCCACGACGCCTTTCTGGGGAAGATAACCGATCTTCGCCCGGTGGTGGCATCGGAGTTCTTGGCAGGCGCAATCGAAGATATGGAGCTGCCCTTTGATCGGCGCAAGAAGTCCGAGCACCGCCCGGCACAGGGTGGTCTTCCCGGAGCCGTTCGGGCCGATGACGCCGACGAACTCACCGGCTTCGACGGAAAGGGTGATGTCTTCCAGCGCCGTCACGCCGGGGAATCCGAATGAGGCGTGATCAAATCGGATAATCGGCGGTCGAGGCCCCATCGGCATAGAGTGTTGCTCTTTTTCATGTCGAGGGAAGAGCATCGCGAGAAGAGAGCTACCGCTCCAGGGCGTCGGCCAATTTCAGCACATTGTAGCGGAGCATGTCGAGGTATGACTCGGTCCCCGGCAATCCTCCCGGCAGAGTGGTCAAGACGACGACGCTCGCGCCCGTTTCTTTTGAGAGGAGGTTGGGGATCCGCTGACTCAACTGAATTTCGGAAGCGATGACTTTCAGCCGATCTTTTCTCATCTTGCCGATCAGATTCTGTAATTGAAGGGCGGACGGTTCCGTTCCCGAGTGAATTTGGATTGTCGCCGCGATCTCGAACCCGAACCGCTTGGCCAGATATGGCCATGCAGGATGGTGCACGACGATGCGCCGATCCGTCAGTCGGCCGACGCGATCCAAGAGGTCACCTCGAAGCCGGTCCACCTGTTCACGATAGGCGGCAAGATTTCGCCGGTATTCGTCCGCGTGGATAGGATCGACCTCGATCAAGGCGTCGGTGATGTGCCGCAGCATGATTCCGACGTTGTCAGGATCCATCCAAATATGGGGATTCCCTTGTGACGAAAGGGGCTCGTCGTTTCCGTGCCGCGTATCGTGTCGGTCATCCGAATCATCATGGATCAAGGGGACTCCCTGCGAAGTGGTGACGACTCGCAGGGACGGGCTCCCCGCATTTTTCACCAGCGAGGCGACCCACACTTCGAGGCCGAGGCCGATTTCGAACAACAGCCTCGCTTTGCGCACCGCGACCAAGTCCGTGGGCTTGGGCGAGTACGTGTGTTCATTTTCCAAGCCGGTGAGCAGCGATTTCACGTGAACGCGGGAACGCCCGACTTGCTCGGTCAGATCTTTCAGCACGGGAATGGTCACCACGATCTCGACGGGGTCCTGAGCCCTCGAGACAGAAGTTCCGCTCGTCAATCCGACCAGAAAAAATGCAATGAGAAAAAAAACCGGTAATCGCTGATGCCGAACCCGCGACATGGGGGAGGACGGTAACATCCGACTTGGAGGATGTCAACGTAAGCGGGCCCGAATCGGTTACATGATCGCGATTGCACCAGTGTGACCGTACAAAGGATCGCTTGACCATCCGGCAGAGTTCCATTAGCGTAACCGCGTGGACGTAACGACCGGGAGATCCCTCGAAGAAAGGGTGGCGTCATTGTGAACGTTGTCGGGCTGATGTCGGGAACCTCCGGCGACGGAGTCGATGCGGCGTTGGTGGAAATCCGGAGAGAGAAATCCGCGCTTCGCGTCAAAATGATCGCGTTTCACCCGCTTCCGTATCCGAGGTCGCTTCAACAGAGGATTTTGGCGACCTCTGTCTCGGGGACCGTGGCGGAAGTGTGCCATCTCAACGTGCTGTTGGGAGAATGGTTCGCCAACGCGGCGTTGGGAGTGATCCGCGCCGCGTCGTTGCAGCCGAAAGACGTCGACCTGATCGGATCGCACGGCCAAACCGTGCATCACCTTCCGTGCGGAATCAAGGACGCGGGGGTCGGAGCCGTGCGCTCGACCCTTCAAATCGCGGAGCCCGCCGTCATCGCGGAACGGACCGGTATCACCACCATCGCCGATTTTCGCCCCCGTGACATGGCCGTCGGCGGGCAGGGGGCGCCGCTGACGCCGGCGGTCCATGCGCTGCTGTTCCGGCATGCCCGTCGGGCCCGGCTGATCGTCAACTTGGGCGGTATCAGCAACGTCACGTATTTGCCGCGCGGATCGGGATATGACGGAATCGTCGCGTTCGATACCGGCCCGGCCAACATGGTGCTGGACGGGCTCATGGCGTGGAGCACCAACGGACGGATGGCGATGGACCGCGAGGGACGATCGGCTTCCCGCGGGCGGGTCGACGGCAGACTGCTGGCCAAGCTGCTGGCTCATCCCTATCTGTCCCAGCCTCCTCCCAAATCCACAGGACGGGAGGTGTTCGGAGCCAAGATGATCGATGAATTGACGACGATGCCGCAGGCGCAGCGGTTGGCGATCGAGGATCTGCTGGCGACATGCAGCCGTTGGACCGCGGAAGCGGTCGGAACGGTTCGGCGGTGGATTACAGGGGGAATCGACGAAGTCATCGTCGGCGGGGGAGGCGTGCGCAATCGAGCCATCATGCATCATCTCGCCGACGTGTTCGCGCCGACGCCGGTGGCGCCGTTCGAATCGTATGGATGGGACAGCAAGGCCTTCGAGGCGGTGGCCTTTGCCGTCTTGGCCTATCAAACTGCGACGGACCAATGCGGGAATGTGCCGTCGGTGACCGGCGCGGCGCATCCTCGTTTGTTGGGCTGTATCGTCCCCAACGGACCGGGATGGATGGAACGTCTGCGGTCCCGAGCCGCAAAGAAGTGACCGGCGATGAAGGATCTCGTCATAGGGGGAGCGGCGGCGGCCGTCGCCATTCTGTGGTGGCTCGTCGTCCGATCGAAGACGTCGGAGGGCTCGGCGGCCGATTTTACGTTGCCGGCCCAGGCGGTCGTCACCGCACAGCCCTTGCTGACGGAGGAGGAGAGTTCGTTCTATAACCGATTACAGATTGCGACTCGAGACCGCTATCTTATTTTGGCCCACGTTCCTCTCTGGTCGTTTGTATCCGTCGATGTGTCGGGGAAACATCGATCCCGGATTCTCAAGCGACTCGTGTTGACGCGAGTCGATTTTGCGCTGGTGCATCCGGGGTCGCGGCATGTGGAGCAAGTCGTGCTGCTCCAAGGGGAGCCCTCCGATACGACTCAGAACGATCGCCACCGGGTCGTGGAGTCGGTCATGGCCGCTGCGGGCATCAGAGTGGCCAAGGCGCGATCGACTCGCTCATACACCATTCCCGAACTGATCGATCTTCTGGGGCTATCCGAGGAGGAGCCCGCGTCGTGAGAAACGGGGCCCCTCACGATTCCAGGCCCGCCTAATCGGACTCTTGGGAGCCTTGCTCGGACTTGATGGTCGTCTCAACGGCCTTCTGTGCCAGCTCCGCTTCCGAACTGCCGGGATATTGATCGATGACCCGATCAAACATCATGCGAGCCTTTTCATGATCGCCCAATTTTGCATAGATTTGCCCGAGCTTGAGCGTGGAAGCGGGCAGTTTCTGGCTGAGCGGGTAGTACATGAGGACGTTGTAGAATGAATCCAACGCGTCTTTGTATCGACGCATTCGAAACTGGCATTCACCGATCCAGTATTGAGCGTTGGCGGCCAGCGAGGATTGGCCGTGCAGCTCGATGAAGAGCCGAAATCCCGCCAGCGCCGCTTCATAATCCCGCTGCTTGAATTCCTCCATGACGCGATCGTACAGACGTCGCGGCGTGTCGCGCATTTGGCCGGAAGCTCCAAGGGACTCATCGGCCGTTGACAGGATGGTAGAGAACAACAAGAAGATTGCGAGCATCGTCTGTGCCATAGGTGTGCCTCCATACCGGCTTGGCCACGGTCTCAACAGGAAGATAGTCTCGCAATCGCCGTGCCATTCCTGGCGCGAGGAGGACGGAGAACTTCCATGAAAACAACTTGTTCGAGAGTCGGGCTCGGTGTGAACCGGAGGATGTTCTCTGTCGATGCCATGGAAGAGACAGAATTGTACGGGCTCCGTCTCTTTTTCGACCAGGAGCGTCTCGGACGGCGATTTTGACGGCGTGAGCGGGAGAGACGCTCGAAGGTTCGAGCTCCATGGCGATAGCGCAGAGAGGCTTAGAACGGCTTGACGCGAAGGGCTGGTGAAAAAGAGCGGGCGGTCACGTGAAACTGAAAAGCGTTTCCTCCCAGTTGTTTGGCGCGGTACATGGCGGCGTCCGCGTGTCGCAGGAGATCGTCGATGTCATGATCGTCCAGCGGATAGACGGTGATGCCGATGCTGACTCCGATGGAGGCCCGCCCCGACTCGAGAAAAAACGGCTCCGCCATTGACTTGGTGATTCGCTCGGCGACGTGGATGAGATCATCTTCATGAGAAAGGCCCTCCAAGATGATCGTGAATTCATCGCCGCCCATGCGCGCGACCGTGTCCGCTTCACGCACGCATGCTTTGATCCGATCGGCGGCGATTTTCAATACGTGATCGCCCGCCTCGTGTCCCCAGGTATCGTTGACGGTCTTGAATCGATCGAGATCGAGCAGCATGAGCCCCAGCGATTGCCCAAGCCGTTTGCTTCTCGCCATTGCGTGAAGCAACCGGTCACGGAACAGTGTGCGATTGACGAGACTAGTCAAGTGGTCGTACTGAGCCAAGTAGGTCAGCCGTTCTTCGGCCCGCTTCCGCTCGATGGAGTAGCGGATCGAGCGCGCCAGCAATTCGCCTTGGTTCCGTCCTTTGACGAGATAGTCTTGCGCGCCGGATTGAACGGCTTGAAGAGCCAAGGCTTGATCGCTCAGCCCGCTGAGGACGATGATCGGAATTCTGGGGTTTGCCGCTTGGATCTGTGCGAGAGAGGCGAGTCCGTATCCATCCGGAAGAGAAAGGTCCAACAGAACGGCATCGAAGCGATCACGGGCGAGTCGGTTGATGGCTTCGTCCAGACGCACGACGTGCGTAACTTCAAATGACCCGACGCTCCATTCGGCCAGGATGTCTTGGGTCAACAGGGCGTCCGTTTCGTTGTCCTCGATCAGCAAAATCTTGAGCATCGACGTGCCGCGAACTCCTCTGGGTGAAGATCCGGCCGACCCCTTCGGCTGGCGTCCGCCGTCCCTTCTATAAGTATAGCCGATGGAGCCGGACCAACAAGACAATCGCACTGTTTCGGTAACGTGGCGGTGAAAAGCCGTAGGATAAAGCCGGGGGATAAGAAGGAGCCCACCGGATCAAATCAGCGGTGCGGCGGCCGCGCCTTTCTCCCGACGTCAGGAGCCCTTCATCAGGAGGCTCGCGCCGTTCGGATAGGCACCGATCGGAGGTTGTTCTGGGCCGATGGCGGCTTCGCAGGCGTAGCCCGGTTCCAACGGCCAGAGCAACGAGCGCCCGGTAAAATTCCCTCGCATGTGGATATAGCGGAACGTGACGCCCAAACGGGCGGCGTCCTCCTTGACCTTTTGGACGCAGGTATCGGCCGAGTAGGCACGACGGGCAATCAAAATGGGGGATCCCGACTCACTGTGAAACATCACGAACTCACCGGCACAGCCCTGGAGAAGTGCCACCGCGAGCAACAACCAAGCCGGTGATCGGCCTTTTGTCCCCATGAGATCCCTTTCGATCGTCGTGACACCGAGCATCGATCCCAAGTGCCCCGGTGCTCGGCTTTCAAAGTATAGCATTCCAACGGTCCGCGGCTCTATGGAAGAAGCAAACGGGTCAATTCGATGAACTGCTCGACAGAGAGGGTTTCGGCTCGGATTTCCAAGGGAAGGGCCAAAGCCCGAAGAGCCGTCAGGACTGCCTCCTGGGGGTACCCCTGGTTTTTAAGGGAATTGACGAGGGTTTTTCGTCGATGGGCAAAGGAGGCTTTGACCAAGGAGGCAAACCGGAGTTCCTCTTCCGGCGAGAGGGTCCGCGTCTTCCTGGTCTGCAGGATGACGACAGCCGATTCCACTTCCGGCCGGGGCCGAAAGCATCGAGGCGACACCTTGAACGATTTCTCGATAGTCGCCGCGTATTGAGCCATGACCGACAAGACGCCATAGTCGGACGTTCCGGGTTTCGCAACCAAACGGTCCGCCACTTCGTTCTGCAGCATGAGCACCAGCCGGGGGAACCGCCGCCGGTGCTCCAGCAATCTGAACAAAAGCGGCGTCGAAATGTAGTAGGGCAGATTCGCCACCACGATCGTGTCGATCGGAAGTTCCTGAAACGGATAGACCATCGCGTCCGCCGGCACAAGGTGGAGGTTGGAACGACCGAGATCCCGTTCGATCAGGTAATCATAGAGGCGACGGTCGATCTCAATCGCCGTTACGCGATTCGCGACGCGGCACAGTTCGACCGTGAGAATTCCTCGGCCTGGTCCGATCTCCAGCACCGAATCCTTGGGGGTGAGAGCCGCCAGCGAGACGATTTTACGGGCGATGTTGGGATCGATCAGAAAATGCTGGCCCAGGCGCTTGATGGGGACGGGCGGTGCGCTCCTCTCCACCCGTCAGCCTCCGGGATGAGAGGTCTCGGCCAGGCGCTTGGCCAAGGCCGTAAGGGGAGCACGGTAACAGTTCACCAGATCGGTGAATTCCTCAACCAAGTCGTTGGTGAAGGAGGGGCCGGGCCGGATCGCGGCGAACGTCAGTCCTTCTTGCCGCCCCACGGTGTCGGCCAACAGGGCGGCGGTCTTGCTCTTCCATTGCGCGATTCGTTCCGCTCCGGCGACCGTGTTGAGGTCGAGCAGCGTCCGTCGCTCCAGGGCATCCAGTTCCTCGAGTTGTCGCCGAACGACGGCGAGGGATCGGGAATGATCGTCCGTCATGGGGAAGAAGCCTCCCCCCGCCCGCGTGAGCGGTATGCGCGGGTTGCGGCGATTGTCGCGGCCAGTTTGATCGCTTCAAGCAGACTGCCGGGATCGGCGATGCCTTTCCCCACGATGTCGAACGCCGTCCCGTGATCGACCGACGTGCGGATGATCGGCAAGCCGACCGTCAGGTTCACGCATGTGCCGAAGGCCACCAGTTTCAGCGGAATCAATCCCTGATCATGGTAGAGGGCGACGACGGCGTCGTACCGTCCGTTTGCCGCCATGCCGAACAGAGTGTCGGCGGGCAAGGGATCGCTGGCGTCGATGCCTTGCGCTTGCGCCGCTCTCGAAGCCGGAAGGATCACACGGGCCTCTTCGTCGCCGAAGAGACCATGCTCGCCCGCGTGGGGATTGAGCGCCGCGACGCCAATGCGAGGGGCCTTGATCCCAAACAGGGTAATGAGTGCAGAGTGGGCCAGTCGGATGGCCCGTTCGATCTTGGCCTGGGTGAGGGAGGCCGGGAGATCCTTGATGGCGATGTGGGTGGTGGTGAACATGACGCGCAAGGGGCCGCCGACGATCATCATGCCGGATTCTTGAGCATGGGTCAGGTCAGCCAGCAGCTCCGTGTGGCCGGGGTAATGACAACCAGCCAAGTTGATCGCCTCCTTGTTGATCGGGGCGGTGACGATGCCGTCAAGAGAGCCGGCAAGGGCCAACTCGACGGCTTTTTTGATAAAAGAGACCGAGGCTCCGCCGGTGGAGGCCGCCGCGACGCCCGGTGTAAACGGCCCTAATGGACCGTCGAGGGGATCAAGCACCGCAAGGGTCCCCTCGATCGGCTGGAATGAGTCGAGGCTCTCGATCGGGCGAACGGTCAGGGGCAGTTTCAGGCCGTCAATCGTACGCTCCATCACGGCGGCCGATCCGATCACCACAGGCCGGCATAAAGCATGGAGGTTCCGGTCGGCGGTGACTTTGGCGATCACTTCCGGCCCGATCCCAGCCGGATCTCCCATCGTGATCCCGAGCAGGGGCGGTTGAGAGGATGGCATTTTGATCGGTCCGGCTGTCATGGTCGGCGTTGATGAATCAGGGGCGAAGAGCAAGGTACACCGTGTACCCGATGTAGAGCAAGGCGCCGCTTCCGAGAAGCCATGCGCGCCAATAGCCGCCGATGAACAGCTGGAGCAGGTAAAAACTCGCCGCCTGCAGGGCCAGCACCATCGTCGAACTGGCCGAGGCCGTAATCACCCAATCGGTCCCGATCAAGCCGACGGAAACCGGGATGGTGCCTTGAAAGACCATCGCGCCCGTGACGTTGGCGACCGCCAGACGGTCTTTCTTTCTGTAGAGCCAGAGGAAACTGTTCGACATCTCAGGGAGCTCGGTCGCGAGCGGGGCGATCAAGAGCGCCAGCAACAACGGAGAAATCGCAAAGGCCCCGGCCATCGATTCCGTCGCCGTCACAAACAGGTGCGCCCCCAAAATCAGCCCGGCCAGGCCGGTCAACGTTTGCAGCCCGATCATCAGGCGGGGAGGCGTGGCCTTTGATTTTGCGAAAATGAGGGGCTCCGGCTGGCTGCCGTCTCCATCTTCCTGCGGGGCGCTCAGCTTCAGCCTCATGTAATAGATGTAGAGACACACCAGGACCACGGCCGCGATCAGATGCACGAGTCGATAGGGACTGTAAATACAGCCCAAGGCGATGATGTAGCCGACCAGAAAAAATCCCAGGTCGGTCACCACTTCGCTGTAGTTGAGGTGGAATCGTGCCGTCCGCTTCCCGGCCCAGGCATAGAGCAGCAGGAGGAGGGCGAGAAGGGGGAGGACCAGCGTACTGAGCATGAACGGCGCTCCCAGAATCGCCCCCAGTCCGACGTCCACCTCATCCTGGCTTTCTCCAAAAAAGATCGCGATGATCGGGATGGACGTTTCGGGCAAGGTGGTGCCGATGGCCGCGAGAATGCTGCCCACGGCGCCTTCCGAAATGCCCAATCGTTTGCCGAGCCATTCGATGCCGTTGGTAAACAACGTGCAGGCGCCCAACGTCACGGCGATGGAGACGAGAAACAGCAGCGCATAAAACAAAGCATTCATAGGTATGAACCGTGGAGCGGGTCGTTTCTTTCCTCGAGATCAGCGCTTCAGCTTGATCTCCGTTGTCGTGTTTCGTTCCGTCCTCCGACCGGCGTAATAGATGCGGCAGGCCTCCTCCATCACGCTTCTGAGAGGCAGTCCGGTGCGGTCGGCGACGGCCTTGCAGTCGCGATACTCGGGAGCCGCCTTCTCCGTCCCATCGGCCATTGTGGCGACCTTCATGCGGACCGTGCCTCCGGCGACCTTCATCGACACGAGACGCCGGGGGAGCACCCGCCTGGATAGTTCTTGCACGCGCACGCCGAGCGTGGTCGTCTCCTTGAACAACACATCGAGAATCGCCTCGCTCCGCTCCGGCGCGGCCAGGCAAGAGAGAATCACGCCGGGCCTGCTTTGCTTCATGATGGCCGGGATCTGCGCGACATCCAAAGCGCCGGCTTGAAACAGGCGGTCCATGACGTGTTCGTAGGCCTGCGGGGCCAGGTCGTCGAGGTTCGTCTCAATCTGAACCACACGGTCCATCGCCCGGTTGCCGCTGGCTATCGGTTCGGAAAGGAACACGCGCAAGACGTTCGGCCAATTCTCCGGATCGTGATCGCCGGCGCCGCACCCGACCGCCGCGATTTTCATCGTCGGAGTCGAACCGAAATCCGATACGAGGGTTCGCAGCAGCGCCATGCCGGTGGGGGTGGCGAGTTCGCAACGCGGCCCCTCGGAATAGACGGGAATCCCTTTCGCCAGAATCGCCACGGTCGGCCCGGGCACCGGCAACAGGCCGTGGGACGTCGGCACCGTTCCGCTCCCCACGTTGACGGCGGAGGCCGTGGCGTCGGTGACGCCCAGGAGATGGCAACCCAGCACGCTGCCCACCACGTCGATCAACGAATCGATGACTCCCACTTCATGAAACCGGACCTTGCGGCCGGCTGTGCGATGGGCCGTTCCCTCCGCCTCGGCCAATCGATCGAACACATCAAGGCTCTGTTGTTTGACGGCGGGCGGCAGGACGCCGGCGGTTACGATCCGGCGGATGCGAGGAAGCGAAAGGGGCCGCTCGAATCCCCGTCGGACGATGACGTCGACCTTCGTGGCATCCAACGATCCCCGACGCACGGTTTGCTTGCGCAGGCGGTATCCGTTCAACTTCAGGCCTTTGAGTCCGTTCACCAATGTGGTCCAAGGCAGTCCGGCGTCGACGAGCGCGCCCAGCATCATGTCGCCGCTGACGCCGGAAAAACAGTCGAAATGCAGATGGCGTCCCACGCGTCTCCTCTTCGCGAAATGGCCGATCATCTTACCCAAGGGAACGGCGCACGGCAATTCGTTTCCGTCCTCTCGTTGACAGCCTCCCGTCGCTGTGTTATCCGAAACGACACGATCGCGCGATGTCATCGGAGATCTTGCTCGCCTCATGAAGACCGAAAACGCACGACCGTTCACCACGCGCATCAGACGGTTCACGTCCCCGCGCCACAAGTGTCCGGAATTCCATGCGTCTCCGCCGCGGGCAGTGTTGTCATGGACGGCGGCGCTGTGCCTCTGTCTTGCCGTCTTCGTGTCGATCGACGGTGAAGCTCGAACCAAACCCGATCGCGTTCCGCGACCGGAACCGGAGCTCAAGATCGTCGATCTGAAAATGGACCCCCTTCCGTTTGAACCGGGGAACGGGCCCTTGCAAATCATGGTGACCGTGCAGCTCCCCAAGGAGTTGGATGAGGCGTTTATTCTGGAAGTGACGTCATTGATCAGTTCGCCGTCCAAAACGTCGCTACGCTTTCTGACCCACCGACAGCCGGTTGAGATTCCACAAGGAGAAGAAGGTCAAGCGGAGCGGCCGAGACTGTCCGTCGAACTCCTCTGGGACGGGCAGGACCACCGTAAACAACAAGCCGCGGCGGGCATCTATTCTTACGAAGTCCGGACAAAGTTGCTTGCCGACGGTGAAAAGGGCCCGCGCACCGTCATGGTGGCATGGCCCAAGCGGGGCACATTGGAAGTCAAATAACGGACGGTTGGGTAACAAACGATCGGGGGGAAAACCGGGATAGGTCGGCAAGAGCAGCTATGCGCTCGCTTTTGTTCCGTTCTTCAGTCCCAGGGTATTAATCCGGTGGGCCAGGCAGCCCGCCCCAAAGCCGTTGTCGATGTTCATGACCCCGACGCCGGCTGCGCAGGAGTTGAGCATCGTGAGCAACGCCGACAGCCCGCCGAAACTCGCTCCATAGCCGCGACTGGTGGGGACCGCGATCACCGGGCAACTCACCAAGCCGCCCACGACGCTCGGCAAGACTCCGTCCATGCCGGCCACGACGACGATCACCCTGGCGTCAAAGAGCCGTTCTTTTCTGTCCAGCAGCCGGTGAAGGCCGGCGACCCCCACGTCGTACAGCCGGTCCACCCGGCTCCCCATGACTTCCGCCGTAACCCGGGCTTCCTCCGCCACCGGGATATCGGCGGTGCCGGCGGTGATCACAAGGACGTGGCCGCGTTTTGTCCAGGGGCGTGGCGGAACGGCAACGACGCGGGCATCGGGGTAATATCGAGCCAGAGGGACGAGCCTTCGAATGGCGCGGCCCGTGGATGGTTCAGCCCGCGTGGCAAGGAAAGGGCCGCCATGTTTCACGAGCGATCGTGTAAGGGCAAGAATCTGGGCGAGCGTCTTGCCTTCGCACAGCACCACCTCGGGGAACCCCTGACGCAACGAACGGTGATGGTCGGGCGAGGCGAAGCCCAGGTTCTCGAACGGCAGGGATCGCAGCCGTTGAAGCGCCTGCTCGATCGTCACCCGTCCTTGACGGATCTGCCGGAGGAGTCGCTCAAGTTGTTCCGGACTCATGCGGAGGCTTTTTCCATTTTGGCGTCGCGTTCCATCAGGTCGCTCACGGCCTTTCGGCAGGGCTTGCCTTCGAACAACACGGCGTTGATCTCTTGCGTAATGGGCATCTCCACGCCGTGTCGCCGAGCCAGTTGCAGAGCCGCGCGGGCGGTCCGGACCCCTTCGGCGACGGCGTGCATGGTGCCCAGAACCGTTTCGAGCGGTTCGCCTTTCCCGATGCGCATGCCGACCGTATGGTTCCGGCTCAGCGCGCCGGTGCAGGTCAGCACGAGGTCGCCCACGCCGGACAGGCCGTAGAAAGTGCGGGGATCGGCTCCCATGGCCGCGCCCAATCGAACGATCTCCGCCAGTCCTCTCGTGATGAGCGCCGCGCGCGCGTTGAGCCCCAGCTCCAGGCCGTCCACGATGCCGGCCGCCAGAGCGATGACGTTTTTCAACGCCCCGCCCAACTGGACGCCGATCACGTCGAGATCGGCGTAGACGCGAAAGGTCGGCGTCATCAAGATCTGTTGGAATCGCCGGACAAGCCGGTCGTCCGAACCGGCAAGACAAACCGCCGTGGGCCGTCCGGCGCTCAACTCGCCGGCAAAACTGGGTCCGGAAAGGACCATCAGGGATTGATGCATGGATGGAGGCAAGATTTCTTCCATCACCTGGGTCATAAGCTTCCCGGTGTCCTCTTCAAGACCCTTGGTGGCGTTGATCAAAGGAATCGGACGGCTCAGGCAGGGAGCCAACCGATTCAGAACCGCCCGCGCCACGTGAGAGGGCGTGACGAAGAGCAGGGCTTCACAGCCTTCCACGGCATCCGGGAGAGACGACGTGGCGGTGAGGGCGGAGGGAAGCGAAACGCCTTGCAGAAAAACCGGATTCTCGTGAAACGAGTTGATCGACCGAGTCACCTCTTGCTCATAAGCCCAGAGGCGAACGATCAACCCTTTCTCGGCCAGCAATTTGGCGAGAGCCGTCCCCCATGCCCCCGCTCCGATGACGGCTATGCTGGTGATCGGTCGCATGGCATTTGTACGTCGCCCGCCGGCATGGCGTTGAACGTCGGGAGATCGTCACGGCGAGAGGAAGCCATTTCTTGAAGCCGACGGATTATAGAAAGCCCCTCTTCCCCCTGTCAATGAAACGGGCGGCTGCCTCTCGCAAATCGCACCCGATGCGTGTAGCCTACTCGTGGTCATCCAGATGACAGAGCAACGCCATTGAGAGGATTGGTCGTGCAAACGTGCCCGACGTGTCACCGCTCCCAGCCTGAAATCCATCGCTTCTGCGTTGCCTGCGGGAGCCGGCTCGGAAGAGACGCTCGTCCCGAACCTGCCTCGCGTTCAGACGGCCGTGAGCCGGGACAGTTGAATATCCACGTGCTCTATGGAATGGTCGCGGCGCTGGTGCTTGCGTTGCTGTTCCCTCCCTGGGAGACACCGCCCGATCAGCCGCCGGAGTTCCTGGGCATGCACTTTCTTCTCTCTCCTCCGACACCGGAATCCGTGGTGAGCCGCATGTTGCTCACGATCGAGCTGGTCACCATCGCGATCGCCGGTCTCTATGGGTCGTTCCTGTTTCGAACAAAGTAGCGAGGTGACGCGCGGGCTTTGAGGGGACGGCGTCAAGAGCCGGTTTCCCCGCGAAGCTGGGTCGTTGAGGGGTTCCCCTCACTCGTCCAACTTTAACGTGAGACACTTGGCCGATCCCCCTGATTTCATGAACTCATCGAGCGGCACGGCGTGGATGCGATAGCCTCGCTCATGGAGCATCCGTTCGGTCGTGGGGCAACCGGCGGGCAGAACCACGTGGTTGTCGATACAGACGGCGTTGCAGGCGAATCGCAGCGCATCCTGCTCGGGGACTACGAGCCGCTCGGCCGGTGGGATTCGCTCGGCAATGGCGGTTTGGCCGTAACGATCGAACGCGGAAGGAAAATACAACAGCTCGCCTCCGCTCAAGGGGCAGAAGCAGGTATCCAGATGATAGAAGCGGCCGTCCACCAGTTCGAGCGGGATGATTTCCCGATGGAACCATTCGCTCAGGATCGGGAATACGCGGATATCCGATCGTTGCCGATAGCCGCCGAACCAATAGTCCGGAAAACCCAGGAGGTCTCCCGCTCCTTCGAAGAACAGGCCCGGCTCCAACGCCAGAATCTTGTAGCCGTGGTCGAGAAACCACTGTTCGAAGCAGGCTTCCTCACGCCGTCGCTCCGGATGCCGAAACCGGCTGACTACCGCCGTCTTGCCGACCACGACGCCGGCGTTGGCCGTGAAGACCAAATCGGGGAGGCCGGGCACGGGTGTCAGCCGTTCGAGCGTCACACCGACGTCCCGTTCGAATACCGCCATCAAGCTGTTCCATTGGAAGATGGCCCGTTCATGATCCACCTGGTTATTCAGTCGCATCCACGGGTTGATTTCGTATTCGATCCCGAAAAAATCAGGCGGGCAGACAAGGAGGCGGGTCATGCCGGCCTTCCCAGCAATCTGGCCAACTCAGAGAGAAACGATGCCGCGTCCATCACCAGGCCGACGGCTTGAAAACTCCCGCGGTCCGCGAGCTTGGTCGGCACGGAGGGATTGATGTCCGCGCAGACGGTCGGGACCGTCGCCGGCAGCAGGTTGCCCGTGGCGACGGCGTGCAGCGTGGAGGCCACCAGCAACGCGAGCTTCACGCCGTCAATGGCGGCGCGCATGGCCCGTTGCGCTTGAACAGAGTCGGTGATGACCCCGGGCAGGGGGCCGTCGTCGCGGATGGTGCCGGCCATGACGACCGGGACGTTCTTCCGGACACAGGCGGCCATGATGCCGTTTTTCACGACGCCGGAGGCCACGGCCCGCTCGATGCTGCCGATCGCGCGAATTCGATTGATCGTGCGCAAGTGATGTTCATGGCCGTGAGGGACCGTGCGGCCGGCCGTGAGTCCGTAGCCCAAGGATGTGCCGTACAGGTCCGCTTCCATGTCGTGGGCCGCCAGGGCGTTGCCGCAAAACAAGACGTGGATGAATTCTTCCTCGATCAGCCAGGTCAGGGCGTCCCGCCCTCCGGCGTGGATGATGGCCGGTCCTCCCGCCAGCAAAACCCGGCAGGCGGCGCCCTCCCGCCTGTGTTGCTCCCGGAGCCGGCGCATTCTGGATGCGATGTCGGCGATCACGTGGCCGTGCGGCCGCTCCGCCGACACGTGGGATTCCATGAAGCCGAAGACGTCCCGCTCGCGCGGTCGCGCCAGGGGAATCACCCGCACGCCCTCGCGGCCGGTGACAATCAGCTCTCCCCGCCGAACCTCGCCCATGGGAACGGCTCGCGCGGTCGCCCGTTCTTGATCCACCGCAATGCCGACGTCCATCTCAATGGGCTCGACGTCGATCCACCGGCCGTTGAGTCTGATTTGAGTCGGCAGATGGGTCGTGGCGTAGAAATCCTCGGGAAAAATCCCGTCAGCCGGTGCCGGTTCCAATCGGCAGTCCGCTTCGCGCTCGACGGATGCGCCGTGCGGCTGGATCGATTTAAGGATGTCATTCAGGAGCGTATGGGAGGAAGCCCGGATGGTGATGCGGGCGCGAGAGGGCTCTTCCCGCGTTTTGCCGATGTGAACTGCCTCCAAGTCGAAGTCACCACCCATCATGAGGATGAGATCCAACACCTTGGCGAGCAGCAGCGAGTCGATGATGTGTCCGCTCAAGACGACGGTTTCTTGATGAATGTTCATCGGTTCTCCCATAAGAAGACCGGCCTTTGTGATTCTACCACTTCTCCTCTCAAGGGAGAGTACCGTTGGAAAAGCCGAGTTCCTCGGTTTTCATCAGTTCTCCCAGCACGTTGGTGGCGTAGGCGCCGGGAGGGAGGAGAAAGGCCAGGGTCAGGGTTGATCCGTCGAGCGACCACTCAAGATCCGTGAGCGGGACCCGCAAAGCCCGGCGCTCGCCACGGAAGCCGCAAGCCTTGGCCGCTTGAATCAGCAGGTCCTTCGTCATGCCCAGTTCCGCGGCGGCTGCTTCCTCGATCCGTCCCGGCTCGCCGCCGGCCCATGAGGCGCGTGAACCGAACAGGATCCCCGTCGGGCTGATCTCGAACCGGTCGGCTCGGGGCTGTTCCGCGCGCTCGTCTTCGACTTGAAAGCAGGCGCCCGTCGAGGTCTTGATCGCCCAGTCGCCGGGCATGACACGATCGAGCGAGTCGATCCGACGGGCGAGAATGCGGTTAAACAGATGGGCCTGCAAGGCGTTGAGGTACCACATGCGTTTGGCGCGACTCATCGAGGTCCGTCCGGTTGGATCGGTCAGCAACGTCGCGCCGATCCGATAATTGCTTCCGTCCCGTCCCTGCCGTTGCGGGCCGAAATAGTTGGGGACCCCTCGTCGTTGGAGCATCTCAAGGACGGCCGGGACCGTGTCCTTGGCATGGGGCGCGACATGGCGAATCGTCAGGTGAAACCGATTGCCGGCATGATGGCCGGGACGAAGCCGATTCCGATGGCGCCCAAGAATCTCGATGGCCAGAATCCGCTCGTTGGTCTTGAGACGGGCCACATGTTCGGGCGTGGTGAGCTGCAGAGACAGCGTCTGGGTCGTGACGGCCCGCGCGTCCTTGAGGCCGGCGACTCCAATGGCTTTGGCTTTCAGGCCCGTCGTGCTCGAAATGAGTTTGATGAGATCGGGCGTGGACAGGAGCCGCTTGGTGACCTTGATGTAGAGATGCTCGCCGGTGCCGCAGGGAAGGTACAGCGGCTGTTCTTCCACGCGAAAATCCTCCGGCTCGACGCGGATTCGCCCACCGATGCCGGGAATCTCGCTCGTCAAGTAGGGGCCGATCGCGTGGCTCATCATCTGGTCGCGTGAGAAGGGGCTGTGTTTCTTTTCAGAGTCGAGGTGTCAGCGTTCGGTTCTCAGTTCTCAAGAGAATACCGTTCAGCCATCAGAAGGTCCATCAACCGAGAACCGACAACTGGCAACTAGGATTTCTGCGGACTCGCGTACCGTAATTGGTCCAGCGCCTCCCGGCATCGACTGCGAACGGTTTGGTCCCAATCCTCTTTGGCAAGATATTCCAGCTTCGGCTTTGCTTCCAAGGCCCGCAACCGTCCCAGGCCCAGGGCCGCGCAAGCGCGCACGTAGGCATGATCGTCCTCCAAAGCCTTGAGGAGCAACGGCACCACGGTGTTGTCCCGTAACAGACCCAGGTGGCTTGCCGCCATTCCCCGCACTCGATGGCGCTCGTCGCCCGGCGAGTGCAGAAGGGTGTGGTCCCACAGGGTTCGGAGGGCCGGGGAAACCGATTCAAGGCCGTCGATTCGATAGCCGTTGCATTCGATCAGCTCGAAAGACAGAGCCAGTTTTCTGCCCGGATCGGTTTCTTGCCGGAACGCCGCGAGCAAACGGTCCCGCTTGCGTCGCCGCGTGATCCGCCGGCGGATGTTCCGGATCGCGAGCAGGATGACCGCTCCAACGGCCGCCGCCCCCGCCGCGATCGGAACGGCGTGGTCGATGAGAAAGATCTGGGTCTCGGTCGGCAGCCGTTTCCATACCCAGACGCCGGCCACGATCATTCCCACCAGGACAAGAATCGCGGTCAATTGAATGGGACTCCGCTCGTTTGTATGTTGCTGCCGCATGGCAGGATCTTACGGATAGATCGGACGGCCGGTCAACGAGCCTGCTTGCGTCGGAGGCGCGGCACGCGGCGTCGAGCAGCCGAGCGGCGGTCTCCATCTTGACGGTGTGGAGTCTTCCCACTATGCTCCGGTCGTGACACTGCCAAATCCACAAGATGATCCCTATTTAAAACTGGTTCGGCCGCTGGTGGAGGCCTATTTGGCGTTCTGGCGGACCGGCAGTCGCCATATTAAGAAATCCCTGAGGCTCACACCTTCGCAGTTCGACGTGATCGCCACCTTGGGCGATACGGACGGGATGACCTGTTCGGAGCTGTCCCACAAGACGCTGGTGACCAAAGGCACCTTGACCGGCGTGTTGGATCGCTTGGCCGCGAAAGGGTTGATCAAGCGCGAGGCGATGCACGGGGACCGGCGGTACACGAAAATTTCACTGACGGCCAAGGGCGACGCCCTGTTTCGCAAAACGTTCAGTGCCCACACCGCGTTCATCCGTCCGTTTTTCGAGCGGGCCTTGACCCCGCAGGAAGTGGAGCAGGCACGCGCATTCCTGTTGCGAATCAGGGACAGTTTCGATCAAGACCGGTGAGGTTGCGGCCGGGACTCACCATGGGTCACAATGACGGTCGTAATGGCATGACGCCGGCTGTTGCAGTGTCGGCTCTTCCGACCCCATGCGGCGGATCGACAGCCCAATCAACAGCCTTTGGAGCCCCGCGATAGGCGATGACCCCTCCTTCACCCGTACCCACCACCGGCATACGACGTGTGATGGTGGGGACCGACCGTTCCAAAACGGCGGACCATGCCGTCCGGTGGGCCGCTGAGTTCGCAAATCGTTACGGAGCCGAGCTGTTTGTGGTGCAGGTCATCGTGCCGCAACATCCGACCGCCACGGAATTCGGCGCCGCCGAACAGACCCGGGCCGAAGCCGCCGGCGATGAACTCACCCGGATCGTGACGCAACTGGCCGGAGAACGGGGACACGCCCTTGTCGCCGTCGATTCCGATCCGGCGTTGACCATCGTCCGTGCCGCCGAGCGCGAAGCGATCGACGTGCTGGTGGTCGGGAATTCGGGTATGGCGGGACGAAAGGAGTTCTTGCTGGGGAACGTCCCGAACCGCATCAGTCACAATGCCCGTTGCACCGTCATCATTGTGAACACCCTTCAGGCTGTGGGCGAGCCAGGTCCCGAAGCCGCGCCGATTTTTCAACACTCCACCGAGGACTCCTCTCCTGAACCCAGGCTGGGAGGACGGGCCGTGCGCATCGCCACGGTGATGGCGAAGCACGGCGTCAAGGAACTCTTCAGTCGGCCTGATCAAGCGGACGTGTCCACTCGTCGCCAACAGGCCAAGCGCCTCCGCTCGGCGTTGGAGGAACTGGGTCCGACCTTCTCGAAGCTCGGACAGATCTTGTCGACTCGTCCGGATCTTCTGCCGGCCGAGTACATCGAAGAACTGGCCCTGTTGCAGAGCCGCGTGCCTCCCATGCCGGAAAGCGAGGTCGTTCGGGTGGCGGAGCAGGAACTGAGGGTGCCGTGGGAAGACGTGTTCGAGTCGATCGATCCCAGACCGCTCGCCGCCGGGACCATCGCGCAAGTCCATCGGGCGACTCTCGAAAACGGAGACCGAGTCGTCGTCAAGGTTCAACGACCGACCGCTCGGGCCGACATCGAGCAGGATCTGGCCCTCTTCGAGATCTTTGCCCGCCAAGTCGGGCGACGCCCCGCTCTGCAGCAGGTCGTGGATATCGAGGCGGTGTTCAAGCACCTCTCGACGTCGCTCCAGCGCGAGCTCGACTTTCGTCAGGAGATCGACAACATCCAACGGATGCGGACCGTGCTGGCGGACTATGACCGATTGGCGGTCCCCGCCGTCCACCAAGAGTTGTCCACCGCCGGTTTATTGGTGATGGAGGAGATTCAAGGGATCCCGATCGCGCAGGCGCCGGAAGGCCGGGAACGGGTCGAGGCGGCGCGCCAATTGTTGGAAGGGTTCTATAAACAGATCATCGTCGAGGGCTTCTTCCATGCCGATCCTCACCCGGGCAACCTCATGTGGTGGAAGGACCGTGTGTACTTGCTCGACTTCGGAATGGTCGGGGCCATCGACGCCGGGTTGCGCGAGCATCTCTTATTGATGCTCATGGCGTTGTGGAAAGAGGACGCGGCGTTTCTGACCGACGTCACGCTGATGATGACGAGTTCGATCGACCGAAGCGATCTGGACGTTCCGCGGTTTCAGAGCGAGATCGGCGACGTGATGGCCAAGTACCGCAAGGCGGCGCTCGCCGAGATGCAGATCGGACCGCTGTTGCAGGAAATGAGCGCCATCGCGTTTCGACACGGGGTCCCGCTGCCGGCTTCGCTGACGCTCGCCGCCAAGGCGCTGGCGCAAGTCCAACTGGCGACGGCTCATCTTGATCCGAAACTCGATCCGTACGACGTCGCGGGCAAGTTTTTGATGCGCGTCATGATCACGCGCGCGGGGGCCGCGCTCGATCCCAAATCGCTGGCGTATCAGTTGCAGAAGTTCAAGGTGCGGGCGGAGCGCGTGGCCGAAGCCGTCGAACACCTGATCGGGGCCAGACCAGGGCAGAAGCTGGTCGTGAATTTTCAGGCCAATGCGCTCGAACGGACGGTTCGCCGGACGGGGCGGCGCCTGGCGTTGAGCTCGGCCGCCGCGGCGAGTCTGCTGTCCAGCGGGCTTACCGCCATGTCGGCGACCGTCGCCGACTGGGTGCCCGTCACGTTCGGGATCGTGGCCGGACTGCTGACGCTCGGACTGATCTTCGATCTCCTGCGGGAACGGTGATCGCGGGTCGTTCTCTCGGCGGTTTATCTGATTCTTCGGATGCTGATGCTATGGCTCGGCCTCGCCGCGCTCGATGGAACGCAGCACGGCCCGTTCGAGCAAAAAGGCGATGGCCGCCATGACGAGAGCGATGAGCCGGTATTCAATACGCCGCATCAAGGATCGGGGCGCCGGCTTCATCGTGGGAGCGTCTCCGGTCATGCGCGTATTATCAACGAGTCCGTTGCCCGCTGCAAGAAGCCTGTCGTTCGCGCCGATGATGCACCGATCCGAACCCAAGGCGGACACTTGATCGTCACCCTCGCCCCTTATGGATGATCGCGTCTCGACATGGTTGAAAGATCTCGGTCTTGATCAATACCGAGAGACGTTTCAGCAACAGGCCGTTACATGGGATGTGCTGCCGGAGCTGAACGAACACGACTTGATTGCCTTGGGCGTGTTGTTGGGGCATCGGAAAAAACTGTTGCGCGCCATCGCCCAACTGTCGCCGCGGCCGGCGAGCATCGGCGAGGCGTCCGCGCCCATCGCCGGGAAGGAGGAACCCGCGCCGGCTCTCTCCGGCCAAGACCAAGGAGAGCGCCGCCGGTTGACGGTCATGTTTTGCGACCTTGCGGGATCGACGGCGCTGGCCTGCCGACTGGACCCCGAAGATCTTCAAGCCGCGATCCGGGGATTTCTGGACGCGTGCAGCCAAGCGGTCGGCCGATTCAACGGCTACATCGCCAAATACATGGGAGACGGGCTGTTGGCCTATTTCGGCTATCCCCAGGCCCATGAACATGACGCGGAGCGGGCCGTTCACGCGGGGCTGGCCGTCTTGGAGCTGGTCAAGGTGCTGCCCCGCGACCATCCGTTTCCCGAAGGGTTTGACCCGGCGGTGAGAATCGGGATTGCGACCGGACCCGTCATGGTCGGAGAGCTGATCGGCACGGCGACCGCCAAGGAACGGTCGGTGTTCGGCGAGACCCCGAACCTTGCGGCCCGACTCCAGGGATTGGCCTCGCCGAATCAATTGATCGTCGATTCGGCGACGAAGCGTCTGGTCGGAGGGGAGTTCGAGTTCGCCGATCACGGGACGTTCGCGCTCAAGGGCTTCTCAACGCCGATCCAGGTGTGGCGGGCGGTGCGGAGCAAGCCGTCGGCCAGCCGGTTCGAGTCGCATCGAGCCGGCCGAATGAGCGGCTTCGTCGGCAGGGAGCATGAGACCGCGCTGCTGATGGGCCGATGGCGGGAAGCCGCCGACGGTGAAGGCCAGGTCGTGCTGCTCAGCGGTGAAGCCGGCATCGGCAAATCGAGATTGGTCCGCTATGTGAGCGATCGGCTTGCCGGCTCCGCTCATGCCCTGGTCCAATTTCAATGCTCGCCGCACCATACCGACACCGTGCTCTATCCGGCGATCACCGCGTTGCGGCAGATGACGGGAGTGACCGGCGAGGACGGCGCCGAAACGCAACGGCAAAAACTGCATGATCTGATGGCCGCCATCGGCCTTGACGATCCGATGACGGTCGCTTTGATCGCCGAATTGATGGGGATATCGGTGGCCGATTCAGCGCGGCTGCCGGCTCTGTCGCCGGAGCGGCGCAAGGACCTCACGCTGGAGGCGCTCGTGCAGTCTGTTCACAGACTGGCTGATCGATCTCCCGTGTTGTTCGTGGTGGAGGACGCCCATTGGCTCGATCCGACCACGTTGGATTTTTTGACGAGAATGATCGACCGCATTCAGCAGATGCACGTGCTGTTGGTCGTCACCTTTCGCCCTGATTTCAAGCCGATGTGGGCCGACTCCAGCCACGTCACCTGTCTTTCCTTGAACCGGCTTCCGCGCCGGCAGAGTGCCGAGCTGATCGCGGAGATGACCAGGGGCAAGGCGCTGCCGCCCGAGGTGCAGCAGGCGGTCCTGGTGAAAACGGACGGGATTCCCCTCTATATCGAAGAGTTGACGGAAAATCTGCTCGCATCCGGCGTGCTGACCGAAGGGACCGACTCGTTCAGCTTGAACACGCGATTGACGGATTTGGCCATTCCCGACAGTTTGCAGGCTCTGCTCATGGAGCGGATCGACCGATTGGGTTCGGCCAAGGACATCGTGCAGATCGGAGCGGCGATCGGGCGGGAATTCGATTATGAACTGTTGCGGGAAGCGGTCGATCTGGAGGAGAGCCAGTTGGAGCAGGCGCTCCGCCGTCTGGTGATGTCGGGGCTCATTTTCCAGGAAGGCGACATCCCGAACGCCAAGTTTCAGTTCAAACACGCGTTGTTGCAGGACGCCGCCTATCATACTTTGCCCAGAAAATCCCGTCGAAGCCTGCATGCCCGTCTTGCAAGCGCGCTGGAGGGCAAGTTCACCGAGCGCGTCAAGGCGGAGCCGGAACTCTTGGCCTATCACTATGAACAAGCAGGATTGATAGGATCAGCCGTCCACTACCGCCGCCTTGCGGCTCGCAGGGATGCGGAACGATCGGCCGACATCGAAGCCCTGAGCCATTTCAACCGGGCGTTGGCCTTGTTGAAGGAATTGCCCGAAGGGCCGGATCGCGACGCCTTGGAGTTGGACCTTCTTATCGCGCGCGGGGCTCCCATGGTGACCCTCAAGGGGTATGCGTCCGACGATATCGAGCGGAACTATCGCCGAGCCAGGGAGCTCTCGAAGGAAGACAGCCTGTCGGATCAGCATTTCCTTGCTGTCTGGGGACTCTGGGTATTCCATCTGGTGCGGGGGCCCCTGGCGCGGGCTTCGGATCTGGCTGAAACGCTTCTGTCGTTGGCCGGCCGCCGACAGGTTCCCGATCTCCTGGTTCGCGCCCATGAGAGCGCGGGATCGACCGACTCCTTCATCGGTCGGTTCGACGAGGCCAAGACCCATCTGGAGGCCGCCACGACCGATCCATGTCCATGCCGCTCCCATACCTTGCCGTATACACAGGACCCCGGCATTACGGCGAGCATCATGCTGGCCCGGACGTTATGGATCATGGGCGACGTGGATCGGGTCGAACCGTTGGTGTCGGAAGCCATCGGCAAAGCGAGAGACTTGGCGCATCCGTTCACTTTGGCCTTTACCCTGGCGACGACGGCATGGATATCGTCCATGCTGCGTGACGCGAGTCGCACGTTGGAGCTGACTGAGGAAGCGATCGCGATCTCAACGAAGTATTCGTTCGAAGTGGCGCGAGCCTGGGCCGTCTCCTCCCAGGGCTGGGCGTTGGCCCGAAACGGTGATGAGAAGGGGCTTGCCCGGCTGAGAGAGGGGCTCGCTGCGACCCGAGCGACGGGGGCCGCGCTCAATAACACCTACACGTTGGCCTTGCTCGCGGAGAGTTATCTGCATGATGGACGAGTCGATGAGGGGTTGGACGCCATCGCGGAGGCGCAGCGGCTCGCCACGACGCAGGGCGAACGGTTTTGGACGGCCGAACTGAGCCGGCTCAAGGGTGAATTGTTGCTTGGACGAGTCGATCCGCCGATCGAGGATGTGAAACAGTGTTTTCAAGAGGCGCTGACGATCGCGCGGAGCCAGCATGCCGTCATGTTGGAGCTTCGGGCGGCGACTAGTCTGGCGAGGCTGTTGAAGACGTTGAACAGGCCGGACGATGCCCGGCGTCTCCTTGAGGCCGTCCATTCCCGATTCGATGAACAAGCGGATTGTGTGGACCTGCAAGACGCGCAAACCGTTTTGGATCAACTTCGGACGTGAGGGGGGGGGAGTCTTGCTGACGGACGGCACACCGTTATGTCTTTCCTGTGAACGATGCGTCTGACGATTCTCGGCTCAGGGACCAACGTTCATCCTGCCAGAGCCGCCGCCGGCTATCTGGTGCAGACGGACCAGACCATCCTGCTGGACTTTGGCCCGCGTACACTGATGAATTTGATCAAGACCGGTGTGGACCGCCATCGGGTCACCCATGTGCTCTTTTCTCATTTGCACGCGGATCACTTCTCGGATTTCATCACGTTTTTCTTCGACGCGTTGATCTACACCAAACATGAAGGAGGCCGTCGTCCGGATCTGACCTTGATCGGTCCCAGAGGGACGAAGCGGCTGATCCAAGGCATCATGACCACCTTCCCCGGTTTCTCGAATCCGCCGTTCGGAGTCCGCGTCAGAGAGGTGGAAGGACGATCCTTCCGGATCGGCGATACGGTTGTGACGCCCAGGCCCGTCGTCCACGTGCCGGATTTGAATTGTGTGGGGTATCGGTTGGAATACCGGAGCAAGACGCTCGTCTATTCGGGCGATGCCCAGTACTGCGACGGTCTCGTCCGCCTGTGTCGCGAGGCCGATCTCGCCGTGTTGGATTGCTCGTTCCCGGCCAATCGCCCAGGCCCCGTGCACATGCACGCGGGCGAATGCGGTCGGGTCGCTCGGGAGGCCGGGGTGGACCGCCTCGTGCTGTCGCACTTCTATCCGGTGGCGGATCGCGAGGACGTCACCGGTCAAGCGGCGGAAGAGTACGGGGGACGAATCCGGAAGGGAAAGGACTTGCTGACCATTCAGATCTGACGCGCAAATCTCACGCAGGTCCGAGCGTCAAAGCCCTTCTTCCCGAGAAGGGCCGCCCAAGATTTCCATAAATGTGATCAAACGAGCGGATTTGACCGGCTCGTTCATTTTGGCGTAGATCGAACAGAGGTTCTTCACCATACGGGCGAGAATGGCCCGCACGGGGCTGGGTTGCAGGTATTTGTCGTCGAATCCGTATCCGGCCTCGGTCAAGAACCGCGCGCAGTTCTTTTCGGTCAGCAAAGCGCCGCCGTTAAAGCAATCGATAAACACGGAGTACCGTTTGGATTCGTATTTCACCAGAAAATGACCGGGCATGCCGATGCCGAAGAGCGGCAGGCCCAAGCGCTGTCCGATCAGCAAATAGACGACGGACAGGCTGATCGGAATGCCCATCCGCCGGTCGATGACGCGGTTCAGGTAACTGTTTTCCGGTTCGTAGTAATTCTTGGTGTTGCCTTTGAATCCCTGCTCGGCGAAGACGTAGCGGTTGAGGGCGTTGACGGTTTCCTCCCCGGAGGATCGGCAACCGACGCGGGCCCGCACCTCCCGCGCCATCATGTCGAGTTGGGCTTGATACCGCGATACGTCGAGGGACGGGTAGGCGTAACGGGCGATCAGAAAGGAACCGGCTTCCAGGCTCATCGCGTCGTCCTGGCGCGCCGACAGCTCGATCAGCTCGCTTTCGATCCGGTTCCAGTGAATTTCCTCCAGCACGGCGGCGATGCGATCGGCCATCTCCGGCTGTTCGATCTCCGCCTCCTGCAACAGCGGCACGGCCGGGTTGCCGATCGAGATCAGCTTGCCGCTGATGGTGCGGACGATGCGGTCGTCCCGGTCAGAAAGCAGGCGGATCAACGCCCGAATTTGGCTTTCTGGAACGAGCATGTCTACCCCATCGCCCGGCGAAACGCCTTGGCTCCTCCGTAGAGACAAATCGCGTCGAAGACCACCATGACCGGGATCACCATGGCGACGTGCGGCAAGGCGTCGCTCCAGCCGGAGAGAATCAGCGGCCTGACCGCGTCGATGGCCCAGGTCATGGGATTGAAGCGGGCGAGCAAGCTCATCCAACCGGGCATCGCCGCCAGCGGCACCAGCGCCGAGCTCAAGAAAATCATCGGGAGGGAGAGGAATCCCAGGACCGAGAAGAAATCGCCGTGGCTCTTGACGGAGAAGGCCATGGCCATGGAGATGGCCGTGAGCCCCACGCCGAACATCATGCCGATCAGGAGGATCACGGCGACGCCGAGCAGTCCCGTCGCCGGCTCGACGCCGAACAGGAACGCCACGCTCAGGATGACCAGGACCTGCAGCGACGTGATCGTCATCACGAAAATGAAGCGGCTCAAAATGACCGAGCTTCTTCTGATCGGGGCCGACATCAGCCGTTCGAGAAAGCCGTTTTCTTTGTCGAATAAAAGATCGACGCCTCCGGCCAGGCCGTTGTTCAACACGGTCATTACGACCACGCCGGCGGCCAGAAAGCTGATGTAGTTCGGGGCTTGCGTCACCTGCGTGTCGGCGGCTCGCTGGAAGAGATTGCCGAAAAAAATCAGCCAGAACAGCATGGGTTGCACCAGCGTGAACAACATGCTGAACTTTTCGCGGCTCAGCCGACGCACCCACCGCATGGTCAACGCGCTGATTTCCTGCCAGTATTCCGTCATGATCGGTCCCCAAGTTCGCTCGAGCGGGGAAAGAAGCGGTCCGCCTTACGGCCTTCTGACGACAAGCGACGTCCCATGATTACTCGACCGGTTGCTCCGCCGTATCAGTGATGCGCCGTCCGGTGTGGGCGATGAAGACGTCGTCCAGGCGCGGGCGATGGTATTCGATGAATTCGATGCCGCAGCCGAGCCGATTGGCCGTCTCCAGGATAATCGGCAACGCCTTCTCGGGGGATTCGACCCGGATGTCGAGCCCGTTCCCGGTGGCCCGCACCGTTTTGATCGCCGGCTGGCCGGCGAGCGCCGCCTCCAGTCCGGGAATCCGGTCCGTTTCTTTGATCGTCAGTGAAACGATGTCGCCGCCCAGCGCCACCTTGAGTTCCGTAGGGCCGCCCAGCGCCTTGATGCGGCCGCCGTCGATGATGGCGAGTCGATCGCAGAGTTGGTCCGCTTCGTCCAGGTAATTCGTCGTCATGACGACCGTCAGGCCCCGCGCCTTGAGCATCCGCACGTACTCCCAGATCCGGAGGCGGCTCTGCACGTCGAGGCCGAGCGTCGGTTCGTCGAGAAACAGGACCTTTGGGTCGGGGAGCAGGCCGCAGGCGATATCGAGCTTGCGCTTCATGCCGCCGGAATAGGTCTTGGCCGGTCGATCCGCGTGCGCTTCCAGATCGACGAGCTTCAGCAATTCATTGATTCGTTCGGCGGCTTCCTCTTTGGTCAGGTGATAGAGGGCGCTCAACAGTTGAAGATGTTCTCGTCCGGTCAGGAACCGGTCGATCGCGCGTTCTTGGGGGACGTAGCCGATCAGCCTCCGTACCGTGTCTGCTTCGCGCACCGTGTCATGGCCGAAAATGGACGCGGTGCCGGAGGTCGGATGCAGCAGGGTGATGAGCGTACGGAGCGTCGTACTCTTCCCCGCGCCGTTCGGCCCCAACAGACCGAAAATCTCTCCCGCGTACACGTGAAACGACAGGTCGGACACGGCTTGGTGGGCGCCGTAGGCTTTGGACAGCCTGTTGACCTCGATCGCAACGGCCCGTTCCATTTATTCCCAGCCCTTTGACCCGTGCCGATCATGCAGCATGAATTGAATGAGATCGTTCAGGCGACGGACCCGCTGGAGCAGCCCGTCCGCCTCGAGCAAAAATTGCTTCTCCAACGGCGTGCATTCCAAATGGGTGGAGAGCGTATTGACGAGGATTTCGTCGCTGACTTCGGTGCGGAAGAGTCTTTGCCACGTTGCGCCGTCCTCTCTGGTTTGGAGGAATCGCTCGAACATGTCCATCAACGCGCGGCGAACCTCCGGCGGCAATTCTTTGTCCGCCGCCTCCGGTTTCAGGCGAACGGTGGCTTCCCGATAGGGCTTCTCGAAATGTTCGCGTTCGATCTCGCAGCGGATGAGCCCCTGGAGCATGATATTCGATCGGCCGTCCGGCAAGGGATGGACGCTCACGAGGCGCCCGATGCACAGGGTGGAATAGATGGCCGGGTTGCCGTAATAGTCCGCCTCCCATCCGTCTTTGAGCAGGGCCATGGCAATACACCGATCGCCCTTGGTCGCATCGGCCACCATTTGGCGATAGCGCGGTTCAAAGACGTGAAGAGGAAGATAAGTCCTTGGAAACAAAACGATATTCGGCAAGGGGAACACCGGGAGACGATCGGGGATCAACACAATCTCCCCCCGGGGCGAAGGAGCGGGATTTACTGGTTTCGGTTCTCGGTCCGTTCTCATAAGCGTTTGAGTCACGATAGCCGAGAGTCGTGAAAATTGTCAACGGACCGTCTGTCAGGGAAGAAGACAGGGAAGAAGATCGTCTCAAGCCTCTCTTGTTCGAATCACGGCCGATTGGTGGGGCTCCGCTTCCCGTGTTATAAGTCACGATGTGACTCGCTCCGGATCATGGTCCTTGTCTCGGCGCTGGGCGCGGCCCATGGATATCGGCGGCCTCGGTGTGCCGCCTCCGCTCCTTGCCGTCGGCCTGGTCGTGTGTCTGGCCGTGTGGTCGGCCGGCGATGGTCTTTGGGCGGGAGATGAAACCCCCGCCCCCTCATCGTTCAAACAGGCTACGGCCGGTTATCGATTTGAGTTTCCAAGAGACCATGGAGCGCATCCGGATTTTCGAACCGAATGGTGGTACTACACGGGCCACTTGCGGGCCAAGGACGGGCGGACGTTTGGGTTTGAACTCACGTTCTTTCGTCGAGCCATTCCGCCGGAGGATGTGAAGACCCGGCCGTCGCAGTGGTCGATCTCTCAGTTCTATTTCGCCCACTTCGCCATGACCGATCTCGCCGACGGTCGGTTTCATTTTGCCGAGAAGGTGAGCCGAGCCGGTTTGGGCAAGGCCGGCGCCGACGAGTCTCGGCTTCGTGTGTGGATCGATGATTGGCGGGCCGAGATGCCGGCCGTTCCCTCCGGGCCGCACACCCTCGTGGCCAAGACGGATCAATACGCCATTACCTTGACCCTGCAACCGGCGAAGCCCCCTGTTGTCCACGGCCTCGATGGGACCAGCCGAAAAGGGGCGGCGGAGGGACAGGCCTCCCATTACTATTCGTTTACCAGGCTGGCGACGACGGGGACCGTGACCGTTGGAGCGGAGCGGTTCGAGGTGACGGGGCTCAGTTGGATGGATCATGAATTCAGTTCAACCGATTTGAGTTCGGACCTGGTCGGGTGGGACTGGTTCAGCCTTCAATTGACCGACGACAGCGAGCTGATGCTCTATCGTATGCGCCGGAACGACGGGTCATCCGATCCTGCTTCCAGCGGGACCGTGGTCTTCCCGGACGGGCGGGCCCGGCATCTCCCCGTCCACGACTTTACGATTACCTCAACCGCCACCTGGACCAGCCCGAAGAGCAAGGCCGTGTACCCTGCCCGATGGCGCCTGACGATCCCCTCGCTGGATCTCACGTTGGAGGTGACTTCCTTACTGGCTGATCAGGAGCTCCAAACCGGCGGCAGCGCCGCGGTGACGTATTGGGAGGGAGCGGTCTCGGTGACAGGAACCAAACAGGGCCGACCGATCCGCGGACAGGGGTACGTCGAGTTGACCGGCTATGCCGAACGGGTCATCCAGCAACTGTAACTGGTAACGGGAGGAGACGCTCTGCTGCTCCCCTTGACCGGCCCAAAACCGGGTTGCGCGATCATCCTCGTCTTTTTTATGGGCACGCCTGCGCGCTCGGTTCTTGGCCGGGAAAAAACGCGATGGCGACGATGACGTCTCCGTCCTCGATTCGATACCGATTTGATACGATGGTTCGACAACGGACCGGCTCGGCGGAAGTCGGACGAAGAGGGTGAACAAACGCGGTGTGCTCATGATTGGTCGGAATGGTGGAAATTGGGGTCGATCGGTCCTGCTCGTTTTCGTGGTTCTTCTGATCGGCGTTGCGCTGGCCGCCTGGAAATATGAATCGCTCCAAGCGGAGCGGGCCGGCTCAGCCGATCAGCCTGAGCCGATGGAAACCGTCGCCGTCGCCGTGGCGCGGGCCATTCACCATCGTCCCATGACCGTCTCGGTGGGGACGGTGCTGGCCCTTCGTTCGGTTATGCTGAAGAACGAACTCGCCGGCACGATTCGAGAGGTCCGGCTCACGCCCGGGCAGATTGTCGAACAAGGGGCGCTGTTGGTCGCTCTTGACGTCTCCGTCGAGGAGGCCGAGCTCAAAGCCCACGAGGTTCAAGCCGCGCTGGCCAGAACAGTCCTGGCCCGCCGACAGCACCTGACGGAAGAGTTCGCCACGACGCAGGAAGAAGTCGATCGTGCGCGCGCCGATCTGGAAGTGGCGGAAGCGCAGATCGCCCGCACCAAGGCCGTCATTGCCCGCAAGACCATTCGGGCTCCGTTTCGCGCTCGGGTGGGGATCGCGGACGTTCATCCCGGCCAATACCTGGAGGAGGGAACCTTCTTGACGACCCTTCAGAGCGTTGACGATGCGGTACACGTGGATTTCACCGTTCCGCAACAGGTCGCGGCGACCTTACGGAACGGCGAGACGGTCGAGGTTGTTCCGGCCGGCGATCTTCCGGCCATGACGGCCAAGATCGTTGCGATCGACGCGCGCGTGGACCCGACGACTCGCAACGCCGTCGTGCGCGTGCGAATCGAACGCGCGGGTGGGACTCCGGCGCCCGGCTCTTCGGTGCGAGTCCGCGTGCCGGTGGGCCCGTCTCGGCCGGCCGTCGCCGTTCCGGCGAGCGCGCTGCGAAAGGGGCCGGCCGGAGACCAGGTCTTTGTGCTGGCGGCGGACCGGGACGGGAGAACCAGGGCCTGGGCCCGCCGGGTCGAAAGCGGGACTCTGGTGGGAGACGAGGCCGTCATCCATGAAGGATTGGCTGCCGGCGAACAGGTCGCCGCCTCCGGCTCCTTCAAACTGCGCGATGGAGTGTTGGTGAGCGTGACGGGACCAGCCGAGCCTCGATCCGACGAAGGTAGAAAAACCGCCGAGCCCGCACGATAAGGCCATGCACCCCGAGTCCGCCAGACCGTCGCTCACCAGTCTGTTCATCACGCATCCCGTGTTGGCGGTCGTCGTCAATCTTGTGATCCTGCTCGTGGGCTGGCGGGCATTGATCGCCTTGCCGGTGCAACAGTACCCCACCATCGAGAACTCGGAGGTGGTCATTAAGACCCTCTACTATGGCGCGAGCGCCGAGACGGTGCAGGGCTTCGTCAGCACGCCGATCGAACGGGCCGTATCTTCCGTCAGCGGCGTCGATTACGTGGAGTCGACCAGCCGGGCCGGCGTCAGCACGGTGACCGTCCATCTGAAGTTGAACCACAGCAGCACGGCGGCGCTGGCCGAGGTGACGGCGCGGCTTCAGCAGGTGCGCTCGGAACTGCCGCCGGAAACCGAGCCGCCGACGATCGACGTTCAACGGGCGGATCGGCCGTACGCGTCCTTTTACTTGAGTTTCAGTTCGCATGAACGCACGGTGCCGGCAATTACTGATTGGCTGTTGCGCACGTTGCAGCCTCAGCTTGCGACGCTGCCCGGCGTCCAGCGGGTCACCTTCGAGGGCGAGCGGCAGATCGCCATGCGGGTGTGGATCGATCCCGATCGTCTCGCCTCGTTCAACCTCTCGCCCGGCGACGTGCAGAGCGCGCTCCGGCGCAACAATTACCTGGCCGCCGTCGGACGGACCAAGGGCAATCTCGTGCAGATCAACCTGCTCGCCGACACCGACTTGCGCTCGGCGGCCGAGTTCGAGGATCTGGTCGTGGCCGATCGGGCCGGCGCCATTGTCAGACTCAAAGACGTGGCCGGGATCGAGCGCGACGCCGAAGAAGCCGTCATGGTGGCGAAGTACGACGAGACCGAGGGGGTCTATCTCGGAATCTGGCCCGTGCCGGGCGTCAATGAAATCGACGTCGGGCGCCGGTTGCGCGAGGAAGTCGAGCGTATCAGTCCCACCTTGCCTCCCGACATCGACATGAAGTTGGTGTGGGACGCCACCATGTTCATTCGCAACGCGCTGGCGGAGATCACCAAGACCCTCTCTGAGACGATCCTGATCGTCGCCGTGGTCGTGTTCGTCTTTCTGGGATCGGTGCGCACGGCGCTCGTGCCGCTCGTCGCCATGCCGGTGTCGCTGATCGGCGCGGCGGCGTTCATGGCCCTGTTCGGCTTCAGCCTCAACCTCCTCACCTTGCTCGCCATCGTGCTGGCTGTCGGCTTGGTGGTGGATGACGCGATCGTCGTCGTGGAGAACGTCGAGCGGCACGTGCGGATGGGGCGATCGCGAAGAGAGGCGGCTTATGCCGCCGCGCGCGAACTGGTCGGCCCCATCGTGGCGATGACGATCACTCTCGCCACGGTGTACGCGCCGATCGGCTTTCAAGGCGGTCTGAGCGGGTCGCTGTTTCTGGAGTTTGCCATCACCCTGGCGGTGGCCGTGGTCTTGTCGGGGGTGGTCGCGGTGACGCTGTCGCCGGTGATGAGCGCCTGGTCCGTGCGCCCGCAGGGCCGGGAGGGGCTGTTGGCTCGACTGGTCGATCGGGCGTTTGCGTCTCTCCGCCGGACCTACGGACGTCTCCTCGACGGCGCGTTGGCCATGCGGTGGAGCATCGTGGCCTCGGCGTTGCTGGTGACGGCGGCGGCCTGGCCGCTGTTTTTCTTTTCTCGCCAGGAGCTGGCCCCGGTGGAGGATCAAAGTCACATCAGCCTGTTCTTCGAGGCAGCCCCCGATTCCACCGTCGCCGCGACCAACCGTGCGCACCTGGACGTCGTGCGGGCGATCGCCGCCATTCCGGAAACGGACTACACCTGGGCGCTCACCACGGCTTGGGGCGGCTTTGGGGGCATCGTCACCAAGGATTGGCGCGAGCGGGCTCGCTCGACGGAAGAAATGTACGACGACGTGTACGGCGCGGTCTCACAGGTGCCGGGATTGCGGGTGTTCCCTCGGCTCGATCCCCCGCTGCCGACGCCGGGACAGTACGACGTCGAACTGGTCCTGCAAAGCGAGGGATCGGCGGAAACGATGTCGGACGCCGTGGCCGAGGTGCTCGACGCCGCATGGCGGAGCGGAAAATTCCTCTACGCGGACACCGATCTCAAAATCGACCTGCCTCAGGCGCGCGCCGTTCTGGATCGCGAGCGGATCGCCGACCTGGGGCTTGATCTGGCGGCGGTAGGACGAGAGCTGGGCACGTTGCTGGGCGGCGCCTACGTGAACCGGTTCAATTACTTTGATCGCAGCTACAAGGTCATCCCTCAAATCGGCGACAAGGACCGCGCGACCCTCGACCCGCTGCTCGACCTCAAGGTCAAGACGCCGGGCGGGCAGTTGGTGCCGGTCTCCACATTCGCACGCATCGAAACCGGCGTCGCCCCGCGATCTTTGAATCGATTTCAGCAACGCCACGCCGCCCGCGTGTTCGGGGGGCTCAAACCCGGCGTCACGAAAGAAGAGGGGCTCCGCGTGTTGGAAGCCGCGGCGGCGCCGCTGAGCCCGCTCGTTCACTTGGATTACGCCGGCGAATCCCGGCAACTGCGACAGGAAGGGGCCGCCCTCACCGTCACCCTGGGTTTTGCAGTCGTCCTGATTTTTCTGGTGCTGGCCGCGCAGTTCAAAAGCTTCCGCGATCCGTTGATCGTTCTGCTCGGTTCGGTCCCGCTGGCCATCTCGGGTGCGTTGGTGGTCGGTTTTCTGGATTTGACGACGATCAATATCTATTCGCAGGTCGGGCTGATTACGCTCGTCGGATTGATCGCCAAGAACGGCATCCTCATCGTGGAGTTCGCCAATCAGTTGCAGGCGCAAGGGTGCTCGCGCGTGGCGGCGGCGCGCGAAGCGGCGCTGACCCGATTGAGGCCCGTGTTGATGACCTCGGCTGCCACGGTCTTCGGCCATCTCCCGCTGGTGCTGGCGACGGGACCGGGCGCGGCCGCTCGTAACAGCATCGGGCTGGTGTTGGTGACGGGCATGACGGTCGGCACGATCTTCACCCTGTTCGTCGTGCCGGTCTTTTACTCGTTGATCGCGGCACGGCATGAGACGGTCGAATCAAGCACGACGCCGGATGAGGTCGGAAATGAGAAACTGACGTTGGCGGGAGTCGAGAGCTAGCGTTCCCGGATGATGCACGCGGGGGTGACGGCTGGTATTAATGGGAAACATCCGGTTCGGTGTAGATCTCAAGATGGCAAAGCCTGATCTCAAGGGAGTCTTCAGTGCGGCACTCGGAGCGATGGTTAGACGGCGATCGGAGTCAGGGAAAAGATACGGCCGTACCGCGCCGCGGTCGTTGTGTCGCCTTTTTTCAAGGCTTCACGCACAGCATCGAGCTTGTAGGCGTCTTCGACCGACAGGTAGGGAGACCATTCGTCGTCGGTCACCAGAAGTTCGACATCGACTTCGGCAAGATATCTCCCTTCGTGAACGAGCTTCGTCCGCCGTTGCTTCTTCATCCACGCCTCCTCATGAATCCGTCCTGCCACTGCTCAGGGTCCGGCCGATAGGCAGTCACAATGACCGCTGGTTCCAAACGTCCTTTGGGAATGCCCCACACGACGTGTATCGGATTCCCATTTCCGTCTTTCTGTAGTACTAAAACACAAGGTCCTTTGGAATAATCGGGATAATCTTCGATCACCTGTCCTTCACCAACACCCATAACAATATCACGGGAAAGGATATCATCTGCCACAAGCTCGTTGTATCCGTGCTCGGAGATCCGAACAGATCCCGCCGTTACGAGGCGAACAATGCGTCCGAACGTATCACTCATGGCAACTTACTGGCGCTCACGATGAAGAGCAATCTCTGGTAGCTTTCCTCGTCCGATGTCGGAGATAAAATGAAAACGGATCAATAAGCGCGCAGGGCACAGCCTTGTACAATTCGTAGAACGTGTATCAGCTTCAGTGTTCATCAGCCGGCGCGGTCATCGGAGCCGACTTCTGGAATGCCAAGGCCGTGGCAGATTTTTCGAGCGAGCACATTGGCGATTTCCGTGTGGCGGGGCACTGCTTCGACAAGGCCGGTCGCGGGATTGGTCCAGAGCGAGTGACCGCCACCTTCGCGTTTCAGCACGCAACCGTGACGGCGCAGGTGCTGAAGCGGCGAACTTCGTTTCACGCGGCGCGAACCTCGACCGTGATGGTCTCGCGCTCAGCCTCAGGCGGGACGCCACGGAGCCCGTCGTCCCGGCGATCCTCAAGGATCAACGCGATTGCGTCTGCCAGGCTCGCCCGCGCCTCATCTTTCGTCCGTCCCTGCCCATTCGCGCCCGGCACTTCGGGGCAATAGGCGATGATCCACTCCCCGTCGCGCTCGTAAACGGCGGTGAATTCGTGGCGCATTGTGCAAGTCTCCCGTCTGGCAGCGTTCGTAATGATAGCACAAGTGCGGGTACCTGCTAACGGCTTGTTAGGTTGAAACAAGAGCGTGAACAAAATGGGATTAGGAGTCGTTTTTCAGGAGCCTTTGGGCTGTCCGCGTCGCTGCGCGTCGATTCCATCCTCAAATAAATGCCTCACGATTCTGTCGCACCCGCCCTCGTTACCAAACGGCCTCCCACACCGTATGTTGGCGTGGAGGGCCTCCGGTTCGGACTCAGTTCGGACATGGTATGAGGGCGATTCGTCACAAAAGACTCTCGACGCCTTTTCCACTCCATCGGTGTTTGCGCATTGTGTGCACCGCCGATGATGTTTTCGCCTCCGCGTTGGCCATAGCGGCAATGTCTTTCAGGACTTCGCCCCAGTCTGCTGGGGCGTCCGAATCAAACGAGCGATTGAAGGCGAGGTGTTTGGACTCTCGCTTGGCAGCGAGGATCTCGTGAGCCATGCTGTCGCTTGTGTCGGTCTAACTGATCAGGGGGTAGCGTGTTTCCCCAAAACTAAAAGCCACTTTCCCGTCTTCCCGCGGTTGCTGGCTAACCATCGCGCTTGGCTTCGAACATGGTGCTGGGTTTCCCGATCAGCATCTGGTGCATGCCGAAAGGCCTTCCCCTCATTCCCTCAGAGACGCATGCCGGGCCATGCCTCCGTCTCAATTGCATCTCCCTTCGCCTTGACTCCCCTGCAGTTGCTATGGTTCAGTCTGTCGCAGCGCGTCATGGTGATCACAGTCGTCCGCTCCATCATCCACTCGGCCACTGTGCTGATGGTGATCTTGTGCCTAGGCTCGCAGCTGGGTTGTCAGAAAGACAGCGAATCCATCGTGTCGATCGCGCTCCACCCCAAGAACCCCGACATCCTTTACGTCGCCACGAACGACGCGGTCTACAAGTCGCGCGACGGGGGAGCCACGTGGGAGCGGTTTCCGAGTTTCAGCGCGCGACGGGTGACGACGCTGGCGATCGATCCGCTGCTGCCCGCCACCGTCTATGCCGGGACGATGGGCGACGCGGTGTACAAGAGTCCGGATGGGGGGCAACGGTGGCTTCCTCATAACGTGGGACTGAAAGATCATGTGTCGTTCGTCAACCAATTCGTCTTTCACCCGGCGCTCACGGAAAACATCTATACGGCGACCACCGTCGGCGTGTTCTACACGAAGGACGCCGGGCGGGTATGGGAAGAACGGATGAACGGCATGAAAGAGGTTCACATTGTGACCTCGATCGCCATCAATCCCAAAGAGCCGGCGGTGTTGTACGCCGGCACCACGGGGGGGATTTATCGGTCGGAAGACGGGGGGATGAATTGGAGAAAGATCAATAACGGGTTGATTCCGGAGACAGAACTGATGGGCGCCATGGCGTTGGGCGTCAATGCCATCGAAATCGACCGGACAAATCCCGACGTCGTGTATGCGGGGACGACCAAAGGCCTCTTTCGCACCGAGGACAAGGGCGAGCATTGGGAACGAATCGGTCTGGCCATATCGGATCCGTTTGTCTGTTGCCTGGTCCTGCATCCGAGCGATCCAACGGTGCTGTACCTCGGCGGTCCGGCGGGAGTATGGAAAAGTGCGGATGGAGGGCACGTCTGGCAGGCGGTCAACCAGGGACTCGCGACGCTCAATATCAGGGCCCTGGCCATGGCGCCGATGGATGCCCGGACGCTTTACGTCGGGACGAACGGCAGCGGTCTCTATCGGTCCGCCGATGGCGGCGCGACCTGGACGCCGGTTCCGCTCAAAGCGGCGGCGAAACAACCATGAGCTCTCTGCCCGATCCCAGCCAGCCTCTCGCGGAAGAATTCCGACGCCATCTCGATGTGTTCTACGCCCGCCTCAAGTTGGCTCCGCCTTACGACAGCGTCGAGAAAGCGGTCCGTGTTCTGATAGCCGCGGTCCGAGCGGTGCCCGAGGAAGAACGGCGTCGTGTCCTCGCCGATCCCGCCGCGCGGTGGGAGATGTTTCGGTCGGCTTTTGAACGGTCGGGTCTTGCCAGGAAACATCGAGGCATCATTGCCGGCTTGGCGCGCAACCGAGCGGCCGTGGATCTACCGGCCGACTATGACCACTTTTTGAATCTGTTCGTCTGACGGTGAACGGTGAAAGGGTCATGAGCGAGGGGAAGCTTCAAGGGCTTCTCGCAGCTCCTCGTACACTTTCGCCAGGCGGTCGTTCTCCAATCGATAGGAGAGAGTCACTGTGACGATTCCCGTGAGGAGGACCAGCGTGGCTCCGGCCACAAGCCCGACTCCCAGAAACGTGCCTTGGAGAGAAGAAAACCCGCCGTCGCGCGCGTACGTTGCGATGAACGCCAGCGATCCGATCGTCACCACGGCGAACCAAAGCAGCGTGATCAACGCGGATGACCAGGGGATGCGCTTGACGCACAACGCCGTCAGGTTTCGGTCGTCGATCAAAAGGTGGACAAGACCTTTGACGGGCCAGGCCGTGCGGAATCCCATCGAAAACAAGCGGTATTGCGGGCGTATCGCGATGGCGGACAGTTCGGGATAAAACCGGGCGACTCCATGGGGCAGCTTCAGCAGACCATCGGCGTCGAAACGATCGCGGACGGCGCTCAACGTGCGCATCGTCCATTGATCCCGGCTTCGGGCGACGCTGCATCCGTAACGGATGGCGTCGGGGGTCAGGCGGACGAAGTATACCCAGTCTCCCAGGATCAACCCGATAACCAGGACGCTGGCGAACAGACCGGCGATGACCATGACTCGTACCTATCCCACAGCCGTCGTCGGCGAATCAAGGTGCCGGCGACGACGGGAAAGGCGATGGCCGTTGCCTGATGATCATCGTCGAGCCGATCGGTCGGCGAAGAAGTTTATTGACTCGGTCGGGCGACTTGGCTAGAGTAGGCCCCGTTTGCGTTTTGGGCGGGTCTCTTGCGTCTCGGTTTCCCGCCTCGAGGGTTTTCCCCACACATCGACAGCAGCTTCAGTCTCCTTTGCGTCGCCCGGTAGATGGGCACACGTCGTCCGAGGCTTGGAGGGAATGATGGATCGCGACAAGATCGAACGGGTCTATACGACCTACGCCGGGTTCTATGACCACGTGTTCGGGAAAGTATTTCAGGAGGGACGGGAATCCGCCATCCGCAACCTCAACGTGCAGCCCGGTGAGACGGTGCTTGAGGTGGGCGTGGGAACCGGTATCGCCCTCCCGATGTATCCCAGCCACTGTCGCATCGTGGGCATCGATCTGTCCGAGGGCATGTTGGCCAAGGCCAAAGAACGGGCCGAGGCCTTACGGCTTTCGCACGTTCAGCTCCACCGGATGGACGCCGGAGCCATGGAGTTCGCGGACGACAGTTTCGATACGGTCGTGGCGGCGTACGTCGTGACGGCGGTCCCCGACTATCGGAAAGTCGTCAATGAAATGATTCGCGTCTGCCGACCCGGAGGCCGCATTGTCATGCTGAATCATTTCAGCAACGGGAACAAGGTTATCAACGCCATCGAACGGGTTCTGTCGCCCCTCACCAAACACTTGGGGTGGAGGACCGACCTCTCGCTGAACACCGTCTTGGAAGGCACGTCGCTCCTGGTCGCCCGCAAACAAAAGGTCAATCCGCTCCGCCTGTGGGCCTTGGTCGAATGTGTAAACGGCAAGGATGGGTGTCGGCACACGGGCCATCACGCCTCCGATCAATATGGGGCCTCGGGATACTCGAACGGCGGGGGGACGGCGAGCTATTCGAACGGCAATGGCCGCTATTCCCACGAAGCGGCTCTCTAACGCGTTTTTCTAGACCGATCTCGCCCGGCTGTTCCTTGTGACCCAGCTTTCCCATTCATGGCTCGGGATGATCGTCGTGCCGACGAGGCAGGTCCCTTCGAAATTCCTCGTGATATGGTAGGCGAGGATTTCCACGATGCGGCGCGCCTGTCGGTCTTGCGAGCCAAGGATCCGCAGCATCAGCCCAAAGCCCTGTCCCGCGAGCGGCTTGTAAAGCATCGCGCGCACCGCATTCGTTTCGTGACCCGTTGGACGGTCGGCGGGAATCAAATCTCCTTCCCATGTAATCATCGGCGCAATCGTCGGATTAACGGTTGCATCCCGCTTGGTTGACGTCCAAAAGCACGGGAGACCCGCTTCATCGAGTTGATCCAACAGCCATTGGACGGTGGGGCCGTCGGCTGTTTGCCCTTGGAACGTCCATCGTGCCAAGTCGGCAAAGGCGTTGGGAGAGGCGATCGGAGCGGAGACTTCTTGAAAGTGCGCTTCGTCGCAGACGATGTAGAGTTCTCCCTGCGGGTCGAACCAGAAGCGCAGTCGCCCCGCGCCGTATTCCGCCTGAATGACATCGAGCGACGAGCAGTCCGCGCCTTCCTGCTCCAGCAGCGAAAAATCCGTCACGCCGGTCATCGTGAGCTTGGCGACGCGAATCGACCCGTGCGCCTGGTAGCGGATGGTGACCGAGACGGTGGTTCCCGCCGGAATGTCCCGCCCGGATTCTTCATCGAACAGGCGTCGTTTGGACATCTGTACGTCCGTGACGTAACCGGAGCGGAATCCTCCCGTATGGACGATCAGCCATCTGAGGTCTTCGCCCGTCTTGATCGTGTGCCGCATGCGTCCATTGTAGCCTACAGAGGATGAAACGGCTAGGCGATCATGGAGGGCCGACCGGCATTCTTGGTCGCGCCGACCGTTTTCAAGGCAGGGGAGGAGTCCTCAAGAGCGACGTCCGATCAGAAGCGGATCGTTGAATATCTTCGTCGTTTGCAGGAACGCGATTCACTTGCCGGCCAGGACCTGTTGGTACATGGCTAAATCATGGGGAGAGAAGCAACAAAAGATGACGTCATGAAGGATGGGAACGTTCGCCAGCGACTCGCGGACCGTCGTAACGGCGATTTCGGCGGCCTGTTCGATGGGATAGCCGTAGATGCCGGTGCTGATGCCGGGGAACGCGATGCTGGTAATTCCACTGACTGCGGCGAGTTCAATGCACCGTCGGTAACAGGAGGCCAGCGACTCCGCTTCACCGCGCCGTCCTCCATGCCACACGGGACCGACTGTATGGATGACATATCGAGCGGGAAGTCGATAGCCTCTCGTGAGCTTGGCATCCCCGGTTCGGCAGCCGCCGAGCCGGCGGCACTCCTCGGCCAGTTCGGGTCCCGCGGCGCGGTGGATTGCGCCGCAGACTCCTCCGCCGGGAAACAGCGATTCGTTGGCGGCATTGACGATCGCGTCAACGTTCAGGGTGGTGATGTCGGCGCAAATAGCGCGAAGGGACGGTTGCATGGTACGGCCTCTCGCAGCAAATCCGTGCGATCTTGTGAGCCGTCGGTCACTCTGGAACCGAGAACGTCCTATTTGCAAGAACGCCCTGTTTGGAAGCGCACGGTGGAAAACCGTACGAGTCTTGTGATTAGATGTCAACCTCTCTGGCGAACCATCGACAAACAATGCGAGCCGTCTGTCTCCAACACGTTCCTTTCGAAGGGCCCGGCGCCTTTGCGTCGTCGCTCGCGAAGCGGGGTATCACGCTGGAGCAGCGTCTCGTTCCACGGGACGGGCTCCCTCGCGATGCGGGCGATCTGCTGATCGTCATGGGCGGGCCCATGTCGGTCAATGACGCCGACCCATGGATTGCCGAGGAAACCGACTTCATCCGATCCGCGCTGCTGTCCGGCAAACCGGTGGTCGGCGTGTGCCTCGGCAGCCAGTTCATGGCCAAGGCGTTGGGCGCCGCGGTTCGATCGGGCAAGGCGCTGGAAATCGGGATGACGAAGGTCCGGCTGACCGCTCATGCCGGACAAGATCCGGTGTTCGGCACGTTCCCCGACTCGTTCGAGGTGTTTGAATGGCACGGCGAGGTGTTTGACCTGCCCGACGGCTGTGTGCCGTTGGCGGGATCGGACGTCGCGCCGCTCCAAGCGTTTCGCTACGGCCTGCATGCCTACGGGTTGTTGTTTCACCTGGAAATGGAGGAGGCCGGGATCGACAGTTTGAGCCGGGAATGTTCCGGCGATCTCGTCAAGGCTCGTTTGTCAGTGGAACAGGTGAAATCAACCGCGCTTCCGCACCTTGCCGAACTCCACGCCATGGCCGACCGATTGATCGGCCGCCTTCTGACGTCGCGGCGTTGATTCTCGTCGTGAGAGTGCAGTAGCCTACCGCGGCGACCCGAGATCACGGTTTCATAGAAAAAGGAGAGGATACGCATGGGAAGTTTTCCGATAGAACCGGCGACGCGCATCAAAACGTTGCCGCCCTACTTATTTGCCGCGATCGACAAGATGAAGCAGGAGGCGATCGCCAGGGGGGTGGACATCATCAATCTCGGCATTGGAGATCCGGATCTGCCGACGCCGGCCCCCATCATCGACGGTCTGGCCCAGGCTGCCAAGAATCCCAAGCACCATCAATACCCGTCCTACGAAGGCCTGTTGGCCTTCCGCGCCGCCGTCGCCGATTGGTACAAGCGACGGTTCCACGTTACGCTGAATCCCGCCGACGAGGTTCTTACCTTGATCGGCTCGAAGGAAGGGATCGGTCATGTGCCCCTCGCCTTTGTCGATCCGGGCGACGTCGTCTTGGTGCCGAGTCCCGGCTATCCGGTTTATCCGGTCGGCACGAGTTTCGCGGGCGGGGTGGCGCACATCATGCCGCTCACGAAAGCCAACGGATTTTTGCCGGATCTGGACGCGATTCCCAAGAACGTCGCCGCAAAGGCCAAGCTGATGTGGCTCAATTCACCGAATAATCCCACGTCGGTGGTGATGACGAAGGAGTATTTCAAGCGGGTGGTTGAGTTCGCGAGGGAGTATCACATCATCGTCTGCCATGACGCCGCCTATTCCGAGATTTATTATGACGGCAAACGGCCGTCCAGTTTTCTTGAAGTCGAGGGAGCCAAGGACGTCGGCGTCGAGTTCCATTCGCTGTCCAAGACGTACAACATGACCGGCTGGCGCATCGGTTTTGCCGTGGGGCACAAGGAGGTCTTGGCCGGGTTGGGAAAAGTCAAAAGCAATCTGGATTCCGGCGTGTTTGAAGCCGTGCAAGCCGCGGGCGTGACGGCTCTCGGCCTGGATGAGTCCGTGACGGACGGCATTCGCAAGATCTATCAGGAACGGCGCGACACGCTCGTGCCCGGACTAAAAATGCTGGGGTTGGAGGTGGACCCTCCCGCCGCCGCGTTTTATGTCTGGGTCACGGTGCCGAAAGGCTATACGTCGACGTCCTTCACCGCTCACTTGCTCGAAAAGGCGGGGATCGTGACCACGCCGGGCAACGGCTTCGGCGCACCCGGCGAAGGGTACATCCGAATGACCCTCTGCACGTCCAAAGAGCGATTGGCGGAAGCGGTGGAGCGAATCAAGCGCGAGGGATTCTGACGGGGGTGTCAGTCGCCGACCGTCAATCTGACGAGTCGGTCAAGAGGGCGCATGGCGGTTGAGGCCTGGCGAGATGCCTGAAACGGTCTTTATCGGATTCGGGTCGAACGTCGGCGATCGGGCGGACTACTGTCATCGGGCGGTGACTTTGCTCGGCCTGCTGCCCCATTCGCAGGTCACGGGCGTATCGTCGCTCTATGAAACGGAGCCGATCAACGACGGAACGGACCCAGGGGAAAGATGGTTTCTCAACGGCGTGGTCGTGTTGGATACCGAGATTCCCCCTCGCAGCCTTCTCTCGTTCCTTCGCGAGATCGAACGGGCGCTGGGGCGTGACTTGGACAACAGGGGGGGACCCAGGACCATGGACCTGGATCTTCTCTTCTATGGGCCTCGCGTCATCGACGAGCCGGACCTGATCGTGCCCCATCCGCGCCTGCATCAACGCCGCTTTGTGCTGGTCCCGCTGAGCGAGGTGGCTCCCCATTGGGTTCATCCGGTAAGTGGACTCTCCGTGAGACAGATGGTGGACCGATTGACCGACCATTCCGTTGTGCGAGCGTTCGCCCCTCCTCCTTCTCTTCCCCTTCGCCTCGACCCGCAGACGGGCTGCCCCTCCGGATTGAGCGCATGAGAATCATCCGCAGTCCCGAGGCCATGGCCGCATGGAGCGAGAACCTTCGCCGCGAGGGTGTCACGATCGGATTTGTTCCGACGATGGGAGCCTTGCACGACGGCCACCGGTCGCTGATCCGGGCCGGCCGCCTTCGCTCGGACGCGCTGGTCGTGAGCGTCTTCGTGAACCCGACTCAATTCGGTCCGGGAGAGGATTTGACTCGGTATCCCCGCTCACCTGCGCGAGATCGCGCGGTCTGTCGAAAGGAAAGAGTCGATGTGTATTTCGAGCCGACGGAGGCGGCGATGTATCCCAAAGGGTACCAGACCGTGGTGACGGTGCCGGAAATCGCCCGACGTTGGGAAGGGGAGAGGCGCCCCCATCACTTCACCGGCGTCGCCACGGTGGTGACGAAACTGTTCGGCATCGTGCGCCCCCATCTCGCGTTGTTCGGGCAAAAAGACTATCAACAGGCGGTTCTGGTGAGACGGTTGGTTCAGGATCTCAATCTTGGAGTGCGCGTCGCCGTCTGTCCGACCGTCCGGGAATCCGATGGTCTGGCCATGAGTTCGCGGAACGTCTATTTGTCCAAGGAGGAGCGAGCGATTGCCCCGACGTTGTACAAGAGCCTGAAGGCCGGAGGCGAGGCGATTCGAAAGGGGATCGCCGACGCATCGGCCGTTCAGGCAAGCATGAAGGCGGTGATCGAACGAGAACCGTTGCTGACGATGGATTATCTTGGCGTGTGCGACCCATTGACATTGAAGCCGCTTGTCCGTGTCACGTCGAAAGCCGTTCTTCTGGGGGCTGTCCGGATCGGTTCCGTGCGCCTGATTGACAATCTGATTGTGTCGGCGCCCCGGGAACGAACCAGTGGAGGTGCGGACGGATGGAGCCGACGCCGGAAGGATTAGTACATCGGCTTGGAAGGTCGTCTGCGCTGTCCGACCAGCAAATTGAGGATAACCTGGCTCAAACGACGCCTGTCGGCCGGTTGAAGGCCGATAAAACGAAATCCCATCGACTCCGGTCTCACCGAACAAACCACGGCTGTCTCGACCACGATCGGTTCTTCTTCCGACGCCGGTTTGATGACGAGTTCAAGCAGGCTGCCGAGCGGCAACATCGTGGAGCTTTCGAACGTACAGCCGTCCATCGAGATTTCCGTCATACGACCTTCCATGCGAGCGTCATTGTCGGCAAGAAGGGAGGCTTGAAACGATGCGGCCAGCCGAATGTATTCTCGGCGATCGACTGTTTGTTCGCGGGCGGGAGAGACCGACCAATGGGCACGGAAACGAGCGGCGCACAGTTGACAGCGGAACGGAAAGACGTGGAAGCGATAGAGGAGCTTCTCGATGGTCCCCGTGCGGTAGGCCGGTCGGATGAACGAGGACCCGCAACCGGGACAGTGCAGATCGGTTATGAACTCGTCTCCGGCCCCCGTAGGACGCGGCAGAGAGAGGAGAGATCCTCCGCTGTCAGGCATGTTCGTTGTGCCTCCAAAATCGGTTCGATGCGAGCCGGCGAATAGGTCGCGGGTTTGACCCACTTCCCGTCCGGCCGTTTGTGGCCTCCTACCTTGCTGAGATTGGACCGATGGACTTCGCGAAACACCGGCTCCATGTCGATGCCGTATGACACGGCGGTGCCGTACACCACGTAGAGTAAGTCGGCCAATTCCTTGGCTACCGACGGTAAATCGCCGGAAGCCATGGATTGTTTGAGCTCGTCGAATTCCTCCTGAATGAGGCGGATCCGAAGCCGTTGAGTTTCTTCGCCGGGATCGGCGGGAACCGTTTGGATCAAAATGTCAAATTTGCGATGAAATTCTTCGACCAGGAATTGTTCGCCCGTCATACCGGTCCTTTGTGTCATGAGAAAAGCGGGACGCACGGCTCGTTGTCTTGTCGGTTCTCGCAAGGCTCTCCATCCGGTCGAAGAAAACGTGACGGGCGTGCTTTGGCCTCACAAGGAAGAGAACCTCCGCGCGCGGCCGGAAAATCGAACGTCGGGATAGCGAGGCTGCTTGCGGGGAAAAGGAACGTTTCACCGTTGGAACATCGTGGGGGAACCGTGCGCCACGCGGAATAAGTTGAAGGTCGTATCATGTGCGCACAGATTACGGAAAGTCGACCGAGAATATCAAGAAGCCGAACATCTCCGGGCGATCGGCCCTAGGTCAGGCCGTAGAAGGGCCGGATTGGGGCTGTGTCAAACGGACCGTTCCGGTTCCTGCGTCCAATCGGACGATTTGTCCGTCTTTGAGCAGTGAGCACGCGCCCCTGACGTTGGCGACCGTCGGGATTCCATATTCCCGGGCGATGATGGCTCCGTGAGACAAGGTACCTCCCATCTCCGCGACGACTCCTCCGGCGATGCCGAAGAGGGGGGCCAGGCCGGGATCGATGACAGGTATGACGAGGATCTCTCCGGCTTGGACGGAGGCCCAGTCGTTCGGTGAACGGAGCACGCGAACCGGCCCGGTCGCGATGCCGGCGCTGATCGGCACGCCGGACAGGAGATCGGATCGATCGTGATCGTCTGATGCCGCAAGGCGCGCGCGCGCCGTTTCCCAATCGCGGATCGTGTCGGGCGGGTGGGCATGGGCGTGGCGCGATCGCTCAAGGCGGCGTGTTCGGATCACCGATCGCCAGTCACGCTCTTTCCCATCGGCGAGTTCAGTCGTCTCTTGAAGTGTCATGAAAAACACGTCATCCGGACTGTCAAGGATTCGCCGTGAGACGAGCAGACCGCCGGCGTGCAGCAGAAGCCGGCGGATGGCCGAGGAAAAGTACATCAGGTGATGGCGGTTTGCTTCACGAAGCGCGAAAAAGCGACAGAGGCGCCGGCGCCACCACAGGTACATCCACCATCGATGCAGTTTCCATCCCATGCGCCGTTTGATTTCGTGGAGCGCCTCGGCTCGCACGCGGGCTTGACGGGACAGGATGTCGTCCGGCTCAGACGATGCCGCACCGAGTTGCGTCCGCAACAGGGCGAGGATCGCCTCCGGATTGTCGGCGAGACGCGGCGACATGATGTCGGATTCTCCCACGCCGCGGTGGCCGTAGTCTTCCAGATAGGATTCGAACGCACGGAGAAAGGCCGTGCCCGTGAGAGCCTCGCGGAAACCGGATGCGTTCCATGGCTCGGTCGCGAAGAAGGCGGTTGCCGCCGACTCGTGCCGAGCGATGTGGACGAGTTCGGCAAGGCGGACAATCTGCTGCGCGCTGATCACGGTGCCCTGCCCCTGGAGCGCCGCATTGGACAGGGCCCTCCAGTCTGGTCCCAGCCATCGGGGCAACAGGTGATTCATCACCTGAAGACACTGAGCGACTCCGCCGGCGATCCCGAAGGTCAGTTCGTGCGTCCGAATCCAGGAACTCAGCTCCTCCAGGCGAGCGAGGCTTTCGTGAAGAGAAAGCCGACGAATGTGTTGCGAACCGCATTGTTCCGCCATCTTCTTCATCTCGGCGAACCACGTCGGTCCATGAACGACCGCACGCCGCATTTCCAGCACCATGAGGAGGCCGGCTCGCAGGAACGCCGGCCAGCCCAATGGCTCGACAGGAGGGGGAGCCGCGATCGGTTCCCCGCCCATGTGTTCGGACAGAAGCGACGGGTCGCTTCGCAATTGCGCCTGAAGCATATGGAACAAGGTGACGTTGAGGTACGGGCGCCCGTACAACACGCGAGTGGAGGACAGCCCGGCCGGAATCCGGCAACCCAGCTTGCGGTAGGGGGCGACGATGTGTTCCTCCATGAACCGCTCCATGAGAGAAAGGCCGAGCGGACTGGGGAGGTCCGGCATCGTTTCTTTCAGATTCGTGCGCGACCACTCGCAGTCGTCATTGGTGAATTCCGCTGAAGGGCGGATCCCGGTGATGGGTCGGGCTTGCAGGATCCAGAGTTTGCCGGAATCGATCGCCCATTCCAGATCGACGGGGAAGCCGAAGGTCCTTTCGACCTCTTTGGCCGTGCGTGCCAGTGCGAGCAGTTGTTCGTCGGAAAGGGACGGTCGTCCCCGATCCGATTCGGGAATCGGTTCATGACGGAGCCCCTCCTCGGCGATTGTCAGCCTGCTTGATTTGCGGGCGATGGTCCGACGTCGAATCCAAACCGGTTGTCGATCGGCGCCGATTTGCACGACATATTGGTCGGGCGTTGCTTGTCCATCGACGAGCGGCGCCGCCAAGCCGGGAACGGCGTTGACGAGAATTTGGAATGACCGACCCGTGATCGGATGGATGGAGTAGGCGACGCCGGCGGCGACGGGATTGAGCATCGGCTGAACGACGACCGCCATCGAGGGAGCCGACCGAGAAGGATCCCGTTCGATGGTATATCGCAGGACCCGTTCGTGCCAGAGCGATGCCCAGAGATCCTTTATCGCGGTATCGAGGAGATCTGTTGGGATTCCGAGGTGGGTGCGGTAGAGCCCGGCGAAACTGGAGTGACCGGCGTCCTCGTTGGTCGCGGATGATCGAACGGCCCATCGTGTGGAGGACAACGTTTCGGGCGACGCCGAAAGGGTTCGGAGAGCCGTGATGCATTGAGCAGCCAGGCCGGAGATGTCCAGTGCCCGGATGCGCGATTGTCGGTCCAGGAGCAAGGCGTTCCGCTCCGCTTCCGGGAGCGCCATGGCCAGTTTCCAGTCCCCCTCTGCATCCAGTCCCGACCGGTTGAGCGATCGGTCATAGGCTTCCGTTGTCAGGCAAATGCCGGAAGGAACAGAAAAGCCGCATGATAGGAGTCGAGCAAGGCCCGCGGCTTTTCCCCCCGCAAGCGCCGGATCGATGCAACGAGATAAAGGGAGAACGAGAGGCTGGGTCATCAAGCGGGATGGTACCTAGAGCAACAGCAACAGGTAAAGGTCATTGACGTTGGTGCCCGTCGGTCCCGTATAGATATGGCACCCGAGAGCGCGCAGGGCAGGGTAGGTGTCGTGGCGGTTCAAGGCCGAGAGTAAATCCACTCCGAGCGATCGGGCCCGCGCAACGGTGTTTCCCGTGACCACTGCACCGGCGGCATCGGTCGGCCCATCGGTTCCATCGGATCCCACCGCCGCCAGCCAGGCTCGGGGAATTCCGTGAAGATGAAAGGCGGCGGCGGTCGCGAATTCCTGAGCCCGTCCTCCCTTTCCCTGCCCCGTCACCGTGACGGTTGGTTCGCCGCCCGCAATCAGGCAGACGGGCCGCCGCAAGCCGTCACGCCTGTTGAGGAGCCGTTTGGCCACGCTCACGAATCGCGCTGCTTCCGTTCCGGCCTCCCCTATAAGAGGTGACGGGAGGAGCCGGACGTGAAGTCCCGCTTGCCGAGCCGTCGTGGCGACGGCCTCGATCATGTTCCGGTTGTTGCCGATGATGAGGTGGCGCACGCGCCGCAGCCGGCCTGCACCGGGCTTGAGCGTCTCCGGCACCTTGCCTTTCAACCCTTGGAGGAGATGCCGGCGTACAGCAGAAGGCACGGCCCGCCAAATCCTGTATCGTTTGAGGACGGCAATAGCGTCGGCAAATGTGGTCTCGTCCGGCGCCGTCGGTCCAGAGCCGATCGTGCCAAGATCATCACCGATGACGTCCGAGAGAACGAGGGTGACGACAGCGGCTTTCGTGTTTTGCGCGAGACCGCCGCCCTTCAACTGGGAGAGATGTTTGCGAACCGCGTTGATTTCGTCGATCGAGGCGCCGCTCCTGAGCAGGAGATCCGTCGTCCGTTGTTTGTCAGCGAGCGTAAGGCCCGGCACGGGGGCGGGCAAGAGACTTGATGCGCCGCCGGAGAGCAACACAATGAGGAGGTCATGGGATGTGAGGCCGCCGACCAAGGCCTTGATCCGCTCCGCGGCTCGCAGTCCTGCGCGATCCGGGATCGGGTGAGCCGCTTCGACGACGGTGATGCGCCCAAGCGGAGCCCCATGCCCGGTCTTGACCACGACGAGTCCTCCCTCGATCCGTGATCCCAAAATGGATTCCAGCGACTGGGCCATCCGCGCCGAGGCCTTGCCGGCTCCCACAACGACGAGGCGGTCATAACGGGATAGGTCATAGACGTGCCGCCCTATTCGCAACAGTCGATCTTGACGAGACACGTTGTGAGACAGTCCGTGGATGGGATCGGCGGCGCGCAGCCCCGCCATGATCAACTTTCGAAGCAGCGGTCCGGCGGGGGAAGGGGGGAGGCGAAGCGGAAGAGCCATGGGGCTAGGGGAGCTTGTCCTGCTTGAAACACCGGTTGGGGCAGGTCTGCCGAGGAACTCGAATTTGGTAGGTGCCGCGAGGCAGTACGTCCTTTTTGAATTCGGGATTGAGCAGTTTGAGCTCCAGAAAATAGGTGCCGAATTCTTCGGCGATCGACGTGAGGGTTCGTTGCGGCTCCTTGACGTTCACCGTGACGGTTTCCGCCTCCAGCGGAAGATAGAGATCCTTTTTGCTCAATCCCAGGTATTTCTCCGGTTGGGAATAGATCTCTTTGGCCGCGATGATCCGTGGCACGTAGCGCATCGTTTCGCGAGGGGCGTGGAGCTTCCAGTAATCGCTGACTCGCTGCTCTTTGAGCAGCTTGCGGACGCGCTCTTCGCCGGCGTTATAGGACGCCATGGCGAGAAACCAATCGTTTTGGTGAAAGTCCTTGAGGTAGGACAGGTATTTGACCGCCGCCTCCGTCGAAAGCTCGAGGTTTCGGCGCTCGTCCAGGACCGCATCGCTTTTCAAACTGTAGCGTCGTCCCGTGGACGGGATGAACTGCCACGGACCCGAGGCCTTGGCCTTGGAATAAGCCGCCGCGATGCATTTGCTCTCGACGAGCAGCATGTACTTGAGGTCGTCGGGCAAGCCGGCGTCGGCCAGTTGTTTTTCGGCCGGAGGAAAGCACCGCCCGGTTCGTTTGGCGAGGATGATGCTTTCTCCCTCGTTGGCCAGGAACTGATAGAATTCATACTCGATTCGTTCTCGGACCTGCCAGTTGTCCAACGGCACCGGCATGCCCGCGAAGGTCATCTTCTCGGGTAACTTGAACGAACTGAGAAAGTAGCGCTGATGTTCCCGTTTGATTTCCGGCAGGATGACCAGACGGTCTTCGGGATCGGCTTGCTCGTCCTGTTGTTCGGGAGCGAAAAGGCCCCGCTCATTTTCCGATTGATCCGACGCTGAGACCGCCCATCCATTGTTCAAAAAGAAGGAACAGAAGAACGCCGCCGCGAGTAGGGTCTTCAGGATCATTCCCGCGCTCCTCTCCGTCCGTTGAAATTCGTTCGGTGTTTGGGAAACCAACAGGTTATGACGAACGATGCTAGCAAGGTGATTGGCCGTCGGCAAGCGGAATGAATTTCTCGTTCATGCTACACTCGGTCTTCCTCATGAACACCTTGACCGCATTGAACAACGCCATTATCGAGTGTTCGGACTGTCCGAGATTAACGGTCTATCGGCGGAGCGTCGCCGAAGCCAAACGGCGGCAATTCATGAATTGGGACTATTGGGGACGGCCTGTTCCCGGCTTCGGCGACGAAGGGGCGCGTCTCTACGTGTTGGGGTTGGCCCCGGCCGCCCACGGCGGAAATCGAACGGGACGAATCTTTACCGGCGATCGAAGCGGGGATTGGTTGTATGAAGCCCTGCATCGCCATGGGTTCGCCAACCAGGCGTCTTCAATCCATCGGGATGACGGCCTCGTGCTGACGGATTGTTATGTCGGCGCGACGGTGCGGTGCGCGCCGCCGGGAAATAAACCGGCGCCCGATGAAATCGAGCGATGCCGCCGGTTCTTGCGAGAGGAAATTCGGCTTCTTCGGAATGTCCGTGTCGTGGTGACGTTGGGGAAACTGGCGTTTGATCAGTATCTGAAAACCTGCAAGCTCGAGGGGTTGGACATCCCCTCGCCCCTCCCGCGATTTCGGCACGGCGCGAGCTATCGATTGCCGTGGGGCGTGCTGCTGCTGGGCTCCTATCATCCAAGCCAGCAAAATACGTTTACGGGGAAGCTCACCCGCCCGATGTTTCACGCCGTCTTTCGGACGGCGCGAAACGCCATCGAATAAGATCGACGGCCGGAGGCCTTCAAGGCCTCGGGGTGATCCCCGCTTGATCGTTATTGCTGCCCTTTGGCTTTCCAGTCGTCAAGGAATTTCTTCAAGCCGACGTCGGTCAGCGGGTGTTTGAACAGGGATTGGAACACGCCGTAGGGCATGGTGCAGATATGGCCTCCCGCCAAGGCCGATTCGACGACGTGCTGCGGATGGCGGACGCTCGCCACCAACACCAGGGTCTTGTAGTCGTAATTCTTGTAGATGGTCACGATTTGACGGATCAGCCCCATGCCGTCTGAGCTGACATCATCCAGGCGGCCGATAAAAGGCGAGACACACCAGGCTCCCGCCTTGGCCGCCAACATGGCTTGTGTGGGGGAAAAACAAAGGGTCACGTTGACGCGAATCCCTTCAGTGGACAGACGCTTCGTCGCCTTGATGCCGTCTGGGGTGAGGGGACATTTGACGACGATGTTGGGGTGGATCTTGGCCAGCTCTTTGCCTTCTTTCACCATGGCGTCCGCCTCTACGCTGACCACTTCGGCGCTGATGGGGCCGTTCACGATGGCGCAGATTTCCTGGAGCATTTCTTTGAAACTCCGCCCTTCTTTGACGACGAGCGACGGGTTGGTCGTGACGCCGTCCAACACACCCAGACTGTTTGCTTCATGGATTTCTTTCACATTGGCGGTGTCGAGGAAAAACAGCATGGCCGACTCCTTTCATGGTGAATGGTCTTGCGGAGACAATGACCGTCTTCTTTTCTTCGGCCATTCTACGAAGAACTCGATGCGGGCGCAACGCAATGGCGACATCCTGTGTTTGACAGGTCGGGGGGGGGCGGGGTTAATATTCGGCTTGCGGTATGGCTCATAAGCAAAGAGGTGCTTTTGTGCTACTGCTGAGGGGGCGCTGATGCGCGGTGCCGGTGGCGTGCTGATGTGTTGTCTTGCCTTGGTTGCCTGCGGAGGAGGCAACCCCTATTTGGACGCATCGCTCAAGCCGGCCGAGCTTCAGGGAAAGGACAAGGCCTGGTTCGAAAAAAATTGGGGGGCTCCGGATGGGAAAGCCGCGCGCTTTTTCGGCGGGGAGACCTGGACGTACTATCGGATCGCTGGGGGCAAATCCGGCCCGCCGCTTTTTAACTTCTCTCCTAATCAATGTCAGATCACGCTGAAGTTCGACAAAGAAGACAAACTCACGGATTACAGTTATTCGGGCTGCTAGTTGGGGTGACCTGACCGTCTGTTTTCAAAGGTGGTCATGCACTCGCTGCTACAGAAATAGTGGGTCTGCCCTTCGATCGTTTTAGTCAAAGCGGTCCGGCGCGGGATAAACGCTTGGCAGGTGGGGTCAAGAACCATCTGATCCTGATCGATAGACGTCCCCCGGTCGTCGATGGTTGATTGTCTGAACCCTCGAAAGATTTGCCGCAAGAGGAAGTAAAGAATGACGAGAAGGACGGAAACGAGAAGCAATCTATACATTGTGGTTTATCTCTTACATGACCCCAATGTTATGGGAGGGGTGCAGGCCTGTCAAGGGTTGGCGGTCTCCTATCTCGCCAAAGCGTGAGCCTGCGCGCATGAGGGATAGACCATTTGTACCAGCCGGCCATGAGCATTTTTGGTTGCTCATCCAGTACTTCCGGAGGATATGTTTTAGGAAAAGAACGTGGTACATTCGCACCTATTATGAAGACATGCGACAAGTGCCACGGCACAATGTTACCGGAACGAGCGGTGGATTTGGACGCCGGGTTGGCGATCACGGTGTTTGCTTGTTTGAATTGTGGTCGTCGGAAAGCGGCGGACCAGGAACCTCGTCCCATCACGGCTCGGCATTAAGCTGTTTGCCGAGCGGGAACCGACTTCCTGGATTCGAGGACCTGGAAGGCTACAAGCTGTAAGAGGGACGCGCTTCTGCGCCGTCCTTTTAGCGAGGCCGTGGTCAGCGAATGCCGAGCACGTCCATCATGTCGTAGAGGCCCGGAGGCTGGTGGACGACCCAACCGGCCGCGCGCAGCGCCCCGCGGGCGAACGTGTCGCGACTGCTGGCACGATGGGTGATTTCAATGCGCTCTCCCATGCCGCCGAACAGCACGGTGTGGTCTCCTACGATGTCGCCCGCGCGAACGGTCTGAATCCCGATTTCGTTTTTTGATCGCTCTCCGATCAATCCTTTGCGAGCATACACGCCGACTTGATTGAGGTCTCGGTTCACCGCCGCGGCAAGGACCTCGGCGATTTTGAGAGCCGTCCCGCTGGGCGCGTCTTTTTTCAGACGGTGATGGGCTTCGATCACCTCGATGTCATAGTCGTCGCCGAGCGTTTTGGCCATTTCACCGATGACCTTGCAAATCAGGTTGATCCCGACGCTCATATTGGGCGAAAACACGCAGGGAATCAGGTTTGTCAAGGATCGAAGTTCATCCAATTGGGAAGCGGAGAACCCCGTCGTTCCGATGACCATCGCCCGCCGATGGCGGGCGGCGACCCGCAGATGTGCGATCGTCGCGTCAGGGGCCGAGAAATCGATGATGACTTCGCCTCGCTCCAAGAGTGCGGATAAGTCGTCCGTGATAGGCACGCCGGCATGGCCGGAGCCGGAAACTTCTCCCGCGTCTTTCCCCAAGGCGCTGTGTCCCTGGACCTCCAGGGCTCCGGCCAACGTCAAGGCTGTCGAGTCCTTGATCAGCGAGACCAGTCGGCAACCCATCCGCCCGGCTGCGCCGATAACGACGACTCCGATCATGACCGGTTCTTTCCCCCTTCTCTCCTGTCCGCATCCATTGCGTCAGATCAGGTTCATGTCTTTCAACACGTGACGGAGCTTGTCTCGCGTCTCTTTCCCCATGGGACACAACGGCAGCCGCAGCTCCGGATCGATCTTGCCCATCATCCCCAGCGCTTCCTTGACCGGAATCGGATTGGTTTCCAGGAACAGGGCGGCGAACAAGGGGGAGAGGGCAAAATGAAGGCGTCTGGCTTCGACGATTTTCCCGTCGGCGAAGGTCTTGACCAATTGAGCCATTTCGGTCGGCACGATATTGGCCGTGACGGTAATCACGCCCTTGGCGCCCACGGCCATCATGGGGAGCGTCAAGGAATCATCGCCGGCGAGGACGGTGATTCGATCGCCGCACATCTGGACGATATCGGATGCCTGTTGAACCGAGCCGCTTCCTTCTTTCACCCCCACGATGGTGTCGATGGCCGAAAGTCTGGCGATGGTGGGCGGCAGCATGTTGACGCCGGTCCGTCCGGGAATGTTGTACAACACCAACGGAAGATCCACGGCCTCGGCCACGGCTTTATAGTGACGGTAGAGTCCTTCCTGGGTCGGTTTATTGTAATAGGGAGTGATCAACAGCGCCCCGTCCGCGCCGGCCTGTTTGGCGTGTTTGGTCAACGCGACGGCTTCTTCGGTGCTGTTCGATCCCGTTCCGGCGATGACCGGGACGCGCCGGTTGACCACCTCCACGGTCAATTGGATGACCCGATGATGTTCCTCATGGGACAGGGTGGCCGATTCCCCGGTGGTGCCGCAAGGGACGATACCGTTGGTTCCCTTGGCGATTTGCCACTCGATCAATTCGGCCAAGGCCCGTTCGTCGATCCGTCCGTTCCGAAAGGGGGTCACGATGGCGATCAGCGAGCCGGTAAACATAGCGGCGCCTCTTATTGCAAAAATTCCGGAATGGTTTCGCCCTTGATCAAGTCGTCGTACGTTTCGCGGGCCCGGATGACATGAAAGTCCGCTCCCTTGACGAGCACCTCCGGCGCGCGCGGGCGCGAATTGTAATTCGACGCCATCACGAATCCGTAGGCTCCTGCGCTCATGACGGCCAGCAATTCTCCCGGCTTGACCGACGCCAACATTCGGTCCTTGGCCAAAAAGTCGCCCGATTCACACACCGGGCCGACGACGTCCATCAATTGTTTCGTCCGAAGGCCGGCCTGCCGATTGACCGGACGGATTTCGTGATAGGCGCCGTACAGACTGGGGCGTATCAAATCGTTCATGGCGGCGTCGACGATCGCGAAGTGTTTCGTCTCGCCGGTCTTTTCGTATAAGACCGTTGTGACCAACACGCCGGCGTTGCCGACGATGACGCGGCCCGGTTCCATCACCAGCGTCACGCCCAAATCTTTGACAAGCGGGGAAACGGCGTCGGCCAGCTCGTGCGGCAGCGGCGGTTTTTCTTCGGCGTAGGTGATGCCGAGCCCGCCGCCGATGTTCAGGTAGCGAATGTCGATGCCCTGGCTCTTCAGGGTTTTAAGCAGCGCCACGACTTTCTTGAGCGAATCGACGAACGGCGTGACGTCCGTCAACTGCGACCCGATATGGGCGTGAACCCCGCAGACGTCGATGTGACTCAAGGACGCCGCCGCTCTGTATTCCTCCAGCGCACGGTCCGCAGCGATGCCGAATTTGCTCTTTTTCATCCCCGTCGAGATATAGGGGTGGGTCTTGGGATCGACGTCCGGATTGATTCGCAACGCAATGCGGGCGGGCTTGCCCATCGAGGCCGCGACGTCGTTGATCGCGCGGATCTCCGCGGGCGACTCGACGTTGAACATCAGAATGTCGGCCTGCAGCGCCTCCCGTATTTCGTCCGGCGACTTGCCCACGCCGGCGAACACGATTTTTGAAGGGGGGATGCCGGCCTTCAGCGCCCTGAACAGCTCGCCGCCGGACACGATGTCCGCTCCGCTCCCTTCCTTGGCCATCAGCCGCAAAATGGCGAGGTTGGAGTTGGCTTTCATCGCGAACGCGATGAGGTGGGGAATGTTTGAGAAGGCCTGGTCATAGGCTCGAATATGACGAACCAGCGTCGCGTGGCTGTAGATGTAGCAGGGCGTGCCCACTTCCTTGGCGATTCTGTTGATCGGTACGTCCTCGCAATAGAGCTCGCCCTCGCGGTACTCGAAAAAATTCATATGTTCAATCCTTCGATTGTGGGCACAGTGCGCGCCGCCGATTCGCCATTATCGTGTTCCGACAGGCCGCAGCGGCAGCAGCTCTTCATCCTGTGCCTGGGGCACCGGGTCCGTCTCGTCGGTGCCGAGGCTTGGACTGTCTTCCGTCTCCCGGACCCCGGCCGGTTCCTGTTTCAGCTTCTGGCGTTCGATCACCGGAGCGACTCCGATCGTCTCCGGAGCCACCGGCGCTCCCACCACGCCGCAGGCGTGAAGCGTCACCGTCATGACGACAAGAGAGACCCGTTTCATCGCAGCAACCGTTCAAGTTCTTTCAGCCGCCGGTTCACCTGTTGACGAGCCGTTCCTCCGATCTGCCGTTTTCGGTCGATCGCCGAGAGGACGGTCAAGCGAGAAAACACTCGTTCATCAATCTGATCGGAGAACGTCCGCAATTCCTCAAGCGAAAAGTCCGTCAGCTCCCGTCCTTGTTCCAGCGCGGCCAAGACGATGTGTCCCGTCATCTCATGAGCCTCCCGGAACGGCACCCCCCGTTCCACCAAGTAGTCGGCCAGCTCTGTCGCAAGGAGACCGCTGGTAGAAACGGCTTTCTCCATCCCCTCACGGTTCACGCTCAGACGGCCCATCAGTTCCGTCATGACCCGAAGGCACGATGCGGCAGTCTCCACCGCGTCGAACAGCGCCGGCTTGTCTTCTTGCAGGTCGCGATTATAGCTCAAGGGGAGGGCCTTCAGCATCACGAGCAGATTGATGAGGTGGCCGTAGACACGGCCGGTTTTTCCCCGCACCAATTCTGGTACGTCGGGGTTTTTCTTCTGGGGCATCATGCTGCTGCCGGTGCAAAAGGCGTCCGGCAGATCCACGAACTGAAACTCTTGCGACGCCCAGACGACCAATTCTTCGCTGAGGCGGGACAAGTGCATCATCATGATCGACAACGCCGACGCCACCTCGATGGCGAAATCGCGATCAGAAACGGCGTCCAGGCTGTTGGCGGTCACGGCCGGAAATCCCAGAAGCTTGGCCGTGTAGGATCGATCGACCGGATAGTTGGTGCCGGCCAAGGCGCCGGACCCCAGCGGCATCACGTCGAGTCTTGTTCTGGCGTCGCGCAACCGCCCCTTGTCTCGCTCGATCATCTCGACGTAGGCGAGGAGGTGATGGGCAAAGAGAACCGGCTGCGCCCGTTGCAGATGTGTGTAGCCGGGCATCGGGACCGCGACGTTGGCCTTGGCCTTGGCAACCAGGGTTCTTTCAAACTCAGTGCATTGTTCGATGAGCCTGTCAATTTGTTCGCGCAGGTAGAGCCGGACGTCCAACGCCACCTGGTCATTCCTGCTCCGTCCCGTGTGCAGCTTGCCTCCCAATGGTCCGATGAGTTCGATCAGGCGCCGCTCGATCGCCATGTGAATGTCTTCATCTTGAGGGGTGAATCTGAACCGACCCTGGTCCAGCTCTTGTTTGACCTGCTCAAGCCCCCGCGCGATGGCGCGGGTTTCCTGAGCCGATAGGACGCCGGCTTTTTGGAGCGTTTTGCAGTGGGCGATGCTGCCTTGAATGTCGTGCGCGTACAGTCGCCGATCCGTTGCCAATGAGGCGGTAAAAGATTCGACCAGGGGGTGCGTTCGCTCACGGAATCGTCCCGCCCAGGCCTTGCCGGATCCGGCCACGGTTCCGGCTTGACGCGGTCTTTTCGCCATCAGCCGGAGCCTTTCCGCCGCTGCGCGCGAATCTTCAACCGCAGACCGTTCAAGCGGATAAAACCTTCGGCGTCCTTTTGATTATAGACGTCGTCCTCTTCAAAGGTGGCGATATCCAGCCGGTACAGCGATCGTTTCGATTTGCGGCCGACGAGCGCGCAGCTTCCCTTGTAGAGTTTGACGCGGGCCGTGCCGCTCACGTCCTGTTGCGCATGATCGATGGCCGCCTGCAGCAGCTCGCGTTCGGGGCTGAACCAATAGCCGTTGTAAATGAGGGCGGCGTAACGAGGGATCAAACCGTCCCGGAAATGGAGCACTTCCCGATCCATCGTGAGCGATTCCAGTCCTCGATGGGCGACGTGCAGAATCGTCCCCCCCGGCGTTTCATAGACGCCGCGGGACTTCATGCCGACGTAGCGGTTCTCCACCAGATCGACGCGGCCGATGCCGTGGGCGCCGCCCAGCTTGTTGAGGTGGGCCAGGAGTTTCGCTGGGCTCATTTTTTTGCCGTCAATAGCCACGGGGTTGCCCGCCACATAGTCGATCTCGACTTCCTGCGGCTTATCCGGCGCCTCCTCCGGCGAAACCGTCATCTGAAAAATGTCGGGCGGCGGCGGCTGCCATGGATCTTCGAGGATCCCTCCTTCGTAGCTGACGTGAAACAAATTCATGTCCATGCTGTAGGGTTTGGCCTTGGTGGCCGTCACCGGAATGCCCCGCTGCTCGGCGTACTCGATCAGTTCGCGGCGGGATCGCATGGTCCATTCACGCCAGGGGGCGATGATCTTGAGGTCCGGCGCCAGCGCCGTGTAGGTCAGTTCGAACCGCACCTGGTCGTTCCCCTTGCCGGTCGCTCCGTGCGCCACGGCGTCGGCCCCTTCTTTGAGAGCGATCTCGACTTGCCGGCGCGCGATCAGCGGGCGGGCGATCGAAGTGCCCAAGAGATAGCATCCCTCGTACAGCGCATTGCCGCGCAACATCGGGAAGACGTAATCTTTGACGAAGGTCTCCCGCAGGTCCTCGACGTAGACTTTCTTGACGCCAAGCTTCCGAGCCTTGGCCGCAATGCCCTGCAAATCTTCTCCTTGGCCGAGATCGGCGCAAAAGGCGATCACTTCGGCGTGATGCGTTTCTTGCAGCCATTTCAGAATAACGGAGGTATCGAGTCCTCCCGAATAAGCGAGAACGATCTTGCGAATCGATGGACGTTTCATCTGTGGTCCCAACTATGTGCCTTTCCGTCCGGCGAGCAGCCGGACTAAAATCGCCTTCTGCATGTGCAGGCGGTTTTCCGCTTGATCGATGACGACCGATCGGGGGCCGTCGAGCACGTCGGCGGTGATCTCTTCGCCTCGATGGGCCGGCAGGCAGTGCATGACGATGGCGTCGGGTTTGGCCCGCCGCAACAATCGAGCATCCAGCCGATAGGGAGCCAAGGCCTTGAGCCGCTTGGCCTGTTCCCGCTCGCGGCCCATGCTGATCCAGACGTCGGTATAGAGGACGTCCGCCTCTTTCACCGCGACCAGAGGGTCTTCAATCACCTCGATGACGGCCCCGGTGGTTTCGGCCTCGACTCGAGCCCGTTCGATCACCTGCTGGTCCGGTTGATAGCCGGATGGACAGCCGGCGACGACCCGCATGCCCATTTTGGCTCCCGCTTCGATGAGCGAGTTCGCCACGTTATTGCCGTCGCCCACGTAGGCCAAGGTCAATCCCTTAAGTCGTCCCTTGCGTTCTTGAATCGTCAGCAGGTCGGACAGCGCTTGACAGGGATGGCTATGGTCGGTCAGTCCGTTGATGACGGACATGGACGAGGTCGCGGCCCATTCTTGCACGATGGCGTGATCGAACGTGCGGATCACAATGCCGTCCAGATAACGGGACAACACCCGCGCCGTATCGGCGATGCTTTCTCCGCGCGAGAGCTGGCTGTCGCCGGTGGGCAAGACCAGGGCGTGGCCTCCCAGTTGGGTCATTCCCGATTCAAACGACACCCTGGTGCGGGTCGAGGGTTTTTGGAAGAGCAGTCCCAGGGTCTTTCCTGACAGCAGGCGGTGGGGGATTCCCCTTCGTTGTTTGGTCTTCAACAAGCCGGCCAAACGCAACAAATCGTCGATTTGTCGGCAAGCCAGTGCCCCTACGTCCAAAAGATCCTTGGCGTAGACGGGCACGCGGCGCGGCTGTGGTGTCCCTCGTGCCATGTGTCGCGCGTATTTTTAGTGATGGACGGCTCGTTCGTCGGTGACTCGACGGTTGAGGACCGCGGTCAAGGTCTCGATCAATTTGTCGATGTCCCGTTCCGTGATGATCAACGGCGGAACGAATCGCAGGACCCGTTCGCTGGTTGCGTTGACCAGCACGCCTCGGTTGAGACAATCCCCCACGATCGCCTTGGCGTCGGTGTCCAGTTCCATGCCCTGCAAAAGACCGAGTCCCCGGACTTCCCGTACGATTCGATGGCGATCCTTGCACTCCGCCAGTCCTTTCGCCAAATAGTCGCCCATTCGTTTGGCGTGATCCAAAACGGATCCCTCGATCAGGGTTCGAAGAACGGTCAACCCCGCGGCGCACGCCAGCGGATTCCCTCCGAAAGTCGAGGCGTGGGAGCCGGGGGTAAAGGCCGCCGCGACCGCTTCCTTCGCCAAACAGGCTCCGATCGGCACACCTCCGCCCAATCCCTTGGCCAAGGTCATGATGTCGGGCTCCACGCCCATCTGTTGGTACGCGAAGAGCGTCCCGGTGCGGCCCATGCCTGTCTGCACTTCATCGAAAACGAGCAGGATATCGTGTTTCGTGCAGAACTCGCGGAGTTCACGCAGGTAGGCTCGATCGGCGACGTGCACGCCCCCTTCTCCTTGGATCGGCTCCAGCATGACGGCGGCGGTTTGCTTGCCGGCTGCGGCCTCGATCGCCGAGAAATCGTTGAAGGGAACGTATCGGAATCCCGGCATCAGCGGCTCAAATCCCTTCTGGACTTTGTCTTGTCCGGTCGCCGTGATGGTCGCCAACGTTCTGCCGTGAAACGAATTGTACATGGTGATGACTTCGAAACGGTCCGCTCCGTACTTCTGGTGCGCGTAACGCCGGGCCAATTTGATGGCGGCTTCGTTGGCTTCCGCCCCGCTGTTGCAGAAGAACACGCGGTCGGCGAAGGAATGTTCGACCAGCGTCTTTGCCAGGTGGACCTGCGGTTCCGTGTAGTAGAGGTTGGAGACGTGGATCAATTGCATGGCTTGCCGGTGAATCGCGTGGACGAGGTCCGGGTGCGTGTGGCCGAGGACGTTGACCGCGATTCCTCCGACGAAGTCGAGGTACTCCCGGCCTTCCAAATCGTACACTTTTGCGCCCTTCCCTCGAGCGATCGAGATGGGTTGACGGGTATACGTCTGCATCAAATATTTGGCTGCGGCTTCTTTCAGTTCTTCGGTCAGCATGGTCAACGACATCCTGTGCGTGGAAAGAAACGGAAGCTAGCACAGGGGCGGCGTGAAAGCAATAAGGCGAAGGCGAAGAAGGAACCCGAGAGGGATGACCGGAGATGATCCGCGAATCGGCTGCGGTCAAGCCTTCCTTCTTTTTGATCTTCCAGGAGGTGTGGTAAGCTGCGCCGCGATGAAGTCTTGCAACCGTTGCAGTCGGCAGAGCCCGGAAGAAGCCAATTTTTGCCCTCAATGCGGGGCGCCTCTCGATGAGTCCGGCAGGTCTGAGACGGCGTCGGTCGATCAATCGTCCGCCGCGTCAAGTCAGGACGAGGAGAGGCTTTGGCGGCTGTTCATCGGTCCCAATGCCGATCGCTACCTCGAAACGTTCAAGAAGTTTGCATCGAGCGGAGGACCGAGGTTCGCGCTTTCCTGGAACTGGCCCGCGTTTCTCTATATTTCGTTTCTCTGGTTTCTCTACCGCAAGATGTATCTCCATGCGTTCGTCTATGCCGTCGGCCCCATGGTGTCCGCCTACCTCACGGGCGATATGAGCGCCGGTCTTATCTGGGGTATCATGGCCGGCGTGACGGGAAACTATTTGTACTATTGGCATTGCAGAGAGCATATTGAAAGGATTAAGAAGATCGGGGGGCTGAGCCCGGCCGATCGTGAAGTCGCCCTCAAGGAAGCCGGCGGAGTACAGCCCTACGTCATCTGGGTCGGTGTTGCGTTGTACATCCTCTTTTTCATCTCCCTTGCCAAGATGGCGCAAGAAGGGGCTCCGGATCGTGACGGCCGGCCGGTTAAACAAGTCGAATTCACGAGGGTGAAGGTGAGCGAGCGTCGCTCGCAATAGTCGGTTCGTTCCCGCGCCCCGAGCCGTCCCTCGCAGCACGTGAGAAGGACGGGACGTTGAAGTCTTCTTATCTCGGGGGCTGGAGTGGTGATGAGCAAGGAGGAGTGTATGACGGCCCGGCTGGTTTTGCTCCGACACGGTGAGTCCCAATGGAATCTGGAGAATCGTTTTACCGGGTGGGTGGACGTCCCTCTGTCGCCGCGGGGCGTCGAGGAAGCGAAACAGGCCGGCAAGAAACTGCAAGGATTCAGGTTTGATCGCGCGTTCACCTCCATGTTGAGCCGCGCGAACGACACGTTGCGTCTTGTCTTGGAAACCATCGGGCAAACGCACGTTCCCGTTGAGAAGAATCAGGCTCTAAACGAGCGAATGTACGGGGAGCTTCAAGGGCTCAATAAAGCGGAAACCGCGCAGAAATACGGCGAGGCGCAAGTCAAATTGTGGCGGAGAAGCTATGACGTGAGGCCGCCGGGCGGAGAAAGCCTGAAAGATACCGCCGAGCGGGTCCTCCCCTATTATGAAACGGCGATCAAGCCCTATCTGCTCAAGGGAGAGACGATTCTGATCGCCGCCCATGGCAACAGCCTTCGCGCGTTGGTCATGGAGCTGGAGCGGTTATCGAAAGAACAGGTGTTGGAGTTGAATATTCCCACCGGCGCCCCGCTGCTCTACGAACTCGACGGCAACGGGAAGGTGCTTTCGCATCGATATCTGTAGGGGCAGAAGCCCTTCCTGGCTGATTGCCAGCCTTCGTCCTTCGCCTACGCCCCGGTCTCTTGCGTCAGGCGCTCGACTTGGAGTCGAGAGCCGTCCCTCGAAACCGGGTTCGGTTCCTGTTTTCCGAGAACGGCGTTCGAGCGGAGCATTGCGAGATCGTTACCCCGCCTCTTCCAGCAATTTGCCGTAGTGCGCCGCCGGCGCGTAATCGATCAAAAGGACCAGCAATTTGTTGCGGTCTTCCTCCGACGAGAGGAAGCCGTGATCCTCGATCAACGAGGCCGTTTCGGCGCTCACGGCCATGTGGCTCATGCCCTCATAATCGACTAAATACCCGTATCGGGCGCGCCGCTCTTCCAATTCTTGGAGATAGTCCTCCCAGGTGCCGCTTCCTATGAAACCCTTGTCCCACCAGGTCGCTTTGATTGAGCGCAGCAGCATCTCGCGAATCGCGGTGCGATAGGCGGGGGGGATATGGGCGTCGATGGCGGCCAGAATCCAGTAGAGGTTCAATGACAAAATTTCCCGCGAGATCAGGGAGAGATCGGCCTCGGACACAGAAATGCCGTACTCATCGAGCTGCGTCGTTGTTAAAGGCGGCGGCATCGTCCGGAGAAGAGCGGCCGCGGCTTCAGCAGGTGTCATCGTTCCATTGACCCTTTCGTCCAAATGGCACATGTGAGGATACTGCGACGTTCGTTCTCACTCAAGCGGGCGGCGGTTCTCTGGCGGTTCTCTGTAGGAACCGCCGATGGGGAAGCCGGCCATGATCGACAGCAGGCCATCGGCGCAGGTACAATCGTGCCCATGCGCGCTCGTGCACCAGTGCCGTGTTCATCACACAGCGATGGCCGGAAATTAGACGACGAGACGGAGAAGCTCCGGACACGTCTGTGCCGACTGGTGGGGCAGGCCATCGCCGATTATCGCTTAATCGAGGACGGCGATAAGGTGATGGTGTGTTTGTCCGGCGGGAAAGACAGTTACGGGTTGCTCGATATCCTGCTCGTGTTGCAACGTCGCGCCCCGGTACGGTTCGATCTCGTTGCCGTCAATCTCGACCAAAAACAGCCGGGGTTCCCGGCCCATATCCTGCCCGAGTATCTGACCGGTTTGGGCGTCCCCTATCACATTGAATCGCGTGACACCTACTCGATCGTGAAACGACTCATTCCGGAGGGGCAGACAACCTGTTCGCTCTGTTCGCGACTGCGCCGGGGACATCTCTATCGGATTGCGACGGAACTCGGCGCCACCAAGATCGCGCTGGGCCATCATCGCGATGACATTATCGAAACGTTGTTTTTGAATCTGTTCTACACCGGCAAGCTCAAGGCCATGCCGCCCAAATTGCGCTCGAAAGACGGACGGCATCTCGTGATCCGCCCTCTGGTGTTCGTGAAAGAATCGGATTTGGCTCGTTATGCGGAGCTCCGAAATTTCCCGATCATTCCCTGCGACCTATGCGGGTCGCAGGAGGACATGAAGCGAAAGAAAGTGAAGGCCTGGCTCCGCGAATGGGAGCGAGACTCGCCGGGCTGCTCGGACAGCATCGCCGCCGCCATCACCAACGTCGCGCCGTCGCTCTTGATGGATCCTCGCCTGTTCGACTTCAAATCGCTCAACAGCACGGTTGAGCCCTCATCCGAAGGAGACGTTTGGCTGGACGAAGCCCCGAACGTCGCCATTCAGTGATAGAGCGTCTGCGGCCGGCGCCGAATAGCCGCCCCTGCTTACCACGACGTATCGACCTCGGTTCGTCATTGCATGACCGTTGGTCATGACCACGAGTATGGTCAGGGTGCGCATGGTCCGAGTTTTTTGCCATGCCGGCCTTGACGAAACGGGGTTTATCGAGTTGAATATTGAAAAAGAGGCGGCCGGGGCAAGGTTCCGGGCGTCTTTCGGCGGGAGGGAGAAGGACGGATCGTTCATAAGTCTTTACCGGGGGAGGTAAGAGACATGGTCGCATTGTCGGTTGCAGTTATTCTCGTGGCCGCGCTCTTCCCGGGCATCGCGGCAGCTCATGGTAATGTGGCGTTGGAAGACGATATCTGTGTGCGACGGGTGGGCGGCAATCTGGTCCATTTTAACGCGTATCAGCCTCAGTATGAGGCCAAGGCTCAATACTGTACGGAGATTCCCGGCGAAGGCGATACATTTTTGGTGCTCGATCTGGTGGATCCGGTGTTGCGCACCTTGCCGGTGGGGGTTCGCGTGGTCAGGGGCACCGACGGGCTATCGGAGGAGCAGACGGTGGCCTATTGGCCTCCGGTCACTCATCCGGACGGCGTGCTTCGAGGGGAGGCAAATTTGAGCAAGGGGCTGTACACGTTCGTCATCATGCCGGAGGGATTCAGCCATTCGTCGTATCTGCTGCGGGTGCAGCAAGCGGATTATGGGAAGATCTCACAAAAGGCGGTGGGCCCTCTCATGATTCTCCTGCTCCTTGCGTTGATCGGGTATGAAATCTCGAAGTCGAAACGGTGGGGAGGTCGGAGGGCGCCGGGCCGGTCGTAAGGGCCACATGTGAAATCATAATGCGGAGGCATGTCATCTTTGTAGAAGGAGGGATTCATTATGGCGGCAGAGCGGGGCTATGACATTTCGCAGTGGTATGATTCGCGGCCGTGGAAGATTGGGTGGTTTGCGATGTTGGCGATTGGGATTTTTTGGGTGTTGTATCAGGGGA
>JANDJI010000004.1 GCA_024331125.1 Nitrospira sp.
GTCCCCGCCAACAATAACTGCGTCCCACTGCCCATGTCCCCATAAATGCTGAACGAGCCCCCCGCGGCATACATGTTCTGAAACCCCGTCCCGGTCGAGGCCCCGCCCGTATAGAGCCCTGTGGCAAAGTCCAGATCGCCCCCCGTGATCGCCAGGGTCGTGGTCCCATTGCCCACCGACCGCACCACCCCGTTGGTCGTGGTAAAGGCACTGGCCCCGCCACTGTAGGACACCGTCCCCCCATACCCCAAGTTAAACACGATCGGCAAGGCCCAGGCCGGCGCCTGCAAGAGCAGAATGCTCACCGCTCCTACAATGGCACCGAAAACCATTCTCTTTTTCCTTGTTGCTTTCATGATCTGTTCCTCTCTTATGCCCTAATCAGTTTCACCACTAACCAACCTAACCAGCTAACCAGCCAGCACAAGCAAATTTCTTGCTCTTCTCAAATTTCCATTTCAACTCGTTGATAAATTGAAACTATCTTTGATGCTCATTTTGTTACCAGTTTCTTTGAGTGTAAACCCTGTTTACATCTTAATTCCTCTCTTCCAAGCAACTTTGAATTTTTAATTTGTTTTCAATGAGATAAAGAACCAATCCTTGAAAGAAAATTTTTACACATTTTCATTCAATTTTATTGATAATTAAGTGAGGACTTTTGATGATATGAATCCAGTGATGATTGGTCCCTGAACGACAGATAACTATCGGAGCAATGTCCCAAACGCGGCAAAGAGTTGCCCGGTCAAGTACCGAGTGGCCGGATGGTCACCAGCCCCCTTTCGGCGCAGATAGTCATTGAGAATCCGGCCGTTTCCAGCCTTATGTGTATCGGGCCGTTGAAGATTCATCCGATACCGCTCAACGCCCGACGACACCCAACTCACAAAGATCACGGTGCCGTCACGTTCCACCTGCTCCACCACTCCCACGTGGGTGAGCGGATCGTTCGGCAAACCGTCACCGTTAAAATCCCACGTATTATGAAAAAAGACCACGTCTCCCGGACGAACGGTCGGCCCATAATGAATGTTTCCGTGTTGCATCACATGGGTATAGATACGTCCCACGCCGTTTCCGCCATCCAGGTCACCCAACCCACCGTACAAGTCGATCTGTTGCACCGCATAGACGGCCCGAACGAGGCCCGAACAGTCCGATGAATAGGATCGGCCGTTGAGATGAATCGATGATCGCCCCAGAAACCCTGTCGCCGTCCGTACCAAGGCCGTTTGCTTCGGTGTTCCTCTGGCCATCATGCAACAATCTCCTCCCCTCGTCCCGGTGGTGAGGCTCACGAGATCCTGTTCACTTTGAACAAGCTGGCGGTCGATTGTTGCGCATCCTATGAAAAGAACCGCAACCGGCACTGCAAACAAGCGGCGCAGCAGAGAGCCCAGCGTCTCGCCGACAGTGGTGAATCTGTGTTTCCTCATCCTTCCTCCGTCAGGTCTGAGGAGAGATGGGCTCCGAAAGCCAGTGATCTTCGTAGGTTAGCCCCCGGCACTGCCGACCGGCCCGCCCGGCTCGGTCATGCGCCAGGGATCGAGCAGCTCGGCGAGGCGAGCCTCTGGCAGCACCTGTTGCTCCTTGGCCACCTCTCTGACCGTTCGTCCGGACTTGTAGGCCTCTTTCGCCAACTTGGCCGCCGCTTCATAACCGATTTCCGGCGCCAGGGCCGTGCACATGGCCAGACTCTGTTCGATCAAACTTCGGCACCGCTCTTCATTCGCCTTAATCCCTTCAATGCACTTCGCGGCAAAATTGTCGGAGACGGCGGCCAACAGCTCGATGGATTGCAGCAGGTTATATGCCATGACCGGGAGCATGACGATCAGTTCAAAATTGGCGGCCTGTCCGGCAACCGTCATTGTCACATCATTGCCGATCACCTGGGCGCAGACCATGGTGACGGATTCGGCGATCACGGGATTGACCTTCCCCGGCATGATGGAAGAGCCTGGCTGAGTTTCAGGTAGGAAGATCTCCCCGATCCCGCAGCGCGGGCCGGACCCCAGCCACCGAATATCATTGGCGATCTTCATGAGACTCACGGCCACCGTTCGTAAGGCCCCGCTGGCTTCGACCAGCGAATCCTGCGCCGACTGCGCTTCAAAGTGATTGACTGCTTCTCGGAACAGACAGCCGGTCTCTTTCGAAATGATCGCCAAAACTTTCGCCGGGAACTCCGGGTGACAGTTCAGCCCCGTGCCGACGGCGGTCCCTCCGAGAGCAACCTCGGCCAGCGCCGCTTGCGCCCGCTTCACCCGTTCGATCCCCAGTTCGATTTGGCGGGCATAGCCGCCGAATTCCTGTCCCAACCGCACCGGGGTGGCGTCCTGAAGATGCGTGCGGCCGATCTTGACGATCCCGTCGAACTCCTGGGCCTTGCCATCGAGTGCCTTGTGCAAGCGACTCAAAGCCGGCAAGAGGTGTCGGTGGATCGTCTCAGACGCGGCAATGTGGATGGCGGTGGGAATCACGTCGTTGCTCGACTGGCCGAGGTTCACATGATCGTTGGGATGCACCAGTTTGCTGCCGCGAGCGCCGCCCAACAACTCGGTGGCCCGGTTGGAAATCACTTCGTTTGTGTTCATGTTGGTGGAGGTGCCGGAGCCGGTCTGAAAAATATCCACCGGAAACTCGCCGTCCAGTTTGCCCTCCACCACTTCGCCGGCCGCTTGATAAATGGCGTCCGCGATCGTTTTGTCGAGGAGACCCAGCGAATGGTTCACCGTCGCCGCAGCCCGCTTGATCAACCCCATCGCCCGAATCATCGAACGGGGCATCCGCAGAGAGCTGATGGGAAAGTTCTCGATTGCGCGCGCCGTCTGCACGCCGTAGTAGGCGTCGGCCGGCACGGCCAATTCGCCCATCGTATCCCGCTCAATCCTTACGGCACCCGCTTGCTCGGCAGATCCCCTGTTCTTCATGCTTGACGCTCCTTTATCACGATCCTTATCTCAATGTTCTCGCCCGCCGCGGGCGCCATCATAAACTTGGACTTCGCCCGCGCACAAGAGCGAAGCCCTGCACGATCAGCGGAGGCCGAGCTAAAAGACCTGCGCGATGAAACACTTGAGATACCGTGTCTCCGGCATACTAGCGAGAACCGGATGATCAGACCCCTGCCCGCGGCTTTCGAGAAGTCGTATCTGCCGTCCGACGTCTTTCGCCGCCGATCGAACCGCCCCCCAGAGCGCTTCCTCCGAGATCGGTTGCGAACAGGAGCTGGTGATCAAGAATCCCTCCGGCTTGAGCAGCTTGATTCCTAAAAGATTGACGTCTTTGTATCCGGCCAGCGCGCGGGGAATCGCTTCTTTGCTCCTGGCGAAGGCCGGGGGATCGAGCATCACCAGATCGTAACGGCGGTCGGCCTTGACGAGGTTGCGCATTTCCTCGAAGGCGTCCACCTTTCGATAGAGGCATCGTGACTCTATCTGATTCATGACCGTGTGTCGGCGCGCCGAGGCCAATGCTTCCTCGCCGACGTCGAGTCCTTCCACCGAGCGCGCTCCGGCCAACGCCGCATGGATGCTGAACGCGCCGGTATGGCAGAACACGTCCAACACCTCTCCGCCCTCGGCGAGCTTCGCCGCCGCCAGCCGATTCCCGCGCTGATCGCAAAACCACCCGGTCTTCTGCCCCCGTTCGATATCGACGAGAAATCGCGCCCGCCCTTCTTTGATTTCGATTTCCGTCGGCCCTCCGCCGCGCAAGAATCTCCGTTCGAGAGGCAATCCCTCCAGCCTCCGGCTTTTCGCGTCGTTCCTGAGATAGACGGCCGACACACCCGTCTCCTGCATCAGGATGTCCGCCAGCACGTCTTTACGGTGATCCATCCCATAGGACAACGTTTGCATCACCAGAACGTGATCGTAGCGATCCACGATCAAGCCCGGCAATCGGTCCCCCTCCCCGTAAATCAGCCGATAGGCGTTCGTTCCGTTCACGACCCGTTGCCGCAGACGAATCGCCTGATCGATCCTGTTTCTCCAGAAGACCTCGTCGATACGCTCATCCTCGAACGTCAACAGACGGACCATGATCTTCGAGGCGGGATTGAAAAAGCCGATTCCGTGCCGACGACCGTCCGGCCGGAGGACTTCGACCAGATCGCCGGGCGCCGCTCGTCCCTTGACATTACCGACATGACCCGCATAGACCCAGAGATGGCCGGGCTCGTGCCTAGTCCACTGCCGATTGAGCGTCATCCGAGCCGTCACCGTGTCGGAGCCGATGGTCATGGGTCACTTATCCTTATCCGGGCGAAAAAGATCAAGAGGCTTTGCGCTTCATAAAATACGAGCATGGATACGGGCATGGCTTGACGGACAACCGAGGGTATGGTTTTCTGAGACCGATCGGAGAACAAGGAGCACACCAGATGAACAACAAGGCGACGATCGGTTCCGCGGTGTTGGATCGGCTGCATCGGCTCGGCATCCGCCATATTTTCGGCATCCCTGGGGACTACGTTCTCTCGCTGTTTCAGCTCATCGAAGCGTCCCCTATCAAACACGTCGCCACGACTCGAGAGGACTGCGCCGGTTTTGCGGCCGACGCTTACGCCCGCATCAACGGCATCGGCGCCGTCTGCGTCACCTATTGCGTCGGGGGACTCAACACCGTCAACGCCATCGCCTGCGCCTACGCCGAACGGTCGCCGGTGGTCTTGCTAACCGGCTCGCCGGGTCTTTCGGAGCGGACGCGCACTCCCTATCTTCATCATATGGTCCGTGATTTTTCCACTCAGCGCGAAGTGTTCGAACGGATGACGGTGGCCGCCGTGACGCTCGATGATCCGCTCACCGCGGAACGGGAGATGGATCGGGCGTTCGCCGCGCTCCTCCGCTATCGCCGCCCCATCTACCTGGAGATTCCCCGCGACATGGTCCACACCCCCCTGCCCGATACGATGAAACCGATCTGTATCGAGGATGAGCCTAGCGATCCGGCCGCTTTGGAAGAAGCCGTCGCGGAAGTGCGGTCCATGTTGGCCCTGGCCAAGAAACCGGCCATGTTGGTGGGGGCGGAGGTCGGCCGATTCGGCTTGCAAGACGATCTTGCCAAACTGGTCGAGCGGATGAACGTTCCGATCGCGTCAACCCTCTTGGGGAAATCCATCATTCGGGAAGATCATCCCCTCTACGTCGGCGTCTATGGAGGGCTTATCGGACGGGAGGAAGTCCAGCAATTTATCAACGAGTCCGACTGCCTTCTGATTCTCGGTTCGATTCTTTCCGATGTCGAAGACCTCGACGTGCGCTCGCCGCTGCTTTCGGAAGGGCGGACCATCCACGCCACGGCCGACCGGGTCGCCATCAAACACCATCGGTTCGACGCCATCAAGTTCCAGGATTTCGTGCGAGCCCTTGTGCAGACTCCTCTTCCGGTCTTCCCCCTTCGGAAACTGCCGTCCCACGTCATCACCCCGCAGCCTCCCCCCTCTCCCGATTCGCCGATCACCTTGGACGGTCTGTTTCGACACCTCGATAGCGTCTTGACGGACAAGATCGTCGTCATCGCCGACGTGGGCGAATCGCTGTTCGCCGCGGCGGACCTGCACGTGCGTCATCGCTTCGAGTTTCTCTCTCCCGCCTATTACACCTCGATGGGATTCGCCGTGCCGGCCGCCCTCGGCGCCTCGTTCGCCGATCCGGCGCTCCGTCCCCTTGTGCTGGTGGGAGACGGAGCGTTCCAAATGACGGGAACGGAGCTGGCCAGTTGCGTCCGATACGGGCTGGCCCCCATCGTCGTCGTCCTGAACAACCGCGGCTATTCGACGGAGCGGGAAATCCTGGAAGGGCCGTTCAACGACCTGCATGAATGGCGCTACGACAAGATCTTCGAACTGATTGGAGGCGGCGTGGGATCCCGCGTCGAGACGCAACGAGAGTTTGAAGAACGTCTGGCCTCGGCCTTTGTGGACCGGAGCCGCCCGCACCTGCTGAACGTGCTGCTCAGCCCGGACGACCGCTCGCCCGGCATGGTGCGGCTCGCCCGCCGTCTCGGCAAAAAACTTTCGACGGACAAACCCTGACCGTCATAACTCTCGGACGGCCGCCGTCAGTCCTCTTCCGGATTGATGATGTGCAGCCCCGCCGTTTTTGAGGCAAGCAGCAACTGGGCATCGGCGCTCACCACGGTCAATCGGAGCGGCTTCAGTTCCAACGCCAGCGCCAGATGCATCACCTGCGGAGACCGTAGAAACGGATATTCCAAAGCCAACTCCTTGGTCGAGAGGTACGTCGTGACGGTCGGAACGATGAAATGAAACAACCCCTCTTTCGACTCAATCTCAAACTTGTAGAGCACCGAGTAGCAGTCGTCTCTGGTGATTTTTCCTTCCTGAGCGCGCGTGGTCATGGCGGTGTAGAAATCCGTCACGGACCAAGGCGGAAGAACGGCGACCTTTCCCCGCTTGACCAGCAGTTTATTGACGATCCTGGTCCCCCGTTCCATGCTGTATCGTTTCACAAGCGCTGTCGAGTCGAAGTAATAGTACGGCATCCGCTTACACCCTCCCCTTTAGGATGATTTCCGCCAACGGCCCCGGCAGTTTGGAGAGACGGTCTTGCAACTCGTCCAGCGGCAACTCCTCGTAACCTTCCTTCCGCAAAGTCACGGCAAGATTGCCCTGATTGAACGACTCGGTGTCTTTTTTCAACCGCTCGTTCAACCGTTGTTTGGCCAAACGACTTGAAATTTTCGGGCCCGTTTTGGTCAACCCCCTGCCCCGACTCCGCGGAGCCTTGCTTATTACCGGCGTTTTTCCGATCGTGCTCACCGTGTCACACCTCCTCGTCATGATCGATGAATCGCTACGGTTTCATCTCGTTGGACCGCTCATCTCTCGGACAACCGGCCTGCATTCCCTCCGGCGTCGGCAATTCGGCTTCTCCGAAAATATGTGCCGCAATCAAGACCGCCACTTCCGACGACAGGTGTTGCTGCATGTCCCGCAAAGCCCTGGTCGTCGCCTCCCGCTCCGTGAGATGTCCTTCTTTTCCGCCTCGTGAAACAACGCCCAGAACGCGGCCGCTCGCCGTGTCCGTCACCTCGACATCGCCGCACCAGCGAACGTACTTGAAATAGGGATCATGGACCTCAACGGGCAAAAGCCGGGTGACGCCTCGCACCGTCAATGCCACGTCCATGCCTTCACCGCCCTCCGCCCTCACGGTGATCCCCTCGCGGATCAATCCTTCCATCAGGGCTTGTTGCGCGACTTCGGCATGGTCGCCGACCATACGCACCGCCACCACCAAGTTGGTGGAAAGAAATCGCGCCAGCTCCTTGGATATGTCGTTCATATCGTACGGAGAGGCCTCGCCTCGCCCGCTCGGACGAACGACGCGCAGGTCGGCATTATACACCTCCCGCAACACCAAATTTCCGACGGCCTTCCGCAAGTTGCGAACCGTGATCAACTTGTCCGACGCGCGCCGCGATTCCGCGATGTCCGACTCAATCGCCCTGTCCAGCGCCGACAACCGATCCAACAACGAAGCCTCCGCTTGAGCGCGGTTCAGCACGGCCAACGCATAGTACAATCCTTTGGTCCTATCGTGCCAGGTTTCCAGCACCCTGACGTTCTCAAGCACCTTGTCGGTCGAAACTTTCGTGACGGTCTCCAGCGCCAACCTCCGTTCCACGTTCGTCGAGCCCCGCCGTTCGATCACAAAATAGGACTCCCAGTCTTTTGCGCGGGCGTCCACCTCCGCCTTGAAAATCCGCGCCACGGCCGCGTACGCCTGATCGGCCGCGCCTTGCCGATTATCGGCCTGTCCCATGCCGGTCAGATACTCGGCCGGAGGATACTTACGATTGGCGTTGTCGATCCAGGCCGGCTCGGCCTGTCCACCGATCCATGCGCAACCGAGCCAGGACGGCCCGATCAGTCCGATGCAGCTTACCGTGAGAACAGAACGCAGAGCGGATCGACGCAGCCTGATTCGGCAAGCGAGCATCATTGCACCACGCGCCGAATGAGAAACATTGTTTGACCAGGGGCAAGATTAAGAACTGATTCCTCCGCCCCGGCCGCCCAGACAGCCACGCCCCCGCCTGAAGGATGAACGGTTGCCCGATACCGACCCGAAGGCACCCACACCCGCGCCACGTGGATTTCATCCGGCAGGGTCCGCCAACTCCGTTTATCGGCTTCTTCCGAAGCCACGGCCAACCCCTTGGCCAGCAGGCCCACCAACAACCCCACCCACGGCGCGGCGTCTCTCCCCACGGCCTGTTGAGAGCCGATGACCGCTCCCTCCGCCATGGAAAATTTCGTGGCGGCCCGAGCCACGGCCTTCACGGTCATGGCGGGCAGACGCTCCGCGAGGGTCTTCTCCGCCAATGCCGTCAGATCTTGGACTCGTTCCGACCGGGTGGCGTAGGAGGCGCCTTGCTCGTCGGTCAACGTCATGGTCTCGACAGAAATTTTCGTCTTTTGTTGAACCAAGCGGGGAAGCGCGACTCTCACCACCCGCCCGCTGAGTCCGTAGAGAACGCTGTCCATCACCCGATCCCGGCTTCCGAACGAAGGGGAGAATCCGCGATTCAACAACACCAACTGCAAGGCGTCCAGACTGATCGGGAGATCAAGATACAGATCCTCTTTCCGAGGGGCGCGCCCATTATAGCTGATCATGACGACTTGGGCGAGCCGTTGACGGGCCGACGCGGACAACCATTCGATGTCGGGATATGTGCTCCGATACCGATCCACCTCCTCCGCAAGTCCGAGGGCTTCGGCGGATGACAACAAATCGGCGCGCAACGACGGAGGACAGGCCACCTGGGACCAGCCGCGCATCGCCTCATAGGCCTCGCAAGCGTTGCGATAGGCAATGAACGCGTTGTTCAGATCCCCCGCCGCTTCGTACAATATGCCGCTCAGGTAGCGGGCGAAGCCGTCGTTTCCGTAGCCGTTCTTTCCCTTGCCCTTGCCCTTGAGCCTATCGCTCAGCACGTTGAGGCGATGATCGATGCGCCTGGCCTCCACCAACGCTCCCGCGACGTCGTTCTGCGCCGCATAATTGAGGGCCTTCACCACGTTGATCATGACGTGCTCATAGGGATCCCCCTCATACGGCAGGGCATTGTCGTTCGTCAGAAACGCCAGCGTTTCGGATCGAATAGTCCTGGTGTAGAGCCGCTCGACGATCTCTTCGGCCTGCTCAAGCGCTTCGTTGCTTTGCGCGTAGTCTCCCGCCAAATGCAGGGCCATTCCCCGATCCATCAAGTACAACAGACGGCTCTTTGATCCGTACTCCGATTCAGCCCGTTCGACAATTGAAGCGGCCTGGACGGGGTCGCCCGCGAGCAGACTTTGCTCAATGAGGGCGTAGCGGTTGGTGGATGTACAGCCGGCGAGAAGGCCTATGACGGCTATGACAAGGAAGAGGGAACCGTTTGCAATGGGACCGCTTGATCGCCGCGTGGAACTACGGCGGCTGAAGCCCAGGAGGAGGAGGGATTTCAACTCTCGGACCTGTTAAAACACCGTCCGTTTCCTTTCGACCACTTTCTTGATCTTCTTCTGCCCGTACCAGACCTTCGCGTTGCTTTCCAAATCGATCATCTGAAGGTCCACTTGATAGAACACCGCCTTGGTGCCGTCGGCCTCGTCCACAATCGTGGCGATGGTTCCCTTCAACATGAAGTCGGCTCCGCTCTCTTTCCCCGGAGCTTTTTGGGTGTCTTCGCGGGCATAGACCGCCTGTTCTTTCCGCTCGGCCCGGACTTCCTCCCGTTCTTGCTTGCCCGCTACGAACGTGACTTTTTGAGAGTTGGTGAGCTCCCGCTCCAGATCCGTGATGAAGGTCTTGACGTTGATGTGCTCATGACTGCTGTTGACCACCGTGCCGACCACCACGACCGGCTGACGCTGTTTCGCCTTCGAGAAGTTCCCGAGCCAGGGGTATTCCAAGGCCTCCTTCACCATCGCTTCGGCCACCATCCGCGAATCCGTGTCGTTCCAGCGGCCGCTGAGATCGGTCACGACGCCGGCGTCCACGCGGGTCACTTTGACCTCGTGCCCGCAGCCTCCCACCGCGAGAAGCGCGCATGCGAACAACGGAACGACGGGCCGGAACGCGGTTCGGATCACGTCGATGACTCCTTGAAACATCTAAACATTGCGCCTACAAAAGCTGCGTGGCGACCTTATCGGATCCCTCGTTTCTCTTCCTCTTTTTCAAGACGATCAAACAGGCGATCCGCGTTTTTGCGGACAAAGTCGCGCACCTCCGCGTTCAGCTCCTTGGCCCGTTCGAGATTGTTCTTCATGTCTTCCAGACTGAGCTTGGCGAGCACGTAGTAGGTGTTGGTTTTTTCATTTTTATAGCGATCGACGGGACGCACGCCGCTCAACGTCACCGTGGTGACCGTTTTGATGGCCCGTTCGACGTTTTGCTCTTCGGTGTTCCGTGTAAAATCTCCCGCCGTCGTCGAGGCGGCATAGTCTCTCATCAGATAGCCCGTGTAGGTTTCAAACGTCTTGGCGATTTCCGCGCGCGCTCGATTTTCAGCAGTATCCCAGGCAAGGGGCTCGTTCTTCACGCCCACCACCGACCCCACCCCATAAAACGCTTTCCGGTCTTTTTCATTGAATGCCCCGGACCCTCTTTCCACCCACTTGGGAGGACCGCCACAAGCCGTGAGCCCCACCAGCAGAAGGGCTACAAGACCCGTGTTGACCAGCCTCGTCTGCCGCCGCATCATAAGAATCCTCCTTCCGAATCACAGGACGATCCCCGTGAGGGCTACCGTCCATCAGCACGAGAAAAAAGCGATTTCATGCTAACATGCCCCCCTGGTTCCGTCAACGAAACAGCCTTTCAATCGGTACGAAAATGTCCTCGGTCTTTCTTTCCACCATGGATCGGAAGACCAATCGACCAACCACGTGATCGGGAGAACTTGTTTATGGCGGAGATTCACATCGACAACGGCATCATCACCATCGTGAATTTGGACGTGCAGGACACAAAGGCCGCGGCCGTCTTGGCCGCCTATCCGGTAGAGCGTCGGGCGGAAATCACCCGCCGCGCCATCAAGATCGGATTGGGCTATCTGAAAGGCGGAGAACAGGAGTAGGAAGTCGCTCGTGCTCGGCTTAGCTTGGCTTGGATCGAATCGATTGACGTCAACGCCAGGTCTTTCCCCTCAAAAACTCTGAACGCCGGAGAGACGGTGCTAAGGAAATGTCGCTTCTCCATCCGACATGGGCGCCGACGGAGATGAAATCGAGGCCCCTTCGATGAACACGGTATCGCCGTCGCCGTCGATTCTGAGGCTGATGGGATGCTGAGCGCCGTCGGATGCACGTTCAACCCGTTCAACAAGGTAGGCTCCCAATTCAGAAGCCATCAGCCATCCGTTTCCGTCCAAGTCCGCTTCGCCGGAGAGGCCGGCCAACAACTGTCGCACGAAGAGACTCTTGCCGTCGGGACGTAACGATATCTCTCCTTTGCCCGCCGCGCTAACCACCTGGACGGCCCGTCGCTCCCGCTCATCTTCCGGCGCCACCCGCCCCTCCAGCGACAACCGCGGCGGCGCCGTCACTTCCCACCCGAAGACCGGCGCATCGAACAAGAGCACCGTATGTTTCGACGCGGTGCGCCTCGTAAATTCCTTGAGCTGCTCGACCGTCATGGCTTTACTGACGTGGGCGATCTGCGCGTCCAGAGGGACGAGGTAGCTCCGTTCCTCTCCCTCCGCATCCCGCGCGGCGCCGGCGTGACCGATGTAAAAGATGATCAGTCTGTCCATCCGACCGACTTTTCTCGGCAGAATATCGTTGAAAACCTGTTGCAGCCGGCGAGAGGTGGCGTCCTTTTCGTAAATCTCCACGACCTCGTCAAATCCCAACCGCCGAAACGCCTGCGCGACTTGTTTCGCGTCAGCGATCGCGCCGGGAAGGGGTTGAGCCACCTGGTAATTTTCAATGCCGATGATGACAGCCCAGGACTTGTAGTAGAGCCCTTCGGGCTTCCCCGCCTGGGCATACGCATCCGAAGGCGCGGCGCACCACCAGGCCACGATCGCCTGCCCCGACAGCACACCGATTATTCCCAACCCACGCAGAAACCGTCTCATCATGATCGGCTTATCGGTTTAGATGATCAGAAAACGCTCGCGGGCCAGACTACCGTTGAGCTCAGACACTGTCAAGGATCTCCAAAGGGCAGACTTGATGCGATCCCACCGACCGATTCTAGGTCTTTGCCCCCGCTTTCGTTCAGGTTGCAGGCGAATCGTGTTTTCTCCATAATGCGCGCAGGTGCTATCGACCGACACAAAAGGAGGTCGTGACTCATGACGGAAGAGATTGAAACACTCTTAAAAGAAAGCCGGCTGCACCGTCCCTCCGTTCAGACCGTCGCCAACGCCTACGTCAAGGACTATGACACCGAGTACAAAAAATCCATCGCCGATCCGGAAGGGTTTTGGAGCAACGCGGCACGAGAATTGGAATGGTTTTCTCCCTGGCACACCGTCCTGGAATGGAACTATCCCTGGGCCAAGTGGTTCGTCGGCGCCACCTGCAACATCGCCTACAATTGTCTCGATCGCCACGTTCGCACTTGGCGCAAGAACAAGGTGGCGCTGATCTGGGTGGGAGAACACGATCAAGAGCGTGTTTTCACGTACGCGGAGCTCTATCGCCAAGTCAACCGCTGCGCCAACGCGCTCAAGAAACTCGGCATCGCGAAAGGCGATCGAGTGACCATTTATCTTCCAAAGATTCCTGAACAGATGATCGCCATGCTGGCCTGCGCCAGAATCGGAGCGATTCACAGCGTGGTCTATTCCGGCTTCAGCGCTCCGGCCCTCGCCAGTCGCATCCATGACGCCGAGTCCAAGGCGGTCATCACCGCCGACGTGGGATTCGACAGGGGCAAGACGATTCCGTTGAAATCGGTGGTGGATGAAGCCCTCAAGAGCTGTCCGACGGTGAACCACGTCGTTATCGTGCGCCGTCAACCGTCCGAACATCCACTCTCGACACCCAAGGAACTCGACTGGCACGAATGGATACGCAGCGAATCGGCCACCTGTCAGGCGGAACCCCTCGATGCCGAAGCTCTTCTGTACATTCTGTACACGTCGGGCACCACCGGCAAACCCAAGGGTGTGGTCCACGTCCACGGAGGCTACATGGTGGGCACGTACATTACGACCAAGTACGTCTTCGATCTCAAAGACGACGATGTGTACTTTTGCGTGGCCGATCCCGGTTGGGTCACGGGACACAGTTACATCGTCTATGGCCCCCTCCTCAACGGCGCCACGATCCTGACCGCCGAAGGCAAACCCGACTATCCGAATCCCGGCCGCTGGTGGGACTTGATCGAGCGATACGGAGTCTCCATTTTTTACACCACCCCGACCGCGATTCGCCTGTTGATGCGCTATGGAGAGGAGTGGCCGGCAAAATATGACTTGTCGTCGCTCCGCATCCTCGGCAGCGTCGGCGAACCGATCAACCCGGAAGCCTGGGAGTGGTTCCACCGCGTCACCGGAGGAGAGAAACCCATCATGGACACCTGGTGGCAGACGGAGACCGGCGCCATCCTTGTCACACCACTCCCCTCCATGCCGCTCAAACCGGGCTCCGCGGCCAAACCGTTCTTGGGCGTGGAGGCGGATGTGGTCGATCGCGATGGCAACAGCCTTCCCCCCAACGCCGGTGGTTTGGCCGTTATTAAGAAACCTTGGCCCTCCATGATGCGCACCATCTACAAAGATCCCGAACGGTATCAGACCTATTGGAATACCATCCCCAACTGCTATACCGCCGGGGACATCTGCCACAAGGACGAGGACGGCTACTTTTGGTTTATGGGAAGGGCGGACGACGTCATCAAGGTGGCCGGCAACCGATTGGGGACGGCGGAAGTGGAGAGCGCCTTGGTCAGCCACCCCGCCATCGCGGAAGCGGCGGTGATCGGCAAACCGCACAAAACGGTGGGCGAATCCATCAAGGCCTTCATCATCCTCAAACAAGGCGAGCAGGAGAGTCCAGCGCTGATCAAATCGATCAAAGATCACGTCCTCAAGGAGCTGGGCAAGATCGCCGTTCCATCGGAAATCGACATCGTCTCCTCACTGCCCAAAACCAGGTCTGGAAAAATCATGCGGCGGGTTCTGAAAGCCAAAGAACTGGGTCAGGACCCCGGCGATCTTTCAACGATCGAGGAGTAACGGTCGTGGGGAGGGGTGGGAGAAGGCCGGGTGAGCCGATTTATCAGCGGCGGCACATGATCGCACTCGCCGGAGCGGTGGCGCTCCCGGTCATTGTCGTGCAGGGGTACAAGGTCTTCGTCGGCCCGCTTAGCTTCGACGTCCAACTGTTGGTGGTCATTGTCGTCTCCGTCTTCTCCGGAATCGGTCTGTATTTCTTCTATCGCTCTTCGGCGCGAAATGAACCCTGAGGCTCGACCGACTTTCGGCCCATCTCAAGAATCCGTCAGATCAAGCCCCGCTTCTGAAGATAGTCCGTATCGATGACCGGAGGGGCCTTGGTTTTGGGAAGCTGACTCCGCTCCTGAAGCAACCGCTCGACGTATTTGCCGATCAAGTCAGACTCAAGATTGAGGGGCTCGTTCACCTGCTTCAGCCCCAACGTCGTCACCTTGGCTGTATGGGGAATAATGGCAATGCTGAAGGCACGATCGGTGACCTCATTGATCGTCAGGCTGACGCCGTCCATCGCGATCGAGCCCTTGACCACGCAGTACCGCAAGATCGACGCCGGCGCCTCGATGGTCATCACGATGGACTCGCCTTCCTGCCGCCGACTCTTGACGATGCCGACCCCGTCCACGTGACCGGCCACCAGATGCCCGCCGATGCGTTCGTTGAAACGCATCGCCCGCTCCAAATTGACCGGAGCGCCGACGGCGACTCCGCCCAACGTGGTCACGGCAAGCGTCTCCGGAGACACGTCCACGGAAAAGTCGTTCTTGCCGATCGAGACCGCCGTCAAGCACACACCGTTGACGCTCACACTGTCGCCGATTTTGAGATCGCCCATCACGATCGAGGCCAAAATAGTCAGCTTGGCCCCCTTCAATGTCTTCTCCACGGACACCACCGCGCCCATTTCCTCGACGATGCCTGTGAACATGCTTCAGCGCTCCATCATACTACGCACATGATACGCATCATACGCATGCGACGGCCCAAATCATTTTCCTGCCCACCTCGCGGCCATTATAACATCGCCGGCAATCCTAGCCGGCACCCTATCGGCGTCTCATCGCCGCCCAGAACAGACCTCCGGCCGCGAGTTGAATGGCCGCGATGACGGCGAAGGCCTCTTCGTAGCTCAGACGTGCGATCAACAGCCCGGCCAACAAAGGCCCGCTCGCATGGCCGATGTCCATGATCGTTCCCTGCATCCCCATACCGGCTCCCAGTCGTTTGAACTCGGAACTGTCCGCCACCAGAGCCGACGAGGAGGAAGACACGACGGCTTCACCGAAGCCGAACCCCGCCGAGAGCGCAAGCAGGACGGGAAACCACGATACCCGAGGAATACAGACGAACGTCGCCGCGCATATGAGAAGCCCGAACAGAATCAGAGGCCGGCGCCCGATCCGATCGGACACCCGTCCCATAATCGGTTTGGAAAAAAATGAGGTGAAGGCTTGCACACTGAATAGGAGCCCCACCTCGCCGGGGTTCAGCCCGGCCTTGACTCCGTACAACGGCAAAAAGGCCATCAAGGCGCCGTTGGCGATCATCTTCGCCGCGTCGGTCACGCTGGTGACCAACACCTTTGTATTTTTCGCGACCGCGGCAAATCCTTTCCACATCTCGGACCATACCGCCGCCAATCGGTTGTCTTGGACCGACGGAGCCGCGACGTTCAACGGCAGACTGTAAAACAACGCCATGCCGACGCAGCCGAAAAGGCCGGCCGTCACGAACGTCGTGGAGAAGCCCGCGTTGTGAACCAGGACCCCTCCGAGAAACGGCCCCAGCAAGGCTCCCGACTGCGTACAGGCCGTATAGGTGCCTAACGCCGCGCCGCGCTTCTCGCGATACAGCTCGGCGACTGTCGCCAGCGCGCTGGGAGCGAAGACGGCCGTGGCGAGTCCATGAACAAACCGTAACAGGGTCAGGGCGTCGACATCGCTCACGAAGGGGTAAAGAAACGGCGGCAGTCCGAACGCGACAACACCAACCCGTAACAGCATGCGCCTGCCGTACAAATCGGACAGGGCTCCGGCCGGCAGCTTCAGCAAAACACCTGTCAGGGTTGAAACGGAAACGACCAAGCCGATCCGTTCCGGACTCGCGCCGAGCGATTCGGCGAACAGCGACAAAGCCGGCATCCGCACCATGTTGTAACTGATGAAACAAAAGATGCCGACCGTACAGATCAACGCGAAACTGCGGGAAGTCGTCATGGCCGCAACGCTCTCGCGCGACCGGAAGGTTGAACCTGCGACACCTCTCTCCAAACCGGAGCCTTCTCGGCAAGAACGGGCCGAGCGGGACGGCCATCCAATCCCCTCGAAGCCTTCGCGCCGCGACACCACCCTCCGCCGCTCACGGCTGATCCTCAACCGCGATCGTCAAGTGAACGGGAAAGAGCTCATCGGCCGTTTGTCGGAGCCTCGCTTGCTGAAGCAAGGTTTTGAGCGACGGGGCGACCAGCCCCTCGAACGAGACGCGCCCGTCGGTGACCACAGTGACCGGTTTGGACGGGTCGATCAGGCGATCATTCAAAAACAGGCTGTACCGCCGAATCCGCTCAGTCTTCACTTCGATGCGATTCGCCTCCACGATGGAGGCGTCGAGCTTGGCGTATTCCCGCCGCCTGATTCGTTCATCCGTCCTGTCGACCAAGTCGTCGGAAAAGGCCGCGATCCGATCGGTCGCATCCACACGCACCCACCCGAAGGGGTGAAGGTGGCTCGCGTCCCGCACGACCGTGAGCCGGGTCGGCAATGGATCGCGACGGCGACCGCCGAGCCACGCGACGAGAGCCGGCAGCTCCTCCCTTGGGAAATAGTGGCCTCCCGCCATGGGATGTTCCCGTTGATGCTCGCGATAGACATAACGATAGCCGAGCGCCTCCAACTCTCGCGCGATGGACCGGCTCAGTTCCACCGGCATGACCTCATCTTTCGCTCCATGAATGATGTAGACCGGCGTATTGCGGAGATTCTCCAGAAACGGCATCAGCACCCGGTCCAACCCGCCGGCCATCGGCGCGATGCCCGCGAACAACGGAGCGTGGTGCATTCCGATCAGCAGCGTTCCGATGCCGCCGTTCGACATGCCGGTCAAAAAAATCCGGTTCGGATCAATGCGATATCTCCTCAGAAGGTCGTGAATGGTCGCCAACACCAACTCTTCGGCTCGTCGCGTAAACCACGCCCCGGACGGATAGGTCGGACAGGCCACGATGTACGCATCGCCCAATCGATCCCGCCACCGTTCTAAATAGGCCTCGCCGTCAAAGCCGGCCCCGTGCAAACAGACGACCAAGCCAATGCTGCTCGATGGGTGATACGATGCGGGGACGGCGATGGACACCGAATAGAGCTTCCCCCGAACGGCCACCTGCAAATCAGGAGCGGTGCCGGTCGGCTGTTCACCGTAGGATCGTCCCGCTCTGATGATTTCGCCCACTCGTTCAATCGACGATTCCGGATGGGTCAGGATCTCTTGCAACGAACGATCGGCGTCCTCGGTCGCCGCCGCATCGAGGTACTGGAACACCTTGGCCGCCAGGTCGCCCGATGGTTCGTTTCCGCTCTCGGCGCGACCGTCAACCGGCTGCCAACCGATCCACACAAGAAGGACTGCGCCAAGGATCGAACCGATCATAGATCACCCTCAACGACCAGATCGTCGCCGACCGCGCGAGTCGTCAGATGACGCAGTCTCGTCGCTGAGGCCAGGCGAGCCGGGCCTTTTCCTCCGATGAGGCTTTTCGCGTCATCGCCGCCGAGCAACAGCGGCGCGATATAGAGACGGACGCGCTGGACGAGTCGCGCCTTCAGCATGGCCGCATTCAGCTTGCCGCCGCCTTCCAACAAGACCGAGGTGATTCCCCTCCGGCCGAGATCGCTCATCAGTGCGGCCAGCGAGACATTCCCTCCTACGACAGGAAGCGTGAGGACTTCGATCCCTTGTTCGAGCAGCGCCTGCTTCTTGGGCGGATCGGCCAACACGGTCGTGGCCACCACCGTCTTTGCGGCTTCCTGTTGCGCTAAGACCCTGGCCTTCAGCGGGATACGCAATCTGCTGTCCACGACGACGCGGAGCGGCTGTCTTTCGGCCAACCGGGCGAGCCGTGGACCGGTCCGCGCGGTCAACGATGGATCATCCCGCACCACCGTCCCCACGCCGACCAGGACGGCATCCACCTCACGGCGAAGCCGATGAACTTCTCGACGCGATGGTTGACCGGTGATCCACCTCGATTCTCCGGTCGCCGTGGCGATTTTTCCGTCCAGTGTCATGCCGGCCTTTAACGTGACGTAGGGGCGTTTCGTCTTCATCCAATGAGAGTAAGCCCTGTTCAATTCCTCGGCCTCCTGTCGGGCGGCACCGACCGTCACCGCAAGCCCGGCCCGGCGGAGCGCGGCCACGCCTCTTCCCCTGACCGACGGATTGGGATCGGTCATGGCGACGACCACGCGACGAATACCGGAGTTGATCACGGCCGGAACGCAGGGGGGCGTTCGTTTCTTCCGGTGGCAACAGGGCTCGAGCGTGACGTAGAGCGTCGCGCCCGCGGCAAGATCTCCTGCTTGACGGAGAGCCAGGATTTCCGCATGGGGAAAGCCGGGGCGGAGATGAAACCCCCGGCCGACGATTCGACCCTCTCTGACGACGACGGCGCCGACCATCGGATTGGGGCTGGCCGTTCCCCGACCTTTCTCGGCGAGGCGGAGAGCGAGGGCCATGAAATCGAGGTCGCGCGTCACCGTTTCTTGCGGGAGGGCGCTTTCGCCTTCACCACGGTCTTCGACGGTTTTTCACCGGACGGTTTCTCGCCCGCCTCGGCCAAGGCGGCGTGGGCGGCGGCCAGCCTGGCGATCGCCACACGATAGGGCGAGCAACTGACGTAATCCAATCCGAGTTGGTGACAAAACTCGACCGAGCTCGGATCGCCGCCGTGTTCCCCGCAAATGCCGAGTTTAATACTCGGCCTCGTCTTGCGCCCGCCGCTGATGGCCCTCTGCATCAAGGCTCCGACCCCCTCTCGATCCAGGACGGCGAAGGGGTCGGAGTCCATGATGTTGATAGTCCGGTAATAATCGATGAACTTGGCCGCGTCGTCGCGTGAGAATCCGAACGTGGTCTGGGTCAAATCATTGGTCCCGAAAGAGAAAAACTCGGCTTCCTCGGCGATCCGCTCCGCCGTCATCGCCGCCCGCGGCAGCTCGATCATCGTACCGACCAGGTAGGACAGTTTGACGTTGTACCGTTTCATCGTCTCCTGGGCGACCTCGCGGACCAAATCTTTCTGCGACTTCATTTCCGAAGCCATGCCGACCAGAGGGATCATGATTTCCGGCACGATTTTTTTGCCCTCCTTCGCCAGTTCGCAGGCTGCCTCCACGATGGCCCGGGCCTGCATCCTGGTGATCTCGGGCATCGTGATGCCCAATCGGCAACCGCGCAGTCCGAGCATCGGATTGAACTCGTGCAATTCTTCGACGCGCGCGAGCAGCCGCCGCTTTTCCTCGAGCGCGGCCCCGTCTTTTCCCGTCAATTCGAGTTGCGCGATCTCGACCATCAGGTCTTCCCGTTTGGGGAGAAACTCGTGCAACGGAGGATCGAGCAGGCGGATCGTGACCGGATATCCTTGCATCTCACGATACAACCCGATGAAATCCTGCCGTTGAAGAGGCAACAACTGAGCCAGGTACTTTTCCCGCTCCTCTTTGGTGCGGGCCAAAATCATCTTCTGCATGATCGGAATGCGATCTTCTGCGAAAAACATGTGCTCCGTCCGGCAAAGCCCGATCCCCTCCGCGCCGAAACCGCGAGCGATCCGCGCCTGCTCCGGAATGTCGGCGTTGGCCCGCACCCGAAGGCGGCGGTATCTGTCGGCCCAGGACAAAATCGTCGCGAACCGCTGGTACTTCTCCGATTTCGCCGGGTCCAACGTCCCTTGAATGACTTGGATCACCTCCGATTCGACCACAGGAATATCGCCCTCGTATACGTTGCCCGAGGACCCGTTGATCGAAATATAGTCCCCTTCACGAAAGACCTTTCCTCCGATCTTCACGCTCTGCCCGTCGACCTCAACGGCTTCGCAGCCCGCCACGCAGACCCTGCCCATTTGCCTGGCGACGACGGCCGCATGGGACGTCATGCCTCCGCGGGCCGTCAGAAATCCGGCCGCCGCGTTCATACCGTGAATGTCGTCAGGACTGGTCTCCTGTCGGACCAGCACGACGCGGTCGCCCGCCGCCTTCATCTCCACGGCTCGATCCGGAGTCAGCGCGATTCTGCCCGCCGCCGCTCCCGGCCCGGCCGGCAACCCTTTTCCCAAGGGATTGGCCTTGGCCTCCTCCTTTGAGTCGAAAATGGGATAGAGATACTGCGCCAGTTGATCCGGTCCGATTCGCTGCACCGCCTCCTGCTTGGAGATCAGTCCTTCTTTGACCATGTCCACGGCGATCTTGACGGCGGCGATGCCGGTCCGTTTGCCGACTCTGGTTTGCAACATGTAGAGCTTGCCCTCCTGGATCGTAAACTCCAGGTCAAGCATATCGCGGTAGTGCTTCTCGAGCTTCTTATAGGTCTGTTCGAGTTCCTTATAGGCCTCCGGCACCTTCTTGGCGAGCTCGGCGACCGGCAGAGGAGTTCTGATGCCGGCCACCACATCCTCCCCCTGCGCGTTCATCAGGCATTCGCCGAAAAAGACGCGATCGCCGGTGACCGGGCTGCGCGTGAACGCCACTCCCGTTCCGCTCGTCTCCCCCATGTTGCCGAACACCATGGCCACCACGTTGACCGCCGTGCCCCAGGAATCCGGAATTCCGTATAAGCGGCGATAGGTAATCGCCCTGGCTCCGAACCAGGATGAAAACACCGCGTTGATCGCCATGCGCAACTGATCCAGCGGATCGTCGGGAAAGTCTTTCTTCGTCTCTTCCTTGACCAGCGCCTTGAAGCTCACCACCAGGTCCCGAAGATGTCTGGCGTCCAGATGCGTTTCGTGTTCGACCCCCACCTCTTCCTTCTTGTGCTTCAAGATGGCTTCAAAATGTTCGCGGGGCACGCCCATCACGATGCTGCCGAACATCGACACGAAGCGCCGGTAACTGTCCTGGGCGAATCGGTCGTTGCGGGTTCTGGCCGCCAGTCCTTCGACCGTTTTGGTCGTCAACCCGACGTTCAACACGGTGTCCATCATGCCCGGCATGGAGGCGCGCGCGCCGGATCGCACCGAGACGAGCAGCGGCCGCGCGGGATCGCCGAATCTCAATCCCATCGACCGTTCCACGCGCTTGAGGGCCTGCAACGTGGCGTCCCACATACCCGGCGGATATTTTTTGCCGAGCTTGTAGTATTCAACACAGGCCTCGGTCGAAATCGTAAATCCCGGCGGCACCGAGATGCCCAAATTGGTCATCTCCGCCAGGCCCGCGCCCTTGCCACCCAGCAACTCCTTCATGTTCGAAGTGCCCTCGGCTTTCCCATCGCCAAAATAGTAGACGTATTTCTTTGCCACGTGCGTCTCTCCTTTAGACGTTCATCCAAGGCCTGAACGATGCGGCCCGCAATTCCTGATCGCAACGAGGCCGCCCGGTCGTCTCAAACGGCACCGGTGTCTCCATCCCCGATCTAGCCCCCTTGCACCACGATCTGCGAAAAATCGGCGAACGATGCGAACAACTCGTCAACGTCCTTCAGCAAGGACAGCCGGTTCCGACGCACCGCCTGGTCCTCGGCGTTGACCATAACGGCTGAAAAAAACCCGTCGATGGAAGGTTTGAGATCAATGAGCGCGTCCAACGTCCGATCATAGCGGCCAGCGGCGATCGACTCCTCGATGAGCGTTCGCGCTTCCCTCACCGCCCGGTGAAGATCGGATTCGGCTGCATGCTGAAACAGGGTCAGATCCACCGCTTCCCTGGTCCATTCTTCTTTTTCGACGAGCCGATGCGCCCGCTTGAACCCGATCAGCAGCGCGTCGAATTCCGGCTTCCTGGTCACCGCTTCCAACGCCTTCATCTTGCGGACGAGATCGACAAGATCCAGCGGCCGATCACCAAGGGATTTCAACACCGCCTCGATGACGTCGTCTCTCAACAGATGCACGACCCGACAATAATGCCGCACGCGCTCCAGGATGAACTCGATGATTCGGTTCATCCCCCGAGATGCTGAATCCGGCAGTCCCTTGAAGCCGTCATCGGAAACGAGCTGCCGTGCCTTCTCGACGAATGCCGCCAAATTCGCTCGGAGATTCGCCTCAAGCATGATCCGAACCACCGCCGTGGCCTGTCGTCGAAGCGCAAAGGGATCTTCCGATCCCGTCGGCACGATACCGACGTGGAAAAACGCGGCGATGGAATCCAGGCGATCGGCGAGGGAGAGGACCTGTCCCGCAAGCGTGCGCGGCAATTCCCCTTCAATCGTTTTGGGAAGATATTGCTCTCGAATGGCCTGGGCTACGGCGGCCGGCTCTCCATCGTGAAGCGCGTACACGCCCCCCATGATGCCTTGCAGCTCCGGGAACTCGCCGACGACACCCGTCACCAGATCGGCTTTGGCCAGAGCCGCCGCCCGCTCGCAGATGGACGGCAGATCATCCTGACCGGAAGACAGATGCGCGGCGATGAAGCCGGTGAGTTTTTTCACTCGCTCCTGCTTCTGCGCCATCGTGCCGAGTTTTTGATGAAACGTGACGCCGGACAGTTTCGGGACCCGTTCGCTCAGACGCGCCTTCCGATCTTCGTCGAAAAAGAACTTGGCGTCGGCCAATCGCGCTTCCAAGACCCGCTCATTGCCCGTCCGAATGAGCGACATGTCCGCCACACGGGTGTTCGCCACGGCGATGAAATGCGGCGCCAGTCTCCCGGTTTCTTTGTGCCGCAAGGGAAAAAACCCCTGGTGCTCCTTCATGGAGGTCATCAGGATTTCTTCCGGCACGTCCAGATAGGTCTCTTTGAACGATCCGATCAACGCAGTCGGCAACTCCGTCGAATACACCGCCTGATCGAGCAAGGCTTCGTCTTCGTGCAACTGAAATCCGGTCTTGTGACAGATGTCGGCAATTTGTTCTTCGATCAATTTTCGCCGCCGTTGCGGATCGACGATGACGCCCTGACGTTCCAACAGAGCCGAGTACGAGTCGGCGTCTTTGACGCGAATCCATTTTCCTCCGCCCACCACCCGATGTCCCGTGGTCTGATTCGATGCCGTCACGCCCGCCACGTCGAAGGGAAGCACGTTCCCTCCGTAGATCGCCAATACCCAGCGGATCGGACGGGCAAAGCGCACGCCGGTCTCGTTCCATTTCATCGCTTTGGGAAACGCGAGCCCCGCTACCAGATTGGGAAGGATCTCCATCAACACCGATGAAGCGGGCCGTCCCTCTTCATGTTTCACGGCAAACAGATACTCACCCTTTGGTATCCGCCGCACCTCAAGATTCTGAACCGGCACTCCGTGCGTCGAGGCAAATCCGATCGCTGCCTTGGTCGGCTGGCCGGCTTGGTCGAACGCCGCGGTCTTGGGAGGCCCCATCGTCTCCTTCATCACCGCCGCTTGCTGCACGGCCAGCCCCTCGACCACCATCGTCAGCCGCCGCGGCGTCCCCATCATTCGAACGGCCCGAAAGCCCAGACGCTGATCTTTCAGCAACCGCTCCGACGATTCCTTCATCGTCGCCAAGGCCGGCGCAATGAACTGATAGGGCAGCTCTTCCACACCGATCTCCAGCAGCAACTCGGCCACAGAAGATGCGGGAGTCCCTGTGCCTTTCTTCTGGGCGGTAGGCCGACGTCCTGACTTCTTTTGAGTTGCCATATCCTTAGTACGTTCGGCCCGTCCCGGCCTTTGAACGAGACCTGCCTGGCTTCACCACGACACTCGTGCGATTCAACAGCGGATGCCCCATGGCCGCCCGCTCTTCGATATAGCGTTCGGCGCATTGTTTGGCCAGCGCCCGCACGCGGGCGATGTAGCCGGTTCGTTCGGCAACGCTGATGGCGCCGCGCGCATCCAACAGATTGAACACATGCGATGATTTGATGCAGTAGTCGTACGCCGGCAGCGTCAACCGTTTGTCGGTCTTGGCCAGCAACCGTTTGCATTCGGCTTCATACGAGTGAAACACGTGCGTCAGCATCGACACGTCGCCTTCTTCGAAGTTGTAGCGAGAGCCCTGTACTTCGGTTTCATGGTGGAGGTCGCGATACGTGATCGAGTCCGTCCACGCGAGATCGAAGACGTTGTCGATCTGCTGCAGATACATCGCGATGCGCTCGGTCCCATAGGTAATTTCGCCGGTAATGGGGCCGAGTTCGATGCCGCCGATTTCCTGAAAGTAGGTAAACTGCGTAATTTCCATTCCGTCCAGGCGCACTTCCCATCCCAATCCCCAGGCGCCCAAGGTCGGCGACTCCCAATCGTCTTGCATGAAGCGGATGTCGTGTCGCTTGGGATCGATCCCCAATCGAGCCAGACTTTCCAGATACAGCTCTTGGATGTTATCCGGCGCAGGCTTCAACACGACTTGATACTGGTAGTAGTGCTGCAGGCGGTTGGGATTGTCGCCGTATCGCCCATCCGTGGGACGTCGACAAGGTTGCACGTAGGCGGATCGCCACGGCTCGGGCCCCAATGCCCGGAGAAATGTCGCAGGATGAAAGGTGCCGGCCCCCATCTCCATGTCGTATGGCTGGTGAATTACGCAACCTTGATCGGCCCAAAATTCATGCAAGACAAGGATTAAATCTTGAAAATTCACGGCAGGCTCGGCATAGAGGGGATCTTCGATTCGGGTTTTCAGACGCTAAAAACAAAGGCGCAAGCTAACAAGAATGTCGTGTGCTGTCAAGCAACATTCCCTCTACGATCAACGGCTTGCCGCAGAATTGTCATCACGGTTTCTCCTGCCTAACGAGGTCCGGACTTCCATCGTCTGGGAAAATCCTTTGCCACAGCCACAACCCCATCATTGTCTGGCTCCGTTCGTTGATGGCCTGCCTCTAGCAGCGCGTTCCCAACCGGGATTGGCTACGACGCTATCAGATCCTCTCACACAACGCATACGGCCGGCTCCCTGTTTTTTACGCCAGCACCTTCAAGATGAGGTAGCTCGCAGAAGCCTTACCAAAGAGAGCTTGGGCACTCTGAATCATGAAAAGAGAGTTGACTGGCAGGAGAAATTTGGCTTATTGTTATGTTTGTTGACAAACTCACTTAACTATTAACGCAATCTTCCTTCAACGCAACATTCATGAAACTCAGCAAAAAAAGTGAATACGGCCTTCGTGCCCTACTCGAACTCACCCTCGCCTACGAAGCGTCCTCGTTTGTCCAGCGCCACGACATCGCCGCTCGTCAACACATTCCAATTGAGTTTCTGGAACAGATCCTCCTGGCGCTCAAGAGGGCTGGCCTTCTTTCCAGTCGGAGGGGGATGAACGGCGGCTACCGTCTCATCAAACCGCCGTCCCTTATTACGTTGGGACAGGTCATTCGAATCTTGGATGGCCCCCTGGCACCCATTGGTTGCGTCAGCAGAACGGCTTATCAGAAATGCGATGATTGCCCATATGCGGGGCAGCCTTCCTGCCCTGTCCAACAGGCGATGGGCACGGTGCGCGACGCCATTGCGGGAATTCTGGACAACTATTCTCTCGCCGACTTCGCCGCCGGCGCCCGAAAGCCCTGATCATGGACCATCTTGTCCTGGCAGCGATCACCTTCATCGCGGCGACCGTCAACGGCGCCATCGGCTATGGGTTTTCTTCCATTACCGTCCCGGTCGCTCTACTGTATTACTCCAACCGCGTCTTGAATCCCGCGCTCGTCTTGGTCGAACTGGTGATCAACGGATACGTCCTCTTCATCAATCGTTCCAGTGTTCCACACATCTGGAAACGGGTGGCCCCGATCCTTGTCGGACTGGCGATTGGCGTCTCAATCGGCAGCTATCTTCTATCGCTCGTTCATCCGGCATGGGTTAAGTTCGTAACTTATTTCTTTCTCTTGCCATTGATTCTTCTCCAGGCCGCGGGCATCCGAAAACCCATCAAAGCGGAACGCGCCATCGCCGTTCCTTTCGGCACCGGCATCGGTCTCCTGTATTCCGTCACGACGATTTCAGGACCGCCGTTGGCGCTGTTGTTTAATAATCAAGGGTACGCGAAACAAGACTTCCGAGCGGCGCTCGGAGTGATTCGCACCGCCGAGTCCTCTCTCACCGCCGTTGCCTATAGCGTGATCGGCTTCTACAGCACGGACAGTTTGGAGCTGTTTCCTTACATCATCCCCAGCGTGCTTGTCGGCATTCCTTTGGGCACCTATCTCATTCGATGGATGGATCCTGAAACGTTCCGTCGAATCTCCATGGCGTTTGACGCGTTGGTAGTGGGATTCGGTCTCACGCGAGTGTTGGGAGAACTTCACCTTGCCTCTCCTCTGACGACCTACAGCATCCTCGGCATTATCATTTCCTTAAATGGTTACTTGCTTTTTCGATACTTTGCTCGGAGAGCATACCGCCCCCCCTGACCGTATCCAGCCCTCACATTCCTGCATGTTCCACTCTGAACACCAGGCAAAGCACCAACCACTCCCATTGCGAAACCACAGAATCCAATCGAGACCAATCGATCTCTCCAATTTCGGCAGAGAACGGCTTGGTCAATGTTGAAGGCTGTTGCCTTCACGTTCTCGCCTCGCAAAAATAAAAAACTTCTATTTTTTCAACAGTTTATGCGTCATTCTCGCGGCACCTCGATTGCACTTTCCCGCCCAGAGCAGACAGGGGGGTGGCCTCTAATATCGGCCCCCGGATTTAGCAATCCCTGTCTCATGTGTGGAGCATTCAGCCACACAACTTGATGAAGGAGGAATGCACCATGACCAGCAAGAGGTCCATGAGCAGTAACGGAGCAGGAAAGATGTCAATGAAACCTTTCCGCTCAACTGTCATCGGAGTCGTGGGGATGGTTGGTCTTTTCTTTGCCGGATGTGGAACAGGTAATGAGCAAGGGCTCATGACATCTACTATCGCCTCCGCAACCGGATCGACGGTCACATTGGCCTGGGACCCGGTAACTGATCCAACCGTTGTCGGTTATTACATTCACTATGGGAAACAATCCCCGAACCAGTGGGGTTCCTGCTCGTACGATCATGAGCAATTTGTCCCGTCATCCCAAGGAACCGTGATGGATCTCGACCCTGGCTCGATCTACTATTTCGCCGTCAGCGCCTATAACGGCCTTCAAAGCGCCTGCTCGAACGAAGTTCAAACCGCCACATGAACTCAAACGACTCATGACGAGCATACATGGAGCGCGGACCATCTCTGTTTGGTTAACCATGTGGCCGCGATGGGTTTTTGAAGAACATGATCACTTGGCCGCTCGATTCTCGTGATGTTCTTCATCAATTGACTCATCTCCCATGATTTGCTAGCCTCAACGCCATCGTGCTGCTGCCGACGCGTCGGCAGCAGCACGGGCGAGTGTTCCCCGCTCCGACTCGTTCTGAAAGGAGGTCCAATGGCAGGATCAGCCGTATCGCCCCGTCTGCTCACTTTTCTCCAGAATAAAGCGACTCAGCTCCGCATTGACAGCGTGCGCTCAACCAGCGAGGCCGGAAGCGGCCATCCGTCGAGCTGCTGTTCCGCGGCCGACATCGTCGCCGTTTTGTTCTTTTCCGTGATGCGGTACGATCCTCACAATCCCAAGGCCCCCAACAGCGATCGCTTCGTTCTATCTAAAGGCCATGCGGCGCCGCTCCTCTACGCAGCGTGGGCGGAGGCAGGGCTGTTTCCCACCGACGATCTTTTGAAATTACGAACCTTGACCTCTGACCTCGAAGGCCATCCGACCCCCCGTTTGTCGTTCGTCGATATGGCGACCGGTTCCCTGGGTCAAGGACTGGCCGTCGGCGTAGGACTGGCATTGAACGCCAAACGGCTTGAGAAAAACGGCGCTCGGACATACGTCTTGATGGGAGATGGAGAATCCGTCGAAGGTTCCGTCTGGGAATCCGTCGAACTGGCGCGACACTTCAAGCTTGATAATCTCTGCGCCATCGTGGACGTCAATCGCTTGGGACAAAGCGATCCCACGATGTTGCAACACGACATGCAGGCGTATAAAGCCCGCTGGCGCGGATTCGGATGGAACGCGCTGGTCGTGGACGGCCACAACCACAAGGCCTTGTTGGCGGCGTTCGCCGAAGCGGCGAAGGTCAAAGGCAAGCCCACCGTCTTGCTGGCCAAAACGCTCAAAGGCAAAGGCATCTCCTTTATGGAGAATCACCCGAGTTGGCACGGAAAACCGATTCCTAAGGGCGCCGAATTTCAAAAGGCCATTGACGAATTGACGCGGCTCATCAAGCCGGCCAAAGCCGCTCCGAAAATCAAAACGCTTCCTCCGCCGAGCCACCGTCAGAAACCGGCAAAGCCCATGGCGCTCCCGTCCTATAAACCGGGCGACCTTGTTGCAACACGCGAAGCCTTTGGCACGGCACTCGTTGCACTCGGCGAAGCCGATCCTTCCGTCGTCGCCCTTGACGCCGACGTCAAGAATTCCACCTATACGGACAAGTTCGCCAAACAGTTTCCCGACCGCTTTTTTGAAAATTTTATCGCCGAGCAAAACATGGTGGGTGCGGCCGCGGGTCTTGCCGCCTGCGGGAAGGTTCCCTTCGTCGCCACCTTTGCCGCGTTCTTCACGCGCGCCTATGACTTCATCCGCATGGCCGCCATCAGCGAATCAAACATCAAACTGGTCGGCACCCACGTCGGCGTCAGCATCGGTGAAGACGGCCCGTCGCAAATGGGACTCGAAGACATTGCCATGATGGCGGCGCAACCGGGGGTGACGGTGCTCTACCCCGCGGATGCTACGGCAACTCATCGGCTTGTCGAAGCGGCTGCCGGGCACAAGGGAATGGCGTACATTCGCACCGGCAGACCCAAAACACCCGTCCTGTATGGACCGGAGGAATCGTTTCACATCGGAGGCAGTAAAGTTCTGCGGCAAAGCTCAGCCGATTCTCTCACCATCGTGGCGGCCGGCGTCACGCTCTTTGAAGCGTTGAAGGCGCACGACGAGTTACAAGCCGCAGGAATTTCCGTCCGTGTAATCGACCTCTATAGCATTGTTCCCATCGATCGCACCACCTTGCTCGACAGTGCCAGAGCGACGCAGAACCGCATCCTGACCGTGGAAGATCATTACGCCCACGGCGGTCTGGGGGACGCCGTGCTGAACGCGGTCTCGACGGAATGGATCAAGGTCCACAAGCTCGCCGTACGCCAGATTCCCCACAGCGGCAAGCCGGAAGAACTGATCGACCATTACGGCATCGGAGTGAGGGCAATCGTTGAAGCGGTGAACCACATCGTCAAATAATATACTTTCCTGGTTACCGCGCTCCGCCGGACTGATTTTCCCCCAGCGACACAGACCGTTCAGTCTGTTCGGCAAGGCGTCTTTCACCGCTGCAGTAATTCCTCAAAAAGACCCCGCTCCGCCTACGGCCGTCATCGCCATTGAAAGAGTGCGTCACGTAATGTATGGTGCAAGCATCGCATGGAGACGTTTATAGATCGACGTCAAACGAAGGACAAGTCATTTGGGTGGGGCCTTAGCCGCTCCGAAACGCAAGGAAGTATTATCATGAAGTTTCTCCGGACATTGCTTCTCATAATGATCACGAGCCTTCTTTCGCTCAGTGGGGACCTTTACGCCGAGCAACGGGTGAATGATCGCATTGCCCTGACTCTTTCGGGAGCCGATTGCGCGGCGCACCGCGAGCAGATCACCAAAAGGCTGTATCAGATCCCCGGAGTCAAACGTGTCGACATGGATCTTGTCGAGGGTCACGTGCTGATTGACCGGGTCCGAGATCAGCTCACGGTCGATGATTTTAAGGCTATCGTGAACGAAGTCATTCCGCCCGGCAGCCGGTGTCTTGCGGAATTCATAGAAGGTTGCATCTCCGTCGGTCCGATGGCATCCGATCCATCTCCCTGACAGCTGCAGGTCCGGAACGGTTGGAAAAGTTTCCGCGCAAGCTTTCCGATTGCGGATTACGGATTCGGCGCAACGAACACCAACACTCTGAGGCGTTTCCCTGTGTGGTTGACCACGCCATGTTCCTCACCCGCCGGAGCGATCGTTCCTTGCCCTTCGCCGAGCACTCGCCTGTCCGCCCCGACTTGAAACGTCCCCTCTCCTTCCAAGACAAAATAGATCTTATCCTGCTCACCATGGGTGTGCCCTTTTTGTTCCTGCCCCGGCTCAAAGCAATAGACGTCGCAGAACAACCGCTTCGTTTCAAAGATGTTGTTCTTTTTCATTTTCTCGCCGCTGAATTGTTGATAATCAGCCCAATTCACCACCTTCATGGGCAAACTCCTTTCAAATCCCGTTTTTCTTGATCTTTGGTTGCGTCACGGCACACGAGACATCGCTTTCCGGCAAGCGTCTTTCAACTCCTCGATAGCGGTCTCCACGCTTGATCTGATAGCGTACCACTTCTCATCAGTCGTGGTCTGCATTTCTTTCAATTGCTCTTTCATCTTATCTCTTTTCTTTTCAAGTTCGTTGATCGATTCCTGAAGATCCGCCCTTGCGGAGGCAGACATGTCGCGGACCTTGTCTTGCAAGACAGTGATCTGCTTCTGAACGGCGGTTAACTCTTCATGGGTCGCCCGCTGAAAGGCCTCTTTTTGCTGAATCGTATATTCTTTCACCGCTTCGACCGTCTCTCTCGCCTCCTCCGTGATTTTCCCCGTGTCAGCCGGCGATGAGATCGTCGGTCCCAAACACAACACGCCCGTCAGGAGCAACAGAATGGCCAAACGACTCTCTCGCATCATCTTTCTCTCCCCGCTGTTCCCTTGCCGATTAGTCTCTTTATACAATCTGAAGCGGAGCTGATTAAAAATGACCGGCCTCGCGGAATCACGCCCCTAAACTTTAACTTTCCGAAAAACCGATCTGTCATTCATTGAAGAACACTGGAAATTTTCTCCGAATATATTTAGAGAACCGACCATTTGTGCTATAGTTACCGGCTGTTTGCAGGTAGAACATGCGCGCGAGGCCCGACGAGTCAGAATCAAACCGCATCAACCCACATTCTATCCCAGATACCTTTCATTTCATTTAAGGAGGTGCAAATGACCCGGAGAATGGTTCGGTTGTCAGTCATGGTCATGGGAGGCGTTCTCCTTCTTTCTGGAGGCATGGCCTCGGCCGAAGATTTGCCTCCCTTGCCCCCTGTTCCCCCTGAATATGCAGACAAAAAAATGCCGGCTGGCGGATGGACCGACCCCAAATTTATTGAAGAGGGGCGTAAGATCTATTTGGGCGAATTCAAAACGGATGTCAACTGCGCCAGCTGCCATGGAAAGGACGGCAAGCCGGTGAAAAAGGGTGCCCGTGACCTTCGCGACCCCAAGATCGTGTGTCGTTATTCGGACGCCTACTGGTTCTGGCGCATAGCGGAAGGGATTCCCAAGACAAAGATGAAAGCGAACAAGGGCTTGTTGACGGATGAGCAGATTTGGCAGGTCATGGCCTACGAAAATCAGTTTTCTCACGATGGAAAGCCAGCCGATCGTTCCTGCTACAAGCCTTGAGTTCGAGCGTCCACCCCTACCGAGTTCTTCCACAGGGGAGAGGCTGAAACCCTCTCCCCTCTTCTCACCCCCTGAGACAATCGGTTGAATTCAAAAGCCATCCGTACCGAAGTGGGACGGAGACGCCGACGGGACAGAAATCCATCGAACGATCAGCCTGGTTTTCGCCCCCTAAACTTCTGGCCGTCACAAGCCGACAAAGGAGTGTGCCGCTCGAAAACGCGGCGATTCATGAGAAGGGGAGTCGTCTCCGTGTCTCTTGATTCTCAAACCACGACGTCGCCGCTTGAGAAGATCGAGCAGATCTTGTCTCACAAGGTTGAGAGCGGCGCGCTTGAGCTTCCGTTGTTGCCTCAAGTGGCAAGCGAAGTGATGGCCTTGACATCGGATCCGGAGGCCGACGCGGCCAAGTTATCGGCGCTGATCCATAAAGATCAGGCGCTTGCCGCCCACGTGCTGCGCATCGCCAATTCTCCGGCCTATATGCCTAGAAGCCCCGTCGTTTCCCTTCAACATGCGGTCGCCATGTTGGGTATCAATCTGTTGTCGGAAATCGCCTTTACCGCTTCGTTGAAAGCCGGGGCGTTTCAAGTTCCGGGCTATGAAGAGGATGTCAGGACGCTCTGGCAACATTCCTTGGCCAGCGGCGCGTTCGCAAAAGAAGTCGCTCGAACGCGGCGGGTCAACGTGGAAAGTGCCTACCTGTGCGGCCTTCTCCACGAAATCGGCAAACCGGTCGTGCTGCGGGCGGTCACGACGATCGCACAGGAGCAAAACATTCCGCTCGACCGACCGGCGCTGAACATCATGATCGAAGGCCATCATTCGAGAATCGGAAGCCTCATCGGAGAAAAATGGGGCCTTCCTCGACAAGTCATCGAGGCCACGCAATACTACGCCGACTATGATCATGCTCCTTCCTTCCGCCAGGAATGCATCCTCACGTGTATTGCCGATCGGTTGGCGACCCATCTGCTTCACCCCGACGACATGCCCGAAGAAGTCTTTCGAGACCACCCGGCCTTCGCGGAATTGAATCTCTATCCAGGCAACGTCGAACAATTGGTGAAGGACAAAGACAAGGTGCTTGCCGTCGTGCAATCGATGAACCTATGAGCGGACCTCTTGCCTTCGACATCATCGTGATCGGGGCCGGACCGGCCGGCCAAAAAGCGGCGATCCAAGGCGCCAAGGTAGGAAAACGCGTAGCGCTCATCGAACGGGAGCGCGGCATCGGCGGCAGTTGCGTGTACCGCGGAACGATTCCCAGCAAAACCTTGAGAGAAAGCGCGCTGCATCTGGACCGGCTCCAGTCCGCCAGCAAGGCATTCGATTTCGGTTTGAGGCCGGATACACAAATTTCGGCGTTGCTCAGTCGGCTTGAAGAGGTCGTCCGGGCGCACGACAGGTTTATGAGCCTTCAACTGCGACGAAACGGCATCCATCTGTTCCATGGACGGGCTCGGTTCCGCAGCGCCGCCGTCGTCGAAATGGAAACAGTCGACGGAGCCAGCCAACTCTTGACGGCTCAAACCATCATTCTCGCCACCGGTTCACGGCCTCGAACCCCCGAAGACATCCCCGTCGATCACGAGCACATTCTCGACAGCGACTCGTTGCTTTCGATGATCTATTTGCCGCGATCCTTGGCGATCATCGGCGGAGGCGTCATCGGCTGTGAATATGCGTCGATTTTTTCGCTTTTGGGCACGGAGGTCACGCTCGTCGATCGCGCGCCGATGCCTCTTCAATTCATGGACCAGGAACTCGTGCGCCAATTCATCGTCAGCTTCGAATCGAAAGGCGGACGCTATCTTGGAGGGCAAACGGTTCGGACAATCCGATGGGACGGCGCCGCTCACGTCGTGACGACGTTGGGAGACGGACTCGTCATCAAGAGCGAAAAACTCCTGGTCGCGTTGGGCCGGCAGGCCAATCTGGAGGATCTCAATCTCAACGTAACGGGCATTACGGTCACCCCGAAAGGAACCGTGCCGGTCAACGAGTATTGCCAAACGGACGTGCCGAACATCTATGCCGTCGGCGACATGGTCGGCCCGCCCGCCCTGGCGTCGAAGGCCATGGAGCAGGGGCGCAGGGCCGTTCGGCACGCGCTCGGTTTGCCGGTCGGAGACGCCGCCTCGACCATCCCGGTCGGAATCTATACCATCCCCGAAATGGCCAGTATCGGCCTGGACGAACGAAGCGCCCGTGAGCGTTATCGCGCGCCTCTTGTCGGACGAGCTAAATTCCAGGAAATCGCGCGCGCCCAAATTTCCGGCGCCGGCCAGGGTCTCCTCAAAATGGTGGCCGATCCATCGGGAGAGCGATTGCTGGGCGTGCAAGTCGTGGGGGACTCGGCCACGGAATTGGTTCACATCGGGCAGTTGGCCCTTCAACAAGGCGCCACCGTCGAATCGTTTATCGACAACGTCTTCAACTTTCCCACGTACGCCGAGGCGTACCGGGTGGCGGCCTTGGACATTCTCGGCCAGGCCTCCAAAATCAAGGCAACTCCTGAAGCAGCCTGACCAACCGCCTCTCGACCGCGATGGACAGGCAGATCTACGGCGTCAACCAACGGATCGATTCTCTTGGCCTCTATGGACAAACGTCGACACCCACGGTTTCCCGTTCGTTTCCGCAGCTCCTTCATCTCCGTCAACATCGTATCCGGAAACGGGATCCTGCAAGACCTTTCTCTTTGCGGCTGCAAAATATCCAGCGCCATGCATGTGCGGCCCGGCACCGGAATGGAGTTGTCCATCGAGGCGCCGAACGACGGACTTCCCATTCGGATCAACCAGGCCGTCGTGCGTTGGTCCGGCAATGGACAGTTCGGCTTGGAGTTTCTTGATATTCGTGAAACGGAATGGACCAGGCTCCAGCGGCTGGTCAAAGAGGTGGAAAAAGAACCGTATCAGCGTCGAGCCGAAGACGAGAAAGCATGACGGCAGGACGGCGAAGCCGATCGACTCGTTCGCGCGTGCTTACGTCCGAACCAACGACCGACAAACACGGCGCGAGGAGTGCGTTCATCCTTTGTCCAGCTCAAAGACCTTTGGAAACCTGGTGAGATTCCGGCACCCGTCTCTCGTCACCACCACCATATCTTCGATGCGGACGGCCCCCAATCCCGGATAGTAGAGACCCGGTTCGACCGTGACGACGTGTCCCTCTTGAAGCAACGACCCTGTCCTGCTGATGCGAGGGGCCTCGTGAATGTCGAGTCCGACACCGTGACCGGTTCCATGAAAATATCCCTGCATCCGTCCGTTGACTCTCCCCGTCTTGTAACCGGCCTTCTCAAAGCGCTCGCAGATGCCCTGGTGGATCTTCCTCCCGTCCGCTCCGTCCTTGATTTTGGAAACGGCTTCCTCTTGGGCGTCTTTGACGGTCCGATACAATCGTTTGAGGTCCGCGCTCGCCGATCCGCGGACGACGGTGCGGGACATGTCCGCAAAATATCGACTGACAGCAGATCGGGGAAACACGTCGAAAATGATACTGTGCCCGGCCGGCAACGGCCCGGCGCCCTCGTGATGGGGATCACAGGCCTGCTCGCCGCCCGCCACGATCGTATGCTGGGCCACGCAATCCCGTTCCATGAGCCTGACGTTGATCAGTTTCTTGATCCGCTCGGACGTCAGATACTCTCCGTCCAGCCACAGTCCGCCCTTCTTGACGGTGGACCGACGCAACGCCGCCATCGCCTCCGCGACGGCTTCCTCCGTCGCCCGCTGAGTCTCTTCAATATGGCGAATTTCCTCGGCCGTCTTCACGGCGCGCCGCTCGTAAAACGGATCGCGTCTCGCCGTAAGCCGGTATCCCAATTCTTGCAACCTGGCGGCGTGAACGAATGGAAAATTCGCCGGAACCAAAAGTTTTTTGATTTTTTGTTTTTTCAGCAGCACATGGACGATATCGACCGCCGTCGGATCCTGCACTCCTTGCCTCTTGGCCAGACGTTCCAACTCGGAATAGGAAAGAACCCGATCCACCGAGGCTTGGGACTTGGCGCGATCCAACTCCAAATCGCTCATGACGAGCAGGCGCTCGCCTTTGATTTCAAGAAAAATGAAGGGATCCGGCGCCATGAATCGGGTCGCATAATACAAATTGGAATCGTATTCGCTGGCGGCGATGAAGAGGACGGCGCTGTCCGTGTGCGACTGCGCGAGAGGTTTCATGAACTAAGAAGAGGAGAGAAGATGGAGCATCATGGTCGGGATCGGACTTCGATGGGATGCTAGCATGAGGAACCTCACTGGTCAAGAAAGGCGGGGCGCCTAAGAACGCGCCGGAGCGGACTCGCGTTCAAGGTTCGGTTGCGGCTCCTCTTGATTCGGTTGATCCGGTGCGATGAGGTCGAGCGGGACGGTCAGCGAATTCACAAGGACATCGACCGCGAGTTGGGCCAAACCCGACAGACCCGATGCGAAAGATTTGATCGGAAGATAAGTCACTTCCGGATTGTGGATGGATCCCTTGACGGCAAAGATCGCGGTGGCCAACCCCTTTCGCTCTCCGGCAAAGATCCGTCCGAACAGGGGAATCGCCTTCAAGAACTGCGAATACGAGCCGAACGGACTCACGGCGGTCACCAGATTCAGACGATCGGTCGGCAAATCATATTGCCCCGCAGCCGTAATCTTCAGGATCGGGCTGTCGATGATCAGATCGCCCGTCTCGAACACGCCTTTCTTGACGGCCACGCTCCCGGTAATCGTGTTGTAGGGCAGTCCCTCCTTCTCCAGATCGACCTTGCCTTGGAGCACCGCTGGAAGATTCAAGAGGCTGATGATCTTCCAGATCACCCGTTCGTTCGATTTAAAAATGCGCCCGTTTTGAAGCAGCACCTCGACTTTTCCATCGAGCGACGGATACACGCCGTGCGGATTGCGCCCATGCCCCCTGAGAGAGCCGCTCACGCGCATCTCGCCGGTCATGCCATGCGTATCCTTGGCGTCGGTCAAACTCAAAACGTCATCAACCGGCAGACCCGTGGCGCGAAACGACGCCTCCACTTCGGCGGGAGCCCCGCGAGGAAGCTGCGCCACAAGACGCCCGGCGATTTGGCCGGCGTTCGACGCGCCGGAAATCCGATCGACATCGACGACTCCGTCCTGAATGTTCACGCGCGCAGAAAGCGCCGTGAACCGCACCCGCTCATAATGACCCCGGGCGATCGACGCCGACATCGTCACTTGCGAGGTCGCCGCCAAATTTTCCAAAAATTCCCGGACGACCGACCGGTCCCCTTTGGGAACCAGCAGGCCGAGGTCCATCCGGCTCGATTCGATTTTCCCGACGATCACGGGTTTTGATGCCCAGTTCTTGACGGCGGCCTCAATGGCGACGTCGCTGCCAAGGACGGTGAACGACAACCGTTTGATCTCGGCCCCGTTGCGCACCAACTTGACCCGCGCATAGAGATCCTGAAGCCGACCGTCCCCTCCGACGCCCCCCACCGTCGCCAGGCCGTTGGTCAGCGCGACCCATCCGGTCACCCGCCATGCGCTCCAGTCCGTTCCCTTGCCTTTGACGTCGAGCGCAATCTCCGCGCTGCCGGCCTCCAGTCCTCCTTTTGAGATCCACTCGGGCAAGCGGGACAACGACAACGTTCCGGTCGTGAGCGACATATCGATGCTGAAGGGATCTCCGAACACCATGCGTCCCTTGGCCGGCACTTGAACGGGCGGCACGATCAATTCCAGACGGCTTACGGAAAGATCACCGGACTTCGTCACGTCGCCTTCGAATTCGATGGTCGCCGGCGCGCCGATCGGTTTTTCTCCCAACCCCGGAACAGCGACTTTCGATTGGTCAAACACCACGACGCCGCGAAGATGCGGCGTCGAAGCGGCTCCCGTGAGCGTCGCCGTCGCAACCAGACGCCCTTCCATCGAACCCGGCGAAACCTTCCCCCCCAACATGCGGGTCATGTCCGAGGCCGGTCCGCTGGCCCGGATCGAAAAATCCTGCAACAGACTCGATTCTCCGCCCGTCACCGTCCCCTGAACCTCGATGAGCGTCTCGCCGAGATGCCCGCTGATCTGCTCCAATCGCACGGCTCCTCCGGCCAACGCGAACCGTCCCTGCAAGCCCGTCAGCCGTTCCGGCAACGCCCGATGAGCGAAGCTGGCGGCTCGGACAAGAATCTCCCCCCCGGTGAACCTGACGCCGCCCGGCCGAGTCGGCGGGCCTGCCAGGCGAAACGTGGGCTCCACCACGCCCTCCGCGTCACGAACGTCGGCCAGAACGCGCGTCAATGATTCAACCTCCACCGTTGTCTCGAGAATATCCATCAAATGAGACGCGCTTGTCCTTCCTACAACCTCCAGCTCAAGCCACGACCCGGCTTCCAGAAACGAGAGCATCGCCTTCCCATCCGTCAGTTCCATCTCCCCGTACAGGCCGGTGATGCCGGATGCCCGGACTCGCCCGGGTTCCACGAACACGCGGCAGGCGACATTTTTCGCCAGCACTCGGTCTTGGCCAATCATCCCCTGCGCGTCCTGTACGTGAAACTCTCCGGAAATCGACGGACGCATGCCCTCCGTGGCCGCCCCGGTCAACGTGGCGTTCATCACTTGCACCCTGCCCTCGACGCGCCGTTCGTTCAACACGGCGGGGAGCTGCGGATCGATCCACGCGGATGGAACGATCTGCATCAACTGGGACAGCAAAACCGGCGAGCTGCTGAACGTCACCGAGAACGCCGGCTGTGCCGTCATGAGACCCGACACGTTCGCTTTACCGGTCAGCATCATATCGTTCAGCCGAACCGACATCTCGGACAACAAGACGTCGTATCCGACGACGCCGGGCATCACTTGGACGGCGCCGCGCAACGCCATTGTTCCCTGCAATTGCTCAGGGACGGGTCTGGGCCCCAGAAAATCGGCGATGTCCCGAACCCCAAGGGCGGCGGCATCCAAACGACCGTCAAATTGAAACGGTGCGACTTGCGTCGTCTCACCCGCATCGGCGAGCGGGATGCGCGTTTCCCACAGTCGTATCGATCCATTGAGCGATACGGCCGCCCCCCCCCGCCCTTCCGGCTGAGCAATGGAGAGCCGCACCTCCGCCGCTCCTTGCTCCGGATGCACGAGAAGCATCGCCCCCACACGTTCCAACTTGATGGAACGAACGCCGTCGCTCCTGGCCGCGTCGATGACCGTGACGGTTCCATCGGTCAGCGACGCCTCCTGAATGCTGAACGTCCGGAACATAGCTTCCATTGTCCGCCGATCGACTTCCGCCTGTTCATTGAAACCGTCGGCGACGTTCCAGCGGCCCGCTTCATCCCGCCTGAGTGTGAACACGGGCTCCTCGATCGACAGCCGCTTTCCGACGATTTGTTTGCGGAGAAGAGGAAACATCCGCACGACGAGATCGACCCGTTTCGCCGTCAACAGAACCTGATCCGAGCCGGGATCGTAAACAGTGACCCCGGCCAATTCGACCCGCGCGCGGGGAAAGAGCGCAAACGTGACGTCATCGACGTGGATTTTTCTCCCGAGATTCGTCTCGAGCTGTTCCAGAACAAATCCCTTGAGATAATCTTCGCCCGTCAGATGTTTGGAAAACGTCAGGAAGGCGAGCAGTGAAACGCACAGGGCAAGAACGATCAGGACCGCAACGCGCAGAGAGAACACACCTCCCCCATTTTCTTGTTCGCACCCGATGAGAACGACTCCGACGGCATCTTACCGAAAGGGCGGGAATAAATCCAGAAACCCTCGTTTATCAATGGGTTTCGGCCAGAAATCCGTTGGATCACGGGCAGGGCTGGCAAGCGGCCTGTTTGCTCGTTTCGGTGGCGTTCGCTGCGGGCAGGGGGAAGAGCGGGTGGCGCGTGGGATAGTCGTCGGACAAAACGAGTTGCTTGCAGAGCCTCGTGCGGGGATTCATCAGCAACGGGCCTCTCAAATTGGCCGTAATGCGCCCCGGGTCGTCCGATGGGATCGTCAAAATGACCGCGATCGAGAATGCATCTCCGCTCTTTCCTTGAATCTCCGCCAACGCATCTTCAGTGACATCCACTCGATACTCCTCTCCCACAAACAGATCAGGATCCATGATCACAAAAGCCAGCGCCGGTTCATCGAGAGACTGAAGCCACTTGAACGGAGCCTCCGTATCGTGATCGAGCATGACGTATCGCCGGCTTTCCGGAAATCCAAGCACGCCGGATGGGAACGTCAGCACACGCCGTTCATCGATCTCCAGCGCCCCGAAACGACTGGATGAATATTTCATGGCTTGCTCGTCCCGTCCCCTCGTGAACCCGGCTCCCTTCCACACAGGCGCCGAAAGGCATCGATCGGAATCACTCCGGTTTGCGAAGCCGACCGATTCTCCCGAAGAATTCTGGCATAGACTTCGTCACGGTGCACCTCGATATGGTGAGGCGCCTCGATTCCCAACCGAACCTGCCCGTCCTTGATGCCCAGCACGATCACCTTGATGTCGGGCCCGATGGTCACGCCCTCTCCGCGCCGACGACTCAAAACCAGCATGGCGTTCGCTCCGGAACAACCGCTTGACGCGCGACATGATCGGCCGCTTGCATCGAGGAGCCCGCAACCGCTTATCTCAAGTATCGGAGCAGTGAGCTGTCGAACACTTGGGTCAAGGTTCGGCCGGCGGCCTCGATGACATACTGCTGCAACATCAAATCCGATATGGCCTTCGCCAAATCGACGTCTTCGCTCCGAGAAAGAAGTTCGCTGTAGAAGGACTTGGCCTCTTCCAACTGATCGGCGCCGACCGCCATACGGTTCGACAGGGCACCGATCTCACCCAGGACGCTACCCACATGGGAAATACCTTGGTTCAATCCCCCCAGGGTCTCGGTGATGCCCGTCCGATCGTTGCTTCGCAATGCACGCACCAACTGTTTGACAGAGCCAAAGATATCGGCTCCGCTTGCGGTAAAGGCACGGCTTCCCGGCAGATTGGTTGGAACAGTTTGGCCCGGCCCGACCTCAATCGGTTGAAGCTCATCGTCACCCTGGTATTGCATCCCCGTCACAATGGCAAAGAGGTCGCCGGCCGCCGGGGTTCCTGAGTCATTGGTGACCCTCAACCGTATGCCTGCCACGGTGAGAGGTTGGCCGGACAAATAGGGTTGATTGGCCGCTACGGTTTTAGGCGTCAGACTGATATCAAACTGATCCCCCGTCTGAGGACCACCCCCATCTCCCGCTGCCAACACCACCCGCAAACCGTCGAATTCGATCGGCGCACCGGAGACAAACACGTTGCCGGAGGAAACCGTCGTGCTAGCCGTCACATCGAGCACGGAATACTGGGTAGGCGACGTGAATTGAATCCGGTACTGATGCAACGTGAGCGATCTTGGATCGATCATCCCGGCATCCATGACTCGCGCGCTCCCTGTATTGGCCGCACTCGCCGAGACGGTCGCGGGAACGGTGACGTTCAATACCTCGTAGGTCGAGGCGCTCGTAAAGCGAATCACGTAATCATCCAGGGTCGCAGCGTTGGGATCCACCACCTGGCCTTGGCTCGCCATCGCCCCCCCTGTATTGCCCGATCCTGGACTGACAGTCGCGGTCAGCGCAAAGGGCACCTCGCCCGTGGTCGTGCTGCCCCCGTCAAAACCTAAGCTGACTCGACTTGACCCACCCACAACCGAAACCTGCGAGCCCAGGCCGTGCGAATCGGACGCGATCACGAGTCGATCGGTATCGAACGTCACCGTCACGCGTTTGCCCGCACCGGCCAGCGTCGTATCAGCGTTGATCAGACTTTGCAAACGAGACGCTGCTTCCTCTCCCGTCAACGATTCGGTTCCCGACGTGAGATCGATCGTCCCGGAACGCACTCCGTCGACTTCCACGATCAACGTGTCGTTGACCCCGTCCGTCAAGGCGACCGATCCCGTGAGAGACAAGCCCGTCGCCCTGCCGTGGGTGCTGGTGCCGGTAAAAATCGGCTGACCGTTCAGACCGGTATTGGCCAACTGCTGCAATTGGGCGAACAGTTGGCGGACTTCAGCGGCGCCGATGACCCGTTCGGCCGGCCCGTTCGTGTCGCTGCGAAACTGAACGGCGAGTTGCTGAAGACGAGACAGCGAGTCCGAAACGCCCGTCAAGACCTGGTCCGAGAAATCAAGACGCGTCCTTCCAAAGCTGATGTTCCGCAATCGCTGGTCGATGGCCGCCAGCGAAACCTTGTGATGAAGAATATGGTGAAAGGCGCTCGGATCGTCGGAGGGCCGGCTGACCGCTTTTCCCGTGGAAACCTGCCGTTGCAGATCGAGCAACCGGGCTCGAGACCGTTGCAGATTGTTGGCGAGCACGCCGAAGACGTGCGATTCCGTGACGCGCATACGCGATCTCTCGGCTATTTAAGGGACAAGATGGTTTGAAACATCTCGTCTGACACACGAATCAAACGCGACGCGGCCTCGAACCCCCGCTGAAACTTGATCAACGCGACGAGTTCTTCGTCCAACGACACCCCGGACACCTGAGCGCGCATGGCCTCGATTTGATCCCGCAGGATTTCTTGCGCCTGATGATCCCGATCGGTCGAATTGACCGTGACCCCGAAGTCCGCCGCGAGCCGCCGATAGGCGTCTTGCAACGTGCCGGGCCCGAGATGCTCGAACGGCAGATATTGCAATCCGGCCAGCGCCAGCATGTTGGCGTTGTTGCCGGGCACACCGTTGCGAAGCGACGAGGCGGCCACCGACGCCGGGTCGGTCAATACCACCGAGATGGCGCGCGCCGCGTCTTCGTATGAATTGACGGACAACGTGTCGCCGACCGCCGGCGTTCCCGTCACCGTCACGCTGATGCCGTCGAAATTGAGAGTTTGGGGATCGGTATAGGTTCCCGACGCCGCCGTACTCAGACCGGACAGAAGACCGAGCGACGAGCGGGCGGTGCCGCCGGTGACGTCGACCGAAGAAGACGAGTCGGTTGAATTCGAAGTCAGGATCAGACGATTGGTGGTTGTGTCGAACGTCACGGTCACGGTCTTGCCAGCGGCCTGCAATGTCGCGTCGGCGTTGATTTGCGTTTGGATCTCCGTCGCCAACTCGGCGCCGGAGGTGTAGAGACGGCCGGGCGACGCGGCGCCGGTCAGCGTGACGGTTCCGGATGCGACGCCGTCGACCGTCACCGTCAAGGTATCGTTGCCGCCCGTCACGATCGAGATCGGTTCATCCGCCGAGGGAGCCGAAATGGACGTTCCCGAATAATTTCCCCGAACCGACGATTCCGTCGTCCGATCGATGATCGAATAGGTCGTGGGCGACGAAAACCGAATCTCGTAGTCGTGAAACGTCAAGAGACTGTGCGCCGTCACCGTCCCGGCCTGAGCCAAGGCGGTTCCCTGATTGGCGGCGGCCGCCGCGATCGAAACGGTCGGGTTGCTGAACACATCCAACCCCGTGGTTCCGTTCAGCCCGAACCCGCGGCGGTGGATTTGGTTGACGGCTTTCGCCAGTGTCGCGGCGAGCTGATCGAACGTCCGCTGCAAGTCGACGATCATGACGTCGCGAAGATCCAGCAGCCCCCGCAACCGGCCGTTGGAGATCAGATCGTTGATGCTCAGCGCCCTGGTGCCACCCATCAGGTACCCCACGGACACATCGCCACCCCCTCCCGGATCTTCAACGGCGGTCAATTCCCGCACGGCCTCGCCGTCCACCAGCACCTGACCGCGGGCGACGTACACCGACAGCGCCCCCGTGTCATGTTCCAACGTCGTGAGATCGATTTTCTCGGCCAATTCGTTGACGGCCCGTTGCCGCTGATCCCGCAAATCGTTGGCGTTTTGCCCCATAAGCTCGGCGTTCACGATCTTGCCGTTCAACTCGGCGATTCGGCGGGACAGTCCGTTGATCTCCACGACGGTTTGCCTGACCTGAAAATTGATCGACTGCCGGGTCTCGGCAAGGTCCGACGCGGCCTGATTGAGGTTCGATGCGAGCTGCGCGGCTTTGGCGAGCAAGGCCGATCGCGCCGCCAGTTCCCCCGGATTGGTGGACACGTCCTGAATCGCCCGAAAGAATTCCGTCAAGCCTGCCGCAACGCCGTGACTGACGCCGTCTCCGAATATGTTCTCAAGACGGGACAAGGTGTCCTTGGCGATCGACAACCTACCCATATTCTGCCGCGACAGTGTCACCTGCACCTCGACGAAGTGATCAACGGAACGGCGGATGGAGGCGGCATACACGCCGGTGCCCACCATGCCGGGCCGACCGTTGACTGGATCGCGTTCGGACAAGACGACCGTTTGCCTCGAATAACCCGGTGTATTGGCGTTGGCCACGTTGTGCCCCGTCACCGTCAACGCCAGTTGGGACGTCGCCAGCGCGCTTTTGGCTATCTCAAATAAAGAACCGATCCCGCCGGTCATGGTCGCCCTCGGTCACCCTTGCTGATACAGAAACCCATTAGCCGACATCGATGCCCGTCTCCCGTCGCTCCCATATCCCTGCCGCTCCTGAGCGGCGGCGCTTCCGGCCGACAGCGCCTGATCGAGCACCGTTCGAATCGCATCGACGAGCGTGCCGTTCCGCCTCAACCCCTCGCGGACCGATTCCGCGGCTTTGATCAGGGAGTGACGCCGTGCGCGAAGCTCTCCGACTTCTTCCGGCATCAGCCGATCCAGCACGGCCTGCCACGACGTCGGTTGAGGGAATCCCCGCTCCGCCGCGAGGTCTTGCAACGACTCATCGGCTTCTCGGGCGAGCCGTTGAAGAGACTCCAGCAAAGCCAGCCGTTCGCCGTTAATCGCGTGCAATTTCTCGATCGCAAGGCTCCGGACGGCCTGACGTTCGTCTTCAAGGGTGTTCAGCAGAGCCCGGCAGGCGGCTTCCTCTTGATCGAGAAGCCGAGAAAGGTCGGCGGGCGTCGGCGTGTGAGACGACATGTTCTTTCATGCTCCTTCCGATGGGACGAAAAACGTCGCGCAGCCTCCTGTATGCCGCTCATCCGGCGCGTGGACGGAATCAGACGACGGCATCGGTAAGAACATGCCGGATCAATGCGTCGCCTACCGTCCGGCCGCTCACGTCATAGGTCCCGTCGTCGATTTCCTGCTTGATTCGATTGATGCGTTCCATCCGAGCGGGATCGGGCTGATCGATCAAGGCCAGCATGCGCTGCAATTCCTTGGCCCGCTCGGAGATATGGACCTGATCCCCGGCGACCTCCCTGGAGACAGATCGAGACTTGGCGCCGGAGCCGTCAAGGTCCTGAACGCCCAGCAGCAGCCTGGCCAGATGATCCGCTTTCCCGTTTCCTGATATATGCATGCGCCAGCTCCTTCCTCTCCGACACTTTGCGCGAGAGCGTCGCGATTCTTTCGCTCCTCGTCGATCTCTTATCGGTACTTATCGAAAAAACTTGAGATTTTTTTAGCGCCTTACGACCTCTGCTGCTCGGCATACGCCAGAAACATGCGATGGATCCCGATGCCGCCCGATTCCGCGGCCCGCCTCCCGATTTCCTGATCGGATAGGAAGTGAAAGTAGGCGCCTTGTTTGTCCACGAGGGCCCCTTGAGGAATGGTTTCCCTCATCACCTTCAACAAATACGAGATGAAGTACGCTTCAAATTCCCGACCGGCTTCCACCAGTTGTCGGCTGGCCTCTTCTCCTTGCTGAGGGGCGTCAATCCAATGACCCGATACCCGATGACCCGGTATGGTTCGATCCGTCAGACTCCGGTCCCATGGAATTGAAATTCCGCCGTCGGGTGCCGTCTCAGAAAATAACGACCGCAACGAGAAGAAGGCTCCGGCTGCGGGATTCGAAGGATTCACCATGACTCACATTTCCTTTCTCTAGCTCCTACATAATCTCCAGTCTCGCCTGCAGCGATCCGGCCGATTGCAAGGCCGACAAAATAGCCACCAGGTCCCGCGGAGTCACCCCCACCGCGTTGAGCGCACGGACCACGTCTCCGAGCGTCACCGTCTCATCCACGACCATCAACCGAGACTCCTGTTCTTTCACTTCGGTTTGGACGTCCGGCGTGACGACCGTTTGTCCGCCGGTGGAACCGATCACCGGCGCGGGCGGCTGAGAAACGTTCAACGTGTTCTTGACGGAAATCGTCAGGTTGCCGTGCGAAATGGCGCAGGTTGAAATCCGGACATGCTCGCCGAGCACCACCGTGCCGGTCCGTTCATTGACGACCACTTTCGCCACGGCGTCGACGGAAACGTCCAATCCCTCGATGGAGGCGATATATTCCACGACGCGCCCGTGGAATTCCGTCGGGATCGCGGCTTTCACCTGCCCGGCGTTGACGGCCACGGCGCTTCCCTTGCCGAACGCACCGCCGATGGCGTCGGCCACGCGAGTCGCCGTGGTGAAATCCGGCTGTCGAAGCAACACGGATACGGTCTCCCACGAGTCGATATCGACGAGCACTTCCTTTTCGATGATGGCGCCGCCGGGGACGATGCCGGTGGCTTGATGGTTTTTGGCCACCGTCGCCCCGCCGGCACCGCCGGTCCCGCCGAGAAATCCTCCGATCGACACCGGTCCTTGCGCCACGGCGTAGACCTGCTGATTGGCCGCTTTGAGCGGAGTAAGCAACAGGGTGCCGCCCTGCAGACTTTTCGCGTTCGCCATGGAGGATACGACGGCGTCGAGCGTCATGCCGGGCTTCGAAAACGGGGGCAGTTTCGCGGTCACCATCACCGAGGCGATGTTCCTCGTCAAGAGTTGAATCGGATCGATGACCAAGTTGACGCCCATTTTGTTCAACATGGACATCATCGCTTGGATAGTGAACTGTCCGCCGATCACTTGATCTCCGGTGCGGTCCAACCCCACCACCAGACCGTAGCCGATCAATTGGTTGTCCCGGACGCCCTCGATGGCGCCGATATCTTTGATCCGCACCGCATGGACCGAGACGGGCCACGCGAGCAAGCCGATCAGCGCCAGCCAGAGGACTGTGCGCAACCTCGCCGCGACCGCCCCTCCATGTCCCTCGCGTGTCCGAGGACGAGCCGCAGGCTGAGTCTGTTTGCGGCGGATCCAGATACGCGAGAGCCAGCCCTTTTCCGCCACAGGCTCCGGAGCCAGAGGAACGGGGGCACGATCCGTCGGCGCCTCGATCCCTCGCCTTGGCAACAGCGGGGGATTGCGGTCCGCGCGACGCACAACCCCGCTCAAGACCATCATGCGCAGAGATGCGACGTTGAGCGGTTTCGGCTTGAGCCATCTGAAGGGTGAAGCGGCGTATCGGGATCTGTGCATGACGATTCCTTTGATCTCTCCTGAGGGCACCGAACTAAAACGGATAAATCCAGTCCAACACCCTGACGAACCAGCCGGGGCGCTGCACGTCGTCCAGCACGCCGAGCCCCGCGTACTCGATCTTGGCGTCGGCGATGGCCGACGACAGCACCGTGTTTTTGGTATCGACGTCCACGCGCCGCACCACCCCCGAAAGCGTCATCAACTGCTTTTCGCTGTTCACGGTCACCTCCCGACGGCCCTCGATGCGAAGGTCGCCGTTCGGCAAGACCTCGGTGACGATGGCGGAAATGGTGCCGGTCAAGGTCCCCGTTCGGCTGGTCGCGCCCTTGCCGCCGAACTTGCTGTTCGCCGAGGCGTCGATGCCGAATCCACGGCGTGTTTCATCGCTGACCCTGATGCCCGGCAGACCGAGGTAACCCATTCCGCTTCCGACCAAACTGTTTTGCACCGTGGATTCCCGCTGCGCGGCCGTATCGGCCGACTTCGATCCCTTGTGTTTCTCGTCGATCCTCACCGTCAGGATGTCGCCGACCCGCATGGCTCGAAGATCTTCGTAGAGATAAGCCCGCCCATTTTCTTCCTGCCAAAGAGAGCCCGCCGTTTTGGGAGGAGGCAAGGGCGGAACGGTGATCTTGCTCGACGCGCTCGGCTGGGAAGCGCATCCGCTCAACAGCACCATTGCGAGCACCATGGAGGCCGGCCATCCGATCCGGCCGATCCCGCCGATTCTGTGAATCCGGAAACTTCCGTTCACCGTCACAATCCCTTCTCCAACGAACGCGCGTTTACCTCGCGCATCCCTTGAACCGGCCGAGACGACGCGCCGCTCTTCGCCGATGCGACGGCCGTCTTAGAACTCCACCTGGACGAGACCCGGCGCCACGACCTTGGCCCGCAGTTCCCTCCCGGACTCCGTATTCGCCACCATGATGGTTTGTCCGACGTAGCCGCTCGACTTGGTCACCCCGTAGGCGTGAACCGACAAGCCGCCCCGCTTGGCTTCGATCAGCACCCGGTCGCCCTTTTTGATCACGACCGGAGCCTTCAAAAAGGCCGCGCGCAGCGGAGTATCGGCGGGAAGAGGTCGAGCCGCGCTCTTCCCGACCACCTGGTCCGAATCGACGAGAAAAGGATGAGCGAGCTGCGACAGGCGTACTCGAACGTTCTTGAGATCCGCCTCGTCGATGACCTCCTCCGGTTTGACGAATCGATTGAGCGCGACCGCGTCGATCATCGCGGCCACATCCGCCGCGACGTCGACGGTTTTCCAGATTTTCCCGTTCACCGTGACGGCCACTTGAAAATGACGGCGCCCCAGCCGATCCTCCGGCCGAACCGGAATCACGCGCCACTCGACGTTTCCGGACGGCACGCCGACGGGTTCTGAAGGCTCCAGAACCGTGACCTGCACCTCTTTGACCGTCCGCGCCCACTCTTTTTCCAAGTACAATTGAATGACTTTTCCAATCGCTTCCGGAGTCACGCCCCGCTGGGCCGATCGGCTTCCGGCCGATCGGGAGCCCGTTCCGGGGTCGCCGACGACGGTCCGTCCGGACTCGGGCAGGATCTCGGCGGACGAGACACCGTCGGCCCATACGATGGAGCCGATCAAAAGAAACGCGAGAAATATGGACAGTCGGCTCATGGCACCTCCCTTATCGCCGCAGATTGTTGGCGATGGCCATCATCTCATCGGACGCTTGAATGGTCTTTGAATTGATTTCGTAGCTCCGCTGGGCGATGATCATGTTGACCATTTCTTCCGCCAAATTGACGTTCGAGCTTTCCAGGAACCCCTGTTGGATCGTGCCGAATCCGGTGGAAAACCCTCCGGTCCCCTGGATCGGAGGCCCGGATGCGAAACTGTCGATGAAGAGGTTGTTGCCCATCGCCACCAAACCGGACGGATTATCGAAGCGCGTGATTTGGATTTGACCGACTTGCGACGCCTGCGTCACGCCGGGGAGCAGGACCGATACCGTGCCGTCTTGTCCGATATCGACCTTGAGCGCACCGGACGGGATCGTGATCACGGGATTCAGCAGGTCGCCGTCGCCGGTCACCAGGTTGCCGACATTGTCGCGCTTGAACGAGCCGTTGCGCGTGTACATGATCGTGCCGTCCGGGCGGGACACTTGAAAGAACCCCGGCCCGTCGATCGCGAGATCGAGCTCGTTGTTGGTTTGACGCATGTTCCCCTGAAGCCATTCCTTGGCGACCGTGGTCGGTCGAACGCCCGCGCCGACCTGGATTCCCACGGGAAAGACTCCGACGTTCGACGCGTTCGTACCGGGAAGGCGTTGGATCTGATACAGCAAATCGGCGAACTCGGCTCGGCTGCGCTTGAACGAGTTCGTGTTGACGTTGGCAAGATTGTGCGCGATCGTATCGACGTTGATCTGCTGAGCCGTCATGCCGGTCGCCGCCGTCCACATGGCCCGAATCATGTCGTTCCTCCTCTTTTCTCACCGCTTTCTCACCGCCTATGCGCGCCGTTCCGCTGGCGCCCGCCCCGCTCCGCGCAAGGCGATTCATGGGATCACCCGACCCGCCCGACTTCCTGAATCGCCGTTTCCGCCATCCGATCGAGCGTCTGAATCAGCTTTTGGGCCGACTCATAGCCGCGCATGCCGCTCATCAGTTTGACCATTTCCCCGATCACGTTGACGTTGGACTCCTCGATATGCCCCACTTCAATCGTCGAACGTTTGGCCGGCCGGCCCTTGTCCGAAGCGAACAGGCCTTCCGAAACCTTCTGCGGCATCTCGTCCGGAGGAAACTCCACGAGCTTGATCGTGGCGACCGGTTTCTCATCCACCTTGACGGCGCCTTGCGACGTGATCTCCAACTTTCCGACCGGGATTTTGATTTCGCCGGCGGTCCCCATGACGGGATAGCCGAGATTCGTGACCAACCGGCGTCGGCCGTCGAGCGAAAACATGCCGTTGCGGGTATAGCGAAGGCCGTGGGGGGTCCGGACCTCGAAAAACCCTTCTCCCTGTATCGCCATATCCAACGGATTGCCGGTCAGCTTGATCCGGCCTGGTTCGAACGTCGTCGTCACGCGATCGGGCGCCGCGTACGCCCGTTCAGGCACGCCCATAGGACGCGCCATGATGTGCGAGAGCAGCCCGTGCTCTCCGCTCGCCGGAACAATCGCCCGGCGGGGAGGAAGAAGGGCCTTGAAGGCCTGTTGATCCTGCTTGAAACCGGCCGTGTTCACGTTGGCCATGTTGTTGGCGAAGACCTGCATCCGACGCTCGTGCGCCAACGCCCCGGACAGAATGGGATAGATGCCGCGATTCATGTGCCGTGTCTTCTCCTTCTTTTTTCTTTCCTTGCCTCTTTCGTTCAGCAACCCGTGTGCCAAGATCGGTCGACCGATCCGATCGCCGTCGTTCGTCGGAGCGCATCGAACAATCTGATTTTATTGAGACATCTTGACGCGGTATCGCCCACACGCACGACGCGCCGGCGAACGGTGTCTCTTGCACGATCCGAACAAGGCGACCTTTGCCGACGCCGGAGGAAAAATATTCCCCCGATCGACTTTATCGTGACACGCCCAGTTGCGCTTTCAATCGAAGGATGGCCTTGGCGTGAATTTGGCAAACGCGCGATTCCGTCACTTTGAGCAACTCTCCGATTTCTTTCATGGTGAGCTCTTCGAAGTAGTAAAGCGTCAAGACCAGCCGCTCCTTTTCGGGAAGATTCTGAATCGCGTCGCCCACGGATTCCCGCTCCCGCTCGTTGACCAGCGCCGCGAGCGGATCGGGATTTTGCGTGTCGGCCAGCACCGCCACGGCCTTTTGTCCGTCGACGTCGTGCAGGTTGAGATCCTCAAGGCTGACCATCACCGCGCCCTTGGCCTTGGCCAGAAAGTCGTCGAGCTCTTCCGGCGACAATTTCAGTTCGGCCGCGACTTCTTCATCGAGCGGCGGCCGACCCAGGCGATGCATCAATTCAACGTGCGTTCGTTGCAGCAGCGAGACGCGTTCATGCACCGAGCGGGGAATCCAATCCATGGAGCGGATCTCATCCAACATCGCCCCGCGGATTCGAAATTCGGCGTACGTCTTGAATTTGGCTTCCCGCGTCGGATCATATTTTTCCATTGCGTCCATGAGGCCCATCGTGCCGACCGAAATCAAGTCTTCCGCGTCCAGATACGCGGGCAGCCGAAACGACAGCCGATGGGCCATGGCGTGAATGACGTGGGCGAACTCCTGAATGATTTGTTCCCGCCCCGTCTCCTCGGCCGCCGGAGGCCGTCTCGTCTTCATGGAGCCCGTTTTGCTCATATCCGTTCGCTCCTCCGCGTCTTCCCGCCGTTTCCCCGGTTCTCAACCGAGGTGAATCATCCTTCGCCATAGGAGCTGAACGGAGCTTTTGGGGAGATCAGGGAGAGGCCATTGCATGACCTGCTCGGCCAGTCTCGCAAAGGCTTGCGCGGCCGGTGAATCCGGAAACAGGTCCGCCACCGCTTTTTGGCGCATGACCGCGAGCGTCACGTAATCGTCGTGCGGCACGTAGCCGATGGGCTCGACGGCGACCTGAAGAAAACGATCCACCGCCGTGTCCAATCTGCGGAAGACCTCCGCCGCCTCCCGCGGTCCCCTCGCTTGATTGACCAGCACTTTGAAACGGCGTTCCCGATAACGGCGCGTCAGCACTTTGATTAAGGCGTAGGCGTCCGTCAGCGAGGTCGGCTCCGGAGTGACGACGATCACGATCTCGTGGGCCGACGACGCGAAGAACGTGACGTTGGGCGAAATGCCGGCCCCGGTGTCGATCAAGAGCACGTCCATGCCGGCCGCAAGCTCCTCCAGTTGCTCTTGGATCACCAGCTGCTGGGACTCGGTCAAGGAAGTCAGGTGAGGAACCCCTGAGCTGGCGGGAAGCACCTGAATGCCAGCCGGACCCTCCAGGCAAATCTCCTTCAGCGTGCAGACGCCGGACAACGCGTGTTCGATCGTGTGGCGCGGCACAAGGCCCAACAAGACATCCAGATTGCCCAGGCCCAGGTCGGCGTCCAGCACCAGCACCCGTTTGCCGGATCGACCCAGCGCGACCGCCCAGTTGGCCACGACATTCGTTTTGCCCACGCCGCCTTTCCCGCTGGAGACGGCGACGACCCTCGTGTGCACGGCGAGCAAATCCTCGGCCGGCGCCAAATCGTCGACGCCGCTCATGTTCTTCTGCATAGCGATTCCTCCTGCCACATGTTGGAGTTTGAGACGGACCCGGCGGATGTCAGCTCATGAGTCGCCCTCGCCCCGTTCAACATCGGACTGGCGGAATTGCGGAAGGCGACGTACCGTTGCGCGATCAAAAACTCGGCCAAGCGGTCCGCCGACGCCGGTTCGATGTCTTCGGGCACCCGCTGGCCGACTCCCCAATAGGACAGCGGCAATCCCGTCTGCTGCGCCACGTCATAGACGGTTCCGAACGACGTCGTTTCGTCCAACTTCGTGAAGACGATGTGCAGCGACGGCAGTACGCCGACTCGATCAATGATGCCGCGCAGTTCTCCCGCCCGCGCGCAGGCCGGAAGCGTCACGTGCGTGGCGACGTCGGCGTCCTCGCCGAGCATCCGATGGAGCTCCAAAGCCGACGACACGTCGTCCGGTCGGACGCCCGGCATATCGACCAAGACCAGATCGGCCTTCGCGTGACGGCGCAACCCGTCGCGAAGCTGCCGGGGCGACCGCGCCGACGCGAACGGAACGCCGAGCGCCCGCGCGTACCGCCGCAACTGTTCCACCGAGACCTCGCGATAGGCGTCGAAGGTCACGACGGCGACAGATCGACGCCGTTTAAGACGGCAATGGGCCGCCAGTTTCGTCACGATCGACGTCTTGCCGGCCCCGCTGGGCCCGAGGATCAAACGGACGACCCGATCGCTCCTTTCGCCGAGAAAGTCCCCCCCGACGATGATGCGACGGCCGATTTCTTGACCGAGGACTTGAATCATCAGATCTTCATCACCGGCGCCGTCCCGCCCCAATCGCCGTCGCAGATCGTTGCCCAGCATTTCCGCCGACGCGGGGTGCATGCCCTGTCGAACGAACGACCGACACAGCGCGCCCAGGACCGCCGGCGTTTCCTCTTTCACCGATTGGGTTTCAGGCGGCAATGACTCCCCCAACCGACGGCTCAGTTCACATAATTCATCGTGAAGCCGCCGAAGTCGAACCCGCCGCGACTCCGCGCGCGGCGGTTGCGCCGGAGAGCCCGGCGGTCTTACGTCGGCCGATCCGCGAAGCGAGCCGGACGGTTCCAGCAGGGATTCGAGCGTCGCGCGAAAACCGGAGACGGTGGAAGCCGACGGCGTCCCCGCAGCGGACATTGAGCGGGCGCCGGCCACCGAATCGTCATTGCGGCGCCCGGGACCCGTCGCCGGAGCCGCTTCCTCGCATGCGGCCATGACTTCCAACACCGGGCGATCGAACACCCGCAACGGCCTGTCGCCTTCTCGCACCTCCTTCGAAGAAAGAATGATCGCATCCGGCCCCAATTCCTCCTTGATCGCACGCAAGGCGTCCTGCATGCTGAGAGCGTGAAACGTTTTGACCTTCATCGGTTCCCTCACGACGACTGCACGAGTTCGGCATCGATCCGAACTGTATCGAGCGACTGCAGGCGCGCCAAGGCGTCGACTTCATTGAAACCGATGATCGGCACCGCGTGGAGCACGCGATCGGTCAGGCGGCGCAGATGCCGCCGCACGGCCTGCGAACACAGCACGACCGGCTGATGACCGCGGGAAGCGACCCGTTCGGCGGCCTGTTTCAGGCCGTTCAGCAACTTGTGCGACAGCGCCGGATCGAGCGAAAGAGCGGCTCCCTGCGGAAGACCGGCCGCCTGCTCGGCCAACGACCGATCCAACAGGGGGTCCAACGTAATGACCTGGAGCGTGCCGTCCTGCGTTTGAAACTGTTTGGTGATCGTCCGGGCCAGCGCCTGGCGGGCGAACTCCGTGAGCATATCCGCGTCCTTGATCGATCCGGCATGGTCCGAGACCGCTTCGAGGATGGACCGAAGATCGCGGATCGGAACACCCTCCCTGAGCAAATTGCCCAGAATCCGCACGACCGTCCCCAGAGGCAACAATGTCGGAATCAGCTCCTCCACCAGTTTCGGATTCGTTTTGCCGACTTCGTCCAGCAGCGCCTGCACCTCCTGCCGTCCAAGCAACTCATGGCCGTGCCGTTTGATGATTTCGGACAGATGCGTGGTGATCGCCGAACTCGCGTCGACGACGGTGTAGCCGGCCAGTTGCGCCTGTTCCCGCGCGTCTTCGGCGACCCAGAGGGCCGGAAGGCCGAATGCCGGCTCTTTGGTCGGAATTCCCTGCACCAGTCCCCGCTGGCCCGTTCCCGGATCGATCGCCAACAGATGGCCGGGCAGCACGTCGGCTTTCGCCACCTCCACGCCCTTCAAAATGACGACGTACTCGTTCGGCCGCAGTTGAAGATTGTCTCGGATGTGAATCGGCGGCACCACGAATCCCATGGATTCGGCGATCTGTCTCCGCAAGCCCTTGATCCGGTCCAGCAGCGCGCTCCCTTGCGCTCCCTCCACCAGCCCGATCAGGCCGTATCCCACCTGCAACTCCATCAACTCAAGGGGCGCGACGCGCGTCACGCTTTCGTCGGCCTTGGGAGCGGCGGGAGCCGGCGCAACCGCTTCGGCGCCCTGTTCTTCTTTGCGCAAGCGGTACGCCATCCAACCGGCAAGCCCCCCCAGGCCCAAAAACGCGAGATGCGGCAAGCCGGGAACCATGCCCAACGCGAGCAGAATCCCGGCGGCGGTGCCGACCGCCTTGGGCGAGGTCAGCAACTGCCTGGTGATTTCGCCGCTGAGATCGGTCTCGGCGGCGGCGCGGGTGACGACGATGCCGGCCGCCGTCGAGACGATCAACGCCGGTATCTGCGCGACCAGCCCTTCCCCCACGGTCAGCAAGGTGTAGGTCTGCGCGGCGAGCGCGGGGCTCATGCCTTTCTGAAGAATGCCGATGGCCAGCCCGCCGACGATGTTCACGAGGATGATGACCACGGCGGCGATGGCGTCGCCCCGCACGAACTTGCTGGCGCCGTCCATCGCTCCATAGAAATCCGCCTCCTCGGCGATTTCCCGGCGGCGCCGCCGCGCCTCGGCCTCGTTGATCAGGCCGGCGTTCAGATCGGCGTCGATGCTCATCTGCTTGCCCGGCATCGCATCCAACGTAAACCGCGCGGCGACTTCGGCCACGCGCCCGGCGCCCTTGGTCACCACCACGAAGTTGATGACGACGAGAATGCAGAACACCACCAACCCCACCGTGTAATTGCCGCCGACCACGAAACTGCCGAACGCCCTGATGACCTCGCCCGCCGCGCCGACGCCTTCGTTGCCGTGAAGAAGAATCAAGCGGGTCGAGGCGATGTTCAGCGACAACCGCAAGAGCGTGATCATCAGCAGGATGGACGGGAACACCGAAAACTCGATGGGCCGCCGCACTTGCAGGCCGACCAACAGAATGATGACGGACAACGTGATGTTGAAGCTCAGGAGCAGATCGAGCAGAAACCGGGGGAGGGGAAGCAGCATGACCATCAAAATGGCCACGACCCCCACGGAGATGAGGATATCGGGATGTTTGACGAACGACGCGCGCTGAATCGGTTCCACCTTGGTCGACATGGTCGTTACGACAGATGACGGTCGATCGGTTTATCGTCCCCGGCCGTTACACTTGCCCCCGAAGCCCGCTTGCTTCGCCCGCCGTCATGCCACGGGCGCGATAGACGAACGCGAGGATTTCCGCCACGGCCCGATACAGATCCGACGGGATTTCTTTCCCGACGTCCACAAGCGCGAACAGCGTCCGAGCGACGAACTTGTGCTCGACGACCGGCACGCCGTGGTGTCGGGCCATTTCGCGAATGCGCTCGGCGACCTCGCCGGCGCCTTTCGCCACCACGCATGGCGCGGCCATCTTGGCGGCGTCGTACTTGAGCGCCACGGCAAGGTGCGTCGGGTTCGTCACGACGACGTCGGCGGTTTTGACCGCCGTCATCATCCGCTTCTTCAGCAGCTCCCGCTGCGCGGTCCGGACCCGGCTCTTGATCAGCGGATCTCCTTCCGTCGACTTGTGCTCTTCCTTCACCTCTTCTTTCGACATGCGCAGGCTGCGTTCCCATTCATACCGCTGATAGAGATAATCCAGCCCGGCGAGGACTCCGATCGCGCCGCCGACCGCCGATGCCGCCTTCAACAACAACCATCCCGTCACGTGCAGCGACGTGCCGAAGTCGAGTTCGGTCAATCCCGGCACCAAGCCCAGATCCCCCCGCACGGCGACGAACCCGACGCCCGCCACGATCGCGATCTTGAACAGTCCTTTGAGCAGTTCCACCAGGGAGCGCAGGGAAAACAGCCGGGACAATCCCTTGAGCGGATTGACGCGACCGGGATCCAACTGGAGCGCCTCCGGCCGAAACAGGAATCCCGTTTGGAGGATCGTCGCGCCCCCCCCGATCAACAGAAGTCCTCCGAGAATCGGCAGCGTCACTCCGAGCACTTCCCATCCGGCGCGGGTCACGCGCGCATGGACCTGCTCGATCGTCAATCCGTTCCGAAAGGTCTCCGGAAACGACAGGGTCAGTCCCTCTTTGGTCATGTCGATCATCGCCTGAAGGCCGGCCGGCAACGTTGCAGCCAACAATCCGATGCCGCCCAGCAGAACGGCGGCGGTGGACAGATCCCGACTGAGGGCCACCTGTCCCTTTCGGCGCGCCTCCTCTTTGCGTTTCGGGGTGGCGCGTTCGGTTTTATTGCTTCGATCCTCAGCCATGACCCAACAGACTCAAGAGTCCTTTGATCGAAAATTGCAGCCGTTCGATCTCGCGGCCCAGCAACGCCACGATGAACGGCATCGCCAACGCCAAGATCGCCAACCCGCCCGCGATGGTCACGGGAAAGCTGAGCACGAAGACGTTAATCTGGGCGACCGCCCGCCCTAAAATCGCCAGCAATATGTTGGTCACGAGAATCGTCACCAGCACCGGCGCGGCCAGTTTCAAACCGAGCGCGAACATCTCCCGGGAGAGCCGCACGATCTCCTCGCCCAATCCGGTCGGAGGAGCCGTTCCGAAGGCCGGAATCGCCTCATAACTGGCGACGATGGTCGAGACGACCAACACGTGGGCGTTGAGCGAGAGAAACACCAGCGACGCCAGCAGGGTGAAAAACCGCCCCATGATCGGGATCTGGTGCGACGTGGCCGGATCCAGGAGCTGCACCACGCCGAACCCCATCTGCATCCCCACGATGTCGCCGGCGAGTTCGAGCGCGCCGAAAAACAGCCGCACCGCCAGACCGATCGTCAAGCCGATCGCCAGCTCTCCGGCAAGACCGGCCGCCAGTGCGATGGGATCGAACGGAACGGCGGGAAGGCGAACGATCGGCGCCAGCACCACGCCCAACGCCAAAACCAGCAGCACCTTGACTTTAGGCGAAACGGCTTGCCCGCTCAGAACCGGCAGCGCGGCGAGCAATCCGCCGACCCGCACGATCAGCGCCAAAAACGATTGGAACTCCGGCAGCACGATCTGAATGGTCTGCGTCAATACCATGGCCGTCTTAATGGACGTACTGCGGGATGGCGGCGAACAGATTCGCGGCGAAGGTCGTCAGCACGTTCAGCATCCACGGAAAAAACAACAACAACGCCCCGAACAGCGCCAAGATTTTCGGGACGAAGGTGAGCGTCGCCTCGTTCAACTGGGTCATGGCTTGAAACGCGCTCACGGCCAACCCGATCACGAGACTCAAGCCCAAAATCGGCGTCGCCACGAGCAACGTCGTCTCCAACGCCTGCCGCCCCAATTCGGTCACCATTTCCGGCGTCACGGGATCGCCTCCTTGTCGTTCACGTCCGCCCCTCGCATCACCGGCGGACCTCATGGATCGAGCGTCGCACAAGCCGTTTTTTCCCGTTCGGCTCCGCGCGGCCCATAACGGAATACGTCACTGAAAACTCCTGACCATCGACCCCACGACCAAGTACCAACCGTCGGCCAGAACGAAGAGCACCAATTTGAACGGCAGGGAAATCACCACGGGCGGGAGCAGCATCATTCCCATCGACATCAACACGCTGGCGACCACCATATCGACGATCAAAAAAGGAATGTAAATGAGAAAGCCGATCTGAAACGCCACGCGCAGTTCGCTCAAGATGAAAGCGGGAATGATGACGTGAGTCGGGACGTCCTCGACTTTCTCCGGCTTCGGCAACCGGCCGAGGTCGATGAACAGTTCAAGGTCCCGTTCCCTGACTTGACGCAGCATGAACGCCCGCACGGGCTCGATCCCCTTCTTCCACGCCTCTTCGTAGGAAATCCGTTCGGCCATGAGCGGCTGAAGCGCATCGGTATAGACCGCCTGTCCCACCGGTGCCATGACGAACATCGTCAAGAAGAGCGCGAGCGACAACAGCACCTGGTTCGGGGGAACCGCCTGAGTCCCGAGCGCCTGCCGAAGAAACGACAGGACGATCACGATCCGCGTAAACGAGGTGACCATGATGAACAACGCCGGCGCCAGCGAGAGCACCGTCAGAAGAACGAGAATTTGTATGACGGCGGCGGTTTGTTTGGGCCCGTCCGAGCCGAGATCGATGCTGATCGAGGGGCCGCCGGCCAAGACCTCGGCCATCGGTCCGAAGGCCAAGGTCGCAGCCGCAACCGCCGATCCGACGAACGCCAAGCGCATCGACCGGCCCGTGGTTTTATCGATCGCCATGATTCTCCGCTCGACGGAAGAAGGATTCGACCGATGGACGCCGCATCCAGGCGAGGAACGACGACGAGGGAATCACCGGTTCGGACGGCCTCTCCGCCGACGACACGAGCAGTTCCCGAACTTTTTCCGTGTCGCTGACGCGGCCCAGCGGAATAAGATCCGTCGCGGTGGCTCCGACGATGAGATACTCCCCGGCCACGGATACCAACATGATCGTCTTCCGCGGCGCGACGGCCCCGCTGGCCACGACGCGGATCAATTCGTGCCGCCCCGGGGCTCCCAGGCGGCTGCCGATGATTCGCCTGGCGGCCAGGGCCGCCGCGGCCATCAGCAGCAACACGACGGCCAGGGCCGACAACGTGCGGAGCAGGCTGTCCCAGAAATCGATCACGATCGTTCCTCCAGCCCGTTTACCCCAATTACCCCAGTTGCTGAACCCGTTCGGCGGCGCTCACCACGTCGGTCAAGCGGATACCGAATTTTTCATTCACGACGACCACCTCGCCCCGGGCGACCAGCTTGTTGTTCACCATGACATCCATCGGCTCTCCGGCCAGCTTGTCCAGTTCGATGACCGAGCCTTGGGCCAATTGCAGGAGATCCCGAATGGCCATTCTCGTCGAGCCGATGTAGACCGACACGTTCATGGGGATATCGAGCAAGAACTCGATGTTTTTGGGCGTTCCCGTCGTTTCGACGTTCTGAACTGGGGGAAATGACGCCGGCTGAGGCGCGGCGGCCCCCGCCGTCTCGCTTTTCGTCCCCGCTTCCGGCGCCGTCCCTGAATCAGCCATTCCTCACACTCCTCTCGACGATGAGATGATCAGTTGAACATTTTCGTGATACGGCAGGCATGGTTGCCCTTGTAGACGCCGGGGCTGCCCTGGAATTTGTGGAACCCCTCGACGTAGCAATCCAGCGGATCACCGGGCCGTTGATCCAACAGGATCACGTCGCCCGGCGCGAAGTTCAGGACGTCGCGCAACGTAACGGTCGTCGTCCCCAACCGCACGGAGACGGACAGAGGGCACTCCTGCAGTTTCTCGCGGAATCGAGCCGTCCAGGCCCCGTCCTGCTCGATTTGGTCCGACACCAACCCGGAATACAGTTTTTCCTTGATTGGCTCCAACATCGAATAGGGATACACTAAAAAGAAATCTCTTGTGGTATCGCCGATCAGAATCTGAATCGTCACCACGACCACGATCTCCGACGCCGTCACGATCATGGCGAACTGGGGATTGCTTTCCGACCGGACGTATTCCACCTTGACCGGCAACACCGCCTGCCAGGATTTTTCGAGGTCCTCAAGGGCATGAACGAGCAACCTCCTGATGATGCGCGACTGAACCGGCGTAAAGTCCCGCCCCTCCGGCTTCACGTGCGTTTGTCCTTTCCCGCCGAAAAAATAATCGACGATCAGATAGACCAAAAACGCGTCCATGACGAACAAGCCGCTTCCCCGCAATGGATGCATGTGAAAAACGTTGATCGAGGACGGCAGAGGCACTTTCTTGAGAAATTCTCCGAACTTGATCACCTGGATGCCCGAAAGAAAAAACTCGATGCGCTCCTGGAGCACCCTCGTCCATGTAACCGATTGACGCTGGATAAACCGGTCGTTGATCATTTCCAGCGTCGGCATTCGCCCCCGGACGATCCGCTCTTGATTCAGCAGATCGTAGGGAGCGGCTCCTCCCTGATCGGACGCCCCCGCTTTGGGCGTCGTATCCACGTCCCCCGACGCCATGCCTTTGAGCAGGGCGTCGATTTCCTCTTGAGAGAGAACTTTTTCCATACCCCTGCTTATTGCACGACGAACTCGGTGAAATACGCCGCGCGGACCCCCGGCTTCGTCAACAATCCGTTGACGCGCTGGGTGATTTCGTCGCGCAACTGAAACTTGCCCTGGGCCGTTCTGACGGTGTTGACGTCCTTGCTGCTGAGCAACACCAAAATCGTGTCGCGCACTTGCGCAACGCGGGCCTTGAGGTCGTTCGCCACCGTTTCGTTGTCGGCCTCCAGCTTAATGACGATCTTGAGGTAGCGGATCTCCGGCGCGTCGGCCAGGTTGACGATGAAGGGGTCCAGATCGACCATGATTCCCGGAGCGGCGGCTGGCCCCTGTTTGCCCGAATCTTTTCCCTTGCCGTCTTCCTCGCCTGCGTGCTCGCCGACGCTGTCGACTCCTTTGCCCGCTCCGCCCAACAGTTTGACCGCCAGCACGGCTCCTCCGACGCCTGTGACAAGCGCGACGAGCGCCACGATCACAATGAGCTTGATCGGGATAGGGGGGGCTGAGATTCGTACCGCTTCTTTTTCGTCCGTCGCCGCCGCATCGGCCATAACCATCCTCCTCGCCTGCTCAAACCGTCACGATTTCCGCGTCTCACCGGAACTGCAATGCCTATGCCATTCGGAAGCCTCGCGCTGTCTTCGGGCGCCCGCACGTTGCTCCATCATCTATGAATGTAAACGGCTGTTTGGTCGGAGCGAGGGAAGGATGTGGTTCGGCGTCAAGAAGACCCGTATCGTCGTCAGAAAACTGACGGGAGCAATGTTATTGTCGGCGCAACCAGCATGCGCGATCGTTTTGGCTTGAATCAACGGGGGGGGCGGAGCATCGACGCTCCGCCCCCTCTCATAAGGTTACCGTTTCAGGTTGACCAACTCTTGCAGAATTTCGTCGGAGGTCGTAATAACCCGTGAATTGGCCTGGAATCCCCGTTGCGCGGCGATCATTTCGATGAAACTTTCTCCCAAATCGACATTGGACAGTTCGAGCGAATTCGACAACACCCGTCCGAGGCCGGCGCTTTCCGGAACGCCGATCAATGGTTGGCCGGACGTGCCGGACTCCGCAAAGGTATTCTTGCCCATCCGGATCAAACCGATGGGATCGGGGAAGCGCGCCAGCGCCACCTGCGCCAACGGACGCAACTGCCCGTTGGAAAATCTCCCGCTGATCGTGCCGTTGGAATCGACGGAAAAGGCTTGCAACGTGCCGGCCGAAAACCCGTTCTGCGTCAACTGCACCAGCGCCGACGTCGAACCGAACTGCGTGGTTCCGTCCAAGCCGGTGCCGCCGTCGGTCGTCACGCTGGTTCCGAAATCCAGTGCGATCAGTTGGTCGGGCGTGGCGCCAACAAAGTCGATCTGCAACTGCCCGGGCGATGTCCCCGCCGTTCCAGCCGCGGTCCCGGTATCGTAGCGAATCACCGGGCTCTCCCGGTCGAGCGTTCCATCCGTGTTGAAGGTCAATGTTCCCGATCCGACCCTCACGATGCCGAGGGTACTGTCGATATTGCTCATATGGTAATTCGCTGTCACCACTTCGTTCACGGAGGCGACGACATTGTAGTTCCAGGTGTTGTCCCCGATTCTTGTAAAGTACGTGGTCAGCAAATGTGCGTTCCCCAACGAATCATACACCGTCATGGAGGTCGAAAAATTCGACGTGGCGGATGGATTGGACAGTAGAAAATCCGTCCCCGCCGTTTGCGTGCCGCCCGTCATGTTCAAGTTCGCCGCCAGCGTATCGCCTCCGTTGGCCGTGACCGTGACATCGCCGGTTCCCGTCGTCGAGTTATTGGGCGTTCCGGTGATGCCGGAGGTGAACGTAAACACGCCGGTAGGACTGACTGTCGCGGTAAATCCCGAATAGGCGGCTGCCAAGTAGGGATCATTGGGGGTCAGCGATCGCACGGCGTTTTGAATGGCCGTGGCCAGATCCTCACCCGTCAGTCCGTTGGCCACTGTGACGGTCTGGGCCCCGTCCCCGTTCAAATTGATGTTGAAGCTGTTATTGCCGGCGCCCGTCGTGGTCGCGGAGGCTCCGGAGCCCACCAGATTGCCCCGCACCCCCGTCGGTGTGGTCGCGGAATTCAAATTCGCCGCGATGAAGGCCGTCGTGGTGGCCCTGGGCGGGGCGGTCGTCGAAGGGAGGGAAATGTCGCCCATCGTCCCGGTAATGGTGCCGGTCGTATCGGCAAGAAATCCTTGCAGCCGAAAGCCGACCGGATCGACGACGTTGTTGTTCTGATCCAACCGAAAGATGCCGGCTCGGGAATAGAACCGCGCCCCCTGGGCGTCTTCCAAGATAAAAAACCCGTTGCCATCGATCGCCAGGTCGAGAACGTTCGACGAAGCGGCCAGCGACCCTTGCGAAAAATTGCCCTGCACGGACGTGAGCGCCACGCCGATCCCGGTCTGGATCGCACCCGCCCCTCCTGTGATCGAGGAACTGATCAGATCGGCGAAGGTGGCTCTGCTCCCTTTAAATCCGACGGTGCTCAGATTGGCGATATTGTTTCCGATGACGGACAGCGCCATGCCGTTGGCGTTGAGACCGCTCACACCGGTGAACAGCGACGACAGGATTCCCATATGTTCAGACCTCCTTGAATCAGTGCGACGCCTACTGCAGTTCCACAACCTCCGATGGATCAACGCTCAGATTGCCGACGGCCAACTTCGCCGCTCCGTTTTCCATCCGAATCCCGGACACCGTGAGCTCGGCTCGGCTTTGGGCGGCCACCGGATCGCCGTGAACGTCGACCGCGGACAACAGATAGCGATAGACCCCTGCCGGCACCGCTTCCCCGTTTCTGTTTCGGCCGTCCCATTCCACCACATTGAGACCGGACGGTCGATTGGCGTATTCCATCGATCGAAGTACTTGTCCTTGCCGGTCCACGATGTCGATGCGCACTCGGGCCGCGTCTTTCTCCAAGGCATAGCGGATCAAGGCCGGCCCGTTCCCCTGTTCGACCAACGGCATGTCCACGCCGATTCGCCGTCCTACGAGCGGCGCCAACGTAAACTGGAGCGACGCCTGCTGGACGTCCAACGTCCGCTGGAGCAACTGCGCCTGTTTGATGCTCTGCTCGAGCTGGCTGAACTGTGCCAACTGCGCCACGAACTCGGTGTTGTTCGTCGGATTGAGCGGGTCTTGATGCTTCAGTTGCGTCACGAGCAGTTTCAGAAAATCATCCTGTCCCAATTCTCTGGGCCCGGTGGATCGAGTCACGTCGGCGGCGCTCTCCGCCGCGCTGATGCCGGTAATTATGGCCATGCTCGTTCTTGCTCCTTTGAGACGGTCTTCAACGTTACGCCACCACGTTCAGCATGCCGGCATAGGGGATGCCCGTGTAGGTGCGCGACTCAGGCATCATCGATCGTTGATCCGGCGCCGGTCTCTCCGGCTGCCACGTTCGGTCTTGATCGTAAGACGGGCCTTGGTGAAACGACCGGCCGGCGCCGTGGCGATCGACATCGACACGGAATTGCCCCATCTCCAACCCGTTGGCCTGCAAGGCCGATTGCAAGCGATCGTGGCCGGCAGCCAGATACTGGGCGACATCGAGGCGATCGGAAGACAAATGCGCGTGGACGAGGTCGTTTCTGACGGCGACACGAACGTTGACGTGACCGAGGTCGGGACGCGAGACCTCGAACGCCACGGAGCGTGACGAAACCGGCCCCGGCCCGTCACCGTCGGAACCGTGAACCGAAGAACGTTGCGGCTTCGGCATCGGGTCGGCTTGACGTTGAGGATCCCCCGAATTTCCCGAATTCGACTGAGTCGCCGACTCGTTTGCAGCCGTCATTCCGAATCGATGGGCGATGAGATCCTGGTCGCCCGCGGACGTCGTCTTCGATTTCTGGATTGACTCCATCTCCTCCCGAACAGAATCGGCGTCGTGTTTGAATCGGCCGAGATCCGCCGTCCGATCTCCCGATTCGGCCGGCTGTTCCGCGCGACGCTTTTCTTCGGCAAGCGCGAACTTCTCGTCGCGATACCGTATCTCCGAGAGATAAGACGGACTCGGCGTTGTTTGATCGAGAGGCCGATCGGCGTCTCCGCCATGACCCTGTGTGGAAGCGCCGCCGTCTTTCGTTACGACGGCCGGGGATCGGGGCGGCTCCGAAAAGGACCCCTCTTCCGATTTCCCGGTCAATGACGGCGAATCATCCGGCTCCGCCCTCATCATATCGTTCAGCGACGCTTCGGATGTCATCGAGCGACGCGCTTGATGATTCGAACGCAAGAATCCTTCAACGTCGGAATCGCTCGGCTGCGCGACCGGTCCTTCCATGCCGATCTCCCCCTGCCGACGATCTTCCGTCCCGTTCGCTGCCGGCAAGGGTTGAGCAGGAGATCCAGAAGAAGCGGCCGTCGAAAAATCGCCCATCGCCATGCCGCTCTTCAAGCCAGCCGGGACTCCGGCATCGAGCACGCCCGGCGTCTCTTCCGACTCGAACGAGAGCGCGGGCTCCCCTGGCACGTTCGCCGTTTCCTCTTTGGTCGAGATATCGAGCGGATCACGGAGCATCGTCTCGGAATGATCGCGAGTCACGGGCATGCCGGTTCCATCAGAAGCCGGTGTTTCCGTGTCAGTCCTTTTGGATTTGCCGGACTCGCGACGCGCATCAACCGTGGATCCGACCGACCGGGACCGCACTTTCCCGTCATTCCCTTCGTTCGACCGTCGCTCTTCCCCTGGTCGCACCGTCGGCTTCTGGCTCTCATCCATCCTATCTCGCCTATCTCGCCTGTCTCGGCGCGGCTCCGACGCTTCCGTTCTTTGATCGAATTTGGAAGCGCCGTGAGTCCGTTGAACGGAACGCAACGTAGAAGAAAAAGCGGCGGGTGGGTGACGTTCGGGCGACGCCTTGATCTCAGCGGGTCCGACAGGCGACCGGTCATGAGGAGCCGTCGCGACCGGCAAGACCGAAGTCATCATGTTCATCATCGCCGGCATGGATCGTTTCCTTTCCTCGGACGGGAACTTTTACAAGCCTCGTGCCAAGCGAAACGCCTCGCAACGAGCGGAATTTTCTTGGATTTTTAATGGAGCGGGATGAACGAGGATCGTAAGCCGGGAAAATCTTTCTTGCTTCGCGGCAAGAACTGCTTCGGCATTGATCAGGGCGTCTGCGCCAACAACTGCTCGGTGAGTTTGGCCGCGCGCTCGGGTTTGACTTGGGCGAGAATCGCTCCGGCGGTCTTCGTTTTGACGAGGCGCAGGATCTGAATCGCGGTTCGCTCCGGCATCCGCTCCAGGCGCGCCGCCGCATCCTCGGGCGGCATGGTTTCATACATCTTGGCCAGTTGGGCCTTCTGTTCCAAGGCCAGCCGTTCTTTTTCCAGCAGGGCTTTCGCCTGCGCCGTTTTCTGTCCCGCGGCCCGTTGCTCTTCCTTGGCGACGGCCGTTTCAATTCGCTTGGCCATCGCCTCGTTTTGAGCCAACAGCTTGTCGACCTCGTCCCGCAACGCCAGCAGCCGCTCCTCGTTCTGCCGCACGGCTTCTTCGCGCCGATCCAAAGAGCGCTTCCGCTGGTCCAGCATGGCAAGAACTTCTTGCGGCACTTCGAGTGCCGGCCCCTGAATGTCCTTGCCCGTTGAGACGGGCGAGTCGCCGGTTTGCCCGGCGGCCGACCGTGGACCGTCGCCAAGAACGGTCTGTTGAGCCCCCGCCGGCGGCGCCGGCAGATCCTCCCGCGAAAGCGCCGGTTTTCCCTTTGCATTCGGCGACGCCTGTCCCATCTGCACCATCATCCACAGCAGCACGATGGAGCCGACGAGGCCGCCCCCGACCGTCCAGAGCCAAAACATCCGCGACGGCGAAGCAGGAGCCGCCCGACGATTGTTCCGACGGCCGAGGAGAATCCGATCGCCGGTGGAATACAACGAATCAGCCTCCATCACGAATCCCGTTTCAAAAACAGCCGGCGTCCCGTGGCTTCATCCGTCGCCCGTTGTTCCCGTCTCAACGTCACGACGTCGCCTTCCGCGCGCCGGCGCTCGTCAAGGCGGTCGAGCGCTTTGCAGGCCTGTGTCGCCTCGACGAGACGCGCCTGCGTCTCGGCCCATAAGCCGGTCAACCGATCGATCGCGCCGCGCGCCTGCTTCAACGACGTCTGTTGCGACGCCAGCCGCCATTCCCACTCCAGCAGAGCTTGCGCCGTCATCCCCTGCGCCGCCTGGCGCCGCCAGGCGGCGACGTCGGCCTGCAATCGCGCGTCAAGGACCTCGCACCGTTGCTCCAGACTCATCAGATCCTGGGTCACCTGCGCCAATTCCATCATGAGCGCTTCCTGCGCCTGCGCCCGCAGTTTTCTCAACGCATCCAGGCTCATGACACCCGCTTGGCCAAGCCGATCAAGTCTTCAACCGACGACGGCAGCGGAGCCGGCTGGTCGATATCCTGTCGCAAGTAGGCGTTGATGGAGTCCTGCGCACGGACGGCGCGATCGAGCGCCTTGTTCGCGCCTTCTTTATAGGCGCCCACCAGAATGAGATCCTCGGACTGCCTGTAGCGGGCGACCAACTCCAACAGGTTCCCGGCTGCTTCCCGATGCTCCCGCCCGACAATGTCGCGCATGACACGGCTGGTACTCTGGAGCAGATCGATCGCCGGAAAGTGATTCCGGGCGGCCAGGGTGCGTGAGAGCACGATGTGGCCGTCGAGGATGGATCGAGCGGCATCGGCCACCGGATCGGTCAGATCGTCTCCGTCAACCAACACCGTATACAACCCGGTAATGGCACCGGGTCCCGGCCCGGTGCCGACACGCTCCAGCAGCTTCGGCAGCAGGGCGAACACGGAGGGCGTATAGCCTTTGGTCGTCGGCGGCTCCCCGATCGCCAGACCGACCTCCCGCTGGCTGTAGGCCAATCGCGTGAGAGAATCCATCAACAACAGCACCTGCTTACCCGCGTCGCGAAAGTATTCCGCAACGGCGGTCGCCACCAACGCAGCCCGCAGACGAACCAGCGGGGCTTGATCGGACGTCGCCACCACGACGACCGATCGCCGGAGCGCCTCGTCGCCCAAATCCCGCTCCAGAAATTCCTTGACCTCGCGACCCCGCTCGCCGATGAGGGCGATGACGTTCACGTCGGCCTTGGTGTAGCGGCTGATCATTCCGAGCAGGACGCTCTTGCCGACGCCGGCCCCCGAAAAGATGCCCATCTTCTGCCCTTGGCCGCAGGTGAGAAAGCCGTTGATGGCGCGGATGCCGAGATCCAAAGGCGCCCGGATGCGCGCGCGCCGGAGCGGGCTCGGAGGAGCGGCGTAGAGCGGATACCGTTCCGTGGTCCGGAGATCTCCTTGGTCGTCGAGCGGGCGACCGAGCCCGTCAAGGATCCGTCCCAACAAACCGGGCCCCACGGGAACGGTGGGAACGCGACCGGTCATGGCGATCAAACTGCCCGGTCCGATTCCGCGCATCTCTCCCAGCGGCATCAGCAGGATGCGGTCGCCGCGAAACCCGACCACTTCGGCGGCGACCGGCTGTTCGCCGTGCTCCGTGCTGATCTCGCACAGCTCGCCGACCGTAGTCGCCGACCCGTAACCTTCGATGACGATGCCGACCGCCTGGACGACTCGCCCGGCGACGGAGACGGGATCGACGCGATCAAGGGCGGCGCTCAGATTCATGGGTGATCCTGTTTTTCAAGGCGGTCCCCAAACGGAACAACTGGGCGTCCAACGACGCGTCGATCACGTGCGTGGCGGTGCGGAGCAGGCAGCTCCCGCGCGGCATCGCGGCGACGGGCTCGATCTTCAGGTTCAGTTCGACGTCGCGCCGCCCGGCCAGATCGACTTGAGCTTCCGTGAGCGCCGGGACATCGGCCGGATGGACATGGACGACGACCGAGCCAGAGTCCGGAACCGCCTCCAGCGCGGCTTTCGTTTGCGCGACGATTTGATCTTTGCAACGCTCGGCCGACTCGCGCAGCACCTTGGTCGCGATGTGAAACGCGAGCGACACGACTTCGTCTTCAAACACGGCGCGCAGCGACGCCCGCGCTTCATCGAACTTGCGCGCGGCGTCGACCAACACGGCATGCTCGCGGCGACAACGTTCTTCGGCTCGCCGCTCTCCCTCTTCAAGGCCTCGCTCGAATTCCGTGGGTCCTTCGTCCTCGGGCGGGTCCCCCTCATCATCGAACGCCTGAAACGGCGAATCGGAGAGCCGGACCGCTCCGGATCGAATGGCGGCTTGCTTGACCACGGGCTCCTCGGCGCGCAATCGACGGCGCTCCAGCAACCGGCGCGCGGTTTTCAAGACCGTTTCGCGGTGCATGGGCTTCATCAAAAAGTCCGCCGCCCCCGCCTTCATGGCGCGAACCGCCAGTTCGACCGTCGCCACGCCTGTCATCACCACTCCGCTGATCCGATAATCGATCGCCAGCGCTTCTTCCAGCACCGCAAGACCGTCGCGTCCAGGCATCGCCACGTCCACGATCAAGAGATCCGGGGGCGACTGTTTCACCATGGCGACGGCGTCGTCGCCCGAGGAGGCAACCCGAATCGACACCCCTTCGGGACGAAACCATTCCAAAAACAACCGGCGGATCGACTCTTCATCGTCGACCACGAGGATCGACCCGTGGAGCCGCGGTCGCCCCGCGCGCCCTCGATATATGGACGTCGATGCGCGAGGCCCGACTCTCATCTATACCAACTCCTCGCCCGCGCCGACGATGACGATTCGGCCTTCTTCTTCCAGCTTTCTGCATACCTTCAAAATGTTCTGCTGCGCTTTCTCGACATCCGCCACCCGAACGGGCCCTTTCGACTCCATGTCGTCCTTGAGCATCTCGGCCGCCCGGCTGGACATGTTTTTGAAGAATTTGTCCCTTACGTCCGGGTTGGCTCCTCGAAGAGCGAGCGGGAGATCCTCTTTGCTGACTTCCTTGAGCAGTTCCTGGATCCCGCGATCATCCACCTTGACCAAATCATCGAAGACAAACATGAGGGCCCGGATGGCTTCCGCCAGCGGCTGGCTTTTCTCGGTGATCTTCGCCATGATGCCGCTTTCACTGGCCTTGTCCATGCACACGAGAATGTCGGCGACCACTTCGGCGCCGCCGATGTTTTGAACACCCAATCCTTTGCTGGCCAGCAACGTTTCCTGCAGACTGTCGCTCAGATCTTGGAGAATCTCCGGCTGCACATGCCCCATGGTCGCCAGCCGCAACGCGACGTCGTCTCGGAACGATTCCGGCAACGCCGCGAGCACCTGCCCGGCCTGATCGCTCTCGAGATGGGCCAGAATAACGGCCACCGTCTGAGGGTGTTCGACTTTCACCATGTGAGCAATGGTCTTCACGTCCATCCAGCGAAGGGCGTCCAATCCCGGATAACTTTTTCTCGTCATGGCGTCGAGAATACGAGCCGCCTGCTCAACCCCCAGCGCCTTGACGAGAATGTTCTTAATGAACTCCCTCCCCTGAAATTGCACATCTCCGCGGGCGCTCATGGCCTTGAAATCGGCGATGACTTGATCTTCCTCTTCTTTTGAAATATGCGAGGCCTGCTGCATGAAACTGCCCAGTTTTTTGATCTCTTTGGGATCGAGCTGTTTCATGACCTGCGCTGCGGCATCCTCGCCGATGGCGCGAAGGAGAATGACCGATTTCTGCTCGCCCGTCATATTTCCTGAATCTCCGCTATCCCTCTATCCCTCGCTATCCGTTTGCCGACGAACTTTTGAGCCACTGTTTGACGACTACAGCCGTCGCTTCAGGGTTTTTCCTGGCCATGTCGATGATCTGGGTGCGGTCGGGGATCTCCACCGGCTTGGGTCCTCCTCCGCCGGCAGGAGCCGGCAGCGTCGGCCCCGGAGCCTTGGCCTCCTCCGATTGACCGGCGCCTCCGCCGAGCATGCCCAGCAGGGGACGGACGACGAAGAAGAGGATCATGAAAAAGAGCAGCGCTCCGACGCCATAGCGCATGTAGGGCAGCCACCATTGCCAGGCATCCGCCGTCGCGTCGGCGCCTCCCGTTTGCAGTTCCTCCGTCCCCAAATCGAACTGCACGTTGGTGACCTGCACCTGATCCTGGCGCTCTTCGGAAAAACCCATCGCTTTCTTCACGATCTCTTCGATCCGTTTTATTTCTTCCTCGGAGCGCGGGATGTACTTTCGCACCGCTCCCGCTTGATCGGCTCCCGCCGCTTCTCCCTCTCCGGCCGGCGGCGCCCCATAGGTTCCGTCCACCAGCACGGCCACCGACAACTGCCTGATGATTCCGACGGGCTCCACGATTTTCGAGACCACCCGGCTGATTTCATAGTTGACGGTCTCGTTCTTCGTCTGGCTGCTGCTTGAGCTGGTTTGTGCCGGCTCCAGTTCGACTCCCGGCGGAACGTTCGACTGGACCCCCGGCACGCCGCCGACCGTTCCGTTGGTGCCGCTCGTTTTCTCCTGACCCCGCTGCTCGCTTCTGACCACCTGCCCGTTCGGATCAAATCGCTCTTCCGTGGTCTCGATTTTGCGAAAATCGATGACGCTCGACACGCGCACCACGGCTTTGTTCTGCCCGACGATCCGTTCCAACATCGTTTGGATGCGGGTTTCGATGTCCTTTTCGACGGTGCGCTGGTATTCAAGCTGCGAACTCGTCAATCCGATGGTTTCGTCCGCCGCCGAACCGGACAAGAGACGTCCGTGCCCGTCGACGACGGTCACGTCCCTGGCCTGCAACCCCTCGACGCTGCTGGACACGAGATGAACGACGCCCTGCACCTGCGCCTTGCTCAACATGTAGCCGTTGCGGAGGGACAGCACGACGGATGCGCGCGCCCTGTCCTGCTCGTTGGCGAACAACCGCCGTTCCGGAATCGCCAGGTGAACGCGAGCCCGCTCGACTTCCGGCATTTGGGCGATCGTCCTGGCCAGTTCGCCCTGCAGCGCCCTCCGGTAATTGAGCTTTTGCACGAACTCCGACATGCCGATCGACGTGCGATCGAAGATCTCATAGCCGACCCCTCCGCCGTGCGGCAGCCCCTGCGTCGCCAATTGGAGCCGGAGCTCGTGGACCTGCGCGCTGGGGACCAGCACGGTCGTCCCCCCGCCCGACGTTTCATACGGCACTTTGGCTTCTTTGAGCTTGTCGATAATCGCAGCCGCATCCTCGCCGGTGAGGTTGGTGAACAAGACCTGCATGTCGGGCTGCTGGGTCCACAGCGCCACGGCGATGAGCACCGCCACGGAACCGGCCAGGGCCACGAGCACGACCATGCGCTGATTGATGGAAAACTGCGAAAACATCGGAGTCGCCCGCTCTCCTTACGTTCGCGCGATCACACTTGCATCCGCTGGATTTCTTCGTAGGCCGCGATCAGTTTGTTTCTGATCTGCATCATGAGCTGAAACGACACGTCGGCCTGCTGCAGCGCGACCATCGCGCGATGGATGTCCTGCGACTCCCCCGTCATGAGCGCGTCGACGGCCCGGCCCGCTTGAAGCTGCGCGTCATTGACCTGCCCGATGGCCTGTTTGAGCGAATCCATGAACCCCGGCGACTCGGCCGCCCCCGTCGTCTGACCGACCGACGGCGCGCCGACGGATGAAACGATCGATTGCCCGATGCCCGAGACTTCCTTCATCGCTACCTCCCGATCTCCAAGGCTTTGTTCCACATGGCTCTCGTCGCGTTGATCGCCTGCACGTTCGCCTCGTAGGCCCGCGACGCGCCGATCATGTTGACCATTTCCTCCAACACGTTCACGTTGGGAAGGCGAACGAACCCCTTGTCGTCGGCGTCCGGGTGATGGGGATCGTACACCTGATGGCCCGGTTTGCGGTCTTCCACCACTCTGGCGACCGCCACGCCGTCCAACGCATGGGCTCCCGAGCCGGCCGCGATCCGTCTGAACGTTCGATCGAACGAGCCGCTCATCGGAACCGATCGGAACACGACGTCCCTCCGCTTGTACGGCCCTCCGCCCGGCGTTTGCGTGGACTGAGCGTTGGCCAGATTGCTGGCAATGACGTTGAGACGACGACGCTGCGCGTCCATACCGGAAACGGAGACGGCCAGACTGTCCATCAATTCCATCGCGCACCTCCATCCATGCGGTTAAGATTCACGCCGGTGTATCGCTCGCCGTCGGGCGGACGTTTCAGCGCCCCTCTCGAACGGCGTTGAGCAACGCCTCGAATTTCCTGGCCAGGATCGTCGCGGCGGCGTTGTACTGCATGACGTTGTCCGAGAGTTTCGCCATCTCCAGCTCCAAATTGACGGAGTTGTCGTCAAGCGGAAGATCCCCCGCCGGCACTTCGCTGAGCTTCCCGGTCACGGCTCCGAACCCCCGCCCTCCCGAAAGACCGAAGTGGCGGGCATGGGTGGCCGCCAAGACCACCGGCAAACGACCCCGGTGCGCCGACCGCAGTTGATCGAGAAAGCTCAACTCCGCGGCTCGGTATCCCGGTGTTTCCTCATTGGCCAAGTTGGAGGCGATCACCCGTTGCCGCTCGCTGCGAAGGTCCAACGTCCGTTCCAACAACTGCATGGTTCGATCAAAGATGGTCATGTACCCCTCCGTTGTAGCGTCGCCTCGGCAGCCTCCCGAACGTTCCGGACCGCTCGGACCGATGCAACCTCGATGCCGTCCGGTCCGGCCACGCCTCACGTTCAGATCGATCGCGGCCGACGTTCCGGGCACTCCCCGGCCGATGCAATTTTTCCCATCGGCAATCTTTGCCCACCGTTCAGGACGACGAAATCTGCGCGGACCTTCCCCCGTCTCGATATTCGCGCAGCTTGTTTCGCAGGGTCCGAATGCTGATTCCCAGTTCCTTCGCGGCACGCGTCCGATTGTCGTTCACACGGGCGAGCGTCTTGAAAATCAAGTCCCGTTCCATTTCCCACAATGATCCGTTGGCCGGCGACCGGTCGGTCTGGATCGGAGCGGGCGCCGATTCGGGCACGCCTCGAGCTTCGACCATGCAATGTTCCGGCAAGATAGGCCCGTCACCGGCCAGCAAGGCGGCCCGCTCGATGACGTTTTCCAATTCACGCACGTTGCCCTTCCAAGGCAGGCGCTGCAAATACGCCAAGGTGCCGTCGGGCAGCGTCGGCTGGGCGGTTCCATTTCTCGCCGCCGCCCGCGCCGCAAAATGTCTCGCCAGCATCGGAATGTCGCCGGGGCGTTCCCTGAGCGGAGGGATGGTAACGGGGAACACGTTCAACCTGTAGTACAGATCCTCCCGAAATCGATTCTGTTCCACCTCATGATGGAGCGATCGGTTCGTCGTGGCGATCACGCGGATGTTGACCGGCACCGGCTCGCGTCCGCCGACTCGGTCGACCTCGCGCTCTTGAAGCACCCGCAGGAGTTTGGCTTGCAACCCCAAGGTCATTTCCCCGATTTCATCCAGCAGCAACGTGCCGGTATGGGCCATTTCAAACTTGCCGATTTTTCTGATCACCGCTCCGGTGAACGCGCCCCGCTCGTGCCCGAACAGTTCGCTCTCCAGCAAGCCGTCGGGCAAGGCCGCGCAATTCACCGCGATGAAAGGCCGATGGGCGCGGGGGCTCCTGCCGTGAATGAAGCGGGCCAACAGTTCTTTGCCGGTTCCGCTTTCTCCGTTGATCAATACCGTAGCCTGGCTGGAGGCGATGTGTTCGACCGTGCTCAACAGCCGGATCATGCCGGGATCCTGCGTCAGAATCGCCCGACTGTCCGGCGCCCCTGCCGACGCCGCCGCCCCGATCTCTCTTCCTTCTTTGAGGTTCATGATCATCCGCGCCAGAAGATCCATCGAAAAGGGCTTCATCAGATAGTCGCTCGCGCCCAGTTTCATGGCCTCGACGGCGGTTTCCACGCTGCCATAGGCCGTCATCAACACGATCGACGTCTGCGGGGCGCGCCGTTTCATCTCTTTGACCAACTCCAGGCCGGTCATGCGGGGCATCTTGAGGTCGGTCAAGACCAGCCAGGGGCGAAATCGCGCGACCCGCTCGACGGCGTCGGCGCCGTCGAGCGCTCCTTGCACGGCAAACCCCAGTCGCCGCACGGACTCCACGAGCGCGGCGCGCATGGACGGATCGTCGTCCACGACCAGCACGCCTTCGCCGGCGTTCGACGGATCCGTCCCCTGTTCGTCCGTTTGGCACTCAATCATGTGACGAGTCCTCCACCAAGATCGGCTCACCGGTTTCTTCTTCGACCATCCCGTCTTCGCCTCTTTTCCCTTCGTCTTTATCTTTATCGGGCGACCGACCGGCGGCGAACGATGACGAAGGATGAGGCAGCACGACGGAAAACGACGACCCGCATCCGACGGTACTGTCCACATCGATACGTCCCTGGTGCGCTTCGACGATCGAATGGACGATCGCCAAGCCGAGTCCCGTGCCCTCGGTCTTCGTGGTGAAGAAGGGATCGAATAGACGGGAGCGATACGCCGGATCGATGCCGATCCCGGAATCGCTCACCGTCAGGCGCACCGCCTGAACGCCGAGACCGCGCGACTCATCTGCCTTGAGGGCGATCGTCAAGATTCCGCCGTTCGGCATGGCTTGCGCCGCGTTGACGATGAGATTCAGCAACACCTGTTTCATCCTCTCCTCATGGCACCAGATCGCCGGAATCGCCGGGTCCAAATCCAGCCGCACGTCCGCCCGAACTTGAGCGATCGCATGCGCCGCCAGGCTCAAGGCATCGAGAATCAGCGGCTCCGCCGCGTGCCAGGCCCTCACGGGACGAGCCGGCTTCATATAGGCCAGCAGATTGGCCAACAGACGATCCATCGCATGCACCGCCTGCGAAATCTGCTCCGCGTACTGACGCGCCGCCGGCCGATCGCCCAGATCATTGCGCAGCAGGGAGGCGAACAGTTCGACGCTCCCCAGGGGATTCCTGATCTCGTGGGCGATTCTTCCGATCATTTCCCCCATGGCCGCCAACCGGTCCGTGCGCTGTACCTGCTCTTCGAGTTGGTAAAGGCGCGAGACGTCCTGAATCAGAATAAGGCTTCCCTCTCGATCCCCCGATCGTATCTTGAGGGGAGATTCGGCAACGGTCACCATGGCCTGTCCGATCCGCTGGGGACGATCGCCCAGGCCGAGCCCCTTGGACTCCAAGACGGCCGCCGCCGGCCGTCCGCGCAACTCGACGTCCGTGGCGCCGAGCAAGCGAGCGGCCGGTCGATTGCTGCGGGTGATGACGCCGGTTTCGTCCACCACGAGCACTCCCGTCGACAACGACTCCAGAATGCCGTCGAGATGGATCCGCATGGCTTCGTTCTCTTGAAGCTGCCGGCGAAGGGCTTCGTTGCTGCGCGCCAGCTCCACATCCATCCGCTCCACGCGGGCGGCGAGCGCGTCGTACGATCCCTGCAACGCCCGCGCGGCTTGATCGAAGCTCTCGAACGCCGCCCGCAGGCAGATCCGCTCGTCGGAATGGTGCATCGCGTTCGTCATCACGACTCCTCCTTCATCTCCAGGCGGCGCGCCGCCCGCACGGTATCCTTGAACGAGGCGGTGAAGCGGTTGATGAGCGGATCGTCCGTCTCCCCCACCTCGGCCAACGCCACGGTGGCGCGGTCGTATTGCCGCAACTCGTTCCAATGTCTGGCGGTCTGCAGATGAATCCATTCCCGTTCTCGACGACCGGGCTGCCGTTCGAGCGCCGCCTGATAGGCGGCGATGGCCCGTTCGTGTCGATTCAGCCTGGAGAGCGTCTCCGCGTAGGCCAGCAAGACGTCGAACGACGGCTTGCCCCCGCCTTTCAACGCCGTTTCATAGACCGCCGCCGACTCTTCCAATTGCTTCAACTCTCCCAAGACTTCGGCGAGTTGAAGAATCATGTACGGGCGATCGCCGCCCTTGGGGTGATGTCGCAGCCACTGGCGGCACAGATGCACCGCGCTCTGAAGATCGCCTTGGCGTCTCATCGCGGTCACCAGCAGATGAAGCACCTCCGACTCGTAGCGGCCGGCTTGGAATTGGAACCGATACCGTTCGAACACTTTTCTGGCCGCCGGAGGATCTTCCTGATCGAGATAGCTCTTGCCAAGACCGACCAACGCCGTTTCGAGTACGGCCTGGTCTTTGACTTTTGTAAGCTGCTGATAGAGTCGGCCGGCCTCCGTCGCGAAGCCGAGCCGCCTGTGCGCCTCGGCGATCTCGATCATGAGCGGCGGAGCGACCGTTTGCCCCGTTCCCGCCCCGTAGCGATGAAACAGACTGACCACCGTCAAATCATCCCCGGATTTGACCGCCCGCTCGATCCAGGGGATAAGAAACGTCGAAATCCGCTCCAACGCTTGGGCCGCCCACGGCACGCCGACATGATCGGCTCGGAGCACGGCGTTCTTGTAGAGCTGCAGCGCGCGGTTGACGTCGTTCGTCTTCTCATAGTATTTGCCCAGGTGAACCAACGCTTCCACGCCGACGGGGCCGCTGTCTTCTTGGTCGGCGATCTCTCGCAGCATGGCCACATAGGCCGACTCGGTCGGTTCGGGATCTCGAACCTCCCGCATCATGGCGTCGACGGCCAGCCGTAACCGATCGTCATCGTTGCGATCCCTCCGCTCCACATAGAGCGCCGCCCGTCTCATGGTCGCCACGGTGCTATGCACGCTGTGCGGATAAATCGAGGACACGTGCGAGTAAAAAAACGTCGCCAGCGGCAGATTAGACTTGCCGGCCAATCCGTCCGCCACATACAGCAGCGCCGTCGGAGCGAACTCATGGCGAGGATAGAGGTTGTACAGCAACAGAAACAGATCGCGCGCGGACGCGTCGCGATGAGCCAACGCTTGGGTGACGGCGTACCGCTGAATCGCCAGCGGATCGCGCCGAAACACGGCGGGCCAGCGGCGGTAGCACAGATCATAGAACACCTGAGCCTCCGCCGGTCGCTGCTGTCTGTAAACGGCGTGCGCGAGCCCTATCGTGGCGTATTGAGACAACGACTCATGATCCGTGCGCTTCCGGAGCGTCGAAAACGCGTGTTCCGCGTCATTCCATTTGCGCATGGCCATGAACGTATAGCCCAGGCCCAGGAGAGCCCGATGGCCGTCGAACGGAATGTCGAAGGGCCGCGCCATCGCTTGCTCGTAATACGACTGCGCTTCCTGCAACCATCCTTGCTCGAGGTACAGATCCGCGATGCGCCAGACGGCCCGTCCGGCATTGGAAGAGCGGGGATGATCGCGCAGCACCTGCTTGTAGAGTCGGATAGCTTCCACACGATCCCGGCTTGAAGGATCCTCGCGCAGCGCCACCTCCGCCAAAAAGGCCAGGGCGGCGGGAACGAGGGAACTGTCAGGATATTCGCGTGTGATTTTTTCGAAGAATCGTCTGGCTTCGGGCCATGCGCCCTTCTGGTACGCCACGCGGCCTTCTTCCCAAGTCAGGTCCAGAATCCCTTGTGCGCGAAAGTCTTCCTCCGGGCGAGGACCGTCATCGGGCAAGGGCGGTCCCGGGGGTTCGGCCGATTCCGGTGCCGAAGTCGCTCTCAGATACTCCACCGCTGAAAAATCCGGCCGACTTGCGAAAGCAGGCTCCGCCGCGCTCGCCAGGGCTTCAACCATCGCCAACATTGTCACAGCCAGGAGATAACGAAAGGCGGACGGCAGACGAGTCATGAACCGAGGGAGTGAGCAAGGACCATGCCCTGCCTTGCGTGAGAGAACGTGCGCGGATCGGCAGGGCGAGGGAAATAAACCGTCAGAAGTGGCGACAACGAGTTCGAATCGACGTCAAGAGGTTGACGGGCCGGCTTGTCACATCGGAAGGCTTTGTTGCATGTGCTCCCGCGGATCGACCCCCTTGCGTTTGAGTTTCTCGACCAGGGTGGTGCGGTTCAGTTGAAGGAGCTGGGCCGCCCTGGTGGTGACGCCGTTGGCCTTGCGGAGGGCTTCGATGATGAGGTGATTTTCATATTGTTCCACTTCTCGCATCAGATTGATGCCGTCTTCCGTGAATCGAATGAACTGCTCCTTCGGCTCGAGAGGCTGCGGCTTCCGGGCTATCTTCTCCGGGAGATCGGACACCGAGAGTTCTCCCTGTTTTTTCAAGACGGCCATCCGCTCCACCAAGTTTTCAAGCTCCCGGATATTGCCCGGCCAATCGTATTGCGACAAGAGGCGCAGCGCCTCGTGAGAAATCCCCGTGATGTGCGTGTGTTTGGTTTGGTTGAAGCGCGCCACGAAATGATCGATCAACAGGGGAATGTCGCTCCGTCGATCTCGAAGCGGCGGGATGACGATGGGAATCACGTTCAGCCGGTAAAACAGATCCTGGCGGAATCGCCGCTCTTCGACCAACGCCTCCAGATCTTGATTCGTGGCGGCGATGATGCGCACGTCCACTTGGATCGTTCGATTGCCCCCGACCCGCTCGAACGCCCGTTCCTGCAACACGCGAAGCAACTTCACCTGAAGCGGGAGGCTCATTTCGCCGATCTCGTCCAGAAAAATCGTCCCCCCGTTCGCCAATTCAAACCGGCCCATTCTGGTGTGCGTCGCCCCCGTGAACGCTCCCTTTTCATGCCCGAACAGTTCCGACTCCAACAAATTCTCCGGAATGGCGCCGCAATTCACCGGCACCAGGGGGCGATCCCGGCGCAGGCTGTTGAAATGCAACATGCGGGCGACCAGCTCCTTGCCGGTGCCGCTTTCCCCTTGGATCATCACCGTGCTGTCGCTGTCGGCGACCTTCCGCACGAAATCGAGCACCTGCCTGATCGGCTCGCTCGCGCCCACCAATTGCTCCAACTGATATTGATCCCGCACCGCCTTTCGCAACAGGTGGTTCTCTTGGCGCAAGCGATAGACCTCGACCGCCTTGCGAACGACGACGACGACGGTTTCCGGATCGAACGGCTTGGTGATGAAATCGAACGCGCCGGCTTTCATCGCGCGCACGGCGCTCTCGATCGTGCCGAATCCGGTCACGACGATCGGGATGATCTTCGCGTCGATCCTGACCAGCCGATCGATGAGGCTGATGCCGTCGATGTCCGGAAGCTGCAAGTCGGTCACGAGAACGTGAACCGGCATGTTCTTGGCCGCTTGGAGCCCTTCCTTCCCGTCCGCGGCGACCGCCACCACGTATCCTTCTTCCACCAGCGTCTCGCGCAGCAGATCCCTGACGGCCGGATCATCTTCAATGACCAGGATGTGCGTCTGACTCATCGATCAAGACCTCGCAATCTGATTGTCGGCCAGGCGGGTAGAATACTGACCTCTCTGAATCAAGGCAAGAGCAATACCAGATTGTCACAAAACACATGTCTCTGCGGCGGGTCACACGGAGCCGCTTTGTGCCCCCATTATCGCGGCTTGATCGAGGACTATCGTTTGCTTGAAAGACGTGGCCGCAGCGAGACCCTCCCCGACCGGGGCGCCTCTTTTTCTCGGAGGAGCAATCGGCTCGGCACCCCGGCGGCACCGAGGCTTCTACCCTGTCCAACTCACCGCAAGCCAGAAATCGTCAAGCTCGGCGTTCTCGAAGTAGAGCGTGACCTCGCCGGTCGGCCGCGTGGGTAACGGGATGGCTGTCAGTCTGCCGACGAGCAAATCGCCCAGCGCGGCATCCCCATTCAAATTGTCAGTATTGCCGCCGGTTGCGCGATCGGCGACCGTCACGCCGCTCCGGCTGCTCCGCGCCAGCAAATCGATTCTGCTGACGCCGTTGAGCCGCCCCCGCGCCCAGAAGGGGTAATGTTCCGGTCGCAGGGTGAGCGCCAGTTCATAGCGTTGACCTTCAGGCGGCGTCTGTGTCTTGAAGCGATGCCATTCGCCGGGGAACTCGTGGCGCACGGAGAAGAGGCGCACCGAGCCGGCGGCTCGTCCATCCTCGATGAGCTGCGTGATCTGTGCGACAGCCGCATCACGCAACGGAGCGCCGCCTTCCCGCGCCGTGTACTGGACGTGCAGGATCACGTCGCTGATGGTATGGTAGTCGAACTGGCGATGCTCGCCGGGCAGCTCCAAATGCCACTCGCTGACCGCCCCGGCTCCTTCAAAGGGCAGATAGCGGTCGTCGCCGAAATGCAGTTCGAACAGCCCGGCATCGCGCTGCCCCGTGCTGGTCGCGATGGATTGGATGCCGATCGGGTCGTGCGCGAAGCGGTCGTCGTCCGGCCCGCCATAGGCATACCCGGCCGCGCTATCCGCACTGGTTCGGAATCGGCTTCTCGTCAACGTCAGCTTGGCTCCCACGCTGGTGTAGGGCCCCACGACGCAGGGGATCGTCAGACTCACGGCCTTGATCCGCCGCATGTACTGCCCCGGGTGATCGAGATCGAACAGCATTTCGAGGATGACGAACTCGCACTCACCTGTCTGTTTGAGTTGAAGCAGCGCCAGCGGATTGAGCTGTGCCAGCGACACATGCTTGGTCAGTTCATATTCGCGTCGGTTGCGCTCCAGGTACGCCACCTCCATGCGCTTGAGGTCATGGTGGAGCTTCTCGCCGGCGAGCAGACCCCTTTTCAGATTGTCCCAGTGACCGAAAGTGATGAAATTGGCGTCCGGGAGCGCCAGTTCGTGCCGCAACGCCCGCTCCGTCCGCTTGGCCAACTCGTAGGCCATCTGGTAACCCTGAAAATACAGACCGGAGACCTGCGAGACCATCCAGTTGTAGAGCTCCTGGTTGGTGAACTTCTCCCGCATGAAGGCATCGACCTCTTTCGCGTTCTCGATCTGCTTGTCGTGGTTCTCAAGATCCTTCGCGGCGATCGCCAAACGAATCTCCGCCGCCGCGATCTGCTTGTCGATTTGCGCCAGCTCCTTGGAGGCGAGTTCTTCTTGCAACTTCCAGTCCGCCCATCGCCTTTCATGTGCCCCTTCAATGGAGGCCATGTTGGCATCATGCGCGTAATGCGTTGCCAGCATGTTCATCACACCGGCGGCCGCCTGGAGCGCACTGCCAAGGTTGTTCCCTCCGAATGAAGCCTTGACGACAGGAGTCGCCGCCCATCCCGCCGTACCCACATCGACGTTTGGAAGGAGATGCGCGGCGGACACGCCGGCCTGGATACCTTGCGCGACAAGGCCAAACGCGTGAGCTACCACTAAATGATCTTTATAAGTCTTCTCATGATCGCTTACCTTTTCGATCTCACGATAAAAATGCCATCTTGCCTCGACGACCAATCTCGACTTCCGCAAGCCCTCGATGGCCTCTTTGGCCTCGTCGACCTGCATCGTCTTGACATGCCTGAGCGACTCCAACAGGCCGGCCTCGTGACCGGCCCGCAGCAGCGCCATCGCTTCCCCGTCCTTCTTCTCCAGCGCGGCCAGCAGCGCCGCGCCGAGGGCCTTGACGTCGCCGCAGAATTCCACCGCCTTTTGCAGCATCAATCGGAACCGGTAGTGCGGCAGCGGAGCATGGATGTCGCTCAGGGCGCTGCGTAGATCGACGCCCGCGGCGGCGGCCCGCACCAGCAAGGCCGGATCGATGGGCGGCTCGAACAACGGCAGTTCGCGCACCCTGCCCTCGATGTTCATGCAGTGCCGGATCTTGAACAGGCGATCGGCCACCGTGTCCCAGTAGCCCAGCAACTTGTCGTTGGGCGGTGTGCAAAAGTAGAGGGACCGGAACAACGGCGCCCCGCCTCCGGTCCCGCCGATCTCGCCGTCCGCGTCCACGCCCGGCAGGTTTTCGATCGCGGCGTTGCCGAATGCGTCCAGCCCGGATTCACTGAGGTCCCGGTACGTTTTTGCCGACATCTCTTCGCCGGCAAGCTGCACCGGACGATCCCCCAGAATCTGCGCGGCCCTGACATACAGCAACGTAGCCTCGTTGATCGACTCGATCGTGTCCTTGCGGAAGAGCTGATCGCCCCAGGCGATGAGATTGTCGAGGTACTTCATGACGACAGCCCACTGGTACGCCGAAATCCGCAGCCGCGCGATCAGATGCGGCTTGAAGGGGTTGTCACGCCACTGACGGATCTGGTTCTCGAACTCCGCTTTGAGCTCGCGCCAGTCGGCGCGTCGGCCGTCGTAGTGGAGCAAGCGCAAGAGAAACCGAATCGTGTGGGGACGCCCGGCTTCGTCAACCTGTTCGTTCTCGAAGAAAGGCTTGACCTTCCAGTAGCGCGCCGGCGAACGGCGGTCTCGTTCAGAGAGAGACCGGTCCTCATCGGCGGTCGGATCGAAGATATAGTGGAACCAGCGCATGGCCTCCTCGAACCGCTGGTTCTTGCCGAGCCGGTCGGCAATCAGGAGCGGAGCGTGGAAGAACAGCTCCCAGTTGTAAAGCGAATATGCTCCGCCATGGGAGAAGTCGATCTCGTCCTTCGGATAAGGTTGAATGACTGAACGCGTAGGACGATAAAGGTTCTCGCTCCGCCGCTCGGGGGCTTCCGGTCCGAAGTAGTAGGCCTCGATTTGCTGACGGGACAGCAACGGGACTTCGCCGACGCGCTCGGCGGCGAGAAGGCCGTCGATGCCATGCCGATTCAGTTGGCCGATGAAGGTGCCGACGTAGGGGTGATAGAAAGATAAGAATCTGTAGCCGGACGTGAACCTCACGTCGAAATAGCCAGGTTCTCCCCTCCCGTCGCTCCGCCCTCCGGGGGGATCATGTGAGCCATCAAACAGGTGACCAGGCGAAACACTCCTCGCTGTGAGCTCAGGCCGGATGCAAAACGTCCGTAAGTCATCTTCATAAAAGAAAGGACTATCGGTAGCAGTAAAGTAATGTTTTTGATGTCCAGGCAGGATGTAGTATGTGCCAGGTGTCGTGTCCAAGACGCGATCATTTCCAGCCGTTGTGGGAAGATAAAACCTTCCATCGAGTCCAGCCTCCTGGAACTTCATGTAGTGCGCCTGACTACCCAGCGGGCCACGGCGCGGGCCACGGCGACGAGGAAAGTGTGCCCCTCGGCTCGACCTTACAACGCCATCTTGTCCGCTCAGTCTAATATCTCCATGTATCTCTGTTGCGCCCGTCATGCGGGCTACGTGAAAAACAAGCTCATCAACTCTCGTCGCATTGGCAGAGAAGAAATAGTTAGATAGATTCGCAAAGGCATACGGACTGCTCGAATCGGTCGGATCGATTAAAGTCGGCGAGACGCGCTTCGCCGTCCACATCCCATCCCTGTACTCACTCCACGCCAACTGGATCTGCCAGTATTTCCGGGGCGGGATCCCCGTATCCGCCTCCGAGATCCGCGAAGACTCAAGAGCCTTCTCCGTGAAAATCGGCCAGAAGAGATACAGACGCCGGTTCCACACCACCGGAATCAGGTGGTCGCCCTGGATGTCGACGTCCACCCGCTCCCAGGGCGTCCAGTACGACCGGTTCACCCAGCGCCGGTAGAAGTAGAGATGGGGTGTGTTGCGCGTGCGGCCGAAGACATGCAGCACGTTGACGCCATCGGGACCCGGTTCCGCCTGCTCATACATGCCGGCCATCTCCAACCTGGCGACTTCGCCCAGCCGGTGCAGGTAGGTCACAAACGCCTTCTCGACGACGTCTTCCCGCACCTCGTTCTGCAATAGTGCGTTTTCCAGCTCCTTGAAGAACGGGCTCTTGTCGTCGCGCAACTCGGGCTCGATCCAATTTTCAGGGTAGAGAAAGACCTTGCGGTTGGCTTCCCAGACGCGATAGGTCTTCATCCATTGCCATTGCTCGGCATCCCTCGCGGTCAAAGCGAGGCCAGGCTCCAGGTTCATCAGGCAGCGCTGCACGAAAAGCTGCACGGCGCCGTTCGCTTGTTTAATGCGCGAGGTCATCATGCAGGCGCTCATCTCGGTGTCGATAAGGTAATAGGCAAAGAGGTCGTTGGCGTTCTTGAACGTTGGAGCAGTCTCGGTGGCCGCTCCATGGGCGATCAGGTAGCTCACGAGCGCGTCCCGCTGACGTTGGCGCAGGGCATCGCGCAACGGAGTCGCAATGCGCCGCCACGGTTCGACGTCGTACCGAGCCTTGACCGCCTTGCGGATGTCTGATGCCACGGCGGCGGTCATCACGGGGGCGCTCCACGACCAGGCCTGCTCGGCGGACACTCCCAGAACGCGAAGTTGACGGAACACCTGCGTCAGATGTTCCAATCGCTCAAGACCGAGTTCGCCCGACCAGTCCTCCGGAAAACGTAGTCCGAGCAAGCCGGTTGCCTCATGGTCGTCCGCCGCGCCGGCGAGAGATTCGATGTCTTCCGGTCGCCAGCGAGTGCGCTCGAGCAGGTCGGCAAAGAAGGCCGTCTTCGCGCCGTTTTTCTCGCTTGCGGGCGCGGTTGCATCGACGGCATTGAGCAGGGCAAGCAATCCGTAGAGGCTGGGACCGCCGCGGGCCAGCTCACCTTCGAGTCGGGCCGCACGAGCCATACGCGACCAGGCGGCGAAGCGTGCCGGGCGTTCCGGGTCATGCGGCGCGGTGGGTGTCACCGGCAGCGCAGCCAGGTCCAGCCAGCCGAGCGCGGGCGCTTGAATGAAGAGCCAGTCCAGCATGGTCGTTGGGATGCTCAATGCCTTGACAATGACCGCGATCTTGCTCAGCAGGACGAAGCTGTCGAACTGGTGCGGCAGGGATGCGCGCGTGATCGGGTCGATCTCGCCGGCGACGAACGCGGGCGCGAGAAAGTCGGCAAGCGCGGCTTGGCGGCGTTCGGATCGTGCAGGCACCAGCGCAGTCAGCAATCGATCCGCCGCGGCGAGATCGAGCCCCAAGGCATCGGCGACCTGCTGCTTGACGAGGCTGGACCGGCGCAAGTAGCGAAGCAGGATCGGCGCCACGTAGTTAAAGCGCGATTCTTGGTCCCGCAGTGCATCCGGCCCGACGAGCGCGCGTTGCGCATCTGCGACGGCGATACCACTAGCTGCCAGAAAGGGCGCGAAATGTTCTCCGATGAAGGCGCGCTGGGCGTCCTCTGTCTCGGTCGAGGTGCCGCGCACGAGAGTCTCCGCCCACTCGGCCAGTTCCGGAGGAAGCAGCGCGGCGAGGGTGTCGCGCACACGTTCCCCGCTCGGATCCGGCGCCTCGGCGGTCTCGTCCGCAATGGCCCGCAGCATTCGACGCAGCGTGACGAGGAACTGCGCCGTCTCTTCCTCGCCGGGCATGTAGCTCGCGCTCGGATGTTCCACGCGGTGATTGAGCAGGTAGTCAAGCTGTCCGATACCGATGGGCATGGCGCGCACCAGCGCGACGGTCTCCACGAACTCGCGGCTTGCACGCGGATCGGCGAACGGGTCCCGTCCGCTCAACGCCTTGAGAGCGAGCAGGTCCTTGACCGACAGTCTGAGCGCCCGCGCCAGCGACACAGTGCGGTACAGCGCCGAAAGAGCGCGCAAATCGAGCGTGCGGGAAGTCCCATCGAACGCCTGCAGGAGAGCGCCCAGTTCGCTTTCGGTGACACCAAGGCCGGCCATCAGCGCGGTGACATGGTCGGCGAGGGGGCTTCCCGCGCCGAACAACTCCGTCCGATCTCTGTTCAGCGCGAAGGCCGGATCGACCGGGTTCAACACTCCCTTGTTCAGAAACATCCGGTCGTAGAGGGAAGGCCTGTTCCGATAGGAGACCGTATCGATCGTATGCCACCAGCTCAGCATCTCGATCAGCGGCACTTTCACCGCTTCGCGAAGTTCGAGAATCCGGGCCAGATCGATCAACAGGCCGGTGGTGATGCCTGATCCGCCCAGGGCGCGCAGCGCCGCGTCGAGTTCGGGCACAGACCAGCCGAGCTTGCGCCGGAGCCGCACGAAGTGCTCGATGCGCTCGAGCACGGCACCAGCCTGCGCCTCGTCTGACGGCAAGGTGATGCGGGCCTTCTCCACATCGCACGTCGACGCATGGACTGCTTCTTCCGGCGTCGGAGGGACTGGAAACTCGATCACAAGTCCGCCGTCAGGATTGACATACTTGGCTTCAAGCAAGGTCTTCAATTCATCGAACTGCAAACCGGACTGCCGCAAGAACACCGGCACACGGCGCAGGGCGTCGATCCAGGCAAGGCTCACCCTGGTGCCGGTCGCCGGATCGTCCACGACATTGCCGGTTTCCCGCAGACCCCAGCGCGCCCAGGGCTCGCGATCGCCTGTTCCGGTCAGAATCTCGCGCTCGGCGGTCGTCAGGCGCAGGCGTTCGCTCGCGACGTCGAGCAAAGATGCAGCGCCGTCGCGGCGCATCACCGCCATCAACCGGTGGCGCGGCACACGCAGATGCTCAAGAAAAAGCCGAGCCTCCTCGGCGAATAGATCGAAAGGCAGTGTCCACGGGTAGATCGCGGCGACAAGCCTCTCGTAGGCGGGCGCGTGGATATGCTCGGGGTGGACACGGAATTCCTCCGCGCTACCGCGCGTCTGAGGGGTACTCGGGGCTACGATAAGTCCTTCGTCGCCTCTCCTGCTGACCCGGTAAGTCCGCCCCGAATCGGCAATCGTCCATTCGCGGTCTGCGGTGGTGACGGTCACGACCGGAGTCTCTGAGAGATCGACGCCCGCCTCAGTGAAGGCGTCCCGCACGCGACGAGGCACCACGCCATCGTCTAATTCACGAGCAAGGGCGGGGATCTCGGTAAAGTCGGCCGCCGACAGCGAGAACAGCAGCGGCGCCACGGCCCGTTCGAGCATCTCGTTCACCAGATCGATATAGGGCAGGACCGTATTCGTGTTCATGCACGAGAGCTCGATTTCTTGGAGATCGGGCCGGCGGCTCGATAAGACGGCTAGCGCGTTTCTGTCGCCGCGCGTTCCCGGCACCGACTCCAGCCAATGCAGCAGATCGACCAGATACGCCGCCGGGCTGTAGACCGAACGGCAGTGCTCGCACGCGCAGAAGCTCTGCGAGCCGAACAGCGTTCGGAGATCCGCCATCTCCGCGATCCACGGCGATGGATCTCCCGTGACGGCCGTCGTCGTGCGGCGGAACCCCGGCGCGTAGGCCGCACGCAGGAGCTGCGAAACATCGACGATGTGGCCGGCCTTCCTCACGACCTCGGCAACACGACTCTCGCCTCCGAGCGGCCCGCTCAGTTCGTGACGGAGAGCCGCCTCCCCGCGAACATACACCGCATGGGCGGAATCCAGGCCCTGTGTCAGCAGCGCCTCCATGGCTTCGAATTTGTCGTGCTCCGGGGCCAGCTTAAAAACCCGCTGCAGGCGCTTGAGTTCGCGCATAAGCCCCTTGACGTCGGTGACGTCGGCCGGTGCCCCATGTTCGCGCACGAAACTGTCGATGTGCGTGCGCTTAAGATCGAAATCCTCGGTGTTCAGCAGAAAGCGGCTGATATCCCTCTTGAACGGGATCTCCAACCGCGTCGATCGACCAAGCTTGTAGGCGACCGAGGCAGTCGGGAAAATCGCCTCCACAAGCCGTGCCATCTGCGTCGCGTAGCCGTCGGTTTTCTCCGCTTCCGTCTCGCCGGGCGTGTCCGGTGGAACACCTGTCCTAGCGATGATCCCCCGCCATTCGTCCCATGTCCAACTCGCCAGATCGCGCAGCCTCGTCACCCGGCCCTGGGTGCGTTCGGACTGAATCAGACGTACGAGCGGCAGGTGCGAACTAAGCGCGCCGAGACCGACCGTGAACTGCGCGACGGCGACGGTTGCGTCGTCGAAACCGGGCATGTCGCGTAACCGGTCCCAGAAGTCTTCGTCACCGTCGTTCTGCAAGGAAAAGCGGACGAACGCCTGCCGTCGTTCATTGGAGAGGTCGGGCGCAGTCCCGAGCAACAGGCCCAGCGGCACGGCTGTCGTGTCATCGCCAGGCTCGAACGCCGCCTTCACGGCGAGGTCGTTCAGTTGGCGGAGGACGTCCTCAAGCGCATTGCCAAGGCGTTGCGGAACGATCTGCTGTTCGAGCGAGGTCTTCAGCGCCTGTTCGATGCGGCTCGTGGGCTCGGCCAGCAGTCGGCGGCGGTCCGTCGGCAAGCCCTGGCGCAGGAGGCCATAGAACACCCCGGCCGGTAGTCCGGTCTGTCGCTGCCACTGGGCATCCAGGCGGATGAACGCAAGCCGTTCGCGAGGCTCCCGGACTTCGTTGGCGAGGAAGTCGAGGTCCTGGTCGGTCAGTTCGGCCAGCGGCACGTTTTCGATCAGCGGCGCGAGCTGCCCGAGGATGTGCTCGAACTCCGATTCGTTCGGACTCTTGTCCTCGGGCAGGGTGAGGTCGATCACCTGGTCGGGGTCGGCGTGGAAGACGGTCTCCGAGACCGCCCGCTCGTTGCCCTGGGCATCCATCACCCGCACCACCAGGTCCGCGCGGCCCTTCTCGGCGCGGCGAAACTGCTGAGAGGAGTACTCGATCCGGTAGCGGCCGTTGGCGTCGGTCCGCGCCGAGCCCAGCGGTTGCTCGCGGCGCATGTCGCGGTCGAACACGCGAATGAGCGCGCCCATGACGGGGTGGCCATCGATATCTCGGACAGCGCCCCGGACGACGAATTCAGGCCGGCGTTCTTCTCCCGTCAGCTTATCAATCAAGCGATTGAGCAGCTCCGCCGTGGGCTCGTCCACCACGCCGCCACGGCCGTCGCCGAGGCCGTTCTGGATCTGCAACAGGAACACGAGCTGCCGCGTCGCGTCGCCGAAGATCTTCGATGCGCGTTCGGCGCGCAACACTTCGGCCAGCGCCCGCAGCTCATCGGCCGTGGGACGGTTCGGCGGCTCCAGCGCCTTAATAACGCCGCGCTCGAGCAGGAACAGCAGTGCGTCCTGCAGGTTGGTCACCTTCTGGCCGCGCATTTGGGGTTTGAGGGGAAAGGTAATTGGGTTCATATCATTTCCTCCTGATGACTGAGCGCGGGCCAGGGTGATGCTTGTCGAGCTGCGTTATGGCATCGGCCCTGCGGTTCAGATAATGTCCAACAATGCCGCTTCACGTCTGACCAACTGTTCCCGTTCACGTTTGAGTGCGTCACGCATCGCCTCAAGCTCGGCGCGGATGTCCTGCGCGGTCTGGCTGCCAGGCTGGGCATCTCGCGCCCGAAAGGCGAGATCGGCGAATTGCTGGCCGATGTAATTGGCGAGTTCGTTTTCACTGCGCAGGATCAGGCGCATCTGCTCGAGCAGCGTATCCCAGTCGTTCGTGCTGATCCTGCCGAGCTGGTGCGCGATCACGCCTTCTGTCTCCCTCAGCGCCATGCGCAGGCTCTGGCAGAGACGAAACCTGCGCTCGGTCTCCATCCATTTGGTATAGTTCTCCAACCCGTAGACTTCCTTGAGAAACTCGCCTTCATCCGCGATGTGCAGGATGTCGCCGAGGCGGAGGATGATCATGGTGAGCGTGGCGTGGATGAGCTGGTGGGTATCATCCAGCACCTGACGATAGCGGTCGCGATCGCTTCTGGGCAGGCTGGCCATGCTTTTTAGCCAGCCGCCGACTTTGCCCAGGGCGTCGATCAGGTCGGAGAAGAATTTTATTTCCATAGTTGTGTTCCCTTTCTCAAAGCTGTTCAATGCAGCCGTGTCGATTAATATCCGCTCGATTGAGCAACCGCACCGCATCGCGGGCGATGTGGTCTGCGCCAATGGTGTCCCAACTCGCGCCGACCGGATCGAGGATGACCAGTTTGTTGAACCACAACGCCTCCACCTTCAGCAGTGGGAGCTGCGAGTTCGTGAAGGAGGTGTAGGGGTATGGAAAAGTTTGTGTTCTGTCATAGTTTTGGGCCGCAGCCTCGGTTTCTACCTGTATGTAGTACCAGTCTAGTGACTGTCGAATTTCACATTCCTCTTTCCACGTTAGCGATCTTCTGTGGGCGCGTCGTTACAGGTTGAACGTGTCAATCAGCCACCACGCAATACGGTTTTCGCGCTTGTACTCTGGCAACGACTCGTCCTCTGGCAACACAGAGCTAATGGCACGATCGACTGCCTCCATTCCCCTCGCCCCTCGACTCGAAAGGCTCTCGCCGGTAGCAGCCTCAACTCCAACATCAAGTAGTTGACCTGCGCCATAGCCAACCGAAAAGGCAACGCCGACGGGGCCGGCGTAGGAGGCGGCGCCTGCTGCCGTATCGGCACCAGCCTGCAATCGGTCGAGGTTGTTGGTGGCCGTAGCGAGGCGAACGCTGGACTCGGCGATGGCAAGAGGTGCCGCAACCCTACCTGCGACGCCAAGAACTCTGGCACCGCCGCGCGCTGTCGCACCCAACGCGCGAGTTACCGTCAGAGCGGCGCGTTCAGCACCTTGAGCCAAGGCTCTACCAACGTCTCGTGCCCTGGTTAGAGCGCACGCGCCACGAGTCGTGCTTGTTGCTCGACTTGCCGATGTCGCGGGCACCGTCCGCGTCCTGGCCGCTGCAGATGTGGTCGACGGGGATGAAGGTTCTCGAATGGTCGGCGATAGTTCCGGCACATCGGGCACGACCCCGGCCGCATCGAGCTCAGCAACGACCTGTTGTGCTGGATTTCTTGCACCAGCCGCTAGGGCATCTGATACTCGGTGAGCGAAGTTGTGTGCGGAACCAACGTTCCCGGCGTTTCCCTGAGCAAACATAAGGTTGGTCGTTGTCAGAGCCTCTTGGGGGACCCTTGCCAGTTCATCAAACGCGTGGTGGACTTGTATCCCTTGAAGCGAAATCCCGCTCTGCGCGGCAAGTCTCCCGAACGCGGTGCGAACAGACTGATAGGTTCGACGCGCGTAGTTAACCGCAGTGCCTGTCGCCCTGTTCGACCCTAGTGCTCCTCCATGCGCGGCGATGCGTGAAGCGACCTCGTTCTGGAAGGCCCTCACGACATCCCCGTAAGTCTGTGCTTGGAACCTTGGACCGAGGGTCTCGACGACCGCCCTCTCCCAGAGCGCCCCGATTCTGGGATCGTTGCCGATCATTCCAGGGAGCGGTGGCTGACCCTGCGTTCCTGAAGGATCGCTCAATACAATCGGATTGCTACGACAATAACAATATGTGCATGGCCCATCGACTAACCCTGCGATATCTGGATTAAACCACCGCCCAATCCACGGCGCATAATACCTAGCTCCGTGGTAGTAAAGCCCGCTCTCCTCGTCCCGCTCCTTACCCGTGTAGCGGTACCGCTTCGGCGTTTCGGTCTGGCTGCGCACGGCCTGATAGGACGTGCTGCCGTAGGAGTAATACTCCTCGTAGGAGATGATCTGTGCCGTATCGTCCAGTTCAAGGCTGGCTGAGCCGAGGTGGTTGCCGAGCTGGTAACGGATGAGTTGCGCGGGCGCGGGATCGCTGCCTGCGGTGCGGGTCTCCACCAGCGCGATGCGCTGCTGGCCGTCCATCAGGTGCAGGGTTTCGCGTTCCAGCATGATCGTCTGCCCGTCGCCGGCGTATTCGCGGTAGACCTCGAAGCCGCCGAGGTAGATGCGCTCTTTGAGGCGCGTGGGGGTCTGGCCAGAAGGAGCCTGCCGCTCGGTCACCTTGCGCACGCGCTGGCCCGCGGCGTCGTACACATAGTACGTGGTTTCCGGCGCGCCGCCGTTGGTGACCACCTGTTGTGAGGTGGCCTGCAGTTGGTCCTCGAAGTCCCAGCGCATCAGCGGCAGGTGCGGCATGCGGGTCATGTTGCCGTGGGCGTCGTGGCTATAGGGCTCGACGGTGGCGCCGATGCTGGTGCGGCTCAGGCGGTTGCTGGCCTTGCCCGGTTCCAGCAGGCTCGGCTCTTCGTAGGCGTATTCGCGTGTCCAGCTACCGTTCGTGGCCTGATGGACCAGGCGCAGGAAGTTGCCCACCGCGTCGTATTCATAGCGCTCGGTGTAGCGCCGCATGGCCTGCCCGTCGTGCTGGTGGGCCAGGCGCACGCGCGGGGCGTCGTCCCACGACGCGGGTACAGGCAGGCTCGACTGGCCGATGTGCTCGCGGCCCGTCGCTTCGATCAGCCGGTAGATGGCGTCGTAGGTGTAGGCGGCGTGGGGTTCGACCACGGCGTTGTTGAAGTAAATCGTCTGCTGCACGTCATCGCGGATCTCGGTGATGTTGCCCGCCGGGTCGTAGGTGTAGGAGAGGTCTTGCAGGACATCGCCGCCATTGCGCGTGGTGGTGAGGCGCGTCAGGCGGAAGGTGAGGGGGTCGTAAGCGTAGGTCGTCGTCGCGCCGTTGCCGTAGGCGATGCACTCGCGCTGGCCTTTGGCGTTGTAGTCGATGTCGGCGACGAAGACCGTGGCGGTGGCCACGCCGCGCAGGTTGGCCTCGATGCGCTCGATCAAATTGGCCTCGTTGTAGCCGGGGCGCACGATGCTGCCGTCGGGCGGGCGCAGTTCGATGGGGCGGTTGAGGGCGTCGAAGCGGGTGCGCCCGGTGAAGGTCTCGCTCTCCAGCGTCGGTGATCCGTTCCAGTCCGGTGCGGTCTTGTAGTTGCGGGTGAGTTGCCGTGTACTCTCCAGCAAGTTGCCCTTGAAGTCGTAGGCGACATTGGTGACCACGCCGGCCTGGTCGAACTGCCGAAAGATCTTGCCGCGGTGGTTGCCCCCCTCGCCCTGCGTTTCGCCGTACTCGGTGCGTTTGGCCAGCCGCTCGGCGCCGTTCTCGGTAACGAACAAACCGGTAGATCGCCGCAGTTCATCGTAAGTCATGCGCCGCATGAAGCCCCGGCTGTCCCAGGCGCGGATGGGGTTGCCTGCCACGTCGTTGAGCAGCCAGCGCTCGCCGGCCTCCATGCTGGCCTGATGGATGTGGTTGCTGAGCAGGTCATAGTCGTAGCGCATGACCACGCGGTCCTTGGCGTCGATGACCTCGCGCTGGTTACCCTCGATGTCCAGCTCCACGCGGGTGGGGTACTGCTCCTCGACGGTGCTGCCGTTGCGCCGGAAACGGTTGTGGGCAAGGGTCAGGAACGTCCGGCCCAGGGTGTCGAAGTGGGCGACGGTTGGTGTAGTAGCGTGGAGCTCGGTCTGGCGGGCGGCCTGCGTCTCGCGCGTGCGGAGGGCGGCGTCGGGGTAGCGGACGGCGAAGGCGGCGACGTGCGCCGGGTCGGTGCGCAGCCCGTGCCACGTCGGGCGCCAGTCTGCCTCCGGCAGCCGCCGGAAGAAGCCGCCCACGTCGGGATCGCTCATCGGATCGAGCAGCAGGGTGTCGTTGACGTCCCACGTCGCCTGCCGCCAGGGGTCGAAGACGACCTTTTCCCAGGTATGGTTGGGGTGCAGCGCGGCGACCACCCGTTCGACCGGGTCGTAAAAGAGCACCGGACTGACACCGATCTTGGGCTCGAACTCAAAGCGGTGGGTGTCGGTGAAGAACGGCTCGTACTGGCGGACGGGCTTGCCCTTGTTATTGAAGACCGTCCAGCCGCTGCCAACCCAACGCGGGGAAACGTCGTACGGCGTCATCACGGGCTGCCCGTCCACGCCGACAATGATCCGTCCGCCGGCGTCGCGCTGTGGCACGGGGCCCGGCTCGGCCTGGATCTTCTTCTGGATCTCCCGGCCGAAGCCGTCGGAGTAGGAGAAGCTGTGCTGGACCTTCGTCTGCTGGCCGTTCAGGTCGGATTCGTGGGTTTCGCGGGTGAGGGTATGGACGACGGCCGGCTGCGGATCGGCGCCGTCTTTGGTTCGCTGGTAAGCGAAGAGGTCATACACCAGCCAGGTGGTGGCGCGCCCTAGAATGCTATGCGGACCGGCCAGCGGGTTGTGCAGGTGATTGAGAACTGTCGTCTCGTCGAGATCGGCCACGAAATCTTCGAGTGAGTCCCCCAGGGTCTCTTCCGGCTTGCCCATCACCGCCGTGCCGACGACCATGCCGAGGGTGTCAAAGGCCACGGCCGAGCGGTTGCAGTTGGGGTCGCTCACCAGCCACGGTTGCAGCGCGCGGTAGTCGTTGGCGCGCCGGGTTATGGCGCCGCTGGCGTCGCGCTCCCCGACGGTAATACGGTTGCCCAGGGCGTCGCGGGTCTCCTGCACCAGGAGATCGTAGACATCGTAGGTGACAAAGCTCTCGGTGCTGACCGCATCGGTGTAAAACGGGTCGCGGTAGCGGTGCGGCAGGAAGAAGTGCTGGCGGGCGTAGGTCAGTTCCTGGGCTGGAGTATCGGCCGGGTTCGGCGAGTAGAAGATCTGCCCGGAGGGAATCCACCAGTTGGCGTCGCCCTCGGTGTGGACGTAGCGGGCTTCGTCCTCGAGCATCGCATCGGTGGCCCGGCCGCCGTAGACTTCGGCGACCAGCCCAGGAGTGAAGGCAAGCTTGTCGCTCTCGAAGGGCAGCGCCAGCGATTGCAGCTCGCCGAGCGGCAGTGGCCCGGCGAGGTTGTTGCGGCGATAGTAGGTGCGCATGTGCTCGATCAGGCGCTTTTCCAGCCTTCCTACAGTCGGGTCCTGCTCGTAGTCCAGCACGATCGCCGTCGAGCCTGTTTCCAGAACTTCATCGAAGGTGAAGCGGCTACGTCCCGACGGAAGCGTCAAGCCGGTCAGCTCGTAGGTGCGCGTCTCGGCGGACAGCGGCGTGCGGTGATCGTCGGCGGTATCAATCGCGTTGGTGACCCGGTTCTCGGTGTAGGTGATGAGGATCTGCGCCTGCTTTGCCCGGTCGCCTGGAGACAGCGTCAAATCCGCCTGCCGACGGCCATAGCCGACGGCGGCCTCCTTCAGCACATTGCCGAAGTCGTCCACTTCCAGCGTCAGCGCATGTTGGATGCGCGGATCGGCCGGGTTGCGTTCGTAGTGGTAGGTCAGCGCCTCGCAGGGATGGGTAAAGAACGCCGCGTGACGGTTCGGTCCCCGGTGCTGGAGGACGCGGATGGTGAAGTTCTGCTCGGCAACAGTGTAGGGGTGCGGCTCTTTATCCGTGCCGTCCAGCGCATAGACCTCCTGGCATAGCATCATGCCCTTGAGGGCGCGGCAGGCTTCGCGCTCTTCCTCCACGGTCAGGCCCTCAGGCAGGACCGTGTCGTCGAGCAGGAGCGCCCGCGCCTGGGCATCAGTCAGGCCTGGTTCACGGTAATACTCGCCGGTGTCGTGTTCGTCGCGGAGCCCGGCAAAGTAGTCGGACACGTGGTCGCGGCCCAGATAGATGCCGGTGTGGAACCATGTGCGGGTCTGCACCGGCAGCACATGGGAGGCAGCGTCCCAGTTGGTTGCTCCCTCGCTCTCTGCCCCGATGGGGGCGAAGGAGGAAAATTCCTCCGTGTCCCACTGCTCCACCATGCCGAAGCCGCGGAACTCGCGCTCTTCGCCGTCGAAGTAGCCATGGTGGTAGGCGTAGCAAGTGACGAAGCGGTTGTGGCTGATGCGGTCATAGGTCTCGACCCGCTCGACCACGTGCACCGGGAAGGGCAGGCGCGTGATCCAGGGTTTGCCCGCCAGTTTGTCGGCAAGATAAAACTTGGTCGAGGGCGCGTACTGCACGCGGGTCTCGGCGCCGAGGTTGTTGACCGACTTGACCAGCAGGTGCGGCTTGGTCCCGCCCATCAGATCGATGTAGCGGATGATGCTGCGTGCGTCGCCGGGCAAGGGGGACGACCAGACGAGGCAGGCGGTGCCATTGCCGAGCAGGTCGGCCGCCATGACCGATGATACGTTGTCGGCGTGCGGGAACTGGGCCTGGTGCCTCGCCTCGCTCAGGCAGTTCCCCGACTGGTTGAAGTAGAGTCGCACGCCGTCACGGTGCAGATAGAGGATGTCGTTGGTGCCCGAACCGTCGATGTCGGCCAGGCGCATGCGGCGCTGGTCAAACTGGTCGGGGCTGTCGAACCAGGGCGCATTGTCCATGGTGACCTTGGCGCCGAAGCGACCATAGCCCAGATTGGGCCAGTAGCACACCTCGCCGTTGCGGATACGCACCAGATCGGTCAGACCGTCGCCGGACATGTCGGCGAGGTAGATGGACTGGGTACCGTCAGCGAAAACGAGGCGCGGGCCTTTTTCTTCATCCAGCGCCTGAGCTAGGCGCGTAGCCGGGCCGAAGCCTTCCTCCGCCAGCGAGGGGTACCAGACAAAGGCGTCGTCTTCGGTAATGAGCACATCGGCGTGACCGTCGCCGTCCAGGTCCACGAATCGCAGATTGGGATCGCGTATGTCACGATTGAGACGCGAGGTGAAGGGGCGGAAAGGCTGCCAGCCTTCTTCGCCGTCGTGTTCGTACAGGCCCGGCGTGGGACCGTCCATCACCACGAGATCGGGCTGGCCGTCGCCGGCCAGGTCCATGAACTGCGCGCCTGCGGCCAGCGCCAGGTTAGGTTTGATGGCGACTGCCTCGACCGGCGCAAGGCGTGCCTTGACGGTTTCTGTGCCGTTCTCCCGCACAGGCAGCGGGCTTAAGTTACGCTTATAGAACCAGGCGCCGGCCTGCTCGGTGAGAATGCCGGGGATGCCCTCGCCATGCAGGTCGGTCCACTGATAGGTGGTGCCATCGAGCCCGATGGGCAGGTTTTCCGCACTCCCGGCGTCCAGTTCTTCCACTACCTCCTGCATCTGCGGCAAGGAATAGGAAAACTCCAGCGGCGGCAGACTGCGCTTGAGATAACCCGCGCCCTCGCGCCGGTAGCCGCACTGGGTGACGCTGGTGAGGAAACTGTAGACCGGATTGCGGGTGCTGGCTGGGTCCTCCTCATAGGCGTAGGTGAAATCGGTCGAGCGCACCAAGCCATCGTAGCCGGGTTCACCGGTCGGCAGATTAGGAATGTGGTGGAACATCAGCACTCGCTGGCAGAGGCGATACGTGCGCACCTCGAAGCCGGCGCGGTAGGACGAGAAGGGATCGGGTCGCGCGGGCCACGGACGAACTTCAGTGGGTGATGGTGCCGTTTCGTCGTGCTCGCCGTAATCGAGGACCACCTCGAAGAGCCAGTCAGGGTTTCCCGACAGGAAAACCGGACGATGCCCATTATTGTCGAGCAGCGACTCGCGATTGCCGTATTGGATGCGCTTCAGGTAACGCTGAGCCGAGCGGCTCTGCGGGGTGCGGTTGCGCTCATGGGCCTGCGTCAGGTCAACTCCGGACGAGTCTTCCGCCTTATATTCGTAGACAACGGCGTTGCCTTTATCGTCGCGGGTTTCGCAGATCAGCCACGAGAAGATACGGGTCGGGTCGGCAGGATCGGCGACGCGCGAGTTGGCGTCTTTGCCGTAGAGGGTGGTGATGTTGTCCTTCGAGATCGACCGCCAGAAAGTGTCTCCAGGGTCGGCCAGATCAGCCCATCGTTCGATGCAGGCGAACAGCCCCTCGATTCTGGATCGGTAGCGCTGGATGAGGTAGGTTTTGCCTCCTACCGTGCGCGGAGGAATTTGTTCCCGTTCCCACTTCCCGCCGCCTTTATCAACGAGAACGGGAACCAGGTCTTCCGCACCAGACAGAATGAAAACGTCCGGCTCGTCAGCGTCCTGGTACTTGGGCAATCCCTTGTCCGTCTTGCGGGTAATCGAGGGAAGCGAGAGACTCCAGCCAAAGCCGAACGGCCCGTTGCCCGCGCCGGAGTCGTAGGAGAGCGAGAGCTGCGGGCCGAATCCTGACCGTCCTGGGCTTGTGGCGATCGGCACCGACATGGAGCCGGTGCCGGTGACGGGATTGGCGGCGAATTTCTCGCCCATGCCTCGGATCGCGCCGCTGCCTTTGGGAAGTGAAACGGCAGGAGATGAAACACTAAATGAAGGTTCTTCAGAGGCGTGAGCGGATGACAGCGGTAGCGATCTAGAAGCCGAAGACGACGTGTGCCTGGGCTGCTGGTGCTCTGACCCCATACGCACCACCCTTTTGAGCCAGGACGTCTCGACTGTCAGAGAACAACCGCCATGCAGAAAAAGATGGATGGGCTTTTACCACCATTCACTGTGTTTGTCTAGGATTGATTACGTAAACCCTGCTCTAGGCAATCTCGTTCTTCTCCTAGCTAGAATGAGTTTGGACTGGCGTCTCATACTCCCTCTCACAGAGGCTTCGCGCGATAGTATTTGTTCTAGAACTATGGTGATGCGAATTCTCGGATTTCCAGTTGAGGCTTGAGCCTTTGAACCTCTTGGGAAACGTTGAAAGGCAGACACCCGATCTCTATAATCCCTGCAACGCTCCCCGCGGGCTGGCGTAGCTCAATCGGCAGAGCAGCGGTTTTGTAAACCGCCGGTTGGAGGTTCGATTCCTCTCGCCAGCTCCATGCCTGCTTTCCCAATCTGGGCCCTTCTCCTTGTCTCATCGCTCTCGGCGCGCACCAACGCATGACCGTGCCGCCGGCGGCTCCGTACCGAGATTCGAAGGTACAGGGCAACGGCCATCATCTGATCGCATACACACAGAATTGCTCATGGACAAGGTGCGGCATATCGCCTTGCATGGCCTTTCTGATGGGAACGCGAGGGAGATTCACGGTCCCCCTCGCCGAGGAATGGGCGAAAGGATTGCGTGTCGAGGGAAATTCGTTAGTGCTCCGTTTCCGTGAGGGCGCTCTCGCGCTCGATTTCCTCGATCTCGTGATCCGACTTGCCCTTCGTCATGGACGGATGCAGGCCGTATTTCTTGAGCATCTTGTAGAAATCGGCGCGATACCGGCCGGCGAATTGCGCGGCGCGGGAGATGTTGCCGCCGGTCAGTTGCAGAAGGTTCTTGAGGTACGTCCGTTCGAATTCCTCCCTCGCCTCCGTGAGCGGCTTGAGCGGCGCCTCCGGTGACACTCCCACCGAGGGCAGAAGGTCGGGCGTGATCATGTCTTGGCGCGACATCACGACGGCTTTTTCAATCACGTTTTCCAGCTCGCGCACGTTGCCGAGCCATGGATTCACCATGAGGCGATGGAGCGCGGCGGGTGTGAAGCCCTTCATTTCTTTGTTCGCGCGAGCGGCGCTCAACTTGAGGAAATGCTGCGCCAACAATGGAATATCGTCGCGTCGGTCCCGCAACGGCGGAATAAACAACGGCACGACCGAGATGCGGTAATACAGATCGTTACGGAACCGGCCGTGCTTGACCGCTTCGCCCAGGTCCTTATTCGTCGCGGCGATGATGCGAACATCCACCTTGGTAGTCGTTTCCGCTCCGACCTCTCGCACCTCCCGCTCCTGCACGGCTCGCAGCAGTTTGGCCTGCATGGACAGCGGCATTTCGCCGATCTCGTCCAGAAACAGCGTTCCGCCGTTCGCCATCTGAAACAGACCGCGCTTGGCGCCATGGGCGCTGGTGAACGCCCCTTTCACATGGCCGAACAGCTCGCTCTCGAACAGCGTTTCCGGAATGGCGGCGCAATTCAGCGCCACAAACGGCCCCTTGCTCCGCCGACTGTTGGTATGGATGACCCGGGCCATGACCTCTTTTCCGGTCCCCGTTTCTCCGAACAGCAGGATGGTGGCATCGGAGTCGGCCACCTGGGCGATCTGCTGAAACAGCCGCTGCATCGCCGGGCTTCGCGCCACCACGTTTTCCAGGCCGTAGAGCTCCTTGACCAACGACTTGAGCCGTTGAATCTCCCGGCTCATCCGTTGCTGCGCCAACGCCTTTTCGATGGAGGCCTTGAGATCCTTGTCGTCGAACGGCTTGGTCAAATAGCCAAAGGCGCCGCGCTGCATCGCCTCCACCGCATTGGGGATGCTGCCGTGAGCCGTGAGAATGATCACCGGTAAACCTGGATGGATACGCAACAGCTCCTCCGTCACGTCCAGTCCGTCTTCATCCCGAAGCCGCAAATCCGTGATGACGAGGTTGAACATTTTCTTTTTGGCCGCCTCAATCGCCTCCGCTCCCGTCGCGCAAGGAGTCACGACGAATCCCATGGCGGCCAGTCGCATCTTCAGCAAATGGAGCAATCCTTCGTCATCGTCAACGACCAACAGATGTTCTTGATCCATAACGTTCCTTCCAGGTGAGTTAGGGGGTTGGGTCCAACGGAGGAGCCGGAGCCACGGTCGACGGAGGGCGAATCGGCCGCACTTTCTCGCGCATTTCCTGGTCGATGCGTTTCAACGCCTCCAATTGGGTAGTGAGATCCTCGATTTTTTTATCCCGCTCCGCCAGTTGCTTCTGCAGCGCCTGCAGCGAAGCCGACTCCATTTTCTTGGACAAGGATTCCAGCTTGCGCTCCCGATCGGCCAAGTCGCGTTGCAACATTTCAATCAACTGAGCACTTTCTTCCTTGTTCAAACGGGCCTGTTGGATCATCGCTTCTCCATCAAGCAAGTCCCGCACCAGACGCTCGGAGACTTGAGCCAACGAGACGTTCGCGCCAGCAATCGTCGGAGCGCCGGCCACTGCCTCAAGCCAGGAGATCGACGCCGGAGCCGGATATTCTCGCAACAACTGCAACCAGGCCTTTCCCGAGGTCGCCAATCGGCTTTGAGGAGCCGTCTCGACGAGCTTTATGAAATAATTCTCCGCGATCTCTCGCCTTTCGTAGAGGCCAAGCAGCGCCCGCACGAAGTAGGCGCGGTCGCACGAGGCGGTTTCCCCGCATGTCGCCAGGGCGGCTTCCTGCTTTCTGATCAAGGGCTGAAGCCATTTCGACTCTTGCGCGTCCAACTTGAAAAAGGGCTTATCGGAGGGAGTCGCGGGCCACGTCATACAACCGCCCAGGAGCACAATCAAAAACCCGGCTCCTACACCCAGCCTGATCATGCTGTTTTTGCCTTTCCCTCTTTTGCCGACCGAAGGGTAAACCGTACAGTGGTCCCTTTGCCTGCCTCACTCTCAATCCAGATTCGCCCTCCCAGAGCCTCGACGACTTTCTTGGCGAGCGCGAGTCCCAATCCGCTTCCCGCTGAAGAACTTTTTGCCTTTGTCCGTCCTTGATAAAATCGCTCAAAAATATGAGGGAGATCCTCCGCGGCGATGCCGGGCCCCATGTCGGACACCGCCACCTCCAGCAGGCCGGCCTGCGGGTTCGGCGTCATCAGCACTTTCACAACACCGCCTTCCGGACTGAACTTCAGGGCGTTCGACAAGAGATTATCCAGCACTTGTTCGATACGAGCGGCATCCGCCTTGACCCAGACCCGTTCTCCGGGATGCTCGATCAACAATTGGACGTGTTTTGAATCGGCCAACAGACGGACTTTGTTGACGGAAATGTCGGCGATGCGCCTGAGATCCACGGTCACGATCTGATACTCCATCATGCCCGCTTCCATCTTCGACAGATCGAGAATGGTCGAAATCAAATTGATCAAACGTCGGCAACTGTCGGCCATAATGCGAAGGGTCGTTCGCTGGTCTTGCACCAGAGGTCCCGGAATCTCATCAAGGAGCAAGTGCGTGCCTTCTTGAATCGACGCCATGGGCGTCCGCAATTCATGAGAAACGTGAGCCAAAAACTCCGTTTTCATATCGTCAAGCTCTTGGAGTTTGGCTCCCATCCAATTCACGGTATCGACCAGGTCTTTCAACTCCGCAGGGGCCTTAATGTCAAGCGACCGGCCGAATTTCCCCTGCCCGATCTGCTTGATATGGCTCTGCAACTGGCGAAGCGGCCGAAGAATCGTATAGCTCGCGGTGGCGGCAAGCCCCAGACCGAAAATCAACGCAACCAGCACCAACTGCTGGGTCACCGCCTCAGCTTGAACGGCGCTGGCCCGCGACTCGCTCACTCCGACGCTTAACCGGGCCTCGTGCAGGTCCAGATAGCCTTGAATAAGGGACAACATTTGATCCGTCAGTTCGTCACGTCGGGCTTCATAATCGGCAAGATTCACGGACCCATTGTGGCCTGACATGCTGAACCCGCTCTGAAAGAGCGCCACACGACTTTCCAGCAGGCGGTTGGTTTCTTGAAGAAACGTCCGCCCTTGGGGTGAATGCTCCTGGCTCAGCAACTGCTCGAGATTTCTTCTGAAATCGTCAACCTCGTCGCTCAAGTTCGTCAGAAACGCCGCGTCCTTGGTCGCCAGATATTTTTTTTCGCTGTTGAGCTGCGCGTAGAGCGACCCCTGCAATCGTTTCGCGGATTCCACCGCCGGATAGTGTAATAGCGCCATCTCCGTGCTCATCCCTGTCAAGTGTCTGAGCTGATAGAGGGCGTACAGATTGACTCCTCCCATGACGGCGATGATCACGAGAGACGTCAGAAGCAGGCGCCAGAATATGGAGAGTCGCACGATCCTGAGCCCTCTGCGTCGGATATGTCCTTATGCACGGGATGGAGACCGCGGTAGGAGCCTCCCTGAAAGGTTCCTTCCCAGAGTGTATGGTAAGCCATACACTATTTCACTTCCTGCCGCAAGCGATGGCGTTCTATTGTACGTACGCCCATCATTGGTGCCGATTCATTCGGCTGGCAAACAGGCGTTGTCTTCTTGTCGAGCCGCGCAGCAACGCAAAAAGATGCCCGCGAAAGAGCAAGATCGCAGTGGCAACCGGCGGAGTGAACACAAGCAGTATGATCCATTGAGTGTCCGGATGAAACCCGAGGTAAGACAACCACCCTCCCACCAGCGTGAACGGCAGAAGCAACAACTGAAGAAAATCCAAGCCCGCTCCCCTTCCAACGGAGCCCGACAACTCGAAGAACGAACGCAGGCCGTCGGGAGAAAGCAGAATCGGCAGCATCATCAGCGCAAACGGAAGAAACCACTCGATCCAGTGTTCCAGGACGAACTCATAGGAAATTTTGAAGACGTCGAGCGGCGAGTCATGACGGACCTGATAGATCACCTCCGGCACGGGATTCAATAGAATAAACAACAGCAGCATGACCGCGGAAGCCAGAAATTGGCCGTAGGGATTGGCCTTCGTGCCCATTTGGAGCGCCATCATCGGCAGCCACAGCACGAACCCGACCCCGATCACGTCCCAGAAATAATGACCGAAACTCTCGGGCACATCGGCCGGCTGAATGGTGCGGCTACCGCTCAGCGACTGTTCGATCAGACGCAACGTCGCGCCCACGAGAAACGCGTTCGCGATACCGAGCAGAAGACCGCCGCCCATGCCCAGCGGCGCGGCGATCCTGGCCGCCCCGACGAACAACAGGCCGAATCCCACCAAAGCAAGGACCGTCACCCAGCTTCGCTTGAGCGATCGCCAGGTCGCCCGCAGAGCTTGGCCGTACAATTCGATTAGCGATGAAAGGAAAGCGCCCATGGTGAGCCGTACCCTACGTTGGGAATCCGGCGAAGGTCAAGTCGCAAGTCGAAAAAGACGCGCGGCGAAAGTCGAGCGTCTTCGGTTGACTTGCGGAGGCCGATGATTATCAGTGAGTCATGAACAAGCGACAACCCTCTATTTTCCCAACAAAGGATGATCGGCGATGGACGTGAATCGAATGACCCTCAAATTACAAGAGGCCTTGCACACCGCGTCGGCGCATGCCCAACGCCGGAGTCATCAAGGCATCGACGTGGAGCACTTGCTCTTGGCCTTGATCGATCAAGAGGGCGGCATGAGCGCTGGCTTGCTCGAACGGGCCGGTATCGCCTTGCCGGCCGTCCGACAGGCCATCGAGCAAACCTTGGCGAAGTTGCCGCAAGTACAGGGAGCCGGCGCCACCCCGGGCCAGCTCCATTTGACCGCGCGGCTCATGCAGGTCCTCACGCGGGCGGAAGAGGAACAAAAGTCTTTGAAGGACGACTATCTCAGCGTCGAGCACGTTCTGCTCTCGATGGCCCAGGAAGGAGGCGTCTTCAAGACATTGGGGCTGACCCGTGACCGGTTGTTGGCCGCGCTTCAACAGGTGCGCGGCAACCAGCGGGTCACTACGCAAGATCCGGAAAGCACCTATCAGGCGCTCGAAAAATACGGCCGCGACCTCACGCAGTTGGCCGCGCAAGGCAAACTCGATCCGGTCATCGGGCGGGATGACGAAATACGCCGCGTCATTCAGATTCTGTCCCGCCGCACGAAAAACAACCCGGTCCTGATCGGCGAGCCCGGCGTGGGCAAGACGGCGATCGTCGAAGGATTGGCCATCCGCATCGTCAAAGGGGACGTCCCCGAAGGACTCAAGCACAAAAAACTGGTGGCATTGGACATGGGCTCGCTCATTGCGGGAGCGAAGTACCGGGGGGAATTTGAAGAGCGCCTCAAGGCCGTGCTCAAAGAAATTCAGTCGTCCCATGGGCAGATTCTGCTGTTCATCGACGAATTGCACACGGTCGTCGGTGCCGGCGCCGCCGAGGGAGCCATGGACGCGGCCAATCTGCTGAAGCCGATGCTGGCGCGCGGCGAACTGCATTTGATCGGCGCCACCACGCTCGACGAATATCGCAAACACATCGAAAAAGACGCGGCGTTGGAGCGCCGCTTCCAGACCGTGTTCGTGGATCAGCCGTCCGTCGAAGACACCATTTCCATATTGCGGGGGCTCAAAGAACGGTACGAGGTGCACCACGGCGTGCGGATCAAGGACAGCGCCCTGGTCGCGGCCGCCCGCCTCTCGCACCGGTACATCTCGGATCGGTTCCTGCCCGACAAGGCCATCGACCTGGTGGATGAAGCGGCGGCGCGCCTGCGGACGGAAATCGACAGTCTCCCGGCCGAGCTGGACGAAGTCTCGCGCAAGGTGCTTCAGTTGGAAATCGAGCGGGAAGCTTTGCGCAAAGAAAAAGACCCGGCCAGCGCCGCTCGGCTGGCCGCCCTCGAACATGAATTGAGCGAAAAACAGCGCGACCTCCAGGCCTTAAAAACCAAGTGGGAGTCCGAAAAAACCTCCGTCTCCCGCCTCCGCAAAACCCGCGAGGCGATCGAAGAGGTCAAGCGAAAGATCGAACAGGCGGAACGGGCCTACGACCTCAATCGGGTCGCCGAGCTTCGATACGGAGAATTGCCTCGATTGGAGCGCGAACTCGCCATCGAGCAGCAACAGTTGGGAAAGAAACAGGGAGAGGCCAGGCTCTTGAAAGAGGAGGTCGATGAGGACGAGATCGCGGCCGTCGTGAGTCGCTGGACGGGCATTCCCGTTTCGCGCCTGCTCGAAGGCGAGGTCGAAAAATTGTTGAAGCTCGAAGAGCTGCTTCATCAGCGAGTGGTCGGGCAAGAGGAGGGAGTTCGAGCCGTAGCGGACGCGGTGCTGCGCGCGCGATCCGGCATCAAGGACCCCAATCGCCCGATCGGATCATTTCTCTTCCTCGGCCCGACCGGCGTGGGAAAGACGGAATTGGCCCGCGCCCTGGCCTCGACCCTCTTCGACGACGAGGGCAACCTCATCAGGATCGACATGTCCGAATACATGGAAAAACACACGGTCGCCCGTCTCATCGGCGCGCCTCCGGGCTATGTCGGCTATGAAGAGGGCGGGCAACTGACCGAAGCGGTCCGGCGTCGGCCCTTTTCCGTCATCCTGTTCGATGAAATCGAGAAGGCGCATCACGATGTCTTCAACATCTTGCTTCAGGTGTTGGACGACGGCCGGCTGACCGATTCCCACGGCCGCACGGTTGATTTCAAAAACACCGTGTTGATCATGACCTCCAACATCGGCAGCCCCCACATCCTCGACGCGCAACGCAGCGGCGGCACCTACGAACAGGTGCGGGCGGTCGTCATGGGCGAGCTGCGGCAGCATTTCCGCCCCGAGTTTTTGAATCGGGTCGATGAAGTGGTGGTGTTCCACGGTCTCAGCACCGAGCACCTGATGAAGATCGTGGACATTCAACTGGAACGGCTCCGCCGGCGGCTCGAGGAACGACGGATTACCGTGACGTTGACCCCGGCGGCCCTTCGGCATCTCGGCGAGCGAGGGTACGATCCTGCCTTCGGGGCAAGACCGCTCAAACGACTGATCCAGCAGAGCGTCGAAACCCCCATCGCACGAATGCTTGTGAAGGGCGAACTGCGGGATGGAGACACGGCGGCGATCGACGTCCAAGACGGCAATGTGATCATCACTCCGATCACCACCGCCGAGCCGGTTCACACCGCCGAAGGCCGGTCCTAGATGCGGCGTTTTCATCGGTTCGCACCGGCCTTCGCAGAAGGCCCATCGCCGCGCCCGTCTTGACGACGGGCGCGGCGATCGCACTGCGGCGGCGGAACAAAAGCCGGCAAGCCGGCGCCGTTCACTCTCATAACCTGCATCACATCCCGCGATCGGCCTCCTCGGTCTCTCGACAACGAGCGGCGAATCTCGTTCCGTGGAGAACGAACGGCCGACCGACCGGTCAATCTCGGCTGATTTGTTGACAGGGTTTCACTCGGCACGTAGGCTAGCCGGGAGGCTGTCTATGACTCGCAAACAAGTCGTCATCATCGGAGGAGGGTTCGGAGGACTCACGGCAGCCCGTTGTCTGCGGCAGGCGGACGTGATCCTCATCGACCGTACCAACCACCATCTATTTCAGCCGCTGCTGTATCAAGTCGCCGCCGCAGCCCTTCCCCCCGGCGACATCGCGTGGCCGTTCCGCACGATCTTTCGGTCGCGTCCGAACATCAGGATCGTCATGGACGAGGCGACGTCGATCGACCGATCCGCTCGAAGAGTGCATTTGCAGAACAGCCCCCCCCTTCCTTTCGACTGCTTGATCGTCGCTCCCGGTTCACGCCACACCTATTTCGGCCACCAGGAATGGGAGTCGTTCGCGCCGGGGCTCAAGACCCTCGCCGATGCCATCCGTCTGAGGGAAAAACTGCTCCGCACGTTCGAAGAAGCCGAGCGGGAACAGGCCGCGACCGGCACGCACCGTCCCCTGACCTTCATCATCGTGGGCGGAGGTCCGACCGGTGTGGAACTGGCCGGAGCCCTGGCGGAAATCGGACGGAAGGCGATGGGGCCTGAATTTCCCTCGTTAAAACTCGACGACCTCTCCATCCTTCTCGTGGAAGGCGGCCCTCGCATTCTCCCGGGATTTGCTCCCGAGCTGTCGGCCAAGGCCGCCGCCTCGCTCGAACGGATGGGGGTCACGGTCAAGGTCAACAGTCCGGTCAGTGAGATCCGAGCCGACGGCGCGATGATCGGCAACGAATGGGTGCCCTCGACCAACATCATTTGGGCGGCGGGCAACAGAGCTTCTTCGTTGATGGATTCGCTCGGCGTCCCACAAGACCCGTCTGGGCGGGTGAAGGTCCGTCCGGATCTGACCATCCCGGACGATCCCTGGATCTTCGTCATCGGCGACGCCGCCCATTGCGCGGGAGACAATGGCGCGCCGTTGCCCGGCCTGGCTCCTGTCGCCATGCAACAGGGGCGCTACGTGGCGGAAGTGATCGAGAAAAACCTCTCTCCCGAGCGGCGCAGGCCGTTCGTCTATAAAAACCGCGGCATCCTGGCCACCATCGGACGGGCGAGGGCCGTAGCCCAGTTCGGTCCGCTCCACATGTCGGGCCTCCTGGCCTGGCTGATTTGGTGCTTCGCCCACATCTTTTTTCTGATCGGGTTTCGAAACCGCATTCGCGTCATTTCGGAGTGGGTCTGGTTCTATCTCACGTTCAAGCCGGGCGCGCGACTGATTTTCGACCAACAAGACGAGCCGCGCCGCGACTCATCGGCGAGTCCCTCGATGGACAAAACCGGTTCTTCCCTCTCGAAACACGTCCCGACGTCGCCTCGCCTCCATCTCGTCAAGAAGACGGCGAACGACGAGTGACCGTCGCCCTTACGCCTCTTTCACTCTAGCCTTTCTGATGGGCGGGACCTACAATTTGGTGCGTGAAGGTCACAGGGCCGTTGACCAGGCCTTTCACTCTAGCCTTTCTGATGGGCGGGACCTACAATTTGCATGGGACAATCCCGATAAAGAGCAGGCTGGCCTTTCACTCTAGCCTTTCTGATGGGCGGGACCTACAATTTCGGCGCGCTCTCCGCGACAGGCAAGCGAATTGTCTTTCACTCTAGCCTTTCTGATGGGCGGGACCTACAATTACGACAGTTCGCGGATCGGGATTAGCTGCAAAACCTTTCACTCTAGCCTTTCTGATGGGCGGGACCTACAATATCATGTGTGTAGGTCATGTGCCCTCCTTTACGCCCGCTTTCACTCTAGCCTTTCTGATGGGCGGGACCTACAATACACAAACTACCCCGTATTTCGCACGCAATTGCCCTCTTTCACTCTAGCCTTTCTGATGGGCGGGACCTACAATTCCGTCGGCGAGCGATTAGGGCAACAGCATTCGTGCTTTCACTCTAGCCTTTCTGATGGGCGGGACCTACAATTCAGGTGCGGATTCAGGAATGGGGCGGTGATTTGGTCTTTCACTCTAGCCTTTCTGATGGGCGGGACCTACAATTGGAGGAGCGACTGGCGCGCACGCAGGACATTGTGCTTTCACTCTAGCCTTTCTGATGGGCGGGACCTACAATCGCCATGGTGGGTCTCAATGATGCACGGGTTGAATGCTTTCACTCTAGCCTTTCTGATGGGCGGGACCTACAATTGTGAGCTTCGAGTGAGGCGGGGTCGGGGGGACTTGACACTTTCACTCTAGCCTTTCTGATGGGCGGGACCTACAATCATTCTTCACTCCTTGATGGTCGTCAAAGTCTATGCTTTCACTCTAGCCTTTCTGATGGGCGGGACCTACAATTTATTCGCGTTTCCAGCGGATGCGGACGCTTCGAGCTTTCACTCTAGCCTTTCTGATGGGCGGGACCTACAATTGTTGGCTTCGTTGTACAACGCTCTCCATGTTGTGGCCTTTCACTCTAGCCTTTCTGATGGGCGGGACCTACAATTGGGATCGTAACGTTCTTAGGGGGGGTTATGTACGGCTTTCACTCTAGCCTTTCTGATGGGCGGGACCTACAATGTCGTTCGTGACGGTACCGACGGGACGCAGCATCGAGCTTTCACTCTAGCCTTTCTGATGGGCGGGACCTACAATTAGTACCACGGGGCTGCACGTCCACCTACACCGACCTTTCACTCTAGCCTTTCTGATGGGCGGGACCTACAATGCATGATGACCTTCCCTCGTATATCCCCGATATTCGCTTTCACTCTAGCCTTTCTGATGGGCGGGACCTACAATTTTTCCGGGCTGTTCTTGGGGCTGTGTGGTTGTGGCTTTCACTCTAGCCTTTCTGATGGGCGGGACCTACAATGTCGTCCTGGCGACCTGCGTCGCGCCAGCCTGCGTCCTTTCACTCTAGCCTTTCTGATGGGCGGGACCTACAATCGGCACAAGGATTGTAGAAGAGCTTCGACTTATGCTTTCACTCTAGCCTTTCTGATGGGCGGGACCTACAATTTGGGAATATAGATATGATAAGGCAGATGTATTCTGCTTTCACTCTAGCCTTTCTGATGGGCGGGACCTACAATACGATGCCCCGCGCGTTGGCCAGACATATCTATGGCCTTTCACTCTAGCCTTTCTGATGGGCGGGACCTACAATGTGTCGATCGATAACTGTCACCCATTCAAGCTTCCCTTTCACTCTAGCCTTTCTGATGGGCGGGACCTACAATCGGCTGAAAAGCCGCGGCCCCATTGAAGCCACTATCTTTCACTCTAGCCTTTCTGATGGGCGGGACCTACAATCCCGCCCATAACCCGCCGATTTCCCTCTTTGTGGCCTCGGGGGCAGTGCGCCGCATTTCCGCATACTTTTTCCTTGGTGACCAAGCCGGGAGGTTTGCGAAGTTCGGCCTAGCCCTCTGCTGCTCTACCCATGGTTTCTTCAATTTTGGTGCCATCTTGGAGGCTGCTGAGGTTTGAGAATGTTAAAACACGTCCCCGCAAAAGTTTCGGTATTCGCACTGGACGCATCGGGCTCGAACTGGTGTCGGGTCGGGAAACTGCTGCGCCATGACAAGTTCGCGTGCTTGTTTCAATGCAGAACACACCTGGCTTTTGAGCGCTTCGTCTAATTCCACTTCGATCAACTCTTCGCTGTCATTGAGCATCGCAAACCCCAGAGGACAGGGACGCTGAAAGTGACGTTCGGCCAAGAGGCCATACGCGCAGAGTTGCAATTTCCAGTTCTCTGCTAGTCTGCCGGCCGTAGCCTTGAACTCGACGACCGCGACACGGGCAGGCGATTCGAGGATCAGATCTATTTTACCGATCAACCCCAACGACTCGTCGCTGATCTCCAGGCTGAAATGACGAGTCGCCTCTTGGAACCCATAGCGACTCAGCACGCGACGAGGCTCAAGCTGCTCGAATCGTGATTCCTGACGGGTTCCACGCTGCATGAAAAAGGTAGCCGGCGGACGCACCGGCATCACCCAGTGGTAATAGACGATTCGCGGGCAATAGAGAAACTGCTTGAGATCGTTCACGTTCAATATGATCGGAACTGTGGGAGAACTCGTGCGCTCCAACGATTGCCCCTCTCGCATGATTTAAAACTTCTGAATGGTCGGCCTGTCCGCGCCAGGCTCCCGCCATTCATGGCGTGAGCCATGATCTCCGTCGTCATTTTCTTCGCTCTCTTGCTGGAACGCCAGCCGCTTATCCAGGTCATCATCGCTGATCGGCTGGATCAGAATCCTTCCCGGAGTCGGCCCAAGCAATTCTTTCAGTTTCAAAAACAGTTCTCGCCTCCTTGTGGCTCCGAGATACCCTGAAAAGGCACTAAACTGAAACCGCTCCAGGCCGAAGTCCAGACACGCATCGCTCACCCGTTGCCGAACTCGATCATTCACAATGTCATACACGACCAAGCACAATGTGACCCTATCGTCGCTCACATTTTCACCACTTGAACCGGAATGGCTGATATCGTGCAACACGTCCAGTTAAGAATGACGCCACCTGGCGTGCCTGCATCTGAACAATGGAACGTACCTGATACTCGGCCCCCTTCCATCGCTCCCGGCTTTCCAATCGGCGCAACAGTCGATCAACGAGTATCGCCCGTGTGTCCGCGTTGAGTCCTTTGCCGTTCCTTTCTTCGGGAGCTCGGAGCTGTCCCAGTCGCAATGCGGCAATCACCGTCCGATCGACGACCGGCGCACGAAATTCCTCCGTAAGGTCGAGAACCAGGCTTGGTTTGCCGGGCCGATCGGTGTGCAGATAACCGGCAAACGGCTCCAGCCCTGCGTTCTGAATCGCCCCCCACACCTGGCTGTAAAGCACGCCATACCCGTAATTGAGCAGCGAGTTGACGAAGTCTCCCGCACCTCGATGGGCCCGATGCGTGAACTCCGCCTGTTTTTCGATGAGCTGCGAAACACCAGCCCAGTACGCTTTTGCCGCATGCCCTTCCAATCCCATGATCATGGCGCGAGCTTTCTCCAAGTTGGACCATGGCCCGTGGAGAATATCGCGCCGTACCCGAAGCATCGTTGAGACTTTTTCCTGAATGGCTTGGTACATCTCCGGTTCTGTCTGCCGGATATTCTTGACGCAATACTTAAGCAGACGTGCCTGGTTGAGGACCTTGCCGGCTGCGATCGCCCGAGCCAGCAGGAGCCCCCGTCCATTTTCGAGTGCATCGAGCTGGGCACGACGGGTCTGCACACTCGCTGTCAGCATAGGTGACGCCATTTGTGCGACCGGCCGACCGTCATATCCCACAATCGAGACACGAACGCCGCGATCGGCCAGGGCTGCTACTGCATCGACTGAGACAGACAGTCCCGCTGCTGCAAGCTGCAATTCATGCAAATGGTCGAAGGGAATCTGCCACACGGCTTTGCCGTCCTTCTTTTTCAACACCAACCGTTCACTCTTCTTCCCCACATAGCCGCCGAATCCCGATAGACTGACCGTCAGCCCTTCGGGACTTTGAACAACTGTGAGTCCCTCTTCGAGCACACGTTCTTGAACGCCGGCAGGAAAGAAATCGAGCATGAAGCTCGGCAACTCCTCTTCCCCGGTGTAGAGGTTGATTTGTCGAGGAACGGGAGATAGGAGTTCTAGAGACGGAGCGGAAAAGGCAGACGATTCACTCGCGGGTTGTGAGTTAAGAACCGGTTCCGGGGTCATGATGTTTCTCCCCCGTTGAGAAACGGAAATGACTGATGTCCACTATCCTACTGGCCATCGAAGCAGCCTTAGATCTTTTTTATTGAGTGTGAGATCTCTGTACTCTTTCTTCTCTTTGCCCTTCTTCTTACTAACGGTATAGGGGAGCGACTGATCGCACGGTTCAAATGACAAGCCATCACCCTTACCAGATATTTTTGTCAGTCGATACCAACCCTCCAACCAGGTGCATGGAACGCCACCGACTTCACGCTGTTGAGCTTTTTTAAGCCAAACCAAATTCCCTCGTTCTAGTGTCCACCATCCCTGTTCCCTGCTTGGCTTTTTGCGCGCTTCACCAGCATCAGGCAAACGCAGTTCTACCTGCCCATCGGTTTGACGTAATGCGACCCACGCTCTTGCAAGGAGCGTTTTTCTCCACCGGCCTGATCCAGGCCGCTCTTCCTGCATACTCGTGGGGCCCACATCAGTGGGGTAAACTTTCAGTGCTTTGACTTTCTTCTCGGTGCCAGGAACGGTGAGCTCGGTGATCCCAGAAGCAAGAGCTTCCTGCGCCCATTCACTCCCAGGTGGTAATTGGTCCGGATCAACTTTCGCAATGGTCTTGCGCACGAAAAACCGGCCTGCACCATCGCGGCCATAAATGGAATCGTCCCATTGCTGGGCATGCCAGTCGTATCGCCGCCTCGTCAGATCAATGCTGAGAGGCTTGCGTTTTTTATCAGCTTCGTATGAAGCCCAATGGGGGGCAAAAGCTGGTTTTGGCACGCCTCTGTCTGGCAACAGCCATGCGCCAACCTGTCTGAGATAGTGGGGTGGAATTCCTGCCGAGAGAGCTGCATCTTGCGCGTGATGAGCCGGATTGTCACGATCCTTTGGCTCAAAATTAGCGAGCACGTTGCCGTCGCTGCCCCTGATAATCCGCCACTCGCGACGCGCTAATTGTGTGGTTGCTCCATCGACGAACGAGATGGCATGGTCGGGTAGTTCTTGCCCAACTTCCCGAAAGAGCTGCTTCAGTTTTATTGCAAGGAGCTTTCGTATCTGGCCAGATCGAGCTAACAGCGCAACAGGATCGGGGTACCGATCTTCTTGGCTCAACAATAACTCTTGCGTGGCCCGGGGGAGAAAGCTTTGTCTTACCCGCTGTTCAAGTTCCTGCCAATGTTCGGGCTGGCCTTTCAACCAATGCCACGGTGTCAAGCGTTCTTTGAGACTCCGATTGCAGGTGTCGCAAGCAATAACCTTGTTGTTTTGTCTGTCGTCGCCTTGAAATTGCTCGTTTCGGGGGAAGATGTGCTCTTCCTCAAAGCCAGCAGGCAGCCGATAGCGGATGCTACCATCGGCTCGTGTTTCTTCAACGAGTGTGAATGCTCTCTGTCCGCAATAAATACAGACGCCTTTCTGTTCGTGCCATCGCTGGCGAAGAAAGGGCCACGCACGCCTCAACTGGTTTGTTTCAAGGCGCTGCTTTACCGATTTACCCTCATCAGGATCATACTTTGGGACTTCAAGGGAGATCATTGAGATCGAGCCATATCTCGACCGCGTTTTGCCTTTCGGGTCGGTATAGAACAAGGCTCTGCGGATCGCCTTCACGCACTGATCGAGCCATTGCTCCAAGCGGCCCGCAGTGACGGCTTCTTGGCGGTTCGCCTGTACCATCGAGCGAATGTTTCGGTAATCCTCAGGCGATGTTGCGCTGGCGCCGAGCTTGATGCATTCACGGCATCGTTGTGAACGCCCTTCTTCCTTCTCGCGTGGACGCAGCAAGTCTGCAAATTTCTCTTTTTCTGTGTCAGCAAGCTGATGCTTTTTGAAGATTTGTCCCAACGCTTTGAGGACTTCGGGACGGTCGGCGTTGGGAGGGATCGTTTTCAACTCGGCCAAAACACGCTGAAGGGTTTCGTCTGATGGTGGAATGCCTTTCTTCTTGAAGCCTTTGGCACGTGCTGTGTGCCACCACGGAGAGATATTGGTAACTTGCTCTTTGGAAGCTTTGTGCCGAAGGTTGTGGATGGCTTCAAGCAAAAGGCCATCGCGGACCGATGGGTCCTTATCTTGAGCGACATTGAGAAGTCGTGGTCTCCAATTCTTTCCGCACCATGAGCACTTCCGCATCGTCGAAGCCCGGTTATCTATGCGAAGTGGCCTTGGCTGCCAATTGATAATTTCCCAGATCGCTGCTTCGTGTGCAGCAAAATGTGGGTTGGCACGACAAGCCTGTTCCAGTTCCTTTCGAACGGCTTCCCGTGGCCTTTTAACACCCGGCTGCCTTGCGTCAGATGGGCGGGCTACAGCCTCCTCAAGCGTGCGTTCGAGGTCCGTTCCGGATTCCAACAGCTTGCCATACCCTCCATCGCGCAGAATTCCTTCAATCCGTTCGCGGGCTGCTGCCGGCATTTGGGTCTCACGGAACTCCTCTAGCAGATTTTTTTGAACATCGGCAGGGCTCCGGGGCTTTCCACGCTTGGGACGTAACGCTCGGCGTACGGTTTCCTCAAGTGAGTTGTAGGTATACCCTCGTCTTCGTACCAAGTCGTAGCAAAAGCGAACAAACTCCTGCACAGTACCTTTGCCGCTCAGAAGAGAGGTTCTGATCTCTATGAGGTCTTGCCAGTAAGGGTCTGGTGCGTGGGGCTCTTTCAGTGCCGAGTGAGGCACCGTGCTAGTGTGAGAGAGAGGAACAGGGTCGGGGAGGCCGTTGCGGAGGCAATATTTCCGGAAGCGGCGAAGCCGTCGCTGGCGCATTCGATGTGTTCGACGGCTTCGCCGATGGCCACGTCGGTTTGCGATATCTACCAAGCCCAGGTTGAGGAGGCTTTGTGCGTAAAGAACCTTCGGCCCACGCACAATGGCTACACCCACACCCTTCAGTCCGAAATCGAGACCGAGGCGGATGCTAGTGAACCACTCCTGGAACGTCATAGCGAAAGAAAAAGGCCCCGCGGCAAGCCGCGGGGCACAAGCACTCGCCCGTTTGACTCCCGCCTGCCGTGCACCAGGCGCGTACTTTCGCAGAGGCCAAGGGGAACGGGCTTCTTTCACTCTAGCGGGTCGTTTTCTATATCAATCCAGGTTTATTGACAACCCCTCTTTCGTATAAAGGTTTGGAGAATATGCACACCATTCGCTGATTAGTTAAAAATAAACGGAGGATAGCGGGGCAGCAGAACGACCCTGGTCTCTGGATTCGAATAAAGAACGAACTGGCCTTCACCGTGAAGGAAGGCTGATAGCAGGAATTCTCATAAATCAGGTGTCCGGCTGGCTACCCGATCACGACCGGCCCGCCGTTGGCGTCGATGGTTTGGTTGCTCTTGGCCTGCTTGCCGATCCTCCATTCTTTGTCAGACACTTCGAGCGACCGCCCTTTCATCGTGTAGAACGTCCCCTTGGAGAACCGGACAAGGTCCGGCTCCGTCATGTCGAGGTGCAGCAACACGGTCCCCGTGGCCGCCTCGGTCATCGACACCTGCCGGACTGTTTTGTTCACGGCATAGGCCCGCCGCTCGTTGAACATGAGTGCACTGTCCACCACCTTGGCCAACATCCGTCCGTTTTCGTCAAACAGGGCGAAGTTGACCAACAAGGCGCCGGTCGAGGGATGCCGGCTGATTTGGATGTGCGGAACTCCGTCGATCATGATCGTGCCGTCCGAATTTCGATACAGGTTGGAGCCGACTTCGATGTCCATGGTCAGGTATTCCGTTTCTGGCTTGAGATGGAGGTGGACGCCGCCGCTTGCAGACCCTTCGATCTGATCAGGACTTTTTGATGCGGTCGAGAATCAAGGCGACGCACCCGCCGAGCAAGCCGCCTCCTACGACGGTGGTCAGGAGTTCAACCAACTTCAAGTCCCACACAGAGCCTTGGGCCTCCATGACTTCCCGAATGCCGCCTTGCACCATGATGACGGCCAGGGACATGGTCGCTCCGATGAAAAACCACCACAGAAAGACTCGCAGCGTCTGAAACACGGAAGTCCTCACGCCTCCACATGACGGTCGAACGAGCGATACTGCACGGCCTCGGCGACATGCGCAGCATCGATTGTATCAGACTCGGCCAGGTCGGCAATGGTCCTGGCGACGCGCAGTATCCGCCCATGCGCCCTCGCGGACAGCCGCAACCGGACCATGGCTCGCTCCAGGAGATCTTGCGCCGTCTGATCCAACGCACAATACCGTTTTAACTGGCGCGGCTTCAACTGGGCGTTCGTGTACATACCTTCGTGCCGATACCGGAGACGCTGGCGATCCCGGGCCGCCATCACCCGAGACCGGATCGCCGCCGATTTCTCGGCGGACGGCGCCTCCACGCGCAACTCCTGAACCGGCACCGGAGGTACGTCCAGATGAATGTCCAGCCGATCGAGCAAGGGACCGGATAGTTTGGAGCGATACCGGCGCACTTGCATGGGCGAACAGACGCAGGGTCTGGTCCGATCTCCGTAATAGCCGCAAGGGCAGGGATTCATGGCCGCCACCAACATAAACCGCGCGGGATACCGGAGCGATCCACTGGCCCTGGTCAAGGTGACATGACCGTCCTCCAACGGCTGGCGCAACCCTTCCAAGACTCCCCGTTTGAACTCCGGAGACTCGTCGAGAAACAAGACGCCGTTATGAGCGAGCGAGACTTCCCCCGGCTTCGGCACCGTCCCTCCGCCGATGAGACCCGCGTCGGAAATACTGTGATGGGGGGCGCGAAACGGGCGAGCCGTCAACAACGGACGTTCGGGAGCCAATTGCCCGGCGACACTGTGCACGCGCGTGGTTTCGATCGCCTCGTCCAAATCCAACAGCGGAAGAATGGACGGCAAACGACGGGCCAACATGGTCTTGCCGGACCCGGGCGGACCGACCATCAACACATTGTGTCCGCCGGCCGCTGCCACTTCCAGAGCCCGTTTCGCGTGGTCCTGACCGCGAACGTCGCTGAAGTCTTCCTCTTCCGCCGGCCTGGCCGTTTCCAGCATGCCACGGTCGAACACCATCGGGGAAATGAGATGGTTTCCGCCCAGAAACTCCACCGTTTGCGAGAGCGTATGGACCGGGTATGCAGCGATGCCTTCGACCAAGGCGGCTTCCTGGCCGTTCTCGGCCGGGAGGACAAGATCATACCCTTTGCGACAGGCCAGGCCGAACGACAACGCGCCCGTGACCGGCTTCACTCGTCCATCCAATGACAGCTCCCCGATCAGGACGCGACGTTGCAACAGCTCCTGAGCAATCACCTCTTCGGCCACCAGGATGCCGACGGCGATCGCCAGATCAAGCCCTGATCCTTCCTTCTTGATGCCGGCCGGAGCAAGGTTGACCGTGATGCGTTTGGCGGGAAAGTGAAATCCGGAATTTTTGAGCGCGGAGCGAACCCGATCACGGCTTTCTCTCACCGTGGCGTCGGGTAATCCGACGACCGAGAATTGGGGAAGGCCGCCTGAAATATCAACCTCAACGTCGACCAGGTGGGCATCAAGACCGACGAGAGCCGCACTCGTAACCTTCGCGAGCATGAACCGGACAGCCTTTCTCCCCCAATGGAGGCGGATTATAGAAGCCGCGAAAAACTGTTGCAAGAAACGGCCCGGCCAAACGATTTCTCGGCAATCCTGCGCCGCTGCTTTTGGAGTATAATGCGCCCCATGCGCCGCCGGCACGCCAAACCGAAGGAACGGCGTCGGATGATCTTGCTTCAAGCGAAACGACTGTCCTGGCCGCCGGTCATGACGTGCGTCTGGCTGGTCCTGTGTCCGCCTTACAAAGACATCGCGTCCGCCGCTGTATCGGTTCTGGAAAAAAACCGTCCGGCCTCCGCACAATCGACCGAAAGAGCCGGCGCCTCCGTCGGGTCGGCCATGGCGGTGCTGGCGACGCTCGAGCAGGCCGGCGTCCTTCCGCCGGAGGGGACCAAAGAAGCCGACCGCGTGATTCGATCCACCATCCAGATCCAGTCGCTGTTTATGAAAAGCGACGATCCGGCCGTCCGGGATTTTTTGCAGCGCGCCGTCGCGAACAAAGCCGAAGACCGGACTGAACAACGATTGGCGGAGTTCGAGGCGACGGGGTGGACCGCGGAAGTGTTGGAAGCCCTGGCCGATGCCACAATGGCGGCCTCGCCGAACGAGCTTCGGTTACTGTCGCCCGGGCTTGCCTCGTTCAACCTCTCGACGGAGGACTTTCAGCGTTTCATGCAATTGATCAAGGAGGGCGAGCGGGCCCTCGCTTCACAGGGACGCACGTTCGGCGAGATTTTTGCCGATCATCGCAAGACGATGCCGGGCGCGACGGCCCGCTAAGTGTCGAGAGCGCGACGTTCCGGTTGTGCGTGCCGAGTTCGCCGGAGTCTCAAAACGAGAAGCCGGCCACGAGACTTTCACCTGAACTGCCACAGGAGGGACGCAACCATGGCGACCAAAGCCTATATTCTCATCAAGGTCAAGGCGGGCAAGGCCAAAGACGTCGTCGCGGCGCTCAAACGGATCGCCGGCGTCGAACAGGCTCATTCCTGCTTCGGACGTCCCGACATTTTCGCGTTCATCAGCGTGCAAGACGAGCGCGCCCTTTCGGACGTCGTCATTTCAAAAATTCACACCATCGAAGGCGTTGAAGAAACCGACACGCATATCGTGGCGGATCCCTGATCGGCTGAGCGGCTTGATCGGCGTCGCGATTGCTCGCCCCTTTTCGATAGGGCGAGACCAACCTGTCCGGCGCATCACCGCGGAGAACCAGGCGGCGACACGGGCGCGCCGTTTAATTCCGCGGACCGATAGCAGGCGTCGGCGATCTCAACGGCGCGGCAGCCGTCTTCGCCCGTAATCGGCATCGGCGAGCCGGCGGCAATCGATCGCAGAAACGCCTGGAGCGTCAAGAGAACCGTCTGAGAAGAAGGATGCTCCCGTTCTTCCCGCTCCCCGCCGCGGCCGATCCAACGAACCAGACGGCGCGGCCAGTCCGCGCAGATCCGGCCCTGTGACCCGATCCATTCCACCGTTCCAACCCGCTCTCCCGACACTCGCGCCACGTCCAAGACACAGACCGTTCCTTCCTCCGTGGTCAGGCGGGCGGAGACGACCGTCTCGGGGGCGTTCGCATGGGGCCGGTTCATCGTGCAGCAGACCTCGCGCACCTCTTCGCCCGTCAGGTATCGGACCAAATCGAGCAGATGCACCCCGATCTCCAGCAAAGCCCCGCGCCCGCCGTATCCCTGAGCATGATCAGCCCGATTGTCTTTGACTTCGACGTGACTGGTCAGGAGCAGCCGCTCCGATCGACCGAGACGTTCCTTCCAGGCGCAAACTCCTTCAATGGCGGCGTCGAACCGCAAAGTCTGGGCTGTCATCAAGGGTACGGCCGCTTGCCGAGCCATGGACACCATGGCCCGGGCCTCCGCTCCCGAGACGGCCAAGGGCTTTTCGATCAACAGAGGTTTGCGAGCCTGCACGGCCAGACGACAAATCTCGGGAGCCAAGACCGGCGGAACGACGGCGACGACGGCCTCAACGGAAGGATCCGCGATCAACGATTCACCCTGCCCGTACATCGCGACTGAGTGTGCGCCGGGCAGGTCCAGTCCTCGATCCGGATGCCGCCGACAGACCGCCCTCAGAACGGCGGACGGAAGGTCATGGACGATGTGCCGAGCATAGCGAAGCCCGTGTCGTCCGGCGCCGATCAATCCCACGCCGATCGGTTTGCCGATACCGATTGGCCTGCCGCTGCCGATCGGCTCATGAGGCCGGCGATGTTCCGGCATATCATCCCCGCATGAATGAGAGGGCACGCGCCGATTGGATTGTATGGACAACACACTGGACGGCGCGGCCCAAACATGGCACAAACGGACGCCGAAGGCGAGAAAAACCACACGGAACCGACGCATGCAATACGCCCCGCAAACTTCCGTCGCGGGAGTCCGTTGACAATCCAGCGAACGGCTCCCTATATTCGATCGCATGACCGCAACCACTCACACGGCACCATTCACGCTGCAACAAATCGGTACGGGAACCGCCCGGTTCCCCAGCGGCGTGCCCATTCCCACCCACACCGACCAAATGGTCGATCCCTATTTCCGAACGAGGATGCCGAAGGAACATCAGATCGACTGTCTGTTGTTCTGGCCGCAGGAAAAAGGGACCTATCCAGGCATTGTGTTGCTTCATGATTGGTGGGGCCTGACCGGCCAAATGAAGGATCTGGGCGCCCGTCTGGCCTGCGAAGGGTACATGGTCATCGTCCCCAACCTGTATGGCCGACTGGGCGGCATGGTGACCGCCAATGACGACGTGGCTGCAACCTTGTCGGAAAGGCTCGACCGGTCCCTGGCGCTGACGGACATCAATTCCTGCTGCGAATATCTCAACACCCGCACCATTGCCAAGCGCAACGAACATGCCGTGGTGGGTTACGGGATGGGCGGCTCCTTCGCCCTGCGGTTCGCCTGTCACCGCAAACGGCTGAGAGCGGCCGTCTCGTACTACGGTCACATTCCTCAACCAACCGAGGACCTGGTGAAGAATCTATTGGCCCCCCTGTTGGTACACCGGGACGGAAAAACCTCGAATGAGGACATTGAAGCCTTTCGCGCCGCCGTCGGGCCGGGCAAGCGGGTGGAAACTTATCACTATCCGGACGCCGCTCGCGGATTTTGCAACGACGCCAGGCCCGATCTGTACAGGGCTGGCGACACGGCGCTCGCCTGGGAACGGACCGCACGGTTTCTCAAAACCTGTTTTCAAGGGACATGACAATCCGTTCCCTTCCTTCACGGGATTTGATGATGCGCGGAAAGGTCGTTCCAAACCTATGCACCATCCTCGGCATCTTCACGGCGGCTGTCGTCTTGTGTTGCCTGATGCCGACGGCCGCCACGGCGACTGAAGATGTTTCGCCGGCTTCCCTGTTCGATGTTGTCTCCACCCATTCTTCACGACTTGCCTTGCTCGATTCGAACGCCGCCGCCACGGCGCTCTTCATCTCAAGTGTCGGCCCTTCCCTTGGCCTCCACGATGTGGCTGGCATCCTGAGCACCAAGGGTAAGGGATTGTCTCCCAAGGTCGCCCAGGAGCTGGGCCTCTCAGAATTATCGCAATCGGTCCATCAACTGATGGCCGCCTTGGCAGTGTGGCAACTGGCTGAGTCGGCCTATCCGGCGTGGTCCACGACCGACGCCCCTTCAGGAGCGCGAGCAACTCTCTCTCAGGCCCAACAGGAATGGTTGAGCGGCACCGTTCATTTCACCGGATTACCGGATTTGTTGAAACAGTTGTCACGCCCGCCCTCCCCCGAGACGTCCCCCTTGCCTGCTCCTTCAGCGGCACCATCCGATTTGGTTTTTGTCGCGGTGAACGTCGCTCGCGAGGCGCAGCGACAGGCTCTAACTTCCTGGTGGTCGCTCCGTGAGTGGAAACACCGTATCCGCCAGACCAGAGGCCTCACTCGCCTCTGCGGCACCTGGCAATGGATCATCCACAACCATCAGAACCACCAGGAACAGAAACTGACCATGGTGTTCCCACCGCCTGGTCGAACCACAACGGAAAATCCGCTCCCGGTCGAAACCATCGTGCTCGGCGACAGTATCTATTTACGGTGGGAAGACCGCGGCTTCGTGCAGGAAGACAGTCTGCTGTTCGTCACGGAAGGGCACAAACGGGACGGTGTGACCGATGCCATGAAGATCGAGGGATCGTTTCTGAACAATCGCGGAGCTTGGGGCCCGATCTCCGGCAAACGTCTTGCGCCCTGTCCATCCGGGTCATAGCCCTCGCAAACGTTTTACTCCCCCCTCGGTTGCATTCCTTGCCAGGTCCGCCAGGCCAGCAACAGCCAACCGGCAATGAACGTGAGGCCTCCGATGGGCGTGATCGGCCCCAGCCACCGCCACTCCAGCAGCGCCATGCCATAGAGACTCCCGCAAAACATCACGAGCCCGGCGGCAAAAAACCACCCGGCTTTCACAAGTCGATGATCCTTGAACACGCTCGCACCCATCCCGCTCAAGATCATTCCGAAAGCATGGTACATCTGGTATCGCGTGCCGGTGTCATAGGCGGCCAACATCGGCGGCTCCAACAGGGTCTTCAGCATGTGCGCACCGAACGCCCCGGCAGCCACGCCGACCCCCGCCATGACACAGCCGATCGCCATCACCCGCCGAGCCGACACATCCACATCCATGATCACGTTCTCCCTCATTTCTTTTCCTTTAGGGGCAATGAGCGAAGGCATCATAACGTGATCGCCTGAGAAATCGCCATGCGTTCTTGCCGGAAGAACGAAGCAAAAACCCAATCGCGAACGGACCATGACACGAAAAGGCGGGAACCAATGGCCTGTGGCAGGTGAGGTAACGGCGCTATGGCGGGCATGGCCGATCGGTGATGACCACCGCTAACCGGCCACGTCCGAGGGAACTGATCCTGGATATGCCGCAGGTCAATATCTGATACACCGCCGAGCTTTGCAGCCTATCCATACCATCGGATCTTGATAAAATTTCACCAGACAATAACACTGGGGCCATTTCATGATGGTCACAGAGGCATTTCCTCTCAAAGCACGGTTCACTTAAAAAGACGAATAATTCTCTCAATGAGGTTGAAGGAAAAGACTTTGCAAGAGGGGGATCCGAAGATGACAAAACCCTATGCTGATCTCGTAGCTCAGGCTGAGCAGGCAGTTGCAGAAGTCAAGGATGCCGAGCTTCGGCGTGTTGCATTCGAGCGGATACTCAATGATCTCTTGGGTGGTGGAGCGCAAGGTGGAAAGGTATCCTCCACACCGAACCCTACAAAACACGCACCCGCGAAATCTGCCACTAAAATGCGCGGAGAGCCACAATCTTATATTGAGGAAATGGTTGAGGATGGGTTCCTTAAGAAACCCAAGAGAATTGTAGAAGTCAAGGCGGAACTCGAAAATCGTGGCCATCACATCCCGCTAACCTCATTGAGCGGGCCCCTCCAGAAGCCTTGCCAGAAAAAAGTGCTGCGACGACAAAAGCAAAACGGCAAAATCTACTCTTACTCAAAAGAACACAGAAGTGAACGACCGGAGCATAAGACACCTGTCCCCCCCACTTGTTTCAGCACGCAGCCCTCGGTACAACCACCTTGCACCACGGCATGAGGGACGAAGAGAAAGGAGTCTCTTCTATGTGTGAATTGCTTGGTCTCAACTTCAACCAGCCCCTCCGATGTTCAGTCTCTTTCCGTGGCTTCCGTCATCGCGGGGACCATCATCCCCATGGCTGGGGTATCGCTCGATTTGACGGTCGAGCCTGTCAAGTGTTCAAGGAACCCATTAGGGCATCCCACAGCAGGTTGGCAACGTTTCTCCGCGATTACGAGTCATTTGAGAGCACGATCTTCATCGGCCATGTCCGGTTCGCAAGCCAAGGGAACCACACCCTCCGGAACACCCATCCCTTTTCCCGACCCTTTCGGTCCCGAGACGTCGTTTTGGCTCACAACGGAACACTGAACTTGGTTATAGATCGATCTTCCCTGAAGTTTCATCCAGTGGGCGAGACCGATTCCGAGCTGTTATTCTGTGCGCTGCTGACGACTTTGTCCAATGACAGGATTCCCTTCTCCGATTTTTCGAGAATCGAGGCTGTCCTTCGGACGTTCAATGAACACGGCACCATGAATCTGCTGTTTTCGGAGGGGGAACATCTGTATGTGTACCGAGACCAAAATGAGTACAGCGGCCTGTACTTGACCGAGCGAATCGCGCCTTTCAAGAAGGTCTCATTACAGGATGAAGATTGGGAAGTCGATTTGGCAGAAGAGAAGCACCCTGACCAGAGAGGATTTGTGATTGCAACATCCCCGTTGACTGACGAACAGTGGAAGGAACTCCCAGGTGGTTCCCTACAGGTCTTCAAAAATGGGCGACACGTCCATGGGGCCTGACCTCGCCTTGCATCAGATCAGCGCTTCAGTTGCCTGGCCTACTCGCCTGGGCCTCGTCCGATTTTGCAGGCTCACTATGCCGGACAAGAATGTAGGGGATCTTCAGAAAATGCGCATCCATCGTGATGACCGCCAGACCGTACTCCATCGCGGAGGCGGCAATCCACAGATCATTCGTTGGAATCGGTGTGCCAGCGTTCCACCGCCCGTCAGGAATCACGGCATATCGCGCGGCCGTGTGTTTGTCGATCCCAGAAGCGAAGCGCTGAGAGACGACGATTGTCGCCATCAGCTGCTTCGTTCTTTTGCCCATACGGCTGCGAAGAAAGCCAACCCTTCATTGTCCGAGCACCACAGCATTCATCTAAATGGTGCTGCTGGTTAAACAGCAGAGAGGCCGTCGGACACTGCTCTATCGAATGCGTTTGATCGAGCAGTAAAGCCCATAGGCTTGGGCCGCAACGCCGGTCACGAGGAGCGCCAGCGCGGTCCGAAGCCACGGTGAAGCAGGATGATCGAGGCCGTACATGCCGACGACGAACCCCAGGGCGATGGAAAGAGTGCCCACCGATCGCGCCACCACGCCTCGCAGCCGCCAATCGGTCCGGGAGGGAGTGGGGGGAGTCACCGGCATTGTCTTCTCACGAATCAAGGAACCGGCCGACGCCGGCAGTCAGAAGAAGAGAGGGACCGTCGGCTTGCCCGCTCAGCGTTACCTATCCCGCTTCTATCGGCGCCGCACTGGGTCAGCAAGGCAAACAAGGGTGTCACTGGCCGGCACACACCACTTCCCACAAGGCGTGATTGATGGTCTCCGGTTCGATCGGCAGCCACCGATCCACGTCCACGTAGCCTCTGGAAGCCTGGCCGGTTCCCATGTGGCCGGTGTATTCCGTGTAAGACAGGAAGCGAACCAGCTTTTGGCTGCAATCGATTTGCCTGAATGTCTCGCTTGAAAAAAACCGGTGCGGGGACATCATGAACAAACCGAACCCGACACTGCCTTGCATCACCTTGTAATCGGTCAATTGCCGAACGGTCACCACCGGTCCTTCCTTGATCATGACATGGGGATCGATGTAGATGCTGCGGAGCCCCGAATCAAGATAGTCTCGGTCAACAGCCACCCAGCCGGCCAGAGCTGGACTGTGACCCACTGTCATAAGAACGAGGAAGAACGCCCAACGTCGGAGCAACCGGAGACGGATCAGGCTCTTCATGAACGTTCCTTCCTGGCCCCAGCCGGCCGAGCAAAGATACGTTATCCGGCGTTCGGAGAGAATCCCCGCACCACTTGCTTCTTGAAGCGGAAGAACGACTCGTCGAGGAGAGCGCGCCTATCCTTCAAACACGTGGCCGCATTTCAAACAATGTAATTTCGCCGCCACGATATTTTTCCATTCCTCCAGTTTTTTCTTGTACGACTTGTTCCTCCACGTCCCGTATCCGATCCAGACGCCGAGAAAGCCGATGGTGGTGATCAAATCCAGCATGGCCTTTTCATTCTCCGATCCACCCGGTGTGCCGAAGCCCAGAATGATCCCCACATTGATCGGAATGGCGAGCAAAAACCCCTGAACATATCCCCATGGCTGCCGTGGGGGGTTGTATTGCTCCGCCATGCCGCCTCGCACCCCTTCGATCGCCTCTTGACGGATCACATCACTGAGGCGCTTGGTCCCCTCGGCATTGCATGAAGGACAGGTGACTTCGTCCGACATGTGACACCTCCTACGGAATGAACATGGACAGCAAACCGGTCACGTTATGATAATACTTTTACGAGAGCCACGCCACTCTCCCCTCCTCATCAGGCCAGGAGCGGGCCGGGCATCCCAAGCCACATCGCGTTCTCCCTGAACTTCCAAATCTCGGCCCTCTGCCATACAATGATGACAAACGGATCTACCACCCCAGACACGAGGAAAGGAGCCGCCTATGACGCCTCATGAAAACCCGACGGTTTCGTTGTCGTTGACCATGATGACTCTCCTCGCTCTCTTCACGGGGACCGTGCCGTCCGCCTTCGGCGAAGGAGGAGCCCGCCGCGACGTCATACGGCACGCCGTGGTTCAGACCGCGGAGGCCGCCGCTCCGATTTCCCTTTCAACGCGCGCCACAATTCTGGATCAGAGCGGGAACGTCCTGCGACAAGGGACCAACGGCTGGACGTGCGTTTCCGACAATCGAGACAAGGGCGGCCAGGGCCCCGTCTGCATGAACGAGTCTTGGGCCGAGTTTGCGAACGCCTTGAAAGCCAACCGTCTCCCCGCCGGCAACCAGATCGGTATTGCCTACATGTTGCGTGGCGGCCGGTCAATGAACAGCCCGACCCCCTCCGCAATGGAGACGCCGGCTGCTCACCCATCCGTCACAGAATTGGGGCCTCACATGATGGTGAGGCTCCCAAACCCAACCCTCTTAGCCGATTTGCCGACTTCCCCCGAACAAGGAGGACCGTGGGTGCGGTGGGCCGGAACCCCGTACGCCCATATCATCATCCCCATCGAGGGTGATGCGGCCCGGTAACCGGCGGCACGTTCGATTGTGATCACATCCCACAGGAGAGACGACAGGTGACAGGATGAGAATGTTCCAATTGCGCCAGACTCTTCATTATGAACTGACCATCGCGGCGGGGACCGAACAGGAAGCGATTCTCAAGGCGAAAGGGATTCCCTTGACTCAATGGACCGCCGAACCAGGCGAGATCACGGCGAAGTTGGTCGACGAAACCGATGAAATCGATGAATACTGAGTACGAGACGGTCACGGCTGCCAGTTGCGCGTCATGACGGCAACCTGACGGGGAAGAGAAGGAGTCTCCTCGCTTCCCCTCCTGTGTTCCACTGTGCTCTCCCCTCGCCCAGAGCCGTCGAATCCCTCGGGATCGGTTTTTTAGGGATGGGCGCCGCCCGTCGGCTTCCCGCCGGCTTCCTCTATTCTGCTCAGACAGTCGTTAAACGCCACCCGTCGTTGAACGAACGACCAGAACATCTTGTACTGGTTGACCCGTTCCAACTGCGTCACGTATTCGTTGCATTGCTGTTCTTTCCAGGGCTCCAGATTGTCGGGAGGGGCGGTTGACGCCATCCAGGCTCCCAATCCTCCGCCGACAACAACCAAAACCAGACTCCCGATCACCACGATCATTTTTGTGCTGCTCATGCATCCCTCTTTTCGTAACGTGACTCAGATCCGTCGGGTATCCTCCATACTGGTGCCGGAGGCCGGAATCGAACCGGCACGGGCCTTGTGAGCCCGAGGGATTTTAAGTCCCTTGCGTCTACCAATTCCGCCACTCCGGCAGTTCTGCCCCTTGATGACGCCGTACCCATTGCGCGTTGCCCTTCCGTCTTGGCGCCACGGGCGGCGAAACTGTAACATCGCGCCGGGACCGATTCAAGACAGAGGCCAAACGACGCATGATGCCCGAAGCTCTCAACCGCGCGTTGACGAAAGTCGCCCGGCCCGCGGATCCGGTCTGCGACAGCCGGAATGGCCCCTCTCATCTCTTGCATGTCCTCGGGCGGCATCGGTACTGTGTAACCACGCCCGCATCCACTCCGGGCCTTAGATTCTCTGAACCGGCAGAGGCGACGTTGCACTTCTCCGGCAAGTCACGCACTTGCGCAAGGGACATAGCGGCAAACCCGGTTCCAAGGTGACGCATGCCGAAACAGAACGCGCCGGAGTCCAAACGCGCACCGGGTGCTCAACAGTTTGTCGAGCAGGTTCCCAAAGCTTTGGCCGGGATGGCGGCGTTCACCCTTCTGGCCTACCTTGAAGGGGTGATCTACACCCGATCGTACTTGTCGGAATTCGGAGCCTTATGGATCCTGGATACCGTTCCAATGGCCGTGTTCTTCGAGCGCAGTTTGTTGCCTCTGCTGCTCCTGCTCTTTTTCGTGCTCCTGGCCGTGCGGGGCCTCTTCGACATGGATCACACGGACCCGCCGAGAACGCGCAGGCGATTTAAAGTGTCGCTGACCACGATGATCTACGGTCCCTGGTGTCTGCTGACGCTGAGCGTTCTTGATTTCGCGCTCGATGTTCTCGGATACAAAACTCAGGCCCTTGTCGCTTCGGCCGCTTCCGCGCTTGCGCTCGTGTTGCTGGTCGCGTCGGGCATCGATTACGCGCTCGTCCGGTGGCGCAGGCCCGACATTCGACTCGATGGATTGATGTGGTACCCCGCGCTGGCCGCCGTCCTCATCGGCCTCTACGTGGTTCCGGCGCAACTCGGCCGCAATTTCGGCAAGTTTGATAAAGATCCTTCCCTATCGACCCTCTCCACCATTCGTCTCTACCATGACGTGACCGAATACAGACTCCTCTTCTCGGTGGGCGATCGGTTATACGTGTTTCCCGCCCGTTTTGCAGAAGACTTTCCCCCGATCGAAACCGTCTCCGCGTCACAGGTGGAGTCCATTCAACACGAACATCCGACGGACTGACCTCCGGTCGCCGGAGAACACCGCGACGAATCGCGGAACGGAGATCGAGTCGATCGGCGAGCGGCTTGCAATGGACGCGGCCCTCCCCTATCATCGCCGCATCCGCAGGCAAAGGACACGACGTGGGCTCATTCGCCGCAATTCCCTTTCCCAACATCGATCCGGTTTTTTTCGAACTCGGCCCGTTGCAATTCCGCTGGTACGGCCTAATGTATCTTATCGGGCTCACGGCGGCCTATTGGTTGATCAAGCGCAAGGCCGCCGCACAGGCGTTGCCTCTCCCCCCCGAACAAGTCTACGACATGGTGGTCTTCGCGGCCTTCGGAGTCTTTCTCGGCGGGCGAATCGGCTATACGCTGTTCTATAACTTTTCCTACTACTCATATCAGCCTTGGAAGATCTTCGCCGTATGGGAAGGCGGCATGTCGTTTCACGGCGGGTTGATCGGCACCATCATCGCCCTGCTCTTGTTCAGCAAACGGCGCGGCGTTCCCGCCGCAACGGTCGCCGACTTGGCCGCGTCGGTCACGCCGATCGGACTGGGGTTCGGCAGAATCGGCAATTTCATCAACGGGGAACTCTATGGGCGAGAGACCGACGCGGCCTGGTGCATGGTCTTCCCGACCGGAGGGCCGGTCTGCCGCCATCCTTCTCAACTGTACGAAGCCGGGCTTGAAGGCCCGCTGCTCTTTACGGCCCTCTGGGCCATCGGCCGGGTGAAGACCCCGCCGGGAACGATCTTCTGGAGCTTCCTGGCCGGTTACGGCCTCTGCCGATTCTTCGTGGAGTTTTTCCGAGAGCCCGATCAGCACCTGGGCTTTCTCTTCGCCCACGTCACCATGGGGCAGATCCTCTCCACTCCCATGATCGTCATCGGTGCGGCAATGTTGGCGAGGGGATTCCTCAAAGAAAGACGCACCGCATAAGCGGCGGGGTCCCGTTGTCGGTTCTCGGTTTTGAATTGGCGATTGGCAGATCTCCGAGGCTGTACCGAATGGCCATCAACCGGCAACGACTTCCTAATACGGCATCTCGTCGTCATCGAGCCCCACATGGTGCCCCAGCTCGTGCATGACGGTTTCATAGACCTCGCGGACGATTTCCTCTTCACTTTGACACTGCCGCAGGATCGGCCCTCGATAGATCGAGATCTTGGCCGGCTCCGTTCCGCCGGCGGAAAAGAACGATTCCTCCGCAAGCGACTGGCCCTGATAGAGCCCCAGCAACTCGTCTTCGTCGCCGATTTCCAAATCCTCCAGCACATCGCGGGGAGGCTCCTCCTCAATCACCACGGCGATGGACTCCATCAGTTTCGCGTAGGGAGCAGGCAAATCCTTGATCGCCCGCTTGACGAGCCGGGCAAAGGCTTCCGGCGAGATGAAACGACGGCCGGCCATTTCGACGACCTCCGCGTTAGAGCTCGACGGCCACGCCGCACCGCAAAAATAAACAGTGAAACCGAGGCTCGACGTTCAGGCTCCGCCGCACCGCTTCCTTGTACACCTGAGCTTGCATCCGATACCGTTCGGCCCGAGCCGCCGCTTGTTCGACCTCAATCGCGTCGGTTTTATAGTCCGCCACCCAAACCGTTCCGTCAAGCCGGTAGATCACGTCGATCACCCCCTCCATCACCTGTCCCTCTCCCCACGGCATCAGCAACGGCACTTCACGGCCGAGGATCTCGGCCGTTGCAAGTCGCCTGTAGAGATCGGACCGAGAAAAAAAGACCAGAAGCTCCCGGGCGGACTCAGCGACTGCTTCGGCATGGACCTGTTCTCCCGTCCCAAGGGCCGATTCGAGAACCGGGTCGAGCCGAGCCGATAATTCCGCCGGATCTCGCGAAAAATCCCACCGTTCGAGCAGGCGATGGACCACGACGCCGACCATCCGTCCGATCGCCGCTTCCTCCCCTCTCGAAGCCGAGAGACTCACGGACGGCGCGCCTCTTTCCTCCACGCTCGCGCCCATGCTCGTGGGAGTGAAGAAGCACGGGGTCTTGCGCACCTGCTCCCACCGCACTGCCCGCTCACGCCAGCGAGTCGCAACGGCTTGCGCATCGATCAGGATCGATTCAGCTTCCTGTTCGCGTTGTCTGGACGGGCGTTTTCGTTCCGGAGCCGCGACCGCCACGTGGGGAATCACCGCAGCCCCCACTTGAAGATCGGCGGTCGAGCGGTCTCCGATCGTTCCCGTCGCGCCGGACTGCAACAGATCAAAGACGGTTTCGCCGGCCGAGCGGGCCGTGACCCCTCCGGTCAGCACCAGCAGGTCCTTGGCCCTCGTCATGCCCACGTAGAGCAATCGGCGCCGTTCCGCCTCTTCCCGCAGCCGCTGCTTGCTCGCGACCAGCAATGAGCCAAGCGAGCGATGGCGCCCCAGAGCAAGGCCGTAGATGCCGCTCGACCAATCGTAGGAAACCTGCTGAACATCGCGTCCGCGCCCGCTTCCTTGGTGAAGACCCGGCAGCACCACGATGGGAAACTCCAATCCTTTGGCTTTGTGAATGGTCAACACGTGCACGGCGTCCAAGGATTCTTCCGTCAGCGGACTCTCCGATTCGTCCGGTTGTTCTTCCAACCTCGTACTCATCAGATCGACGAAGCGGCTGAAGGTCATGTGAGGCCGGTCGGCGAAGGACGCGGCCATCTGCCTCACCTTGAGAAGATTGGCCACGGCCTGTTCACCATGAAGGGAAGCGGCCGCCACCTCGAGGATCGGCAATCGGTCGAAGATCCGATCCATGGCCTCGGCCAACGGCAGACCGGCGATGGCGCGATGGAGCCACCTCAAGTGAGCATACAGGCGCTGCACGGCGGCCGCCGCAGGATGGGACCAGCCAGCCAGGCGATCCACGAACCGGTAATCGCAGAGCCCGGTCTGCCGAAGCTCGTACAGTTGCCGGTCCGTCAGCCCACCGAGCGGCGACCGCAAGAGACCGGCCCAGGCGACCTCATCATGGGGATGATCCAACACGCGTAACAGATTGACCAAGTCGATCACTTCTTGGCGCCGGTAGAAATGTTTTTCCCCCTCGATCACGTAAGCGATGTCATGCCGCCGCAACGCGTCCAGATACGCATCGGCCTGCGTGAGTTTCCTGAACAACAAGGCCACGTGACCCGGCTTGATCGACGGGTTGCTCAGCACCTCGTCCGCCAGCCAGCGCGCCACCATTTCGCCATCGGCCCTTGTCGCCTCCGCCGCATCGAAGGAGACATCCGGTTCCCGAGGAACCACCACATGAAGCCGCACACCCGGCTCGATCGACATGGCGCCTCGTGGCCGACCGGCCTCCAACGGCACGTTCGCAGGTTGGACCAACGGCCGCCGCTCGAACAGCCGATCAAACACGCCGTTCACTGGTTCCAACAGGGCCGCGTCGCTGCGGAAGTTCGTCGTCAGGGTCAAGACCGTTCCCCCCTCACCCTCGATTTTTTCGACCACTCGGTCAAAGGCCTCGATGTCCGCTCGACGGAAGGCATAGATCGACTGTTTCGGATCGCCGACGATAAAGAGTTTTCCCGGCTCAAGCGACAGATCCTGCCAGCGAGCCGCGCTTTCCCCAAGCCGTTCCGACAGAGCCAGGACGATCTCGTACTGGACGGGGTCCGTATCCTGAAACTCATCGACCAAGACCGCCCGATACTCCCGCTTGATTCGCTCGCGGACGGGCGGATGGTCATAGAGCAACGTTCTGGCCCGAGCCAATAGTCCGTCGAATGACAACCAGCCTTGCGTGACGAACGTGTCTCGAACCTGCCGGACCAGGGGAAGAAGCAGCGACAGAAGGTCGCGAAACACGCTTTCATCGACCGCCAGCAACTGCCGCGCCGTCTCAATCAGGGCGGCTGCCTCGTGAAAATCTTTCTCTTCCCATCCCGCCACACTGTCACCTACGTCTTTTTCGAGCCACTGCCGCTCTTCCGTCGACAATCTCCGCAGGCCGGCCAGACCTTCTTCCGCCACCAGCTTCATCAGCGATGCGGCGGCGGCCACCATGTGTTCGACCTTTCGCCGTTTCGGCCGGTCATGGATTTGCAACAACCGCCCGGCTCGCTCCTGTTGCTGCCGCAGCCACCGGACGACGGCCTCCGGCATCGCATCGGACGAGACCTGTCGTTGAAGGGCATCGAGATCGACCAATTCGCCGCAGAGGGCCCTGGCCATGTCTCGAATCGAATCCGGAGAAACCGATGTCAACACCCGCCGCCATAGACGATGATGGGGGCCGGATCGGCTCAGCTCTCGATCCAACCAGAGATCCCACGAGGCGGCGAAGTGTTCGTCGAATCGTTGGCCGTCGTCCTCTCGAAAATCGGGATCGACGCCGCTCTCCAGGGCATGGAGCCGCAGCAGATGGGCCGCGAAACCGTGCAACGTGCCGATTTGCGCCTTTTCAAGATCGGCGAGCGCCGCCCGAGCCAGCGTGGCGACGGCCTCCGAATCGAGACCGTAGCGCGCTTCAAGCTCGCGACTGGACAGGGCCCCTCCACCGCTTGACCGCATCGACGCGGCTGCAGAAGGACGGGCAAGAACGGTCAGTCGTTCGCGCAACCGTATTTTCATCTCCGTCGCGGCCTTGTTGGTGAACGTCAAGGCGACGATTCGCATGATCGGGATCGGCTCCGGCTGCCTCATGAGCAGGTTCACCAGCCGATTCACCAGCAAGGTCGTCTTGCCGGTTCCCGCCCCGGCGATGACGACGACGTTGCGATCCCACGTCGTCTCCGCCGCCTCCCGGGCGGCGCGGTCCGGGATCACGCGAGCCGGCATCGAAGAACGATCACTCACCGTCCACCTTCTGTTTCCGCATCGCCCTCAGCGATTTCGGTTCAGCCGCACGATAGGCTCTCCACCACGTGGGGCCATGCTCCCGCCGGCACGCAGGCCGGTAGAGACAACCGTCGCAATAGCCGTCCGGCAGAATAAAAAACCGCCCGGCGCGGATACCATCGATTAAGGTGCTCAAGGTCTTCCGAATCAGCAGACCGGTCTCGGATGACCACGAAGGTCTCTCGAACGTCGAGCGGCTGATGCTCGGCATCCACTGAGGCGCAAGGAAGAAAAACTGCACCAGGTCGGGCAACGGAGATCCCTGCACGGAGAGACAACTGTAGAACGGCGGCTGCAATCGGTAACCACGAATCGCCGACTGCACGAGATTCCGGTCTTCCGACTTCATGGCCGAGCCCATCTTGAACTTATAGTCGATGACGCGCAGAGATCCCGAAACCCGATGCCGATCCAGCCGATCGACCCGGCCCCGAATTTTCAACGGCTCCCCGCCAAGAGTCTCCGGCACGACTCCTTCTCCCTCTACCTCAAATGCAATGGGGCTGTACGGCTGCTCGGCCTGCTCCGCTTCATCCGCCTCCACCGCCTCGCGCACAAGCTGACAGATCGTCTCTTTGGCCATTTCCCAGAGAAGATAAGGGCCTACCCCTTGCCGACTCTCCAGATCGGCCGCGGCCTGTTCGACGGACGAAGCAACGATTCCCTTCAACTCATCCTCCTTCACCCGTTGAACCGGCCATCCGGTTTGCACGAGCCGCTCGTAACAGTGCCGCAGCGCGGCATGGCAGAGGCTGCCGACAAGGGCGGCGTCCGGTCCCGGTTCGATCACCAGCCGGTTCGCTTCCAGCCGCAGGACGTCGGCTGCGAAATACTGGAAGGGACAGCGGGCATACCGTTCGAGCGGAGTCGGAGCCATTCCTTGATCAAGCAGACGTCGCCAATGGGTTTCAAGCTGTCCGGTTACTCCATCGAACTCGTTGAGTTGGTGCTCGTCCGCCTCGATACGGCCAAGGGCCTCGACCGCGTGCCGAAACATTTCCCCATCGCGACCCAGCGCATCAATCAAATCGGCCGGGTTCCGACCGTTCAAGGCCGACCATTGGATGAGATCGGAAGGCGCGATGAAGAATCGCTCCGTCGGTCGCTGTTTCACCCGCTCCGTCAACCGACGTGGAACCGCGTCTCCATTGGCATGTTCCACTCCAAACAGCCGGGCGGCGTCGTCAAGATAGGGCGACACGGCCAGCATGCGGCTCGATTCATCGGCCCGTTGATAGGAGAGATACAGTCGATGATGCGCCGAGCGACAGGCGAGATGGAACAACAACCGCTCTTCTTCATAGCCGGACAGTTTTTCGTCGATCTTGAATCCCAACGTGGCATCGAGCACGCGACGGTGCCGGTCCCGCAGAAATCCGTCCTCTCGGATGGAGCGAGGAAAGATTTGATCGTTCAATCCTAGAAGGAACAACGCCTTGAACGGCACCCCGCGGGCGGCCATCACGTCCGTTACTGTCACACCGGACCCCGAGAGGGGAGAGATGGGCACCGTGGTTTTTTCAATGGCGCGTGTCAGCAATTCGACGAACTCAGCCCAGGTCAGTTCTTCATTGAGCGGTTCCAAATCCGTGAGAGTGCCCCAGAGACGATCCAAAGCCGCCCACGTCGCCATCTGATCCGCGGCAAGCGGATCTTCGGCGCTTGCTCCAGGATCGGGACGACGGATGCGCCGCTCAATCAGGGTTCGACAGGCCTCCACCAGCCGACCGATCGTGCCTTTGGACGGCAACGTGGAACAGTCTTCCATCAGCTCGGCGACGATTTGTCGGAGCAATGTGAGCGTTTCCGGCGCAATCGCCGAAGAATCGAGCGGGCTTTCCTCGTCGCGCAGCGCCAAACTTTCTCGGCCGACTTGCCTCAGTCGGTTCCATTCGTCCGTTCCGCGAGTGATGCGCAGGGCCTGAACGGCGAGTCTCCACTGCTCTGGTCGGTAGGCCGGCGACCGGTCATCGCACAGAGTGGTCGTGTAAAAGGGAGACGTCACGACGTCGAGCACGAACGGAGCATACCAGTCGTTCAACGGCAACGAGACGAGCTGCACGATGACTTTGCACGTCGGCTCTTCCATCAACGACCGAGCGGCCGTCGTACAAAACGGCACCCGATGGCGGTCAAAGACCGACCGGATGTGCGGCCCGTAGGGATCAAGGGTGCGGGCCACGACGCCGATCTCGCCGAATCGATAGCCGTTGGTTTCGACCAACTCAAGGATCGTGCGGCAGGCCGAGGCCAACTCTTCTTCAGGGCCGATCACGTTCCGGATAGCAAGCTGAACCTCTTGGCCCGCGTCGGATGACGTCGGCTTAGGTCCGATCTCCCTGTCAACCGTCGCCGCCAACGGCCTGATGCAGCGATCGAAGAAGCGCCGCGCAAAATCATAGGCCGGCTCATCTTCCAACGGGAAGAACAACGTCGTCTCCTTGGCGCGGCTCACGGCCTCGAAGAACGAGAGCTGGACCTGGGTCAAGTCGTAGAATCCATAATAAAGCACTGCTTTGAACGGCCGGAGAAATGAGGAAGTCGGCATCAGGGGAGTGAGACTCTCGGCGAGGTCATTTTGCGTCCCGACCCCCAACGTTCGACCGGACTCCTTGACGGCCGCGTAGAGGGCCACGAGCGATTCGAGCCACCCTCGATCATCGTCGTCGAAACAACCTTCGCGCAATCCCCGTATCATATGGTCGGGATCGACGAGCGCGTCTTTCAAATCGCGAATCGTGGCCCAGAGGGCGCCCCAGGTCCCTGCCGTGCGCCCAAGTCGCTGAAACGGCTCATGCCGCGAGAGCGTGCGGCAAACCAGATAACGAATCACCTGTTCGAAAAACAACTCATCGACGACGCGAGGCAACGCATGATCGGACATTCTTTCGCCCGCCAGACGGAGGGCGAGCTGATGGAAGGTCAAGAGGTGCAGGTTCAGCAGCGACAGTCGGTGTTCGACGGCCAGCAGAGTCCGAAGACGGTCGGCCAGCGGATTGGACGGAACAACGATCGCAAGCGACGCCAAGGGATCTTGGGCCTTGAGCCGCCTGACTCGATCAACCAACGCGGATTCGAGAGTGGGATGGAATCGACCGGTGACGACCTTCAGCATGGGAGAAGTCGGGGCCGTCAGAGGGTAGAAAGGCGTGAGTCACAAGGCATAGCACTCACGGCCTCCGCAAATCGACCGCCGGCGGACACCGTACAACGAACCGTCAGCCGGTCTCCGGCCCCAGCAGTTCGCCGTTACAGTCCACGCAGGCCCAATCGCCGTCCACAAACGACATGGGATCGCCGCAGATCGGGCAATCGGGCGGCGGGCCCTTATCAAATCGAGGAAGGACCGGCAGCTCAATATCGTCTTCGTCCATAATGTTCATCCTTCCCGTTGCTTGAGTTTCAACTGAAGGGCCTTTTCCGCGCTTTCACGGCTCGGCACGCCGACGAAGGTCAGCCGGCCGTCGATGATGGTGGCGGGAACCGCGCGAACCGCATGACGTTCGGCCAGCTCCTGTCCGTCTTTCGTCCCGATGTCGATTTCGCGGTAAGAAAAACTGTACTTCGTGCGCAACTGCTTCCACAGACTCTTGGCCGACGGGCAGGCCCCGCAACTGGACGAGACGAGCAACGTAATGTTGGGCATGGTCTTTTCTTCTTCAAGCCAATCGACAAGGAAATCTTAGCACCCGCTGAAAAGCCCGTGCAAGGTGCGGAACCAGGACCGTTCTAGGGAGGACGCCGTGCCCGCACTGTCACATGCTTCACAATGCGAAACCCTCGCGCGCGGACATCGCGCAGAATCGCGCGCCGGACCTCCTGAGGGAGGGCCTCCGGAGCATAGACGCCGGTGAGATCACGAGGGAAATGCTTCACAAACAGCGACGCCATGCGCGCCGTCGCCCACGCGATGGGCGATCGTAACTCCCCCTGCCGGTACAGGAGGGACAGGCTCGGCATGGTGACGTCCCAGCGAATCGTCATCCGTCGTCCGGCTTTGACACCCTCAACAACCACGGTCGCCGCAAAATGCGCATTATGGAGAATCCCATGCCGGATCAGACGATCGACCGTGCCCGGCGTCGGCGTTCGGGGGAAACGAGCGGCAACCAGCCCTCGCGATTTCCTGAGCTTTCCCTGGCGGTACCATTTTCGCAGACGCTCGATATCCGATCCGCCGATCTTGGCATCTATCGACCGGAGCGGGATCACATGGGGAAGCGTGACCACTTCGTCTTGGGCCGCCAGCATGACCGGTACCGAACCGATCGGCGATGGGAAACGAAACATTTCACGTTCGCCGAATCGCGGGCCAAGCAGAAACCTGCCGTCGCGATAGAGACGGGGACGTGAGACGGCCTCGTCAAAAGACACTTCCGCCGACCATTGCGACACCGGTTGCTCGCTTTCCGTGGATTCATAGAGCCGAACCCGAACGGTCTCGACCTCATCAAGTGAATCCGCGGCCGCAGCCGCGAGAAGATTGGTCAGCCCCGGCGCAACCCCGGCGGTAATGACGGCCGTCCGGCGCTTCTCCATGAAACGGCAGGCGAACTGCAACTGTTCGGCGCGAAAGGGGCTCTTCGTCAGATGAGCGGCCGTATCGAGATAATGCGCTCGGGTATGGAGCGCGGCGCGGAGCACTGTCCGGTTACAGACGGACGGCAACATGTTCACGATCAACTGGGCTCCCCGTGAGGCCTTGATGACGCTCCACCGATTGCGCCCGTTCACCCGCTCGACGGCGACCGGTACCGTCGTCCCCAAGAAACGGCGAGCCCGTTCCGGATCGCGGTCCCCGCAAGTCACATGATGGCCCTGGCGAAGGAGCAGTTTGACGAGATAGGAGCCGGTGGCTCCGACACCGAGCACGAAAATACGCATAGGGTCGGGAGCTTATCACATCCGGCCGGCTCTGAGCGTTTCCGCGCTCAGGCGCTGCCTGAAAGAAAAAGGGACATGCTACTTTTCACATGACCAGCTTGTTGTTCTCCGTGCCCCTCCTGCCTTGCCCCTTGCCCCGCAGACCATCTAGGGGAGATAGCCATGACTGGGACGATGAAACCGCAGAATGTCTCCTTACCCCCTGTTCGTGTTGGCAAAAGATAGCGAAATGAATAAACTACACAGTGCCCTGGCTTCTTGATCACCACGGAGCAATCACCCGATCGTTAGAGCAACCAAACAAGATGTATCTTTTTGATAAACCTCTCGACTCGATCACTGAAGACGACATCAGATTGCTTATTGACAACGGCGTCCGGGAAGGACGAAGTCTTGAATATAAGGAAGCTCTGCCAAACAACTCCGATGACCACAAACGTGAGTTTCTTGCCGATGTGTCTTCTTTCGCCAATGCCAGCGGTGGGGACCTGGTGTACGGCATCCAAGAAAAGCGCGACTCGGCTGGCATGCCCACTGGTGAGCCGGAACGCATCGTGCTTCTGCATGCAAACCCTGATGCTGAGACCCTTCGCCTCCACGAGTTGGCCCAAACCGGAATAGAACCACGAATCCCCGGTCTCCGGATAAAAGCCGTACCCCTCGGAGCCGGCGGGTTTGTGCTCATTGTCAAAGTGCCCAAGAGCTGGGCCGGTCTCCACATGGTGACGTTCAAGAATCTCTCGCGTTTTTATTCCAGAAACTCCAGCGGCAAATACCAGTTGGATGTTCAAGAAATTCGAGCAGGCTTCGTGGCTGCGGAGACAGGCCGTCAAAAACTTGCCAGTTTCAGGATCGAGCGTGTCACAAAAATTGCCGCCAATGAAGGTCCTGTATCGCTCGCCGAGGGGCCAAAGGCTATTCTTCATCTTATCCCGATGAGCGTGCTCGATCCGACGATTACATGGGACCTCACTCCCTACAACAAGATGTCACCAGTTGAATCAATTGGTTTCACCTCTCCGCGATACAACTTTGATGGTGTTTTACATTGCGAGACCTCCTCCAAGAATGGGACTACCCTTTATTATGTGCAGTTCTTCAGAAACGGCATTATTGAGGTATGCACGGGGAGATTCTTCTCGCCAAATGTCCAGTTTATTGAATCTGGCCTTTTTATTGAATCTGACCTTTTTGAACCGAATATTTATGACGCAACCATGACATGCATGGAGCTCCTCAAAAAAGAGATCGGTGTCTCTCCACCGTTGATTTTCTTTCTTTCACTGACGGGGGTCGCCGGATACAAGATGAGCAAGATGAGTTTGATGAAATTACCGGTGGGATACTACCCCCAAGAACAAACTCCGATTAGGGACTCCGTTCTTTTGTTTCCCGAGATCGTTATGGATTCGTTTGATCAACCAATTGATCGCTTGCTTCGACCGGTTTTTGATCGCCTCTGGAATGCAGTAAACTGTCAACGATCCCCCTACTATGATGACGAAGGAAAGTGGAGGTCAAAATTTTGACCCTTACCAGCAACCAAAAGGAGATAAGCGAAACGGCGAACTTTTGGTCCCTCTCCTCATTGACATCAACCCGACCAGTCCACCACAATACCGCCCGCGCTTTTCTTCCACGACAAGAGCCTACGCATCAAGGTACCCATGCATCCGATCCGGGCCTTTAGGATGATCGCGTTGGCCGAGGGCACGTCGTTCGTCATCCTGCTCTTCATCGCCATGCCATTGAAGTACCTGATGGGCCTGCCCCTGGCCGTCAGGATCGTGGGATCGATCCATGGAATTCTCTTCTTGCTCTATGTTGCCAGGCTGGCCAAGCTCCGCGCCGCCTATCAATGGGACAATAGATTTTGCTTCCAAGCCTTTATCGCATCGATCCTCCCCTTCGGCACGTTCGTCTTCGACAAATATCTCCGCGAGAAGGAAACCGCCGCGCAGCGATAGCCGAGGCTGAGACCTGCCTTCTCAGCCGACCACCGCATGACACCAGGCCGTTCTCTCTCTTAACCCTCCGTTCATGCTTTGCTGACACAACAGTAACGGCCGCCGCCTAGGGTACCGCCAGATGGTGCTTGTCGACGGTTCTTGCGGACCGCTCTGCCCCATGTTGCGGAAGGGCAAAAGGAAGACCCTCGACAGACAAGCTCTTTGAGCCACATCACACAACTACTCAATGATCGGGAGGGGAGGATGAACGTGTTGCGACAGGCGATAACGATCGTGATGACAGCCGGTCTGCTCGGCACGGCAACGGTATCCGGTGTGTCGGCCGCGCCGGAATTTGTGAACGGCCTGGCGCTCGATGGAGCCATGCTCGATCGAAGCGGCGGGACAGACGCCAACACCGGCCGGGTCGGTTATTTCTCGGACCTCTCCTATGACGCCAAGCGAAACCAGTGGTACGGCCTCTCCGACCGAGGACCAGGCGGCGGCTCGCTGGATTATCAGACCCGCGTCCAGCGGTTTCGCTTGAAAGTCGATAAAAAGACCGGCGCGATCAGCGGGTTTAAAATCCTCAAGACCATCATCTTCAAAGACGAGTTTGGAAATCCCTTAAACGGTCTGGCGCCCACTCCCCCCAGCGTCTTGGGGAATGCCTTCGATCCGGAAGGATTCGTGATCGATCCCCACAACGGCCATTTCTATGTATCGGATGAATACGGTCCCTCCCTCTATGAATTCGACCGCAAGGGACGCCGGGTCCGCTCGTTCGTCACTCCCACGAATCTCATCCCTCGCAACGCCGCCGGAATGCCCAACTATGCCGGCGACAGTGGCAACACGGCCGGCAAGCGATCAAACCGAGGGTTTGAAGGATTGGCTATCAGCCCTGATGGCGCCTATGTCTATGCCATGTTGCAAAGCGCTATGTTGGATGAAGGGGGCAGCAACGGCGTGTGCCTTCGCCTGGTCAAGTTCAGCACCGCCACCGGCACGGCCGTCGCGCAATATGCCTATCAACTGGACGGGTCCAGCCAAGGTCGCGGTGTGTCGGGCCTGCTGGCCATCAACGACCATGAGTTTCTCGTGCTCGAGCGCAACAATCGAGGCATCGGCGTCGGTGCCACCCTTGCCTCGCCAAACAAGAAATTGTTCCGCATCGATATAACAGGGGCCACGGATTACAGCCCTCCGGCTCCACCCTTCCCAGCCTCAGCCTGTCCCTCCGGAAAGGTCACCAAACAGCCGGTTCCCTTTCTTGACCTCACCGCCGACACCCTGCCGGAGCTCGGCAACAAGGTCCCGGAAAAGTGGGAAGGGCTCGCCGTCGGCCCGCGCCTCAAGGACGGCAGCTACGTCTTGGTCGTCGGCACGGACAACGACTACAGTGTGACGCAGAACGACAGTGGGACCCAATTCGATGTGTACTTTCGGGTCAGTGACGCCGATCCCTGGGCGACCTCCATTCAATGTCCGCTCGGCCACACGACCGCCTGTTTCACGACGGCCGACGCCGCGGACGGCGTGATCAACGAGACGTTCGATCTGCCTGCCGACGGCAGCTACAAGTTGCTTCCCGGCCTGTTGCAGGCCTATAAAGTCTCCGCGAGCGATCTCGGCGACTACGTGAGGCCGATGGCCCATCAAAAGAGTCGTGATCGTGGAGCCTCCATCGAACTCGACGATGAAGACGATCAGGACGGTGATGAGGATCGCGACGACAAGTAGCCGGCAAACGGCCGCCTGTCATCGCTCGAATCGATTCCCGCCAAGGTTTGCGAGGGCGGGACCCCGCCCTCGCACAGCTCTTCACGAGAGCCGCGGCGGAAACGCCCACCTGGACCACTATTCGTCCTTTGGCGCAGGGTGCCGGGCCGAAAAGGAAGGAGGTCGGCTGCACCGTCGTGATCGAAGAGCTCACCGCTTGCCGTCGTACCCCTGGTCGCGCCACCGTTCGAGAAGTTGAATCCGTTTGCGAAGCTGCTCGACCGTCGCCTGATCGATCCGACTGCCGGTCCGCGCGATCAACTCCGCGTTGAGACGCCGATGATCCACGCCGCTTTGCCTGGCCACGGCGCTGACAAGCAGCCGGTGGAGATCCCGCAGTTCTTGCTTGAGCTCGTGCAAAGAAACCGGCGGCGCGCCCCTCACCGCCGCGTGATCGATCTCCTCGGCCTCTTCCGCCCCGATCACCGTGTCCATGCGAGCCACGGCCATCAGCGGCCGATATTCGTTCATGGAGACGGTCACACGGTCGAAAAGATCCCGTTGTCCGGCCGGCAGGACATCCTCCAGCACATGATCTCGCTCGTCTTTGATCTGCCGGGCATAATGGGCCAAGACCTGGTCTTTGGGCAGATAGAGCCAGGCCCGTTGCGGCTTCGGCACATGGTCCTGCATGCGAACGAACCGTCCGACCACCTGCCGGAAATACATCTCCGTCAACACGTTGGTGCCATAGACTCCGACGCGGAGGCGAGGAATATCCACTCCTTCGCTCACCATGTTGACCGCCACCAGCCACTGTTGTTTTCCATCACCGGTGAACGTTTCGATGACGTGAGACGCCTGCGGATCATCCGAGACGGCCACCGCCGCCTTGACGCCGGCGACGCGACCGATCAGATCGGCCACCCAACGGGCATGGTCTTGATCCATGGCCACGATGAGCCCTCCCGCGTCGGGCTGCTCTTCCCGCCGAACCCGAACGAGCTGCGCATGGGCGTCCGCGATCACCGATCCCAACCACGACTCTTGCAGCAACGCCGTCTTCAACCGCTCCCGCTGCCGATCGAACGGCAAACCATCCTCGAACGTGGCCGTATGCTCACGGCCTTTCGACACCCAGGTCAACTCGCCTTCATAACTGGGAAAGAGGATCGGCCGGCAGACGCCGTCGCCGATCGCTTCGCTGTACCCGTAAGAAAAGTCCGGCTGACTTTCGCCTTGCACGTAGCGAACGAAGGGAATGGCATCATTGTCGGAACGAAAAGGGGTGCCGGACAAAATCAGGCGAAACACCGCCGGTTCCAGCGCCGTCTTGAGCGCTCTGCCCCACTGTTTGCCGTCGCCGGCATGGTGCAGCTCGTCCAACACGACCAGCGTCTTTTTGGCGAGACAGCCGCGGCGCACCATTTCCGGAGCGGAGCAGACATGCTGATAGGTCACCGTCGCGCCGTGATAGTCCGGAGCCTCCAGCGCCCGTTCGTTCGTCAAGGCCGGATCGAGCTGCAAGCCGACGGTTCCCGCAGCATCCGCCCATTGCCTGCGCAAGTGGCTGGTGGGGCAGACCACCAGAAGCCGCTGCGCGCGGCCGGCTTTCAAAAACTCGTGGGCCGCGCGCAGCGCGAACCGCGTTTTCCCCGCGGCCGGCGTCGCCATGGCCAAAAAGTCCGCCGCGTGATGGGTACGGACGGCCTCAAACGCGCGACGCTGCCAATCGCGAAGCGGCGAAGTCCAAGCCGACGGGATCTTCATGGCCGATGGGGAACGTCGAGGTTACGGAAGCGACGGGCTAATCAAGCCAATCCCGCTCCCGCAATTTTCGAGGGAGATACTGTTTGGTGAGGTACTGGAAGTCTTTGTTCGCCAAGGCGTCGAGTTCATACTTTAATCCGCTCGCCAACATCCGTTTGATCTCCGCCTGCCAGGCCGGTTTTTTGAACCATTGGTAATTCATCAGTTCTTTCGCCCGCGCCACGTCCTTGTCGTTGAGCTTGATGCCGACGTTGCGCGGCAGGCCGTACCGTTCGGGATCGGCGCTGGAGAGGCCGATGAACTTGGCCTTGGGAATCGCCATGCGCTGACTTTCGAACGCCAAATTGATCGATCCCTGCTTGACCACCGAATAGATGTAGTAGCCCCAGGGATCGTTATCGACCAGCACGTAAATCGGAAGTCTCTGTTCCTCGTGCAGCCGCCGAGCCAGCCGCCGCACGCCGCGCGGCGGCTGGCCATTACCGGTAAGCAGAATACAATTGTACCGCCTCCAGAACTTGTCTTCGGACAGCCGGTTCCACTGCGTGCCCTTTTCGACGAGCAGCACGAAATCCGCCGTGCACCGCCGGATCTCCAGATACTCAGGCTCCACGATGGAAGGAACGGAATAGCCGCCCTTGCCCAGTTTCGAGCAGTCCACCCGGTCGCCGTCGTCGCCGAACACGACCGGCCCGACGATGCTTCCGGCGTTCTCCGCCCGGACATGCAGCTCTTCCCGAAGCGCGGCGAGGGAAACCTCCAAATCTTCGATGATCGGATCGGACTCGTCCTGCGTATCGAACGTGTTCTCGTGGGAATCTCTGATCGTGTGCTTGGTCCGATAATAGATCTCGCGGAGCGAGGTGGTGAGTTCGGCCCGCTGCAGCTCCGCCAGGGCGTCCGCCACCAGCATCGTCTGCATGAACTTCTTGGCCATCCCGACGTTGAAGAACGAGCGGGCCTGTTTTTTGTCCCCCATCTCGATCATCCCCTTCCGCTCATTGAACGAGACGTTGGACAGGGCGCGGATCGGAATCTGCAACGTCGGATCTTTCGACCGTTCGGCTGCCTGGATCACGAGATCGGCCAGACCGACCAATTTTTTTTCGACGGAGCCTGGTTTCTTCGTCTTGATCGTCATACTGTCGCCCCCCGGCGGATGCGAGCCGCCCGTTTGGCCGCCCCGGGCGATGATTCATCGACCTTGACTGTTTCGCCCGCCTCGGATGCGCCGGCGGTCTTGCTTTCCACGCCATCCTCCGTGACGATAATGGAATGAGGCAAACCTTCCGGCCCTTCGCCGGTTTTCCCCAGTACCTCGTCGGTCTTGGTCCCGCCGGTGCGAGACAGGGCGATGTGCTGCAACTGTTTCTTAAGTTTCTCTTTCGGCACCTTACCGCCTTTCAAGCGGCTGCACGCCTCGACGACTTCTTCGATATACAATTCGAAAATGTTCCTGCGGCGATACTCGCTCGCAGCCCGTTCCCGCCGACGCAGATACAATCCCAGCCGCCGGCCGCATTCCCGCAACGCCAGCGTGATTTCTTTGTGGATCTCGTCGTAGTCGGCGATCGCTTCTTTCGACTCGCTCGTAAACGGCACCCACACCGACGCCATGTGGACAAAGATCACCATCGGGCCGGCCGGCAAGGCGCCGCGCGACTGCGCCACCCCGTAGTTTTTCCATGACAAGCCGAGCACGGCCTTGAAGGTCGCGCAGGCCGATTGTTGATACAGGAGCGGCACGCGATTGGCGTATCTGATCACTCGCGCCAGCTCGACGTCATCCTCCACTTGCTCCCCCTCGGCCTTGGGGACGGCCGGCTTCGCCGTCGTATCGTGTTCCTCCGGTCGCCGGCCGTAGGCGAGTCCTGCTTCAATGACAAACGGATTGCCGCGATAGACGGCGGGCGGTCTCGTCACCGCCGTATAGAACTCGCCCTTGATTTGTTTATAGAGGCCGGAGAGGATCGCTTTTTCGCCGATCGGCGACAGACAATTGGTCGGCGGAGCCATCAGTTTGGTGTTTTGGATCGTTCGATACAAGGTTTCGGCGACGGCCCCTTTCAAGTCCCGCGGTTTCATCTGCGGCGAGACCTTGGCCTCCCTGCACATCTGCTCGGCCGACTGCGGCGAGACCCGGCAAAAATCACTCGCCAAAAATCCCGCCACCGTATGGCTCTTGGTCTCCTGCAACATCTTCAGGAACATGCCGAACTCAATGCCGTAGGGATGCGGTTTGATCTCCCGCGGCGACGGCGGCAGTTCGTGATAAGCCCTGACGTATTCCTTGATTTCTCCCTCGGGCGTGTAATAGGTCAGCTTGGCGTGGGGGTTGGCGATGGAGGTCTGCTCCAACCATTCGTCCACCGACGCCCGGCCCTTTTGGTAGCGGCCCTCGATTTCCAATGCGACCTGAGTCCCCCGCAGCTGATCCCACTCGATCTGTTTGCTTTCATGCACCAGCGGCTCGTTCTTCTTGGTATCGATTTGGACTTCAAAAAAATGAGCGGCGGCGCGGGGGCCGGTGCGCGAGATGATCCGGACCGGCTTTCCGGTCGTCAATTGGGCGTACATGCCGGCGGCGGAAATCCCGATGCCCTGTTGCCCCCGACTCATGCGCAACCGATGGAACTTGGAGCCGTACAACAGTTTGGCAAAGATGCGGGGAATCTGTTGGCGCACGATGCCCGGCCCGTTGTCCGTCACCGTCACGCGAAACCGCGTGGCCTGACTGGCCGGCGGCGTCGTTCCGTCGATCGGCACGACCTCAAGCCGGACCGTCACGTCGGGCAGGATGCCGGCCTCCTCGCAGGCATCGAGGGCGTTATCGACCGCCTCTTTCACACAGGTCAGCAGAGCCTTGCGGGGATTGTCGAAACCGAGCAGGTGCCGGTTCTTCGTGAAGAATTCCGAGACGGAAATTTCCCGCTGGCGCGCGCCCATTTCGACGGCGGTCACACGTTCGACCGGACTTGATGAGGATTTCCTTCGCGCGGCAGGATCGGAAGCTGACTGCGAAACGGCCGTTACAGATTCTCTTTTCCTCGTCATTCGACCTCGCAAGATGTGATGCGAACCCGTTGGTATCACAAAATCCTTGACCGACTCAAGGCAACCGCACCCCTTGCCGGAAGACCGGCGCTCGGTCGCGACAAACATCCCCCTCTTGTTCTTTATGACGGGAATACATCTCGGTTCGATGACGATACAGAGGGAAGAGACGGCTCTCAAGAGGTGAGCATCTTCGGCGCGGCGACGTCGGCCGACATGTTTAGGGTGGGAGGAGCACGCACCTAACCGAGGACGATTAGGTACGACGGAGATCTTGGGAGGACTTTAGGCTTCCCGGTCCAAGCCGGGCCTGCACACCATCCTCGGCGCTCGACCCCCTCATGATCCACATTCCCTCGGGGCGTTCACTCCTCCCACAAGGGATACCATAGACTTCACATCGAACAGAGTCAAGCGACTCCGTTTTATGCGGCTGGCGCATGAGGAGATGACGCGCTGGAGCCGATCCGTGAACCACTTTTGGAGGATTCACCCGGGGACTCGGAAAACCGGGAGAACGTTCAATCGAGTCTCGAACCGGCCCCCGACGATGGAATAAACACTTCGTTCGCGTCGCTGAACGAGCCTCCGGGCGTCGGCCCGCCGCCGATGACGTAGATGCGCCCCTCGACCGCCGCCGATCCGAGTCCGTGACGGGCGGTCGGCATCGGCGCCATCGGCCGCCACTTGTCATGCCGCGGGTCATACACCTCATTCTCGCGAAACGTTCCGGACGACCCTTCTCCGCCGAACACGTAGATCATCTCATTGAGCACCGACGCAGTGATGCCGCTGCGCGCCGTCGGCAGATCCGCGACGCCGGTCCAGCGGTCGGCCAGGGGATCGTACATTTCGACCACCGTCAGGTTCCGGCCGTAATCGCCGTTGGCTCGCCCGCCTATTGCGTAAATTTTTCCATCGACCGTCGCAGTCGCCAGATGATCGCGCGGGGTCGGCAGCGGCGATCGAGCCTCCCACCTGTCAAGGGTGGGATCGTAAACTTCAACCGCCGCCACATTGGCTTTCCGATCGAAGCCTCCGATGGCATAGAGTTTCCCTCCATGCTCCGCCACAGAGAGGGCGCCGCGCGCCGTCGGCATCGGAGCCCGCTGGGTCCACCGATCGATCGCCGGATCATAGGCATAGACCGTTGCCACCGGGCTCCAGATATTGATGCCGGATCGGGCATAGCCGCCGATGACGTACAATCGGCCTCCCGCCACACCGATCCCGACATGGTGCAGCCCGACGGGCAAGGGAGCTTTGGCAATCCATCGATCGGTCACCGGATCATAGACTTCGAGAGAAGGCGTGATCGACAAACTCATCACGTTGCTCAAGCCGGGCTTTTCAAACCCGCCGACCACGTAGATCTTTCCGCCCAGCGCCGCAACCGCCACTTCCGTCCGTTTGGCGAGCATCGGCGCCGCCGAGCGCCAGGCGCCGCGGTCCGACTCAGACTGTGATACAGGTTGTGACGATTGAGCGGAAACCGGCGACATGCTCGCCATCAATCCGGCCAGCAACAGTCCCAGGATCGACATGACCTGTGGACCCCGCCCGCGTTTGGAGGACGTCGGAAAAGACGGCATGGTTTCATTGTATATGTTTTCAACCCCCGGTGGAAACGGATCGGAAAGGGAAGGGACTCAACCTCCCGCGTTTTCGAGGGAGCGGACCATCGTCCTTTGCGGGAGCACGGCACATGTGTCTTCAAGCATCTCGTCCGAGATGGGACCGATCGGAACCGTTTTAGGATTCATCGGCGTCGAGATATTCGTCGATCAACCGTTCAAGGTCGTCCCGCTGGCCCTGCCGGATCTCAAGAAACCGGACGCCGAACGTCCGATCGCGAACCCAACGGATCTCCGCCTGCTCGATTACGATGGGAGCCGAGTCCGGGATCATCAGTTTGACCGTCACACGCTTGCCGGGATCGACGGGTAGCGCGCTTTCTATCTTGGCCCCGCCGAGCGACAGATCCACCGCCCGGCCGCTGACCTCATGGGCGTTGACCCGCACCCAGCTCGCGAGACCGGCCCGCACCCGCCGATGTCGACGCCGTTCCATCACGAGCACCGTATCCGCACGAATACCGTACCGCAGAGGCCGGAAAAACTCACGGGAAATTTCTTTTGCTCTCGCGCGGTTCCCTTGCAAGTGACGGGGGCTTTCGTTATCGTACCGCTCAAATGAACCAGGCTCGTTCGCGCCAGATCCTTCTCGCCTGCGCGAGCGGCGCGTTGTTGCCGCTGTGCTTTCCCAAATTCGACCTCGGGCTCCTGGCGTGGGTCGCCCTCGTTCCCCTGCACGTCGCCCTTGATCAATGTTCGCGACAACGCGCGTTTTGGATCGGATGGCTCGGCGGTGCCATCGGCTTCACCGGCATCATGGCCTGGGTCGTCACGGCCATGACCACCTACGGCAAGGTGCCGTTGCTCGTGAGCTATGCCATTCTCCTGTTGCTGACGGCCTATCTCGGATTGTACGTCGCGCTGTACAGCTTTTCCGTGGTGTGGCTCCGGGAGCTGATTCCTCGATACGGCATCATCTTCGCTCCCTGTTTCTGGGTCGCGCTGGAACTGCTCCGCACCTACGCCCTCTCGGGACTCCCCTGGTGTCTGCTGGGCTATTCGCAACATCAAATGCTCGACCTCATCCAAATCGCGGATCGCACCGGAGTCTACGGAGTGTCTTTTTTGATCGTCTTGGTCAACGTCGCCTTGGCCGAGCTAATCCTGTGGCTGATGCCGTTTTTCCGCGGATTTCACCCCGCCAAGTTGCCGTGGGAATTGCTCACGATCGCGGCGGTTTGCCTGGTCGCGTCGTGGCTCTACTCCGCCTCTCTGATAACGAGCGGACAGTCCAAAGAGTCGTCCCCCTCCATCACCATCGGAGTGGTCCAGCCCAACATCGACCAGGCGGTCAAGTGGGACGCCGAGTACCGAGACGAAACAATGCGGCGGTTTGACCGCCTCACCGACCGGTTGGGAACCGGAACCGACCTGATCGTCTGGCCGGAAGCGGCCACGCCGTTCATTCTTGAGCGGGAACCGGACTATCAGGTACAGGTCATCGAATGGGCGGCTCGGGCTCAAGCGCCGATTCTTCTCGGCAGTCCGGCCTTGCGGTTCTATCCCGATCGCAGGCCCTATCTCTTGAACAGCGCCTATCTATTGGGATCGGACGGCGCCGTCTTAGGACGCTACGACAAACACCATTTGGTCCCCTTCGGAGAATATATTCCGCTGAAATCGTCCGTTTTGTTTTTTCTCGACAAGCTCGTTGAAGGCATCGGAGACTTCGAACCGGGGCCCGGCGCGACTCTGCTCTCCTTCACCCCCAAGTCCCTGGCCGCCGGCGGGCTGTTGAGCTCGAGACCGGTCAAATTCGGAACAGTGATTTGCTACGAAGTCATTTTTCCTGACCTGGTGAGACAATTCTCCGCCAAGGGAGCCGAGTTCCTGGTCAACATCACCAATGACGGGTGGTTCGGTCCCTCGTCCGCGCCCGCGCAACATTTTTCCATGGTCGTCTTCCGCTCGATTGAAAATCGCCTGGCCTTCGCCCGTTCCGCCAACACGGGAATCTCCGGCTTTATTGATCCATACGGCCGCATCCTGGATCAAACCCCTCTCTTCACGGAACAGGCGTTGCGGGCGGCCATTCCTCTCAATCAATCGAGAACGTTTTACAGTTATTACGGGGATGTCTTTGCCTATGGCTGTGCTATAATCTGCGCAATTTTGTGGCTGTACGGCTTCTTCCGGACAGAGGAACCCGCCCCGACGACCTCCGTCATCGAGCCGGCATGACAAGGAAGGATCATTGAGCATGTTATTCGACGAAGTTCGAACGCGAGTCCGCGCCATCGGAGAGCAAGTCTCCGAATTACGGGGGCATCTTTGACCTCGCTCGCATGACCGCCGACTTACACGAGCTGGAAACCAGAATGAGCCAGCCCGACTTCTGGAACGACGCCCGCGGCGCGGCCGCCGCGAGCCGGAAGAAGGCGATGATCGAGCAAGAACTCACGACCTGGCGCGACATCGAAACCAAGCTGGGGGACGTCAACGCCCTGCTGGAATTGGCGATGGAAAGCGGGGATGCGAGTTTGGAGCAGGAACTGATCGCGGAGCTGAACCGGTTGGAGCCTCGCGTGGCGGCGTTGCGGCTGGAGATGCTGCTCTCCGGCGAGCTCGATCCCAACAACGCCCTGTTGGAGATTCATCCGGGGGCGGGAGGCACGGAATCGCAAGACTGGGCCCAAATGTTGCTGCGCATGTACGTCCGGTGGGCGGAAGCCAAGCAATTCAAGGTGGAGACGTTGGATCTCCTGCCCGGCGAGGAAGCCGGCATCAAAAGCGCGACGCTCTCGATCACCGGCCCTTACGCCTACGGCTATTTGAAGGCGGAGGCCGGCGTTCATCGCCTGGTTCGCATTTCTCCCTTCGACGCCAACAAACGCCGCCACACGTCGTTCGCCTCGGTGTTCGTCTATCCCGAGCTGAGCGAAGACATCGACGTCGCGATCGAGGAAAAAGACCTGCGGATCGACACCTTTCGCTCGGGAGGCGCCGGGGGCCAAAACGTCAACAAGGTCGAGACGGCGATCCGCATCACGCACCTGCCGACCGGCATCGTGGTGCAATGTCAGAATGAGCGGTCCCAGCTTCAGAACAGAAACGGCGCGATGAAGATTTTGAAGGCCCGTCTGTTCGAGTTGGAGCGACAAAAGAAGGAGGCGGAATTCAACGCGATCGTCGGCGAAAAGAAAGACATCGCGTGGGGCAGTCAGATCCGTTCGTACGTCTTCCAGCCCTATCAGATGGTCAAAGACCACCGAACCGGCCATGAGACCGGCGACGTATCTTCCGTCATGGACGGCGAAATCGACGGGTTCATCGAAGCGTATTTGAAAAAGCAACTCTCAAAAGGAAGCGAGCCGCTGCCCGTCGTCGGCAAATCGGACGACAATCTATAAGGGCGATTTCTTCGCGCCCGCCCGTTTCGGCCGCTTCTCCGTCCGACGGTCGGCGATCAAAGCCCGGCAGGACGGCAAACCCGATGGACAAACCGCCGCAAACATATGGATGAACTGAACGAGCAACGGCAGCAACGAATCAAAAAACTGGATCAGCTCCGCCAGGCGGGCGTGCCGCCCTACGGCGGCCGTTTTGAAGTCAAGGACCGGGCCGGGCATCTCATCAAACTGCACGGCGAAAAATCCAAGGAGGTCCTCGAACAGGAGCGGATCCCCTGCACGATCGCGGGGCGAATCGTGGCCCTCCGCCGGTTCGGAAAGGCCGGCTTCGCCGTGTTGCAAGACGGAGCAGACCGCATTCAAGTCTATCTGAAAAAAGACCTGCTCACGGAACAGGCCTCCCTGATCACCGAACAACTCGACCTGGGAGATTGGATCGGCGTCTCGGGGGTGTTATTCCGCACGAAGACCGATGAATTCACGGTCGAAGCTCGCCAATTGGCGTTTCTCAGCAAAGCGCTCCGGCCGCTCCCCGAAAAATGGCACGGTTTGACGGACGTGGAAACCCGTTACCGGCAACGATACGTGGACTTGATCGCCAACCCGCACATTCACCAGATCTTCGTGACCAGAAGCCGCATCATCGCCGCGATCCGGTCCTTTCTGATTGAACGGGGGTTTCTCGAGGTGGAAACGCCGATGATGCACCCGATTCCGGGAGGCGCCGCGGCCAAGCCGTTCGTCACACATCACAATGCCCTCGGCATCGATCTCTATCTGCGAATCGCGCCGGAGTTGTATTTGAAACGTCTGATCGTCGGAGGGTTCCCGCGGGTGTTCGAGATCAACCGCAACTTTCGGAACGAAGGCATCTCGACGATTCACAACCCCGAATTCACGATGCTCGAGTTTTACGTCGCCTATGCGGACTATCAAGACCTGATCGTACTGACCGAAGAGTTGCTCTCATCCGTCGCCCGACAGATCCTGGGCACGACCGTCATCGATTACCAGGGCGCGACCATCGACTTGACGCCTCCCTGGAGGCGCTGGTCATACCGTCAGGCCCTGTGCGAAGTGAACGGCCTTGATCCGTCCGTCCTTCAGCATCGGGATGAGGCGTTGGCCGCGGCCAAGCGGCTCAAGGTGCCGGTCGATCCCCAGGCGCCGTTGTTCAAAATCGTCAACGACATCTTCGAAGAAACCGTCGAGCCGAATCTCCAACAGCCTACGTTCATCACCGATTATCCGATCGAGATTTCGCCCTTGGCCCGGCGCAAGGACGCCGACCCCTCGCTCACCGACCGGTTCGAGCTCTACATCGCGGGGCGGGAGATCGCCAACGCCTTTTCCGAGTTGAACGATCCCTTGGACCAGCGGGCACGATTCGAACAGCAAGCCGCGCAACGCAACGCCGGGGACGAGGAAGCCCACCTGGTTGACGAAGACTTTCTCCGGGCGCTGGAATTCGGCATGCCGCCGACCGCCGGCGAAGGGATCGGCATCGACCGCCTGATCATGCTCTTCACCGACCAGGCTTCCATTCGGGACGTCGTGCTGTTTCCTCAATTGAGACCGGAGCGACAGCCATGACCCTGCCCTATGAGGTCGTCGTCGGCCTCCGCTACCTGCGCGCCAAACGCCGCAACCGGACGATCTCGCTGAACACCTTCGTGTCGATCGCCGGCATCACGTTGGGCGTGGCGGCCTTGATCGGCACCGTCGGCATCATGACGGGATTCAAGGAAGACATCCAGGCCAAGATCCTGGGCACCACGGCCCACGTCATCGTGCAAGAGCGCATGAAAGAAAACATGAGCGAGTACGATCCCCTCGTCGAACGCATCGAGTCGGTGCCGGAGGTCGTCGCGGCGACGCCGTTCGTGCTCCGTCAAGTCTTGCTCACCTCGCAGTCGGCCGTGCAGGGCATCGTTCTGAGGGGGATCGATCCGAAGCGCGAAGCGCGCGTCACCGAATTGGCCAACAACATGTCGTCCGGACGACTGACCGACCTGCTCGCGCCGGTCAAGGTCCGGCAACCGCCGCCCGACGACCCGCTCGGCGAGCCGGTCGTCGCCGAACGACCCGGCATCATTCTCGGCAAAGAACTGGCGATGCGACTCGGCGTCTTTCCGGGAGACGTCTTGAACGTCGTCTCGCCGGTCGGCCCGGTCAGCGCCATGGGCATGGTGCCGAAGATTCGCACCTTCGCCGTCGTGGGGCTCTTTCAGTCCGGCATGTACGAGTACGATTCCTCGCTCGCTTACATCGAACTGGGCGAGGCGCAGAAGTTCTTCAACATGGACGCAAGCGTGTCCGGCATCGAAGTCAAAGTGGCGGACGTCTTCCGCGCCGATGAGATCGCCCGTGAGATCGAGCGGGAGCTGGGCTTCAGCCACGGCGCGCGGGATTGGATGCAGATGAACCGCAATCTCTTCTCCGCCCTCAAGCTCGAAAAAACGATGATGTTTTTGCTGTTGGTGCTGATTACGATCGTGGCCTCGTTCAACATCGTGAGCACGCTCACCATGATCGTGACCGAAAAGCAGAAGGAGATCGCGATTCTCAAGGCGATGGGCGCGACCAGACGCAGCATCAGGCGCATTTTCATGTTGAACGGCCTGATCATCGGGGCGGCCGGCACGACCATCGGCATCCCGCTGGGCTATACCTTTTTGTGGTTGATCCAAACGTTTTGGACGTTCGATCCGACCGTGTATTACATTTCAAAGATTCCCGTGCACGTGCTGGCCGAGGACGTGTTGCTCGTCGCGGGGTCCGCCCTCCTCATCAGCTTCGCCGCGACGGTCCATCCGGCCAACCAGGCCGCCAAGCTCGAGCCGGTCGCGGCCCTGCGGTACGAATGATCAAGGTCGTCGATCTCTACAAATCGTTCTCCATGGGAGCCTACGAAGTGCCGGTGCTCAAGGGGATCAATCTGGAAATCCGGCGCGGCGAAATGATCGCGATCATCGGCGCGTCGGGAGCCGGCAAGAGCACGTTGCTGCACATCCTCGGCACGCTCGACAAACCGAGCAGCGGCACCGTAATATTCGACGGCCAGGACCTGTTTCAAATGACGGAGACCCGGCAGGCGGATTTCCGCAACAAGCGGATCGGTTTTGTTTTTCAATTTCACCACTTGTTGCCGGAGTTCACCGCTCTCGAAAACGCCTGCATGCCGGCTCTCGTCCAACGACGCGACGCCGCCTCTGTCCAATCCGACGCCAAGGCGCTGCTCGACGCGGTGGGACTCGGCCATCGGTTGCACCACAAACCGGGCGAACTGTCGGGCGGCGAGCAACAGCGCGTCGCCATCGCGCGGGCGTTGATGCAGAAACCGGACGTGGTCCTTGCCGACGAACCGACCGGCAATTTGGACTCCCATACGGGCGACGCCCTCTTTCACTTGATGCGCGACCTGAACAAGACCAAGGGCATCACATTCGTGATCGTGACGCACAACGACAAACTCTCGGCTCAGGCCGATCGCATCATTCACATGCAGGACGGGATGATCGTCTGACTTTCGGAGCGGCCATGACAGGGCGAGTCTTCGACAGAACGGCGTCGAGCGATTTCAACGGACGGGCCGTCATCGGCCCCCTTGGCTCCCTCGCCGCCCTCTTGTTTTCCATCGCGGTGACGGGACCGGCGGCACAAGCCTGGGCGGCGGAGTTCGTTTTCGTCGGGCCGCGGGCGACCGGCATGGGCGGCGCCGGCGTGGCGGTGACGACGGACGCCCTCGCCACCTATTGGAACCCGGCCGGCTTGGCCATGACCCAAACCCTTGACCTTCGTGCGCAAGGCTTCGGACTCGCCATCGACCGGAAAGGATTCGGCGACGCCATCCGGGATTTGGAGGATTTTTCGCCCGGTGATCCCGGCTCGGCGGCACGAGCACGAGATATCGCCGCACGGCTCAATCAACCGGGTTCGACGTTATCGATCGCCGGATCGGCCGGTTTGTATCTCAAGGGTCATCTGGGCCGGCACGCGTTCGGCGTCAATGTCTCGGATGTCGCGACCGGCGGCGGCTACATCAGCCAGCCCGTCGATCCGGTGACCCTCAGAGGCCGCATGGCCTTGCGCGGGCTCGAAGCCAGGCAATTGGCCTTTTCCTACGGCTACGCCTTTTCGGACAAAACGGTTGCCGTCGGCATGACGGCGAAAGTCATTCAGGGCGCTTCCTACTCGGGCTTCGTTGATCTCCAAGGCGGCAACGGCGTCACGATCAGCAATCGCTTCGGCGCGCCCACCATCTCGACGACCTACGGCATCGATTTGGGCGCCCTGTACAAACCCGTTTCCTGGATCCGGTTCGGCATCGTGGCCAAGGACATCAATTCGCCGACCTTCGACGACGCCGGAGGGGGCCAGATCAAACTCGATCCTCAGGTCCGCGGCGGCGTGGCGCTGAATCCCTGGTCCACCTTGACCCTGACGGCGGACATCGACCTCACCGCCAACAAGACCCTGTTGCCCAACGTGAAAAGTCGGATTTTGAGTTTGGGAGCGGAACAGACGTTCCTGACCGAATTTCTCTCGCTGCGGATCGGGACGTTCAAGAACTTGGAAGACGCCGACAGACCATTCATTCCAACGGCGGGATTGGGCCTTCGATTTTTCTTCTTGCGCGCCGACGCGGCAGGCGGTTATGACTTCCGCGAACAAGGCGCACTCGTGTCCGCCTCCATCTCCGCAACGTTTTGACGTGATATACTGACACCGCCATGGAGACAACCAACGTCATGAACATGAGCCTGATGCGGATGAGATCGGGAGCCATCTTTTCGATTCTGCTCCTCATGGCCGGATGCGGAGGGCTCCAGGAAATGTGGGAAGGCCCCGGCGCCAAGGTGTTCCGCCCCCAGGCCATCGCTGTCCTGCCGCCGATGTCGAGCCAATACGACGGCGCGCGCGAGGACATTCAAGAAGTCCTGGCCTATGCCTTGAGAAAGGTCGGCCACATCGAACGTGTCGTCTCGCCGGAAAGCGTGACCGACGTGTTTCAAGGATCGAAAGACGCATTCGATTCGTTGGTGTTTTATTTCTCCCGCCTGGAAATGACCGGCCAATCGGACAAGGAATCGGCCATCGCGCTCGGCAAGGCGCTCAACGTGGACTCGTTCCTCGTCGTGCGGGTCAACTCCTGGGAATACATCCGCAAGGAAGGCGACAACGTGGGGCGCGTGGGACTGAGCTTGCGTCTGGTGGACGCCACCAACGGCGCCACGGTCTGGAAAGCGCGCCACGAACGATCGAAAAGCTACATGTTCTTTCGGCCCAATCTCAAAGACATCGCCAAGGACCTGGCGGTGGAGATGATCGCCTACATGCCGCCCCAACCGAGGTCATAACCGGCTCCACCATGAAGCCGGCCGCCCTGCCACACACGACGCGTGTCCTCCATCGATTGAGCTTGCGGCGATTCCCGAATGTCTATTGGCATGTGGCGTGGATGAGGCCCACAGGACGCTCCGTTGATCGACCACTCTTGAGCCATGTTCTCACCAGTCGTGGAAGGGAGGCCGTACCTGGCCACTGCCACCATCCACCAGGCTCGGCTGACTCAAACAACGGCCGGCAGCCGCCTCACACCGGAATCGGCTCGTTCATCCGATAGAGAGCAGAGAGCGCCGATCGGCGCGGCGGCCTCAGGCTCATGCCTCCCGGCGATCCCGATCAGAACCGGCTCGCCACCGAGCCTCAGTCAGCTCCGCCGGCGGGCCAGGCCCGCCAGGCCCACGAGCCCCGCGCCAAAGAGATACACCGCCGCCGGCAGCGGCACCGGCGTTACGTTGACAGTCAGCCGCACGACGGTTCCGCCTGCGGACGTGCCGCCAAACACATATTGTAAGGGCCTCGGTTCTTCGGCATCAGCCTTGACGATCCTCATCCCGAAAGCAAAAAAGTCTCCGCTAAAGAGACCGCTCCCATCCGCCGCCTGGCGCAAGGCATCAAGTGCTGCCGCCAGCAAATCAAAGGTGACCGTGGAGCCGGGCCAGGAAACGGGAGTCACAAAGGTAGAACCCCACAAAGGTGAGAGACTGCTTCCGATGAACGAAAAATTGGACATGTTCAGATAACCATTACCGGTGTAATTGAACCGCGTCATACCTGGAAGGCCATAGAGCCGCAGTTCGACATCTCCTCCCACCTCGTTGACGGTATAGGGGTTTTGCAGCGAGAGTGTCGCAGAGTGGATCGTGCCAGCAGGAAGACTGCTTACATCGAAGGCCACCAAGCTACGCGCCTCGGGGCCGTAAGCAAATGCGATACCAGTAATATAGGTCGGCGCTGTCCATATTCCATCAGAAGTATAAGCACCGGTTTGAACTGGGTTCAGATTGATGATCACGGCTGACGCCTGTGATGGGAAACCTATCATGCACAACCCTAAGACACCCCAGAACCAGCCGAGTACCCAACGGATCTTCATTGCCCCTCCTTAAAATTGAAGAGGGCCTCCAACCACAAGGAATAGAAGCCTCTGATGTTGATCTAGAATAGATGGACCGTTCACGTTCTCTGTGCCCAGACAGCCACCATGCTCCACCAGTAAAATGAGATGCCTGTCCTCACAGGGAACATACACCGTACCACCTGAGTCTCTCTCAGAATGACGCATAATAAATAGTACGCGCTGGCAGGACAGCGCAACCTGACAAAACATCCCTCGCTTTCTTATATTCTTATACCCGCTTACGCAGGCTGTTCCGGCACTGGTTGCTACTTCTGTGTCATCGCCGTCTTGAGGGATGTGACGAACTCCACCCCCTGTCAGGTCATCCGACAGAATACAATCCGCCATCTGGGTCCACCAGACTCCACCCAGCAACAGGCCATTCAGGTCCCTTGCCCCAGCTCCTGCCCTCGTCGCTTCGTCCCCTCCCACCTCCGTTCATGCTCGCCCTCTCCACCTCTGCTCACCTCTCGCCCCTACCCCTCCTGCCACTCCCCAAAGCTATCATTCTGCTTCTTATCTCTTACTGTCTGGAGCAATCTGTGCCGCTGTGGTATCTGCTACTCAATTGCACCCCTCTTGGTGTGTTTTTTCTCCTAAGCAATGTCTTGTCGTTTTGGGGATGCCTCGTCATGAAAAAAGGGGACAGAAAAAAGGGGACATTCTTAATTTCTTGAAAAAGTTGAAAAAGGGGACATTCTTAATTTCTTGCGCACAACAGCCCCTTCACGACCTCACAAAAAATCAGAATGCCCCCCTTTCATGTTCGCGGGCCTGGGGCTTGTGCCCCGGCCCGGTTAGGAAACGAGCGTCAGTCCGCCACCGGGAAAATCTTGCATGCCCCACCAGGCCCGCCCAAAGAAATAGATCGGTCAGTGAAGACCGATCTTTCACAGAAGTCGAGCCCACAGGATGGTCCCCAGCGCTAAAAACGAGCGAAGGGAACCGTCAGTTCAAAGAGGACGCATGATTATTTGTTCAGACCGTCCATTTCATTCATTGTGTGCCTCGGTCATGACTGTCCTCAGAACGGGCGCCTGTCGCCTCCGTCACAGAAAAACGGTGCAAGCAAAGATGCGAGGGCTCGTGCGGGTTTCTCCAATTCATCTCCACTACTTGGAAAAAAAGAAACACCCGATTGTAGCGAAGAAAACTGATGGCTCAAAAAACCGATCAATGCCACAACGATGGTCGTAATCGCTCCGATAAAAGCCGCTTGTACTTGCACGCTCCGTCTTTTCATCCATCGGAATCGCTTTTTCTAAAATTGCAATCACCTCTCATGTGATATACGCGGCCGCTCATTTTCTACAGATCTCCACAACCCCCTGTGCAGGCGGAGCTTTTCGTGTCATTCGATCAAATCGGCCATGGCCGCGCGGAACGCCCGCAAATCGCCGAGCCGGGTCGTGAGCATGTCATAGACCTGCCCGTAATCGATTTTCCAATACACGTGGACCAGCAGGTTGCGAAAACGAGCCATCTGTTGCAGGCAGTTCGAAAGATCCGAAGGAATGAGCCCCGCATGTTCTAATGCCCTAAAGCAACCTGCATATTCTTCCGGTACGTGATGCAGTCGTTTCGCCGACACATGAAAGCAGAGTGCCAGCGCAGCCTCAATGGCGATGAGCAATCGATAACAGGCCACATCAAGTGCGTCTTGGTCGGCAAGAAACGTTTCGCGCGGCAGGCGAGCACACTCTTCAAGTCGGCTCAACGAGCAATCAATTTCAGCGCAACGCGCCCGGATGAGGTCCTCATTCAGGCTCATGCGGCGAAAGCATCCTTCGTGCCGCTGCGAAGGAACGGGGCAAGATCAAGGTAGCGGCGGGGGATCTCTTCCAACAAATCGGTCAAGAAGGTCTCGTCTCGACACAGGACCAGTCGTCCTCGCAGCACATGGTAGAGGAACGACACCGGCGCTTCATTGAGCACCCGCACATCAACCGGCACCCCCACAACGGCAGTGAGCGTGGCTGAGAGAGCGTCCACAGTGTTCATCTGCCGTGCGATCGCTGTCTCATCGAAAAACACTCCGACATCCACATCATGGACCCTATCGAATTCCAGCACCGACCCATACACGTAGGCAAAACGCAGCCCCGACATCTTCGCCAATTCCACACGGAGTTTGGCCAACACCTCTTCTCGCTGTTCAGGATGAATGGTGTAGAGAGTGGTTTTCATGGCCTCACCGACTCGCTCGCTCTGTCATCGCTGTCTTGAGGGATTTGACGAACTCCGCCACCTGCTCGACCATGTCCGGGGCCTGTCGGCAATCCTCGATCCGCCGCACGACCGCCGAGCCGACGATCACACCGTCGGCAAAATACGACAGACCGGCGGCATCTTTCGGCGTGGCCACGCCGAATCCGACGGCGATCGGCGCGCTTGCCACCTTTCTGATTTTTTCGACGTTCTGGGCGACGTCGGCCACGTCGGTGAGTTCCGATCCGGTAATTCCCGTGAGTGACACATAATAGACGAATCCGTGCGACTGCCGCGCGACGAACGTTCGCCGATCCTTCGTGCTGGTGGGGGCCAGCAGAAAAATCAGCCGCAATCCAGCCTCCTTGGCCGGCCCCTTGAGGGGGCCCGCTTCGTCCGGGGGCATGTCCGGCACGATCATCCCATCGACACCCGCATCCTTCGCCGCTTGGCAGAAGGCCTCATAACCCATGGCGCAAATGGAATTGAAATACAGCATCAACACAATCGGAATGTTCGTGCGCTGCCGAAGGGACTTGACCGTGGTGAAAATCGATCGCAATGACACGCCGTTGTTGAGCGCCCGCTGCGCCGCCCGCTGAATGATCGGTCCGTCGGCGATCGGATCCGAAAACGGCACACCCAGCTCGATGACATCGGCGCCGGCCTGCTCCAGCGCCAATACCAACTTCTCAGTGGCTTCAAGGCTCGGATCACCGGCCATAAGGTACACGATCAGCGCCTTCTTCTTTTCATCCTTCAACCGTCGAAACGTCGCATCAAGTCGATTTGAATCAGGTCGCCCGTGAGAAGGACGGGGCGTGGGACGAGAGGAGGTCCGCGCCCTCTTGGATTGCCGATGCGAAGAGCCGATCACGAATCACCTTCCTGCTTTTCAAAGCGCCACGCCGCGCATGCGCGCGATCTGCTGTACATCTTTGTCGCCGCGGCCCGAGAGATTCACGAGAACGATTTGGGATTTTTTCATCTTCGGCGCCAGCTTGACGACGTGCGCCACGGCATGGGCGCTTTCCAGCGCGGGCATGATGCCCTCTTCGCGCGTGAGCAAGTCGAAGGCCTCCAGCGCTTCCTCGTCCGTCGCATAGGCGTACTCGATGCGCCCTTGGTCGTGATAGAAACTGTGCTCCGGTCCGACGGCGGCATAGTCCAACCCGGCCGAGACGGAATGGGTCAGATTGATCTGGCCATCGTCGTCCTGGAGCAGATAAGTCATCGTGCCCTGCAATACTCCCGGTTTCCCGCCCGCGAAGCGCGCCGCGTGTTTGCCGCTCACGATGCCGACCCCTCCCGCCTCCACCCCGACCATCTTGACCTTCTTGTCTTGTAGAAAGGGATGGAAGAGGCCGATGGAATTGCTCCCTCCTCCCACGCAGGCCACAAGGTAATCGGGTAATTTGCCTTCCGCCGCCAGAATTTGTTTGCGTGCCTCGCGGCCGATCACGGACTGAAAATCTCGGATCATCATGGGATAGGGATGAGCGCCGAGCACCGAGCCGAGCACATAGTGCGTCGTCCGCACGTTCGTGGTCCAATCGCGCATCGCTTCGCTGATGGCGTCCTTCAACGTGCGGCTGCCCGTATCCACGCCTGTCACGGCAGCCCCCAGCAACCGCATGCGGAAGACGTTGAGTGCCTGCCGCTGCATGTCCTCCGTACCCATGTAAATTTCGCACTGGAGCCCGAACATCGCAGCAGCCGTCGCGGTCGCCACCCCGTGCTGACCGGCCCCGGTTTCGGCGATGACACGAGGTTTTTTCATTCGCAGGGCGAGCAGCGCCTGGCCGATGGCGTTGTTGATCTTGTGCGCTCCCGTATGGCACAGGTCCTCCCGTTTGAGGTAGATCCTGGCCCCGCCCAACTTGGCGCTCAACCGATCGGCTCGATACAGGCTCGTAGGGCGCCCGACGTAGTGTTTGAGATAATGGGCAAGCTCCGTTTGAAACCGCCGGTCTTTTTTGGCCTTCGCGTACTGAGCTTCCAGTTCGAGCAGCGCCGGCATCAAGGTTTCGGGCACGTAACGGCCCCCATAGGGACCGAACCGGCCATGGCGGTCCGGCAACGAGGCTGTCATCGACCTCTCCATTTGTTTGTCAGTAGGGGCGATAAAGCGCGCGACCCGTCGGCCGCGATCAACCGACGCAGTATAGAACCATGGGACCTTACGGCACAAGCTTCACCGCGTCGATGAACGATTTCACCTTGGCCGGGTCTTTCTTCCCCGGCCGCAATTCCACGCCGCTGCTGACGTCGACTCCATAGGGTCGTACCGATCGAACGGCGTCGGTCACGTTGTCCGGCGTCAGTCCGCCAGCCAGAAGAATCGGCGCCGTGCGGGCGATTTCAGCAGCCAAGGTCCAATCGACGGTCCGACCGGTCCCGCCGTAGGCCTGATCGGAAAACGCGTCGATGACGAACCCCCGCACCCCCGCTCGTCCGTGGAATTCCGCCACCGCCAGCAGCGAACTCCGGTCCTTCAACCGAACGGCTTTGACGGCCGGCCGACCAAGCGCCTCGCAGTAGGACGCGGTCTCGTCTCCGTGCAGTTGGGCCAGGGCAAAGCCGCAGTCGTCCATCAGTTTCCTGACAAGATCGACCCCTTCGTTGACGAACACGCCGATCGACACGATGAACGGCGGAAGCGACGCGACAATGGCCCGTGCCGCCTCCGGCCTCACATAGCGAGGACTTTGTCGATACATCACGAAACCCAGCGCGTCGGCTCCGGCCTCCACCGCCACCCGCGCGTCTTCGCCGTCGGTGATTCCACAAATTTTGACCTTCACCATGAATCGATCCTCGTTCCCCGTCGCTCACGCCGGCTGCGAATCACCGGTCGAAACACCGAGCAGCTCGCGCACCTTTTCACCGGTCCGTTTCGCCCGGATGAGCGACTCGCCGACCAGCATGGCGTGCACGCCGGCTTCGACCAACCGCAGAACGTCCCGGCGGGAATGAATCCCGCTTTCGCTGACGACGAGTTTATCGGCGGGGATTCGCTTGGCCAGGCGAAAGGTCACATCCAGATCGGTCGTGAAGGTCTTGAGGTCGCGATTGTTGACGCCGATCAATCTCGCGTCCGGCACCCATTCCAGCACCAGATCCAGCTCCCGCTCATGATGAGTCTCAAACAGCACGTCCATGCCGAGTCCGGAGGCCAAGGCGTGATAGTCGACCAACTGCCGGCGCTCCAGCGCCGCGACGATCAGGAGCACCGCGTCGGCCCCATGGGCCCGCGCCTCGTAGAACTGAACGTCGCCGACCATGAATTCCTTGTTGAGCGCGGGGAGCGGCACGGCCTTCTTGATGTCCCGAAGATAGCGGAGATCGCCTTGAAAGAAATCTTTGTCCGTCAACACCGAGACCGCCGACGCTCCATGGTCAAGATAGGCCTTGGCAATGCCTACATGGTCGAACCGGTCGGCGAACTCCTCCCGCAACAGTCCCAGGCTGGGCGACGCCTTTTTGACCTCGGCGATCAACGCGGGGCTTTGCCGGGTCCTCGTCGCATCGAGCGCCACGGCAAATCCCAACGGAGCCGGAGCGTCCCGAATCATCGCTTTGAGTTCGGCCAGATACGATCGGCTCTGCTTGTGCCGCAGTTCGGCCTTTTTGTGTTCCAAGATGCGATCAAGAATCACGATCGTCCGACTTTGTTCGTAAACGAAATCAGTCGCTCCAACTTTTCCGCGGCGGCGCCCGAGTCGATCGTCTGTTGCGCCAGTTGAAAGCCGTCCTGCAACGTTTTCGCCTTGCCCCCGACCACCATGGCCGCCGCCGCGTTCAAACAGACGATTTCCCTGGGCGGTCCTTTGCAGCCCCGCAAAATGTCCCGCAGGATACGGGCGTTGTCGGCGGGCGTTCCCCCCCCGAACTCCTTTCGCTGCACGCGCCGCAGGCCAAACTCCTCCGGAGCGATGAAGCTGCTCGACACCACGCCGGCCTTGCCTTCGGACACCTTCGTCCGATCCGCCAACGTCATCTCGTCCAACCCGTCCATTCCATGAATAACCAGGCAATGTTGGGTGCCAAGGTCCAGCAAGACGCGCCCGAGGACGTCGGTCCACTTGGCATCATAGACGCCCAGCACCTGATGGGTGGCGCCCGCCGGATTCGCCAACGGCCCCAGCAGGTTTAAGATCGTCCTGATCCCCAAGTCACGTCTCGGTCCGGCGCAATATTTCATCGCTTCGTGGTAAAGCGGCGCGAACAGAAATCCCACCCCCACCTCGTCGATACAGTCGGCCACGTGATTCGGCTCCAAATCGATCTTGACGCCCAGCTCGGTCAACACATCGGCGCTGCCGCACTTGGACGATACCGACCGATTGCCGTGTTTGGCCACGGTAATCCCGGCCCCGGCAGCCACCAACGCGGCGGCGGTCGAGATATTGAAGGTCTGTGCGCCGTCCCCTCCCGTGCCGCAAGTATCGACGACGATCTTGGCGCCGACCCTGATCCGAACGGAGCGGGAACGCATGGCCCTCACCGAGCCCACGATTTCCTCCGCCGTTTCTCCCTTTTGCCTGAGCCCCATGAGATAGGCGGCGATCTGCGCGGGAGTCGCGGACCCGTCCATGATTTCAGCCATGACCGCTTCCGTTTCCTGCGCGGACAAGTTGTGTCGGTCGGCCAGTTTGGCGATGGCGTCTCTGATCATGTCGATGAGTCTGCGGGGATAGTCACAGTTTCAGGAAGTTCCTCAGCAAATCTTTCCCGGCGGTCGTCAGGATCGACTCGGGGTGAAACTGCACCCCTTCGGCCCCCGATGTTTTATGGCGAATGCCCATGATCTCTCCCTCGTCGGTCTCCGCGGAAATCTCGAAACAGCCGGGAAGGGTCGCGCGATCGACGATCAACGAATGGTACCGCGTCGCTTCAAACGGGTTGGGTAACTCTCGATAAATCGTTCGGCCGTCGTGCCGGATCATCGAGGTCTTGCCGTGCATCAAGCGCGGAGCGCGGATGATGGTTCCTCCGAAGGCGGCGGCCAGCGATTGATGCCCCAAACAGACGCCGAGAATCGGAATTGTTCCCGCGAACGTGCGGATCGCCTCGACGGAAATGCCGGCTTCCTTGGGAGTACAAGGGCCGGGAGAAACGACGATGCGAGAGGGGCGCAGGTCTTCAATGCGAGCGAGCGTGATCTCGTCGTTGCGATAGACGACGACGTCTTCGCCCAACTCGCCGAGATACTGCACCAGGTTGTAGGTAAATGAGTCGTAGTTGTCGATGACCAGCAGCATAACGTGAAAGGGGCCGATCGCCGGCTTGCAACCGACAACCGCATCGCGCCCCGCCTTCCGACCCTATTCCAACCCCTGTTCCGCCAGCTCGATCGCCTTCATCATGGCCCTGGCCTTGTTGCAGGTCTCTTCATATTCGTGCTCGGGGCTCGAATCGGCGACGATACCCGCGCCGGCCTGAATGAAAGCTCGATGGCGAAACACCACAACGGTCCTAATATTGATACACATATCCATATTGCCGGAAAAACTGATGTACCCCACCGCCCCGGCATAGGGACCCCGTTTCGTCGGCTCCAACTCCTCGATAATTTCCATCGCCCTGATTTTTGGCGCACCGGACACGGTTCCGGCCGGAAAACATGCCTTGAGCACGTCATAGACGGTTTTGGATCGAGCCAATTTCCCCGTCACGTTGGAAACGATGTGCATCACGTGGGAATACCGTTCGACCGTCATCAGCGATTCGACCTGCACCGAGCCCGGTTCGGCCACCCGCCCGACGTCGTTTCTCCCCAGATCGACGAGCATGATGTGTTCCGCCCGCTCTTTGGCGTCGGCGAGGAGGCGTCGCTCCAGTTGAGCATCCTCCTCCAGCGTCGCCCCGCGTCTCCTGGTTCCCGCGATCGGGCGCACCGAAATGAGCCCGTCTTCGCAACGGACCAGAATCTCCGGCGAGGACCCGATCAGCTCGACGCCGGCGACGCGCAGATAATACATGTAGGGCGAGGGATTGACGACGCGCAGCGCCCGATAGAGTTGAAACGGCGGCGCTTGAAGGTTGGTCTCCCATCGTTGGGACAACACGCACTGAAAAATGTCTCCGGCCTTGATGTACTCTTTCGCCGTCTCCACCATCTTTTCAAAGTCCACCTTGCTCATGTTCGGCGTAAAACGGAGGGGAGAACGACGGCGCTTGGGCCGTGCTTGACGAAGAGGGCGGCGCAACCGGGAGATCATCTTTTCGATGTTGCCGATCGCGGCCCGGTACGCGGAGCGAACGTCGCGATCCGAGGCGGACTTTACGTGCGCATTGGCCACGACTTTGATCTTTTGCGAGACGTTGTCGAAGATCAGCAGCGTTTCGGTCAACAACAGCGCAAAGTCCGGCAGGTCGAGACGCTCCTTCGGCCGGGGCGGAATGTCCTCGAACGTCCTCACCATGTCGTAGCCGATATAGCCGACGACTCCCCCGACGAAACGAGGCAGACCGGGAACCGTCACGGGCCGATAGGCCTCCATGAATTCCCGCAATCGATCGAGGGGAGCGCCGCGGCCGGGAATCCGTCTGGTCCGTTTCCCTTCTTTGACAAGGAGATCGCCTCGATCTTCGACGATCACGGTCGTGGCGCCGCTTCCCAAAAAGGAATACTGCGCCCACTTTTCGCCCCCTTGAATGCTTTCGAGCAGATAGGCCGACGGGCCGTGATCGATCTTGGCGAAGGCGGACACCGGCGTATCATGGTCCGCCAAAATCTCCCGATACAACGGAATGAGATTCCCCTCCTTCGTGCGGGAACGAAAGTCCTCGAAGCTGAGCGAATACGATTGCGATCCCATTCCGCGCGATCCGTTACTCGATTCCCACGATCAACCGCTGGCCGACTTCGATGATGTCGTCCGGCAACTTATTCATCTGTTTCAATTTCTCGGTTTCGACCCCGTAGCGCCGGCTGATGCGAAACAGCGTCTCCCCCGGTTTGACGACATGGATGATCGTCCCTCCCTTACCGGATGGAATCGGCTCTTTGGGTATGTCCACGCCTTTCGCCGCTTTCGGTGGAATCGGCTGGGGCTTATCGCCGGAGGGCTGCGACTCGGCGGGTAACTCCGATTTTTTCGACTTCGCCGTCTGACCGCTCAGTTTGCGCATCTCCTCCATGGCCTTCCGCTCAAGGAGCGCCGCTTCCTTCACGGCTTCGGTCTCTTCCTGGAGGCGCGTCATTTGTTCGCGGATCGACTGGATTTGCGCAAGCAATTCCCGGTTGCGAGCTTCGAACTCCACTAATTCACGCTTGGTCCGCTTGACCTCGCTCTCCAATTCCGCGGCTCGCCGTTCTTCTTGAGCCAGCAACCGCTGAAAATTCAGGCTCCGCGCCTTTTCGGCATCGTATTTCTCTTCCAGCACCACGCATCCGCTGAGCAGGAGGCCGCACGCGACCAGCATGCCGGCCGGCGAACGTTTCAGTGCCTCCCATGCCTTCCGATTGACCGTCGCCACGTCTTCTTCCATCACTTCCTCCTTCCGACGACCCTCACCCCTCGGGACCTCATAGAACCGCGAACCGCCCCCTCGGCCGATCTTGGGCAGCCTCCCGGAGAAAGGATTAGAATAGTGGCCGACGGCGCGAAAGTCAAAGTGAGCCAAGGTTCGACGGTTTGACCGCCCGCGCAACCCTGTGGTACGGTCGCCCGGCCAAGCAGCGCCGCCGCTCCCATGCAGCACGATCTTTTCGACTCAAACCCGCCCTCCGAATCTGAAACGCTCTCTCCCGTCAAAGAACGCCTGGACCGGCTCAAATCCGAGATCAGACGCCATGACTACCTCTACTACGTCAAAGACCGGCCGGAAATTTCCGACAGCGAATATGATCGCCTGTTTCGCGAACTGCTCGATCTCGAACGGACCCATCCCGAACTCGTCACACCGGATTCTCCGACGCAACGGGTCGGCGCGCCGCCATTGGACGAGTTGGGCAAGGTGTCGCACGAACGGCCGATGTTGAGCCTCGACTCCCTGGTCGATCCCCGAGAAGTCCTGGCGTTCGATCAACGGATCAAACGGGAACTGAAACTGGACCGGATCGACTACGCGGCGGAGCCGAAATTCGACGGTCTGTCCGTCGAGCTGGTCTATGAGGACGGTCTTTTCGTCAGGGGGTCGACCAGAGGAGACGGCACGGTGGGAGAAGACGTCACCGTCAATCTCCGGACGATACGGTCCTTGCCGCTCCGCTTGCCGGCCGACGGCCGTCCGCCGCGCCATCTGGCGGTGCGGGGCGAGGTGTACATGCGGCTCGACGATTTCCATGCCTTGAATCGCCGGATGGCGGAGCGAGGCGACGAACCCTTCGCCAATCCGCGCAACGCCGCCGCCGGTTCGCTTCGCCAATTGGACTCGCGCATCACCGCCGAGCGTCCGCTGGTGGTCACCTGCTATGAAGTCATGGCCATGACGGGCGATCCCCCTCCGTCTCACTGGGAGGAATTGGAGGCGCTCGCAGCCTGGGGATTTCCGACTCCCCTCATCCGCCGGTTGTGCCGGACGATCGACGACGTGACGGCCTTCCACCGTGAGACCGAACGGCGCCGGGACGAGCTCCCGTACGAAATCGACGGAATCGTCGTCAAGGTCAACCGGCGCGATTTACAGGCCCGGCTCGGTATGAAATCCCGAAGCCCCCGCTGGGCCATGGCCTACAAGTTCGCCCCTCGAAAAGAAATCACCAAAATCCACAAGATCATCGTCTCGGTGGGCCGAACCGGCACCCTGACTCCCTTGGCCCTTTTGAATCCGGTCGAAGTCGGCGGCGTGACCATCAGCCGAGCGACATTGCACAACGCCGATGAAGTGGCGCGGAAAGACGTGCGCGACGGAGACACGGTCAAGGTCGAACGGGCCGGCGACGTCATTCCGGCGATCGCCGAGCGGGTGCCGATTCCCGGGGAAGTGCGATCGGCCCCGTTTAAAATGCCGGATCACTGCCCCGTCTGCGGGTCGACGGTTGCGCGAGATGGCGCGTACTACTACTGCACCGGCCATGCGACCTGCCCGGCCCAGTTGAAAGGCGCCATTGAGCACTTTGCGTCAAAAGGGGCGATGAATATCGAGGGCCTGGGCAAAAAAACGGTCGCCCAGCTTGTTGACCGAGGGCTGATTCGGGACCTGGCGGATCTCTATCGTCTCAAACGGGAGCAACTCCTGGAACTTGAGGGCTTCGCCGACCGTTCGGCGACACTGTTGCTGGAAGCCATCGAGCGGAGCAAAACCGTCCCCCTGGATCGGTTTCTCTATGCCCTCGGCATCCGTCAAGTGGGTCGGCACATCGCCGCGGTCTTGGCCGGAGAATTCGGCTCGCTCGATGCCGTGATGCAAGCTGACGAAGCGCGCTTGCAGGCCGTGAAAGAAATCGGCCCGGAAATCTCAGCCGGTCTGGTGTCCTATTTTCAAGAACCTTCGAACCGACACGTGATCGACCGATTGCTCAAGGCCGGGGTGCTCATTGAGCAGGCCGCCTTGCCAAGGGAAGGCTCATCCTTGCCGTTGTGGGGGAAAAGCTTTGTCTTTACGGGGGGGCTTGACACGTTGAGCCGCGATGAAGCCAAAACCCTCGTCGAACGGCTGGGCGGCACGGTCTCCTCCGCCGTCAGCTCGAAAACCTCGTACGTCGTGGCCGGCGCCGATCCCGGCTCGAAGCTGGCCCACGCCCAGACTTTGGGCATCCCGATCCTGACTGAACAGGAATTCCTTACGCTGGTTCAACGGCCCCGATCTTCTTAACTCACCGGATTCAAGGTGGGAGGCGTCTCGACCGGCACGGGCGCCTTTTCCTCTTTAAAGATCTGGACGCTGCGAATCGAACGGGGATCGGCCTCGTGAACCACCAGGCGGCAATTCTCGATCCGAATTTCTTCGCCGGTCTTCGGGATACGGCCCAGGTTCTCTTGGATCAGCCCTCCGATCGTTAAGGCGTCGTCGCCGAGATCGACCTTGAGAAATTCATTCACCTTGCGGACTTCGGTGCGCCCGTGAACCAGGATCTGGTTTTTCCCGATACGTTTGATCAGCTCTTCGGTGATGTCGGTCTCATCGACGATTTCGCCGACCACCTCTTCCAGCAGATCTTCAAGGGTGACCAATCCCATGACCCCGCCGAATTCGTTGACGACGATCCCCATGTGCCGCTTTTCCTGCTGAAACTGTTTCATCAAATCATCCGCGGTCTTCCCCGCCGGGACAAACAGAGGGGGCTGGGCGATCTCTTGCAATCGCAGGTCCGAGTGCCCTTTGGCCAGCTCGATGAGGGCTTTGGTCTTGTAGAGGATACCGGTAATGTTGTCGAGCGTGCCGTCGTAGACGGGAATCCTCGAGTACTTCGAATTGTAGAGCAGCTCCTCGGCGTCCTTGAGCCGCAGCGACCCGTCCAACGCAAAGACGTAAATGCGCGGGGTCATGGCATCCTCGGCCGTGATGTCCTTCAACTGAAAGACGTTTTTGATCATCTTGACTTCTTCGACCTCGAGCTCTCCGGCTTTCCCCCCTTGATCCAACATGATCTTGAGCTCTTCCTCCGTCACCAACGGCAGCGTGAGCCCTTTTCCCCCCGTCAACTTATAGATGAGGGGGACCATCACGAAGAGCAACGGCTTCATGAGCACCTGAACCCAATACACCGGATAAGCCATGTTCAAGGTGACCGGGACCGCAAACTTGGCGGCAAGCGTTTTGGGGATCACGTCCACCGACACAAGGAGCACGAACGTCAGCAGCCCCACCATGATGGCAATGGCTTCTTCAAAGACGCTTTTCCCGCCGTAGATATTCAGCGTCATAAAAGTGGCGTACATGGGGATCGCCGTGCTGACGAGACGGTCGCCGACGAGAATGGTGGACAGCAATTTCTGGGGGTCGCTTCTGAGGAGCAGCGCCTTCGCGGCGCGTTTGCTGCCGTTCTGGGCCAGCGCCCTCAGCCGTGTTTCGTTGACCGCGAAAAACCCGATTTCGGCGGTGGAAATAACGACGGACAACCCTATCAATCCTAAAAGGATCAGGATATCCATTTGTGATCGTTGCTTAAGGATGTTCTATCGAAGCGGACTGTCGGGAAACCAGGCGTGCGTCATGACGAGGAGCAAGTTGTATCACCATTTTGGAGAGTCTCCTACGGATTTCCAATGTTCTCCGACACCGATACATCTACCATAGGGGAGGAGTCGAGGCAAGGGATTTACAAAAAAGACAAAATAAATCAACGAATTACAAATCGTCTGTGCGGTTGTTTTATCCGTCGTCCCGCACGACGAACGACTCGACGTTCAGCTTGCGGTCCAAACGAGCAGAGGCGGCTTGAGCCTCGGCCTCCGTTCTGAATTGCCCGATCTGAACCCGATAGCGACGCCCTTCCGGCAAATCAACTCGGGTAATGCGACCGACCGGAAACTCCGCCTGGGCCTGGGAGAGAAGCGTTTTGGCATTCTCCGGATCGGCGAACGAGCCGATCTGCACTCTGAGCGCTCCCGGGCCGCCGGGCCGCGGAGAATAGCCGATCACCCGCAATTCGATCTCATCGGTCCCCCTGCCCGTCATACCGATGGCTTTTGCCCCGGCCAGCGACAGATCCAGCACTCGTCCTCTCACAAAAGGGCCTCGGTCATTGATCCGCACCGTCACTTGGCGGCCGGATGTCAAGGAACGGACGACAGCAACGGAGCCCAGGGGCAATGTTCGATGGGCGGCGGTCAACTGGTGCATATCATACCGCTCGCCGTTGGCGGTCTTGTTCCCATGAAAGCCCGGCCCGTACCACGAGGCGACGCCCCGTTGGATAAAGCCGATCGGGTAGCCTGGAGGATGATCGACCTGAGCAGGAGACGATCTGCAACTTTGAAGGGCAAGAGCGCCGCAGAAAGCGACTGCGGCAGCCAATCCGTGGACGATTCGCGCAAGCGGCTGAGGCCGCATGGGTCAAAACTCATCAAGGGATTGATTGCGAAGGACCGTCAACGCTTTGTTGGTGTTGGAAACGGTCAGGACCACGATCGCCCGTTTCCCTTCCCTGGACGGCGTACAGTATCCGCATTTAATGTTGATGCGGTGCTTGTTCAACAAATCAGCCACTTCTTTGAGTGCGCCAGGCTTGTTTTCGAGACTGAGCAACAGGGCCGTCTCTTCGGCAAATCTGACCTTTGCCGCCTTGAGCGCGGCCCTGGCCCCTTCGACGTCTGCAACCAACAGACGGAGTTTGCCCCTGCCGGTCACCTCGGGAGCGGAAAACGCCTTGATGTTGACTCCCGCCTCTCCCAAGACCGACGCCACTTTGGCCAACACACCCGGTTTACTGAGACTGCTGACGACGAACTGCGTCGTGGTAGGCATACCGTGCGACTCCGTATTGAAGTGTGGACGATGCCGACTATTTCACCAACGGTCCAGGTTGGGCCATATAGTTTCAGGCGCTGATACGTGCATCTTGCTCGCCCCTCGCCCTCACCGTCCGTCGGGGAGCACCATGTCACTGCCTTGCTTGCAGCGCGGCACCCGTTCGGCGTGAGGAATGCTCATCTATATATAGATGGAGCATCATCCTGTCAACGCGAACGATGGTATCGGTCAATATGCCCCTCTGTTCCCCAATAAGTCATCAGCAGAGAATTAATGCCGCGAAACGCGGCTTCGGAATGGGCTCCGAGCAAAAAACCATCGATCAGATCTCGTCACCGAACAGCCTACGCCGTTGCATGCTGGTGCGGAGGACCTCCGGTTCGGGCGTAGTGGGCGGGCGATTTCGTTAAAAAGACTCCTGATCCCCTTTATCTTTTTGAGTTGCGGCTGCCAGAAGCCGACCTGCTCCGTGACAGCATCTACGAGCTGCGCGTCGGGCTTCAGGGTATCAACTATCGGATTCTGTATTTCTTCCATGGACAAACAGCAGCGGTGCTGGCGCATGGGCTGGTGAAGGAACGGGTGGTCCCGTCGCGGGAGATCGACGTGGCGCTGGCGCGGAAACGCCGGTTTGAACAAGAAACGGAGCGGCATACGTACCAGGAGACATAACCATGACCAAGACAAAGCGAACTCCGACGACCGACACGGTGGAAATCCTGCACCGCCGGTATTACGCAGGCAGGTCGGAACGTCTGGCGGCACTGGAGGAAGCGCGGGCCAACGATAATGTCGCGCGCAAGATCACGGCCCTGCGTCTTCAGGCCGGCTTGACCCAGCGGCAACTGGCCAAGCTGGTCGGCACCACGGCCTCCGTGATCTGCCGGCTGGAAAGCGCCGACTATGAAGGGCATTCACTGGCCATGCTGTAGCGCATCGCTGACGCACTCAAACAGCGCGTCGAAATCCGCTTCGTGCCCACCTCCAAACGCCTGCAACACGCCTGAGCACCCACCCAAGCGGACGCGCAGGGGTGGAGGAGGAAGGAGCGGCGGGCCGTCAGGCGTCATCGGCAACGGTTCCTGACATGTTATTCTTCTCGGTTCATTTTGGTTTACTGCAACCAGAACTGTCAGACCATTGATGCCCTTCTTCTAAAGGGCAGGTCGCTCTTGCAACAGCAGACCTCGTTAAATAGACAATTCCTCCTTCAGGATTACTAATCGCAGCGTCGTAGTGTGCTGAACCGCTCCATTGAATTTCCCCAGTCTCCACATCAACGCTTCGAATAGAAACGCTTACATGATAGGCAGTATCAGTACGGCTTGCTCCCCCATAAGCATTAACAAAGGTTCCGCTGGAAATGACGGACGTTGTAACGGCTTCGGCAAAAATCATATGGTCCGCGCCTGCAAGCTTCCCTATACGCAACAGGTCAGCTTCATCCTCTGGAGTATGAGTCAGTCTAATCTCCTGTTCCTTGAGGATCATTTGCAAACGGGCACGCTCAACTACAGGGCATTTGGCTCTCTGGAATATCTCAATAATTGTGTTAACCATCCCGGGATGGTTGCCCCACACGACGACACGTTTTGGTGATTTAGTACAGTCGTTCAGTTTCGTGTGTGAGCCTGTCGATATAGGGTATACGCCGGTGGAAGCGCAGCCTACTATCTGGATAACGCTGAGGCAGAGAAACAGACTATATGCCCGGACAAGACTGTCCTTCATAACTATAACTCCTTCTCGACCTTATGCGTTAGAAGCATGCAATGCGGCATAGGTTCAGGCACAAGGCTGGGCCAGGCTTGAAGTGTGGTGACAGGCTACTTTTTATTGGTCAATGGAGGTCTTGTCAAGAGATGTGCAAATGGAATCAGGCGGCGACCTCCTTCGGCGTGACCGGTTTCCGAACGCCATCGACAACCTGGACGCCCACGTAGACCAGCGGCAGTAGGTCCGGTGCATTCAGACGCCTGAAGTGGCCCTCCGCGACCTGGAGCAGTTTCCAGAGCGACGCCGTGGCGGACTCCTCCCGTTTGAACCGCTTGCCCGCTGTGGTCCGTAGCTGGACCGCCGCGAACGGCGACTCCACGACATTGGTGGTGCGCAGATGGCGCCGGTGCGCTTTCGGGAACTGATAAACGGTGACGAGCCGCTCCCAATCGTGATGGAACCGTTCGACGGCCTTCGGGGCTAGCGCGCGATACCGGCGGCTGAACTGATCTCGTACCCGCTCACAGGCCGCCTGTGTCTCCGCATACAGCAGGGTCTTCAGCCAAGTGCTCGCCTCGGCCTGGTGAGCCTTCGGGATGGCATCCAGCACATTGGCAAGCCGATGGTTCCAGCATCGCTGTTCGGCCGCCGTGGGCTGCTGCTCGGCCAGCGCGGCCCAGATGCCGAGATGGCCATCGGCGAGGGTGCAGCGCCACGGGTTCAGGCCCCTCGTCCGCAGATCCCGCAACACCGCCCCCCAGGACTCCTTGGATTCGCGTTGCCCGCTCTTAACGGCCAAGACCACCTTGCGGCCATCCGTCAGCGCCCCGATCAGGACCAGCCGCGCCGCTTTTTGGCGTCGGTCTCCATCGGCTGGTTAGGCTTCACTTGATCTTGGAACCCCAAGATCTTTGCAGATCTTCCGTGCCAAGTTGTCATCAATCTCGTTATGCCTCGGAACTGCCGAACGCTTGTTCTGACTGGGGTTGCGCCACCACGAATGCCGACCGCCTTCCCTCAATAACTCACAGCCATGTTGCTTGAGATGCCGAAGAAGTTCTTCTCGTTTCATACGGCGATGGGCTGTTCTTCAAACCCTTCGCCTGCAGCCGCAAGCGCCTCCCGACGATTAAACTCCAGCGCCTCTTGAAGGGTAACCTTCAGGGTCTTAAGCAATTCCTCCTTCGTCGCCTCCTGACAATTGACGCCAGGCAATTCCTCAATCCATCCGATCCACCAAGGACCGGCCTGTTTAACGACCGCCGTGTAGTTATCTCTCATACAGATCCTCCCATTCCATCTTTCCTATGTGAAGCCTAACGTTCAAGCTCAGCCGACGGCAAGCCGCGTAGCGGTTTGACGGTCGGCTGGAGCGCGTTGTTAGGGTGCATTGCCCGCTCCCAGCACGCGACGGTAAGCATAGATGGCGAGGCAACTACCGGCCAGAAACGGCCCCGAACCGAAGACGCCGCCCAAGCCACAGAGGTTGCCCATCTTTTCGGACGAGCAGAACACTGCAATGCCCAGTGCCGTGCCGGCGAACAACGCGACGATACCGATCACGACGGCGCCCAGAACGTAACGGCCGAGCCACCTTGCCGCATCGTCGTCGCGGCGCGCGAATCCGAACACCGCCAAGGCAATCGACGCGATCAGGCCGAACAGCAAGACCACGGGTCCGATTTTGATCAGCAGATTGAGTACGTCAGCCACGGGCAGGGCTCCCGATCAGGACAGCTCAACGAAGCGGCAAGACAAAAACCGGCAGCCATAGACCGCCAGTGCCATAGAGGACAAACATCACCCAGAACCCCACCGGCTGTTCGTGCTTCCCGAACTCCAGTCTGCCTCTGAATCCGTTTGGGCCGCAGGGCAGCCAGCCGCTACGCAATGCCCGATAGTCCACCAGCACCAGACCAGCGCCGAAAGGCATAAATAACAGCCCCTGAAAAATCGACATCAGGATTTCCTCGAACGCAAGCGGAATTTGACCATGAGCGCGGCAAAGCCGACGGCCGTCAGGGCAAGAATCAAAAACACGATCAAGCCCAGCGGCAACAGACCGAAATCCGACCCGGATGTGATCAGCACCAACGCCTACACTAACATCACAGCCAGGCCCCAGCGCCAGGGTTTCTCAGGAATCCAATAGCCAAGAACGCCCGCGAGGCCAATGCTTAACGGATAAGCGACGGTCCAATAAATGGAAGAATCCCAGGTCTCCCGCTTGCCGCTGACACCAGCCACTGCCAGCCACAAGATGGTGCCTCCGACAATCGCAGTTATCCAAGCCCCTGTTGCTCGATGCTTCATGCTTTCCCGATGCATCCTAACGCCGGAGCTAAGCTGCAAACGAATCAATAACCGGACAGGGCGAAGCCCTGCGCAATCCGCAGGTCGGTTGTCAGCTTCGGCGTTCGTTAGCTAGCATGGTCATCGGAGCCGACTTCTGGAATGCCAAGGCCGCGGCAGATTTTTCGAGCGAGCCCATTGGCGATTTCAGTATGGCGGGGCACTGCCTCGACAAGGCCGGTCGCAGGATTGGTCCAGAGCGAGTGACCGCGGCCCTCGCGCTTCAGCACGCAACCGTGACGGCGCAGGTGCTGAAGCAGCGAACTCCGTTTCACGCGGCGTGAACCTCGACCGTGATAGTCTCGCGTTCAGCCTCGGGCGGTACGCCACGGAGCCCATCGTCGCGGCGATCCTCGAGGATCAGCGCGATCGCGTCTGCCAGGCTCGTCCGCGCCTCATCCTTCGTCCGTCCCTGCCCATTCGCGCCTGGCACCTCGGGACAATAGGCGACGATCCACTCTCCGTCGTGCTCGTAAATAGCGGTGAATTCGTGATGCATGAGGCAAGTCTCCGGTCCAGCAACGCTCAAATGATAGCACAAGCCGTGGGCTCTGGCTAACGCTCGGCATCAGCGGCGACACGAAGCGCCGTCCGTTGCATGCCGTTGTTAGACGGCAATCGAACCGCATTCGCGGTACGACCAGCCGAGTTCCGCCTCAATACGGCGGCGATACTCTGTGTCAATCTGACGGGGTGCGCACCGTACATATCGCTCTGCATTGTCTCTCACCGATCCGGTAAGCGTCCGCAGATACTGGATGACCTGATCCACGGTGGGCGATGTCTCCTGGCCGTTGAACCTAGGCCCTAGTGCCGTCCAAACTACCGCATCGAGGCCATGCGCCTGCGCCCAGTCGGGGAGCGTAGGTATGAGCTGAGGGGCCGCTTCACCCCGCTGCCAGGATCCAATTCGAGACATCCAGTTGTTGCTGGTGATGCCCTCGCGAGCGCGAAGCGCCTCTCTTGCTGCTTGGAGCTCAGTGGAGAGCATCACAGCCCACAGCACCCGCACGAGCGCGGCGGTCGGTTCGATCACCAAAGTGACGCGGCCGTCCGACGACTGACGGGTGAACTCCACTGGTACGAAGGGTCCATCATCAAACCAGCGCCTCTGAATAGGCAACGAGCGCGGATCCCAGATCAATGAGCCCCATCCCAGGCAAGCAATTGTCATGGTTCGCCGCTAACTATTGGTCAGCCTATCCCGTCCAACTGGCTTCTTAATTCTGGCAATCCTAATAAGCTTTTCCCATACTTAGCAAGACTTTTCCCACCCCTCTGGAGCCTGACAAACACTGCATGCTTGGTCAGCCTATCCCGGCGCACCTTCAGAGCTCTCTGCCCCGCCTGCCCAGGGTGCAGACATGCCCTTTCCGCGCGGGCTTCGTCGCGGGTGTGGTAATCCCGGTCATGGATCAACTCGTTCTTGAGCGTACTGAAGAAGCTCTCGACGACCGCGTTGTCGTAGCAGTTGCCCTTGCGGCTCATGCTGGCGACGAGCCTGGTCTGTGCCAGGACCTGCTGATAGGCGCCGCTGGTGTAGAGTGCCCCTTGATCGCTGTGATGGATCAGGCCGGGGGTGAGCTGCCGCTGGGCCAGGGCCATCTGGAGGGCCGCGACGGCGACCTGCTTGTCGGGCGTCGCACTCATGGCCCAGCCGATGACGCGGCGCGAGTACAGATCGAGGAGCACGGCCAGATACAGCCAGCCTGCGCGGGGGGCGATGGCCGTGAGATCCCCGGCCCGGATCCGATTCGGCGCCGGGGCCGTGAAGACCTGCTGCAGATGGTTGGGGGCGGGCGGGGCGAACTGATGGGGCTCGATCATCGTCCGGAACCGCCGCATGCGCCGGGCGATCAGGCCATGGGCGCGGCGCAGCCGGGCCACCCGATGCCGCCCGCAGGCCATGCCCTCGGCGATCAGCGCCCGCCAGAGCTTCACGGCGCCGTAGCGCTCCTTGGTGGCCGCATGGAGCGGGCGCATCCGCTCCACCAGCGTGCGATTGGCCTGGGCGCGCCGGCTCGTCGGCCGGTGGCGCCAGGCGTAGGAGCCGCTGCGGCTGACGTGCAGGACGGCACAGAGCCGGACCAGCCGGTGGACGGGCCGCTGGGTGTCGATGAACCGGTCTCTCACGGGGACTCCCGCGCAAAGAACGCCGCGGCTATTTTGAACATGTCGCGCTCCTCCCGGAGCCGGGCCTTCTCCCGCCGCAGCCGCGTGAGCTCATCGGCCCTGGCGGCGCGGCCGCCCTTGCCGGGGAACGAGGCCTCGCCGAAGGTCTCCAATTCGTGCTGCCACTGGTACAGGTGGTTGCGCCGGAGCCCGAGTTCACGGGCCACCGCGGCCGCGGGGCGACCGGAGGATTTCCAGAGCCGGAGGGCTTCCAGCTTGCACTCTTTGGTGAACGGCGATCGCTTGGCCATCGGACCCCTCCTGGGGGCTATTGTCCCCTTTTTGAGGTGGCCACGAAAGTGGGGCTAGCTCAGAATGTCCCCCTTATGTTCTCACGCGAGTTCCGCCGTTGACTCCACTTGTCGACCCGATCCGGGAAACGCGCCGCCACGAACGGCCACCTCTTTCTGCCACTTGTAGAGACGATTGCGCCGGCTGCCGAGTTCACGAGCAATCTCGGCAGCCGGGCGTTGGCTGGCATTGAGCAGCTGGACTGCCTGTCGCTTAAATTCTTGAGTGAACCGTCGTCGTTGGCCCATGTCGCACCTCCTCGGGGTCATCGAGCCCTCTTTTCAAGCGTCCGTCAAACCTGGGCAGCTCAGAATGTCCCCTTTGGCCTTCCCGGCATCACCAATGATAAACATGTAACGACTTGACGTCTTGACACTATAACGCTAAATTGCCTTCGTATGAGTAGCGTCCGACGTGCCACCATCTATCTGGACCCTGCACTGCATCGAGCTCTTCGCATCAAGGCGGCGGAGACCGATCAGAGCGTCTCGGACCTCGTGAACGAGGCGGTGAAGCTAATCCTAGCGGAAGATGCCGCAGACTTGGCTGCTTTCCGAAGCCGTGCCAAGGAGCCGAACCTTGATTTCGAGACGGTTCTGGAGGATCTCCGGCGCCGTGGCAAGCTATAGACTCCAAATCAAGCCCTCAGCGGCCAAAGAAATCGAGACCCTTCCCCAAAAGGACCGGCAACGCGTTGTGGCTAGGATTCAGGGACTTGCGACCGACTCCCGGCCCCCTGGCTGCGAAAAACTCTCTGGCCGTGAACAATACCGTGTGCGCCAAGGCAATTACCGGATTCTCTATACTTTGCACGACGCCGACCTGCGGGTCGTGGTAATCAAGGTCGGTCACCGTCGCGAAGTTTACCGCTGACACTGTTAGCGAACATTCACGTCGAGAAAAAGAGGACATCCAGAAGAGGAATAAAGAGACATTCTTATTTTCTCCAGATAATGATCGTGTAATAAAAAACCAGAGTGTCCCCTTATTTGTCCCCGAAGCTACACAGTTCTCACATGCACAAGCTCCTGGCTTTCCTTGGCTCGTTGCCCAGGAAACCCGACATTGGAGAGCGCCAGATTCGGGTGTTGGAATTCGAGGCGCTTTTCTTTGTTTGGGAACGACCGGTCCCCAATCGCCAGCAACTGCTGCTTATTGAGCAATAACTCACGTTTGTCGTAGACGGCCCATTCATACTCCCGCGTCATGGCGAGCGCATCAACTGGGCAAGCCTGGACACACATCCCGCAAAAGAGACACCGGGTCATGTCCATAGAATATTCCTTGGCATTTGGCATATCGTTTGGCGGGCTCGCCTGGCACTTCGTCGCTCACGACTGTAATCACACGCGAAGGACAAGCTGCATCACAGAGATCACACCCCACACACTTCTCAGTCCCATCATCGTAGCGCAACAAAGCCAACATGCCCCGATAGTTGTCTGGCAAGATCCGTTTTTCATGAGGATATTGGAGGGTTATCGGCTTGTAATGAATGAGATGGCTCATGGTCGACTTCATTCCCACGGCAAGCTCGTAGAAGGTGATTAGCTTGATCCAAGCCGTGAACCCACGATAGTGCTTTGCCAATCTTTCTCTAAGCTTCATATGTATTCTTTCTTGAGCCTGATGGACTGTCCGTCGCACGCTCTCCCTTTTGCAAGGCTAGTGCGATGAGCCGTTTTCGCTCCTCCATATCATGGCTGGTAGAACGGTTCGACGCGAGAGATACACCGCGACAATCAGGGCCACCACGACCAGCACATTCGCCCCAAGGTCCATGAGATAGCGGTTGAATATGAGATCGGTCAGTTCGCCTATATACGACACTTGAGCTCCAGTGGTCAGGATACGTCTCGTTGAGGCAATCACGCCGATATAGAGGAATGGTTCCAAGGTAATCACTTTGGTCTTGAGAAAATTAATGGTGGTCCTGAACAACTCCAATAGAATGATCACCAGCAAGAGATCGTGAACCAGCCCAAGGACAGCAAGAACCGGGTTTTCTCCCACTATGACCGAAAACACGTACCACGCACGGGAAAAGAGCACCATGCTGACCACCAGGAAACTCAGTCCGGTCGTGAAGTATCCGAACCGGTCAAGGGCTTCCATCATGCCGATCGCCCTGTCACTCAGGATGCCTTCAAAAAAAGACCATCGCTTGGTCTGGATATGTCTAGCCAATTCAACAACGTTCTCCATCATTTCTCCTCGCATACTACGCATATCTTCATCCCCACTGACAGGTATGCCGCCTAGCCATGGGTGAACAAGCTACAAAGTAGCATTGCTCTTGTCTGCTGTCTGGTGGTGCAATCAATGCCGTCCCTCTTCCTGCTCCTCTGAGATCGAAGCCCAAATCGTAATGCCCCACAACAGCGCGATAATCCCAACTAAGCTATAGATCTGATACATATTGCTCACCTCCTTTTCAGTGACTCTTCGAGCGTGTTGGCTCACACCTGCGAACTCTCTGCCTCAGTCTCTTTAACTCAAGCAGGGCAAGAAGCCATTGTCGGCCTTTGTGAATCCGCCGTGGTCGACAGTCAGAATTTCGGTGCCGACCGCCTCGCGCATATTAGGGGACTCTGCTCGGACACCCCAGCGCGGACCTACGCGATGGAACGCATGCAACCCGTCACATTGTCTACCTACCGAATGGACACGGAATGAGTGGATACAGAAGACACGACGCCCGTGAAATTCGGTATTCGCACACTGCACCCCTTATTCGATGAGACTCGGTATTCGAAGAAGCACCGGAGACTGAGGAATCAGACGCGCCGGAGGAAGAGGGAATGCGCGAGAGATAGGACAGTCGATGTCGTTTCGAACGTCAGCGTGATCCTACAAGCCAGGACTACCGCTGTCAATGTTTGGAATCGACACATGCGCTGCAACACTCTGTTTCTATGGAACAATATTTATTATTCAGACGAGCATTCCCCGGTAGTGAACGGAGATATCAAACGTCCGTTGATGCCGTTTCACCGGCACATCGGTTGCCCTAGTCGCAACCACTTCGTTTCTTTCACTTGCGCGGAGACGTTGTTGATGGAGAAGGGAAGGTAGGTTCAAGCGATCAATACAACACCAACTGGGATACAGTGGGATTGGATGGTAATCAACATGACACACGTGGAGCACCCGGGCTTATCCGCGGCCCAGAAAACGGAACCCTGGCAGCAACTGTTCTTTACGAGATCACACAGCATACGGTTTTCCATTGGACTCGGCAAACACCCATTCGCTTTTGTTCAGGAATCTTCAGTATGGGAGCTTCAGGAATCGACGTGTGCAACCAGGTCGGAAGGCCTGTCCTGTTCCCTTGCAATTGAGGCCCCCCGAAAACAAGATTCTCAAGCGATCGGGGCGTGTTGTGCTCGTGAAGCTGTCAAACTCACACATACATTGGCCGATTGTCACCAAGAGTGACCCAGCCGCGCACGATGCGATACACAAACCAGAATCCCACCAGCGTGATCGGTAGCCATACGAAGAGGATGCCGATCCCAAAGGTTGCGATAATGAAGGCCCCGCAAAGGGAGATCCAGAGCAGCCCGAACCAGAAGGTTCGGATCTGCCAACGAAAGTGCGATTCAAGCCAGGTACCGCGAACTTCCTTCCGCTTGATATAGTTCAGAACGACCGCGATGATCGAAGGCCAGCCGGTGAGGAAAGAGCCGACCACCGTGGCAGTGCCCATGATGCCGGTCAGCAGGCTGAATGCGTGCAGGGCGTACACGATTTTCGTCCACGTGACAAGTGAATCCACGAGTTCGCTCCATTCTTACTTACTGTCGCTGGTGAGTGTTGGGTATATCACAACCGTATTTTCAACATATTCATCATCTTCAGTCTAACGCAATACTCGTTACCCAGCAGGCCGTTGACAAATCCCTCTGCATCTCGATGAATGCATGATACAAATTCCTCCCAGAAGATCCGTCCCTTGACCGATACGGGACGACTTCAGCAACTCTACAAGCCACTGCTAAGGTCGGTCGTCCATCGATTACACCGGAACAGCTGTTTTTGGCGCTTCTGGGAGGCTATCTAGTAGACGTCACATTGGAACGGACGTTGGTCAGGGAACTAACAGGGAACCTGGCTCTCCCCGGTTTGTGGAGCTGGGTCTGGATCAGACGCCGTGGGACCACTCGACGTTCTCGCAGAACCGGACACGGCTGGTTACGAAGGTGGTCTGCTGGAATGCGTGTGCGATGAGACCATGGCCCTGGCGATCAAATAGAAGCTGCCCTTTTCCCACTCATCGCTGGACGGCATCTTGGTCTAAGCCCAGGCCTCATACACAAATGTCGTGCCAATAGAAGTCTTTCTGAATTCGGAGAAGTAGACGAGGCGGAATGCTGGCATGGGTTCCGCCAGTCTCAAAAAAACTAGCTTGTCCACGCACTGCAAGGAGAACCCGCCAGCACGGTTCACTCCGGTCAGACGTACATCGCCTGGCTTCACTTCAAGCGCGGCTCTTTCCGCATCATGAGCAGCCGCTCGTGGCGCCGCAGCTCACACATTTCAGGCAGGTGCCGTTGCGGACCATCGTAAACTGTTTGCACTCGGGGCAGGGGTCTCCCTCGTACCCCTTCACCTTGGCGCTTTGCACTTCGGTCAAGGTGAGGGTCTCACGCTTGATTTCAACCTGCCTGGCCACGCTGTGACCATTGTCATGACTTCTGCTTCTCCCTCCGTTCCGACGAGCGGGCAGATGTTCCGTGAGGACCGCGGAGGTGGCCAAGGTCTTGAGGTCCGCCTCCTCTTCCACGCACTCGGGATCCATGTCGTCTTTTTTCATGGAATCCATCCGCAGATCCTCTTCCTTGACCTGCGCCAGGTCGTAGCGGTCCAAATACGTGATCGCCAGCTCCCGGAAAATGTAGTCGATGATCGATGTCGACATTTTGATGCGGTCGTTGAGTTTAACCGGCCCGTTGGGCTCGAACCTGGTGAAGACGAACGCTTCGACGAACTCTTCGAGCGGGACGCCGTGTTGCAAGCCGAGAGAAATGGCGATGGCGAAACAATTCATGAGGCTGCGGAACGCCGCCCCTTCCTTGTGCATGTCGAGGAAGATTTCGCCGACGGTTCCATCCTCGTATTCGCCGGTTCGAAGATACAATTTATGACCGCCGATGATCGCCTTCTGCGTATAACCGTTCCGCCGGCTCGGCAAGGGCCGTCGCTTGGCCAGGTATCGGACCAGCACGCGCTCGGTGACCTTCTCCGCGACCGCCTCCACCGCGCCCGCGGCCTCCGCCGTTTTTCCGTTATCGGTCGAGGCGCTCAACGGCTGGCTCAGTTTCGAGCCGTCCCGATAAATCGCCACCGCCTTGACCATGCTTTCCCAGGCCAGCCGATAGGCATTCTTGACGTCTTCGACCGTGGCGTCGTGCGGCATGTTGATCGTTTTGCTGATCGCGCCGCTGATGAACGGCTGCGCCGCGGCCATCATGCGGATGTGGGCGTCGACGGCGATGGCGCGACGGCCGATCCGACCGCAGCGATTGGCGCAGTCGAAGACCGGCAGGTGGTCGGCCTTCAAGTGCGGCGCCCCCTCCACCGTCATTGTCCCGCAACAATAATCATTCGCGGCGGCGATTTCTTCCTGCGTGAAGCCGAGCGCCTTGAGCATGTTGAAGGAGGGGCTGTTCAATTGGCTCTCGCTGAACCCCAATTTCTCCGTGCAAAAGGACTCCCCCAGCATGAATTTGTTAAAGGCGAACTGGATATCGAACGCCTGGGCCAGGCCGTTTTCGACACGGGCCAGCGCTTCGTCGTCGAATCCCTTCGACCGCAACGATTCATGGTTGATGAACGGCGCCTGCTTGAGGGTTTGCGCGCCGACGCAATAGCGCACGATGTCCTGGACTTGTCCCTCCGTGTACCCCAGCGTCGACAACGCGAGCGGCAAACTCTGATTGATGATCTTAAAGTACCCCCCGCCGGCCAATTTCTTGAATTTCACCAGGGCGAAATCCGGCTCGATTCCGGTGGTGTCGCAATCCATCACCAATCCGATCGTGCCGGTCGGGGCGATGACCGTCACTTGCGCGTTGCGATACCCGTAGGCCGTCCCCAGCTCGAGCGCCCGGTCCCACGCCCGCCGGGCGGCGATCAGCAGATCGGGCGGGCAATTCTCCGGTTGAATCCCCGTCGGTTTGATCGTCAGTCCCTCATATTCCTCGCGCGGGGCGTTGTAGGCCGCCCGGCGGTGATTGCGGATCACCCGCAGCATGTGATCGCGGTTCTTCGCGTAGCCTGGGAACGGCCCCAATTCGGCGGCCATTTCCGCCGACGTGCCGTAGGCCTCGCCGGTCATGATGGCGCTGATGGCGCCGCAGATCGCGCGGGCTTTTGGTGAATCATAGGGAATCCCTTGGCGCATCAACACCGTGCCCAAATTGGCATACCCCAAGCCGAGCGTTCTGAACCGATAGCTCTTCTCCGCGATCGACCGACTGGGAAACGACGCCATCAACACGCTGATTTCCAACACGATCGTCCACAGCCGCACGGCGTGCCGAAAGTTTTCCAACTCGAACCGTCCGTCGACGGTATAAAACGCCGCCAGGTTGAGCGAGGCCAGGTTGCAAGCCGTATCGTCCAAAAACATGTATTCCGAACAGGGGTTCGACGCATTGATTCGCCCGTCTTCCGGACAGGTATGCCATTCGTTGATCGTCGTATCGTACTGGGTCCCGGGATCCGCGCAGACCCACGCGGCCCAGGCGATCCGATCCCACAGATCGCGGGCCTTGAGGGTCTTGCAGACCTTGCCGTCGATCCGGCGCGTGAGATGCCAATCGCCGTCGGCGTCAAGGGCGGCGAAAAACTCGTTGGGTATTCTCACGCTGTTGTTTGAATTCTGACCCGACACGGTTTGATAGGCCTTGCCGTCCCAGTTGGTGTCGTATTCGTGAAAGACGAAGTGTGTGAACCCCTGCTGCGCGTAGGAAAACATTCGCTGGATATAGGCCTCCGGCACCATGTCTCTTCGCGCTTGCGCCAGGGCTTCCCGCAAGATCGGATTCGTCTTGGGATCGAGGTCCAGTTTCAAGGCCCCTTGGCCGTCGACGACGTGACAGGCCTTCAGCACGCCGTTCAGGCGTTGCGCGCAAATTTTCGACCCGGTCACCATCGCCGCGACCTTCTGCTCTTCGATCACTTTCCACTCGATAAACTCTTCGATGTCGGGATGGTCCAGGTCCAGACATACCATCTTGGCGGCGCGCCTGGTCGTTCCACCCGATTTAATCGCGCCGGCGGCTCGATCGCCGATCTTGAGAAAGGACATCAGACCCGACGACTTGCCTCCGCCGGACAGTCCCTCCCCCTCGCCTCGCAATTTGGAGAAGTTGGTGCCGGTCCCGGAGCCGTACTTGAACAGCCGCGCCTCACGGACCCAAAGGTCCATGATCCCGTTCTCATTGACCAGATCGTCCTCGATCGACTGAATGAAACAGGCATGGGGCTGGGGATGTTCGAACGCGTTTGTCGCCTTGACGACCTCGCGGGTGGCGGGATCGACGTAATAGTGCCCCTGCGCCGGGCCCGACAAACCATACGCGTAATGGAGGCCCGTGTTGAACCACTGCGGGGAGTTCGGAGCGGCCATCTGCCGCGCCAGCATGTAACACATTTCATCGTGGAACGCCTCGGCGTCCTCCGGCGTTGTGAAGTAGCCGTACGACTTTCCCCAGTGCGTCCAACATCCGGCCATTCGCTCGAAGACTTGGCGCGCATCGCGTTCTCCGCCCAACAGGGGTTTCCCATCCGGTCCCGTCAGCATTTGCCCCTGCTGATCACACTGAGGCACTCCCGCTTTTCGGAAGTATTTCTGAGCCAAAATATCGACGGCCAATTGAGACCATTGCTCCGGCACGTCGATGTTGTCGAGCTTGAATACGACGGATCCGTCCGGATTACGAATCTCGGACGACCGTTTGACAAACGTGATTCCGTCGTAGGGACTCCGACCGCGATGGGTGAATCTTCGTTCAATCCTCACGGGATTCCTCCTTGTGGAAACAGAACCGCCTGGCATTGCGAGCCAACATAGAATGTATCCTCTGTGAGCTTGGCCATAAGAACATGAGGGCTTCTTCCTCCTCTCATCTTCATGACCGTCAAATCAGTGGAGAGACTACATATAGCTATCGACTTTTTTTGTCAACACTAAATATAGTGGTGTCTCTGTGAAATTTGGGGGTAGCCTGTGGATAGGCGGCTCTACTGTTTTAGGGCCGATTTTTTTCTGAGTTTTACCCTGATTGGAGGCAGTTATCCACAGGAGCACCGGGTTGGCGGGCACATCAGGACGTTTAGGACCTTTCTTGCAGCAGCCGTTCGATTGTTTTTGCCGCTTCTTCCGTTCCGCTGATCGGGACGAACCGGCCACCGATCCCAAGCACGACCACCTTGGTCCCGGCCACCCGGGTTTCATACCAACTGAAAAATCCCCAATTCTTTCGAATCGTGGCCGGTCGAACGACGCCGTCCATGAGTTGCTTGCTTTGAGTACGAATGACCTCGTGAATGAGCCGTTGGTCGTGCGCGGAGGTCCGCTCATCCAGTCGATCGAGCGCCCGGTGCGACTCCGACTCGACGAACCGGACATAGTCATCCGTCGTCGGATTCGACCATGCCGCCCAGACCGCTCCGGCAAGGATCACCACTAGGAAGGCTAAACGGACAAGGCTCATTTCGCGCTCCGAGATGCTCCGACACTTTGATGTCTTCGCAATCCGGCCAGGCAAGCATCCGCCCGATCGGATTGGACTCATACGGCGTGAGACAGCCCCCGAGCATCGTTCCTTTCTTCCGGCTCGATATGACGCCTGAGGGACCAGACCGCCAAGAGACCCGGCAATGCGACCCCAAAGGTTAGGACAAAGAACTCCGCCCATCCGACGACCTCCACGATACCGGCGGACGGGCGCCCTGCGAAGACTCGCCCCAACGCCTCAAGAGACGACAGCAGCGCGAACTGGGTCGCCGTGTAGCGAGGGTCACACAGCGACATCACCAATGCCACAAAGGCGGCCGTCCCCATTCCACCCGTCACGTTTTCGACCACGACCGCCGCCGTCAGGACGGCGGCGCTTTTTTCCATCAGGGCTACGATGGCAAATCCCAAATTCGACACCGCTTGCAACAGGCCGAAGAGCAAGAGGGCGGAAACGAGGCTCATCCTCGTCATCATCGCTCCTCCGAGCAAAGCGCCGGCGAGCGTGGCGAAGATCCCGACCCCCTTTACCGTCCCGACTTCCACGGATGAAAAACCGACTCCTCCGATGAGAAACGCGGTCTGGAGCGAGGACGCGAAAGCATCGCCGAGCTTGTACAACACAACCACGGCCAAGAATCCCACCGCGTGGGGCCGGGAGAAGAATTCTCTTACGGGAGCGCCCACGGCTTCGGCCAGACTTCTGGGAGGATCGGCGAGCCGAATCGGTTCCGGACTCACCACAATCGCGGCAAGCCCCGCCGCCATGACGGCCGCCATGACAAGATAGGTCGCTTGCCAGCCGACAACGTCGGCCAACATCAAGGCGCCGGCGCCGGCGACCAACAGCGCCATTCGGTACCCGTTGACCCAGACCGCCGCGCCCAACCCCCGTTCATGGGGATGAAGCGTCTCCGTGCGGTAGGCGTCGAAGACGATGTCCAACGAGGCAGAGAAAAACGCCACCAAAAGCGCCAGGATCGCCAACGTTTCGGGATGATCGCGCGGACCGGTCGCCGCCATCAAGGCCAACCCGGCCGCGACGCAGGATTGCGTCAACACCATCCATCCGCGACGCCTCCCAAACCAAGGAGGCACGACCCGATCCATAAGGGGAGCCCAGAGAAATTTCAGCGTATAGGGAAGACCGACCAACGTAAACACGCCGATCGTTTTGAGATCGACGCCTTCCACCGTCAGCCAGGCTTGCAAGGTGCCGGCGGTCAGGGCAAGCGGGAGACCTGAAACGAAACCCAACGGCAACATCACGGCGAGACGCCGATTGATGAACCGAGACTGGAAAGCGGAGTCGGTCACGAAGCAACGCTCACGTCAAACGAGCCTACTCATACGGAGGGAGCATATCATCGCCACCGCGGTTCTTCAGCAGAATCTCGAAATGTGTAAGGGGAACTACGCTCGGAGACGGCTACGGATCAGCAGGACTGCCCGTTGAACGAACAGGGCTTGTAGCGGGACATGTCAAAATCCGTGTTCTCTTGATAGACCCGTTCGTTGCCGTTGACTCCGTCCTGCTCGGGATCGTTCCACATCGTGTGGTTCCACCAATAAAAGATCGGCTGAGCCTCCGTCTGATAGACGGGGTTTCCATAGGTGCTGCGGGCATATTCTCGCACCACTCGGGCCGTCACATAGTCGATCCGGCCGTCACCGGCCAGAGAATACAAGGCAATAAAGAGCCGGGCCTCATGGTCATAGAGCTCATCCAAGCGGGTGCCCACGTCCGGCTCGACGGGAAGTTGATCGTAGGCCCACGCCGGCGACGACGACCAGAGCAGCACGGCGGAAAAGACGAGAGTGGAAAGCAGCCGATAGGCCATCGTCACTTAACCTATCCCCCGCCGCCTTCTTCAGCTCGACTTTCTCGGCCCGAACCGAATGGGCGACAGGAACTCTACAGGTGGCGCATCCTATCACGTGGGCGCCGCACGCGCAAAGAATCAAAACAGAGTGAGAAATGTGTTTGCCTGGCGCTTGCTGGAACAGGAGTGCCGTCTCTATAATGCCCGTCTTATGACAAGTCGCCGGGCATCGCTCCATACGTTGGGGTGCCGATTGAACCTCGCGGAGTCGGCAGTGCTGGGGGAAGGACTTCGCCGGAAGGGATTTGAGTTGGTCGAATTCGGCCGGCCGACCGACCTGCTCGTGCTCAACACCTGCGCGGTGACGGAGGACGCCGAACGCACGTCGCGGTATCTGATCCGAAAAACCCTCAAACATTCCCCCCATGCGTTCATCGCCGTGACCGGCTGTTACGCCCAAATAGGCTTGGAGCGGCTCACCCGCGAGGCCGGCGTCGACTTGGTCGTCGGCAACCAATTCAAGCTGGATCTGCCGTCGTATCTGCCCCCGGCCGATGCATTGGAAAAACGCCGTTCGCCCGAAATTCTCCATACCAAGACGCTATCGCGCCAAGACTTCGACCTCCCTTACTTCGGCGAGCCGGATTCAACCAGAGCGCCCCTCAAGATCCAGGACGGCTGTAACGCCATGTGCAGCTTCTGCATCATTCCGTTTTCGCGAGGGCACGAGCGGAGCAGAAGACTCGAGGACATCCTGGAAGAGGCGACGGGCCTGGCCGCCCGCGGCTATCGTGAGATCGTGCTGACCGGCGTGAACATCGGACGGTACGTTCACGACGGCCGCGATTTTTGCTCGCTGCTGCGGCGCCTCGACCAAGTCGACGGCATCGACCGTATCCGGATTTCGTCGATCGAACCCACGACCGTCGGCGACGAATTGCTGGATCTCTTGGCCGGGTCTTCGAAACTGTGCCCCTCGCTCCATATCCCCTTGCAGAGCGGAGACGACGGCATCCTGAACGCCATGAACCGCCGCCATACGGTCAAGGCCTATGTCGATTTGATCGAGCGGGCCCTTGCCAAGATCCCTCAACTCGGGCTAGGGACCGACCTGATGGCGGGATTTCCGGGAGAAACCGAAGCGGCGTTTCGCAATACTGTCTCGGTCGCGACGGACCTGCCTTTTTCCTATCTCCATGTGTTCCCCTATTCGCCGAGGCCGGGAACCGCCGCAGCCCGCATGAAGCGAGCCGTGTCGCCTTCGATCATCCGCAAGCGCGTCGACGTCCTCCGCGACATCGGGCGCGTCAAGCAGCTCGCGTTCCATCACCGGCAGATCGGAACGACGGTCCCCGTTCTCTTTGAAACGGGCGTTCAGGATGGTCTTCGTCACGGCACCACGCCGAACTTCACGAAAGTAGCCGTCGCCGACACCGATGACCTGCACAATCAGATCAAACCGGTCACCATCACGGCCGCAACCGACCGTTGGGTCATGGGACAGGTCGCCGCTCCGCAGCGGACCCCAAACCTTGTGATGCAACCATGACGGCGATGCCCTTCCCCCGCCTGGTCCACATCGAGACCTTCGGCTGCCAGATGAACGAGTCGGACAGCGAGCTGGTCCGCGCCCTGCTCAAGCGCGAGGGGTTCTCGTTTACGCCGGATCGTGAACGGGCCGACGTGCTCCTGGTCAATACCTGCGCCATCCGCGAGAACGCCCACAACAAGATTTACGCGCATCTGACGGAGCTCAAGGAGATCAAGAAACGACGCCCCCTGGTGATCGGCGTCTTGGGCTGCATGGCGCAGAATCTGAAGAGCGAATTGGCCATGCAGGAACCGCTCATCGACGTCTTGGCCGGACCGGACGCCTATCGACAGCTCCCCCTGTTGCTTTCAAACGCCCTGGCCGCTCAGGAGCAGGGATTTGCTCAAAGGGCCTTTGCGCTTGATCTCTCGGAGTACGAAACCTATGAAGGGATCCTCCCGGACCGAAACGACGGGGTCAACGCCTGGATTACCGTCATGCGAGGCTGCGACAACTTTTGTTCGTTCTGCGTCGTCCCCTATACGAGGGGACGAGAGCGGTCGCGCGATCCGGAGTCCATCCTGACCGAGGCGCGCGATGCGGCGGCCCGCGGCTTCACCCAGATCACCCTGCTGGGACAAAACGTTAATTCTTACCGGCACGGTAACTGGGATTTCGCCAGACTGATCGGCGCAGTGGCGGATACTCCCGGCATCCATCGCGTTCGTTTCACCTCACCCCATCCCAAGGACTTTCCCCCGGCGTTGCTTAAAGCCATCGCCACCCATCCGAAGATTTGCAAACACATTCACCTCCCGCTTCAATCAGGGAGCGACCGTATCCTGGAACTGATGGGCCGAACATACTCGGCCGGAGAATATCTGGCGCTCGCGGAGCAGATCAGGGACACCATCCCCGGCGTCACTCTCACAACGGACATCATTTGCGGGTTCTGTTCGGAGTCGGACGACGATTTTCGAGAGACCCAACGGGTGGTGGAACGGGTTCGATTCGAGTCCGCCTACATCTTCAAGTATTCCGAGCGCAAACACACCATTGCGGCCAGAAAATACCAGGACGATGTTCCCGATCAGATCAAAGGGGCCCGCGTGGCGACATTGGTGGACATCCAGCGGCGGATCAGCCTTGAGCGCAACCGCCGGTACATCGGAAAACAGGTCGACGTGCTGGTGGAGCGGGATGCCACCAAATCTCCTACCCAAGGAATGGGAAGAACGGATGGGAACATCACCGTCGTGTGGGAGAAGGGAACCGACCCTTTTGAGCCCGGCACATTGATCACCAAAGACATCTTCGACGCTTCCGCGGCTACGCTCTACGGAAAGTAACACCTTCCCGTCTTATCCCGATCGGTTCAGGGCATTCCCACCCCTACCGATCATGAGCCGGCCTTAACGATACTTTTCTGTACCGATCACCCTTCGCTCGTGGACAACTTTGTTCTCCGGATACCGCCCCTTCTGTTCTCTTTTTACTCTCCACCCTTCATACGGTTCTCTCTTTTGATCGTCACGTTATTGACGATTTCACGTCCCCTTAATCAGGGAGATTGACACGCACTCTTTTTATTATTCCCCTCTCGACATCCCCATGCCTCGACGGGTAAACGGGTGAAACAGTCCATCAGACCGATACGCTTATCTGAGCAAGACTTTTAGCACGGCAGCTCTAGCTGGCGGCATCACTAATGACCGCGTCGGTATAACATTTGCTTAGCTTACATCCAAACTTCTTGGGGGGCTCAAGAGATGCTCGATTTTTTCCGTAATGATGGGGGATGCTCAAAAACGGATCTCTTTTTTTATTCTTCGCAAGGAGCTTGTCGGAATGTCGGTCGAATCGATCATTTCACTGGGTGTGGTGGGATGGCTTGCACTCGGTATGATTCTCATGGGTTTAGGCATTTGGTAGGTTGCTTGTGACGCTCATGCCTGTTTTGTCGATCGTTCCCGCATGCTCCGTTGCCGGATCGTCATTATTCTTCATTTTTCTGGCGACCGGGTGCTCCGCTCTCTCCGTCGGTTACGGAGAACCGATCACCCACAAGAGTACCAAGGGGACGGTCTATCTCAAGCCGATCATCGACCGATCATTTATTGTCGATCATCCGGCAACCATCGATCGGGCAACGCTTTTGACCGTCATCCAAGGCCTCATGGCCGAGGACATGACCGATTCATCCACGAATATGCCCGTAGACGGCGGCAAGCCGATGAGAGTATTCAGCGATGAGGACGCCGAGTTTCTAGCTCCCCTGCTGGCCGACGGTTTATCGCGAGCGAAACCGAATCAAATGGTCGGTTTCACGGTGTCCCCATCGGCAGGGTCAGGCGCTGAACCCGCTGCGGGCATCATCTATTGGCACCATGATTCCCTCCACATCACTGTTTCAACCACGGGCGGAAGGAGATTATTGGGATTCCGGCCGCGCATGGCGGCCCGGATCGAAAGGTCACCGGCCTATACGATGAATTGGATGCCTGGAACCCAGACGGCGGTGATCAATCTCCGGCATCTCGTCGGCAACACCCGGCACGGGACGTCAGTTCACTTCCAACAACTCGGGTTGCAGTAACACCACCTCTCGAGACAAGGGCTGCTTGAAATTCATGCGGCAATAACAGGCATAGGTCACGTAGGTATCCTGCAAACAATAGCGGGCGAGCTCCGGCCCTTGCCCCTTTTCCCACATCTCGGCCACCTGTTCCCCGCTCCCCGATTTGGTTTCAACCTGTAAGGCGCGGGCCAGCACGTCCAACTTGATCCAGCCCCTCGTATCCCAGTTGCTCCATATCGCCATGGTGTCGTAGACCGGCTCCGTCCGGAATTTGGCCAAATTGATCTCCAGGCTCGGCTTGACTTGATGGATGATCGACCGTTTCTTGAGGAAGGGGAAATCGAATCCCAGACCGTTGTGCGTGATAAACAGCGTGGGCCGAATCTGAGCCAGGCGCGCCCAGAACCGGCGGAGCAACTCCCGCTCGTTTTGACCGTACCAGGCGACGGCGCCCCTGGCCTCCATCTGATCGGAGAACTCCAACAATCCGATGCACACCACCCGGCTGAAGGTGCCGTCGAACGCCGACTTGGCGTACAGCTCGTCCTCCGCCCTTCGTCGCTCCTCGGCTGCCCCCGCCGTAAAAAGATCGCCGCTCGGTTCAAACCCGAAGTCCTCCTGGCTTTGCGGGGGCTTTCCTATGATGCGAGCCCATTCCTCGCGAGAGGCCTGAACGGTTTCAATGTCGAGCACGATCTTCATCGCCCACCCCTTCCTTCCTCGTCGTCGCGCTGCAAGGCCCTGACGATCGGGCGGTCGGCCGGGGGGAACTCAAACGCGGCCAATTCGTCGGGTCGCACCCATCGAATCTCCTCGCACTCTATGGCCGTCGGCTCTCCCTCTTCGATGGCGCAGCGGAAAAAATGCAGCTCCACGATTCTTTCAGGATAGTCGTGCCTGATGATTTGATACGGGATCGGCACGTCGATTCGGATCCCCAATTCTTCAAACAGTTCCCGTTGCAGACATTCCGTCAACGATTCGCCCGCTTCTCGCTTGCCGCCCGGGAATTCCCAAAACCCGGCCAGATGGGTGCCGGACTTCCGCCGAGCAATCAAGTATCGCCCGTTTCGGCGGATGAGCCCGGCCGCCACCTCGATCATCTTCATGGTCGATTCTCAATCACCGGAGGCTTTGGAGCCGAACGGATACGTCTTACAGAACGACTTCATCGGACAGAGCAGACAATAGGGATCGCGGGCCGTGCAGACCATCGCCCCGAAATCCATGATGGCCTGATTGAAATCATAGCCCTTGCCCCGGGGAATCAAGGCTTCGGACAACTCCCACAATTTCGACTTCTGCGCCTTGGGATCCCCCTCGGCCACAAACACCCGATGAAGCACCCGACTGACGTTTGTGTCCAGGATCGGCGCGTCCTGGTTGAACGCGAACGAGCGGATCGCGCCGGCGGTATACCGCCCGATGCCCTTGAAAGACAGCAGAACCTCCGCGTCGGAAGGTAACTTTCCCCCATACTTTTCAACCGTTTCACACGCGATGCTATGCAGCCGCTCCGGCCGAACATTGTACCCCAGCGGGTACCAGGTCTTTTTCACGTCTGACACCGGCGCTTCCGCCAGATCCTCCAAACTCGGATAACGCTCCAAAAACTCATGATATTTGGGGATGACGCGGTCCACCTGCGTTTGCTGCAACATCACTTCGGACACGAGAATGTGGTAGGGGTCCGACGTTTTTCGCCACGGCAGATCACGACCATGTTCCCGATACCATTTTAAGAGGCGATGCTGAAACCGGCGCTTGGTTGACGAGTCGAGAGTCGTCTCATAGCCGCGATTTCCCTTCCCCGAACGATTTTTCGGAGTCCCCCGTCGAGCCTTCACCCCATCGTCCCTCCAGACAAGCCGGCATTCTAGGGACCGGGGTCTTCAAAATCAAACCATCGACCTGTCCAACGGCCCTTTCTCGTGGTATGGTGTAATTACGACATACAAATTGAAGGTCGAGACTCTCAACTTTATGAGAAAGAACCCGCAGACGGCACTGACAATCGGCTGGATCGCGATGCTGTTCTTGATACCGGCCCAACCTTCCTCCGCCGAGTCCCTCTCGGTGCCGTGGGAATGTTCCTCCTACACGGGGGTTGCCCAGGCCAGATGTATCAACACGTTGAATGAGCTTCAGCGCGAAAAGATCGCGCAGCTTGAAGACCAACTGCGCACGCAACAAGCCACCGTAAACCGGCTCAAGACGCAAATAGACCGGCAGGAGGCCGCGACGGACGCCTTGCAACGACAGGTTGCAGATCGTCCCGCCATTCAATTCGCTCCCATTCTCTATCCGCCCCTTCCGGTTGTGACCTTCCAGCCCCATGCGGGATTCTGGCTCTCTCTCGGCCATTCATGGGCCTTTGGTCCGCCCTACTCCTACAGACCCTGGTGGGGCCCTCGATACTATCGTTCGTGGTACTGGCTCCGCTGAACATAACCGGCCCGTCCCTTCCTTGAACGCATCGTCCACTCGATTTTCTCCTCCTCCCGACGGCGGCTGAGATCTCCGTTTTGATTGACAAGATCGTAAAGGGCCCATAGCCTGCCTCAAGAAAGTCTGCACCGGCGGCAACGTGACTCTTCCACGCCGCCTGAAAAAGAGCGTCGAGCGTGTCAGATGATGGTTCGTAGGCATCAACGGTTTCCCGTCGCGATTCCCGTCGTTCTCGTGCATGCCCAGCGGGAGAGGCTCCGCTACACCGGAACGGTCAAAGATCTGTCTCAGCAGGGATGCCGGATCGAGAGCGTCATCCGCCCATTTACCGGCATGCAGGTGGAACTGCACCTCCAGCCGCCCGGCGAATCCGCGCCGATCATGATCGGGAACGCAGCGGTTCGATGGACAGGAAGCTGCGGGATCGGATTGGAATTTCTCACCGTGGCGCCATCCCAGCAAGAACGGCTGAACCGACTTCTTAAACGATTCTCAAGCCTCCGGAACGACCTTCCGCTCGGTTGACACCGTTCATGCTCCTACTGGGGAAGGCGGTCTTGAAGGCTGGCAAGATGTAATTGAAATCGCCCGCTCGCCGCGTCCTCGACGTAGCGCCGAAGGGTTTCGCGCACCACCGGGAAGGCGATCTGCTCCCATGGAATCTCGGCCAAGGGGAAAAGCCGCACGTCCAAACTCTCCGCCCCCGGCTCGCAAGAAGGGCTCAACATGCGCCCGCGAAAGACCAGATAGACCTGCCCGATATGGGGAAGGCTGAGGACCGCGTACAGTCCCGTGATCTTGACGTCCGCCTGCGCCTCTTCCTTGGTTTCTCGAACCGCGGCCTCCTCGGTGCTTTCCCCCAACTCCATGAAGCCGGCCGGAAACGTCCACAACCCAAGTCGAGGTTCGATGGCGCGGCGGCACAAAAGAATGCGATCTTCCCATTCGGGAATGCACCCGGCCACAATTTTAGGGTTGTGGTAATGAATCTGCTCGCACCGATTGCACACGTGCCGGGGCAGGTTGTCTCCCGGAGGAATCTTTTGAACAACCGGAGCCCCGCAGTGACTACAATAGTTCATAAGTTTGTAGACAGAAACGAACCCGCGTCCCATGAGAGCGGCCGGCCGTGGGTGAGGCGAACCGATCAGCCCGACAGACCGACCCGACTAACGAACGATCCCGCCGCAAACAGAAAGGCTCCAACCGACCCCTAGACGATGGATAGCATAAATTCCGCCCGCTTTGCACTAAAGCGTCGCGCGGCCTCACCCCCTTTCCCTTCTCCCTTCCCGACTCATTGCCGGTTGCCTCTCAGACGCTCCGTCTCTTGACTTCCCACCCAACGAACCTATCACTGTTGGTAGAATAACCATATGGATAGGCCAAGTCGGCCTCTTGTCACGTGATAAAAGGATGAATCCCGTGGAAAACAACATCTTCACAATTCTGCCTGTACTCCCGATCAAACGGACGGTCCTTTTTCCCGGCGTCATGATGCCGCTGACCGTCGGACGCGAACGCTCGGTCGCGGCGGTTCACGCGGCGATGAAGACCGAGGACAAAACCATCGTGATCGTCGCCCAGCGCCACCCCCAGACTGAAGAGCCCGGATTGGCCGATCTCTATACCATCGGCACAAAAGCGATCATTAAACAGATCGGTCAATCTTCAGAAGGCGCCCTTCATGTTTTGGTGCAGGGGTTGGATCGCGTCGTCGTGATCAAAGAAGAGCACAAGACACCGTACCTCAAGGTGCGGGCGCGGTTGCTCGATCCTCCGTCCGACTCGACGGCAACCGAGGTTCAGGCCCTTCATCGCGCGATCAAGGAGCTGCTGTCCGAACTCTCGCGATCGATTCAATCCCCGGGCATTCAAGAGATCAGCGCCGCTTTGGTCGACGAAACCGATCCGGTCGCCTTGGCCTATCGCATCACATCCCTGGTCAATTTGACGGTAGCGGAAGAGCAAACGCTGCTGGAGTGTTCCTCCGCGGTCGACTTGCTCCGCGGTCTTTACGCCGCGCTCTCGAAGGAGATCCAAATTCTCCAACTCCGCGACAAAATCGCCAATGACGCCCAGAAGAAAATATCCAAGAGTCAACGGGAATACATCCTGCGCGAACAGCTCAAGGCGATCCAGCAGGAACTCGGCGAAAGCGAAGGCGAAGACGGCGAGATCTCCGCCCTTAAAAAGCGGGTGTCGGAAGCCGATCTCCCCGATCACGTGCGCAAGGAAGTCGAGCGCGAGTTGAATCGCTTGGCCAAGGTCCCGCCCTCCTCGCCGGACCATCAAGTCCTGCGGGCCTATTTGGAACTCGTACTCGAACTGCCTTGGACGAAGACATCCGATGAACGTTTCGACCTCTCACGGGTCAGAGCGGTATTGGAAGAAGACCATTACGGCATCAAGGAAGTCAAAGACCGCATTGTCGAACATCTGGCCGTCCTCAAGCTGAACCCCTCGGCGAAGGCCCCCATCCTCTGCTTGGTCGGCCCTCCGGGCGTCGGAAAGACCAGTTTGGGCCAATCGATCGCACGGGCCATGGGACGGGCCTTCGAGCGATTCAGCTTGGGCGGCGTCCACGACGAGGCGGAGCTGCGGGGTCATCGCCGCACCTACGTCGGAGCCCTGCCGGGCCGCATCATCCAAGCCGTCCGCCGAGCCGGCGTCAACAACCCTGTGTTGATGCTCGACGAGGTGGATAAACTCGGGCGCGATTTCCGCGGCGATCCCGCGTCCGCTCTGCTGGAAATTCTGGACCCGGCGCAAAACCACACGTTCCGCGACCACTATCTGGACCTTCCCTTCGATTTATCGAAGGTCTTTTTCATTACGACGGCCAATACGCTTGACACGATCAGTCAGCCGTTGCTGGACCGCATGGAAGTCATCCGCCTGCAAGGCTACAGCGAGCGTGAAAAGGCGGAAATCGCCCGGCGGTATCTGTGGCCTCGCCGGCTGAAGGAAGCCGGTATCGAGCCGCACCAGGCCGTCCTATCGGACGAAGTGCTCAATCTGATCATCACCCGGTACACGAGAGAAGCGGGCGTGCGTCAGCTTGAACAGATGTTGGGCCGGCTGACGAGAAAAATCGCGTTGGCCTTCGCCGAACTGCCGGAAGGTCGGGAGCGGACGCCCGTCGTCATCCAAGCCGCCGCGCTGGGGGATTGGCTCGGCGCCGAACGGTTCATCCCCGAAGAAGCGCGGAAAAATTTGCCGCCCGGCGTGGCGACAGGGTTGGCCTGGACTCCCACGGGCGGCGACGTCCTCTACGTCGAATCAACGCTCTTGCCGGGCAACCATGATCTGACGCTGACCGGCCAACTGGGCGACGTCATGCAGGAGTCGGCTCGAGCGGCACGGAGCTACCTCTGGTCGCACGCGGAAAGCATGGGACTCGACATCTCCCGCTTCAAGCGCAACGGCATCCATATCCATGTGCCGTCCGGGTCCATTCCCAAAGACGGACCGTCGGCCGGTGTGACGATGGTCACGGCCCTGGCCTCGGCCTACGTCGGAAAAGCCGTCCGGAGCGACACGGCCATGACGGGTGAAATCAGCTTGAGCGGTTTGGTCCTGCCGGTCGGCGGCATCAAAGAAAAGGTGTTGGCGGCGCACCGCGCCGGCATCACGCGCGTCATTCTGCCGAAGGCGAACGAGAAGGATTTGAAGGAAGTCCCGGCGGAGGTCCGTGATGAGCTGACCTTCATCCTGGTCGAACGGATCGAAGAGGTTCTTCGCGCGGCGTTCGATCAAGAATCGCCCGCGTCCGCGCACGAAGACACCGAGGAGCCGGCCGCCTCGGCGATCGCCGCACGGTAAGCTCGGCACAGTAAGCTCGGAAAGAACGGCGGGCCAAGTATGTTCCGAACGGCTCACCGGCCGCTGCGCGCCTCACCCCTGTTCCTTGAAACCGGCGCGCGGTGAATTCTCCGACGGCACCGGTGACGGCATGCCTCCGACAATCTCCCGATAATACGATTCGAGCGCATGGGCATGGGTCGGATCGAATACGACCAATTGTCGCTGATCGAAAGTATTGGCGCAGTAAAGATAGGCAAGCCCGTTCGCGATGCCCAGCTCCACGTGTAGCTCCCGACCATCCGGCTCCCGGCGGGTCGCCTCTTTAGTGACGATACGGTCGATCAGCCGTTCCCACGCCGCCTGCGCCGACGGCCGGTGGTTTTCGTACAGGGGAGCCTCGATGTTGCGCGACGACTTGTCGGCGCAGGCGGGATCAAACGGCCGGCCGTCATCGGGCTCCGGCGACTCGTCCCATTCGAGAAAAGGCTTGCCTCCTTTACCCACGTGATAAAGGGGACCGTCATCCGTCACATCTTCAAAAATCCTGTAGCGGATCGGCTCCGGCTTCTCGATCAAATGCAATCCCCTGGCAGCCATGGCCCGTTGAAACGGCACCCGCCTGGCGAGCTGTCTGGTCTTTTCGAGCGCGATCATCCGCCCTTGTCGAGTCAAGATTGAAGCGAGCCGGTCAAGCCTGGCTCCCATGCCGGTACGACGTTCGAACGCCGCCTGTTGACCGGCGTCCCGCGCCCTTTCAAAAGTCCGCCAGCTCGCGCTCGGAAGACCAGGGTCCCGCTCGTATTGAACCAACGCGTGGGTGGACAGGATCAGATCATAGGCTTCGGAGGGCCCATTGCGATCGGCGCCGACGTCCAGACACTCAAACCGGACGTTGCTCAAACCCAGCTCGTCGGCCTTCCGTCTCGCGGCCGCGATCGAAGCTTCCGAACGATCGATTCCGACGAAACGACGATCGGAAAACAGACGGGCGTAGAACGTCGTGAGAATCCCCACTCCGCAGCCGAAATCGAGGATGCGGGCGGCGTCTCCGATACGGGACGCCACGGACAACCCCGCGGATTCATAATAGTCGTACCGTTGGCTCTGGAGGACGGGAAGGAGGCCGGGCTGAGCCGAGAGATCGTAAAAGGCGACATCGGCATGTGCCTCGCCGCCTCGTCTTCGCTCGGCTTGTTCGGCGAATCGTTCAAGAGCTTCAGGGGCTACCAGTCGTTGTTGCCAGGCAAGGTACTCGCGGGCCGTCGCCCATCGCTTGAGCCCCCACTGCGCAAGATGGTCGTGAAGCGCCTTCCGTATCTCGTCGTTTTTCTCATCCGTCACAAATTTGCCTCGACGGACGGCGATGCGATGGACGCCCGACGGACGTCACGCCCTTTTCAACATGATGGCGTCGAAGTAAGTGTCCGGAACCGGATGGGGCGCTCGCAATTGGCCGGTTCCGAAGGCGACGTATTTCTCGCAAGTCAACTGCTCCAGCCCGATCGGACCCTTGGCGTGCAGGCGTCCGACCCCGAGGCCGATGTCGACACCAAAACCGAAACCGTCTCCCGCGTTCAGCCGCGAGGACGCGTTGACCAACACGGCCCCGGCATCGACCTCTCGCGTGAACCGCATCGCCGACTCATAGCGATCCGTCGCGATCACCGCCGTGAGACAAGGGCCGTGGCCGGCAATGTGGGCGATCGCCTCATCCAGTCCCTCCACCATCTTCACGGCCAAGATCGGCCCGAGAAACTGCGTCCGCCAATCGGCCTCCGTCGCCGGCACGATCGCCGTGTGACCCGTCATCGCCATCTGCCCCATCAGGGCGATGGTTTTGGGACAACCCCGCACCTCGACCTTGAATTGTTCGAGCAATCGGTTGATCAGCGGAGGCAAGAATTGCCGCCCGACGATCTGTTCGACCAACAACGTATCGAGCGAATTGGCGGCGGCGGCCCGTTGGACTTTGGAATTAATGACCACGTTTTGCGCCAGCGGAAGGTCGACTTCCCCGTCGACATAGAGGTGCGTCAATCCTCCGTCATGACACAACACCGGCACCTTGGCCTGTTCCATCACGACCTTGCGAAGCCCCATCCCTCCGCGCGCAATCAGCGCGTCGAGGTTTTTGCCGGACCGCATCAGTTCGAGGGCCATCTCTTTGTCCGGGCGATCGATCACGATCCATGAGCCGGCGGCGAGCCCGCTTCGTTCCGCCGCGCGGCGCAACGCCGTTTCCAGGGCCCGATGCGTTTCCTTCCACTCGGGAGCGCCTCGAAAAACACAGAGGTTGCCGGACTTGAGGCACAGCGCGATTGATTCGACCGTTACCAGCGGATTCATCTCCGAGATGACGCCGATCACCCCGATCGGAACGCGAACCCGCTCGACCTGCAGTCCATCCGGCCTTTCCCACCTGCCGGTGACGGCGCCGACGGGATCGGGCAAGTCGGCGACGACACGAAGCCGATCGGCCATCTCCTTGACGGATTCGGCCGTCAGACGCACGCGCGCGACCAATTCTTTCATTCGGTCCTTGCCGACGTCGCCCTCGTACGACGCACCGAGGGCGTCGACGTCCCGCTCATTGGCCGCGAGAATCGCCTCTTCCTCGGCTTCCAGCTCATCGGCCATCGCTCGCAGCGCCGAATCCTTGACGGCCGCCGACATCAAGGCCAACCGCCTTGCGTCGCCGCGGCTCTCCTTCAGCAATTTCTCGACGTACAATTTGGCAGGAACTTCCGGCATTGAGACTCCTCTCGACCTCCGTGGTGGCGGGCGGTTGATCCATTCTCGTCTCGCCGCGCGAGCGGCGGCAGACTATACCACGCGATTTTTTTGTCGGTAAAGCCGACGGAGCCGGATCGTGCCCCTGTCACACGTCCGGTTTTTCATGCCGGTTCAAGGGAGATGAGAGTCAGCCGCGGCGCCCATGATTCGCCCTCTACCCCTTCGAGATCTGGTCGGTGGTTGTTTGGGCCAACAGGGCACGGGCTTGGGATTCGAGGGCATGGGCTCGACGGCGCAACGCCGTGGCGCAGTTGAGCATGACCTGCGCCGTTTGCGGGTGTCGTTCTCCCAACGTTTGACTCAGGACCGCGAACGCGCGCTCGAAGGCCGTTTGGGCTTCTTCCAATCGATCGGCGTCGAGCAGCAGTCCGCCGAGATTGTTATGAACCACGGCGACCTGGGCATGTGCGGGCCCGAGCGTCTTTTCCAGCAAATCCAACGCCCGTCGATAGAGCGGCTCGGCCTGCTCACGCTTTCCCGTAGCCCGATGAAGCTCGGCCAGATTGTTCAGCATCGGGGCGAGTTGAACCGTCGGACCGCCCGCCGACCGTTCCAGAATTGCAATGGCTTGCTCGAACGACGCGGCAGCCCGTTCGGTCTTTCCCTGGGTGCGATACAGTTCGCCGAGATTGTTTAAAATCGTGGCGCGCAAAGGAGCGGCGGCCGGATCCTCGTGAGAGCAGACGGCAAGAGCGTCGGCGAAGTACTTCGCCGCAAGAGCGTACTTTTTCTGAGCGTGAAACAGTCCTGCCAAGTTGTTGCGCAGGGCCACGGCCGTGCCCGGCGCGCCATGTTTCGCCAATCGCAGGGCCGCGCGCCAGCACTTCTCGGCTTCACCGTAGCGCCCGGCTTCATAGGCGAGCTTTCCCTCTTGACTCAACCGTTTGAGCCGCGCCGAGGGGGATTCTTTGCTCATCCGCGTTTGACCGGACGATCGGCGTCCGACGCCTCGGCGACGTTCGTGCCGCGCAGGTTGAACTTCAGTTCGTGGAGCGACGCCGGATCGACCGCGCCCGGCTCCGGTAACAAGAGGACGGTCTGATTGCCCAACTTACCCGTGGCGACCTTCAAGGTGAGATTGACATCGCGCAGTTCGAGAGTGCGAGACAGTTTCATGCCGCCGATGAACTTATCGAACAGCGCCGCCGCCTCCTCGGGCGACACCGGATTCAGCGGCGTTCGCTCCACCTGACGGGTGAGACGCGCGATCTCGGCGGTCATTTTTTTGTTGGAAGCCGTCAGTTCCTCTATTTTGTTTTGAAGTTCCGTCGCGGTTCTTTTTGCGACTTCCGCCTCTTTCAACGCCTTGTCGCGAGCGGCGATCGACTGGGCGTTGGTCTTTTCGAGCGCCGCCGCCAGTTTTTGGGCTTCCTGCAACTCTTCTCCGAGCTTCCGATTTTCAGCGATCAACGCTTGGAGTCGGTCATCGGTCGTCGGCCCGGACGGAGAGCCGGCGGACGCGGAGCCGTTCTTGGAGGTCTTGGAGGCTTTGGAGGGGCTCATTGGGGCTTTCCGTCTTCCACCTGAATGCGTCGCAGCACGGAGCCGGACGGCTCCACCACGTCCACCAGCCAGCGGGCCGCCTCCGGCACGAACGTGGTCGTGACCTGGAGATCGCCGAAGATCTTGGCAAGACGCGCGATATCCGGACGCTTGATGATCTCCTCGCGCACGTCGGAGGGAGTCCGTTGCGGCGGACGGACGTCCTCATCGGCCACCGCCACGATCTTCGCGCGGAGCGTGGAAAAGGCGGCGGACGGCGTATCGGCGGAAGCCCGGCCGACCGGCCTCACCAGGGCGCTTCCCTGTTTTTCCTCAAACAGAATCTTGACTTCGAGATCGGTCTCGCTGATGGAAAGAGTGGTGGGCAATCCAGCCGATCCCGGAGGTCGTTCCTGGCTCTGCTTGTTGAGACGCATCTGCGCCGTATGGATCGCCTGTCCCAACTCGCCGAGCAGATCTTCAACTTTCATCTCACCCGCCATCGGCCTCCTCCATTATCTTTCTTCTTTAGGCGCCGCCCCCTTCGCGCCGGTCTTCGACGTCGCGCGCCGGGCCGAGCAGCGGCGGCGCCGGCACGGGAACCAATTTGGCGGACATCTTCGAGGAGATTTTCACGTCACGATTCAGCTTGCGCTCGGTCCGCAACGACCTGGTGCTGGCAAACAGCATCTTGGCCGGCGCGCGGCCGCTTCCCGTCGTGGTGGTTTCCTCGACGACTTTGAGATCCATGGCGACTTCCACGGTGGCTTCCGAGAATGAATAGAACGTCGGCTGAAGGCCCAGATCGAGCAGGCTGACCTCCATCGGCTCGGCCTGCTCGAATCGCACGGAGCCGTCTTTTTCAATGATCTGCCGAATAGCCGGAATGAATTTCACCTTCGTCTTCGCCAGCTCGGCTGCGACCTGCGCCGACGACAGGTCCAATTTCGCCTGTCCCTCGGCGACGGCTTCCGCCAGTTGCGAGATGAGGTCGGCCAGCGACGCCCCCGCCAGCTCTTGCCCTCCGTTCGCGTCGCGCGGAGTCAGACGAATCGACATTACACACCTCCACCCTGACGGTTATCGACCACGGTCACTTCCGGCGCAATGCGCGGGGGAGGCGGCACCGGAGCCAGTCTCGTGAACAGTCGGGCCGTGCCCCTGACTTCTTTGCCGTATTTGCGGTTATGCGCCACATCCACCTTTACGGAAGCGCTCCAGACCGCGAAGCCCACCTTGGCCTGCGCCGCGATCTTCACGTTGGTTTCACGGCTTGTGGTGGTCTTAATATCCATGGTGACTTCGATCGTCGCCTCGGTGAACTGATAGAACGTCGGGAGCAGACCGATCTGCAGCAACGAGACGTCCACGGGGGGCGACTGTGAGAAACTGACGGTCCCGTCGGCGGCGATGGTCTGTGTGACGTTCAGCACGATCGGCACGGTCGTCTCGGCCAACAGTTTCGCCGTCGCCACCGATGCTTCGTCCAATGCCGTTTGCCCCGCGGCGATGCCGAGGGCCAATTTGGTGACCATTTCCGGAAACGGGGTATCCAGCAACTCCTGACCTACACTGGGCATAGGCACCTCCTTCTTTCGGTCGGTTTATCCGCGATCGGATTTGGCTCCCTCGACCGCACGCCGGAACAGTTCCAGCCGGCGTTGGTCGATCGATACTCCCCTGACGAAATGAAATCCCGGGGTCTTTTGAAGGCTCATGGCCGGCGAAAAGGGCAGTTCCGCCAACATCCAACCGGACGCACTCAAAACGATTTTCCCCCCCAAGGCTTTCACCCGGCCCGGGATCGTCTGATTGGATGGGTCGTATTTCACAAGGAAAAGCTGCCGATCCAAACTTTCTGCTCGCTTCAACGTGATGCTGGCGCCGAACTGTCGCGCCACGTGAGAGTCTCGGGTCATCATCATGCCGTTTCTTCGACGAGAGGACTCCGTCTTAACACGTATATGGAGACGAAGCAATAGGAGTTTTGGCGCTCTTGTTGTTTCAGTGCATGGGCCCATCCTTCATTCCGCTTGACGGACAACCTGCACGACTGGGATAGTGAGCCGGCTTCACGGCAACAGAACTACGGAAGGCATAGTCCAAGCTTTTGTCACCTCGCCGACGTCCTATCGCCAACAAGAAGGAGGTCTTATGGATTCGGATTTGATCAAACAACTCGGGCCGCTGGCGCCGCTGGCCGGCATGTGGGAGGGAGACAAAGGCGCGGACGTGGCGCCGGGGGACGATCGCGGGACGGAACGGAACGTTTTTCGCGAACGGATCACCTTTGAGCCGATCGGACCGATACGCAATCACGAACAAGTCTTGTACGGCTTACGCTACGCCACGGTGGCACGGCGGATCGGAGAAACCGATCCCTTTCATGAAGAAGTCGGCTACTGGCTCTGGGACCCAGGGGAACGACAGGTGTTGCGCTGTTTCATCGTGCCGCGCGGGGTGGCGCTGATCGCCGGCGGCACGGCCGAGCCGACGGCCGCAACCTTTACCCTGCTGGCCGAGGCTGGATCGGACACCTATGGCATTTGCTCAAACCGGTTCCTCGCCAAGGAGTTCAAGACCGTGCGGTACGAGTTGACCGTGACGATCATGGACCGCGATCACTTTCACTATCGGGAGGACACACAGCTTCTCATGCCCGGCCGCCCTGAGCTGTTTCATCACACGGATGAAAACACGCTTGCAAGGGTGGAGGGATAGAAAAATCTTGTTCGTCATCCTTTTCTTTACAGAATGCTCGCTCTTCTAGCCTGAGCTCTCCAGGAAGAGCATCCCTCAAGCCATCGACATGCGTAGATGAACATTTGACACCCCACAATTGATTTGCTAAGTGTAAACCATTGGTTTTTGATGTGTCGGTCTCATTGCTAAGGCTGCAGTGTTTCAAGTGTTTCATATGGATATTTTAGGGATTGTCAGCTTCATTCTCACAATACTTTCAACGGCCATTGCCTTTTGGGAACATCACCGTGCAGATGATGCCGAAAAGCAATTCACAGAAAGTATCCAAAAGCTACCGCATCAGATTGATCAGATTGATCAGATTGCAGAACAGTTACTGCATCGCTTTACTTTACAAAATAGGAATTTCACACCCAGTCAACCAAACTCTAATACTCGATTCAGCATCTCACATGCTGACATAGATGGAGATGGAATGGATGAGCTTTTGGTCCAATATCCTGGCGGTGCCCACGGTTCAGTTCTTGATGTTTTCGGATGGAAGGACATGGAATTTCGCCATCTTGGTGGCCTAGCCGTAGGCACTCCTGAAGGGTTTTGGGCTCAGGATTTTGACCATGACGGCCGCATCGAGATAGGCACAAAAGAAACCGATTGGTCCACCGACCTTCCCTATTATTTGGCGCCACGGCTCTTGCAATGGTACCGATGGACCAATAACTCCTTTCAAAAGGTTCGTGAGGTAAAAGACTACTCTTCGGCTGATTTGGCAGAAATAAAGGCCAAATTTCTTCAGGAACAACAAGAGAACCCAGCTACAGTATAGGAGAGACAAAGATCTGCGTCCCGTGCTTGTTGACCATTCCATGACGTTGATCCATAACTTTTCCCAAAGGGTTTTCGTCTACGCTGTGATAACCTGAAACCTCGTCCAAGAACAATCATTGTGCACGATTCACCTTTGCATGGCTCATGCATAATCATAATTAAGGAGAGCTACAGGAATACACTCTTGCGCTGTACATGTCCAAACCTGAAACCATTGCTCTAACCTCTACAGGCAGTCGTGAGCCAAAATCTCTGTTCATATTGGGAGCAAGAAACCGCACGGAGTCAGTGTTTGCGGCGCTTACGGGAAGGAGCTCCGACCAGCACCGTCTCCTCGTGGCCCACGGCGTCGGCCGCATAGCGAATGGCGGCGTGAATATCGGCCTTGGTCAGCCTGGGATAGGCATCGAGCAGATCCTCCTCGGTGGCCCCCTCGCCGAGCTTTCGGAGAATCAACTCAACGGGAATACGTGTGCCACGAATGACGGGTTTTCCCATCATCACTGTGGGATTCATCTCGATTCGACTCGTCGCCATGCTGAGCTCCTCATCGGAATGGGTTTGAGTATAACAAACGGCCTTGGCAAATCCCAACCAAGGATGCCGGCCCTTCCATCTACATCTTCTCCTTGCGTCTGGCCAACGCCAGCGCGAGCCATACCCAGAAAACCATCAACGGCACCAGGGCCCAGGCGATGTGGGTCGTCGTGGCTCCCAACGATTTCAAGCCGCTGACCAGCCAGGCGGTGGAGGCATCGCCGCCCCGAGAAATAGCCGTGTCGATGAAATTTTTGGCCTTGTACTTTTCTTCGCGACTAAGCACGGTAAACAACACTTCGCGCGACGGTTTGGAGAGGGCATATTCGCTCACTCTTCGCAGAACCGAAAAGACGACGTAGACGACGAGCGTCGGCCAGAGGGCGATCCCCAGAAATCCCGCGACGCTGATCGCCGGCAGACACACGAGGCCCGCGACCAGGCCGAATCGCCCGATCAGCCGATTGGTGATGAAAAGCTGGGTCGTCCACGTCAACAGATTGGTCGTGAAATCGATCGCGGAAAAGAGTCTGGTCCTGGCTTCCGGCTGATCCAGATGGTCCGCTACGAGTCTGGTCTGCTCGAAGTAAAGAAACGTGGCCGTCATGGTCAGCAGCCCGATGTAGCCGCAAATGCCCAGGAGATAGGGCGACGACAGTGCGAGGCGCACGCCCGCCAACACGCCTCCCCTGAGCGGGTCGCCTGGATGAGGCGGATGACGGGCCGTGCGTCTAGCCCCCCACCGTTCAAGTCGGTCGATACAAACCAGACACAACCCCAGAAAGCCGGCCGAGATCAGCATCAACTCCGGAACCGAAATAAAAAAGGTCAAGCCCGTCGTGAGGAGGGGACCGAGCAACGCGCCGCTGCTCCCGCCGGCGGCGATGACGCCGAACAGCCTCGTCCCCTGTTCCGGCGTAAACAGATCGTCCATGAAACTCCAAAACACCGACACGACGAACAAATTGAACACCGAGAGCCAGACAAAAAAACCACGGGCCACCCATTCCGCCTGCCAATGGCTCGACATCACGACATAAAAGACCGCCAGATTGGTCATGAAGAACGTATAGATCGTCAGGAGCAATCGAGAGCGCGAACAGCGGGCGGAGAGCCAGCCGAACAGCGGCGTCGCGAGCACCATCGTGACGAACGTGGCGCTCATCAGCCAGGGAAGGTGCTTGATCCCCCCTTCGATGGCCATTTCGTCACGCACCGGACGGAGAATCGAATAGCCGCACAGCAGGCAGAAAAAATAAGCGAACGCCCAGGCCAGCGGCACCACTTCTTCCGGTCGAGCGCCGAACAAAGCAGCCCCCCGATTCAGGAGCGAGCGATCCGGTTCAATCTCCGTTGCCATGGAGGGGCCAGTCTAGCAGGTCCGGCTTGGCCCGCAAGGAGAAGATTCTGCTAGAATGGGCGCGCTTTGATGTCCGGCCAGAAGAAAGAGGAGCGTCCGTGATCGACCTTCGCAGCGACACCGTCACCAAGCCGACGGACGGCATGCGCAAAGCCATGGCCGAGGCCGAGGTGGGCGACGACGTCTATGGAGAAGATCCCACCGTCAACCGCTTGCAAGAAATGGCGGCGGCCATGCTGAGCAAGCGATTCGCGCTCTTTGTCCCCTCCGGCACCATGGCGAACCAGCTTGCCATCCGCTCACAAACCCAGCCGGGGCAGGAAGTCATCGTTGAGGGGACGAGCCACGTCGTCCGCTACGAACAGGGTGCCGCCGGCGCGTTGGCCGGGGTGCAGTTGCACTGGGTGCCGGGAGAACGTGGCATCATCACGGCCGATCAGGTGGAAGCCGCCATCCGGCCGAAAGATCCGCATAGTATCCCCACGGGCCTCATCTGCCTCGAAAACACTCACAACGCGGGCGGCGGCACAATCTATCCCCTCTCCACCATCGAGAAGATTCGAGCCGTCGCCGTCAAACATGGGATTCCCATGCACTTGGACGGCGCCCGGCTCATGAACGCCGTGGCCGCCACGACCATTCCTCCGGCTTCCTACGCCCAACACTTTGAGACGGTTTCGATTTGTCTCTCCAAGGGGCTGGGCGCGCCGGCCGGCTCATTGTTGATTTCCAGCGACCAACACCTCATCGAGCGTGCGCGACGCTTTCGCCGCATGTACGGCGGGGCCATGCGCCAGGCCGGTATTCTCGCCGCCGCCGGTATCTATGCCTTGGAGCACCATGTGGCGCGGCTGACGGAAGATCATGCCAACGCCAAAAAGTTGGCCCGCCTGCTTCAACAGATTCCCTCGGTGCGCGTCTCCCCTCAACATGTGGAGACCAACATCGTGATCTTCGAGATTGTTGGAGATCGACGATCTCCGGCCGAGATCGTCGCCGCGTTGAGACAAGAAGGCGTCCTGATCAATGCGATCGGCGGCTTGAGTTATCGAGCCGTCACCCATCTCAACGTAACCGCAAAACAGATCGACGAAGCCGGGGCCGTTTTCACGAAGGTTCTCGCGCCGTGACCGCTCCTCGCGTTCCCGTGCCACGTTCCCTCGCATTGACACCCGTTCTCACCCTCCATAGAATGCCGAAGAATGCCGACACGGATCATCAATGCAATTCCTCGGAATTGACCGTATATTAAAAATTGTGCAACTCCATGAAATCGTCGGCTGATCCAGTGATGGATTCGAGCAAAGCTCCCGACTCACCGACTCGCGAAGAACTCAACGCCGAGCTGCTGAACATTCCGGAACAGCCGGAACAGCCGGCCTCGCCCAAGACTCCCGGTTTCGACGACGGAGTCGACGTCGCTCTGAGCCATGTCAGGGGTTGGCGCGGCGGTGATTTGGTCGGCGTGCTGCTCGTCGGATCGGGAGCGCGTCGAGCCGTCACCCCCCACAGCGACATCGACTTGATCGCTTTGGTCAAGGGCCAGGCCGACGGCCATGAAATCCTGCGTGTCGGAGACCGTCTGGCCGACATCCGATACCGAGGACACAAAGAGGTCGAGGAGGAGCTCGCCCATTCTCTCCGATTGCCCTCACTGCTCAGAAAAGCCCGCATCCTGTTCGACCACAATGGAATCTGCGCGCAGTTGATTCAGAAGGCCCACCACCGGTTCCGTCAGGGCCCCCCTCCGGCCACGATCAATGAACGAATTCGCCTGAAAGCCGAGTGTTATCACTGGTTGGGGAAGGCGGAAGATCTCTCCGACAAACCGGCCGCGGCGCAATATCTGCTGAGCCTGTTTTACGAGGACTGTGTCCTGGCTTTCTTTCGTCTCAGAGGCTATTGGCTGGTCGCTCCGGCGGATGTCCACCGGTTCATGGTTTCGCGCGACCCGGCCCTGGCCGATCTGGCCGGCCGCTTTCTTTCCGCAACGAATGTGGCCGACCGGCTCAACTTTGGGAGGCAATTTGCCGATCTCCTCTTCAAGGAGGTCCCGAACCCCGCCCGTATCGACTGACCGGCGGATCGGCACCTGCAATCGCCCCACGGTTTCGCCTATGGCGGTCAATGAAGACGCCGTCGGTGCGAAACACGCACGGAGGCTTCCAATCTCGTCATCGGAGTAACGCGCACAAAGGAGCGGTTATGGAGTTGGGATTCATCGGCCTCGGCAAAATGGGTATGAACATGGTGACTCGCCTGCGGCGCGACGACCATCGCGTCGTCGTGTTCGACCGTTCGCCCGACCTCGTCAGGCAGGCGGAGGGCGTGGGGTGCGTCGGCTCCTCCTCCGTCGCCGATTTGGTGGGCAAGTTGAGCGTTCCGCGGACGGTTTGGATCATGGTGCCGTCCGGCGCCCCCACGGAAGAAACCGTTCACACGGTCGCTTCGCTGCTGCAAGCGGGCGACACGATCATCGACGGGGGTAACACCCGCTTCCATGACGACGTGCGGCGGGCCGCCGAGCTTAAGAAACGGGGAATCCACTACGTGGACGTCGGCACGAGCGGGGGCATCTGGGGCTTGAAGGTCGGCTATTGCCTGATGATCGGAGGCGAACAAGCGGCCGTGAGCCGGCTGGCTCCGATCTTCACCACTCTGGCGCCTGAACAGGGGTGGGCCCACGTCGGTGCCGTGGGTGCCGGTCATTACGTCAAGATGGTCCACAACGGCATCGAATACAGCCTGATGCAGGGATACGCGGAGGGCTTCGAGCTGATGTCCAAGAGCGAGTACAAGCTGGACCTGGCCCGTATCGCGGATCTCTGGATGCACGGAAGCGTCGTCCGTTCCTGGCTGCTCGAATTGGCGGCGGGCGCGCTCAAAGAAGATCAGAAACTGGAAAAATTAAAAGGATACGTGCAGGATTCCGGAGAAGGCCGCTGGATGATCGCCGACGCGATCGACAAAGACGTGCCGGTGCCCACGCTCACGGCGGCTCTCTTTACCCGGTTTCGATCGCGACAGGACGACTCGTTTGCGGAAAAACTGTTGGCCGCGCTGCGGAACGCCTTCGGCGGCCACGCCGTCAAGCAATAGTCCTCGCTGGAATCATGCAGGTCTCCATGGAACCCCAAGCCCATCGTCTCGAGAACGGTCCTCCGACGGAAACCATTACTCCCGTTGATCCCTGCACCATCGTCATTTTCGGCGGCTCCGGCGACTTGGCCCGACGCCGGCTGGTCCCGGCCCTGTACAATCTGCTGTTGGACGGGTTGCTGCCGTCCAACTACGTCGTGCTGGGATTGGGCCGCACGCCGATGAGCGATGAGGAATTCCGATCCGTCATGCGGGACGGCGTCATCGCCCATTCCCGGCGGGCCTTGATCGAAGATTCATGGAACGCCTTTTCGCAACGTCTGTTCTATCTGGCCGGCGGAAACGACGATCCTCAAACCTATACCGGACTGAAAGCCCGCGTCGAAGAACTTGAACGGTCGTTTCAACTCCCGGGGAACCGTATTTTTTATCTGAGCATTCCTCCCAGTTCGTTCACTCCCGTTTGCGAAGGACTGGAAGCCAGCGGCCTCGCCGGGACTCCCGGCGCCCGCTCCCCCTATGCCAGAATCATCGTTGAGAAACCGGTGGGACGGGACTTGGCGTCGGCACAGGCGATCAACGCCGCCACGGGCCGGGTCTTCGATGAATCGCAAATTTTCCGTATCGATCATTATTTGGGCAAAGAGACGGTTCAGAACCTGATGGTCGTGCGTTTCGCCAACAGTATTTTCGAGCCGATTTGGAACCGCAAGTACATCGACCACGTCCAAATCACCGTCAGCGAGGCGGAGGGAGTCGGAACCAGGGCCTCTTACTACGAAGAGGCCGGCGCCCTGCGGGACATGGTGCAGAATCACCTGCTCCAATTGCTCTGTCTGGTCGCGATGGAACCGCCCTATTCTTTGGACCCGGACGTCGTGCGCAACGCCAAGATGGAAGTCCTCCGCTGCTTGAAACCCATCACCTCTCAAGACGTGGACAAGGTCACGGTGCGAGCGCAATACACGGAAGGAACGGTGCACGGGAAACCGGTGCCCGGTTATCGACGCGAAAAGGGCGTCAAACCCGATTCCGTCACCGAAACCTACGTGGCCGTCAAATGTTTCGTCGAAAACTGGCGGTGGTCCGGCGTGCCCTTTTATTTGCGGACGGGCAAGGCCTTGCCGCTCCGCGCCAGCGAAGTGGCCGTGTACTTCAAAGAAATCCCGCAAATTCTGTTCAACGCGGACCCTCGGAAACCACAGGCGCCGAACGTGCTGACCTTGAGGATTCAGCCGGAGGAAGGACTCTCGCTCCGCATCGTCTCCCGCGTGCCGGGCACCAGGGCGCAAACCCATCCGGTGGAGATGAACTTCAAATACACGGAGGTCTTCGGACGTCCTTCGCCGGAAGCCTATGAGCGGCTCCTGCTCGACGTGATGGCCGGAGACGCCTCCCGTTTCATGCGACGCGACGCGGTCGAAGCCTCCTGGGCTTGGATCACTCAGATTCTCGATGCCTGGGAAAGACAAGGGCTCCGCTGGTTGCCCGAATACCCGGCCGGCACTTGGGGGCCGGTGGAAGCCGACCGTCTCATCCAAAACGACGGCCGCACCTGGCGGGTTCTGTAATCCCATTGTTTTTGAAAACAGCTCCTCCGGAGCCCCTCCTCCCACAGGATTGTCTTTGCATCAGCCGACGCACCGGCCTGTTTCATCTTCGGAAATTCATCGGCGCGGAACATGCGTACTACTGCATAAAGACAAACCCGTCATGCCGCTTCTCCTTATGTGCGTGCTTGACATACTCACCGGCTCACGATATACCTGCCTCCGCCATGCGGCGTTTCACGCGCCGTTCATTCACAATCCCCTAACCAAACGAAAGGAGTTGCACACCATGACCAATCGAAAAGGGACGGCCACGTTTCACCTGAGCAAGACAGGCGCTTCCGGCCGCCCGGCGGTCGAAGTCGCCCTCGTGGGAGGCGGCACATTGGCCGACGTTTCCACCGCGCTCGCCAAGAACATCACGCGCAACGCTGAAATTCTCAAGAAAGTCGGCCTCAAGGCCTGCCCCGCCTGCATTTCCGGCTTCGACATCTGGATCCGCCATCGCTTCGACGACGTCATTCAGGTGAAGCTGTAAGGGAATCGAGTCGTGACGCGGGTCACCGAACCCGGTGTCGGGCTGCTTTTCAACCCCGCGCTTGCGGATTTCGTTCGCGCGGATCTCGAGCAACTGAACCATCTGGCCGTCATTCCGGATCGAGCATGGATCGATCACGGCCCCGGACACCGGCGGCGTTTTGAAGAGCTGCCGGTTCCGCTTGCGCCGGTTGAACAGGCCGCGCATCGGTTGCCGATCGCATTGCACGCGATCGGGCTCTCGATTCTCAGCGCCGACTTCTTCGATACCGAGTATCTCGATCAATTGGCCCGCTGGTGCGAGCGCCTGGACTGCGCATGGGTGAGCGAACACCTGTCGTTTACGCGCGTCGGTTCCGGCCACGGCACGCACGCCGCGTTGGCTTTGGCGATGCCATACGATGCCGAGGTGCTCGACCTCCTGATTCCGCGCGTCCGCTCGGCCCGGCGGACGGTGGGCGTCCCGTTCCTGCTTGAAAATCCGGTCGCATACGTCGATTACGGCGACGAGGAAATGAGCGAGGCGGAGTTTTTCAACGCGCTCATGGCCGAGACCGGTTGCGGCATGTTGCTGGATCTCCACAATCTATATGCGAACGCCCGCAACCGTCGTTGCGACGCGCCCGAATACCTTCGACGACTCGACCTTTCCGGCGTCATTGAGATTCACATCGCCGGCGGTGACGAGATGATGGGGCTCCATACCGATTCACACGCCGGACCGGTGCACGCGGGGGTTTGGCCGCTGCTCGAATGGGTGCTCCCGCGAGCTCCCAATTTGCGAGCCGTGACGTTCGAGTTTCATGAAGGCAGTTGGCCTCTGTTGCACCGACAGGGAGTACTGACTCAGTTGAACATCGCCCGCCGCGCGATCGAGCAGGTTGGCGCTTCCTGATCCAAGGACTCACCCGTGTCGCTTGCTGAATTTCAACGCGCCCTCACACACATGACGCTCGACGTACGCTTGGCCCGCCGGATCAAGCGCGATGGGGAGTCCGCACTGGCGCCCTACGGGCTGACCGATCGCGAGCGCGCGAGGCTGATGCGCATTTCCCGACAGCCGGGAATGGCGCTCAACTGCACGCTGGCCCGAGCCAATCGCTTCACATCCATCTGCGACGCTTTCCCCATGACCTGCGTCGTCCTGGAACCCTGGTTGCGCGACTTGCTCGACGACTTATGGTCGACCGAGGCTCCCGCGGATTATCAACTCCGCGGCGAAATAGACCTTTTTGCACGTTGCGTCGAGCGGGAGTGGCTGCCTCGGAAGAACATCGAATACTTGCGGGAGATCTTCGACTACGAGCGGGCCTGCCACGAGCTGGTGACCGCGTCAAGAGGCTCGTCCCTCGAGGCAATGGCGGGAACGGTGCGACGGATTCATTTTTCTCACGATCCGTCGCACATCCTGCCTCCGCTCCAAGACGCGACGGCTCCTCCGCCTGGATTGCCGATCACCCCGCACATCGTGGAAGTGGAAATTCGGGACGGTGCCTTGGAGACCCGCTGGCATCGGACGTGAGCGATACACCGACTTCGTTCCCACCCTCTTTCTTTCGAGAGAGTTCGCTCACGACATCGTGAGATGCGCGGGATCGAGGAGGAGACAGGAGGCGAAAGAATCGGCGGCGCATGACATGATCGGACACCGCGCCCTTCGCGACATCAGTCCGGATCAGTGGACCGGCCTCCCCAAACGGACAATCCGATCGCAACGACTAAATAGATCACGGCCGCAACGACCACCCCCGCGTTGAATTCTTCCCACAGATACAAATACAGCCATTCATCCAGCATGACGGCGAGCGTCAACATCCCCCATCCAACAAAATTGAACCAGCGCATGGGTGCGGCTCCTTGTTGTATCCGGTTTCTGTTCGCCCGCCGGGATGCCGGGAAAATCTTTATGGGATCGTCAGCGTCCAAACACGAGAGGAACCGGCGCTCCTGCCCCTCACGTAACACCTCCTTTAGGATCGGGTCGTTCGCTCTAACCTCGAGAGCAGAATGTGAGCTATCAGCTCGGCAAACCGCATGTAGCCTGCCGTTGTCAAATGAAGACCGTCGTTCGAATAACGAGCCGCCAATTGGCCGCTCGCGGGGTCCACGGTGGCGGAAAACAAGTCGACCGACGCAAAGGAGCGGGACGCGGCATAGTCCCGGATCGACTTATTGAGAACGTTTCGACGGGCCAGGTGTCCCGCCACCCATTCTTTCGCTTCCCGATCGCCCGGGCTTCCTTCCACGCGGATCGACGGCACGGTCACCGGAATCGGAACGCCGCCGGCGTTCAACGCCAGTTCATACAACGTCGTCAAATTGGCCATGATTTCATCGGGCGACAGTCCGCAGCCCAAATCGTTGGTCCCGCCCAAAATCGGAACGTAGTCGGGTTTCCGGTCCGACACGCTGCGCTTGAACCGGCTCACCATTTCCCCGGTCAGTTCGCCGCAGACTCCGCTGATTTGAACGAGCGCCGCCTTTCCCAGGCGATCCTGTAAGAACCGGCCGTAAGGGGTCTCCGTCCCCATCGGATTCTCGGGTGTCGGAGATTGAAACCCCGCCGTCAGACTGTCTCCAAAACAGACGACCAGAGCCGATCGACTCATGACCCGGCGTGCTCCCCTCACCGCACGAGAACTCGACGGGGAGATTCTAGCGGTTCCCGCTCTTTCCAAACAAGACGATTCGGGATCCTGCGCGATGTTCCTCCGCCGCGCGATGAACCGCGATTTTCTTGACGAATCCCACGCCGCCCGGTAGGTGATAAGAGGTATGGCCGACCTTAAAACGGCGCAAGAGACGCTGGCCGCGGCGGCGGTCAGGAACGCGGAAGATCCGGAAACGGCTTCCGTCAAACGCATCCTCAAGTTGCTGGACAAAACGGCCAAGTCGAACCGCACCTACGGCCCGACGAACCCCGTGGCTCAAAAGTTCGCCCGACAGCTTTTCGAGGAATTGACCGGTCATCTGGCCGCCTATTCAAAACTCACCTTCCTTGTTCATCGTTCCGAGTTGCGGTTCAACGATTCCGTCGTCTACCAAACGGACCTCAACGAGGGCGGCGAGAGCTTCGCGTTCAAACTCTACGCGGACGGCATTCGCGAGCTTTCGATCTACGAAGGCCTCTCTCAAGAAGATCTGACGTACTTCCTCGATTCGATATGGGAAAACACGGAGTCCGGCCAAGAAGACGATGACCTCGTCACCCGCCTGTGGTCTCGGGATCTCTCTACGATCGTGATCGTAACGGCGGAAGAAGTGGCCCACTCGTCATCCCACGACAATACAACGGACCGGGCCGGTCCGATCATGAGTTCGTCCGACTCCTCGCTTCGGGACTTATTGGACCGCGAGCGAGCCAGCCGGACGAATGAAACGACCGCTTCCGAGGCGGAATCGACGAACCGGAGCAACCGCTTGCATAACGGTCTGGTCGGGTTCGAGGTCACCGACGAAGAGTTGGCGGCCCTCGCGCGGGACATTGAGGCGGAGCGGGATCGGGACGGTCTTTTGCACATCATGGAGATGTTGACCGCCGTTCTCGCCTCCGAACAGTCGTCGGCGCTGCTGACGAAACTGTTCGACGTATGGGGGGACATTATCGATCTCCTCCTCCGCGAGGGAAAATGGACGACCTTGGAGCATGTGGTCAGTCTGCTTCATGAAGCCGACGCGGTCAGGCCGGACCTCGGCGAAGAACACAAACAACAGGTCCGCGCTCTTCTCGACGGATTCGGCCGCCCGGGCCGGATAAAAGCCATCGAAGCCTATCTGAATCAACATCCGGACGGCTCGACGGCCGGCCTCCCGACGATTCTGTTGCTGATGAAGCCGGACGCCGTTCCCGGACTCTGTTCCCTGTTGGCCAACCTGGCGTCGCCGGCTCATCAGGCCATCGTCGCCGAAACGCTGGCGACCCTGGCGAAAGACAACCCCGAACCGCTCATCAAAGGGCTGCGGGACCGAAGGCCGGCCTACGTATGCCATCTCCTCGCGATTCTCACCAAGTTGAAGAACCCGGCGTTCGCCGAATCCGTCGAAAAGCTCGTTCGATACCCGGATATGCAGGTCCGCAAAGCCGTCGTGCACGCGATCGGCTCGTTGCGTCCGAGCGGCGACGGCCTGAAACTTCTTTCCTTCATGGACGATGAAGAGGAAAGCATCCGCATCGCGGCCTTAAAACTGCTGAACTCGGGGCAGTACTCGGTTTCATTTTCCCACTGGCTTCCCATTCTGTCGGCCGATACGTTCGGGAACCGCCCGATCAGCGAGCGCCGGGCGATGTTTCACGCCGTCGGAGCGACGTGCGGGGACGAAGCGGTCCCATATTGGGAAGGTCTTTTGACCGCATGGTCGTGGCTCGGCCGAAAGAAAAAAGAAGAACTGGCCGTATTGGCCGCGGAAGCTCTCGGCAAACTCGGCACTCCCGCGGCCGTGGCGGCGCTCGTCAACGGGAGCAAGAAAGGCGGCGCCACGGTTCGGCAAGCCTGCACCCACGGTTTGTCGCGCGCTCAACAACGGACTCGGCACAACGCACCGGCCGCCCCCTCGGCCGACAAGGAGCCGCAAGCATGAACAAATCGTTCTCTCCTCCCTCGATCGGCGCTCCGCCGATTCTCGCTCACGAGCAATCGCTTGCCAGAAAGGTGGGACAGGGCTCGGAGGCCGGCGACATCTACGATCAACAGATGGCGATGTTGGGGTTCCAACTGCTGACCCAACTGAACGCTTTGATCAAAACGTCCCGCATTCACGGTCGCAACAACGCCGCCCTCGACAAGCCGGTCGAGTCCATGTTGACGCTCATCCACACCATGGCGCACGAGCATCCGGTCACGCTCCGCGTGCAGAACGATTTCTTCTTCCTGGGCGAGGACCATCTGCGGGTCAGCCAGCAACAGATGCTGGTCCTATCCAACGTGATCGACGCCCTGAACACCTGGAAAATGGGCGGCCTCACCTTTTCCCGCTCACTATCCTCCGACGACCTCCGCCAGTTCGCTTCTTTGTTCGTCAGCCTCGATCCCGCCACGCAGTCGATCGACGACTTTCGGCGAGCGCTCGCCGCGCTCAACGTCACGGGCATCACGATCGAAAGCCCCCGCGCGTTGGCGCCGGCGGCCTCATCCGACGACAATTCCCCGAAGCTTCGCCGGAAAGCGCAGATGAAAACCGCCTATGAAAAAGTCTCCGACGCGGTCGGCCGCCTCACTCAATCCGCCCGCGAGGGGGGCACCCTAAGCTTCAAACAAGCCAAACGGGCCATTCAAAACATCGTCGATCTGATGATGCAGGACGAGCCGGCGATGTTGGGCTTCACGACGTTGCGCTGTCACGACCAGTACACCCAAGAACATTCCGTCAACGTGGCGTTGCTTTCCATGGCGCTCGGCAATCGGGCGGGATACGCCAAAGTCGAGCTGGCCGACCTCGGTTTGGCGGCGCTCTTCCATGACGTGGGGAAATGCGCGATCTCGCTGGATATCCTCAACAAGCCCGGCGAGTTCAGTCCCGAGGAGTGGGAAATCATGCAAACCCACCCCAAAGAAGGGGTGTTCACGCTTATCAAATTGCGCGGCTTCGGAAACGTTCCGGCGCGAATGGCCTCCGCGTCCTTTGAGCATCACATGAATTACGACTTTTCGGGCTACCCCAAACTGGCCGTCCCCTGGACGCAAAGCATCTCGAGCCGCATCGTGTCGATCGCCGACTGTTACGACGCGATGACGTCGTCCCGCGTCTACCGACGCGAGGCGATGGCTCCCTCCAAGGTCCTGCGCCTGATGCTTGAGAAGGCAGGAACGAGCTTCGACCCGACGCTCATGAAGCTGTTCGTGACCTGTGTGGGCATCATCCCAATCGGCAGTCTCGTGGAGCTCACGAACGGCGCGTTTGCGGTCGTGCTCAAACCGGCCGCCAGCCTCTCGGACAGCGAACGTCCGCTCGTCAAAGTGATCGCCGATCCGGAGGGCAATCCTCTCGACCATGGATCGGAGCTGGACTTGACTGAAAAGGACGAGACCGGAGGCTACACCCACAGCATCGCTCGTCTCATCGACCACACCCGACACAAATTCGACACCAGTCGCTATTTTGTGTAGCCGTCCGGACGCCCGCGGCCGCCACGCGCTTGACAGCCTCAAATCACCTCGCCGACAATGCGGCATGCCGGAGTCCATCGTGATCGAGCGGTTGGAATTCCGCGGCCGCTGCGGCGTGACGGCCGAAGAACGGGCCCGTCCGCAACCGCTCGCGATCGACGTGGAACTTCGCGGCTCCTCCGAACAGCCGGATCTCGACGACCGGCTCGAACTCACCATCGACTATGCCGCCGTCGCCCGGCGCCTCGTGGAAGTCGGAACGGCGCAAGACTGCCGTTTGTTGGAAACCATGGCCGAGCGACTCCTCAGAGTGTTGTTCGAGGAATTTCCGATCGAGCAGGCCAAGCTGTGGCTTCGAAAACTCCATCCGCCGATCGATCTTGTCACCGGCTCCGTCGGAGTCTCCGTCGAACGGACCAGAGAGACTCACCGAACCCGATACGATGATGACGCCCCGGCTCGACTGCTCGTCGAACAACTGCACCGACTTCCCGCCGGCACCGCGCTCGACGTGGCGGCCGGAAGCGGTCGCCACTCGCTGTTTCTCGCGTCCCACGGCTACCAGGTCCACGCCGTCGATCGGGATGCCGCCGCCCTGGAGCGGCTCACCACCTCCGCCCGGTCACGTTCGTGTGACAGAATCACGATACAGGTCGTCGACCTTGAACAGCCCCCTCCCCATGAACCCCGTCTCGGCAAGGAACAATACGACGTAATCGTCGTGTTTTTTTATCTGTATCGCCCTTTGTTCCCTCTCCTCATCGACGCGCTGAAGCCGGGCGGCGCGCTGGTCTATGAAACGTTCACCATCGACAACCACGTTTACTACCACCATCCGAAGAGACGTGAATTTTGCCTCGACTCCAACGAGCTGCTGAACCTTGCGTCCGATCTCCGGATCCTGCATTATGACGAGGGGCGCCGGACGGATCGCCCGGCGTACACGGCCCGACTCGTCGCACGAAAACCATCTTGAGAGGCATGACCGACATGAGCCGCGCGGATCTTCATCTGCACACCACCCATTCCGACGGAAGTCTGACTCCCTCCGAGGTCATCACCCTCGCGCACGAGGCCGGCGTGACGGCGGCCGCCGTGACCGATCACGACATCACATCGGGCATACCCGAAGCCACGCGGACCGGCCGAGAGCTCGGCATCGACGTCATTCCCGGAGTCGAGATCAGTTCCCTCTTCGGTGACGCGGAATTGCACGTGTTGGGATACTTTCTCGACTGGCAAGACGAGACGTTGAATCGACGGCTGGCGGTCCTCCGCGAGAGCCGCCACCGGCGAAATCCCAAAATCATCGAACGGTTGCAGGCCGCGGGGATTGATATTACCTACGACGAGGTTCGCGCGGTCGCCGGAACCGATTCGGTCGGACGGCCGCATATCGCGCGAGTGCTGATTGACAAGCGCGTCGTCGCATCGGCGCAAGAAGCGTTCGATCTGTGGCTTGCGGAGGGACGCCCGGCCTATGTCGCGCGCGAACTCCCCACTCCAGCGGAAGCCATCCGATGGATCAAAGACGCAAAGGGACTTGCGGTCCTCGCCCACCCCACTTGGATCAAGACACCGGAAAGCACGTTGCCGGATCTGGCCCGGCGGCTCAAAGCCGACGGACTCTCCGGCATCGAAGTCTATTACAGCACGCACACCCCCCGGCAAACACGCGAGTATTTGGCGTTGGCCAAACAATTGGACCTGCTGGTCACGGGCGGAAGCGACTTCCACGGAGTAACCAAGCCGGATATCCGCGTCGGCGTCGGCAGAGGAACGTTGCGCGTTCCCTCCTCTCTTGTCGATGCCATGAAGCATGCGCACTCCATGTTATAGTTTGGTTATAGCTTGCTTCACCCGTCGAGCACGGATCTCCCGCCGGATTGAAACGCGCTGCGCCTTTTTCGGGATTCATTGACTCGCCTTGATGATCCGTTAGACTGTGACGAGTTTGACGGCGCATGCACCCATGACGAAGGCGCTCGGCTGGACCTGTTCGTATTTTCTCGTTCTTCTCACGGCCCTCTTCGGAGGTCCTTTGCTCAGCAAGCTTCCTTTCTTGCAGACGGCTCCCCTTGCGTTTCATGCTCTGAACGGATCCCAAACGATCCGCGTGCTCATGGAGGGAACCGGCCTGATCGGGCTGAGTCTGATCACGATCCAAGCGTATCGGCGGATGCCGGACAATGGGAGCGGCTTTTCGTTTTTGCGCAAACTTGTTTTCCCCTTGGCCGTTCTCGTTCTGTTGATTGTCGCGGACAGAACGATTCGAGCCGCCGAGTTCCCGCTCGTTGACTCCATCGGGAGTCGGTATTATCGGCTCTCCTATGCCTCCAGTCTGACGTTGGCGGGATTGTGGGTCACGGCCGGGTGGCTTTCAAAGCTTGATTCTCTTCGTCGCTTTTTTTCCACGTCGGATGGGCGGGATAATCCGGGGCCGTCATCATGGGCCGACGAGAGTAGGGACGAGATCGGTTCACAGGATTCCGCTGACGAAGTCGATTCTGGAGCCGCCTCTCCCCCGGCCTACAGAAATTCGCCCGGCATGCTCGGCCGATACAAAATTTTAAAAGAATTGGGACGCGGCGCGATGGGGGTCGTCTATCTGGGGAAAGATCCCACGATTCAGCGGTTTGTCGCCATCAAAACGATGCGATTGGACGGCGTTGACGATCACGAGAAGTACCAAGCGGCCAAAGCCCGCTTCTTTCGGGAAGCCGAATCGGCGGGTCATCTGTCTCATCCGAACATCGTGACCATCTTCGACGCCGGGGAGGAAGACGATCTGGGCTATATCGCGATGGAATTACTCCACGGCACCACGCTCAAGAAGTGGTCGCGCGCGCCTCATCTCTTGCCGCTCGACAAACTACTTCCCATCCTCGCCACCGTCGCCGACGCCTTGGATTACGCCCATCGACGGGGCGTCGTTCATCGCGACGTCAAGCCCGCCAATATCATGCTGACGGACGATCAGGTGGTCAAAGTGATGGATTTCGGCATCGCCCATATGACGTCGTCGGCAAGGACCACGACGCATTCCGTGATGGGAACTCCCACCTACATGTCGCCGGAACAGATCGCCGGGAAAAAAGTGGACGGCCGGTCCGACATCTTTTCCCTAGGCGTCGTGACGTTCGAACTTCTGACCGGCTGTCCCCCTTTTACCGGCGATAATGTGCCGGCCGTCCTGTTTGCCATCGCCAACACCCCACATCCCAAGCTATCGGAGCTGAGAATCGATCTTCCTTCTCCTTTGCAAGACGTTCTGGATCATGCCCTTGAGAAAAATCCGATCCGCCGTTATCGTCACGCGGGCGAGTTTGCACGGGACCTCCGCTCCTGCCTGAAAACGCTCGTCGCCTAGCCGGATTACTTTCCGTGCGTCGGCTGCTCCTTGGGTGTCCGGCAAGGAGTCGATATCCGTTTCAGATTCAGCGCCTCGCACCGGAGACGCTCTTCGTTCGACAGCGAGGCAGGGCAGACTTGCTGCACCTCTTCGGCACACTTTGACTCCGCAACGCGATGGAACCGGCGTGCCCGCCGATCGGCGTTCCCACCGACCCGATCAGGCTCTCCGGTGGAGCGAGGAGCGGTGACCCCCGGAATCGTCAGGTCCAGCTCGGGTACGACGGCCGGGGAGTGAACGACCGGCTGTTCCGACAACAATTCTTCCCAGGAGGGCAGGTTGGCCCAGACCACGCTCCAGACCAAGGCCAATCCTATGAGCGACGCCAAGTTTGCCATCGTTCGTCCGGATGGATCCGGCTGCGTTCTTCCTTTCATATCCTGAAGAATAAAACGGGCCGGCGAGAAAATCACCGAATCGCGCATTTCGCGCAGCGGCGATTGAAAGAGAAAAGATGTGCGGTCGATCGGGCCGGAGGGCGGAGGCGGCGGTCAGTTTTCCGGAGTTTCGACGATGTGATTCTCGAACCTGGTGCACCCTTCAGCCAACAGCCGGTTGGTCAGCATCTCGCCCGGCCACTCGATGGGCAAATCGGCCGTGAAGACCCATACATCGGACGACGTCCACACCGGGCCGTGTTCTTCCGGCAGTTCGGGGTCGAATAAATCCGTCCACACCGGCATGTAGACCCCGTTGCCGCATTGCGTATGCAAATGCACGATCGTGCGGGATCGGACGAGCGGATCCAATTCGCGCCAGACCGCCGCCGTTTCATCGGCCAAGTGATGCAACCGAACCGCGTTCTGGGCGTCGAACATCGCATAGGCGGCATAGACCGGCGCTTCTATCGTATCGGGAGCTTCGGCCAGCTCCGGGCACTGTTCCATGAGTCCCTCCAAGACGGCGCGCCGATGGTGATGCTCCCACGCGTCCGGCAAACCGGGGTCCGGAGCCCCGATCAGCTCGAACAAGAGAAACGCCGTATTCTCGACCGGCGGAAGCAGTCGAGCCGCCACCGTTTGCGCGCGACGAGACTCGGCAACCGTCGCGAGATGTTCATGAAGCGACTGTAAGTTGAGAAGCTCCAACGTGGCGTCGGTCAACAACCGAGGTTCCACGCGGACGACCGTTCCGGCCGGAATCCGCAGATACCGGTGGAGCAGATCCGCCGTCTTGATCGGGTCGATTTTCAACTTGAGCGGAGACGTCAGATTGGCCTGAAGCGGCAGCCCCAGGGCCGCCATGACGGCGTAAGAGGGTTTATCGTCCGGCCCGTCGAGCACCAACGTGCAACTGGCCTCGGCGACAAGATCGAACAGCCATTCCGCCATTTCTTCATCGAGCGCGGCAAGCACCGTCAGCAAATCGTGCTCGCGTCCCTGCTCGAGAAACGCCTGCAACGTATCGATGGCGTCGTCGTTGTCGCCGTGATCGTGGCGTCGGGCGTTGATGAGATGAATGAGATCACGCGTCAGCGGATCGGGACGGGGCCAGGCCAACATGTGCGGTTCCTCTACTGGGCAACTGCGGTGAATGGATTGTCACGACGCACACGATCCATGTTGCCAAACTTTCCCGCCCGGCGCAAGCGAGGAATCAGTTCCGATGCGATCGGGGAAAATTCGGCCGTGCGGAGCCGGCGCGACAAACGAACGCTATTCGCCGATGATCTTCACCAGCACTCGTTTTCTTCGACGACCGTCAAACTCTCCGTAAAAAATTTGCTCCCACGGACCGAAGTCCAGCTTGCCGTCCGTGACGGCCACCACCACCTCTCGCCCCATGATTTGACGTTTCACATGAGCGTCGCCGTTGTCTTCGCCGGTGTCGTTGTGCCGGTAGCGCGCGTCGTGCGGAGCGAGCCGTTCGAGAAACTCGTCGTAGTCGCGCAAGAGGCCTGGCTCGTCGTCATTGATGTAGACGCTGGCGGTGATGTGCATGGCGTTCACCAGCACCAAACCCTCCCGCACCCCGCTTCTTTTGACCGCCGCCTCAATCTGAGGAGTGATGTTGAGATAAGCCCGTCTTGTTTTGGTTTCGAACCAGAGTTCTTCACGGTAGGATTTCATGGCCTGAACGGCCGTCATTGTGCCTGCCGGTCCCACAAGTTTCAAGAGGAAGGCCGAACGGCAGGGGACTCTTTATCACTGACCGCTCCCACAGTATGAGATAATGTTCACATGGTCGCACCACGTCGGCTGCCGGAACCGAAATTTTCGCGGAACGCGCACATCGTGCTGCGGCAGCGGTATCTGGCCAAAGGCCCAGGCGGAGCCATCACAGAATCTCCACGTGCCATGTTGTGGCGCGTCGCCCGCGATATCGCGTCAGCGGAACGGCATTCCGCGTCGGCGCCGCGCCTCCACGCGCTGGCCCGTCAATTTTACGAGCTGATGGCCTCCCTGATTTTTCTGCCGAATTCGCCGACGCTCATGAACGCGGGCCGCCCTCTCCAGCAACTTTCAGCCTGCTTCGTGCTGCCGGTGGAGGATTCGTTGGAATCCATTTTCGAATCGCTCAAGCAGCAGGCGCTCATCCATCAATCCGGCGGAGGCACGGGATTCTCGTTCGGTCGCCTTCGTCCTCAAGGCGATCGCATCGCCAGCACCGGGGGACCGGCGTCAGGCCCGGTTTCCTTCATGCGTCTCTTCAATCTGGCGACGGACGTCATCAAGCAGGGGGGAACGAGGCGCGGCGCCAACATGGGAATTCTGCGCGTCGATCATCCCGACATTCTGGAGTTCATCGACCTGAAACGACGGCCCGGCGAGATGAGCAATTTCAACCTCTCCGTCGGCCTGACCGACCGATTCATTCGGGCAGTCACGCGGCGCCGCACCTATGCGCTGGTCAATCCGCGCACCGGTCGACCGGTCCGTCGCCTACCGGCCGCATCGGTCTTCGACCGGCTGGTTCAGGCCGCTTGGCATTCGGGAGAGCCGGGTGTCGTGTTTCTCGACACGATCAATCGAGCCAATCCGACTCCCCACCTGGGCTTGATCGAAGCCACCAATCCCTGCGGGGAGCAACCATTGCTTCCGTACGAATCCTGCACGCTCGGCTCCATCAATGTTGCCAAATTCGTCGTGCAACGAAACGGCTCACCAGCCATCGATTACAATCGACTCGCCGTCGTCATTCCACTCGCCGTCCGATTTCTCGACAACGTCATCGATCGCACCAAATTCCCGGTGTCGCTTATTGAAACGCACACCAAGTTGACGAGAAAGATAGGACTGGGGATCATGGGCTTTGCCGATCTTCTGATCCGACTCGGTGTTCCCTACGGCAGCGACGAGGCGCTGCGGATTGCGGAAGAACTGATGGGATTCGTACAATCCCGGGCTCATGAGGCTTCCCGGCGACTGGCCGTGGAGCGGGGAACGTTTCCCGCCTACGCGGGCAGCCGCTTGCAAGCGGAGGGGCGGGAACGGCGGCATGCGACTGTCACAACCATCGCTCCCACCGGAACGATCAGTATTCTGGCGGACTGTTCGGCCGGCATCGAACCCCTCTATGGAATCAACGTCGTCCACTCCGTCATGGAGAACGTTCATTTAGAACGGCTTCATCCGGAATTTCTCAAACAAGCCCGCGCCAGAAAGCTCTCCCTTGAAACCCTGCGCCGCGAGGTCGGTCGACAGGAATCCATCCAACACGTGACTTCGATTCCGGAGGATCTCCGCCGCCTGTTCGTCACCGCGCACGATATCAGCCCGGCCCTGCACGTTCGCGTGCAGGCGGCCTTCCAAAAATACAGCGACAGCGGCGTCTCGAAGACGATCAACCTCCCCGCGTCGGCCACGCCCCAGGACGTAGCCGACGCGTTCTTGCTCGCCCACAAACTCAAATGCAAGGGTCTGACCGTCTATCGATCCGGAAGCCGACAGCACCAGGTGTTGACCTGCTCCCGCGTCTCATCGTGTTGACGCCAACGATTTGCTTTTCCACTCCGCTGAAATTCCGCGCAAAATTGACACCTCGACAGCTTGGTGATAAGTACACCCTCATGTTCTTCATCGCTGAGTATTCCGCCAGAGGAGGTCTATGATGTTTGCGACCGAGGGTCCATCCATACCCGCCATACCCGGCGACCTGCCGACCTGGAGCCTCTTTTTCGCGCGCCAGCCGGAACCGGACTTGGAGTTTACGGAAGAAGAGTTGGAGCAAACATCGAACATCCGCTCGCCCTCGCCCTTGAAAACTCCGCCCAAAAAACCAGGGAAAAGTCCCCTGATTTGGGTTCTCCTGCTGGTCTTGATCGGCGGCGGCGCCTACGTTGCCATGGAACCGGACCTCGTCATGGACGTCGTCGGACCGTTTCTCAACGACACGCCGGAGCCTGTGCCGCCGATTGCAAGAAAACCGGCCTCACCGGCCGCAGCCGGCCAAAGCGCCACACCGATTCAATCGACCCCGCCAACGGAAGCGACCGCGCCATCGGCGAGTGACCTGCCGACCGAGACGGCCGACTCGGCCTCGTCATCGCCGGCTTCGCCCGCGACACCCCCCCCGCCGATTCCCGCGCCGACAATTCAATCCAATGGGACGACCACACCGGGGGCCGTCGAAGCGATACCATCGGCCACGGATTCCGCCCCTCCTCTCTTTGAAGAGGGCCAACGGGTCGCGCTGTTGCCGAATCCCGGTGCTCCGCGTGAAAAGGTCGCACTGACGCGCGACGCGGCGGGAACAACGCGAGGTCCAGCCGTTCCTCCCGGAACCATTTTCACGATCCTCGACGGAGAATTGCAGGACAGCGGCTGGGTGTATTACGTTCGAAGCGACTACGGCACGACCGGCTGGCTCCAAGAAAAACAGCTCCGGGCCAAACCCTGATTCATTCGTTCGGGAACCAGGAGTTCATACCCAATGACGCGGAGGAGAACGGCACGGCCTCCGTGCCGCCGGCTTCTGTTGTGTTATAATGCCGCGCGCCGACATCCCTTCTCACAGCCTGGAACAGCGAACAGCCCATGCGCGCCGTGATTTTTGATTTCGACGGAGTCATTGCCGACACCGAACCTCTTCACTTCGAGGCGCTGCGACGCACGCTTGCGACGGTCGGCGTAACCTTGACCGAACCGGATTACTATGCCAACTACCTCGGCTTCGACGATCGCGGCTGCATTGTGGAAGCGCTGCGCGCGAACCAAGTACCGGTTACGGAGCCGCTCGCGCATGACTTGATGCGGGAAAAAGCCCGAGCGTATCTGGCCTCCGTCCGCGACCATCTCGTCATTTTTCCCGGCGTCAGAGAGTTCGTCGAAGAAGCCGCGTCGATCTATCCCGTAGCGATCGCCTCCGGCGCGTTGCGGGCGGAAATAGAACTGGTGTTGGAACAGGCCGGCATCCGGAAAGCTTTTTGTCATATCACGAGCGCGGAGGATGTCGCGAACAGCAAGCCGGACCCCGAGCCCTTTCTGCGTGCGTTGGCCGGCTTGAATCAAGAACGGCCCGACGCCCGGCTGACGGCCGATGCCTGTCTGGTCATTGAAGACTCTCTGCCCGGGATCAGAGCGGCCAAATCCGCGGGAATGAAAGTATTGGCCGTGACCAATACTCACACCGTTCAAGACCTAGGGGAAGCCGACGCCGTCACCCCCAGCTTGCACGGGATCAAATTGGCGGAGATGAAAGCCCGTCTATGGCCGGCATGACCGTCGACGAAGCGCAGGCGTACTGCGCCGCCTATACCAAGAAAAGCGGCAGCAACTTTTATTACTCGTTTCTTTTCCTGCCCAAGGCCTCGCGCAACGCCATGTATACCGTCTATGCGTTCTGCAAAGCGGTGGACAGCGCGGTCGATGAGCCGCCGTCAGGGAGCGACCCCAAGGAAGCGCTGCGACAATGGCGGGCCGAACTCGACGCCGTCTACGGCGGCACTCCCGTTTCGCCGATCGGCGTCAGCCTCGCGCGCCACATTAAGACCTTTTCGATTCCCAAAGTTTATTTTGAAGAGCTGATCAAGGGCGTCGAAATGGATCTCTTGAACAACCGGTACGTCACGTTTGACGAACTGTCCCTTTATTGCTATCGGGTGGCGTCCGTCGTAGGGCTCATTTGCCTTCATATTTTCGGTGTCACGTCGCCCCGGGCGCAGGATTATGCCGTCGCCCTCGGCATGGCCTTTCAACTGACCAATATCCTGCGCGACGTCGGCGTTGACGCGGACGACAATCGCATCTATCTTCCTCTCGACGACCTCCAGGCCTGCAACTGTCCGGAACGAACCGTCTTGAAAAAAATCTACACTCCGGAATTCAAGGTTCTCATGAAAAAAGAAGCGGCCCGAGCCCGCCATTACTATGAAAAAGCCCGTTCCGCCTTCACGGCGCTGACCCCGTCCGAACGCCGCGCCCTCGTCGTGGCGGAGATCATGCGCGCCATTTACAGCCGCATTCTCGGCAAGATCGAGGAGACCGATTACCAAGTATTCGGACCTCGCGTCACCCTGTCCACACCTCACCGGCTTGCGGTGGCGTTCGGCGTGTGGGCTCGCGGCTCCCGATTTTCGTGATCGCCGGAGCTTCACAAACCGTCCTCATTTTAGGCGCGAGCCTGACCGGATTGGCGGCGGCCTCCTTCCTGACCGAAAAAAGTCACCGAGTCACCCTGCTGGACTTCCTCAACTGGGAAGACGGCTACAAGACCGACAAAAACGACGCCATGCCGATGACATTCGGAGGGCACGGGGAAACATCACGGGCGATTCATCCGGTCGAGCAGGACGCCGCCTTGCTGGCGGACAGAACCATTCCCCTCGAATTTCTCTTGCCTGACGGACAAACCGCCGCCTATTTTCCCGCTCGCCTTCCTGGAATTTTACAGTGGATCGCCGGTCTTTCTCGTTTTGAGGGCCTCACCCGGCGCGACCGCTGGCGATTGCTCACCTATGTGGAGCGAATCTGGGAGGGGACGGAATCGTTCCCGGCCGATTTGGACAATCGGACGGCCGATGAATGGCTGGCGTCGATCGGACAGAGCCCGGAAAGCCGAACATACATCTGGAACCCGCTCGGCCTGTGGTTGACCGGAAACGGTCTTGAACGTCTCGCCGGCTCCGTTTTCATCCGGCAACTGTCGGTTCTGTTTCTCGGAAAGGCCCGGGATGCTTCTCTCACATATCGTGATGGATCCATCGGCGATCGTTTGATAAGTCCGATGCGGCACGCACTGGAACGGCAGGGAGTCCAAGTCCTACGTCAGACAGAACCCCCGCTGCTTCGAATCGGACCGAGCGGTATTGAAGAAGTCCGGCTCCACGACGGCGGCTCTCTTCGCGCCCAGTGGTACATCGCCGCTCTTCCCCATCGAAAACTGCTCGCCTTGTTGCCGGAGCAGCTTCTTGCGCGCTACGCCTATTTCGCCCAGCTCGCCGAACTGGAAACGTTGCCCGAAGTCATGGTGGAGCTTCGACGACCATCGACCGCTCCATTTCCCCGATTGGTTTTGCTGGGCGGAGAGCCGTTTCATTACCTGGTCGTTGCGCCATCGGGACCGAATGAAACGGCGTATCGGCTTTCAATGATCGGTCATTCGCCCCTGACGGAATCCACCGACGACAGCCTGCTTCGCCTCGGCCACGAAGAACTCCGGCGGATTTTCCCCGACAGCACGCCGCGTCATGATCAATCCGGCGTCGTCCATCGCGACAACCAAGCCGCGCTGTCGCTCCGACCCGGCGCGACATTGCGCAGACCGCTTCAGCAAAGTCCCCTGCCCAATCTTCTCCTCGCCGGCCCATGGACGGACACCGGATGGCCGGCCAACGTTGAAAGCGCGATCGCCAGTGCGCGACGTTGCGCGGACATCATCCGCGGCCGGATCGCAGGCTGAGCGACCGAAGTTTTTTCTTCGGTCGTGGACCGCGATTGACATTGCCGGCTGGCCTTTCTAAGATGGCCCGTCTTTCCTTCACCCGTTGCATGATGACGACACCGCTTGAGGAACTTGCACAATCCCTCGTCGACTGCCAGCGATGCAAATTGGCCAAGCTGGGCCGCACGCAAGTCGTCTTCGGCGTGGGCAACCCACGGGCCAGCATTATGTTCGTGGGCGAAGCGCCGGGCTTCCATGAAGATCAGCAGGGCGAGCCGTTTGTAGGCGCGGCGGGAAAACTGTTGAACGATTTGCTCGCCTCGGCGGGGCTGTCGCGCGATCAGATCTACATCGCCAACGTCATCAAATGCCGCCCCCCAAACAACCGAGACCCGGAGACGGACGAAGTGGACACGTGCAAACCGTTTCTGCTCCGGCAAATTCAACTGATCCGTCCGCAATTGGTCTGTTCGCTCGGCAACTGGGCCACGCAAACCTTGCTGGGACGCAAGGTCGGCATTACCAAGGTCAAAGCGCAGGCCTTTTACCTGAAAGACTTCGTGTTGTTTCCTCTCTTGCACCCGGCCGCGGCCCTGCACCAAGGCAACCTGTTGACGCCGCTCAAAGAGGATTTCAAAAAACTCAAGGAATTCCTCGACAAACACACCAAAGCGGTGAATCAAACAGCCGACGCTCCCGCGACCGCGCCCGCCCTCCAGATCGAATCACCCAAACCGACGCAGATGGATCTGTTCGGTTGACGCTTCCCTGTGAGCCGATCGCTCGATCATCGTACCTACGTCGTCGCCGAAGAAATCTTTTCTCCTGAACCAGACGGCGGTTCCTCATCCGGCTTTTCTTCTTCCGGCACGTCGAACCACTGGACGAGCATGTCGTCCCACCAGGCTTCGGTGACTTCCTCGCCCGGATCCGTTCCGAGAAACGCCACGTCGTCCTTCTGGATCGAAGGAGCGACGAGATGGGGTTGGAATTTCACGCGGTCGATGACTTCTTTTGTCGCGTAGCCGCCAAGGATCCAGGAATCGGGATCGGCCCGGCGGGATTTGTACGCCTTCAGCCCGAGTTTCAAGTACAGGAAGACGTGCCGCTGAACGGGATCGGCCATGCCGGACGGCGGGAGACTCAGTGTTTTTTCGATTCGTTTTCTCCAGCGTCGGTCGTCGTACCGTGACGTGATCAGTTGCAGAACTTTTTTCCCCAGATCGGCATCCAACGGCATCGGCTCACCCTCTCGATACCTTGCACAATCCGTCTGATCGGCGAAAATGATCTTGAACCACGACGGCTGCAAGGTCCCGGCTGCGGCAGATCCGTAAAAACACGTCGGGAAGAAATGACCGCTCGCGAACGAAACCGGAGCGCATGCATCAGCCCAGGTGCTGCTTGAAAAACGCCTTCGTCCTTGCCCAGGCGTCTTTCGCCGCTTCCGGCCGATACACGGAAGGATCGTTATCCCGAAAAAAGGCGTGCGGCGCTCCGGGATAGGTCTTGATCTCGCCCGACTTGTTGTATTTCTTCAAAGCCGCCGCCAACCGTTGCACGTCCGCCTTGGTGATCCAGCCGTCGTCTTCGCCATAGAAATACAACACCGGCGCCGATAGGTTTTGGAGCGGCGTGTCGGGATTCGGGACTTGGCCGTAAAACGGCGCCGCCGCTTTGACGTCCGAATTGACGCAGGGCAGCATGAGCGCATAGGACCCCCCCATGCAAAAGCCGGTCACGCCGATTCGCGCGCCGTCGACTTCGGGAATGGACTTGAGATAGGTCACGGTGGCGTTCAAGTCTTTGAGCCCGTCCTCTTGCTTCAAACTGTTCATCAGCTTGCCGGCTTCTCCGGGATCGGTCGTCAGCGCGTGGCCCAACCGCGAGTACAGATCCGGCGCGATCGCCACGTATCCTTCCGCGGCGTATCGTCTGGCGATATCCTTGATATGGTCGGTGAGCCCCCACCATTCCTGAATTACGATTATGGCCGGCCGCCTTTCTTTCGTCGTAGGCGCGGCGACAAATGCCTTCACCGTGACGTTGCCGCTCGGATACTGCACCATGGTTTCTCTGATCGATTCGGCCATTGTTCACCTCCTCGCCCATAAGTATCAGGCGTTCGGTCTTTCACGGAGACGCTGACGGATGAGACGTTTGGGGTTAATTGCCTGCCACCATCATCTCGGCGATCTTGACCGTCGGGCTGGCGACTCGCCCGCGAAAGACGAGATCGTTGCCGACCATCTCGATGTCCTTGAGCATCTGTTTCAGATTGCCGGCGATGGTGATTTCTTCGACCGGGAAGGCCAATTCCCCGTTCTCAATCCAAAACCCGCTGGCGCCTCGCGAATAGTCTCCGGTCACCATATTGATGCCGAAACCGATCAGCTCGGTCAAATAAAGTCCCTCTTTCACCGATCCGATAATCTGCTCCGGCGTCTTGGTGCCCGGCACGAGATAAAAATTAGTCGGCCCGACCGAGGGGCTTTCGCCGACGCTCCGGGAAGCATTGCCGGTCGAAGGCAGCCCCATCTTCTTTCCCGAATAGGTGTCCAACAGATAACTGGTCAGCACGCCCCGTTCGACGATCGTGTTTTTCCTGGTCGCCACTCCCTCTCCGTCGAAGGGTCGGGACCCGAGGCCGCCGACCATACGACCGTCGTCGTAGACCGTGATCAGGTCGGACGCGATCGTCCGGCCGAGTTGATCCAAGAGAAACGACGCCCGTTTGTACAACCCGTAGCCGGAGACGGCGCTGCACAGATTCGCCAACAGACTGCCGGCCGTTTCTTGATCGAATACGACCGGCACGCGCTTGGTCGCGACCCGCCGCGCGCCCAATCGCCGAACCGCCCGCCTGGCCGCTTCCCGCCCGATCGACTCGGCGGAAGCCAGCCGCGCGAACTTTCGTTGCACTTCATACCATACGCCGCGCTGCATGGACCCCGTTCGCGCGTCACTGGCGATCGGCGACACGGACAAGGAAAAGCTGGAGCCGTTGTACGATCCGATAAATCCGTGGCTGTTCGCCAATATCACTCGACCCGACGACGATTCGAATTCCGCTCCTTCCGAGTTCGTCACGCGCTCGTCGGCGGCAAAGGCAGCCGCCTCGCCTCGTTTGGCCCACTCGATCTGGTTCTCCGTGCTCAGAACCGTGCCGTCGTAGAGATCAAGATCCGGCAGGTCCGTCGCCATTTGGTTGGCTTCCGGCAACCCCGACGTCGGGTCTTCGACGACCGTTTTCGCGAGCGTGCAGGTTTCAGAGACGAGTCTTTCGAGCGATTCTTTTGAAAAATCAGAGGTCGAGCTCGTCGCCGATCGCTTGCCGACGAACACCCGCAACCCCAACCGCTTTTCCCTGGCCTTGGTCAACCGGTCAACGGCGCCCACCCGCACCTGCACCGACAACGTCTGGCCGTCGGCCACGACGACGTCGGCCTCCGTGGCTCCGCAGGCCTTCGCGCGACTTAGGATGTCCGCCGCAAGCCGGGCGTAATCGCCGTCGCTCTCGGTCGCCGACCGGCCCGATTGCAATTCAGAACGTAATTCCATCGTTCGTTTTCAGGCGTCGCCCATCGTGAGATGCGGGCGGTTCTTCCCCGCCCATAAGCGATCATGATCGACGCGCGTTTTTTCACCGCTGCGTGCCGCCGACCGTGATCTCGTCAACCTTGATGGTCGGAAGGCCGACCCCGACCGGTACCGACTGGCCGTCCTTTCCACAGGTGCCGATGCCGTTGTCCAATTTCAAGTCGTGCCCGACCATCGATACTTTTTTGAGGATCTCGGGGCCGTTTCCGATCAATGTCGCCCCCTTGACCGGCCGAGTCACCTTTCCGTCTTCGATCAAATAGGCTTCGCTGGCCGAGAACACAAATTTGCCGTTCGTGATATCCACCTGCCCTCCGCCGAACGACACTGCATAGAGTCCCCGTTTCACGGACCGGATGATATCCTGCGGGTCGGATTCGCCCGCCAACATAAAGGTATTCGTCATGCGGGGCAGCACCACGCTCTGATAACTTTCTCGCCGCCCGTTGCCCGTCAAGCCGATCCCCATCAACCGGGCGTTGAGTTTGTCGGTCAGATAGCCGCGAAGAATGCCCTTTTCGATCAGGATCGTACGGCCGGTCGGCGTTCCCTCGTCATCCATGTTCAACGATCCCCGCCGAAACGGCAGGGTGCCGTCGTCCACGATGGTGCAGACTTCGGAAGCCACCCGCTGTCCGATCAAGTTGGAAAACGCCGACGTCTTCTTGCGGTTGAAGTCCGCCTCGAGACCGTGACCGATCGCTTCATGCAAGAGAATACCGGGCCACCCGCTGGCCAAGACGACGGGCATCACGCCGGCGGGCGCCTCGACGGCGGAAAGATTGACGATCGCCTCGCGCGCGGCTTCCCGCGCGTATTCCAGATGACGGTTCCGATCCCGATAAAACTCAAATCCCACGCGCCCGCCTCCGCCGAAACTCCCGATCTGGCGATTGCCGTCCTCCTCGGCGATACAACTGATTTGCAGACGCGACAGCGGCTGAATATCCGCGACCAAGACGCCGTCCGACGTCGCCACCACCACCACCTTGTATTCCGTGTTAAACGACGCCATGACGTTTTTGATGCGAGGGTCGTACCGTCTGGCCTCCGCGTCGATCTCATTCAGCAGGGCGACTCGTTCGGGCGTCGCCACTTCGGCCTTCGCCCGGTCGACCGGATACAAATCGTGCGCCGGCCGCCGATGGACGGGAACCGGCACCGTCCGAGTTCCCTTGGGAGAATCGGCGATGTATCTGGCGGTATCCGCCGCGAGTTCCAAGTCCTTCTTCGTCAAATCGTCGGAGTAGGCAAACCCCGTTTTCTCGCCGACGGTGGCTCTGACACCGACTCCCTGCGAGATGCTCTTGGCGGCGCGTTTGACGATACCTTCTTCCATCGAGACCGACTCCGCGACTCTCGACTCAAAGTAGAGATCGGCGTAATCGACGTCCCGCGTGCTGAGTCGATCCAGCACGTGCCGGGCATCCGCTTCCGTCACGCCGAACGTCGCTAATTGAACCGCCTCCGTCATCAATGGACCGCCTTTCCCGGGTTGCCCTTTACGTTTGCGTTAACGAGGTTTTGCGCTCAATCAGCAGGGCAATCCGCGCAAGATGGACGCGCGGAGTATAGCTCATTCGTTTCCACGGTCGCAATGAGACGGATGGCGATTTATAGGGCTACTACCTACGATTCCGAGTTATTGTTTGACATTCCGCCCCCTCGCCAGTAGACTTCGGCTACCCTCCTGACGCAGAGTTGGAGCCGAGACACCATACAACCACAATTCATCTGGAGGAGCGCCGGCAAGGTTTAAGGTTTCATGAGACACCAGCCTGTAGTCAGCCTTGATCAGCTCTCGGAGAGCGAGTTGGCCGCCAAATTGGATCCCGAGCTGCTGCCCAAACACGTTGCCGTCATCATGGACGGCAATGGGCGGTGGGCCGAATTGCGCGGCCTTCCCCGCATCGAAGGACATCGCGAAGGCATCAACTCCGTCAGAGAAATGATCTCGCTCTGCTTGGAGCTCGGCATCCAGGCTCTGACGATCTACGCCTTTTCCCAGGAAAATTGGAACAGGCCCAGCCAGGAAATCAACGCGCTCATGGGCCTTCTCGAACATTACCTCTCGACGGAACGAACGGGCCTGATCGAGCAACAGGTTCGATTCCGAGCCATCGGACGCCTTGGGCTCCTCCCACCGTCGGCTCGGCATTGGGTTCGCAGAACCGAACAAGAAACCGCCCATCTGGACAAAATGGCCCTGACAGTGGCCTTAAGTTACGGAGGTCGTTCGGAAATCGTCGATGCCGTCAGAGGGTTGCTGGCCGATGTGCAGGCCGGTGCCATCGACGGTGAGCAAATCGATGAAACCTTGTTCCAACAGTACTTATACACGCACCCGCTTCCCGATCCCGATCTTCTGATCCGGACGAGCGGGGAAACGCGAATCAGCAACTTTCTGCTCTGGCAGTTGGCCTATACGGAGCTGTGCTTCACCCCCACGTTGTGGCCGGATTTTCGCCGGCGTGAATTTTTGTTGGCGCTGTTGGAATACCAAAAACGGGAGCGCCGCTTCGGGCGAATCTTGAGCGCGATCTCCTCATAGTTCGAGTGGATGCCGCCCCAACCGTTCACGGATACGCGTGAGTCCGCGCTTGTGATCACTCCATCGATAGGCCCTCGACGGTTCGACCTCCGGCGTCTTTATACCGCGGCCGCGCTGATCCCGCTCGTTTACGTTATCATCTCGTACCTCCCCCCCTGGGCCTTGACCCTGTTGTTGATGACGGGCGGTTGCCTCGCGCTGATCGAGCTGTACCGCATCACACTCCCCTCGCCCCCCAACTACTGGCTGATTGCCGTCGGACTCTCTCTCTCCGCCCTCGTCTTGGCCAAACATCAATTATCCTTGCTCGCGACGGATCTCCTGGCGATCGGGACATTGGCCGTTCCCGTCACGATGTTGCTGTCCTCAGGGTCTTTCCATCGTCGGCTGAAAGAGACGACCCTCGTCGCCTTCGGAGTCCTGTACGTGGGGTTCACCCTGAGCACCGTGGCATCGACGCGCTTACTGCCCGACGGCGAGCGGCTTGTGATCTTCCTCGCATTGGTCACCTGGGCCGGCGACACCGGCGCCTACTACGCCGGCACGCTCTTCGGCAAGCACCCGCTCGCGCCGTCGATCAGCCCGAAGAAAACCGTCGAGGGCGCGATCGGCGGTTTGGCGTTGGCCGAGAGCGCGGCTCTTCTGGCTCATGCGTGGTTCGTGCCGGAATTGTCGCTGTCCGACGCCTTGGCGCTCGGCCTGCTCTTGACGGCCGCGGGCCTGTCCGGCGACCTTTGGGAATCATTCATCAAACGCCGCGCCGGGGTGAAAGACTCGGGTAACATTCTGCCCGGTCATGGCGGCATGTTGGACCGACTCGATAGTCTCTTGTTCACCGCCCCCGCCTTCTACTACTATGTCACCTATTTTCGAGGCCTGTTACCATCCCCATGACCGAGGAGCAACCATGAAATCGATCATTATTCTGGGGTCGACCGGATCGATCGGGACCAACACGCTCGATATCGTGCAACGATTCCCCGATGACTTTCGCGTCGTCGGCCTCACGGCCGGCGGCAATATTGAAAAACTGGAAGCGCAGATCCGTGCGTTCAAACCACAGATGGTGGCGGTATCCTCGGAAACCTCCGCCGCGCTCCTCCGGACGAGATGCGCGGATCTTCAAGTGGATATTCTGGCCGGCGAAGAAGGAATCGCCCAGGTCGCCGCCATGCCGGGGGCCGAACTGGTGATCTCGGCCATCGTCGGCGCCGCCGGGCTGGTTCCCACCTTGGCGGCCATTCGCAGCGGCAAGCACATCGCGTTGGCCAATAAAGAGCCCATGGTGATGGCCGGCAAACTGATGCAGACCGAAGCCCGCAAGCACGGCGTCAGGATTTTTCCGGTCGACAGCGAGCACAGCGCGATTTTCCAATCACTCGAGGGTCATCGACTCCAAGACGTCCGCCGCCTCATTTTGACGGCCTCCGGCGGCGCCCTTTGGCCCTTGACGAAGGAGCAGTTATCGGACGTCACGCCCGATCGCGCGCTGCAACATCCCAACTGGAAGATGGGCTCGAAAATCACGATCGACTCCGCGACGTTGATGAACAAAGGGCTCGAAGTCGTCGAGGCTCGCTGGCTGTTCGACATCCCCGAATCCCGTATCGACGTGTTGATCCATCGGGAAAGTATCATCCACTCCCTGGTCGAATATGAGGACCGATCCGTGATCGCTCAGTTGGGGCTCCCGGACATGCGGACTCCCATCTCCTACGCGATGCGATATCCCGAACGCATGCCGCTCGACCTGCCTTCCCTGGACTTGACGGAAATCGGCAAATTGACGTTTTGCAAACCGGACCACGACCGGTTTCCCTGCCTGTCCCTCGGTTACGAGTCGCTGCGGATCGGCGGAACGATGCCGGCAGCCATGAACGCCGCCAATGAAGTGGCGGTCGAGGCGTTTCTCAACGGCGGCATCCGCTTTATCGAAATTCCCGAAGTGATCCGACACACGATGGAGGCCCACAACCATCGGGATCTTGCCGATCTTGAAGACGCCTTGGAAGCGGACCGCTGGGCGCGGGAAAAGGCCGGATCGCTGGTCCACGCCATGACACGCTGACGATGACTATTTTGAAATCGGCTCAATCGATGGTAGAGTAATCCCAACGCGGCACTCCCGACGGCTCGAACGCTGGATTGATGACGATGATCTCCGCCATAACGTGGTCCCCCGACACCCTCTGGTTGCTGCTGCAAAAAGCGTGGTGGTTTCTTGTCGTTCTGGGTGTTCTTGTGGCGTTTCATGAGCTCGGCCATTTCCTCGCGGCCCGGTGGGTCGGTGTGAGGGTGCTCAAATTCTCGATCGGCTTCGGCCCCAAATTGTTCGGCCGCCAAGTCGGAGAGACGGAGTATCTGCTGTCCGCCATTCCGCTTGGGGGCTACGTCAAATTGTTCGGAGAAGAGGAGGCGGAAGCGACCACCGCCGAAGACCGCCGACGATCATTCGCCCACCAAAACCTCGGGGGAAAAATCCTCATCGTGGCGGCCGGCCCCGGCTTCAATTTCATCCTGGCCTATTTGATCTTTGCCGGCTGGCTGGCGACGGGATCGCCTTTGTTCGTCCCCACGTTTCGGGACCTGAGCGCCGACATCGAGGCCCTCGTTCCCACATCGCCGGCCGCGAAGGCGGGGATGGAAGTGGGCGACCGCGTCGTCAAGGTCAACGGGAAAGATATTTCGACCAAGAGCGAATTGCTGGACGCCGTCGCGAAGAGCAACGGCGAATCCCTCACGCTTGAAATCAGTCGAGACGGCCGGATGAAAACCCTGACCGTCGCACCGGTGCCGGTTCCGGGAACCGCGGCGGATGGAGAGGAATCGGTCTATACGATCGGCGTCGAAGAAATCCCGCCGCTCGTCACAGCCGTGATGCACGGATCTCCCGCCTCGGCGGCCGGATTCCAACCCGGCGATCGGGTCGTGACCATCGAAGGACAACCCATTTATACCTGGTCCCAGATGACCGCCCTGGTCAAGGAACATCCTGACCGACCGTTGCGCGTGGAGGTGCTGCGCAACGGACAGCGGGTTGCGCTCACGGTCACGCCATCGGTCGAAAAGGTAACGGTCGGCGGCCAAACCGTTGAAATCGGCAAAATCGGCATCTCCGGCCCGGGCCGGTCGTTGATGCGGTCGGACAATCTGTTTGAAGCCCTGTACCACGGCTTGGACGCGACGTGGGGCTGGACCGAGCTGACGACGGTCGGCCTGTACAAAATGGTCGTGGGGGACATTTCGAGCAAGAACATCGGAGGTCCCCTGACGATCGCCAACATTTCCGGCGAAGCCGCGTCGCAAGGCGCGTCCAGCGTCGTCTTCCTCATCGCCATTTTGAGCATCAACCTCGGCGTGCTGAACCTGTTACCGATCCCGATTCTGGACGGAGGTCACCTGCTCTTTTTTCTGATCGAGGGCATTCTCCGCAAACCTCTGGGCGACCGTCAGCGGGAGGTCGCGCAGCAGGTGGGACTGGTCCTGTTGGTCGGCGTCATGATCTTCGCGTTCTGGAACGATTTGGAACGGATCTTTGCCCGCTAAGTTCGCATGAAAACCTCTCAACTCCTCATCCCCACCCTGCGGGAAGACCCCGGCGAAGCGGAAACCGTCAGTCACCGGCTGATGCTCCGGGCGGGGTTGATTCGCAAGACGGCCGCCGGCATTTACACGTACCTTCCCCTGGGGCTGCGGGTGATCCGAAAGATCGAAGGCATTATTCGCGAGGAGATGAATCGCGCGGGGGCGCAGGAATTGTTGATGCCCATCGCCTCTCCGGCCGAATTGTGGAAGGAGACCGGTCGCTGGGACCATTACGGCAAGGAATTGCTCCGTTTCAAAGACCGCCATGACCGAGACTTCTGCCTCGGCCCTACGCACGAAGAGGTCATTACCGATCTGTTCAGGCGTGAGGTGCGCTCGTATCGGCAGCTGCCTCTCAACTTTTATCAAATCCAGACGAAATTTCGCGATGAGATACGCCCCCGCTTCGGGCTGATGCGAGGCCGGGAGTTCATCATGAAAGACGCCTACAGCTTCGACGCCGACGAGGCGGGCGCGCGGGCGAGCTATCAAAAAATGTACGACGCCTACACCAGAATTTTTACCCGATGCGGCCTGACCTTTCGCGCGGTCGAGGCCGACACCGGATTGATCGGAGGAGACGTTTCGCATGAATTCATGGTCCTGGCCGCCACCGGCGAAGCGACCGTGGCCTACACCGAGGAAGGATCGTACGCGGCCAATCTCGAACGGGCGGAAATTTTGCCTCCTGCCGACGCCGATGACGCTCCGTTTCAACCGCTGACGGCCGTATCGACCCCCCGATGCAGAACAGTGGAAGAAGTCACGTCCTTCCTGCACGTTCTCCCGCGGCAACTGGTCAAGACGCTCATCTACAAGGCGGAGAACGAGCCGGTCGCCGTCCTCATCCGAGGGGATCACGAACTGAACGAGGTGAAGCTGGCCCGTCTCTTGCGCGTGATGGACGTTCAGTTGGCCGATCCTGAGACCGTCTTACGCCTCACGAAAGCCCCCGTCGGTTTCGCCGGCCCCATCGGTCTCTCCGGTGTCCGCATCTTAGCGGACCACGCGATCGCCGGCATGCGAAACGTCGTGGTCGGCGGGAACCGAGAGGACACACACTACGTCAACGCCAATTTGGGTCGCGACTTCACGGTCGATCGCTTCGCCGACCTTCGGAACGCGCAGGCGGGCGACCCATCGCCGCGCGGAGACGGTCCTTTAGTCCTGGCGAAGGGCATCGAAGTGGGCCAAGTCTTCCTCCTCGGGACAAAGTACAGCAAGAGCATGAACGCCACGATTCTCGACGATCAAGGCAAAGAGCGTTTTGCCGTCATGGGCTGCTACGGGATCGGCGTCGGCCGAACCGCCGCAGCCGCCATTGAGCAGAACCACGACGAGAAAGGCATCATCTGGCCGTTCCCGATCGCTCCCTTTCACGTCCATCTGCTGCCGGTCACGCAATCGAGCAAAACGGCCGAAGCCACCGCCCGTCTCTACGAGACGTTGCAGGAGGGAGGGTTCGAAGTCCTTTGGGACGATCGAGACGAGCGCGCAGGCGTCAAGTTCAATGACGCCGACCTTATCGGAGCACCTTTCCAAATCGTGGTCGGGGACAAGGGGCTTGCCGACGGCGTCGTTGAAGTCAAAATCCGACGGACCGGAACGAAATCGCGTGTCAGTCCATCGGATATTCTGGCTCATCTCGGCAAAGCCGTTCCGAACAAGGCTGCTCCCGAATCGCCCCGGCCACGTTCGTAAATCTTACGCATCAATCTTACGATGGACGGACGCCCGCCGTTTCCCGCCTTCTTTCTCCGCCGCTCTATTGTGTGTGATTGAGTAAAATCCCCTTTTTCTTGCCTTCCTTGGCTCGTCCGCTAGACTAAGTTTCGACTACTCGGCGAGGCAATCGCCTCGATACACACATCGGTCGTTTTTTCGCCAACCGTCTGCGTCATTTGCCGGGCAGGCGATCAATCGGTTCCGAGGAGCATCGCGGGAATGAACGTCAAGCCGATGACGCAGACGCTTCGGGAACTCAACCTTAAAATCGAACAGGCCGAGCAGGTCAATCGAATCATCAAGCAGATTCAGTGCGCCACCAACCTCGACCAGATCGTCCTGGATCTCCACCACGACATTCTCAGCCTGTTCGACGCGCAGGACTTGACGCTGTTCGCGGTCGACGCGGACAAGAAGGAAATTTTCTTCAAAATCCCTCAAGTCGACAGCGTCGAAGAATTCCGCATTCCCATCACCGAGCAGAGCCTGGCCGGGTTCTGCGCGAAATATCTCCGCCCCGTCAACGTCGCCGACGCCTATAACGCCGCGGAGCTGCGGAACATCCATCCCGCTCTGCTCCACGACAGCACCTACGACAAGCGGACGGGCTTCAAAACCAAACAGGTGCTGACTTATCCGATCGTCGCCGACAACAAATACCTCATGGGCGTGATCCAGCTCTTGAACAAGAAAACCGGATCGCGCTTCACGAGAAAGGACGAAGAGTCCGTCGCCGAAATCGCCAAGGCGCTCGGCACCGCTTTCTACAATCTGAAAAACACGGCGAAGAAAAACCCCACACGCTTCGATCTGTTGCTCAACGGCAATCGTCTGACGCAAACCGATCTCGACAACGCGATCGCCGAATCACGCAAAGGCGTCAACGATCTGGAGACGATTCTGCTCGAAAAGTACAAGGTCCCCAAATCGGAGCTCGGCAAGTCGCTGGCGCAGTTCTACAAGTGTCCTTACATCGAATACAGCGAGCGCACCGTCATCGACGTCGAGCTCCTTAAAAACCTCAATCTTGACTACTTAAAAAAGAATCACTGGATCCCCCTCCGGCGGGACCGCACTTCGATCGAAATCCTGACCGACGATCCCGGCGATCTGGATCGGGTTCAGGACATCAAACGAACGTTCCCCGGACTCAACATCCGGTTCGCCGTCGGTTTGCGGCGCGACATCGCCCAATTCCTGGCCGCTGGGCAAGGGGACGGAGGAGGCCGCAAGCTGGATGAAAGCGTCTCCGACATTCTCGGCGAGCTCGTCACCGAGGCGCAAGCCGAAGCCATGGAAGAAGCGACCGCGGGGGGGCTTGATGAAAACGACAGCGCCATCGTGCGCCTGGCGAACCAGATCATCGCCGACGCCTACCGGCAAAACGCATCGGACATTCACATCGAGCCTTATGGAGAAAAGCGCGAGACCGTCGTCCGTTTCCGCGTGGACGGCGAATGTTTCGAGTACATGAAAATTCCCCAGAGCTACCGGCGCGCCATCGTCTCGCGGATCAAAATCATGGCCAGCCTTGACATCGCCGAGCGGCGCAAGCCGCAGGACGGAAAGATCAAATTCAAATTGTCGGACACGAAAGAAATCGAACTCCGCGTCGCGACCATTCCCACGGCCGGATACAACGAAGACGTCGTGCTGCGCATCCTCGCCGCAAGCGAACCGCTGCCGCTCGATCAAATGGGGTTTTCGGAACGCAATCTCAGGGCTCTCAAGGAAATCTCCGAAAAGCCCTACGGGATCATTCTCTGCGTGGGGCCGACCGGATCGGGCAAAACGACCACCCTTCACTCCGTGCTGGGCCATATCAACACACCGGACATCAAGATCTGGACCGCCGAAGATCCGGTGGAAATCACCCAATACGGATTGAGGCAAGTTCAAGTCCAGCCGAAAATCGGCTTCACGTTCGCCGCAGCCATGCGCGCCTTCCTGCGCGCGGACCCGGACGTCATCATGGTCGGAGAAATGCGCGACAAGGAAACGGCCGAAATGGGCATCGAAGCCTCTCTCACTGGCCATTTGGTGCTCAGCACCCTGCACACGAACAGCGCTGTGGAAACCGTCACCCGCCTCCTCGACATGGGTTGCGATCCCTTCAGCTTCGCCGATGCCATGCTGGGCGTCTTGGCCCAACGCCTTGCCCGGCGCCTCTGCAAAGATTGCAAAGAACAGTACGTCTGCACGCCGGAGGAATACGCCGAACTCCGATCGGGCTATGGGTCGGAGCAATGGGATCAACTCGGAGTCAAACAGGACAATACGTTTCGCCTGTATCGAGCCAAAGGCTGCGAGACGTGCAACCGCTCCGGTTTCAGAGGGCGCATCGCTCTCCATGAGCTGCTGCTCGGCACCGACGAAATCAAACGTCTGATCCAGCGCAGAGCCACGACGGAAGAGATGCTCAAGACCGCTCTCGCTCAGGGCATGACGACCCTCCTTCAAGACGGCATCCAAAAAGTGCTTCAGGGTCAGACCACCTACAAAGAAGTCAAGGCGGTCGCCATCAAATAGATCCTCGCTTCTTCCTAGAAACGCGTTCTTCCGAACGACTTTTGAGAATAGAAGAGATCCGGCGATCCAAGAAAATGTCGGGCGAAGGCATCGTGTGGTATTGAGAACTGCGACCCGTAGAAATCGCCGCGAGGGAAGCCGGCTGGCAACGGAAACGTCTGTCGGTGAGTCGATGAGATCGACGGGCCGAACGATCAGGGAACAGGCGCAGGGAACTGCTGCGAGGAACAGCCCGAAAGCGTGTACAGGCCGGTATCGGCTATCAGCGAACGATCGTCGAACTCGATACCATAGGTCTGAGCCCTTCCCCAGCGAACGGTCGCGAGCTCGATGATCGTGGGAGAGGTATGATGCGGGAGTTGCAAGCTGAGTGCGATGCGATCACCGGGCGAGATCACCGCTTCGGTCATCATTCGGGCGCCCTTTGCGGACATGTCATAGACGACCCCGACGTCGCCTTGTTCGACGGCAAGCCGCCGATTCGGACTGACTAACGCAAACAAACATGGAAACGGCGTCGCAAGACGAACGCGACAATGGCGGCGCAACTGAGCGAACCGTCGTTCTTTGGCCGTCTCGACATCTATTGGTTCCATCCCGGCGCTCCTTTTTCAAATCCCTCTTCGCATCACCTGCCGTCGAGCGGACCGGTCCCGTCAGGAAACCGATCGAGCTTTTCACCGTCGCCGACAGCGGGAACTCTCTACAAGGAATGTCCGTCGTATGCGCTTTTCTTCTTACGACGACCTTTCGAAGTCCAACTGTATCTCACAAACAGCCTTCGGCAAATTGTTTTGAACTTTCCCGTCGGCCACCATCGTCATGTTTGTCGTATGGACCGACGTATCATGATGAGCCGTCATCGAGATCAGGAGATCGATCAGCCGATGGGTCATTAGGCGGAACCGACGTTCTGAGTCTTTCGTCCCATGGCAGAGGGCACATGAACTTTCACCCTCTAAAAATTTTATGAGATAATGATGTTATGTTTCTCAAACGCTGGCTGGTCGGCGACCCGCTGAAGACAACCCAGGCCGGAGACCAGCGGTTGTCAAAAACCCTCGCGCTCGCCATTTTTTCCTCCAACAACATTTCTTCCGTTGCATACGCGACGGAAGAAATCTTGTTGGTTCTCGTTCTGGGAGGCGCGGCCGCCATCGCATGGTCGATTCCGGTCAGTCTTGCCATTCTGTTCCTCGTGCTGATTCTCACCATTTCTTATCGCCAAATCATCTACGAATATCCGGAAGGGGGAGGAGCCTATACCGTCGCCAAAGCGAACCTGGGGGAGCTGCCGTCGTTGGTCGCGGCCGGGGCCTTGATGATCAGCTACGTCGTCACCGTGGCGGTCAGCATCGCAGCGGGAATCGCGGCGCTCACTTCGGCGATCCCGAGTCTCTTCCCCCATCGTGAAGCGCTCGGACTTGTGACGATTCTCTTCATCGTCATCATGAACTTGCGCGGTGTCCGGGAGTCGGGCACGTTTTTTTCCATCCCGACGTACTTCGCCATCGCCGGACTTAGTCTGCTCGTCATCGTGGGAGTGGCGCGATCCCTGTTCGATCCGAGACTCGATCCGGCGACGGGAGCTTCGGCTTCCCCGATCGAGCAGGCGGAACCCATCACGCTGTTTTTGCTTCTTCGGGCCTTTGCGGTCGGCTGCTCGGCGGTCACCGGCATGGAGGTCATCTCGAACGGCGTGAAGGCGTTTCGTTACCCAGAATCCAAAAACGCCGCCGTGACCATGATTTGGATGTCTCTCATTTTAGGCTCGCTCTTTATGGGAGTGAGCTGGATGGCCTATCACTACCACGTGATTCCGAAACCCGATGAGACGGTCGTCTCCCAACTGGCCCGTCTGACGTTCGGAACCGGCGCGCTGTATTACGCCGTCCAAATCGGCACCATGATTCTCTTGATCCTGGCCGCCAACAGTGCGTTCGCGGGTTTTCCCCATTTGGCGTCGATCCTGGCCAGAGACGGATTCATGCCGCATCAAATGGCGTCGATCGGCGATCGTCTGGTCTTCTCCAACGGCATCATCCTCCTGGGAGTGTTCGCCTGCCTGCTGCTCGTCGTGTTTGAAGGAGACACCCACGCGCTGATCCCGCTTTACGCCATCGGCGTATTCGTATCCTTCACTATTTCACAGTCCGGAATGGTCCAAAGCTGGCTGAGGCGTAAGGGGGAACACTGGAGGGAAAAACTCGTCGTCAACGGCGCGGGGGCGCTTACGACCGGCATCGCCACGCTCATCATCGCCACGACAAAGTTCTGGGACGGTTCATGGATCGTTCTCTTCCTGATTCCTCTCTTGATCCTCATGTTTCGCGGCATCCGATCACACTACTTGGCCGTCAAGGAGCAGATCGCGCTCGCGCGGGATTCCCGCCCTCCCCATCCCAGACGAAACCTGGTGCTCCTTCCGATCAGCGGAGTGAACAAATCGGTGGTGCGGGCCGTCGATTACGCCAGAAGTCGCGGCGGAGAAATCAGGGCGATTTTGGTGGACGTCAACAAAGAAGAAACCGCCCTTGCGGAAATCCAGTGGGCGCAATGGGGCTGCGGCATTCCTTTGATCGTTCTGCCGTCTCCTTACCGTTCCGTGCTGGGATCGATCATGGACTTTATCGAAGAGCAACGACAAAAGGATCCGGATTGCTGGATCACCGTCGTCATCCCGGAAATTCTCCCGGCGCGTTGGTGGCAGAACATTCTGCACAACCAACGGGCGCTCATGTTGAAAGCCGCGCTGCTGTTCAAAGAGCGGGTGGTGTTGACCGACGTGCCGTTCCATTTGACAAGGTAAGGGGAATGCGAACAACCGGAGGACGAACGGATCATCTGATGCGCGCGATGGGGCTTGCGTCCGCCCTTGCGAGCTTCGCCGCGCCGTGGAGCGTCGAAACCGCCTCCGCCTTCAAGATCATCGAACCATCGGAAGGCGCCGTTCTCAAGGCCGGCGACATCGTCACCGCGCGTGTGGACTTGGGTACGGACCGCGGCATCGTCAAGGTCCGCTATTATTGGTATCGCGCAGGGGACGAGGTTTTGGTCGAACAGGACGACGCAACGGCCACAGGCTCGATTATCGCGCCCGTGGCCATGATCGGAGAAGCCGAACACGATCCGCCGTTCGGTGGGTCCTTGCCTGTTCCGCGAGATGGAATCGGACCGATGCGATTGTTGGCGGTCGCGGACATCTCACGAGGACGACTCGGCACCCGTTCCGTGTTCGATGAAATCATCGTGCGCGTGGAACCGGAGGCCGTCCTTCATGCGATTGACTTTGAGACCGACAAACCTCTTCAACTCGGTCGGACCGGACAATCGTCCGCTTTCGGTCACGTGGATTCTCTGGGAAAAATCTTCGAATTACCGGTCGTCGGCGAATTTTCCGACGGCGTGACCCGCAGAATCACCGGGCCGGAGACGGGCACCGCCTATGATTCATCCGATCCCCGCGTCATCAAAATCCTCCCCGACGGCCTCCTGCAGATCACGGGCAACGGCAAGACGGTCATCACCGTTTCGAATCGCGGCAAACAAGCGCATCTGGACGTGGAAGTCAACGTCAACGACGAGCCCAACGAGCCGCCTCTCGCGGACGCCGGAACCGACAAAACCGTGAAAGCCGGGACGAAAGTGAAACTGACCGGCATAAAGAGCCGGGATCCCGAAGGCGACGCGCTCTACTACAGTTGGAGTCAGGTGCGCGGCAGCAAAGTCTCGCTGCTTGACGCCGATAACTCCGAAGCCTCCTTCCTTGCGCCGCCCGTTTCGGAGCCGAGGACCTACCGGTTCAAACTACGGGTGACGGATAAGAGAGGCGCGGACAGTCTCCCGGCATTCGTCAATGTGACGGTGGAACCGTAGAGACTCAGGGGCTCCGCCTACCGTCGCAATCCACCGGCCCCAACGACCATGGAGCGCCGTCCCCTCGGCCATCGTCTCTACACCTCGCTCAACCGCATCGGCCCGTAAGTCGTACGGGCTTTCTTCAATTGTTCGACGTGACGCCGGAGGACCGGCCCGAACGTGGAACGCAACACGTCGTCGCGATAGGGTACAAGGCGGTCTTCGACCTCGGCGATGGCCTCCTCCATCTGACGAACCAATCGACGGCCGGATCCTGTCAGCCAGCCGAAACGACGGTCGGCATACCGCAAATCCTGCAAAGAGTATCGCACGGATTCGATTTCCTCCAACCCTCGGAATCTGGCCCGTTGCAAATCGCACCGCGTCAGTCCCGCGCGCTTCCATTGTTTGCTTCCTTCCCGACCGGACGCCCATGATGAGAGCCGCTCAAACAACATGGCGCCCATCGTGAACGTAAATGTGGCATGCAGAATGCCGCGAAGGGGACGGAGGCTTCGTCGCCAGGGCGAATAGAAAATCCGCTGATTGCGATCGCCGCGATACATGACGGACTTGCGCAACAATAGATTCAAGTGGTGGTGGCCGTTTTCATGGATCAGATCGTCGATCAGGTCGAGATTGTCGCGATCGAAACAGTTGATGAAAGACAAGCCGGGCCTGTGCCGATAGCTGAAGCTGACGACCCCCTTGGCCTTCAACGGCACGATCCGCGACGTGAGCAATTCCAAAACCGCGTGGCCGTCAGGCCAGGCCGCTCGAATCGTGTACCAAGCACGGCGGATTCTCTTGACCTGTCTGAGGTCCGTCGGCCGGACTTTCCGAGGAGAACGGTCGCTCCCATAAACAAGAGTGGGACCGATCGTCACGGAGCCATGAATCGTGTCCGTCACTTTCGACTCAGCCCGCCGTCTCCAGAGCCATCGCTCTTTTCCTTTCTCTCGAGACCAAATCGGAACTGTCGCGCGTCCGACCCGCAGGACTATTCTCTCAGCCTCAACGAGAAAGACCGAGCGGCCGGAAAACCGTCGCAAAACACGGCGAACGGGAGCGGGCGCCTCGCACCACCCATCGCCCAGACCGATGGGAATCGCGGCCGGTGGATCGGCCCGCTCAAAGTTCGCGTCAAGCGAACCGACCGTCGACCACCCCGATAACGTTTGCCGCCCGACCCATTTCGTCGTACACACGGGGTCGAAGAACAACGCTTCCTGTGTCACTTCCCTGGCCAGACGGCCGCAGAGCGACGAGAGTCGCTTTTCAAAACCCGAAACGGTCGGACCGCCGGAAGGAAAGAGATCGGACAGATAACCGTTTTCGAAAAATTTGTCCTGGCACTCGTCGAAAAGCTGCCGTGTGAACTCCTTTCGATCCGGTTCCACTTCCCACTGTTGGAGAAGATCGAGAAAATAGACTAGATCGTTGAGCGTTTCGATCCATCCGACGACCTTCCAGGTCGAAAACCGCGCCAGGTCCAGGGAACGGCCGAGTTGTTCGAACAGCCCGACGGGGAGATTCAGGCGAGACGATACGTTCCGATAATCGGTTCGCAATTCTCGACAAAGATCCTGCAGCAACCGGCTCATAGACAGTCGGAATTCCGCTGTCAATTGCGCCAGAGCCTGCGGGTTTAACAGTGGCGTCATGAGGGGTTCGAGATCAGACCGCCCGTGCGCCGGCACTGTAACCCAGAGGGGGGAAAGCTGCAATGAGGAAACGGTCTTCGTCGGAAAATGAACGGGCGGCGTCAACCCCCCGGTCTCAAAGCCAACCGCGCCGTGCGAGAGATCGGCTTCGACGGATCAATTGTCAAAGGCGGCGCCAAGATTCAGACGAGATTCAGATCGGACAGGTTCAGATCGGATCGGGCTCATCCGCCTCGTCGGGATTTCCCCCGCCACGTTCGAGAAAGCCGTGATTCCTTTTCTCTATGCGGCTTTGGGGAGTCTGGATCGAGACGGTCTTTGATCATCACGTTTCAGCATCGCCGATTCACCGGTTCGCCGCCGCATCCGATTCCGATGAATGACGGGGTCCACGATATTGCCGCACGACACACAACGCAAACCTCGAATCCACATCAAAGCATAACTCTCTCGAATATCGAGAAGATCGTCCTCCACCATGAGACCCCGACATCTTAAGCAATTCATACAAATCTCCGGGCGAATAATGGCTATAGCCGTCGCCGGCCTCTTTGATCAGCCGGTTCTCTAAAGTGAGAGCAATGACGATGCCACGGCCGCCCTTTTCCGGTTCTTGCTTGTTCGTGAAGACGATCGTACAGTGTAGTCTCAAACGACTCCCTGGCAAGGACACAATTTATGGCCCCAACGACTTTCTTTCGACACCATCGACGCCCCGCTCTTATCCGATTCGGAAGGGGCGACGCCGGATTTGATGACGCTGCATAAGACCGAGATCGAGCAGGTAGTGGCCGAAATTGTGCCGGCTCTCCGCGGCGGCTGGATTCAAAAAGTCGAGCAACCGGCCGATTCGACGATTATCTTTCACGTGCGCGTTCCCGGGCGCACTCATCGGCTTCTGATTTCTTGCAGGCCTGAAACGACCCGCCTGCATTTGACGCGGCACAGCCTCCCCAACCCGCCCACGCCTCCGGCCTTCTGCCGGTTCCTCAGGGCCCACGTGCAGGGAGCCCGTGTCGACGACATTCGTCAGATCCCGAACGACCGTATCGTCGAAATCGCCTGCACAAGCCGGCACGGCGTCAGAACCGTCGTGTGCGAACTGACCGGCAAACAGGCCGACATTCTCGTGATCGACGCAGACAGGCGAGTCCTGCACGGTCTTTTCAACCGACGCAACCTTGTGGGACACCCGTACGTTCACCCGGCCCCGCGGCAAAACGAAGATCTCGACACGAAACAGATCCGCTTCATCGGCGGGGGAAACGGTTCGATCTCCTGCACCATCGACGATTATTACTCCGAAAAAGAATCGACATTGACAAGAGCACATGCCGAAGCGATTCGTCGGCGAGCGCTGCAACAGGCCGTCAAGAAAGAGCGGCGACGGATCGACGCCTGGCGGGACGATCTCGCGCGAGCCGCCGGATACCGCGATTACGCCCGCTATGGAGAACTGATCAAAGCCAATATCGGAGCGATCAAAAAAGGCGCCGACATGGTCACGGTGACGGACTACTTCGACGAGCACCTTCGGGAGATCACGATTCCCCTGGACCCCATGAAGTCTCCCCAGGACAACATGGTCGAGTATTTCAAAAAGCATCGGAAGTACTTGGCCGCCGAGCGCGAGCTGAATCCGCGCATCGAACAGGCGATGCGCAAGGTGGTGCAGTACCAAGATGAGCTGCAAGCGATTGAAGCAGGAACATGGACTCCTCCGCCCCCACCGACCCCTCGCGCCGTTTCCACCGGGCAAGCGCGTCATCTCCTTTCGCCGCGGAGCGGAACGAAGCGGAGCGATCCGTTCCGTCGATTCTTGTCGTTCGATGGTTTGCCGATTTTTGTGGGGCGCAACGCGAGGGAGAACGACGAGCTGACGTTCGGCGTGGCTCGGAGCGAGGATCTCTGGTTCCACGCCAGAGGGGCTCCCGGGTCACACGTTGTCGTCCGGCTGGAAAAGGGCGCCGATCCGCCGCCCGAAACCGTCCTTGATGCCGCCGCTCTGGCCCTGCTTTATAGCGACTTAAAAAAAAGCGGCAAAGGCGAGGTGATTTACACCAGACGCAAGTGGGTCAAGAAGGCCAAAGGCCGGGCTCCCGGAGCGGTCATCGTCTCGCAGGAACGATCTCTTTCCGTGCGTCTGGACTGGAAGAGATTGGAGAGGCTGAAAACCCGGTCGCCCGCAGAAGAACGGTAAACGCCCGCCTCCTCCGGCTCACCTGATGATGCAGCGGAGCATCACGTCCGAACTGCTCGATGACATAAACATTCTCGGCCCCGTTCTCGCCGGAGCAGACGGCCTCTCCTGATGCTCGAATCCTCATCTCCTGATCGTCGTCTTGATTGTTCATCCGCCATACTCCAGCAGAGAACAAGGATTTTCTGGTCCCAGACAGGGCACGGGATTATAATTGGTTAGGAACCCAGCCATGCCGACACTATCGTCATCCGAACCGTCGACTCTTGCCCGCACGATTCTTCTCGTCAGCGACGAAGCGGCCCACGTTCACCTGTGTCGATCTTCCCTTGAAGAAGCCGGCTTTATCGTGCTGTGGACCAACGACAGTTCCGAGGCATTGAAAGTGTGCGCCCGGCATGACGGCCCCATCCATCTTCTTCTGACGGACCTTATCCTCCCTCCGCCGGAATTCCAACTGGCCTCGGCCGCCAATCCATTCCCGCACGTCAACGGGTTTGAGCTGGCGATCAGGGCTGCCGAAACCAGGCAGGATTTGCGGGTCGCGCTCGTGTGCAAGGACCCCGAGAAAGAATTGGCCGCCCACGGGATCGCCCATACGAAACTTCCGGTGCTCACGAAGCCAATCGATCGACAAAACCTCGCCAGCTTCGTTCAAGATGTCTTACGGCAAACTCCCCCGATGCTAAGCCGATCAAGCCATGCGGGGACCAATCACGAGACCGCGTGGTTCGGATAAGGGCCCGCCTGGTCTCTCCGGCCCTTAGGCGTGTTCCGTCATGAACCACCCGGCAACCGACAAGCGCCGATGGCTGCCTGCCGATGGATCCACCCTGCAGACCCGATGGAAACGAGGAACGGTAAACATGACCAGGGAACCGGGACGAGGCTCAATACAATGGGTCGGCACCAGATCGGGCAAGCCGGACTCCGACGGTCTCCGTTGCGCGTACAGGATCAGTTCGCCGCCCCAATCCGGCTTCCATTCTTCATGAAAATAGCCCACCAGCGCGAGGCGGCGCAACGGAGCCGGCCGCGCTCCCGTCGAATGTCCCTGATCCGTATCATCATGAGTGGGCAGACAATCGCCCGCCGCGTACGAATAAAAACTGAACCCCATGTGGCGTCCGACGATGTCGGGAAACGACTCGATATAGTCGCGAATGCAGGGCAATTGCAGTTTGGCCAGCAACCGCCCGACGTGAGCGGGAGCGATGTCCGCCTTGGCCCAGTTCCCGGCGTGCGGAAAATCGGCGCGGACCGACGGCAGCTCTTCCAAACTCTTCCATGCCGCCTCCGCCATCGCTTCTCGAAAATAGCGGCAATCATCGGGCGACCAAAAATTTTCAACCACGAGCACCGGGTTCTTATGGAACGAAAACTCGGATAGATTCCCCGCCGACTCCGTCTCCTGAATCAGACCGGTATGGCTGTTCACATGATGCTCCCGGCTAGATAACGATCCATCTTTGGGCCGCCGTTCTTTCCCATCCCTTACTGCTCCTACCGCCCCTACCGCCCCGGCCTGTGGTTTGACATTTGACAGGGGAAACGGGGCCGTGCGCCAAGCAAAAGGGGCCGCCATTTTCAAATGGCGGCCCCTCGATCACGCACGACGATCCGATGACTTACCAGCGATCGCGTTTCCCGCCCCCGCTTCGATCACCGCCGAATCCACGGCCTCCACCGCCGCTCCTTGGCTCCTGGGGACGCGCCTCATTGACCGTCAACGTCCGGCCGCCCATCTCGGAACCATTGAGCGCGCTGATGGCAGCCTGTGCTTCCGCGTCGGACGACATCTCCACGAATCCGAATCCTCGGGATTGGCCGGTAAACTTATCGGTGATGATCCGCGCGGACGCCACGGACCCGTGAGCGGCAAACAAGTCGCTTAATTGCTGTTCGGTCGCCGAATACGGCAACCCGCCGACGTAGATTTTTGAACCCATCGGGGTTCCTCCTTACTGAAAAGATAATGACATTGTCTTGAGCGCAAGGAACAGGGGGGAAGAAACGGGCCGAAGGCGCGATCCGTACTGCGACTCAGGTCTGACTCCCAACGAAATTCCCGGACAAGGCAACATCACCGTTGTAGGCCTGCACCTTCTTGCCACTCCGCGCCAGGCCCCTACGCGGAAGTGTCGACCCAACCTAGCATAACCGCCGGCCTCATTACAACGTTCTAGAAAAATGTTACTCGCCGACCCGCACAAGCAGCCCGTGGGCCTTGCAATAGGCGAACGTCCGATAAAACCACGTGATGACGGCGACCAGCAGCAACCCGTTCAGACCAAACGCCCAGGCCAGCTCTTTACCCGGCGCGCCGTCGGCGTTCAAGACGGCCCGCAATCCTTCGAAAATGTGAGCGGCCGGATTCATCATGGCCAGCGGCTGGAGCCATCGGGGGAGGATGTCCATGGGATAAAACACGCAAGAAATCGGCTGAAACAGAAACACCATGCTCCACGCCAAGACTTCTGCTTCCTGCCCGAACCGCATGATGAGCGACGTCGTGAAGACGCCGATCACCCAGCCCATAAGCACCAGATTGAACACGAACGGAATCAGCCAGAGGCCGATCATCAACACGTTGTACGAATAAAACACCAGCGCGCACAGGATCATCACCACCGAGACGCACGTCACTTTGAAAATGCTCATCAGCATCGTCGCCGCCAGAAATTCTCCCGGATTGAGAGGGCTGGCAAAGAGATTCATGAGATTCCTGGCCCACACTTCCTCAAGAAAGGAAATGGTAATCCCCTGATGGGATCGGAACAGCATATCCCACAAAATGAGCGCTCCCAGAAAAAAGGCGACAAATCCGGGCAGATGGCTTTGTGCGCGGGCCAGATACAACGTGATGAACCCCCAGATGACCAGATCCAAAAACGGCCAATAAAAGATTTCCATAATGCGAGGCAGGCTGCGCCGATACAGATACACGTGCCTGGTCAGCAACGCGATGACACGGTGCAGCTTCATCGACGACCTTGGACTTCCATCCCTGCCCCCGCCCGCCATATCGGCGGCGCAGCTCTCTTATGCCCCAGGGCAGCCTGCGTGCGCGGTTTACCCGGCATCCCTCGATTCTCGCGCCAGTTTGAGAAAGACTTCTTCCAGATCGGCCTGGCGGAACCTGGCGACGATTTGCCGGGCCGTGCCCTCCGCGACGATCTTGCCTCGTTGAAGGAAAATGATTCGATCCGACATCTCCTCCATTTCCCGCATATTATGGGACGTATAGAGAATACTGATGCCCGATGATCGTCTCGCCTCTTTGAGCAAGGCTCGAATCTTCTGCGCGATGTCAGGGTCCAAGCTGGCGGTCGGCTCATCGAGAAAAAGAATCTTCGGCTCTGTGAGGAACGCCTTGGCTAAGGTCAGCCGCGTCAATTGCCCCGACGACAGATGCCGCGTCACTTTTCGGCGAAGCTCTTCGATCTCCAGCTTTTTCAGGACTTGGTCCACGCGCCTGGCGATATCGGCCATCCCGTACAGCCTGGCCACGACCCAAAGATTTTCCTCGACGGTCAGCGACTGCGGCATCGAAATGTACGTCGACGAAAAATTCACCCTCTCCAGAATCGTTTCCCGGTGAGTCGCAAGGTCCAACCCGAACATCCGAATCGATCCCGCCGTCGGAGTAATAAGCCCGAGCAACATATGAATCGTCGTCGTCTTGCCGGCCCCGTTGGGGCCGAGCAATCCGAGAATTTCTCCCGGCCGCATCGAAAACGAAACGTCGTCGACGGCGGTGAAATCGCCGAACCGTTTGCGCAGATTGGTCACCTGAAGAACAGGGGCCGTCATGGCGGAGAGGAGATCCTTTACAAGAACGCGGCGATCTTTTCCGCAAGGTGACAGGTATCGCACTTGCGGTCCAAGACCTTCCCTTGATACCGGGTCTTTCCATCATGGCATCGGAAACAGTCGCGGAGCGCCCTCTCATGGAGGTACGAGCCTGCCGGACGGTCGGGAGGCCATGGCTTGTCGTCGGCGGAGACGTGACCTCGCGGAATCACGATGGGATACCCCTTGATCGGCCGATCGTGCACGACGCCGGCATGGCACGTCGTGCAGCCTTCTCCCTGTCGTCGAGCCTCGAACGCCTGCATGTGCTTCCCATGGCTCATGATGAGGCCCACATCTTTGACCGGCGACGGCAGATCCCGAGGGGCCACTTCGGAAACCCGGCCGATATTGCGATGGCAGCTCAGACAGAGATCGGACTCGACCCGCGCTTTCAAATTATGGGCGTCGGGATGGGTCCCGGACAGATAGCGGACCGTATCCCGCACCCCGACCCAGACCTTATCGTGCATCCACCCTCCGATTCCCGGCCTCACATGACACGCCACGCACGTCACGGTTCTGTGGGAGGAAGCGGCCCAGCTTTCGTAGGAAGGCGCGATGAGATGACAGCCCGCGCAGAACGTCGGTCGGTCGGTGAGAGGGGCCGCGACGGCGACGAGCGCGATCGCTCCGGCGACGAAACCCAGTATAAACACGCTAGGTTTCCAGATCATGCGCCGATCGAGCGCGGCGGGGGAAATGTCTCACGATGAGCGCGGCGACCGCCGGCACATCGTCCAGGCCGAAGACCGGAACGCCGAAATCCACAGGTTTGTCCGACACGACCGCCAGCAATCCCTCCGTCGAGATAGGAATTTCCCCCGGTTGGTCGCGGACGATGAGAATCTTGGAATACCCTTCGTGCTTCCATCCTTCGGCGATAATCAAATCATAACTGTCGTCCAGAAATCGATCCCGCACGTCCTCGACTTTCAACTGATCCGACACGTCGGCGAAAAGCGCCATGCTTCCCTTTGACAGGACCACGACGCTGCTGGCTCCCGCGCGTTTATGGCGCCAACTGTCCTTGCCTTCCGTATCCAAATCAAACCCGTGTCCGGCATGCTTCACCGTCGCCACTTTATAGCCGACGCGAACCAATTCGGGGATCAGGCGCTCGATGAAGGTGGTTTTCCCGCTGTTTGAGCGCCCGACGAAACAGATGATCGGAATCGCCATCATGGTCATGATCCGGCAACGATACAACGCCTGTGCGACAACGAAACCGCCGCCTGCCTCATTGAACAGTTGCGGCGTCTCTCTTTCTCTTGCAATCGATTCAAGGGCGATACATCGGGTTGCCGGTCATCCTCACTGCCCTCTAACAGCAGGACGATCGATGTCCGCCGGGACGATCGAAACGGTCCGCATCAGCGGCCCAGGCTTCACCGCTCAAGAGCTGAACCGTCACGGAATCTCCCGGATTGAGTTTCTCAATCTCGACCGGAACATCGATCAGGCAGTTGGCCTTGACCATCGAGGTGAGAATGCCGGACCCCTGGTCGCCCGTCGTCCGAACTTTGAATACCCCTTGTTCACGAGTCAGGATCCCTCTCAGGAAATGCCGCCGGTCCGGCCGCTTTGAAAAATGTTCTTGAAACACCGCCTCCACGGTCGGGCGTCCGTACGTTCGGCGGCCCGCCATTTTGAGGATGGCCGGGCGGACCAGTTGCTCGAACGTAACCATCGAAGAAACGGGATTTCCCGGCAACCCGAAGGCCGGCTTTCCCTGGATTTTGCCGAAAGCGAGCGGCTGACCGGGCTTGATCGCCAGTTTCCAGAAATTCATCCCGGCGCCGATCTCTTGAAACACGGCCTTGGTAAAGTCATAGTCTCCCATGGATACCCCGCCCGAGAGAACCAGCATGTCCGCGCTCATCCCCTGGAAGATTTTTTCTTTCAGCGCCGCCTGCGTATCGCGCGCGATGCCGAGCAGCAACGGAACGCCTCCGGCCTCCTGCACGGCCGCGGCGATCCCGTAGCTGTTCGAGTTGACGATCTTGTCGTCGCTCGGACGCTCGTCGAGATCGGCCAGTTCATCTCCCGTCGACAGAATCGCGACGCGCGGCCGCTGATGAACGAACACGAACGGCTTCGCCAGAACGGCCAGCATGCCCACTTCCCCGGGTCGGATCAGCGCGCCTTTTTCGATGATGCACGCGCCCTTCGTCACGTCTTCGCCCTGCAGACGAATGTTGGCGCCCCGTGGCTCCGGTTTGAAGATACGGACCGTCCCCGCCTGGGGCTCCGTATCCTCGACCTTCACGACTGTGTCCGCCCCCTGCGGAATCGGCGCGCCGGTCATGATTCTGATCGCCTCTCCGGCTTGAACCGTTTTCGACGGCATCTTGCCGGCCGGCACTTCTTCGATCACCCTCAGCGTCACCGGTCTCTGAATCGCGTGTTCTTGCCTGATATCTTCCCATCGCACCGCAAATCCGTCCATGGCGCTGTTGTTCCACGGCGGATTGTCCCGCTCTGCGACGACGTCTTCCCCGAGCGTTCGCCCGAGCGCGTCGAGAATGGACACCTTCTCCACGCCCAAAGCGGCTACGGCGTCGAGCACCACGCGCCGGGCTTCATCAAGAGAAGTCAATCGGTCCCTGCCGTCTTGTCGATGAGCCATCGAACGACCACCCTTAGATTTTTCGAGACACCGTCCCTTTCAACGACGACTCGTTTCTCCTACAGAAGGTTTCGACCTGATCGGCGATGCGATGGTAGGCCTCCGCGGTGGGCGTATCGGAATTGAAAAGCGCAAACGGCTCCCCCGCGTCCGATTGAGTGACCACCTCGGGATCAAGCGGAATACGTCCGAGAAACGGCACCCCCATCTCCCGCGCGGAGGCTTCGCCGCCTCCCCGCCGAAACACGTCGATGTGTCCCCGGCAATGCGGGCATTCCAATCCGCTCATGTTTTCGACGATGCCGATGATCGGCACGTCACTGTCCTTGCAGAAAGTGACCGACTTTCGAGAATCGAGCAAGGCCACTTCCTGCGGCGTGGTCACGATCACGGCGCCGCTGACCCGTCCCAGGAGATCGACCGTCGTCACCGATTCGTTTCCGGTCCCGGGCGGAAGATCGATAAGCAAAAAATTCAGGTCCTGCCATTCGACGCCGCCCAGTAGTTGATTGATGAACTCATACTTGTACGCGTCGCGCCAGATGATGGGATCGTCGGAGCTCTGGAGCAGAAACGACATCGACGCGATTTTCAGATTATAGGCCTGGAACGGGATGATGCCGCCTCCGGTGCTGATTTTCAGTCTTTGGCCCTCGGCGCCCACCATCTTGGGAATATTGGGACCATGAATGTCCATGTCACAGATCCCGACGTGCCACCCCTTGAGCGCAAGACTCACCGCGATGTTCGTCGTGCAGGTGCTCTTGCCCACGCCCCCTTTATTGCTCATGATGAGCACCTTGTGCTCGACCCGCTGCATCCGCTTGCCGACGAGCCAACGACTGTGCCCTTCTTTGTCTTTTTGACACCGTTCGTTCTCGTCGCAGATCGCGCAAGCCCACAGATAGGTGCAGGCGTCGCCGTCATGATTGACAACGGTCAGTTCGCGCCCCATGTCGTCATCCCTTCCAATTTTACTTTTTCCGCCGTTCGGCTATCGTCGGCTTCCGGATGAAGGCACCCCGACGTACTCGCTCTCCGAAGATTTCGGCATAGCCACCACTCCACGCCCTCCGGCTCCGGCGGCAGCCGGCGCCATGCCCGTTCCGGCGGCCTCGACCTCCGGCTGCTTGCCGAAAAACTTGGCTCCCAAAATGCCGACCCAGTAGAGCAAAAACATGGGACCGGCCATCAGAGTTTGGTTGAACGGATCGGGAGTCGGGGTGAGAATCGCCGCGATGATGAACGACCCCAACAACGCCCATTTCCAGTAGCGAATCAAAAACGGGGCGTCGACCCAGCCGAGTTTCGCCATGATCGTAAGGGCCAGAGGCACTTCGAAGATCAGGCCGAACACCAGCAGAAACCACAAGGCGAAGCCGACGTACTGGGCGATGGAAATCTGCGGTGTAAACCCGGCGTTGACGCCGTAGGATATTAAAAAATTCAGCGCGAACGGGAGCACGAAGAAAAACGAGAACGCGGCCCCGGCGTAAAACGCAACGGTGCCGATGCACACAAACGGTCCGACGAACCGACGCTCCTGGACGTGCAGGCCCGGCACCACGAATCGCCAGATCTCATAGAGAATATAGGGAACGGCCAGCACGATGGCAAACAGCCCCGCTACTTTGACGTTCTGCCACAAGGCCTCGGCCGGCGCAAGAAAGACGAACGGAACGGTCGGCAGGTCAGTCGGTTCCCACGACAACGTGCTGGGCACGAACATGTTTTGCAGTGGAACGCGCAGCCATTTGACGAGGGTGTCCGCGAAGAAAAACGTCCCCACAAACACGATCGCCGTCACGATTGTCGCGCGGGTCAGCCGCACCTGGAACTCCACCAGGTGCTCCATCACCGGCATTTTCTTGTCTTCCAGCGGTTTGAAGATTGTCTCTTGCAACCACTGGTTGAATTGCTTCAGCACGTCCCCTCGCCAAGACCGGGTCACCTCGACCCGGCGCCTCATTTTCCTCGCGCCGGTCGCGCGAGAGCCGCCCAAGCCCCGCCAAGCCCCGAGTCGCTATGCCGAGCCGTTACGGCCCCTCACATCTTTTTCTCTATTTTGGATTAACCGCTACAAAAAGACTGTTGCCTCGCCGATTGATCAACAGAACGGCCAGCTCGTCTTTACCGATCTTGGCTGCGGATTTTTGATAATCCTCCAGCGTTTTGACGGCCTCATGATTGATTTCCTGAATCACGTCGCCGCGCTGCAATCCGGCCGCTTCCGCCTGCCCGCCCGGCTCCACCGAGGCGATCACGACGCCGGTCACATTGGCGGGAATGTTCAATTGACTCATCAACGCGTTGTCCAGCGCCTGGACGCGAAGAGACGCCAGAACGTTGTCCGGAGGCTTGATCGTGGGTCCCGGTTCCTTCGACGGCGCTGGCTCTCTCCTCGCCAACACTTCGTCCGACGGTCGCTCGGCCACTTTGACGGTGATCGTCTGTTCTCTTCCGTCGCGCAGGATCTTGACCTCCGCTTCTTTTCCCACCATCGTGCGGGCCACGATGTTCCGGAGCTGGCTGACGTTTTGAACTTCCTTGCCGTTAAATGCCACCACTACGTCGCCCCGCCTGATCCCGGCGGCAAATGAAGGCCCGCCTTCGTTGACGTCGCTGATGAGGACTCCCTTCCGATTTTCCGGCAACTTGAACGATTTGGCCAACGCCGGCGTGATCTCTTGAATCGCCACCCCCATCCAGCCACGCACGACCTTGCCAGTCCGCATCAGACTGTCCACGATATCGACCGCGATGCTGCTGGGAATCGCGAATCCCACGCCCTCGGACCCTCCCGTCCTCGAAAAGATCGCCGTGTTGATGCCGATGAGCTCGCCGTTCATATCGACGAGCGCCCCGCCCGAATTGCCGGGATTGATGGCGGCGTCGGTCTGAATAAAATCCTCATAATCCGCGATGCCCACGTTTCCTCGTCCCAGCGCGCTGATGATCCCCAACGTCACGGTCGAGCTGAGCCCGAACGGACTTCCCACGGCCAAGACGAGATCACCCACTTGCAATTTCTCATAATCCGCCCATTTGAGCGTCGGCAGATCCTTAGCCTCGATTTTGATGACGGCCAAATCGGTTTTCGGATCCGTCCCGACGATTTTGGCCGAAAACTCCCGCCGATCGTTCAAGGTCACCGTAATCCGCGTCGCCCCTTCCACAACGTGGTTGTTGGTCACGATATAGCCGTTGGGGTCTATCACCACCCCGGATCCGGCACTCTGTTCCGGGCGGCCGTGCGGGCCAGGCGGGAGAGGCGGCATCGGCGGCGGAGTGGGTGATTCCTCTCCTCCAGGCTCCCCTCCGGGTTCCTCACCCGGCGGTCTCCCGAACGGTCCCGGCGGCAGTCCGCGCCGGCGCCCGCTTTCGCCTCCTCCAGTGACCGCAATGTTGACGACGGCCGGCGTCGTCTTTTTGACGATTTCCGAGAAACCTTGGACAAACGCCGGAGGCACACCGGCGTCCGCAGTAGAAAGCCCCTGTTCAAGGCCGACGCACGCGTACAGCGCCATGAACAGCCCACCGCCGACCGACCACACAAACACTCGCCGACTTCGATTGACCATGGATAGGATCCTCCAGAAGTATGAACGTCTACTCGAACATCTCACGGAGCCGACCGCTTCCTTCCTTCTCTAAATCCGTTCGCCCGCACATCGGCACCGTTTACGAAGGCATTGTACACTAACCTTTCCAAGGGCTTCAAAGAGGAAAGTCTCCGCGACCGGCCGACGCTTTTCTCTTTTCTCAATGACGAGAATCCACGGTTGCTTTCGCGCCATGTTTCCAGTACCGTGATCGCCCCGATGCTTTGCCGCAGAAACGGATGACGACCCCGCCACTCATGACATTCTCTCCGGCCAATACGTGGCCGCCACGGGGTTCATCCGTGCTGATCGGGACCGCCCTGTTGTTGATCGTCGGATGCGTCCCGCGGCTCGATTCTTCTCCTGTGAAGGATCCGCTGCCCTATACCGTCAAATTGGACATCCCTTCTTCCATCGCGCAACAGACCTTTCGCTACACCGATTCCTGCGGCCAGATGAGAGAGGTCCCGATCGGTCGCCAGATTGAGAAGGCCTTGCGTGAAGAGGCATCCCGAACGTTCAAAACGATCGTCTCCGAACCGGACCGAGAGAACGTGACTCATCCTGATCATGTGATGACGTTCGAGGTCCGGGAGTGGTCGTTTCATCTCGACAAGGACGCCTTGTACGATCGGGCTCCGGCGACCTTGCGAATGAATGCGCTCGTGCGGACCTCCGACGCCCAAGGCGCCGTCTTGCGGGAAACGGAATTCAGAGTGGACCGGCGAGAGCGCCTGCGGTTGGAGCAGGTCGGCAGAAATTGCGACTATGTCATCTCCCCCTTCATCCGCGATACGGCCGAGGAGTTGGCCGCAAAAGTCTTTCTGGACGCCAGACTTGCGTTCGGGGAGCAACCGTCCTCGCCTTCCGCCTCTCAGGAATCGGCCTCGCATCCCTCCGCTTTCTCGGCGACGGGCGAATCGCCTCCTTCGACGACGCCTTCCGCCTCGTCCGCGCTTCGCTTCAAAGCCCTGCTGCTCGATGAAAACGGCGACTTGATTCTGGAAAGCGGCGAGCACGTGCGGGTCCGAGTTGATGTGGTCAATACCGGCACGATTCCGGTTCAGGACGTCTCGGTTTCCCTCACGGGCACGCCCGCGGTGCTCGATCTCTTCCCCGCGACGACCTTGACGCTTCCTCCGTTACAACCGGCCCAGACGAAATCGTTGGAGTTCATGGCGACCTTGCCTCCGACCCTCCAACCGCTCCAAGCCGAAATCCATGTTTCCCTGACTCAGTCGGGGAAACCAATCGCGCCTCCTCAAACGCTCTCGCTGACGATTCAGCCGGCCGGCACCGGCCTAGACGACGTGGATCGGATTCCCGCTCCTCGATCCGCTTTTCAGCAACCGGGAACCCACCTGATCGCTATCGGGATCAGTAATTATCCGCCCTCTCAGACTAAGTTGAGAAAATACGCCTCAATGGATGCGCAGAGAATAGCCGACTATTTTCAGGCGATCGGAGGCGTGCCTGCATCCAACGTGATGCTGCTCCGGGATTCGCAAGCCCATCGCGCCGCCGTCGACGCTGCATTCACCAAGTGGCTTTCTCAGCGCATAGACAAGAGCGCCGTTGTCATCGTCTATTTTTCCGGTCAGGCGATGGTCGCTCCAAACGGCTAAGTATTGCTGGCTTTATCCGATGCAAGTCGTGCGGCGGACGCGCGCCTCTATCCGCTTCGGCATATCGCCTCAACCATCGCCGAACTCAACGTCCAACAGACCCTCTTCATCTTTGACGGCTCGGTGTCCAAATTGTGCGGCCAGTCCGATACGCAAACCGCCATCCCCCGTTGGGATCTCAATGGGGAAACCATGATCCAAATGATCGGCGGCGAATCCTTCAAGACCGGCTTGGAAGATGACGCTCACCGCCATGGGCTGTTCACCTATTACTTTCTACGCGGGCTTCGCGGAGAAGCCGACACCAATCAAAACGGTTTCGTCACGCTCGGAGAACTTGCCGGCTACGTACGCCAAAAAGTGACGTGGGCGGCCAAGTCCCGGTTTAATGCAGAGCAGCGCCCGATGATTTTTCCGACGTTTGAGCCCAGCGACACAGTCGGCTCTCTTGCCTTGTCCGCCCCTGCCGCACTCGCATCCACACACCACCCCTAGCCCGTTCATTTTCCCTCTCAACTCACCTCTGGACCATCGGTTTATCAATGGCTTCCAATTTCCCGGACAGAAAATTATTTTTCGTGAATGAGGCGATTGAATTTTTTTTCAAAGCGGTGTAGTCTGCGCCGGATTTTTCGAGGAGTGAGTTATGACAAAAGTGACCGAACAAATCATTATCGAAAAGTTGCGGGAGCTGTCTCAGGAGCGGCAGGCCGAGGTGGCCGACTTCATTGACTTTTTAGTTCATCGGGAAACGGGGAGAGGCTCGCTGACGCAGGAAGCGGAACATCTCGCGCAAACGGCCTTCACCACGCTCTGGGACAATCCGGCCGACGCCGAGTACAATCGGCAATAACACAGTCCGGCGTCTTCTCTTTATTCTCCCGTCGCAATAGAGACGTGATCGCGAGTTTGGCGCCGCCGTCGAACACGGCATCCGGACTTTCCGTTGAAATCCCACCCCATTCTCAACCTTGATAGATTGGTCCCTGTGGACAGGCGTCAAATTGTTCCCATCGGGATCCTCTAATCGGCTTACCGCCACACGTTCCCATCAGCCGTCGAGGATCGCCCGGCGGCCCGCTTGACTTCGGTCCGACCGGTACGCAATGTTATTGCACAGTCCCGGAGGTGCCATATGAAACCGGGGTAGGTGTCTTTTCCTTTCGTTCCGCTGCCGTCTGCTTCTCTGCCATCGCCCCAGCCAAGGTGCATATCTCGATCGCACACTCCCGTTTTTTACTTTCACAAGGAGGTCGCGCCATGAAACTCTCGCTCATTGCGTGTTTTGTCGCGGCCGGGTGGCTCGTCGGTTCCCTCCTGGCACTTGCCAATCCGGCGATGCTTCCCAAACACCCGGGCTACCCCATGGGAAAGGCCGTAGATCCGGTCAACGGGCAATTACTGGCGAACGATCCCGGTCAAAAGAATGCGACGGTACAGGAGGCCCTCGTTGACTCTGCTCGCGTCAACGAGAGTCACAGCAAGCAAAACCTTCTGATGAACGAAGAGAACCGACGGATCATCGAAAAGCCCGGCGCCGGTCTCCTCCCCAAGGTCGAGGGACCGCACATTAAGATCGAACCGCCGGTGAAGGAGGGAACGAGAGTGACCGCCTCGCCGCAGTAAGTGCTTTTTCTTGTCGAGCCGACAAACAAAGGCGGGCGGGAAGTAACCTTCCCGCCCGCCGCGTTGACCTACTAGAATTGGACGCCTATCCAATGGATGCCGATAGCGCCCAGCGATCATTCACCCTTACAGAAGCTTCGCTCGTAGTTGATGATATGCCACGCTTCTTCATCGTTGATAGCGGCCGGAATCAAAGAGACCATCCCGGTGCCGGGGCTGCCGTTTTTAATGACCCAGAAGAGTTCGCCATCTTTCCGTTTCTTGTGGAATTTGCAGTTGGTAAAGTCACGCGGGCTCGGATTCAACATCGCGCCGGCGGGGCCGTCACCCTTTCCTGTTTTCCCATGACAGTTGAAACAGGTGCCCTTCCCTTCATACAGAGCCTTTCCCTTGGCAATACTGTCCGCCGTAGGCTCTATCGGATTCTTCATGGCTTTTGCATCCGCAAGTTGATCGGCCGGAACACGGGGCTTCGTGGGATCTCGTTCTTCCGCCCCAACCAGAGAAGCCGACAACAGCACCAGTGCTGCGCTGACCCCCAAAAACTTAGACAGATACCCCATCACACATCCTCCTTTGTATTGAACTGACCGTGCAGTGATTCCGCAATAAGCGGCAGGTTGAAATGCCATAGGACGCATGCAAAAGCCGTCAAAACGATCGGACTATACCAACCCCCTTAAATTCCTGTCAAGAAACGACCATTTCATCGGCTCATGCTGTCAAACAACCACTCTCGCTTCGCCACCTCTTGCTCCGTCACCGCGCTATTTTTTCCGTTGAAGACACCGAGGCGTGAAAATTTTCCTCACGGCTGCAAACCCGTCACGGACACACAAAACAACCTCCGTCTGAAGACACATGGTCTCTATGGAATAAATGCCCGTGGAGAGACCGGCAAGGTGACGCGCGTGACATCATTCCCTTGGCACCGGCGTTATCGCTTCAAAACAATATCGCGCGCGACTTTGCCGCTTGGGCCGAACGGTTTTTGAGGTTTCCCGTTCAATTCCGCCTTGACTCCGCCGGCGTTGCCGAGCGTGAGGACGAACTGGTTCTGACCTTTCCACTGTGCCTTTTCACCTGGTCTTAACAACGACTCCTGCGGGCTGCCATTGTCGACTTGCACGACAACCCAGCTTAATTCAGTGGCCTCCAGATCCAGCACCAATTGGTCGTCTCCAGAAATTCCGCCCCTGTCAAAAGCAATCCCGCCCAACGGCCCGTCCACACCGGGCGACACGGTATAAGCCGTCTGTGATTCCGCTCTTGACGCCGCAATGGGCGGAGGAGTCGGTTCAAGATGGCGAGTGCCATCCCCCGACGTCAGGGACTGCTGCGTCGTCGTTTTGTCATGTTGTTTGAGGGGTTCACCGGAAAATTCCGGCTCCCCGCCGTCCCGCTGGGACGTCGCAGCGAGTTCATCTTTCACGCCCCCCACACTGTTTTGCGCGGTAAGAACCTGGTCCGAATCCGCATGTCGGAGCATGGACGATTGTTCTCGACTCAACAAAACGATCAAGACAACCACGGCGATTCCGATCGCCACTCCCACCGCTTTTCGATTCGCCCGACGCTTTCGCTCCTCTTCCATCTGACGGAGCTTGAGCCGTTCCCGTTCGTCCTGCTTTTCGTAAAACGTGCCGGCCGACTTGGTGAACCGCTGAATCGCGTCTTCCTCGTCCAAGCCGAGCGAGCGAGCATAGGAACGGACGAACCCTTTGGCGAACACTTGGTCAGGAAGCTTGGAAAAATTGCCTTCCTCAAGCGCCCGGACGAAGTCGGCTCGGATTCTGGTCTTGGATGACACCTCGTCGACAGTCAGCCCCTTCGCTTCTCGTACCTGTCTGAAAAATTCGCCGACCGACTCCATAATGTCCTCTGCTACTTCAATTGAGCCGACAGTTCAGCGGCAGCCGTCGCGTATTCTCCGTTCTGATCCAACAGCTCCACTTTTTTCAGTGCCTCTCGTGCCTTGGCCGAATACCCCGACTTCAAATACAGCCGTCCCAATTCCAATTGAGTCATTGCCGGTGGAATGCTCGGAGGACTGGTGGACGACGCATCTTCAAACGCCTCGATCGACGCCTGAAGGTCGCCCTTTTGCTCCAGAGCCCTCCCTAAATGAAACCAGGCCAAATCGGGAGTTGCATAGAGCGGATTCGCCAAGGCCCGCCTGTAGGATTTAATTGCGTCATCCCAACGACCCTGGCTCGCCAGAATCTGCCCCAGGTAGGTGTGGGCTTCCGAAAAATCCTCGTCGATCTTGATCGCTGCGCGGAATTCTTCCTCCGCCTTCGCCAGTTTCCCCTGCATCGCGTACACGTGTCCCAACGCATACCGCGCCTCTTTATTGTTGGGATTCAACTGGACCGCTTTCTGAAACGACACGAACGCCCGTTGCCGATCGCCCGGAAGACTGGCCACTCCCTCTTGATAATACCCTTGCGATTTCCTGATCGTCTCCTCGCTCGTGGCGCAGCCGGCCGGCAGGATCAACGATGCCGCGCAAACCAATAAACAGCCGAACTCCACCGCGCGCGCGGCGACCTCCTGACTTCGTCGTCTCGTTTCCGTCGCTTTCCTCACGGAATGTCCTCGAAATGAGTCAATCGCTTGAACTCACGGAATCGTTCCTGCACTTCTTTGTAATCCAGGATGCGCAATCGGTCAAGACTAAAGGATTCCACCGTAAACGACGCCATGACGCTGCCGAAGATGATCGCCTGTTTCATCGCTTCCTCGGACCGATTCCCGGTCGCCGCCAAGTAGCCCAGGAAACCGCCGGCAAACGTGTCGCCGGCCCCCGTCGGATCGCGCACGTCTTCAAGGGGGAACGCGGGGGCGCCGAACACCTGTTTCTCATTGAACATCAGCACTCCGTACTCGCCCCGCTTGATGATCAAGTATTTGGGACCTCGCGAGAGCACCAGTTTCGCCACCTTGACCAGGTTGGAATCCTCGCCCAGGGCCCGCGCCTCGCCGTCGTTGATGATCAGCACATCCACCCGTTCGAGCACGTTCCACAGCGCCGCCCGCTTGCGGGCGATCCAGAAATTCATCGTGTCGCAGGCGACCAATCCGGGACGATTCACTTTTTGGAGCACGTCCAGTTGCAGCTCCGGATCGATATTCCCAAGAAACAAGACTTCGGGCGATCGATGCGTGTCGGGAATGACGGGACGAAACGTCTCAAAAACGTTGAGATGCGTCTCCAACGTATGCGCTTCGTTCAACTGGTGCGTGTACTCGCCCTTCCAGCGGAATGTCGCGCCAGGACGCCGTTCAAGACCCGTCAGATCGATCCCGCGACTCTTCAAGAACGCCACGTGTTGCAGGGGAAAGTCTTCTCCGACGACGGCAATCAGCGCGACGGACGTAAAGAAACTCGCCGACGTCGAGAAGTACGTCGCCGACCCGCCGAGGACCTCGGTTTTTTCACCGAACGGCGTTTTGACCGTATCGAGAGCGACCGATCCGACTACCAACAATTTTCCCATCCGTCATGCTCCTTGTTATTGCGACCAGACGCGGCGCGTCAGCAACGCAAGTTTGCCCTTGACGGCGGCCGGGACGCCCTTGCGGACCGTGACAATCGCATGATCCAAGGCCCGCTGACAGGCACAGCCCCCCGCCATCGCCACGGCGGGAATCGCTTCCCGCAGAATCCGCTTCGCCGACTCCACGTTGCGATGCAGCGTGGCCAAGATCGCCTCGACCGTCACGTCCTCTTCCGTCTCGTGCCAACAGTCGTAATCCGTCACCAAAGCCATCGTCGCGTAGCATAATTCGGCTTCGCGCGCCAATTTTGCCTCCGGCATATTGGTCATCCCGATCACGTCGACACCCCACCGTCGATACAGCATCGACTCGCCTTTCGTCGAGAACTGCGGCCCCTCGATACAGACGTAGGTGCCCCCCGAATGAACGGTCGCTCCCACCCGCCGACTGGACGAGGCCAGCGTCTCAGACAGATCGGCGCACACAGGCTCGCCGAACGCCACGTGCGCCACCACTCCGCCCTCGAAGAACGTGGACGCGCGCCGTTTCGTCAGGTCGAGAAACTGATCGGGAATCACCACGTCCTCCGGCTTGATCGATTCCTTCATACTGCCCACCGCGCTGATGGAAATCACGCGGGAGACCCCCAGCGACTTGAGCGCGTAGATATTCGCCCGATAGTTGATCTCGCTCGGACTCAAGCGGTGGCCGTTTCCGTGTCGAGCCAGAAACGCCACCTGAACCCCGTCGATCAGACCGACGACTACGGCGCCGGAGGGAGCGCCGAAGGGAGTGCGAATCCGATACTCTCTGGCACCTTTGAGCCCTTCCATCGCATAGAGACCGCTCCCACCGATCACGCCCACTGACGCTTCTTGACGTCGCTCTGTCCTACGCGTCTTCATCTCGCTCCTTATCCCGTTGTTTGCATCGCATCCGGTTGCGAACCGGCGCCGAGCGTTTCCAGAAACCGCTCGACAATGGACACCACCCGCCGAGCCGTCCGGTCCGGCGATTCATCGGCCTCGATCGACAGCCACTGAATACCCGGTTCTTTTCGGAACCATGTGATCTGTCGCTTGGCAAAACGCCTGGTATCTCGTTTGAACAGCCGCACCATGTCGGACTCATCGTAGTCGCCGAACAAATAGGCCGCGACGTGTCGATAGCCCAACGCCTTCATCGCCCCCAAGTGCCGTCCGTACCCACGATCGATCAGCGCGCGGGTCTCCTCGACCATTCCGCGCGCCAACTGCCGATCGATTCGGGCCTCGATCCTTCGATAGAGATCCTCCCTTTCCCGCTCCAACCCGATCAGAAGCGTAGCAAACGGCGCCTCGTGAAAGCCGTGACGGCCCTGCCAGACGGACATCGGCCGGCCGGACAATCGATACACCTCCAAGGCTCTGATGATCTTCGCTTCATCACGAGGATGCAGCCGCGCCGCCAGAGCAGGATCAATCGCAGCCAATTCCGCATGGAGTCGCTCCCGCCCCTCTTTCTGACCGAGGATCGCAAACTCTTCCCGTAACTCCGGACTGGCCTCCGGAGCCGGACAGAGGCCCCGCACCAAGGCACGGATGTACAGTCCCGTTCCGCCGACGACGAAGGGCAACCGCCGTGCCCCATGCAGCCGCTCGATCTCCGCGATCGCGGCCCTCCGATATCGTCCCGCATTGAAGGTTTCATCGGGGTCGGCCAAATCAATGAGTCGATGCGACACGCCTTGCCGTTCCTGGATCGACGGCTTGTCCGTGCCGATGTCCATTCCTCGGTAGACCTGCCGGGAATCGGCCGCCAGTACGTCGGTTGAAAAATGTTTCGCCACCTGCACGGCGATCCGGCTCTTGCCCACCGCCGTCGGTCCCAACAACACGACCAACGGTCGTCGTTGACACACCGTTTCCGAGAGATTCGACGTCATTCGCCGTTATGATCGGTTCATCGTTCGCTCACCCAGGCAAGGCCGAAAGCAAGACGCGGGCGATGCGATTGCCTGCTCTCATTTCGCCCCACACCGCGCCCCTTGCCTCTACCAACCGGCCCGCCCGAACATTTTTTCCAGATCGTCCGTCCCAAGCCGAAACACGGTTCGTCGCCCATGCGGACAGGTGGTCGGCTCGCCTTCGGCTCGCCAATCTTCAACCAAGGTTTTGATCTCAGGCGGTTCCAAGGATCGGCCTGAACGGATTGCGCCATGGCAGGCCAGCGAGGCCAAGATGGAACGGACCTTTGCCTCCACCGTTGACGCGTGATCCCATTGGCTTAAATCATCGAGCAAATCGAGCAAAAACGGCTCCATGTCTATCTTGCCAAGCCCCACGGGAACGGCCCGAACCAACACGCTCGACGGCCCAAAGGGCTCAAGCTCCAACCCGAGTTTCTCAAGGTCGCCTTGATGACGACCCAGAAGGGCCGCGTGAGAAGCCGGCAAGACGACCGTTTCGGGAAGAAGCAACGGCTGGGATCGAACGTCCCGAGACGCCCACGCGCGAAACAACCGTTCAAACAACACCCGCTCATGGGCGGTGTGCTGGTCGATCACGGCCAAGTCACCGCCGAGCTGGACGATCAGGAACGTGCGATTGAGCTGACCCAGCGGACGGATCTCTCCCGACGGCACCCGCACATAGGGCTCCGCCGTTTCGCTCACAAAAACCAATTGGTCTCCTTCTTGGGGTGGAACGTCCGGCCGGGCAAGCGGCCGATCCGACGCGTCCGCTTCTTCTTCTCCCGCTTTCGTGTGGCTGGCTTGCCCCCCTCCCGATTCGTCGTGCACGGCCCGAGTTTGCGACCGAGTTCGGATGGATTCGCCGTTCGCTTCCGCCGTTCCCGCGACTGGAAATCCCGTCTCGACTCCCAATGCTTGACGCACCGCCCTTCGCACCAACCGGTGGATCAAATCCTGATCCGCAAAGCGGATCTCGCGCTTGGCGGGATGGACGTTGACATCGACCCGGTCGGGATCGACATCCAGGAACAAGACAAAGAGCGGCTGGCGGCCCTTGACAAGAGAGGTCCCGTATCCCTCCGTCACCGCGTGAAAGACGGCGGCGTTTCGAACGGGACGGCGATTGAGAAACAATTCCTGGGGGATCCGCGACGACCGCGCCTGCACCGGATCGATCACATAGCCGCTGACCCTGGCCGTCGGAAGAGCTGCTTGGACCGGTCGGCAGTGGGCCAGAAACGAGAGTCGATAGACCTGGCCGACGCGATCCCGCTCGGACGAAACGGCCGGACAGTTCACGGCCTCCGCTCCATTATGGAGCAGCCTGAAGTGGACGGACGGCCAGGCAAGCGCCGCCTGCTGCACGACGCGGCTGATGTGCGAGAATTCCGCCGGAGCCGACTTGAGAAATTTCTTCCGAGCCGGCTGATTGTAAAACAACTCCCTCACTTCGATGGTGGTGCCGGCCACGGGCGGTGCTTCGGCGACCTCGTCGATCTTTCCTTCCCTGACCCGGAAAGACACGCCGACCCCGGCCGAACGCACGGCCGTGGAGACGCGGACGTGGGAAACGGCGGCGATGCTCGGCAGGGCCTCGCCCCGAAATCCCATGGTCCGAATGGTCCAGAGATCCCGATCGGACCGGAGTTTGCTCGTCGCATGCCGCTCGAACGCCAACATCGCGTCGTCGGGCTCCATGCCTTCGCCGTCGTCCGTCACGCGAATCATCGTCAATCCGCCGTCCTGGATCTCGACGGTGATGGAACGGCTCTCCGCGTCCAAGCTGTTCTCGATCAGCTCTTTCACTACGGCGGCCGGACGCTCGATCACTTCCCCGGCCGCAATGCGGCTGACGACGTCGCCGGGCAAGACGCGTATCTTTCCGCTGCCGGCTGTCACCATGAAATCCAACTCCTCACGGATGGAAATGCGGGGAAGAAACGGAGCGGCGGGATGCGGCAATCATCGGATTTCAGCCAGCTTGATTTTTGCCATTCGAGACTCCTCCGAGCCGGGAAACTCTTCGAGCACACGTTTCAAGTTCTTTCTTGATTTCGCGAGATCGCCGGTCTCCGCCGTCGCCAATCCAAGTTTGTACAACGCGGCCGGAATTTTCTCATTGCCCGGATATTCGGCCACCAGCGACTCGAATACCTGAATGGCGTGGCCGTAGTCCTTCATCTTGTAATAGGACTCTCCCAGCCAATACTGCGCGTTCGGGCTCAGCGACGTCACCGGAAAATCTTTCAAGAACCGTTGAAACCCGGCCACGGCAAGCTCGTATTTGCCGTTGAGGTAATCATTATAAGCCAGATTGAAGGCGGCCGTCGGGGTAATGCCCGGCGCGCCGACCGGAGCATCCCCGGAAGGAACCTGTTTGGTTGATTTGAGCGCGGATGAGGGATCGGTTCTGATCGACGCCTGGACCACCGCCTCTTCCAGTTTCGCCAGCCGGCCCTCGATCTTCTGAAGCCGGACGGACAGATCATCGAGCCGCTGCCTCCCCGGCTCGGCGTCCTTCGATCGCTCGACCGAGTCGATTCTCCGCAACGCCGATTCCAGGCGCTGATGATCATGCTCCTGCGCTCGCGAAATCACGGAAAGCTGCTCGCGCACCTCCAGAAAATCGGCGTGTTTGGCGCAAGCGGCTACCGTGAGCGCCGAAACGAGCAGCGGAGCGAGCGCGGCGGCCTTACGTCGATCATTCACCATAAGAATCACCGCCCGGTTTTCAGTTGCGCCAGCTTATCAGACGCTTTTCCCGCTTCCTGACTCTTGGGATACAGCGTCATCACCTGTTTGAACGCCGATTCGGCCCGTTTCTTGTCCTTCAAGGCCAAATAGGCATACCCTTTTTTCAGGATCGCGGCCGGCACCTTGTCACTCCGCGGATAATGCAGCTCGACCAGATTATAGGCGTCGATCGCTTTCTGATATTCTTTCTCACCGTAATAGGCTTCGCCTTGCCAATACCGGGCGTTCGGAGCCAGATCGGAATTGGGATACTCCGACAAGAACGCCGCAAATCCGTTCCGAGCCCCCTCCAAATCACCGTGACGAAACAACGCCAACACCCGTTCGTATTGGACTCGGTCGGGAGGGGGATCGGCTTTGGCCGTCGTCGATTCGGACGGAGCCGATTCTTTCGGCGGTGTAATCGTGATGGAAGCAGGGGCGGTGCTCGGTCTATCTAAGGCCGCCGATGCGGCGCCCGTTTCAAACCTGGGTCGATCCACCCGACCGGGCTCGGCGTCGGACAGTGACGGATCATCGGATCGCTGAGCCGACCTCGTCGACGATTGGCGAGTATCGGTTTTAGAGTTGCCGGCCTCGACCAGTCTCACCAACGATTCGATCCGACGGTCCTGTTCGGCGATCCGCGTGGAGAGGACCTGGATATTCTGAGACAGGGACTCCAGCGATTTGCCCGTCGCTTGCTCTCTTTGATCCGCTTGCTCGTGAAGTTCCGTCAACGCCTCCCGAAATCCGGTCAACGCCTGATTGAACTGAACGAATTTTTCCGTGCTCTGATTCAGCCGTTGACGATGGTCGGCCGTCTCTTTTTCTTGCTCCTCCAGCCTTTCATTGACCCGTTTGGCCAGGGTGTCATTGGTGCGTTGCACCGCATCGACGATATCTTTTTTCATCCCCGCCACGACGGTTTCCGTCGCGCGAGACAGGTCGTTGAGTTTGGCCGCGACTTTTGCATCCTGCGTGTCGAAGCTTTTTTGAATCCATGCGTACCGCGTTGCATGGTCAGCATCCATTTTCTTTACTTGCTGTTCCAGTTGAACCAGCCGATGTCTGATATCTTCTTGCTTCGCTTCCAACTCCTGCGCCAAATGAAACGCGCGTTCCACCTCCCCCTGCAATCGAGGCAATTCATGATCTCGCAATGTCGCGATTTCCTGCCCTTGCCTGGCCCGGGCCTGCGAGAGCTGCTCATCCTGCTGTTTAATGCGCTGCTGCAAAACCCGCTCGGTGTGTCTGAGATCCGATTCTTGCGCGACGCACCCGAACAGCAGAATGGACAAGACGACAGGAATCGCGGTCTCAGCCTTTCTCATACTTGCCCCTCTCCGACGTCATCCGCCGATCGCCACGCTCTTTTCATCCACGTACGGCACCGTCCCCTGGTTTCAGAGCCGTCGCCGGCGCATTCGTTATCTGCCTCCCTTGACGACCATGTGCGCCCGACGGTTCTGTGAATAACAGGATTCGTCATGCTCCTTGCAAAACGGCCGTTCCTTGCCGTACGACACCACCGACAATTGCCCGGGCGGCACACCGAGCTCGACCAGATAATTTCTGGCGGCCTTGGCGCGTTTCTCTCCCAAAACCAAATTGTAGGCCGACGTACCTCGTTCGTCACAGTGTCCTTCGATCTTCAATTGCACCCCTCGGTTCGACTTGACCCACTCCGCATTACGGGATAAGGCCTGGCGTCCCTCTTCGGTAATCACAAAACTGTCGAAGGCGAAGAACACGTCCCGCAACCCGGCCGCCGCCGAGGCCGCTTGTTCGGCCCGCAGCTCGTCAAGCTGGCGAGCGGCGCTGCCGGGATCGGCTTTGGCCATAAGGGCGTTGCTTCCGACTCGCTCTTCCGACGGATTCTTATCCAACCCCCGCAAACTCCCCCCATCCTGCCCGGACAGCGACAGATCGGGGACCTCTTGACCGGACACACCTCTATCCTGTTGCAAGGTCGCGGTATCGCCGCCGGACCGGACAGATTTCGAGGCACATCCGGCCATCATCAGAAGGCATGATCCGATCACCAATGGCGCACCGATGAGAGATTGCAGCCGCGTCATATTTTTGACTCCCTTCCTCCAAATTTTTTGTGGCTTCATCGAAGAACTGTCCTCTCCAGCATACGGAGAAGCCCCTCCCGGCACAATTCAATTTTTCTCTGTATCACGACGCCGGCGACCAAGCCGGAGCGCTGTTGTGCGTCCCGATATGGGTGATCCGCTCAAGATCTTTGCCGTCGGCGTTGATCATATAGATGTGGCTCTTGCCTTCCACCGTCGAGTTGAACACGAGATGCCGTCCGTCCGGCGACCAGGACGGAGAATCGTCAACGCCAGGCCCCGTCGTCAATTGGACGCGCTTCTGACCATCGGGAGTAATCAGACAGAGTTTGTACTCCTTCCGAGGCGTCCGGCACACATAGGCGATCCAATTGCCGCGGGGCGACCAGGCCGGCGCCGCGTTATAGTCTCCTTCGAACGTCAATCGGCGCACGTTGGTCCCGTCCCCGCTCATGAGAAAAATTTGCGGCCCTCCGCTCCTATCCGATACGAATGCAAGTTCGCGGCCAGATGGAGACCATGTTGGAGAAAGATCCCCGGCGGCATTGACCGTCAACCGCTGAACGGCCTTGGTGCGGGTATCCATACGATACAGTTCGGAATTCCCCTCGTAACTCGAAGCAAACGCGAGAAAATTTCCATCCGGCGACAACGTCGGCGTGATGTTCAAACCGCCCAACGACACCAATGTCCAGCGTTTTCCGGTCGCCAGCTCGATCATGTCGATGGTTTGGGTGTTTCGATGACGATAGGCGGTGAACACTAAAAACCTTCGGTCCGGCGACCATCGAGGCATCAGATTCAAGAACCCGTCCGCCGTCACTTGACGCGGCTCATAGCCGTCATAATCCATCACGAAGAGCTCACGAGCGACCCCCTGCTCCGCGACGTAGGCGATCTTGGTCCGGGCGATGCCCGGCTCTCCCGTATACCGAAACACCAGCTCGTCCGCAAACCTGTGCGCCATCAACCGCGCGACGGAAGGAGACCCCACATATCGTTTGCCTCCGACCATCTCATCGCTCCCCGCATCATACACGTAGGCTTCCATATTTACGTCGGCATCCTTGTCTTCGCTCTTCATGCCGGCCTTGCCCCAGACGATCACAGAGGCCCCCTGCTCCGCGGCCTGTTTGAACAACGGATGCGGCTCGGTTCCCAAGGTGCTTGCCTTTACCCCAAGGCCGGCCACATCCACGAGAGAAAACACCAGCGACCGGCGCAGATCGGCCTTGAGCACCTCCTCGATGCGGGCCCCCAGCTTGATTCGGCCTTCCGGCGAATCCGGTCCGCCCGCGTCGGCGATTCCGACGACACCCACCGGGATTTTCTGAAAATCCGGTCTCGTCGCCTCAAGAAACACGTCCGTCGCCCGGGACTCAATGATCCAGATCAGCCCGACCGACGCACATAAACCGATAATGACGGTTTTCGGCCACATTGATTTATCCCTGCGCATCACCGACGGTGAACGTGAAATGAGCGTCGTAATGGGATTCCACCACCTCGGGCGGAAACATCGGCAAGGGAATCGCTCTGATCACGGCTCGTTTTCCCGCCAGGTCATAGTACTCATTGCCGGACGACCGCTCAACCTCCACTTCGGTCACCGACCCGTCGCGATGGAGCCGGAATCGGATGACAACGACATAGGTCCGGCCCATGAGATCAATCGGCGGCGCCTCCCAAAAACTGCTGATCCGTTGTCGAACACGGCCGAGATACGCATTGGAGCCGGACGCGACGCCGGCGACTTTCAGCGTCGTATCGACCATTTTGGCGCTTGGCATCTTCGCTTCGACCTGAGGAGCCGGCTTGGGAGGCGATTCCAGCGGCGGAGGCTGGGCAAGATCGATTTTCCTGATGTTCCGCAGCTCCTGATCGAGCTCCCTGTTCAACTCCTCAGCCAGCGAGGGTCGCGGTTTGCTTTCGGGAACTTTTCTGGGCGGCTCGGTCATTTCGGAAACGATCGGAACGTCGGGCAGCTTGAGTTGCCGCTTAACCGGGCGCTCCGCCGGACTCAAATCCCCCAGTTTCGGCGCATCGGGCGGCAACTCCATTTTAGCCATGACGTCCCTGGCCGGTTGATTCACCGGCGCCGGGGGCGCCAAAGGTACCGGAGGCGGTGCGGGCGTCGGTGCCGGAGTCGCCTTCATCGGCGGGGGTGGAAGAGGAGCCGTCATCGCTTTTGCCGATGCCTTTGCCGGTGCTTTGACCTCAGTTTTTGGCGGATCAACCGGTTTGGGCGGCGGACTTGGGGGACTTGGCTGACTCGGCTCCGAAGCCAAGGACACCTCGATGGCTGAAGCCAACGGTCTCTCACTGGGATGGGGGAGGCGAACCCATGTCACAAGCGCCAGCACTCCCACATGGAGAAAAAGGGATCCCGTGACGGCAAGCCAGAACCGATAACTTATATCGGCTTGCCGCTCCTCCATCCAACATTCTGCCGAAGCGGAGGCCTGCGCCATGCCCATCCTTCGTCTTACTGCTTGCGTGCCGGCGCTATGGTGTCGGCCACAGGTTCCGGACCCGTCGGATCGGTCACCATGCCGAGTTTCTCGATACCGGCCTTTTTCACCGCATCCATCACCTGAACCACGACGCCGTAGGGGACGTCGCGGTCCGCCCTGAGATAGAGCGACACGTCGCGTCGTTCCTCTTTCAGGAGGCGGAGCTTTCGCTCCAACTGCGCGAGCCCCACTTGATCCTTATCAAGATACAGCCGCTGATCCTTTTCGATCGTGAGAACCATGCGCATCTCGGGCTTGATCGTGTTGGAAGCGGACGTGGGCAGATTGATATCCATCCCACGGTACAACATCGGAGCCGTGACCATAAAGATCACCAACAAAACCAGCACGACATCGACCAGCGGAATAACGTTGATCTCGGCCAGAAACCGCCGTTGTCTGCTCTCAAGCATCATCCCTTCGCTCCCCAGGGAACCAATTGCGGCTTGGCGGAAGTCTGTTGGGGCTTGGCGGAGAGCAACGCCAACAGCTCGACAACCACGGCATCCATCCGAAACGCCGCGCGACGAATGCGTCCCAAGAAATAATTGTAAGCGATGACAGCGGGAATCGCGGCGAATAATCCGGCCGCCGTCGCGATCAGCGCCTCGGACACGCCGGGCGCCACGGCCGCGATGCTCGCCGTGCCTTGCGCGCCGATCTCTCGGAACGAATCGATGATACCGACCACGGTACCCAACAGCCCCACAAAGGGACTGATGTTCCCGGTCGTCGCCAAAAAGGGCAGGAGCGACTCGAGCCTGGCAATCTGTCCTTGAGCGACGTGCGCGGCCGCCCGTTCCATCACGTGCCGATCCATCGTCGGCGAGGGGACGGCGGAATCGTGCGGATCCCACTCCTCCTTCGAAGCCCGATTCAACCGATCGACGACGCCGTGGTACACCTTGGCGCAGGGACTTTCGCTCGTCCTGTGGGCATGGCGCGCGATTTCATCCAGATCCTTGGCTTTGGACAGCACCGCCATGAACCGCCGATCCTCCACATCGACCGTCCGGAAGGTCCACCACTTATACAAAATGATCGCCCAGGACACGATGGAGAAACACAACAGCAACGACAAGACCACCTTCGCCACGAGGCCGAGCGAAGCAACGACGGTGATCGGATCCGCTTGAAACATGGTTATGACGCCTTTCCTCTCCTCCCTATCACGTCCCTGCCACGCGGGACGATCGATTGAGTCGATTGAATTGTAGCAAACTCCCGAACAAACAGAAGGAGCCGCCGAAAGTCTTTCTGCGCAGATCGTCCTTGGCCTTTCAGCGAAGAGAGTCCAGGACTCGCATGAGCAGGATAGGGGTATGCCTCGGAGCCCTCGATCATGGGCTGCCACCGGTGGCGGAGCATGGTGAACTATGGCGGGGCCGACGGGATTTGAACCCGCGACCTCCAGATTGACAATCTGGCGTCCTAACCAAGCTGAACGACGGCCCCTCTCAAGTCTGCTCGCGGAGGAGGATTCGAATTGACAAAACCCGTGTACGGGTCTCCCCGCAGCCTCGCCTTCTACGAGGCTTTGCGGAAACTCCTTTTCAGCAGGAGACTCCCCATTCCTTCTGGTAGGCGGAACAGGGATCGAACCTGTGACCTCTGCCTTGTAAGGGCAGCGCTCTTCCAACTGAGCTATCCGCCCGGGTTTTTTGTCAACCCGGCGGAGGGTATCAAGTCCCTTTCACCTTGTCAACCGGTCGTCTCTTCCTCCGTGCATCTGATCATCGCTCAAGAGCCTGCGCCCGATGTTTTCCTCCGAGCTTGTCTCGGGAAATATCGCCGGTGCACCTGCTTCAACCGGCTGCGTTCCACGTAGGTATAGATTTGCGTCGTCGCAATATCGGCATGGCCGAGCATCGTCTGGACCGCGCGCAGGTCCGCTCCTCCTTCCAACAAGTGCGTGGCGAACGAATGCCTGAGCATGTGGGGCGAAATCCGCTTCATGATTCCGGCCCGTCTCGCCCGTTGTCGGAGCAGTTTCCAAAACGCCTGCCTGGTCAATGCCCGCCCGCGCCGCGAGACGAACACCTTGCCTGACGACCGTCCTTTCAGGAGCACCGGCCGCACATGGGTAAGATAATCGGCCACCAAGCCCCTTGCCGCCTCTCCCATCGGCACGATCCGCTCCTTGGCGCCTTTCCCGGCAATCCGCAGGAATCCTCCGCTCAGATCGAGTTGGGACACGTCAAGCCCCGTCAACTCCGACACGCGAAGGCCCGAGGCATACAGAAGCTCCAGCATGGCGCGATCCCGTCGCTCTTCGGGACTCGAACAGGCCGGCATATCCAGCAATCGAACGACCTCCTGCTTGGTCAACGTCTTGGGCAACGCGACGGCCCGCCGTCTCGCCGCAAGATTGCGCAAGGGATTCGTCTCCACGATCCGCTCTCGAACAAGGAATCGGAACCACCCCCGCAGAGTCGACAAGAGACGGGCGACGGACGATGCTCCGAGCGACTGCCGCCTCAACAAAGCGAGAAAGGACGTCACCAGGGACGGCGGGATCGGATCCCGCATCCCAAGCCCGTGCCGCGCCGCAAACTCCTGAAGTTTCGTGAGGTCGCGCCGATAGGACTCGATCGTATTGATCGACAACCCTCCCTCGACCCGGAGCCCGCGCAGATACCGTTCGACCAGCGGATCCAAGATCGGCGCTTCAGCATCGGCCATCTTCGTTTACCGGCCCAGACAAAGCATTGCAGGCAAGTGATCGGGAGCGCGTTTCGACCATCGCCGGTACGTTTCTCAGTCCCCGCCACGGCGACGTCGATCACTATAACCGACCGGTTCACTCGACACAACGACGGCGATGCGAGCCGTTCTCCTTGACACCTCTCCTCCTTTCCGATACTAGTCACTCGTTGCGGCACACCTCCGATCGCCGCGCCAACGCTATGCTTCCCCACAGAATCACTCCCGACCAATCCTCCGCCGCGCGCCGCATGGTCGGCGTCGTTCTGCTTGCCGGGCTCCTGCTCACGGTTCCGGGGCTCGGCGTCGCGGCCAACAATCCACCGCCCAATACCCCGTCGCCATTGCCGACGGTGTTGAGGCAGGCGAAACAGCTCATTGAGAAGGGCGATCCCGAAGCGGCCGCGACGGCGCTTCAGCAATTTCTGGCTACGTCACCGCGTGCCGACTATCTTGACGACGCCTATCTGCTGTTGGGCGCCGCCCACTATGAGGCGAAGAATTTTCCCGACGCCCTCAAGTATCTGAACGTGCTGCACCAGCAGTTTCCCGAATCCGAAGTCCATGAACGGGGGCAGCTTTTGCTGGCCCGTACCCACGCGGCCATGGGCAATCCCGATCTCGCACTCCCACTGCTGGCCCAAGTTCGTACCCTGACGCAGGACGAGGGGACCAAACGGGAGGCGATGAAACTGACCGCGGACGTCTTCATCCAAAAAAGGGATTTCGTGCGAGCCATTCGCACGTTGTTGGACGGGCTGGAAGGCAGTTCGGACCAAGAGGCTGCAAACCTTCGCGAGCAGGTGCGCGCGCTCCTGACGGAGCAACTCGACCGAAAAGGACTCCTGCGCGTGCGCCAAGCATTCCCTCGTGCCTATCCGGGCGATCTCGCTTCCATTCGCCTCATCAACGATTACATCGCGCACGGAGAAGACCACCTGGCTGAACGGGAAAGCCGACACTTTCTCGTCGCGTTTCCGGATCACCCTCAAGCCTCCGCCGTCCGAGACTCGTTGACCCAGGTCAGCGCGAGACTCAGAGCCAATCAGTATCTTGTCGCCGCCGTGCTGCCGCTCTCCGGCAATCTTAGCCCGTTCGCCAATGAAGTCCTGGAAGGCATTCAGCTTGCCTTGGATCAGGCAAAGACTCAGGGGGATCTGCCGTCCATCGGCTTACTCGTCAAGGACCAGGATGCGGATCACCACGGGTTTCTTGACGACCTTTCGACGTTGCTGGCCTACGATCGCCCTCTCGCGGTCATCGGTCCCCTATTGTCGAAAAACCTTCCGGCCATGGCCGAAATGGCGCAAAGGCACCGCGTGCCGCTGATTACGCCGACCGCCACCCTGCCGAACGTCCGCCGGCTGAGCGGCTACCTCTTCAGTACGGCCTTGACCTATCAGATGCAGGCCGAGCGCATTGCCACCTACGCCGTCAAAGGCCAAGGTTACCGTCGTTTTTGCGTTTTCCACCCCGATACGGTCTATGGGCGAGAGCTGGCCAGGCTGTTCGTACAGGAGATCCGGCGTTACGACGGAGAGATTATTGCCATCCGATCCTATAAAGAGGGGGACACGGATTTCGGTCCGCAGATTACCGCCCTGAAAGAGGAGGATCTAAAGAAGTACGGGCTCGCTCTGCCCATTGACGTGTTACAACCCGGCGGCAAGGCTTCCAACCGAAACAGCAAACGTCTGCTGTACACACCCGGATTCGATGCGATTTTCATTCCCAGTCGATCCAGTGACGTCGGCTTGATCGCCGCCCAACTGGCCTTCCATGACATCCACGTTCCGCTCCTTGGGGCAAATGGATGGAACTCTCCCGACTTCGTCCGCGTCGCGGACCGTACCGTCGAAGGCGCCGTCTTTGTCGACGGGTTTTTCGCCGACAGTCCCCATCCGAACGTGAGGGATTTCGTCGAGAGCTATCAAAAACGTACACAAACGTTCCCGTCGCTCTTTGTCGCGCAGGGTTACGACGCGGCTCGCGTGGTCATCGAAGGGATCCGGCACGGCGCCACCTCCGGCGAATCGCTTCGGGATTTTTTGACGACTCAGCGGAGCCTGCCGACCCTGGCCGGCCCCGCCGGTTTCGGCCCCGACGGCACTCTCCATCGATCGCTCTTTCTTCTCCAGGTAAAACAAGGTAAATTCGTGCAGATAGAATAGGCTCGCGCAGCACAATGACCGGTCGGCGCCGGTTCCGTTTGAAGACGGCGCGGCGGCCGTTGCATCTTGGCGAGGACCAACTTCCAACACAAACCTGCAGGACGGACCCGACATGGACGCACTCGCACAAGCTCTCCATACGGTTTCCTACATGGGGCTTCCCCTGCTGTTCGCCATGGTGCTGCACGAATATGCGCACGGCTGGATGGCCGAGAAGCGCGGCGATCCGACCGCGAGGCTCCAAGGTCGCCTGACCATCAATCCCCTGGCCCATATCGACCCCATGGGTACCGTCATTGTGCCGCTCATCTGCCTGCTTTTGCCAGGCAGTTTCTTGTTTGGATGGGCCAAGCCGGTGCCGGTCGATCCGCGCAACCTGTACCGCCCGCGCCGGGACATGGCCCTCGTGGCGACCGCGGGGCCGGCGATGAATCTCCTGCTGGCCGTCGCCAGCGCCCTGCTGCTGGCCCTGCTCCTTGCCGGAGAACCGACTTTGTCGCCGCGCCAGCAGCCTGGCGCCGAGGCAACCTCAAGCCTGTTTACAGCGATGGTGTTGCGTCCGATCGCCGTCATGGCGTTTTATTCCGTCATCATCAACGTGTTCCTGGCGCTGTTTAATTTGATTCCCATCCCGCCTCTCGACGGAGGGCGGGTCCTGACCTGTCTGCTGCCGGCCAGGCCGGCGACGGCGCTGGCGCGCCTGGAACCCTACGGCATGTTGATTTTGGTCGGCCTCATCGTGTTCGACAAAGAGCTACGGGTGATCCACACCATCACGACCACGTTCGTCTCCGGCCTCTCCGGAACGATTCTTTCGACCGCGCTCGGCATCGGGAGTCCCGCACAATGACAACGCCTCTGAAACGGGTCTTGAGCGGCATGCAGCCCAGCGGCCTCATGCACCTCGGCAATTACCTAGGCGCGCTGGAAAACTGGAAAGCCCTACAGACCCACTACGACTGCTACTTTTTCGTCGCCGATTGGCACGCGCTGTCGACCAACTACGCCGACACGAGCCGCGTTCGCGAGTTCGTGCGGGAAATGCTGATCGATTGGCTGGCCGCCGGCATCGACCCCGCCCGTTCCACCGTGTTCGTCCAATCCCGCGTGCCGGAGCATGCGATCCTGCACCTGCTTTTCTCGATGATGACACCCATCTCCTGGCTCGAGCGCAACCCGACGTACAAAGAAAAGCAGGAAGAAATCAAAGAAAAGGACCTCGGCACCTACGGCTTTCTCGGCTATCCCGTTCTCCAGGCCGCCGACATTCTGTTGTACAAGCCGGATTTCGTGCCGGTCGGAAAGGATCAGTTGCCGCACCTGGAACTCACGCGGGAGATCGCACGCCGGTTCAACGACATCTACAAAACGCCGGTATTCCCCGAACCGAAAGAGCACCTCACCAAATTTCCCAAGGTGCTCGGCACCGACGGCCGGAAAATGAGCAAGAGCTATCACAACACGATCAATCTTTCCGATCCGGAACCGGTCGTGCGCCAAAAACTCAAAACCATGGTGACCGATCCGGCCCGCGTGCGCCGGACGGATCCCGGCAACCCCGACCTCTGCCCGGTCTATGAGTTCCATAAAATCTATTCGCCGGCTCCCGTTCAGGAGCAGATCGCACAAGATTGCCGCACCGCCGCCATCGGATGCATCGATTGTAAAAAATCGGTGGCCGACAGGATGGTGAAGGAAATGACCCCGGTCTGGGAGGCTCGCGCCAAGCTGACCGACAATCCGGCCCATCTCGACGCCATCGTCCAAGACGGCAGCGAACGGGCCGCCAAGGTCGCCAAGGCCACCCTCGCCGAAGTGACCGAGGCGATGAAGATTTAGGACGCCCTGGAAAATCCGCCGCGTCGCCCCCCTCGGCGAAAAACCTCACCCCAAGAAGAGTGCCGGCCCTAACGCTCAAGCCGCTCTTTCAAGCCGCGGTAGCCTTCGTCCATCACGGCGTCGTGGTTCTTTTCCATCAGAGCTCTGGTAAAGGATACCCTGCCGAGAACATTCAGCAGCGGATTGGAAAGCCCGACGTCCCACCGATAGGTCACCGCCGTTCCATCGTTGAACGACTCCAGCACGAACGTGCCGGTGCCGATCAAATCTCCCGAGGACGCGATGGTCAGCAACCTTGGCGGCTCAAACGCCGTGACCACCGTCTTGAACCGTAAGGTATAGGGCAAGCGGCCTCGCACTTCATGGTCAACGACCGAACCGAGTTGCGCCTGCGATGCCGGATCATGAGCCACCGCTTTTTTCCAGCTTGTCCACCATGAAGGCCACTCGGTCACGTTGACGATTTCCTCCCACACTCGTTCCATCGGAGCATGAAAGCACCAGTTTGTGACGAAGTAATAGATGGTCATCGATATTGCGCCCCCTCGTTCCTCGAAACGGGCTTGTTCGGGAAATCCCTTGTCGCAGACTGACTCTCGTTTCGGCCATACGGCGATCCGCCTGATCCACCAGACTCATGCCACGGCCGCTCCGTAACCCCATCCGGTGATGTCATCCCACATGGCAACATCTCTCCTCTCACCCCCGGTAAAAACTAACCAGACGGCAACGTAATCTGTATCACTTTGTCCCAAATCGTATCCTTTCGTGTACCGCCCTGTATCACATTGCGGCAAACTACGGTAAACTACGCAACACGCACAGGTCTTGCAGCATAAATTACGGGGAAAACCGATACATGACAAGCCACTGAAACCATCTCGGACAAATGGACGGCGGACGATCACAACACATCCTCGTAGTCGATGATGACCCCGACATTCGACAAATCCTGCAAGATCGCCTGGAGTCTTATGGCTATCTCGTTGACACGGCAGCGGATGGACCGACCGCCCTCGAAAAGTTGAACCGCCTCGCTCCTCGTGGCGTGTTTCTGGATATTCGCATGCCCGGCATGGACGGAATCGAGGTGTTACGGCGGATCAAAGCCCGAGACCGCTCGACGGCGGTCATCATTGTGACCGCCGTAAGCGACGAGGACGCGGCACCGTCGCCGACCAGGAAAGCGGCTCATGCCTATCTGCTCAAGCCGTTTGACTTGCCGAAACTCAAGCACATCGTCGAACAATGTTTCGAACGGCGGACGGAATCGGAGTCCGTTCTGTGAGAATCACGCTCCGTGCCATCATCACCGTGAGCTTCCTTGCGCTGTCCCTGACCTCGATTCTCATTTCAGCCCGCGCGGAATCGACGGAGACGGACCATGGCTCCTCGGACGTCTTCTCGCTGCTTAAAGAAGAGTCCGTCAGCACCGCTTTGCGCCGGGAACAACCGATTTCCCAAGCTCCCTCCAACGTGTATGTAATCACCGCCGAGGACATCCGCCATTCCGGCGCCGTGGACGTGCCGACCCTCTTACGGCGAATTCCCGGCATCGAGATCATGCAGGTGACCGGAGCGGAGTTCAACGTCAGCGTGCGTGGCAACAACCAATTGTTCGCCAACAAGCTGCTCGTCTTGGTCGACGGTCGTTCCGTCTACATCGACGTGCAGGGCTTTGTCTTCTGGAAAGGCCTTCCGATCACCCTTCCCGAAATCAAGCAAATCGAGGTCATCAAGGGTCCCATCGCCGCGCTGTACGGTTTTAACGCCTACGACGGCGTCGTCAACATCATCACGAAAACGCCGGACGAGATGAAAGGCGCCACGTTGCAAGTGGGAGGAGGAGAAATCGGAACCGTGTCCACTTCGGCGATTCACGCAGGGGTCACCGGCAAGTTCAGATACCGCGTTTCCGGCGGCTATGACCAGACCCATCAATGGCGGGATCGAGACGCCCCGGCCGCTCGCTCCTCCAAATTTAATACCCTAGTCGAGTATCAGATGCCGGACCAGTCGAGAGCCTCGTTATCCAGTGGTCTCGTCCACATGAATCCTCACGACGGTCCCCTGGTGGGAGTTGGAAACACGGTTCTGACGCCGGAGGTCACTTTGCCCTACGTCAATCTTTCATATGACCGTCAGGATTTCCTTTTTCGCGCCTATTGGAACGGATTTTTCGCCGATGCCGCGGCGTTTCCCCACCCTCTCTTGCAACGATTCATTACGATCACGGACCCGAGCGGACATTCGAATCTGGGGTTTGCGGGCAACACCTACAACATTGAAGGACAACACTCCCTTCAAATCGGTGACGTCGGTCGCCTCACCTACGGGCTGAACTACCGCTATAACACGTTTTCCTGCGACTGTACCTCCTCCTTCGGGCAAGAACATCGTCTTGGCGCCTATGTACAAGGCGAATGGTCCGTATTCCCCTCCGTAACCGTCATCGGAGGGCTCCGCTACGACCTCCATTCGGAGATCAACCCCACATACAGTCCACGCCTGGCCGTTTTATACACGCCGGTTCCCGGCCACACGCTTCGCGCTCAAGCGTCCGTCGGCTACCGACCTCCGACCTTATTTGAAACGTATCAAGACGTGCGTTTGAATCCCCTCGTTCCCAATCCCTTCCTCCCCACCTCAAGTCGAATACTGGGATCAAGAAACCTTCACCCGGAAGAAATTCTCTCCTATGAGCTTGGCTATCAAGGATGGTTCTACCGCCACCGCCTTCGACTCAGAGCCGACGCGTTTTTCAATCGCTCTTCCGACTTGATCGGCCGCTCGTCAACCAGCGCCGTCACCAACACCGTGAACACAGGAAGCACGGAAATCTACGGCGGAGAGGCGGGCCTTGAGTTTCAAGCGTCTTCATGGTTGACCGGTTTTGCCAATTACTCATACCAACATATCAAGAAAAACACCGAGGGATTGGCTCGACGAGGCGCGCCTCATTCCAAAGTCAATGTCGGTCTGCGGGCGGAATGGTTCAACGGCTTAAGCGGCGAAGCCATCCTGCACTACGTGGGACCGGCGACATATCCGGTATCCGACTCATTCGATATTTTCAACGTGTCACCGGGCACCCGCGTGCGCGGGTACACGCTTCTCAATCTCCGGGCAGGATACCGATTCTGGGAACAGGACACGGCGATCGGGCCAAGACGCTCAGCGGAGTTTGCCGTTTCGGCGTTCAACATGCTGGATGACCATCGGGAGCATCCCCTGGGCGACCTCATCGGACGGCGCGTGATGGCGTGGTTGACGCTCAAGCTCTGACGGCATGGCGTGACGAACTCCGGCGACCACCCATGAACAATAAGAGGCCGTTCATAACCGTCTTGTCTTCGGCCGCTTTTCTCCCTTTGAACGCCATCAGCCCGCTCAATGGGAGACAGCGGTTTCTCTGTGTTTCATCCCCGCTCCTCATAAGTTTCCTGGCATGCCTGTCGGCCGTGTTGAACCTTGCGTTGCCGGTTGCACCGCTCGGCGCCTACGAGGTCGCCATTCTCAAATCGGCCAATGTCACAGCCTACAATCAAGCAGTCATCGGCTTTAAGTCCTCGATGCCGCCGGATACCGTCTTTGTTGAGTACGACCTCAAAGGCGATCCAAACATGGGACGGATGTACGCCGGCAAGATACGCGCCTCCGGCGCGGATCTCGTGTTGGCGGTCGGTTCGAAGGCGGCAACGGCGGCCCGCCTCGAAATCCTGGACATTCCAGTCATCTACAGCATGGTGCTCCATCCGGCCAAGTACGACCTCAAGGCTCCGAACATGGTCGGTGTCACCACCAAACCGATGATCGGGCAGCAGTTGGGCACCCTCCGCACGATCATGCCGAATCTGAAACGGATCGGTTACCTGTACGATCCGAACAAGACGCCCTTGCCGGCTGAGACGATGACTCAGGCTCGGCAGTTTGGGATTACATTCGTCGAACGTCAGGTGCGATCAACGGAAGAAGTCCCTCCGGCCCTGCGAGAGCTTCTTCCTGACGTCGATGCGCTGTGGCTCCTCTCCGACAGCACGGTGTTGACCGAAGAGTCGTTCTCGTTTCTTTTGCGCGCGGCCTTCGACCGACGCATCCCGGTTATCGGATTTGATCCGGAATTCTCCCGCCGCGGCGCCTTGATCAGTTTCTGGATCGATCCGGCCGACATCGGGCGAGAGGCGGCCTCCATCGCCCACACCATTCTCATCGGCGGAACGGCGTCGGCCGCGAAATCCTTCGTGCCACGGCAACGGATGGCCTTGAATCTCGGCACCGCCGAATATCTCGGCATTGCGATCCCGCCGACGGTGCAGAGCATGGCTGACGAGGTGTACTGATGACGGCGACGAACGACTCCGACGAAAACCGCCATCGTCCGGAAGGTCTCGGACTCAGGACGAAATTCGTGTTGTTCATCAGTTTGGTTATTATCGCGGTTTGTTCGGGCTTAAGCCTCTACTTCATCCGGCAACAATCCGATTCGATGGCCCGCGCGTTGACCGGCACGGGGAGCCTTCTGGTGAAAAATCTGGCCCATAACAGCCGCTACGGCCTCGTCGCCAAAGACCTGGTGCTGCTCGAACAGCTGATGAAGGGAGTCATGGACGTGGATGAAAGCGTCTATGTCATCTTCACAGGGCCGGACGGCAAGCGATTGGCCGAGAAAAGCAAATCGAACGTGTATCCGGACCCCGCCATCGCCCAATCGCTGATCCGCTCTAACACGAACGATGTCACGATCACACCGTTTACGGCGGACCACGGCCGACGACGCGAACGCCTTTATGATTTTGCCGTCACAATCCGCCGGGGAAACGACATCGAATCCCCCTTCTTTTCTTTCGAGTCGGAAGAGTCTCACGACGAGCCTTCGACGGCGCGACTCCAACCCCGCATTTACGGCATCGTTCAGGTCGGCCTGACGGGAGAGCGGATGAATCAGGCGCTGGATACCTTGATCGGCAACGTCATAATCATCACGATCATGGTGATCCTGGGGGGTATCGCGGCCGCGATGTTGTTGACCCGCCGGATCACCACTCCCCTCAAAAGCCTCGTCTCGGTCGCCCGACGAATAGCCGGCGGCGATTTGACCGCCTCGGTGAAACCGACGACTCGCGACGAGGTCGGGCAACTCACGCTGGTCTTCAGTCAAATGACCGAGGCCTTGCGCGAACGGGACGCCCAAGTCAAACAGGCGTATCAGGAACTGGAGCAGCTCAATGAGACGCTCGAACAACGAGTCCGTCAGCGAACCAGCGAGCTCCAAGCCGCCAATGAAAAATTAAAAGAACTGGACCACCTCAAATCGACCTTCGTCTCGGTCGTGTCGCACGAGCTTCGCACGCCGATGACGTCGATCAAGGGCTACGTCGAAAACCTACTCGACGGGTTGGCCGGCGCACTCACGGAGAAACAAACTCGCTCCCTCGAACGGGTCAAGCACAATATCGATCGGCTGACGCGGATGATCAACGAGCTGCTGGATCTCTCGAAAATAGAAGCCGGACGGTTGGAATTGCACCTCGCGCCGATCGACCTCGTAGACCTCGTGGAGGACGTCGTGGAAAACTATCGGGCCACAGCCCGCCAGAAGTCCATCATGCTGCGCGCCGTCCTGCACGCCCCTTTGCCGATGGTTCGGGCGGATACCGACAAGCTCCATCGCGTCCTGATCAATTTGGTTCACAACGCGATCAAGTTCACGCCCGAAGGAGGAGAAATCCTTGTGGAAGTCGGAACGCAAGGCGATGATTTCGTCGAAGTGACCGTGATCGACAGCGGCAACGGCATTCCCCCGGACGAGCTGGACAAAATTTTCGACAAGTTTTATTGGAGCAAATCGGCCCCCGTTGAAGCCCGCGGCGCCGGGCTGGGGTTGGCTATCGCCAAGAATCTGATCGAGCTTCACGGCGGCTTCATTCGGGTGGAGAGCGTCCTCGGAAAAGGCAGCCGTTTTTCCTTTACAATCCCTGTGGCAAGACTTTTTTCTCATGGGTTGGATTCCGAGTCGTAAGCCGTCTCTCTGCTTCAAGACGGTTCAAAGTCCGCCGGCTCCTTCGCGCATGTGTCATAAGACCTGGTATGAACTGAGCGCCCGCTCTCCGTTGGTTTCCATTGTTTCCGATCTTTACCGCGCGTTGACGTAGTGCTATGGTGTTCGCCCAAAGCTCTTCTTCCCAATCTTTTGATCGCATGTCCCACGCCACCGCCCATCCCTTGCGCGGCCTCTTGATCGCCCAGTTCTTCGGAGCGTTCAACGACAACGCATGGAAACTGATGGTGGCGCTCCTGGCTATCAGACAGGCGACCGCCTCCCTTCAGCCGGGCCCCGACTACGAAACCGCCGTGCAGACCCAGACGGCGATCACGTTCGTCATGTTTACGCTCCCGCTCGTTCTGTTCTCGCTCGTCGGCGGCACGTTGGCCGATCGCCTGAGCAAGCGCACGGTCATCATCGCCCTGAAAGCTGTCGAAGTGCTCTTGATGGCAGCCGGCGCCTTCGTCCTGTGGCGGGACCCCTCCGGCTGGCTGTTGCCGTTGATCGTCCTCTGCGGCATGGGCGCGCAGAGCGCTCTCTTCAGTCCGTCGAAGTACGGCATTCTTCCGGAGCTGGTCCCCCACGAACGGCTCGCCGCCGCCAACGGCCTGTTGGAGATGTGGACCTTTGCCGCCATCTTGACCGGAACGGCGGCCGGCGGCTTCTTGTTGCAAGCGGCGGGAAACGAGCCCTGGTCGGCGGCGACGGTTCTCATCGCTCTCTCGATCGTCGGGTTGGTCGCGTCTTTTCAGATTGCGCCGGTGGCGCCGGCTCGCTCCGAGGGCGGCGTCGCGGCAACGGTCCGCGCGGCCCTGGCCTCGATCCGCGCCGAGCGTCTATTACGACTGACCATCGCCGGCGAGATCTTCTTTTGGACCATCGCCAGTCTCTTCGCTCAGAACGTGCTCGTCTACGCCAAGGCCGTGCTGCTCCTATCGGACGACCGATCCGGCTTGCCGCTCACCATGTTATCGATCGGAATCGGCGTCGGCGCCGTCCTCGTCGGCCGGCTCTCGAAAAATCGAATCGAATACGGTCTGATCCCGATGGGGGCTGCGGGCGTCTTCCTCGTCCTCGCCTTGCTCGGTCTATCGACCCCGCAACTTGCCGGAACCTTCATCCTCATGGGCTTCCTCGGCGTGGCCAGTTCCTTCATCTTCGTACCGTTGAACGCCATCCTTCAGTGGAAATCGCCGCCGGATCGGCGCGGCGCCGTCATCTCATTCTCCAACACCTGCGTCTTCGCCGGCATCCTGCTGGGTTCGCTGACCGGCGGCGCGCTGGCCAACGCGGGCTTCTCCACGAGCGGAATTTTTCTCGCCACCGCCGCCGTGACATTGGGCGGAACGGTGTGGGCCTTCCGGCTGTTGCCGGACCTCGTCATCCGACTCGTGTTGGTCATCTTGACCAACAGTCTGTACCGGGTTCGAATTGTTGGGCAGCACCATGTGCCGCAAACCGGCGGGGCGCTGTTGGTCCCCAATCACATGTCGTTCGTGGACGGATTTTTACTGATGGCCAGCATCGACCGGCCGATTCGGTTCGTCGTGGACACGGCCTACGCCGCTCATCCGTTCTTCAAACGGCTCATGACCATCATGAACGTGATTCCCATTTCATCGTCCGGGGGTCTCCGGATGATTCTTCGGGCGCTGCGCGCCGCCGGCGAAGCCCTCGAGAACGGCGAGTTGGTCTGTATCTTTCCGGAAGGGCAGATCACCCGCACCGGCACCTTGCTCCCGTTCAGACGGGGATTCGAGCGCATTGTCAAGGGCCGAACGGTTCCAATCATTCCCGTCCATCTGGACCGCATTTGGGGAAGCATCTTCAGTTTCAGCGGCGGGCGGTTCGTGTGGAAACGGCCGGAACGCATTCCCTATCCGGTCACCCTGTCGTTCGGCGCGCCGCACCCCTCGACCACGCCGGCCCATGAGGTCCGTCGGCTGATTCGAGAACTGGGCGAAGCGGCCTGGCACCTTCGCAAAACGGATCAAGAACCGCTGCATCGGCCGGTCCTGCGCACCTGGCGCCGCCGCCCCTTGGGTCTCGCCATGGCGGATGCGGCGCGCCCGCGCGTCACCGGCTTCAAGGCCCTGGTCGGCATGATCTCGCTGGCGCGGGCCTTGAAACCTCACTGGAACGGGCAGCCTCGCGTGGGCCTTTTGTTGCCGCCCAGCGTGCCGGGCGCGTTGGTCAACATCGCGGCGTCGGTCGCGGGCAAGACCAGCATCAATCTCAATTACACGGTGGGCCGGGCCGGGCTCGAATCGGCCGTCAAACAAGCCTCGCTCAAAACCGTGCTGACCAGCCGCCTGTTCGTGGAGAAGGCGAAACTTGAACTTCCGACCGGCGTGACCATTCTCTGGCTGGAAGATCTCGCCAAGGGAATCGGCGCGGCCCAGAAACTGACGGCGTTGTGTCTGGCCCTCGCGGCTCCGCTGCGGTTTGTCGAAGCGGCCTGCGGTCGAGAACGCAAGATCTCGATGGACGATCTCGCCACGATCATCTTCAGCAGCGGCAGCACGGGCGAGCCCAAAGGCGTGATGTTGTCCCATTTCAGCATCACGTCCAACGTCGAGGGCGCCGCGCAAGTCATCCACATCGACAAACATGACCGAGCGTTGGGCATTCTCCCCTTCTTCCATTCGTTCGGCTACCTGCTGCTCTGGCTCTTGACGAGGAACGGCGCCGGTATCGTGTTTCACCCCTCCCCGCTGGACGTGACGGCCATCGGCGAACTGTGCGCTCGGTATCGGGTCACGTTGCTGATCGCGACGCCGACCTTCCTGCAACTGTACCTTCGCCGCTGCACACCCGAACAGTTCGGCGGTCTGCGGGTCGTTTTGACCGGAGCGGAAAAGCTGCCGCTTCGCCTGGTCGATGCTTTTCAAGCCAAATTCGGGATCACCCCGGTCGAAGGGTACGGCGTCACGGAATGTTCGCCGGTGATTTCAGCGAATTGCCCGGACTACCGCGCCGCGGGTTTTTATCAAGTGGCGTCGCGGCGAGGCACCGTCGGCCAGCCCCTTCCCGGCGTCTCCGTTCGAATCGTCGATCCGGACACGTGGGAACTCCTCTCGCCGGGCCAACCTGGCCTGTTGCTCGTCAAGGGCCCGAACGTCATGCAGGGGTACCTCGGCCGCGAGGACCTGACCGCTCAGGTCATACGCGACGGCTGGTATATCACGGGCGACATCGCTTCGCTCGATGACGACGGCTTCTTGACGATCACCGACCGGCTGTCTCGCTTTTCGAAGATCGGCGGTGAGATGGTCCCGCACGGGCGCGTCGAAGAGGCCCTGCACCAGGCCATCGGCGCCGAGGTGCAGGTCTTTGCCGTGACCGGCATCCCGGACGAGAAAAAGGGAGAGAAATTGGCGGTCCTTCACACCCTCGACGAGCATCTCATCCCGGGCGTACTGGAGAAACTGTCGGCCGGCGGATTTCCCAACCTGTTCATTCCCGGCAAGCACGACTTCATCAAGGTCGATGCCTTGCCGGTTCTCGGAACGGGAAAACTTGACCTGCGCGGCGTAAAACGGATCGCCATGGAACGGCTCGGCTCGAAGCACTCGGCCTAAACCGCTCGATCACGTGACAGGATCTCCGTGCCTGAGCCGCCGAGCTGCTGGGGCCGGTGCCATTGTTGACGACGTGTTTGTCGGCGAATCACTCAAGTAGCGGGGAGACAAGAGCCGTTTCATGATTGTGCTGGAACAGGCCATGCTGACTCCGGAGGCGAAAAGCTCTCAACCGACGGGGGACGAGACCGGTCGAGTAGGAGCGCCGATGTCCGACACGACCAAACGTCTGATCGATTGCCATGTGCATTTGGCGGCCCTGCCGGACGGGAGCAACGGCTGCTATATTTCGCCGAGGATGCTCAAGAGTCCGCTGTTTCGCTTTCTTCTCTGGAAACACAACCTATCTCCCCACCACCCTCAGCAAGCCAATCGGAAATACCTCGATGATCTGCTCAATGAGCTGCGAGCCTCGCGGCTCGTGCAGAAAGCCGTCTTGCTGGGAATGGACGGGATCTACGATGAAGCAGGACGCCCGGACCGGTCCCGGACGGAATTTCTCGTCGCCAACGACTACGTCTTCCACACCGTGCGGGCTTACCCCGACTGGTTCCTGGCCGGCCCATCGATCAACCCGCAACGGAGAGACGCCATCGAAGAGGTCCATCGCTGTGCCGAGACGGGAGCGGTCCTGGTCAAGGTCCTGCCCAACAGCCAGGGCTTCGATCCCGCCGATCGCCGATACCGGCCGTTCTACCGTGCGCTCGTGGAGTGCCACCTTCCGTTGCTCAGCCACGTCGGGTACGAACTCAGTTTAAACAGGATCGATCAATCGCTCGGTGATCCGGACCGGCTCCGCACGGCGTTGGACGAAGGCGTCACCGTCATCGCGGCTCACGCCTGTAGCTACGGCTTAATGGTGTATGAGCGGTTTTTCCCGACGCTCCGCACGCTCTGCGCCACGTACCCCAACTTCTATGCAGACATTTCCTCCCTGACACAACCCCATCGCCTCAAGATGCTCCTCCTTCTGCGCCGGCATCCCGAACTGCATGATCGCCTGCTCTTCGGCACCGACTATCCGCTTTCCGTGTTTTCTATGGCCGCATGGGGGCGGGTGGACCTTCGCACGTTGGCGCATCTGATCCGCACAAAGAATCGGTTTGATCGGCAGGCGCTTGTCTGTCGGGAACTGGGCCTCGGCTTTCGTTCGATCGAGAAAATACTCTGCCAATCAGCTCGCAAGGTTTCCAGCGAATGACAGTAGGCCGCTTCGCTCGTAAAACCAGTGTCGCGAGGGGTCACTGCCGCGGAAGAGGAGAAACGGGTCTCGATGCTCCCTGATGACAATTGACAATTGACAATTGGAATATGGCGAGTTCGCCTTCGGGAGAAGGCCGCTTGCACGCGGGCGAACGCGTGCGCTTCTTGACAGCAGGATCGTGTTCAATCGACCATCTGCCGCACCACCGCGAGCAGTTGCTCGCGCGTAAACGGCTTCGCTAGTGTGCCCGCAGCCCCCGCTTGCCGGGCCCGATTGAGAAGAAATTCCGGCGTTGCACCGATCCCACCACCGGACACAGCAAGAATTTTCAACGCAGGCCGGACACGCCGCACCTCCTGAATGACCTCGATGCCGTCCATGCCCGGCAGTAGTATATCGGTGATCAGCAAATCGATGGATTGTTGTCGCAATAACTCAAGCCCCTCGACTCCGCTTATCGCTGTCAACACTTCATACCGTTCACTCCTGAGGATCTCCTGGACCAGAGAATTGACTTGCCCGTCATCGTCAAGAACCAGGACGCGCTTTGGCATACGAGATACCCTGTTCTGGGATAAGTGTCCGACTGGCTGGTCCAGCACCCGTCTGACGGCTGCCAACAACGCTCCATTCGTAAAAGGCTTCGACAATACTTCGCCAGTGGCCGACAACTCGCCGCCCATGACCGTTCCCGTCGCCGTTCCGCCGGTGATAAAGAGAACCTTCAGATTGGGCATCCGAGATCTTAAACTCCGTACCATCAGCACCCCATCCGTGTTTGGCATCATGACATCGGCTATGAGCAGATGAATAACCCCATTATAACTCAGCGCAACATGGATGCCTTCACTGCCATCGCTGGCCGTAAGCACGTGGTATCCCTCGTTTTCCAACATCGTTTTTACGATTTCCTGCACCGCAGGATCGTCCTCAACAAGGAGCACTGTCTCCCCGCCACCCTGAACCGGCACATGGAAGACGGACGGAGGTATCTGCTCCTCCTGTTCCGCCAAGGGAAGCAACAGCGTGAAGGTGGTGCCAACTCCGACCTTGCTCGCCACTTGAATGGTCCCATCATTTTCCGTGACGATGCGGTAGACTGTCGCCAGTCCAAGACCAGTTCCTCTCCCCGTCGATTTCGTGGTGAAAAATGGCTCGAAAATGTGGTCCAGCGTGGTCTGATCCATTCCGACTCCCGAGTCGCTGACCCTAATGACAACGGACTGTCCGATGCGTTTCCGCGTTCGCTTCTCTTCCTCTCCCGCTTGATCATGAATCGCAGTGCAAATTTCCAGCCTCCCACCGGTCGGCATGGCATCTCGCGCGTTCACGACCAAGTTGAGCAAAGCCTGCTCGATCCCGCCTCCATCAACCTTCGCAGGAAGTCGTTTCTCCGTCAGATCAAAGCACAATACAATATTCTCCGTGAGCAATTGACGGAAGAACGGTTCGATTCCTCGAACAAGATCGTTGATATCGACCACTTGCCGTTCAACCGGTTGTTTGCGCGCGAACGCGAGCAACTGCCCGGTTAAGACCATCGCGCGATCCACCGCCTTTTTGATCTCTTGAATTTTTGTGCGAGCCGGTGTCGGTAAATCGGCGTGAAGAAGAACCAACTCGCCGTATCCTTGCATGATCGTCAGCAGATTGTTGAAATCATGGGCTACTCCGGCCGCCAAGTAGCCAAGCAGCTCCATTCTTTGCCCCTGTCGTCTCTGGATTTCGAGTGCTCGGCGCTCCGTGCAATCCACAAAACTCACGACTGCACCCGCCACCCGCTCCCACTCATCCCGAAATGTCGCCACGGTGCACATAACGGGAAATGACGTGCCGTCCTTTCTCCACAGGATTTCGTTTTCCAGGTGGCACTCTCGTTGACTGTGCAAGGCCTGCATAATCGGGCACTCCGCTTCGGGAAACGATGTCCCGTCTTCCCGCGTATGATGAATCAGCGCATGCACATTCCTGCCGATAAGCTCGTCCTGAGCATACCCGAGGGCCTCAACACATGCTCTATTGGCGAACATGCACGCGCCGGTCAAATCAATTCCCAAAATGCCCTCTTGAACGGAATCAAGCACCGCCCGATCCCTTCGTTGCGCAACCTTGATTTCTTCGATCAAGCTCGCGGTTTCAATCGCCATCCCCGCTTGAAACGCCAGCGCCATGATCAACTGTTCATCCACGTCGGTAAATTCGGCTGCGCGAGAGACTGACACATCCGTCATGGATTCATCGAGTCCCGGACGTACCTTGTCGGTCAAGTAGAGTCGCCCGAATACTTTCCCGTGTGCGCGAATGGCTGTGCCAAGAAACGATCGCATCACAGGGTGGTGAGGCGGAAAACCGACCGACGCCTTATGCTGGCTCACATCTTTGAGCCGCAACGTGCGCTCATCTTTGATGAGCGCACCCAGCAATCCTCGACCGGTCGGCCACGCCCCGATTGCCCGCTTCGTCTCTTCGTCGATTCCTTCGGTCAAGAATTGCACCAGCCGCTCTCCGGTCTCATCAAACACGCCCAACGCGGCATAGCGGGCACCGGTCAGCACTTTTGCTGTCCGAAGAATTCCCTGCAAAAGAGCCGGAAGAGATGCCTTGCCCTCCTGAATGTTCTGGCCACTTTCATTCAGCATGGCCAGTTGCTTGAGATACTGCCGCACCTCTCCGGCCTGTGTGGCAAAAAGACGTGCAATGTCAGCCGTGGCGTGCTGCATGACGAGCAAAACCTCCCTATCAGTTGTAGTAACTAAGCATCAGAACCGCTTTGCCTGACTCCTCAGCATTCCAGAGACATTACCGGGATATCGCCAAAACGCGGGGGAGTATACACATTGTGTTATGTGGGTCGATAGAGTGGCATCCCTGTGTAATTTGCGTACTTTTACCCGCCCCAAAGATTTGACGCACAAGAAAACGGCTCTGAGCAGCATGGAGATTCACTTATGTTAAGCAGTTCCTCCTAAACGCCGAGAGGGCCGTTCCCTTAACGGGAACGGCCCTCTCGAAGAATCCACACGGGAAACGTTGGGCGGCGCGGCTTACTGGCTGACGGTGATCCGCTCCTTGATCTTGTCGAACGCGTCCTTCGTCAGCACGTTTTTGGCCACCAACTCGCCTTTGACCCGGTAGGGGCGATTGTTGACGATCCGATCCGCCTCTTCCTGGTTCACTCCCAACAACAGGACCAGGTCGCTCGCCGACACCTTGTTGACGTTCACCATGCCGACGGCGGGAGCGGCCTCGGACGGCGCCGACGCACCCGACTGAGTCGGCGCAAGCATCGGCATTTGAGCCCGGTCTTTCAGCTCTTTCTGGTACCGAGCCACCATCGACTTCAACGTTTCATTGTGGCGTTTCACGTCCTGCAATTCCTGGCGCAGGTTACGGTTTTGAGTCGAGAGGGTCCGGACTTTTTCTTCCAGCTCGCCGGTCTTTCCTTCGATCTTGCCCCGCTCCTTGTCCCGACTGTGTTCAAGCCGTTGCAACTCGTCGCGGGCTGCATTGGCCTCGCTGCTGTACTTGGCGTTCAATTCTTTCAAGGCCCGCACCTGCTGCTCCAGAGCGGTTCTCTGTTCCCGCGCCTTGGCCAATTCCTCCCTGACGTGTTCGGCCTCCGTCACCACCTCTTGGTATTTGGAGTTGGAGACACAGCCCGTCGTCAGCAGCACGCCGGCCGCTATGGCCGCCATCCACTTCCGCTTCATGACAACCTCCCCTTGCTCAACCTCAGAGTCAACAGCCTGTTCCGTTTCTGACTCGTCGTCGCTCGGCGCGAGGACACGCGCAGTTTCAGCATTATGCCAACATCCCCACTTTGTCAATAGATTTGCGGTTGGTCGGTTTTGCCCGGCCGATCAAGCGATTCGAACCTCCGCTTGACGAACGGCCGCCTCTCTGTGATGATCGATCCGCAGCGATCGCTCGCACAACCAAACCCTCTCCAACCGCAAAGGCTTCTCTTATGAATGAATGGGGTCCCGCGCTCGCCGTCATCCTGGGCATCATCGAGGGCTTGACTGAATTCCTGCCCGTCTCCTCGACCGGCCACCTGATCTTGGCAGGCCACGCCCTGGGTTTTACCGGCGAGACGGCCGCCAACGCGGAAATCGCCATCCAACTCGGCGCCATCCTGGCCGTGCTCGTCTTTGAGAGGGAAAAAATCGGCAGGCTTCTGTCGGGCGCCTGGCAAGAGCAGGCGGAGCTTCGCGCTCTGGTGAAAAAGGGCGGATCGCCCACCTGGTCGGCCTGCCTGAAAACCTCCGTTCAAACGCACCGCCACCTGTGGTTTGTGATCGGTCTGGGCGTCGCGTTTTTGCCCGCCGCTTTGGTCGGCCTGTCGGCGCACGGCTGGATCACCGCTCATCTTTTTACGCCTCGGACGGTCGGCGCCACCTCCATCCTCGGTGGAATGATCATCCTTCTTGTGGAGAGCATCAAACGGTCCAACCGAACGACGACGCTCGAGCACGTCTCTCTTTCTCACGCCGCATGGATCGGTTTGGCGCAGTGCGCCTCCCTGATCCCCGGCATGTCCCGGTCCGGCTCCACGATCATCGGCGGCCTGCTGGCGGGCCTCGACCGAAAGGTGGCCACGGAATACTCCTTCTTCCTCGCCCTGCCGACGATCATCGCCGCCACGCTGTATGAGACCTGGAAAGCCAGGGCCGCGTTCACGGATCAAGATTTCATGGCGCTCGGTATCGGCATGCTCGTCTCATTCCTGGTCGCCTGGGCTGTCATCGCGGCCTTCTTATCCTACGTCCAGCGGCACACCTTGCGCGTGTTCGCGTATTACCGTATTATCCTCGGCGTCGCCGTGCTGGCGATTGTTCACTGAAAGGAGTTCTTGCCATGGCAGCGGATACCGTGCACGTGTACGACACCTGGGTGATGGGGAAGAAAGGCCGGATTCATTTCGACGTGATGACGACGGACGAGGCCACCGCCTTAAAGCTGGCCAAGGAGTATTTGGCCGGCATCGGAGAGCCGGATGTGTCGGTGACTTCCAAGGAGTGCCAGTTCTGTCACAGTGAGCCGGTGTTCATGTTCTCGGCGGAGCAACAGAAGCAATTCAGGGAAAAGGGAGGATTTATCGTCCCCCTGCCGGCCTAACCCGCGCGTCCAGTCGATCGATCGCCGCTACCCGCTTTCCGCTTCACACGAACTGATGTCGGGACGGAGGGTTCGTCCGCCTTACGGAACGGAAGCCTCTTCTTTGGAAGAAGAGGCTTCTTTTTTTTCGAGGGCAAAATGGATGATCAGAAAGATCACCCCGACGGTAATGGCCGAGTCCGCCACGTTGAAGGCCGGCCAATGGTAGTCGTTGATGTAGAAATCCAGAAAGTCGATCACTTCTCCGTATTTGATCCGATCGATCAGATTGCCGATCGCCCCTCCTAAAATGCCGGCGACGCTGAAACGCCCCATCCGGTCGCGCTCCGGCATGCGCAGGAGAATCGCGCTCAACAGTCCGAGCGCAAACAGCGAGGTCGCTCCGAAAAAGATCATGCGAAAGGTCTGGCTGCTGCCGGCCAGGAGACCGAACGCCGCGCCGGGGTTTCGGATGTACGTCAGACTGAAGAAATTGGGAATAACGGGAATGGACTCGTGCAGCCGCATCGTCTGCATGACGCGCAGCTTGGTGATCTGATCGACCGCGATGACGACGCCGGTGAGGGAAGCCAGCAGGAAGTTGGGCAAGGGAGAGCCGTTCAATGAATGGCCTCCAGACACCGATCGCAGAGGGTCGGATGCGCGGCGTCCCGCCCCACGGTCTCCCGGTAGTTCCAACACCGTTCGCATTTGTCGCCTTTGGCCTTGAACACGCGCACCAGAAAGTCCGGCTTCCGCGGAAACTCGCCGGCCTCTTTGAGTTCCACCTGCGAGACGATGAACAGGCTCGGCAAAATCTGCTCGTACCGTTTGAGCAAACCGAGCCGCTCGGCATTCGCCTCGATCTCCAGGCCGGCTTCAAGCGACGAGCCGATGAGTTTTTCCCGTCGCCGTTCCTCCAAAGCAGCCAGCGCGGCTTCCCGCACCTCCAACAGCCGCTCCCATCGGCCGCCCAATGCCGGATCGCTCCACTTGGGATCGACGTCCGGAAACGAAGACAGATGGACACTGAATCCGTCCGGCCTCTTGCGCGCGGCATCCGGCAACATCCGCCAAATCTCCTCGGCCGTAAAGCTGAGAATCGGCGCCATCAACTTCGTCAGCGCCGTCAGCACGTCGAACAGCACGGTCTGAGAGCTCCGCCTGGTGTGGGAATCTCTTCGAAAGGTGTACAGCCGATCTTTCAAGATGTCCAAATAGACGGCGCTCATGTCCACCGCACAGAAATTGTTGAGCGCGTGAAAGATCGTATGGAACTCGAAATCCTCGTAGGCTTTCGTCACTTTGGGAATCAGCGCCCCCAGCCGCAAGAGGGCCCAGCGGTCCAGTTCCGGCAACTCTTCATAGGGCACCCGATACCGTTCCGGATCGAAGTCGTACAGGTTGCTCAACAGAAACCGGCACGTGTTGCGAATCTTGCGATAGGCCTCGATCAGGTGATTTAAGATTTCCTGCGAAATGCGGAGGTCTTCTCGATAGTCCTGCGCCGCCACCCAGAGGCGGAGGATTTCGGCCCCGTATTGCTTGATGACGTCCTGCGGAACCACCACGTTGCCGGCGGACTTGGACATTTTCTTGCCCTGCCCATCGACCACGAATCCGTGTGTCAGCACGGCCTTGTAGGGAGCCCGCCGGTCCGTCGTGACCCCGGCCAACAGGGCGCTGTGAAACCACCCCCGGTGTTGATCGGACCCTTCGAGATAGAGATCGGCCGGCCACCACCGTCTGGGCTTCAGCACCGCGGCGTAACTCACGCCCGATTCAAACCACACGTCGAGAATGTCCCGTTCCTTTTCAAACGACGTCCCGCCGCAGCGGGCGCAGGCCGTCCCATCCGGCAACAGATCCGACGCAGGCCGCTCGAACCAGACGCCGGCTCCATGAATTTCGACCAGAGCGGCGACGTGCTCGATCACGGCGGGATTCACCAACAAAGTCCGGCACGAGGCGCAGGTGAAGCCGGAAATCGGCACTCCCCACACCCGCTGGCGCGAAAGACACCAGTCCGGCCTGTTTTCAATCATGCCGGTGATGCGATCCCGACCGTACGCCGGGATCCACTTCACCCGCTCGATCTCGGCCAACGCGTCCCGACGAAGATCGTTCGTCTCCATCGAGACGAACCACTGTTCCGTCGCGCGGAAAATGACGGGACTTTTGCATCGCCAGCAGTGGGGATAGGAGTGGCTGATCGTTCCTTGGCCGAGCAATCGCCCGCTCGACTGCAATCGCTCGACGATCTTGGGATTGGCCTCGAAGACGTGTCGGCCGGTAAATTCCTTGACGCTCTCCGTGAATCGTCCTCCGTCGTCCACCGGGGCCAGGATTTCCAGCCTCTCACCCGGCGACGCCTTGGCATTGTGATCGAGGACAAGCAGATAGTCTTCCATCCCGTGTCCCGGAGCAATGTGGACGCAGCCGGTGCCCTGGTCCAACGTCACGAACCCGCCGAGGAGAATCGGCGACAGCCCCGTGGAAAGGGGCCGTTGCGTTTCCAATCCCTCGAAGCCGGCCGAGCCCTTTCGGACCCCGATGACCCGATGGGCTCCGAAACGACAGGCCTTCGCCACGGACTCCACGAGCTTCTCCGCCACGATCAGCACCTCATCCCCGACCTGCACGAAGGCGTAATCGATGTCCGGGTGGAGACAGACGGCTTGATTGGCCGGCAAGGTCCAGGGGGTCGTCGTCCAAATGACGATGGAAACCGAGCGTACCTCGCCGGGGAACGCAAGATCGCCGAACAGGCCGCTCAGCACCGGCGGCGCGACCACGATCGGAAATTTGACGTACACGGACGGAGACGTGTGGTTGTCGTATTCGACCTCGGCCTCGGCCAAGGCCGTTCGATCCTGCGTGCACCACAACACCGGCTTGAGGCCCTTGTAGACGCCGCCCCGCTCGACGAACTTCCCGAACTCTCGGATGATGGCGGCTTCGTAGGCCGGCGTCATCGTCAGATAGGGGTGCTCCCATTCGCCCAACACGCCGAGGCGTCGGAATTCCTCGCGCTGGATCGCCACATACTTCTCCGCGTAGTCTCGACACAGTGCGCGAATCGCCGATACGTCAAGGTGGTGTTTTTTTTCGCCGAGCCCTTTCAACACCTGATGTTCGATCGGCAGGCCGTGACAATCCCATCCGGGCACGTAGGGCGCGTGGAAGCCGGCCATCGTCTTGGATTTTACGATGATGTCTTTCAGGATCTTGTTGAGCGCATGACCGATATGAATATGCCCGTTGGCGTACGGAGGGCCGTCGTGCAGCACATATTGCGGTCTCCCCTTGCCCGCCTCTTGGATACGTTGATAGAGCTTCCGCTCTTCCCACCAGGCCAACAGTTCAGGCTCCCGTTGCGGCAGATTGGCCTTCATCGGGAAGTCGGTCCTTGGCAGATTGAGCGTGGCTTTGTAGTCCATGAATGAAGGGGTGAAGAGGAACTGCGCGTCGCCGGTTGTCGATTCTCGGTTAGAAGTTGTCTTGGTCCCGCTTGATACGAGGACGTTATAACTCAAAACGGCATGCCGGGGCTAGCTGATCGCCATCATCCGATCCAGCGCGACCCTCGCCCACCGTTTGTCGTCTTCCGGAACGACGATGCGGTTGACGACCTGTCCTTCCGCCAGATTTTCCATCGCCCAACAGAGGTGCGCGGCGTCGATGCGGAACATGGTGGCGCATTGGCAGATGGTCGAGGAGAGAAAGAAAATTTTCTTGTCCGGCCGCTCGCGTTTGAGACGATTGACCAGATTCAGCTCGGTGCCGACCGCCCAGATCGTGCCCGCCGGCGCGGCCGACACGGTTCGGATGATGAACTCGGTCGATCCCACGAGGTCGGCCTTGTCGACGACGTCTTCATGACACTCGGGGTGCACGATGACGCGACCGTCGGGATATTGTTTTCGAAAATACTCGACGTGCGCGGGCTGAAACATCTGGTGCACGCTGCAATGCCCCTTCCACAGAATCAGCCTGGCGCGTCGGATCGCCTCTTTGGTGTTGCCGCCGTTCGGCTGATAGGGGTCCCACACGATCATCTCGTCGCGAGGGATGCCCATGTTGTTCGCCGTGTTGCGACCGAGATGTTCGTCGGGGAAGAACAGCACCTTTTCGCGCCGCGCCCACGACCACTCGAGGACGGCCCTGGCGTTGGACGACGTGCAGGTGATGCCGCCATGCTCCCCGCAAAACGCCTTGAGAACGGCCGCGGAATTGACGTACACCGCCGGCGTCACGGTCTCCTCGACCGGCATCAGGCGGCCGAGCGCTTCCCAACACTGATCGACCTGCTCGATCGCCGCCATGTCCGCCATCGAACAGCCGGCGGCCATGTCGGGCAGAATGACCGTCTGATTGGACCGGCTCAGGATGTCCGCCGTCTCGGCCATGAAATGGACGCCGCAGAATACGATGTAGGGTCGGTCCGACCGTTCGGCGGCCAGTTTCGACAACAGCAGCGAATCCCCCCGAAAATCGGCGTGTTGAATCACTTCATCCCGCTGGTAGTTGTGCCCTAAGATCATCACCCGTTTGCCGAGCGCTTGCTTGGCCGCAACGGTCCGATCGAACAATTCGTCCGCCGTCAATGATTGATACTCGGTGATCGGTTTCGGCACCGCGACGTCTGTTTTCACCGCATCCTCCACTAAGGTAGAGCGTGATTCTACAGACAGCGGCCTCATACATTCAACGAAGAGCATCGGTGCAAGAGACCTTGCTCCTGACATGAGCCGGATGACGCCTCCGCAACGTCATGGTGCGCCATAAAGCCATAGGGCTAATGGCCGGTTGACTTCGTTCTTCAAAGGGACCTATGATGCGACCTCGATAGCTAGGGGAGCCTCACGGCTGAGAGTCCGCTCGATCGGACGACCCTCACAACCTGACCTGGGTAATACCAGCGTAGGGAAGCCGGACAGACAGCGGACGTTGTGGGGATTCAGCCGTACCTCCAGGCCGGGGGGTGCGGCTTTTTTTTATTGGAAGCACGGCGACCGGCGATCGGCTCGGTTTTTTGACGTTCCGCGCTGAAACCCGCGCTCCATCACGAAAGGACTTCCATCATGGATGACCGTCTGAATCAACGCGAAGCCGCCGACGGAAATGAGCCGGGCGTGTCGACCGCCCCCGTTTCGACTTTTCCGCTGAGCACCCAACCCTTCCCCGCTTCTCGAAAAGTCTACGTGGAAGGCACGTTCCCGGGAGTCCGGGTGCCGATGCGCGAGATCAGCCTCACTCCGACACGATCGACGAACGGCGGCGGACCGATCCCCAATCCGCCGATCACCGTCTATGACACGTCCGGCCCCTACACAGACCCGACCGTCACGATCGATCTGCGGGCCGGGCTGTCGCCGTTGCGGCGCCGATGGGTGCTCGATCGGGGCGACGTGGAAGAACTCGACCAGATCACGTCGGTGTATGGCCGCCAGCGCGCCACCGACCCCAAACTCGCGCATCTTCGGTTTCGGCACATCCGCAAACCGCTGCGGGCGAAGCCCGGAAGAAACGTCACGCAACTCCACTATGCCCGCAAGGGCATCGTCACGCCGGAAATGGAATTCATCGCCATCCGTGAAAACCAATCGCGCGAAGTCGCCAGGGAACTGGCCTCCCGCAACGGGCACGGCGGCGTGGCGCAGCATCCCGGGTTTGCCTGGGGCGCTGACATCCCGGCCGTCATCACACCGGAGTTCGTCCGCGACGAGGTGGCCAGAGGCCGCGCGATCATCCCGTCGAACATCAATCATCCCGAAAGCGAGCCGATGATCATCGGCCGCAATTTCCTGGTGAAGATCAACGCCAACATCGGCAACTCGGCCGTCGCCTCGTCCATCGAGGAAGAGGTCGAGAAAATGATCTGGGCCATCCGCTGGGGCTCCGACACGGTGATGGACCTCTCCACCGGCAAAAACATCCACGAGACCCGCGAATGGATCATCCGCAACGCGCCGGTGCCCATCGGCACCGTGCCCATTTACCAGGCGCTGGAAAAAGTCGGCGGCAAGGCCGAAGACCTCACCTGGGAAATCTATCGAGACACCTTGATCGAACAGGCCGAGCAAGGGGTGGATTACTTCACGATCCACGCCGGCGTGCGGCTGGCCTATATCCCGCTGACCGCCAAGCGAATGACCGGCATCGTCTCGCGCGGCGGCTCGATCCATGCCAAGTGGTGTTTGGCACACCATCAAGAGAATTTCGCCTACACCCACTTCGAGGAAATCTGCGAGATCATGAAAGCCTACGACGTGGCCTTTAGTCTGGGCGACGGGTTGCGTCCCGGTTCCATCGCCGACGCGAACGACGAGGCGCAGTTCGCCGAACTCGAGACGCTCGGCGAACTGACCAAGATCGCCTGGCAACACGACGTGCAGGTGATGATCGAAGGACCGGGCCACGTGCCGATGCACATGATCCAAGCCAACATGGAAAAGCAACTCAAGGCCTGTCATGAGGCGCCTTTTTATACGCTGGGGCCTTTGACGACCGACATTGCTCCCGGCTACGACCACATCACCTCCGGCATCGGCGCGGCGATGATCGGCTGGTACGGGTGCGCGATGCTCTGCTACGTGACGCCCAAGGAACATCTGGGCCTGCCGGACCGAGAGGACGTCAAGGCCGGCGTGATCGCCTACAAGATCGCCGCCCACGCGGCGGACTTGGCGAAGGGCCATCCGGGGGCGCAGATCCGTGACAACGCCCTTTCCAAGGCCCGATTTGAATTTCGGTGGGAGGATCAGTTCAACCTCTCGCTCGATCCCGACACGGCGCGCCGGTTCCACGACGCCACGTTGCCCGACCAGGCCGCGAAGGTCTCCCATTTTTGCAGCATGTGCGGGCCCCATTTCTGCTCGATGAAGATCACGCAGGACGTGCGGGACTACGCGGCGCAGAAACAGATCGACGAGCAACGGGCGATTCAGATCGGCATGCAAGAAAAGGCGGACGAGTTCAGAAAGACCGGAGCCGAAATCTATCGCTAACAACCGATCTCGGCAAGCCGGTTCACAATACCGGCGCAAACCGAGTGATCGAACGTTGCCGGCCATAGGGAGCCACATATGCACAAACCCAAGCCAGCCCCGTTGCGAGAGAGGGACGTCACCCGGCACATCGCGCGGGAATACTACAAAGAGTTCGACCAGCTCATTGAAAGCGACGTGATCATCGTCGGAGCGGGCCCCTCCGGCCTGCTGTGCGCGCACGACCTGGCCGCGATGGGCTTCCGCACGTTGATCGTCGAGCAAAGCCTCGCCCTTGGAGGAGGATTCTGGCACGGCGGGTACCTGATGAACAAAGCGACGATCTGCGAGCCGGCCAACGAGATTCTCGAAGAACTCGGCGTCCCCTGCAAAAGAATCGCCGATTGCGACGGCATGTACATGGTCGATCCGCCCCACGCCACCGGCGCCCTCGTCGCCGCCGCCTACCGGGCCGGGGCCAAGGTCTTGAATTTGACCCGCGTCGTGGACTTGATCTTGCGCCAAGACGGATTATTAGAAGGCATCGTGGTGAACAACACCACGGCGGAGATGGCCGGCCATGACGTCATCCACGTGGACCCGATCGCCTTGGAAAGCAAGATCGTCGTGGACGCCACGGGGCACGACGCCGTCGTCGTCGAGCTCTTGCACAAGCGGAACCTATATAAGCCGGTGCCGGGCAACGGCGCCATGTGGGTTTCTCGATCGGAAGAAGAGGTGGTGGACCGGACGGGGGAGGTCTATCCCAATTGTTTCGTCGTCGGCCTGGCCGTCGCGGCCGTGTACGGCACCCCGCGCATGGGTCCGGCCTTCGGCTCAATGCTGCTGTCCGGCCGGTACGGAGCGCAGTTAATCAAGAAAAAGCTGAAACAGGAATAGCGTCGTCCGTCATCCGTCGAACACCGTCCAGGAAGCCCCCGCCCGGCGTATCAACGACGAATGACGATCGGCGATTGACGACCATGGACGTCCAAGACTTTCTCGTACAGGGTGAAGGCCGCGAAGAAGACAAGCGTGAAGCATGGAATCTTTTTCAACGGGCGTTCGAGCGACAGATGAAAGGGGAGCTTGAAGAAGCCGTCAACCTCTACAAGCAATCGCTGGCCGCGCACCCGACCGCCGAGGCCTATACCTTTTTGGGATGGACGTACAGTTTCATGGGACGGTTGGACGACGCGATCGAAGAATGCCACAAGGCCATCGCGCGCGATCCAGACCTGGGCAACCCGTACAACGACATCGGCGTCTATCTGATCGAGAAGGGCGAGCTGGACGACGCGATCGTCTGGTTCCAAAAAGCCATGCGGGCCAAGCGATACGAAAGCCCGGCGTTCCCGTATCTGAATCTCGGTCGCGTGTACGAGAAAAAAGGCCAATGGACGGAAGCGATCAACGCCTATAAGCAAGCCCTGGCCCTCAACCCAAACTATGCCTTGGCCAGAAAGGCGTTGGGGCGATTGATCAGCATGTTGAACTGACGCAACAGTCGTCAGTTGTCGGTTCCCGGTTTTCAGCGCCCGTGTCGAAAAAAGGGAGAGTGGCTATCCGAGTGTAGCAAGACCATAGAGAGAAAAGAGAACCCCGCATGACCATCACGACGAATCCGAACACCGAGCGCGATGCCGCCGATTCCCGCAAGACCCTGCTGGTCGGCGTCAATGATCTGTTCTTTTACGCCAAAATCCGCGAAGCCCTGTTGCCGCACGGCTACCGATTGGAAAAGGCCCGGTCGCAGGATGACATCGAGGAAAAAGCGTCGGCCATACACCCCGTCGCGGTGCTCCTCGACATGAACGATCTGGCCATCGATGCCTTTCAGGCCCTGAAGATGCTCAAGGAAGACCGTCGCTTCACCGCGATCCCCGTGCTGGCCTACGCCAGCCACGAGGACGTCGAGACGTGGAACAGAGCCCGAACGCTCGGCGTCGATCGGATCGTCACCCGCAACGAGATGTCGGCGCGCACGAGGGATCTGGTGGAAGAGATCCTGTCCGGCGCGCAATGAGGCCACCGAATCGACTGACGCGCCCATTTTGAACCCGAACCGCTCAACACAGGCTCTTGCACGATGAAACGCTCACCCCTACACGCCCATCACATGCAGCTTGGCGCGTCGTTTGAAGAGGTGACCGGCTGGGAAGTCCCGGCCCACTATGGAGACGCGGCGGCCGAATACCGCGCCGTGCGCCGGTCCGTCGGCTTGGCCGACCTCTCGTATCGAGGAAAGGTCCGCGTGACCGGCGAAGACCGCATCAAGTGGCTCCAAAGCATCGTCAGCAACGACGTCCTGTCCCTTCAACCGGGGCAGGGGTGCTATTCCAGCCTGTTGAATCACAAAGGCAAAATGCTGACCTATTTCCGCCTGTACAGACAGCCCGACGCGGTGATGATCGAAGACGTCGGAGAAATCGGCGAGACGACCTATCAGACCCTGCGCAAATTTCTCCTCTACGGCACCAAGGCCAAGATGGACAATTGCGCCGAGAGTTGGGGGTTGCTGCTCGTGAGCGGTCCCCAAGCCCCGGCGGTCGTTCAGTCGGCCTTCGGCGTTGATGTGTCGGATCTGGAGCCGGTGACCTTCGTCACCACGCGGATCGGAGACCAGATTGCTCTCGTGATGCGGACGGAGGAAACAGGCGACCTCGATCTTGAAGTGATGCTGCCGGCCGATGCCCTGCCGGTGGCGTGGAATCGGCTCTGGGAAGCAGGCCAATCCCATGGAATCAAGCCGGTCGGCCGGCAGGCGCTCGACACGCTGCGAATTGAAGCAGGGCTGCCGAAAGCCGGAGCGGATTTGACGGAAGAGATCGTCCCGCCGGAAGCCAATCTGGAACACAAAGCCTATAGCCTCAACAAGGGCTGCTATCCCGGCCAAGAAGTCATGGCTCGGATGGACACCTATGGCCAAGTCCGGCGGCACATGGTGGGGCTTGTGTTGGAGGAACAGATCATCCCGCCGAGGGGCGCCAAACTGTTCAGCGGCGAACGCGAAGTCGGCTGGATCACCAGCACAACCTTCTCGCCGCTCTTGAACCGCGTCATCGCCTTCGGCTTCCCCCTGCGCGACTTCGCCAAACCGAATACCACACTCGCCGTCGAGATCGAGGGACAACGCCACCAGGCCATGGTCCACGCCCTGCCTTTCTACACAAGGAACTAGCTGGCGCCTATCCCATTTCCCTAGTGGCAAGCTTGGCTAATCGGTGACGATCGCCTCCGACCAGCCCGCCTTTGGGGTATTGATGTCTGGATAAACCGCGGGACAACATCTGGATACACCGCCCAACTTCGCCGTCTATCCCGATAGCTGATACCTTGACAAAGACACACAACACACAGATATTGCTGGTGTTTCCAGCAAGGACCCATAAGAGCTGAAGCCGGCTATACAGTGGGCCAATCGGGGCCCTTCAGCGGTTCACTTAATAGTTGGGTGGTATGCAGTCACGATCGTAGTCATCTATGAGTAGAAAGAACCTGCTCTTCTACGAGCACGACCTCGATAGGATTCTGTGCGCGCATCTCGCCGGCATCGGCGCGAAGGTGGACGCCATTCCTCAAGACCAGTTCATGAACGCACGACCAGAGGACGTCGTCGCACACCTTGTCTCACAGATGACGGTCAATCCACTCGTGCTCTACGAAGATCGCGCCGAGATGGAACAAAAGGAAACGAAGATTGATGTGGCAGCATGGAGAGACAGAAAGCCATTTGGGGATCCCGGACCGATATACGTCGCTGGTGTGGCGATCACCGTCACTATTCCGTTCACTGGAGACGGTCAGCTCTGGACCTGCAGACCGAACCAGCGGCAGACCGTATTTCCGCGTGGGCGCGTGTCACCTGCCCGGGGGGATGGCGTTGGTCAGCTCTACATCGACATGGCTCAGCCGGCGGATGAGCCACCGGACCGTTTCAAAAGTCGCCTAGATGACGAGCTGAAGTCGATCCGCTTCTATATCGATGCACAGCGCAAACAGATAGAACAGTTCAATGCTGGCCTTCCCGCGGCGATCCGTCCGGCTGTGGATGCGCGAAGAGCCCGGATCCAGAAACACCAAGGACTCAAGGACGTCCTAGGTATTCCGTTGAAGCGTCGAGAGGGTGCACCTTTTGTCGAGCCGATCAAGCTCACCCGAAAGCTCGTTCGCCCCCTCCCTCCACCTCCAAAGTCAGGGTACCAACCCGAACCAGGTATTGCTGATGAAGATTATGCGCACATCCTTTCCGTGATTCGTCATGAAGGACGAACCTTTGAGACGACGCCGAAGACCTATGCGGTTCATGACGAAGAGGAGCTGCGAGACATCCTTCTTGCCCATCTAAATGGGCACTATCAAGGCGACGCCAGCGCGGAGACCTTCAGACGCGGAGGCAAGACCGACATTCGCATCGAAGACAATAATCGCGCGGCCTTTGTCGCTGAGTGCAAGGTCTGGAAGGGTCCGAAGGAACTCTCACAGGCCATTGACCAGCTACTTGGCTACCTTACCTGGAGAGACTGTAAGGCGGCGCTGGTTATCTTCAACAAGCACAACGCGAAGTTCAGCGCCATCGTGGAGGGGGTTCCATCGATATTTAAGTCGCATGAAAAGTTCCGAGGACTCCTACTGTCCGGGAGCGGCGGTGAGTGGCAGTTCCGCATGTCTTCACGCGAAGACGAAGGTCGCGATGTTCGCGTGCATGTCTTCGTATTCAATCTCTATGCGGGGTAGCCGCCCAACAACGCCTTGCAGCCGACCGCCGCAAGCGTCGCTTGCGGTACCCTCGTCGCTCCGCTCCTCGGCGGCGGCTGAAGGCGAACGTTAGCTTGTATAAGGTGAGAGGTCGAGAGCACACGGTGAGAACACGATGAGCCCATGGATGCACGGCGTAATCGATACTCTGGTAGGGAGGGAATAAGGGGGTATTCTGGCTTTGTTGCTACATAAAGTGAATCACTATCTGGAGCAAATATGAATGTCCCCTTTCTGTTTCCCGACTCGACAATCTGTCGCACTGTGAATCCCCGAACAGTCGACGGCAAAAACAACAAGCTCCGCCCCTATCCTCCATCTTGCGGACCACTCGTCAGCTTCGTCTCATAACGAGCGTTTCCCTCCCAAAGTCCTGAGTGATATGGCGCATCGGTTGCGATGCGTGGCATACTGTTGAAGGTTCACGATGAGAGAATCCCGTACACCCTTCGCTCCACTTCAAAACAGTTGGCACACTATGGTCTGCGAAGGTCGGACCTCATCACCGGGCGTTAGCCGTTGAGGATGGATCGGATCCCACGATGAATACAAGCGACGCATCAAACAGCAAGGCTGATTCGGCGGTTTAGATTTCTTCTCACGCGTGAAAAGGGATTCACATGACCGGCCACGACCAAGACGATCACGTCGAGATCACCCCCTACCAAGCGGCCGGGGGCTTGGACGGCATCACCAAGTTGGTGGATGAGTTTTACGCCAACATGGAGAGGCTGCCGGAGGCACAGGTCATCAGAGCCATGCACCCCGCCGACCTCACCGAGTCCCGCAAAAAACTGACCTATTTTCTCTGCGGCTGGCTGGGAGGACCGAAGCTGTTTCAGCAACACTACGGACCGATCAGCATTCCCGGCGCGCACAAGCGCTTTCCGATCGGCTACGAAGAACGAGACGCCTGGCTCTTGTGCATGCAGCGGGCCCTGGCCGTCCAGCCCTACAGCAACGAATTGAAGGACTACCTCTTGGCCGCCCTCAGCATCCCGGCGGAGCGAGTCCGGCAAGTGAACATGGGAGAAATCTGAGCACGGCGCGCGGCCGGATAAATCATCGCATAACGATTTGACGGAGGATGTATGGACGTAAAGACAGTTGGCCCAATGTACGGCATCGTGGCGGTGCTCACCATCGTACTGGTTCCCGCCGCTCCTCACGCGATGTCCGGCATGGAGACGCCGCACGGCAGCCACGCGCAGGGAAGTTCCGCGCTCTCGAAGAGCATGGGCGAGCCGATCAACTCACCGGACGCCGAGATCGAAATCACCTATAGCGCCGATGGGAAAACGGCGATCTTCGTCTCCGGCCGCGAGGGCAGTATTCCGTCTCCTGGAGTTCCTTATAATTTTGACATCTGGATGTCCCGCTACGTGGATGGAGCCTGGCAACCGCCGATTCACCTGGGACCGGGCATCGACCCGACCGTGGGGCCGAACATCAATACTGCCGCGTGGGAGCTGGAACCGAGTCTCTCGGATGACGGGAACGTCATTTACTTCACCAGATACGAGCCGGGCAATCTCTCGACCGGCGACCTTTACGTCGTGCAGAAAGTCGACGGCGTCTGGCAACCGGCCAGAAACTGGAACGACGTGCCGGAGCTTCCCCACATCAATACGCCCACGGGCGAGGAACATTGCCCGATCATCGTCTCCGACAGCCTCATTTATTTCAGCTATCAACAGCCGGGCGTGACGCAGGACAGCGACATCTGGAAAGTCGAGAAGAAAAACGGCGTGTGGCAGAAACCGGAGAGCCTGGGGCCGCGCATCAATTCCCCCTACCGCGATCATCTCCATTGGACGGGTCTGTCGAAGGACGGGAAGGTCCTCATCTTCACCAGCACTCGCCCCGACATGGGGTCGAGGGGCGGGCACGACATGTGGCTCTCCTATCAGAATCCCCGGGGCGAATGGCAAGAGCCGTTGAATCTCGGCGACACGATCAATACCGCCGGGGAAGACATGTGCTGGACCTTCACCCCGGATGGCGCGATCTTCTCCGGCGGGTCGGGGCCGCTGGGGTCATACAATCACGACGTCATGTGGGTGCGCAAAGACGATGTGCCGCTCCTGAAAAACTTCGAGCCGATCGGCCCTCCGCCCAACTTGCTCGTCGATCACGCGCGGAAACCTGAACCCACTCGCTGATCTCGGACACACATGAACGGGGCCCACCCGACGGACGGGCTCCGTTCGTGAAGGCCCCTTCCGTTCATTTCCTGCTCTCGAAACGACGGACGACCGACCGCGACACACGATTCCAACAGCTCCGTCCCCTGCTTCACCCTCCTCGCGATCAGCAAACCCAGTTCGTGAAAGCCCTCCTTTCGTAGGGATCGCCTCCTTCCTATCGAGGAATAGCGGAAAAGCCCACCATCAGCTTACAGATAAGCAAGCAGAGAGCTCCACGAGTCACGACAACGACTCACACGGTCATTCGATGGAGGACACCAACCATGAAATCCATCTCCCCTTTCCATCAACTCGCAAAGACAGGTCTCCACGTAAGCCTGCTCGCCTTCGCTTGCGGACTGGCCGCGTGCGCCGACGATGGAGGCGGCGTCGGTGTCGGAAGGGGGAGAAGCCTTGCCCGCCCGGCTGCGCCTCTGAACGTCACCCTGACACCGACTGCGATCAAGACCTTTCACTTCACGTGGCAGGATGTCACCGGCGAGACAGGGTATCGATTGTTGGAAGAACCGGCGCCGGGCGCTGGATTTTCCGCCATCGCTTCCCTCCCTGCAGACACGACCGACTACGACCATATCGCCTTTCTGCCCTTCCGGGTCAATGCCCGGTACATCATCCAGGCCTGTAACAGCGCCGGCTGCGCCGACTCCGCCCCTGTGTCGGTCTCAGACCTGCTTCCCGCCGTTGGATACCTGACCGATCCGGCCGGCGAAGCCGGCGACTTCTTCGGCTTCAGTGTGGCGCTATCAGGAGACGGCCACACCCTGGCCGTCGGGGCCCCGTTTGAAGACAGCACGGTTTGGGACAGCGGCGCAGTCTATGTCTTTGTCCGGAACGGAAGCAGTTGGGATCCTCAGGCTGCGTTGCGGTCCTCAAGTCCTGGAGCAAGCGACTGGCTGGGCTTTAGCCTCGCGCTCAGCGAGGACGGCGATACCCTCGCCGTCGGAGTTCCATTGGCGGACCACGGAGCCATCGACAGTGGAGCCGTGCGTGTCTTCGCCCGCGCCGGAGGAGTCTGGACCGAACAGGCCGTGCTCACTGCCGCCACCCCGGAAGCGGGCGAACAGTTCGGTACGAATCTGAGTCTCTCGGCAGATGGTCATACGCTCGCCGTGGGGGCGCCACGGAATGATGCCGTTGCTCCCGACAGTGGGGCGGCCTATCTCTTCACCCGTGCCGGCAGTATCTGGACTCAACAGGCATTGCTCAAGGCAGGAACCCCGGCTGCCGGTGACCAATTCGGTACAAGCCTAAGCCTCTCCGCCGACGGCCACACATTGGCGGTGGGAGCGCCCTTCACAGACAGTGCCGGTCTTGATGCCGGCGCCGTCCATGTCTTTGCCTTTGATGGGAGCTCGTGGGTTCAAGAGGCGGTGTTGTTCGCCTCCAACGCCGAATCCAATGACCAGTTCGGCCTCCGCGTCGCCCTGAGTCCCGACGGTCGGACCCTGGCGGTTGGAGCGCCGTTTGAAGACAGTGCCGCCACCGGCATCGACGGCGATCAGAGCAACAATCTCGCGCCAGACAGCGGCGCCGCGTATCTCTTTACGCGGAGCGGAGGTCCATGGACTCAGCAGGCTTATGTGAAGGCCTCCAACACTGAGACGGGGGACTGGTTCGGCACGGCCCTGGCTTTTTCAGCCGACGGGAGCACCCTGGCGATCGGCGCTCTCCAGGAAGACAGCCGTGCTCTCGGCATCAACGGCGACCAGGCCGACAACGGTGCGATCGACAGCGGGGCGGCGTACCTCTTCACCCGTAACGGCGGCATCTGGACACAGCAGGCCTACATCAAGCCATCGAATACGGAAGCCGGCGACTGGTTCGGTGTAAGTCTGGCCCTGTCGGCCGACAGCCGCACGCTCGCGGTCGGGAGTCCGCTCAAGGACAGTCCGGCCCTGGATAGCGGGGCGATCTATCTATATTGATCTGCTGTATTGACCGTGCCGTATTGACCTTGAATGCGAGCCGAGCCGGAAGACCGGCTCGGCGACTGCGTGAGGACGGCGCCGTTTCCGTCAGAGGACATTATCGTTCCGGATTCCTGGCGTCGGTCACGGCCCTGGCAAAGGCCAGGACGCTCTTCCGCTCTTCATCGTCCAACGCCAGCAAGAGATGCGCTTCATCGCCGTGCATGAGTCGCAGACTCAAGAACGGCTCTTCCCGCCGTTTTTCCCGGTTGTCCCAGACGGCGTCGATGAGCTGCACCTTGTCCAGCCGGCCGACCGACACCACGTCGTAGCGGAAATAGGAATCCCCGATGACCATGTCGAACACCACGTTGCCGGCCGTGAGCAGCACCAGGTTGAAGCGGCCCTGGTCCTCGTAGCCTTCCGGCAGGAACTTGTTCACGTGGCACAACGCCACCTTGCGGTCGCCGAGCGCCGCGCGAATGTTTTCCTTGAGCATCGTGTAATCGATCTGCAAGGCCCGCTCATCCGGCCCCGTGGCGGCCACCGCCGCCGCTTCGGCCTTCGCAAACACATCATCTGCCGACATCAATCCGGACATGGTTGCTTCTCCTTTCCGTACCACGACAACCGAAGGGCCGTACCCTACCCAGCGACGGGGAACGATTGCAAGGGGTGCTCGAACGTGTCGCCTACCGAGCGGCCACCCGATGGACGAATCGTGTCGCGCCGGTTTGATCGATGATGGCCGCTTCAAACAGAGTTTTGGTCACGCGAACCAAGCCGAAATTCTGATAGCCCGATTCGTTGAACAGGCGCGTCGGATTGAGCGATCCCTCCGCCTCCGTGATTCGTCCCGGATTGGCCGAGAGCGGACCGGCGACGAATTCATGGAAATCGACGACACCGTCACGATCCGGATCGTAGGCATTGGCCTGGGCCCAATGGATGTCGCCGGCGAGAAACACGACGTTCTGAAGCCGCTTGCCCAGGATGGTCTCGACGATCACTTGCCGCTCGCGCTCAAACCCGGTTCCATCGGGACCGCCGGCCCAGCCGTCGTTGCCGGGCACCGTTTCTCCTCCCCCTTTCGGAACCGACAGGGGCACGGACGTCGCGATCACCTTCCACGTCGCGGTCGATTGCGAGATCCCATCGAGCAGCCATTGCAACTGAGCCGATCCCAACATGGTCTTGGCCGGACCGTCCACCTCGGCGTTGCGGCTGCGGTACTGCCTGGTGTCGAGAAGAAACAGTTCCAAATCTGCACCGTATCTGACGGACCGGTAGAGCCGATGCGGGTCGTCGAGCGGTGACCCGATAGGCCAATACTCGCGCAACGCCTGCCGCCCTTTGGGCATCCGCTCATCGAACGGCCCGGCAAAATTGTTGCGCACTTCATGGTCGTCCCACGTCACATAGACCGGCACGGTTTCCAAGAACCGGCGGAGGGCGGCGGCGCCCCGTTGATAGCGATGGCGGGCCCGGTATTCGTCAAGTGTCGCCGCGACAACATTTGCCCCCGGCTCGTTGGGCGGAGCGGGACAGACATTGTCGGCGTAAATCGTATCGCCTAAAAAGAGGAAGAAGTCTGGGTCCTTCCGCCGCATCACATCGAACATCGGATAACCGGCCTCCCCTTGGCGGCAGTGGCCCTGGCCTCCCAGATCCGCACTCCAAACGAAGGTGGCCGGAACGGAGGTGCTTGCACTCGGCAGGGTCGTGAATTCACCCTTCGCCGCCAGTGTCGGCTGCTCGTATCCGCTCGATCTCTTTCGTTCAATCCAGAGGTGGTACCGATACCGGGTAGCCGGAGCCAAGCCCTTTATCGGAACGGAGAGGGTGTAATCCGTCTCGTTCGTCGTGGCCAGCCGGTCGGTTCTGGAGACAGGGGCTCGCGCCGATCCCATTTTCGAGACGGTCTCCCATTGCGCCGGTGTCGCCCATTCGACCTGCACCAGTGCCGGCTCGTTCGTTCTCACCCATATGATGGCGCCGCTGGAACCGACGTCGCCGACCGCAATGCCTTGAGGCAAGAGATCCTCCGCCAACACGACCGGAGCGAGAAAGGGGCTGCTCGGCGGAAGCCCTTCGCGCGAGGGCGAGACACAGCCCGGCGACCAACAAATCAAGAGCCACGAGAGGAACGACAGCAACAGACGGCGCATGAAACACAGTCTTAGCGAGTGAGGGAACGAAGATCAAGCGGAAGGCGGGACGGCCCTTGAAAATCCTTCAACCGGCTCGGCATACTGGCCCTCGCAAGGAGCAAGCCATGCCGTTGGATGAACAATGCCGAGTCCCGAATTGCCAAGGCAAGCCCTATGCTCCGGCCGGCACGGGGTCCGTCTGCAAAGATCACTTTCTCCATTTTCTTGCGTGGCGCCGCAAGCGAGGCCCGCAAATGTTTCACAAATACGCCGCGATGACCATGGAAGAACGCGACACGGTCGTCGCCGAATGGATGAGAACCCTTCGCCTCGAAGACCTCCCCTCAACCGCTCCGGTGGTGTAAGCGCCGAAAGCCCCGTGCCTTACAGCGAGAGGCTGTACACGTAGAATTCTTGGTCACGGACCCAGCCCAGTCGTTCATAGAGCCGTTGCGCCGCGTCATTCGTGATCGCCGTCGCCAATTCCAGGCGCACCGCGCCGGCGGATCGAGCCTCTTCCGCCGCCGCCTTCAGAAGCGTTGTTCCAACTCCCCGGCGGCGTGCGTGGAGAACAACGAACAGATCGCTCAAGAGAGACATCGGCGCCGCGAGGATTGAAGAAAAGAGGGAATACATCTGGACAAAGCCGATCGCGACGCCGTCGTGATCCTCCGCGATCAGCACGAGAGATTCATTGCGCGCCAACCGATCGTGCAGAAACCGCCGAGCCACGGCAGAGTCCGGCGCTTGTCCATAGAATTGACGGTACGCGTCGAAGAGCGGGACGAGCCGATCAAGGTCCTGCATCATCGCTCGACGAACGAGATCGGCCATCTTACGATCAAATCGAAAAGGTCTGTTTACGCTGCTTTTGGATTCATACCGCTCTCAGGGCCGCACCGCCTGAGAGGCATCCTGCTTGGAACGTGCGGCGAGGCGTTGCAGACGGTCTGCCGACACATTGAGCACAGTTTTCAGCGAGGCGGACCATCGTTGTTCAACGAGCGCGTGCACGAGGTAGGCACAGATGAGAGCCGCAATGATGGTGCCCCAAAAGAGCACGTGTACATTGACGCCTGAGTAGGCGACGTTGAACACCATGTAGCCGACATTCTGATGGATCAGATAGAGGGGATACGAGATCGCACCCAGGAGCACCCACTCTTTGCGACTCGCGAATGCCGTTCGCCGCAGTGCGATCAACAGCATGACCATGAAGAACAACGTGATCACGCCTTCGACGGCAAAGATGTCGAACGTCGTGTTGAAATGACGTTCAAACGATCGCAACTTCTGCATGGACTGAAACAGCGCAAGACCCCACGAACAGGCGATCAGCGCGGCTCGCGGCAGAGACAACCCGTTCGACCGGATCAGGAAACAGCCTGCCCCTGCGATAAAGAAGGCCGAGTACTCGGCAATCAGCAGGGAAGACAACACTCCTACCGGCCGAATGGCGAGCGCCGCCGAGGCGAGGAGCCACAACCAGAGAAAGGGTTCAGCCCGATGAATTCGCCGACCGCTCACGAGAAGCGCCACCAGAAGATAAAATTGCAGCTCGATGAACAACGACCAATACGCGCCGTCAATCGAAACGATGCCCAAGAAACCGGACAGCATCGTCATGTTGGCAAGATAACGAACAAGGGAAGCAGAGTGCGGCGGCTCTCCGATGGCGAGCGTCACCAAAAAAGTGATCGTACAGCAGGTCCAAAAGGCCGGATAGAGGCGAACGATTCTCGCGATGACAAACTCACCGAGGTTCCGATTCGCTGCGGTCATGAGGATGACGAACCCGCTGATCATGAAAAAGAGTTCGACACCCAGGTACCCGTACTTGAAGACCGGAGCGAGCGCCGGATACGACAGCACCGTCAAATCGTCCGCCGCATGCCCTCTGTAAGAGTAGTGAAAGAGCACGATCGCCAGCGCGGCGAGGAAGCGGAGCAGGTCGATTTCGTACACCCTGGCGCTTGTCATGGGCTGAGTCCCCACGGACTGAGCTCTCCGCGACCGAACAATGACCAACCCGCCACCGGGAAACGGGCTCTTCGGCTTGATCGGCTTGAAAAGGGCTTCGATTGTTGCGCGCCCTCCGTCGCTTGTCAATCGCCTCCGCCGACCATTGCTCGCCCTCGCGAATTGCGATCGATCCACGCCGTTCCGTCCTTTTTCTTGCTCTCACATGAAGGCACAGCCTCGCTTTTTCCCTTTACCCCATCACCGGCGAGCCGTGATGGTGGATCATCAGCCATTCATCGCCGATCCGTTCATAGAGGTTCGTTGCCAGCACCCTGGCCTGTTGCGGTTCGTCGGACTGGTGGGTTGTGAGGTTTTCGACACAGATCACCCAGGCGATGTCCCCCGCCACCTGCACCATCACGTCGGTGAGCTCGAACTTCATGGAGAAGGTGTTGTTGAAGATCAAGACCCAGGAGTCGCGGACGGCGGGCCAACCGGAGCGAATCGTCCAACCGGGATGGATGCAGGTCACATAGTCTTGATGCGCCCAGACCTCGTCCATCCGGGCGATATCGAGGCTTTCGAACGCCTCATAAAACTTTTGATTGGCGACGGTGACTTCCCCGATTCGTTGTTCGAGCATGGTACCAGCCCTCCATGCACAATGAGAAGAACGAGAGACCGCATCCGCCCCACCCGCCGATGGAATCTTCCCTCGGATCGTTCGTTCTCTTCTTTTTGATTCCCGGAGCGCGACGGCACCCGCTTCGCCGGACTTCTATCTGGGAACTTTCCATCTGGCAACTAAAGAAAGGGCGTCTATGACTGTTTGGCCGTTTGACGGTTCACGCTCCACACGCCGGCCAGGATCAAGCCGATGCCGGTCATTTCAACCGGCCCGACCGATTCTTTCAAAATCAGCGCCGATAAGCCGACCGCCGCGACCGGTGTGAGATTCCCCAGAACCGACGCCCGCGAGGGGCCGATCCCCTTCACGCCGAACAGCCAGGCCTGCTGGGCCACGGCCGTGGCGAAGACGATCAGATACGCAAGGGCCAGCCAATCGGAGGTCGTCACCGACGAGACACCCGCGTCCATCACTTTTTGGTCGGTCCACAGGAGCGGAATCTGCAAGACCGTCGCCACCAACAACGTCGTCCAATTCACGGTCAAGGCGGACAGCCGGTCCATGATGGTTCGGCTGCCGATACTGTAAAGCGCCCAACTCACGACACCCAGAAACACCAAGGTTCCTCCTAAAAGAGGCTGTTCCCCGGCCGCCTGAAAGCCCGCCACGGACACCAGGCCGACGCCGGCAAACGAGAGCACCGCCCCCAGCCAGACGGTGCGCAGCGGCACATCTCGGATCAACAGAGCCGAAAGCAACGAGGTCACCACCGGGCTTGATCCGATAATGACGCCGCCCACCGCTCCGCTCACGTAGTTGAGCCCCATCAGGATCAAGAGGTGATTGCCCAACACGCCGAGTCCCAACAGTCCCAACAGAGAAAGGTCCGAGCGAGCGATGGCCAAGGTTCCCCGCTCTTGAACCCACCAAGTCACCAGCAGAATCGCCAAGCCGCCGACGTCGCGAAACACCGAGGCCTCGACCGGAGAAAAGGACCCCAGCGCCATCTTTTGGGCGACAATCGACCCACCCCATAACACGGCGGCGAGCACGACCGATCCATAGGCCAGCGTGGTGGACGGCGGCATGGCGAGGGACATACCCTTGTTTCCGGCCGTCGTCAAGGACTATATTGACGCACCTTATCCCTCAAGGACGTTTACCATCCCGAAGAATCTCCGTCTAAGGAGAGCAAGACGACCTCAACAAGGAGGGCTTCTTATGCCTCAACGAATAGTGTTTCGAAGATGGACGGCTTTCCTGTCGATCGTGTTGTTGCTGATGACCGGCTGTGTCAAGGATTTGGTGCGCGACGACGTCAAACGTCCGAAAACCGACGCCCACTGCTCGGGCTCGGAAGGGGTGGATGATTCCTCGATCGCCGTCCTGCCCGTGCCGCTCGTGGCGTTCTTCGTCCCGCACGCCGACCTGCACGAAATCAAGGCCGACGACTACCTGCGGCGCTGCGGCGAACCCAGTAAACTCATCAACCGACAGGTGACGATCAACCGCACCGCCTGCATCCCGGCCGGCCTCACCAGGATCATCACCCTCGGTATCTGGCAATGGTGTCCGGCCCGGATCTCCTGGGAAGCGGACGTGACCTCGTAAGAGTCGGCTTGATCGGAGGACACTATGATCGGTCGATCAGAAGCCGAACCCCCTGTGACGGTCCAACGGCTTTCATTGGAGCACATCACCGACCGAACGCCGATGGGCGGAACCCTGCTCCCGTCAGGCATCGGGGCGACATTCCGTGTCTGGGCCCCGGCAGCCCGCGAAGTCCACGTGTTGTGGGATTACACCACGGCACCGAACGGCACCTGGGTGCCGCGACAGGCCGGACAGCTCACGAGGATGGAGGACGCTCGATGGGCCGGCTTCGTCCCCGGTCTCAAGCATGGCGACCGCTATCTGTTCCATGTCCTGGGACCGGTCGGTGGCACTGAGGGGCCGAAGCGTGACCCGTTCGCTCGCGACCTGACCGACGATCCGATGTGGCCGAACTGCCACTGTCTCCTGTACGACCCAGCTACCTTCCCCTGGCACGATGCCCACTGGAAGCCTCCGCTGTTCCATGAGCTGGTCATTTATCAATTGCACATCGGAACCTGGTACATCCCCGTTGGACGAAACAACGGCACCTTCCTCGACGTCATCGATCGGCTGCCATACCTGAAATCATTGGGGATCAACGCCATCCAGCCCCTCCCCATCGTCGAGTTTCCCACCATGTTTAGCATGGGCTACAACGGGGTGGACTATTTCTCGCCGGAGACCGATTACGCCGTCACGGCGGACGACCCGCATCTGCCACGGTATCTCGACCGCGTCAATGCCCTCCTGCGTCAGGCGGATCCCATGTTGAAGCCCTACGACCCGGCCGACATCATCGGCGGCGCGAATCAGTTTCGGATGATGGTGGATCTATGTCACGTGTACGGGCTGGCGGTGATCCTGGACGTCGTCTACAACCATGCGGGTGGCGACTTCGGCGACCGCTGTCTCTACTTCTTCGACCGGAAACCTTACGGGAACCTGAACGACAGCCTCTACTTCACCGATCGTGGGTGGGCCGGTGGTCTGGTTTTCGCTTATTGGAACCAGGACGTCAGGCAATTCCTGATCGACAACGCGCTGTTCTATCTACAAGAGTGTCATGTCGACGGCTTCCGCTACGATGAAGTCAGCGTGATCAAGCAGGAGGGCGGCGAGCATGGCTGGCACTTTTGCCAGGACGTGACGGACACCGCCCGGTACGTTAAACCCGAGGCCATCCATATCGCCGAGCACTGGCCGCCGGAGCAAGCCGTGGTCGCCCCCACCGGCCAAGGCGGCGCCGGGTTCGACGCCCTACAGACCGATGGGCTACGGGAGGCCATCCGCAGCGCGATCGAGCAGGCCTCGGCCGGAGCCGCCGCCTTCGTCGATGTGGACCGAATCGCCAGGGAACTGGCGTCGCCGCTGTTGGCCGACCCCTGGCGGGCGGTCCAGTGCATCGAAAATCACGACCTCGTCTACAGAGAGCGCGACGACCGGATTCCCCGTCTTGCCGACCGTACCAACACCCGTTCCTGGTATGCTCGAAGCCGATCGCGGGTGGCCCAGGGGCTCATGCTGACGGCGGTGGGCATTCCGCACCTGTTCATGGGGCAAGAGATTCTCGAAGACAAGCCCTGGCACGATGAACCGGGAAGTCCCTATCAAATTTGGTGGGAAGGACTGGATTCCGACAAGGTCATGCAGGATTTCCTGCGCTTCACCCGCGAGCTGCTCGGCGTTCGGAGCCAACTCCCGGCCCTCACCGGAACGGACCTGAACGTCTTCCACGTGCACAACGGCAATCGCGTGCTCGCATTCCATCGATGGCTCGCCGGCAAGGGCCGGGATGTCGTGGTTGTGGCGAGTCTGAACGAACAGACTTATTGGGAGTACGAGCTGGGATTTCCGCTATTCGGACATTGGCAGGAGGTCTTCAACAGCGACGTCTACGACGGCTGGGTGAATCCGTGGGTGGCCGGGAACGGCGGTGGCATCCAGGCCGACGGCCGCCCGCTTCATGGCCTGCCGACCTCGGCGACGATCGTCATCCCGGCGAACAGCATTGTGCTGTTCGCGAAACAATAGAACCCTTTGTATCCCTCAGCCACACCTCGGTCAATTCGCCTTCACCGCAGAAAACAGCGGAGATTGACCTTCTTCAGGTTGGATTTGAAAGGGGAAACCACGAACCCTGTTTGCCCGTCACTGGGCACGTGTCACGTCTTTCGTCTCACCACCAACACGCCGTCGCGGATCGTGACCAACACCGCCGTGACGCGGGGGTCGCCGGCCACGGTTCGATTCAGTTCTTGAATGGCCTCGGTCCGCTCGTCCGGCGGCGGGTGTTTGAGGACCTCGCCGCTCCAGAGGACATTGTCGATCAGGATCACCCCATGGGGCGCAAGCAGATCCAGGGCGCGCCGATAGTAGTTCAGGTAGTTGACCTTGTCGGCGTCGATAAAGATCAGATCAAACGGCCCGCTGAGCGTTCGCATCGTCTCCAAGGCTGGCCCCAGCCGAATGTCGATTTTTCTTCCGACCGGCGACCGGGCGAAATAGCGACGGGCCTCGGCCGCCGCTTCTTCATCAATCTCGCAAGTCATGACCGTGCCGTCTTCCGGCAGCGCTTCGGCAAAGCAGAGGGCGCTGTAGCCAGTGAACGTTCCGATTTCGAGCACGCGCCTGGCTCCCACCAATTGAGTGACCATCTGGAGAAAGGCCCCCTCCAGAGGGCCGACCACCATGACAGCGTCCTCTCTTGTCCGTTCCGTTTCCTCACGCAATGCCCGGCGAATGGGCGATTCCGGTTGTGAATGGGCCTGGGCATAGGCTTCGATCTCTGGAGCAACCAACGGTTTCATACGTCCCTCGGCGGTTTGAAAAAGGTCTTACCGGTTCCGTACACTTGGGGCGGCATCTTACTTCATTCCGCTCCGTTCCAGAAAGGAACGGGATCTCACAGGAGGCCGACCGTGAAAACATTGGCGACTTTGGAACCGTTAACGACCACCTTGCTGGACATTCAGCGCATCAACAGCGCGGCGTCCGTGCTCTCGTGGGATCAAGAAACCTACATGCCGGCCGGTGGAGGGCAGGCGCGGGCCGAGCAGATCGCGGTGCTTCAGGGCTTGGCCCACCAAAAGCTGGTGTCGCCGGACGTCGAACGGCTGCTCATGCAATGGATCGAGCCTTCGACAGGTCAGGCTCTCGATCAGCCAGGCGATTCATGGGATGAACCGTCCCGTTCACTCTTGCGGGAGGTCTGGCGGGACTTTAGCCGAGCCAAGAAACTGCCGCATGAATTTGTCGTGACCTTGGCCCGTGAATGTTCGCTGGCCCAACAGGTCTGGGCCCAGGCGAGGGCGCAGAATAAGTTCTCGCAATTTCTTCCTCATCTCCGCCGAGTTCTTTCTCTGAAACAGGAAGAGGCGGGATATCTCGGCTATAAAGATTCTCCCTATGACGCGCTCCTGGATGTCTATGAACCAGGTTCGACCATCGCCACGCTTCAGCCGCTGTTCGCCCGATTGAAAGAAGGGCTAGTTCCCCTGTTGAAACGCATCGTGCACAGCCCGATCCGCATCGACGACGGGTTCTTGCGGCGGTCTTACGACCAGACGCGACAGCTTGAGTTCGGCAAATTGGTCCTTACGGCCATGGGCTTTGATTTCGAACGGGGACGGCTTGATCTCTCGGCCCATCCCTTTACCACTTCGTTTCACCCCACCGACGTCCGGCTCACGACTCGTGTCTATGAACGTGACCTCCCCTCCTGTCTGTTTAGCTGTATCCACGAAGGAGGCCATGGGCTTTACGACCAGGGGCTCGATCCCCGCTACTACGGGACACCGCTCGGCGATTCGGTCTCGCTCGGCATTCATGAAAGCCAATCGCGCCTGTGGGAAAATTGCATCGGCCGGTCGCGGCCTTTTTGGCGGTTCTTTTATCCGATCTTGCAACAGACATTTCCCGACCAACTCAAAGATATGGAACTCGATCACTTTTACGCCGCGATCAATCGCGTGCGCCCCTCCTTCATCCGAGTCGAAGCGGATGAGCTGACCTACAACCTCCATATCATGCTCCGCTTTGAGATTGAGCGGGATTTGATCGAAGACAAGACCCGCCCGGATGACCTACCCGGCATCTGGAATCAGAAGATGCAAGAGTACCTCGGCATCGTCCCATCGACCGACACGGAGGGAGTCTTGCAGGACATCCACTGGTCATTAGGTTCCTTTGGCTATTTCCCGACCTATACATTGGGAAACCTGTACGCTGTCCAGTTTTACGAGCAGGCCAAGCTCGAAATTCCGCACCTGGAGGATGACATCGCGCAGGGCCAGCTCCTCCCCCTCCGCCGCTGGCTGGAGCAAAAAATTCACCGCTGGGGGCGCATGTTCACGCCGGATCACCTGGCGCGCCGCGTCACCGGCTCTTCCATCAGCCCCGAACCCTTTTTGTCCTACGTGGAAAAGAAGTACGGTGAGCTCTACCAGCTCTGAATGACGGCGGGAGTCTTGCCATCGTATCCCATCGCGGCATTGAGCTTGGCCGCCAGGGAGGGCTGAATGGTGAATTCCGCCTGAACTTCGATTCGCTCGGGCACCAAAAGGATGGTATGAAACACGATGTCGCGGATCGGAATCTTGAATTCCGGCCGCTGCGGCGTGCTCAACTCCACGGCCTCGACGGAGGCGGTGATGGTCCCAGTATCCTGCGGGCCATACGCCGTGACCACTGCTTCAATGATGTCCCTGATCCGTTCATTGGTTTCCACTCCACTGATCGCTTTGCCCAAGAGGGGGATCACCTCTTCTCTTGCCTGATCCGATAGAGTGAAGTTTTCGACCCGCCCTTTCCGCCTGAGCGACAGGAGATCATTGTCCAAGTCTTTGCTGAACGCGCCGTAGGCGAACCGAAAAAACTCAAAATGAAACGCTCTATATCCCTTGCCGAACGTTTGCAATTCGCAGAGGAAACACAACTGTTGCAACTTGACGTCGCTCAGGAGGCCGTATGGCTCGGCCACGTGCAAGACGTATAAAAGGAGCGCACGATCGATGCTGATTTGGCTCGGTGTCCGCATAAGCCTCCCTCTCGCCCGGCCGAATATAGACCCGCGACGGCGGATCGTCAAACCCGGCCGTTCATGGCCATTTCCTTCGTCCGATGCTCTTGACCCCACACCTGTTTTCGTCTTTAATGGCGCCCGGCGCGGATGACGACAAGGGGCCGGCATATGTCCAAACATCAAAAAGAAATGGCGCTGCTGAAAGAGCATTTGGGGAAACACCAGCTCAAGTACACCCGCCAGCGTGAACTGATCCTGGATGCGTTCCTCAAGCAGGAGCACATCACGGCGGAAGAACTGTACCACCAGCTCGCGCGCAAAGATCCTCACTTGGGCCTGGCGACCATTTACCGGACGCTCAACCTCTTCTGTGAGGCGGGCCTGGCGCAGGCTCGACACTTCGGGACGCAAACCCAGTACGACAACGTCTCTCACAAGGGCCACCACGATCATTTGATCTGCACGGAATGCGGGAAGATCGTGGAGTTTGAAAACTGCGACATTGAACGACTCCAGGAAGAAGTCGCGGCCCGGAACGGCTTCGTCATTAAAACTCATCGCCTCGAACTCTACGGCCTTTGCTCCCGCTGCCAGCATTGACCCCCTCTCGCTTGATCTGTTAGGCTAAGCACGCTAATTGAAATGGGTTATCAATTTCAACAGTGACAAAAAGAGGTTCGCCCCATGTGGTATTGCTCCGGATATCCGGCCGCGCGCCGGCGACTGCACCCTCGCTTCTTGGTTGTCTGGATCTCCCTGGCTCTTGGATGCCTGACAGGGATGGCTCCTCCCCCCTCCACAGCGGCGGAGAAATTAACCGTCTATTCGGGGCGGGCCGAGCGACTGATCAAACCCGTGTTGGACGCCTTCAGCGCGAGGACCGGCGTTCACATCGACCTGCTTTCATCCGGAACCACCGAGTTGCTCAACCGTCTCAAGGCCGAAGGAGACAGGAGTCCTGCGGACATTCTGATCACGAACGACGCCGGGAGCCTTGAACTGGCCCGCACGGCCGGGCTTCTGCGCCCGATCGACATCGAGGAAGTCAACCGTGTCATTCCATCCCAATTCCGGGCCCACGACAACAGTTGGATCGGATTGTCGGGGCGGTTCTGGATCATCGTGTACAACACGACGATGGTGCAGCCCGGCCAGGTCACGTCGTTATTCGATCTGGCCGATCCTCGATGGAAAGGCAAGATCGCCATCCCCAATGCGGGGAGCGAATACTTGCAGGCCGGCGTGTCGGTCTTGCGGGCCGGCGTCGGGGATGAGCGCACGAAGCAATTCCTCGTCGGCCTACGGGACAACGCCGGCACACAGGTCTATCAGAAAAGCTCGCAAATCGTGGAGTCGGTCGCGAAGGGACAGGTTGCGATGGGCATCGTGAATCACTATTATGTGCACCGACATGTGGCCGCGCATCCGTCGGCTCCGTTGGCCGTCGTAATGCCGGACCAACAGGAAGGCGGACTGGGCGCCGTCATGAACGTCGCGGGCGTCGGCATCCTCAAGCACACGCCCCGTTTCGAGCAGGCAACGCAGTTGATCAAATTTTTGGTGGGTGAAACGGGGCAGAAGATGTTCGCCGACCTTGACAAAGAATACCCGCTTCATCCCGGGATCAAGGCCGATCCCTCTCTGGTCGACCGCAACAGTTTTCGCCCCGCCGCGGTCCCTCTCGCGAAACTCGCCGAGTTGCGTGAACCGACGTTGCAGCTCATCGAACAAGTCGGTCTCCGGTAACGCGCGAGTCGGGCAGTGACCGCCGCACGAGGCCATGCCGCGTTTCCCCTCCAGGCGATCGCACTGGCCGGCGCCGCCCTCGTTCTCACGCCGCTGATCTATGTGGCCGCGTCGGCCCTGTCCGCCGATCTTGCCGTGTGGCGACGCCTCTGGGATACGCGGATCCCCGAATTGCTGGCCAACACGGTTTCCTTGGCCGGCACAGTGGCGGCGCTGACGCTGGTCCTGGGAGTCTCAACCGCCTGGGTCGTCACGAGGTTCGACTTTCCCGGACGACGGTTGTGGGAGATCGCACTCGTGCTGCCTCTGGCGATGCCCACCTACGTCTTGGCCTACGTGTACAATTATCTTTTGGGTTTCGGCGGGCCCGTGGAACAACTTTGGCAAACCGTTGTCGGTCCTCAGGCGCGAATCTTCTCGCCCCAAAGTTTCTGGGGAGCCTCGCTGGTCATGACCCTCGATACCTTTCCGTTCGTCTATCTCCTCACCCGCGGCGCCCTCCTGAACGTCAACGTGTCATTTGAGGAAGCGGCCCGCACCTGCGGAATGTCCAGACCGCGCACGTTGTTCTCCGTCACCCTGCCCTTGATACGTCCCTCGATTGCAGCCGGCGTCGCCCTGGTGATCCTGTACGTGATCTCGGATTTCGGCGCCGTCTCGCTCTTGCGGTACCAGACGCTGACTTATGCCGTGTTTCAGCAGATGACCGGACGATCCGACAATACGGCCGCCAGCATTCTCAGCATTCTTCTGGTGGCGCTCGCGTTGGTCTTTTTGCTGACCGAACGGTGGTTCCGCCACCGAAGCCGTTTTTATCAAACGGCGGGACGCTATCGCACGGCCGACCGCACCCCTTGCACCTGGCCAAGGGCCCTTGTCCTCACGACCTATCTTGCCGCCGTTGTCGGGGTCTCTTTCGCCGTCCCGGCTTCTCTCCTCATTCAATGGAGTCTGTCTCCCGAAGCCTTGGCGACCCTGGACGGCCGCTTCTTGGGCTTTATTTGGAACAGTGCGTTCTTATCGGGGCTCGCCTCGACGGCCGGAGTCTTGATGGGTCTTCCGCTGGCTTATCTGGCAAGCCGGCGGCCAAGCTGGCTTTCGCTCGGCTGCCTTCAGGCCGCCTATGCGGGCTATGTCCTGCCAGGACCCGTCGCTGCTCTTGCCGTTCTGGTCTTGTTTCTTCATACGGTGCCGTTTCTCTATGGAACGGTCGTCGTCCTCGTCGCAGCCTATGTCCTGCACTTTCTTCCGGCAGGACTTCAATCGCTGGAGCCGTCGCTCCAGCAAATCACGCCCAGCCTTGAAGAGGCGGCGCGCACGCTGGGGCTCGGCGTTCAGGAGACCTGGCGCCGCGTGACGCTTCCGCTCATGCGGAACGGATTCATCGCCGCGTGGGTGTTGATGTTTCTGCAAGCGATCAAGGAATTGCCGGCCACGCTGCTGTTGCGACCGGTCGGGTTCGACACGCTTGCCGTCCGCGTGTGGCTGGAGGCCAGCGAAGAATACTATCAACTCGCGGCTCCGTCCGCGTTGCTCATCGTCGTCGTCGGCTTGCCGGCGCTTGCGCTTCTGCTTTCGCGCGATTGGCGGGCGGCAGAGGTTTGATGATGGCAGCCCCCGTGGACCCGCCTTACGCCGACGTCGACCGGAACAAGAATCAAGCCGACCCGCGCGGCTCCGCTTGCCCCGTCTTGGAGCTGCGATCCGTCTCCTGCGCCTATGATCCGACCCATCCGGCCGTTCGCGATATTTCGTTCTCCGTCCGCAAGGGTGAGCTGCTCTGCCTGCTCGGACCGTCGGGATGCGGCAAGACGACGATTCTGCGGGCCATCGCGGGATTTGAGCCGGTCCGATCCGGAGAAATTTTTCTCTCCGGACGGCTCGTCTCCTCCTCTTCCCACACGGTTCCGACGGAAGAGCGCCGCGTGGGCATGGTCTTTCAGGAATACGCACTCTTTCCTCACCTGCGAGTCGAGGATAATATCGCCTTTGGGTTGAGAGACCTGACGCGGCCCGAGCGTGTAGAGCGGGTTCAGGAGATGCTGCGGCTCATCGGCCTGGAAGCCTTCGGCCGTCGTTATCCTCATGAGCTGTCGGGCGGGCAACAGCAGCGTGTCGCGCTGGCGCGGGCGCTGGCTCGACACCCGGTCGTTCTGTTATTGGATGAACCGTTCAGTAATCTGGATCCCGACATGGCCGGCCGCATGCGACAAGACCTGAGCGACCTCTTGCGCCGAATGAACACGACGACCGTGTTGGTGACCCATGATCACGACGAAGCCTTCGCCATGGCCGATCGCATCGCCGTCCTGAACGAGGGACGGTTGGAGCAAATCGATTCACCGGAACAGATTTATCACGTGCCGGCCACGCCCTTCGTCGCCGACTTTGTCGGACAAGCCGACTTCATCCCGGGGCTGGTTCAAGACGGCAGGGTCAGGACCGAACTGGGCGATTTCCCCAATACATTGGCCGCCGCCGACGGGACGCCGCTCGTCGTCATGATCCGCCCGGACGATATCCATCTGATTCCCAATCGGGCCGCCAGAGCACGAATTGTACGCCGGCAATTCCGAGGATCGGAAAACCTGTACACGGTTCGCCTCGGCTCCGGACAGGTCGTGCATGGCAGCGAAAGCTCGACCGCCATCTACCGGGAAGGCACGGCCGTTGACGTCCAGGTATCGGCGACTCATACGGTACTGTTTCCTGCTTCTTCTTGTTCATCTTCATTCGATCATCCTGCGGCAATTTCGGCTCACCCCGCCCAAGCAGGTTGAATTTTTCCATTGACAGAGTCGGATACCGGGTGGTATTGAGAAGCATTATCAATAACGCGGCGGCGGCGACAACTCAGCCGCGGGATTCAGCATGGAAGCGTTAAAAGACATCATCGACTACGGCATCATCGGTCTGTTGCTGGCGCTCAGCGTATGGGCCGTGGCAGTGGCCATTGAACGCTGGCAGTTTTACCGGCGGATCGATCCCTCGCTCTATCCGAACCAACAATTGTTTGAAATCGCCTTGACCAAACGATTGGTGATCATCGGGACCGTGGCAGCCAACGCACCCTATATCGGCCTGCTGGGGACGGTCTTGGGCATTATGTTGACGTTCCATACCATGGGAACCTCCAAGACGATCGCCGTCAGCTCCATTATGGTGGGATTAAGTTTGGCCCTCAAAGCGACGGCGGTCGGACTCTTGGTGGCGATTCCCTGCGTCGTCCTGAATAACGCCCTCCGACGACGTGTCGCCGAACTGGTGACTGAATACAAAATCCGTCATCCCCATGAATCATGAACTGAATCAAATCAACGTCATTCCCCTGGTTGACGTCATGCTGGTGCTGTTGGTCATCGTGTTGACGACGGCGACCTTTATCACCACGGGACAGATTCCGGTCGACTTGGCCAAGGCATCCGAGGCCAGCGATCGCAAGGACGTCCCCGTCGTCATTACCCTGACGGCGGACGGGCAGCTTTATCTCAATGATTCGGCCGTCCCCGAGAACGGGCTCCGCACCGTGCTCGCCTCGCAGCCGCGGGAGTCGATCGTGGTCGTCCGCGCCGACAAAGTGACGATGCTGGAGCGGTTCGTTCAGGTCGTCGACGAAGTGCGCGGCCTGGGATTTTCTCAGGTGAGTCTGGAGGTGGTGCGGTCATGACCATGCTCGCGGCCGCTTCACACGATCACGCGCGCATGCACCAACGAAGCTGGGCCTGGTCTCTACTCGTCCATGGCATTTTCGGCGCGGGCGCGATGGCGCTGATGTCGGGCTTGTCTCCCTCCATGGAGGCGGAACCGTTTCAATGGAACGTCGCGATGGTGGAATCGCCGCAAATTTCCCCCTCGTCGGACCCTCTCCCGGAGGCCGCTCCGCCGCCTCGACCGCCGGAGCCGGTCGCCAAACCGGTTCAACGTGAAGTTCTCCATCCCCAAGAAGTTCGAACGGTTCGGCCTGTTCCCGAGGTCATCCCCGTTGATCAGACGCCCTCGCAGACGGTTTCGGCGATTCTTGCACAAACTGTCCCGCCTCAGGAGGAGATCCGCGAAGTCGTTGAGCCGACGCCGGTGCAAGACACGATCGTTCAAGAAGAGCCACTGCTTCAAACAGCGTCGGTCATGACACCGGAGCCTCCACGACAGGTCGTGACGCAACCTCAGCCTGCCGTCGCCTCTGTTGCTCAGGAGACCAAGCCCGTCGAGGCCGCTGTCGCGACGGTCCCCTCACAAGCACCCGTTTCGGCCAAGGCCGACTATGCGTGGCTCATGAGGGCGCTGTTGGGACGGATCAACGAACTGAAGAGCTACCCCCATTTGGCCCGTATCAACCATTGGGAAGGCAAGGTCGTGCTCCGGGCTGTGATCAGAGACGACGGACAGGTCATCATGGTCGACGTGCAAGAAAGCTCGGGGCGGTCCATCCTCGATAACGACGCGATGGAGACCTTGCGGAAAGCATCGCCTTTGAAACTTGAACAACCCCTGGGCAAGCCGCAGGTGGCCATTCTCATGCCGATCAGTTATTCGCTCCGATAGAGGTCCATGAAGATGTCGTCGGTTGCTCGGTTCGCAGTCTCGTCCCGGATTCGTCTGGCGGCCTCCCTTCGAGGGGGCTTCTTTTTTCTCTCTAACCCATAGAGGCCCGTGAGCCCATGCAAAAGGAGAAGTGGGATGACGTTTTGCTTCTTATTGAGAATGAGAATAAGAACTATCTTTATATTTGGTCTTTTTGCCGCTGCGTTCGCGCTGCCTGACTCCTCTGCGACGGCCACCGAGGAACCGGCGGTCCAACGGACGACGGTCGCTCAGGCATCCGGCAACCAGTCGATTGAGAATATCGTGGTGCAAGAGACAGAAGAGCCGGCCTCAGACCAGAGGCCGATTCGGGCCCCTCTGACGGAGATCATCGGCACGGCGCCATCGGCCTTGGATCACATCCCTGGCTCAGGGAAGGTCGTGACCAGCGAGAGTATCGAACAGAACCACCGGTTTACCATCAACGAGGCGTTGCGGGAAGTTCCCGGCGTCCACGTGCGGGACGAGGAGGGATTGGGCATCCGGCCCAATATCGGCATCCGCGGCCTGGACCCGACGCGCAGCCGGAAAGTGCACATCATGGAAGACGGCGTGCCCATCATGCTGATGCCTTACGCCGATCCATCATCCTACTACTTCCCTCCGATCTTCCGCTTTGATCGGATCGAAGTGTTGAAAGGCAGCGGGCAGCTCCTCTATGGACCTCAGACCATCGGTGGCGTGATCAACCTCATCACGCGCATGCCTTCGGCCAAACCGGAAGGCCATTTTCAGGTCTGGGGCGGCAATCTGAATTATCTGAACACGCATTTCGATTACGGTGGAACATGGGGCAAAAGCGGCTATCTGGTCGATTACACCCATTCGCAGACCGACACCCCGCGGTTCACCAACATCCGGGCAAAAATTGATGATCTCACATTCAAGACTGTCCAAGAATTAAGCGACCGGACCCAGATCCTGGCCAAGTTCAATTACTACCGTGAAAACTCGGCGATCGGCTATCAGGGATTGACCCAGGCGGAGTGGGCCACCCGTGGCGAAGACCGGCAAACCCCGTTTACCAACGACCACTTCGACTTCATGCGCCTCGGCTACCATGTGGCGGTCAACCACCTGTTCACTGCCAACCTGACCTCGACCACAAACTTCTTCGGCCATTATATGGAGCGGGACTGGAGCCGCCAGTCTCAACAGGGAGTGGACATCACCGGCAGCCCGGTCGGCGGCATCCAAAACGGCAATAGTATTCCGGCAACCGCATACGGCGTCGTACCAGCCAATCGGCGATTCACCAACGAACGAGAGTATTGGGTATGGGGAGTCGAGCCCCGCTTCCACTATTCTCATGCCTTTCCGTTCTTCGGCCTCAAAGGTGAAGCGGACTTCGGCGCTCGATACATGTACGAACAGTCGGACCGTAAACAGTTGCTAAACACGGTCTCAGGAACGGGAGCACCATCAAGCTGTATCAACCCTGGACAACCCACCTGCTTGGGTGAAAACAACAAGCGCACCACGAACGCCTATGCCTTCTTCGCGCAGGAACGCTTGATATGGGGACCCTTTACCTTGACGCCGGGATTCCGGGTCGAGCACATCAGTTACGATCAAACCAACCGTCTGGCGAACAACGGGAACGGCAACTACGGCAAGACGAATTTCACCGAAGTGCTGCCGGGAGCCGGCATCACCTATTCGCCGTTTAAGAACACCACCTTCTTCTTCGGCGCCCATCGCGGTATGGCGCCTCCCCAGATCTCCGACGCGGTCGCTCTCGCCACGGCGCAGCCCGTCGATTTGGACCCGGAGCTGAGTTGGACCTACGAACTGGGGATGCGAGGGAACCTTGCCCACTGGGCCGCGTACTCCATCACCGGCTATCAGATGGACTTCGACAATCAGATCATTACCCAATCGGTGGCCGGAGGCGTGGGGGCCACGCTCACCAATGCCGGAAGAACCCAGCACCGAGGCGCCGAAGTGGCGACTCAGATCGATCTCTGGGACGCCGTGACCGGCCGAGACGACAACCAAGACGTGACGTTTGATTTCAACTATACCTGGGTCGCCCAGGCGAATTTCAGGGGAACGCGTAATAGTTCGCTCGGCGCCTCGGCGCTTTTGCCGGGGGAACCGACGACGCTCAGCGTCAGTGGAAACCGCCTGCCCTACACACCGGAGCATTTGATTACGGCGGGCATCGGCTACGCCAACCGAGCCTTTTGGGTCGGTCCGTTTAATGCCCGTTTGGAAACGCAATGTGTCAGCGACCAGTTCGCCGATGACCGAAACACGGTCATCCCGACGCCCAGCGGACAGCGCGGCATCGTGAGGGGGTGGTGCATGCTCAATGCTTCGGTCAACCAGCACGTGAAGAAAATCAACACGACCTTCTTCTTCACGGGCAAGAACATGCTGGACCATGACGCCATCGTGGACCGGTCGCGCGGCATCTACCCGAGCCTGCCGGCCCTCTGGCAAGCCGGAGCGAAGTGGACGTTCTGATGAAACCCGGCACGTCGAGTCCCAAACCGGCGGCGACCTCCGGATCGGCCTGTGCGCCGGATGACGTCCGCTGCCTGTGCGGACAACTCATGGCGCGCCTGGTGGAAAACGGCGTCGAGCTCAAATGCAAACGCTGCCGGCGGCTGGTGACGATTCCGTTGTCCCGCATCAGAGGCATGCCGAGATGATCGTCCTGAGTTGATTGGCTCCGCTCGCGTTTCAGCGGCCAGAGGTTCACACCCAGAGCCCAGGATCACAACCGTGGTCCTGGGCTCCGTTTTTTCAGGAGGACTGTCATGCGCACTGATTCTGTCGCACACGTCGAGCCGGCCGTGCTGAAGATTCAACGGCTGCTGGGCAAGATCGATCGTCTCCGTCTTCCGGTGGCGTCGCGCCGAGACGTCGAAAGCATTCTGGTCAGACAAGTCAGCAAAGAGCTCGACCGCGCCCTGCCCTGGCAGGCCAGTCACGCCGAACGGACAGCCGCCGTCGCCTGCCTGATCGGAGAAGCTTTTGAACTTGACGCGACCGCGCTCCATGATCTGAAACTCGCCGCCCTGCTTCACGACGTCGGTCTCCTCATGGTGCCGGAGCCGCTCAGACAGGGATGTGAACCACTTGATCCCTCATCGTACGTCGCCCTTCAGCACCATTCCCGGCTCGGAGCCAACTTGCTCGAACCGTTCGCCTTCTTGAGAGAAGCGGCGATTCTGATCGCCCATCATCACGAATGGTGGGATGGATCGGGCTATCCTTACGGAGTCCGTGGAGCATTCATCCCCCTCGGCGCCAGAATTCTGGCCGTGGCCGACGCCTTTGAAGCGATTCACGTCCCCGGCGTGCAAGACCGCTCCCTTCGCGACCGCATCGCGCTCAGAATTCTGCGCGTCGCGGCGGGAACGCAATTCGACCCGATGGTGGTGGCAAAGCTCTGGATGGCGTCGGAAACGGGCTCGCACAGCGCTTCGGCAAGTCCGCTCCATGGAAGCGGGCGATAATGTGCTATGTCGATCATACGACCGGTCGCTTGATGAAAGACCAGGAAACGGAGTGGGACGCTGCCTCCCCCCACTTCGCCGGCGGGGCCGTTCCGACCGTTTCAAGAGGTCACCGGCCCCGCTCCTTTCCTGGAGGACGTTCAATCGAACGGAGAAGGGGTGAAACCATGACGGCTAAATCCCAAGGAACCGCCCGTCATAACCGGCATGAACGATCAGACGTCTGCCGTCTCTGTCACAGGCTCAAACCCCGTCCGAGCCGCACTCCGTGGTGCCGGCGGTGCCGATGGACCGGCCGACATCGACGCGGCAAAACGCGGGGGCTTCTGAATTCAATCTGGACGCGCCGTCTTCAAGCCAGGCTGAAACACGATTGGCAACCCGGCGGCACAACGGGAAGGAGAAGGCCCGCGCCGCCGGCCGCTTGACCGTTCGCCGCGGTGTCCTGGAACCGATCCGTTCCAAGGTACGAAACCCGATAGAGGACGCACCCATCGCATGGTCATCATGGAAAGGCAGAAAAGAGCTGGCGCGCGATTCGATCAGTTGCAAACGCTCATCGCGCAACTTCGACACCATGCGCCCCGGTGGGCCGATCGCCTGTCCAGCGCGACGACCGATCGGGAATTTTTGGACGTGCTCTGCAAGCTCTTCGACCTGTCCTCCGTCGACCGACCGCTTCGCGAGGAGGCCCAGGCCTCCAACGATCTTGCGACCCGGATCGCGACGTTTCTTTCCTCCAGCCTCCATCAGGGTCCCACGCTCAAAACCTTGGCCGAGTGGTTGGGATATTCCGAAAAATACTGCTCCGAGCTGTTTCGTTCCGTGATGGGAGAACCGTTCTCTCGCTATCTCGCGCGGCTGAGGACAGACATCGCGTCCGATTTGCTTCTGACCACCGACAAATCGATCGGGGACATCGCCGCAACGGTCGGATTCAGCGATCAATTTTCATTCAGCCATTTTTTCAAGCGCGCCACCGGACTGTCACCGCGAGCCTTTCGGATGGCCCGAACTCGACGTTACGCCACAGCCGTCACACGACCTCGACAGGAACCGCCTCGATGACCCGCCCCCCTTCAAGTGACGTCGATCTCTCGATTCTGCGGTTGCCGCGGGAAGACCCGCCGGCACGACGCACGCCGTCGTGGCGGAAATGGCTTGCAGGAATCTTCGCCGTCGGGCTTGTGCTGCTGGCGCTGGTCCGCTTGCCGCCGTTTTCAGAATCGATCCCTGATGTGGACACGGTCGCCGTCCGACCAGTCGGTGCCATGATCGCCGACTCTCCGCTCACCGCCAGTGGTTATGTCGTCGCACAGCGCCAGGCCTCCGTGGCATCCAAAGGAACCGGCCGACTCGAATATCTCGGCATCGTCGTTGGAAGCCGCGTGAAGGCCGGCGACGTGATCGCGAGAATCGAACAGGCCGACATGCTCGCCCTGCAACGACAAGCCCGCGCCAGGCTCGAGGTGGCACAGGCGACGCTCGAAAATACCCAGGCGGAGCTGCAAGACGCCCGGTTGGCCTATGACCGGGCCAAGGCCCTGTTGCCCGATCAGTTCATTTCTCAGTCCGAGTTTGACGTGGCCGCCAATCGGCTCAGAAAGGCCGAAGCGTCGGTGCGATCGGCCTCGGCGGCCATTGCAGCCGCGGAAGCGGATGTGCTCACGGCCGACGTGATGGTGGAAAACACCAAAATCCGGGCCCCGTTCGACGGTATCGTGCTCAAAAAATTCGCCGAGGTCGGTGAAATCGTGGCACCGATGGCCGGCGCTACGAACGCCCGGGGGGCGGTGGCGCTGATTGGAGATCTGAAGACGCTGGCCGTAGAAGTGGATATCTCCGAATCCGCCATCACCAAGGTCGCACCGGGCCAGCCGGCCGACATCATCCTGGATGCGGTGCCGAGCACGCGCTATCGAGGTACCGTCGAGCAGATCGTACCCACCGCCGATCGCTCAAAAGGTACCGTGCTGGCGAAAATCCGCTTTCTTGAGTTGGAAGATCGGGTGCTCCCGGAGATGAGCGCCAAGGTGTCTTTTTTGCCTTCGGCAAAACCGGACGCCACGCCGCCACAGGAGTTCCTGGTCCCGACCGCCTCCCTGGTCCGACGAGGAAATCGAACAGTCCTGTACGTGCTGGAGGGGGATCTGGCGCGGGAAGTGTCCGTTCAAGAACTCACTCGCCGGGGAACGGACAGCGAAGTTCGGGGGGACCTATCCACAGCCATGAACGTCATTCTCTTGCCACCTCCCTCACTGGCCAATGGCAGCCGAGTCCGTCCTCGAGCCGCCCATTAACCCGAGAAAGGAGTACCCAGTGACGACCCCACCAATGATCGAGTGTTGCCACGTGACGAAATCCTATGTCCGTGGGGACCAGGAGATCCCGGTGCTTCAAAACTTCAATTTGTCGGTGCCGGTCGGACAATTTCTCGCCATCATGGGACCGTCCGGATCGGGTAAAACCACGATTCTCAACCTCATCGCCGGCCTGGACCGGCCGACGGACGGAACCATCCGCGCCGCTGGGATCGAAGTGTCCCAACAGCGAGAAACCGACCTTGCCCGCTGGCGAGCCCGCCACGTCGGATTCATCTTTCAGTTCTACAATCTTATTCCGGTCCTCACGGCCGCTGAAAACGTCGAGTTGCCTCTGCTGCTCACCCCGCTCTCCAAACAGGAGCGAGCCAAGCGCGTTCGCGCGGCGCTGGAGCTGGTCGGGTTGGGCGACCGCCTCCACCATTACCCACGCCAACTGTCGGGGGGGCAAGAGCAGCGCGTCGGCATCGCCCGGGCGATCGTCGGCGATCCGACCATCTTCCTGGCGGACGAGCCAACCGGCAACCTCGACCGGGACGCCGCCGAATCCGTCATGATGCTGCTCCGCCGTCTTCACCAGGAGCTCCATAAAACGATCGTGATGGTCACCCATGATCCGCGCGCGGCGGAATATGCCCAAGACATCCTCCACTTTGACAAAGGGAAGGAAGCGTGACCGATGACGCTGGCAACCCTCATCGTTCGTAACGTGCGCCGGCAGGCCTTCCGAGTGGTTTTGACGGCCTTGGGGATCGCCACGATCATTCTGACGTTCAACCTGATCATCACCACGGTTCGAGCCTGGTACGCCGGTGTCGAGGCCTCCGCCCCCAACCGGTTGATTACCCGCCACGCGGCATCGCTGTCGATCCACCTGCCGCTTTCGTACCGAGACCGTCTTGCCGCCGTCAACGGCGTCACCGGCGTGACGTTCGCCAATTGGTTCGGAGGGGTCTATCGGGACGCCAAGGGGTTCTTCCCTCAGTTTGCCGTCGATCCCGACTCATTTCTCGATCTGCACCCCGAATTGCTGGTGGATCCGGATACACAACAAAATTTCTTGAGTGACCGCCGGGCCTGTCTCATCGGCCGACGTCTGGCCGATCTGTACGGCTGGCGCGTCGGCGACGCGATCCCCCTCAAAGGCACTTTGTACCCCGGAGATTGGGAATTCGTCGTTCGGGGAATTTACCGGGGGGCCGAGCCCTCCGTCGATGAGAACTGGATGGTCATCCGCTGGGACTCTGTGAATGAACGTCGGCGACAATTCGATCCCGATCGGGCCGACACCGTCGGCTGGTACGTGCTGCGTATCGCGGACCCGTCGGCGGCCGGAGCCGTCTCGCGCGCCGTCGACGACACCTTCGCCAATTCCGTCGCCGAAACACGAACGGAAACCGAACAGGCCTTTCAAGCGGGCTTCGTCGCCATGTCGGGATCAATCGTGCGCGCCTTGGAACTGCTCGCGATCGTGCTGAACGGCGTCACCCTGCTGGTGCTCGCCAACACCCTGGTCATGGCCGTGCGCGAGCGGACAAGGGAATGGGCGGTCCTTCGGACCCTCGGCTTTGAGCGCCGCCATCTGGCGGCTTTGATCACCGGAGAAGCGCTGCTGATCGCCGGCCTCGGCTCAATTGCGGGGATTGCCATTACCATCCCGGCCACAGACCTCTATGCGACCTTGGTCTCGACCAAGCTGGGGAATTTCTTTCAACAGCTCGTCGTCTATCCGAGCACCTTGTTGCTTGGGACTCTGGCCACTCTGATCACGGCATGTTGTGCGGCGGCGCTTCCACTCGTAACAGTCCTCCGAAACAAGGTGGCCGACGACCTGCGGCATATCGGATAGGAGCCATTCCCGTGAAACTCCTGTGGGCCTACGGTGTTCGAAACGTCTGGTCGCGCGGCCGAACGACCGCCCTGACCGTCATGGGCATGGGGCTGGTCAGCCTTATTTTCTTGAGCGTGCTGATGCTCGGGGACGGCCTGACACGCGCATTGGTCGATAGCGGATCGCAGGCCAATGTCCTGTTGCTCCGCCAAGGAGCCACGACGGAAATCTCAAGCGGCCTCTATCGGAATCAAACCCACATCATCCGCTCGCTTCCGGGCATCGCGTCCGATACGGACGGCAATCCTGTGGCGCTTGCCGAGTCGGTCGTCTTAATCAGCCTGACGAAAACCGGAGGGGAGGCACCGGTCAACGTCACGGTCCGAGGCACACAGCCCATGGCGTTCACGTTGCGGCCGCAAGTCCATGTGGTCGAGGGGCGCCCTTGGCAGCCGGGAGCGGCGGAAATCGTCGTCGGAGCTCAAATCGCCTCCCGCTTTCTTCCTCAAGGGATCGGCTCTCCACTGCGCATCGGCAAACGTGACTGGCTGGTCGTCGGGATCATGAGCGCGGACGGAACCGCGTTCGAATCGGAAATCTGGGGAGACGCGGACCTCCTGATGGCGGCGTATGGACGAGAATCTTATTCTTCCATGACACTTCGCCTCTCGAACGATGCCGCATTTGAACCGCTCAATCGACTCATTGCGGACGATCCGCGCCTCATGCTCCAAATGAAACGGGAACGGGACTACTATCGAGAAAAATCCGTCACCCTGACCACCTTCATTCGGGTTCTTGGGTTCACCTTCACGACGATCTTTTCCATCGGCGCTCTCCTGGGCGGCACCATGACGATGTACGGAGCGGTCGCGGCGCGCACGAGGGAAATCGGCATGTTGCGCGCGCTGGGCTTCGTGCCCGCTCACATTTTCTTCGTGTTTCTCATTGAATCCCTCACGATCGGCGCGGCGGCCGGAGGATTGGCCTTGGCCGGCGGCGCGGCCTTGCAAACCGTCACCCTCTCGACGATGAACTTCAGCACGTTCGCCGAAGTGGCGTTCCGCCTCACCCTGACACCGCCATCGGCCGCTGCGACCCTGGGCTTTTCCCTGCTCATCAGCCTGTTGGGCGGCCTCCCTCCCGCGATTCGGGCCGCGCACATTCCTGTGGTGACCGCCTTGCAAGCGCCGGGACGGTAGTCCGGCCTCTCTCCCTACCCGAAAAGCAGATCGGGTAGTCCGGCAATTGAACATGGCCAACCAAGCCGTAACTGCGATATGTGGATTGCATGAAACAAGGCATTTCTTTCATGATCAACAAATGGAGGGCTCCTTATGGAAAAGACGTCGAGATTCTCGACCCTATTGAGTCTGGCCTTGCTCGCCGACTTGACCGGCTGCGGCCAAAGCGACAGGCCCCCTGCACTGGCTCAGCAAGCCCCGGCAGGCATGACCGTCAACGTCACACTCAGGGAGTGGGCGGTCATGGCAGATAAAACCACGGTGGCATCCGGGCCTGTCGTCTTTCGGGTGACCAATACCGGCACTCTTCCTCACGAACTGGTCATTCTGAAACTTCATCCCGGGATGACACCAGACACCATGCCTGTGAAAGACGGAGGCGTGGATGAGAGCGCCTCCGGCACCGTCATCGACGAAATCGAAGAGACCGATCTCCCTCCCACTGTCACACAATCAAAGACAGTGACGTTGACACCCGGCGAGTATGCGCTATTCTGCGCCGTCGTCGAGAACAACGATGTAGCGCCAGGAACCGCAACCAACCAAACCAAAATGAGCCATTACCAACTCGGCATGTTCGCCAAACTCACAGTCTCATAAATAGGCGAAGCAGACCGCTATCTTCAGACTGCACCAGCTTTACGTTCAACGGTGATCGCGGCGGCGAACCCCCAATTGCATCGGAAACGTTCATGACCGAGACGCTCTGAGCGCCATTTCATTCCTCATGCCGGTTGGACCACCAGTTCCCACCCGGGCCGCGCTACACGCTCCGGAGCGCTGACTCGTCACCTCTAGGTACCAGCAGGTCTCGATCCCGGAAACAGCGCATGGGATTCCGGCGTCAGAGCATGGCTTCAACCCTGCCCCTCACGTAAACAACTGGCGACGATCCGCAAGCGACTCGCACAGATGCTCTAGCGTAAGGAGTCTCGACGCCCTGTGCCGGTCTTGGTCAACCATTCAACAGGAGGAACCGGTCATGAGAAACAGGATACACGGAATGTTTGGCGCGGTTGGCAGCCTGGTCATTGCCGGCGTGAGCCTGCTCTCGTTCAACGCCGAAGCGGCCATTGTTCATGATGAAGCTGTTCATGGAGACTTCTCAGATGATCATGCGAGACCAACGGCCATCTCGCTTGCCGTTGGCGATAACCTGATCAAAGGATCAACCACGCACCTGCCGGCATTGGATCGAGATTTTTTCACCATCACGATTCCCGGCGGCCACTCGCTGGACGCAATCGTCCTCGCGGCCTACACCAACACCGACGATCAATCGTTTTTCGGTTGGACGAGGGGCGGCCATTTTCGCGGCATGGGATTTACCGACGTCAGCGGATGGGCCTTGATCGGTGCGCTGCCCGGCCTTTCGGTCGGCGACGATCTCCTGGCGTTTCTCGCCGGCGATCTCCTCGGCCCAGGCACCTACAGTTTTTGGCACCAGGAAACCGAAGGTGAGACGACCTACACGTTCAACTATCGGATCTCCGCCGTGCCCCTGCCCGGCGCACTGGTTTTGTTGCTCTCCGGCCTGACCTTCCTTGGAACACTTGGAACAATGGCGCGCAAGCGCTTGACCTCGTCCTCACGCTCGTCCATGCCCCGGCGGGACCGACTCACGCCTCAGTGCTCTTCTCTGTGTTCTTGCCCGTGAGATAGAAACTGAACATATCAATCCGGTGATCGAACATGGCTCTTCGACTTGTTACTAAAGTATAAGCTCACAGAACATGATTATGAGAATTAGACTCAATTCCATAAACAATGAGACCATGTCCACCGCGTCCGCAATGGTCCCCTTATGCCGAGCATCCTTCACGATGATCCGCCGCCGCGAGCGCCTGTCCGGTTGGGCAACGTCCGTCACGGTCCATGCGGCCCTCATCATTGCGGCAGCCGGCCTCTTGACTCAGATGCCTCCTCTCCAGCCTCAAGACTTCCACCTGGAGCTGGTGTTCTCGTCACCTTCAGAGGCACAGCCAGGTCCCGACCACTCGAACAGTGACACTGCTCCATCAGGCAGTCAGCCGGTCTCCTCTCCTCCTCTCAACCGGCCGACGCGGGAGGCTTCGCCGGATCTTCCGGCGGAGCCTCCGCTCTCGACTCACGCTATGGACCAAGGGCAACAGCCCGCTCCACCTTCTCATGCAACCGCGCCACCGCATGGGTCAACCGATGCCGTCCTCCCACGCGACGTCGCGCAGGCAACGGCCGCTTCGCCGGTTGAAACGTTTCATCAGATAGACAACGGCTCCGTCGAGACTCAGCCGGTTCCATCGATCGAACCGGTTCATGCCTTGACTCATTCCATCGTTCAGGAGTCCAGTCCTGCAGAAACCGCCCTTGCCGATTCACTTCGAGCCGACTCACTTCCATCGGATCGGCAAGACATTGCCTCATCGGATCAGGCTCGACGCGACGAGCGACCGTCCGATTCTTCCCCTCCCCGTTCGCCGAATGTCTCGGATTCGTATGACGCGGAGGGTCAAACGGACGTGAACACGCTCAGCCATTCTACTATCACACCGTCCGTCACACGGACGGCTCTTTCCAAACCGAACTATGGATGGCTCATGGAGCTGTTGAGAAACCGGATCATGCGCCTTCAAGCCTATCCCCTTCTGGCTCGCCAGCGCGGATGGGAAGGAATCGTGGTCGTCAGAGCGACAATCGATAGGAACGGCCATCTGGTCAACGCAGTGGTGACAAAGAGCTCCGGCTACGGGGCACTGGACGACGACGCGCTGGGATTAATGCGGAGGGCTTGCCCTCTCCCTCTCACGCAAGATCTCAACAAGCCCAAGATTACGGTCGTGGTCCCCATTCGCTACCGGCTCAACGAATTCGATCGATGAGGCAACGGAGGAACGCATGCCCTTACAGACGATCACGAGATACGCAACGACCCTCCTGTTTGCACTCGGTGTGCAGGCTGCGACGGCCGAGGCCGCTCCCTCCAAAGTAGGATTCCTGGTGCTCGCTCCCGATCGGGGATATCTTGGCAACAAGGAAATCTCATCCCTGGTCGATGAATTCAAACACACCTATCCGGCGGCGCTCGGCTTCATCGGGCCAGGCGAGGCGGGAGTCGAGGGCGACTATGCTCCCTACCTGACGAGGGCCGTTTGGACACTGAAGGAAGCCGGCGTCACCCGGATCGTGGCGATTCCCCTGTTCGTGTCGGAGTCCGACCCGTTGCTCACGCGCGTCAAAGCGCTGCTGCCGACCTATATGGGCGAACTCCCCGTGCGATGGACCTCCGCCATGTCGCACGACCATCTGATCAGCCAAATCGTGCTGGATCGCGTGACCGCCCTCAGCGAGCATCCTGAAACGGAGCGGCTGATCCTCGTCGGAGCCGGAGCGGTCGACGAAGCCAGTGAACAGGCCCTGAAAACGGACCTGCATCGTCTGTTGGCCTACGTGAACCACTATCGCCCCTTTCGCGAGACCGAGGCCGTCATTCTCTATGAACGAGACGCAGACCGAGCGCGGCAAAAAAACGACGCTGCCTTGGCTCGCATCATGTCCCATGCGGCGAAAGCGGGCCGAACCCTGGTGATTCCCGCCTTCATCGGCCCCAAACTGGACTCATCCATGTCGCTGTCGGCCTGGCTGGGGACTCAATTCGGCAACACCCGCGTCGCCTACAGACCGGAGGAATTGCTTCCCCATCCGAACGTGCTGCTGTGGCTCAAGAAAACCGCCAACCGTGAAATGCCCCTGACCGCAGAGCGGATCGGCGTTGTCGTGATGCCCCACGGATCGACCCAACCGTGGAACGACGCGGTCGAAGCGACGATGCGGCCGCTCATGGCCAAGTACCCTATTGAGATGGCCTATGGCATGGGGGACCCGTTCATCATTCAGGACGCGGTCTCCCGTCTGGAACAACGCGGCATCAGACACGTGGTCTTCGTCCGGCTGTACGCCTTGGACCATCACATGAAGTCGCTCACCGATTACATTCTCGGCTTGAGCGATCAACCGCCCGGTGACGGTCACGACGGCGGGCACGGATCGACCTCCGCGCCGCCCCAGGTTCGCACCGCCGTGACCTTTTCGGCCTTCGGCGGCTATGAGCAGAATCCCGACATCGCCACGGTGCTCCACAAACGGATCGCCGAACTGAGCCAGGACCCGACGGAAGAGACCGTCCTGCTGCTGGCCCACGGCGATGGGACCGACGAAGGCGACAACCGATGGATTGCCGTCATGAACGAACACATCGCGCGCCTCCGCCAAGAGCCCCATTGCGCGAAGCTCAAAGACATCAAGGCCTTCACCGTGCGAGAAGACTGGCCTGGCAAACGCGAAAAGGCCGTCGCCGCCGTTCGTTCCACCATCGAGGAGGCCAGCCGAGACAGTCGCGTGCTGGTGATCGCCCATCGGCTGTACGGAGCGGGGCCGTACAGGCACATGCTGGCAGGGTTGAATTTTGAACTCAACGACAAAGGCCTCGCCGACCCCATCCTGACTCGCTGGCTCGACGAACGGCTGACGAGGCTCACGGCTGAGCTGACGTCACAGAACCAACAAACCACGCTGGCTCAGCCATAGAACGAGGGCGGGACGGAGGTTGGCGGCTCGCAAATTGGAATCGACGATTACAGAACCGTCTCGACCGGTTTCAGTCGCTTGAACAACCAAGGAGCACCATGTCCGCACATGTCAGGAACGAGGAGGTCAAAGCCCGTCTCTCCGCTATCTATGACGACCTGTTCGCGCACGATGGATTCTCGGAGCTGCGAGTGGAGATTCGCCTCCTTAAGCGAGGGCAGAAGGAAGTCATCCTGCATTGTGGGCGGCAATATCGATTTGTCGTGGACTATCCCGAGCTGGCGAACGGGAAGAGAAAGGAGGACACAAGGGTGTACGGAACACCCTCTTAAAAACACCGCATCGCGGGAGACGGGGCGGGCCCGTTGCCCAAGAAGATCTCTGATCATCCATGGTTTCACGATCTCTGAGGGTGAGGCGTGAAGATCGATCGTCACGTATTGAAAGGAGTCGGGAAAATGAACGGTATGAGGTCATTGTTGACGAGCGGCATTCTCGGTTTAGGGCTCTGTTTCGCTTCCGGTCAGACGGCCCAGGCCACACAGGCCGTTTGGGACGTCAACTTCACCCCCTCAGGATGGACACGAGGCGTCACGCCCGGCAGCCTCTACGCCGAGTGGAATGTCTTTAACGACGATATCCCCGGCGGCAACATTCAAGACACCACACCGGACGTCGCCAACTTTGGCGGCGGCATCTACAGGCTGGAAGAACTGACCGGCACCGCCTTCCTTACCAGCGGCGGTAATATCTATAGCATCGGCTTCCCCACGGAGTTCGAATTCACCATCGGCAACATGGGCGGGGCCCCGTCCGACATCCGTGACGTGTATCTGCGAGTCGGATCGCTCGGTGCATTCGATTCCACGCTGAATGGCAGTTTCACCAACTTCCTGTTAAACGGCATCGGTGGCACCTACTCGGTGCTCTATACCGAGACGATCTCTGGAGGCTTTGGTGGAAGTGAAGTGGAAGCGCTCGTGTCATGGCTGGGAGTGCCGAACGCCTCGTCGTTCCGGCTCACATGGAATGCCGTAGGGTCAGCCGTCAGCTTGGATCAACTCTCGATCGACATCGGTCCGGGACGATCACCGGCGCCTATCCCGGTGCCCGGCGCGGTGTATCTGTTCGGCTCCGGCATCATCGGGCTCGCGACGATGGCTCGGCGCAAGAGACAAGCGGCCTAAGGCTTTCAGCGCGCGTCCGCGGCGGCGTGGCCGCCTCAAGCAGGGGCCACGCCAATGCCCACCGGCGGCATGAACTATACACTCCGTGGAGCGGCATTCATCGCGATCGTGTTGCTGACACCGGGCGCGATCGGCGATGGGATGGCCCACGCCGCGGATCGCGCCGTCGATGAGGCTCCGCAATCAGATGACGAACAGGAGACGGATCAGGACCCTTCACTGATGCTGGCGGAGGTGGAAGTGAAAGGAAAACGAGACGCCGTTGAATTCGATCCGGTGCGCTCACGCACGACGGTGACCGGTCGAGAGCTCAATCGGCGGCAGGCGGACAACGTCTTCACCGTTCTCCAAGACACCCCCGGCGTGGCGACCGACGGCGGGCCCCTCATGGGCGGCATGAAATTCAACATTCGGGGATTCAACGACACCGAGGACGTGCTGCTCAAACTCGACGGCGCCATCCGCAATTTCGAAAAATACCGGTTCGGCAGCGGGGTCTTCATCGAGCCGGAACTCCTCAAAGAGATCGAGGTCACGCGCGGGCCCGCCGGGGTCTTGCAGGGGTCCGGCGCCATCGGCGGCGCGGTGGAGATGCGGACCAAGGACGCCGCCGATCTTCTCCGTCCCGGCGAGCGGTTCGGGGCTCGAGCCAAGTCGGGGTTTTCCAGTAACAACATGGAAACGCTCGTCTCGGGCAGTGCCTATGGGATGGCGTTCGGCGCGCTCGATCTGCTTGCCAACGTGACGTGGCGGGATTCGGACAATATCAGAACGGCCAGCGGCAACGAATTGCCGAACTCGACGTCGAACCGGTTGAGCGGATTGGCGAAAGCGACCTACCGATGGAGGCCCGGCGCAAGCCTCTCGCTGGGAGAGACCTATCTTCAGGAGGAGACGTTACAACCGTTCGACGCGACGATCGGCATCCCCGGTGTCTTCGGCTTTGTGCGGCGGGCGGTCACAGACAGCACCTCCACCGCGAATCTGGAATACACCCCGGACATTCCGTCGCTCTCTCGCTGGATCAATCTGAAAGGGACGGCCGGCTACACCAGCACGAGCGTCACGGATTCCGATCGGCAGAGCGGCAGAGGCATCCCGATCCCCAATTCGCCGACGAATTTCTGGGATTACCGCATCGCCACGTTCACCGTCACCAATACGACAGCGCTGCGTGTCGGGCCGATCCTCAATACCGTCACCTACGGCGTCCAGTACAACCGGAACAGCCGCCAGGCAAAAACGGAGCAATTCAATCCCGCAATCGGCCTCCGCCAAACAGTGGACAATCTGAGCCAGCCGTCGGGAACAAGGTCCTTCCTGGCCTACATGGTCGAAAACCGCCTCGATATCGGACAGGTGAGCCTGAGCGCCGGCCTTCGGCACGATATCTACCGGGTCGAAGTCGATGCCCAACAGACTCGCGATCTCTTGCAAGCGGAAGGCCGAAGTCCCGTCATCGAGTTCGGGAGAACCGTTCCCACCGCCGGCATTGCCTGGAATATCTTCGGCGGTCCCTTGACGGCGTTCTACAATTACGCCGAAGCCTTTCGCCCTCCGCTCGTCGACGAATACTTCACGCAAGGTCCGTTCAGCCGCTGCAATCGCTTTCTCTTCGGACGACTTGCTCCCGATTCCGGCGTCTGCGGCGATCGGTATGTCCCCCAGACTTCACGCAACCATGAGTTCGGCCTCTCGTTGTCCTATCCGGGGTTGTTTGCTCCCGGCACCCTGCTGACGGCCAAGGTGGTGTATTACCGTATCCACGTGGCCCATACCCTCTATTCGCTCATGGCGCGCACGGCCACCGGCGCGCGGTGCGAGCCGTTCAACTTTTCACTGCCCAACCGCGTCTGCACGAGCTTCACGCAGGACGGGGAAGAGCATCGGCATGGCCTGGAAGTCGAGGTCGGGTTTCGGACCGATCACTGGTTCAGCAACCTGGCCGTCTCCGGCGTGCGGGGCAAGCAGGTCTGCGAGGGCGAGCGAGATCTCTTCGACATTCCCGGCGATACGCTCGTCTTTACCGTGGGGCGAAGCGATCTCGGCCACCGGCTGGAATACGGCTATCGAATCCGAGCGGTCGACAGCAGGCTGGTGATCACCGGCTCAACCGCTCAAGTCACGGCCCCCTGCGCGGCCGGGCTGATCATCGGTCGGCAGGCCGGCTACGTCGTGCACAACCTGTTCGCTTCCTATCAGCCGTTCTCGTGGCTGAGCCTCAACGTCGCCGCCGACAACGTGACCAACACCCGGTATTTCCTGAACAACGGGTTCGGCGGCGGCGTCGGCCAGGAAGCGCCAGGCTATAACGTCAGGTTTTTTGTGACGCTGTCTTATTAAGCCTTGCAGCAAACACAAGGAGGCGAATAATGAGCGCCGCTCCACTCAAAAAGGAACCATCGATCGATGGATCGGGCAACCGCCGCTTCAGCTTCCAACGTTCTGGCGCACAGGAGAAGAGATCCGGAACCGTGGGAAAGCCCGGCCGTCTCACCGTCGTGCCGGCCAAGGCAGTGTCCGGTCGAAAGGACGCTCCGCTCGCAACCGAGATCCCCTGCGCTCCAGCGCGCGGAAGCTTCGCCCTCCGGAACGCCTTCGACTCTGAGAGAGAGAAGCCGGCCCAGGGAGGCTCCTCTTGTGACGTGGTCGTACTCACGGCCGACAAGGCCCTCGCCGAATACCTCCAAACAGCACTGCGCCGCGTGGGATATGCAACCTTCTGGGCCACCACGACCTGCCATGTGTTTTCAATCAGCAGGCGATTGGCCCCTTCCTTGATTCTCATGGATTGCCAAATCAGAGAATGGCCGGTGATTCGAACGGAGCCGACGTTCAGGCGCGTGCCGCTCATAGCCGTCGTTCCTGCCGATTGCTCGTACCCGGAAGACCGTTGCCTCGAAGATTTGGCATGCGGAATCGACGGCGTCCATCATGTGAAGGACGGCCTCCGGCTCTTGATCGCCACCGTTGATGCCCACCTGCGACGGCTGAAAGGATTCGCTCCTTCTCGGGGAATCTGTCGAGTTGGGGCCGTCGAGCTGGACGCGGACGCGCACGACCTGCAAATCGCGGGGCGGCCGGTTCGACTTTCTGCCAAACCCTTCGCCATCCTCAAGGCCCTGATGCAATCGTATCCCGCCGTATGCCGAAGAGATGAGTTGCTCGCTCGCATCTGGGGGCCCGGCTTTGCCATTGGGCCCAGGGTTCTGGACACCCATATTCATGTCATTCGGACACTGTTGGCTCAACATTCTCAGAGTCGCTGCCATGTCGTGACCGTCCGCAAGGTCGGTTTCAAGCTTGAAATCGGGAGAGAGAGGCGCATGCTCTTCTCCCGCTCGGCCTCCGAGCAGATTCGACTCACCGGTGATGATCCCGGCTGTGTGCCCCGACATCCGGTTGAGATGGCTACCGTTGCGGCCGCGCGGCCCTTTATGTCCGTGACGAAGAAGTCCGTTCGGCCCGACAGAGGGAGACCGGCAATCGAGCAGGCTTGTCATCTATTCCGTCACCATTCACTTGGCCGAAGGAGGTAAGTCATGGGTCATCCTGTTCGTTGGCTCATCGTCCCGTTCCTGATCGCACTGTTCGCCGGAAACGGTTTTGCCGATGTCCCAGGCGCCGACGGCGCGAAAAGAGTCGGCGTGCTGCTGGTCAACCACGGTTCCCGATCCGCCACATGGCGCAATGCCTTGTTGCAATTGGAATCCTCCGTCGCTCCCTCTTTGCTGGCCATCCCCTCCGTCAAGGGAGTCAGAACGGCCTTCATGGAGTATACCGAACCCTCCATCGCCACCAGAATGAGGGAGTTCGACGCCGCCGGCTTTACCGACGTGATCATCGTGCCGGTCTTCCTTACGGTGAGCCCCCACACGTTCGACGATATCCCGACCATTCTGGGGATGAAGGAAGACCCCCGCTCCTTGCAGCAGCTCAAGATCGAAAACATTCAGCGCTATACGCCGCGAGCCCGTCCTCACCTGACCCCGCCTCTCGATTTCACCGACCTGCTCCAAAAAAATCTGTTGAGACGGGTTTCCGCCTTGTCGAAGAATCCCGCCCGCGAGGGTCTGGTCCTTATCGGCTATGGAGACGAAACCTACGACAAGGAGTGGGTCGAGCTGTTCAACAAGGTCGCGGATTTCATCAGGGAACGCACGGGGATCGTCGGCTATTCATACGGCTGGTGCGGCCACATCGCCAATTACAACCCGGAGGAAACGACCGCCGCGATCAACGCGGTGCTCAAGACGGCCGGCACGGCTTTGGTGATCCCCGTGCTGGTCGCGCATGATGAGATGTTTCAGATCAAGATCATCGGCGACGGCATCGCCAGGGTTCCCGACAACAAGCGTCGTGTCGTCTACAAACCGGACGCGATTCTTCCCGATCCCGACGTCGAGCGGTGGGTTATCACTGTCACTCGGGAGTATGTCGAGAAGATCCAGGGGGAGGTGTCGCAAGCCAAGCGATGACCATGTGGTGGAAGCGACTGGTCTCCCGACTCAACCGAGAGACATTGGCCAGGTTGAACATGGCCGCTCACCGCGATATCGGCTACACTTGCACATCGCTAATCCTGGCGTACTGCCTTTCCGGCATCGCGGTGAATCACATCGGCGATTGGAATCCCGACTTCGTTATCACCAAACGGACGGTCTCACTGCCTCGTTCGTTGACGAAAGAACAAATCACCCCGGAGCGGATCGAGGAATTCGGTCGGCTTGTTCAAGAGAATTCTTACAAGATTTATGACTTTCCGACATCCGACCAAGTGAAAATCTATTACGACAACGCGTCTCTTCACGTGAATCTGACGACGGGAGAAGGCACGTACGAGAAGGTCTCACGAAGACCGCTCTTGTACCAGGTCAACGCGCTTCATTTGAATCGGCTTCAAGGATGGAAGTGGATCTCCGACGCATTCGCCCTCGTTCTGATCGTTCTGAGCCTGACGGGCTTGTTTATCCTGCGAGGAAAGTATGGGTTGGCGCGACGGGGGCGATGGTTGGTACTGGCGGGGCTGGTGCCGCCGATCGTGGCGCTCTTGATCTTTGAGATCAAGTGACCGCCAGCCCCCTGCCCAGTCTTAGCGTTTGATCTGTTCTCCGAGGTATCGATCAAGGCCGATCTGTTCGATGGCGCGAAGCTGGGTTTCGAACCAGTCGATGTGTTCCTCGGTGTCAACGATCATGTCTTCCAATTTGTGACGGGTCGTAAAATCTCCGACGTCGGCGCAGTGGACGATGGCCTTGCGAAGCAGCTCTCCATCCTCGCGCTCGAAATCGAGATCGCCGACAAACAACTCCTGAACGGTGCGCCCCGAGACGACTGCGCCCACGCCATCCACCTCCGGCGTCCCCTCCAAGTATAGAATGTGATCCAGCAGGCCGGATGAGTGCTCGACCTCTTCGTGGACGAGACGTTCAAAGTGCTCGGACAGCCGTTCATAGCCCCACTGTTTGCACAGGGCCGCGTGCAGCATGTACTGGTGCACCGCGGTCAATTCGGCTTTCAGCACTTGGTTCAGATACTCGACGACCCCTTCTTTGGCTTTCATCGCGCGCCTCAGGATTCTTTCTTGATCTGCTCGGCCAGATAGTTCGCAAGCCCCACTTGCTTGATGGTTTCCATCTGCGTTTCGATCCAATCGATGTGGCTATCGACGTCCTTGGCCATATCTTCGAGCATGTGGCGAGTGGTGAAATCGCCCGCCTTCGTGCAATGCACGATGCCTTCACTCAACAGCGTCAACATCTCCTGCTCAACCTTCAGATCCAACTTGAGCTGTTCGGGCACCGTTTCGCCGACGTCCACCTTGTTCATCCGCTGCACGTTGGGAACGCCCTCCAAATAGAGAATGTGACCGATCAAGTCGTCGGCGTCTTTCATTTCATCGATGCTGCGACTGCGGATTTTGTGGTAAAGCCGTTCATACCCCCAATTTTCACACATCTTGGCGTGGACAAAATACTGATTGATGGCCGTCAGATTCGCCGTAAGAATTTTGTTCAGCAAGTTGACGACGCCTTCTTTGGCTTTCATGTGATCTCCCTCCCTTCACCGGCCTGGATCGCGATCGGAACGCCGATTTCTTCATTTGCGTGCATTCGGCGTCATTTTCTTTTGATAATGTCTCATTATTATCGCTTTTCGACTTTCCGTCAACTCGCGTGGAGCGCCGCTTTTGAGAGGAGATCTCGATTTCATCGAGAGTGATTCTCGATCTTATCCCCTATTTCACGTCGGGGAATCGCCGAACCCTGCCGACTTCAAATACCCGCCCAGTGACCTATCCTCTTCTTTGACGTCATCGCATCCCCCCACGACACTCTTGAAAGAGCCTGTTACAGGATGGTAAGTTCCCCATGCTGATAATGCCTGCTTAAAACCGCTCGAGGCAGAGTGTCATGATCCGACAAATCGGACGGGCAGCCGTGGTTGCGCTTCTTACCGTTGCCGGGTTGTCTCCGGAAATAGTCGGGGCCCATGGAAAGGTGGAGCTCGAAGACGATATCTGTGTGCGCCGCTTGGGAGGCAGCATGGTGCACCTCAGCGCCTACCAACCGCAATGGGCCCCCAAAACCGAATACTGCACCGAAATTCCCGATGAAGGAGATACCTTCCTCGTCATCGATCTCATAGACCCCAATCTTCGCGCCATGCCGATCGGTGTCCAGATTATCAAGGCATCAAGCGCGGCTCCAAAAGATGAAGAGGGGCAAACCGTCGCCTACTGGAAACCGACCGCCCATCCTGACGGAGTCGTGCGGGGCGAAGCAAATTTGGAAAAAGGTCTGTACAAACTCATCGTGACGGCGGAGGGGCTCAGCCCTTCGTATTACATCCTGCGAGTTCAGCAAGTCGACTACTCCCAATTCAGTCGCAAAGCCATGGGACCGATCGTCGTGCTGCTGGTGCTGGCCGTCATTGTGTACGAATTCTCAAAAACCGGGCGGCTGCGCAATTGGTGGGCTTCTCGCCGAACTTAAGAAAATCCGTGTGGCATTCATCCACCACAATACTTATCGCTTTTATCTCTTCAGAAGAGGATTTTACATATGAGGTGGCCTGACTTTCTGAGATTCATCGCTGGTTCAGTCGCGTTTGTGTTTCTAAGCGGAGCGCCGCTGTCGACCGAAGTGCGCGCGCATGGCGGGCTCTCTATGGCCGAAGACATGTGCAAATTGACCGTCGGCCCTTACATGATGCACTTCACCGGCTATCAACCGACCAGCACTCAAGAGAAGCAGTTCTGCGAAGATATTCCTGCGACCGGAGAGACGGTCGTGGTATTGGATTATATCGAGCAGGAGCTCCGCGGCCTTCCCACGGAGGTGCGAATCATCAAGGACACGGGCTCCGAAGACAATCTGGAGGCGATCACGATCTTGCACCTGCCACCTAAAGTCTATCCCAACGGCTCGATCAACTTCACTTACAACTTTGAGCAACCCGGTAAATTCGTGGGTATTGTGACCGTCGGAGAGGACCCGAAGTATGTTTCCCGCTTTCCTTTTTCCGTGGGAGAACTGAACGTCGCCTCCAAGTTATTGAACATTTATATGGTTCCCGTCGTGGCTCTTTTGCTCGTCGGAGCGATTTTTTTCTTCGTCCGCGATCGCCGTAAGCCGGCACAGGCTGCGGTGTCTTAAGGGAGTCATTCTGCCGCGACGAAGCAATTCTTCTTGTAGCCGATGGGATTGGGACCGTTTGCTTTTAGTTGAACAATAGGTTTGGAATTTTGAGAACTTTGAGGACTTTTATGCGACTCGTAAAAAATCCATTGCGTGTGCTCATGGGCCTGGCCATCCTGATACTAAGCATGCCATTCGAGGCATTCGCGCAGCACGGCCATGAACTCGCCGCGGACACCTGCGTGCTCCACATGGGACCCTACAAGCTATACTTCAACAGCTACCAGCCGGACATTTATCACGACAGGCAATTTTGTCAGGAGATTCCCGGAACCGGCAATACGGTCTTGGTCTTTGATTTTGTCGAACAGGAGCTTCGCTCCATCCCCGTTGAAGTTCGAATCATTCGGGACATGGGCCCCGGCCAAAACATCGAAGCCGCCACCCTTGTCCACCTCCCCCCGAAAATTTATCCGACCGGATCGATCGACGTGAAGTACAATTTCGATCAACCCGGCAAATTCATCGGACTGGTCTCGATCGGAGACAAACAGGAACACCTCTCGCGCTTTGGGTTTTCAATCGGTGAAACGGGAGCCATCTCGCACCTCACGCACTACCTGGTGATTTTTGTCCCACTTGCCGTCGCCATTGCCATCGCCGTGTTTTATACGCTTCGCGATCGTCGCAAATCCTCGGCCCCCGTCGTATCCTCATAGGCCGTCTTGTCTGTTGCTGGTGCATCTTGCGCCGAGAAGCGTGGCCGCGATGGAGACATGAACAATGATGGTACAAGCACGGAGAGTTCACACGTTGTCGATGATCGTTCTGGCGATCGTGACCATGGCGATGATGACGGGCGTCGCCGTTCCACCTGCTCATGCGCATTCAAAATTAGTGAAGTCCGAACCACCGCAACGGGCCGTGCTGAGCAAATCGCCAGAGCATGTGCGGCTGTGGTTTAACGAAGAGATCGAAGGCGACTATGCAACGCTCGTCGTTCTTGACTCGGCAAAACACCCTGTGACCGACCTCAAACCTCATGTTGCTCAGGACGACGCCAAATCCATCGTCCTGCCGCTGCCGGAACTTCAACCTGGAAAGTATTCCGTGAAGTTTCGCGTCCTGTCGGTGGACGGGCATGTGGTGGAGTCTTCCTTCGATTTCGTCGTTAAAGATAAGGATAAAGTGCACGGGAAATGATCGAATCCCTTGGCGCGCTGTTCCGCTTTCTTCAGCTCGCCGCAAATATGATTGTGATCGGCGGTTGCGTGTTTCTGGCTATCGCCGAGGACAAGAATGCCCCTGCCGCTCCAGCCTGGTCGTCCCACGCAAGACGGGCGTTTCCATGGTTTGCTCTTGCCGTCATCGTCGGGTTGTTGGGACTCCTGGCAACAACGACGGCTCAAGCAACGGGGACCACTGAGAACGCGTGGCGCATCGATGCATGGCTCACGTTCATCCAAAAGACACGGATCGGATTCATTTGGACGCTTCGGGAAATCTGCGCCGTCGCTCTTTTAGGCGTAACCCTGTATGTCCGATTCTCTCCCGCCGCCCGATGGCGCTATGCAATCTGCGCCTCGTTCGCCATTCTGCCTCTCGCCATTGGGACACTCGCCAGCCATTCCGCGGCTGAAGAGAAATCGATCGAGGCCATTCTTCCCTATACGCTGCACCTTGTATTGGCCAGTGTCTGGCTCGGCGGATTGCCCGGCGTGCTTGCCGTCCTCTTCTCCAATCGCACGGATGCTCACTCGGCCGATCGAGCGAGGTTGCTTCCGTTGAAGCGGTTTTCGGCTATGGCGCTTCCCGTCATGGTCGCGATTATTGCGACTGGAATCGTCGTTGCTGACCGCATGGTAAGTCCAAACTATGCGGCCTTATTCGCGACCACCTACGGCTGGCTTCTCAACGCAAAGCTGGCGCTGCTCAGCGCCATTCTCTTGATCGCCGCGCGAGCGCATTTTGTCTGGCTGCCCTCGCTCGCCAACGAGAGGACCTCCTCTTCTCATGAAATACACACGCTCCGCCGCTGGTTAACGCGCGAGTTCGGTCTTGCCATCGCGTTGCTCGCAGTCGCCACCCTGTTGGCTGGAGCCGTACCCGCCAAGCACGAGGTGATTGATTATTGGCCATATCCATTCCGTTTCTCCATCGCCGCAACTTGGGACGACTGGCTTGTGAGGACACTGGTCTTCAGTGGAGTCATTCTCCTCGTCATCAGCGCCGGATTATTGGTGATGGGGGCCAGGAAACGGTGGGGTCGCACATGGCGGGTGATAGTGCCCGCTCCGTTGCTCATTTTTTCACTGATCCTTATCTTTTATCCCATTTCTGTTCAATCATATCCCGAAACCTATCGCAAGACACCGGTGCCGTTCGACTCCATCTCGATTTCCAATGGGATGAGCATTTTCTCAGAAAACTGCGTTCCATGCCACGGACCGCAGGCCAAAGGGGACGGGCCTCTTGCGAAGACGTTGCCTAAAAAACCGATCGATCTGCTGACCGAGCCCCATACGGCCATGCACACGGCCGGTGACTTTTTCCATTGGCTCACCTACGGACGATTCAACGGCGTTATGCCGGCATTCGGCGACAAGCTGTCGGAAGAAGAGCGATGGGATGTCCTGAACTTTTTGCATGCCAATGCCCGCGGCTATCAGGCCCGCATTATTACCCCTCGCATCCTCCCTGGACAGCCGTTCATGGTACCTCCTAATTTTTCGTATTCCGCCCACGATGGGCTCCGAGGAACCTTGAAAGACTTTCGCGGCCAACAACACGTCTTGCTCGTGTTGTTTTCCTGGCCGGAATCACGGGTTCGCCTTGAGGAGCTACGAACAGCTTACGCTCTGCTAAGAGAACGAAATACGGCACTCCTTGCGGTACCAATGAACGAACCCCTGTCCGACGATATGTCGTCGTTCTTAGCGGAGCTGCCTTTTCCCGTCGTGATACAAGGCGCCGCCGAGATCGGGCGAAGCTATGCGTTATTCCGCCGGACCATCACTCATCCTGATTTGTTCGGCAACGGCACGGTTCCGAAACATATGGAATTTCTGTTTGATCGTTTCGGTTATTTGCGCGCGAGGTGGATTCCCGAACGATCCGAGGGACCTGGCTGGTCCGATCTCGACTTTTTGAAACAACAGATCGATCAGCTCCAGCACGAAAAGGAAATACTTCCCCCGCCCGACGACCACGTGCACTGAGAATGTTTTCAAAGCCGGCGTCATAACTCCTGACTCGACCATCACGGGGCGATTGAACGCTTCGCTAGAGCTTGCCCCCCTGACGACCATGCCTGTAATATCCGTCCTATGCCGAATATCCGATCCTCACAGCCCTTGGATCGCACGTGACGTATGGCTACCCCCAGCCTCTTGACGTCTAAAAATTTGAACGTCCGTCACGCTGCGAACATCCTGCTGCGTCACTTTCCTCAGGCTGAGACGGCGCATCATACGCGCCGCGACTACGCCATAGCCGGCATTACCTTCGCGTGCGTGGCAGCCAGCGGTTTATTGGAAATACGAGCCAGCGTCGAGATGCAGCAGACATTGGGCATGCTCGCCTGGCTCTTCCTCATCGGTCTTTTATTCGGAGAGAACAGGGTCACCCAAATGCAAGTCGTGATCGCGGTAGTCTTTGCAACCGCCGGCGAGCATTTCGCTTCTCTCTACATGGGGGGTTATACCTATCGATTTGAGAATGTTCCAGCCTATGTTCCGCCCGGTCATGGCATGGTGTACCTCACCGCCGTCGCCTTGGCCCGTTCAGGCCTGTTTGTTCGTCATGCCAAAGGCATTGCCGGGTTTGTCATTCTCGTTTGGGGAACATGGGCTGTGTGGGGCATCAGCGGCTATCCTGAGCGAGGAGATTGGGTGGGAGCCTTGCTTTTCGGCATTTTCCTCGTCTGGTTGATTCTCGGCCGCTCGCCGATGGTCTATGTCGCCGCATTCTTCATCACAACCTGGTTGGAACTCATTGGAACCGCCGTCGGAGCATGGCGCTGGGCCTCGATTGATCCGCTGCTTGGCTGGCCGCAGGGTAATCCACCAAGCGGCGTAGGCGCCTGGTACTGTCTGGTTGATGCCGTCGCTATCGGCAGTGCCCAACCACTGTTGAGTTTGCTTAAAAGCGTTCACGGCCGCCTTCGATTGAAGAGCTCATAATGGCTGCTCTCGTCGCGGGCGATATGTTACCGTGGGTATGGGCTGGAAGCCCTTCTGACAGCCAGGGAAAGTCCTCGCCGTGCCCATGAGGAAGAAAAAGGTGAGGACATGAAGACGGATCAGAAAGTCATCATGAGCCTGCTGAAGTTGGAGTGACCTTCCCCCGATTTCACAGACACCTCCAGAAGTGGGAGAATGCTGAAATTGGAGGGCAGGATGAGCACGACGACACGACGGTCGTGTACAGCGACATTCAAGGAAGAAGCGGTGCGCTTAGTCCGGGAGTCCGGGCACCCCGTGGCCCAGGTGGCGCGGGATCTGGGCATTGCCGCTCATCTCCTCTACCGATGGCAAGCGGAACAGCAGCAGGCCGAGGGGCGTGGGCAGACCCGGCAATCCGTCAGGGCTGAGCAGGCGGAACTGGCCCAGCTCCGGCGTGAAAATGCGGGCTTGAAGCAAGAGCGGGATTTTTTAAAGCGTGCGGCGGCGTGCTTCGCGAAGGAAGCGCGATGAGATACCGAGTGATCCGGCAATACGACCGTTGCTATCCGATCCGCCTGATGTGCCGCGTCCTCGCGGTCTCGGCGGCAGGTTATTACGCGTGGCGATCACGGCCAGAGAGTCTCCGCTCACGACAAGCGCGCACCTTGCTCTCGGCGATTTGCGTGCTCCACCACGAGTCGCGAGAAACTTACGGCAGTCCCCGCATCTGGGCTGCCCTGGTCAAGCAAGGACATTGCACTGGCGAGCATCGCGTGGCTCGGCTCATGCGTGGGGCAGGGATTCGGGCGAAGACCGTGACCAGTGGGGGGCCACCACTCAGTCCCAGCATCGGTTCCCGGTGGCCGCGAACACCCTGGATCGGACCTTCACCGTCGCGGCGCCCAATCAGGTGGGGGCCGGGGACTTGACCTATGTCTGGACGCTGGAGGGCTGGCTCTATCTGGCCGTCCTGCTAGATCTGTACTCACGCCGAGTGGGCGGCTGGGCTATGGGACAGCGGTTAACCGTCGATCTGACCGAGCAGGCCCTCGCGATGGCGCTGGCGACCCGAGCTCCCAGGGCGGGGCTCCTGCACCACTCGGACCGCGGCAGTCAGTATGCCGCCACGAGCTATCAGCGTCTGCTTGATGAGTACGGCCTCATCCCGAGCATGAGCCGCAAAGGGAACTGCTGGGATAACGCTTGTGGGGAGAGCTTCTTCGGAACACTGAAGCGCGAGCTCGTGTATCAGCGGCGGTCCATGACGCGGAGCGAAGCGACTCAGGACGTCTTCGAATACATTGAGGTGTTCTATAATCGGCAGCGCCGCCACTCAACCCTCGGCTATCACTCCCCGGCCGAGTACGAAGCGAGCGCGGCTGTCGCGTAACCCGGTGTCCGCAAAATTGGGGGAAGATCAGTGAAGCCACTGGGCAACATCGTCTGGACCTGCAAGCTCATGGGTTACAACCGTGGTAGCTTCAGTCGGTTCAAAGAACTGTACGAGACGACGGCAAGGCTACCCCCGTCCCTCTTCCGGTAAAAGCTGATCCTGCCAAGCCGACTGCGCCTCTAGACTGAGACGGCCGTAGTCGTTTTGACGATCGAACGACCTGCCTGGGGCAGCTCCTCGTCGCCATGAGTTCTGCAATCGGAGCTCACGATCCTGCTCACTGGCGCCGCTGCACCTGGGGCAGGCAGAGTTGAAACGAGCGTGACCCAAGACGGCTGGATCCTGACTGAGGCCTGAGTGGGATCGCTCGAACGTGCAAGGCGAACAAAGAATTCACAGGGATTTCAAGAGCGAGTGTGTCGGCTTTGTGGGGTCCAGAATACCTTTTCTGCCGGCACGCTGAAGGCGCCGTCCGGATTTATTAGCAGACATTCTTCTTACCTCTATATCATGGTCGGCTTGACCAAACCGTTTAATCGCAAACACCAGTAACCACGGCCGAACGATCCGTTCAATGATCGAATAACGCCCGTCTCCAATGAGCAGGGCATCTCTCTGAACCGATCCTTATGATCGAGGCACAGAGTATTGTGTGCCCCTCACCGCTGCGAGTCAGTGCGCTATCTCGTGCTTAAAGATATCGAGCATACCCGCACTGAGACCAAGTACCCGTAGACCACCAGCATCAGCGAGTTCGTTCACAAGACGCTGCACAATAGAAGATTTATCAGACACTCGACGCGCGTTGCAAACAGACCTGAATGCACGGCTCACGAAGTACAATGCACGTCGCTCCTAACATGGCGCTGATACTGCGGCGAGATGCTAATACAACCATTTCCTGGCACCATGCACTGAGGAAGGAAAAGATGCTGCCGCGTGCCCCCTAACTCACAATCTTTGAGATGAAGTCTTTGGTATTTACAATTTATAGTGAAGGTAAAGCAATTCTTTCTTTACCAGTAGGCTCAAAATTGGGAAGACTCATACTCTCTCAGGCGAGTAAACGGTTTTGTCTGAAAATTCTAGAGCACCGGCTTATCCATAACTAAGTAAGCAGACATTTCATAGGGATCGCCCCTGTTTCTGTAAAGGCATTTTTAAATTCGGGTTTAGTCTTTATTGTTGAAATATGCTTACCATATAAAAAAGAGGTGCCTCCCTAAAAAAGGAGACACCTCTTTTTATTATTTCTGAATTAAATTCTTAGCTTATGCTCCCAATCGTGTAAAGACAGGAAGCACAGGAGCCCACACAGGATTAATAAGACGCTCGCCTGATTCGGTCCACGACATCAACAACCCCGCAAATCGCTGGTCGGGATCGTGAAGAATATCCACCAGTCGCTGGACTTCCCACAAAACATCCTTTGACTCTATGTGAATGTCGACAGTTTGACCAGGCTGTATCGGAGCCTCATTATCCATAGTCAGTCCAGCTGTAGCAATAAGCTCCTGTGGGTAGTTTGGATCGAGCTTTGCTGCTCCTACTTTGTTCGTAAATCGAATACCAGCCGTTGTGAATTCACCGATACTGACAGGTTCAGTCCCATTGTTGGTGGCGTGAACCGTCATACGAAGAGCACGACCTGGCACATCATATTCGGCGTGCGTAACTTCGACCACTAGTGGATTCGGCTTTATTGGAAGCGGTTTAACCTTTGCTTCACCAGCCTGCAGCGGCACAGTAATAGGGTGCTTTGCCTCTGCAGCGAGATAGCCGATGGTGACAACCGCCACAGTAAATACGAGAAGACCTATGGCGAGCTTGCGATCAACTGGATCTAGCAGAAGCTCATCACCATAAGCGGCAAGTACACGAGCCCGAATCAAGTACATGGGACGAACCATGAACCAACCCACCCAAAACAAGGCAACAGATGCCCAGAATATATGCCACATGATTCCGGTCATCCCGCCTTCTGTTTCCGAGTCAAATGTTTCCCCAGTCAGAGTTTTGATTGGGTTTGTAAAGTCAGCGTATCGGCCCGTGATATCCATCCACCCGCCCGGTCCAGCGATGGGACCGGCCTCTTTAACAGAGAACATAGGATGAATATGGTGATGTCCAGGAAGTCGCGCCTTCAATGTGATCTCATATTCATAATCACGCCCGATTTCCATAGGGCCAGATACAAACATCGGCACCCCTCCCACCTTTGTGCTTAGACGCACAAAAACAGAACTGGGGGAGCCAACATTGACGAACGTTCGATGAGGCTTCACCACCGCACGAGGCCAATCCTCAGACAGGTGAAATTTTCCCCTCAAGTATGTGACATCATTAACTGCAGTGCTTTTCCCTACCCATTCAGTGTCATACCAATTAACGGTGCGCATCCGCAGAAATGGTTCCTGCGAACGTTCTCCATGTGCAAAGGCTGGAGTGGTATCAAACATCGGCGTGAACGCCAACGTCGCCACTCCGCAGAATCCCAGCATCCACAGCTTGAAGACGTGTTTGACGTTCATGCTTTCCCCCCAGAGAGTTTGGCCTTATCCGCGTGAGCCAATGTTGCATAGGCAAAAACATCGTAGACCTTCGTGGTCCGCTTTCTGTCATCCGTGAAATAGAAATAGGATGTGCAGAAGAACTTTCCAAACTGCCACCAGAGGATATACATCAATGAAGAGGCGAATGCAGCGAAGAACGAGGAAATCATTGTGCTGTGTCCGCCGAACGTCCGCAACGATCCAACCTCAATCATACGAATATATTCAGGGGTACCAGTCCGCACATACATGAAGCCCATATAGTCGGCCCAAGAAAGCAACGTCCCGTCCACCACGAGCGGAGTGTGGCTGTAAGCAAAAATGGGCCAATTGCTCGGATAGAATAGAATCGCGTACATCCAGGCCCCAATTACCGCGGTCAAAGTCCAGTTTCTAGTCAACAACAAGGTGAAATCAAGAACTAAGGCGCTAGGAAGCAGAGTGGCTGGCATAACGAAATTTGGTGGATAATTGGACCACCACCACCAAGAAGTGTAAACTGCGACCCATTTCCCAGCACCTAACGCTAGAATAGTGATCGTTGCTCCGAACGGCTGACGATAATTGACCCAATTATAATATTGGAGAGCGGCGCAGAAGGTAATTGTGGTGATAGGCGTCACAATCGGCCACCACTGGCGGTCCTTCCAATCCAACCAGAAATCCCAGTCACCGCACAACAAAGCGGTGTGCATGTGAAAAGTTCCGACGATGGTCACGAACAAAATAGGAATAAAATAAATGTAATCAATGTGCCGCGACATCGCCACTCCCTCTGGAGGCAACTTTGCGGCTTTGATTATTTCATCCGTTCTAAACATTTCGGACAACCTCCCTTATCCAAACCGACCAGTTAGTAGGCCTCCTGTTTAAACAGGAGGCCCTTATCTAACCGACCTCTTTATTTTAGGTTAATCGTCTCGGCAAAATAACACCCTTACCTTAGTAGCCTGCTTTGGCGTTGGGGTTGACCTGGCTGGGGAACGGATCCAGGATGCTCTTGGGCGCCCCGTTCCAAATCACATCCGCCAAGTTCGACATGCGGCTCACAATCTGCGCCGCCACGCCGCCGGCCGCCCCGAACAACCCGCACCAGCCCAACGTCACAAAGCCCCAATGCAACGGCGCCGCAAACAACTCGTCCACAAACCAAAACGCATGGCCCCACTCATTGA
>JANDJI010000005.1 GCA_024331125.1 Nitrospira sp.
GATTATCGGGAAGCCATTGTCCTGGTGGAATTCGATGGACTGACGCAGCAGGCCGCGGCCAGACGCTTGGGAATTTCTTTGCCCGGCATGAAATCCCGGGTGCAACGGGGGCGCAAACTGCTCAGGCGGATGTTGGACGACTGTTGCCAGATCGAGCTCGACCGCCGTGGTGGAGTCGTTGACTTTCACTCGCGTCAAGACGGCTGTGATCCCTGTCTGAATCGTCAGAGAACAGGTTACAGGAGGGGACTCTGAAGACATCATCGGACATGCGTTGGACACGCTCAAACGTGATGCGACCGGGCGAGCATCGCGATCATTGCCGCGGGAATGCTTTGATACGATTCAGACCGTGGGATAAAGGGCGTCAATGATGAAGATTGCCGTCATCGGCGGAGGACCGGCTGGCCTCATGGCGGCCGAAACGGCCGCCGCAGGGGGCGCGCAAGTCGATCTCTATGACGCCATGCCGTCGGTCGGTCGAAAATTTCTCCTGGCCGGCAAAGGCGGGTTGAACCTCACCCATGCGGAACCGTTGGAAACTTTTCTTTCGCGCTACGGTTCACGACGGGCGCAGCTCGCTCCGATCGTTCGCTCGTTCGGGCCTGACGCGATCCGCGAGTGGGCATCGGGACTCGGTATACGAACCTTCATAGGAACGTCGCGCCGAATCTTTCCCGCCGATATGAAAGCCGCTCCGCTCTTGCGAGCCTGGTTGCGCCGATTGCGACAGTCCGGCGTTCGGTTTTATATGCGACATCGGTGGTCAGGTTGGGACGAAGGGGGAGCGCTGTTGTTTCTGACGCCGGCCGGGGAGCAATCGGCCCGCGCCGACGCGGTGATTCTTGCGCCGGGCGGAGCCAGTTGGCCCAAGCTGGGGTCAGACGCATCCTGGGTGCCGTTGCTGCGCGGCCGTGGCGTCGAGATCGCTCCGTTGCGGCCGGCCAACTGCGGATTCGACGTTGAGTGGAGCGCGTATTTTAAGACCCGCTTTGCCGGCCAACCGGTGAAATCTGCGGTGCTGATCGTGACGACGCCGGACGGCGCGATCCAGCGTCGGCAAGGCGAATTCGTCATTACTGAAACGGGCGTGGAAGGAGGGGTGATTTATGCCGTGTCTTCGGTACTCCGTGACCGGATCGAGCGAGAAGGGCGGGCGGTGCTGACCGTTGATTTGACCCCGGATCGCGACCGAGTCCGTTTGGAGCAGGATCTGTCGCGTCCTCGGGGTAAGCGGACAATGGCGACCCATCTGCGGCGGTACGCCGGAATCAGCGGAGTGAAATCCGCCTTGTTGCGGGAGGTGCTTCCCCGCGAGACCTTTGCCGATCCGATCGCTCTTGCCGCGGCCATCAAGTCCTTGCCCCTCGTATTGCGCGAGACTCGCCCCCTCGCGGAAGCGATCAGCACCGCGGGAGGGGTGCGCTTTGAGGATTTGGATGAGCGATTGATGCTGCGGAGAATGCCCGGTCTGTTCTGCGCGGGGGAGATGTTGGACTGGGAAGCCCAGACCGGAGGGTATCTGCTGACGGCCTGTTTGGCGACCGGCCGATGGGCTGGAGCGGGAGCTCTCAAATGGCTTGTGGAGTCCCGCGCAAGACCATGCGCCTAACCAAAAAGTCCAAGTATCCAATTCCAAATGCTGGAGAGCCAGTTCATCATCACGTCGATCCAGGATTCATGACCCGTTTGAGCCGGCGCCTGAGGAGGATCGGGCGGAGGCTGCTGTTTCACCGGCGTGATCGGAGCAGTCTGAGCCACTTGCTGCGGTATCGTGACGGGAGGGGGAACGGACTCCATGGAAGACGATGCGTCGTCCGTGGACTCAATCACTGAGAGCGTCTCCGACGTTCCTGAAGAAAGCAGCGTTTCCGGTTGCGTGCGGGCTTCTTCCATTTCCCGTTTATACTGAGCGACGAGAACTTTGAGAGAGTTGCTCTCTCGTCTGGCCACGGCGACCTGTTTCGCCAACATTCGACTTTGGCCGGCCAACGTCGCGATCTGCATCTGTAGCAATGCCATCCGTTCATGAGCCTGCTGTCTCAAGACCGGCAGCAGTTCGACCTCCCGTTGGACGGCCGCCCGCAATTCCTCCGCGGCGTGTTCTTCCTCCCTATTGGCCGTTTCCAATGACGAGATGGACTGATGCAACAGCGCGACTTCCTCGCGAGCCGTGATCAAGGATCGGGACATTTCGTCGGTCTCGGCCTTCACCCGTTCGTAGGCGCGCTGACTGACGCACCCCGTTTCGGTCAGGACGGTAAGGGCCAGAACGCAGAAACCGAGCAGATGAAATGCGCGATTCGAATAAGAACCGGACTCCATGCCACGTATTTGCAAGTGACTCATCACGGGCCATCCTTGGTGAAGGACCACCGTCCACGCAAGCGGTGAAATCGCTCGCGATCCGAGACCTTGTCGCGTAGTCTCTCAAAAGTCGATGGCTCTGGCAATAGCGGCAATAGCAAAGGGAGTGACCGGTGTCGTGGAACGTGAGCGAACGGGGAGGCGGACAAGAAAAACGGCCTGGAAGTGCGACCGGAATTCCCGTACCATAAGCCGCGTCCGATCATGCAGCCTGACTCTTCAACGGAACCGTTTCGATTGCCTCGAATCTGCGAGCAGGCGTTGTTGGAACGGTTTCTTAAAGCCGAAGCCATGGCGCTCTGGGCCGTCCGGTCGGCGCAATGGCAAGACCTACCGGTGAACGTCAGAGCGTTTCTTCAACGGCACGAAGCGGACGAACGAGACCACCTCGCGCAGTTTGAGTCGCTGCTTGGACGGCGGTCGCATGAGCGGGATCGTCTTCCCTCCATGCCTCGGCAGTGGGAGACATTGGCCGTCCATCTCTATGGGTACGAGACGCTCGGTCTCGAGTTTGCAAAACTCCTCGCCGATATTCGCCCGGATCTCTCCTCGATTCTCGACGACGAGCACAGACACGTCGGCTTCTTCGAGGAGGAGATCGGACAGATCCTCTCCGGAGATTCCCATGCGGCGGAGCAAGCGCGACGATCCGCTCGTGCTTGGCGAAGAAAATTACCGCGGACGCTCGATCGCTACCTGGAACATGAGACTCTTGGGCCGTTTCGCCGGGAACTGACCCGCAGAATCACATCTGCCATTGAAGGCCGATTCATTCGTGTCGGGTTGATGGGAGATCCAACGGCCGATTGCCCGCCGTGAAACGGCGCTAGGCGGGCAGGGCCCCGCACACCGCGCCGATTCGCCGATACTTTTCTTCTCGGCGGACAAGGAGGTCTTCCGCGGAAAGATCGATCAGATCAAAGAGTTGATTGGTGATGGCTTTGCCGACCAATGTACAGGTGGTTTTGGGGTCACGATGCGCGCCGCCAACGGGTTCGGAAACGATATCATCGATAACGCCCAGGCTGAGAAGATCTTGAGCGGTCATTTTCAAGGCAGAGGCGGCATCCTGAACTTTGGCGGGATTGTCCCAAAGAATAGCCGCGCAGCCTTCCGGTGAAATGACGGAATAGACGGCGTGTTCCAACATCAAAATTCGATCCGAAACCCCCAATGCCAGGGCTCCGCCACTCCCCCCCTCGCCGATGACGATTGACACGATAGGAACCTGAAGCCTGGACATCACCAGCAAATTCCGCGCGATGGCTTCCGCTTGTCCTCGCTCTTCGGCTCCGATGCCGGGGTAGGCGCCGGGTGTGTCGATAAAAGAAATGATGGGACGGTTGAACTTCTCCGCCAGACGCATCAACCGAAGGGCCTTGCGATAGCCTTCCGGATTGGGCATGCCGAAGTTGCGCTGCATCCGCTCTTTCAGGGTTTTGCCCTTTTGATGTCCGATCACCAGCACGGTTCGGTCGTTGAATCGCGCGAACCCGCCGACGATGGCCTGATCGTCTCCGAACGCGCGGTCCCCGTGAAGCTCCAGAAAATCACGGGTCAATTCGTTGATGTAATCGAGGGTGCTGGGTCTCTGAGGATGGCGGGCCAACTGAGTGCGCTGCCAGGGAGTCAGGTTCCGGTAGAGTTCATGCTCGAGTTGGGCCAGCTTGGCGCGGAGCTTGCGGATTTCCCCCTGAGCCGCCGTTTTGCCGCCTGCCGCGGCAGCCGACAGTTTCTCGATTTTTTCCTCGATCTCACGAACGGGCTGTTCAAAATCCAGATAATCGCGCATAGGTTTTGTCTCTTCCGATGAGATACGCGGAGAACGATTACTCCGCGTATGGAGTCGTATTACAAGGCCGTCAAGATAGCAAAGAAAGAGCCCCTTTGCCTAGCACTTCTTCGATGTCGGACACAAAATGCTCGCTGGGGGCCACGGTCAAGTTGGGCAACGGCGCCGTTTCGGCCTCCAAAACCGCGTCCATTTGCAACGACAGCGAAACCGCAGCCTCGCCGGGATGCCGTTGAAGGACTTCGCGAAGGCGAAGAAGTTGATCCAACGTATCGGGCCGGTCGGAAAGACGGATGCGGACCTGTTTGACCGCCCGCTTTTGGACTTCAGCCAACGGTTCGATTTTGGCGGCACGGAGCTTCGTGCCCTTATCCCCACGGTCAATGGTGGCGGTGATCCGAATCAGGCTTTCCGGAGCGATCCACTCTTGAACGGTTTTGTACACATCCGGAAAGACGATGACCTCAACCGTGCCGTGAAGATCTTCCACGGTCAAATACGCCATCCTATCGCCCCTCTTGGTGAGCATGGGCTTCATCGTGACGATAATGCCGCATAGTTTGACCTCTTTTCCATCAGAGACATCGGCGAGGCCGGCCGTCGTCGCCGTCGCCAAGGCGCCGATGGTCGTTTCATACCGGCTCAAAGGATGGGCAGAAATGTAAAACCCCGTCAATTCTCGCTCGTACTTCAGTCGTTGCGCGTGATCCCATTCCGGCACCGACGGCAATGGCGGTGTGTTCGGATGGCCCGACGCAAGATAGCCGGATGTCTCCTCGCCAAAGATGTTGATTTGGCCGAGATCCCGCTCTCGTTGAGCGGCGGCGCCGCACTCAACAGCCTGATCGAGCACGGCCATCAGTTGAGCCCGTTTCGCGCCGGTCGAATCAAAGGCCCCGGCTTTAATCAATCCTTCCAACATCCGTTTGTTGACTTTCCGGAGATCGACTCGCCGACAAAAATCAAAGAGCGATGAAAAGGGGCCGGTCCGGTTGCGGATGTCCACGATCGATTCGACCGCGCCTTCCCCCACGTTCTTGATCGCCGCCAATCCGAAGCGAATCGCCCCGTCCACGACGGTGAAATTCTTTCCGCTGACATTGATGTCCGGCCCAAGGACTTTGATGCCGAGATCGCGGCATTCGGTAAAATACCCCATGATTTTGTCCGTGTTACCCATATCGGTCGTCATCAGCGCCGCCATGAATTCGGTGGGGTAGTGGGCTTTCAAATACGCGGTCTGATAGCACAGGACCGCGTACGCGGCGGCGTGGGACTTATTGAAGCCGTATCCGGCGAACTTTTGAATCAACTCATAGAGCCGATCGGCTTTCTTCTCGGGAACCTTGTTTTTCATCGCGCCTTCAAGGAACTTGGCGCGGAGCTTTTCCATTTCTTCCGGTTTCTTTTTTCCCATGGCGCGCCGGAGGATGTCGGCTTGTCCCAGCGAAAACCCCGCCACTTTGTTGGCGATCGCCATGACTTGTTCCTGATAGACGATGACGCCGTAGGTCTCCTTGAGGATCGGCTCCAATTCCGGCATTTCGTACGTGATGGGGACCTTGCCTTGCTTGCGCTTGATGAAGTCCGGAATAAGATCCATCGGGCCCGGGCGATACAACGCAATGATCGCGATGATGTCTTCAAACCGGTCCGGCCGAAACCCCATCAACAAGTCCCGCATTCCGGAACTTTCAAGCTGGAACACGCCGGTCGTCTTGCCGGAGGAAAGCAGCGCAAAGGTCTTCTCATCGTCGAACGGAATCCGATCGATCCGCAAGGGAGCGGTATCCGGTCGTTTCTCATTGATCAAGGTCTCCGCCCGTCGGATCATCGTCAACGTTTTCAAACCGAGGAAATCGAACTTCACCAATCCGATCTTTTCGATGTCGCCCATCGAATATTGGGTGACGATTTCGTCGTTGGCTCCTTTATAGAGCGGAACGTAGTCCGTGAGCGGGCCCTCGGAGATCACCACGCCGGCCGCATGGGTTGAAGCGTGCCGCGCGAGACCTTCCAGCGACCGGGCGATGTTCATGAGCTCCGAGACTTTCGCGTCGGTCTGGACCAGCTCGCGCAACCGCGGTTCAAGGTCCAATGCTTCTTGCAAGGTGATATTGAGTTGGTTGGGCACTAATTTCGCGACTTTGTCCGCTTCGGCATAGGGCATTTCCAGCACGCGGCCGACGTCGCGAATCGCGGCTTTCGCGCCGAGCGTTCCGAACGTGATGATTTGCGCGACATGGTCGGAGCCGTATTTCTCAACGACATAGTTGATGACTTCTCCGCGGCGTTCCATGCAAAAATCCATGTCGATGTCGGGCAGAGATATCCGTTCGGGATTGAGAAATCGCTCAAACAGGAGGGCGTACTCCAGAGGGTCGAGATCGGTAATACGCAGGGCATACGCGACAAGGCTGCCGGCTGCGGACCCGCGGCCCGGTCCCACGGGAATATGTCGCGAGCGCGCGAACCGAATGATGTCCCATACGATCAAAAAATATCCGGCAAATCCCATCGAACAGATGATCATCAACTCTTCGCGAAGCCGCAACTCATAGGCTGCGGCAGGTCTGGTCCGTGGTCGCTCCTGGAGGCGTTCCCTCAATCCGGCCAGCGCAAGATGTTCCAGATACGCTTCGCGGTCTTTGAACCCTTCCGGTACCGTGTACTGGGGCAGGTGAGTCCTATTGAGAGCCAATTCCAACTCGCACGCATCGGCGATACGACAGGTATTGCTCACCGCTCCGGGAAATTCTGCAAAAGCCGGGGCGATTTCTTCCGTCGACTTGACGTACAGTTGATCCGTATCGAACTTCATCCTGGACGGATCGCTGAGCGTTTTTCCGGTTTGAAGGCACAGCATCAACTCGTGAGGTCTGGCATCTTCCTTTTTCAAATAGTGGCAATCGTTGGTCCCGGCCAGAGGAATCCCCAATTTTTTGTGGATTTCGATCAGGCCGGCGTTGGCGACACGTTGGTGATCAAGGCCGTTGGCCTGAACCTCGAGATAAAACTGGTCTTTCCCAAAAATTTCTTGAAATTCAGCCGCCGCCGCCATGGCGCCGGCCATATCGTTTCGGCCGATCAAATAAGGAATTTCACCGCTCAAACAGCCGGAGAGGGCGATGATTCCATCATGATGATTCCTCAGAAGTTCCTTATCTATCCTTGGTTTATAGTAGAAACCTTCGAGATATCCTTTACTGACAAGTTTAATTAAATTCTGATAGCCGGTCACGTTCCTGGCCAAGAGAATCAGATGGTAATAGTCGTTATGGGCCAGGCCGCTGTCTTTTTTGGCGTGACGGCTTCCCATGGCCATGTAGGCCTCACACCCGATAATGGGTTTGACACCGGCGTCTTTGGCTTTCCGGTAAAATTCCACGGCGCCGAACATATTGCCATGATCGGTGATCGCGATGGCGGGCTGGCCGAACGCCCGAACTTGCTGTACCAGGGGATCGATCTGGTTGGCGCCGTCAAGGAGACTGAATTGGGTGTGCACGTGAAGATGAACGAACGACGAAGCCATGTTCCGGATTCTATGAATGTGGCGAGGGGAAGTCAATGAAGCCGTCCGTCGGACGGTCAGCGCCGTCCATCGTACCAGACGGACAGAAGCCGTTTATCCCGCAACGTTCGACCCCGGCGAAAAAAAATGCGCAAGATCTGCCTCGCGATTTCGGTTTTTGAATACAACGTCACTTTCCGAGGCGACGTTTCAAGCGGATGCGCCGTTAAAATCACAAACTGAAGATTGCGCCGACGCCCCCATTGCTTCAGTCGTCTGCTGAGCTCGATTTCCTCGAGCGCATAGATGTCCTCGGGAAATCCACCGACGTCGAGAAAGGCATCCCGACGACACACGAAAAGAGCGCCGGCGGCCCATCGACACACGATGGACATGCTTCGCCAGAAAAGGAAGATGCCCCTCGCCCACCAGGGCAGACCTTTCATCAAGAGCGTGCTGCCCAAACCGACGCAGGTGTTTCGTTCAATCGTCCTCAAGATATCGATCAACAATTCGGGGCTTATCAGACTGTCGGCATCCAGAAAAAGCAGCCAGTCGCCGGTCGCCACGGCAGCGCCGGCGTTGCGCGCTCGGCCGATTTGATTAATCGGCTCAAAGACAACGCGAGCCCCGGCCTTTCTTGCCAACTGAGCCGTCCTGTCGGTGGAATTATTGTCGACGACCACCACCTCCGACATCAGGTCCGGTTTGCCGCAACGGGCCAACGAGGCAAAGACCGACGCCAAACACCGCTCAATGAGGCGTTCTTCGTTATACGCCGGAATGATGATGGAGAGATCCATGCTCAATCCACCCATGCTCGCATGCGTTTGTCGGCTGCATAGGAAGCAATCGTTTGTCGTTATACCAGACGATGGAGCGGCTCTTTACGAATCAATTCCTCAAGAAGAAATTGACATCATTCATTGAAAAGGAGAAACAAATTGAGGAAGTCGGAAATCAAGAAATCTGCTGGACATATGCCGAGGGGGCTCTTTGTTTATTCTAGCCGCTCCCTGGATAATCAGCTTACTTGGGGCAAGCAGTGCGGTACCGATGGTTCCAAATCGGCTGCGGAAAACAAGCGCGCGGGCTCTCCCGCGCGCATTCTTCCCCGGGTGGCGAAAAGGCTACAAGTAGACTTTCTGAACGTCGTCTCTCCGCCGTCTCAGATTGGTTCCAATCCGAGTACGTTCGCGTTCATAGCCGACGGCGGCATAATACAACGCTCTATCGAAAAATTTGTTTACAAGATAGATCAGCTCCAGTTCTCCATGCAGCTCCACCGCACTTTCAGATAAGCCTTCGCGTTGAATAAACGCGCACATATGAGCTTTCGTCTCGGTGATGGCCCAGAGGAAGTGACTGAAGGCAACCCCTTGCCCGGCCCGGCGCGCTCCCAGCTCCGTATATCGTTGTTCAACCTCAGCTTCCGGCTTTTCCATCAACCAATCGCTGAGGTTCCGGTAAATTTCAGTGGCGCGGGCCCGCAATTCGTCCGGTGGGACTTTATGGAGGTCGCTGCAACGGGGAGAGTTCCAAACCTTCTCATTGAGCTCACGGGACAACTGTTCCGAATGTTGCTCGATGAGCCGGACCAATCGGCTGGCCAACATAAGAATCCCTCCTTTGTTGAAAAGGTAAGAAGGTATCGGTTCAGTACACCCAGTCACCTCCCCAAAACATTATGCGCTCAGGCGCGACATTACCCGATCACGATCAGCTCCGTCAATTGCTCGTTTGACCGAGACCGACGGGATAGATTCAGCCGATTGTCCTTGACGGAGCCTTCCAATCGGCGGAGAATCCGCCAAATTCAGATTCCGAAAAGGAAGGGGCATCATGTCTTCCGATACGAACGGTCCGTGGCATCCGATCATTTATGTGCGCGGCTACGCGATGACGCAGGGAGAGATCGACCAGACCACGGCAGACCCGTTTTGCGGATTTAACCTTGGCTCCACGGTCTATCGGGCGACCCCTGATAAAGACAAACCGGCCAAGAAATTTGTCTTTGAGTCGCCGGTTGTGCGACTGGGCTCCGATTTCGACTACTCCGACGTGTTCGATAACGGACTTGACATCATGGATCCGGATTGGGCCGGAGACCCGGCGTGGAACGGGGGCATCCCTCGCCGATCGATCATCGTTTACCGATATTATGAACAGGCCTCCCGGCTTTTGGGTTCCGGAGAAACGCCGGATATCGAAGAATTCGCCAAAGGTTTAAGCCAATTGGTCCTCCGCGTCCGCGATCTTGTCTGTCGAAATCACGCGAACGAGGTGACGCTCAAAACCTTTCGGTGCTATCTCGTGGCTCACTCCATGGGAGGGCTCATCTGCCGGGCTTTTTTGCAAAACCCGGCCTTGGGAAAGCCAGAAGCCCGCGCTTGCGTTGAGAAGGTCTTCACCTATGCGACTCCGCATAACGGCGTCGACATTGCCGGAATCAATGTGCCCTCATGGCTGAGCGCCAATGACATCAATAACTTCAATAGAAAGAGAATGGCCGGCTATTTGAAACTTGAGAAGCTCTATCAGGAGACCAAACGAGTCGATTGGCTGCCGGAAGAAGCGTTCCCCTCCGAAAAGTTTTTCTGCATGATCGGAACCAATCGAGGAGACTACGAAGCAGCCCTGGGTCTATCCAGGGCTTTCGCGGGCCATGGAAGCGACGGGCTCGTTCGTATCGAAAACGCCTCCGTATGGGGAGTGAGCAAGTCGGGGAAGATTTCGGCACCTTGCGCAACCGCCTACGCCTATCGGTCGCACTCGGGCTACTTCGGAATCGTCAATAGCGAAGAGGCCTATCAAAGCCTTACCCGCTTTCTTTTCGGTGACGTGCGGGTGGACATGTGGGTAGATATCACCGACATTCGTTTGCCGGCTGACCTGGAAGGAAAGACTGTCAATGCGTTGTATCAATTCGAAGCGCTGGCGGCACCTCGAGGAAAGCGATGGTACTTGACGCGCCGGACCGCGGAAGAAGACTCGGCAGCCTGTCGAACTTATCGCGAACTGACGGACCCCAAAAGCAAGGGCCGTCGAAACCTCTACCTCTCGACGATTTTTCTATCCAAACGGGCCCGCGTGAGGCAAGACCGTCCGTCGCTGGCTTACGGTGTGACGTTGGGCGTTCGGGTGCCGGATTATGAAATCGAGCGGAAGTTCTGGCCGGATGGGCATTATGAAGGCGGGTACCTTTTTCACGATACCGTCATCGTTGAGTTGATCCCGCCGGCGAACAAAGAAGCGGATTGGGCCGTCCGATTCGATTGGCAAAGCGACAATCGTGGTCCGGTCAGCCACTCGTTGGATCCCAAGAAGCTCAAAGGCGGCAAGGTCGAACTTGACGTTCCCTTCGATAGTGAAACCACTCCGGGCGTCACGGGCCTACTCCGATTTATTGTTTCGGAGTGGAACATCCAGTGAGCAGCCTTTGAGCAGCCTTGTCAAAAAAGGACGGACTTCCGGTTCTTGCACTCACTTGCGTTCGTCTGTTATCCTGCGCCCGCCTTTCGGAAGCGATCATTTACCCTTCAACCCACAAGTTACAAATCAGTATTGCCAAGGAGCGCACACATGGCTGGCATCAAGCGGGCGCTGATCAGTGTGTCGGACAAGACAGGCGTGGTCGAGATGGCCAGGGGGCTCGAGGCCCTCGGAGCGGAGATTTTATCGACCGGGGGAACGGCCAAAGCCTTGCGCGACGCGGGGGTGACAGTTACGGACGTAGCCTCCTACACGGGGGCTCCGGAAATTCTCGACGGTCGGGTCAAAACCCTCCATCCCAAAATTCACGGCGGGCTGCTCGCTCGGCGATCGGTGCCCGCGCATGTGGAGCAGATGAGACAGCACCACATCAATCCGATCGACGTCGTGGTGGTCAATCTCTATCCTTTCGAGGCCACGATCGCCAATCCCCATTGCCGGTTTGAAGACGCCATTGAGAACATCGACATCGGCGGACCGTCGATGTTGCGGTCCGCGGCGAAAAATCATGAAGACGTGCTGGTCGTCGTCGATCCTGCCGATTACACGCGCGTATTGGATGCCGTGAAAAACGACGCCGTCACGGGCGAGCTGCGCCGCGAGTTGGCGATGAAGGTGTTTCAGCATACGGCGCGATACGACGGCTTGATCGCCGGCTATATGGAGAAACAGATACGGGGCGGGGAGGTGAAGTTTCCCAAACTGCTCTCTCTCCGGTTTGAGCTGGGCGAGATTCTTCGATACGGTGAAAACCCGCATCAGCAGGGGGCGTTCTATCGCGAGGCCGGATCGCAGGAACCATCGGTTTCGCGCGGCAAGATTCTGCACGGCAAGGCGATGTCGTACAACAATTTTCTCGACGCCAATTCCGCTCTCGAGCTGGCCAAGGAATACGACGAATGTGCCGTCGCCATTATCAAACACAACAATCCGTGCGGCGTCGCTTTGGGTGGAACTCCGGTGGAAGCCTACGTGAAAGCCCGCGAGACCGATCCCGTTTCGGCCTTCGGCGGAGTCATCGCCTTCAATCGACCGGTTGACGTGGCGGCGGCCAAGGAAATCACCTCCACGTTCGTCGAGGTCGTCGTCGCGCCGGGCTTTACCGAGGATGCGCTCGCGGAACTGAAGCGCAAGAAGGACCTTCGGTTGCTTGATGTGGGGCCGCTGACGAAGGTAAAGCAGGAAGGCTATGATCTGAAAAAGCTGGTCGGTGGATTGATCGTTCAGGATCGTGATCTGGGCGTACTGCCGGACTTGCGGACGTTGCAGGTGCCGACGGCGCGCCAGCCGACGGAGGATGAATATGCCGCCTGCGCCTTCGCCTGGAAAGTCTGCAAACACGTCAAATCGAATGCGATCGTCTATGCCAGACCCGGTCAGACGGTCGGTATCGGCGCCGGCCAGATGAGCCGAGTCGATTCGGTCAAGCTGGCGGCGATGAAGGCACAGCTCCCGGTCAAAGGCTGCGTCATGGCGTCGGATGCCTTTTTCCCCTTCCGAGACGGCCTTGATGCCGCGGCTCAGGCGGGGATCACCGCCGTCATTCAACCGGGAGGGTCGATCCGCGACGCGGAAGTCATCAAAGCCGCTGACGAACACGGCATGGCAATGATTCTCACCGGCATGCGGCATTTCCGCCACTGATCGGATCGTGAAACCATCGCCGCCTTTTCTCGCGCCGCTGTATCGGGAAAATATCTGCCGAAGAGCACACTCCATGATTCAGCGCACGTCTCGTCTCTCGCCTGCGGGAAGCAGGGGGGAGAATCGGTCGAACCTCCTGATCTTCTCGTTGGGAACCGCGATGCGATCATGAAAGTTCTTGTTGTCGGAAGCGGCGGGCGTGAACACGCGCTCGCATGGAAGCTGGCGCAGAGTCCTCGCACCCCCACGTTATATTGCGCACCGGGAAACGCCGGCATTGAATCACTTGCCGCCCGTGTTCCGATCAAGGCCGACGACGTCGCCGGCTTGAAAGCCTTCGTCGAGCGAGAACGAATCGATCTGACCGTGGTCGGCCCGGAAGCCCCGCTCGCGGCGGGAATTGTCGATGAATTTCGAAAGGCCGACCTCAAGATTTTCGGCCCGACGAAACAGGCGGCACGGTTGGAGTCGAGTAAAATTTTTTCCAAGGAGGTCATGACTCGCGCCAAAATTCCCACCCCTCCGGCCGTAAGTTTCGACAAGGTCGATGATGCGTTGGCCTTTGTAGAACAACAGACACTGCCCGTCGTGATCAAGGCTGACGGCCTCGCGCAGGGGAAAGGGGTCGTGATCGCGACATCGAGAGATGAGGCGCGCCATGCCATCATCGATTTCATGGAGAAGATGGTATTCGGCGAGGCCGGCAAGCGGATTTTGGTCGAGCAATGCCTCCGGGGAGAGGAATTGACGATCATGGCGTTCACGGACGGCAGAACCGTCGTGCCCATGTTGCCCGCGCAGGATCATAAAAGGGTCGGTGACGGAGATACGGGGCCGAATACGGGCGGCATGGGCGCCTATTGTCCGGCGCCGCTCGGCACGGAGGCGCTGTGCGCACTAGTGGCGCGGGACATTTTACAACCGATCGTCGACGCGATGTCGAGGCTGGGGGCTCCGTTTCAAGGCGTAATCTATGCCGGTTTGATGGTGGTGCAGGGAGCGCCCTTCGTGCTGGAGTTCAACGCACGAATGGGTGATCCTGAAACGCAAGTGGTGCTGCCGCTGCTCAAGACGGACCTGCTCGACATCATCGAGGCGGTGGTTGAGCATCGATTGGATCAAATGACCGTCGAATGGCACCATGATGCAGCCGTCTGCGTCGTGATGGCATCGGAAGGGTATCCGGGCTCGTATCGGCAGGGGTGTTCGATCTCCGGATTACCGTCGGCGGAGAGCCCTTCTTCCATGGTGTTTCACGCGGGGACAGCCCGTCGCGGGCAGGAGATCGTCACCGCCGGGGGACGGGTGCTGGGCGTGGTGGGACGGGGGGCTTCATTGAAAGACGCGCAAGCCGAGGCGTATAAAAGAGCGGCGTCCATTTCGTTTGAAGGATGCCACTACCGCAGGGACATCGCCAGTCGCGCGTTGGGGCGATGACCGCTCCTTTTTTAGGCCCTGCATCGATGACAACAATCCTTTCCTATAGTGAGCAAGAGTGCTCCCGTCTTTCGCAGACGGTCGCGGAGACCATCGAACGAGGCGGCGTAGTGGGATTTCCGACCGAGACCTATTATGGGCTCGGTGTGAACCCCTTCAACCCGACGGCTGTTAACCGGCTCATACAAATCAAAGGCCGCCCGGACAACAAACCCATCCTGGTGCTGATCGGTAAGATGGAGCACCTGTCCCTGTTGACGGAGTCCATTTCTCCCGTGGCCACGTTATTAATTGATACCTTCTGGCCTGGTCCGTTGACCATTCTGTTCCCTGCGAAGCCTTCGCTCCCGTCTGCTCTCACGGCGGGAACAGGAAAGGTCGGCGTCCGACTGACGTCCTGCTCACCATTACGGAATATTTTAATGTACGTCGGGCCGTTGACCGGAACCAGCGCCAATCGATCCGGTGATCCTCCGGTGACCACCGCGGCCGAGGTCGCCGAAGCGTTGGGTTCGGAGATCGATCTGGTGATTGACGGAGGAACGACGCCGGGAGGAGCGCCATCGACCGTTATCGACCTCGGGGAAACCGTCCAGGTCATCCGTGAAGGAGCCGTGACACGAGCGATGTTGCAAACCGCGATTGGAACAAAGAACCAGGCGTTTACCTGAGGTTGCCTTGATCGATGTTGCGGAAAGGTTTTACAAGGGTTTAATGACTCGAACGGAAGGAACGACGGAATGTTGACAAAAAGATGGGTGCGGTGGTGCACAAGCCTGACCGGATGTTTCGTACTGATATTTAGTCTTTCAGGATGTGACTACTGGCCCCCGGCGCTTCAGGCTCAGATTGAACAATTACGGACTGAAATCCAGACCCTGGCGGCCGAAAAGTCCGACCTCCAGTCGCAGATCGATGAATTGACCAAAGCCAAGCGCGATCTCAAGACACAGGTCGATGAATTAAGCCGGTTGAATCGGGAAAAGACAACTCTGATCACCGGCTTACAGCGTCAAGTCGCGGCATTCCAGGCGAAATCATCCAAAACCCAAAAGGGAGTGAGCAAGCCTGCCCAGAAATCGACCGCACGCTCGCCCGCAAAAAAGTCTACGGCAACAAAGCGATAGGGCTCTTACCCATGCAGTTGAAGATTGACCGTCAACGCTCAGCAAAGCACACTTCAACCAGACGTTGAAGAACTTCCCGAGGAGGTTGTTCCCGAAGAGGAAGGAGTTGTTGCCGTGGATGGTGAAGCCGCCGGGCCGGCAGCCGCGTTCGTCGTCGCCTCTTTTTTTGACGAGGTCGATGCGTCCGCGGCATCACCGGACGGCGGTTTTAGTTTGTCCGAATAATCCGTCACGTACCAGCCGCTTCCTTTAAACATGATGGCGGGTGGTGAGATGATGCGGTTGACCGATTTCCCGCATCGAGAGCACGCGGCAATCGGATCATCCTTGATGCTCTGCTTGACTTCAAACTTATATGCGCACGGTTGACACCAGTATTCGTAGATCGGCACGGCGCTCTCCTGATTGGCAATAAAATGAACGGAGTGAAGATAACCGCGAGACGTCGGGAGTCAAGGGGGACTCTGTCAGGTTTGTAGCTTTTGCACCGCCTCCGCAAGACGGTCAAGCCCTCGATTGATTGTGTCCATCCCGGTGGCATAGGAAAGGCGGATGTGTTCTTTGCTCCCAAACGGCTCTCCGGGGACAACGGCGACATGGGCATGTTTCAAGAGGTAATCAGCCAGAGCCTGCGGGGAGTGAATCGGACCGTCCGGCCCACGCTTTCCCAGCACTCCCGCCACATTGGGAAACGCATAGAACGCCCCGGTGGGGATACGGCACGTGACTCCCGAGATGCGGTTTAATCTGTCGATCATCGCCCTGCGGCGACGATCGAATTCCGTCACCATTTTTTCAGTGAACGATGCGCCAAGCTTGAGAGCGGCAACGGCGGCTTTCTGCGAAATCGAGCAGGGATTCGACGTGCTCTGGCTTTGGATGTTGGCCATCGCCGTCAGGATCTCTTTCGGCCCCGCCGCGTAGCCGATCCGCCAACCGGTCATCGCATAGGCCTTGGAGACGCCGTTGATAACGACGGTCTGGGCCGCCACTTCCGGTCCCAGCGAGGCGATGCTCACGTGCGTGACCCCGTCATAGACGATCTTTTCATAAATCTCGTCGGAGATGATCAATATGCGATGACGCACGGCCATCTCGGCGATCGATTGCAACGTGTTTCGATCGTACGTCGCTCCCGTCGGGTTGCAGGGGCTGTTGATGACAATCGCCTTGGTCCGCGGCGTGATCGATCGTCGCAAGTCATCCACGTCGATGGCGTACCCGTCGTTTTCGCTGGTTCGCAGGAAAACCGGTGTCGCGTCGTTGAGCAGCGCTTGGTCGACATACGAGACCCAATAAGGAGCGGCAATGATCACTTCATCGCCGGCTTCCAGATAGGCCTGAGCCAAGTTATATAAGGAATGTTTGGCTCCGCAGGACACGAGAATTTGAGACTTCTCGTACCGCAATCCGAATTCGCTCTGAAACTTCTCAATGATGGCCTGACGAAGCTCGTCAGTGCCGGACGAGGGTGTATACTTCGTAAAACCCGCTCGAATGGCCGCCTCCGCGGCCGCCTTCACCGGCTCCGGAGTGTCAAAATCCGGTTCGCCGGAGGAAAAATCCACCACGTCGATGCCTTGCGCCGCCATCGCCTTGGCCGTCGCAGTCATGGCCAAGGTGGGGGAGGGAGTAATCTTATTGACCCGTGCAGCCAGTTTCATAAGACAACTCTCTTGATTCGTTCCCGCAAACGGTGCGCGACCTCCGGATGAAGAAACTCCGTCAGCGAACCGCCGTGCTTGGCAACGTCCTTAATAATAGTGGAGGAGAGATAGGAGTATTCCTCGCTCGGCATCAGAAAGACTGTTTCAACATTCCTGGCCAACTTTCTGTTGACGAGAGCCATTTGAAATTCGTGTTCAAAATCGGAAATGGCCCGTAGGCCTCTGATAATGGCATGGGCTCCGGATCGCTCGACATATTCGACCAGCAGTCCCTCGAACGAGGTGACCTCGACCTGTTTCAGCTCTTTTGTGACCCACTTCACCATTTCAAGCCGCTCGGCCAGATTAAACAGCGGATGTTTATCGGGATTCGGTGCAACAGCGACCACGACAATGTCGAAGACTCGAAGGCTTCTGGTGATGATGTCCGTGTGTCCATGCGTGATAGGATCGAACGTTCCTGGATACACCCCTATTTTCATGACGGTGTCCGGTCGGTTTGCGAATAAAGGGAAAGCGCAGTATCGCCATACCGATAGCCGCGGAGGTAAACACATGATCCAAGCAGGGTGGGCAGTGTCGTTTTTGCCGCATGCTCGATAATAAACCAGGAATCCTGAGCAAAAAGGCGGTCAATGGCCGAATGCTCGAAGATCGACGTCAGTTCCATGACCATTGGATAGGGAGGATCGGCAAACACAACATCATATTCTCCCTCCCACAGATCAGGACGCGATAAGAACCGCTCGACCGTTTGAGCATATACGGTCAGAGAGGAGCCTCCTACACAATCGTGGACGTTTTGTCTTAATAATTTCAGCGCTGAAGGATCAGACTCGACACACGTTGCGTATGAGGCCCCTCGGCTCAAGGCCTCGATCGCGACGGCCCCCGTGCCGGCGTAGAGATCTAAAAAGCGGCAGCCCGGAAGACGATTGCCAAGAATGGAGAACAAGGCTTCTCGAACTCTCTCGGAAGTAGGACGTAGCCCAAACCCTTGAGGTTGGCGAAGACGTCGACCACGGTGAATCCCAGCGATGACGCGCATGAAAAGGGTAAGCGACCCAGTTTATTACAGGGGAGTGACTGTAACACAGCGTTTTTGAAGGGGTCAAGAAATCGAAATCGTCGGCGGGTCCTTCCCCGTCAGATGAACGGCAAACCAATTCCTTTCTTCTTAGTAATTACTCGACCGTGTACCTCAGCCCGTCGTGTCATAAAAGCATTTTTTTGACCGTCAACCGGGAGAGAGACTATAATGCCCGGCACGTAGCCATAGTTTCTGTAGTAGCCTGATCGTTCTACGACATCTTCACGAGGGTAAAGGATGGACAGCCCCGTGATGCTAGTGCGACCTTCAAAGAACCGATTGTCGTTAACGAGCGGCGACGGGCTGCGGCTCTCGAGCTGCAAGGCTCTTGCGTCGATTATTGGAGATCGTCCGGTCAATAATCGCGCCGCAGTTAATACATTTCCATGCGTAGAAAATGAGGAAAAAATCGGAGAATCGTTCCAACATCATAAGCCCTTTGCACTTTGGACATTCCATCACTCCCTCCTCAGGTGAATATGTTCACTTCTGTCACTTCATCAAGCAAAAGGCGAACCAATTTTAAGAGCATTGACATTTCAATTAGTTATGATTTAGTCACCTCAGGATCCGGTTAAATGCGACCTCTTTCCCTAGAACAAAAACGTCCGTGGTGTCATTTTTTTGTCCTTTTGTAAGGTTATAGGGGTGGAGAATGGCGGCCAAGGGAATTCCCTATTGGCCTGAAAGTGAGCGACCTCGTGAGCGGCTTCTGAGCAAAGGGCCTGATGCCCTTTCTGACGCTCAATTGCTGGCTATTTTGTTGAGAACGGGGAGGCGCGACTCATCAGCCGTGCAGGTGGCGATGGAGCTTCTACGTCACGTCGGAGGTCTTAGCGGCTTGATCAAATCCGGTGTGGAGGAACTGTGCTCGGTCGAGGGTGTGGGTCCGGCCAAGGCGGCGCAGCTCAAAGCGGCGTTGGAATTGGGTCGAAGGTCTCTGGCGACGCCGCTCTCAACGGGCATGCGCGTCTCGTCAAGCACCGATCTTTTTCGCCACTTTTATCCCGTTCTTCGTGATCGAAAACAGGAACTGTTCAAAGTTGTGCTGCTCGATGCCAAGAATGCGGTCATCAAAGAAACCACGATCTCGGAAGGGAGTCTGACACTCAGCATCGTTCATCCTCGGGAAGTGTTTGCATCGGCCATACGCGAATCGGCCGCCGGTGTCATTTTTTTGCATAATCACCCCAGCGGCGATCCGACTCCAAGCCAGGAAGATCGCCGGCTGACGGATCGTTTGGTGGCCGCCGGTAGATTGCTTGGGATCTCCGTACTCGATCACGTGATCATTGGAGACGGACGCTACGTAAGCTTTGCGGATGAAGGGTGGCTCACGAAGACGGCCGCCTGGGAATAAGACGCAACAGGGAGGATCGCACCGCCAACACCATCTTTCCACTTCTTATTCGTAAAGGAGGGCAGGCTATGGAAGACATCCGTGCAGTGCCCATCAGAAATGTCGCCATTGTGTCCAATGCCGGCGCGGGTAAGACGTCCCTCAGCGAGACGCTCCTGTTTGTCGGAGGCGCCATTCCCACCCTCGGATCGGTCGCAGAGGGGACGACTGTTTCCGACTTCGAGCCGGAAGAACTCCGCCATCGTTGCTCCATCAGCACCAGCGTCCTCCACTTCTCCTGGAATCACACCCAGATCACGCTCCTGGATACTCCCGGGGCCCTTAGTTTGATCGGCGAACCTCTCGCGGCGCTGCAGGCCGTTGATGCGGTGATCATCGTCCTTGACAGCCAAGGCGCCGTTCGGACGGAATTGGCGCGTCTCTGGAAACGGATCGGAGAACTTGCCCTTCCCTGCCTGTTCTTTGTGAATGGATTAGATCATGAAGGGGCGTCGATTAATCCGGCCTTGGAAGCCTGCCGGGCGCAACTTCATTGTCAGCCGATTCCCATGGTCGTGCCGGTCGGAGTTGGTCCTCAACTCGAAGGAGTCATCGACCTTCTCGGCGGATCATTGGTTCGCTCGGCTCCTCATACCGCGAAGCCCCAACTCCTCCCAATTCCGCCCGCGTTGGAACCAATCCTCAAAGAAAAACGTGGGCAACTCGTCGAATCGGTTGCGGAAAGCGACGAAACCCTTCTTGAAACGTATCTCGCTCAAGAAGATCTGCCTCAAGACACCCTTCTCTCGGGGCTGCGTTCCGATGTCCTGACCCGGCGTCTGGTTCCCCTCTACGCCGGCTCGGCGTTACAGACAGTCGGCATCTGGCCCCTGCTGAATGCAATCGTGACATTATTGCCGTCACCCGCCGATCGAGGGACGGCTCACCCATTACCGGGCACACATCCCGACACGGGCCAACCTTGCACGTGGAAGGGAGACGAGCGGGAGCCGTTTTCAGCCTTGGTATTTAAAACCCTGATCGACCCCTTCGTGGGGCGACTGTCCTATTGCCGCGTCTTTTCAGGATCCGTTCAGGCCGACTCGACCGTGTGGAATGCATCGAGACAATCGCGCGAGAAATTAGGGCATTTCTATACCCTCATGGGGAAACGGCACACGATGGTCGGATCGGCCAAGGCGGGAGACATCATCGCCGTCGGAAAGTTGCACGATACGCATACGGGCGATACCCTCTGTCACGAAAAGGATTCCGTGCGGTATCCCGACCTCGGATTGCCGAGGCCGGTCCTCTCGTATGCCATCGAAGCCAAGTCAAAGGTGGAGATCGAGAAAGTGGGCCTTGGTCTTCATAAGCTCATCGAAGAAGACCCCACGTTGGAATTTACGCGCAACACAGAAACCAAAGAGATGGTGCTGAGCGGGCTGGGTCAGCTCCATATCGACTTGACGCTGGAGAAACTTCGCAGAAAATTCGGCGCCGACGTTTCGCTGCACGCGCCGAAAATTCCGTACCGCGAGACCGTCCGCACGGTGTCTCAGGCGCAAGGCAAATATAAAAAACAAACCGGAGGCCATGGGCAATACGGAGACTGTTGGCTCGAGGTGGCTCCCTTGCCGCGCGGCAGGGGATTTACGTTCGAGAATCGAATCGTCGGCGGGGTCATTCCCCGAAACTTCATCCCCGCAGTTGAGAAGGGGGTGGTCGAGGCGATGCACGAAGGCGTCTTGGGAGGATTTCCCGTCGTCGACGTTCACGTGGCCGTCTATGACGGGTCCTATCACGTCGTGGATTCTTCCGAACTGTCGTTTAAGATCGCGGGCGCCATGGCCTTTAAAAAAGCCATGGAAACCGCCCGCCCGGTGTTGCTCGAGCCGATCATGGCCGTCGAGATCGAAACCCCGGCGGACGCCGTTGGAGCGGTGATGGGGGACTTAAGCGGGCGGCGGGGCCGCATTCAGTCCGTCAATGCGGACGCTCAGATCGAACGCATTCACGCACTTGTCCCGCTCGCCGAATTGCTCGCCTACGCGACAACGCTCAACAGTCTGACCGGCGGGCGCGGAACCTACGTGATGGAATTTTCGCGATACGAAGAAGTTCCCAACGAATCGGCTGCCAGAATCATCGAGCAGCATAAAGCGGAGCGGCACGCCACAGCCTCTCCGTGAGCGAGCCGAAGGGGGGAGTTGCGCTCAAGGCTCTTTCCGGTTTGCAGGGCCGTCTTTACTCGGTCACTTTGAGCACGACGTAGAACGCTTGTCCTTCGCGCAAGACTCGGAGGAGAACCGAATCCCCGCGACGAATCCGACCGAGCGCTTCGTTAAAGTCTTGTGCGGTCAACACCGCAAGGCGGTTGATCTCCTTGATCAAATCGCCTTCGCGTAAGCCCTCGGCGTGAGCAAGCCCGCCGCTTTCCACCTGGGCGATGAGGACGCCCTGGGTCTCCTTCAGATTGAACTTCTCCGCCAACGCCGGCGTCAAGTCTTGGACACCCAGCCCGAGTCTGCCCTCTCCCTTGGCTTGAGGCAGCGCGGCGGCCACGGGGCCGTCGCGCTTCGCGGTCAAAGGAACGTTCAGAACGATGCGCGTCAGGTCTCGGACCACCTCGATTTTTGCGGTGCTGCCCGGTGAGAGCGTGCCGATCAACCTTGAGAGGCGATTGGGCGAATCCACTAGAATTCCATTGAGACTGATGATGATGTCTCCCGGTTTCATGCCCGCGACGGAAGCGGGATCACCGTCGAACACTTCGTTGACCAGCACGCCTTCGTGTTCGGACACGCCGAATTGCTTCGCCAACTCCGGCGTCAGCGGTTGAATGCCGATTCCAAGCCATCCACGCTCGACTTTTCCTTTAGCCTGAAGCTGCTCAATGACCTGTTTTGCCATGTTCGACGGAATGGCAAAACCGATGCCTTGAGCGAAGTTAATGATCGCCGTGTTGATGCCGATGACTTCACCATGAAGATTGAAAAGAGGCCCTCCGGAATTACCGGGATTGATCGACGCATCGGTTTGAATGAAGTTTTCATATCGAGATAAATTGATATTTTCCCGCCCTATGCCGCTCACGACCCCCAATGTGACCGTACGGTCAAGGCCGAACGGATTGCCTACGGCAAGGACCCATTGTCCGACTTTAACGGAAGAAGAATCGCCGAACCGAGCGCTGGGCAGCGGCCGGTCCGCCGCGACCTTGAGAAGGGCCAAATCCGTGTCCGGATCTCTGCCGATCACTTGAGCGAGCAGTTTGCTTTTGTCCGCAAACCGAACCTCGACTTCAACGGCATCGCCGATCACATGGTGATTCGTAATGATGTATCCGTCACTATCGACGATAAAGCCGGACCCCGACCCAGGCCCATTCGGAGCCGGCGTCTTGACTCCATCGCGCGGGCGCCCCCCGGAGGGGACCGGGAAAAGATTCACGACCGAAGGTTTCACCTCTTCCGCCAGATTGGTAATAACGGTTTGGATTTCTTCGAGCAGGCGAATGCCGGGCAGTTCGGTTCGTAACGTGCCGGCGGCCGCTTGTTCTGCAAAGGCACATTTCACAAAAGACAGCCCTGTTACAGCCGTCAGGAAGGCAATTGCTAAAAGTCTAATCATGGATTGTGTCTCCATTTTTTATATCGTCGCACATTTCCGGAGGAAAATTAAGGCTGCTATGTAGGCGCAGGGCTCTAGTCGCTTGGGCGAGCCAAGTGTTTACGACCGCTGACTGGTGAACCATGCCACACACGAAGACAGTTCGGACTCCGGACCGATCAACACAACGATATCATCGGGTTGAAACACCACATCTTCCAACGGCGCCAAAAGAAATGCTCCGCGCATCACCACAACAAGATGGACAGACGATGAACGAGGCAATTCACGAATGGATCGGCCGACCGCTGCAGCACGGCGGGCAACAGTCAGTCGTTCAATTCTTGCCGAGCGAATGCTTAAATCTTGTTGCATTTTAAGTAAATCTTCATGAACAGCTTCAAGTTTCAAGTCGCGAATTCTGGTGTCGATCTGCAGCAAGGCTTGCTTAAGGCCATGAATCTGGCTCATTGAACGGGTCAGTATGGTGTCCATGGCTGCAAGAACGGAGTGTTCTCCATTTGTGAAGCGGGAACGAATCAGATGATCGGCCAACTGCCGACCCGTTTCCATGGCGACCTCGTCGATTCGCTGAAGAACAGTCGAGGCCTGCCAATGAAGGCGAATAATCTGAATCTTGCGATTCACACGTTCCGAAACGGCAAGAACGATTTCGTACAGGGCGCTGCCGGTAATGAAAAGTTCTTTGCGGATACGATCGGCAACCTCAAATGTCATGTCTGATAAGATTGATTATGTAAACTTATAAGTCTGTTTTGTGGCGAAACCTCTCGAATGCCCTTCTCTCCACCGCACACAGTCGCAGCATAACAGATCTTTAGCGGTCGGAAAACCTTCCCTAAAGAAGAGCCATGTCTGGCTGACAAACGCGTAAACGATTTGCTTCTTTATTAAGCAATCCGTAAGATCACTGTGCAATGAATTGCGTGAAATGCCGAAGCAACGCCGTCATTAAAATACCTCGACATCATGCCGCATTTTGCAGCTCGTGTTTCATCGGCTTCACATATGATCAGGTCAATCGGGCGATTAAATCACACGCGATGTTTGCCAAAAACGACCGTATTCTTGTCGCCGTCTCAGGCGGCAAGGACAGCCTGGCGCTGTGGCATATCCTGCTCACGATCGGGTACCACGCGGACGCCTTATACGTTCATCTTGGCATTTCGGGCTATTCCGATCGCTCGCAGGAGAAAGTGCAAGGCTTCGCGGATATTGTGGCTCGTCCACGAGGAGCAACACTGCACATTCACAAAGTTGAAAAGGAAGAGGGCGCCGGGATTCGGGAATTGGCTCAATTGGTTCATCGTCCTCCCTGCTCGACCTGTGGAACGCTGAAGCGCTATCAATTCAATCGTCTGGCGCTCGAGCACGGATACGATGTCATGGCGACCGGGCACAATCTCGACGACGAAGCCGCGCGTCTGCTGGGCAACATCCTGCATTGGCAAACCGACTATCTGGATAAACAAGGACCGGTCCTTCCCGCGTCCATGGAAGGATTCGCCAAAAAAGTGAAGCCCCTGTATCGTTTGACCGAGCGCGAATTGGCCGCCTATTGCATCCTCAACAAGATCGAGTACATTGTCGATGAGTGCCCCATGGCGCAGGGAGCCAGAACGCTTCTGTATAAGGACATGTTGAATCGGTTGGAAACCGAGTCGCCGGGAACCAAACAATCGTTCTACTGGGGGTTTCTAGAGCGGCAGAGCCGGAATGTCCCCGACAGTCAAACCATGACGGAAAATGACCGGGCTCTTCTTCATCCCTGCTCGGCGTGCGGTCAACCGACCACGGCCGCGCTCTGCGCCTATTGCAAGTTGATGGCAAAGGCCAAACAGGCGACGTCGCACTGACAATCCAGACGGGTATCGGATGGGCTCTACGACGCGCGATTATTACCGTATTCTGGGGCTTTCGCGAGCCGCCTCCCCTGACGACATCAAGAAGGCCTTTCGCCGTTTGGCCAGACAGTATCATCCCGACCTTCATTCCGGCGCCGCAAAATCTGAAATGGAAAGAAAGTTCAAGGAGCTGAACGAAGCCTACGAAGTGTTATCCGACCCGGAAAAACGAAAACAGTACGATCAACGCAGCTCGTCGACGGGATGGAGTCGGCCGGAGACGCACACAAAAAGCAGGGCAAAATCCGACGATTTCGGCTTCACGGGCCGCCAAACCCAGACCGGTTTCGGCGGCGGCGGTTTCGCAGATTTCTTTGAAAACTTATTCGGCGAGCAACGACAGTCCCCTCCCTCAGGGTTCAGCGAACAAGGAGAAGACGTCGAAACCACCGTTGAGGTATCGCTCAGGGACGTCTATTGGGGCGTCACAAAACGAGTCTCGCTGCTGGAGCCGGTTTCTTGCGCCACGTGCGGGGGAAGCGGCTCGTTGCGCGGGCGAATCTGTCACTCCTGTTTTGGAACCGGCGCCCGTGCGGAGTCGAGGGTCATCGAGGTCAAAATTCCAGCCGGTATCCAAGACGGCACGAAGATGCGCGTCGCCGGAAAAGGCCGGCCCGGAGGAGACGGCGGAAAACGCGGAGACCTTTATCTTCACGTTAAAATCAAACCAGGAAAAGTTTTTCATCGAGAAGGCGACGACCTCCACGCCGTCCTCCCCGTTTGGCCGTGGGAAGCAGCCCTGGGAGCCGAGGTCACGGTCCCGACCCTTACTCAGCCCGTGCGCGTAAAAATCCCGGCCGGCAGCGCCGCGGAAAGCAAATTGCGTCTCAAAGGGAAAGGACTTCCAACGGCGTCCGGCGGTCAGGGCGATTTGCTTTTGACCCTGCAGATCATCATGCCGCGTGTCATATCGGAAGAGGCGCGAACGCTCTACCAACAACTCGCCCGACAGAGCCACCCCGACCCTCGATCCGAGATCATCGCCAAATCACAACACGATTAGAGGCGCCCCGACCTACGACGCTTGCTTGCGTTGCCACGACTAATGTGGCAATCTACCCTCTCGTCGTATCGAACACACGGTCTTCCCTATCGCTTGAGAGGAAGGAGGATGGTTATGAAACCGATCATGAGTGGAATCGTCTCCTGCGTCGCAGCGGCGGTGATGCTGATGTGCGGAGGCACGGGATCATGGGCCAACGAACCGGGCTACGGCTACGGCGGTCACGGCAAAATGGGCGGATACGGCAAATCGTTCATGCACGGAGGGACCGGACATCTGATTCGCCACCTGCTGAAACACGAAAAAGACATCGGATTGACGCCCGACCAAGTGGCCAAGTTGAAAGATCTCCAATTAGCACTCGATAAAGCGCGCATCAAGGCCGAGGCCGACATCCAAATCACCGAGCGAGAGATCAAGGCTCTGACCGAAGATGAAAAAGCCGACCTGGCCGCCATCGAAGCGAAGTTGAAACAGAGCGCCGATCAGCGAGTGGCGCTTCGACTGACCGCCCTCAAAATGAAGAGAGACGTGTTGGGTCTGTTGACGCCGGAGCAGCGTGAAAAAGAAAAGACGGAGCATGAAAAGGTTTTGCGGGAGCACGGCAAATCCTCCTATGGAGGCCCGCACGGCGGTGGCTCATACGGCGCCTATCCTCATCATAAGAAAAATCCGCATGAGGGAATGGGAGGCCACCCGCCCGTTCCGCCGGCCGACATGTCTGTCCAGTAACGAGGACGAAGTCGGTCTGGGCGCAAAAAAGAAAGACAGGTATGTTCCAGGTGAAGATGAGGAAAGGAACAGGATCGGGGGTATGCCGAAAGAACTGAAGCTCAAGAGCCATGATCTGTTGGTCGGTCCATCGAGGGCGCCGGCTCGGGCGATGCTGAAAGCGGTGGGATTCACCGATGACGACCTGGCAAAACCCATCGTCGGAGTGGCCAATACCTGGATTGAGGTGATGCCGTGCAATTACCATCTCCGACGGTTGTCGGAGCGGGTCAAAGCCGGTATTCGCGCCGCGGGCGGCACCCCGATCGAATACAACACCATCGCCGTGTCGGACGGAATTTCAATGGGCACGGAGGGGATGAGGGCCTCGCTGATCAGCCGGGAGGTCATCGCCGACTCAATCGAATTGGTGGCCCGCGGCCACTTGTTTGACGCCGTGGTAGCGCTCTCCGGCTGCGACAAAACGATACCGGGAACGGTCATGGCGCTGGCCCGTTTAAATCTTCCCTCGCTCATGCTGTACGGCGGCTCGATCATGCCCGGGCGGTTTCAAGGTCACGACGTGACGATTCAGGACGTCTTCGAAGCCGTCGGCAAACATGCCGCCGGCAAGATGACCGACGGTGAGTTGAAAGATCTTGAGGATCATGCCTGCCCGGGACCGGGCGCCTGCGGCGGGCAATTCACGGCCAATACCATGGCAATCGCGTTTGAATTCCTCGGCATCTCGCCGATGGGCCGCAACGGCGTCCCCGCCATGGACGGTCGAAAAGACGACGTCGCCTTTGAATGCGGCAAACTGGTGATGGATCTGATAAAAAACGATCTGCGGCCTCGCCGGATCATCACCAGAAAATCCATAGAAAACGCCATCGCGGCCGTCGCCACCACAGGCGGATCGACAAATGCCGTCCTGCATCTGCTCGCCATCGCGCGAGAAGCCGGCGTCAAACTTGGCATCGATGATTTCGACAAGATCAACAGGAAGGTGCCGCTGCTGGCGGATTTGAAACCGGGCGGCCGGTTTACCGCCGCCGATCTCTATGCGGCCGGTGGAACGACGCTGGTCGCCAAACGACTGCTGGATGCCGGTCTCCTCCACGGCGATCAACCCACGGTCACGGGACGTACGATCGGCCAAGAGGCCGATAGCGCGACCGAGACACCGGGCCAAACGGTGGTTCGTCCCCTGTCCAATCCGATCAAGCCGACCGGCGGGCTGGTCATTCTCAAAGGCAATTTGGCACCGGAAGGCTGCGTGGTCAAGGTGGCGGGTCATTCCATCATGAAGTTCCAGGGACCGGCCAAAGTCTTCGATCGAGAAGAAGACGCCTTCGTCGCCGTCAAGGCAGGACAAATCAAAGCGGGCGACGTCGTGGTGATTCGTTACGAAGGACCGGCCGGAGGGCCTGGCATGCGCGAGATGTTGGGAGTGACGGCCGCCATCGTGGGCGCCGGTCTTGGCGATTCCGTGGCCTTGTTGACCGATGGGCGATTTTCAGGGGCGACGCACGGGCTCATGGCCGGTCACGTGGCACCGGAAGCCGCCAAGGGCGGGCCGATCGCAGCGGTCAAAAACGGTGATCTCATCACGTTTGACATTGCCAAACGACGGCTGGATGTGAAGCTGACGCAAAAAGAGATCGCGGCGCGGCTCAAAAAGGTCAAGCAGCCGGTTCCCCGCTATACTTCCGGCGTCATGGCCAAATACGCGAGGCATGTCTCATCGGCATCGGAGGGCGCCGTGACAAGCTGACATGACATTTGGCTTCCATTTGAAGTGAATTTGCTGCTCGAAGCTCCTATTCCTCAACCGCATCCTACCGCGACGATCCGGCTTCTCTCGCAACGGGAGAGATCAAGCGCTTAAGACTCAGGCTTCACGGCGACCTGCTTGTCGGCAGCCATCCAAAGGAATCACTCGCTGAGCGCCTCGTTCCAACGACACCACCATCGCGGTAAGGCCCAGGGCCGTGGAGATGGCCCGGCCTCTTGTCCTTTGGCGGCGCAAGACAAGGGCAAGAGCACGGTCAAGCCAGAGACAGGCTCCTGCGCGGTGAGCCGCAGACGAAGGCCGTCGTTGGTTTCCAGGACATCCACCTCGACGTGATCCCGCCCCCTCCACCAGGATCCGAACTCATCGAGCGCGCCGATCCAGGCCGTTGCCTTGAGCGCCTCAATCAAACCAACCTCAAATCGCAGCTTGTGATCAAGGATGTTGGGATGAATGAGCACCGTCAGGTCCCCGCCGTATCGACTCATCTGTTCGGCCAGTTTCAAGGCGTCGGGCAACCGTTCGCCGAGCGGCGGCAGTTCTTCGTCTTCGACCGCCACAGGAAACTCATATTGATCGACCTCGATCTGATCCATCCGATCCTTCATCAATCGGTACGGCAAATGGGTCAAGACCGTGTTGGCCGTTGCGGTGGAGTCGAATCGATACCCCGTCGCCACTAAGGCTTGGGGCAGTCCCAGTGGATAGGCCAGCTCTCCAGCTCGAAACGATTGAACCGTGACACCAGGCGCCAGGGCCTCCAGCAGAAACTTGCTCACCCGCAGTTCCCCCAGCACGGTCGCGCCCCGAGCCGCCAATCGGTTCGTGACGATCGGCTGATAGTCAGGGTACCGTTCCGTGCCCGTTCCCATCGGAAATTGATCAAACACTTTTGAATGAGCCACGGTGTGGCTGTCGATTTCCATTCCCATGGCGGCCAAGGCTTTCATGTCCGCGATCCACTGATCGGTCAAAAAGACCTCGTCATTGAAATCCCGGATGTATTTCGTTTGAATAAAAAGGTCCCCTGCACCCCACGAGCCTATTCTTCCTTGGCAAAGGTCAGGGCATTCCGCATCGACGTTTGGGCATCCACATCGTGCGTCAACAACACGGTCATAGTCTGGCCATCGGGCGTCGGATCAAGCGTGACAGCCCACGGCTCACCTCGGCGATACACAGCTTCCAGCAACAGCAAGAGCCCATCAGTTGCCGGAGTGAATCGATTGTTAAACGATCCAGAAAAACCTTCGGCCCGCAAGGTATGTCCCCGCCACAACAGGTATCCGATATCGCCCTCTACCGCCATCCCCCATCCTGGGCCGATCGGCCGTTGCACGATCCCCGCCAACCCATCTTCATATGAAGCCAACGTGGTGGCGGATGACGGGCGATACCGAGTCACCCCGATCGGCGGATCAGCCCCCGCTGGATGCCATAGGGGAATCGTCCAGTCCCGACCTGGGGTATCACCTCGCAAGAGCCAGGGCGCTCCGTGAAAGAGCAGCGTGGTGGGTGTGCGATTGTCCCAGGCCTCTTGAATGCCGAACACCTCTTCAAGACCGCCCCCGATCGGCCCACACGCGATAAGCGTGCCGCCCTGTCGTGGATGGGCCGCCAACCGTTGGATTGCCTCTCGGCTAAGGACCTTTCCTGAAAGGGTTGGATAGGCCAGAATCACTTGATGGCGAAGGGTCCGCTCCGGCTGATCGGTCAGCACAAATGGAATGCCCTTGGCCTTCAAGCCATGAACCAGTGCCAACCAGTTGGATCGAGGATCGGTCAACAGCACAGCTAACTGATGAACCTCACCGTCCGTGTACCAAGACCAGGGAGTGGGCGGCTCATCAGAAAGAACGGAGGGTATCGAAGGCCCTGACAATCCCGGCAACACCACCATGCGATGGCCCTGCAAGGTCATCAGGGCTGACGGATCGGTCCAGACCCACCAGCCGATCAGGATCCCTGTCACGATCAACACCGACGTAAACAGGCTGGGCCGCCGTCTTGCACGATGATCGGCCACGCCGTCACCCGAAAGAGAGGAATCGCCTGGCTCCTGAGCATCACGGTAGTTGTTCATAGCCCTCCCAGTCGTGAATCATGACTCCTGTCACGGCCAATTGATCAGTGCGGGCCCAGTCAGTGATCGCCTTCTTCACCGCTTTTTTCGAACGGCCAGCAAAACTCAACTGATGGCCCTGGACCTGATAGCGAGCCGTCTCGGTGAAAGAGACCAGGTCCCCCTTCGCCGAGCGAGGAGCCGCCAACACCAGACGGCCGGTCGATCGATCCACATAGGCCGAGGCCTCCTCTAGCCGGGCCACCCGTCGAAGCAGAAGATGCTGTTCATCCGGCAAGGGTCTCGTTTCCATCGCCCCCCACACCGGCTTGCCCAGCAGGGCTCCATACCGTCCCCAGTCATCCATCAATGTCTGGGCCTCAACGACAGCGACCCGGTAACTCATCACCACCACTTCATCGGCAACCTGAACCACCCCCAGGGCTAAGGGTCGTCCCTCCACTGACACTTCAGGAAACCAAAAGGGCACCACAACCGACAGAGGCACATCCGGCGGCAACATGTGCCGGATCTGAACCAACGAGGTCAGGTAGTCCCGATATCGGTCTTGCCCCAGTCTCGCCTCTGGCAGCAGATAGGGCTCGATATCCACCTGAAAGCCGTCCGGCGGCGACTCACCACACTCCGCCATCAGGCGTCGGATGCCTGCCAGCAGCCGATCAGGATTCACGGCCGCTTCCGGATATCCATCCAGTGCCAAGACCTCAATCCCCTCGGCGCGCCAACGGCGAACCAACGAACAGAAGGCTCGCCAGACAGAAGGGGAATCGCCAGCCGAAGGCACCTGGATCGACAGCCGCCGGCAGCCGATCGACCGGCAGGTTTCCACCACTTGATCGGCGTGGCGGGCAGCCTTCTGAAGGTCCCACACCCACAGGCCCCGGCCCATGGGACCAGGCCGTTCCATGGGAGCAGCCTCGACCCACGCTTTCGTGATGGTGAGTTCGGCGGGCAACTCAACGGCGGTAATTGTCAAGGCAACAAGTTCTCGGAGATCAACAAGGTCGATCAATCGAGCCAGTGAAACATCAGCCTCAAACGGCCCGCTCACCGTCACACACGAGACATGGTCCTGCCTGCTCCACCAGGCCCGATCCGCCACGCCCAGTTCGATGGCTCCCGACGATCTCCCCACGAACCGCAGAGCATGAAACGAGAGGACATCGACCGTCTCTTCTGGCTGCCCTAAAAACCAGACGACTCCACAGGCAGCTTCCGCCATTCCCTCGAACTGAATCACGAGCTCCTCTCCGCGCACCAGCCAGCTCACATGGCAAGAGCCAAAGGGCCGCAGTTGTTCCACTGCCGGAATCAGTCGTACCTCGGAGCCTCTCAATCGTTCAGCATGTCGCGGGGGTGGCTCCAGTTGATTGATCAACACCGTCGGCTCTGCATCGCCGAACCAAACCAGTTCGATCCGATCGATCTCGTTCGGCAGGGGCTGGGGGAGCAGAATGGCCTCTTTTCTTTCTTGCGCGGCAACAGAGGTGGCTAAGGGGCAGAGGCCCACAAGGCAAGACAACACCAGCCCTCTAGCCCATCGTATCACCACAATTGCAGCCATTCTTGTAAAAAGTTAGCAGGTCTTCAGCACCGACACAGGGCAGGGCCGGTGTGAGAGAGCAGAACCCACAAGCCCTCGTCACAAAAACCCTCTAACCCGCTCCGAAGATCATTAAGTCGTCGACGAAAACAGGTTGCGGGTGGCGCGGCGAACGGGCGCCCGACCGCACGCAATGAAAGGGCCCCACTGGGGGATGGGTGGAGTGAGCACGGTTGGGCTGTTCGTCGCGTCAGGGCCAACAGACAGGCTCTGGACCGCAGATTGGTTTCGCATGCAAGTTGACATTCAGCGGAAATCACGCCGCTCAAAGATCAGGCCGGCGATGACGAGCAGGAACGTGGCATAGGCCAGGCCATAGAGCACGATCAGGGCCAGATCGGCGCTTGTGATCTGGAGATGGTGAATGACATGGCCCTTGAGATTGAACCGTTCGAGATTGGGCAACACATAATAGAGCCCGTTCATCACCGCCCGCCCCACCTCATCCATCTTTTCGCTGAAGGTTTTGAGGTCTGGCGTCAGATGGCCGATCACGTAGATTGCCAATGTGAAGATCGCACTTAAAGTCGTGCTCGTAAAGGTTGAAAACAATAGTGCCACCGCCGTGATGACCATGAACTCGACAAAGATCATCCCCACCGCTTGAAACAACAGACCGTCTACCGCCACGTTCCTCGCCCATAACACGACCAACAGGCCGATCGTCATGATCGTGGTGTTGACGAACAACGTAATCAGGAGCCCCAGATACTTGCCCAGGAGAAATTCATAACGGGCCACCGGCTTCGAGACGATCGTATAGATCGTTTTCTTGTCGATTTCTTTGCTCACCAGCCCGATGCCGATGAAGATGGCGATCAACACGCCGAAGAAATTGACACTGGCAAGGCCGATGTCGATCATCAACCGATCGAAATCGCCCAGCGTGAGTTTCGAGATGATGATCGAACTGCCGATCATGAGCAGCGCGAAGATCAACAGATTGTAGAGCAGCTTATCCCGCAGATTTTCACGGAAGGTGTTCAACGCGATCGACAGGATCTTCATCAGGCCGCCGCCTCCACCGGCTGCCGCGCGCTCTTGGCTTCGCGGATGAATAGATCTTCAAGCGACGCTCGATGCGGCGTGAGCGACACCACGTGGCCCTTCACCGAACGGACGACATCGATCGCATGGTTCACATCCTGTTGGCTTGCCAGCACCACCATCACCTGCTCGCCTTGGACGACCACCTTTTTGGCAAAGGGCCTGATCCGCTCCAGCGCCTCCGGCACCAGCCGCTCGATCACCAGCTCCACCTCGTGGGTTGAACCGCCGCTCAACAGATCCGAGACCGGCCCACAGGCCACCAACCGCCCCTTCATGATCATGGCCACCCGGTCGCAGAGCAGTTCGGCATCATGCAAAATGTGCGAACTGAACAACACGGTCTTGCCGGATTCTTTCAGCCGCAGAATCAGGTCACGCACCTCTTTCCGCCCGATCGGATCGAGGCCCGACATCGGTTCATCCAGCACCACCAGCTCCGGATCATTAATCAGAGCTTGGGCGATCCCCACCCGCTGCAACATGCCCTTGGAAAACTTACGCAACTGGAGATCTCGCGCATGGCTCATCCCCACCGTGTCGAGCAGCTCATCAATTCTCTTGCCCAGGGCCGCCCCGCGCAAGCCGAACAGGTGCCCATAAAACCGCAAGAATTCCGCACCGGTGAGATAGTCATAAAAATAGGGCGACTCCGGCAGAAACCCCAGCTTGGCCTTGGCTTGCGGCGCGCCGATCGGGTGACCAAAGATCGTCGCGTGGCCGCTCGTGGGATAGATCAAGCCCATCAGCATCTTAAGCGTGGTCGTCTTTCCCGCCCCGTTGGGGCCCAGAAAGCCGAACACCTCGCCTCGTTGTACGGCCAGCGACACACGGTCCACCGCCGTTACCTTGCGGCCCCAAAAGCCGACGCGAAACACCTTGGTTAAATCTTCGATGTGAATGACGACGTCAGCCCTGTCTTTCATAGGTCATTGCCATCGCAGCGGAAACACATAGGCCGGCTGCTCGATCTTGGGATAGAGATAGGCCGGCGCCCGATTTCGTTTATGAAACGTCTTGAGCCGTTCCGGATGGGTCGAGCTGGTGATGGTCCCGGTCTGTCGGTCAAGATGATATTCTCCACCAAAGGGCTCAAGTGGCAGGGCCGCGAGCAGCCCCGCCTGAACCAACGCAGCCAATGATGGTGGCACCTGGCCATGGGTCGTCCGATACTGGTTCACCGCCCGCTCCAGCACACGAATGTCGCGTTCGATGATGACTTCTTTCATCCTGGTCTCAAAGAATTTTTTCATTTCCGGATCGTCCGTTTCCCGAAGCCGCGCTTCAAGAAACGCGAGCGCCGTCTCCGGCTTGCCCGCTTCCGCCGCCATACGGGTGGCGAGCCCGGGCAGATAGGCCGGCCGACCTGGGATTGCCGCCGCCCGCATCGTGTAGTAGGCGCCCATGTCAGGATCGGCCAAGAGGAAGTAATAGTTGTAGCCGAGCAAAAACGGAATGTTCCAGACAGTAGGATTCGCGGCATGTCCTCTTTCCAAGAGTCTATTGGCCAGATCAGACCTATTGGCCAAGTCGCCCAAGATCACCCCGCCTGCGTAATAGGCATAGGCATACTGGGGATCGAGCGTCGTGATCACGTCCAGGGCATGGGCCATCCATTCGTATTCGTTCATCGTGTTCTGGCGCTTACCGATCACCTGCACGAGCTTAAGCCACAACACATCGGCCCCCAGATGGTGATAACCGAGCAAGGCCGGCTTGAGATGGTCGCCTGGGGGGAGATGGGCCAGTTCTTCAATTTGGACGAGCGTTCGATCTTGGCGGTGATCGAGGCGCAATTGCACCCATGAGATGAGGATCAGCAATCCAGCTATGAGCAACCCATAAAGTACATGAAGAACAATGCGTGACATGTTTGGATAGGGAACAGAGGAGGCTTCAGCAATCATATGAACACTGAATCAGCTAACAGATGAAAGAAATCCCGGCAACCACGAAGATGGTTGCCGGGATTATTTACGGTGTAACTATAGGAGACTAGAACACACCCGTTGTGCAATCAGCAGCACCATGATCAACGGTGCTAACCCAAGTTGAAACTGCTCCATCACCATCCAAATTGCTCTGAGCATGGGCAAAGAAATTGTTGGCCCCGGCAGCACCATTTCCAGCCGCTCCAGCAATTGCTGCGGTACAGGAATTCGTCGCACCACCTGCACCTTGTGGATGGTAAGTCAGCGCAGCTCCTGCCCCAGCGAGTACCACCGAATCTACAGCATAATGATAATTGACGTTTCCGGTAGCTCTGAAGCCAATGTCATTAAATGTCCCTTGTAATACAGGAGCGGCACCGGTACACCACTGAACAGGGGGAGGAGTTGCGGGTGTTCCTTGGCCCCACTGCCAGGGAACATACTTGGTCCCAGCTGCTGCAGCCGGCTGCCCAACTTCCGGCAAAACACCGACATAACAACCTTGTTCACCCTGAAAAGAAATCATCGAAGTCTTAATCGCCTGCAAGTTCGTCTTCGCCTCCGACTGCCGCGACTTCATCTGGTACTGCAAGAAGTTCGGAATGGCGATGGCCGCCAAGATCCCGATGATCGCCACGACGATCATCAACTCGATGAGGGTGAACCCCTCTTGTTTTTTGAAAACCCTGCTCATCATACCGCCTCCTGGTTTAAGGACATGGCCGCTTCCGGCCTGGTTGAACATCCGCGGCGCGATGGTGCCGCCTGCTTGTTCACCTAGCAGGTTCAATGCCGTGTGACCTTTTCGTGAGGATCTTGCTCGAACAGCTTGATAACATGTGGCTTTGCGATGGATCGTCCGAGAGAGCCTGCCGAGCCCCTTCGCGCATTGGTTTTCAGATTCCGTGACCCAGCGCCAAAAATTGGCACCGGCTCACTTTCCCCGTTCTCAAGCGGATTTCGAGCCAGGCAACGATGACGCACAACGGACAGCAATGGTCATGCGTCTCGGAACGACAAGGCACCGAAATCGTCCATCGCGTATCTTCTCCGATACGAGAGTGCTGGCTTTTCGGATACGCGTGGGGGGAAAGGATGGCTCGACCGGAGTCGCAGAGTCGGCTACACGATGGCGGGGGTGGACTCCGAGACCAGGAGTACAAACCGGCCGCTCAATTCAGCCTCGCCGGCTTCGTCGCTGTTTGCGGAGGGGTTTTTCGGAGAGTTTCGAAGACAGACATTCAGGATCTTGGGCTCTCTTGTTGCGGAAGACCATTTTTTCGGCCTTCAACCGGTGCCGTCCCCAACGCCTGTGCGAGATCCTGCATTTCCTCGATGGCGAGCAGGATGCGCTCCAGCGGCAAGCGCGCCCAGCGGCGGAGCTGTTCGCGGCGCGCGCCTTCGAAGCTGGTCACACGCCAGTTGAATGCTGAACTATGCGGTTCATCGTCCGGCATCATCTTCGAGCCTCATGCGCAAGTGTTCGATATCGATCCGATCCTGTTCCCTGCCCGCCGCTTCCTTCATGGCAATCAATGTAGGAATGCTGACAAACCGAACTTCGATGGTCCCGTACAAGGGTTTGATCAACGCCTTGGCGTATTCGTCCTCGAACGGAAACGGCTCATAGACGAAGATGTCGATAGGGGTTTCACGATGGCGGTCGCTCCAGAGTTGCAACACCTGCATGTGCTTATCGCGGATCCAGCCCTCGCGAGTGGCTGAATCCGCGAATTGTTCGGCGGTGACCGGCGCCACCGGGGTATAACCAAGCGCCTCGAGCGCGGCAAAGGCCCGCCGGACGTTATCCGGGATCAACCGGATGACAACGTCGGCATCGTTCGTAAAACGCAGATATCCATGAGCATTCACCGCAAGCCCGCCGGCGATGAGATACCGGACATCGGCATTATTGAGAGCGCGGACAATCGCCTCAAAACTCGTCAATTTCACAATGGCGCCATTGTAGCGAAGGTCTGGATGGAATCCTAGAATGTGAGGGATTGCATCAGCACCGTTTCTGACTGGTGTGTCGCGAGGATGCGCAATATATGAGAGATGGTGACGGGTTGGATAGATCGCGCGCAATTGCAAGGGGAGGATTGTCCCCAGCAAATTTCACAGCAACGACAAGAATTCTTCCACGGTCAGTCCGGCGTTTCGAATCAGAGCCCGGAGTGTCCCGGCGGAAAGTTCTTTGTGCTGGGGAGTTGAGAGATTGACCCGCACATTCGCCTTCATCATCACGACATGACTGCCCACCTGGCCAATTTGTACCCAGCCGGCCTTGCCGAAGGCCTTGACAGCCTCCTTCCCTGAGAGATATTGGCTAATCTCGCCATCCGCTAAACTGCGACCATGATCGGCTCTTGGCCGGGCTTTGTAGAAAGGGCCTTGATCGCCTTCTGGTCTTCCGCCCATAGCCACGCCGTGATCGCTTCCTTGATGTTGTCGAGGACTTCCTTTTCATCCTTTCCCTGGGAGACGCAGCCGGGAAGCGCCGGACACTCCGCGACAACCCAGCCGTCTTCCGCTTGCTCCAATGTTACGTGGAAAATCATCGCGTTCTCCCTCCTTCCCTTTCTTGTTCCGACGGAAGCATTGTCTCTCACGAATAAAGATCCAACCAGAAAAAATTCTGATCCTCGATAGTACGCAAAGCTGTTCTCCTATTCATCCGGCCATGCGGTCTCAGATGGTCATCTACGGCGCGGCCGGCTGAATCTGTCCCTGCTCTGCCACACGACGCTTGGCTTGCTGGATGCGCAATTCCTGCGCCGGGTCGCCGAAGCCTTGCTCGCGGAACCGCTGGAAGAGCTTTTCGTTGGAGGGGTCGATCTCGAGAGAATGGAGCCAGGCTTCCCGCGCCTCAGCCGTTTTGCGTTGCTGCAAATAGATTTCACCCAGGTGTTCGTAAATCACCGGGTCGTCTTTCACAAGCGTGATGGCCCGTTGGATTTCTTTCAACGCCTCCTCGACCATCCCCGCCTTGTATAAGGCCCAGCCCAAGCTGTCCACATAGTAGCCGTTGTCCGGTTTCAAGGCGACGGCGCGTTTGGTGAGCGAGAGGGCCTGGTCGAGCTTGATGCCGCGCTCCGCGTAACTGTAGCCGAGATAGTTCAACGCATCGGCATGGTGCGGGTCAAAAGACAGAGCGGCCTCCATCGCGCGCACGACGTCGTCGAACCGGTTCAGCTTGTCATAGGCGGTGCCGAGGTTGAAATGCAGATCGGCGTTCCTGGGGTGATGTGTGATCCCTTCTTCAAAGGCCTCAAGAGCCTGCTCGAACTTATCGGATTGCAAATAGGAGAGGCCGAGCACGATGTGCGGCTCCGGCTGTTTGGGGTTGAGGCGGACCGCCTCGCTCAAGTGTGTGATGGCTTCAGGAAAATTCTTGAGGCGATACTGCAACACGCCCAGATGGAGACGGCTCTCCAAAAATCGCGGATCGAGATGAATGTTGTGCCGATAGGTCTCGATGGCCTTGGGAAAATCTTTGGTCTCCTCATACAGATAGCCCAGATAATCCCGCACCCGCAGTTCGTCCGGTCTGGCCCGTAAAATGGCGGTGAGGCGATCGATCGCCTTGGCAAAGTCTTTTTGTTCGCCATGGATGAGCGCCATTCTGAGCTGCGCGTCGAGATCGCCGGGATCATCCTCCAGCATCTTTTCGAGTTCCGACGCCCCCGCCGCGTAATCTTTGGCGGTGAGATGCAACTGAACGAGGTGCCGTCTGACTTCTTTGTTGTGCGGATTGACCTGACGCAGATACTGTTGAAGCAAGCCGATCGCCTTGTCCCGTTCCTTCCGAGTTTCATAAATCGATGCAAGAGCCAGATAGGGCGGTTCGAACGACGGATTCACCGTCATCGACTGGTGAAAACCGGAGACGGCCTGCTCGATATTGCCCATTTCAACCGAAATGCGGCCCAAATAATAGTGACCGACGTGAGAATCAGGCGCGTATCGCAAGCCTTCTTTGATCGCCTGCTCCGCCTCGGCCGTTCTTTTCAGGTTCAAGAGGATGAGGCCTTTTGAAAAGTATGATTCTGCACGCTCCGGAGCATGCCCGATCGCCTTGTCCAAAAGCTCAACCGCCCGCTCCGGCTTCCCGGCACCGGCCAAAATGCCCGCCATCTGCGTCAACAGCTGAGCGGTCTGCCCGGTTCCTTCTCCCGCCTGTTCCGCGTAACGGGCCGCGTTGGAGAGGTCGCCCAAACCGAAATAAAGAGCGGCCAACCGGGCCTTCGCGTCGCGCGAGGTCGGGTCCGCTTCGATCGTCGCTCGATATTCCCGCAGGGCCGTTTCAATGTCCTGTGCCAGCTCGGCTTGATAGCCCAGCATGAAATGGTAAGTGGCGGCCGAATTGGGCGGGGACGTGGCGGCTTGTCGCGGGGTCGATTCTTCCGAAAGGAGTTGCGATTCCTGCGCCCGTGGCGACGCGGCACAGGCCATGACGGCGCACGCGATCGCCAGAGAGCCGACGACGGATCGGACGGCCCGCCGTCTCAGGCAGCCGATCCGCAGGGAGCACGCCATCGGTCTCGCCATTTTTTGAACTGTTGCCATGAAGTCGGTGTGATGATCACGCATGTATGAACAGTATACCGAGCGGCTGGGCGGCGCGCAAACGACCTCAGGCCTCGCGAAGGTCGAGGCTTTCGAACTTGGCGTACCGATCGTGGAAAAAGAGCTCTTTTTTCCCGGTCGGCCCGTTGCGGTGTTTGCTCACGATGATGTCGGCGATGCCCTTGCGTTCCGAATTGGAATCGTAGACGTCTTCCCGGTAGATGAACATCACGACGTCGGCGTCCTGCTCAATGGCGCCGCTCTCCCGCAGATCCGCCAACATCGGAATCGGTGGTTTTCTGGATTCGACGGCGCGGCTCAACTGGGACAGCGCCACGACGGGCACGTTCAGCTCTTTCGCCAAGGCTTTCAACGAGCGGGAGATGTCGGAAATTTCTTGTTGGCGCGATTCCGCGTCGCCGCGTCCCTGCATCAACTGAAGATAATCCACGATGAGCAGGTCGAGCCCCTTCTCAGCCTTGAGCCGGCGGGCTTTTCCCCGCATTTGCTGCACGGTCAGGTTGCCGGCGTCGTCGATGTAGATCGGCGCCTGCTCCAACCGACCGGCCGCCTCCGCCAACCGCCACCAATCTTCCTTCTGAAGTTTTCCGGTCCGCAACGCGTGAGAATCGACGCGCGCTTCGGAGCTTAACATCCGGAGCACGATCTGCGGCTTGGACATTTCCAGGCTGAAGATGCCGACGACCGCATTCGCGTGGATGGCCGCATGGGTGGCGAAACCGAGCGCCAAGCTGGTTTTGCCCATGCTCGGCCGGCCCGCCACGACGACCAAATCGGACGGTTGAAGCCCGGCGGTCAAGTCATCCAAATCATAGTATCCCGTCGGCACGCCGGTGACGTGTTCCTTTCTTTTCGACAGCTTATCAACCAGATCGAGACTTTCTTTAATGATTTGGTTGATCGGAGTGAACGGCCGCTCCAACTTGCCCTGAGCGATGCTGAAGACGGATCGTTCCGCAAAATCGAGGAGCTCATCGATCGATGCGGTTCCTTCATAGCCCCTCGTCAAGACTTCCGTGGAAGTCGCGAGCAGTTGCCGCGCGACGGCCTTGTCACGGACGATTTTGCAGTGATAGCGGACGTTGGCGGCACTGGGAACGATCTGAACCAGTTCGGCCAGATACGCGGCGCCGCCGACGGTTTCCAACTCTCCCATCCGTGCCAGACGTTCCGTCAGAGTGATTTGATCGATCACTTCACCGGTGTCGGCCAGATCGAGCATGGCCCGGTACACCTTGCGATGGGCCGTGCGGTAGAAATCTTCTTCAGTGATCAGCTCCATCGCCTTGGGCATGGCGGCGTTGTCCAACAAAATCGCGCCCAAGACCGACTGTTCCGCCTCGATGTTTTGCGGAGGAAGCTTCGGCTGTGACAAATCAACGGCTGCAGGCTTCATGGAGAGTTCTTCGAGGATGAGACGGATCGCACGACCGTCGTACCGAGTCCTTGAAACAAGCGATCGACGATCAAGGCGAAGCCGGTCGAAGGCAGGTTTTTTCCGAACCGGCCGATCAAGTGGTTATAACGTCCGCCGCCGCCGAGTTCCACCCCGACTCCCTCCGCAAAGACGTCGAAGACGATCCCGTCGTAATAATCAAACCCGCGAAATTCTCCCAAGTCAAGAAACAGCGCCGTACGGTGCCCCGCGCGACACAGCGCGTGATAGACCTGAGACAACCGATCGAGCGATCGGTGAAGAGCCGCGTCTTTTCCGGCCAACGCTCGACCTTCGGTGATAACCTCGGCCGTCCCGGAGAGTTCCAAGGCTTCCAGTAGACGCCGTCCGGCTCGTGGCGGGACGCGCTCAACGGAGAAAATGTCTTCGAGTTTGGGAACGTCCTTGCGCGCCGCCGCCTGCTCCGCCTGTTTCTTTCCCATGTCCGAGAGCCCCGCTTGAACGAGCAGCCTTTTGAAAAATCCGACGTGCCCCAGGGAAACCTTGAACGACCGTAATCCTATATTCCGCAGGCAATTGATCAGGCACGACACGATTTCTTGGTCCGACGCGGAATCGTCGGTTCCGATGAGTTCGGCCCCCACTTGAAAAATTTCCCGGTCTCGACCGGCGTGTTCCGGTTCATAGCGAAACACCGTCGTTCGGTACGAGAGCTTGAGCGGCGTCCGGTCGCCCATCATCCCCATCGCGACGGTCCGGGCGATTTGCGCCGTGGCGTCGGGACGAAGGAGGAGGATGCGACCCGTCGTCCGGTCGGGAATTTTATAGCATTTCTCGATAAGCTCCGGCTCAAGGCCGGGCGTCAATACGTCAAGGTATTCGAAGGTCGGCAGGATGATTTCTTCGAAGCCGCGACCGGCCAGAGTCTCGATCAGTTGCGTCTCGATTTTCCGAAAACGGCGTGCCGCTTCCGGAAGAATCGTCGACATCCCGGCTGGAACCAGCGATCGCTCTCTCAACGGTTGGATCTCCTCCGGAGGGAGGCCGGACGAAGGAGGAGCAAAGCCCATGATACCCTGACAGAATCGGCCAAGCCGTCAGTCAAGATTCGCGACGTTGACTGAAAGTATGTTGGAACTCGATTTGATCTCGTCCAACACGGCGGCCGGAAACTCGGTATCGGCCGCGATGATCAGCAACGCGTCCCCTCCCCGCTTCTCGAGAGCGCATTGCATCCGCACGATGTTGATTCCGTTGTCGCCCAACACTTTGCCCACCATGCCGATCACACCGGGTCGGTCCATGTTGTGGATGAACAACATGTGACCTTCCGGAACCATTTCCACCTTGAACTGATCGATCTCCACCACCCTGGCTTCTTTTTTATGGTAGAGGGTGCCGGCCACCTGGTGCGAGGCCCTGCCGGACTCGACCCGGACCCGAATCAGACTGGTGAAGTCTCCGGCGTCGGAGATTCGGACTTCCTTCACTTCGATGCCTCGCTCCTTGGCCACGATCGGGGCGTTCACATAATTGACAGGATGTTCCAGAATCGGGGTGAGGAGTCCCTTCAGCACGGCGATGGTCAGGGGCGCCACCGACAACGACGCGACCTCTCCACTGTATTCGACCGTGACTCGTTCGATCGCGCCGTGCGACAATTGCGTTTGAAGCGAGCCCAGCCGCTCCGCCAAAATCAAAAACGGTTGGAGGCGAGGCAGCAGTTCCGGCGCGACCGAGGGAATGTTGACCGCGCCCTTTGCGACGCCTTTTGTGAAATAATCGACGATCTGCTCCGCGATGGCCACGGCGACGTTTTCCTGCGCCTCGGTGGTCTGGGCGCCGATGTGCGGCGTGCAAATGAAGTTATCCAACGTCAGCAGGGGATTGTCGGGTTTGACCGGCTCTTCCTCAAACACGTCGAAGGCAGCGGCCGCCACTCGTTTGGTTTTCAACGCCCCATAGAGATCCGCCTCGTTGATGATGCCGCCGCGCGCGCAGTTGATCAGCACCACGCCGGGTTTCATAGTCTCAATGACGTTGGCGTTGATCAGCGACCTGGTCTCCGCCGTCAGCGGCGTATGAACCGACACGATATCGGCGCGGCGAAACAACTCGGCCAATTCGACCAGCCCCACCCCCATTTTTTCGGCTCGATCCGGCGCAAGATAGGGATCATAGGCGATGACGCTCATGGACGCTCCCTGGGCGAGCTTGGCCAAGTAGCCGCCGATCTGACCGATTCCCACGATGCCAAGCGTCTTATTGTAGAGCTCAATGCCCATGAACTTGTCTTTTTCCCACTTTCCCTGTTTGACCGACGCCGTCGCCTGGGGAATTTTTCTGCAGGCCGCAAAAATCAACGCCATCGTATGTTCGGCCGTCGTGACCGTATTGCCGCCCGGCGTGTTCATCACGACGATGCCTCGGCGGGTGGCCGCCGGTATGTCGACGTTGTCCAACCCGGATCCGGCCCGTCCCACCACTTTCAGTTTTTCAGCAGCGGCCAGCAGCTCCGCCGTCACTTTGGTGCCGGACCTCACGATCAAGCCGTCGGCGTCTTTGATCTCCGCGTAAAGTTCCTCTTTCGGCATCTTGGATCTCACCGTGACGGTGAATCCGGCCTTTTCCAACAACTCGACGCCCTGCTTCGACAGGCTGTCACTCACCAAGATCTTCATGGCCGCCGCTCCCGCTCCGTCCTTGTCCACGACTTCTACTTCGCCATCAGGATTTCTTGCGCTTTTCCGACCCCGCTTCCCAACCGTACCGGATGGCCAAGTCCTTTTAAGACCATCTCGGTCGCTGCCAGCGCAGCGATCACATCAAACGTGTCGGCGTATCCCATGTGCGACAGTCGGAAAATTTTCCCCTTCAGATGGTCCTGTCCCCCCGCCGCCGTCATTCCATATTGCACCCGCAGGTTTTTGTAGATGGCCTGGCCGTCGATGCCCTCCGGCGCGCACACGGCCGTCAAGGCGTCGCTCGGCGACTCCTTGGGGAAAAGGGTCAAGCCCGCCGCCTGAATGCCTTCGCGCATGGCGCGCGCCAACCGTCCCTGTCGCGCGAAGATGTTGTCGAGCCCTTCGGCTTTCAGCATTTTAAAGACTTCCTGAAGGCCGACGATCAAAGAGACGGTGGGAGTAAACGCCGTTTGATTCTTGACTTGATTCTCCCGCTCTTTCTTGAAATTAAAATAAAAGGCGGCGTTCTTGGCCTTATCGGCCAAGGCCCAGGCCTTGTCGCTCACGCTCACAAAGGCCATGCCGGGCGGCAACATCAAGGCTTTTTGCGAGCCGGTCACCACGACATCCAATCCCCAGGCATCCGTCTTGATATCGAATACCCCTAATGCAGTGATGGCATCCACCACGAGAATGGTATTGTCATACGCTTTGACGATTTCTCCCAAAGTTTTGACATCGTGGGACACCCCTGTCGAGGTTTCGCTGGCTTGAACGTAGACGGCTTTAATGGCCGGGTCTTTTTTGAGGGCGTCGGCGACTTGTTGGGGATCAACCGCGCGGCCCCACTCGACTTTGATTTCGGTCGCCTGGACTCCAAAGGTTTTGCAGATTTTGCCCCAGCGCTCTCCGAACTTGCCGCCGTTGACAAACAGGGCCTTGTCGCCGGGCGATAAAAAATTCGAAACGGCTCCCTCCATGCCTCCCGTGCCGGATGCCGACAGCATCAAAACATCGTTCCGTGTTTGAAACAGCCACTGCAGGCCGGCGCGAACCTCTGCGAAAATAGGGTCAAACTCCGGCGCTCGGTGATGGATGATCGGCCGAGCCATGGCCAGTAAGACTTCGGGCGGCACAGGTGTCGGACCGGGTGCCAAGAGATACCGCTTCAACATGAATCAATCCTCCTTACACCAACGAAGTTCGGTGGGCGTCCACGAGAAAGAAGAGGCGGTACGCTACCATTAGCGCCTGGAAACTGTCAAGAAATGGCCCGCCGCAACCGGAGATGTTTCCAGAAAGTTTTTCACAATGAATCCCGATGGCGCGGCAGAAAAACATCGTTGATCGTATCAAGCGCATCAAGGATGGACATCATGCTCGCATCTCTCATCCTCCTAAAGAGGGGACTCCCATCCCTTTCATTTCTTGACAAGTATCAGACCGCCCGATAGTCTAGGCGCACCGAGACCAGTATGAGGTTCATAGTTTGACTCAAGAGGGAGAGGCTTATCGTCATGTCATTACGATCTCGACGTACAGCTATGATGCCCAAGGGCCTGATGATGCCTTTATGTGCGTTGCTGCTCCTCTTGCCCATCAAAACAAGCGCGGCGAGTGATCGTCTTGAGATCGACTCCGGTTCTATCCCTTCTGCCGGGCTCATTGGTGACCGTGGTGATGAAGACCTTGACTCCAATCTCGTTCCATTGGACTCGGAACTTGCCTTCTCCCGGCAGACGTCAACCGGCATTCAGCCGGCAAATGAAACCGACGGAGCCACGGCTGAATCATCGGCCGCCTCCGAGTTGAACGACCAAATCGCTGTATCCTCTGATCCTGAGGGAGATATGGAGAGCGAGGCCTACAACATTCCCGTAGTGATCGATCCGGTTGTCGAAAGCCACCTCCGATTCTTTCATACTTCCATCAGGGATCGCTTTGAACAATGGCTTCTGAGGCTCAGCCGGTATCGCCCGCTTATTGAATCCATTTTTTCGGAGTTCGATCTTCCAAGCGACCTGATCTATTTGTCGTTGGTGGAAAGCGGTTTCAACCCCTATGCGTATTCACGGGCGAAAGCGACCGGCCCTTGGCAGTTCATGAAGGCAACCGGCAAAACCTATGGCCTCCGTATCGATCATTATGTCGATGAACGACGAGATCCGATCAAATCGACCGTCGCCGCCGCCCGGTATCTCCGGGATCTCTACGACCTTTTCGGAACGTGGCCCTTGGCCATGGCGGCCTACAACGCCGGTGAGGGCAAGGTGCTGCGCGCGCTGCAAAAGACCCAGGGAGAAACGTTCTGGGATATTTCGAAAACCAAACTCATTCGACCTGAGACCAAGCACTACGTCCCTCGCATCATGGCCGCCACCATCATCGCCCGCAACCCGGACCGCTACGGGTTCAATCAAGATACGGTGCCGCCTCATCAATTTGAAGAGGTGGTCGTCGACCGACCGCTGCATTTTCGAGCAATCGCCAATCTTTCCGGTATTCCGTACGAAGAGCTTCGGCTTTTGAATCCGGAGCTTCGGCGCGATGCCACGCCTCCGGATGATTCCGCGTATCATCTGAAAGTTCCGGTCGGAACTGCGGCAAAACTCAGGCAGGTGCTGGATCGAATCCCCACCTATAAATTCCCCCCCCTTCCGCCGCAAACAAAGCAGGTGAAAGCGGAAACGTCGCGGTGGTATCGCGTGCGAGCCGGAGACACGCTGGAAAAAATCTCCAAACGATTCCGGGTCCCGGTCAAAACGTTGAAGGCGCAAAACAACCTGTCCCGCTCCTTTCTCAAAACGGGCGAGATGCTCCTTATTCGTCGATAAGTACCTCTTTTCTCCACTCTTCACGAAGAGGCGTGCCGGGTGACGACTTTGGTGATGAAGACGGCCTGGTGATGAAATGAACGCCAGGTAAGGGCTACGGCTTTTTGTCGGACGAGGAGGCGGCCTCGTAGGATTTTTTGGCCTCGAGAATTTTTTCCCGAAGAACGGCTTCATTGGCAAACGGAGAGTTGGGATAAGATTTGATGAGCTCCTGATACCGCTTCAACGCTTCATCAAGCCGCGATTGGCTTTCATCCAGCCGAGCCAACTCGAACAATGCCTGATCACGGTTCAACGCTTCGGGGTTATTGAGGACCGCTGAATAGGACTGCGTCGCTTGAGCGACGTCTCCCTTCAAGAGATAGGCGTAGGCGAGTTTTTGACGGGCAAGATCGATCAGCGTTTTGTTCGAGCCGTAGGTGGAAACCAACCGTGTATAGGCGTCGATCGCGGCGTCAAGTTGATTGGTTTCGAGCAGGGCATTGCCCAGACCGAACAGCGCCAGAGGGGCCGACGGCGTGTTCGGATACTCGACGGTGATTTTCTTATACAGGGCGATCGCTTCCTGCATGTTTGATTCGACTTTTTTCGGATCATTCAGCGGGCGCATCAGATAATGAAGCGTCGCCTCCCGTTCCAGGTCTTGCGCCTTGCGGGCGGCTTCCGCGTTCTGCCACAAGACCGCCGCAAGAATACCCCCCGCCACGACCAACACCCCTACCCCTCCCAAAAGCGACCACCGATACTTTTTCATGTCCATGAGCCACTGTTCCAACGACCCGACTAATTTGGCCTCATCAACGGGCAATTGGCGGGGGGGAACTTTGATGCGATAGGTCATGCTCGAATGGTCCTCTAAAAATCTAAAAATACCCTTGGAACGTTCCATTGAAAGAAACCTTGGCTTTATACTAAGGGCTGATTTGCTTTGTCAATGCACGAGCCGTCCAAGAATAAAAAGCGAACGCCTTTGACATGCCCCCGAACCGGTTCGGCACGAACTATCGACATCAACTCGATGAGGCCCTGACCCGCCGGTTGAATACGGTGGAATCTTCCACGGGCCCCGTCGTTCGGTATGGCGGACGGCCGGTCATCCTCCTGTCTTCCAACGACTACCTTGGATTGGCGGTCCATCCCTCGGTCATCCAAGCCGCCGTTCACGCGACAGAACAATATGGAAGCGGCGCCGGCGCGTCTCGGCTGATCTGCGGGACGCTTCCTCCCCACTCCGAGTTGGAATCGGCCTTGGCTTCATTCAAAGGAACGGAAGCCGCGCTTTTATTTGGCTCGGGATATCTTGCCAACCTTGGCGTCATCCCCGCCCTGATCGGACGCAACGATCTCATCCTGGCGGATCGGCTGTGTCATGCCAGCCTCATCGACGGCTGTCGATTGAGCGGGGCCGATTTCCGAGTCTTTCGGCATCGCGATGCCGATCACCTCGAGTCATTGCTGAAGCGGAGACGGTCCTATCGCCGGACCCTGATCATCACCGACGGATTATTCAGCATGGATGGCGACCTTGCGCCCCTTGTGGAATTGGCGTCTCTCGCCAACCGTTATGATGCCGTCCTCTACGTCGACGACGCGCACGGAACCGGCGTCATGGGCGCCACCGGAAGAGGAACGCTTGAAGCCTTGGGAGTGGAAGATGACATCCCCTTTCACATGGGCACGTTGGGCAAAGCACTGGGCAGCAGCGGCGCGTATGTGGTCGGCTCCGGGGAGATCATCGACTATTTGCTCAACACAGCCCGCTCGTTCATGTTCACGACCGCTCCTCCCCCCGCCACGGCGGCCGCTGCGCGCGCCGCCTTGACCATTATTCGGCAAGAACCGGAGCGGCGGGCCAGATTGTGGGAGAACCAATCCCGGATGTTTCACGGATTACGTCGTCTTGGTTTTCGCTTGACGGAGACCGCGAGCCCCATCTTACCCGTCTTGATCGGCGACGCCGCCATCGCCCTCGCTTTTGCCGAACAACTGCTGGCCCATGGCGTCTATGCGCCGGCCGTCAGACCGCCGACCGTCCCCCATGGGACCAGCCGCATCCGGGTCACCGTCACCTCCGAACATACGGCAAGTCACCTCGAAGAGGCATTGCAGGCGTTCGAGTCAGCCGGTCGCGCCCTGCGTCTTATTTGATCCGCATCCGATTCGCGCCGATCGTCTCGACGCATTTCAGCCGTTTTCTTGCTTTTCCCCGCCCCTATGGCATCATCCCACCGTATCGTATTTCTCGCCGTCATCATCGGTCCGCTTTGAGGAAGCACTCAATGGATATTTCCAAATTGTTGACGTTCGCCGTGAAAGAGGGAGCCTCGGATTGCCATCTCAGCGCCGGTGAGCCGCCGATGGTCCGCATCCACGGCGACATGAAAAAACTGGACCACCCGGCCCTGACGCCGGAGGAAACCCATGCACTGATCTACGACATGATGAACGACGTGCAGAGGAAACATTTCGAAGAGCATCGCGAATGCGACTTCTCTTTCGAGTTGGGGGACATCGCGCGGTTTCGCGTGAATGTCTTCGTGCAGCAACGGGGACTCGGCGCGGTGTTTCGAAACATTCCCACCATCATCGTTCCGCTGGACAAGCTCGGCATGCCGCCGGTCATTCGGCAATTGTGCGACAAGGAAAAGGGATTGATCCTGGTCACCGGTCCCACCGGCTCCGGTAAATCCACCACGCTCGCGGCGATGGTCGACTATCTGAACACGACGTTCGAGGGCCATATCATCACGATCGAGGATCCGATCGAGTTCGTGCATAAATCCAAAAAATGCCTCGTCAATCAGCGCGAGCTCGGCGTGCACACCTTGTCCTTCGCCAACGCGCTTCGATCGGCGCTGCGCGAAGACCCGGACATCATCCTGGTCGGCGAAATGCGTGATCTCGAAACGATTCAACTGGCCTTGACCGCCGCGGAAACCGGCCACCTGGTTTTCGGCACGCTGCATACGTCGAGCGCCCCCAAAACCATCGACCGCATCATCGACGCGTTCCCGCCGGCCCAACAGGCGCAAATCCGAACGCAATTGTCCGAGGCGTTGGAGGCCGTCATCACGCAGACCCTGCTCAAGAAAAAAACCGGCGGACGAGTCGCCGCGCTCGAAATCATGGTGGCAACCACGGCCGTGCGCAATCTCATCCGCGAGGCCAAGCTCCATCAAATTCCCGGCATCATGCAGGCCAGCCAAAAAGACGGCATGCAAACGATGGACATGGCGTTGATCGACCTCGCCATGCGCGGCGTCGTGACGAAGGCGGAAGCGCAATCCCGCAGCATGACGCCCAATCTTTTCGGCGCGCCCATGAGCGGGGCCGCCTGAGAACCGAGCCGAGAAAGGATGACGGCGCCCATGGACGTTCGCAGCATGCTCAAGGTCATGGTGGACCATGAAGCGTCCGACCTTTATTTGACCGTGGATGCGCCGCCGATTTATCGCGTGCACGGTTCGACGCAACCGACCGACGCGCCGCCGTTCACCAACGACCAATTGGAAGCGTTGGCTTTGGCGTTGATGCGCGGTCAACAGCGCGTCGAGTTCGAAGAAAAAATGGAAATGAACCTGGCGCTCTACTACAAAGAGCTCGGCCGGTTCCGCGTCAACGTCTTTCGCCAGCGGGGGAACGTGGGCATCGTGTTCCGCCACATCAAGGCTGAAATCCAAACGGTCGAGGAGTTGCAACTCCCCCCGATCATCAAAGACATCGCCATGACCAAACGCGGGTTGGTGCTCGTCGTCGGAGCCACCGGCTCCGGTAAATCCACGACCCTGGCCGCCATGATCGACCATCGCAACACGGTCCAGGCCGGCCACATCGTCACGGTCGAAGACCCGATCGAATTCGTACATCAACACAAAAAATCCATCGTCACGCAACGCGAAGTGGGCTTCGATACCCTGAACTTCCAAAACGCGCTGAAGAACGCCTTGCGCCAAGCTCCCGACGTCATTCTGATCGGCGAGGTGCGCGACACCGAGACGATGGAAGCCGCCATCACGTTCGCCGAAACCGGCCACCTGTGCCTGGCCACCCTGCACTCCAACAACGCGAATCAGGCGATCGAGCGCATCATGAATTTTTTTCCGCAGGAGCGGCACGCACAGATTTACTTGCAATTGTCCCTCAACCTTCGCGCCATCATCTCCCAGCGGTTGATTCCGTCGCTCGACGGGCGGCGCGTGCCGGCGTTGGAAATCATGTTGGACACGCCGCGCGTCAAGGATCTGATCAAGAAGGCCGAAGTCGATACGCTCAAAGAGGCGATGGAGCAGGGGCACGAAGAAGGATGCCAGACGTTCGATCGCGTGTTGTTCCAGTTGTACAAGGACAATCGCATCAGCCTGGAACAGGCCTTAATCAACGCCGACAGTGCCAACAATCTCCGGTTGAAGATCAAACTGGAAGGGTTGAAGGGAGACGACGCCGTCAACGTCTTGCTGGACAGGCAAACCGGCGGAGGAACGGGCGATGCGTTCAGGATTCAAGGGGGTCGAACCGACAGGATCACTCCCCTGCGGAAACGCTGAGCGCGACAAGCCGGAGATCGCCGAAAGGTCGGCCGAGCGGCCTATCCTTCATTCCCCGTCATCCCCCGTTTGTTGCTCCAAATACCTGGCGATTTTTTCCAATGCGAGCGCGCTGAGCTTCGATCCATACCAGGCCGGCATCGTTCGGCTCGGATAGCCGGGCACGACGAACCGATCCGGATCCAGCACCGATTCAATCACATATTCGTGAACGGTCCTGGCCTTTCCACGATAAGCCGGATCGCCGAGCCGTCGTTTCCCCGTGCTCCCCAACACCAAGGGAGGGCCCACCCGACCCTTCGCATCCGGAATGCCCGGGATTTCATGACACACGACACAGCCGGCCCGGATAAAAATTTCATGAATCGTTTCATCTCCCGTCACCAAAGGAACCTTTTCTTCCGGCAAGACGACGGTCGAGCCGGAAGGCCCGGCGCTCGACGGCGAAGTGCGCGGCGGGCGATCGTCCGTTCGAAGCGCCCAGAGTGCCGAAGACAGCACAAGGCCGATGACGACGAGACTCACGACCCGTTCCCTTCTGGTTAAAGAAGACCGGGATTCTTGCAAGGAAGCATCGGAAAGATCGGAAGAACCGGAAGGTTTGCCGTTCATGGCGCCTCAAAATATCGTCGAAAGTGTACTTGGCGGAAGTACGGCAACTCAAGGAGAGACGAAAAGAAACTTCCTTATGGTTGCGCCTCCGTTCATGGGAGACCCGGTTGTCGCCATGCGCCGACTTCTTTGCGGCAAACCCCTGCCCGATCGGCTGTTCTCTTCCCTATCCTCCTGGTATCATGGGACATCAACGCGCGTTTCGCACAAAAGCAAGATGGCTCGAACCATGAAATCCTTCGTCATCGGAGGCGTTCTCTTTTTCGTCGTGGGAGTAGGAATCTGTTTCCTGCCGACCTCCGCACCGGCGGAATCCTACGTGGCAGGAGTCGGCGGCATCAATTTCGCCGATCGTCTCACGGACGTGGAAGGAACCGGCGGTTTACTTTTTCAAGATCTGGATCTTCAGAACTCCGTCGCCCTGGGCGGCAGGGTCGGACATTTTTTTAGACATGGGTGGTTCGGCGTCGAAGGAGAATTTCTTCACTCCACTCCTCACGTCAAAGGCACGGTCGATGCTCCGGGAATCCATTTGCGAGTGATGTCGGTTACCGTCAATCTTGTCGCACGGTATCCGGGCCGAACGTTTCAACCCTATGTCGGAATCGGCGGCGGTCCCGTCATCGCTCACCTGCGCGATTCCGGCGGTGTGCAACGGGATTCCGACGTCGCCGGAGGATTCAACGCCTTCGCCGGCATGCGCGCCTTTGTGACCTCCCACGTCGCGGTCTTCGGCGAATACAAATACACGAGCGCTACCTTCGATTTCGACAAGGCCTTCGGCCCGGCCGGAGGGTTTGAAGGCGGGTATCGGGCCCAGCACCTGTTGTTCGGCGTCTCGCTGCATTTCTAAAAACGGAGCATCTTCATGGCTCGCGCGGTTTCGATCGCCGTCCTTTTCGGCGGGCTTCTCATCCTGTCCGCCTGCGCGGAATCGCTGCACCAAGTTCAGCGCGAGACAGACCCGCTTGATATCCCGCTTGAATTGCAAAAGGAGATCGACACCGGCGTGACGTTTGCCGACCTCCGGGCCGACATCGATTCCTATCTTGGACGAACCGTCAGCTTGGGCGGCATCGTCTTAGCGGCCAAACGAACGTCGGAACGGACGGAGATTGAAATCCTGCAATTACCGAGAAAAGAGGGCCGGATTTCGACCAAAGATCGTCTCCGGTCAGAAGGACGGTTCCTCGCCGTCCGTGAAGAATTTCTCGACCCGGCCACTGTGCCTCCCGGCACGCCGGTGACCATCATCGGGACCGTGCAAGGTTCCATCATGCGGCGACTGGATGAAGCCGAGTATCTGTATCCCCTTCTAGCCATCAAACATCTGATCGACTGGAATACGGTTGACATGGAAGAGCCGGACACTGCCCCCGCCGCGTTTTACGGTCCCTATTACTATCCGCCCTTCGGCTACTGGGGCGTTCCGTACGGCTACTACCCTTTCTGGACAAGACCTTACCCCTTCATCGTTCAGCCTCGTCCCGCACCGAGGCCGTCCCCCTCTTCTCCCTCTTCGGGTATTCCACCAAGGTTTAAACGAAGGTAAGTCACATGAAGCATCACCGAAATCGCGGAAGACTCCTCCTGTCCCGCCGTGATGTTCTGGTCGGGGTTGGTATGGCCGGCGCGGCGTGGGTAATGGAACAGGCTTTGGTTCCTCGACGAGCGGCAGCCGAGAGCGCGGAGCCTTCCTGCCTTGTCCTCCCTCAGCAGACGGAGGGTCCCTATTTCATCGACGAACGGTTGAACCGTTCCGACATTCGTTCCGATCCCTCAACGGGACAGGCCACACCGGGAATCCCTTTGCGACTGACAATTCGGACCGTGGGCATCTCCGCCGCCGGCTGCCGGCCTCTGGCCGGAGCCGTTGTCGATATCTGGCAATGCGACGCCATGGGATTCTACTCCGATGTCAGAGATCCTTGGTTCAACACCGTGGGGCGGAAATTCCTCCGCGGCTATCAGACGACCGACGCCGCCGGCGAAGCTCGATTCATCACGATCTATCCAGGCTGGTACCCCGGACGAACGGTGCACATCCACGTCAAGATTCGGACGGCCCCTATCGGCCGTCGAAGTTTTGATTTCACATCGCAACTCTATTTCGACGACGAGTTGACGGATCACGTCCTCTCGCAGCCGCCCTATGCCTCACGAGGGGCTCGCGCCACCCGCAATCGGCAGGACTGGATCTTCCGCCAGGGCGGAGACCGTCTCATGCTCGATCCGACGCCGATGGAGGACGGGTACGCGGCCACGTTCACCTTCGGACTTCGTCTTGCCTGAAACGAAATCCCTCGACCATGCTAAGCTGTTTTGGGATCATGCTAAAAACATAGTGTGAACCGGCCATCAAAGAATCGCGCCCATCAAGGCTCCGACGGAAAGGTCTCCATGCGCAAAGCCAAAATCGTCTGCACCATCGGCCCTGCCACCGCTTCGCCGACCATGTTGGATCGGCTGATCGAGAGCGGCATGGACGCGGCCCGGCTCAATTTTTCCCACGGTACCCATGAGGCGCACGCCGCCGCCATTACCGCCATTCGGCAAGCCGCGGCGCGAAGGAAAGTCGCCGTCGCGATCATTCAAGACGTGCAAGGCCCTCGCATACGAATCGGAGCGGTTCCCGACGGCGGAATCGCGGTCCGTTCCGGCCAATCCATCAGAATACGGCCGGTTTCACTATCATCAGACCAACCGCCATCGCTTTCTCCCTTCACTCATTCATCCATGCCGGACATTCCGATCCTGTATCCCTCCCTCACGCGCGACCTGAAGCCTGGCGCGAGAATCTTGATCAACGACGGACTCATCGAACTGCTCGCCGATCACGTCGCCGACTCCCACGTTGACTGTACCGTCGTAACAGGCGGCACGATCTTGTCTCACAAGGGCATCAACCTTCCCGGCACCGACGTGAGTGTCCCGACGCTCACCGACAAGGATCGGGAAGACTTGCGATTCGGAATCGACCGGGGCGTGGACTATGTCGCCCTGTCTTTCGTTCGAGGTCCGGAAGATATCAGGGTCGCCCGCGGGTTTATCGCCGAATGCGGCGGCGATCAACCGATCATCGCCAAGATCGAACGGGCGGAGGCCGTCGCGACGTTGGATAAGCTGCTGGACGAAGCGGACGGCGTCATGATCGCGCGCGGCGATCTCGGCGTCGAGATGGGACCGGAGGCCGTACCGATTTTGCAGAAACGGATCATTATGGAAGCCAACCGCCGCCGCCGTCTGGTCATCACGGCAACCCAGATGCTGGAATCGATGACCCAGTCTCCTCGTCCCACCAGGGCTGAAGCGTCGGACGTGGCGAACGCCGTCTTCGACGGCACGGACGCGGTGATGTTGTCCGCCGAAACGGCCGTCGGAACGTATCCCGTCGAAACGGTGCAGGTCATGGGCCGTATTATCCGGGCGGCCGAGCAGGAAGCCGGATCAATGCCCCTGTTCAGGCGCCGAACGGACGTTGAGTCCATGCCGTTTCCCGATGCCGTCTGTACCGCCGCCTATTTCGCGGCTCAGGCCGTTGCCGCCGACGCGATCGTCGTCTTCAGCGAACGGGGCGCGACGGCGAGATTGATTTCGAAGCAACGACCGGCCTCCCCCATCATCGCCTTCACGCCCTACGAATCCGTCCGGCAACGGATGGCCCTCTACTGGGGCGTGCGCCCTTCTCTGATTCCACAGATCGAACACACCGACGATCGTGTGGAGGAGGCGGAACGGAAATTAAAAGCCGAAGGGATGGTCAAGGGCGGAGAAAAGATCGTCATCCTCTCCGGCACCCAGGTCGGACAGCCGGGCGGTACCAACCTGATGAAACTGCACGAGGTTCGATAGTCACGCTCTTTTTCTGCGCCTTTGCGGTTTCTTTCGCCGACGGTGGAATGAAGGACTCCTCCCACACGGCGGTCAGAACAGCACCCGATCGCTCCTTTATAACCCCCCGCAAATTGTTCACCGGCCGTTATTTACCCCTTGATCTTGCTTTGGGAGAAGGGTATCGTGCCGCCACATCCGGGTGGTGCCTGATGCCGCTTCTCGCCCATCGGTCACTCCATTGTTCTTTCTTCCGCCGCTCACAACGGCGAGCTACCCGTTCCGCCTTGACCAGCCGGCCTCTCCTCGAAGATTCGTTCCATGTAATCAGTTTCCTGGTTCGGCTCAATGAATGCCGTTGCGTGATCGATGCCTTCACACGGCAGAACGATCAATGTAACAACGATTCGGCAAGAGAAAGCCGTTTCAACAACATAAACGGAATCAATAGGAGAACCGGATCGGCATACCATCAGTCCATCGTCATGCCATAATGTCGCAAGGAGGGAACGTATGGGACGCCATAAAATCGGCCTGATCATTCCCCACCCCGAGGACCAAAAGTGGGATTCGGTTTGGAAGCTCTTTCGCACACCCAATCTGAATCTCCCCACCCTGGCCGCCTTGATCCCCGAAGACGAATGGGACATTGAGATTCAGGACGAGTTGGTCGGCCCCATCGATTTTACCCGCGAGTACGATCTGGTCTTTATTACCGTCACGACGGTCGTGGCCGTTCGAGCCTATGAGGTCGCGCGGCTGTTCCGCGAGCACGGCGCCAAGGTGGTGCTCGGCGGCATTCACCCCTCCACGTTGCCCGACGAGGCGCAGCGACATGCCGACTCCATCGTGATCGGCGAAGGCGAATTGACGGTGCCGAGGCTGCTTGCGGACTTCAAGAACGGCAAGCTTCAACCCCGTTACACCATGCCCTATATGGTCGAGCAGTGGGACGAACGGCCGCCTCGATGGGATCTCTTGCCCCAAGGCTACATGTTTCGGCACGCCTTGACCGCCACGCGAGGCTGCAACTATCGCTGCTCGTTTTGTTCGATTCACTTGGCGCTCGGAGGAGGGCAGTACGGCTTTCGCAAAAAACCCCCGACCGAGGTGGTCAAGCTGGTCGAACAAATGTCCGGCCCGATGGTGATGTTCTGGGACGACGATCTGCTCTCCGACCCGGTCTATACGAAAGACCTCTGCGCGGCCTTGAAGCCGCTGGGGAAAAAATGGATGAGTCAAATGAGCGCGACCTACATCGCGCACCATCCCGACTTGCTCAAAACGCTCAAGGAAGCCGGCTGTTCGGCGATGTTCATGGGGTTGGAATCGATCAATCAGGACTCGTTGAAATCGGTCAACAAACAAAATTCGGCGAAGCTGTACGAAGACATGATCCGCCGCATCCATGACCACGGCATCGATATTCACGCGGGCTTCATCTGCGGCCTGGACCATGAAGACGTCTATGATTTCGAACGGACCGCCGAGTGGGCCACCCGCATGGGCCTGGCCGGAGCTCTCTGGCGCATCATGACTCCCTATCCCGGCACCAGACAGTTCGCGGAACTCAAGGCGGCCGGTCGCATCTTGACTGAAAACTGGACGATGTACACGGGCGAGCACGTCGTCTATAAACCGGCCAAGATGACCGTCGAACAGTTGTACTGGGGGCACAAATGGGCCAAGGGGCAGTTTTACTCCTATCGGTCCATCGCGCAACGGGCGATCGGCCGGGCCAGGCAAAACGGCGCGCACGAGCTGTTGAACATCACCGGCTGTGGGTTGGGCTATCGTTCCATGTTCCACCTCGCGGCGGACTCGGCGCCGGTCAACGTGTATCGAGACATGAATCATCTGCCGCCGCAGGAAGAACCGGTGGCGTTTCGATTTCCCTATCCGGCCAAGAACCGATTCAGTTTTGTCACGGATCAATGGGATCGGCTGCGGGCCAAGATTCAACCCAGGCCTCGCATCAACTGACGTATGACGCTGAAGGACTCCTCTGCTGTCCGGTTGATGATGCAAGATGACCAGCGAGCCGGTCCATGCCGCGTGAATGTTACCGGAAAGGCTGAGATCTCCGTAGCCCGAGGGCGGAGGCTGGGCAAGGATGATGGTGCCTGTTTTCTCCGTCACCCGGCCCAGCCGCGTCCGATCCAAGGTTGGACCTCCTCCCTCCTATGAGCCGGAGGGAGGGGTGTAGCTGATCCCGATGAGCTCTTTGTCCAACGTCCTGCCTGAGCCCAGGCTGTAGCCGTTCGTCACCCGAGGGGTGGCGCTGACACTGAACTCGAAGGCGCAAAAGTTCTTTCCTGAAGGTAGCCAGCTTCCGCTGTTCGGCTGCAACTCCGCCACAACGTACCTGTCTCCATCGGGTCCCACGGCGTTGAAGGTGCCGAAGAAAAAGTTGCCGTGCGTCGTTTCATTGTAATCCAAACTGAGCGGCTGAACGGGCGCCGTGGTGTCGCTGACCGGAACATTGGTGTTGGAGCCGCGCACGACGGCGAGACCATAGCTTTGCAGAAATCCGCCAGGATGGTCCACTTTGAACCGCACCGTCAGCGCCGCATTTGGCGATGCAAGCTCAAACAGGGCACACTCGCCTGGTGAGACGGCGCCCATCTGCACACCTGCGATGTCTCCCGTGACGGGCCGGTTGTCGATGCAAAGCCTGATGGTGTCTTCCGCTCCGGCGACTTTGTCGCCAGTCTCGCTGTAGCCCTCGATCTTAAAGTCCACTGAACGGGGGCTCTCACCCGGACCATAGAGAATGACCTCATAAGCGGAGCTGGTCAGTTGTATCTTGCGAAGACGGTGAGTGGCGACCCACTCCGAATCCGATTCGATGTTGAGGTAAGAAGGAGCGGGTACCTTCGGGCCGCCATCAACCGCAAGGTTCCGAGTGTCAGGGCCGACTCTGGTGCCCTTATAGTTTGGCAGGCCTATGTCGGCGATCTTGATGTGTCTGTATTCTTCCTGAACAAAAGCCCAGCTTCCACCCGGTTTTCGGAAACGAATCGTGTAGTACTTCACACCCGGTCGATCCAGGAAGCAGGCGAACACGTCTAACGTCCCAACCCAAGCGCCTCGCGTGATGATCGGTCCGGTGGGATTGGTTGCGGTGATACGGCCGGCTACGTCCAACGCGTTGCCCACTCCAGGGATAGTCCAAATATTGCCGATCGCCTGAATGGCCCGGCCTCCCTGACATGCGGTGGGACCGGGGTTGAGGACGTTCTCCGGCACACAGAGGTCGATCCGCCTCAGATTGGGGACGTCAGGATAGAGCGCCGACTCATACAATACTCCTGCCGTGCCTCCCGAGATGATCTGAACAATGATGTCCGGGCGAAGCTGCGTTGCGACCGCCGGTCCACCTGCCACGATATCCATGGTCTCGGCTGCAAGGTCCTCCAGGGTCTGGGTAAAGCGGAAGATGTAGTTGCCCTGCTCGTCCGTGACAGCCAAGCCCAGCACCTGCCGGGCGCCGGCGCCCGTGTAAGGCCCCCCGGCCAGCTCGGCGGCCGTTCTGTCATATTCCAAAAAACGAAGGAGGAGACCGGGCTGAACCTTGGAAGAGCATCCGATCCTGAGGGTATCCCTTAGTTTGGCAATCTGCATCGCATGGGGTGCAATCCGCCCTACGCTCAACGCGCCAATCTCCATGCGCTCCGCCCGAATCTGAACCTGAGCGGATAAAGCGTGCGTCAATGTCTCTTTCTGCGGAGACGTCGAGGCTTCAACCGTCTCCTTTGCCGGCACATTTATGATCCGAGACACATTGGATAGAGAAGTCCCCATGGGAATAGCCATAGGTATGAAGGGGGCGGGATCCGGTTCAGGCCTGGGCGGACGGATGACGCCTGGGCGCTCCAAGTACTCACGGATCCGTTCCGGATAAAGGTCCTCCAGCACCTTGCGCACCGCTGCGTGTTTAAGCGCTTCTTTGAGTAAAATCGGGCTGTCGATGACTGCCCAGGGGAACGGATAACAGGGATTGAAGAGACAGAGACCGGAATAGGACTTCACGTTGCCGTAAAGTACGTATTCAGAAGGACTGAACGGCATGGAACAGCCCAGGATCAGGTCGTCGTAATCAAGATCGTTCCCCGAATCGTTCGACTGGATGTCGAACCGAACCTGCCCGGCTGACAAGATTGGGAATGTGATTCGTTCCGCGGATGGCACCCAGGCCGCTGAACTCGTCGGCCGATGCTGGACCGTGATCGACCACTGGTCGCCCGTGACAACAACGGGCGCCGTTGTCGTTTCTCCCGGATAGGTACCGTTACCCGTCGTGGCACCGGCGATGATGAAGCGTTGTGCAAACGCCGCACTTTTGCTCTTGACCCCGACTGTCCACGTTCCTTGCATGGTGATGGCCATAAATCATCCCTCCTTTTACTGTTTACAAGATTGATCGGACTACGGTCGTTCCCGAATCAATGTCGATTTTCGAAAAATCGCTTCCCATTATAGGTTTGCTATAGATGAAAGTACATACAGATTCTCTCTTTACTTAAAGAGCCGTATGCGCCGGCAACCACTTTGAGAAAAAGATGCTCAACGTAAATACGCCGTTCGATTGCGATGAGAGCTGAAATGAAGATTGACTTGCGGTTGTGTGGCTTGAAATCATCACGAAGACATGAAGACCCCCATGAGCCTTTCCGCCGATCAATTCGGCGCCGGTCAATGTGTATCGAGACATGAACCATCTGCCGCCGCAGGAAGAGCCGGTGGCGTTTCGGTTCCCCTATCCGTCAAAGGGGCGATTCAGTTTGGTCACGGATCAATGGGATCGGCTGCGGGGCAAGATTCAACCCAGGCCTCGGATCAACTGAGGCGCATGCTTGCGGGCGTCATGCCGGTGATCGGGCTCGCGGCAATAGTCCTGGCCGTCGCGCCGGCCCGCGCGGAGTGGACGTTGCTGGACCATCGGTATCAGGAGCCGGGGTTTCGGATGGTCTCTGTCGATCGTGACTCGATCAAGCAAGGGGATGGACTGGGGACCGTTTCCGTGTTGATTGACTGGACCATGATGCAAGGCGGGCGATCGCCGACCAGATTTTATTCGACCGTTGCGCGAAAACAAGTGGACTGTCCGAACAAACTTGTGCGACTGACGGCATTTGCGGATTATCACGGGCGCAGAGGCACCGGGAAACGAGTGGCCTATGGTGAACGAGAAGGACCATGGCGTCCGGTAGAGCCCGGCAGCATGAACGAGGGAATCTGGATCTTGGTGTGCGGACAGGGTGCTCCAAAGTAGGGCCCGTAGAGCCAGACCCGTTCGAGTTTCCATTCAAGCTCTGTCACAACACCGCCCTGCGAGATTATCTTGCAACAGCCAGGCGGCTCTTTCACAATAGGCCAGTCCGAGAGAAACCACGAAGCCCTCGTAGTCAACGCCGACAGAAAGGTTCCCAATGACCGATTCATCCGTTCCCATCCAAGCAGCGCAGCCGTTTCGGCGGATTTTTCACCCAACGGATTTCTCCATCGACAGCCATACCGCCCTATTGCATGCCGTGAAACTCGCACTCGCGGTCAGGGGTGAATTATCCGTCATGCACGTCGATCCGGACGTGACCCGCGAGGATTACGAGGATTTTCCTCGGATCACTCCGATTCTTAAACGATGGAAGGTGCTTCCGTCCAATGCCGGTGAAGAGGACATGGCACGGTCGGGACTGACCGTGAGAAAGGTCCGCGCCGTTGCAAACAACCCGACCGAAGCCCTGCTGGGGCATTTATCCGACGATCTAGCCGACCTGCTCGTCATGACGACGCATCAATATGACGGTCTTGATCGCTGGCAACATCGGACGGTGGCCGAACCGGTCGCACGAGGGAGCCGCATCCCGACCCTGTTTGTGCCGGCACACGTCGAAGGATTCGTCTCCAAAGAAACGGGAACCGTTTCACTTCGCCGCGTCTTAATCCCGGTCCATGAACAACCCAATCCCCAGGCGGCCGTCGATCTGACGGCGCAGTTGGCCGACCTGTTGGGGTGCGAGCGAATAACAGGGCTCCTCATCCATGTCGGCAAGCCCGAGACGGCGCCGGACCTCACCTACCCGATGCGGAAGGGGCTCGTGTGGCGTTCCATGATTTGTCACGGAGACGTCGTGGACGTGATCCTTGGAATGGGAGAAGACTTCGACGTGGATTTGATCGTCATGGTCACGAGCGGGCACGATTCGTTGCTGGACATGTTGCGTGGGAGTACGACGGAACGGGTCTTGCGCGGCGCTCGTTGTCCTCTGCTGGCGATTCCGGCCGCTCGTTAAATCGGCACCGCCGTCCCTCGCTTGTTTGACCGTTGCCGCTCTCCTCCGGTGATGACACGATCCACGATTCCGTTTCGCAGAATGACGAAATTCGTCGTTATGGCCGGAACGCGCGGACCGGGGAGAATGATTCCGGTCAGGTTGAGGGGATCGCAGGCCGACAGTTTAATTTCCCGCCCTTCATCGTCTCCCCCCTTTCGAAGTGCCCGTACACTCTCGACCGCCTCCGGCAACGCAAACTGCTCGCCGACAAAACCGGTGACAAATCTCCCGCCGCGAATCTCCCCCGCCATTTCCATGCGACGATATTGAACGAGCAGATCCCGCCAGGGGAGCGCCAGCGAGTCACGAATCAAGAGATCGCGAAACACCACCCCATAGCGCCGCAACAACCGGCGGGCGACGGACTCAATCACAGTGACCCCTTTCTGAATGTCGAGCCACGATTCGCCCGCCGATCCAGACCATCGGTCTCTCAGCCCTTGGCCATCGATTGTCACAGGACCTAGGTACATCGACCGCAACAGAGCCCACCTCCCGCTCGCGTGACGAGGACGATGACCTCTCGCTCGTCCCTCGCCCCGTCGCCGATGCGGATCGATCAAGGCGCGCAGGTTGTCGAACCCGTCGGCCGTGGCGAGCCCGGCAGCCACCAATTCCCACAACCCCTGTTCCACCTCGCTGGGGAGGGCGCCGGTCGCCCGAACCAAGTCACCAAAAAAACAGGCCCCTTCCTTGTGGAGCACAGTCATGATGGCTCGGCCTACCTCACTGAGCCCATTAGTGGGGCGCCCCCCTGCTGGATCTCTCGTACCCTGCACGGCCGCCAGCAGCCAATCTCCCTCTTCACGGGGAAAGAGGCTGATCGGCGTGGCGCTGGTTGACACGATGCCGCGAGTTCGCCGGCCTCCAGTGGTCGCGTCAAGACCGGACAAAAGTCTGTCATGAAGAGAAAGACGCCCCCATCCGACGGAGCCGCTCAAACAGAGTCGATCCAACCACTCCGGTTCATATCGCGCCAGTCGCACGCGCAAGAGGTGTGACTCCCACACAGAGGCCGGCGCTTCAAAACCCGCCAGTTGCCCGATAATCTCTGCCAGTCCCGATTCGCCGTGGAGACGAGCCGACGGAACGACATGGTGCCATCGCAACAAGAATCGCATGAAGTCCGCCGCCGTGACAGGCTCGATTTCCCGCCGCAGTCGCCCTACCGTCAGGCGATGGATGCGAGCCAAGAGACGACGATGACACCATTCGACGGCTCGAACACCGTTGGATGACGAGGACCGAAATGATCCGCGGAGCACCTGCCCCGACTGCTCTAGACGGACCATGGCCTGTTCCACCGGTCTGGCCGCAAAGCCAAGCTTCCCCGCCAACTCCTCGACCGTTGTCGGGCCGGCGCTTTCCATCCAGCCCAAAACGATGGCATCCAACACCGTTTCGTCCTGCCCGGCCAACCATCGGTCGATCCGATCTCGATTCTCAGCCGCCACCCAGGCGGTCACTCCAGACAGCACGAGCGAAGACGCCGGTGGGCCCAGCCGAAGGATACGACATGATGTGAGCAAATCAGAGACATAGGGCATCCACTCGGCAGGAATCGGCTCCGGCAGCCAGACCAATGTCAGGAGGGCATCGTGAAGTTCGTCTTCATCTCGCACGACAGGCCAAGATTCCTGCATCACCAGTTCGATGGCTGATGGATCGAGTGCGCCGATCGCTCCGGCCAAATCTGGTGGCAGGGTCCGCCTGAGTTCCACAGCGCGAGCCCGCCGCTCTTCCAACGGCGCGTCATCGAGAAACGCATAGGGGTTGGCATTCAAGATCTCGTGCGAAAAGGGCGACGGAACCGGGGTATCCACCGCCACGCACCGGATAGTGCCCCGTTCGATTCGTTGGAGGATGGTTTGCAACCCCTCCAGATCCATGGCATCCGTGAGGCAATCCTTGAAGGTCTCTCGAACCAGCGGGTGATCGGGAATCTGCCTGGTTCGTTCGCCGACCATGTTGTCCTGGCAGGCCAGCGCATCGGGGAAGACAGCCGCCAGTAAATCCTCCGCCTTCATCCGTTGGATGTGCGGAGGCACCTTCTTGCCCTGTGCGAATCGGAGCAGAGCCAAGGCTCGGCCGGCAGTCCACCGCCATCTCGTCATGAACATGGGCGATGGCAAGAGCGCCTGAATCAATATGTCCCTGACGGACGACGAACGGACATAGCCGAACACCGATTCCAACGGGAAACTGTGCCGCTCGCCGAGCGAAATGACGATCCCATTGTCCGTCGCCGCCGCTTGCAGTTCGAAATCAAATGTCAGACAGAACCGTTTACGGAGAGCCAAACCCCAGGCTCGGTTGATCCGGCCGCCGAACGGCGCATGAATCACCAACTGCATCCCTCCGCTCTCGTCGAAGAACCGTTCGGCCACGATGGTTTCCTGCGTCGGGACCGTGCCAAGCACGACTCGTCCGGCCAGCAGATACTCCATGATCTGTTGTGCCCCCCTCACATCCAAGCCACATTCTTGTTTGAACCATTGAAGGGTGACTGGGGTTGTGTTGAACGAGTGAGCTCCCGCCGCTGATCCTTTCCCCTCGCGGTTTCCCGATTCCGGCACCCCTTGCTCGACCAACCGAGTCTCCAGGTCCCGCCTCAGTTCGGAAACGGCCGCCGACAGTTCGGCCGTGCGGGAGGGGGCTTCGCCTCGCCAGAAGGGAATGGTCGGCGGGGCTCCCTGAGCGTCTTCAACACGAACCTTGCCTGCTTCGATCCCCTTGATGCACCAGGAGGTATTGCCGAGCAACATGATGTCGCCTGCGAGACTTTCGACGGCAAAATCTTCATCTACCGATCCCACCACCGTGCCGCCCGGTTCGGCGACGACTTGATAGGTCGCAGTTTCGGGAATGGCTCCGCCTGAAGTGATAGCGGCCAATCTGGCGCCACGCCGTGCCTTCAGCCGGCCATTGATTCGGTCGTGAAAAAGATAGGCCTGTCCCCTCCCCCGTTTGGTGGCGATGCCGGCCGCCAGCATGTGAATGATCTGGTCAAACTCCGAACGGGCGAGATTTCGATAGGGGTAGGCTCGACGGCAGAGGATAAACAATTTTTCCTCTGACCATGGTCCGGTCGCGACCGATGCCACAATCTGCTGGGCCAAAATATCCAGCGGGGCATCGGGGATTTCGATCCGATCGAGCAGACCCTGTCGAATGGCTCGCACCAGCGCCGCACACTCCACCACGTCGTCTCTCGTCAGTGCAAAGAGCCGTCCCTTGGGAATGGCCTTGATCCAATGGCCGGCCCGCCCGATTCGTTGGAGGCACGTCGCAATGGCCCTGGGCGAGCCGATCTGACAGACGAGATCCACGGTTCCTACGTCGATGCCCAATTCGAGGGATGCCGTGGCGATCACCACTCGTGTCTTGCCGGCCTTCAACTGCTCTTCTGCCCGGAGACGAATCTGCCGTGACAGACTCCCATGGTGTGCCGCCACGACGTCCGGCCCCAGATCGGCAAGCCGTTCCTCCAATGCATGGGCGACCCGCTCGGCCAGGCGCCTCGTGTTCACAAAGACCAAGGTTGATCGGTGCTGTCGAACCAGGTCGGCAAGGCGATCATAGCCATCCGCCCAGATGGCGTTGGTCGCCACGGCGCTCAACTCATCCTTTGGCACCTCCACGGCCAGGTCCAACTCTCGACGATGGCCGATGTCGATGATCGTGCAGGGTGCGTGGTCCTGAGCATCGAGTGCCGGGACAGAACCACTCGTGTATTCGCCCGTGACACGGAACGGATCTCGATTCCCCACCAGAAACCGTGCGACCAACTCGATCGGCCTCTGGGTGGCCGAGAGGCCGATCCGTTGGGGTCTGGTTCCTATCAAGTCGTCCAGCCGTTCTAGCGAGAGGGCAAGGTGAGCACCCCGTTTGGTGGGCGCGACCGCATGGATTTCGTCCACAATGACTGTGTGGACCGTTCGGAGCATCGCTCGGCTTTTTTCCGCCGTGATCAGGATGAACAGCGACTCCGGCGTCGTCACCAGAATGTGGGGCGGCCGTTTGAGCATCCGTTGGCGATCGAGCACCGGCGTGTCGCCGGTCCTGACGAGCACGCGCAGATCCGGCATCAGAAATCCTTCCTGCAAAGCGGCCTGACCGATCTCGGCCAACGGCCTTTGCAGGTTTTTCTGCACATCGTTGCTCAGCGCCTTGAGCGGCGAGACATAGAGCACCTGAGTCCGGTCTTCCAGCTCGTGCGCCAAGGCTTGTTGAAACAAGTGGTCGAGACAAGAAAGAAATGCGGCCAGGGTTTTCCCCGAACCGGTCGGTGCGGCGATCAAGACATCCGAGCCTGATCGAATGGCGGGCCAGGCCTTACGTTGCACGTCGGTCGGCTCACCGATGTGGGATAGGAACCAGTCGGCAATTAAAGGATGAAACTCGGAAAGCGGCATGGGATGGGATCTTACCATGCCCCGGGAGGACGCTCGATGGTATGAAAAAGAAGCCTCGTTGTTTTTCTTCTGCGCTTGTGAACAAGATGGGTCACGAAGGAGAGAAACGCACGTGACCGCAGAGACCGTGAAACCATTGGTCATTCTGGGAACCGGTTACACCGGTCGATTGGTATATGAGAGGGAACAGGCCCAAGATCGGGTTGTCTTCGCCACCAGCCGTGATCCGGATCGCCATCTTCCCTTTGTCCCACCGGAGCGCCGAATTCGTTTCGATCTTGCAGATCGGGCGACATGGCGCAATCTCCCTCGTGATTCCAACCTCCTCTGGTGTTTTCCAGCCGAGCCGCTGGAACTCGTCCAAGAATTTGCCGGGGATCTGACCGTTCGCCGTCTGGTGGTCTTGGGCAGTACCTCGGCCTATCAAATGACTCCGTCGCGCAACGACCCTCCCGCATGGGTTGATGAAACAGCACCGCTGGACAGATCAAAACCTCGCGTGCAAGGTGAGGAATGGCTAAGAACCACTTGTCAGGCCATCGTGTTGAGAGTTTCCGGCATCTATGGACCGGGGCGCCATCCTCTTAAGTGGATCAAACAGGGGCGGGTCGGTCCCTCACGCAAATATGTCAACTTGATCCACGTGGAAGACCTGGCGAACATCTGCCTGGTCGCATTAGAACGAGGCGTTCGCGGAGAAGCCTACAATGTGAGCGACGGAACGCCACGAACCTGGCAAGAGATCTGCCACCTGGCGAGAGAACGATTCAGAGTTCAACGAATGGTTGAAGTTGGAAATGATTCGGCCGGTAAACGCATTGCCAACGGCAAACTTCTCTCCTTGTTGGCTGCGGCAGGGAGCTCGCTCAGTTATCCTGATTTGACTCAAGCCCTTGAGCAACTTGCCATAGCAGAAGTCTCTAGCGAAGCAACGCCATGACCGTCAACGAGACAAACAGATTATTCGCCGCGTGAGCGACCATCCCGGGTAAGAGGCTCCCCGTCCTCTCATAGACCCAAGCCCACAGGATTCCGCTCCACCACACGCTGAGAAACCCGATCACGCCGTAGCCATGGGCGGCGGCGAAAATACCGGCGCTCACGAGCGCGGCGGGAGCAAAGGGCAATCGGCGGCGGAGGGTGGCGAACAACAATCCTCGAAAGGCGAACTCTTCAAAGACCGGCGCGAAGACGAGGTATTCCAAGAGACTTACCGTCAACGTCGCTCCCGTCCCCCAAACCAAATCGGCATCGAACCATTCCGTCCAATGGTTCGTGATCTCCACTCGTTCAAGGGCCTGTCCGATCACCCATTCGCCCCAGAGTCCCGCCGCAATCGCACCCAACGATGCGACAGCCAATCGGCCAAGGTTGTCTCGGTCAATGTGAAAACCGAACGCCCTCCGGATATCGAGCCCGGCCGGCTTGAGGAGATGGACATGGGCCAGAATCAACAGAGGAAGGTTGGCCAAGGGGATTGCCACGACCTTAATCAATAAGGAATCGATTGGCGGCGCCAAGAGAAACACAATGGTGATCAGGGCCCCCATCGCGCCTCCGTGCAGCAACACGGCCGTGCCGACCTCGGCGGCCCATGGAGGGGGAACACCGGAACCGGCAAGACGGATACAATCCGGCCGGACTTTTCGTCGTCGAATGATCGTTGCCAATGCAAAGGAACCGACGATGACACAGAACAGCTCAGCAAACAGAAGGCCGTTCAATCGATCCTGAAGCCGAGATCCCTGCCGTTCAACCGGCTTCTCCAGGGCGACGAGGAGATCGCCGTCTCCCGACCGTTGCGCCAACCTGGTGACAAGGGTCCTGTAAAACCATCCATCCGGCAGAACTTCAGCCAAGGTTGCTTGCAACTCCGCAGCCCGTTCATTGTCCAACTCCTCAGAACCGTAAGCCGCCTCGATCCACCCGGCATAGAGAGGCATCGGCGCGGGAAGCTCCCGCCACGTCTGGATCTCGGCCAGCACGTCCTGTTCTTGCCCCTCTTCCGCTTGGAGAATCGCAAGTCGTAACTTCGAGGGCGGGTCATCCGTGGCCTCAACCAGCTCTTGATACCACTGAATGGCGAGCAGCCGTTCATAGTCGTTGCTCCCGACCATCCATTCGGTCAGCCGCTGTTGCCAGGGGGGAAGACGGCGAAGTTCCTCTTGCGCCTCCATCATGCGCCCGACCATCAGATCAAGAGCCCGATCCGGCTCTTCAACACGATGAAGCGGCGGCACCGTCGCGGAAAACCAGAGCAGCGATCCAAAAACCGAGAGCAGCAGCGCCGCCGAGATCAGACTCACCACGCGCGAGAAAGACGAGCCGAACGGATTGTCAGGACGATGAAGGGCCGGCTCAGGGGCGATTGTTCCCATGCCCGTCCCCATGTCCGTTTCCATGTTTTGGGGGTTCATGGTGTGGGTGAGGTCGGGCGGCATCGGGCATGACTGTACCACGGCCGAAAGCCGGTTCCCTACCCCTCGAAATGGCTAGAGGGGCAACCCAAAGTAGTCGCTGGAAGGAGGGGAAGGAAACGATGGGCCTCTTCTCTTGCTGATACGGCGCGAACAGGCCATGGCCTCCCCATAGGAACTTGGCTATACTGGGGCCGGCATAGAAACGAAAGATCGGGGGGAGGCGACCGTGAGGCAGGGCCGAAGACCAGGACACAAGACGATCGCGATTCAACGAGCCTGTCTCATCGACGGAACCGGATCAACGATCGATCACGCCACGATTCTGATTCGAGGGGCTCACATCGCGGCCCTCGGCCCCAGCCGAACCATCACCGTTCCGCCTGACGCGATGCGGATCAATGGCCGAGGCCTGACGATCTTACCGGGGCTGATCGACTGTCACGTGCATCTTTGCCTCGGAGCGGAGCCTGACGTGGTGTCAACCTTGGAGTCGGAGCAGCCGTCCTATACTCTGCTCAAATCCGCACGGCACGCTCGACAGACGTTGGAAGCCGGCATCACCACCGTGCGCGACGTCGGTTCACGGGACCACTCAATCTTTGCCCTGAAACAGGCGATCGAAGCGGGCCTCCAACCAGGACCTCGTATCATCGGAGCCGGTCAAGTCTTGTGCATGGTGGGCGGCCATGCCCGTTTTATCGGGCGGGAAGTCCAGGGAACGGAGCAGGTCCGTGAAGCCGTCGCCGCTCAGGTCGTCGCGGGAGCGCAAGTCATCAAAGTGATCGCCTCCGGCGGGGTCCTCACGCCGGGCACCTCTCCCGACGAGGCTCAAATGACGGTCGAAGAACTTCAGGCCGCAGTCGAAGAGGCGAAGCGAATGGGACGCAAGGTCGCCGCCCATGCCCATGGAGCGACCGGCATGACCAACGCCATCCAAGCCGGCGCCCGTTCGATCGAACATGCGACCTTGCTGGACGACAAGACGGCCGACCTGTTTGAACGCCATGCGGTTTATGTAGTTCCCACCCTCTCGGCCCTGGCCACCACCGCAGCCTGTCGGCGTGGATGCGGCATCCCGGACAGTGCGCTCGACAAGGCCAGGGCCATGACCAAACGGCACCAGGCCGGCTTCAAACTGGCCCATCGACGAGGGCTCTTGATCGCCATGGGTACCGACGCCGGCACGCCGTTCAACTATCACGGCGACAACGTGCAGGAATTAGAACGGATGGTAGCGCTCGGTATGACGCCGATGGAGGCCATCATGGCCTCGACCTCGCAAGCGGCCCGTTTGATCGGCATCGACAAGGAAATCGGCTCGCTCGCGCGGGGCATGATCGCCGACCTGCTGATGATCGATGGCGACCCGCTGACCCATATCGACCATTTGCGTGATCGCAGTCGGATTCTCGGCATCATGCAGGCGGGGCGTTTTGTGGCGGGACCCTTGGCGCAATAACCGTCTATTGTCGTTCGTAGAACAGCTCCAGCGCCGAGGCGATGCCGTGCAACCGTCCCTTTCTGAAGGAGGCCTCAAGCCGATGGGACAGTCGCCGGACTTCCCGTTCGTCATCGCGGTTGACCACTCCCTGCGACACCATCATCTCCGTGGCGACATTGACGAGCCGCTCCGCTCGATCCCGCATGACGTCCGTCACAAACTCGTCCACCACCTCGGCGGCTCGACCCTGCACGATCGGCTCGACAAAGGAATCGTAGCCTTGGGCCGCCACCGTTCGCTCTCGAATAAGCGCCAACTCCGTTTTGACACGAGAAAGATTCCGCATCATGACGGCGAACAATTCTTTACGCCCTTCCTCGAAGAGCGTCCGTTCCATGTCTTCAAGAACGGCGTCGAGATCAACCGCCTCGGCACGAGGCTCGACTCCCCAGGACAGCCGGTCGTAACTGCGTCTGGTCTCGGGATCGCCGATGATTTCATAGGCGGCGTTGATTCTTCTGATGGTCTCTTCGGCTTCGCGGCTTCCGGGATTGCGGTCGGGATGATGTTGCAAAACCAGCTTCCGGTAGGCTTTTTTGATGTCGTCGTCCGAAGCCTCCCGCGAGACGCCCAAAATCCGATAGTAATCCACCCATGCCATGGCGGCGACTATAGCATGGGCCGGATGCCGCTTCACACGCCGGCCCGTCCTCGGACGATGCAGTCCGAATCGGCCATGCCTACGCCGCTTCTTTTCCCTCCGCCCTCTCAACGAATCGTCGACTTGAGCAACGGAGTTCTCTCGTGAAGGGGACATCCTGGCGGAGCGACGTGACCTCGTATCAATGGCTGGTGTTGTTCGTCGCCTGGCTCGGCTGGGTGTTCGACGCCATGGACGCGACGATCTACGCCATCGTGCTGCATCCGGCTTTGCATGAACTGCTCATGGTCGGCGACGGTTCTCCTTCCTCTGAACAAATCGGGTGGTACGGCGGCATCATTTTCTCGATTTTCCTGATCGGCTGGGCGATCGGCGGCATCACGTTCGGCATCCTGGCCGATCGATTCGGTCGCACCAAGGTCCTGATGGCCACCATCCTCATCTATGCCGTCTTTACCGGCGCCGCGGCTCTTTCTGAAACCTGGTGGCACCTGGCCCTGTTCCGTTTCCTCACGGCGCTCGGCATCGGCGGGGAATGGGCTGCCGGCGCTTCCATTGTCGCGGAGACTTGGCCGGAGGAGAAGCGGGCCAAGGCGGCCGGCCTGTTACAGTCGGCCTGGGCCGTGGGGTTTTTTCTGGCCGCCGGATTGAACCTGGCGCTCAAGGCATCGAGCTGGCGGACGCTCTTCCTGGTCGGCGTGCTTCCCGCCTTCGTCGCCTTGTTGGTCCGATGGTGGGTCAAAGAGCCGGAACGATGGCGCCTCGCGCATGCCCGGCAGACTCTGCCTCTCTCGGCCATTTTTAAAGGCAACCTGCGGCGATCCACATTGGTCGGCTCGACGTTGGCTTTTGTCGCCGTATTCGGACTGTGGGGCGCCACTAATTGGGCGCCGGTCCTGGTGCGGGAGATGCCGGAAGTCAAACACCTGGAACAGGCGGCGGTCTCCGCCCAAGTGAGTTATGCGATTATGGCGCTAAATGGCGGCGCGATTTTTGGGTATCTCAGTTTCGGCCCCTTGGCCGACCGGTTCGGGCGGCGGCCGATTTTCGCGTTCATGTGCCTCGGAAGCCTGGTGATGCTCCCGACGACCTATCTCTTTCCGGCCGGCTATACCGAGTTATTGTTCCTGCTCCCTGTCCTTGGATTCTTCAACAACGGTATCTTCAGCGGGTTCCCCATTTATCTTCCTGAACTCTATCCGACCCTTCTCAGGGCGACCGGGGCCGGCTTTTGTTTCAATGCCGGGCGGGTATTGGCCTCCGTCTCGCCGTTTCTCACCGGATGGCTCGTCGCCTCATCGGGCTCCTTTGGGCGGGCTGCCAGCACCATCGCCCTGATCTATCTGCTCGGACTCGCGGCACTGGCGTTCGCGCCGGAAACCAAGGGACGACGGTTGCCCGAGTAACCCTTGACTTGAACGATCCCCGCATTATCTTCCGGCCATGAACGGCACACGGTCTCCACGGCTCCTGACCCACGATGAACGAAAGGCCGCAGAAGCGGCGTTCGCCGGTCGGCCCTGTGATCCCCGGTGGTCTGACTCAGCCAAGCAGGTCTATGCCGGATTGATTCAGGCGATGCCGCTGTCGCCAAACGTGATGGACGAAACGCCGCGCGGAGGACCAACCGGCATCAAGGACATGGATGCCGAACGGTCACCGGCGTCGCTCTCGACGGAATCTGCCTCGACGGAAGTCGACGGTGAATCATCTGCCGTTGAGCCAAGCACCGCCGAGGATCAAGACTCACCCTCAATCCCCCAAGCCGTGACCGGTCAACGGCAGGCTCTGGAACTGGGATGGTTGATCGATGTCTCGGAAGAAGCGCAGAAACTCGGTTTCACCTTTCCCGTCACGGTCACCAGATCCCTCTGGGAAACCGGTATTGCGCCTGACCATCTTCTGAAAGAAGAGTCGGCTCGTCGGCTGCGCGACGTCTTGATGGCGTTTCGACTCCGCTTGGTCGGTCACACGACGCTCATGCCGCTCTTGTATTTTCCGGCCATGTTGGCTTTCCCACCGGGGGAGGTGCCTCAGCCCATCCTCCTGTCCGCTCTGATTCAGGGGGACGATCAGCACGGTCCGGTGGCGACGTTGTTGCTGCCCCACGAAGTCTCAATGACGGTTCTCCCGCTGAACTGACAGGTCGCGCGAAGGTTTCGCCAGACGCAGGACGAACGCCCGCTCCTCCGCTTCCGTCTTTACTTCTCCGTTCAGTCGCGCATCGAGCAAGCGGCTTAAGATTTCCTTAAACTGCGGTCCGGGCTTGAATCCCATCGCCTGCAAATCCGTTCCGGAGAGAATCGGCTTGACCTGTTGATAGGTCGTCAGGAAGGCCGACACCCGGCGTTTCACCAGGTCGCCCTTGCTCTTGGCCATGAGACCCAACAGCGCCTCGTCGGAAAGGCCGGACAACAGCCGATAGATGTCCGCCGGTTTGAGAGTGGATGCCCGTCCCAACCGGCGCATGATGTCGCGACAGCCGCTTCGGACTGATCGAAGCGTGGATGTCTCGGCTTCTGAAAAAGAGAATCGCTTGAGCACCTCGGCCACGGCCCGTTCCGGCAACATTTCCAACAGTCCGGTCATATAGACCAACCAAACGTCCATTTTGCGATTCAAGTACAACAGCCGATACCAATCGACCACCTGTTCAATGGACCCCAACAACGTCCGCAACCGATCGGACCAACTCAATTTGGGATGGATGAATCGAAGCAAATCGAACTCCGCCCAGCGCCTGATAATTTGTTTCGGCTCCCGCTCGGACAACGACAGTTTGAGCTCTTCCAACAGCCGGTGACCGGACAGCCGGTCGAAGAGGTTCATCTTGACGGCGCCGGCGATCAAGGCGGCGGTATCCCGCCCCAAATGGAAGCCGAACCGGGCCTCGAACCGAATGGCGCGAAACACGCGCGTCGGGTCTTCAACGAAACTGAGCCCGTGCAAGACACGGATCACCTTGTCGTTCAAATCCCGTTGCCCGCCGTAGAAATCCAACACGTCGCCGAACCCCTTGCCGTTCAGCCGAACCGCGAGCGCGTTGATGGTAAAGTCGCGGCGATAGAGATCTTTCTTAATGGAACTTTGCTCAACGGTGGGCAGCGCGGTGGGATATTCATAGTACTCGGTCCGGGCCGTCGCCACGTCGAGCCTGAATCCATCCGGCAGCACGATGATCGCCGTCCCGAACCGTTCGTGCGTCTTGACCCGCGCGTGCAATGTCTGCGCGAGCCGACGCGCGAAGGCGATCCCGTCTCCTTCGACGACCAGATCAAGGTCCAGATTTTCAATTCCCAACAGCAGATCCCGCACGCAGCCGCCGACGACGAACAGCGACACGCCGCAGCGGTCGGCCAGGTGTCCCGCTTCTTCCAGCAACGCCGCCACGTGATGCGGCAAACGGCTCCGCAACAACGACGCGACGTTGCGGCGCGGTCTTCCGGTTTCAACTTCCGCCTCGCCCGCTTTCAGGGTCCTCATTCTGGCCGGCTTCAACACGTCGTCGTGCAAGGTCCGCAAGAGATCCGTTCTGGTGATGACGCCGACGATCTTGGCTCCTTGCAGAATCGGAACGAACCGTTGGTTGCGCTCGATCATGGCCGTTTCAATGTCGTGAAACGGCGTCTCCGGCTTGGCGGTATAAGCGTCGGTCTGCATGATCTCGCGCACCGGCATGGTGCCCAACCGATGAAACAGAGCCTTCTGAATCAATTCACGACTCACGATGCCGACGTAGCGGCCCTGTTCATCCACGATGGGAAACACGTTCAGCCCATAGGCCGTCATCCGTTCGCCTGCTTCCGCGACGGCCGTATCCACCTCGATCGTCTTGACGGGCCTGGTCATGACGTCCTGCGCGAGTAACGTCGGTCGATAGTGCGTCGTCAACAGACGAACCATTTTTTCTTTGACTTCCGCGAGCGTGGCACGTTTGACCGTCGCGGCCGCCGCCACGGCGTGGCCCCCGCCGCCGAATTCGCGCGCGATCCATCCCACGTCGATTTCCGGCCTTCGACTTCGGCCGATCACCTCCACGCGGTCATCCATCATCACGGCGACGATCACCGCATCGACGCCCTGCAATTCCGCGAGCATGTGCACGACGCCGGCCGCTTCTCCCCGGCAGCGATCGACGGTGCTCGTCGCCACCAATACCTTGCGGCCTTCAAGGTAGTGCACTTCGCTGTGTTCCAGCAGGTCGTTCAAGAGGGCAATGGCGTCCGGATCGAGGGGGCGACGGAGTGTGTCCGTCACAACCGTCAGATCTGCGCCGGCGGTGACAAGGAAGGCGCCCGCCTCCAAATCACGGCCGGTCGTGGAGGAGAAACCGAACGAACCGGTCTCCTCGTACAGACCCAAGGCCATGACGGTCGCCTCGAACGGCGTGATCGCTATCTGACGCTGCCGAAGCAGCTCGACGAGAATCGTCGTCGTCGCGCCGACCGGCTCGATAACGGATTGCGTGGAGCGGCCGGCGAAGACCGACTCCGGCTCACGATGGTGGTCATAGACCACCACCTCCACGGCCGGGTTTTCGACGCAGGATTTGAGGGAACCAAGGCGAGAGGGGGCCTGGGTATCGACCAGGATCAATCGAGTAACCTGATCAAGATCAAGATCCTTGAGTTTCGTCAACCCCAGATCATGAACCGCCAGGAAGTTGCGCACCGTTTCCTGCGCCCCGGCCGGCAGGACCAGTTTCGCCTCAGGAAACAGTTTTCGCGCCGCCACCATGGAGGCCAGGCCGTCAAAGTCGGCATGACTGTGCGTGGCAATAACCTCCATATTGGCATTTTAGCATCAATCTTGGCTATTTAGAGCCGTTTTGCTCATGCTTGCGATTCGCGACATCTTAGTCGCCCAGCCAGAAGCGTTCACGGTGGCGGGTAATGCCGGAGACTGAAACAGAATGATGCAACAGAAACCTTGGCAGGCCTAAATACTTGCAGCTCCTCGCCATTTACAGGAAGAACAAACGGCTCCTTCTCTTCCTTCAATCTCTTCCCAGCCTGGAACGATCGGGGCGATCCGGCCTTTCCGGGCGATCAACGCGCATGAATTCGGCAGTTTTTCTTCTGTCGGTTCCTAGCCGGCCTTACGGCCGTCTCATGAACACAATATCCCCGTAATAGGCCGTTGCCTGTTCTCCGGTATTGTCCGTGTCCGACATGATGGCGACACCATTGATCATCGGCGGCTCTTCCCCGAAGGCATTCTTATAGTCTTCGTAGAGATTATGCGATTCTTCGATCCATCGCCCGACGTTCCGGGGATCGCTTTGCACGATGATCATCTTCACGAAATCCGTATAGGCATTGTCGATGACCGTGCCGACCTGGGTCTTTGTCTCCCAGATATAATTGATCGCCGCAATCGGAATGTCTCCGAACAGCGCCCGGCCCGCCATGAATTTGAGCTTCTTTCCGACACTCACCTTGTCTGGATCGTACTCGAACGTGATATAGAGCCTTGCCGGATAATCGTCTCCTTCTTTCTTGGTGACGTCGCTCTTTTGGATCAGGTTTTCCACCTTCCAACTCCATCGGACGATCGGAAATTCTTTAGGATTGATCTTCACTTCCTTGATCAAACCTGAGGCGGATGATTCGCTCACGGCCTTCACCACGACCCGTTCGCCATCCCTGACCAATTCATAGACAGTCAGTTTGGGAATTTTCTTGAACGTCAGCGGTTTCCATCCTTCGGGCAAGCCGGACCCCGGTTGCTGTGCAGAGAATCGAGCCACCTCGAGGGTCTGTTCATCAGCCGCTACTGGCGATGCCACCCATATCGTGAGCCAGACGAGGAGACAGGCGATCAACCGCTGCTTCATCGTGAAGGGCTCTTTCCCATCATTCTTTCCTCAGCCATGCAAACAGTTTGATGAGGAGTCCTTTCGTTCCCTCGGAGAAATGGGCTTTGCGCCACAGATTGACGACCTTCTTGTTGACCTCGGCCTGGGTTGGATAGGGATGAATGGTGCTGGCAATGACCTTTGCGCCGAGACCGGCCTTCATCAAGACGGAGAATTCATTGATCATCTCGCCCGCGTGGGCTGCGACGATAGTCGCTCCGATAATCCGATCTGTCCCCTTCTGGATATGGATTCTGGCGAACCCTTCCTCTTCCCCGTCAAGAATCGCCCGATCGACTTCGTCGAGTTTGTAGGTATAGGTCTCGACTTCAAGCCCTTTGGTTTTCGCTTCCTGTTCAGAGAGCCCGACGTGGGCGATTTCAGGGTCAGTGAACGTGCACCAAGGCATGATCAATGAATCGACATCGGCATAGCCCAATCCAAAGGGATGGGGAAACAGGGCGTTCTGGATCACGATCTGCGCCATGGCATCAGCGGCATGGGTAAACTGATGGCGGGAACAGACGTCGCCCGCCGCAAAAATCGAGGGATTGGAGGTTTGGAGTCGCCGATTGACAGTGATTCCTGTAGAGCCATAGTCGATACCGGCGTTGCTCAATCCCAGCCCTTCCACATTCGGCGTCCGTCCCGTCCCGACCAGAATGTCATCGACCGTGATGTAGTGTTGCCGGCCGTGCGAGTTGAGCACCAGCCGCTTGCCGGCTCCCGTTTTCTCCACAGCCAAGTCCCGGCTGCAACAGAGAATTTGCACGCCGTCCCGCACCAACTGACGATGGAGGATCTCCGCCGCGTCCCGATCTTCTCTTGGCAGGATGCCATGGAGCGCTTCGATCAGATACACTTGACTGCCGAACCTGGCAAAAGCTTGGGCCAGCTCGCAGCCGATCGGCCCGGCGCCGATGATCCCCAACCGTCTGGGCGGCTCCGTCAACGAGAACACCGTTTCATTCGTCAGATAGCCGGTTTCCAGCAACCCTGGAATCGGTGGGACGGAGGGACGGGCTCCGGTACAGATCGCGGCTTTGACAAAACGGATCGTTCGCTCGCCGGCCGGTCCGTTCACTTGCAGGGAGTCACCGTTCGAAAACCGACCGGCACCGAGATACACATCCACGCCGAGCTTCGTGTAACGGTGCACCGAGTCGTTACGGCTGATGCGCGCGCGCAACGTTCTCATGCGTGCCATCGCAGCCCCAAAATCGAACGTCGCACCCGGCGGAACCTGAATGCCGAAGTCTTTGGCGCGGTGGAGATCCGCCCAGGCCCTGGTGGCCCGCAGAAGCCCCTTTGACGGCACGCACCCGACGTTCAGACAGTCGCCACCCATGGCCCGTTTTTCGATCAAGGCGACCTTGGCGCCAAGGCTTGCGGCGACAATCGCGGTAATCAAACCAGCCGTGCCCGCGCCAAGCACCGCAATGTTGTATCGCCCATCCGGTTGCGGATTGACCCAGTCAGAAGGGTGGACATTGGCGACGAGCTGCTGATCATGCTCATCGCCTGGCAGGATAAAGAGTCCCTCATTCAGAATCATGATGTCCCCTTACCGTCCATCGGTCGTCGACCGTCCTCCCGGACCATTTTTTGTAGATGACCGGCGTCAACGCGAGAAGCCCCAGCAAGATGAACGCGCTGATGACCTGCGGAGAAGCGATCTCCCGGAGGGAATTGATCGAACCGAGCTGCCGCCCGGCGTAGGCATAGACAAACGAGCCGGGAATGATCCCCAGCGCCGTGGCCGACACGTAGGTTCTCAAGCTCATGCGCGTCAGCCCTGATACGAGGTTGAGCGCAAAAAAAGGAACGATAGGAATCAACCGCAACGTCAACAGATAATTGAAGGCGTTCCGAACAACGCCGGCCTGAAGCGCCCCCAGCCATGCGCCGAACTTCTGCTCCACCCAATCACGCAACAGGTACCGCGAGGCCAAAAACGCCAACGTCGCGCCCGTCGTGGCGCCGATGTTCACGAACAGGGTTCCCAGTGCGCTGCCAAAGAGAAACCCGCCGGCCAAGGTCAGGATTACAGCACCAGGCAGGGCAAGGCCTGCCACCACCACATAGGTCAGGATGAACAGAGCGACTGAAACCGTGTACCGCTCTTCGGTAAAGGCCAGCAGACGATCGCGGTTCTCCTTGAGAGATTCCAAGGAAAGGTAGCGGCCTACGTCAAGATAATACAACGTGCCGATCGCGAGGGCGATCACTAGGGCGAGCGCGACCTTGCCTTTAGAGAACGTCGTAAGCGGCTGAGCCATAAAATTTTCGCGCATCCGTGCAGTGCGCTCGCCGTATCATGGGGGCATCGGAATCGACTGTCAACGTGTGTCCATTCGATTCGAATGGCCGGTGTAAAAAATCATGACCCGCTACAGACGATCCTTGTCAAGCTGCCGCGATACAGGATCGGCAAAGACTTTGATGCGCAACGCCGAGAAGAAGAACGGAAAAGCGAAGGGGTTACTGATTGGGAACCCGCACCGCCGCGGCGGCCCCATCAAGCGCGGTTCCAAGCCGTTCCAACCAGGCACGTTGGGGCCGGCAGGGCTGTGAAGATTCGCCGGCACTCTTAACGGGATAATGCCGAGACGAGCAGGATTTGGATGGGAGATCGGTTTGTGAGCTGACGGTGGGGCCCTTGGATCCTTCCTGCGTCGCGCATCCTAGACTGAGCAAAAGAGGTAGGAGAGCAAGGGTGGTTGGACGCATGGCCTGATCTCCGGGATAAGGTGATCCGACGATCTTAATTTTCTTCAGCCGGTCCCGCACACAGTTGACTGTCAAATCAAAACGGCGCCATGTGAACGCCTCTGCTATCCAAGCCATGAAAGCTTATTGTTGAGTCTATCAGGATATCGCCGGTTGTCTATCAATCCCCTGTTTTCCGTCGATCAAACCCCGCGATTGCCCGAATTGAGCGGTGCGGTCCGCTTGACCGACGGAGAGGAACAAGTGAAAGAACCTTACGGAGAGGGGAAAAAACCGTATCGAGGATCAGGGTGCTGTGTCGGGATGCTTCGACTCTCTAATAGCGGTGGGGGTTGGGATATTACCCTTGGTTCTGTCGCCAAAGAACGATCGTGCCCGGCATGAAATCGTCACTTTCTAATCCACCCATTTGGACCTTCAATGTAGTGGCCGGGCTGCGTTTTTTCGATCGCCTTTTCCCCGGCCAATGATTCAACGACGCTTAAAGCCGTCCCATCACGGCGAGCAATGTCTTGATAGGCTTGTCGTCTTTTCTCATTGATATCCGCCACCAGTTCTCGCGCTTCTCGGTTCGTGGGATCGACAAGGCCTAAATATCCGTTCCTTTTCTCTCCGACCAACCCCTTTGCTTTCGTCTCCTCCAAAGAAAGGGCGAAGAGAGGATCGGAAGAAATCAGGCATCCCAACAAGACACTCGATACGATCCGTCGCATCCATCGGGCCATGGGGTGTCTCCTGCGCTAAAAGAGACCGCTCTCTTTCGACAACACTTTGTCCAACTCCTTGTCCACTCTGACCCGAACCTCATGGTCGATTTTGACGTTTAAGTTGATGGTGATCGGTTTCTCCGGCGCCGTCACCTCAACGCGCGGGGTGCAGGCGGCATTTAACCCAAGGCTCCCGCCCGCCACCAACAGACCCGTCAAAGCCCAGACTGTACGGCTTGGCATGGAACGTCTCTTCATGATCACGGTCGTTTGAACTTCCTTTCCACTGTCCGCTCAAGCTCATCGACCACCCTGAGACTTTTCAATAAAGACGGGATATGTTCCTGCACCGTCAGATTAAAGTTAATCGGCGGCACCGTCTTGAGGTCCGGATTCTTTCCCTCCAATCGCGCGGTGAGCAGCAACATTCCGTTTTCGGCGTAATCCACGCCGGTCCTGAGCACCGTGTAGTGAAAATTGTTCAACGCCTGAGCGACCAGATGGACTTCGGCGTTCGCCTCGGCGAATGATTTCAAAGAATCCTCGGACGCGGTGTAGCTAATGATTCCCCCGGGCGGCGACGAAATCAAGAGGCCGTCCTTCACCGTAATCCCCGACGGATTGATCACGATCGGCAAGGTTCCATTCAATGTCCCCGTTCCCTGGAGACCCCGATTAGCCTCGATGCTCAAAATCTTGGCAAGGTCCAGATCATGAAGGGAGACGGTCATCTGATACCGAGAACGGGTTTGGTCTACAGCCCATCCATCGCTCGCGAGCACCCCACCGAACGCCTCGCACCTGACGTTAGACAATTCAAGGGTCGGCGATGCGTCGGCTAATCTCCATGATCCTCCGATCCTCGCGGAACAATTGGTTATTTCGACACCTGACCGTATGGACGCGACGGAAACCTGCGCCGGCTCCACGGTAACGGCCGAATTGGGACCGCTCGCCCGAATAGTCACCGTCGTGTTGGCGTTCTTAAACACAGAGTCCTCATACCGGCCGGACAGCTTCTCCGCCACTACCGTTCCCGATCCCGACATCACTCGAAACTCTTCTCCCCGACCACCCCATCCACCCACCCATAAAACGTCAAGAGTGGACGTCATCCGTCCCTCGACAAATTCGACAGGCCAGGGCATCTTTGATATCAGATTGCCCAGCCGGCGCTCCTCACCGTCAAAGTCGATGGGTCCGATGGTGGCGTGGAGCATCCCTTCCCCTCTCATCAACGGTTGATCGATTTCCGCAAACACTAGATGGTCTTGAAACGGCGCTTCAATATGAAGGTCGGCCTTAATCCCCGCTTGATTGGCCAGAAATCGAACCTTCCAGTCCGTCGGTTGTATTTTCCACGGCAGGAGATTCGGCGACACGCCTTGCAGCGAGAATTTCCCTTGTGTATGCCACGAACGCCCCGCCAATTCGGCCAGTTGCAACGTCAAGAGTCCCTGCGCCACGTGGACTTCCCGCCCCATTACTCTCAGTGAAGGTATCCGAACTCCAACCGTCGCCGGCCCTCCGCTGCATCGAAGCGCAGCCACCTCACATTGGAAGGGGAAAGAGTCGTGCCACTGAAATGTGGCGTTCGGAATGAACAGGGCTTCGCGTTCGATCTGCCTGACTTTCACGGAAGAGGACGAGGACATTGTTCCCTGCACTCTTCCACGTTTGACCTTCAGGCTCCCTTGGATATCGGCCGAGACTTCATCGGCGAACAGAGTTTCGGCAACGGCTCTGGGAAGAGATCCCGAGACGCGATATGTTCCTTCCAGGGTTGAAAGCTCCCCTCCTTTCCATTCGGCATGGGATGCTTCCGCCTCCACGACGAAAGATTCCGGTGTCCGCCCATACCTGACGCGCACCGGGCTGGCCATGACCGTCCGCACGGGCGATTCGGACCAATAGACCGCGCCATGAAGCGGTTGCAAATGCTCGATCCATATCGGCTGATCTCCTCGAGGAACGATACTCCGCAGCGCCTCATGAAAGAAGGGTGCTTGGCCATTGATCGTCGCTTCAACAAGTGGGACTCCCGGCGCCAACGTCCATGCCACCTCCGTTGCATTGCCTGTAAACGTGCCTTGATAGGCAACGGCGATATCTTTTGCGACCCCCTTGAGAGCCGGCAAAGTAATGGAAGCCGTGACGCCTCCTTCCAAACGGGTCCTGGGATCACGCCACAGCGTGGTCAGCGCCGTATCAGCCGCAGCCGTTCCTACCCAATGAACGGTGACACGTCCCGTCACTTTTCCCAAATCGGGACCGATCGGAACCAGCAGCGCGATAAATGGCGCGAACTCGCGAACGTTGACATCAAGCCGCCCCTTGACTTGAATCTGCTCGCCGCTCGAATGGGCCTGCGACTCCCAAGAAACGATCGGGACGGTATGGAGCCGTTGGGACACCAACACGGCAGACCAGGTGCTGGCCGAGCTTCCTGAGATGGTCAACCCGTAGGAAACGGTATTTTGCCCTTGAAACGACAAGTGGCCGTTCACTTCTCCATGCCGATATTGCACCGACCCGGAAATGATCACTTTGCGAAGAGGACCGGTCGCTTTTTCCCTAAAGATCGAAACGCGATCCAGACGCAATTCATCAAAGGGGAAAATCGGCAAGCGCCGCAACAGATCGTTGACGGTCAGAAAACTCCAAGGGAGTTCATCGTCATCATCTTCTTCCGACTCCGTCATGTCGCCGGCCTCGCCGGTTGCCTGCCGATGCGTCGTCAGCACTTGAACGGCGACGTCGGGAAGAAGGATGCTGTCAACATGTCCTTGGACAAGCTTCGGCAAGCTGTACTGAATCTCGGCATTGGTGAGCGACAGCAGCAGCGTCTCTCCGCCCAAGTTTTGTTGGAGCGACACGACGGGCACATGAATCCCCCCGACGCCTGGGTAGCCTAATTGAACGATGACACGCTCATAACCAAGTCGAGACAGTTCGCGAGCGAACAGATATGACGCGCCGAGCGGAAGGAGCAGATACATCCCCGTGAGAACGATGAGTCCTAAAAGCAACGGAAATTGATAGCGTTGTGAGAACGCCTCACCTCTGAGAAGTGCCAGTCGATTATCCATGAGAACCCATTAGAGCACATTCGTGAGCACGGCCGTCATCCGTCGGCGTCATTATCATGGGGATGAACCGCTGGTATCACAACCGTTTCGTCCGTTCAAGACGAAAATCGGACAACATGGGCGATTAGAACCTCTTGTGTTTCCGGTTGCTCTCCCGTAAGAACAAAAGAACGGACGTCGGATATTTCAAGCGTTTCTTCGGTCTTTAGAGGAGTTGCTCAGATGAAAATGTTGCTGATCATTTTTCGAGAAGTGATGGCGCCCCACGTTCACGCTCTATTGAAAGAGCATGGCGTCACGGCGTTTACCGAACTGTATAATGTCGCAGGCACGGGAATGACCGGCCCCACCGTTCAATTTTCCCTCTCGGCCGACGCCAATCGTATGATCTTCGCGGCGGTCTCCGAACAAGTCGCCAGCCGCCTCGTTGATGGATTGATAACCTTCCGGGAGAAACACGTGAGGCGACAGAACGACCATCTTGTTCCACTTCACGCCTTTATTCTCCCTTGCGAACAGGTGGTCTAGAGCCTCCTCTTGCCGTCCATCACGATCGGAACCGGCTCTCTTCTTTTTTCCCGCCCTCGTTGCTTCACCCTGCACAACTTTGGCACCGGCCCGTCGCGAAATCCCTACGGCATTTTTCGTCATTGTGCAACCCGTAATGTTTGATGCTTTCCGTTCCACGACATCACATGACGATAGATGGCAGAGAATGCACGGCATGTGACTTGCCCGTTCATGGGTAGGCAGAAGCGGTATTGATCGTCGCGATTCAAACAGAACTCAACTCATGGTGAGCCATGCTTTCAACACTTTTTGATTTCAACAATCGCTCTGGAACCAGCTTGCTGGTCTGGCTCAGCAAGTTGTCGCGCACGTGTCGTCTCGCGACGGCCGTCGGCTCCATCGTGCTCTGGAGCACCGTCTCTCCCGCGGCCACATTGATGTGGAACGCAAATACCGAATCGGATCTGGCGGGATATCGTGTTTATCAATGCACCCAACTGCCGTGCAGCAGAGCCGCCGGTACGGCGTCGCTTCTGGCCAACTTGGGAACGGTGACAAGTTTCGATATTGGAACACCCACAACGGTTCGCCACTACGTGGTGACAGCCTATGACTTCAACAACAACGAATCGAGTGAAAGCAACGTCGCCACCTATACTCCGCCGTCTGCCCCTCCGTCACCGCCGGCGATCGGCGTGAGCCCGACCGGCTTGTCTTTCACCGCGGTCCAAGGAAACGGGAATCCTTCACCTCAAACGCTCAGCGTCAGCAATACCGGAGGGGGCACCTTGACCTGGTCATCCGGTAGTAATGCGTCATGGTTGACGCACACGCCGCAATCAGGGACCGGAAACGGAACCGTCACGGTAAGCATCGCGACGGACTCCCTTGCGGCCGGGACCTACACGGCGACTTTGACGCTGACCGCAACGGGAGCCGGAAGTGTGTCGGTACCCGTGACCGTCACCGTGACCGCGCCCACCGTGGCTTATCCTCCGAGACCATTGAATCTTCAATTGCGCTCCGTGGTGCCACGAGGCGCACGATAATCGATGGCAACCCTGCTCATCGGCACATCCGCGCACTCGGCCGGGGGAGGGCATTGAAGGATCAGGCGTTCAAGAGCCGACCTTCTTGCCCTCTCCTTCGGAACCTGCAGCTCTCGTTTCCATTCACAAATCACCTCGCTTCGCGTTAGAGTAGGCCATCGTTGGGCATCTGAGTTCCATCTCAAAAGAAGCATCGACCGACTATGGCAAGCAGTCCGACACGTTTCGAACGGTTCATTAAACACGATCTTTGGAATACGGATCTCACCGCACTGCCGATGCTCCAGCGAACAGCCTGGCATACGCTTCGGCTTATCCTGGCTGTGGCGCTGGAATTCCGCCCTCGCTTGCTCGATGCGCGCGCGGCGGGACTGGTCTTCACTACGCTCTTGTCGCTGGTTCCGTTTCTTGCCGTCACGTTTTCCGTTTTGAAGGCGTTCGGCGTCCATCATCAGATCGAACCCTTGCTGGCCCAAGCGTTGGAGCCGCTGGGACCCAAAAGCCTGGAAATCACCGGTCGCATCATCGAGTTTGTCGATAACCTCAAAATCGGGGTATTAGGCACCGTCGGCGTGGCGAGTCTCATTTATACGAGCTACTCGCTGGTCGATAAGATCGAACAGGCGCTGAACGCCATTTGGATCGTTCGCCAAGGCCGACCTTGGAACAGGAAATTCACGGATTATCTCAGCGTGGTCTTGGTGGGGCCCGTGCTGGTCTTCACGGCCTTCGGCGTCTTGGCGTCTCTCCAGAGCCATACCGTCGTGCAATGGCTCATCGGAATAGAGCCTTTCGGGTCATTGTTTTTATGGACCGCCGAAATCGTCCCTTTCCTCGTGCTTTGCGGCGTTTTCACGTTCTTCTACAAATTTATTCCTTATACCCGTGTTCAGGTGACCTCCGCTTTGGTGGGAGGGGTCTCCGCCGCCATCTTGTGGGGCGTCGCCGGGGAGGTGTTTGCCAAATTCGTCGCCGCGTCCGCCAAATACAGCGCGATCTATTCCAGCTTCGCCGTGCTGATTTTGTTTCTCCTTTGGCTCTATACGGGCTGGATGATCATCCTGATCGGCGCTCAGTTCTCTTTCTTTCACCAACATCCGACAGCCTATCTATCACGGCAGCTCTGGCAACAAGGTACGCCAACATTCCGCGAGCGTGTGACCCTGAATCTGTTGCTGGCCTTGGCCTGCCGCTATCTCCAGGGGAGTCCGCCTCTCCGTGTTTCCGATCTCGCGATCAAGCTGAATTTGCCCGACGAACTGGTGGTCGAAGAATTGGAACGGTTGATCGAAGCGGACATGGTCGGTCTCATCAAGGAACCGGAGGGCGTCAGTCTGATCAAAGCCCCTGAGTTGATTACGATCAAAGAAGTCCTCGATATCGTCCGAGATGGCAATCCCGTCGGAACAAGCGGGCGCCTGCCTCCCGACGATCCGCTCGAAACGCTCCTTCGGCGGCGCGATGAAGCGGTGGCCCAATCTCTCGCGGGACAGACGTTGCGCTCGCTGGCCGAACAGCGAATGTCCTGCGCCGCTCAAATCAAAAACCAAACGACGACCCGCTGAGCCGACCTCGGCCTTCTTTGTTTTTCTCTGTATCCCTCACGATACGGAGCGGATGTTTCGGATACGTCATCCAACCGATCCTCCACCGATTGACGATGTTTTTCCACCGCTTCGGCGATGGAACGGATCTGGCTAACTCCGCCATGCCGGCAAAAAGGGATGATCTGAACCGCGGCGCACGGTTCAGATCGATTAGGCTCATCGATGGTCCGAGAACTTATTTAGCCTGATGCAGGAGGATTACCATGACGTCTCCTACTCGTCTTTTCATGCTTCCGATGATCTTGCTCTCGTTTTTCCTGGTTACGCCATCAGTCGACGCCGCGCCGACGACAAAAGTCAAACCGTCCGAGGCCGCACCGGGGACGGAACGGCGTCAACTCGCAAACCTCATCGATATCAATTCCGCTACGCTTGCCGACTTGCGATCGCTCCCCGGTGTCGGAACCGTCACCGCCAAAAAGATCGTGGCCGGTCGTCCCTATGCTTCCATCGACGACTTGAAAACTCGCAACATCGTGCCGGTCAAGACGTATGACAAGATTCGCGAGCTGGTCAGCGTCGCCGCTTCCAAAGGTGTGCTCCATCGCGATCGTGAGCAACCGGCCGTGCCGAAATCCGGCAACCACTGAGTGCCGTCATCGCCGAGTCGGTCGGCGGCTCCTTCTCCATGAGAGCCGCCGACCGACTCGCACTTTATCCTTTTCTCTCAACCGACGTCTCCCCGGGCCAAGAAACTGGAAAATCGGGAAGATGACCTTGTCGATCTTTCCCTGTACAATGTCACTGCCTTCAGCCTGTACGATGATGCGGTGACACAACGGGAATGATCTCCGCGACTCTGGACGGAGACTCGCCGTCGGAGGAGCAAGACAATGAGCGCGTTCGGAACTGGCATTGCGGGACTGATCGGCGGGGTGGTGCTCCTGATGAGCCTCTTTTCTTTTTCCCAAAAGAACTGGAAAGCGGGGTTTCTCTGGCTGCTTTCCGGGCTTGTTCTCATCGCTCTGTTGACGTTTCTTGACAAACCAGGCTCTCAGTGGTCGCAACCAGGAGATCCGCAGGTGACTCGCGAATAAATATCCGGCTTCACTTGGCTGAGAGGAGTGGGCCAAACCGTCCACAAGGGTCCGTCATTAAGCCTGAACGATAGCGGTGATCGTAACGCGCCGGCCGAAAAGGATGAACACGACGGCAGATTTCTTCAGGTCGAACAGCCGATGGACCGACACGGTCGCCTGGGGGCGGCATGACTCACAACATCGGCGCTGAGCCGGCATCCTGAAGCCCTCGGCATCCCGACTGATCTGGCCGATCGGTTGACACCGTTGTCTTCCAGGGATTTTGCTCATGGTGCACATTCGCTCCGCCACCGAAAACGACTTTCCCTCGCTCTTACGAGTGCAACAGGCCGCATTCGGAGAATATGCCCGCATCTACCAAGTGAGCGGATGGACGACCGAAACGATCGAAAGTCTCAAAGAAGATGCGAAAACCAAGCATATCGTGGTCGCCGAATCGGAGGGAGCGATCGTCGGATCGGTTCGATTTTGGACGGTGGGCGGGGTGTGCGTCATCCGGCTGCTGTCCGTTGATCCCGCCTTTCAGGGGCAAGGCCTTGGCAAACAATTGATGAACGAAGTCGAGCGCAGAGCGACGGACGCCCATAAACTCTACGCCTGCACCATGTTGCGTACACCGCGAAACATTCATTTTTTCCTAAGCCTCGGGTACAGGGCCGAAGCGCTCCTTCCCGACCACTACGATCACCTTGATTTGATCTGTTTTGCGAAGTATCGATCTGAACCCGGGAAAATTCGATGAAGCACGGCCTCGAAGACACGACACCATCCCATAAAATGGAGCAGCCTATGTCAGTCGCGTTGAAATTTCTCATGGTGACGACATCACTGATTTTTCTTTCAGGATGCGTTGACTCCACCAAGTCGCCTTACGTCGGCGTCCACGATCTGGTTACGCGTTTGGACGACGCCCGCTCCCTTGCCGAGGAGGGAAGCGCCGACGATCAATACCGTCTCGGCTTGCGATACGAACGTTTCGCCCGCGACTATCAAGAAGCAGCCCGCTGGTATCGCATGGCCGCTCAACAAGACCATCCGGACGCCATGTATCGCCTGTGCATCCTGTCTGACAGAGGGCTGGGCCTGCCCCAAGATTACCAAGAAGCGCTGCGGTGGTGCGGCCTTGCAGCCGATTTAAGGCAGGCGAACGCCATGTTGGTCGTCGGCGGATTTTTTGAACGGGGGCGCGGCGTCCCCAAAGATCCGATACAAGCCCATCACTGGTACAATTTGGCCGCCGCTCACGGTCTTGAGGAAGGAGTCACGCGACGGGATCGACTCGCCGGCGTCATGACGGCCGCGCAGATCGCTCACGCGCAGGATCTGACCAGAAACTGGAAGCCAAAAATTCAGGTTCCATCGGAATAACAAGTCGCCGGCTCGGTGTTTGGCTCGGCGTTTATGGCCTTCGTTCCTTACTTCCACCCCACGACCATGCTGTTCGGCCCGTCAAGCTTGATGACCCGACTCCGGCCGAATCCGACTTCCTTCAGCCATCGCTGGCAGTCCGCGCCGGTAAAGTCGAACCCGCCCGGAGTTTCAATCAACATGTTCAGACTCATCAACAAACCGAACACGTTTTTGCTCCGTTCGTCATCGATCAGAGCTTCATGAACGATCACCGCCCCGCCGGGAGGAACGGCCGAATAGGCCTTCCGAAGCAAGATGAGTTTCTCGTCGAGACTCCAGTTGTGAAGGACGTGGCCCATGATGACGACGTGGGTCTTCGGAAAAGGGTCCTTGAAAAAGTCTCCCGAATGGAAGCGCAGCCGGGCGGCGAGTCCCTTTCCCTGCGCGTACGATTCAAAGATCGGCTGAACGACCGGAAGATCCATCCCGCCGCCCGTCAGATGTTTGTGGGCCGACGCCACCTCAACCGCCACACCGCCTTGGGCGCAGCCGATATCGACAAACGTCTTGTACTTCTTCCAGGGAAATTTCCGCGCGATGCCGCGGGCCGATCCGATACTGAGGGCCGTCATGGCCTTCAGAAAGGCTTCCAGCCTGGCCGGGTCCGAGTACAGCGTACCGTAGAAATCTCCGCCGGACCGAACCTCATTCTGCGGCGTTCCGGTCCGAAGCGCCTCCGTCAAGTTTCCCCAAAATCCATAGAGGCGGGCGTTGGCCATTTCCAACAACCCGCCGATGTACGACGGTTTGTTCCGGTCAAGAAAGAAAGCCGTCTCCGGCGTATTGCGATAGCGCAATCCTGCGCGTTTGAGCATATTCAGCGCCACCAGGGCGTCGAAGAAATCGCGCGCGCCGCGCGGGTGCAACTGAAGCCGCGCCGCCAAGGCTTCGCAGGTCAGCGGTCCCTCCGCCAGCACGGTGAACAGACCCAGCTCGACCGCGCTCAGCAACGTTTTCGACGCCATGAATCCGCTGCCGAGATTCATGATGCCGGCCGGAGACAATGCCGTTCGCCTCACGTGCGTCACCTCATTGCATCAAGAAAAAAGACAACGTCCATTGGATCTTCCGTGGGGATTCGATCCGCTCGACATCCGTCATGAACCGGTCGGGGTGACGAATCCACCTCGCTATTCGACCGGCTCCTCGATCGGTCCGGCCCACTCCCCCTTTGCCAGCGACACTTCTTGATAGCCTCCGTCCGGCCACTGAAATTGCCCCACCGAGTCGACCTCCACGATGAAGGCATCGGCTTCGTGCGCGTCCCCCCGATACCAATACCAGCCCGGGACCGTCGGTTTCGCGGTCGTCCATCTCAACATCGTTCCTCCCGTTCCTTTCTCTCGCCGCCGTCTTTTGTTACAGTCAGCCGGTGAAGGCAGACCCTACCATGGTTTTCCTCCCGATAGAAGAGGTCCTTCCTCCCTTGCGGGAGACGTTGAGCCGAGGACCGACCGCCCTTGTAGTGGCGCCCCCGGGCGCCGGCAAATCGACCCGCGTCCCGTTGGCGTTGCTTGACGAATCCTGGACGGCCGGTCGAAAACTCTTGATGCTCGAACCGCGCCGCCTCGCCACGCGGGCCGTCGCGCAGCGCATGGCATCGCTGTTGGGAGAGCGGGTGGGAGACACCGTCGGCTATCGCATGAGGTTCGACACCCAGATCGGTCCCAGAACACGCATTGAAGTCGTAACGGAAGGAGTGCTGACCCGTCTCCTTCAATCAAGTCCGGACCTACGCGGCTACGCCGCCGTCTTGTTCGATGAATTTCACGAGCGCAGCCTTCAGGCCGACGCGGGGCTGGCGCTGACGCTCGAGACACGACGCCTGTTCCGTCCCGATCTACGCATCGTGGTGATGTCGGCCACGATCGAGACGGGTCCTCTCCGCGAGCTACTCGGCGAGGCTCCCACGATTCGATCCGAAGGGAAACTCCACCCGGTCGATACCCGTTACCTTGACGGTTCGGTGACCGGTCCGGTCGACGCGGTCGTGGCCCAGACCGTTCGACGCTCGCTGGCTCGCGAGCACGGCAGCCTGCTGGTCTTCCTGCCGGGCATGGCAGACATCCGTCGAGTGGAACGCCGTCTCCTCGACTCGAACCTCGGCTCCGATATTGTCGTCGTGCCGCTCCATGGGGATTTGCCTCAATCGGCGCAGGACACCGCGATCCGACCGGCTCCGCCCGGCAAGAGAAAAGTCGTGCTGGCCACGTCCATCGCTGAAACGAGCCTCACCATCGAGGGCATCCGCGTGGTGATCGACGCCGGATGGATGCGCGTTCCTCGTTTCGACCCCCATACCGGCCTTACCACGCTTGAGACGATTCGTGTCACGCACGATTCCGCCGAGCAGCGTCGTGGACGAGCCGGGCGGACGGAGCCCGGCATCTGTTACAGACTCTGGACGGAACAGGAGCACCAACGACTCTCGCCACGCCGCCCGCCCGAAATCCTGGAGGCTGATCTGGCCCCGCTCCTGCTCGATCTGGCGCTGTGGGGCGCCGGCGATCCATCGGAACTCTTGTGGTTAACCCCGCCCCCTCCTGGAGCCCTCTCCCAGGCCAAAGAATTGCTGACCAAGCTCGGCGCCTTGGACGCCGACGGGCGCATCACCGCGCACGGCAAACGGATGGCGGAGCTTCCGCTCCATCCTCGCCTGTCGCACATGCTGATCCGATCCGACCGGTTCGGCTGCGTCGATCTGGCCTGCGAACTGGCCGCGCTTCTGAGCGAGCGCGACGGCGTTCATGGCCCGACCGTTCGCGGACAAGCCGATCTCCGGCTCCGACTGGACGTCCTGCACGGAAACGATGCTCTGGCCGCGTCCGCCTCGATCGACCGGCCTGTCATTCGACAGATACGACGGGCGGCCGACGTGTTGCGGCGGCAACTGGGGGAAGATTCCGGCCAGACCGACGCCGGAGCCAGGCCCACCGACGAACACATGGTCGGGCGGCTGCTTGCGCTGGCCTATCCCGATCGTCTCGCTCAACGGCAGAGCGGCCCGACCGCCCATTACCTTCTTTCCAGCGGCCGAGGCGCTCGGTTCACCCGGCCGGACCCGCTGACTGTCGAGCCTTATCTCGTCATTGCATCGCTCTCCGACGGATCACCTTGGGCCTCCATCGAGTTGGCCGCGCCGATCGACCAAGCGGACATTGAATCGCTCCTGCACGACCGGATCGTGGAAACCCAGACCGTCATCTGGAACGACAAGGCACAAGCCGTCACCGCAACCAGGCAGCGGAAATTTGGAGCCCTTGTGCTGACCGAGCAGCGATGGCCCGATCCGGACCCTTCCCTCGTCGCGTCGGCACTGATCGAGGGGGTGCGGCAGGTCGGATTATCGTCTCTCGCCTGGACACCGGAGCTGAAACAATGGCGGGCCCGGGTGCAATGGCTCAGAAGAACGGAAGGAACCGACTCTTCGTGGCCTGATCTGTCGGACGAAACCCTGCTCCGTACCGTCGGGCAATGGCTGGGGCTCTTCATCACCGGCCTGACCACGCTCGAACGGGTGCAGCGACTCGATCTCGCCCGCCCCTTGCGGGCGCTCCTGGGTCACGAACGGCAACGAGACCTTGACCGGCTGGCTCCGACCCATGTGACGGTCCCAAGCGGATCGAAGATTCGCATCGACTATGAGACCTCCGATCACCCCATCCTGGCCGTTCAGATTCAAGAACTGTTCGGATGCAAGGACACGCCTCGGATCGCCGGAGGGAACACACCGTTGATGATGCATCTCCTCTCGCCGGCCAAACGGCCGGTGCATATTACGCAAGACCTGGCAGGTTTTTGGGCCAGAGGCTACCAGGAGGTGCGAAAGGAGCTGCGAGGCCGTTACCCCAAGCACCATTGGCCGGATGACCCGCTTACGGCAACTCCGACGGCCACAACGAAGCGGCAAAGCCGGTTATAGACAAGCGGCTGTACATGTTCCCAAGACGACCGCCCTCAAATTTGCCCATTCACACATGACATTCGAGAAAAGAGAGCGACCCGACACGTCTATATTCCCGGCCGGCCCTACCGAGTAGAAACATCCTTCCCACACGATCCCGGACGGAATAGGGCCATCTTTTTGCAGCCGTCGTCTTGACAGATGCAAATCACCGCTCCGGATGAGAAAATGCGGTCTCAATCTTTCCAAAACGATTATGTCTGTGGATAAAAACACGGACGGCTGATCGGAACGCCGCGTCAGTTGCGGTGAACACATAATGTCAAGCAGTTTTCTGACAAATGTAGATCATTTCCAACAAGTTTTGGCGAGACCCCTATTAGTTGTGGTTCACATGATTCGTTACAGACGCCTAAAAAATAGGCAAATTGGTAATCGAAGCGTCATTTATGCGATGTTTGAGCTTAGCAAACAGACTTATCCACATGATTATCCACAGAAGATGGGGATGAAGATTTTCGCCGCGATTTCGCGATCAAGCGCGGACCCCACCTTTTGCATGGGAGGCTATAGAAAATTCCGGAAGATCGCCTACATGGACGCATATCATTCGGTCTCCAGTCCCTTTTGCCAGACCTAGGCCCGACGTTGTTGAAATCTTAGTCAGCGGCACCGTGAGAAGTTTATCGAAACGCACGCGCTACTCTGTCAATCAACGCAGTACGCATCATCAAGATAGGCGTTTCAATCCTCGCCCGCCCTTTCGAGCGGGCGCTACGAGTCCTATCATATTTTTTGGGATGGAACGCCATGTTTCAATCCTCGCCCGCCCTTTCGAGCGGGCGCTACGTTCGACGGTTATCGCGAGTCTCGTGCCGCTAGAGTTTCAATCCTCGCCCGCCCTTTCGAGCGGGCGCTACCGTGATGGGCGTGTCTGAGTATTTATTCGCAACCGTTTCAATCCTCGCCCGCCCTTTCGAGCGGGCGCTACCACGTTGGGTCTGCGTGGCCTGAAGCGAGACGCAGTTTCAATCCTCGCCCGCCCTTTCGAGCGGGCGCTACCCGGGAACCCCGGCGAAGCTCGTATTCTCCACGTGTTTCAATCCTCGCCCGCCCTTTCGAGCGGGCGCTACATCTGCGGATCGACGTGGTGAATCCGCTCGACTACGTTTCAATCCTCGCCCGCCCTTTCGAGCGGGCGCTACAGTACCAGTCCGAACGTCGCCACTTCGACGACGAAGTTTCAATCCTCGCCCGCCCTTTCGAGCGGGCGCTACTGCGCGAGTCAATCGTGTCACAGGTGTCGTCGATGGTTTCAATCCTCGCCCGCCCTTTCGAGCGGGCGCTACGGGCGGGGATGATCTGCCACGCGAGCTCCCCGATAGTTTCAATCCTCGCCCGCCCTTTCGAGCGGGCGCTACCTCAGTCCAATCACGCAGCGCTTGTATTTGGGCTTGTTTCAATCCTCGCCCGCCCTTTCGAGCGGGCGCTACTTCGCGTGACGCATCTGGACGTGCAGAATCTGGGGTTTCAATCCTCGCCCGCCCTTTCGAGCGGGCGCTACTTCGACGGGCTATCGATTCACTAGCTGGTATTTAGTTTCAATCCTCGCCCGCCCTTTCGAGCGGGCGCTACATTGCGGGCGGTATTTGTAGGCCCCATACACTTTGTTTCAATCCTCGCCCGCCCTTTCGAGCGGGCGCTACGGGACGAAACGCGCGTGCGAATCGACACTCGTAAGTTTCAATCCTCGCCCGCCCTTTCGAGCGGGCGCTACGGCTTCACGTATCTACAACGTTGCGCGTGATCGTGTTTCAATCCTCGCCCGCCCTTTCGAGCGGGCGCTACTGTACTACTGCAAAACCTTCTACTACCGCTAGCTTAAGGCAATTTCTGCGCAAACCGAGAGAACATCCCTCATCTTCCACTGTAACGCTCCCCGCACATTCACCAAATCTCCTTTTTAAACCAGCAGTTAACTTCATCGCGATCCTGCCTGGTTTTTCTCAGTGCTTCAGGTCCGCACTTACAATACCAACGGCTCCTCGAAATCAACTGACGTGTTCACCCCGTAGACCTGCACGTATTTCTCCTTCGGCTCAATCAAACGATACACCCGCAGACTGTCCTCTTTTTCATCAATGATGTCCAACAATCGCCGCACCACTTCCTCGTATTGCATTTCACTGACCGAACATTCAAAAACCGATTTCTGGACTCGTTGCCCGAAATCCAGACACGTCAACGCGACTTTGCGCAGTCGCTTGCGGCCCGCCGCCGTCTCCGTCGAGACATCATAGGTGATGAGCACATTCATCCCTCTTCCCTACCGATGTAGATACGGCGGGTACGCCTCCAGATCGCCGCGCAGCACACGAGCCAGTAGGCGAGCTTGGACATGGGGCACAAGCCCCAGCGGCATCTTCTGATCCAACACCGGATGGGTAATTTCCTCCTGCTTGCGTTTCTGGTACGAGACGATCACGTCCTTCCTTGCCTCATCCTCAAGATGGACGGCGCCACCGGGCCGAGCTTGGAAATGCTTGGCCGCCACTTGACGCCGGTTGATCAACGTGAGGGCGAGCCGATCGGCTACGACGCTACGCAGCTCCTCCATCAGATCCAACGCCAACGCCGCACGGCCCGGACGAAGGGCGTGGAGAAACCCCATCTGTGGATCGAGCCCCACACCTTCCACAGCCGCCACGCAATCGTTCATCAGGAGCGCGTACAGAAACGACAGTAGCGCATTGATCGGATCGCGCGGCGGACGGCGATTTCGGCCGTCCAGCGTAAACGTCGATCGATCCTCCTTCACCATGCGATCAAATGTGCCGAAGTAGGCGCGAGCCGATTCTCCTTCAATACCCCGCAATGCATCCAAATCTTCGCACAGTGGCAGCCGACCCAAGGCGTTGCCGAGGATCTCGGCAGTTTCTTTCAAGGACGCGGCATCGGCGTCGTCATCCGCCTCCCTCGCCCCGCGCAACACCACCTGGCGCGCATTCTGAATCTTGCCGGCGACGATGTTCCGCGCAATGACGAGAGTCTGCGCAGCATCGTTCATCGCGGCATGCTGCGCGCATCGCAGGAGCACATTGCCACTGACCGGCCCTTCCACCCGTGCTTTGAACCGCCCGTTTCGATCCAGCAGCACGACGAATCGCCCATCCTCCGCGCAACGAGCCATCGCCGCGGGACTCAGCATGACATCGCCGAAACAGACGATGCCGCCGATATGGTGCATCGGTACTTGCAGCTTGGTCTCCCTTTCAACCTCAACCTTGAGCGTGTCATGATCCACCCGCACATAAGCGCCTTCGGTCGTGATGTAGAGCGTGTTCAGCAACTGCTGCATGGCAGCCTTCAGTCTCCCTTCGCCACAAACAATCCGCGCACGAGGGCACGTGCGCGTGCTTGCTCACCGATCACAGATGGCATACATGTTTCAATCAATGAACAGTGCTCACAGCGGCGATCATTCACCGGAGGCGGAAGTGTGCCGCGCGCCAACAACTGTCGAATGTTGACGATCGCCTCTTCGACTCGCCGGCGCAATTCCGGCGTAAAAATCACTTCGCGCCGCCGCCGAGAACTGTGGTGATAGATCGCTCCGCGTGGCACCTCCTTACCTGTCATTTCTTCCAGACACAGCGCCTGGGCACAGACTTGGAGATCATCATTCTCAAAACGGCGCTTGGGACCTGACTTGTACTCAACGGGATACGGCGTGTCACCGTGCAACTCCACGACGTCAGCCTTCCCGATCAAGCCTAGGCGTTTTGACCATAGCGGAAGCGCCCGCTCAATCCTCACCCCCTCTTCCCATCCACTCTCTGTCGGCTGATCGGTGCGCTCGTGCAGATCCCTTCCTCGCATCGTGTAGACGTTGTCATCAAACGTCTGCTCCGCATAAATCAACGCGCACCGGCGCGGGCAATACGCGTATTGATTGAGCGCCGAAACGAGGATAAGACTTTCCTCTCCTGTTTCATCAGCCATAATGGAATTCTCCGAGCTTATACCTTGTATGGCGTCAGGCGTCCCTGTGCGTCATCCCATATCCAAACCTCCACCCCATTAGGAATTCTCGCTGAATCTACACTCACTGAGTAGTGGGCGAACGTGCGAGGGCTCGTGACGCCGTCTTTCTTCATCTCGGCTTCATTCCTCGCAATACTGACGACTCTCCCCAGATCAAGCAGCGCCTGCGCTGGTGCACAACCAAGCATGGCCTGGCGCGTTCGCTGTTCACCATTCGTATCGGTCCCGACATGTTTGAAGACATACAGACCTCTACACGACATCATACCCTTGGAAGCCGAGCGGTCGTGATCCCACATACCGGCCAGTGCTTCCCAGAGATGAGTAAGGTCCTCGTCGGAAAAGCCCGTGCCCTGGGCAAGATGGGCGGACACAAACCCTTTGGCGACATAGAGTCCATACGGAATCAGCGCCTTACGGCCCATGGTGCGGAGCTTGTCTTCTTCTTGACTGTTTTCCCACTCCTCATAGTCCGCAACAGACTTGGCACCGGATACTTTTTCCGCAACCGCCATGCGAGTAATCGATGCATCCATCGGCAGAATTGGATCGACAGAACGTGAAAACGCCACCTGCACCGGTCCCCGTACTTGCCCGGCATTGGGGCCGGTAGACATCACCGCGCCAAAAGTCCGCACATCGAAAAACTGTTGGCACATCCAAGCGCGAACCCTTCCCACCTGCTCTCTATTCCCACCACCAGCAGGGGCCCCACCCGTTGCTTGATGCGCTGCCGTAATCGGTTTGTTCAGATTCGTCGAATGTTCGACAAAAATGGCATTGGGCGCAGCATTGCCGAAGGCCGCCTGAATGTAGTTGCGCACCCGGCGCTTGATGGCCACATCCGAAACCAAGCCGTGCATGTCTTCAGGATCAATGCGAGGGCTATTGCCGGCATCCGGGTCGCCGTTGGGATTGCCGTTTTCACAGTCAAAGAGATAGAGGAATTCGTAACGGTTCTGGATCGCAGTCATTTCGTTTCTCCTTGTGCAGTGTGGTTAGTGTTTTTGCCTTCTCGCAAGGCGGAAAGCTGTTGGTAATAGCCAAGAGCAAATAGCCCTTGGCCGTTAAGGTCCAGGATACGCGGCGCGCCATCACCTAAGCGACTCATCACATCCGCGATTTGATTCTCATACCACCAAGCTAAACCGCTTTCGAGTTTGCCCAAGTGGTTACGCGCATTGCTCGCCAAGCGTCCGAGAATCAATCCCGGTGTTTGGCTGGCGGCAGCGTAGTACCGTTGCACGACGCCTGCGCCCACGTCGCCAAGCGCGGCGCGCTGCAAGTTGGAAAACACCGCCAGTAACCGCCCACAATGGTAGGCGGGTTCTGGATGATTGGGATTGAGATAGACCGTCATAGCGTGAGCACCTCCTGGTTGAAGTCGAACAAAATAGGCCTTGAGAAGCCCCATACGAGCATGGTTGAACGGGGGCTGGTCTTTATCGACCAGATCGGTCCGGAATCGCGCCAGTGCCTGAGCCATGATCGGCTGTGGGATGGGCAAACGCTGCACAGCCGCTTTCCATAGCGTCGCGCAAGTGGGCGCAGGCAAGTCTTTAAGTTCACGTACCAATGCTCCGCACAGCGCCATGAACTTGGGATCAGGGGCTTGCCCCTTGCCGTCGCGGGCGACGATGGCAAGATCGGCAAACCATGCTTCGACGTTACGCACCAAATCCTCGAAACGCCCTTCCATCCAGTCGCGCACCATCACCCGCCCTGATGCGCCGGAGAGCGTCAACGCATAGTACTCATTGTTGCCTAAATCACTCCGTTCGCCTTTGCGGATGGATTCAAGGAGACGACGCGCGGACCCCAGTGCCGCCGCTTCCGTGTGTTCTTGTGACTCGAAACCGTTCAACCATTCCAACGGATCGTCTTGCGGGGCGACCTGTTCCTTGAACCAATGGACAACCAGCGTGTTGGCGAGTTTACGGGAGTGGTTACGAATCAAGTCGTTGAGCCCATCCACATACTTCTGAACAGCTTTGGCGTTCATCGCGGCGTTGGCCGACTGCTCTAATCCGAATGATCTGAATGACGCCTTGTCGAACCCGACCATGGCATCACCGGTGCTACGTCTTCTAACCCCCGATAGCCCAGTGATCTTCGGATGGGTCGGCAAGGGTTCAGTGGGTTGTCCCGTCAACAAGCAGACCATATGAGGCTCATCATTTTGAGAGGATGATGAGGAACCAGCCTGGCCGTCGGCCAGGTCAGTCTGACGCCACTTACGCCACCAAGCCTGAACCTTGTGATCTTCACGGGGGTCATGCCCATCCACTTGCCATCCCAACCAATCAGTCGGTTTGGCTTTGTGTTGAGTCAGGGATTCCCGGAGTTTCGCAAGCTGAGCATCATCCTCCAGGAGCCTTACAACGGGAGTCAGCGCGGGAACCGAGCGCGACGCATTTCGTATCAGATCAACGAAGAAGCGGTGTTTTTCCTTCGCACCGGCAATCTTCTTATCCTCTTCATTGGCCTTAAACAGAAGCGTGACCGTCTGCACCGTTTCCACGAGAAAATGGGATTTGCCACCGGCATTCATGTTGTGCATGTCAGGACACCGCGGGTGCAACGTCCCGCGTTTGCCATCGCCCAACGGCAAGACATTCAGAAACCGGCCGTCAGCATCTAGCTCAACGCGCCAACGCACTTCGCGGGTCTTAAACCCAGGCTCGGAGTCGAGGCGCTCTCCATAGCTCATTAATGCTTGCAACATGACTATCGCCTCCCCGGCTTTTTCACCGCTTCGCTGTCGAACGGTGGTACGTCCAGCATGCCGTTGCGTATATGTGCGTCAAATAGCGTGATGAATGGCGTGTCGTTGTCTTTTATAGTCTCCTTGCGCAAGTCGAACACGTCGTAGAGCATGAAACCCAGATGCTGGTTCATCGCAACAGGTAACCGGGTTGTGGTATCCGGTGATTCCACATATTCAAAAAAGGCCGGGAATTCTCGGCAGCCGAAATAGGGTTGTTGAAAGCACTTGCCCTGCTTTGCGCGACGCTCAAAGCAGGCGTTGAACTTGCCGAAATCGGAAGCAAAATCGGGTTTGGGAACAATGTGCGCTGTCAGCCGATAGCGCACATTCTTGAGCGCCATTGTTTGACGCTGCGTGCGGCCTTTCTGATCGGTCCCCAGCTCATCCTTGCCGCCATCAGCCCAGATGGGTTCAGGTTGCTCGCGCCCTTCCATCCCAGTAAATGGCGTCAAAGATGCCACGAGCCGCAGATGGCGTAATGACCGGGTAGGAGAACCGCTCGACCTTCATCTCCGGCCGTGTAAAGCATGCAAAGTCTCCCCAGACTTCCAAGGTATGCGTGCCGTTCGCCATATCTCCTCCTATGCAATGAACACCTGCTCACCCTTAGGCGGATTGAGCCCAAGCGTCTCATCGTAGAAATCTCCTTCGAGAATGAACCACTCGTCGGAGACACCCCCGCGCCTCAATTTCGCCGCAATAGCCCAGGCGGGCGGGCCGTCATTCGTGCGATACACACTGACGGCAAGCCCCTGGGCACGTCGTATCCAGTCGGCGTTGATGCCTTGTCGATCGGCCTCGGTTCGTAGCGCCCAAAACTCATCGTATCTGCCCGCCCATGGAACCAGCACTTGAATAGCGTCCTGGGCAATGAGGCGATACACCTTGGCAATCTCCACGAAATCGAGCTCCTGAATCGCTCTTGTCAGGTCGACATTCTGGCTGGCTGGATCATTGAGATTGTAGAGTCGCTGATAATAGGCTCGGAACACATCAGGGTCGTTGATGTCCAGATTATTGTCGTGCAGTTTGAGCAAGGTTTGCGTGACTTGCGTCGCTTGATAATAGCCATGCGTGGGGAACCGCTTCCTCCACCCATCTTCCTCGTCCGGCTCGAAAACGATGACTTGACCAAGACGGCCCTGTTCATTGAGCCTGCCTTCACGGTTGCAGCGCCCTGTCGCTTGTGCAATAGCCTCCAACGGTGCCATGGCACGGAAGACCAAGGGAAAATCCACGTCCACTCCTGCCTCAACACATTGGGTTGAGATTAGAAGGCAACGATCCCTTCCCGCTAGCCGATCTCTAACTTTATCCATCACCGCCCGTCGGTGTTCGGCACACAAGTTGGTTGAGAGATGAACCACGCTTTCATTTCCCTCCAGCTCTTTGAGCAAAGCACGGGCATGACGTTTCAGGTTCACCACAACCAATGCTTGATCCAGGTCTCGCAATTCGTCAGCGAGCTGGGACCACGTGCGTTGTTCGCCAGTTTCCGGCCAATGCACTTCGACACGTTTCAGTTTTGTGAAGAGGTCTCGGTGTTCCGGCACGGCTTCGATGGGTCGCCAACCAGACACGGCATGCTTCTTTACGGCCTCGTTCAGCGCGTCAAACGCCGGTTGGGTCGCGGTGGCAAACACCACGGTGGACCGATAGGCTGCCGACAGATGCGACAACGCCGCCAAGGTAGGTACCGCTAAATGTTGCGGCAGGCTCTGTGCCTCATCGAACAGAATGACCGAGTCCATGAGGTTGTGCAGCTTGCGACAACTGGACGGCCGGTTGGAAAAGAGCGACTCCAGCAACTGCACGTTGGTGGTCAACATGATTGGCGCGTCCCAGTTTTCGGCAAGCAGACGGCGCTGACGTTCGTTTGGCCCTTCAGCGTCCCGCTGTTCCGCTTCAGCCCCCAACCCGGCCAGACTGTGGTGTTCCAAGACGAAACTGTCCGGGAAGGTTTGAAATACCGCTCTGTAAATTTGTGCTATCTGTTCGATGACCGTTAAGAAAGGGACCGCTAGAACGATTCGTTTCAGCCCATGCTTCTTTGCGTGCTCCAGCGCGAACTTGAGCATCGCCAGCGTCTTGCCTGAACCGGTGGGCGCGGTCAACGTGAACAGGCCAGGTCCTGCCTGGCTTGCCCGTACCACTGCGTCCCACAGGGCTTCCCGCGCCTGCTGCACTTCGATTTGCGCGCCCGTCGCGGCGCGCAGCGATGCCATGTAGGTATCGAGCGCGGCAAGTGCCGCCTCGGTATCCAGTTTTAATCCTTCAGGACGTGGACGCTTCCCGTGTCCATCACCTTCGAAATGTGCCTCGGTGTCGAGAACATCCGCATCCACCAAGCAGGAGAAAAGCATCCGCACGTCGAGCATGGCGGCAATGGCATGATCCAAGCCATTTTGATGTTTCAATACTGTGTGCGATGGCTTTTGAATGTTTAGACCATCTGCCTCTGCACGCTGCTTAAGACGGGCACAATCGGAATCGCTGAGGGCAAGTCCAAATGGATGATGTTGGGCGAGACCTTGGGGATTCATCCGACGCAAGGCATCGACGTTGGCACGTTGCAAGCCAACATGATGCCCTTGAATTGCCATCGCAGCAGCAACCGCACGATATTCAGCCAACGCGACCCATGCCCCTTGGGACCAATGATCCAACCCCTGATCTTTTCCGTGCAGCCGATCCTGAAAGCGGTCGCCGTATTTCCCAAGGTCGTGCAATACACCAGCAAGCGCCGCTTCCTCGGCACCGTTCCGCCCTTGCATAAAATCTTTTGCAAGCCTCGAAACGCTGGCAAGATGGTCCGCCAACCGGTGCCATTTCCCATGCTCGTTGGCGCTGTGTGCGAAGAATTGGCGGGGCTGAGACTCAGCGTCTTGCTGATGATCAGACATTACCGAGGCCTCTCTGCTCCAATAGATGCCTCCTTACACGGACTCTTCAAAGTGATGAATGGCACATGCCCCGTGGTCGTCCCGCCACACATGGGCGAGGCCGCGTAACGAGGGAGCGCTTGCCGAGCAAGGGTGCGGTTGTGTGGCATGCAAAATACCCCCACACAAAAAGAAGAAACGGGTGATGATCGACCATGGACTGTAGAGGCTTCCTAGTAAAAAAAGCCATTCCCTGTTTGAGGGGGAGCACGCCTCGGTCTCCCCTTCTATCAGGGAGGTAAGTCTGCCTTCTCAGTGTGACATCGGAGGTCATTTTCTGGAGAAAAGTCTACGGTCTATCCGCCAGACGACTATCGTTCCTGCTCTTTTTGTTTCATCAATGATCGCCAATTCTGCTTATTTTGGCATTTTCCCTTATTTTGGATTGACTCGTGCCATCACCGATGGCTCTCTTCGTGGCATGTAACTCTCTCTTTGCATCACTCCACCACGTCTGGTCAGAGAGGGCTCGCGACGTTCTTCTTGAACAGGGTTCAGCACCTATTCCCTCCATGAAACCTGCTGTTGTCACACCCCGGTCATGCTCGTATTCCAATTCTCCAGTTTGATCACGCCGATGACATACGATACACTATTTTCAAAATGGAGGAATCACTCATGCCTGTCTCCCATATGTCAGAAAAGGGTCAAATTCTGATTCCACGGCAACTTCGCCGCAAACTCGGCTTTAAACCGGGGGGTAAGGTTCAGTTGATCGAGGAGGAGGGACGCCTTGTTGTGACGCCGGCGGCTGATGACCCGATTGCCGCTGCCACAGGTTTTCTCACCGGAAAATTCTCTTTGACGGCTGATCTCCGACGGGAGCACAAGGAGGAGGCACGCCGTGAGCGAACCGCTCGTCCTCGATAGTTTTGCATTGGTCAGCTTGTTTCATAAGGAGCCTGGTTGGGAAAAGGTCCGCACCGCCCTGTACGAGCAGCAGCGGGCTGGTACCAAGGCCTTTCTGAACTGGGTCAATTGGGGCGAGTTCTTCTACATCGTCAAGCGCAAGGTCGGTGCGGCTCGCGCAGCCGAAGCTCTTCATCTTTTGGAACAACTGCCCGTCGAACTGGTGGCGATCGACCTGCCTTTGGTGCGAGAGGCGGCGGAGATCAAGAGCGAGTATGCGGTCTCCTACGCGGATGCGTTTTGTATCGCCACGGCCCGCCGGCTGTCCGGTACGGTCCTGACGAGCGATCCTGAATTTCATGCCGTTGAGCACTTGATTCACGTCCGCTGGCTGACGAAACAACGCAATCCCTCGCCTTGATGCCCTGCACCATCCAACGACCCGAACGGCACGGAGAGGTTGTACGGATTCACAGGGTTCAATGGGTTGTCGAGATGACAGCCGTTCACCGGCTTGAGCGGGTTGTTGGGTGCGCCACTGGTATCAAACGACTGTGACGTTGGAAGTCATTCCGCCTGAAAATTTTTCCCAACAGATCTTTGCACTTTTCACCAAGCGGTCGGGGTGTCTGCTGACGGCGGATGTCTCAGTGGGAAAGGATGACGTCGGTCAAACCGGAATGTCTCTGGTGCCGTCGTAGGAGGCACGGGACTGAAAGGCGAATTTCACGACGTCGCCGTTCCTGATCATGGAATCTTCCGTCCCGACCCGTTTGTTGATCGTAATCAGCGCTTCGCGCCGAACAAGGTAGGGAAGCAACCCGCCCAGCCGGTCTTGATGTGTTTCGATCAGTTGTTTGATGGCCATTGGCCCGGCAATCTCAAGAGTGATCTCACTAGCCCCCACAGCCTCACGCAGGGTGGAGCCAAGCACCAGGATCGTCACCATAGGCAGAAGCACCCTCGTCATTCATCGTTCATCATTCGTGGAATCGTCCCGGACCTTGCCGCGATCCGTCTTGGATCTGTTCTCCTCGGCGGTTCGATAGGCATCGTGAAGAAGCTGCGCCACATGTTTGACGGCGGCCCGTCCCCGCAGGCCATTGGTCAGTTGAATCATACAGGCCGGGCAACTGGTCGCCACAACGTTTGCACCGGTCTGTTCGATGGCGCGCGCTTTCCTGGCAAAAATTCTCTGTGACGTGTCGTAGTCCTTCACCACATAGGTTCCCGCCCCGCCGGCGCACCGGTCAGCGTCCTGCATCTCGACGAACCTCGCACCGGGCAGTGCGGCCAAGAGTGTTCTCGGCTCCTTCGTCACACCGGCCGCCCGCAAGTGGCAGGACGAATGGTAGGTCACGGTCATGGCCTTCCCCTCACCCGCGGAGCCCATCTTGGGTTGAGTGGCGGAGCGGGCGACGAATTCTGTGATATGGACCACTTTCTTCGCCAAGGTCTCCGCCAGCCGCCGCTCTTCACCATCGGCAAAGAGTGTTGGATAGTCCTTCAGCATGAGCGTACAAGAAGCACAGCCGGTCACCACCGTCTCGTAGGGCGCCAGAGACTTGAGATTGAACCGGGCATTCTCTCGAACCAGGTCCTGATGACCATAGGTTTGAATCGGTGTGCCGGAACACCGTTGCGGCGGCAGGGCCGGTTCCACCCCGTGTTTTCGCAAGACGGCAATGACCGCATCCCCGACGCCATCGTCGAAATAGTTGGCCGCGCAGCCGTGAAAATAGGCCACGCCACCGCTCGGAGCCACGCCGGCCCGAGGAATAAGAGACGCATACCGGTCCCGTAACTGTCTGGGTGCCAGTTTGGGGAGCACCAGCTCATGCGGAATCCGCGCCGCAGGCGCCAACCGTGTCATGACCGGTTTGGTGGCCCATTCGATAAACCGCCGCATCGCCGGCCGGTCCCAAAGGAGTTGAGTCTTTCCCAACCACCGCAACACCCGCTCAAACGATACACCACGTGTGTGCCAGCGAAAGATCCAGCCGGTCAGTTCATTGGGCTGTTCGGCCCGTTTTTTCAAAATCAGGTCCGACACATCCACACCGGCGGGACAGATCGTCCGGCAGGACTTGCAATTCAAACAGGCTTCCACGACCCGTTTGGAGTTCAAGTAACTGTAATCGGCGGCTGTCACGATTTCGAACCAGCCGCGGGCGCTCATGTCCTCCGACTGAAAGACATCGTACACGGGACAGACCGAGTTGCACTTGGCGCAGGTGGCGCAGGATTTGGACAGTCTGGTGTAGTCGATCTGGTCCGTGAAGGGCCGGTCACTGATCTTGACGCCGGGGTTGAGCACGTTGTCGGGATCAAAGGCCCGTTTCACTTGGACAAACAATTCATACAGTTCGTCGCCGAACATTTTGCGGACATACTCGGCCCTGATGCGCCCATCTCCATGTTCCCCGCAGATCGACCCGCCGAATCGCATGAGCACGGTCGAGTGGATCTCATGATACGCCTGAACCATTTTGTCGAAGTCATGGGGATCATTGACGTCCAGCAGCGGCACGATGTGGGCATTGCCGTTTCCGATATGGCCGAAGATCGCTACCGGCACCCGCTGGCCGGCGAAGAAGGTTTCGAGGTGCTGGATCAATTCGCTGATCCGATCGGCCCGGACCACGACGTCATCGACGAAGTTGATCGGTTTTTTGCGAGGATCATAGCGATAGAGCGTGGGATAGAGGGCTTTGCGAGCCTTCCAGAGTTGTTCGCGCCGCTCGTGATCGAAAGCCAGGGCGATGGGCGCTGAAAGCTGAAACGGCCTGCAGACCTGTGCCATGCGATCGGCCCGCCCTGAGAGTTCGTCATCGGAAGAATCGGCATCCAGTTCAATCAGCAATGTCGCCGCCGCATCGGCGGGGATGCCATGAGCAGCCCGCCCGATCAGGTCGAGTGTGTTGGCATCCATCACCTCGAGCGCACTGGGATGAAGGTCGAGCAAGAGCGGAACCGCTTCTCCTACCTCCTCCAGTCGCCGGAAATGAATCAGCCCCGTCAACGTGGCCGTTGGCTTGTGGGCCAGGCGAATCGTGGCCTCGCTGATCACCCCCAACGTCCCCTCACTGCCCACGAGCAGTTTGGGAAGGTCGAACAGGCCTTGCGCCAACCCATCAGCCAATCCAAACAGGTTATAGCCGCAACTGTTCTTGCTGACCGTGGGTTTCTTCGCGCGAATGAGATCGGCATGGATCTGCACCAAGGTCAAGACATCCTGAAGAGGCTGGACGGTGGCCAAAAGAGAAGTGAGAGGCTGATCCTCCAGCCGAAAGGATCGCGCATCCAGCCAGGTGCCGGAGGCCAGGCAGACCCGCAGCCGATGGACATTGTCCTTCACCGACCCATATCGAAGTGTGTGGGGACCGGCCGAATTGTTGGCCAACATCCCGCCCAGTTTGCACATATCACCGCTGGAGGGGTCGGGGCCGAACAACAGGCCCTGTCCGGCCAACTGTTTATTGAGTTCCGCCAGCACGATGCCTGGCTGGACCCTGGCCCAGAATTCGTCGCGATTGACCTCTAGGATGCGGTTCATGCGCGACACGTCGAGGATGATGCCCGAACCGATCGCCGAGCCGGTCAAGTTGGTGCCGGCTGCGCGAGGCGTGAGCGGAATCCCATGGGTCGCGGCATAGCGAACCGTCGCTGCGATGTCGTCCTCCGATTCAACTAGCACGACAGCCTTGGGCTCGATGCGATAGATGCCGGCATCCACCGCGTAGGCGGTGATCGTCGGACGGTCATCCTTGACCTTGTCCGAACCGAGTCGGGCTCGCAGGTCTGAGGCGATGGCGCGGGATCGCTCGGGAAGAATAAGGGTTGGCGCGGTCATAGAAGTCGTCGAAATCGTGCACATTCTAGCAGGGGGCACAAAACAACCGCCAGCGGCGAGCGCGAATGTTGTGACAGGTGACCGGTCACACGGTCTCTGGATTGAGAAGCGCGATGCCTTCCCTACTGGCAGCCTGAAGAAGCTGTATATCCGCAGAGACGAGAACCGGATGGAGATCCTTGATCGACAGGATTACGGCAAGGTGAAGCGCATCGAGTGTACGAAGGTGATGCGACAGGATGAGAGCCTGGCTCAGCCGAACGTGGGCTCGGTCCAACTCAAGCAGCCAAAATTCCGCCAATATGTCCTGTGCCACGGCGGCTAGAACCTGAGCCAACCCTTCGCGTCCCAGCAACCCTTCCTGACATTTCCGATCCAGAGCCGATGTCAGCTCCGTGAGTGCGAAATTGGCCGTCACGAGGCCGGCGTCGGCGTCGGCAAACAGGCCATCGACCCGGTCGGAACCCTGCTCAACATGGTAACGCTTGACGAGCGCGCTCGTATCGACGTAGTAGAGCGCCACTAGGAATGTTCGCGGTCATCGATGACCGCTGCAGCCAAAGACATAGCTAGCGGCTTCCAGGCGGCCCGCGCCTGAGAAAGGGTCACGGAGGGGCGCAATTTCTCCTCAAGGCCGTACCCTCTGCCATCGGACACCGTCACCGACTCTTGCGCCAAGAGATGTTCCGATGAGAGCTTTCTGCCAGTCGATTTCACGACCGAATCTTCAGATTTTGCGGGATAGGCTGACATAATGCATTCCCTATGTGACACTAACCATACCAAAACTCTCCCCACCTGACAATCTCGTTTGCCACAAGTAAGGCACTCCGACTTGGCTCTCCTCAGGCAGCCACTTCCCCCCATAGCACTTCAGCCTGTTCCGGCACCACACCGCAGCAGTGCCTATCTCTCCACTCAGGAGCGATGCCCAGCATGTGCTGTATTTGGCAGCCCAGCGCTTCGAGCCAGGCGAGAGCGGCGGCTTCAACGATGGGCTCGGTAAACGCTGGGCATGAGCAAACTCAGTACTCGAACACTCCGAACTCACGACGCGGAACGATTGGCCGCACCGCTTTTAGCCGTTTCTTGTTTACGATACTGCTTGGCCTAACTGTCCGTTTAAGCCCGGAGTCGGAAATCCAAGAATCATTCCACAGATCCACCTTCTTGCCTTCGACAAGACAACACAGTTTTTCTCCATATGTAAGCGTCGGGTTGAAACAATAGCTGATCCGCTGAAGCCACACCTCAAGATGTCCGTTATTCGGCAGCTGTTCAAGCTTTTTTCGAATGCGATCGACCGCAGCGAGCTTTTCCTTCTTTGTTGACAGCTTACTCAAAAGCATGCTGACGATCGCGGCGCAGGTCGGGAAACAGCGCGGACTGTTGTAGCCGATGTCAATTGCGATGCTTATGAGCTGCATTGGGTGATGTACCGATTTTCGGGAAGCAAGTCGCCTGTAGAACTGATCGAGGGCGATCATCAAACTGCCGCCGTTAGGGAATTCAGCTCCATGAGAATGGATTAGCAGCAGGTGTTTCTGTAAGTTCCGATCCCCCTGCCTGCGACGTATCCACTCACGCTTATCGATTTTGATGGCATTTCCAATGACTGCCTGCGCAGTTGTGGTCTTGGAGGCATTCAGCTTAAGTCCCAGGCCAATTAAGACCTCGGTTAACGCCTTCAAGATCAACTCACCGTCGCGAGCATCATTTACGAAAATTCGGTAATCGTCTCGGTACCGAAAAAGCTGGAAGTCTGTGATTTTGGCATCAGCCAACCGCTTGCCAAGCACTAAGTCGGCATAGCCGAGAACCATCTCAGCGATCAGGTCCACTAGTACAGACCCCTGAGGGATGCCATTGGTTTGCCCGTATTGCATGTCTTGAAGTCGAGCATCAATGGCATTGCCGATCAGCGATAGATCGCGTTTCTTCGCTTTCGCCATTTCCTTTCCATGCATCGCCCATGAAACCGAATGCGTATATATAGAACCGTAGCAATCTGTAATGTCGGCATGGAGCACATAGTTGAAGTCCAATGCCAAATCGATAGAGGCCTGCTCAATTCCCTGCCACCAATGGAGAATTTGGGCGCCTTGATCTTTCCTCCTCGTCAGGGACTCTTGCGGTATGCTCAGACACCTAATCTTAGGCTCATTTGCGAACTCCCCGAACCTTGACCGGATAACATCCCAATGTTTGGATTCGGTCATTAGATATGCAAGATCAACATAGATGACGGGGTGGATAAGCTGGAAAGGTCGCCACGCATAGCGTCCGTCCTTGTTCGAGTAGATTGTGTAGTTAACGTCTTCAGAGTCTCGTGGCTTCAGCTTCAGCTTCAGGCTGGACAGCGGTTTGATTTTCAGAAACTTGTCCACGGGCCGCAAGAGCCGTCGAAAATCAAAATACGGCGGAAGGTCGAGACGACAATAGCTTTCTGGCTTGAGAAAAAACGCTCGAGCCTCCTTCGCAGACATTTCAAGGATGGAACGTTCTGCCCGTCTTTTCTTCGACTTGGTGGTCTTGATCTTCAAACCGAGATTCCCTCGATAAACTTCTCCACGTTCTTCACGCGTAGCTCACCGGAAATGAGCTTGAGCAACAGCGTGTCGCGGAAGGCGACAAGCGCGCAAAATTCCCTGGAAGAATACCCGTTCCCCCTAACGAAAATCACCTCGTCGAATGGAGCCCCTCCCCTCCAAGACAAGAACAGGACCTGCGATGGATGCCTGGCTTGACTTTGCATCGCTCGCACTCTAGGCTGCGCCCTCATCCATGCCGCAGACAACAACCCAACAACAGGCCGTGATGGAATGAGCAGTCCGGTGATAACCCCGGCGATTTATGTGACTCGTGTGCTGCCAGAACCGTTGATGGCCGCTCTGCGTGAACGCTACCGGCTGGTCTCGGAACCCAGAGAAGACCATATTCCCACGGCTGAGGATCTCCGGACCGGTTTTGCGCAAACCGATGCCGTGATCTGCATGCTGAGCGATTCGATTGACGCCGACCTGTTGAGCCACGCCACGAAACTCAAAATCCTGGCCAATTACGCCGTGGGCTACAACAATATCGACCTGGCCGCGGCCAAGGCTCGCGGCATTATCGTCACCAATACGCCCGATGCCCTGACCGACGCAACGGCGGACTTGGCCTGGGCTCTGATGCTATCGGTGGCCCGCCGCGTCGTAGAGGGAGACCATTGGGTACGAACCGGCACGTGGCGAGGCTGGGCGCCGACACAGCTTTTGGGGACGGACCTTGCGGGCAAGACCTTGGGCATCATCGGCATGGGACGGATCGGTCAGGCCGTCGCTCAGCGGGCTCAGGGATTCCGGATGAGAGTCCTGTATGAGAGCCGTCGGTCTGTTACGTCTCCTCCCGGCCTCTTGTGGGAGCATCGCCCATTGGATCAATTGCTGGCCGAAGCCGACTTTGTCTCGCTCCACGTGCCGCTCACCGAATCGACTCGCCATCTGATCGGCGCTCGCGAACTGAGTCGCATGAAACCGACCGCAATCCTCATCAATACCGCTCGTGGACCGGTGGTGGATGAAGAAGCCTTGGTTGCGGCTCTCAAAACCGGCGTCATCGCCGGCGCAGGATTAGATGTCTATGAGCAGGAGCCTCTCGTCCACCCTGGACTGGTCGAGCTCCCGAACGTCGTGCTGCTGCCTCACGTGGGGTCGGGAACGTTGGAGACCCGTATTCGGATGGGAAGAATTTGCCTCGATAACATCGAGGCGGTGCTGAGCGGGAGGCCTGCTCCCAATCAGGTCTCATGAACCTCCGTTGCGTTTCATCCGGTGAGCGCGCAACCACCAAAACGGCCGGCATCGCCTCTCCCACTTTGCTCCCACGACGACGAACCGGGCTCGTTCGGAGCATGGGCTTTGTTTCTGAGCATCGCCAGTCGTTCCGGCACATCGTGGAACGACGGAATGGCTTCAAACGCGGTCGTTGCCTTTTCCCACTGGGCATCGGCTTCATAGAGCAGCCCCAATTCGTATCGAATGGCTTGTGCCTTGGCGCCCCGGCAGCGAGAGTCCGCCAACAGAGTTTCTAGCTCTCGAATGGCTTCCGCCAATCGATTTTCTTCTTTGAAACAGAGGGCCGTCATGAGGCAGGAATCGAGATAATACGTATCCGCCGTCCGCGATACGTCAAATTCTTCCCTCGCCTCCTGATACAGCCCCATGTTTTTGTAAGCGACGCCCAGCATGAAATGGGCTTCATAATCGGGAACGCCTGATGAGGGAAACGACGGCAGAGCATCCGGCACGGAGCGTTCGATCCCGTCACATCGTCGAAAGGGAACGGTTCCGGCCGTGAAGTCGGCCTTTTCCGATTCATTCCTTGGGAAGGGATCTGATGGCGAACGCAGTGTCTCTTCGGTCGGACAGGCTCCGTTTTCTTCTTCTCCGTCACTTTCTCCTCTCGATGGAACCAATTGAACTGGAACGGAAGGCGTTGGAACCGACTCCGGCTGCCGGCCGCTCAGTTTTTCCTCACCGGCCAAGGATTTTTCGAATGCTTTCGAATTCTCTGACAGGATAGGCATCGCGCCATTGTCGGTCGCCGGCTCTTGATGAACGGACTCGGAGTCGTAAGTCGTAGCGGACTCTCCCCGGATCCTGGCCGCAAGCCGCTCGACCAACTCTTTGTCCGGCGACAACGTTCGGACTTTTTCAAACAGTTCTTCGTGGTACCCCTCCATACCCGGCTCGGGATGCGCCAGCAACAACTCGATCGCTTTGGCGTATTGCAGCGCCGCCGATGCGGGATCATTTTGCTCTTCATACAGTTCTCCGTACAGTTCCAATAACGGCACGGAGTCGGGTTGCTGCGACAAGAACTCCGTAATGAGGGATTCCGCCAGACAGAAATCCTGCGCGCGCAAGGCCGCGCCGGCCAGAAACCGATACTCCCCCAGCGCAACCTGGAGATCTCCCCGTTGAAGATGGAGACGGGCCAGCAACTGACAGACCTGCGGATTGCCCGGTTCGCGCGAGAGCATTTGATTCAAAATGGCCTCGGCGCCGTCATACTGCCCTTCGTCCATCCTTCTGACCACCTCGGCCAGTTGACCGAGCGGATCGGACGGTCGCAGCGGGATCCCCGCATCCTTGGACTTTTGCGGCGTCATCGAACCGAATTTCCCGCTCTTGAAGCTCTCGACGTACTGCGCCGCTTCGCCGTTCCGGGGATCGATGGTGAGCACGGCCTGATACGCCTCTTTTGCTTCTTCATGACGCCCCTGGGCGGAACGTTCCCGCGCCAGTTGCAAATACACCCTTGTTGCTTCCTCTTGTTGATTGTCTTGAAGACAGAGCTCGGCGATGCGCTGCTGCGCGTTCAAGTTCGACGGGTCAAGCGCCACGATCTTTCGGTAGAGCGCCAGCGCTTCTTTCGGCTTGCGCGTCTTGAGAAAATGCTTGGCAGCCGTGAAATAATCTTGCACGGCGCTGCCGACCAGGCCGCGCTCCGCGTTCAAATCGCCCAAATGTTGATGCACTTCGTATTTGGTCGGATCGCACTTGAGGACCTTCTTGTAGGCGGCGATCGCCTTGAGCGTGGCCCCCTCCCCTCTGAACGCCTCCGCCGCTTTGAGGAAGGACGCGACCGCTTCGGTCATGGCATTGCGCTTGAGGTGCAAATCTCCGATGGAATTGTGAATGCTCCCGTCGTGCGGCGCTTCGGCGGCCAGTTTTTTCCACTCGCCCACCGCATGCTCATACTGCCCACGAGACGCAAGCAATTGGGCCTGTTGCAGCACTTTGCCGCGGTCCAATGGCAAGACGCACCTCCCCGCTCGAGAATACGAACACGCTAACAGTGCTAGGGAATTTTGTCTAGAAAATGGCTGAAAACGGATCGAACGATTGAGCGGGCACGGCGGGCCCCCTCCCGTAAACGGAAGCGAGCCCGCCGTGGCAAGCAGAAAGAACGACTATCAGGAAGAGGCGACGGCCGACCTCAATACATTGGCGGCTTGTGGTCCCTTTGCGCCTTGGACGATATCAAATTCGACGTTTTCACCTTCTTTCAAGGTTTTGAACCCTTCCCCCTGCAACGCCGAATAGTGGACAAACACGTCTTCTCCGCTCTCAAGACGGATGAACCCGAACCCTTTCCGATCGTTGAACCACTTGACCGTTCCTTTCGTCTTCACGAACCGCCTCCTTTCCTTAAGGCCCGCACGCGAGCGGACCTGCTGGCTGCAAAACCCTTCGGGGATGGGACATGACGTGGACGAGAGATCGGACCTGGCTGGAAAAATCGACGGGCACCTTCACGCGCGTTGTATCTGTCACGGAGCCCCATCTCGGGATAGAAGTCGCGGTGCGGTGTAACATAGAGGATCATTCCTGTCAAGCGATTCTTTGGCCGATCGGATATTTTCACGATATTTACAAGGAGGCGGACATCACCGTATAGTGTCCGTCGTCGCGCCCCAATCTCTCATAAATCTTAAGCACCTAAGCATCCTAATCGATCGCCCATGCCGATAATCCTGTGATCCTACGAACTCTGCTCGATCGTTATATTTTCACCGAACTGCTCACCCCGTTCGGCCTGAGTCTGGGGGCGCTCTGTTTCGTCATGTTGACACGCGAGCTGTTGCGGTTGGTCGAGCTGCTGGTCTCGAAAGGAGTGGGGATTTGGGCGGTCCTGAAGGTCATCGCCGTGCTCCTGCCGTCCGGCTTGGTCTTGACGCTTCCGATCGCGGGCTTGATCGCGTCAATTACCGCCTTCGGCCGATTATCGTACGACAAAGAACTCGTTGCGATGCGGGCCGCGGGGCTCAGTCTTTTTCGCTTATCACAACCCGTGGCCCTTTTCGCCGTGGCTGTTTTCGGCCTGACGCTCTTTCTCTCTCAATGGGGGCAACCCTGGAGTTCGCTGAATCTTAAAAAAGTCGCCCTGAATCTCCTCAAAGACCAGCTCGTCCTGGCCTTGGAACGGGGCACCTTCAATGAACCGATCCCACGCATGGTCATCTATGTGCCGGACTCCGACAACGGTGGACCCCGACGCGGGATTTTCGTGTCGGACGCCCGATCCCCCAAAGATCCTCGCATCATCGTCGCGGAGGAATACCATGTGTTCATGGATCAGGAAAGCAGTCAAGTGGCTCTGCGCTTGGTCAACGGCGTCATTCACAGCCGGCCGGATCGAATGGATCAATACCGCCTGGTCTCCTTCACCCATTACGACATCAAACTGAGCCTGGCCCATAGCGCCTATTCCGCGGCCGAAGAGCGGCCGACCTATGAACAAATCATGACCATGATTCGGGAAGGGGGCGAGAAGGATTCCACGGGCCTCCGCCGATTGATGGAATACTATAAAGACCTCGCCTTCCCGGCCGCCTCGTTGGTGTTCTGCCTTCTGGGAGTGCCGCTGGGCATCGTTTCCAAGCGCTCGGGGCGTATCGGCGGTTTTGCGGTCGGCGTCCTGGTGATCGTCATCTTCTACCTGTTGAACATCGCGTTCGACTTTCTGGTGACGACCATGATGATCGGGCCGTTCGCCGGCGCGTGGGCGCCCACTCTCATTTTTGCGCTGGCGACGATTTTTCTCTTTATTAAGACGGGCCGCTGATGACGATTCTCTTTCGCTACGTTTTGCGGGAACACGTCAAAATTTTTTTGATGTGTTTCTCCGGGCTGTTGACCGTCTATATGGTGATCGACTTTTTTGAAAAAGTCCGCCGGTTTCTCCGCTACGATTCGGGCGTCACGCCGTTGCTCGCGTATTTCGCCCTCAAAATCCCGGCCATCTCGTTCCAAGTGGCGCCCTTCGCCGTCTTGGTCGCCACCCTTTTGACGATCGGACTGCTCTCGCGCAGCAATGAAATCACCGCGCTCCGAAGCTGCGGCGTCAGTCTGCTCTGGATGACCTCGCCGTTTCTCCTGTTTGCCGGTTTTCTCTCGCTCATCCTGCTGGCGTTCAGTTCCACGATCATCCCGCTCGCGTCCGAAAAGGCCGAAGAGATCCGTTTGATCCGCATCGAAAAACGGCCCACTCCGTTGACGGTTCAGGCGACCCAGCCCTGGGTCCGCATCGGATCCGACACACTGATGTCGATCAATACAGTCGACGTCGGAGGGCGCGCCCTTCGAGGGGTCCGGCTGTTTCATTTCGATCGGACCTTCCATCTCGACCGGATCATCGAAGCATCGGAGGCCCGGTTCACCGGAGAGGGGTGGATTTTGCGCGACGGAGTCCGCCGGCAGTTCGGACCGGACAACACCGTGGACCTTGCTTCCTTTACGGAACAACCGGCCCACATTCCTCTTATTCCCGACGACTTCGCCACCTCGTTGACGGGCAATTCCGAGTCGATGACGTTTGAACAGATCCGCAACTACCTCGCCAGGTTTCAGCCGGAAGGCGCCTCGGTCGCTCGCTTGCTGACCGATTATTACAATCGCTGGGCCTTCCCCGTGGTGACGGTCGTCATGGTTCTGATCGGCATCGCGCTGGGTTTGCGGCGGAGCGGCGTTCGCGGCGGCAGCATGGCCGCCGGAATCGGCCAAGCCTTCGTCGTCGGATTCTGTTATTGGACGACTCAATCCATCGCCGTCGCCCTGGGACGTGGCGGCGCGCTGACGCCGATGTTCGCCGGTTGGCTGGCGAACATTCTGTTCATCAGCTTCGGCCTGTATCTCTTGCTCAAGGTCCGTCATTGAGCGATCGCCAATCTCCAGTTGACTGCTTTCCATTCTTCCGGTAAGTAAGGAGCGACATGAAGGAGAACATCGCATGAAGTCGCGTGTCGTGATTACGGGCTTGGGGGTGGTTTCGTCCATCGGCATCGGCGTCAGCGAATTTTGGAAAACCGCGTTGACCGGGCGCTCGGGTGTATCGGCCATTTCTCCTTCCTCGCTCGAACCGTTTCCTTTCAGCGAATATCGATCGCGAGTGGCCGGTCAGGTTCAGAATTTTTCACCGGAACAATACCTGCCCCCCAATCAGGCCAATCGCGTGGACCGATACGCCCAATTCGCCCTCGTGGCCGCCAAAGAGGCTCTTGCCGACGCCCATCTCGTCATGGCCAAGGAGCGACCGCACCGCGTCGGGGTCATCGTCGGAGCCGGCATGGGGGGGATGGTGATGGGAGAGCGGGAAATCACCCAATTGTTCAAAACGCAAAAGCCCAATCGCGTTCATCCGAACTTCATTCCGACCATTACGCTCAATTCCGCCTCGGGCATCGTGGCGATGGCTCACGGAGCGAAGGGGCCGAATCTCACGATTTCCACGGCCTGCTCGTCCAGCGCCCATGCGCTGGGACAGGCGCTCCAATGTATTCGAACCGGCCAGGCCGACGTGGTGATCGCCGTCGGCGCGGACGCCAGCATCACCCCGCTGGTCTTTGCCGGGTTTTGTTCCCTGCGCGCCTTGTCCAGCGAATTCAACGATACGCCGGAACGGGCTTCCCGTCCGTTCGACAGACGTCGGGACGGATTCGTGATGGGGGAGGGAGCCGGCGCCCTGATTGTCGAATCCCTGGCGCACGCTCGCAAGCGAAAGGCGAGGATTTACGCCGAGCTTGCCGGATACGCCGCCACCAGCGAGGCCTATCACATGGTCATTCCCCGAGAGGACGGCGAAGAAGTGGCCGTCACCATGAAACTGGCCTTGGACTCGGCCGGTCTGACTCCAGCGCAGGTGGATTACATCAATGCGCATGCGACCTCGACGGCCATCGGCGACGTTGTGGAGGTGAAAGCCATCAAGCGGCTGTTCAAGAACCGGGCTGATAAGATCGCCGTCAACGCCACGAAGTCGCTCATCGGCCATACTCTGGGAGCCGCCGGCGCGCTCGGCGCCATCGCTTCGGCGCTGGCCATTCACACCGGGCAAATCCATCCCACGGCCAATTATGATGACCCTGATCCGGCCTGCCGTCTGGACGGTATCAGCCGATTACCGCAAGAACGAAAAATCAGAGCCGCTCTCGTGAATTCGTTCGGTTTCGGGAGCAACAACGCCACGGTCGTGTTGAAAAAATTCGTCGCATGAGAGACGGGTCTTCTCTTTCACACACCGACGGCGGTCTTCCTGCCGTGAGTCATGGAAACGTCGGCTTACACCCGACGATTGCCGGACGGCCGGAGTGACAACCGAAGGGGACAACCGGATATTTATGAGCGTATCCCGCAATCGACCGACGGGATCTTCACTTCCATGATGAAGGAGCATCCATAATGACCGAACTTGAGGTGACCTCTCAGATCATTCAGGCGCTGGCCACTTATCTGAAGCGAGACCCTTCCACCATTACCGAATCCCATCATCTTCGAGACGATCTCGGGCTCGATTCCGTGGCCATCATCGAGTTGCTCTTTGAGATCGAAGATCGATTTAAGATTCAAATTCCCGATCAAGATCTCCCCGGCCTGAGCACCGTAGGGTCCGTCGCTGCCTATGTGCATCAACGGCTTATGACCGGCCAAGCTTCGGCCTCCGCCGAAACGAAACCGGCCGCTGCTCCTAAGAAACCGACCGGTACAGGGGGAAAACGGTCGGCGACGGTTTCCAAAAAACCGGCCGCCGCCGGTCGAAAGCCGCCGGCCACCCTTAAAAAGCGGGCCGCCGCTCCCAAGAAAGTCACTGCCGCAAAGGCCAAGAAGAGGTAACGCCCCATGGCTCTTCCTCGGCTGTCATCGCCCATCTCCCTTGCCGATGTCCGCCAAGTCGTTGGAGGAACGGTTCACGGCGACGAGGGGACACAGATCTTTGAGCTTGCAAGCCTCGGTGAAGCGACCCCCGAATCGTTGTCGTTTATCGCCGGCGATAAAGCCTTGAAGTCGGCACCAGCGGTTCGCGCGGCGGCACTGCTCGTCCATCGACACCTGCCGGAATTTGACGTTCCTCAAATCGTCGTCCCTCACCCCTTGATGGCTTTCGGCCTGGTCGCGCAGCGGTTCTTCGTCCGCCCCGCCCCTCCCCGCGGTATTTCCAAGGATCTTGTCCAAGGGACCGACGTGACCATCGGACCCGATGCGTCCATCTGGCCGTTCGTCACGCTGGGAGACCGCGTCACCATCGGCGCGCGCGTGACCCTCTACCCCGGCGTGTTCGTGGGGTCGGACTCGACGATCGGCGACGACACCGTCCTCTATCCCAATGTCGTGGTGAGGGAAGGATGCTCCATTGGATCACGCGTGATCATCCACAGCGGAACCGTCATCGGCGCCGACGGATTCGGATACGTGCAGCATCAGGGGCGTCATCACAAAATCCCGCAACTCGGAAGCGTCGTCATTGAAGACGACGTCGAGCTGGGCGCCAACGTAACGGTCGATCGGGCCACGCTTGGAGTGACCCGCGTCAAGCAAGGCACCAAAGTCGATAACCTCGTTCAGATCGCTCACAACGTCACAGTGGGTGAACACTCCATCATCGTGGCGCAGGTGGGAATCGCCGGGAGCACGACTATCGGACACCACGTGATGATCGGAGGACAGGCCGGTCTCTCGGACCACATTCAGATCGGCGATTACGTGATGATCGCGGCCAAGGCCGGGGTCAATCGAAGTGTGGAATCAAATCAGGTCGTGGGAGGCATACCGGCTTTGCCGCGCGAACGGGCGCTGAAAGTGCAAGGGGTCTTTCACCACCTTCCGGAGCTGCATCAGCTCGTGCGCAGCCTGGAACAACGGGTCGCCGCCTTGGAATCGAAAAAATCCTCAAAACCGGCTAAACGCGGGACACCGCGGACTACGAACGCCCGGCCTGCACGGTAATCACTTCTTGAGAATGATCCGCCGCCAGAGAAACAGTTTTACCCAGTAAAACCCCGCCCATGGCATCAAAAAAGCGGGAAGCGCTTCCACCTGGCCGTGAACAATCGCGACCACGCTGCTTCCGACCAGCAGGGCGATGCCGGCGATATAAGCGACCGGCGCCAGTTTGCGTCCAGGATGATCGATTGACTCCTGCGGCGTCTCTTTTTTGCCTTTTTTCTTTTGCCGGCTTGTCACCAATCTCATGCGAGCCGCGAAGGTTTCAGGAAAATGGGTAAACAGATAGCGGTGGTACGACGTCTGTCCCATTCCGAGGGCGACTCCCAAGACGAACAGGCCGGTACTGAAGAAAAAGGTGGTCCAGGAATAGGTATCGGAGGCGATCAGTTGATAAGCCAATCCCCCGATCGCGCCCACCAGACAAAATAAGCCCACGACGCCCGAGGGGAGCAGGATGTAGGCCTGTACATAGTCCCGCGCCTGTTGCGCGACTTGATCAGGATGATGAATCGTAATGAGCTTGGGCACGGACGGAATTCCCCGGCACGACCGAAATGCTGCGTCGTGACGGGATTAGCACGATCGATGGGAAAACTGCAAGACACATCGCAGGCCCGTGATCATCATGACCTCGACGCGGCGGCGCACGGCGCAGCAACCGGGAATTCAATGACGGCCAACGGTTTAGCTGTCGATTCGAACCAGACCGTTGAAAAATTCGAACCGCTCGATGCTCTTTTCACTTTATGCCGAGCAGACTGTCGATCGCCGAACGTTCCGCCAGTCTCTCTTCGGCCCAGGCATGAACAGCCCTGAGACATTCTTGCAGGCGCGATTCGACCGCTGCATACCGCCGCCCCGTCACGACCACTCGTTGCTGCATGACCAGCGTAAGGAAACCCATCAAGCCGTCAAAAAAAACGGACTGGGGCGCGTCGGCCTCTTTCGCGGATGACAAGAGCCGAGAGAATCGCCTGATAACTTCCCGGAATCGGTCGGCAAGCTGGTCGGACCACCGTTCTCCCCTCTTCAACGGGCCGACCGCTTCGATGATGGCCGGAATCTGAGTCTGTGCAATCTCCACAAACTCGGCCTCTTTTTTTGACGATTCATCCAGAAGTTCTTTCAGAAACATTCCGTTGCATTCTTCGACCCCTTTTTCCTTCAACTGCTCCACCCGCTCGATCACCGCCGGGAGAAGATGCCCGTTCCGCGTGGCGGACGCGCTCCGGCTCTCCTGCAAGCGGTGCAGCGCCGCCAGAAGGCCATCCGTGGTGATCGCCGCCGGGGCATCTTTGACAATATCACACACGGACGTTCCGCGGGGATTCATCGCCGCGGCGCGAGTGAGCGACTCGCGGATACGCCCAAGGCCTTTGCAGAGGGCAAGATAGTCGCCGACGCCTCGCCGGGCGTCGGGGTCTCCAACCGATTCGATGAGGAGGATGGCATCTGCACAGGCTTCTTTCACCTCCGGAAAGCCGGCCTTGACCGCCGATTCTCGTATGCCGGCGACTTCCGTTTTCATCGCCCGCGCAAGCGCGCGATGCCGGTCCGGATCGGGACCTTGTTGCAGTTCATCCAGATCCACGTGAATTCGTTCAAGTCCTTCCTGCGCCTCCCGAATCAACTCGTCGAGCCGGTTTTGTTGAACCACGACCCTCGTTTGGATCGACATCGGTCTCCGCCCTTTTGAAAAATAAATCCCGCGCGATTCGATTACGTGGCCGACTCGCGCTCTCCGATTCCCCTGCTTAGTTCCGACGCCACGCTCGCGATCTCACGAAGTTTCGCCCCTATTTCTTCCAAGCGCCTCGTGGCGTTCATGGCGACCCACTCGGTCTCGGCAAGCTTTTGAGCGATCTCCGCGCTGCGTTCGCGCTCCGCCGAAAGCAGCACTTTCAGTCCCTGCGTCTTGGTCGCCCTCGCCTCCGACTCGGAGAGGCGCCGCTCATATTCCTCCCTCGTCCGCCGTTCCGCCGCCAGCTCGGACTCCACCCCCTCCAGCTTCGCCTTCGCGACTAGCAACAAGGCTTCCGTTTCATTCGCTTTCCGTTCGAGCTCCGCGCATCGCTCTCGCTCTCGCGCCAGCGCCGATTCCGCGTCTTTGCCGCGGGCCGCCTGCTCTTCCAACTCGGTCATTTGCTGAACCAGTTGGGCTGCCGAAGCCTGTTCAGTATGTAACGCCGCCTCCAATTGGGCGATGGTTGCCTCGGCCTGTTTCAGAGCCATGGCTTCTCGGCGGGCCGTTGCGACCGATTCCTGCGCCTCCCGCAACATGGATTCAAGCTGCGGGAGGCGGGACAATTCTTGCTCCAAGCCGTCCACTTTGGACTCCAACTCGCTCGCCCGTCGTCGTTCTTCCTCCAGCAGCCGCTCCAGCTCCCTCGCCCTGCCGACCTCCTTCTCAAGCTCGATGACGCGATCGGCCAGATCGTTCGCCCGATCCCGCTCCGCGTGAAGAAGACTCTCGACCTCGCTCAGCCTGTCCGCCGTCAATCGAAAGTCTTCTCTACTTTCGAGAGTCTCTTGTCCGGCCGATTCGCGACGGTCTTCCCGCGCCGCAGCCGTCTCCGGGGGAGGCTCGAGAGCAGGAGAAGAAGGGGATAAGAGCTCTTCTTGCTCAAGGGAAACTGCATCCTGATTTGGATCTGATCTCGCATCGCTCGACGGCGCTGTGGCGCGGGCATGCTTCCGGGCCAGCAACTCCGACACCTTGTCCTTCAACGACGTGCCTTGAAACGGCTTCTTCAGCACTCCATCGGCCTGACAGGCCTGCGCCTGTTGCGTCACTTCATCGTTTACGATCCCCGATATCAACAAAACTGGTATCGCCGCCAACCGAGGCTGGTTCCGAACGAAGGCGCAGACTTCGTAGCCGCTTTTATCCGGCATGATGACGTCGCACACGATCACGTCCACCCCATCTTTCGCCAAACAGACCAGGGCTTCGTCGCCGTTCGCCGCGAGCACCACCTCGAACCCGGCCTCTATCAGGAGCCGTTCCGCAACCTTCCGCACCGCGATGCTGTCATCCGCGACTAAAATCTTGGACATAGGCGATCCCTTCTTCTCCGTTCCTCATGGCAAGACCCGCTCCGACGGACTGCGCCGGCGATTGACAAGCGCTCGTTCATTGTCAGGAATCAACCGGCTTTCGTCAATTTTTGCGCGCATTTTCACACGCCGCTCCTTGCGATGCATTCCTGGCCGCCGATGAATCCCGCTTGATTGCCGAACCCGGTTGGCTGATTTGAAGTCGGTTCGGATCAATCACAAGAACGAGCCGTCCATCTTGATCAACCGCCGTTCCCGAGAAATACGATCGATCCAACAGTTTCAGAGAGTCCCATGTCCGAATTGTGAGATCCTGCCGTTCCAAAATCTCATCCACCGCCAGTCCCAGGGCTCCCCTCGCCGTTTGAACGACCGCGATCGGCATCGATGCCTCTCTCGGGTCCGACTCATCTTTCAGAATGTGCCGGAGAGATCGCACCTCGACCGTTCCTTCATCCAAACGAAGGAGCGTGCGTTCCTCAGCGCGAATCAGCGAATCCGCCGGCGACACTGTGACCGCCCGAACGTTCGAAAGCGGGATCGCGTATCGATCGGCCCCCAGGCGGACGAGTAAGACCGCCGTGATCAGCGGCGTGACGGGGAGATGCAGGACGAACGTCGTTCCGACGCTCGGGCGTGACTCCACTTCAACGCGTCCCCCTATTTCTTCCATTGTTCGTTTGACCGCATCAAGCCCCACCCCGCGCCCTGCGATAGGACTCGCCTGTGAGGCGGTCGAGAACCCCGGCGCAAAGATGCACTGAAGGATCTCCTGCTCGGAGAGGGACGGGAGATTCTTGGATTCAATCAACCCCATCATCAGAGCCTTTTGACGGACGGCATCCATGTCCACTCCTCTGCCGTCGTCTTCAATCGCGATGACGAGCGCGCGCCCTCTCCGTTCAACGTGTACGGAGATCGTTCCGACTTCCGGTTTACCTTGCGCAGCCCGTTCGGACGGGGATTCGATTCCGTGGCAGACGGCGTTCCGGATCAAATGAGTCAACGTACCGGCCAGACGTTCAAGGATCGACGCATCGACCTCCGTATGCTCTCCCCGAAATATCAGCGACACATGTTTTCCCGATTGGTCGGAGACATCGCGCACCGCACGCTGAAATCGTGAGAGGGCCAGACCGACCGGCACAAGGCCGACTCTGGAGATTTCCTCCCGTAACGACCCGGTCGCCCGCCGTGCCTCGTCCATCTCCTCACGGGCGTGTTGAAGCCCTCCACGCAATTGCATCACGATATCGGCCGTTGTGTTGTTCATTAGGCTGCTGCGCTGGGCCGAGCGGTCTGTGTTCTCTTTGCCCTCACACTCGCGGTCGCTCGCTCCTGATTCGAGCGACTCGCCCTTCTGAGCCTTTCCGCCCGACGTTTGCTCGGCGAGCCTTTCCAGGCCCCTCAGTTGCCGATCCAACCGACCCCATCCGATCATGAGATCATCGACCAGATTCATCAGCCGATCAAAGCGGGAAGAGTCGGCATGGATGATTTTTGGCTTTTCTTTCTTTCCATCGTCGTTCCGTCTCCCTGTCCTCGCTCGATCGCCGACGGGGTCTTCGGCCTGTTTCAACGGACTTGGTGTTTCGGTAACATTCCGCTTCAGCGCTTGTTCAAGAGCAAAATCTCGGTCGAAGCATTGCAGTTCCGACGCGACGGTGTGAAACCGTCTTTTTGTCTCCTCAAGCTCTCTCGGATCTTTCCGGCTCAACGCACGAATAACGTCGATCGCGCGAAGCAGGACCAGGACCTGTTCGGGCGTGGTATAACGACCGCCGGCCTTGACCGCTTCCAGGAAATCCTCAAGGCGATGGACAAGATCGCCGATCGCCTGGAAACCGACCGTATAGGCGGAACCTTTGAGTGTATGGGCCGTTCTGAAAAGGCGGTCGATCAGTTCTCGGTCATCGGAGTCCTCGCTCAATCGGAGAAGTCCCTCTTCCAATTCTCTCAGATGCTCTACGACTTCGAACAAGAAATACGACGCCTCTTCTTCATCCAACGTTGGGAGAAAGTAGAGATCTGAGCCGTTCGGATCAGCATCAATCTCGTGAGTCACCGGCGACGCGTCTTCGTGAGATTGGACCGGCACCTCATTCGCCGACGAATTCGACCGGTCGTTCAAGAAAGCTTCGGAGGAAGCCAGACATTCTTCGATCACCTTCCGGTCTTCTTCCTCTCCCTTCAGAATCGCCTGAACGAGCGTCTTCATATCTTGCACAAGTTTCCTCGTTACAAGAACCCCCTGAGACCGCGCATGATCGGAAACCGTCGCCGTTTTTTCACAGAGTGCCTCCAACCGTTCGCAGAGACGGGCGACTCCATCATATCCGTACAGAGCGGCGGCTTGTTTGATTCGATGCGCCGCGACGACGCATGCACGGATCGACTGAGGAGCGGGCTCGCTCCCGTCATGTGGGTTCAACGTATCGGCCAGAACCCGAAGGGCGTCCGAGGCTTCTTCGACGAACACGCCGATGAGATTCCTCTGCTCCATTTCCGATCTCATCGGCTCACCCACGCCGCTCACGATTCTCGCCCTCTGTGCCGCCGCTCATCAGGCCAGCCTGAATCGAGCGACGGAAGCCGTCACACTCTCCGCCGATTTATCTACGTCCTCCACTGCGGCCCGCGCTCTGTCCATTGCGAGTTGCGCGGCGTTGGCTTCCTCGATCACGTCTTTGACGAACCGGCCGACCGCGTCGATCGAAGACGCTTGCTCCGCAACGGCCGAGGCAATGGTTCCGGCAAAATCGAGAGATCGTTGCGCAAACGCCGAAATGTGGTGGAACGTGTCTTTCGTTTGAGCCGCGGGAAGTCTCCTGGTCGCCATGAGGCCCATCTCCCGCTCCATGGCGGAGACGACGTTTCGCGCCTCGTTTTGCACGGCCTTGGCCAAATCCACGACGTCTCGCGCGGCCCGCATCGAGCTTTGAGCCAGGGTTTTCACCTGATCGGCCACAACGACAAAACGGTCTCCTGCCTCTCCCGCACCGATGGCGTCGATGGCCGCGTTCAACGCGAGAAGGGTCGTCCGGCCGGCCGCCTCTTGAATCGTCGACGCCAGATGCCCGATGTCCGAACAGCGATCGTTGAGCGCCTTGATCTGCGCCGTCGCGCGCCGGACGAAATCACGAATATCCTCCGAGCGTTGCGACGGATCTCCCGCGGCAATTCTTCCCTCCTCCGCGGCCTCAATCGCTTCTCGTGCCGATTCGGACGAGGCTCTTGCGATTTCAGAAACCCGTCGCATGGCAATCACCAACCGTTCGACCGTCTCAAGCGCCTTCAGAGCCTCCTCGCCCCGATGTCCGGCTGCCTCCGACGTTCGACCGCCGTAGTCCCGCAGGATGCCCGCCGATTTTGATATCCGCTCCGCGGATTCGCGGACGTGCAGCAGCAATTGCGAAAATTTCTGAATCATGAGATTGAATTCTTGCGCGACGTCCCCCACGACGTCGGCCGTGACCTCGCCTCGCTTGGTGAAGTCTCCTTTTACAACCTCCGCCATCAACGTTTGGAACCGCTTCAGCCGTTTCTGCAGTCGATCCCGATCTTCTTCAGCCGACGCAAACGACGCCGCCCGCTCCAACAGGATGTTGAGCGTCTTGGCCAGGCGGCCCAATTCATCATACCCTTCCGATCGAGCACGGGCCTGCAGATTCCCCGCAACGGCCTGCCCGGCGACGTCGGCCATACGCCCGACGTTTCGGGAGACGCAGCGTGCCGATACATATCCGACGCCGCCCCCCAGAAGGAGGGCGCATGCCCATCCGATCAACAGCGAGTCGGCGTAATCGTCCGCCTCCGCCCGTATTTTCTCGTTCGCCTCCCTCGCCGATTCCCGAATCTTGATCATCAACTCGTGAATTTGCACGGTGATCTTTCGCTGCTTCGCCGCAACGTCTCCGGAGATCGCGAGCAGGCCGACATCTTTTATCGCCCGCCTCTCATCATCCTCCAGGGTCTCGTTGAAACCGTCGGCGAGCGTTCCGATCGCCCCTTCGGCCGCGACGAAATAGTCGTTGAGAGACCGGCGGAGCACGGCTATACGTTTGCCGTCTTCGGCTCCTGCGACCGACTCTCTGCTTACCTCGGCTTCATAGACGTCCAGCGGCGCGAACGTCTGCCGCTTTAACTCGCCAAGCTTGCCGACGGCGTCGTCAAAGTCCGCCTTGTTGGTATGCCGACCCAGGCCCGGCAACACGCTTTGGTACAAAGCCAAATTGTTGCCGCTCATCGAAATCTGCGAGAGGGCCGAAATGGGCCTGACGGAAACAGAATCCATATCGCTTTTTAGGCGATCGATGCCGCTCAACCCGATCAAGACAAGAAGGCTCATCATGACACCGACAACCACGACCCCTATCAGCAATTTGTGAAGGATTTTGAGATTCCCGAACCACGATTCAATCGACTCGTTTATCCGCCGCCAATACCTTGCCATGATCGGACCTCCATCGCCTTATACAGTTTTCGGGATCGCACCTCGGTCTTTTCCGATCGGCTTCGCGTTCATCAACTCCCACCGATTACAGGCCGAGCCGGCAGGGACTCAATCGTCGCGAGGAGCGCCGACAGATCCAGTCGCGCGCATTTCCTCCCCGTCACGTTTACGAAATCCGTCAGAAAAGAGCGGCGGTTCGGCTGCTTGCCGCACGACTCTTCTGGCACATCGCCGCACTGAACGGTTTGTATCTCAGGGACGTCGTCTATCAGTATGCCGAACCGGACCCCGCTCTGTCTGATCACGGCGGCGTACCGTGGCGACGAGGCCCTCGGCCAATCGAGCAAGACCCGCAGATCGACCAGCGGGATCGCGACGCCTCGACAGGTGGTCACTCCGACCAGGATCTGAGGCATGCCTGGAACGGTGGTAATTCCCTTGACCTTGATCACCTCACATAGAGAATCCAATTCAACCATCAGATACTCTTGGCTCACTGGAAGCAGACAGACGCGGCGCGAGCGGACGGACTTGGCAAGGTCGGAGAGTGAACCGGCACAAGGTTCAGAGGGCTTGTCTATCGTTTCCATCGTCTTCTGTGTCTCTTCCAAGCCATCGCGCCCTCGCGTCTCTGAATCGGCATTACCACGTGACGAGAGACCTTAAGATGAACGCTCGATCACCTGCGATTCAGCAGAGAAGTCATCTTGGAGACCGGACTTTTCCCAAGTGTAGCGACTTGGCGTCGGTTTGCAAGAAATCGCGCCATCTTCATCACAAAGAAGACAACCGCTTCGACCGGTGGGATGGAAGTCGTCTGCTTGATGAGACGACGGGAAAGATCGGTATGGATCGGATCGCGAAGTGATGGTACGGGTTGCGTCGTCGATCCCGCTTACAGGCGAAAGGCGCAATGGAGGGGCAATCAGAGGACACCGGTACGGCTCAGCAATGACTTAGTGCAAGTCACGAAATCGGCCGACTGACCGTTTGCGACGAGTCTCTTTCCAGAGCGTCGCCTTCCGCAATCCTGCTGAGACACAATGTGTGACCGTTTGGCCGATCAGGGTTCCCAGAATCGTATGGGTGCCACTGTACCGATGAAATGGCCCCTCGCCACGGAGCCGGCAGGCAATCACTACGACATCAGTGCCGGTCCCAGTGGCGGAGCCCCCGCTGAGTATGCTGGGTACACCAGTTTCCAGCAGTACGGCGGTCTTGGCCTCGGTCGCGACCTGGACCGCTCCCACCATTGCGGCGGGTGAGAGGCAGCCGTTCGTCACCAGGATCAGATTGATCGTTCCAGGCACCACAGGATTTGCTTCAACCCGCCATGTAACCGGAATTGTCCCCCCTTCCCCAACCCGCACCGCGTTGGCAACCCCCACAGTCGCAAAACACTCAACCCAGAGCGATCCCGCTGCATATCGGGTTGTGACGAGCTGCGTCATCGGCACCGCCGTCATTAAACCAACCGTCGCTCCCCTAAGCCCATACCGAGCAGCCAGCCGCCGCAAGCAGCGAGCCGGATCGCCAAACCGCCGAGGGCGTCCGTTAGATGCCACATTGTGACCATCGACTTGATGATTCAGCACATAAGACGCGAGGCGAACTCCTCCGCCTTGGGGAGCGGACGAGAGCACCCGCCGCCGTCCCCCTAAATCAATGATCAATGTCCGGTCAATCACTCGATGGCCGGTACACACTGGACCTGTGACAATTTCATCCATTCCGATCACCAAGAAGGGTTGAGAGAGCCTTGATGAGCCGGTTGTTTTCCAACGGCCGGCGAACGGCAACACGAATCGCCCGCGCAGAAGCTCCGGGGACCGACGAGCAATCACGGATCAACAACCCCTGACGTTTAAGTCGTGCGGCCACCATTCTCGCTTGCCACCCCTGCGGCAGTTCGACAAACACATAGTTGGCCGAAGGCTCAATCACCCGGCAACCGGGAAGGGCGCTCAATAACGAGGCGAATCGCGCGCGTGCTCGGTTCATGAAGCACAGGCTCTTTTCGGCATGAGCCCTGTCACCCAAGGCGGCAAGCGCCGCGACCTGGCCAATCGCATTGACAGACCAGGGAGGCAACTGTGTCCGCAGCCGGCGAACGACCGATCGTGAAACCACGGCATAGCCCACCCGAAGTCCTGGCAAGGCGTAAAACTTGGTCATGCTGCGCAAGACAATCACCCGTGGCCAGGAAGCAGCCTGGGGCAGCACCGACCGTTCCGGACAATAGTCGGCAAAGGCCTCATCGAGCACCAACCAGAGCTTCCGCCGAGCGGCGAGTGTGGCCAGATGCGAGACGTCATCAACCGAACAGGTCCGACCGGTTGGACTGTTGGGATTGCAAAGCACCAGGCCATCGAGGGAAAGGGCCTCGCCCTCATTCGAATCAAGAAGCTGCACAAGGCGATCAATGGGAATGGCATAGTCCTGCGCCCGTTTCGCATGGACCGTCACCACCGAGCCGCCGGCCCGCGCCATTGCCCGCCCATATTCCGAAAAGGTCGGATGCACAACCAAGAGCCGCTTAAGCGTGAGCGCACGTGGCACCACATCGATCAGCTCCATCGAACCGTTCCCCACGACAATCTGCTCCGGATCGATCCCCCACCGTTGGCCCAAGGCCTGCCGCAGCTCCAAGCAAAATGGGTCAGGATAGTGAGTGGCCAGCTTGCGAGCGGCGGCGATGGCCTTCCAGACCGTCGGAGAAGGTCCCAGCGGATTGATGCTGGCGCTAAAGTCCAGGATCTCGTCCGGGTGACGATTGAGCTCGCGCGCCACTGCATAGATATTGCCGCCATGGACATCGGTCACAGAAGCCACCTCCATCCCGCCGCCAGCATAAGGCCTAAGAGTGATGCCACCACCATCAACCGCAAGGCCAATGCGATATCACGAAGCTCCGCTGCCCGCCCCTCCGGATTAAGCAACGGCCGTTCTTCAGCAACCCCGTCATAGCAATTCGTCCCCCCCAATCGAACACCCAACAGGCCGGCCATCGCCGCCTCCGGCCTGCCGCTATTGGGGCTGGGATGATTGCCCCCATCTCGCAGGAGTACGACCCAACCACGGCCCACGCCATAGGACCGACGAGGGATCAGAGCCGCGCTTAGAATGAGCAATCCCGCTGTCATACGGGCTGGAATCCAGTTCACCACATCATCGAGCCGGGCCGAGGCCCAGCCGAAATCGATATACCGTTCGTCACGATGACCGACCATCGAATCGAGTGTGTTGATCGCCTTGTAGGCGAGGGCCAAGGGCACGCCTCCCAAGGCCAAATAAAACAAAGGCGCGATGATCCCATCCGCCGTGCTCTCCGCCGTAGTCTCGATCGTTGCCCGCGATATTTCCGATTCAGAGAGATGGGCCGTGTCCCGCCCAACGATCATCCCCAGGGCAAGACGCGCGGTGGGCAGGTCTCCGGCCAGCAACGGCCGTTCGACCGCCCGAACATGGTCCCGGAGATCACGAGCCGCCAACGTGGTCGAGGCCAACCAGATTGTCACGACCGAACCGAACAGACTGTCCAGCCGCTCGGCAAGCCCGATCAGCATGGCGCTCATGCCAAATACGCCGAGTGGCAATCCGAGAGCGAGACAGACCCCTGCAATCAAGAGCCCTTTCGAGCCCCGACACCTGGCGTGCAGAAATTCATCACACCAGGCGATACACCGTCCCATCAGCCGCACCGGATGGGGTGACAAACGAGGATCGCCCATGAGGGCGTCAAGCACGGCGGCAAGCAACAGATCCCCAGCCGTCATGACAGGCGCAGCAACAGGGGAACCAGCAGGAGGAAGAGAATCTCGACCAGCTCGTTGGTTGCTCCCAAGGTATCGCCTGTCACCCCGCCGATCATGTGACGGAACCACTGACGAACCACGAGCACCACCGCCGTTCCCCCCGCAACCACCGCACAGGCGCCGACTCCACCAAGACCGATACCCAGCCCGATCAGCAAGACAGCGGTTGCCGTCGCCACATGCCCCCACGATACATAGGTGAGAAATGGAGCTGCCACGCTTCCTTCCGCTCTGGCTGGAGGAGACAGTCGCGCGAGCAGCACCATCGACCACCGCCCAACCGCCGGCATGGCCACAAGGGCGGCAGCCCGCAACTCCTGGGGCAAGGCCATGAGTCCCGCATAGCGGACGATCAGCGAGAGACACAGGGCTGTCGCACCCATTGCCCCGATCGCCGGGTCTTTCATGATCCGCAGCCGTGCTTCCCGGTCATGCCCTCCGATCAATCCATCCACCGTGTCCGCCAAGCCATCTTGATGGAGCCCACGTGTCAGCAGAACGAGCCCCACCAGCACCATCGCGTTGACAACCGGCGACTCACAGACTTGGCTCAGAAGCAGATCAACCCCGGCCAGCCCGCCCCCGATGATGAACCCGACGAGGGGATACCACGCCATCGATGAGGCCAATTCCCGGGTGGTCGGCTCATGGTGGGCCCGGCTCAACGGAATGGCCGTGAGAAAATGCCACGCAAGGAGAAACAAGCGGTTCACCTGGCCCATGGCCGGTCACCGGGCCGGTCACCGGCGGAAGACAGTCGGATGGCGATGATCTCCCCTGTGGTGATGACCGTCCAGCCCCAAACCGTCATTCCTTTACCCTTTGCCCTCGCCCTGGCCGGACCGGCTCCTCAAAAAAGATTCAGCTGATTCACCATCACGTCACCCTGCAGACGACCGGTCGGAGACCCCAGCCTCATCAAACGTGGCCATCTCCGTATAGATCTTGATCGCGGCACAGACGAGCCCCATCCCCAAACAGGCCCCGGTTCCTTCACCTAACCGAAGGTTAAGGTCGAGCAAGGGCTGAAGGCCAAGATGTTCCAGGATCACCTGATGGCCACGCTCGACCGATTGATGAGATGCAATGAGGTACTCTCGGCAGGCAGGCGCCAGCGCCACGGCGATCAAGGCCGCTGCGCCGGTGATAAATCCATCGAGGACCACCGGCATGCGGACTGACGAAGCTCCCAAGATGATGCCGACCAAACCACCGATTTCCAAACCACCAACCTTCGCCAACACATCGAGCGGGTCCGTCCGATCAGGTCGATGAAGATCAAGTGCCCGTTGGATCACGGCCACCTTGTGCGCACGACCGGCTTCGTCAAGGCCAGTTCCATGGCCTGTTACTTGATCAACCGGCTTTCCCGTCATGACGGCAGTGATCGCGGCGCTGGGGGTCGTGTTACCGATTCCCATCTCGCCGACTCCGATCAATCCGACCCCTTCGCGCGCCGCGCCCGTCGCCAACTCAATACCGGTCAGGACCGCTCGCTCCGCCTGCTCTCGCGTCATGGCCGGTTCACGAGTGAAGTTCCGAGTCCCCTTCATGATCGTTCGATTCAGGAGACCTGGCATGGGCCCACACTCGTGGTCCACTCCCATGTCCACAACCCGCACCTCAACCCCGACATGGCGAGCCAACACATTGACAGCCGCGCCGCCCCGTAAGAAATTGCGCACCATCTGGGGCGTCACCTCCTTGGGATAGGCACTGACTCCCTCGACAGTCACACCGTGATCCGCCGCCAGGGTGAACACCACCCCCCGCGGAACCTGGGGCTTGAGCGTGCCGGTTATCGCCACATAGGAGGCAGCCAGTTCCTCCAGTCGTCCCAAACTGCCAGGCGGCTTGGTCAACCGATCGAGCCACCGTTGCGCCAGATTGAGCAATTCCCCATCGATCGGTCGAATGTGGCGACAGAAGTCCTGGATCGACACCGTTGGCTCCATTTTCCAGCCGGTTCTATTTCAATTTGAACGGAAGCCCACTGAGCACCAGATGGACTTCGTCAACTTCGGCGGCAATCTGTTGATTGACACGTCCGGCCAGGTCGCGAAATGCCCGCGACGACCGGTCCGCCGGCACCAGGCCCAGCCCCAACTCATTGCTCACCATCACGACCCGGGCGTTTGTGCGCCTCGCAGCCCGAAGGAGGGTGCTGGTACGTTCCCGGATTGCAGATTCCTTCTCACTGACCATCATGAGATTATTCAACCATAAGGTGAGGCAATCGATCAGAATCGTGTGATAGTGCGGCCCTTCCGTGGCAAGCCAGACTTCAATGTCCCTCGGGATCTCCACGGTGTGCCAGTCCGCTGACCGAGAGGCCCGATGGCGAGCAATCCGTTCAGCCATTTCTTCATCGAGCGCCTGGCCAGTGGCGAGAAAGGCACGGGGGCCTCGATGCCCAGCCAGCCGGAGCGCCACCTCGCTCTTGCCAGACGAGGCGCCGCCCAGCACTAGGATTAGGCGACCTGTTGCGGCTCTTGCTGATGGACGCTTACCCCTCTTGGCCGCTCCCATGGCGCTCCCACAAGAATTCCGGTTCTCCCTGCACCTTGGAGACCCAACGAGCCAGGACGAATAGGGTATCGCTCAACCGATTGACGAATGTGACAATGACTGGATCGACCGGTTCGGCCTTCGAGAGTGCCACACAGACCCGTTCGGCTCGGCGGCAGACGGTTCTGGCCTGATGGAGAAAAGCCGACACCTTCCCGCCGCCAGGCAGGATAAACTCTTTCAGCGGTGCCAAGTCCTCCTGACATTGGTCAATCAGCTTTTCGAGCCGCTCGACATCCCGTTCCGTCACCTGCGGCATGTGTTTGAAGGCCTGACCGGGCGCGGTGGCCAAGAGGCTCCCGACATCGAACAGTTTGTTCTGAATCCAGCGTAGTTCGGCTTCGAGTCGTTCCTTCGCAGACTCGTTGCCCGACACCTCGGTATTCAGGGCGCGGACCACTCCAATCGTTGCGTTCAGCTCATCGATCGTCCCATAGGCCTCAACCCTGAGACTGTCCTTCCACACCTCCTGGCCACCGGCCAGTCTGGTCTTCCCCTTGTCGCCGGTTTTTGTATAGACCTTGGTGATCCGCATCGTATTTCCTTTCTTTCACTGATGATCAAGCCGGATCGGCCTGCTGACCGATGGTCCCCTGCGACACCTGGCCCAGGCAGGAAGGACAGAGACAATCCTGATACCGGGCTGCGATCCAATCCATCTGGGAGTCGGTGATGCAGGCGGATTCGCACCAACAACGATAGCCCTGGCATTGAAATGGCTTGCCACAGTGTTCGCAAGTTTTCTCTATCGGTCCCCTCATCTCCTCATCTCCAACAGAGGCCTTCGTTGTTTCACCCCACACAACGGCGAGGGGCCGGGCAGCCTCTTACTGACTCACCGTTACTGCCTCATCGTCAATGACCGACGAACAACTGAATCAATGACCGGCTGACAACCGACAACCCTCACCGCTCTTGTGTCATATGCCGCCATGCGATTTATAGCGGTAGGTCATAATTCATCCGCACGCCGCCGTAAATGGAACGGATCGGCGTCCCAAAAGGAAAAATTTCCTCATACGTTTCGTTAAAGAGGTTATCGACCCGCACATAGGCCTGCCAGTTTTTCGTCACGCTGTAGGAAGCTGCCAGATTGACTACGTTGAACGTGCCAAGGGCCCGAGCAGGAGAATTTCCCAAATTGTCATGCCGATTGCCCACGAATCGATAGTCGATATCGAGTCGCAAGGCCTCGATCGGCGAATAGGAAAATCCGACCGTCCCCTGATCGACCGGCCATCGGGGGAGCCGCTTATCGCCTCCCAGTCCCAGCGTGGGACTGTCGAACGCACGGGTCAGGGTATAGGTATATTGTCCGCGTACCTCCAACCCCTTGAAGAGGGCCAGGCGAAACGAAAATTCCCATCCCTGCGTTTTCGCATCGGCGATGTTGATCGGACAGAATCCGAATGACCCAGGCGGGCAGAGAGGACCACCCGAGGCGAATTGAATCAAGTTCTGAAACCGATTCCAAAAATACCCAGCGCTCAGATGCAGCCGATCATTGAAAAGACTCTGTTCCACCGCCGCATCCAAACCGAGGCTTTTCTCCGGCTTCAGATCGGGGTTACCAAATCCCCGGAAGAACAGATCGTTCAATGTCGGCGCCTTGAAACCGGTGCCATAGCTTCCTCGAAACCTGGTGCCGGTTTCTTTCAGATGGTACCCTCCGGTCACCCGATAGGTGGTCGCGTCTTCAAACCGGTTGTAACTATCGTGTCGCCCGCCGGCCGTGAGAAACAATCGATCCCACAGGTTGACCTGTGCCTGGGCGAACCCGGCATTGGACGAGAGGATCCGAGCCGGTTCCGTCGCCCCATAGAAACCGGGGGAATCGCCTTCATCCCTGCGCAATTGATAGCCGGCGGTGAGGAGCACCCACTCACCGATCCGGAAGTCGTTCTGCCATTCCAGTCGACGATTTAAAATTTCCAGATCACTTGAAAAGGGAGTAAAGCAGGCATCGAAATTCGGAAAACACGATGTCGGGCTGGCCGAGATGAACTGTCTGGTATTGAGATTGAAGCCGGCGTTGCCGCTCTCACTCTTTAATCGCTGGTTGGATTGTGACAAGGTCAACAGACTGGTCCACCACGACGTAATCGGCTGGCGCCAGGTGCCGTTGAGGATCAGATTCCGGTTCAGTGACCGCGCGCCGAAGATGTCGGCCGGGGCACCGCTGTCGGCAAACCCGTCAAAACTGAGCCGCGAATCATACCAGCGCATGTTGAACTCAAGACGGCCGTCCTTGGGCAACTCCGCGCCGATCTTGGCTGATACTTGAATGTTGTGGAACCCGTCGTTTTCGAAGGCCCCCCGCCGGTAGTTGATCGCTGAAAAGCTGCTGGTATCCCACCGTGAGACCGACATGGAAAAATCAAAAGGCCCCTTTGCGCCAGACAGATGACCTCCCTCCCGAAACGTCGCGAACGAGCCATACTCGAAAAAGGCGCCGATATTCGGTTTGCCGGTTCCTTTCTTCGTATAGATATTGATCACGCCGCCGACGGCGTCCGAGCCGTATAACATGCCTTGGGCGCCGCGCAGGATTTCGATCCGATCGATATTGTCCACCGTCAAACTGGAGAAGTCATAGGCCCCGGTCGTGGGACTGTTCACGATCACTCCGTCGATCAACACCAACGTGTGCCTGGCGAACGCCCCTCGCATTTTCACCGTAGCTTCGGTGCCGGGTCCTCCGCTCGACGTGGCGAAAACGCCCTGCGCCAGGCGCAGCCCATCGATGACGGTTTTGATGCCCTTTTGTTCCAACTCTTCACCGGTGATGACCTCGACGGCGCTGGTGAGCTGCGCCGGAGGCACCTCCGTTTTCGTGGCGCTCACGACAACAGCAGGAGCTTCAAGGGGCTCCGACCGGCTCGCCATCGCCAGATCCTGCGAATGGGCTGAAGAAACAGAGACGGACGTCAAGAACAACGCAATGAGCAGACCGCGCCCCACGCGCGGACGGACACGAATCATGGCAACCTCCCTTTGGCTCGAAGAGGGTTGAGTTGGTCCGTCAGACGGGTCTCCTGACTTGCGGCTCGTCGCTCCCCTGCGCCTTCCCATGCGTGAACACGCACAGTGGCATCGTGCAGCGTCGCTCCCCGCTTACAGTGGCGGCACCGTGATGGCTTTACACCATCTTCCCCGGCGCTGACGGATGATCAGTTCGACTCCTCTTTGCAAAAACGAGACGGCATCCCTTTGCAACGATCCGACGGGAAGAGGGGATGGAACCCTTCCCGCCGGCCTTTGGCTTCACATCAGTTCCGCAACGGCATCACTTCAAACGCTTCTCTCGTCGGAGCCATGGCGTCGAAATCCCAGCCGAATAGCAGAATGGCCGCTCGTTCCGATGAATGGACAAGCAGCCGCGTTCCATTGTTCACCACCAGGCTCTGGGCGTTTCGAAAATCCAGCGCACGTTCGATCCCGGTTCGATTGCAAACGATCAGCGGCAACCCGGTTTCTCTGGAACGATCCTCCCATTCGCCATTGGGTCCATGAAGCCCAGGGCCCCACGAAGAGGGCGAGAGAAGCAGTTGTGCGCCGCTTCGTTTCAACGAACCGGCGATACCAGGCGTAAACGCATCGGCGCACACCAAGAGCCCGACAGTGATGCCATCACATCGAACCGGTTGTGCCCTGTCCCCAGGACTGGACCAGGATAGTGAATCGCTTCTCGTATTGATCTTTCGATGTCTGCCGAGGATGTCGCCACCGGGACCGATCACAAACGCTGAATTATAGAACCGGTTCCCCTCCCGTTCCGGAGCAGCGAAAAAGACCGTAACGCCCAATTTCCGAACCAGTCGGCAAAAACGTGTCATCCAAGCATCCGGTTGCGGCTTGATCCAGCCGGTCCCAATGAGCGGGGGAAACTGAAGGCCGCATAACACCAATTCAGGCGTCACAATCCACCGGGCGCCGGACGCAGCCGCCCTGGTGACGGCCTCCACCACCATCGCCTGATTATGAGCGACGGCGCCGGGAACGATGTCAAGGTGAAGGAGCGCGATCGTTCCCACTGTCATGTGCCGGCTCTTATGCGATGCTCATCCTGTGGAGCCTGTATCGGTAACGTGACGCGCGGCTTCCCTGTCTGCGGATGGCGATCGATCATCACGTCGCACCCATAGACATCGTGCAAAATGTCGTGCCGAATGATCTCCGCCGGCGTTCCGATCGCCCGAACGGTCCCCTCTCTCATCATCACAACCCGGTCGCAAAGCAGGCTTGCCACATTGAGATCATGCGTGACCAGCACCACCGTAAGATGCCGTTCCCCGGCCAATCGGCGCACCAGTGAACACATGTCGATTTGATGGCTGAGGTCGAGAAAGGCCGTGGGTTCATCAAGCAGCAAGATGCGCGGCTCCTGGGCCAGAGCCCTTGCAATCAAGACCCGTTGCCGCTCTCCACCGGAAAGGTCGGAGACCAGCCGATCCGCCAATGCCACCATGTCGGTCTCCACCAGGGCCTGATGGATAGCGACGAGATCGGCTTCCGTCTCCGCTCCCATCCCCACGTTCCACCAACCCATCTTCCGATGGGGGAACCGTCCCATCGACACGGTCTCTGCTACCGAGAAAGGAAACAGCGAAGGCTGTTCCTGCGGCACGACCGCAAGAATCCTGGCGACCTCGATGGGCGTCAGGATAGAGACCGCCCGTCCTTCCACGTACACGGCACCGGAAGCAGGGCGCAACAGACCGGCCATCAATTTGAGCAATGACGACTTGCCCGATCCATTGGGGCCGACGATGCCCAGAATCTCGCCGAACCCGATGCAGAAGGAGACATCTTCCACCGTCCATGGCCGGTCAAGAGAAACCTGGTCGTACCGAAACGAGACGTGCTCGACGGCAATCGCCGGTTCTTCTGCCGGCTGGTCGGTCGCTTGTTCCGTCGTCTGTTCCAACTCGTGGGCAATCGGCATCCGCATCATACTCATCAGACCATTCAGACCATCCGGCTTTTTTGCGTCAACAGGAAATAAAGGAAGATCGGCCCTCCGACCAGCGCCGTCACCACCCCGACGGGAATCTCAGACGGAGCCAAGATCGTGCGTGCCACCGTGTCGGAAATCACCAAGAACATGCCACCGACCAGAGCCGCAGCCGGCAGCAACAGTCGATGGTCCGCCCCGAGAGCCATCCGAACCATGTGAGGCACCACCATCCCCACAAACCCGATCATGCCGCTCACGGAAACGACCGCCCCCACCAGCAAGGCCGTCACGACGTACAGGCGTTTTTTGGCCTGTTCGACATCGATTCCCAACGACCTCGCCGTCTCCTCTCCCTGCGTCAGCAGGTTCAGGACCGGCGCGTGCGACCACAGCCATGCCGTTCCGATCGCGACATAAGCGGCAATACCGAGCAACCCGCCCCATTCCCGAACAGTCACCGACCCCATCAGCCAAGCGATCAGTCCGGCGGAACGGACCGGATCCATGATCGACGTGATGAACATCATGAAGGCCGTGAGCACGGCATTGAGCACCACCCCCGCGAGCAACAGGCCATGGACCGGCAATCGTCCATGGGACTGGGCCATCTGATAGATCACCACCAAGGCAATGAGTCCTCCAGCGAAACCCCAGACCGGCGCCACCGGTGCCTGCACCAGGAGTGACGAACCGGCCAGCAAGGTCGCCAGGGTAATGCCCAAGGCCGCTCCACTGGAGATCCCAAGCACATAGGGATCGGCCAGTGGATTGCGCAACAAAGCCTGTAAGGTGGCTCCCACCGCTGCCAAAGTGCAGCCGACGAGAAAGCCCATCAGCACCCGCGGCAACCGGACCTGGAACAGAATGACTCCCACCGGACCTCCGGCCTCATCGAGACGGCCGATCGTCACCAGCCTCCACCAAGCCCGCAGGACCTCGCCGCCGCCCAGGTGAGCCGATCCGAATGCGGTACAGACAATGATGACGGTGGTCGCAGCAACCACCATCCCGGCCAACACCAGCCGGCGGCGGCGGACGGTCACCACGGCACCGGCTGCGATCCAGTCGAACTCCGTCACTTCCCTTGGGAAGCCGGATGTTCGTGCCTTCTGCGATTGAACCGTCACAGAAGACACCGAAGCCGCCTGTCCTTCCGGCATCCCCGACATCCCTTACGATCCTCCGCTCGCGTGAGGTTCAGAATGAGGCTCAGCAGGAGCTGATGGGAACGGATGGAGAATGTCCGCTAATCGTTCAAGCCCTTCAACGATTCGCGGGCCTGGCCGATTCAGCAGGTCGCCCGATATCGAATGGAGCCGTTCCTGTTTGATGGCGGATAAGTCGGTCCATCGTTGCCAGGCTCGTCGTTGATCATTTGGAATGTCCGCATCGGATCTAACGGGAAAGAGCAGCACTTCCGGATCTTCGAGCAACACCGTTTCAATGCTGAGCCGGGGATACGGCATGGTGCTCTTGGCAGCCACATTGATGCCCCCGGCCAAGCCGATCAGCTGATCAATGAAACTCCCCGGCCCCACGGTGATCAACGGCTCGCTGTTCAGGACATAGAGGACTCTCACCGGCGGCCGTCCTTGCACTCGCTGCTTGACGGCGGCGATCCGTCGGCGCAACTCCATCACCAGCGAGGCGGCCTCGGCCTCCCGATCGACCATCCGCCCGAGGGTTTGAATCTGCACGAGCACGCCATCCACGGTCCGACCGGCCAGGAAGAAAATGGGAATGTGGAGACGGTCGAGCGTGGCAACGAGATCGGGCTTCACAAATTCCTGCGGAGCCAGAACCAAATCCGGCTGCAGGGCGACGAGCGATTCCACGTTGGGACTGCCGTAGCCGACCTTGGGCTTGCGCAAAGCCTCGGGCGGAAAATCGCAAAAGGGCGTCACCCCCACCACCAGGTCTCCGGCTCCGATCGCAAATAACATTTCCGTGATGCTGGGGGCCAACGAAACAATCCGGCGGGGAGAAGAGGCAAGGGGAAGCTTCCTACCCGCATCGTCAACGAAGGATCGTGACGAGACGTGCGTCATAAATGGCATCCCGGTTAAAATTCCTTGCGGGCGTCGCTTCATAACGGGCAACTCTCCCTGTGCGTCGGCAAAGCTTGTCTCCTCCAGGTTCAGAGCGAAGACAATCGACAGGCCTATCGTTCCCCAAAACCGGAACCGCAAAGGATTCGGCCTCGGCCATGACATGCCGACATAAAAAATCCTCAAGGCCTTTTCACAAGACCTTGAGGATTGTCCCCGCCTGTTCATCCTCACCCGTTCCCCAGCCCTCGAAGGAACATCGGTCACTCCTCCGGCCAGGTCTTCTGGCTCATGGTTCACCCTACTCCCCGCACCTTCCCGGCGCCGTTTCCATCATCACTCCCTCCTCTTTATCAAGAGTGGCAGGTAACAGACCTTGCGCCAGTGGCAACCGCGGGTTTCGTCCCCATTTACAGCGGCGGGACCGCGAGGGATTCGCACCCTCTTCCCTTCGACCGGAGGCTATGTCAGGCAGCACAACAATAGGAGAGCCCGTCAAAGCTTGTCAAGGCCGAGACACCCTCGTCAGGGGCGACTCGCTCGGACAATGAGTTCCGTTCAGACTCTCGGACGATCCGCCCGTGACTTGTCAGCCTCCACAAGCCTGTGCTAGATTCAGGCGGCTTAGCGTAACTTCTCTTTCCGAAGGAGTATGATCGTGGCCTTTCAATGTGAACTCTGCCAGAAAAAACCGCGGTCCGGAAACAATGTCAGCCACGCCAACAACAAAACCCGGCGCGTCTTCAATCCCAACCTCCAAACGGTTCGCGCCGTGATCGGCGGCACCCATAAGCGCATTCGCGTCTGCACCCGCTGCCTGCGCTCAGGTCTCGTGAAAAAGGCGGTCTGAGCTTCTTTTTTCCCATTGCCTCGTCCTTGCCTGGCACAGGGATAGTCTTCTTACGGCTATGTGCAGGAACTCAACGCCGACGAGGAGGTAAGAAAGGATTGGAGCGGGCGATGGGATTTGAACCCACGACAACTAGCTTGGGAAGCTAGGACTCTACCACTGAGCTACGCCCGCTCACGGCTCGCATCCTACGCGTACGCCCGGCTTCAAGTCAAGAAAGAGACGGAAGCCTCTCCTTTTTGATTCATGATGCCCCGAGACGTTGATTCTCCGGAGTAGAGAACAGGCATTCCACCCGGTACAATAGGATCCATGGATTCCATGCTGGCGGCGATCGATATCGGCAACACAAACATTGTCTGGGGCGTATTCGAAGGGGCAACCATCCAAGCCCATTGGCGGTTGGCCACCAATCCGAAGGCGACCGCCGATGAATACGGAGTCCTCTGCGCCAACTTACTTGAGCGGAAATGGCGGTCTCCGAAACGGATCACCGGCGCGATCATTTCCAGCGTGGTTCCGTCCCTCACGGAAACGTTTGTCTCGATGGTGGAAACATATTTTGCCTGTACGCCGTTGGTCGTGTCTTCGGACATGGATACTGGACTGACGCTCAAATACGCCAACCCCAAAGAAATAGGCAGCGATCGTCTCGTCAACGCGGCGGCGGCTCACCACAAGTTTCAACGAGACCTCATCATCGTCGATTTCGGCACGGCCACGACCTTTTGCGCCGTAACCCAATCCGGAGACTACCTGGGCGGCGCCATCGCACCGGGCCTTGGCATTGCGGCGGAGGCGCTCTTCGCCCGAGCCGCGAAATTGAGCAAAGTCGAGCTGCTGCGACCCAAAACCGTCATCGGAACGGATACCGCCGGCAGTATCCAATCCGGTCTTCTGTTCGGTTACGCCGGACTGGTCGATGCTCTTGTCAGACGCATGGAACAAGAAATGGGCCGAACCTCTTACGTCGTCGCGACGGGGGGATTAGCCTCTATTGTCGCTCCGGAAACCAGCACCATTCAGACCATCCAACCCCTTTTGACCCTGGAAGGGCTGGCGCTACTCTATCGACGCGCCAGAGGTCTTCCTTTCCCCTCCTCAGACTGACCGGTTTTTCCCCTTTGCTCATTTTTCCTGATCATCCTGTTGACTTCTGATTCTCTATGGATATCTGGTTGACAATCAAAGGGGGATGCCGTGGGTGTCGAACAGGACGATTCTAATTCAAATTCAAAAAGAATCAGCGACTTAGAACATCGTGAAAACGGGAACTCAGACACCTCGGAGACAGTCTCAGCCGATTCTCGATTAATCGAAATAGAGAAAACCCTGGAGGCAAAAACGGAAGAGTGCAAGGCACTGCACGACAAATATCTTCGATTGGCCGCCGAGTTTGACAATTACAAGCGAGTCGCCCAACGGGAGCAACGGGAGCAGATCAAGTTCGGCAACGAACAGTTGCTAAAAGAGCTCTTGCCCACGATTGATAATATGGAACGGGCCATCAAAGCCGCGCGCGACAACAAGACCGCCGGCCACGATGCCTTGGTTCAAGGCGTGGAATTGACTTTGAAGCAATTGGTCGGCACCTTAGCCAAGTTCGGCGTGCAGGCGATCGAAGCGGCGGGACAGGCGTTCGATCCGGCCGCGCACCAAGCCGTCTCACACGTGCCGTCCGATTCAGTGCCGCAAGATCACGTCATCGATGAATTTCAAAAAGGGTATCGCCTGCACGATCGCATCCTTCGCGCGGCGATGGTCAGCGTGTCGGCGGGACCGGCCAAGACCGATGAACAACATTCAACCATCCACTAGCGAATCAATCATCTCGAATCTCGGAATCGGGAAGGAAGGAGCCATCCATGGGTAAAGTCATCGGTATCGACCTCGGAACCACCAACTCTTGCGTTGCCATCATGAGCGGCGGAGACCCCGTCGTCATCGCCAACGCCGAAGGAAGCCGCACCACTCCTTCCGTCGTGGCCATTACCGATAAAGGTGAACGGTTGGTCGGCCAAATCGCCAAGCGGCAAGCGATCACCAATCCGGAAAATACCATCTTCTCGGTCAAACGGTTGATGGGGCGAAAATTCAGGAGCCGCGAGGTCCAGGAGGCGATGAAACGTTTGCCCTACAAAGTCGTCGAAGCCGACAACGGCGACGCTCACGTCGAATTGCGCGGCAAACGGTACAGCCCCCCCGAAATTTCCGCCATGATTCTACAAAAGATGCGGCAGACCGCCGAAGATTACCTCGGCGAAAAAATCACCGAAGCGGTCATCACCGTGCCGGCCTACTTCGACGACAGCCAGCGGCAGGCCACGAAAGACGCGGGGCAAATCGCGGGGCTGAACGTTCTGCGCATTATCAACGAGCCGACGGCCGCGTCCCTTGCCTACGGTCTTGATAAGAAAAAAGACGAACGCATCGCCGTGTACGATCTTGGCGGCGGCACGTTCGATATCTCGATCTTGGAGATCGGCGAAGGCGTCTTCGAGGTGAAGTCCACCAATGGCGACACATATCTGGGCGGCGACGATTTCGATCTTCGGGTCATGGATTGGCTGGTCGACGAATTCAAAAAGGATCAGGGAATCGACCTGCGCAAGGATCGGATGGCGCTCCAACGGCTCAAGGAAGCGGCCGAGCGGGCCAAAATCGAGCTGTCGTCGTCCCAAGAAACGGAAATCAACCTTCCCTTTATTACAGCCGACGCCAGCGGTCCGAAGCACATGGTCGTCAAGCTGACCCGCGCCAAGCTTGAACAGTTGGTCGACGACCTGATTCAACGCACCATTGAACCCTGCCGAAAAGCGCTGGCGGACGCCGGGGTTTCCGCCCGGGACATCAACGAAGTGGTCTTGGTCGGCGGCATGACGCGCATGCCGAAAGTCATTCAGGTCGTCAAAGAGTTTTTCGGCAAGGAGCCGCACCGCGGCGTCAATCCGGACGAAGTGGTCGCCGTGGGCGCCGCCATTCAGGGAGGCGTGCTCAAGGGAGAAGTCAAAGACGTGCTCCTCTTGGACGTCACGCCGCTGTCGTTGGGCATCGAGACCTTGGGCGGCGTGTTCACCAAACTCATCGAGCGCAATACGACTATTCCCACGAAGAAAAGCCAGATCTTTTCGACCGCCGCGGACAACCAGACCGCCGTTACCATTCGCGTCTTTCAAGGAGAGCGCGAAATGGCCAACGACAACAAACTGTTGGGCCAGTTCGACCTGGTCGGTATTCCTCCGGCCCCGCGGGGCATGCCGCAAATCGACGTCTCCTTCGATATCGACGCCAACGGCATCGTCCATGTGACGGCCAAAGATCTGGCCACCCAGAAAGAGCAATCCATCAGAATCACCGCCTCGAGCGGACTCAGCAAAGACGAAGTGGAACGGCTCGTCAAGGAGGCGCAAGCGCACACGGAAGAGGACAAAAAGCGGCGCAAACTCGCCGAAGCCAAAAACCAAGCCGACAATCTCATCTACCAAACGGAAAAAAACGTTGCGGAACACGGGGACAAGATCTCAAGCGAAGAAAAAGCCAAGATCCAAGACGCCATCGCGGCGGTAAAGAAAGCGCTGGAAGGGACGGACGCAGCCGCCATTGAATCAGCGACGCAAACGCTCATGACCGCCTCGCACAAACTGGCCGAGGAAATGTACAAGAAAGCGGCCTCGGCGACCGGTTCGGCGGGTCCGCAAAGCGCCGGCCCCACCGGTGATGGATCGAGCCAGTCCAAATCCGACGACAAGGTGGTGGACGCGGAATTCGAAGAAGTGGACAAAGACAAGAAGTCGTGATGAACTTGCTTGATAAGACGGCGTTGAATCGTCGAAACGACGAACTTCTCGCTCGTATATCTTTCTTCGCAATTTGAGCAATGGCACCCGTGAGCAGACGCGATTACTACGAGATCCTCGGCGTCGATAGGAACGCCTCCGACGAAGAGGTCAAAAAAGCGTACCGGCGCCTCGCCCGCCAACACCATCCCGACCTCCAAACCGGCGAACACCAGAAAAAGGCCGCCGAAGAAAAGTTCAAAGAAATCAACGAAGCCTATGAGGTGCTGAGCGACCAAGACAAGCGGCGTCGCTACGATATGTTCGGTCACGCCGGCGCGCAACAAGGGCCTGGAGGATTCGAAGGCTTTGACTTCGGCCGCGGAGGGTTTGGAGACGTCTTCAGCGACATCTTCGAGGATTTCTTCGGCCAACCTCGCGGTGGTTCTCGCCCGGAACGAGGGAGCGATCTTCAGTACAATCTGGAAATTTCGTTTGAAGAGGCGGTTTACGGAAAAGAGGCCAAGCTCAAAATTCCCCGATGGGAAACCTGCCCCGACTGTAGAGGCAGCGGAGCCAAGTCGGCTGCCGCCATTAAGACCTGTCCCTCCTGCAAAGGTACGGGACAGTTGCGCTTTCAGCAGGGCTTCTTCAGCGTCAGCCGCCCTTGCGGCCAGTGCGAAGGCGCCGGTCGCGTCGTCACCGATCCTTGCCCAGCCTGCCAAGGCCGGCAGCGCGTCTACAAAGAACGGACCATCGTCGTCAATATTCCGGCCGGTATTGAATCCGGCATGAGGCTCCGGCTATCCAACGAGGGTGAGCACGGGATCCATTCCGGGCCTCCGGGAGATTTGTACGTCGCGATCACGGTCAAGCCCCATCCGGTCTTTCAACGAAAAGGGTTGGACATCACGTGCGATGTTCCCATCAGCTTTATCACGGCAATTCTTGGTGGAAAAATTGAAGTTCCGACCCTGAAGGGCTCGACGATTCTCAAGATTCCTCCTGGCACCCAGCATGATAAAGTTCTTCGCATCAGAGGGCTTGGCGTCCCGAGTCTCAAAGGCGGAAGCGTGGGCGACCAGCTTTACACCATCAAAGTGCAAATTCCCACGAAGTTAACGGCGAAGCAAAAAGAATTGCTCATGGAATTCGCCAAGGAAAGCGGCATGTCATTGGAAGACAACGGTGACGGCTTTTTCGACAAAATGAAGACCTTCTTCGAATAGACGATTTGTTTCCTGACTCCATCTCCTTGTTCCATCTGCCTTCCACATGCCGGTCTTCTTCGTTCCACCGGACCATATCACGCCGACGGCTATCGCGATTAGCGGCGATCTGTTGATTCATCTGAGAGACAGTTTGCGCATCGCCGTCGGCGAGACCGTCTGCGTAAGCGACGGAGCAGGCCATCGATATCGGGCCGAAATCACGGCGATAACCAAAAACATGATGAGCGGGCGGATTCTCGAAGCTCAGACTCAGCCGCCTCGGCGCACCCCCGCCCTGGCTCTTGCACAAGCCTTGCTCAAAGGAGAGAAAATGGATTGGGTCATTCAGAAAGCGACGGAGCTCGGCGTCAGGACGATCATTCCTCTCGAAGCCGGTCGCAGCATCGTTCACATCCGGCCGGACCGTCTTGCAGCTCAGTTGGCCCGCTGGCGCCGCATCGCCTTGGAGGCGGCCCAGCAATCCGAGCAGTGGGTCGTCCCGACCATTACCCGGCCACGATCTCTCCAAGAAATTTGCTCGGTTCCCGAACCCGCGATGGTTTCGCTCTTCCTCGCCGAACGATGCGATGGCGCCGGCCTTGGCGATATCCCCCTCCCCTCGGATACGAACGCCACAATTCTGCTGCTCATAGGACCGGAAGGGGGATGGACCAAAGAAGAGACACGGGTAGCCGATCAGGCCGGATGTACACCCACCACCCTCGGCTCGTCCATTTTGCGGGCCGAAACCGCCGCCCTCGCAGCGATCAGTATTCTTCAATCCCGTCTTGGCAACTTGGGATGATCGAATCTTCCATCAGGGGAGAAGCCGACCGTCATCCGAATAGGCTTCAGATGCACTAGCGGTACCGGGGCGACCGAGTATCAGGCTCGTTGCAAGAAGCCGATTTCTTATAGCACATCCTCGGATAGTGGAGAGGGGTTCTTTGTCTGTTTATCGGGATTCTTGAAGTGGAAGGAAAAGTCACGGACGGTGTCATCGGGGGTCAACCGGAACCAGCCTTCGGCCTCGAAATGCTGACGGGACTTCGACTTGCCCTCCGGGTAAATTTTGAACCGCAGGCGACCACGACGATCTCCGGTCGCCTCATCAGGCTCGAGATGGCCGGACATTTCCACGTAATCTTCCAACTGATCCAGCGTCTTGTTGAGAAGTGAGCGAAGCAGATTCGACGAAAACGCCTGCTGAAACGGCTCATCCGGGTCAAACGACTCCGGCTCTCCAGCCCACACCGGAACGGCGAGCGACACGACAAAGAGAACGGCCAATACACCTTGTCTTGTTCTAGCCACGCTTTATCCCTCCGCTTTCATAGGGTCACGCCCTTCGACTACTCCGCGCGACTCCGCATGATCATCGGTCACCCCGACTCTTAGCAAAGAGAGTGGCAAGGACGATTATCGGGCCGGTCGCAGATGGACGATGGTCCCTTTTGCCCCAACCGCCCAACCATGCTCCGACCCTACAAAGTTCAGACCGAACAACGAGACTTGTGCAATCGCCGTTTCCGGCACCCAGGTGAACCCTGCGTCGGTCGTGCGGTATAGCGCGCCGCGATCGCCGACAATCCATCCAACCTGGGGACCGGTGAACCGGACCTGTAATAAATCAACGAGCTTCATGCAAGACTTTCCACAGGACAGTGAACGGTCGCTCCATTCACGGCCGCCGTCGGATGTTTGAAAAAGAGCGCCGGCGTTTCCGACCGCCCATCCGTTTGAGGGGTCCGTGAAAAAGACGTCGAAGAAAGTGACGGCCCCCTGAGCCTCCCGGGCGACCCATGTCGCTCCCCCATCTTCCGTCGTCAAGATCGTTCCCAAGGCGCCGACGACCACGCCATGACGTTCGTCGACGAAATGCGCGGCATAGAGCGTGGCGTGTGTTCCGCTTTGCTGTTCCACCCAGCGATGCCCACCGTCGGTCGTATGCAAAATCGTTCCGTCGCCGCCGACCACCCAGCCGACCGTGGAGGACGCAAACGAAAGACGATACAGGGGCTGCGCGACGTCGAGCGGTATCTGCGACCAGGTTTGACCGCCGTCAATGGTCCGCCGTAACGTCCCGCCCGCACCGGTCACCCAGCCTCTCTGTTGATCGGCAAAAAAAATCGATGTCAAGAGGTTGGACGTTCCGCTGGCGACCTTTCGCCACGTTTTTCCGCCATCCGTGGTCTTGAGAATGGTCCCTCCGGACCCGGCCGCCCATCCGGTCTGCGGAGAGAGGAACTGAACGCTCATCAGATCCGCGCCCGTATTGCTCTTTTGAGTCTGCGCAAGCAGAGAGGGAACTTCCGCTGATGCAGAGATGAACCAGAGAACGACGGCGCACGGAATCATCGCAAAAGAGCCCTGACGCCAAACCTTGCCGCACCTCACACCCTCTTCCCAACCGACCATCATTGATTTGTATTGGCGTCGGGGCGATTATTGTCCCAGTAACCGGTGTCGGGGAGGTTTCTGGCCTCAATGGTGAATGGGCCTGCTTCGATGGTGAGCCATTTTTTTGGCGTGCAACAGCTCCCATCGGGAAGGAGGTCCCATGATCCTCTCCGGACGACTAACGGACCGGTCGCCAAGTCGTCGAAGAACGCTCCCTTCTTTCCGATCCCATAGAGATTGCGATGGGGCACTTTCACCACGATCTCGGAATCAGTCCAGGACTGCACCAGCGCGGCCGCGCCATTGAACAAGACCTCCGTTCGCGAGACGTTGCTGACTACCGTGGAGGGATCGTCCGGTTCGTTGATTTCAATGTCCGTGCGCCGCTTGTAGGCCTTTTCATTCAATCGTAAATCCGCATGCTCGGCGGTCTTGAGAAACGTGCCGAACCCTCTGCCCCTGATCGTCACCGTCTCATCCAACCCCGCGGACTTCGGTTCATACGATTCCACGACGGGAGTGACAACCGTAAAGGTCCCGGCCTCAATCGCGACGGTTCCCCGCTCGGCGCAGCACCGGCCGTCCGGCAGCGGCTTGGTCGCGCTTCGATAGACCACCACTTTTCCGCTCTTGGCGCTGAAGGGCACCCAGACGTCGATCCGGTCATCGATCCAGCGATAGATCACCGCCGGGACGCCTCCGATTTCAACGCGGTTGTCTCCCTTGTCGAAATCAATGAAGTTAAAGGGAGTCGCGCCGCTCTCGCTGTACACCCCAAAATACTCCCCGTCGATGCGCAACAACGTTCCAATCGGCGCGCTGGAAGGACTCATCCCCGTGACCTTCGGCTCCTGCACGGTAAACTGACCGACTGTTCGTGTCCGTCCCTGACTGCGCAGCACGACAGGGCCTGACACCGCACCCAGAGGAACGTGCGCCACAATGATATCGTCTTTCCACTGGGCCACCACAAGCGGTTGTTCTCCTATCAGCACGGCGTCGTTCAGCCCCTTTTCAGTACCGAACCCACCGCCGAACAGTACCACCTTCGTTCCGACCGGACCGCTCACAGGATCGACCCGTACCGACGGGATAAGAGAAATCCTCGCGGCGTTGCTGACAACATGCTCCACCGGAGCGCAGCAAGAGCCGTCCGGCAGCGGATCGGACGAGGCCAGCCGCACGACGACATCGCCGGTTTCCGCGTTGGCGGGAATCTCCGCCTCGATAAGATCATCCTTCCATCGTTTCGGGCGCACGGCGACGCCGCCGATGACCACATCGTTCACGCCGAACATGGTGTTGGGATCACGTGATCCCGCGGTCACCCCGAAATGACGGCCCGTAATCTGAAGCACCGACCCCCGTTCCGCCTCCGTGGGCGTGATGGTGTCGATCTGCGGCGTCGCCACGGTCAACGTTCCGACCGAAAATTTCTTCTTGCCGACCCAAACCTCGACGGGACCGCTTTCGGCTTTGAACGGAACCTTAAACTCGATCATACCCGGTTCCCATCGTTGGATCAGCGCCGGAACGCCGCCGACCAGCACCCGATTGGTCATCGCCGACCGAAACGTTCCCCATCCCTTCCCACTCACCGAAACGGTCGCACCAGGCGGAACGGTTCGAAGGGACAACTCGAACGGGGGAGTTCCTCCATAAGCGGACAACGTGAGACCGCCCAATAGAACCACGCACAAGATCGACATCCTCGCCGTTTTCATACCGTCCTTCCTGAATTGTAGCTCGATGGTCGTGAACCGACGTCCCAAACGTGCCCGCCCATGCTTAGTCGATCGGACTATAGCAACCGATTTTTTAGGGAGTCAAGGCGACGGGGATCGGCGGATCACTCGATCCGTGCTCAGACATTCGAGCAGAGCACGTGAAACTTGCGAAAATCGGAGAGGACACCTGTCCAAATCTAGGCGACCTGAAAAATCAACTCGATCTCGACCGGAGCCTGACGAGGAAGCTCCGCCGCGCCGACCGCGACGCGGGCATGGCGGCCCGCATCGCCGAACACCGCCACCAGCAGGTCCGAAGCTCCGTTGAGCACCTGCGGTTGATCTGTGAAGCCCGAAGCCGAGGCGACGTAGCCGATCATCTTGACGACCCGGACCACCCGATCAAGGGAATCGATCTCGGCCTTCACAATCGCCAGCGCGTTCAGCGCGGCTATTTGGGCCGCTTCTTTCCCCTGTTCGACCGACAAGGCCTCGCCCAGTTTTCCCGTCATGCACAACTTGCCGTCCCGCATAGGAAGGACTCCTGACAGAAACAGCAACTCCCTCACTTTAGCAGCGGGAACATAGTTCGCCACCGGCTTTGGAGGCGGTGGCAGCGCCAACCCTAAATCCCGCAATTTGGCCTCATACGACATCTTCATTGCCACTCCCCTGCTCCCCTTCTGTTGTTCTCCAGCCGTTCACCCAGGCTTGATCGCTTCCCAAAAACTGTCTCCGATCGACAGCCGTTGAGCGCCGAACGCGTCCGCCACCGTTTGTCCGAGATCGGCGGCGGTGGAACGAGTCCCTAAGTCCACCCCGGCGGGCAATTTGGGACCGAGAAGAAGAAGCGGCACGTATTCGCGCGTCGGTCTCTTCAATGGTCTCGACAAATCACGCCCATGGTCGCCGGTGATGACGACCAGATCCCCAACGCGCAACTTATCAAACAGACCCGGCAGACGGCGGTCAAATTCCTCCAACGCCGCGGCGGCCTGAGCCGCCTCATCGGTCGAGAAATCCAAACCGATATAAAGAAGCCCGCGCGGGACCTTGCTCAACATGTCGACGGTTTCCTCAAAGGCTTCCTGAGCGGACGAGACAGAAAAGGTTTTCGTCAAACTTCTTCCGCCGAACAAATCGCCGACCTTTCCGATCCCCATGACGATCTGACCGGAGCGATTCAACACGTCCAGCATCGTGACGCCGGGCGGCTCCGCGACAAAATCTTTCCGGCTTCCATGGGCATGGAGCCGTCCGGGCTCGCCGACAACCGGCTGGGCGACGATCCGAACGAACAGCCCCGCCTGTTTGACCGTTTTCCATGCTTCGCGACAACCTTGGTAAAGAGCCTCGCGAGCCATCACCGCTTCATGCGCGGCCACATGGCAGGTATTTCGGCCGTCAGTCCATAGTATCGGAGCTCCGCAGGCGAAATGGTCCGCGCCATAGTCTTTCAACATGGCCCCCAGAGAAGCCACGCTCTTTCCGATCACTTTTCTGCCCAACGCTTGTTCGACGGCGGCTACCACCTGCCGGGGAACTCCATCCGCACAGCTCGGAGGAGCCGTACTGACAATTCCGTTTATTTCCCAATGACCGGCGACCGAATCGGTTCCCTGTGTCGTAAAACACAGGCGACCGAAACAGCCCCGCGGCTGGGTTGTCGACAGCACCCCTGGAATCGAGGCGACATGCCCCAACCCCAACGTTTCCATGTTCGGCAGACTCAACCCGCCGACCATATCGGCCAAATGAGCAAGGGTATTCGCACCGGCATCACCGTGCTCTGCGGCATCCGGCAGAGGACCGATGCCCAATCCATCAATGACGAACAGCAGCACGCGATTGATCATAGAATCCGTACGACCCTCCATTCGTTGACAATGGGAACCCCCGCGCTGGTCCCGATCCGATCGGCGCCCGCCTCCAACATGGCTCGTGCGGTTTTCCAGTCTCTGATGCCGCCGGATGCCTTGACCTTGGCTCGTCCGGCGACGGCTGTCTTCAGAAGCCGGACATCATCGACCGTGGCACCGGATGGGCCGAAGCCGGTCGACGTCTTCACGTAATCGGCCCCTGCTTCTACAACCAGACGGCAAGCCGTCATTTTTTCTTGATGCGTCAGATAACATGTCTCAAGTATGACTTTATGTTCTGAGTGGGGGGTCGCCCGCACGACTTCGGCGATGTCTTGCCGGACGGCATCATAGTCCTCTGATTTTAACCGACTGATGTTGAGGACCATATCCAGCACGGTGGCTCCCTGTTCGACCGCTTCAATCGCCTCCGCAACTTTTGTTTTCGTCGCATGACCACCCAGGGGAAATCCGACAGGGGCGCCGACGCGAATGGAATAGCCCTCGACGGCGGCCACGGCCTCGGCGAGATAGGAGGGCGGGACAAAAATAACGGAAAAGTTGTATTCGATGGCTTCTCGACAAACCCGCAGCACATCATCCCGCGTGGCGTCGGGCCGCAACACCGTGTGGTCGATCAAGTCGGGCAGGTTCCAATTCGGCATGGCTGAAGACCTGTTAGGAATGGGAGAGTTGCCTTCCTCTGCTCATCGACGTCTCGGAACGGTTGCCTCGACGGAAGGGCCGTTTCTGATACTGTTCCACCGCTTTGTTATGTTGAATAAGCGTGGTGGAGAAATAGTGGGTGCCGTCGTTTTTTGAGACAAAGTATAAATGCGGCGTTGACGCAGGATAGAGGGCGGCGCGAATCGAATCAGCCCCCGGACTGGCGATCGGCCCGGGCGGCAGGCCCGCCCATCGATAGGTATTGTATGGGCTTGGATGCGAGAGGTCCTTTTTGCGCAAATTGCCGTCGAAATGGGGCAGGCCATAAATGACCGTCGGGTCGCTTTGCAACGGAATGTTTTTCTTGAGACGATTGTGAAACACGGACGAGATACGGGGACGTTCGTCCGCCGAACCGGTTTCCTTTTCGATCACCGAAGCCAGCGTCAGCACTTGGTGCTTCGTCAAGCCCAGTTCCTTGGCCCGCCCCTGCCATTCGACCGAGAAGACCCGATCAAGCTGATCCACCATCGTCTTAATCACGTCCGCCGCCGCCGTGCGTCGAGCAAAGCGATACGTATCAGGAAACAAATAACCTTCAAGACTTTCCGCTGAAATCTTCAACGTTTGAATGAATGATTTGTCACGGGCCAGACGGAGGAACTCGGCGCGATCCGTAATGTGCCGCTCGGAAAGCATGTCCGCGATTTGAGCGATGGTGTACCCTTCCGGAATCGTGACCGAATGGAGAACGACCCGGCCGGTCAACAGTTTTGACAGAATATCCGCCGGGGGCATGGCGGCATGCAGCTCGTACTCCCCCGGCTGAATCTTCCGATCGGCATCTTGGGATCGCGCCAGCCACACGAATGCAAAGCGACTCTTGATCACTTGTTCCCGTTCGAGCAAAGCCGCGACCTGCTGCAAAGTCCATCCGGCCGGAACGACGACCACTTTGGAGGAAGGATGGTCGGAGTCGGACAGAAGCGGTGATTCAGCCCAGCGGATCATCTGGTACAAAGCCATCGCGCCGAGACCGGCGACGGCGAGGAGCACGAGGAAGATCTGCGCAAGACGTGACTTCATAGGGAACTTCGCTCACATATTCCGTGGGAGACGCCGAAGAATCTTCACAAGCCTCGAGATCCGCACCCGTCGAATTCCTTTCAGCCGGCACAGTCACCGACGCCAAATACCCTTGCAGCAACAACGACGCCGCAACTCGATCAACCGCTCCCTTGCGCTTTTTCCTGCTCACGTCCGCCGCGATCAAGAAGCCTTCCGCCGCTTTGGTCGTCATGCGCTCGTCCCACAGAACAAGCGGAACGGAAAGAGCGGCTTCCAATTTTATAATAAACTCCCGCATCGACCGGACGGCCGGTCCTTCCCGACCATCCAATTGAAGCGGCAGCCCCAAGATTACCCGCTCCACCTCGTGCGAGATGACCAAACGTGCGACGTGCGCAATATCCTGATCCAACGTTCGCCGCTCGAACGTTTCAAGCGGCTGGGCCGTCCACCACAATTCGTCGCTCAAGGCGACGCCGATTCGCTTGGTGCCGTAATCGAGAGCAAGAATCCGACCGGGCATGATTTTATCTCGCCAGCGCCCGCTCGACCAGCTCAAACACTTTTTCCAACGCACGGTCGAGCTTGGCCGGCTCCTTGCCGCCTGCCTGCGCCATTTCCGGCCGTCCGCCGCCGGTGCCGCCTACCTCGGCCGCCATCACCTTCACAATCTCGCCGGCCTTCAAGGAACCGGTCAGATCTTTCGTGACCACGACCAGCAGCGACACCTTGCCTTCTTCGGTCGCGGCGCCCAGGGCAATGACGCCGCTCTTCAGCTTATCCCGTAACTGATCGGCCAGGGCCCTCATGCCGTTCATATCCAACCCGTCCGTTCGCTGGACGTGCACCGAGACGCCCGCGACCGTCCGGACCGTCGAGGCGGATGTCTGGCCGCTTGCCAACTTCAGTTTCAATTCCTCCAGCTCCCGTTCCTTGTCCTTCAACTGAGCCATCACTTTTCTGGTTTTCGCGACGACTTCCATAGGACCGACCTTGAGCAACTCGGACAATTCGCGAATTTCGGCTTCGAGTTTTTTCACGTAGGCCATCGCGCCGCTTCCCGTCTGCGCCTCGATTCGACGAACGCCCGCCGCCACACCCGTCTCGGACAAGACACGGAAAAGTCCGATTTCGCCCGTGTGCCGACAGTGCGTCCCGCCGCACAGCTCTCGGCTGAAGGATTCGACGGTCACGACCCGAACTTGTTCGCCATATTTGTCGCCGAAAAAGGCCAGCGCCCCCTTGGCTACGGCCTCCTGAAAATTCATCACTTGTGTCCGCACCGGCTCGTTTTTTCTGACTTCTTCGTTGACCAACGACTCGATATCGTCAACGTCGCGAGCGGAAAGCGGCCTGAAGTGCGCGAAGTCGAACCTCAGTCGATTCGGCCCGACCAGCGAGCCGTACTGTTTCACGTGAGAGCCAAGGAGCTGGCGCAGGGCCGCGTGCAGCAGATGAGTGGCCGTATGGTTCCGCGCCGCGTCCTGTCGCAAGACACCGTTCACCGTCGCGACGAGCCGTTCTCCCTCGCGAATGCAGCCTTTCCGAACGATGCCCTTGTGGAGAATCATAGTTGGCGTCGGTTTCGTCGTATCCGTGACATCAACCACTCCTTCCGGGCCTATGCAGGTCCCATGATCCCCCACCTGTCCTCCCCCCTCGGGATAGAACGGCGTCACATCCAAGACCATCTCGACTTCATCCCCTTCGACCGCTTCCTTGACCAACCGATCACCCTTCAGGATGGCCAAGAGAACCCCCTCGCTCTCCAGCCGGTCATACCCGACGAACGTGACGGCTCCAACGCGCGAGGACAGCTCGGCGACGGAGGGCCTGACGGTTTCCTGCTCGAATCCTCCGATTTTGCGGGCTCGATTCCGCTGCCCTTCGATCGCCGCCTCGAATCCCCGTTCATCGACGGTGAGTCCCTGTTCCCGACAGGCCTCGGCGATCAGATCCATCGGGAACCCGTACGTGTCATAGAGTTTGAAGACGTCATCGCCGCTCAACAGAGTCCGTCCATCGGCTCGCGCCTTCTCAATAAGGCCGTTCAAGATCGGCAATCCTTGGTCGAGCGTCGCGATGAACCGCTCTTCCTCTCCCTTCGTGGCCTCGGCGATCGTGCCGGCCGCCGCCCGCACCTCCGGATAGACGTCGCCCATCTGCTCCACCACCCTGCCGGTAAGATCATACAGAAACGGCTCGACAATGCCGAGCAGCCGTCCGTGGCGAGCGGCCCGGCGAAGAATCCGCCGCAAGACGTAGCCTCGTCCCTCGTTGGAGGGCAATACGCCGTCCGCCATCAGAAACGTAACGGCCCGGAGGTGATCCGCGATGACCCGCATCGATCGATCCACCGAGCCCTCTCGACCGTACTGCGCGCCCGCGCGCGCGGCGATCGCCGACAAGAGCGGCGCAAAGAGATCGCTGCCGTAATTGCTGGGGACGCCTTGCGCGACGGCGCCCAAGCGCTCCAATCCCATCCCTGTGTCGATGCTCGGCCTCGGCAACGGATGAAGCGTCCCCGACGTATCTCGATTGAACTGCATGAAGACAAGGTTCCAGACCTCGATGACCCGGTCGCCTTCTCCGTTCGGACGATCATCACCGGGGACGGACGGTCCCTGATCAAAATGAATTTCCGAGCAGGGACCGCAGGGGCCGGTGTCCGCCATCTGCCAGAAGTTGTCCTTTTCGTCGAACCGCACGATGCGCGAAGGCGACACGCCGATCTTTTTCCACAGGACGTCGGCTTCGTCGTCCTCGCGAAAAATCGTGATCCACAGCCTGTCTTTCGTCAATCCGACGATCTTGGTCAAGAACTCCCATCCGAACGCAATCGCGTCGGCCTTAAAGTAATCGCCGAATGAAAAGTTGCCCAGCATCTCAAAAAAGGTATGGTGGCGGCCGGTGTAACCCACGTTTTCAAGGTCATTGTGTTTGCCGCCGGCGCGCAGGCATTTCTGCACAGACACCGCCCGCTTATACGGACGTGTCTCTTCTCCGAGAAACACCCGTTTGAACTGATTCATCCCGGCGTTGGTAAACAGCAACGTGGGATCGGCCTGCGGAATGAGGGACGAGCTCGGCACGGCCTGATGGCCCTGCCGTTCGAAATAATGAATGAACGATTGTCTTAATTCACGCGCACCATGCGTCATGATCCGGGCCCTTCGTGCATCAGACGGTCTTCGTCCATCATACAACGAATCGTCTCTTCGTCGAACCCCCGTTGGCGCAACCGGCGCGCAACCTGGATGGGCGTCATCTCCCGCCCCGTCCGGCGCAATACATCAAGGGCCGAGCGGGCCAACATCATCTCATTGGGCAGATTGCGCAACAGGTCTTCAATCGTCGCGGGGTCGATGCCCTTTTCTGTTAGTTCAGCCTTAAGCCGCTCCCGTCCCATCGGCCGGCGGGCGAGCCGGCCGGCAATCCAGCGTTCCGCGTAAGCTCGATCATTCAGGTAGCCGAGCTGAAACAGCCGACGGACGACCCGTTCAATCTGAGCCTGGGGAATCCCTCTCCGGTGAAGCAAATGACGAACTTGGAGGCTGGTTCGATCACGGGCGGCAAGATAGCCCACGGCAAGTTGTAACCATTTGCCTTCTTCCTGCAAGGGTTGCTTGACTGGACGATCGCTACGACCGATGCCCCCGTTTGTCATCTGTTCGGGACAGCGGCTTGTCTTCCTTTGGCGCCGCCTTCTCCTCCTTACCGGCCGACTTCTTCTCGTCCAACCTCGGCACCCCGGACAATTCTCGAAGTTTCGATTCAATTTCTCTTGCTATCTCATTGTTCTTTTTTAGAAATTCTCTTGCCGCATCACGTCCCTGCCCGATCCGTTCTCCCTTATAGGAGTACCAGGCGCCAGACTTCTCGATCACGTGCTTCTCGACGCCCAAGTCGATGAGCTCGCCGGTTTTTGAGATTCCCTCCGCGAACATGATGTCGAACTCCGCCTGTCTAAATGGCGGAGCCATCTTGTTCTTCACCACCTTGACCCGAACCCGGCTGCCGATGACGTCCTGTCCCTCCTTGATGGACTCGATCCGCCGAATGTCCAGCCGCACCGACGCATAGAACTTGAGCGCGTTCCCTCCCGTCGTCGTCTCCGGATTGCCGAACATCACGCCCAGCTTCATGCGGATCTGATTGATGAAAATCACCGTCGTCAGGGATTTCGCGATCGCCGCCGTCAGCTTTCGCAAGGCCTGCGACATCAGCCTCGCTTGCAACCCCATATGAGCGTCGCCCATTTCGCCTTCGATTTCAGCCCGAGGCGTCAAGGCCGCCACGGAATCGATGACGATCAGATCGATCGCTCCGCTGCGGACCAATGTCTCCGCGATTTCCAGCGCCTGCTCTCCGGTATCCGGCTGAGAGACCAGCAGATCATCCGCCTGAACGCCCAACTTTCTCGCGTAGGTCAGATCGAGCGCATGTTCGGCATCGATAAAGGCCGCGACGCCCCCCGCTTTCTGCACCTCGGCGATACAATGCAGGGTCATGGTGGTTTTCCCTGAAGCCTCCGGCCCAAAAATCTCAACCACTCTTCCGCGTGGAAGTCCTCCGACCCCCAGGGCGATATCAAGGCTCAGCGATCCGGTCGAAATGGCCGGCACGTCCGCCAGCTTTTCTTCCGCACCGAGCTTCATAATGGCCCCTTTTCCATACTGTTTTTCGATTTGGGACAGGGCCAATTCCAACGCCCGTTTCTTCTCGTCTTTTTCCGCCATCAGTGCGCTCCTCTTTTCAAAAACGGTCGCTCGCCCATACCTACACAAATTCGCTTTCGGTATCGCGTGAACGGGCGACCTGGACCTTGCGGGTGAACAGGCGTGGCGATTATACAGAAGCGACGGTGGGAAACCTAGCCTGATCTCGGCACGGAACCATTCACATTGGACTCAACAGGCCATTGATTTGCCGCCGCCGTCCATGTAAGAGATTTCCATGAAAACATCATCCTGCGGTATGCCATGTCGCATAGAAAAACGGCGATACATGCGCTGTCCTTTTGGAGCCTCTTGGTTCTGAGCGGCTGCATCGCGTCGCCGGAACACAGACTCCGTGAAGCAATCATAAACGGAGACTCGACCCAAGCTGCCGCTGCACTGGCTCAAGGCGCGAAGGTGGAAACCGCCGACGAATTCGGCATGACGCCGCTTCTGCTGGCCGTCAAGCATGGACACCGACCGACGGTCGAACTGCTACTGGAAAAGGGCGCCGACCTGTCCCGTGCGAGACACGACGGACTCACGCCGCTGTTCATGGCCATACGAGAGGGGCGCGCGGATATGGTGGCTCTGCTCTTGGAAAAGGGCGCGGACGTGAACGTTCGTGGCGCAATCAGCAGCGTCACGCCGCTCCACGTCGGAGCGTATGAAGGCAATCAAGAGATCGTGACGTTGCTCCTCAAGTACGGCGCGGATAAACAGGCCAGAATGACATCGGGAGAACTGCCGGTTGATCTGGCCCGTCAGCTCGGCCGGACGAACTTGATCAAACTCCTTGAGCCATAACGGACGATGGGCGATAGGTGGACGTCCCGTCTTCCAGTTCGCGGGAATCTTCTTCAGCCGTCTCCTCCACCTCCCACCCCGGCCTGCCATAATTTCGTGTAAATAGGCCCGGCCGGCTTAAGGTCGCTCTTGATGAGGGCGATGGATTCCACCGCCAGCGTTCCCACGAACAGCGATCGGTCCATCACACCGCTCGCAGCCAACAGCCGACCCACCTCGCGCGCTCCTTCTTTCACCCGCGCCAGAGTGAGATGGGGGGAAAAGGGCCGTCTATCCAACGCCAACGCCGTCGCGCAGCCGAGCGACGCACAACAATCCTCCACCGTTCGGTGTAATGCAGCCAGCCGTTGCGCCTCCTGGCTCTCTTCCCACTTTACTTGAGGACCGACCCATAAGACCCGCGGCTCTCTCGGATGGGGAAACGCTCCGATCCGCTCAAGCGGAATGAAGACCGGCCGATGCGCCTGCATGGCGACACCGACCGCCAGGCGCATCGGTTCGATCAGCGACTCATCGATGTCGCCGAGAAATTTGACGGTGAGATGAATCGACGATGCCTGCACCCAGGCGATGCGGGCGGCTTTGGGCGCCTCGCGCCCGAGTCGCCTCCTGAGATCTTCCTGAACCAGCGCCACTTGACGCTTGAGATCATCGCCAAGCTCAACGGCAAGAAAGGCTCGGAGCATCGTTTCCTCTCCGTTTGTTCGCTGTTTGTCCCGTTTGCGTGCGTGCTCTTGCTCGACGCCCACCCGCCGACATCACGAGCTTGCATTCCGTCAGCGTCCCCGTTCGATCAACCACCGGCGCAGCAGGTCCATCGCCGCCTGCGACGACCGTTGTTTGATGACGGTTCGATCGCCATGGAATCGAAATTCTTTTGTGACGATATCCGGTTCTCCTCCATCAAGGCCGACATAGACCAGTCCCACCGGTTTCGTCTCCGTCCCCCCGCCTGGTCCGGCGATGCCGGTCACGCTCAGTCCGACCGACACGGCGGCCCGTTGGCGAATCCCCCTTGCCATGGCGGCGGCGACCTCGCGACTGACCGCCCCATATCTGGCAATGAGATCGGGCGACACCCCCAACAGATCGATCTTGGATTGATTGCTATAGCACACCACGCTCCGATCCACGTAGGCCGACGATCCCGGCACCTGTGTCAGGCGATGGGTAATCAACCCGCCCGTGCACGACTCCGCCACGGCGATCGTCAGCCCTCGATCCGACAACAATCGCCCCACGACGGCTTCCATGGAATTCTCGCCCTCCGCAAAGATCCAGTCTCTCAGCCTGGCCCGAACTTCATTCTCGAGATCCCGCAGCACTTGGTGATCAGTGGGACGACGCATCTTGGCCGTCAGCGAGACCGACACCCCCATCGGAGAAGCCAAGAGCCCCAGTTCGACCGGTGACCGTTTAGGGACAAGTCCGCGCAGCTTCTCATCCACCTCCGCCTCCGGCAGTCCCCAGGTATGAAACACCGACCTGGATATCGGGCGAGGGGGGTGCTTGGCCGATCGCAACAGCCTTGTCGTCAACAACGGCGCCACCGACTCCCGCATCATGGCCTGCATTTCACCGGGCACGCCCGGCAAGGCGATCAACCACGCGCCTTTCCAACGCAGAGCGAAACCGGGCGCCGATCCGACCGGATTGGGCAAGACCTCGGCTCGCGATGGAATCCTCGCTTGTCGCAACTGACCTTTGTTGGGAACCCTGCCCCATTGGGCCAGTCGAGCGGTCATCCCCTCAAGAGCCTCTTTTCGGCGAGCCAGCCTCAGCCCGGTCACGGCAGCGACCGCCTCTCTCGTACGATCATCGACGGTCGGTCCTAATCCACCGGTCATGATGATCACACCGGCTCGGCGAACGGCGGTCTCGATGACCCGGACAAGGTCGCCCCGCTCATCGCCGACGATCGACTTAAACTTCACCTCGATCCCCAATGAGCCGAGCACCTCGGCGATAAACAGAGAATTGCTGTCGGAACGCCCCCCGATTAACAGTTCCGAGCCGATCGCAACGGTTTCGGCGGTGAACGACCGATCCGACCCAGGACGTGAAGCCATGACCGATGCAGGGTACCTAGTCTATTCGTGAAAAGTCGAGAACGAAACTCACCGCTTCCCCCTTCGAGGGAAACACGGTGATCGTCGTCTCGGCGAGGGGATCAAACTCGTCATACTTGAACGCAGCCACGACTTTCGCCTGAAAGAGAAGCCGATCGGTCTCTCCTTCACTTGGAGAAGCCCGTCCGTCGTAGCGCACCGTCATAGGCTTGATCAACCGCCCCCTCTGATTCAACACCATATAACTCTCCATCGCGAAGGACGGGTGAGTTCCTATGATCATCGCGACGACCGACATCGTGGGCTCTTCCAGCATCCGGGCGATCTCCACCGGCTCCGGTTCAAGTCCGCGAAGCGCCAGATGGGCCGCCATGACGGCGAGCCGTCCCAGCTTCGTCATGACAAACCCGCTTGGGCGGCCTTCATCGCTTTCGCCGAATTTCGCATACAGTGAGTCCGGCGGGCGCCGGTCCCGCGCCGCATCTTTGCCTTTGGCAAGCGCGGCGCGGATCTGCTCATCGGTCGGCTGAACCTCAATGGCCGCCGATGGCACAACCATTCCCACAGCGAGCGCCCATGCCAACACTATCGCTTTGAACGGACATATGAGCATGAACGCGCACCGTCGACAGGTTTTCTGACACCCTGCCCTAACAAAGCGCGAGCCGACTGTCAACCGTTGAAGCTCCCCGCGGCTTACTGTGGAGAGCTGCACTCTTCCGACCGCAACCGTCCTTGCTTTGACAGCCGCACGGCGCTTGTGTTACCTGTACCTATCGAGATTAGCTCGCGGATCTGCTCTCGATGGCTGATACAACCTCGCTCTATGCCCTCCGTTTTCCGGATGGGTCCGTCAGTCTCTATATTGACGAGCTCTATGCCATAGAGCGGGGCGTCGACCCTTCCAAACTGGTCCGAGTAGAGATTCCCCGAGAAATGTTCGTCAACGGCACCGTGCAACAAGTGCGCGAATACGTCGCCCTCTATCTCGAAGCCCATCAAGGATGCTCCGGTAATGCCTAGACCCGATCGAACGCAAACGCCATGTCTTCAACGCTCATGACGAGACCCCTGACCGTCGGCTTGGTCGAAGAAACGATCGCAAACCTGCCGACTCAAGGGCGGGTTCTTCTCAAACTCCTCCTGATTCAATACCTGGACGTCTCGCATGACGAAATACTGTTCATGGTCGCGGATCGTCCGGATCCACGATGCGTGTCCGGCACGAAACCCGTGACCACGATGACCCAGGAGTCCATCGCGGCCACGACGGCACGGTGGCAGGAATATCGGCGACGGGCCAGACTCCGCCGGGAACGGACGTCCTTGCAATGCGCCGTCCTCACACACTTGACTGAAACGGCCGAGGCCATGGCCGCCTGCGCTGCATCACTGTTGGCCGCCCGAGGAGTCTCCCCGGGCGCGATCGAGACCCTCAAAGCACAAGCCAGGACGGCGGTTCCAGGTCCCGTTCTTCGAGCACTCGACGAACGATGGGAACAAGGCGAGGTTGGCCCTGAAGAGTTCCGGAACTATCGTCTGGCCGTCGAGCTGCAAACCTTGTTGCGTTTTGCCGAACGATTTCGAAAACGGCTCGACCTCGCGGAACGGGAGCGGCGGACATCCAATAGAACCGTCCTTCAGGATCATGAAATCTGCCACATTTGGGGCATCCCGGCCGGCTCATTGGCGGCTAGAAAGGTCAAGTTTCTTTCGCAATACCTTTTGGGACTCCAGAGCAAATTGTCCGATATCCCACCGGCATCCAACCGAACCCCTTCGCAAGCCCCTTCGTTGGACTTATGGGAAGAGACGCTGGCGATTCTCTCGACGACTCCCATCGAACGATCAATCGCCACCTATGACGGTCTTGAACGAACCGAATCCGCGCTTCTTGAAAAATTGACGGCCTACGCCGTCGTCGGCATTCCCGAACAGAGTGAGGCCGCGTTTTGGAACTCGCTGGTCCTTGGCGCCACTTCCAAGGCGGTCCACAGCGAGCCCACCCGCACCCTTTTCGGCCTGCAACGGTTGGCCGCCATTCAGCAGGATTTGGATCGCAGCCCGGAAGCACTCGAACAAGAACTGCTCAAACGAACCGCCCCCCCGTCTCAAGAACCGGCCGTTTCGCCGTCGACTCAAGCGGAACATTCCACGGGCGAGCTGACGGAGATGCAAAAACAGATTCTGCACAATTTCATCGGAGAAGACATGAGCGGCAGGGCATCCGATAAATGGTAACCTTTCGCTCGATCGTTCGGCGCGTTCGGTGTGCGCGCGGGCGATATTGTGGTTCGTTATCGGAAAGGCTCCTTGACGTCATGAAGAGATTTCACAGCGTTGTCGGATTTCTCCTTCTTGGAACCGCCGTCGGGTTGGCCGGCATCTATGGTCCCGCCGGTCCGCTCGTCGATCCGCCGGCCTGGGCCGGTACCTTGACCGAGATTGCGGAGCTTTTGGCGCATCCGGAACAGTATGATCGTCAAGAGGTCACCGTGACAGGCAAAGTGACCAACGTCCAGATCGCGACCAACAGGCAAGGGCAACTGGCCTACGGCTTTTTGCTCCAAGATCCGGCCGGGACCGTCAAAGTCATCAGCCTTGGCAAACCGGACGTTCGTGAAGGCGATTTGGTCATCGTCCATGGAACATTCAGCCGTCTGCGCCAAGTTGGTCGAGCCATCGTCTATAACGAAATCAAGGCGTTGTCCGTCCAGCCCTTGAATAAATTCGACCCCGACCTGGTCGGTTGACGGTTTTTTCCCTTTTTTCTCCAACGGTCCGATCTCGTCCGACCGCGAAACGAGTGCCATGCAGGTATGGTTCGAACTACAAGACGCGACGTGAGACCCATCAACCTGACAGTAGCGGGGGCCGCGATCGGCGGAGCGATCTGGCTCGCGGCCTGCGCCGCGCCGGTCGAGGTCGGGCGGTATCCGAATCAGCAACGGATGGTCGGCAAACCCCTGTCCGCGGTTCGTGCCTGCGCCGGAGAACCCAAGAAAACCGTGCAGGAAGGCGAGATGACCCTTCTTCGCTACTACCGCGAGGCGCCGATTTTGGAAGAATCGCAACCGACGGGCAAAAGCAGTTTCGCCACCGTCCGCCACGGGTGCTGGGCTACGGTCATCGTCGCCGACGACCGTGTCATCGACGTCCATTATCGATTCGTCCCTCCCGCCTTCGACGCTTCGAACGATTGCGAAGCCATCTTTGAAGCCTGCTCTCCCTAGCGGCGCAACCATTTGCCGAGAGGAAGCCTTCTCGTTCCCGCCTGACAATGAGAAGGCAATCGTGCTATTGCTGGTTTCATCATGCGCCGGTGGAACAGCCGTTCGACGATAAGGCGGGTCGCGTTCGCGATCATTCTTTGGGGACCTTTTGGGCCGACTCAGGGAGAGGCGCTGGAAAAATACGGGAGGCCGTTGCCGTCGCTGGAGACACCGAGCGAGGAGGAACGAGCGGCGGAAGAAAGCCTCGTCGGAGGCTATCTGCTGACCGGCGTCTTTGCCTACAACCCATCCTTTGCCGCCAGGCCGGACAATACCGGTCTCGTCGGATTGCGCCACATGCTGCACCTCGAAACCGACCTCTATAAACAGTACGTCACGTTTTACACTGATCAAAATTTCTTCTCGGATCGGACCAACGGCTGGATCGAACTCAGCGAATGGGACGGGACGTATGCGCTGACGGGAGTGATCAGTCATTTCAACTGGCGACTGCAATACGAGCGCGATGCCCCGCTCGACCGGCGAGGCGTGGTTCAATCCTATGCGGACGTGCTGGTCACGGCGCAAATCCAGACGATTCAGGATGTGCCCGCGTGGCACCGGCTCTTCCCCAACCAAAATTTGACCATCTACGCCGGCGGCGGGTGGCTCTTTCACAACCAGAACTACTTCGCTCGGCCGGACAACACCGGTCGTGCCCTACTCCGGTACGTGGCCCACGCCGACCTGGATCTCTACAAAAATCGGATTGTGCTCTATGGAGACGTCAACCTGTTTACGGATCGAGACGGCGGCAACCAAGCCAAACCGACAGAGCTGGATTGGATCATTGGATTGGCGGTCCGGTGGAGACAGTCGGAACTGGCGGTATATTACGAGCAGGATCAGCCCCTGGACCGAAGCGGATTGATCCAAAAGTATCTGGCCGTGCAACTGCGCGTCTCTTTCGACCTCTCAAAAGGAGACGTCGGATTCGGTCGCCCCTCAACCCAAGAACCCAGACGGTGACCTCTCCCCTTTCGCTTTGTTCTCCAACACCCAAGAACCAAGGTTCTTGGACAACACCGGCGCACTCGGTCTATTCTTCGTGCACCCGCCAGAGACCGGCCTCGCGAGCCAGCCAAATGGCTTGATCCACTTCCTCACCATGCACAGGGCGACACAATACCGGATGAGAAAAGGCCTTGGCCGCCGGATGGTATTGATCCATCACGTGCACGTAGGTGTCGCGGGAAATCTCTTGGGCTAAAAATGTCATCACCTCGGCCGTTCCCGCCAGATTGCCGGGAAGCACCAGATGGCGGACCAAGAGACCGCGAACAGCCAGCCCCTCGTCATCCAACATGAGATCGCCGACCTGCCGGTGCATTTCCTTGATCGCAGCCTGAGCCACCGCCGGATAGTCTGGCACTTTTGAAAGCCGCCGGCCGATCACGGCATCGGTGTATTTGAGATCCGGCATGTAGAGATCCACCACGCCATCCAATAGCCGCAGCATGTCGAGATCGTCGTACGCACTGGTGTTGTACACGAGCGGCAACCGCAACCCTCGTTGGGCCGCGACCAATAACCCTTCAAGGATCTGAGGCACCTGATGAGACGGCGATACCAGATTGACGTTGTGACAGCCCTGCTCCTGGAGATCGAGCATGAGATCGGCTAACTGTTCCGGCGCCAGCTCCTGGCCATTCGGCTGATGGCTGATGTCGGCATTTTGGCAATAAAGGCACCGCAGGTTACATCCCGCAAAAAAGATGGTGCCTGATCCGTACCAACCGCGGATGGGAAATTCCTCACCGAAATGGGGGCCTGCACTGGCCACCAGCGCCTTATCCCCCACCAAACAGGTCCCCAACTCGCCGGCCCGTCGGTTGACATCGCAGTGCCGCGGGCAGACCTGGCAAGAAGCTAGCATCTGCTTGGCCTGCTCAACCCGCTCATACAGGACACCGCTTCGCAAAAGTGATCGATAACTCGCGTGGGTTTTTGCGCCAAGGTAGGGCATGGCTCCCTTCACTCCCGCCTAGTGGAAATCAGACAATCGACACGATCTTCTCTACCAGTCGGCGCCCAAGCGGTCGATCACCAACTGGTGCACCACCGCGTGCTTCCCTAACGTCGCTAAAAAGATCGCCGCCTCCGCTATATCAAACGGATCAATTTTCTCACTGCGCAGACGCTCTTCCGGAGAGGTATCGACCAATTCGTCCGCGACTCCCGCCGGGCAGATGGCACTCACTTTAATGTTATACGGCCGTCCCTCGTCAGCCAAGGCCTTGGTGAGTGCCATGATCCCGTGCTTCGAGGCACTGTACACCCCGGTGCCCACCCAGGCCTGTACCCCGGCCACGCTGGACATGTTGAGAATCACCCCACCTCCCTGTTGCTTCATCCGGCGGAATCCAGCACGGCAGCAGAAAAACGTGCCGCGAAGATTCACATTGATCACTTCATCAAATTCCCGAGTCGAGGTTTCGGCCAGTTGCCGTCCTCCAAAGATACCTGCATTGTTGACCACAATATCCACATGCCCGTAGCGGGCGACTGTTTCATCAAACAGCCGCTCGACCTGTTGTTCGTCGGTCACATCCGTGTGCATCGCCCAGGCCGTTCCGCCCTTGTGCGCAATCTGATCGGCCGTCGCCTGGCAAAGCCCAAGCCGTCGCGCAGTCACGATCACGGCGGCGCCCTCTTCGCCAAACCTGAGCGCAATCGCCTTGCCGATGCCACTGCTGCTGCCGGTCACAATCGCCACTCTGCCAGTCAATCTACCCATGGACGATCAGTCCTCCATCGTGAAACACACCGTTCCCCTCTCGGCACTGACTCGGCTTATCCTCACCCAGTAATCTGCCATGAAGTCAGATGTCCAATTCAACAGATTTTGCCTGCCGAGGTTCTTCTTCAAAGAAGGCAACTTCGGTCCCGCTTCAATGGGGCCGCGGCTTTTCAGCCGCGGAAATAACCGTTGGCGCGAGCGGACTGCCCGCGACTCGCCAGCTTCAATGGGGCCGCGGCTTTTCAGCCGCGGAAATGAGCGCGGAATGCGGTTCACCCCCGCTGAACTATCGGCTTCAATGGGGCCGCGGCTTTTCAGCCGCGGAAATAGCGCGGAAAAATCCGTATTGAACGCGGACTCGTAGGCTTCAATGGGGCCGCGGCTTTTCAGCCGCGGAAATAAGTGGGCGTGCCTGGCAGACTTAATTTGGGAGATTGGCTTCAATGGGGCCGCGGCTTTTCAGCCGCGGAAATGATCCGCGCCGCTTTCAGCGTGCCTTTGCCCCCGCGGCTTCAATGGGGCCGCGGCTTTTCAGCCGCGGAAATCTGGCACCATAGTACAACGGGGCTACATGTACATATGCTTCAATGGGGCCGCGGCTTTTCAGCCGCGGAAATAACCAACTCCGCAACCGCCAAGATTCGCTGGACTTTGCTTCAATGGGGCCGCGGCTTTTCAGCCGCGGAAATTACTCGTAAGTCACACTAAGGGAGGTCTCTATGGCTGCTTCAATGGGGCCGCGGCTTTTCAGCCGCGGAAATGGGGATGTACGAAGGTAAGTCGTCCCAACCCAACCGGCTTCAATGGGGCCGCGGCTTTTCAGCCGCGGAAATCGGAACGGAATGGCGTATCAGAACTTCTCTCTAGTCGCTTCAATGGGGCCGCGGCTTTTCAGCCGCGGAAATTAGCTCCTTTCGTTAATTTATGCCCCAAGCGTACCGGCTTCAATGGGGCCGCGGCTTTTCAGCCGCGGAAATACCGTCTTCCGTCGGCATACAGCTGAACAGCAGGAAGCTTCAATGGGGCCGCGGCTTTTCAGCCGCGGAAATTCCGCCACGGGTATGCATCTCTCCGACCTGCTTGGACGCTTCAATGGGGCCGCGGCTTTTCAGCCGCGGAAATCGCGAGAGGAACATTGAGGCGATTCGTGAGTACTATGCTTCAATGGGGCCGCGGCTTTTCAGCCGCGGAAATAGCGCGATCGGGCTTATGTAGGTCTCTATGATTCTAGCTTCAATGGGGCCGCGGCTTTTCAGCCGCGGAAATCACCCACAACAGCACCAGCCGCCAATGCCGCTGCACTGCTTCAATGGGGCCGCGGCTTTTCAGCCGCGGAAATTTGCTGAGCCGCACTACTCCTTGAGTCGTAATCAGGATGCTTCAATGGGGCCGCGGCTTTTCAGCCGCGGAAATCTACAACCTCGCGAAGGGAAACCTCGCGAATACGGAGCTTCAATGGGGCCGCGGCTTTTCAGCCGCGGAAATCGAGCTCCACGGACCGCGGTGTAGCCGTCGTAACAGGCTTCAATGGGGCCGCGGCTTTTCAGCCGCGGAAATATGGAGCGGCAGCCTTGAGCGCAAGCTGGAGCGGATCGCTTCAATGGGGCCGCGGCTTTTCAGCCGCGGAAATCATTAAAAAGCTCAGGGAAAATGGGTGGACGGAACAGGCTTCAATGGGGCCGCGGCTTTTCAGCCGCGGAAATCACGTAGCCGGAACAGCAAACGTACTCAACAACGTAGCTTCAATGGGGCCGCGGCTTTTCAGCCGCGGAAATATCGTTGGCAAATGTAGAGAGTAGAAGGACTGATGTTGGCTTCAATGGGGCCGCGGCTTTTCAGCCGCGGAAATGACAATTTCAAATGTCTGGCCGAATTTCTTCGATTGCTTCAATGGGGCCGCGGCTTTTCAGCCGCGGAAATCGGCGCCAACCGGATGGACGGAGGTGGCGACACACTAGCTTCAATGGGGCCGCGGCTTTTCAGCCGCGGAAATATTCTCGAAAATAGGGAATTGGGTGGCTGAGGATGATGCTTCAATGGGGCCGCGGCTTTTCAGCCGCGGAAATTACCTATACGATGCTGTCTTCCCTACCTCCATTAGCGCGCTTCAATGGGGCCGCGGCTTTTCAGCCGCGGAAATCCTGTTGCACCCTGTGCGTCCGCTGTCAATCCGCCACGGCTTCAATGGGGCCGCGGCTTTTCAGCCGCGGAAATAGCGCGGCGGGGGGACATCACGCTCGGCGAGCAGCTCGCTTCAATGGGGCCGCGGCTTTTCAGCCGCGGAAATTGAATAGCGAGGCACGTGTACGAAGAAAAGGAAGTGAGCTTCAATGGGGCCGCGGCTTTTCAGCCGCGGAAATCTACAGACGGATTCACTTCCGGCAACAAAGATAGTGGCTTCAATGGGGCCGCGGCTTTTCAGCCGCGGAAATAACGAAGCGGACCGCTCGTTGACGGTGTTGTCTGGGGAGGCTTCAATGGGGCCGCGGCTTTTCAGCCGCGGAAATCGGGGTTTCTGTGTACGTAACGAACGCGAACGTAACGCTTCAATGGGGCCGCGGCTTTTCAGCCGCGGAAATGGCTCTCTCGCAAGGCAAGAACCCAATCTACGACAAGCTTCAATGGGGCCGCGGCTTTTCAGCCGCGGAAATCGTGGAAAGTGAGTGATCAAGTCTTAGTGCTGAAGCTTCAATGGGGCCGCGGCTTTTCAGCCGCGGAAATTGGGCGGTTGCCGGCGGTCCAGTCTGACGGGAGGGACGTGCTTCAATGGGGCCGCGGCTTTTCAGCCGCGGAAATCTCAATCGCTGATTGTCCCTAAGCAGTATATTGTGTGCTTCAATGGGGCCGCGGCTTTTCAGCCGCGGAAATCCCCAAGCCCCCGTCCAACCTGTTGATCATCCCCCCGCTTCAATGGGGCCGCGGCTTTTCAGCCGCGGAAATCTCGGCAATCGAGCCGGTATCCAGCACGAACTCTCGCTTCAATGGGGCCGCGGCTTTTCAGCCGCGGAAATCGCACTTGTCTATGTGCTTGTTTTCTTGCCCTCCTACTCGCACGCTGCGAGCACTTCCCATCACCTTTATTGCTCCTGTCATAGAGATCTCCGTACTCACCTCCTTCAACATCTCTCTTTTGCCCATTATGAACCGTTGTTTTCTCTTGCCCTCGATACCGTGGCGCGAGCGCCTGCTGATCGCACGCTCATCACCACACCGCTCGCACTGCTCACGGCACGAGTGTCTTCCATCGAAACCGTCTATATCACGCGAGGCCGTCGCTCTTCCACCTCGATCGCCATTCCCAACGCCTCGAACTTTTTGATCGGGTGGCTCTCGGTCGGTCCCAAGTCGATGATCAGCACCTGATCTTCTTTGTGGTGAATGATTTCCGTCAACGATGCCTTCATCCGAATCAGATCCATCTCCGGCAGATCGCACTGGAAGACGGACAATTGCACATGCGCGCCGTATCCCTTCATCGTCTTAAACACCCGCCGCAGTCGCTTGGGATCGGCGATGTCGTACGCCACTAAATAGCAGCGCCGCATGAATAACCCCTCGCACCAAGGCGAGTCCTCCCTACCCGCACAGCCTACTCGTCAGCCCATACGACGTTTACCGAGTGATGATCGGCGGCAGCTCAGGAATCTCCCCTAACAGATACCGGCCCAATAATCGGGCTTGGACTTCCAACACCCGACGATAACTCACTTGATAGCCAAAGACCGGATGCGTGATTTCTTGTCCCATCCGCCGCTCGTAGGTCGCAATAAACTTCCGCCGCCCTTCCGGTGTGAGGTTGACACTCCCCAGTCGCTGGATGAAATCTGTGCTCTGGACTTCGCCATTATTGACGGCTGTCAGCACCACGGAATCGGCAATCAACGGCCGAAATTCTTCCATCATATCCAGCGCCAAGGCCGGCCGCCCATAGCGCGGCTGGTGATAAAAACCCAAATAGGGATCCAGCCCCACACTGTGCAAGACGACCGTCCATTCTCTAGCCAAGAGTGCATAGGCAAACGACAAGAGGGCATTGATCGGATCACGCGGCGGACGGCGATTGCGTCCTTCGGCATCAAACCGAGCCCGCATCGCCTCATCTCGGACCAACGCCCCCAACGCACTAAAGTACCGGCGCGCCGCTGTGCCTTCGGTGCCGAGCAGCGACTCGAGTGACCCCGCTTCGCCAGCCTGGCTTTGATCCACCTTGAGTTCCTGCAGCAAGAGCTCTGGCACATCAGGATGATTACGACGGATGAGCGTTCGGCAATTGGCAATTTTGGCCTGCACGAACCGTTTAGCAAGCCGCAGGCACTGTGCAGGATCGGCCGCCGCGGCATATTGCCGCCGCCGGAGCTCGACATGTTTGTGGGTGAGACCAGTTGTAATTCCATAAAACCAGCCACCGGTCGAACAATAGACGAGAGGAATCTCGCGCTTGCACAGCTCCTGCACCACTTGGGTGCTCACTTGTATGGCGCCGTACAGCACCACCTGGGACGTTTCTATTAACCGAGCTTCTCCCAAGACCTCCTCGTGATCCTTGATCAGCAGACAGTCTCCCTCTTTGGCAATTTTGGCTCCTGGGATTTGTACATGGAGCGGCAAGGCATCATCCCGTGACGGCAGCAATTGGCGAACAGCCGGCGCTTCACCATCTCTGGTGTGACGCAACCAGCCGATTTCATCCGGCAGGCACAACCCTACCAACGAACAGCGGGGACATTTAGGACTGTCCACTAAGGGCGGGGGAGCGACCGCCTGAGTGGTCATGGCGCGCATCCCCTCCACCAGCTCCATCGTTCGAGCAACCAACGCATCATCAAATTCGACCGCGACCCGTTCGCGGGATCCCACGAAATAGAGCACGCCCCGCTCGCACTGATAGCCATGCTCGCGAAGCAATAAACCTTGCAGGCAGAGTTGCACCAGATCTGGTTCCCAAGCTCCCTTGGCCGTGTGCGGACGTTTGCCGCGTTTGTAATCTACCGGCATGACCGCCTGTGGTCCGCCAGTGTCAGCCGGTGCTTCCCCTTCCACCAGATCAATTTTAGCCGTGACCCCCAGCCGTTCGGATGACAGCCAAACCGACCGTTGGTGCAGCACGGTCTCTTGCTCTTCACCATCTGCCGCTCGTCTGGTCGGCCGGACCGGTTCGCGGTCGACCTGTCGGTGATAGAACCGGCCCTCGACCGTGTCGGCATTATCGGCAAAGACGCCGTCCACCCATTCGAAATAGGCAAGCCGCGGGCAATAGGCACATTCATTGACCATCCGGGCGGGAAGCAAGGGGATCTCCCCACTCCCCGCTTTCTCGGTTATTGCATCGTGTTCCATACGCTCTCTTATCGGCAGAGCGGCTGGAACTATTCAGTTGTCAAAGAACGGGATATTTCTTCACCCCACACACCGCCGCATACAACCTGTCGCATTTTGCTATAATGGTTTCGTTCTCAAAACCAGCGAGGTCCTTATGGAATATCCCGTCATTGTTGAACAAGATCGTGAAGCCGGCGGGTACGTGGTGTATTGCCCGACGCTCAAGGGCTGCGTTTCACAGGGCGAGACCGAAGAAGAAGCCCTGGAAAACATCAAGGATGCCATCAAGATCTACCTGGAGAGCATCGAGGATTTGAAGCGACTCAAGAAATTGAGAACCGTCGAAGTCGGCACATGAGCAAGCTCCCCCAGGTCTCTCATGAACGTGTCGTGAGAGCCTTGAAGCGAGCCGGCTTCTCTATCCTCCGCGAAGGCAAACATATTTCGATGACCGACGAGAAGCATATCGTCGTTATCCCGCGGCATCATGTTATCAAGCCCGGGACGCTGAGACACATCCTCGACGCTGCCGATATTTCTCTCGAACGGTTCAAAGACCTGCTCTAACGAACGCTTCGCACACCCCTTTCTCTCGAAACATTGTGGAGCAGTGGCTTCCATGCCCTCTACAGTGGACACCGATGCTCTCTCAGCTCGCGGAACAGACATGTGGGGTGTGCGGGAACCGGCCTTCGACGGTGTCGGCATTGTCGGCAAAGACCCCGTCCGCTCATTCGAAATAGGCGAGCCGCAGGCAATAGGCACATTCATTGACCATCCGGGCGGGGAGCAAGGGGATCGCCTCACTCCCCGCTCCATCGGCGAATACATCGTGTTCCACACGCTCTCTTCTCGGCAGAGCGGCTGGAACTATTCAGTTGTCAAAGAACGGGACCCTGTGCTTGTGAGCCGCTATACCGTTTACTAGAGTGTCGGCAATCAACATGAAGCCGATTTGGAACGGTGTCTGGAGGTCTTTTGTGATCCTATCACTCCATCCGATCAACCCCGATCAACCAGCGTCATACCGTTCGGTCGTAAGCCTGTCCCCTTCCGATATCATCGCTCCCCTCGCCATCCCCTCGACCTCTCTCTTACTGCCACCGATCTGCTGCCGTAAGACACGCCAGCTTTTGATCTCCGTCTCTGTATCAGGCTTATTCGCCGACGATGATCCATCCAGAGCCGTAGGGATTCGTCGGGCTGTCGAACCGGTACGGATTTCCCGCACCGAACGGGTTATTTATGCTGTCCGGCGAAAAGGGACTGCCATAGCGGCCGAACGGATTGCTGATAGAGTCAGGATCGTACGGATTCGCGCTCAGCCGACCGCGATAGTCCCCCTCGCGGTCATACAACCGCGGCGCCCGCGTCGCAAAGGGATTGGTCGCCGACTGATTACTGAACGGACTGCCATAGGGCCCAAACGGGTTGGTCGGGCTCTTGAAGGCATACGGCGAGCCGGCGCCGAAGGGATTGGCGAGCGAATTAGGATTGAAGGGATTCGCGCTTAAGTCGCCGAGATACTCCGCACCTGTGGGGACCGAATTGGCGACCAGCAGCGCCGCGACCACCCACCACAGAGGTCTCTCCTTCGTTTCCCCATCAAACCTTGAAACTCGCTCTCTCACGCATTTCTCCTCACGTATCACAAACGACACTCTGCTTCCCCCACTGCCATGAACTGCCCCAGGCCGAAATGCCACATGGCTGGCTTATTCCAGACCCTCACCGGGAAACAACTTGGTGATCAGCGATCGAGCCTCCGGCAAGTCGTGCCGAATGTCTTCGAGTTGCAATCCCCTTTTCCCCGACGCTGGAATACCGTTCCCCAATGTAGAATCCGGACACTCGTTCGCAGACCGGCCGCAAGGCCGAGAGATCAGGCATGAACGCGGTCGCCTCATCGAGGAGGTTTTGCAACGTATGGACCTTCTTCAATTTCCATCCCTGGCTGAGTAGGAAGGCCTTCAGATATTTCTCCAGGGCTTGCTGCAAAAAGAAGCCGGCTCCATCCGCATCCCCATCGGCCAGCAAGACATGGATCCGATGCCAGTCCCGGCGAGCGACCTTCAACCAATCCTCCGCGTAGGCGAATCCGGTCGCTCCGTCACAGATCCACTCCCGTTCGAACAATCTCCCCACAAACTGATCCTCACGCGCCAGACGGGTCGCCAACTCCTCCGGCGTCAGCACAATCGGCGCAAGAGGCATCCCATGGCTGATGTCTCTCACGAGAGCCAGCACCGACCCCATGCGCTCATAAAACCGTTCCTTGGTCGGGGCGACCACCAACAGGTCAATATCGCTGTGCTCAGTCGGCTCACCGCACGCGACTGATCCATACACCAGCACCCGCTCCGCGCCATATCGGTCGCGCAATCGGTCCGCAATCGCCTTCAAGGCGGCCCGTGTCACCACGCCCCCAGTCGTCGTCCCCATTGCACCGCCTCCTGTTGATCTCCTCTAGCCCTCACTCACGGTCTAAATGGTCCCAGCTCTCAATGCCGCCACATCATTTCACACTTCACATTCATTTTTCTCGGCGGTCACTTCGCTCTTTACCCCTGCCCTCTCGCGCCTCACGCTTCCCCACCGACATAAACTGCCCAAGGCCGAAGTGGGCAGAGTGGCCGAGGGCAAGCGGTCCCCGCACGGGCGCAGAAAATATCAGTCGGAACGCCCCAGCCAACCGCTGACCGCCGTCATCACTCTGTTTCCAGCGGAAACGCTTGAACTGAAGGGGACGCCACCGCCTAGCAATCGAAAAGACCTGATTCTGATCCCAGAGTGGTTCAATGCTCACCCCGTTCGCAATATCGGGCCGCACCGCGCGCAACTGCGACCGCAGATCCTTGATGAGAAATCCGGCCCGAGCAGCCGGCGATCGCAGGTCAATCCGATTCCGCCCTCTCGTCTTGGCATAACGCGTAGCAACATAAGGGGTCGAGGATTCCCACACCTTCGATGTTTGCAATGGCCCATGCGCAAGTTCATCCACGGTTCCCATGCCGAGACAGAGCAGGCGAAGGGGATGGCGTTCCTCACCTTGACGTCCCGTTCGAAGTTCGCGGAGACAATCACAGGCCCGCTGCTCATCAGGACTGAAGCCGTCCCTCGCGTAAATTGTCAGATGATCCAGCCGACCATCGTGATCTTCATCAGTCGGGAGATAGTATGCATGGCGATGAGCGGTGAGCGGTTGTCCCTCGTCATCTTTCCCGGAAAATATCTTGGATCGCCCACGGACACCATTTTGTTGGGTGAGTTGTCCATAGATGCCCATCAGCGCGCGCCGGACCGCCTCGGCCACAGGCAAGGTCTCCGTCACCAGTGGCAGCACCGTTGAATCGAGGGCATAGCGGACGATCTGAACATGCCTGTTCATCGCCGTTTGCCGCAGCCGAACCTTCGGTTTAAATCTGAAGCAGTCTCGAAGCCTGACATAGGACACCCAGCGAGAACCTGGGGGATCGGACCAGCGTTCTTCGTGCAATTGCAGCGTCTCCATGCAGAGATTCCAGGCCGGGTCATAGATGCTAGAGCGTTCCTCTAGGGTTTGCTTGGTTTTTCCACGACCCGTCGTTTTCTTGGTGACTGTCACCACATGGTCATCGGCAAACGCGCGTTGTGAGTCCGGGCACAGCAGCCGAACAATTTCGTGGTCTCGGGGGACATCGCCTTGAAGCGGACGGCACCAGTGGCCATTCATGTCTTCCACCACATTATTGGTGAGCTCGGCCTCACACCAGGACTCGGACCGCCCAAGAACATTGAGGTTTCTCAGAATCTCGGCAAGCACCTCTCGTTGGGTCTCGCTCAGTGAGACAGACGGCCAACGAACCATAAGTCGGCTTTCACGTGGCACGGAGACGAAGGTGTCAAAGACGAGCGTACGATCGTTCGGTCCTTTTTTAAACCACGGCATGAAATGGCGCGTGTGGCCTGTCGAAGCGGGAGGCAGAAGAAACTCCGGCAGCTCGGCCAAGGCACGGAAGATGGGCTCAACCTCCTGCTGGCGCAATTCCGGCAATGTACGTTTCCAAGTGGCCACCAGCGCGCGCAGAAGCCGCCAAGGCGAGGGCGGCCATTCCACAGCCCCTTCATTGACGTGGCGGCCCCACGGCGTCGCGTGATAGCGGCCAGTAAGAAACTTCAGAGAGATGGAAATCATTCGTCCTCTCCTCCGTCTTCTTCTGTTTCCTTCTCATCCGCCTCAGCCTTTTTGGCCGACTTTTTTGTCGGCCTCCACTCCACTTCCGTAATTGGAGGAGCGGCGAAGAACGGCTTACAATCAGCGATCAACTGCTGAGATTCTTTGAGCAACGTTATTTCATCCGGAAGAGAGAATTTCTCTGGCCGTGTCACTGTCAGATCTCCTATCACCTCCAAATCGCACGCCGTGCGGAGGCGGAGGCCGGCCGAGAGGAACCGGCGAATTTTGAAGAGCGAGAGCGCGATCAAGAGTTTGGTCGCCTTCTCTGGCAACCCATAACCGCGCAGCAACGCCAAGTCGAGATTAAAGTAGGCAGTGATGTCCTTGGCGACGAACTCGGTGCGGTGGAAGGGAACGTTGCCAAAACCTTGCTTGGTATCTCCCGATGGATCCACCCGATCGTTTTTTACGCCGCCACTTTCCGCAGGACGCACATCAGTGGCTTCGATAAACCCGCTGAGAAGTCGAGGCAGGCGAAGGCGACCTCCCGCCAGATCACTTTTGGCTAGAAAGACGCCGTGAATTACGGCGTTCGGATCGTACTTAAGCACGAGTCTGGCCAAGGCCCGAATATCGACGGGGCCGGTTTCCAGACCAGCTGCCTCCTGCTTAAGTTTGTCAAAGACACTCTTGTCCTGACCTTCCAGAATATAGGGGGAGTTGATCCTGTGGGCTTCAAGAATGGAATTCGTCAGCACGCCATTTTCGGATTTCTTAACCCTGATATACGGAAGGCCACGAAGCTCCGAAATGAGGTCACCAGCGGCCTCATCCCAGCACGCCAGCTCCATCCGGTTCGCCACAGACTGAGCTGATTCGACTAGCAACATCTCAGTCCCATCGGGCAGCGTGTAGCGGGCAGGACCAAGATCCGGGAAACCTGTCGGCTGCAAACGATGCCCTTGCAGTGGTTTGAGCTTCGCCTCCATCAGTAATCGGGGAGTCGTCTGAAGCGTTTGATAATCAAGGGTATGCGTGGCTGTCGACATACAACTTCTCCTCCTTTTACTTATGTGGTGAACTCCAATTGCTCGCGGCAAATCAGCTGAATAAGCCGGTTGACAGACACGGAATCGATCGGAATGAGCAAACTAGCGGCCAATCGTTCTCCGCGACAATGGTCTCCCACAAATTCAGACCAGACATCATCGCGAGTCCTGGCATCTGGCAGCGTACCGGGGATCGGCGGAAGCCCCGACACCCGCAGTCGCTGAGCCGCAATGCGGCAAGCCTCACCGATACGACCGGCACGAAGGAGCGACAGGATACGTGGCTCCGGGCGGATGACAATACCCTCCTCACTCTCGTGAGCCAGCCGCCATCGGATCCCATCCTGAGATGGCTCACCCACGAGCGGCCTAGGCAGAAACAAGAGTTTTAGCAACGCATACGTCCTGGGAATGAGGCGATCTGTGTTCTCTTCTTTCTTCTCTGATTGACCACGGTTGAGGCCTCTTTTTTGCTCAATCAACATCAAGCCCCACAGCAAATCCTCGATGTGTCGGTCATCGAGACCACCATCGAGAAACGCCGCAATCACGTCGAGGGAAGCCACCGCACGGGAGGCAAGGGGGAGCCCCTTGCAACCGGCATGGAGCCCGTCCATGAGCCGGCGATCAAGCACATTGGCAAGGTTAGTGGTCAAATCTCCAGCATTCCACACGACTGAACGGTCTTTTTCTGCCCAGACCCGACAACGCTTCTTCCAGTCCACTGCTTCCAGATTCGCGCGCAGGGGGCCAATCTTACCTTCCGCATCGTGGACTGAAGCGAGCGCCTGGGCAAGCTTGAATTCTCGCGACCCATCATCGGCGGCCAGAATCCAATCCAGCGAAAGGCCTGCCAGTGGCTTCAACTTTTTCTCATCCCGAAATCGTTCGGCGATGGTCAGCTCTCGGTCGGCCTGTCCTAATGCGATGAGAATTTGCTGAAAATGCCATGGTCCGCCGTACTTACAGAAATCGAAGATTGCCGAATCAATATGGCGCAGCGCAGAACCAAAGCGAGGCGGAGCATTCTTATCTTTCGCAGCCCGACGGAACGCGTCGAGCCATGGATCAACCTGGCGAAGAAGATCGACTTCCCGTCTTTCGATCACCCCGAATCTCCCCATGGGTGTTGCGAGAAATGCCTTCCCGCTACGTTTCAAGAAAGCAAGGCGCGTGAAACCCGCAATACCACGATCAACACCAAGCCCAGCCACGGCCCGAGCAAAATCAGTCCCCGTTCGCGCAGGCTGGCCAGAGATTTCTGCACGCCCCTCCCCGAAGAGCTGACGAAGTTCGGTGGCGCTTGTCGGACGCGTCCAGAGAGGCAGCCAGATCTCTCCGCGTGATTCGGCCCCGTCCTTTTTTGCTGAAGAGTCGAAGCCAGCCGCCACAGAATCTACGGCAAACGGAAATGTGGCTTTGGCCAGTTCCACTGTTCCAAATCGCCGTACGGCAGCACCGGCCAGGAGTAAAGTCCCTTCTAACATAAGAACGAAGTCCCATGGATTGTCGGTTGCATCACCTTCCATCCCCTGTGTTGCATTTGGTCCGCCTACACGGCCTGGCGCAAACTGACCTACGCTGGCTTCGGCCAAGGTTGTAGGAGCTGCGAACAGAGCTTGTTCGAGCCAGGCATCCGATTGGGGGTTGGCTGAACTAGCCTCGTGCAGATCGAGGAGCACGATCCGCTGCATGAAGTTCTGGGTGAAGTCAAGACGCCCATCGTTCCCCCCTGTCCCCAGCAACGGAGCGAACACCTGTCCTGCCTCTCGGATCACCATCGCGGCATCCATCCACGCAACAACATCATCGGGTAGTTCGCGCCGGTAGCGACGAATCAGCCGAGCCTTGTCCTGATCCTTGGGCTTATCTCCGACTTTCTCATCTTTAATGATCGCGTGAACTTTTTCGATCACCTGAGCGTAGAGGTGGACGCGAGATGCCTTGCTCTGCCTAAGTTCCTCAACTGCTTCTTTGTTGTCTTTTCTAAAAAACCCTGAGCCACCAGCCCACGGCGCCACAATCGGTGTCGGCTGATACTCTTTTAAAAAGAAGCCGGTTAACGCCTTTCGTTTAGCTGCTTCGGTATCTGCTCCTTTGAACAACGTGGGGGACCTGAGCCAGAACACGTCGTTCTTCCACCAGCCACGGGCTTCGGGATCTTTCTGCTCGCTGACCAAGCGCAATACTCCGAGCGCCTTGAGGTAAGCCATCAGCGGCTCAGGTGTGCAGCCGGCCAGTGCAAGGTCGTGGCAACCACTCATCATGAATCACCTCCGCGAAAGCCAATGCGCCGACGGGGTAAGACAGGAGAGGGAAGCAAGAGCGGGCGAATCTTCTCGTAAAGATCACGAAGAGCCGCGTCATGGCCGATGAGCGTTTTCTCAATTTCCGCCAGCCGTTTTTCCATGTCGGTGCGGGTGATCAACGCTTGGCGCATGCGAACGAAAGCGCGCACCACGTACACGCTCATGTGGATCGCACGTTTGCTGTTCAGCACATTGGCCGCCATGATAGCGCCGTGCTCCGTAAACGCATATGGAAGAGAGCGTCGGCCACCGCGCCCCCTTTTTGAGGTCGCAAATTGCGACCTCAAAGATTCAGCCTCTTCCTTTGTGAGCTGGAACATAAAATCGTCAGGGAAGCGTTCCGCGTTTCGCTTCACTTGTTCATTCAGACGCTTGGTCGGCACCCCGTACAATGCCGCCAAATCCGCATCCAGTACGACCTTGTTCCCGCGGATCATCAGGATTCGGCGTTCGATTTGCTCCACTGTCTCGACTGTCTCCCGTTCACCGGCAGGAACCGCCATCATTAGGACCTCCGTGGCTCACACTACTCTGCGACCCTTTTTCAGCGCTCTGACTCGCACGCCAATCCGCCGCCCGCAAGACCGCCTCAAAATAGGCGAGGCGAAAAGGTCCCAACTTGTCTCGGAGATCAATCATCCGTTCGGCCCACGATGGCAGGCCGGCAAACGGCCGCTCTTCGCACAACCCCAGTTCTATCGGCTCCAGAGAAAGGGTGACTCTGGGCGCCAAGGTCCCGCCGCCAAGGTCGGTCTCGGGCAACTCATCGCCATCCCACACCCCTCGGGCAAAGCGGCGGCCTCCATCAGGACGGCTCTCGTTCGGCAACGAGCGGATCGACAGCCGCACCTTGCCATGATGGGCTGCAACCAGATAGGCCACCAAGTTCCTGAGTTCTTCGGAAATCGTGGTATTCCGCGGATCAAGCACCGCTAATGCCGAAGCCAGTTCGTGGCGGAAGTGGTGGCGTGTGTACCGTTTCCAACCTTGCCGGGATGCCTTCGCCCAGGGGCCTGTTCTTGGAGCCCCCTCCGGCAGCGCAGCTTGGAAGACCTCATGCGCTTTGCCCCGGTCATGCCAGCGGGCGGCATGCCGCACGGCATCGGCCTCATTTTTATCAAGAGCCAGCGCACGCAGAAGCTGATCAACCTCCTGGCAAAGCTCATTGGTATGCTCGGCAATGGTCTGCCACCGATTGATTTGCGACAACGGATCAGCGTCGGTCGCATCTGGCATCTCGACTGTGGCTGCTCGGGCAGACTCGATCGGTTGAACCGACTCTTTGAGCGAGGGATCCCATCCTCGCTCCGTCGAGTAGCCTCCGGCATTCGCGTGCACCAGATAGACCTGTCCCGGCACGACCTGACTCTCCTTGACCAGTTCCCACATTGTGTCCAGGAAGTTCCATCGCCAGACTTGTTTCTTGCGATCATCGCCGGAGACAAACTTTTTGAACTCACCAATGGGGACGGGACAAAGTTCCTCTCGTTTCGCGGCAGGCTCGGCTTTCTTTTCCTCTGTTTCATTCGGCGTTTTCTCATACTTGCGCCAGAAAACTTGCACATCGCTGTCTTCGACATCGCGGATGAAGCGATCAATATCAAGGTCGTTTCCGGCCAAGTCCGGCGTGGTGTCGAACAGATCAATCAGATCCTTCCGGCGGATCACGTGGGTATTCTCGAACGTGAGTGGGACCTCCGGCAGTGACGCCAGGCCGACATCCCTCAGACCGGTCAACTGTTTCTGGGCTTTCGTGAGCTCGTCAAGTTCGTAGGGAGCGGCGACTTTCTCGGCTTCTGTCACCTTGTCCGGTAAGGCAATCCAATAGACCTTTGCACGGTCCTTCTCCTCACCTCGCCGGTTGCAGCGTCCAAACCGTTGCACAAGCGACGCCCACGGCGCTACCTCGGTGAACAGGGTCGTCGCGCTCACGTCCACGCCGGCCTCGATCACCTGCGTACTCACAACAATGGTCCCGTACGGCCTCGGCTGTGCCAACGCACGGTCCACCTGCTTCTCGCGGTCCTCCGACCGAAAGCGCGAGTGCAGCAACACCAACTCCGGCTGGTGGTTTTTTATGGCTTTGTCCAGTTCCTTTCTCAGTGCATCGAACACCTGGCGAGCCCGCTTGACCGTATTGACGATGACGATCGTTCTCGTGTTTGGCTTGTGGATTCCCAACACTTCCTTGGCCAACGCTTTGACATCGCCCATCACAGCCTTGGATTTGGCAAGAGGTTTTTTCGCTTGCCACCGATCTCGCAAAGTCTGGCACGTCTGTGCATTCAGCCCAGAAGTGTTGATTTCCTGCTCAACATCAAACCGCAGCTCCGCCAGGTTTTTGAGAAATGGTCCAAAGTCCACAGTTTTCAGCCAGTCCCGTTGGAGCGTGGCGGACATCCATACGGTCCGGCAGCCGTGGCTGTTCTTGGCTGTTTCTGCATCCCTGTTCGGAAGCAGACGGCGAAACGCTTCGAGTTGGGCCGTAGTCGCAAGCCCTGCTCCCATGAGCTGGATTTCGTCAAACACCCACAAACAGTCCGCATTGAGCATGCCGAACTGCATCGGCCAACGGGATCGTGTGGCGGCGTAGCCACGGTTGAGGGCCCGCGACAGCAGCATGTCCTGTGTGCCAACAAGGATTTGCTCTCGATCGGGATACATATCCCAATCTTCTTCCTCCTCGCCGCCCATCAGCATATGCACGGGGATTTCCTCGGCCAGCTCTCCGCTCTTTTTCAAGTTTTTAATCCAACTTTTGGCGCATTCGACCGTCTGCTCCACCAGCACCCGCATGGGCAAGCAATACACAAGCCTCCGCGGAGTGCCTCTGCGGACTGCCCTGTTAGGATGGAACCGTCGCCGCCACAGCCACCCCAGCACCGCCATGGCAGTCTTGCCCAAGCCTGTCGGGACGTGCACCAATTGGGACAACGCCTCGTCGCAGGCGAAGCGGGCCTGAAACGGAAAGGGTACATGACCGGTTGCTTGCTGAAACCATCGCACAAACGTGTGGTCGATGCTCATCGTGGTGTCCTCTCGCCAACACCGCTGTTTAACTGTCGCCCTGCCTCAGCGCAACAAGAGAAACGTTGCCGATTCACTCATAAGCCCTGCGAGGGCGTGATGTCCTCAGTCCGTCTCTCTCTGGCTCGCCCTTGCCTCCCTGATGCAGGCCTGTCCCCTGAGGCGTGATGCCATGAATTTCCTTTTGTCGCAGAAACTTGGTTGATAGGAGAAGCGTTCATACTGTGAGTCTGCGTGGCCCCCGTTGGTACAGGACGATCGCTCTCTCTGTCGTTTCATCTCTCCCTTTCCTCACCATTTCCTCGACGGCTTTTCTCCATTCAACGGTGCGAAGGGCACGTCGAGGTTGTACTGGTTCACCGGATTTAATGGATTGTCCGGATGGTACCGATTCACGGGATGGAAGGGATTGTTGGGATTGTATCGGTTGATGGGATTGAGCGGATTGCCAGGGTCATAACGGTTGACCGGGTTAAAGGGATTGTCCGGATCATACTGGTTCGCCGGATTCAGTGGGTTATCGGGTGCATACCGCTGAGTCGGGGCGAAGATGTTGTAGTCCCGCTCGTAGCGCGGATCGAACCCCCACTCGGCCCGGCTCGTCGAAGGCCACAGGCAACACACCAGCAAGGCGACGCGCCATCCTGTGTTCGTTCGCATGACCGCCTCCTCTCTTTTTCTCCTCTTGCAGACGACCTGATACGAGATCATCGGACTCAAGTGTCGCACAGGTTCGTGACAACCAAGGTCACAAGCATCCCCTTACGTTCACGATGCGTAATCCTGCGTTTTCTCCGCAGTTGGGGGCAGCCGATGCTCCAAGAGTTCTCTTTTCGTGTGACAACAAGGGTCACTCGCCGGCCAGAATCTTCTTCGCCTCCGCCAAGACGGCAGCCTTCAACCGGTCCGGCCGGATCACCCGCACGCCGCTGCCAAAGCTGAAGATCCACCCGATGAGTTCTCTCGTATCCGCCACCTGGAGTTCCATGCGAAGTCGCCCCTTTGGAAGCGGCGTGAATTTTTGGCTGGGGTGCCAGATTCGATCCTTCGCCCAGGCCGCTGTCGCCTTGTCAAAGACCAGTTCGACCTCAATGCGAGGGCCCCGCATGACCGTGAGTGAATCATGCACAAACGCCTCCAAGTCAAACCCGAGCGGCATTTGATAGGGATGGTCGGTCAGGGTCACCGAGCGGATTCGCTCCACGGCGAACAAGCGAGGCTCCTTGCGGAGATGGCAGTAGCCGATCAAATAAAGTCCCCCTGAGGCATACCAGAGACGATAGGGGTCGATCTCTCGTCTGGTCATTCTGCCGCGCGACGCGGAAAAGTAGCGCACTTGGACCGTCCACTTCCTGTCGATGGCCTGGGTCAGTCGGTCGATGGTGTCGCGATGGGACTTGTAGGTTTTGTGGGGGCCCAATCCCACGGCGAACAGGTTCTGAAGCTGTTGCGCATAGTCGAGCGACGCGGGGGGCAGCAGGCTCGACGCCTTGGCCATGGCTGAATCCAAGGCCGCTTGAATATGGGTGCCGGCCAAGGGCTTGAGCAGCGCCCGGCTCATGACCAGCGCCATCAGCTCGGTCGGCGAAAACGACAGGGCCGGTGCATGCCGGACCCCGTCCATGAGCCGCCACCGGACCTGGCCGTCGACTCGCTCATTGACGAGGGGAAATCCCGAGGCCTCCAACGCCTCCAGATCGCGTCGGATGGTTCTCAAATGGCGGGAGTAGTCGGCGGGCAATCGCGCCTTCAACTCATCCAGCGTGACGCCGGCCGATGACTCCAACAAGCGCAGCAGATGCCACTGGCGGGTAATCTGATCGTTGCGCGGCACACTCTACCCCGCGATCCAGGCGAACGCTAGGATACGGAAGGAAGCCGAAAGGGTCAATCGCCTCAAAAGCTTTTTACGTCAAGCCGTACTGAGAAGGGTGCGGCAGGCCACGGAGGAGACTTCCGCTGCTTGGAGAAAGGAGAACGACGACCGTGCCGGCTAGTTCGTTTTGCATTCAGCGAGCGCGAACTTTCGCTTGCCGATCTTGAGGCGACGTTGCTGCCCTTCGCGAAACGCGATCACCGTCTCGGGATTGGACTCTTTCATACCATCGACTTCCACCCCCCCCTGGACGATCAACCGTCTGGCCTCGCTGCCGCTGGCCACCAATCCTGTTGCAGCGATGAGTTTCACCAACTTGATGCCGCTTATCCCGGCGGCATCCCGCTCCGGCAAATCGGCCGGCGTCAGGATGAGATGTTTGTCCGGCTGATCGGGGAACTCTTGGGCTTGGAATTTGTGCTGAAACTCGGCTCTCGCCAGACGCCCGGCCTCCGGCCCGTGATACCGAGCGACGATCAATTCGGCCAATGACTGCTTGGCCTCCATCGGATGAAGAGACTTGACTCGCTCCAGATTTTCGGTCGTGAGCAATTCATAATAACGGAGCATCAGGCCGTCGCTGATCGACATGAGCTTGCCGAACATCTCGCCCGGCGGGTCTTCGAGCGCGATATAGTTGCCGACACTCTTGCTCATTTTTTTGACACCGTCGGTTCCCTCGAGCAACGGCATCGTGATGACTACCTGTGATTCCTGCCCGTAGTCCCGCTGGAGTTCTCGTCCCACGAGGAGATTGAACTTTTGGTCGGTCCCACCCAGCTCCACATCCGCTTTCAAGGCGACGGAGTCGTATCCCTGCACAAGCGGATAGAGAAACTCATGGACACTGATCGGCTTTTGCTCCTCGAACCGTTTGCGGAAATCATCCCGCTCCATCATGCGCGCCACTCGGTAGTGCGCCGCCAGTTGAATGAGTCCCTCCGCCGACATCGTCCCCATCCAGCGGCTGTTGAACTCGATCAGAGTCTTTGCCGGATCGAGAATTTTGAAAATCTGCCGTTGATAGGTCTTGGCGTTTTCCTGAACCTGCTCCTTGGTGAGCGCCTTTCGCGTTTCCGACACGCCGGTGGGGTCGCCGATCATGCCGGTGAAATCGCCGATCAAGAAGATGACCTGATGGCCCAAGTCTTGAAAGTGTTTGAGTTTGTGAATCAACACCGTGTGCCCCAGGTGCAGGTCGGGCGCGGTGGGGTCAAAGCCGGCCTTGACCCGAAGGGGCCGACCCTCCTTGATCGAACGGGTGAGCTTCGCCTCCAACTCCGCCGGCTGGATGATCTCCACCGCGCCGCGCCCGATCAGTTCCAACTGTTCTTTGACGTCGATCATGATGGCCGTTCCTCGACCTTGGTTGTGTTCTCCCTCTCCAAAACCGTCACGAACGGCCTGAGCCGTTCAAGCGTTTTACGGCCGATCCCCTTGACAGCCAACAGATCCTCGACCGTTTGGAACCGCCCGATCGATGCTCGATACTCCATGACACGCCGGGCCAGCACGGCTCCGATGCCGGGCAGCGATTCCAGCTCGCTGACGTCGGCGCGATTGAGATCCACAGGTCCAAGCGAACCGGATCGGACCGGGGAAGCCGCGCGATTGCGGGTTCGCGGCTCGGTTCGAACGTTGTTCTCGGCCGGTGCACCTGTCGCCCCCGCCTGCGCCTTAAGCTCCTTGGGGGTCAGTGACTCTGCGACGGAAGCCTCAACCGCGACAGGCGCCGGTTCGTCCGGCGAGAGGGCCTCAGGACCCGAGCCGTCGGGAGCCTGCCACGCCATCCACCAGACAAGGCCCATCGTGGCAGTCAGCAGGCCGAGCTTGATGGCCAGCGAGCGAATCATGGGCCGGTTCTTTTTTTCGCTTGGTGAATGGCCAGGGCCTCAAGGTCTTCGCAGGCTTCCATGATGCCTTCGGCCAACGTCGGATGGGCATGGATCATTCGAGCCACCTGGTCGGCGGTCGCGCCTACCTCCATGGCCAACGCCGCTTCGTGAATCAAATCCGCCGCGTGGCTCCCGACAAGATGCGCGCCTAGGATCTTGCCGGTGGCGGCATCGGCGATGATCTTGAACAGCCCGGCAGTTTCTCCGGTCGCCTGCGCTTTTCCCAAGGCGGCATACCGAAACCGCCCGACCTTGACGGCCCGCTCAGGATCGTCTCCCCTCGCTTGAGCCCGTTCGCGCGCCTGCCGTTCCGTCAGCCCGACACGGCCCACCTCCGGCAAGGTGAAGATGCCGGCTGGAATCACATCGTAATTCATGGTGGAATCATGGCCAAGAATATTTTCGACCGCGACCTTGCCTTGGGCCGAGGCCACGTGGGCCAACATGGCCTTGCCGACCACGTCGCCGATCGCATAGACGCCCGGCACATTGGTCTCCATCCGCTCGTTGACCAGCACTTCCCCCCGTGGCCCCAGCGCCACACCGACACGGTCCAGCCCGATTCCTTTCGACCGAAAACCCCGCCCGATGGACACCAACAACGTATCTGCCTCGACCGTCGGTCCATCAGCCACCGTCATGGCCAATCCATCCGGCCGATGTTCGACTGTTTGAATCGTGGTGCCGGTCTTCACTTCGACCGACCGTTTTTTCAACTCCCGCTCCATCAATAGCGAGACGTCGTCATCCTCCAATGGAAGCACGCGAGGCTGCAACTCCACCAGCGTCACCGCCGAGCCGAGCCCGCTAAACAACGTCGCACATTCACATCCTTCAACACCGGCGCCGAGAATGACCATCCGTTTGGGAACCGTTTCCAGGTCCAGCGCCTCCCTGCTGGTGATGATCCGCTTGCCGTCGATGGGGAACTGAGGGAGCGCCGGCCAGGACGAGCCGGTTGCGATCACCACCGCATCCGCCCGGACCTGCGTCGTGGCGCCGGCGGCATCGGTGACGGCGATCATCTTATTGTCGATCAACTCCCCCCGTCCCGTAACGACCTCGATGTTCCATGCCTTGAAGAGCGTCGCGATCCCCTTGACCAACCCGGAGACGACCTTGTTTTTCCTGGCCACCATCCTGGCCGGATCGTAGCGCGGCTGGTCGTTCAGGATGATCCCGAGGTCCCCCGCCTGTTTCAGCTTGTCGCCAAGATCGATGATGGACAGCAACGTCTTGCTGGGAATGCAGCCCCAATTGAGGCATACCCCGCCCAGAATCTGTTGTTCAATGACGGTCACACGGGCTCCAAGCTGAGCCGCGCGGATAGCCGCGACGTAGCCGCCTGGACCGGCGCCGAGGATGGCGATGTGGATGCGATCAGACATGGCGGGATGGGACCGATAGGCCCCGGCTTCCGATCTGAATCAGGGTTCCGGACTTATGAATGGAGACCGTTGCGCAGCACCGTTCTTGTTCGTCTTCACCCTAGCCCGTCTTTTGACTGGCAAGAAACGCTTCATACTGCGACGCCGTCATCAACCGTTCAACTTCTCCCGGGTCGGCCAGCTCAATGACGGTGATCCACCCCTTGCCGTAAGGATCGGAATTCATCAGCTCAGGATGGTCCTTGAGCTCGTTGTTGATTTGTGCGATCGTTCCGCTCACCGGCGTGTAGATCGTGGATGTGGTCTTGGTCGATTCGACCTCGCCGATCTGTTGGCCACTCTTGACAGCGGCCCCGACCTTGGGCAGATCCACAAACACAATGTCGCCCAAGGCGTCTTGGGCGAAATGGCTGATCCCAATGGTCGCCTGCTTGCCCTCTACGCGAACCCACTCATGTTCGGTGTGATACCGCAAATCCGATGGAATCATGGATGCCCCACGGTGAAACGGTTGTTGGAACGGACCGGAACGTCGCAGTACGCTTCTTCCCCTTGCCGGTCCTGTGGTCGAATCGTTGCCCGTGACGATCGCGGATCGTAGTGGGACCGTCCGGGCTTTGTCAAGAAAGAGCGCGATCGACTTGACGGTCAATGGGTCTCTTGATGGATCATCCAAAAATTTCCATGCCCGGGAAAAAATACCCGATCTCGAAGTTCGCCGTTTCGGGAGAGTCCGATCCATGGACGGCGTTGAACTCAATGTTCGTGCCGTGGGTATGCCGAATGGTTCCCGGCTCGGCCTTGGCGGGGTCCGTCGCGCCCATCAACTCCCGATTTTTTTTGATCGCGTTGTCGCCTTGCAGCACCAGCACGACCGCCGGCCCCGATGACATGAACGTGCAGAGACTGTCAAAGAACGGCCTCGCCTTATGCACGGCGTAAAATCCCTCCGCGGCCGGCTTCGACATGTGGATCATCTTCATCGCGACCGGCGTTAAGCCGGCTTTTTCATAACGGTTGATAATGTCCCCGATCACGTTTTTTCTCACGGCATCCGGCTTGATGATCGCTAACGTTCTTTCTGGCATTATTTGATAACTCCTTCAGAAAATAAAAGAAAACGAATGACGTCGCGGCGCATTATAAGTGGACACCGGAGGGGTTGCAACTTATTCAACCTATGGGGTGTGAAGATTTTCTCATTCGCCCCGAGAATCGTCGCCCTCACGCTGCAGGTGAGACGGCATCTGGCTCAGACGAAACGCATCGGCCAGTTCGTTCGGTTTGAAAACGCCTCGTTCGGTGATGATCGCGGTGATGAACTCGGCGGGAGTCACGTCGAAGGCTGGATTATAGACCGAGACTCCTTCCGGGGCGATGGAACGGCTGCCGTGGATGATGGTGACTTCGGATGGATCGCGCTGTTCGATCGGAATGTCGGCTCCTGATTTCGTCTTCATATCGATGGTCGAATAGGGAGCCGCCACGTAGAAGGGAATGTCGTGCGCTTTTGCCAGCACGGCGACCGAATAGGTCCCGATCTTGTTGGCCACATCGCCGTTTGCCGCGATACGGTCCGCCCCTACCACGCACAGGTCGATCCTGCCCTGCCTCATGAGGGCGCCGGCCATGTTGTCCGTAATGAGGGTCACGGGAATCCGATCTTGCATCAATTCCCACGCGGTCAATCGCGCTCCTTGGAGGACCGGCCTGGTTTCATCCGCAACGACGGCGATCTTCTTGCCCTGTTCCCATGCCGCGCGGATCACGCCCAGCGCGGTTCCATAACCGGCCGTCGCGAGCGCCCCGGCGTTGCAATGGGTCAAGACGGTTTGGCCGTCTTGAATGAGTTCCGCTCCATGCCGCCCCATCGCCCGGCACAGTTGAATGTCTTCTTCAAGGATCGCCAAGGCTTCATCGATTAAGGCTTGCTTGATCGCCGCGATCGGTCGGCCCTTCAGCGATTGAATGGTCCGCTTCATCCGATCGATCGCCCAAAAGAGATTCACGGCGGTCGGCCTCGTCGCGGCCAAACAGTCGCAAATGCGATTCACTGCGCCGACAAACGATTCATAGTCCCTCTCCTCCACAGCCTGCGCCCCTTGGGCGATCCCCAATGCCGCCGTCACACCGATGGCGGGAGCGCCACGGACCTTCAGGCTGCGGATCGAGTCGGCGACCTCGCGGTAATCCCGGCAATCGAGGAACTCGACCGTTTCCGGCAGCCGACTCTGATCCAACAGCCGGACGATCCCATTTGACCATTCAACCGTGCGAACCATGGATGGATCTTCTAACCGGAATCGCGCGGGAGTACAAGCCCTCTCTCATCACGGCCGAGAAACTCTCTCGGTGTTATGAACGCTCCCGCTCCATCAGTTCCAACGATCTCGCCATTGCATCCAAGCGCGACGCCAATTTTCCCGCTCACATTCCGACAGACAACGGCGCCACGACAGGGGTTCGATCAGCCGATCTCTCATACGGACGACGGTCAGATCGGATGACGACAGCCGGCCCTCGATCCAGATGGCTCCATCCCGATCGGTCCGCAACACCGACGCCTCCACGTCGGTGTAGGCCTGCAGGACATCGGCCACCGGATGGCCATAGACATTGCCGCGACCGGCCGAAATGACGGCATAACGAGGTTGAATCTGCCTGATCCAGTCCCGATCGAGCGAGCTGCGCGCCCCGTGATGGGGCACTTTCACCACCGTCACCGGCTGTCGTCCCTCTTCACCCAATCGCCGAATACCCGCCCTCTCAAGATCGGCGGCAAACAACAGCGACGGCTCCCCGCACTTCAACCGTAAGACGATGGACTGGTTGTTCAAAAACGTCCCGTCCCTCCGCATCGTTCCGGTCTCTTGCACTCCATGATTCGGCGCCTCATGACTCGGATTAAGAGCCGTCAGCGCACAGGATCCGGACCGCACCAGGTCTTGCCCGCGAGCCGCAAGGGATTTGGGAATTCGTTTTGCGTCCAGCACGGCTGTTAAGTCGGCGACAAATTGCTCCGACCGCTCGGTTCCATTGTGCCAATACCGTCCGACCGGCATATGGCGGAGCACCCAAATCAGTCCTCCGACGTGATCAAGCTGTTGATGGGTCGCCACGACATGGTCGATATGGCCGATGCCCCTGTTCCAAAGAAACGGCGCCACGACGGCCCGCCCCATGTCAAACCGCTCGTGCCTGACGCCGCCGTCGATCAAGACGGTCCGTCCGTCCGGCAATTCGATCACGGCGCTGTCTCCTTGGCCGACGTCGAGGAACGTCACGCGCCAACGATCCCCGTCCAGTCCCAGGCGAGGCGACAATCCCCACCATCCAATCGTCAGAACCACGAGGGTCGCCGCCACGAATCGAAGAGAACGGGGCATCGACCTCGCAACGGCCGAGGCGAGCGCGGCGTAGAAAACGATCATCGACGCCATCGAAGGAGCGGCTATATGCCATGCTGCTCCGGGAATGCCGGCGCACCAACGGAGCGCCTGCGCCAGCCCGTCCAGCAACGGTTCCAACACCGCACCCATGACAAGCCCGCCGGTATCGGCGACGACCGTCCATGCCGCGGCAAGCAATCCCAGCGGAACCAGCAGCCCCCCCGTAAACGGAACCGCCGCGAGATTGGTCACGACCCCCATCCAAGGGATTTGATTAAAATACAGGGCGACAAGCGGCGCCGTCCCCACGGTCACCGCCGTGCTCGTCAGCAACGCATCGCGGCCGTAGCGGACGGCTTGACGCATGAGGGGTTGCGAGCCGTCGGCTTCATTTTCCGGTTTGGACTCCAGCCAGGCCAGCAATTGAACGATCATCAACACCGACGCGAAGGAGAGCTGAAACGAGATGTCGTAGATCGCGCGCGGGTTGTGCAGCACGATCAGCAGGGCCGCGGCAGCCACCGCGTGATACAAGCGGCGTTCATATCCCAGCCATAAGGCGATCATGCCCAGCGTAATCATCACCAGCGAGCGAATCGTCGCCAGCTCGGCTCCGGCCAACCAGGCGTAGAGCGCCACAATCGGCCACGTGACCAGGATCGCCGTTCGCGATGGAGTGATGACACGGGACAGGTGAAGCAACGGCGCCAGGGGAAGGCGTTTCACGCCCTGTTTGACGACCCAAAAGACGACCAGCGCGACCAGCCCCAAATGCGACCCGGAAATCGACAACAGATGCACCGTGCCCGTCGTCATGAACCATTCCTGGAGATCTTGCTCAAGGTATCCCCGTTCCCCGATGATGATGCCGAGAAAAATCCCGAGCGCCGGCTGAGCCAAGGACGCCACCGCCGCTTGCCTGATCGTCGATCTCCATCGGTCGATCCGATTGCCTGCAAACCAGCGCCACGTCTCCGCGCCGGACTCCAGAACTCGCACGGCCTCCACGCCGTTGACTGACGCCGTCACGTCGATTCCCTGATGTTTCAAATAGGCGGCATAGTCGAACCCGCCGGGATTCAACAGTCCCGTCGGCTGGCGAAGCTTCGCCCGAAACGAGATCAGATCGCCATAGAGCACGGCCTCGCCCGGTTCCCGCCAAACCAGGCGCACGATTCGGGCCCCTGATTCCGGCTCCTCAAAGCGAACCAGGAGGGTCTGCCGGTTTGGGCCGTGCTGGACCGGCGCCACGATTCGACCGATGACAGTGGTGCGAGGAGAGATCGAGTGGTCGCGAGGCGATTCAGACTGAGGGAATGGAGTTGCAACGACCCAATACAACACCCCGGCAAGCAGTGAACCGTAAAGGACCGTTGCACGTTGCGGTCCGATCAAACCGGCCCGTTCGAGCAGACCGGCTCCGACGGCCAAACCTGCCAGGAAGAGGCAAATCGAAAGGGGGAAAAACGAAAGGTACGATCCGCAGACCAGCCCCACAAGAAACGTAACGGCGAGGGACGGCAGCATGGGCCCCTCACGAGAAAACCATGACTTATGCGATATGTTGACGTACCACGCGAGCCAGATCCTCGGCGATTTCCCGAATCAGGGCATCTTCCTCGCCCTCGACCATAATCCGCAGCAACGGCTCGGTTCCTGAATACCGAACCAAGAGTCGTCCGCAACCGTTGAGCCGCCGTTCGCTTTCTCGCATGGTCTGCTGGATTTCGGGAATCGATTCAAGATCCGGTTTCCTCGCCACCTCGACGTTGCGAAGAATTTGCGGAACCGGCTCCATCACCCTGGCCAATTCCGACAAGGGCTGCTTCATCCTTTTCATAAGAGACAGCACTTGCAACGCCGAGATCAAACCGTCTCCGGTCGTATTGTGGTCGAGAAAAATGAAATGGCCGGATTGCTCGCCGCCGAAATTATAGCCGTCCGCCTGCATCCGCTCCAACAAATAGCGGTCACCCACCGGAGTGCGCACCAGCGTCACGCCGGCCTTCGACAGCGAACGTTCCAACCCGTAGTTGCTCATGACCGTGCCGACGACGGTCCGTTTGGCCAATAATCCTTGGCGATGGAGATCAAGCCCCAAGGCTGCCATGACGTGGTCACCGTCGATGACTCGCCCCTGTTCCGAAACGAAGATCCCTCGATCCGCGTCGCCGTCCAGCGCGATGCCAAGATCCGCCCGAGTCTCCAACACGGCCTTCTGGAGCATTTGAGGGTGAACGGCGCCGCACTCCGCGTTGATGTTCATGCCGTTGGGTTGATTGCCGATCACCTCGACCTTGGCGCCCAACTCCCTGAACACCGTCGGCGCCACCTTGTAGGCGGCGCCGTTGGCGCAGTCCACGACCAATTTGATGCCTTGAAAATCAAGGTCGCGGGGAACCGACCGTTTGACGAACTCGATATATCGCCCGTCTGCGTCGTCGATGCGATAGGCCTTCCCGATCTGATCGGCGGTCGGGCGAAGATGGCGAATCTCGTCCGAGACGATGAGCTGTTCGATTCGAGCCTCCACTTCATCGGGCAACTTCAACCCATCACTCGAAAAAAATTTGATGCCGTTGTCTTGATAGGGATTATGCGAGGCGGAAATGACGACTCCCGCGTCGGCTCGCAAGCTGCGCGTGAGAAACGCAATGGCCGGGGTCGGCATCGGTCCGACCAAAAGCACGTCAACTCCCATGGAACAGATGCCGGACGTTAAAGCGGATTCGAGCATATAGCCGGACAGCCGCGTGTCTTTGCCGATCACGATTTGATGCCGTCCCGCCCGCCTCATGAAAACATGGGCGGCCGCCCGCCCCAACTGCATCGCCATTTCGCTGGTCATCGGATGGAGATTGGCCACCCCCCGAACTCCGTCGGTTCCAAACAATTTGCGCATCATGCACCTGCCCGGTTTGAAGCCTTCCGAGATGCAATGGCCGTCGCCACCTTGACGACGTCGGCCATCATCGCCACATCGTGAACCCGAAGAATTCGAGCGCCCCGATCGACGGCGAGTGCGACCGCCGCGGCCGTGCCCCACTCCCGATGTTCAGCCGATCGACCGATGAGTCGGCCGATAAACGATTTGCGCGAGGGTCCCACAACGAGCGGGCGATCGAGTTTCATCAACTCACCCAATCGGTTCAGAAGTTCAAGGTTGTGTTCCAGCAGCTTACCAAAACCGATGCCCGGATCAAGCATGATATTGAGTTTCGAGATTCCCGCCTCCATGGCGACTCGCATGCGTTCTTCCAGAAATTGAACGACGTCCTCGACAACGTCACGGTAGCACGGGTCCTCTTGCATCGTGAGAGGAGTACCCTTCATGTGCATAAGGACCACCCCGGCGCCGAATCGCGCCACGACCGGCGCCATCCGAGAATCGAATCGCAACGCACTGACGTCATTGACGATGGAAGCGCCGGCGTCCAGAGCGGCCTGCGCGACCGTGGACTTGGTCGTGTCCACAGAAATCGGAACCGTAACCCGACGGGCCAATTCAGTCACTACGGGAAGCAGGCGCGTTCGTTCTTCCTCTTCACCGACCGGCATCGCGCCGGGCCTGGTCGATTCAGCGCCGAGGTCCAGAATATCGGCACCCTGCTCCACCAACTCCAACGCATGCGCGACGGCCCATTCAGGCTTAATATGCCGGCCTCCGTCATAAAACGAATCGGGGGTGACATTCACCACTCCCATGATGAGGGGCCGCTCACAACATGCAATAAGGCGCCCCCGGGCCCAAAGCCGACCATGAGGAGACAGGGGCTCCGACGACTCCATCCCCCTTTCACCTCCATCGGCTCGACTGATGAGAAAAGGGCCGCTCCGAAATAGGGACGATGAACCGTTTTATCGGGAATTGCGAAGGCCGTGGTGTATGGTGGGGTTGGAAGAAAAATGGGAGGTTGCGGAAGATCCGAGATCCCACAACCTCCCCTGGCAAGTTGAACACCTTGAAAAGATATTGAGCACGCCGAAAATTAAGCAGGAACCGTCTGATGAGAAGACGTCTGCATGAGAATCTGATCGATCTCAGGAGCATCCAGGACTTCTTTTTCGAGCAACGCCTCGGCCAACGCCTTCAAAGTGGCCATCTGTTCGCTTAATATGCGTTTGGCACGATCATAGTTTTCCGTCACAAATCGCTTGATCTCCAGATCGATCTCCAGGGCTATTTGATCGCTGACGTCTCGTTTCGCCACAAAGTCACGACCAAGAAAAACGGCGTCTTCCTTTTGTCCGAACGTCAAGGGTCCGAGCTTTTCGCTCATCCCCCACTCGCAAACCATCTTGCGAGCCAAGTCCGTCGCACGTTCCAAGTCATTGCCTGCCCCGGTCGTCACGTGCTTAAACACCAGCTCTTCCGCCACCCGGCCACCCATGAGAATCGCCAGAGTGTTGGACAGAAACTCTTTTGAATAACTGTGCCGATCATCGGTCGGCAGTTGCATCGTCAGACCCAGGGCTCGTCCTCGGGGAATGATGGTCACCTTGTGCACAGGATCCGTCCCCGGCAGCAACTTGGCCATCAGAGCATGACCTGCTTCATGGTAAGCCGTGATCCGTTTCTCTTCGTCGGTTAAAATCATGCTCTTGCGCTCGGCTCCCATCAAGACCTTGTCCTTCGCCATTTCAAAATCCACGGTCTCGACTTCTTTCTTATTTTGGCGGGCGGCCCATAGCGCCGCTTCATTCACCAAATTTTCGAGGTCTGCTCCTGAAAAACCGGGGGTCCCACGGGCGATCTTTTCAAGCTCAACGTTGGCCGCTATGGGAACTTTCTTCGTATGCACTTTTAATATTTCGGATCGTCCTCTCACGTCCGGACGATTCACGACAACTTGACGATCAAAACGTCCGGGCCGTAACAAGGCGGGGTCCAACACATCAGGACGGTTCGTCGCCGCCACCAAAATGATGCCCTCCGTCGTATCAAACCCATCCATTTCGACCAGGAGTTGGTTGAGTGTTTGCTCCCGTTCGTCGTGTCCTCCCCCCAGCCCAGCGCCTCGCAATCGCCCGACCGCATCGATCTCATCAATGAAAATAATGCAGGGTGCATGTTTTTTGCCTTGCTCAAATAGGTCCCGAACACGAGACGCTCCGACTCCCACGAACATCTCGACGAAATCCGATCCGCTGATGCTGAAAAACGGCACTCCCGCTTCTCCGGCAATTGCCTTTGCGAGCAATGTCTTTCCTGTTCCAGGAGGACCGACCACCAAAACTCCCTTGGGAATACGTCCGCCCAATTTCTGGAACTTTCGAGGATCTTTAAGAAAATCAATGATCTCCAGCACTTCTTCCTTTGCCTCGTCGATTCCTGCGACGTCGGCAAAGGTCACTTTCTTTCGATCTTCAGTCAACATCCGTGCCCGACTCTTGCCGAACGAGAGAGCCTTATTTCCCCCGATCTGCATCTGCCGCATAAGAAAGAACCAGAGCGCGAGGAATAAGATAAACGGCCCCCATGTAATGAGAAACGTAATGTACCAAGGGCTTTCCTCAGGCGGTTTGACCTCGATCTGGACATCCTTCTCGCGAAGTGTCTTGATCATATCAGGGTATTCGGCCGCATACGTCCGAATTCTGGTTTTATCTTTGAGCACTCCACTGATGTGATTGCCTTTGATGATGACCTTTTCAAAGTCGCCTTTGTCGAGCTTCGCCATGAAATCGCTGAAAATGACTTCTTCTTCAGGCGCATGGGTCGGCACACTGAACAAATTAAAGAGCAGAATCATGAACAAGCCGACGACAACCCAAAAGAGCAAGTTCTTGACTCTGGAATTCATCCGGATCTCCTTCGTGCTAACGTGACAACTGGACGGGACCGTTCATCGATCGAAACTGATATGATGTTAACATAGCACCGATCGGCTTGACAACAACGCCCCCATCTCTACTCCTTCTTCGCAAGATCCTTCTCATCGAGGACCGCCAGGTAAGGAAGATTCCGGTATTTTTGCTGATAGTCGAGCCCATAGCCCACGACGTATCGATTAGGAACCGTAAATCCGACGTATGCGACATGAACGTCCACAACTCGGTCCTCCTGCTTACTGAGAAGCGCACAGATGTTTATGCTGCGCGGCTTTTTCTTCGCAAGGGTCGTGAGCAACCGCCGAGCCGTCAACCCCGAATCGACGATATCTTCAACCAGCAGAACGTCTTTCCCTGTGATTGTTTCAGTCAAATCCGAAATCAATTTAGCTTTCCCCGGCGCCCCACCTTTTGTCTTCTCCGTAGTCACCACCAGAAAGTCCACCCGTATCGGAATGCGGATGGCCCGGGCCAAATCCGCGTAGAAAGCATACGCTCCTTTTAAAACGCCGATCAAGACGAGGTCTTTGCCGGCATAATCCGCGCTGATCTGTCGGCCCAATTCACGGATGCGGGTCCTCATTTGCTCTTGCGTCACGATCGGCTTTCCAAACAATCGTTCCATGCCTTAGCTCTCCTCCACATGCTCTTGCACACTGAGCGCCACGCACCATTCTGTCTTCTCATCCACGGACCACCGGTCATCCTGTCTGTACCCGACGACCCACACGATGCCCTCCGGAGCTTCTACGATCGGCACGCGACGCCTCTCCCGGACCGGCACTTTCAGGTCCATGAAAAAATCCTGGAGTTTTTTTGACCGGCCTCCCATGCCGAACGGACAAAAACGATCCCCCGGCTTCCAACTCCGCACGACCAGGCCTTCAGAAATTTTATTTGCATCCACCATGATTCTCGTTCGATCCCTTCCCCCGATCAGTCGAAGATCTTTCTTTTTGATCTTGAAAGCCTCGATGCGATGATCCGTTTCATGCCAGACAACGGAACCTGGAATCGTAAGCGCCATCGGTACCGTCCCAGCCGAAGAAACGCCGACCGGCTCGCTGAAATCGGCGCCGAAACTGGAAGGAGCAAAGCACAATCGGTCTTTTTCAATCATGACCCCAACAGACGCCATACGCATGGAAGAACGCACGGTCGGTCCGTTCGCGATACGGAGAAACGCCTCCACCATCTTCATACCAGGCGGACGACCTCTCGCATTCCATTCTTTGCACAGATGCCTGACAACGCGTCTCTGAACGGCGCGCGGCAGACTCTTAAAAAACGACCGGTCCACCGCTTTTCTCCCATCCGGTAGCCGCGTGATCTTTCCCTCACATAGGGCGACGATGTGTTTTTCGAGGTACCGGTCATCTTCGGCACAAAGATCGGCGAGCCGACACAGGGCCTCGACAGTCGACGGAACCACCTTTTCCAAGACCGGCATAATCTCATGCCTGATCCGATTTCGGAGGTACATAGGCTTCTCATTGCTGGAATCCCACCGAAACGGCACACCCTCATCGCGAAGGTAAGCAAGCACGTCCCCTCGTCTCGTGTCATACAGCGGCCTGACAAAAAGATAGTTTCGACAGGGTGGCATGCCGGATGCTCCGGTCAGTCCGGCCCCCCGGAGCATCCAGAGCAGAACGGTCTCGGCCTGATCGTCAGCGGTGTGTCCCAGGGCAATCCGGTCCGCCCCGCAAACGAGGGCCCTCTTCATCATCGCCTCGTAGCGCAATTCGCGGGCGGTCGCTTGCAGAGAGGCTCCTCGCGGGCGAGAACCGACGTCCAGCCGCTCGACGAACAACGGCAGGTCCCACCGACGACACAGGTCCTCAACGCAGGCTTGATCGCCGTCGGATTCGGTTCCTCGCAACCCATAATTGTAATGGACCACCGTGAGGGTCAACCGCCAGGAAGGTCTCAGCCGGTTGAGCAGCGACAACAGGGCCATCGAGTCCGGTCCCCCGGAGACCGCCACGAGCAGGTGCCGGCCCGGCTCGAACAAGCGCCTCGCCCAAATGGTCCTGACGACTCGCTGAAGCAAGGGAGGCCACCCCGTTCTTGCGGAATGACCCGTGGCTCGCGAGACCGCCGTCGTCATCGTTTCTCCATTGTCGCCGCCTGCGTCGGCTGAATATTGCGCAACAGCTCCCTTGCGGACTCCACATCGAGCGCAATTTGCCGACTCAACGCCTCAGCCCCAGAAAACCGGACGTCGCCTCTGACCCGCCCGACGAATTCGACGACGATCCGCTCTCCGTACAGATCAGGCTCCTCGTCCAACAGATGAACTTCGAGCAACCGTTCGCCCGTGCCGAACGTCGGCCTTGTTCCGATATACGAAATCGAGTCATGCCGACGCTCCTTCCACAGAGCGACGGTGGCATAGACACCGTCCGGAGGCATGACACGATCGGCGGGGAGCCGAAGGTTGGCCGTTCGCCACCCCACCTCATGTCCTCTTTGCGCCCCGCGAGAGACCGTACCGGCGATGGCGTAGCGGCGACCAAGCAACGGCGCCGCCTGGTCCACTGATCCCGCTTGAATCAACTGACGGATTCTTGTCGAGCTGACGATGGCTCCGCCGGCCAGAATCGGATCCATCGGGTGAACGAGAAAACCATGGCACGCCCCCAATGCCACCAGATCCTCCACCTTTCCCGCTCGGTTGTGGCCGAAGACAAAGTGCCGTCCAACGAACAATTCTTTTGTATGCAACCCTTGCACAAGCACCTGTTCCACAAACGCCTCGGGCGGCAGAGCGGCAAACGACCGGGTAAACTCCACGAAGACGACCTCATCGATACCGGCTACCTGAAAGAACCCCAGTTTTTCGTCCGGATCGGTCAAGAAACGGAGATTGGCATGCGGAGCCAGGATCCTCACCGGATGCGGGTCGAAGGTCAGAACCATGGCGGTCCCTCCGACTTTCCGAGCCGTTTCAACCACGGCTTGCAACAGGGCCCGATGCCCAACGTGATGACCGTCAAAATTCCCTATCGTGACGACCGGATAGGGTCGCGCAATCTCGTGCTGATATCCGTACGTTACCTTCATCGTCGCCGGTCAGCCTTTCAAGACAGCAACCGAACGGCATCTTTGGCGAAATAGGTTAAAATCAGATCGGCACCCGCTCGCTTGATCGCCACTAACGATTCAAGGATCGCACGCGATTCATCGAGCCAACCGGCCTGAGCGGCGGCCTTGATCATGCTGTATTCACCGCTGACCTGATAGGCGGCGATCGGCAGGAGCGTGCGGCTTCTCGCGTCGGCGATGACGTCCAAATAGGGCAAGGCCGGCTTTACCATGACAATATCGGCGCCTTCCTCCACGTCCAGTTCGATCTCGCGCAGCGCCTCGCGCCGGTTGCCAGGATCCATTTGATACGATTGCCGATCGCCGAATTGAGGACTCGAAAACGCCGCGTCGCGAAACGGCGCGTAAAAACAAGAGGCGAACTTGGCCGCATAAGCCATGATCGGGACGTCGGGAAATCCTGCCCGGTCGAGTTCATCCCTGATGGCCGCCACTCGTCCGTCCATCATATCGGAAGGTGCCACCATATCGGCCCCCGCTTCGGCGTGGGTACGGGCCATGATCCGTAGACAATCCAAGGTTTCATCGTTACAGATTTTTCCGTCGCGGACGATCCCGCAGTGTCCGTGGCTGGTGTACTCGTCGATGCACACGTCGGTAACGACGATCAGGCCGGGAACCTTTTCCTTAATCGCCCGGACCGCCCGTTGCACGATGCCGTTCGGATCGAGACCCGCGCTGCCTTGCTCGTCCTTCTGAGCGGGAATGCCGAATAAAATGATCGCCGGAATGCCGAGCGCCTTGATTTCGGCCGCCTCCTCGACCAACAGGTCGATCGAAAGTCTGTATTGGCCCGGCATTGAGGCGATCGGCTCACGACGATCTCGACCTTCGACGACGAAGAACGGCGCGATAAAATCGGCGGCAGACAACGCCGTCTCCCGCACCATCCGCCGGAGGCCTTCCTGTTGTCTGAGTCGTCGCAGCCGCTGGACTGGAAACGCCATGCAGCCCTACTTCTTCCGAGGCAGATTCGTCAAAAACACGACCAGGTCGCGGACGGAAATCATCCCCACCAGTTTTCCGTCTCGACTCACTCCCAGATGACGCACATGAGACTGAGCCATCAAATCATTGGCGTCGAGGAGCGTTTTGTTATCTTCGATGGTCATGATAGGAGCGGACATGATCTGTTCCACCGTCGTCTTGGTGGCATCCGCCCCGGCGGCCACCACCCGGCGCATCATATCCGTATCCGTCACAATACCGATGATCTCACGATCGTTGGTCACGAACAGGCTGCCGATCCCCTTGTCGCGCATAATCCTGGCCGCCGTCTGGGCGTCCGTATCCCGCTGCACCGTCACGAATTTTTCTCGTGGAATCATGAATGACTTCACTGGAACCATGCCGCCTTCCTCCTTTTCTGGTCTTATGGTCGCTGTATCGTCTCCGACGTTCTTGCCGCAACGTTCGCCCGGCTTTCATAATACCGCACTATGGCATCGACCAATGCCGGAATCGTATTTTCATCGGGCATGATCGAGGCCGTCATGCCGAACTCCTCCAGGGTCCTCGCCGTAATCGGTCCTATCACGGCCACAACGACCGATCGCAAGAGGGCGATAGCCTGCTCCGCTCCCCCGACCATGGCCACGAAATTACGGACCGTGGACGAACTGGTAAACGTGACCACATGGACCTGCCCCTCAGCCAACAGCCTCCGCCAGTGTTCACCGTCTTCGTTCGGAATCACCGTCCTATACACCGATACGACATCGACATGAGCCCCTCGGGCCCGCAATTCGTCCGGAAGCACTTCACGCGCCACTTCCGCCCGTGGGATAAGGACGCGCATCGATCGGACATCCAACCCCTCCAGAGCGCCGATGATGCCTTCCGCCTGGTAATCGGTCGGAATGACGTCCGCCTTGACTCCGAACTTCTCGATCTCCTGAGCCGTGCGGGGCCCGATACAACAAATCACCCGTCCTGCCAGACAACGCGCGTCGAATCCGCTCGCGCGTAATCTGGTCATGAATCGATTCACACCGTTGACGCTGGTAAAGATGATCCAGTCGTAGGAACCGATGCCGGCGATGGCCCGATCGACCGCTCCCCACTCGGCCGGCGGCATGATCCGGATTGTGGGAGCTTCGATCGGCTCGGCGCCATGCGCGGCCAGCAGCTCGGCCAGTTCCCAAGCCTGCTCTTGAGCCCTTGTCATCAACACACGCTTCCCAAAGAGCGGCTTGGTCTCGAACCAATTGAGCTGTGACCGGAGAAGGACCACTTCCCCTACGACGATCACCGCCGGCGGCTCAAGCTTCGCCGCCTCCGCCTTGGCGGCAATGTCGGCCAACGTCCCGACGATCGTCTGCTGCGAGGCTCTGGTTCCCCACCGAATCACCGCCGCCGGCGTGTCGGGCGATCGTCCTTCGGCCGTCAAATTGGCCGTAATCGACACGAGATTCTTGACACCCATCAGAAACACGAGCGTGCCGCGGCTGGTTGCGAGCCGAGGCCATTCCACTCCCGTCGACGGCTTCTCCGGATCTTCGTGTCCGGTCACAAACGTCACCGTCGAAGCCATGGTTCTGTGAGTGACGGGAATCCCGGCATAGGCCGGAGCCGCAATCGCAGCCGTAACACCTGGAACAACTTCAAAATCGATGCCGGCCGACGCCAGAGCCTCCGCCTCTTCGCCTCCCCGTCCAAACACGAACGGATCTCCGCCTTTGAGTCGCACGACAACTTTTCCTTGCCGCGCCCGTTCGATCAACAATCGGGTGATCTCATCTTGATCAGGATACTTTCCTCGCCCCCGCCGGCCGACATAGATCCGCTCCGTTTCATTCGGAGCATGTTTCAGAAGTTCCGAATTCGCCAGATAATCGTAGAGCACCACGTCCGCTCGTTTGAGGCACTCCAAGCCGCGAATGGTCAACAGCTTGGGGTCGCCCGGTCCGGCGCCGACCAAATATACCTTGCCCTTTGGTCCTTCGGCGTTCATCGATCGGTTCCATAAATGTCCCGAAGGATTCGATCGCCACCCCTCGCGAGCAATCGTTCGGCCAATTGAATACCTAGTGCGAAGGCGTCCTCATTCGTGCCTTCAATCTGATCCCGAATGATGGTCTTCCCATCCACGCTGGCCACGAGTCCATCCAACCGGACCTGTCCATCGGACACCGTCGCATGGGCGGCGATCGGTACTTGGCAGCCGCCCTCCAGTCGATGCAAGAACGCGCGTTCCGCGGTCACGGCCGTTCGCGTGACCGGATCGTTGAGCGGCTCCAGAATCGAACGCACAACACTGTCATCGCTCCGTCCTTGAATGCCCAATGCTCCCTGGCCGATCGCCGGCAAGCTGACGATCGGATCGAGATACTCGGTAATCTCCCCGGCCCACGCCAACCGATGCAATCCGGCCGCGGCCAGCACGATGGCGTCGAAATCCCCTTCTTTCAACTTTCTGAGGCGAGTGTCGAGGTTGCCTCGCAACAGGCTGATCCGAAGGTCGGGTCTGAGGCCGAGGAGCTGCGCCTGCCGGCGCAAACTCGCGGTGCCGATGACGGCGCCGGGCGGCAGGTCCTTGAATCTTCGCCCGTCTCGGCTGATCAACGCGTCGCGGGCGTCTTCGCGGGAAGGCACGCAGAGGATGTCGAGCCCGTCCGGCATTTCAGCCGGTACATCCTTCATGCTGTGAACGGCCAGGTCAATCTCGCCGGCGAGCAGGGCTTCCTCGATTTCTTTGACGAAGAGCCCTTTCCCGCCGATCTTGGCCAGCGGCACATCGAGGATTTTGTCACCGGACGTCTGAATCTTGCGCAACGTTACGCCGATATCCGGCGCGACGGCCTGAACGCGCGATCGAAACCATTCACTCTGTCGGAGCGCGAGTTTGCTTCCTCTTGTTCCGATGACTAACGCCGATCGACGATCTGGTGGCACCGACATCCCCGCCATTTTTCCGTTCACGCCGGCGACAACTCAACGAACCTGCTTGTGAACGACCGATTCGGGCTCTTCCCGGTCCGAAGTATGAGACCGGCCGGCGAGATACCGCGATCGATCCGCTTCGGAGAGTTCGGAAGAAGAAGGCCGGTCAAGATGGAAAAACCGGCGGGCGGCTTCGACGAAGGCCGGGCCGTTCGAAGAATTGACTTCCGCCTTCAGAGTCACCATGGTTCGATGAATCAACTTGTTCACGATCGAGGACGCCAATCCCTCCACCAATTCACGGTCTTGCGGCGAGAGATGGGATAATCGACCAAGGACCCGTTCGACTTCCATTCGCTTAATTTCGTCTACGCGATTGCGCAACGCGATGATCGTCGGAGTCACTTCCAATGATTTCATCCATTCGACGGCAACGGCAACTTCTTCCACGATCATCCGCTCCGCCTTTTCCGCCTCCTGAAGCCGCTCTTCCCGATTCTGTTGGACCCGATGCGTCAAGTCGTCGATGTCGAACAAAAACGCATTGTCGACGTGGCGGACGGCCGGATCAATGTTGCGCGGGACCGAGATGTCGATCAAAAACATCGGACGGTTCCCCCGCTTGTCGACCGCCCGTTGCACGTCTTCCGCACCGACAAGATAATGCGACGCCCCCGTGGAAACCAACACGATGTCCGCCGCCGCCATTTCGTCCTTGAAATGGTCGAACGGAACGGGCGTTCCGCCGAACTTGTCGGCCAGATCGATCGCGTGCTGCGGCGTTCTCGTCGTAATCCGCACCTGTCTCACTCCCTGAGCGATCAAATGCCGCGCCGCCAACTTCGCCATCTCCCCGGCTCCTACGAGCATCACGGTCTTCTCGTCAAGGTTGGAAAAAATCTTCTTGGCCAGCTCGACCGCCGCATAACTCACGGAAACCGCCGTTTCAGCGATCTTCGTCTCCGTCCTCACCCGCTTCGCGACCGAAATGGCTTTCTTGACAATCTTGTTCATGATGACGCCCGTCGTCTTGTGCGCCAAGGCGACCTCGAAGGCATCTTTCAGTTGGCCCAGAATCTGCGGCTCGCCGACGACCATTGAATCGAGACTCGCCGCCACTCGAAACAAATGGGCGATCGCCCGATCACCCGTATACCAGTACAGATGCGGCGTCAGTTGTTCCGAAGATAACGATAGGTTCGTATCCGCCAGGAATTCTTGGATGCGTTCGTGCCCGACTTCCACGTCTTCGACGACCGAATAGACTTCCACGCGATTGCAGGTCGAGAGCAGCATTCCCTCTCTGACCCCCTCGTACGAACACAGCCGGCCCAGCGCCTCTCCCAACCGGCTTTCCGGAACGGCCAACTTTTCCCTGATCTCAATCGGAGCCGTCTTATGGCTTAATCCCACGACAATTACGTGCATGTCACGACACATCTCCATGGCCCTTAAGCACGACTCCGACCAGCGTCAGGATGACGCAGGCGAATCCGACCACCGTCAAATACGCGGCCCGTTTCGCCCGCCATCCGACCGTCAGACGCCCCAGCAACACGACGAAATAAAACAGCCAGGTGACCACCGCTCCCGTCTGCTCGGGATTCCACGTCATATACGAACCACGCGAGAATTCGGCGGAGATTGCGCCGGTGACGATCCCCAACGTGAGCAGCGGGAACCCCAACACAATGGATTGCTGATTCAAACGGTCAAGAAAATCGAGAGCGGGCAATTTGCTGTAGAGGACATTGAACCGTTTCGATTTCAGCAGACGCTCTTGAATCAAATACATCACCCCGGCCACAAATCCCACCGCAAACCCGACGGCACCCAACATGCTCAATGCCACGTGAACCCACAGAGTCTTAAAAACGGGTTTCAGGGTGGGAACGGTCTCCGGCAACGCGGCCGCCGAGACCAACGACATCAACGCCAGCGGAACCATGAATGAACCAAGTACAGGAATACGATGCCGGAACTCCACCAGGAGAAAAACAAGGATGATCATCCAGGAAAAGAAGGACAGCGCTTCAAAGAAACTGGGGTGGGACGACGAAGAGGAGGCCGCCGCTTTGGCAGCCAATGCAACGGTATGAACCAGAAACCCTACGGCTGTAATTCCAAGAGAAATATTTGATAGGGCATCGGAACGTCGCAACAAATAAATGAGAAACGAGATCGTGGCCGCGAGATACAGCGCCATGGTAATCATGAAACAGACTGAGGCCATCGGACGCGCCTTTTCCCAATCCCGTTCCTGGCCGGCAGCGAAATTGTGAAGATTAGCAAGGGATTATATCGATGAGCCTTGAGAAGAGTCAACAAAGGAGAGAAGGGATTCTCTATGTTGTCGCCGTGCCGATCGGGCACGCCGACGACATCACATTACGCGCTCTTCGAGTGCTACGCGATGCCGACCTCATCGCCTCGGAAGACCCGGCCGCCACCCGTCGATTACTGACCCATCATGGCATCGACACGGCATTGACAAGCTACGGACCGACTGGCATCAAACAGAAAGCAGCGGTTTTAATCGATCGCTTGAAACAGGGCCAACGAATCGTTCTCGTATCGGATTGCGGTTCACCGATGATTGCGGATCCCGGCTCCATCTTGGTGGCATCCGCCCACGCACATGACATTCGCGTCGTGTCGATTCCCGGACCATCGGCTCTAACGGCGGCGCTCTCAGTCGCGGGACTTCCGGCCGACTGTTTCCTATTTCTTGGGCAGCTACCGGACTCAAAACGAGCTATTCGTCGTCGCCTTGCCGGCCATCTGGCCGGTGAAACCGCGATCGTCGCCTTCTGCACGATCGACTCGCTGCCTTGCGCGCTACGCACGATCGCGGAGACAGCCCCCCGACGTTACCTCACACTGGCTTGCGATCTGACCACTTCCCACGAACGAACCCTGAGAGGGACCGCTCGCCAGATACAAAATCTGCTGGCGTCACACCCCGCCTTCTCCGACATCACGCTCGTCATCAGTGGGAGGACAAAAAGAAATGAACGGAGGCGGACACGCAAGGGCTGAAAGCCTGGATTAATCGTTGTCTTCCCGACGAATCAACACGCGATACACTCGATCGATCTGCTCCAACGCCAGGACCGTGTGGCCTTCGTTCTCAACGCTTTGAGGAACATTCCTGATCGGATCGCCGCCATCCAGCAAGACAGAGAGGACCTGGCCTTGCTTCATTGCCTCCAACTTGAGCTTCGTCTTGACGAAGTTATAGGGACAAATGACGCCACGAAGGTCGAGCTCTTCGTCCGATTCATAGAGAGCCTGAGGCTTTTCACCGTCGCTCATCTCACCCTCACGTATCTATTTGCAAAAGACAGATCGACATCGTTGGATCCAGGCCGTGGCTTCCTTCTCCACTCCGACTTTCCCGTGGTCGAAAACCACCTTGCCAAGCTAAGAAACAAGTTAAGAAAAAAGAGGGTGATGAACATCACCCTCTTTTCCCGACAGAGCCGCTCGTTGTTCGATCGTTCTGTTCTATTCAAGACCCTTCACTAGATTCGGTTTTGCGAGGTCGGTTCCGTAATCGGATTTGGTCTGTTTTGATCCATACCCCCAGCCAGGTTGGGGCTCGCAATTCCAGCACGGAGCCGATCCCGTGTATTCGCCGATCGTCGTGTCGATTACTCCTCCGATCTTGCCCGGTATCACTCCGCCGGCGACACCGCCCGTCATGCTACCGCTGCTCGTTTCAATTCCCCGCTCGGTTGACGGGTCGGGACGCTGTCCCAGCCCACCGAACCCTGCCAGCTTCTCATTCCCACGCAGCACGTAGACTTCACGAACGATTTTCCGACCGGTCCCAAATTCCTGGTGAGCGGTCGTCGCCTCGACGACCTGCAAAGAAATATCATCACCCGCGTTTAAGGTCCGGATTTGATCCATGTTGGTTCGCTCATCGAAAAACACCACAAGCGAATTCATGGCTCCCAAGCCGGCTCTGCCTTCATCGTGCGAGCTCCCGCCAGTCTCCAGATGCATCTTTCCTCCAGGGAAATCGATAGCCAGCACCCGTCCGTAAATGGTTTCCGGCAATGAAAGGCGATCGAGAAACGCATTCCGATCGAACGCTTGTACGCGGTTTGCGTGCCCGGAGACGTCGCCAACCCCGGTTCCTACACCCATCGCGGATCCACCAGACGATTGCTGCAGGCGCTCTTGAGCCTTTGCAACGCCTCCAGAGCCGACTAATAAAATCGCGGCTCCCAGTGCCAACACCTTACGCATGGACTGCCTCCTTGTAAGTAAAAGCATGGTGTGGTGCAAAAGAATACGCCGATATTGTGAACTTCTTCGCGACAACGATCGTCAATCTTTCAGAGCCTTCAACCCAAATCAAATCTTCGCAAATCTTCGTCCACGTGTATTGTATGAACCCTAGGCCAACTGCATGCCACTGTCAAGAGGGCACGATACGTCTTCTGCAAATCGTGGTGCCCGGAGGGAGGGTCGAACTCCCACTCTCTCGCGAGAACCGGATTTTGAGTCCGGCGCGTCTGCCAGTTCCGCCATCCGGGCCTATAACTCTTCATGCCGCATCTAAGGAACGCTCTTGTAACATGACGGCCCTTTACGGTCAATGAGAGACGTCACTGGGAGGAGGAGGAGGAGGAGGAGGAGGAGGAGGAAAGAAGAGGAAGAGGAAGAGGAGGGAAGTACCCGCATCCCTTTTTTCCCAAACCGAGGTTTGCTATAGTGCATCGCGTGGCTCATCATAATGAATCTCGATATCCACACTTCAGCACCGTTTTCAAAACTTCGCGCAAACAAGGAGTATCACGGACATGGCGGAAGTAGCGTGCGTGACATGTGGGCAGACCGGAGAAGCCATCACTGCTCCCCTTTTTCTCGGAAAACTCGAGGCGGAGGTTAAAGCCAAGGTCTGTCAAAGTTGTTGGAAAAAATGGGAAGGGATGCGGGTCATGATCATCAATGAATACCGCGTCAATCTCGGTGATGAAAGCGGTCGCGAGCTGGTCAGAAAACAAATGAAAGCCTTCTTGAAGCTGGGCGAGCCTGTCGATTCGTCCAAGGTGGCGGAAAACTATCGGCCTCTCAATCAATAACGCGCAGTAACGACAAGCCTGTTGCGCGGCGCCATCGTCGTTCCACCTATTCTCCGTTTTTGTTTTTGACGGTGACTCCCACTGAACGTCTCCATGAGTCGAGGCCTTTCAGCCAACGGGCCTTCATTGACAGTGTGAATTGAGAAGTGCTACGTTTGCGTGTTTCTTTTTCGCCACGGTGCGTCGTGCTCAAAGCACAGCGCAAAGATTGAAGCCGGATTGACCGTATGATCACCCAGATGCACGTCAAGGGATTGATGTTCGATCCCTACAATAACGCCTACATCGTGATCTTGCGAGATGAAAACCAATCGGAAATGCTGCCGATTTGGATCGGAAAACCGGAAGCGAGTTCCATCAGTTTGGCTCTGGAGAACATTGCGCCGCCTCGTCCGATGACCCATGATTTTATGAAGGCCTACTTGGATGCGGTGAATGCCAAAGTCATCAGCGTGGTCATCACCGATTTGAACGAAAATACCTATTTCGCCAAAATCCACCTGATGTACGGCGATTCGGAGTACACGGTGGACTCCAGGCCGAGCGATGCCATCGCGTTGGCGCTTCGGTCGGAAGCCCCGATTTTCGTCAATGAATCGGTCATCAAAAAACAAAGCTCGGAAGAGCTCGATCAGTGGTTGGAAAATTTGAAGCCGGAAGATTTTGGGAAACTGGATTCCTGAAGCCATGCCTGAACCGACGATCGAATCCGCAGAGCCGTTGCTTCAACTATCGGTCGACCGTGTCGTCGACGACTCGACCACCGATACTCGCATCGCCGTCCTTTCACGCACCGACGTTCCCACGGAACATCTCATGATCTGGGTGGGGGCATCGGAAGGTGAAGCGATTCGGAGGGCGTTGGACGTTTCGGTCACCCCGAGACCCATGAGCCACGACCTGATCAAAAATTTCGGGGACCATCTTGGCATAACGATGACGCAGGTGGTCCTCACGGATGTAAAAAACAACACTTACTTCGCGACGGTTTACATCCAAAGTAACGGAGTGACTCGAACCATTGACGCAAGACCGAGTGATGCTATCGCGTTGGCGTTGCGTTGCCACGCTCCGATCTACGTAACGCAGGACGTCTGGAGGCGGAGAAGCGGCCAAAACCTTGAAGCATGGTTGAGCAAAGTCGAGTCAAAAAATTTCGGAACGCAGGAAGTCTAACTTATCGTTTTGGAGAAATGGGATCGAGGAGACACGCAATGACCTACTTTGAAAAACCGGCCAATGTGCGGCATACGTGGTATCTGGTCAATGCAGAGGGGAAAACTCTCGGACGGCTCGCCGCCAGAGTCGCAGCCATCTTAAGAGGAAAGCATCGCTCTACATTCACCCCCCATGTCGATATGGGAGACCACGTCATTATCGTGAATGCGGAAAAGATTCAATTGACCGGCAATAAGATGAAAACCAAGCTGTACCGTCGCCACACCGGCTACCCCGGAGGCCTGAAGACCGCTTCGGCCGAGCACCTGTTTCGAAAAGACCCTTCGCAATTGCTTGTTCAAGCCATTGAAGGGATGCTTCCCAAAAACCCGCTTGGAAACGGTATGGCCAGAAAACTCCGGGTTTACACCGGCCCGGATCACCCGCATCACGCACAACAGCCGGAACCGATTTCGTTATAAGGAACAATCACGCTACAGGACAGACGGAAGGAGACAACTCTCATGGCAGTGGCACCACACTATGCAACGGGTCGCAGAAAATGCGCGGTCGCGAGGGCGTGGGTGAGCGGGACCGCCGGCGAAATCACGGTTAATGAAAAACCGCTGGAACAAGCTTTTCCCCGTCTCACCTTGCGACAAATCATTCAACTTCCACTCGAGTTAGCCGGGCTTCTTGGCAAGTGCTCGATCAACGCGACCGTGTACGGCGGCGGACCTACAGGGCAAGCCGGAGCGCTTCGGCACGCCATTGCAAGAGCTCTCGTCGCCATGAACCCATCGGCTCGCCCCCCTCTCAAGAAGGAAGGACTCCTCATGAGAGACTCACGCGTCAAAGAGCGAAAAAAGTACGGCCAGAAAGGCGCCCGCAAGCGATTCCAATACTCAAAACGGTAATGTCAGGAGGTGCCGGTTCTCTGGAACGGGAAGGTTTAAGACCTTCCCGTTTTTTATCTCTCCTCCATACCGCTCCGTTCCTCAATTCGAATACGAATAGAGGTAAGACTCATGCCCAAGAAATTCCGAGTCGCTATTGCGGGTGCCAGCGGTTATGCGGGAGCCGAGCTCGTTCGGCTTGCCGCCGCCCATCCTCATTACGAAATCACCGCCGTGACGTCGGAGAAATCGGTCGGCCAACCGGTCGCCTCGGTCTTTCCCAGCCTGACGGGCATTGTCGATCATCGTTTTGAATCGCTGGCACCCGAGGCGCTGGCCGAACGAGCCGACGCCGTTTTTTTGGCCCTCCCCCATACCAAATCGCAGGAGCCGGTCGCTTCCTGCGTGAGCGCGGGTCTCTATGTCGTTGACCTGAGCGCCGATTACCGCCTCAAGAATGCCACTGCTTACGAATCCTGGTACCAAACGCCACACAAGCATGCAGATTTATTAAAGAAGGCCGTCTACGGTTTACCGGAACTCCATCGACATGCCATTGCTAAAACGAAACTGGTTGCCTCTCCCGGCTGCTATCCCACGGCCGCGATTCTTCAGTTAGCGCCCCTGGTCGCCAAAGGCGTCATCCAACCGGACACAATCGTCATCGACGCCAAATCCGGCATTTCCGGCGCGGGGCGAAGCCCGGCGTTACCCTATCATTTCCCGGAAGCCCATGAATCGCTCGAACCCTACAAGATCGGAACCCATCGCCATGTCCCTGAAATTGAACAGGAGCTTGCGGGAATCCTCAGGTCACCAGGGCAGGTGACCATCACCTTCACCCCCCATTTGGTACCTATGAATCGAGGAATCTTGAGCACGGCTTACTGTAAGCTGACGCGTCCGACCACGATTGACGAACTCCGGGCCCTCTACGCGGACTTTTATAAAGGAGAGCGGTTCGTCCGGTTGTTTGGCGACATTGTCCCCAATCCTCGTTATCTCAAAGGTTCAAACTTTTGCGACGTCGGCGTATATTTGGACGCTCGGACGGGGTGGGTCGTGACGGTCGCGGCCGTTGACAATCTTGTCAAGGGTGCGGCCGGTCAGGCTATCCAAGCGATGAATGTGATGATGGGACTTCCCGAAGACAGCGGGTTGACGGCGCCGAGCAGCTATCCGTGATATTCACCGGTCTCCACCGACCTCTCTCTGGAAACATGCAGTGAAAAACGACCACGCACAGGGCGTGACGGTGCCCACAGGTTTTCAAGCAACCGGCCTCCACTGCGGAATCAAGAAGGCCGGAATGCCCGACCTCGCCCTCATCGTTTCAGAGGTCGCCGGACCAATCGCCGGCGTTTTCACAAAGAACCGCGTTCAGGCCGCTCCCGTACGACTCAACCGCCTGCACCTCGGTCGCCGCCAGGGTCGCGCGATCATCGTAAATAGCGGAAACGCCAACGCCTGTACGGGACCGGATGGACTCGTCGCGGCAAAAGCCATGGCCTCGACGGTCGCACGGGCCCTTTCTATCCCTACCCACCAGGTGTTTGTCGGTTCGACCGGTGTGATCGGCCGTCCCCTGCCCATCGACCGGATCATCAGCCACGTTCCGACTCTGATCGCTCGACTCAGTCCCCGCGGAGGAAAGCAGGCCGCTCGCGCAATCCTGACGACCGATTTGAGGCCGAAAACCGTCGTTCTCCGTGGCAGAGTGAACGGAACGGTCTTCACGATCGGCGGAATCGCCAAAGGCTCCGGGATGATCCATCCCAACATGGCCACCATGTTGGCCTTTCTCACCACCGACGCGGCCATCGAACCGGCGGCGCTTCAACGGGCTCTGACGTCGGCGGTCAATCGATCCTTCAACTGTATCACCGTGGACGGCGACACCAGCACCAACGACATGGTCTTGTGCCTGGCCAACGGCATGGCTCGAAACCGGCCAATCCGGGAGGGCACTCGCCACTATCGCACGTTTGAGCAAATGTTGTACGAAGCCTCTGAACGACTGGCGCTCGCTATATGCCGAGACGGTGAAGGAGTGACCAAAATCGTCAAGATTGCGGTGAGCGGCGCCAAAACCGAAGCCGCGGCTAAACGTGTGGCCTCCACCGTCGCGACATCCAACCTTGTTAAAACCGCTCTGTTCGGAGAAGACGCCAATTGGGGGCGGGTCATGGCGGCAATCGGCCGATCAGGCACCCCGATTGATCCGAATAGAATCACGGTTCGTTTCGGCGATGTCGTCATGGTCAAAAAAGGAACAGGGACCGGTCTTGACGCCGAGCGAAAAATCGCCCGGGTCTTCAAACAACGAGAGTTTGCCATCTCAATCGACCTCGGGCAGGGTAAGGCCCACGCGCACATGTGGACGACCGATCTCTCCTACGAATACATCCGCATTAACGCCAGCTACCGGTCCTAAAGGTTCCAATGAGGCTGGCGCTTCGAATGTTCTTCTCTTGCTTTTTGTCTGGCTTACGCTGACAAACTTAGGTTCATCCCATTTTATTATGTTGATGCGATCAAGATAAGGAACCATGTTCTCTCAACCGCTTGAAAATGCTCAGCGACTATGGTAGCGTGCGTCGGCTTTGCAGATGACAACTTGTCAACCCGTCTCATCCATTGGGATAGGGACCGGACTCTTTCAAATTTAACATCAGCGTACGCGCTGCTCGGCTTGAGACTAAGGGGCTGTTCCCCTCGCCCGTTTCACGGGCGCTCTGCAAGCCTTGAAGGGAGGTGAACGCATGGGAGTGGTGACGATCAAGGAGTTATTGGAAGCCGGAGTACACTTCGGTCATCAGACGAATCGCTGGAATCCGAAGATGAAAAAATTTCTCTTCGGCGAGCGAAATGGAATCTACATCATTGACCTGCAACAAACCCTTGACCGTCTCAACCAAGCCTACGCGTTCGTCCGCGACACGGTGGCGGCCGGCGAATCGATCTTGTTCATCGGAACCAAACGGCAGGCGGCCGAAATTCTCGAAGAAGAAGCCAAACGCGCCAACGCGTTCTTCGTCAACCAACGCTGGCTCGGAGGAATGCTGACGAATTTTCAGACCATCCGTCGCAGCATCGACAAAATGAAAAAACTCGAGACCATCCTGGAAAATCCCGCCGAGCACGGCCTCAAAAAGAAAGAAATTCTCCTGATGCAGAAGAACGTCGCCAAGTTGCAAAAATACCTCTCAGGCATCAGAAACATGCGGACGCTTCCGGGAGCCATCTTCGTACTCGACACCAGAATCGAACGGATCGCCGTCCAAGAAGCCGTGCGGCTGGACATTCCCGTGATCGCGATTCTTGACAGCAACTGCGATCCGGACAATATCGCCTACCCGATCCCCGGCAACGACGACGCCATCCGCTCCATCAAGCTCATTACCTCAAAAATCGCCGATGCCTGCATCGAAGGCGCCCATCTCAAAACCCAACGAGAGGAGGCGGAATTTCAAGCCGTGCCGGAGGCTGGCGAGAAGAAACAGACGGTCCGCCTTGAGAGCGTTCCGGCATCGTAGGCGGACAACTCATTTTCATCGTGCTCGACCTGGTTTCAGCAGAACGACCACAAAAAGGATGACGGACTATGGCGGGATCAAGTCAGTTGGTCAAAGAGCTTCGTGAAAAAACCGGCGCCGGCATTCTGGATTGCCAGAAGGCATTGGCTGAAAACGGCAACGATATCGAGAAGGCCGTCGACTATTTGCGACAAAAGGGTCTGGCGGCGGCGGCGAAAAAATCCGGGCGCGAGACAAACCAGGGCCTTGTCCACGCGTATATCCACATGGGGGGGAAAATCGGGGTGCTGATCGAAGTCAATTGCGAAACGGACTTTGTCGCGCGCAACGACGAGTTCAAAACCTTCGTCAACGATCTTGCCCTCCAAGTCGCGGCGGCCAAACCGCTGTACGTCAGACGAGAGGATATCCCCAAGGACCTCATCGAAAAGGAACGGGCAATTTATGAGGGACAAGCGAAGGAGATGGGAAAACCGCCCGCCGCTTGGCCGAAAATCGTCGAGGGAAAGCTAGAAAAATTCTATCAGGAATCCTGCTTGCTGGAGCAGGCCTTCATTAAAGACCCGGCTATCACCATCAAGGATCTCCTGGCCCAAAAGATCGCAAAAATCGGAGAGAACATCAACATCCGACGATTCGTCCGCTATCAACTGGGCGAGGCATGAGCGGAGCCAAATACCATCGCCTCCTTCTCAAGGTCAGCGGCGAGATGCTGGCCGGCGAGCAGGGCTATGGAATTCAGCCCTCCGTTCTCGAGAGCCTGGCCGAAGAAATCAAATCCGTTGTCGAACTCGGCATCCAAGTAGCCCTTGTGATCGGAGGTGGGAACATCTTCAGAGGAATCGCCGCCAGTGCGTCGGGGATGGAGCGCGCCTCGGCCGATTACATGGGCATGCTCGCCACGGTGCTCAACGCTTTGGCCTTACAGAACGCTTTGGAACGCGCCGGCATCATGACCCGCGTGCAATCCGCAATTGAAATGCGCCAACTGGCGGAAGGCTATATCCGCCGGCGGGCCATCCGGCACTTGGAAAAACATCGAGTGGTCATTTTCGCAGGAGGCACAGGCAACCCCTACTTTTCGACCGACACCGCTGCCGCCCTCCGCGCCATGGAAATCGGCGCCCAAGTCATCATGAAAGGCACCAAAGTCGACGGTATTTACGATGACGATCCCGTCAAGAATCCGACGGCCCAAAAGTATTCGGAGATTCCGTTCCTTTCGATCTTGAATCAAAATCTCAAGGTCATGGACGCAACGGCGATCAGTCTCTGTATGGATAACCATCTGCCGTTGATCGTTTTTAATCTCAAAGTGAAGGGCAATTTCCGGCGCGTGGCCATGGGCGAACCGATCGGCACGCTGGTCACGCCGAGCAATCGTTGATTTCATCGCGGAGCCTCACGATGTCAGGCGCAACACCCGTTCATCAAAAACTCACCCATCAGATGGAGCAAGCCGTTGAGCACTTAAAGCGGGATCTTTCCGGTCTCAGAACCGGCCGAGCCTCCGTAGCCCTTCTCGACGGCGTGAGGGTCGACTATTACGGCACCATGACCCCCTTGAAACAGGTCGCCAACATTTCGACGCCGGAGGCGCGATTGATCACCATTCAGCCATGGGAGCCGAATTTGATCAAAGAAATCGAAAAGGCCTTGGCCACTTCGGGATTGGGCGTCACGCCGTCCAATGACGGCAAGATCATCCGCGTCCCTCTTCCTCCCCTCACGGAAGAACGCCGAAAAGAACTGACCAAGATCTGTAAAAAACACGGCGAGGACACGAAGGTACACATCCGCGGCTTTCGGCGCGACGCCAACGAAGAATTGAAGAAACTTCAGAAAGATGCCAAGCTGACCGAGGACGAGCTGCGCAAGGCCGAACAAGAAACGCAAAAGATCACCGATCAGTTCGTTCACAAGATCGACGAGATCATCAAAAAAAAGGAACAGGAGATCATGGAAGTCTGACCCTTCGGATTTCCGGCTTCTTTCACGCGTGCCCACTCCTCCGACATTCCTCCCAACCTCCGCAACCGTCGATCTGACCGCCCTGACCCACAATCTGACCCAATTCCGGAATCGTCTCCCTTCCGGTTGCAGCATGATGGCGGTGATCAAAGCCGACGCCTACGGTCACGGCGCGGTGGAAACGGCCAGAACATTGATACGTCACGGCGTGTCCCATGTCGCCGTCGTCTCGATCGAAGAAGGCGTCATCCTGCGTCATGCCGGCATCACCCAGCCGATCGTCGTGCTCGGCCCCCTGTTCCACGAACAGGTCGGAGATCTTTTGGCTCATCGGCTCACCCCTGTCGTGAGCGACATCGCGGTGTTCCCGGTTCTGGCGAAGGCGGCCTCGTCGTTTCCAGCACCGTATCCGATTCATCTCAAAGTGGAAACCGGTATGGGACGGCTGGGACTATCGCAGCAAGAACTTGCGGAACTCTTCGGCGGCCGTCGGTTTCCTCCTCCCCTCCGATTGGAAGGTCTCATGACCCATCTGGCCGACACCGACGGTCCCTCCGCGGACATGACGCAGGAACAACTGGCCAGATTTCGAGATGCCATCGACATCGTCACTACAAGCGGATTCAGGGTGCCGCTTATCCATGCGGCCAACAGCGGCGGAGCAATCCGTTTTCCCGAATCCTGCTTTTCGCTCGTTCGGCCCGGCATCATGTTGTACGGCTATCACACGCTGCCGAACTCCGTAGCCGTGCCGGACTTAAAGCCGGTACTGTCCCTGCAAACGACCGTCGCGCAACTCCGCACCATTTTGCCCGGGCAGAAGGTCGGCTACAACGGCACCTTTACGGCACGACGGAAAACGACCATCGCCGTGCTGCCGATCGGCTACGCGGACGGCATCCATCGCCGCCTCTCGAATCGCGGATTCGTCCTGATTCGGGGACATCGAGCGCCGATCGTGGGACTGATCTGCATGGATATGATCATGGTCGACGTCACAAACATCCCGGGGGTCACGGTCGGCGACGAAGCGGTGCTCATCGGCCGCCAGGGAGACGAACGGATCACCGCTCATGACCTCGCGCAATGGGCCGAGACCATTCCCTACGAAGTTCTTTGTGCCATCGGCCCACGTATCCCAAGACACTACCTCCCTGCGTGACTCAAATTCTCATAACCCGCCTCATCGCATCTTCTCGACACGGTCGGCACGATGCCATCTCAACACGATTTAGCAGTGAATTTGAAAGAGCGTCAGCCCTGGATGCAACGTCGCTTTAGGGAGAATGGTCTTGTGCATGGCAAAGGTGGGTAACCGCTCCACGGCCTCTTTCCACAAAATCTGAAAACCGGCTCGTGCCAGCTCGCGTCCGTAGTATGCCGGCCCCGTGATAAACGCATCGCCTCCCCGTCTTACACGATGGATCAGCAACGCCGTGCTGCGCTCCAGAGCGGCCGGCTCTTCGAAGTCCTCGTAGGGCAGCCACACATAGGCGAGATCGGCCTGCCATCCAACAGGAACCGGCTCGCCTCCCGTGCAAAATCTTGCCCGGCGCAACCAATCCCAACGTCCGAGTTCCGCGCACAGGGCCCACATCCGCTGGGCTTGTTTCATGGCAAACGCCGGCCGGCGGACCAGGGCGACCAGATCGCGCGGCCGGTCAAACGGAAGACAGGTGGCGATGACGGCGTCACCGTTATCAACCAAGATGCGATCGGCCAGAGCGACAATTTTCGCAATCTCACGGTCTTGCTCCGTCAAGTCTTGCAGATAGTCGGCCACAAAGGGTTGGGCGGCGACTTCCTCAATCGGAGTTTCATCTTGTGGATATAACGGAACCGATCCGAACGCCGTGTTCGGATCAATCGCGGGCATCACCGGGTGAAAGACGGTCCGCCAATCGACCGGACTGGAAGGCGGTGCGGTTCCCGAGGGCGATAAAGCGACTCCCGGGATGCCGACTGCAATCTGCCTGCGATCTTGTCGATCGCGCATTTCAATGATCCCATTCTGCGCCGTGACGGTTCGATCCCATGGCGCAACACGATGCCCGGCCGGATTCACGTAGGATAATCCCGATTCATCGTCCGCCAGCGTGGCTTTCTCGATACTTGTCCCCTGCACTGTCAGACACAACGGCGGCCGGTCGTAAAAATATCGGACCGGAGGGTCCGGCGCCGGAGTCCATGTAATCTCATGGGCGCGAACTTGGTCCATAAAGATAGCGGCCGCATCCGCTCCCATCGGCGCATGAGGCACAAAAAATCTGGAGAACAAGAGCCAGGCCGCTTTGGACGGATAGGCCGGAATGCCTCGGTAACGGAGCGAACGAGGGTGTTGTGCCCCTTCGTTCTGATCATCATAGAGCCCGCGAATCAATTCAAAGACCGCCGAGCCGGTTCCCGGCAGCAGCGACTGAAAGAGCTCAACGACGGGAAGAAAATCAATCCGGTCCCAGTGCATGGCTCCCATACAGGCCATGAAGCGAGCCGATGCAAACGTCCCATCGTCCAACACGTAAAGAGCATCCTTTCTGTGGCGGATGGTCGCAATTCCTCGCGCGTCGATGCCGAGATCTTCATCGTCATAAAATGCCCGAATTTCCTCGATCGACACCCCCAGCGTGCGGGCCGCCATGGCACGCAAATCATCCGGCACGAGACGTTCCCAACCGGGCCTCCGAGCCAGATCAAGGCTCGTTTCATTCACCAAGCCGCCGGGCACAAGTCCGATCCATCGCCCCCAATCAAGCCGAATGCGCGCCCTGGCAAGCCCGACGGTTCCGTCATCGTTCGAGCGCCATTCGCACTCATGCAGCGGATGACCGGCGGGATCCGTCGCCAAAAACCGTCGGCCGTCGGGGCGGTAAAAAACCATGTGTCCCGTCGGACGAACGGCCACCCGTCCTCCACCGGCTTGAAAGTGCTCGGCAAGCGAACGCGTGGATGGAAAGCAGAGATGATCAGGATTCCGCAGAGCGAAGGAGACCGGATCGGACGACATTCACGTGCGGAGCTGGCCGCTCCCCAGCACGATAAATTTGAAGCAGGTCAATTCTTCCAGGCCCATCGGGCCCCTGGCATGGATGCGGGACGTGCTGATCCCGATCTCTGCCCCGAGACCGAATTGGTAACCGTCGTTCAAGCGGGTGGAGGCGTTGACCAGCACCGCACTCGCGTCGACTTCTTTGAGAAACCGCATGGCTCTCCCATAGTCCGACGTGACGATCGCTTCCGTATGCCGCGATCCGTACCGCGCCATGTGATCCATGGCTTCGTCGATATTTTTGACCACCTTGACCGCCAAGACCAGGTCGAGAAATTCTTTGCCATAATCCTCTTCGCTTGCCGGCTTCGCCTCCGGAATCAATTGGCAGGTTTTGGGACATCCGCGAATTTCGACCTTGGCCGACAGCAGGCTGCCGGCAAGTTTCGGCAAGAACGTCCGAGCGACGGTCTGATGAACCAGCAAAGTCTCCATGGCGTTGCACGTCGAAGGGCGCTGCACCTTGGCATTGAGACAGATGGCGTGGGCCATCTCGAGGTCCGCCGATACATCCACGTAGATATGACATACCCCCGCGTCATGTTTGACCACCGGAATCGTCGAGTGTTCGGCAATCAATCGCATAAGGGATTCACCCCCTCTGGGAATGATCAAATCGATAAAGCGATCCTGCTTGAGCAACACCGGGACCAAATCGCGATCTGGTCGGTCTATAAAGGTAATGGCGCCTGACGGCACCCCGACTTTTTCAGCCGCTTCAGAAAGGATGGCGGCAATCATCGTATTGGAATGGATCGCTTCGCTTCCTCCCCGCAAGACACAAACATTTCCCGATTTCAAACAGAGAGCCGCGGAATCCGCCGTGACGTTGGGGCGCGACTCATAGATGATGCCGATCACGCCGATCGGAACGCGCACGCGACCCACCTTCATCCCATTGGGCCTCGTCCACATCGACGGCATCGCGCCGACCGGATCGGACAGTTTCGCTACTTCGCGGATCCCGCCGGCTATCTCCGCGACCCGCTGCGGCGTCAGGCGCAGACGGTCCGCCATGGCTTTTTTGTCCGTTGCATTCCCAAAGGCATCAAGATCGCGATTATTGGCCTCCAGCACTTCCTCCGTTTTGGCTTCAAGCGCCTCCGCCATGGCAAGCAACGCCTGATTCTTGACGGACGTCGATAAAGATGCCAGCTTTCCGGACGCCTGCTTGGCCTTGGCAACCAGCTTCACAATGTATTCAGAAGCCGATTGTCGGATTGATTCAGAAGATTGGCCAGAAACGTTCGATTCCATGTGAACTAGAGGGCGAGTCTATTACGGCGATTGCAGATGGAACGTATCGCGAAGAATACTCCTCCCCTCCGGAGTCGTCAAGGCGCCATTGTCTCCCTTAATTATGTTTCCTGGGCAGAGCAGACGCTTGCCGATTCATTAAACATATGGCACAGTGGGATAAGTTTTTCCCACGTTTCCTGTGTTCACTCATCATTCCATGCATTCGGAGGTGCCCGAACGATGACACAGAATTTGAACCGATCGATTGCGGTCGTGGGACTTGGTTATGTCGGATTGCCCATTGCTATCGCTTTTGGAAAACTGGCCCCCGTCATTGGATTCGACGTCAACAGATCCAAAGTCGAAGAACTCAAGAATGGGGTTGATCGAACGGGAGAAGTGACGAAAGAAGACCTACAAGCCGCGCGCGTACACTACACCGCCGAACCGGCGGACCTGAAGAAAGCCGATTTCATCATCGTCGCCGTTCCCACCCCCATCAACGAAGCGCTCCAACCGGACCTCAAAGCCCTTAGGATGTCATCAGAAACGATCGGCGCCAACATGGGGCGTGGCACTATCGTCGTGTACGAATCGACCGTCTATCCGGGCGTCACGGAAGAAATCTGCCTTCCGATTTTAGAAAAGACGTCGGGCATGAAGGGGGGAGTGGACTTCAAGGTCGGCTATTCCCCGGAGCGAATCAACCCCGGCGACAAAGAACACACCCTCGAAAAGATCATCAAAGTAGTGGCGGCTCAAGACGCCGAGTCCTTGGAAATCGTGGCTCAAACCTATGGGCTGGTGGTCAAAGCGGGAATCCACAAGGCGCCCAGCATCAAAGTGGCCGAGGCGGCCAAGGTCATTGAGAACACGCAACGTGACCTGAACATCGCCCTTATGAACGAACTCGCGTTGATTTTCCATCGCCTCGGCATCGACACGAAATCGGTGTTGGACGCGGCCGGGACCAAGTGGAATTTTCTTAAATTTTCTCCCGGACTGGTCGGTGGCCACTGCATCGGAGTCGATCCTTATTATCTGACCGCCAAGGCTGAATCGGTCGGCTACCACCCGCAGGTCATCCTGGCAGGACGGCGCATCAATAACGGGATGGGAAAATTCGTCGCCGAACATACCGTCAAGTTGCTCTCCCAACTGTCACGCCCCGCCAATGAGTTGAGAGTGGGAGTGCTGGGGCTGACGTTCAAGGAAAACGTGCCGGACCTCCGCAACAGCAAGGTACCCGACATCGTGAAAGAGCTGGGTGAATATGGAATCAACGTGCTGGTCCACGATCCCTTGGCCGAACCGGAGGAAGCCGTTGCTGAATATGGAATTCATCTGGCCGATTGGAGCCGAATGAACGAGCTCGACGGCATCGTCATCGCCGTCGCGCATCAGCCGTACAAAGACATGAAACCGGCGGAATTGCTCCGGCTGCTTCGTAACAACCGATACGGCGTTGTCGTCGATGTCAAAAGCATCCTCAACCCGACGGAACTGCCCTCCTTTATCAAGTACTGGAGGCTCTAGCTCATTCGTATCGCAACGCCTCGATGGGATTCAGCTTGGCCGCTTTCTGAGCCGGATACAGCCCAAAGAAGAGCCCGGTTCCCGTCGAGATCAAGACGGCCATTGCGATGGCGTCAAAAGGAACCGCCGTCGGCCACCCGGCCATCTGCGTCACAAACCGAGAACCGGCAAGGCCGAGTAAGACCCCCAAGAGACTCCCGAGCAGACTCAAGATCAAGGCTTCGCTGAGAAATTGCATAAGAATGTGGTACCGCTTCGCTCCGACGGCCATGCGAATTCCGATCTCTCTGGTCCGCTGAGTAATGGAAACCAAAAGAATATTCATAATTCCTATTCCGCCCACCAAGAGCGAGACGGAGGCGACCACCAGCAGCATGCCCATCATGGTCCGGCTGGTTTCTTCTTGAACCTGAGCGATATCCCGCTGGGTCCTGATGGTGAAATCATCGGGTTGTTCCTCACTCAAGCGATGTCGTTGGCGCAAAATCTGTCTGATTTCACTCACTGCCGCACCCAAGTCTTCTTCGCGTTCCGTGGCGGTCAGAACAGCTCCGACTAAACCGGCGAAGAATTGCACGCCGAACACCTGCCGCTCCGCCGTGGAAAACGGAATGAACACCGCGTCATCTTGATCCCCTCCTTCAGCCGATTGCCCCTTGGCAGCCAAGACACCGATGACACGGAAGGGAACGTTCTCTATTCTGACGATGGCCCCCACTGGATCCTCCCCGGGATCGAACAGATTCTCCACCACGGTTCGGCCGAGCACGGCAACTCGGCTCATGGATTCCACGTCGGCATCCGAGAACACCGTCCCGCTCTCGGCGGGCCATTGTCGAACCGAGAAAAATCCGGAAGAAGCTCCGTAGACATTGACTCTCCAGTTTCGTCCGCCACGGACGACCTGGAGACCTTTCCGCTTGATCCATGCCACCTCCCGTAACCGCGGCACCTGACTTTTGATCTCTCTCGCATCCGCCACCGTCAGTGTCGCCGCGCCGCCCAGTCCGGTCCGCACGCCTCCCACCGTCGTCGCGCCAGGCAAAATAAGGATCACGTTGGCTCCCATGCTTGCTATTTGCGCCTGGACCGTGGAGCGCGCTCCTTGTCCGATTCCAACGATCATGATAACGGCGCCGACACCGACCATAATGCCCAACATCGTGAGACCGGCCTGCAATCGGTTTCGCTGGAGAACGCGGAAGGAGTTGACGGCGGTCAAAAAAACAAATCGAGACATGGTCCCCGCGATTCGGAGCAAGCGGCGCGATTCTCATTAAGACGGCCGACGGGTACAATGCACCAATGCAGGGAAAATCGCAATCACATCGAGTAAACGACGAACCGTCATCCGTCCAAGAAGCAAATCATCATTGACTAGAAGCCCTCCTGGCTCAATAATGCCAGCGGGCCGTGATAAACGCTTCTTTTTCCGAACCAAGTGAGAGAGCGTCGATGATAAGAAGCACGAGCGCCCTGCGGAAACTCTCCTTCGTTCTTGTGCTCGTCGTGCTGGGGTGCAACTCCGGCTCACCGGAAACCCAGAAGGCCAAACACCTCGAACGGGCCGCGAGTTTCCTGGAAAAAGGACAACTTCACGAGGCGTTGATCGAGTACATGAACGTGACCAAGGCCGATCCGGGCAATGCCGACGCCTACTATCAAATGGCGCTCATTCATCTGAAACTTGGCGGCATCGCCAACCTTCAAAAGGCCTTCGCGGAATTGAGCCGGACGCTCGAACTCAATAAAGACAACCGCGACGCCCGGCTCAAAATCGGCGAGCTGTATCTGGTTGGGAACGAGCCGGCCAAGGCCAGGGAGCAGGCCGACTTCATCTTGGCATCCGCTCCCCAAGATCGGGACGCACTGGCGATCCGCGGGCGCAGCTTGATCAATGAAAGACGCTATCAAGAGGGGATTGTAGAACTTAAAAAACTGCTGGCTCTCGATCCCACCGACCCCGGTGCTTACATTGAACTGTCTCGCGCCTACTTTTTTGCCAATGACCGGGCTTCCGCGGAAGACGTCCTCCGCCAGGGCCTCACGACCAATCCCAGCTCCCTGGACCTCATGCTGGCGATGGGAGACTTCCACCTCTCAACCGGCAAACCCGATCAGGCGGAATCCATGTTCAAGCGAGTCATCGGCACCGCACCGGACAACGAACCGGCTCGCTTGAGACTTGCCAATCTCTACCAACTGACCAACAAACTGGCTGATGCCGAAGCCGTCCTCCAGCAGTGGGCCACGGCCTATCCTCAGGACGAGCGGCCGCACCTGCATTTGGGTGATTTCTTTACTTCACTGGGCATGCGGGACAAAGCCTTGGCCGGCTATCGGCAGGCCTTGCAAGTGAACGCTTCGTCGGCCATCGCCCGCGACAAATTGATCGCCCTGCTGCTTGACCTCGGCAAAACCGATGAGGCGGAACCGCAAATCAAATCCATTCTTGCGAAAAACGCCCGAGATCTGTCCGGCCGCTTTTTTAACGCCCGGCTCTCACTCACCAAAGGCAAGGTCGAGGAAGCGGTTACGCTCTTCCAAACGCTCGCCAATGAAGAAACGCAATTTGCGCCGGCCCATTATTTTCTCGGCATCGCCTATCTGAGAAACCGCCAGATCACCCAGGCGCGAGGAGCGTTGACTCAAGCCGTCAAGCTGAACCCCTCCATGCCTGAAGCCCGTACGGCCTTGGCCGAACTCTTTCTCAACGAAGGATCGTTTGACTTGGCGTTGGAACACGCCCAAGCGGCGGTGCAATTGAACCCACGGAACGTTCAAGCGGCGTTTATCGCGGGGAACGCGTATCTTCGCAAGGGTGATTTTGCCAAAAGCAAACAGGTGTACGAAGCAATTGGCAAAGCGCTGCCGAAGGAAGCCTTGGTCCCCTATAGCCTCGGTCTTGTCGCCCGAGCCGAGAAGAACGATTCAAAGGCCATCGCCTATTTCGAGGACGCTTTGTCGCTCAAACCGAGCGCCATTGAACCGATCGTCCAAATTGCGGCAATCAAAGTCGCGCAGGGGAAACCGGTGGAGGGGCGTGAACGGCTGCTCCGGCAGATGGCCGCGGCGCCCCAGAGCGCCCAACACGAGAACTTGCTCGGCGAGCTGTGGCTGGCAACACGAGACATGGACCAGGCCGAACGGTCTTTTAAGAAGGCGATCGAACTCGACAACTCCCTCCTTGCGGCTTACATGAACCTTGGGCAACTTTATTACCAGACCGAGAAAATGGATCAGGCTGCCGCTGAATACCAGGCCGTCGTGGACAAGGAACCACAAGCCATCCAGGCCCACATGATGTTGGGCGTCATCCACGAACAAAAACGCGAACATGAAAAGGCCAAGGCACATTATGAAAAGATTCTCGCCCTGAATCAAAAATTCGCGCCGGCGGCCAACAACCTCGCCTGGCTGTTGATCGAACAGGGCGGCAATCTGGACGTGGCGCTGAACTATGCTCAAACGGCGAGGGAACAACAGCCGAACGATCCGGCCATTGCCGATACGATCGGCTGGCTTTACTACAAGAAAAACGCCTACGTGCTCGCCGTCAGCCTGTTGAAGGAGGCTGCTGAAAAGCTCCCGACGAACCCCATCGTCCAATTCCACCTCGGCATGGCTCAATACAAGAACGGAGATAGGGACGGTGCAAAGAAGTCGCTGCAAACCGCGTTGAAGCTCGATCGAAATTTCCCTGGCGCTCAAGAAGCTCAGCAAATCTTATCCGAACTCTAGCTTGCCATCCATTCTCCGACGATTAAAAAGAACGGGGCTGACCTTCTCATGAAGGTCAGCCCCATTAATTTTCAATCAGAGATTGTGCAGTTTTTTAAAAACCGCTACGCCTTTTTCTCCACCTTCGCTCGATACGCCGCACCACCAAGCAACCCTAGCCCAAGCAAAAGCAGGGCCCCCGGCTCTGGAACCCCCGCCGCGCTATCACTCACGGTCAAAGACCCTCCACCTTGGATTCCAGAAAAGGCAGTCCCCGCGACAGTCGGTGCAGACCCGTTAAAGAAAATTTGCACCTGGGCAATGGATCCTCCCGTCGCCGGAAGATTGAACCCTAGAGCCGAAGCCAGAGATGAATCAACATGATAAATGTTCAACAACCCGCTGAAAGACGACACGGCACTGGTACAACAATCAAATACCGATGGTCCGGAAAAGCTACCAGATAAGAGAACCACATCACTTCCGCCAATGTCACCGCTGATTGTGAGTGCGCCGCCTCCGGCATATTGATTTTGAAAACCGGTGGTAGTGGTTCCACCGCTCACGTAATTTCCGGTCGAAAAGTCGAGCAATCCCCCGTTGATTGACAGACTGGTTGTTCCATTGTTGACGGCCGTCACGACTCCGCCTGTCGTAACCAACGGATTAGCACCGCCGCTGTACGAAACCGTACCTCCAAAACCAAATTCAAACACAATCGGCAAGGCGTTTGCTTCCGTAGCCATTGAAAATCCCATCGCGCCAGCAAACGCGAGCCCCAGTCCAAGCCGATACCATCCTTTAAAACAACCTTTTATCAGCATGGCATTACGACGCATGTGATCCGCCCCCCATGTAAAATCTTTTCCACACCACCAGTCCCAGCATCCCCATGGCCAGCAGCAACACCGCGCTCGGCTCCGGCACCCCCTGCGACGGACTGTCCGTCACCGCCAAGGCCCCGCCCCCCTGAATCCCACTGAACGGCTGCCCC
>JANDJI010000006.1 GCA_024331125.1 Nitrospira sp.
GGAGGCGGCCAGCCACACGGCCTTGCCGCCCTGGCCCCCCCATTTCAGCACTCGGGAGTCGGCCTCCCCCCGACGCACCCGCTCCCACAGCGCGCGATCCTCCGGACTCTCCGCCTCCGCCGGCTCGCAGAAGAGGTGATGTGGTTTTCCCTTGATCTCGTCCAGGGCATAGCCCGTGAGCGCCAGAAACCGCTCGTTCGCCGTCACCACCGTCCCATCCGGCGCCAACTCAAGCAGAGCCTGCGCACGATCGGCCGCTTCGCCGTACTCTTTCAAATTCCTTACGCCTCTCATGTTCCTCCCAAATAGATTCCCCATATGGTCCTCTCTTTTCCTCGAAGACACGCTTCCTCGGGGCGACGCAGTCTTTGCGCCTGACCAGAAGAAACGCTTCGGCCCTACTGACATTGCTGTCCATAACATATCCGGTAAGGGGATGAGACCTGTCATCTCCCATCCGACGCGGGGCCTTCCGCCAAGAGACGGTCGATATCCAACAACGCCACCAGTTTGTCACCCGATTTGGCGATCCCGCTGAGGCAACTCACATCCACCCTTGAGCCGAAGGCCGGCGGCGGTTGAATGTCCTGGCGGTCGATGGTCAGCACATCGGAAACCGAATCCACCACCAGCCCCATGATCTTGTCCCGCACGACCACCACGATGATGACGGTGAAGGACGTTACATCGATCGCCGGCATCCCAAAGACCGTCCGCAACTCCACAATCGGCACGATCGTGCCCCGAAGATTGATGACTCCCTTGATAGAAGCGGGGGTGTTGGGAATCCGGGTGACGGTGGTGTAGCCCTTGATCTCCTGCACGCGCAAAATATCCACCCCGTACAGTTCGTCGCCCAGCTTGAACGTCAACAATTGACTGCCGTCCGCCGCACCACTGTGCCCACCGCTTTGTTGGTGCGGTTGTTTCACCGAACTTTCTAATGTTGTTACAGCCGCCATCTGATCCTCCTTCCCCTGCGGATCACACCGAGGCCGCCCGAGGGAATTGCGAGAACGTTGCGCGTTGTCCCCACACTCTCGCCTCGCTTGATTCTTTCGGGCTCGTCTCCTGGAAACCGACACCGCCTTCGCGCCTCTTGGTCATCCTCTGACTCCCGTCCATACCTTGGCTTGATCGATCATCTTGTTCGGATAAAGGTGACGGGCCCGTTCCAGCAGCGCGGCGCTCGACTCCGGCCGCTCCGGATCCGGCACACAACACTCCCCGATAGGACAAACGGAGGCACACTGCGGCTCTTCGAAATGACCGACACACTCAGTGCACCGTTCGTAGGCGATCACGTAAATGTCGTCCTTGATTCCCAGTTGCCCCGCAACACGATAGCCTTTCGATTCGGCGGCGCTGCGCTTGTCGAAAATCGCCTGATTGGGGCAGGCCGGCAAACAGGCGTCGCAGGCGATGCAGTGATCGTTGATCATCAACGCCATGGTTCCGCTCCCGTTTGATCCATGCCGCTACGCGGCCATCGGCGTTCCTTGACGCGCTATCTCCAACAGGCCGCGGACGTCCAGGATAAATCCGACGGTCCCGTCCCCCAAAATCGTGGCCCCGGCAATCCCTTGCACCTTGCGGAAGTTCTGCTCCATGCTCTTGATGACCACCTGTTGCTGGCCGAGAATCTCGTCCACCATCACCGCCACCCGCTCGCCCTCCGTTTCCAAGATCAAAAGAATGGCTTCCGCCGGATCAACATGTTCCGGCTTCAAGTTGAAGACGTTGTACAGCCGAATCACCGGCAGATAGATGCCCCGCACGTCGATCAGTTCTCCCTTTCCGACGACGGTTTTCACCGCCTCCGGTTTGGGTTGAATCGACTCCAGAATCGACAGCATCGGAACGATGTAGGTTTCCCGCCCAACCCGAATCGTCATGCCTTCGATAATGGCCAGCGTCAACGGCAGCTTGAGTGTAAAGGTCGTGCCTTTGCCGTACACGGTCTTAATGGAGACGGTCCCGCCCAATGCCTCGATATTGCGTTTCACCACGTCCATACCGACGCCTCGTCCCGACAGATCGGAGACCTTGTCGGCGGTCGAGAAACCGGGCCTCATGATCAGCGGGTAGACTTGATCGTCCGACAACGCGGCGCCGTCTGAAACCAACCCTTGCTTGACGGCCTTGGCGAGGATTTTGTCGCGATTCAAACCGCGTCCATCGTCTTCGACGGTGATGCAGATGTTCCCTCCTTCGTGAAACGCGTGCAGCTTGATGACGCCGGCTTCCGGTTTATTGTTGTCCAGTCGCTCTTCCGGCGTTTCCAGCCCATGGTCCGCGGCGTTGCGCACCAGATGCGTCAAGGGGTCGCCGATCGCCTCGATGACGGTTTTGTCCAGCTCGGTCTCTTCTCCGGACAGCACCAAGTTGATTTTTTTCCCCAATTTGCCGGCCAAATCGCGGACCAGTCTGGGGAACCGGCTGAACGCTGTCCCGATCGGAACCATGCGGATGCTCATGACCCGCTCCTGGATCTCCCTCGTGTTCCGCTCCAGTTGCGCGATGCGCTCCAGCAGAACATGGACCTGTCCCATTTCAAAACGGGTTCCCAGATCGCTCAACATCGACTGCGTGATGACCAGCTCCCCGACCAAGTTGATCAGCTTGTCGATTTTGGCGGTGTCGACGCGGATGGACGTCGTATCGGCTTTCTTGGCCTGTGCCGCGGCCTCCATTTGCCGTTGCGTTTGCAGAGCCTGCTCGATCTGCTGGGGCGTCGCGGCTTTCTGTTCGATCAGAATCTCGCCGACCCGCTTCTGTTGTGACAACGCCCGCTCCAACGCCTCTTTTGAGACCGCTCCACTTTCGACCAGAATTTCGCCGATCGACTTCGGTCCGTCCTCGGAGGCTTCAGACGTCGCGGTTTTGATCTCGCGCTGAACGTTCGTGCCTGAGCCCTCAGGTGCGGGATTTGGAACTGTGACCGCTTCGATTGAAAGCTCGCTGTCTTCCCGCACGAACTCAAAGACCGATTCCACCTCTTTCAGCGACGCGGCGGTTTCGAGCCGCATGGTCCAGGACAGATAACAGGTCTCGGGATTCACGCCGTTGAGGTCCGGCAGCCGGGACGTATCGACGTTCACGCGGCTGAGCCGCCCGATGCGAATCAGTTCTTTGAAGATCTGGAGCGGGTCGAGCCCGCGCCGAAAGAGCCATTCCGGCGGAGTCCATCGAATGTCGTACGCCCCCTCGGACGCGGACGGTTCGGAAGCCGACGTCGGCGGGGTGACCGATGCTCGTTCCCCCTCCCCCGCGCTGACGGCGGCCAGCTCGGTCGAAAGCCGTTGCACGACGTTCTCATCCACGGGCGCATTGAGCTTGACTCCCTCCATCAGCGTTTTCAGACAGTCCGTGGACTTGAGCAGTAAATCGGCGATGCCCGGCGTGACGATTTTTTTGCCGCTTCGGAGAAGATCCAGAAGCGTCTCCATCTTATGCGTAAACTGAGCGATGGCGTCGAAGCCGAACATGCCGCTTGCGCCTTTGATCGAATGGGCCGAGCGGAAGATCTTGTTCAAAAGATCAAGATCCTCGGGGCGCTGCTCCAACTGAAGCAGCCCTTCCTCGACGATCGCGAGATGTTCCGCCGCCTCTTCAAAAAACGCGTCTTGGAATTGCTCGAACTCGTTGCTCATCGTCCGTCCGTCTCTGAAGCCCCGCTTCGATACCCATCCCCAAGGCCGGTTGTTATTCCACCGGTCCGTCTGAAGCGTTTCGCCGCGCCGTCATCCGATCTTCTCTTGAAACTGGAGCCGACGACTTGAAACCGACGGCCCGCCTCGCCTCCTCCGCTACGCCGGCAGCACCTTGGCGATCGTGCTGAGCAACACGTCCGGATTGAACGGCTTCACGATCCACCCGGTGGCCCCCGCTTCCTTTCCCGCCATCTTTTTTTCCGTCGCCGATTCGGTCGTCAGCATCAGAATCGGGGTGTACTTAAAATCGGCCGACTTTCGCAGCTCCTTGATCAGCGCGATGCCGTCCATCTCCGGCATATTGAGATCCGTCACGACGAGATCCATTTTTTTGCCCGCGATTTTGCTGACGGCGTCTCTCCCGTGCTCGGCTTCGATCACCGTGAACCCCGCGTTCATGAGCGTGAAGGCGACCATCTGGCGCATGGTGGGCGAATCATCGACGACGAGCGCGGTTTTTCCCATCTTTTCATCCTCCGATTTCAACGGTCAGGTTTTTTCAATGCATTTTGCCGTCCTGACGATTGGTTCACTCAAAACAGCGTGACCGATTCAGTTGTTCGAGGCGATTCTGCGCAATCGGCCGTCGGCTCTTGGTCGGCAATTTTCAACGCCGAGACATCGGAACAACGCGCTTCCATCGCGACAAGGTTTCGCTCGATCGTTTCCACATCCGCAAGCCGACCCGCCGCGCGTTCGCCTTGAGTTGCGTCAAGCAGGTCCTCCAGGTGACCGCGCCACTCATTCAACGCCTTGCCGACATGGTTCAATTTTTGACCGACGATATCTTGAAACTGCAGCGCCATGACGATTTTTGAAACACTCGCCGCACGCTCTTTTTCATGCGATGACCCCCCCGTTGACGCCAACGCTTGAAGATGGGCTCCGAGTTCCATCGCGGCGCGCTCGGTCATCCGAGTGACAGCCGCCATTTCTTCATTCAAGATCGGAATGAGGCGCACTGCACACGAAGCGACCGCCCGCCACGCCCGTTGATGCGCTCGCAGCCTCCGGAGTTCATCGGCGTCGGCGGAATCGCTCGGGTATCCACGGGGAACGCCCGTTTCCTCGGCCATGGCCATCAGCCTGGCTACTCGCCGAGCGGCTCGGAAAATCCCAACTGGTTCAACGTTGTCCGCAAATCCTCGGACATGCCCGTAACGAACATCCGCCCCTCCTTTCGAGCCGCCCACAGCAATTGGATGGCCGCCGTGTCGACACGGCCCACTTGCGCAAGATCCAGAGAAACCAGGCCGTCATTCTGAAACAACCTGATCAGCGCTTTCTTGAAGTCCTCGACTTCGAAAATCGTCAGATCGCCCGTCGGGGTCAACTGCCTGGGATGTTCCTCCACGTCGGATGCTCCTGCTCTGACCGCCATGAGGCCGCATTCTCCGTTTTCAGTCCGACCCGTTCTCGCGTGGCACATCAAGTCGGAAACGATATCGGCCGATTGCTCGCGATTCTTGATAGGAATCGACCCATCGGCCCGATTATCGGGCTATATTTTCTTTCTGGAAGTCCGGACTTTTCGGCAAATCGGAGCCCATCGAAAAGGGCCGGGTCTGAGACAACTCGATCCCGCTCGATAATTGATCGGAGACCTCTTGGTCTTCCTCCAAGAAACGAGGCGAGAAGGCGGGAGTATGCTCAAGAATGATGATTTCCACACGCCGATTTTTGGCCCGTTGGTCGGGCGTCAGATTGGGCGCCACCGGCCTGGTATCCGCGTACCCGATGGCCGCCAGATGGTCGGACGGCACCCCGTACAGCTCCGACAGCACCCGGACGACCATTACGGCCCGCGTCGCCGAGAGTTCCCAGTTTGAGGGGAACTGCGCCGTCCTGATCGGCACGTTGTCCGTATGGCCCTCCACCCGAACGTGCCGATTCAACTCCAGCAGCGCACCCGCCAAACCCTTCAAAAACGACAGCGCCTCTTGACGAATCGCCGCCTCGCCGCTTTTGAACAGAATGGTGTCAGGTATCGTGATGATGATGTCCCCGTCTTCTTTTTCCAGCATATGAATCAACGCGAACTGGGACGCCGTCTGTGACGACTTCACCAGCTCGCGCAGATGGCGAAGCGCTATTTCTTTGGACCCCGGAATGGACGGCGTTTTCAAGGCCGGCCGATACTGACCGATGCTGAAGAGCGCCGATGACATGTCCGGGTTCGGAACGGGACGAAGAGCGGCTCGAATCGACTCGCTGACCGTGCGGAATTTTCCTTCATTGACGGCCGAGACCGAATACATCACCACGAAGAACGCAAACAACAAGGTAATAAAATCCGCGTACGACACGAGCCAACGCTCGTGGTTTTCGTGCTCCTCATGTTTCTGTTTCGCCATTGACGACCATCCGCCGGTGAAGAGAGGCAGGGATTGGTTCTCGGTTTCTTTGACTACTGACAACCGGGAACTTTCTTGCTATCGACCGCTCACTTCTTGGCCGGTTTCGATCGTTCATTGGGAGGCAGGAACCCTTCAAGTTTTTCCTGCAACAGCCTGGGATTTTCTCCATGCGCGAGACCCACCAGCCCCATGATGGTCAAATTGCGCGAACCGGCTTCTTCTTTCAGTTTCATTTTGATTTTGTTCGCCAACGGCAGAAAAAACAGATTCGCCGCACCCACGCCGTACACCGTGGCTACGAACGCAACGGCGATGCCGCTGCCGAGTTTGGATGGATCGGCAAGGTTTTCCATGACGTGAATCAACCCGAGCACCGCGCCCAAAATGCCGACCGTGGGGGCATATCCTCCGGCCGCCTCCCACACCTTGGCCGCCTTGATGCCTTCTTCTTCATGGTGTTCCACTTCGACTTCCAAAATCTCGTGCACCGCTTTGGGGTCTGTGCCGTCAACGATCAACTGCACCCCCTTTTTCATGAACGGATCCTTGATTTCTTTCAGCTTGCTTTCCAACGCCAGCAATCCCTGTTTTCGCGATACGTTGGCCAAGTCGAGAATCAACTTGATCGTTTCCTTGTTGTCGATACGGGGCCCGGCAAGCGCCAGGGACAACGCGCCCACGGCCTTCAAGACGACCGACAGCGAATTTTGGACCAAGCAGGCGCCGATCGTACCGCCGATGACGATCACAAAGGCCGTCAATTGAAGGATCGAGCCCAAGTGGCCGCCTTCCAACGCCTGACCGCCGATGATGGCTCCAAGAGCCACGACGATGCCTATGATCGTGGCGATGTCCATTCTTTATCGCTCTTGATGACGGCCCCATAGGAACGCAGCCGTCTGCAATGGGAAGAATTAAGAACGAACAGGGACGAACAATGAGTCCTTGGATGCACGTTCTCTCCATCGTTGCCTGAGCCTGACGCCTGAAATCCGACGATCGAACCGCACTACTGGAACCCGAACCGCGTCAGAATTTCGTCGGCGGCGTGCTGCTTCATGGCGCTATTCTCTGATTGCTCAAGCTGCCTGAGGATTTCTTTCGTTTTTCCCTCGGTCGTTCCGCCGTTCTCATTGTGCTGAATTCCAAACTCCACGACGAGCTTGACGAGCTTCTCCCGTACATCTTCGAGAATCACAACCAACTTTTTGACCCGCTGGGCCACGAGATCCTGAAATGAGAGGGCGGTCATGATCTCCGTCAAGCGTCGCTCGTCTTCGTTCAGATCGGCGATAACCCTCTCAACCCTGCCTACGAGCGTAACGTGGCGGCTCTCTCTCAACGATTCTACGACCGCCCGACATTCCCCCATGACCGCGGCTCGGCTGTCTTGAATCAATTCCGTCAGCCTCATCACTTCCATGACACCGTCCTCCGTCATCCTGACGAGATCGGTCAGATGAGACGCGACGGTCGGAATCTGCGCGCTGCTCTCCATAAGGGGGCGGCCGACTTCCGAAACGGCCCTCATCGCGTTTTCGACGAATCGCGCCAATGCTCCGATCTCTCCGTAGAGGATGTCCAATCTCCCTTTGGCTTCTGTCTCCATGAAGGCTCGGCTTTCTTCCTGCCCCAAGCAGGATGCACGGAATTTCCTTATGCAACGAGGCTACTTGAAGATTTTTCCCAGTTTTTCCTGCATCGTTTCCGCCGTAAACGGCTTGACGATGTAATTACTGACTCCGGCTTGAATCGCTTCAATGAGATTGCCTTGCTGAGCCTCGGCCGTGACCATCAATACCGGAATCGCTTTCAGCTTTTCATCGGACCGAATCGCCCGCAGCATGTCGATGCCCGTCATGACCGGCATGTTCCAATCAGATACGACGAGGCCATAAGTCCCCGCCCGCAGTTTTTGCAGGGCCTCCGCTCCGTTTTCCGCTTCTTCCACCTGACTGAATCCAAGCTGTTTCAGAATGTTCTTCACGATTCTTCTCATCGTCGCCATATCGTCGACGACGAGCACCTTCATGGTCAGATCAGCCGCCATATCGCCTCCTTCACACCATAAAGCTGTAAGGGGATGCGGCGGTGCGTGCGGCACCGACAATTTGCCCCATTACACATTTGAGCGCACCATGCCTTCCCGTCGATTATTCCGCGCTCCGCTTATCGGCGAATTCCTGATCGAACATGAGGGCAACTTACGACCGCGTGGGGGGAAATGCACGACAATGACGGCCGCTAGTTTTGCTGTGACCTGGCGCGGAACCATTCTTGGACGTCACGCCGGAGAAAACGCCAATGCTTTCCAATTTTCGAAGCCGGCAATTCGCCGATTCGAGCAAGCTTGTACACCGTCGATTTTGGCACCCGAAGGAAACTAGCTACGTCCATCACGGTTAAGATCTCGCCGTGCGCCTCGGACACATCGGTCATTTGCTGTTCCATGCTCGTTGATCCCACTTCATTCATGCTGCAAACAATATCGGCGAAACCAAGAGAAAACTTGAGCGCGACGCCTGCCGATAACCTCTTGAGGCCCTCCTCTTCTTGCTGCATCTACTGCAGCTTCCTGACGATGACACCGTACCATCCAAGCCCGTCATATTCTTGGTATCCTATGGTTTTAGCGTACGCTGTCACTTCACGATCGTCATTGACGTAATACCCTCGCAATTTCCCCTGATGATCGAGCATAAACGGTTGGAGCAATCCTTGATCATCGGAGGCGGCGATCACGCGCAGTTCTTTGTCGAGCAGCATCACCCGTGTCCGCTTCCATGAAGATTCGGAAAAGGACGCTTCTTTTCGAACGATGGTCCGCGACTGATTCTCCCAGTCGAACACGACTCCGAGTGCACCTATGATTTTCCCGTCCACCTGCCCTTCCTTGCGAACCGCCGCTGCGTACACGGCGACCATTTTGTTCTGATGCAACGGATCGTAACAAATGTCATCCACGGCGTACTGGTCGCCGCTTGTCGTCGCCATCGCCTTCCGAAACCAGGACAACCCGGATGCATTGCCTCCCACCAACTTGGGATATTTGTCCGGTTGGGAACATGTCACAATCGTTCCATCGGCTCCGACGAGCACGAGATTGAGATATACGCTGTAAAATCTGTTGATCAGAGCCATCCGCTGTCCTGCTCGGGCGAGGGCGGCCCGGTCTCCCGTTTGCAATGCCTGCACCAGCGCCTCATCCGTCGCCCACCAGCGAACGTCCGCGGTCCGTTCATACAGATTCCGCACGATCAACTGTACAAGGGTTTGCGCTTTTTCGGAAAGGCGGTCGCATTCCTTTTCCGTAAATCGCCGATCCAATTCGCTCGTCTCCGCTCGGATTTTTCCGAGCTCTTTCGACGCCTCTGCCGCCTGGGATGCCAGATTTTTGACTTCGCTTGCAACCACGGCAAACCCCCGACCGGCGTCGCCGGCCCGCGCCGCCTCGATCGAGGCATTCAAGGACAGGATGGTGATTTCGCTTGTGATCCTCGCGTTTACGAGCCGGTGGTCTTCTATCTGACGCTCGATGCTGCCGATGATATCCTTGATATCCACTTCGGTGACGAGTTCGGCCGTGCTCATCGCTCCATCACTCCCGTTCAGTTAAAGGTCTTTGGATTCGACTCCTGCATTCCCCAAGCGCGGGCCTTGCGTCGCCGTCGTCTCCAAGATCGGAGAACGCGCCGATCGTCCTAACAATGACGCCTTCATGCCGATTGCTCGTCTTTTCTCCTCGTCCGAAGCCGCTCCGCCTGCGTCTGAAGAACGTAACGGATCAGGGAGTCCTGCTCATCCGCACCAAGATCGATGAACTCGGCGGCAAGGACGAATCCCCGCCCTTGCGGATCCGGCGACGACCGGATCACTTTAGCCGCCACTTGAATCGGCGTGAACGGCGGCAAAATGACCCTCAGCGCCAATCGATCGCCGGCGTTAAACCGTTGCGACGCGACAAATCCAATCCCCCCCCCGCTGATGTTGACATCCGTCACTCTCGCCAACTCCATGCAACCGGGAGACGATTTCGCCAGCGTTTTCAGTATGACTTCCAGCAGCCAGTCCACTTTCATGATCCACGGGACCAACGCCGCCTGCGCCAACACGTCACCGGACCGGGCCAGAAGTTCAGTCGTCGGTTTCTCAACCGCGGCCGCGATCATTTCGTCGGTCACCGTTTCGCGGCCGGAGGCAGGCGTTTTATCCTGCTCGCCCTCCAATCGGTATTCGAGTAACAGCTTGTCTTCGATACGAATCCACTCACGCCGGTCTTCCGACGCCGGCATTCGCACGACCTGCCGATCGATCGCGGTTGCTCCCGCCATTTCCATCATCTTTTTTCTTCCTCAAGCCGCCAGACAAAGGGCGGCTTGCGCCGGTACGAAAGGAGACGGTTCATAGACGACGACGCGATTCCGCCCGCGGGACTTCGCCTGATCCAGCGCCGAGTCGGCGGCTGCGATCCACCGCCCGACCGACTCCATCGCGGGGGACCCCATCGACGCGACCCCGACGCTTGCCGTGATACGCACGTGGCCTTCCTTCATGATGAAAGCGCGTCGCTCGATCTTGTCTCGGATTCGTTCCGCAAGCGTCCGAGCCCGTTGAAGATCGGTATGGGGCGACACGACGGCGAATGCTTCGCCTCCGTATCTGGCCACACGATCGACCTTGCGGACGGTTTCCTCCACAAGCGACGCCACCTCCTTAAGCAATCCGTCGCCGCCGGCATGACCAAGCCGTTCGTTGACGACTTTGAAATAATCAAGATCCAGCACCAGCAAGCAGGTCGGTATGCCGTAACGAAGTCCGGCCTTCAGCTGCCGATGGAGCACCGTTTCCAGCGCGCGCCGGTCCAACAGACCGGTCAGCGGATCTTTCGTCTCTATTTCTTCGATCTGCCGGATAGCGCCTTTTTTGACAAAGGCCAGCGCCAATGCGTCGGTCACGGTCCTTACGAATTCCAACTCCTGTTCTGCAAAGGGACGATCCGCGCTTCTTTCGACATACAACAAACCGATTTTTTCCTCCCCCACGGTTAATCCCGCCTCATAAGCGCTGACGAACGTTTCCTCTCCTTTCTTCAAGTCGGCAAGGGGAGGAACCAACGACAAGCCGCAACGCCCGATCATGCGACTTCCCGATCCTGAGAGCCTACTTCCGCCGTCCTCTTGCCTCACGCGATCAGACAAGCGCGACCGCAGGACATGTGCTCTCCAATAATCCTCGTCTTTCGACCACGTCCAGACCTTAGAACCGTACGCCGCGATGCCGATAAGATCCACCTCGATCAACAACGGCAGCTCCTTCAACAAGACTCCGACCATCGTTTCGTCGTCAAGTGAACGCGCAAACATCCGCATCAGAGACATGAGTCCGCCGAGCCGTCGCCCGCTTTTCCTCATGGGATCTTCGTCAACCATCGGATTGGCGCAGGCCAAACTGTCATCGAGTTCTCGATTCACTCTTTCCTCTCCCATCCAACACCGCCGACGTCGAAAAACCTACGCGATGGCACGTGCTTGTCAGCCTCCAACCAAATGGGCGACGGCCTCGCTTATCTGCAACGTCCGAAAGGTTGAAGCGACCCCCAATCATCTTTCCACTCATCCCCGCCTGGCAATCGTGCTCGACTCGCCGACAGGCACGTCGATTCGCCGCCAGAGTTCTTCTAGCCGGCGGCGCCACAAGGCGGCGTCACGCAGCGAAGCCGCCACCCCCTCCTGCGCCAATCTGGCCCGTTCGGCCACCTCTCGATCAAGCGTCTGAATCCTCGCAAGAACTGCGTCGGACACTCCTGATTCCGCCAACACGGCTTCTCTCTGCCGGTAACAGGCTTCGACGATATTCCATTCTCCCCTGACGGCGGCGACGTGCGCGGCCTTTGTGAGACGTTCGACGGTCGTCGGTTCTTCCGATGAAGCCATAAATGAATCACCGCGCCATAGCGAGCGGAGCATGCTGCTGAGCCGCGACCTCCCTCCAAGCCTCACGTAGGACATTCAAACAGCGGAGCACCCCCTCAAGGTTACGCGCATCGTTGCGGGCATTCGCTCCCACCAGCTCGGCCAATGCGTATTCGTAAAGCCTATGCAGCGACCGTGCGATCTCGCCCCCCTGCTCGTAGTCAAGCGCACTGTCTAGTTCGCCGATGATCGAGATTGCGCGACCAAGAAATCGTCCCTTGTCGGCGGCGGCGTTGGTCTCGATCGCCCGACGACCCAGCTCGATCGATTGAACTGCGGCGTCATACAGCAACACGACGATCTGCACTCGTGACGACGTCATCACCTGTGTCTGCCGATATCGATTCGCACCTTGTACCACCATAGTAGCCCCATTTTTGCCTTACGATTCTCACCTGCCCGTCTCGCCTCGTGCCGTTAAAAATGAAGATTGGCCGGCCAATTGCCGCAAGAGACCATCCAAAGCCGCATACTGTCGTTTGAGTCGTTCTTCGTACAGCGCCAGCGCGTCCTGCTTCTTGGCAATATCGTCCGTGAGTCTGGCGATTGTTTTTGTCAACCCTTGCTTTCGGAGCGTAACCGATCCGAACTCGACGTCGTCCAATCGATCAACGGCATCGGTCAGAAGCTGAGCAACGCCCGTCACGCCGCTTTGGTTGACGAAAAGCGTTTTGACCCCCGCGTAATTGGCGTTTAACGCTGCGTCAAGACCGGCCTCATCAACCGTGACGGTGCCGTCGCGCTCCGTCTTAAATCCAATCTCGCCCACCGTCCTAAACGTCGACGCGCCAGACACCGTGGCGGACAAAGCCGTTCGCACCTGAGAGAGAACGGTCCGCACCGTCGGTTCATTGAAGAAGTTGCCCCCCTTCTTCGTCACAACGTCGTACGTATTCCGCTCATTGATGAACTTGACGACATCGTTATAGGCGGCCGCCAACGCTTTGATGTTGTTTTTCACGGCGCCGATGTCCCGAACTACGCTCACGTGCGCGTTTCCCGTTTCTTTCAGAGTCAGTGTGACGCCGTGGATTGCATCGGTGATCACATTGTCGCTTCTCGTCAACGTGACGGTCGCCGAGGACCCCATAATCACTTCTGCGTCCTGCGCCGCCTGCAACGTGTCTGTCCCCCCCGTCCCGCTGCCATTCGTCAAATCCAGATCCGTCTGGTCCGTCACGATCGTCACGGCGTTGCCGGCGCCTGTACTGGTCGCCGTCAGCACCAGTCGGTAGGCCGGCGTTGTATCCGAACCGGTATTGATGATGGATGCGGTCACGCCGGCGCCAAGGTCATTAATTTGATCTCTCAGATCTTCGAGGGTCGCCGCTTCCCCGAGCGTGATGGTTTGATCGGATCCAGCCCCCACGCGGAACGTGAAGGTCGCGGAACCGCCCGATACGATATCGGCGGTCGTGGATGTGACGGCTTTGGCCGCCTTGCTGACGAACTGATGGGATTGCGCGAGCCTCGTAACCTGGATCTGATAGGTTCCCGGCGTCGTGGTGGACGATGCCGTGGCCGTCAACACGGTTTCATTCGACACGCTGGCGGACGAACGATCAAAGGTGCCGGCGAACCTCAACCTGTCGGCGGCGCTTTGCAACATGATCAGTTTCGTGCTGAGCGTGGCATAGTCGGTGCTCTTCGAATTAAGGACGGCCTTCTGATCGTTCAACCGATCAACCGGAAGACGGGCGACTTTCAGCAACTGATCGATGACCTGACCAAAATCCACTCCGTTGCCGAGTCCGCCGAAACTGATCGTCGCCATACGCTTCCTTCCTCATAAGCCGCGGGAAGAATACAATGCCCTGTTTTCTCAGACCCGCTCTTCTAGCAACACACCTTTGTCCTGTTGGTCCGCCTGCTCTTCGGACAAATATCTCGCCAGGCCCAGAATCTCCTCAGGAGGAAATTGACGAATCACCTCCCCCGACTCTTTGATCACCTTGACCACGACCTGTTCGGTTTCCTCGTCCACGAGAAGCTTGACCTCAAGGCCCGCCGACCTCAGCATGTGCTCGACGGTGCCCATCGCCCGATCCAACACGACGCGACCGCCGTCGGCGCCATAAAGAAGCCCTGCCGCCTCAACACGGGAGGAGAGTTCCGCTTTCCGCGTCGGATCGGCCTGTTTCGTCAAAAAAGAGCGATCCGGCCCCCCTTCTTTGTAGAACGCAGTCAAGAGATCCGTCTTGCTGACAGCTTGTGTAATCATGGCAGCCTCATTGCCAAATCCAGCCGGCGGGCGGCCGCTCGACGTTTAACGTGACGAGCGGCCGCCCCCTTTGTTACCTATTGTTACCTACCGCTGTAACAAAGCCAAGGCCTGCTGTGGTAACGTATTCGCCTGAGCTAAGACTGAGATGCCTGCCTGCACCAAAATCTGATTTTTCGTAAACACCGATGTTTCATAGGCGATGTCCGCGTCGCGAATCCGCGATTCGGCGGCGGTGAGCGTTTCGCTCGTCACCTGAAGATTGGCGATCGTAGCCTCGAACCGATTCTGGAGCGAACCGTATTGAGCGCGTGCGGTGGCCACGGCGCTGATGGCGTTGTCGATATTCGCCAGAGCGCTCATCCCGTTGGCCGCCGTCGACACGTTGACGTCGTTGAGGCCCAGCGACGTCGTTGTGATATCGTTCAAATCCAATTCCAACGTATTGCCGACTCCACTCCGAAATCCGATCGCGACTGAAAAGCTGATGGTCGAACCGCTGGTCAGAGCCTGACCGTTGAATTCCGTGGTTTGCGCGATCCGATCGATTTCGGACCGCAGCGCGATGAATTCTTGGTCAATATAAGACCGTTCCGTCGAGCCGACGGTGCCGCTGGATGCCTGGGATGCCAACTCACGCATTCTCGCCAGCAAAGATCCGATTGTCGCCGCAGCGCCGTCCGCGATCTGCGTCAGACTGATCCCGTCCGAGGCGTTTCTGGTCGCCTGATTGATGCTGCGAATCTGCGCCCGCAAGGACTCGGACAATCCAAGACCGGCGGCATCGTCCGCCGCACGGGTGATCCGGAGACCGGAAGAAAGCCGCTCGACGGAACGCTGCAACGCATTGGTATTCACCGTCAGGTTTCGCTGCGCCGCGATGGACGCGGGATTGTTGTTGACGATCAGAGCCATACCTATTCCTCCTTGCCGCTAAATCGTTTATGCTCGCTTCCGGCGTCCGTGCAGAAGCATGTTTCTCGCTCAGCGCCATCTGCTGATTGCCCACATTATCGGTCAATCGTCGTGAGACTTAAGCGCGGAGCGGGAAACAGGATCGGCAAAGAAGGAAAACGGACAAGAACGAGCATCGGGCAGCCCCCCTCAATGAATTTACGGAGGCTACCCCTCCAGTCTCGGGAGGATTTCATACTCCAGCAGATCGGCCGTTGAAACCAGGTCTTCTCTTTCCCGCGCCGCCAGTAACTCCCGCACCCAGAAGCCGAGAGAGGTCGCGTGTTCCGAGACGGCTCCCTGACGACGTCCTTCCATAAACTCCAGGTAGTCCGCCAATTCTCCCAGCCATTCGTTCATCGCCCGGTCGCGAGGAAGACCGGCTCGCCATGCCTCCAACAGAGCGAGTCCCTCTTTTCGCAGGAATTTCGCGTAGCGGCCGGCAGCGATCCAGGCGGCATGTTCAAGCTCTTCCACCGACTGCGTCACCGCGGCAAGATGTTCGTATCGGGAAGCCGGTTCCAGCATCAACGACGCATCAATGTCCCGATCCGTGATCTCCCGATGATCCAGCCGCAACGCGGTCACCAGACGCGATCGCGCGTGGGCACGGTCGCTGATTTCGGCCAATACCTCGCCCAATGTCGCCTGTTCCAAAGACTCCCACTCCTCTTGATCGAGCTTCACGCGCATGGCCGCTCTCCTTTCCACCTCTTTTGACGACTCTCCTGTCTTCCGGCATGGCGGATCGTCAACATCCGACACCCTACGGACGACCATTCGCGCCGTTCCCGCCACGTCATCTCAGCCGAGTTTCACCTCTCATTGAACTGCTGTCGACGCATATCGATGCATCGGCGGCGTCTCCGCCTCTCCCTGTTTTCCAATCCCAAACGCTTGACCGACATGAACCAACTGCGCCTTCCACCGCCGATACGCCCGCGCATGATACCGCGCCATTTGTCCCAATCCCTCCATATCGTCGCTCTGAACGGCCCTGACAAACGCCGTCGTGATCGGTCTTGTGGCCATCGTGCTCATGCCTAACGTAACGAGCCGTTCTCGTTCACGGGAAAGCGAGCGCTGCAACGTCCGGAGCCTCTCGACATCGATGAATCGTTCTGTTGCCGCGCGCACGACTTCATCGGCCGCGGCGCAGGCACGCTCGACGGCTGGCGCCAGGCCCTCGATCACCGACCGCGCCTCATCGACGTCGGGCGACGGCATCTCCGGTGAAGGAACTTTGCTTTGAACCCCGGTGAAGGTTTCGTACCAATAACGGCGCCAAAACGAAGCATGCCAGGCCACATCGGCCGGCTCCTGCCCCGCGCGACATTTGAACGTTCCCAAACCGTCTTCATCGACATCGGATTGATAGACGCGGAACCCTCGAATGCCCGAAGGGAACGGTCCTTGCCCCAGGACGTGGAGCAGTAGCGCCGCAACCTGATCAATCTGCAAACGGTCCTTACAGGCGTGGTGGGCGCACACTTGGTCGAATCCACAGGGCGCGCAGTCCAACTCCGGTTGAAGCACCCAGTGTCCCGGTCCGTAGGGACCTGTCTCCCGGAAATCGACGTGCCCGACCGAGAGATCGACGACCGAAGTCCCCATGGCGACGGCCAGGTGCATGGGGCCCGTATCGTTGGTCAACAACAGGCGAGAGGCCGCCAACAGCGCCGTCGCCTGCGCCACAGTCGTCTTCCCCAGCTCGTTCCTGATCGGGTTCCGCCCCCCCGCCTCTCGGTAGGCTTGCAACACCTGCGCGACGACGCTTCGTTCGGGCTCGGCACCAAGAAAAAGAAACCCGCCGCCCCATTGTTTGGACAGAAGCGCCAACGTGCGTCCAAAAAGCTGCGGCCGCCACGCCTTCATGACGTCACTGGCCCCGGCCTGGACCGCAATCCACTCCATCCGCTCATGACCATCGGCTGAGAGCACGCGGCGGGCCCATTCGTGATCCGCTCTCCCGACCGTCAGCGTAAGCGGCGTGAAGGGGCCGGGCCCGCTCCCGCCCAAGGCGTAGAGATCGACCAGATTGAACCGATTGATCCGACGGAAATGGTGCATATCGGCGAAATAGGCCATCCAGGGGTTGTTGATGATTACGCCGCCATCCCAGGCGGTTCGAGCCCCACGGATGTCGGGAGCCCCAATGACGCCGACTAGGAGCGCGCTGGCCCGGTTGAACGTGAGATTGATGATGCGATCATACCGACGCTCCACCAACGGACGGACCCACTCCGCCAGCTCCCGATACAGGGCGACAACATCTTTGGCGGCCGCTCGACTCTCATCGATCAGCTCATGAAAGTCATGGGTGATGACCTCGCGTAAACCAGGCAGCAGAGCGGCCACAGGGGCAAACCGCCGATCGATCACGAGATCGACGGCACAGCCAGGCCATTCTTGCGCCAGCCGGCCCAGCAATGCCCCCATCTGCACGAGGTCGCCCATCCTGGTCACATTCACGACCAGGACTTGCCTCATACGCCCTGTGTCATCAGTCCGGTTTGAAACGCCGTCCCGATTCACTCGTTTTCTCCCATCTCGTTCACGAACCGTCAGACAAAATCCCTCGTTTCCGAGCGGTAACTATCCAACAAAAGAATGAGTAATTCCTCGCGAGCCAAGCGACGGCCGGCGCCTCGGGCTCGAATGCTGTCAGCCACATCCTTCAGTTCGACCCGCTGATCACGTGGGAACCGGCTCAGGAGCGTTTCCAGCTCGGGCGGGGTCTCGGCCCGAGCGGCCAGAGCCCCCGCGTTTCGATCTCCACGCAAGACGGCACCGATTCGATCCGGTTGTCGGAGACCGATCACCGCCAACAGGTCCTCCATCCGATGGCGATAGGTATGCTGCGTCAGGGCTCGGCGCCGGGCCGCTTCTGCGACCGCCCCTCTTGCTTCGCGGTCGTGGAGCCATCGACGAATCAATTGCGGCACCTCCTCGGGAGACCGAAATCGAACGATCTCCTGTTCGGAAAACAACTCCGGTAACAACGCCCGCTCATCCGCAAGCTGAAACCCTCCGCAGACAGCCAGCTCGAACGTCCGCGGATTCACGAAGTCCGCTTGAGGGTCCAACGATGGTCCGTTGTACGAATGCAGATTGAGATTGATGGTGCTGGCGTTGAACACTTTCCGGCAGATCTCGGTGTCGATGCGGGCGCCGCCCCGTTGCAAGACGGAGGCAAGCTCGGCCGCCCCTTCCCATTCGTTTCCCCAGAGCTTGAAGGTCCATTCTGGTGACAGCCATCGCGGCAACAGCACCCGCCGGTTTTGGTAGCCGGCCCCGACGAACGAGACATCGGCGCCATATTCGCATTGTTCGGTCTCGGTCAGCGACGTGGGATAAAAGACTTGCGGATCAGCAGCCATCGGCAGGTAATGGACATGGGACGCGCCGGCCTTTCTTAGTGCTTCGATACAGTCTCCTCTCTGAATCACGAACCAACAGTCATAACTCGACGCGAGTTGCCGCCAGTAGGGCAGATGCCGGTAGTTTTCCACAAACCACATCGCGGTGAGAAATTTCTTCTTTCGCACATGGGCCAACACACCGGCGGTTAATGGCGCCTGGGCGATGGCGAGCACCAGATCCGGCGGGTCCTCGGCCAAGCGAGCGACCGTATCCAAACTCAAGAGCTCCGCGAAGCGGCCTTGCATCGTCAGGCGGTGGCGGACATCCCCATACCCATTGAACTGTTCATAGCTGGTGTGGTGGACACTGTGGTCGATCCAGATCACGCGATGCCCCAGCGACTCCAACGCCGATGTCACGTATCGCGCAATCGGCAACGATCCCCCGTAAATCGGCCCCACGACAGCGATCCGCAGTTGTCCCCCCTGCCGGCTTGCCACCATCCGACGCAAGGACGCCTCCATCTCACGATGAACCGCTTCATGGAGACCGGCCGCCGGCGCATAGGTCATGAACCGCAAGGGCTTTCCGAAGTCGGCCAGGTGTCGCGCCATGTCCGCCGGCTCTCCCCAGATCCATTCGATAGTCTCCGGCCAGGAGCCAAGCGGGCGGGCGCCGAGCGCATCTTTCAACACCGACACATCAGGAATAATCACCGCCAGCCTGCGGCTGCCCGGTTTTAGCAATGCCAGGGATTCAACGTGATACAGGAGTCCGACCCCCAACACCACGCCGACTTCATCATCCTTCCATTCCTTGAGTTGCGCATTCGCCCAACTATGGGCCTCTTTGCGAGGATCGTACGAACTGTGGACCCAGCGACCGCCGCATTTCGCCGTGACGCTCCCCTCACGGGACGGAGTCAAAGAAAGGACGCTCCCGGTCGCAGATCGTACGGCCTCCGCGAGCGCGGAAGCCCTTCGGCCGAGTTTTTCGAGATTTTTCAATAAATGGCTCATGCTGCACCCACCACTGAACCCTCGGTGATCGAGGGCGACAGCTCTCGCCAAAGGCGTTCTCGTTCCGACGGCGGACCGAAACGACCGCTGACTTCGGTATAATAGGCGCCCCACCGATCGTAGCGGCTCATCCAGACCGACCACCCCGCCGTTTTCTTCATCTCGCCTTCCAGCATGGCCGCAATCGACGCTTCGATCGGCCACCGGGCCGGCCGTACATTCGAACGTTCCGCCTTGTCCGCTTCCATCTCCTCGACAGCCTGCCAGACCAGATGGCCTGGCCCGTACGGTCCGGTTTCGTGAACGCGGGCACGCGCAAAGTACCAGCCGAAGACCTTCACTCCGACAGCAGCAGCCAGATGCAGCGGCCCCGTATCGGAGCCGATAACCGCGTGACAGCGACCCAGCACCGAAACCAGTTCGAGAAGCGACGTGCGCCCGGTTATATCCCAGATACGTCCCAACAACGATGACGGCAAAAGATCTTGAATCCTCCGTCCCCGTTCCCGTTCTTCGCCGAGTAACACGATGCGACCGGCTGGCGCCGATTCCAGAAACCGGACGACCCAGGTCTTCCAAATCTCCGTAGGGACCAGCCGTTCGGCCGCTCCGGCTCCGACGAGAAGGCCGATCCAGGGTTCTCCTCGTCGGCCGATCTGATCGAGGGTGGGAGGTAACCGGCAAGAAGACTTCTTAAGAACCGGCGGCCTTCCGGGAGGAAGCACACCGCACAGCCCGCAGAACGCATCGGCCAGATGCACACGACAGCCGCGCCCTGTGTGCGCGACATCCCGCACATAGGAGGCCCAAGGAGCCATGGTGGTTCCGAGAGGACCGTCGAGCAGCGGGCCCTTGACTTCGTCCGCCAGCAAGGAACCAGCCAACAAGGCCCGACAGTGCTGGTTCAGCACGTAGGCTGTCCCATATCGATGCGTAGCGAGTGCTTCAAGTTGTTTTTCGGCCTGCTCAAGGTGCGTCGGCAGTACCCCCGCCGAAGCGTCATCCGCCCACCGGCGCCAGACGGCCCCATCCCACTCCAGCACACGGTCAACACCCGGTATCAGCCGCCCGATCGGCGCCAGCGCGGACGGACACAGGAGATCGAGCTCACGTGTCTGGTCGGCCATCTTCAGCGCCGTGATCGCCGGGATCGTCTGGATCAAATCGCCGAGCCTGGCAAGTTGGACGACCAGCGTCCTTGCCATGGTTTCTATTCCTCCGTCGCCGAGACGGTCTGCATCGCTTCTTTTCTGGCAATCGCCTGTTCCAATTCGGCCAGGCCGTCGAATTGCGGATTGAGCGCTCGAATCGCCTCCTGCTCTCGCCTCGCCTCCTCCACCCGGTCGGCGCGAAGCCACACGCCCGCGAGCGCGAACCGGACGGCCAGATCCCCGGGATTCCGCTTCACATAGGGTTCCAAGCACCGGCTCAATTCCTCCCATCGATTCTGCGCCGTCCCGGCCCGTAACAGCCAATGGATCGCTTCGGCATCATCGGGCTGATCGACTAAGACCTCGCAAAATTTCTCCCACGCTCCCTGTGGATATGATCGACCTATCGCGGCCATCCCCATGCCCATGAGACATTTGCGGCGATCGGCACCGGCTTTGAGGGCTCGCGCGAACAATGACTCGGCTTCCCCATACTGTTCCCGCTGCATACAGAGCACACCGCAGAGCAAGAGCCCTTCGGGGTGGTCAGCCTCCGAACGTAGTGCAGCCCGAAGCTGCTGCTCGGCTCCAACGAGATCTCCCTGTTCCAACAGCAGGCGAGCCAGACTGATTCGTTCATCCGCTGTGGCCCCCAGTTCCACAGCCCGAGACAGAAACCGCGCCTGCCACAGCGGTTCTTTCAATCGCTCGGCGACTTTGGCTCCCCAGGAAAGCACCAATCGGTCATTCGGCCATTCTTTCACCAACTGAAGCTCACGCCTGACGGCTTCCCAATCTTTCTTGATCGCCGCGGCTTGGACTGCAGCCACATGAGCCCAGACGGCTCGATCACGCACGTCGGTCAGAGGAACAACTTGCGTCGCTCTGTTCACGTCAGGGTGATCTCCTACCAATTTGTATCCGTCGGTGTGATAGTGGAGGTCTTCGTCTTCCAGCCACAGAAGGTTGTTCCAACGTTCTCTTAACAGACGGTAATTGCCGGCTTCTCCTACCTTACGGCCGAGGGTCTGGCCTTCGAGATGGACCAGCACGCTGCGCGGTTGGTACACGACCTGAGCCCCCCTCCTGCGCACCTTGAGGCAGAGATCGACGTCTTCAAATCCGTTGATGAATCTCTCATCGAATCCACCCACGGCCTCGAACAGGTCACGACGAATCAACAGGCATGCAGCGGTGACAACCTGGAACTCTCGCCGTCGATTGACGGCCGGCGAATCCGCGGGCACTTTTTGATAGATATGGTAGGGGCCGAGGCTCTCGCGCATGAACACCACCCCCGCATGTTGAATCGTGCCGTCAGGATACAAGAGCTTGCTGCCGACCACACCGACCTCGGGATGCTCTTCCACTTCTTGCACCAATGGACCAAGCCAATTGGGTTGCGGAATGGTGTCGTTGTTAAGGAAGACCAGATACTTCCCCCGCGCCGCTTTGGCGCCTTGGTTGCAAGCCTTAGCAAACCCAAGATTCTCATCGTTTCGGATGACTTGCACATCACCTTGGAGGGTTTGGAGGAACGCCGTTGTTCCGTCCGCCGAGCCGTTGTCGACAAGGATGACCTCGTAATCGACGCCCGTTGTCGAAGAGGCCATGGCCGTGAGGCACTGTTTGGTCAATTCAAGATTGTTGTACATCGGAATGATGATGGAGCAGGCGAACCGATCGGATTGGAAGTGTTTCTTGAACTCTGCCAACTGCCGCTCCTGCGCGGCCGGCACACCGGGGAATCGCTCGGCCAAAGGCCTATACTTTCGATAGATGATGTCCGTGGTTCTGTAGTACGTGTGTCGGGTGCTGCTCGTCATGGAGCTGCCGTCTGTTCTCCACGTGAATTCCGCCGTGACTTTTTTCACGTGGATAAAGGGGAACTTTTCGGCCATACGAATCCAGAGATCCCAGTCTTCGTGCGCGAACAACGATTCATCGAAGAATCCTACTTCCTCTAGACAGCCCCGCTCGTGCATGACGCAGAGAACGGGGAAGTAATTTCCAACCAACAGATGGGGGAAACTGAAATCCTGCGAATAGGGCACGTCGCGACCGACTTCGACGTATCGTCCTTCCTGGTATCGTTCATGGACGCGCCACGCATCGGTGTACGCAGCTTTGTATGGCCCCTTCTCCAACAGGGTCACCAACGTCTCCAGATGATCGGGCAAATAGCGGTCGTCGTCGTCCAGATAAGCGATGTATTTACCCCTGGCCATCCTGATGCCGGTATTGCGCGCCGCAGCAAGCCCGCGATTTCGATCGTGCTTGATGAGGGTGATGCGGCCGTCGGTGTTGAGCGCCTCGACCGCGGCGCCAACGTCAACGGCCCCGTCATTGACGACGATGATTTCAAAGTCCCGGTAACTCTGAGCCAGCACGCTCTGTAGCGCTTCGCGCAGCCTGTCCGGTCTATTGCAGGTCGGTACGATCACGGAGACCGTCGGCCGCCTGCGAACAGTCGATGGACTGGCAGCCATGCCCAACTGGCAAAGCCATACTTGATCCAGCGGAATCAGCTCGCTCGATTTCAGATCAGCCGGAGTTGGAGCGGGAATGTACCGATGCTCTGCAATCTCGACATGGAGCCTCCCAACCTCAATGGGACAGAAACCATGAGCTGTCATGAGTTCGGCCGCTTGCGCTTCTGTCATCCAGGCTTCCGCCTGAACCGGATCGAGCCCCGCGGCCTTCCACTGTTCCCATGCCTCGCCGCGCCGCATTGTCAAAATAAGATAGCCGTTCGGCTTCAATAGACGGACCAGTTGTTCGCAGATGGTATCCCGCACCTCTTGTGTCATCCCCTCCAGCAGCCGCGAGCAGAGGATGACATCGTAGGAAGCGGTCGTGAGGCTTGAAGGAAGTGAACCGGTCTCACAAACTTCAAATCGAAGGTGTGGGAACTGTCGGCGAGCCTCGGCGATGGCGAGAGAATCGGCATCCACTCCCTCGCAAGATCCGTACATCGAGACACGGTCGGTCAGCCAACCGGAACCGCAGCCGACGTCGAGAATCCGCAAGGACCGGTTGGGATCGTTCCGGCGAATCTCTCGAAGGATCTGCTCAAGAAAGGTCGCGACTGTGACCCATCTTGCCTCCCGTTCGTTCGCCCACGCCCCATTTGCCTGAAGTACAGTCGGCTTGCTGCTTGCCTCGCCGCCCTGCACGAACCGCGAAAACACTTCCAACAGCTCATTGTCAGGGTGAAGCGCGCAAGCTTTTTTCAACTGCTCGCGGACTGTTTCACTCGGTGATGACAGAATGAGCCTCGCCTTCTCTTTGCCAGCCTCGGTAAACAGGTCAGGATGATGGAACACAAGGTGCGCTTTGACCACATTTATATTCGCCTGGACCCGCTCCACCATCGTGCCGCGCCGCTTGCGGTACCAGAACAGCGGTTGTTCGACATGGTACGATCGAAACCCGAGTTTGGCAGCGCCGATCCAAAAGCACCAATCCTCGGCGCCCAGATACATCGCCGGAGAATAGCCCCCCACCCGCTCCCACACCGAGCGACGGTACAGCGAGCAGTAGTCATGGACATCGCCGACGAAGAGATTTCCTAATGTCACGACGCCTTTACGATGAACACCCTCGGTGTCTCCGAAGGTTCGTTCATCAACATAGACGATGGCGATGTCGGGATTGTTGTCTAGAACCGGCACGGTTTCCGCCAAATAACACGGATCCAGCCGATCATCCGCGTCGAGGGGGAGAATATATCGCCCTCGTGCCTCCCGGATGCCGGCGTTGCGTGCGTCGGACAGCCCGCCGTTCGTCTTGCGGATCAATCGAATTCGCTTGTCGGGATACCGAGTGATAAGGTCGCGGGCGACTTGGGCCGTATGGTCGGGACTGCCGTCATCGACGATGAGACATTCCCAGTCACCGTAGGTTTGAGCAATGACGCTTTCAACCGCCTCCGTTAGGAACTCCGCCTGGGCGTAGCAAGGCACGATCACCGACACCGCCGGATCGGCTTCTCTCGCGCCGCTTTCTTTTCCCGAACCGATAAAGGGGCCGACAGGAATCGTTTTCCTTTTATGCTCGCCTTGTTCGGGCACGGAGGGAGCCGGGCAAGACAGACGGTCCAACGACCGGCTCACCTCGACTATCTTCTCAAGAAATCGAATCTGCTCATGGAGAGATTGGGCGAGCATTGTGTCCGCCTTCGCGGCCAGTCTTTGCACGAGCTCGTTTGCTTCCCGCACACGGGCACTGGGCTCGATGTCCAAAACGGCCAGACGGAGAGGAACATTCGCAGCGCCGTTGCTCAATAGCGTCCTGACTCTACCCATCACCGCGGGAACGGCCTCGTCTTCCAAGCCACGCTCTCGCAAAAACGCAACCAGGTCGGCCGTCCAAAACACCTCATGAAACAGCGTCAAAAACTCTTCTTGATAGCTGCGCGCGTCCTTGCGGATCGCCCGGGGCGGATCATGCCAGTCGCCATCGTTCTTGAGAATGGCACACTCCTCGGCCATGGGTAGCAGCCATCCCTTCATCGCCAGGTAACTGACGAGGAGTTGATCACTGTAGGACGGCCAGATGGGTTTCGTTCTGACAAAATCCATCCACTCTCGAAACAAACGGCGCCGCATCACGCCGAAGGTCAAGAGACCGTTGTGACCTTGGGTGAAAAGGGACGTGAGTCTCCCGCACTGGTCTGGTTCATTGATCGGCTTCAGCCGATACAGCAGGTGCACCTTGGGCGAGTAACTAAGATACAGACGAGGGACGAACGCGGTCACGGCCGGCGCCGCCGTTCTTGCAGCGTCGAGCGCGCATCGCAAATAGTTGATGCTGAAGAGGTCGTCGTCCGCAACCAGCAGAACCCATTCCGATTCGATCTGCACAGCTCGACACAACCGCTCGGTGGGATCCTTCAAGCCGATGTAGGTCAAGCGGCCGTCTTTGCTCAGCGGGGCGGCGGAAGCCAGGATCCATCGCCTTTTCTCCTCGTCCTCCTGCCCGTCGGCGATGGTGACGTGAACATCTCGGTTCTCTTCTCCCGCCCTCAAGAGCTGGATTATGATGTCCTTGGCCATGGCGGAAAACCGAATGGTCGGAAGGAGAATGTTCAACGTGCACGTCACGTCACACCCCCTCTTTCATTCGGAACGGCATAGACGACCGAGCCGGTCCCGCACCATCCGTGCAATCTCATGAAATACCGATAATCCGGCAGCCTCTCCATCAGGAACCGGGGAATACGCCACAATCCATCGGCGTTGTGATAGGTCGTGATCGCCAAAATGGGACGATACCGGCGGAGCGTCTCCGTTCCTCCCCGTAGCGCATCGAGTTCGCCGCCTTCCAAATGAATTTTCCCGAAGGTCAGAGGGAAGTCGAGATCATCAAGGCGAAGCGCACAAACAGATTCGGCAGTACGCGGATCAATACGTGACGAAAACCCCCATCCATGGTTGTATCGTTTTTCCCCTCTTTCCTCCGCCAGCGCACACGCCCGGATCGAGATCCTTTCCCGAATCGCTCGGGGAAGTGCCGCCGCCCATCGGGTCAAGTGCGCCACGTTATCGCGATCGGCCTCGACGGCCATGACTCCCTCGCACCGGTTCTGCACCACTGTGAGCCACCGTTGGATCACTTCACCATGGTGAGCGCCGGCGTCGAGAAAGTACTCCCGTCTCCCCAGCGCACGACGCACAGGCTCAATGAAGTATCGGTCGTCGGTCCGCACCGGCGCCCGGTCGAATTTCCACTCCAGCCTGTGCAAACGCCAGGCCAAAAACTGAAGATGGGCGGCTCGTGACCAGTCGTCACTCCAACCTGCAAGAATCTCGTCAATCTGATTGATGTCTTCATCCATCAAGGCCCCTGCAAACCAACCGTTATTGAGGGGAAGGCGATCGCGATAGGCATCCAAGACATCGTAGACGGGAAAAATATGCCGCCAGCCCATGGCCGCGAGTTCGTCTCGAACGGGCTCATAGGGGGCGGTGACGATGCAGACCACGATCAGGCAGGTTTCCCGATCGATCTGATCTGCGGCCTCGGGCCGGATGACGGGGACGTCGTCGAGCAGCCGATCACCTTCGCGACAGGCGCGATCCACGACATAGGCAATAGGAAGACCCAGCCGCTTAAACAGCTCCGCGGCCATGCGACCCAATTTTCCCGCGCCGTAGAGAATCAATGGCTTGTCAACCGGTTGAGGGCGCACCATGGAACGGTAGGAAGCCAATTGCCGCAGCAGTTCGCGCGCCATGGCAACGGTCGGAAGCTGATGGATTGACGTCATGCAGCCTCAAGTTGTCGCGCCCACCAAGTCAATCGTTCGTCGTGAGGATAAACGGCATGGTAGTGAAAGACGGAACTCTTCGTCCGTTCGTAGAGTATCGCAGGCCCTCGCCCGGAGGCCTTGTGTTGGACGTTATCCCGCTGAAACCTCCAGGCTTCATCTCCCTGGCAAGACCGAAACCAATCGGCCGGCTCCTCCCCAAAAATCGGGCGAAAGTCAAAGGACCGTTTTGGCTCAGTGAGCAGCCGTCGATAATGATGTTCCAATCCCGCGACAGTACGACCGATGGAAAAGCGACGCCGCACCAGACGACTGGCGTTCGCCGACAACCTTGCTCGTTCAAAGGGATGAGCCGCCAGCCAGTCCAGCGCATCGGCGAATTGAGAGGGATTGCGGACGACCACACCGGTTTTCCCGTCCGACACCAAATGACGCTCCGCTGGATTATCGAGCACGACCGGCACGACTCCCATGGCCATCGCTTCAAGCAACGCATTTTCCATCGTGCCGTAATGGAATGGGTTGAGAAGATAGGCGAAGACGTCAAATCCGATCAATTCCGCCCGGACGTCCTCCCGATAGCCTCGCACTTCGAGCCGGTTCCTCACCCCCATCTTCACCGCCTCGACCATCAATTGCTCCCCCGTCACCGGATCTCCAACAAGGGCCAACCGAAAGTTCGGCAGACGGACGGCCTGAACAAAGTCCAGAATGCGCGGATGGAGTTTGGAGAAATTGAGCGAGCCGACGTACCCTGCTCGCAGCAACGTTCCAAAGACCCGATCCGGCGGAAGCGGCAGATCATCAAACCCGCCTGAGCTAAAGACCACCGCCGCTCGCCCCTTGAGCCTGGGCCGCAAGGCCGCCAATGCCGGATGTTCCCAACTGCACGGCGATGTAAAAAGAAATCGATGAACCGACAAAACGAACTCAGGAGGAATGACGGGAGGATACAGCCCGGACACGTGGCACCAGACGAGCAATCGCATGGAGGGCAGAACGCCGGAACACAGCCATCCCGCGACAGTGGGCTGGTGCCACCATTCCACTTGCACGATATCGGCGCGGCCGACCTCTTCGGCCAGGCGGTCGAACGAGGGAGCGACCAGCACCTCTCCGCCCCATGAAAGAACACGATCGAGAAACGTGCGCTTCTCCGGCGCCTCGAGGCAGGCAATGACATGGCACGTGCCGTCACGGCGCCGTGCCGATTCGGCGATCACGCCGGACAAGACCTTGCCGACCCCCCCGCCAAGATGGGCGGTGATGTGCAAGACTCTCATGATTGAATGAGGGCACGAAAATCCACGGGAGACGCGGTTATTTCCGAACTCTTTTCGTCCAACAGGCCATATTTGCGAGCCCGTTCCCGCCACCAGCGATCCTCCTCGATAATGGCTCTAAAGCGCTGGCGGCAGAGGCCGGCTTCTTCTTCTCGTCCCAACCCTTGATATGCCCGAGCGAGGGCATGATGGGCCAACGCATGGTCGGGATACTTGGCGACCACATTTTCAAAATACTTGGCCGCCGTTTCGAATCGCCCGACCTTAAGGTTGTAGTTGTGGACGAAGTTGACGAGCAGGTTCATCTCATAGGCGAACGCTTGAACGGCTTCCGGATCGACGCCGGGGGCTCGGATGACCGATTTGGTGTTGACATGATCGAGGAAATCTCCCGTGTCCACGTACCCGTTGGTCACGCAGATGTCGTAGAGACGGCTGCCCAAGATCGGCACGGCGCAAAAGACGTGTACCCAGTCGAACCCGACACCCAGCAGCAAATCGAGCGTTTGCAGCCGGTGCTCGTCCATTTCTCCCGGCAGTCCCAGCACGATGAAGACATGGCTTTGCACGCCGTATTTTCGCAAGAGTTCCACCTTGCCTTTCACGAGGCTGGTCTTCAACGGCTTCTTGATGATGCGATGCAGAACGTAGTCGGATCCTGATTCGACCGCCAACGCCACCGTGGACACTCCGGCTTGTTGAAACAGGCTCGCCACCTCCTCATCGATGGCATAGACGGCGATTCCATTGGGGAACTCCACACGCACACCGAGATCGATCAACTCACGCAAGACCTGCTTCGCCCGCGCTTTATCAAAGAAGAAGTGGTCGTCTTCGATCAGCAACACGGTCATGCCCCACTGTTCTTTCATCCGACGCACCTCGGCGGCGACGCGCGCCACGCTCATGGCCCGCACGTCCGCCCCGTGCAGCGAGGGGTTCGCGCAAAACACACACAGGAAGGGACAGCCCCGCGAGGTATGGATCGCCATCTCGCGTTTCGGCTGGCCGACATACCGTTTGTCGATCGACCGGGAATTGTAATCGTCCAAGTTCACCAAGCCGTAATCGAGCATGGGAATGTCGTCGAGATTTTGGACGAACGTATGGGCGGGAATTTTACCCGCCGCAATTCCTCCTCTGGTCATCCATGAAGGGTGCCGCTCCAACAAATCCATTCGGTCATCGGCTTCGATCAGATCGCGCAACGGGATCTCTCCTTCACCCCGGCACACGGCGTCAACGGCCGGGCAATGCTCCAACACTTGCCGGAACCCGGCGGACGGAAGCCCTCCGCCGGCGACGATCAAGGTGCCGGGGGCGGCGGCTTTCGCCACGGCGGAAAGACGTCCCATGTATCGGAACGACACGTTAAACAGCGCCGAAATTCCGATGATCGAGGGCCGAGCGCTCCGAACCCGCTCTCTGATCAGTTCGTCGAACACGGCCTGGATTCGTGAAACGTCTCCCGCCTCCACGGCGTGGCGCAGCGGCAAATTCAAATCCAGAATATCGACTGTCACCGGCACCGTGCAGCGGGCCTTCAGATAGGCGTCCAGAGACAGGATGCCGTAAGGGATCGTGAACGACGGCAACACGTTCGCACGATCGCCGCCCATGTAATCGTCCACGTCGAAATAGGGTGGAATGATGAACAGGATCCGTTCTTCTCGTCCGGTGCTCGGCATCAGCGACTCCCGGTTTTTTGCGGTCGTTCAATCCTTGTCAGCAAAGAGGCGGCGTACGCGTCGATATCGTCCGGCAGACAGTGGCTGAGCTGGCCGCAGTCGGCGCAAGTCGGATTGTCTTTGCGCCGTCCCTTCAAGTGGGCGACTCGATGCCGATGCATCGAGTCGCCGTCCCAGATCGACTTAAGAGATTGAAGGCGTGCGTCTCCGATGACGAGCTTGCGGGCCCAGTCCAGAAAACAAAGGCTGACCGTTCCGTCGGTATTCACCGCCATGGAGTAAAAAATATAGGGGCAGACCGACACTTCCTTGATCGGGTTGCCGTAAATCCCCTCCGTGATCGCGATGCCGCTGCGCGCTTCCACGTCGAATTCCGGCCAGCAGGGCGCGAAGTTCTCGATCGAGATCCGATCCGCGTAGTCGCCGAAGGTGTCGAAGAAACGCTGTTTGTCGTCTTCGGACAAGATGTCGCCCGGAATTTTGATGCAGATTTCGCATGATCCCTTGCGCGCATAGAGATGCCGGATGTTCTCGACGTATTTCTCAAAATCGACCCTGGTTTTGGTGAACTGCCAAAATTGTTCACTCGACATCCCGTCGACGGAAATGTTGATACGATCGATCCCGGCGTCAAGAATCGGCCCCACCCGCTCCGGGCTCAGCAAATAGCCATTGGTCGTCGTGTCGATATATTCGACGCAGCCGCTTTGCTTGGCATACCGGACCATCTCGGCGAACTGCGTGTGCAGGAGCGGCTCGCCTTCTTTGTACAGACGCAGGACTTTGATCGGCTGCTCGAATTCGGCCAGGTCGTCGACCACTTTTTTATAGACGTCGAACGGCATACGGCCCTGCCACCGGCCCGTGGATTTGATCAGCTCTCGGTCCCCCGTCGGGCAAAAGGTACATCGAAAGTTGCACGTATCCACGGGATCAACGAACAGCACCATCGGCGTAGAGAGGGGGATCACGTCCTGGAGCGACGTCCGATGGTCGAGATTGATCCGGGGTTTCAATTGCGCTTTCATGACGGTCTCCTTTCCGTACACGCGGCTGAAACGCCGGCGGCCGCTTCCAACCCTGAACCATCCCGGCGAAGACGCCCCTTTTTCACGACGACGATCTGCCTGCCCGCTTCCATCGTCAGCGCGGCGGAGGCTCCGTTACAATGACGGCACGCGTCCACGTATTCCAACGATAGAAACTCGACAAGACGCGCTCTCAGTGATTCCCGATCCGAGTCTCGGACATCGACGTAGTCTCCAGGATAGTTCGGCACCTTGCCGATCACGGTTCCATAAGCGCTCCTGCTGCACTTGTATAACCGGCCGTCGAAAAGGTCATGAGACAGAAAACAACAGGTGCGATAGACGTGCCGAATTTCCTCCTCCGTGTAGCCTCGATCCTCGAACCCTCCGAAATCAAACCACTGCAACGTCCGAATCCGCCGATACTGGATCCGATGGTCTTCCAATTGCTCGACGAATCGCGAGACGTTGGGCCGCAAGGGCTCCGGCACATGATCGCCGTAGTCGCTGATCTCGACGATGACGCGAGGACTCGCCAGCAGCTCGAACACGCGACGGCTTTTCGGCACGACCGTTCCGTTGGTAATGACCTGGAGAATCCCCACTTTAGGCAGCCGGAGGAGTCGATCGATGATCTCCTCGACGCGCGGATGGAGCAACGCTTCCCCGCCGACCAGCACAAGTTTGTTGACCAGATCCACCGCGGAAAGAAGTTTCCTCAAATCCTCGATCACCTGATCGGGAGCAAGATCCCGATGATCGTCCGGCGCATAATGATCCCGGAGATGGTTACAGCCTTCACATGTCATCGTGCACTTATTGGAGATCAGAACTCCCACCGAAGGCACGACCACTTCGGGAACAAACGGTGCTTCAACGGCCTTGATGAAGCGATCCCGGATATGACGGTCGAAGATCTCGCATCGGCTTCTCACATCGCTGACGACCGGACAGATATGACACCGCATGAGCTGGAACTCGAAGCGGCCGGCTTGGAGGCGTGATGCACATTCCGCCTGCAATAGGCCGCCGATGATCGCCTTGTCGGACAGAACGTTCGCGTACCCTGCAAGAAGCAGTTCCTGCCTGATCCGTTCGGCGACATTCTCCGAGAAAATGGTGACAACGACGAGGCAATCGGCTCGTTCTTCGAGAGACATCGCCGGCAAATCGGGAAATAAGACCTCTATGCCGTCACGTTCGCCCCCCAATAAGTCAGCGCACCGGTCCCAGAAGAACACCGGCGAATGACCGAACCACCGGAGAGCCGCCGCGACCCGTTGGCCGATCTTGCCGGCTCCGTAGAGAATGATGCGCTGTTTGCGATCGAACACCTGTTCAAAGATCGAGGGAACGGTCTGTCCATGACATCGTGCAACGGCTGTACGTTCACTCATTATGATGCCCCTTCAGATGATGTCCTTCCGGCTCGCTGTGAAATTTCCAGCGTGAGGGATCCCTCCGGCGGCTCATAGCTGGCGACGCGCTGCCCAGGCTCCCCTTCCGTTAGGCGCCGATACAGGTCATGAGGATCGCGATCTCCGGACTCAAGGCAATAGTTCAACGTCCGCCACTGGTGCGAATCGCTGATTGCAGGATCGAACGCCATCGCCAAGGCAAGATACCGTTTGGCCAACTCATAATTCTTTTCGCGAAACACCTCGCGGCAATACCGAACCGTCAACTCGCCCACGCGCCTGACGGCCGCGTCGTAATACCGCTCCAAATACGGACGGCCTCGCCCCGCCGCCTGCATCGCCGATAACGTCGCGTAATACTCGATCATGTGATCGATGCGCCTGTTGTAGCGGGCGGTCGTACTTTCGCCGTGTTTTCGATACACGCCGACCGGCTCACGAACGTAGGCGACATCGCCCGCCAGCGCACATTTGAACCACAGCAATCCGTCCAGATTGACGATGTGTCGGAGATCGGCCCCTCCGACGCTGCGGTAAACGGCCCTCCTGACCAACACCTGGCAGGGTGGAAACGACATGAACATGAAGACCTTGGCCTGTTTTTCTCCTGGAATCAGACAATCGGTCGTGTAAAACGGCGTCACGTTCCACGGCACGCCTGTTTCGTCGGTCTCGTACCGTTCACCGACCGCGAGAGCGGCCCGTTCGTACCGCTGCAGAAGCGGCGCCAACCGTTCGACAAACGTCGGCAGGAGATAGTCGTCGCCGTGCAAGATCGCCACAAATTCTCCTCTCGCCAGTTCTACGCAGCGATTGGTGTTTGCCGGCTGCCCCAGATTCTTCTCATTGCGAAACAGTCGAATCCGATTCCGGTATTTATGAGCCAGTGAGAACGACCCGTCGGTCGAACTGTCATCCACGAGGACGACCTCGATATTGGGCCACGTTTGGGAGAGTGCGCTTCTGATGCAGACGTCCAGATATCGCTCATTGTTGTAGTTGGGAATGCAGAGGCTGACCAGCGGCTCGGTCATCCTACCCTCCGATCCGACTGCCGACAGCGCGAAGGTGGCGAACCGCCTCCAATCCCGTCTCCAAAGAAACCTCCGCCTTCCAAAAGGGAAGGACCGGCGCTCTTTCCCACGGCTGAAACACTTCGCGGCGGTGAAAAGGCCGCGCTCCCCAGCGCACAGTGATCGGTCGCGAAGCGTTCGCAACATTGAGCATGTCAACCAGCTCCCTCACCGTCACGGCTCTCTCCGATGGCAGGCGATAGACGCGCCGCTCGCCCGGCTCGAAAGACACCACCTGTTCACAGGCCATTGCCACTCCTCTGCTGACATCATCGACATGCACCAGGTGCAACCGTTGGGTGCCTTGAGACATCGGGAGTTCTTCTCCTGTTGCCGCCGCCGCTAACAGTCGGTTAAATAGCTTTGGCCTTCGATCATCAGGTCCATAACTGTCGTACAGATGCAGTTCCAAGAGACGCAGTCCTTCGGCGTCGCGATAATACTCGGCAATCGTCGCAAACGCCTGCTTGGTCGCGGCGTAGAGATTGACCGGGCAGTAGCCTTGATCCCGATAGTGTTGCCAAGCCGTCCCGGCATAGACGAGCGCGTCACATCCCGCTTGTCCCATCGCATCAAGCAGGTGCGTGCCGAATTCCACATTGGCCTTGATCAGAGAGCTGATGTCTTCTTCACGATGGTCTCGCACGTAGTGCGCGGCTAAATGAACGACCACATCAGGTCTAAAGGCTCGCACGGCGGCGTGAAGCCCTTGGCCGTTGTCTTCCACGCGCCATACGGAACAGCCCTCGTGCGAGCGGCTGAGGGCAGAGTCGGTCCGTGCAATACAGCCCACGTCATGCCCTTGCTTCCGCAGCGTCGGCACGACGTGCGATCCCAAAAATCCGGTTGCTCCTGTCACAAGGATTTTCATGCCGCCTCTCTGTATAAAAACGGGCTCTTGAACGACTGAAACGGAGGGTGCGCTTGATCACGTTCCGATAAGAGAGGCTCCTGGATCTCCCAGGGAATGCCGGCTGAATTCCACAAGAGACCGCCATCATGCTCCGGTGAATAGACGCTTGAGACTTTATAGACCACGATCGCGGATTCGCTGAGCGTACAAAATCCGTGAGCAAGGCCGCGGGGGACATAGACCATGGTCCCCTCCTCCGCCGACAGATGGAACAGCGCATACCGTCCGTAGGTCGGAGAACCGGTACGAATGTCCAACACCGCATCCTGAATGGTGCCACTGACACAATAAATCAGTTTGTCGTGATCCATCGGAGGAACCTGAAAATGCATTCCCCGAATCACACCTCTTCGAGAAACCGAATAATATTCCTCTGCATAGTCGGTACAGAGCCCCAACAACTCGAACACGTGTTGATGGAACACTTTGACGAACCGGCCTCGCCGGTCTTCCCGCACCTGCGGCCGAAGTTCGACACAGCCGGGAATGGTCGAGGGCGTCACTGTAAACAACTGCTTGACCGAATCGGGCTTGGTCATCAGCAAGCCAGGCATAAACGGTGTTTCTCCTTTAACGCCTTCGTGATGGTGTCAATGACAAAGTCCAACTTGACATGATCGAGGCCTGGATACACGCCGATCCAAAAGGCTTGGTTCATAATGGAATCGGTTGTGCTCAACACCCCGTGCACGCGAAACGAACGGCCGCGCATATAGGGCTGACGTGTGAGATTGCCCCCGAAGAGCAGCCGGCTCCCGATGCGGTGGCGATCGAGATGCTCCAGCAGTTCAACTCTTGCGATCGGCGCGCCGGGGCGAAGCATGATCGGAAACCCAAACCAAGACGGATCGGACCGCGGCGTGGCCTCCGGCAACATGAGCCCTTCTTCCAGGTCAGCCAATCCTTCTTTCAGATAATGGAAGCTTCGCTTTCGTATCTCGATGAAGTCGGGCAGTCGTTCCAATTGCGCCAGGCCCACCGCAGCCTGGAAATCGGTCATCTTGAGGTTATAGCCGGCATGTGCATAGATGTACTTGTGGTCATATCCTTTGGGCAGTTCACCCCGTTGCCAGCGGTAGCGCCGCCCACAGGTGTTATCGCGACCGGGAGGACAATAACAATCACGTCCCCAGTCCCGAAACGACTCCAGGATACGCCTGAGCTTGGCATGGTTCGTCACAACGGCGCCGCCCTCGCCCGTCGTGATATGATGGGCCGGATAGAAGCTCAGGGTGCCGATGTCGCCAAAGGTCCCCACCGGTTTTCCATCATAGGTGGACCCCAACGCATCACAGCAATCCTCGATCACCCATAAACCGTATCGGCGAGCCACGCGCATCACGCTGTCGACATCGAACGGATTGCCCAACGTATGGGCCAGCACGATCGCTTTGGTTTTCTCCGATACCGCCTGCTCCAGTTGTGTCACATCGACGTTGTAGGTGGGCACCGACACATCGACGAACACCGGCACGGCGCCGCATTGAAGGATCGGATTGACCGTGGTGGGAAAACCGGCCGCCACCGTTATGACCTCGTCTCCAGGCCGGAGAGCCCGAGCTCCCCATTCCGGCGATGTCAGGGCGGATAGGGCAAGCAAATTGGCCGATGAGCCGGAATTAGTGGTGAGCGCGTATTTCGCCCCCACAACAGCGGCCAGCCGATCTTCGAATTGCTCATTGAACCGCCCTGCGGTTAACCAGCCGTCCAACGCCGCCTCCACTGCATTCTGCAGCTCCCTCGCGCCAATCACCTTGCCGGACACAGGAACCGGAGATTGTCCCGGCTCAAAGGGAGAGTCCTTGAATGCCTCGTTGGCGTACTGTTCGACCACGCGTAGAATGTCTTCTCTCAGGGCTTTAAGATCCGCGGCCGTCACGCTGCTTGCTCCTCATACGCAATGATGTCTTCCTCGCACAAACGGCGCGCGTTCTCGCCGAGGGCCTGCCTGCGATACCAGGCCATCGTCCGCTCGATCGCCGTTTGGATTGTCCACCGCGGAGCAACACCGAGGACGCTTTTCGCTTTCGCCGACTCCAACGCAATCGCCACGGCTTCATACGGCCCTTCGCAACCGTCTCTCCAGGCAATCTCGCCGCCGCCGTAAGCGGCACGGGCCAACTCCACCACGCTGCGAACGGCGACCGTCGATCGGCTGTCCGGACCGAAGTTATAGGAACCGGAAAGAACCGGTGTGTCCCACAGCAATTCCGCCAGACGAAGATACCCGCAGAGAGGTTCCAGCACATGTTGCCAGGGCCGCACCGCAGCGGGGCGCCGGACGAACAGGGTCTCTCCTTTGCTCCATGACTTGACGGCATCTGGAATCAGCCGATCGGCCGACCAATCCCCCCCTCCCACGACATTGCCGGCCCTGACGGTCGCAATCGCCACGCCCCGTTCATCGAAGAACGATCGCCGGTAACAGTCAACGATCAGCTCCGATGCCGCCTTGCTCGCGCTGTAGGGATCATCCCCCCCCAGCGGATCATCTTCCCGAAATGGGCGCGGATGCTCGCGATTCCGATAGACCTTGTCCGTGGTCGCCAGGACCGCCACCCGAACCGACTCCACGGCCCGCAAGGCCTCGAGCAGATGCGTGGTGCCCATCACGTTCGTCTCAACGGTTTCGACCGGTATCCGATACCCCACCCGCACAAGTGGCTGGGCCGCCAGATGGAAGACGATGGAAGGCTGAACCGCCTTGATAATCCCGAACAGAGAATCCCGCGATCGAATGTCGCAGAAGTAGCCATCGAGCAGCTTGTCGATCCCGGCGAGAGTAAACAAATTGGGTTCGGTCATAGGCGGCAACGCCACACCCGCGACAGACGCCCCCAGCCTTGCCAGCCACTGTGCCAGCCAGCTCCCTTTGAACCCCGTGTGGCCGGTGACCAGCACCCGTTTGCCCTGCCAGAATCGGGCAGAAGGAACACCTACTCCCACACCTTCCATGGCGCCCGCCCCGCTTGCCAGAGTTCCTCCAGATGATTTTTGTCTCGAATGGTATCCATCGGATGCCAAAATCCCCGATGCTCAAATGCCATCAACTCTCCCATGGCAGCTAATCGATACAACGGCCGGCCTTCCCACACCGTCGAGTCCTGTTCCACAAAGTCGATCACCTTCGGCGACAGCACAAAAAAGCCGCCATTGATCAAGCCGCCATCTCCTCGGGGTTTCTCCATAAACCTCTTGACTCGGCCTTGCTCCAACTCCAACGCACCGAACCGACCGGGCGGCAACACCGCGCAGACGGTTGCCAATTTGCGATGCACTCGATGAAAGGCAATCTCCGCGGTCAGATCGACATCCGCTACTCCATCACCGTACGTAAAACAGAAACTCTCCTCTCTCTCGACATATCCCGCTACTCGTTTGAGCCTGCCCCCGGTCATGGTGTGTTCACCCGTGTCCACCAACGTCACACGCCACGGCTCGGCATGGTTGTGATGGACCTCGATCTTGTTGTGGGCTACATCGATAGTGATATCCGAACGATACAGCGAATAATTCACGAAGTAGTCCTTGATCATCGTGCCTTTGTAACCCAGACAAATAATGAAATCGTTAATCCCATGAGCCGAGTAAATTTTCATGATGTGCCAAAGGATCGGCTTGCCACCAATTTCCACCATCGGTTTCGGACGTCCGATGGTTTCCTCGCTCAATCGGGAACCGACTCCTCCGGCCAAAATCACAGCTTTCATGATGCTCTCCTCGACAAGGGGAATTTCAAACTGCGTGCCAGCGGTTTTCTGCGTAAAAAACCGAGTATTTTCGGCGCGTGAAGGTCACCGTGGCAAAATTTGCCGGTCGGAGCGGTCGGAGATGGAAGGATCAGCCAGGCGGGATGAGAACAAGACCGATCAATACAGAACGGGTTCTCCCGACTTCTGACATGTCCATCGCCAGACAGCCTGTCTGACCGAACCGCCCCACCCCCGATACTCGATGTATTCCATCCTGTCGAATTGGAACTCGACGCCGATCACGTTGTCTTCCTCTGCCTTGTCGATGCTCTTGACCATCCCCGTCAAATTGGTGACGTGCCCCACCCCTGGCAATTCAAATTCCAGATGAATCGACGAGCCGGTCCTCATCCATGAGGGAACCCGCTCCAGCCTGAGACGGCAACCTCCGATGCTCAAATCTTTCACCAGGCCGCCGACGTGATCGGCCGGAGCGATCCCCCCTCTGTCCTTGCCCCGACTCGCGATACGGCTGACCACGGCCGGCTCATTGGACGACACTCTCGGATATTGCCGGAGATGCATTTCTTCGACCTGCCGAGGATAGGCCAAGAACAGCAGCGGCACCGGTGTCGTGACGACTCCGCGAATTTCCGTTCGACAACCGACGAGCTTTCCATCCCGCAAGTAGCTCAGCGTACAGGGCATGTTCTCCGCCAAGCCCGACACCCAATCAAGCTGGGACGGCCATTCGCAGATCAACCAAGCCGGCTCTTTCCACCCCAGCAACGTGCTGCCATGCACGACCTTGCGACCCTCCATGGCGAGAGAGAGTTTCACCGGCAAGCCGACGGCCAGGAAGCTGGAAGAGGAAGGGCCGATGTCCGACGGTTTTTTCATATCGGCTCTTGGTCGAGATACACGCCCGGATCGATCCCGACATCATGCGGCCCCTTCACGGCACGAATGGTCCGTCCGGAAATCGTCGTCTCCTCCCGCAGATCGCATTCGATCGGCTTGGAGAGCAGCACATTGCTTGCGCTTTTCACAATGATGACAAGTGGAGCCAGCGGCGCCTCCCGATGCACCCGCCGGACCACCGCCACTTCTCCCGTGTTCAACTCAACCAGGGACCCCACCGGAAAGACCCCGACGACGCGGATGAACCGCTGGACCAACTCGGCATCAAGATGGCCTTTCAGGGACAGCAGGTAGAGATATTGAAGGGCGTCATGGGGCGGCCTCCCTCGATGATAACAACGGTCGCTGGTAATGGCGTCGTAGATGTCCACGATGGATGCCATCAGGCCGAACCGGCTGATCTCGTCTTTTGAACGACCGAAGGGATAGCCGGTTCCATCGACCCGTTCATGATGCTCCAGAGCCGGTTTCGCGTGAGCCTCGGCCAAGCCGGTCAAGTTCGATAGGATCTCCACCCCGCGAAGCACGTGTTGTTTCATCAGTTCCATTTCATCCGGCTCGAAACGGCCGGGTTTATTGAGCAACTCGTTGGGAATCTTGGTTTTGCCGATGTCGTGCAACAGGGCTCCGACGCCGATTTGATGCAGCTCGCTCTTCGTGAAACCGAGATCCCGCCCCAACGACATCGCGAGCAATGACGTGTTGACCGAATGATAGAACGTGTATTCGTCGAACCGTTTGAGTCGCGAGAGGCTGGTCAAGGCGTCGAGATTGCGCAACACGCTTTCCGCCATGTCCGAGACCACTCGATCGACCGCTTCCATGTTGATCGCCCGCCCCAGTCGCACGTCTTGCATGGCGCCTTGGATCACGGCCTTGGCGGCCCGATACACCTCCTTGGCGGTTTTCAATTCCTCGTCAAACGAGGCCGGCTCGGGAGCGACATCCGCCGCCGACCGCAAAGAAAGGGCCTCTCCGCCCTCCTCTGCCGAGCGATCGTGTTCATCTTGACGGATCTCCTCCTCGCCCGCATCGTCTGCGGCGATCTCGACGATTTGAACCCCGCACGCCTTCAATTGTTCGACCTGCTCCCGCGAGGCGATCGTCAGCCGGTGACTCAAAAAAGGCGTCACCAGCCAGGAGCGATCGATCGCGACCACGCGCATCCCCGGCCGAAGCTCATCAACTGCGATACGTTTTTTCATGGCGATCCGACCGGTCCGCTGAAAAGTGCACAAGAAGGCGACAATTCACCATTGTCTTATCGGTTTTTCCCTTGAAATTCTGAACGTCGGCTCATCATGACCCGTCAAGTTCCCCCGGCACATGCCGATACGGTTCACACACTGTCCGCCCCGTGCACCCGATCGTATGGCCGAGAGCGAGTTGAAACACATTTCCATCGACGACCTGACGCCCGGCATGTACGTCGTCGGCGTCGACGTGCCGTGGTACCGAACCCCGTTTCTCTCGCACAAGCGTCTTATTGAAGACACGGCCGTCATCGACACCATGCGGGGTTGCGGCATTCGAACGGTCACCATCGATCCCCGCAAAGGAAAAGACGTGGCCGCAAAACCATCGAGCGACGGAAGCGGCGGTCAGGGCGAGGAGGAAGCGGCCGCTCCGGACTCAATCATTGCGGCGTCGCCGGACCAAGCGGATTCGGCGAACGCCTTTTATAGCGCCGCCGAAGAAGCCATCGAACGAATGTTCGATCAGCTCATGCAAGGCGGCCCTCCGCCCTCGGCCGTCGCGAAGGCCGCCGTGGTCAACATCATGCGATGGATTCTCAACGACCGCGAGGCGGTGATGACACAATTGGCCGTTCGGAAAATCAAGCGGTTCGACCATACCCTGGCGGCTCATGCGCTCGACACCTGCATTCTCTCGCTGGCCGTGTCGGTCGAATACGGTCTCGATCACGATGCACAAACGCTCCTCGGAACCGGCGCCCTGCTTCACGACGCGGGCTACCTTCGACTGCCGCGCAACCTTGTCCGAACTCGTCATGAATGCACCGGCCAGGAACGTGCGCTGCTGGAGCAACACCCGCGATTGGGCCTGACCGTGCTGGCCGAATGCGACGACGTTCACGATGAGGTGAAACGAATCGTGGCCGAACACCATGAACGCATGGACGGCAGCGGATTTCCCGAGGGACGGGGAGGACAGGATATTTCGCGTCTTGCCCAAATCGTCGGGATCGTGGATTGGTACGACGGCATGGTGAGCCGCCGCGGAGGACGTCCGGCCATGCTCCCGAACGACGCCGTGCGCCGGTTGTTTCTTTCCGGCAAAGAAGGTCGGTTCGACGCGGCGCTGATTGAAACCACCGTTCGGATCGTCGGCGTCTATCCGATCGGCAGCTTGGTGCTCCTGAACACCGGCGAACAGGCCATCGTCATCGGCCTCAATCCCGAGGCGCGGCTCAAGCCGAAGGTCCTGGTCATCAAGGGACCGAAAGGCGAAGCCTATCTTAAGCCGCAACGGCTGGACTTGGCGGCCCCTACGCCTCAACAGGCCGCTCACATGATCGTGCGCGTGCTCGACCCGGCTCACGAATTCGTCAACATCGCCTTGTATTTGGACGACGTCGCGCTCGAGGCCGCACCATGACGCCGACAAACAGGCATACGCTCCACGACGAATTACATCGCTTCTCCGTGGCCGCCCTCCTCGACAATCTTCCCTTCGGGATCGTGCTGCTGCGCGACGACGGGTCCATTACGTGGAGCAACATGGAGGGCGCGCGTTTGCTCGGACGGCCTCAAGCCGCTCTCTCCGGACAGTCGTTTCCCGAAATCTGGGCCGCTCTGACCGATTCCGACTCCTCCCTGGTGCTCGACCGGCTCAAGTCCGTGTCGGCATCGAGAGAGCCCATGGCTTGCGCGACCGCACGGCTTCGGATCGGCGTCGCCGGCGAGACTCCCGTTGAATGGACCTGTCACGCGCTCGATCACGACGGCTGCTCTGATGCGCCGAGCTTGGCGGTCAGCCTGCGGGATTTGTCCCGTGAAGAGGATCTGCGTTCGGAGCGGGATCGGCTCGCCGCCATCGCGGAAGAAGCGCCGTCGCCCGTCGTCGAATTGGACCGCGATGGAAACATGCTGTACGCCAATCCGGTCATGACGGCTTGGCTCGCCGACCTGGGCTATCGAGAAGACGGCACCCCCAGAATTTTGCCGCAGAGACTGTCTCGGCTGGTGGCGCAATGCCTTCGATCGGGCGAGCCCCTGCAAGGGTTGGAGGTTTCGCTCCCGGAGGCCAGCTTCTCATGGACGCTGTGTCCGATGACGTCGCACGGTCTGGTACGCGGCTACGGGATCGACGTCACCAGAATCTACAAAACGCAGCAGGAACTGATTCTCACCGCCCAAGAGCTGCGGGGCGCCAATCGCCGGTTGGATGAGGCGCTCGCCGTCGCACAAGAGGCGGCGAGAGTCAAAGCGACGTTTTTGGCCATGATGAGTCATGAGATCCGCACGCCGATGAACGGAGTCATCGGCATGACCAGTTTGTTGCTGGAGACGCCCCTCTCGCCGGAGCAAAAAACCTACGCGACCACCATCCGTCAATGCGGTGAGTCGTTGCTGCACGTGATCAACGACGTGCTCGAATACAGCAAAATTGAAGCGGGAAAGCTGGAGCTCGAATCGATCGACTTCAATCTCCGCGACACGGTGGAAGACACGCTGGCCCAATTCGCTCAGCAGGCCGACGCCAAAGGACTCGAACTGACCGGACTGGTCCACGCGAACGTGCCTATCGCCCTCCGGGGGGACCCTGCGCGCCTGCGCCAAGTTCTCACGAATCTGATCGGAAACGCCGTCAAGTTCACCCAACAGGGAGAAGTTTCGTTGCGAGTCTTTCTGGAGGAAGACTCGCCGGACCGCGCCACGATCCGTTTCGACGTCACGGACAGCGGAATCGGCATCCCGCCGGACACACAGGCCAAGCTGTTCAGGCCTTTCGTGCAGGGAGACAGTTCGACGACCAGACGATACGGAGGCACGGGCCTGGGCCTGATGATCTCCAAACAACTCATCGAGCTCATGGGCGGACACATCACGGTCACCAGTGCGGTCGGCCGAGGGAGCACGTTCCGCTGCACGGCTCGATTCGCGAAGCAAGCCGACTCTCCGCAAGCGATCGCTCCGTCGGACGACCTCGCGGGGCGTCGCGTGTTGATCGTGGACGACCATGAATCCAGTCGAAGGGTCCTGCGCGAGTTCACAAGGGGATGGGGCATGATCGCGGAGATCGTAGAGGATGCCGACACAGCCTTGCACCGATTCACGGAAAGGGCGACGGGCGCCCCCCCCTTCGAGCTTGTGATCGCGGACGTCATCATGCCGGAGAAAGACGGTCTGCAATTTGTTCGGGAACTGCGACAACGCGCCGGGGGAAGAACGACCCCCGTCGTCCTCCTTACTCCCCTGTTTCAACAAGGCTACGCCGAACAGGAACAGCAAGTCGGGCCGGTCGGCTACCTCCAGAAACCGATCCGCCACGATCAATTGCAGAATTGCCTTCGCAAAGCCTTGGCCCTCACGAGCAAGCCTCCTGCTCGCCAAGCGATTCGTCCCGACCTTTCCGTGGGAGAACGGGTGCCGGCAGCTCACGCTTCGCGACGGCCGTCTCTTCTGATCGTTGAAGACAACGAAATCAACCAGAAACTGGCGGCGCGCATGGTGGAAAAATTGGGCTATCGGGCATCCATCGCGAGCAACGGGCGGGAAGCACTCGACGCCCTGGCCGAGAAGACCTACGACGCGATTCTCATGGATTGTCAAATGCCGATCCTCGACGGTTTTGAAACGACGAGGATCATCCGGCAGCGTGAAGCGGGCGCCGGGACAGCCGCCGATGCAACCACCGGAGGAACACACAAGGCCGGAACGTCCCGCCCCAGGCACATTCCCATCATCGCCGTGACGGCCAACGCCATGAAAGGAGATCGCGAGCAATGCCTCGCCGCCGGCATGGACGACTACCTCGCCAAGCCGATTCAATTGGAGACGTTGCGTTCGGTTCTCGATCGGTGGGTTCCACACCAGGCATCGTCTTCAGGCCGGATTGGTCAGCGAGCGATCGCAAGCCATAGTGACGTTGACACATTCGACCTCACCGCCCTGGAGGCCAATCTGGGAGGCGATCATCAACTGATCCGGCAACTGGTCGTTTTGTTTGTGGACCAACATCAGACGAGATTGGCTGAAATCAAAACAGGTCTTGAGACAGGTGACGCCACGACAGTCGAGCGGGCCGCCCACACTTTGAAGGGAGCGGCCGGCAATCTGCGCGCGGGGAAAGTCGCCTCGGCGGCCGGTCGGATCGAAGAACTGGCTCGGCAAGGACGTCTTGATGACGCAACGGCCGCCTACCCTCGCCTGGAATCAGAAGTCCTCCGCCTCGTGCGCATTCTTGACCGCCACCGCCAAGGATACGACACGCTCCCTCGTGTGGCGTAGGGCGAAGCCGGTCCGTCTCTGTGAAAGTCGGCTCTTTTCATCCTCTCCATTTTAGTCAGATAGACCGAGGGCCACGTCGTTTCCGAAATCGGAACCGGCGCACAGTTCTCTTAAGCCCGTGCCCGACTTATGCGTTTGACCGGTTCTGTTATGACCGATCAATCTGCTCATGATACGCACATGACACGCCGCAGCCCTTCCAGCACCCTTCTCGGACGACGCCTCTGTTCCTCACGCATCGTTTGACAGGCGAGCCGACAAGTGGAGTACACTGCCGGCCGGTACGGCCTCGTCACTCCTAACCGGAAGGGGGATCGACATGAAGACCATCGCATACCTGAGGATGTTCATCGCGATCGTTCCGTTGCTCTTGTGTGTTAACGGCGAAGTCGGCGCCTCGGAGTCTTCGGGAACCGTCAATGAAGCGCGTCTCGTCGCGCAATATAACTATTCGATCCATATTCTCGCCATGCTGGTGGTCGGGTTCGGATTTTTAATGGTGTTCGTCAAGCGATACGGCTTCGGAGCGACCACCGGCACTTATCTGGTGGTCGCCACCGGATTGCCTCTGTATCTCTTCTTGCGTGCCAACGGCGTGATCGGTCACGCGCTGACGGCGCACTCGGTCGAATCTCTGATGCTGGCGGAATTTTCTGTCGCAACGGCCTTGATCGCCATGGGCGCCGTGCTTGGACGGTTACGGGTGTTTCAGTACGCGCTCCTGACGCTGCTCCTGGTCCCCCTCTATGCCCTGAACGAGTGGATCGTGCTGGACAACGGGTTGGGAATCACCGAAGGGTTTCAGGACTCGGCAGGGTCGATCGTCATCCATGCGTTCGGCGCGTATTTTGGTTTGGCGGCATCCATCATGTTGACAACCGAGCAACAACGCAGCCGGCCGATCGAATCCGATCCGACCTCCGATCGGTTCGCCATGCTCGGTTCGATGGTCTTATGGTTGTTCTGGCCCAGTTTCGCGACCGCGATCGTCCCCTTCGAAGAAATGCCTCAAACAATCATCAATACGATTCTCGCATTGAGCGGAGCCACGCTCGCCACATATTTTCTCAGCACCCATTTTCATAAGGGCAAAACATCGATGGTCGATATGGCCAACGCCACGCTGGCGGGCGGAGTGTCGATCGGATCGACCTGCAACCTCGTGAGTCCCGGCGGCGCCTTCGCGATCGGTCTGCTTGCCGGCGCCCTTTCGGTCGTCGGATTCGTGTTTATCCAGCCCCTGCTGGAATCCCGAATCAAATTGCTCGACACCTGCGGCGTTCACAACTTGCACGGGATGCCGGGGCTTCTGGGCGGGCTCTGCGCCATCGTCGTCGTTCCCACCGTGGTCGGAGCCCAACTCACGGGCATCGGCCTGACGCTTGTCATTGCGTTGGCGGGCGGCGGCATCGCCGGTATGCTGATCAAAGCCACCGGAACGACGGAACAGGCGTATGAAGACTATCCTGAGTTTGCCCATGCGGCCGGCCCGGAGGGCGGGCATTGAGTCGAAATCATGGCTCTGACAAGCCGTAGCGGCGATCGAAGCATGCTGCAAGAAGCCGGCTGCCGGCCCGACTGCCTCGTAACGGCAGCCGGTAAGAACATGGGCTCCTGAAAGAGAGGTCTTTCATGACTATTCACCCCCTCGCCGGGAAACCGGCGCCGGTTTCTTCGCTCGTCGATATCGCCAAGCTTCTGGCCGCCTATGAAAGGGAGAAGCCGGACCCGACGATACGGGAGCAGCGGGTCTCGTTCGGCACATCGGGTCACCGCGGCTCGTCGTTCGCGCGCAGCTTCAACGAAGCGCACATCCTGGCCGTCACTCAAGCGATTTGCGACTACCGATTCGGTCGGAACACGACCGGGCCGCTCTATTTGGGAAAAGATACGCACGCGCTCTCCCGACCGGCCTTTGCCACGGCCCTCGAAGTGCTGGCGGCCAACGGCGTCACCGTCATGATCGATCACGAGGACGGATACACGCCCACGCCGGTGATCTCCCATGCGATTTTGTCCTACAATCGGGGCCGGACGTCCGGATCGGCGGACGGCATCGTGATCACTCCCTCGCACAACCCGCCGGAGGACGGGGGGATCAAGTACAACCCGCCGCACGGAGGGCCCGCCGACACCCAGGTCACCAAATGGATCGAGGATCGGGCGAATGAACTCTTGGCCGGCGATTTACGCGGCGTCCGGCGCATGCCGTTTGAGCAGGCGCTCCGGGCGCCGACGACCTATCGGCACGAGTATATCTCCTCGTATGTCGGCGACCTTGCCCATGTCATCGACATGAACGTCATCAAATCCGCCGCGTTGAAGTTAGGGGTCGACCCCCTCGGCGGATCCGGCGTCGCCTACTGGGAACCGATCGCGGCGCGATTCGGCTTGAACCTCGAAATCGTCAACCGGACCGTCGATCCCACGTTCCGCTTCATGCCGCTTGATTGGGACGGGAAAATCCGCATGGACTGTTCCTCTCCCCATGCCATGGCGAATCTGATCGCGCTCAAGGATCGTTTCGACGTGGCGTTCGGCAACGATGCCGACAATGATCGGCACGGAATCGTGACTCGATCCGGCTTGATGAACCCGAACCATTATCTGGCTGTTTCGATCGCCTATCTGTTCACGCACCGTCCTCAGTGGAAATCCGACGCCGGAATCGGCAAAACGTTGGTCAGCAGCAGTCTGATCGATCGCGTGGCAACACGCCTGCAACGACGCCTCGTCGAAGTGCCGGTCGGGTTCAAATGGTTTGTGAACGGCCTGCTCGATGGCTCTCTCGGCTTCGGTGGGGAAGAAAGCTCGGGCGCGTCGTTCCTCCGCCTGGACGGCACCGTGTGGTCCACCGACAAGGACGGCATCATCATGGATCTCCTCGCCGCCGAGATGACGGCCGGAACCGGCAAGGACCCGGCGCAGCTCTATCGCGATTTGACGGGCGCATTAGGCGAGCCGGTCTATGAGCGGATCGATGCCCCCGCGACACCGGAACAGAAGGCCGCGCTCTCGAAACTGTCGCCCCGTCATCTGACGATCACGACGTTGGCCGGCGACAGAATCATCGCCATGCTCACGACCGCTCCGGGCAACGGCGCCGCAATCGGAGGCATCAAGGTCGTGACGGAGCACGGCTGGTTCGCGGCCAGACCGTCCGGCACCGAAGCCGTGTACAAACTCTACGCGGAAAGCTTCCGGGGGAGGGACCACCTGAAGCGGATTCAGGAAGAAGCCCAAGCCATCATCGGCAAGGCGTTGGCGGTTTGAGTTTCTTCGGGAACGACACCGACGCTCAAACGTCGAACGTGGCGACTCGGGCCGGTTGACGATGCCCTGAAATCTCTTCCCGTTCTTTTTACGGTCTGACCGTCACCTGCCGCTCCGCGTGATATGAACTCCGCACCAGCGGCCCGGACTCGACGTGGCTGAACCCCAGGGCAAGCCCTTCTTCTTTCAAAACGGCAAACTCGGAAGGATTGTAGAATCGTGAGACGGGCAGATGGTCCCTCGTCGGCTGGAGATATTGGCCGATGGTCAGAACATCGCACTCGACCGATCGCAGATCACGCATGACGTCTCGGACCTCGTCGAGGGTCTCTCCCATGCCGACGATCAGACCGGATTTCGTCCTTATGCCCCATCCCTTGGCCCGCTCCAGCAATTCGATCGACCGTCGATATTTCCCCTGCGGTCTGATGGCCGGAAACAATCGGGCAACCGTTTCGATGTTGTGATTCAGAATGTCGGGCCGTTCGGCGCAGACGGTCTTGAGCGCGTCCCGGTTTCCCTCAAAATCGGGAATGAGCACTTCAACCGTGCAGTGCGGATTCAGTTGCCTGATGAGTCTGACGGTGTCGGCGAACACCGAAGCGCCGCCGTCCGGCAGTTCGTCGCGATTGACCGACGTGACCACGGCATGGCGAAGGCCCAGGGCCTGCACGGCCTCGGCCACCCGTCGCGGCTCGTCACGATCGACGGGTTGCGGCCGTCCGGTATGGACCGAACAGTAGTGGCAGCGCCTGGTGCAGATATCGCCCAGGATCAAAAATGTGGCGGTGCGCCGGTTCCAACACTCCCAGCGATTCGGACACCGAGCCTCTTCGCAGATCGTATGGAGCCCGAGCCGATCCATCGCCCCCTTCACGTCCAAATAGTCGGGGCCGGTTGCGGCGACGACTTTAAACCAGGAAGGCAATCGGGAACGAGACGATCGATTTTCGTTCGGGCTCGGCGAAGAAGACGGATCCGAAAAACCGACGACGGAAGACCGAAGCTGATCGACGGGAACAAAATTCATCGGTCTCCTCCGACGCGAGCGGTGGAACCGAACCAGCTCAGCAACCGTCCCAGAACGCCTCGGCGCTCTGGCTCGTCGGGCGGATCCGGATACTCGACCCACGGTTCCCGCGAACCCAAATACGCACCCTTGTGAAAACTTTTCTGGGTCTTCAACTGCCGGTACCCTTGCCCGTGGAGCAGCGCGATCAAGGCCAGCAAGGCGTCGTCCTGCGTCCGACGGGGCTCGGTCGTGACACGAACCGTTTCATAGCGCAGGATCGCCTGATAGCCTTCCGTCACCGGCTCGAATTCGACGGCGCGACTGAACCCGCGCTCTCTGGGATCGAATCCGGCCAGTTGGTGTTTATCAAGAGCTGGCTCGGCCATGGCGTCATCCCTCTGTCGAACCGGCCTCTTGTTTCTCGCCGTTCAAACGATCGCACGAAGCCGACGAGACGGCCTAGAGAAGCACCTTGATGTCGTCACCTTCCACCTTGACTTGAAAGACCTCGACGGTCGCGGACGGATTCCTGGTACAGGCCCCCGTGGTCATATCGAATTGCCAGCCGTGCCAGGGGCAGGTCACGATGTTTCCCTCGACTTCGCCGTCTCCCAGCGGCCCGCCGCGGTGTGGACAAGTATTGTCGATCACGTGATAGGTCCCATCGACGTTGAAAACGGCCAAGGTTCGGCCGTTGACCTCCGCCGTCAGACCTTGCCCCGGCTTCACATCGGACGTTCCGGCAACCCGTACAAACTCCGCCATGCTCTCCTCCACGATGAATCGTCGATCGGCCATCAATGACCGCTCAACGGTTGTTTGATCTTTTTGAGCAGACTGTCGATCGAGGGCCCGCTTTTTTTGTCGCCTTCCAATTCGTCGATCAACTTGCGCGCGATGTCGCGAAAAGCCGCGGCCTGCGGCGACGTCGGATCCGTCACGACGATCGGATGCCCGCTGTCTCCTCCTTCTCGAATCGCCGGATCGATGGGGATGCGCCCCAGAAAGGGCACCCCCAGCTTTTCGGCCGCTCGCTCGCCGCCGCCATGGGAAAAAATCTCGGTCCGTTCCCCGCAATGGCCGCACACGAAGTAACTCATGTTTTCGATGATGCCCAGCAGCGGCACGTTGACCTTTTGAAACATGGCCATCCCCTTGCGCACGTCGTGGAGCGCGACCTCTTGGGGAGTCGTGACCGTGACGGCCCCCGACAAGGGCACCATCTGCGACAAGGAAAGCTGCACGTCGCCGGTCCCGGGAGGCAAATCGATCAACAGATAATCCAGCTCGCCCCATTCCACGTCGCGAAAGAACGCCTGGAGATATTGATGGACCATCGGCCCCCGCCAGATCAGAGGGGTCTCATCGGGCACCAGAAACGCCATGGAGATCAACTTGACCCCGTAACTTTCGGCCGGGACGATTTTCCCGTCTTTTTGTTCGGGCCCCTTCGCGGGCCCCATCATCATCGGAATATTGGGGCCGTACAGATCGGCGTCCAACAAGCCGACCTTGGCGCCCGTGAGGGCCAGCGCGCACGCGAGATTCGACGCAACCGTCGATTTGCCCACTCCGCCTTTTCCACTGCTCACCGCAATCACGTGTTTGACTCCGGGCACCAAATTGCCGGTCGCGTGCTGCGGCTGCCCGCCATGGGGATGTTCATCGGCCATAGTCGCTATCCTCCGTTGTAAGCCCGCCCGTCGCTGTGTTCCATCATAAGCGATGGCATCGTGGAAAGAAATGGGCCGGTCGAATCATACGCCGATGGTCCCCTCACGGGAAATCCCCCGGGAAGCGATGGCCCATTCGGCTGCTCCATGTTAGTCTTATGACAAAAGCCGCTTTCTGTGACGGAGTATCGGACCATGACGACTGTTTCATCGCACGAACCGGAATCGCTCGAACCGGCCGTTCGCCGGATCGGCGAACACCTTGGCCGCCTCTCAGCCGGCCACAAGCCGACCGTTTTCGAGGGCCGGTGGTGGTCCCAGTCGGCGATCAATCTCGCCATGAAGGACCCGGTCTTCAAAACCCGCCTCTTTCGCTTCATCGACGTCCTGCCGTCGGTCGCCGATGATGAGCGCGTCGTCTCTCTCGCCCGGGAATATTTCGGCGGATTGCACGCCGACGTATTCGGTCTTCAATGGGGACTCACAGCGTTGGCGGCCACCGGCCTCGGCGCCAGGTGGACCGGCAAGTCGATCAGGACTCATGTCGAACAAATGGCTCGAACATTCATCGCGGGTGCGTCGGTGGACGAAGCGGTGCCGGTCTTGCAGCACCTTTGGAAGGCCGGGAGGGCCTGGTCCGTCGATCTTCTGGGAGAAGCGACGGTCGGCGAATCAGAAGCCGATCGCTACCGAGATCGTTGTCTCCAAACGTTGAGCGAGTTGGCGCGGACGGCTTCTTCCTGGCCGTCGGCCCCTCTTTTAGAAGCAGACCACCTGGGGCCGCTGCCGCGCGTGCAACTCTCCATCAAAATCTCGGCGCTCTCCTCTCGCTTGGACCCGATCGATCCCGACGGCAGCTATCGATCGGTGGCGGCGCGCCTGCGCCCCTTGGTCGATCAAGCCGTCTCATTATCGGCCGGGCTGATCTTCGACATGGAACAGGCCGAGACCAAGCCTCTTTTGTTGGACATCTTCACTCGGCTGTTCGTCGAACCGGCCTATCGCGGCTACCCCTACGCCGGTCTCGCCTTGCAGGCCTATCATCGGGACACTGAACGGGACGTCCACCGTCTGATCGCCTGGACCAAGACACGCGGCGCGCCGATCACGATCCGGTTGGTCAAGGGCGCCTACTGGGACTCGGATACAGTCCGGTATCGACAGGCCGGGTGGCCGGTTCCGCTCTTCGAACACAAGGCTGAAACGGACGCCAACTACGAACGGCTGATTCGTCTCCTCTTCGACCATGCGGAGGTCGTTCGTCCGGCGTTCGGCACACACAATCTGCGGACACTGTCCGTCATCGAGGCCGTGGCGGACAGCCGTAACTTGCCGGCCTCCGCGCGGGAATATCAAATGATCTACGGCATGGCCGAACCCTTTCAACAGGCCATGGTCACGCTTGGACGGCGAGTCCGCCTCTATACCCCGGTCGGCCGGCTCTTGCCCGGCATGGCCTACTTGGTTCGCCGTCTGTTGGAAAACACGTCCAACGAATCGTTTCTCCGTAAAGAATACGTCGAATCCCAGTCGCTGGCGCAGCTTCTGGCTCCGCCCCAGGTCCAGCCGGTCGAGGCGGAAACGCCAGCCGCAACCGGCCGGCGAACGTTTTCCAATGAGCCGCACAGCGATTTTTCCCGAGCCGAGGTCCGTCAAGCCATGAGAGACGCCCTTGCATCGGTGCGGGCGCAACTCGGACGGCGATGGGAATCGATCGGACCGGATTTGAAATCGACGGGCCCCTGGCTGGTGTCTCGCAACCCGTTCAAACCGGAAGAAGTCGTCGCGGAGGTGAAAGGCACATCCGTTGCGGATCTCGACCGAGCCGTCCAACGAGCGGAGGCGGCCTTCGAGGATTGGCGACAGCGCCCCGCCGAGGAACGGGCCGCCGTTTTGGATAGAGCCGCCGACGAGATCGCGCGGCGGCGTTACGAATTGGCCGCTTGGGAAGTCTTCGAGGTCGGCAAACCGTGGAGGGAAGCGGACGCCGACGTCGCCGAGGCGATCGATTTTCTCCGGTACTATAGCCGGGAGATGTGTCGGCTGGCCGAACCGATAAAACTGGGCGACAGACCAGGGGAGGTCAACCATCGGCTGTATAGCCCGCGCGGCGTCGCCGCCGTCATCGCCCCGTGGAATTTTCCCCTCGCCATTCCGACCGGCATGGTCGCCGGCGCTTTGGTGACCGGCAACACCGTCCTCTTCAAACCGTCGGAGCGGGCCCCTCTGTTGGGAACGCTCCTCTCGGAAATTCTGACGTCCGCCGGAGCGCCGTCGGACGCGCTCATCTGCGTCCCGGGAGGGCCGGAGATCGGGCGCGCCCTCGTGATTCACCCTCGCATTGTGACGATCGCCTTTACGGGATCAAAAGCCGCCGGACTTCACATCCTATCCGAAGCCTCCGTCGTGCGGCCGGGACAACCGATGGTCAAACGGGTGATCGCCGAGATGGGAGGCAAAAACGCCATCATCGTCGATGACACGGCGGATTTGGACGAAGCCGTTGCCGGCGTCGTGGCTTCCTTCACTGGATACGCGGGGCAGAAATGTTCGGCCTGCTCACGGGCCATCGTGCATCGCTCGTTGTACGACGAGTTCGTGGGCCGATTAAAGGACGCCGTCTTGAGCCTGGAAATCGGCGACCCGGCGGATCCCGGCACGCGGGTGGGACCGGTCATCGACGCGCGGGCGCAGGCGTCGATTCAACAATTCATCGCGGAGGGGTTGCGCGAGTGCCGACCGCTGGTTCAGCGATCGGTTGATCGGGAAGGATACTTCGTCGGCCCGACGGTCTTCGTCGATGTAGAGCCGTCCCACCGATTGGCGCAGGAAGAGATCTTCGGCCCCGTGCTCGCCGTGATGAAAGCGGAGAGTTTCGAGGAGGCGTTGCGACTGGCGAACGGGACGTCTTACGCGCTGACGGGCGGTGTGTACAGCAGGAGTCCGGCGAATCTCGCCCTGGCCCGCGACCGATTCGACGTCGGCAATCTGTACCTGAATCGGCCGATCACCGGCGCGCTCGTCGGCCGGCAGCCGTTCGGCGGCCATCGTTTTTCAGGAGTAGGAGCGAAAGCGGGAGGGGAAGACTACTTGCCGCAGTTCATGATCGCTCGCATCGTTTGCGAAAATACCCTCCGCCGGGGATTCGAGGCCGCCGAGTGAACCGTTTCATTTCTTGATCTCGTATTCTTCCAGCTCTTCCGTAATTTCCACGATAACCCCGCGGTCTTCCTTGATCGGTCCCATTTCCTGACGCTCCGCGTACTTCACGAGACCGACCCCCTTGGCGAACCACGCGGTCATGACGTCCGATCCCGCAATGGCGCCTCGGCCGGACGACAAATGAATCTGCATGGTCATCTTGGCCTCGACCTTGATCGCATCCGCAAACGTGCCGGCTGGCACGGTGATCGTTTCACGGCCGAGCAGGGTCACCCATCCCTTCACATCGGTTTTCTCGTTGGCGCCGTCATGGTCCATGTCCGACCCGAAATCGAGGCCGGTCCTGTCGAACTGTTGAAAGGAAGAGGGGATTTTTATAGGAAACCGAAAAATTTGGTACGGAGTCAGTTGTTTTTCCAAAGGCGTCCCCGGCTCCGACCCATAATAGACGATGCCCACGCTGTCCCGACGGTAAAAACTGTCCGAGGGACCGTGGTTGCCTGGATTGGTATCGTGAAAGACGGTGACTTGCACGTTATTGATCGTTTTGGTTCCCGTCACCGTCGAGACGTTGGTAAAAAATTTGTTGTCCACCGTCTGGAGCGGCCCCTCCGTAATATGGCCGCGATAGACCCAACGATTGCCGACCGCGTCGGGAAAATAGTCGGCGGAGTCCGTGATCGTCACGGGCTGCACGGTATCGGCCACAGCCGGCCCCATGAAGAATCCGACCTGCCATAAGCCGGACAGAACGATCACTGCGGTCATCTTGTATCGATCCATGACGAATGGTCTCCGACTTTCCATTTTGTCCGAACGGTGTTCGACCGTACCATAGGAATCACAGACTCAGCAAGCAAACCGTTTGTCACCCTGCTCACCGTCGTTTGCCGGCTTGCGTTCGCCCGCCCCTCCTCACATAATTCGAGCGGTATGAAGGCTTCGCTTCCAAGGAAACAGGGGCCGGCAACGGAACGATCGGCGCACGCCACCGAACACGCGCAGCCTCCTCCGTCGGCGCTGGTCACCGGAGCATCGGGAGGAATCGGGCGGGCCATCAGTTGCGCCTTCGGATCGATCGGGTGGCACGTCGGCGTCCACTACGCTCAAAACAAACGCGCCGCCGAGACGACGCTCCGTCAAGTCCTGTCGAACGGCGGTAGGGGCGATCTTTATCAAGCGGACGTCCGCGAGCCGGACGCAGTGCAACGGATGGTCGACATCTGGCGAACCCATACGCCCGCTCCCTCGGTCTTCATTTGCAATGCCGGCATCGCAGGGGGCGACCTGCTCATTCGACACTCGGAACAGGTCTGGAACGATGTCGTCGCGACGAACTTGACGGGAACCTTTTACTGCCTGCGTGCCGTCGCGCCCGTGCTGATGGCCCGTGGCGGAGGCTCCATCGTCGTCATCGGCTCCCATACCGGGTTTCACGGGGCCACCGGACAGGCCGCCTATGCCGCGTCGAAGGCCGGGCTGATCGGATTGGTCAGAACCGCGGCATGGGAATGGGGACCTCATAATATCCGCGTGAACCTGGTCTTGCCGGGCTGGCAACAAACGAACATGACGAAAGACATCTATCCGGAAGACGGAGGGTGGCCGGACCATGCGCTCCGGCGTCCCACCACCCTCGATGAGGCGGCTCGGACGATCGTGTATTTGGCCGGGCTCGAACACGTTTCCGGACAGGTCTGGAACTGCGACAGCAGGCTGTTGTGACGAAGCGGCGAGACGTGCAATCGATACCCGGCATGAGACCATCCGCCCTCTCCTCCTTCCGCACGCTTTTTCCAGGCGCAGCGTCTCTATGAACCGCGGACTGTTCATCACGGGCACCGATACGGGCGTCGGCAAGACAGTGGTCTCGGCGGCCTTGGCGATCGCGCTGAAACGGCTCGGCCACAGGGTGGGTGTCATGAAACCGATTGAAACCGGGGTCTCTCCCTCTCGCCCCTTTCAATCCGACGCCGCTCGGCTTTGTCGCGCGGTTGCCTGTCGGGAAACACTGGAAACCGTCAGCCCCTATCGGTTCTCACTGCCGGCGGCCCCCCTCACCGCCGCCGAACACGAAGGACGGACGATCACCCTCTCGATCATCCGCAACGGCTACCGCCGGATGGCCGAGCGATATGAGCGGATGATTGTCGAAGGCGTGGGCGGAGTCCTCGTCCCCATCACGGCGCGCGTGGATGTCGCCGCCTTGATCTCTCAATTACACCTACCGGCGTTGGTTGTCGGGCGATCCGGCCTGGGAGGGATCAACCATGCCCGGTTGACGATCGAGGCACTGCGCCGAAGAAAGATTCCGGTCGTCGCCCTGTTGCTCAACCGAACCGGCCCGGTCACGTCACCGAAGGCTCGCGCGCAGGAGCGGAGCACCATCGACTTGCTCCGACGGCTGACCGGTGTGCCGGTGTTGGGACCGTTGCCTTATCAGCCGACTCTCGCGCGAGACTTTCACCAAGCGGCATCTCGCCTCGCCCGACACACCGCGATCACGACCTTGGCTCCGATGATTTCATCAGACGGACGAACGTCCCCACGACCCGCTTCACGTCGGTCGCGTTCATGATCGCGGAAATCACCGCGATGCCGTCGGCCCCCGCCTTGAAAACGGCTTCGGCGTTTTGAACCGTGATGCCGCCGATTGCAAAGACGGGCAAAGAAGTGAGCGGTCGAATCCTCGTCAGTCCCTGTATTCCGACGACCGGGTCATGATCCCGTTTGGACCCAGGCTTGAAGATCGGTCCGAAACCGATGTAGTCCGGTCTGAGCTTGTCGGCCTCCATGACCTGATCAAGGTTATGTGTGGACAGTCCGATCAGTTTGTGGGGTCCCATGATGCGGCGGGCATATTCATAGGGCAAATCTTCCTGCCCCACATGAACGCCGTCCGCGTCAACGGCCAACGCCAGATCGCACCGATCATTGACGATGAACGTGACGCCGCAGTCCGACGCCGCCCGCCTGAGCCCGAGAGCTTCTTCATAGGCTTCTTTCATCGACGCGCCCTTATTGCGGTATTGAAACAATCGGACGCCGGCGTCGGCGGCCTCTTTCAAGACGTCGGCAAGCGGTCGATGGGGAACGTTTGATGAATCGAGAATGACATAAAGTCCGGACAAGGTCGGTTTCATGTGGTTGACGAGATCGACGTCTCTTTTTCCCCTTTACTCCAGAGACAGCGAGGGAGATGAGGATCGTGAACGTTCCACCGCCTTCTGTTTGAGAATTCGAAAGTGTGCTTCCAGCTCCTGCCGGACCGCGACCGCCACCAGCCAATCCGGCACGAATGAGTCCAACTCAAAGACCATTTCAAGTTCGGCCTGCGTGTGATCTCCCTCTCCGGATTGGCGCAGGGTCCAGACACGGTGATACCGTTTAAAATCCCCTCCTTTGAGATCGGTCACCAAGCTGCCACCCGGCAAGAGCCGTGATTCCGTTACCAACCGGCGTTCTCCCGGCAACAGGGGATGTGCAATCCTGAGATCGACGGTGGCGACTCCGTCTTGCACCGTCAATCCGGCGAGCCTCATGCGGACGTCAAACAGCTCGGGCCAACGGCTGTAATCGGTTAACAGGTCGCGAATGACTTGGGTCTCGGCCGGCAACAACAGCCTGGCCGTGGCACGCACGCCGCCCATCGGATCTCGAGCCACCTCCAACGCATCAACCGAGCCATCCGATGAAGCCGATGCCCAACGGTCCTGACCTCCGAGAGTCACATGCAGTCCGACGATGAAAAGCAGCAGCCGCATGAAGACCCATCGGTTCCGATCAGGTCGTCCGAGAGAAACCGGCGCCTTATGGTCCTCGCTCCCCATGAGCGTTTTCATTGTGATGGATTCTACGCGGGGACATTCTATGGCCGCAAGCGAGGAGCCTGTGTTACCCTCCATCTCCGGAAAGTCGCATGACCCTCACAGAATCCATCAGACAAGAAGCCTTCGCCCTAGGGTTCGACGCCGTCGGCATCGCGCGGATCGATGAACAGGAGAGTTCACGGGCGGACGCCGGTTCACAGGCCGATGTCCGACCGGCATCCGTCGCTTCGTTGCCGAATCTTTTGCTGAACCGCCTCAGCGAATGGCTCCGTCGTGGCTACCAGGGGACCATGGCCTGGATGGGCAGCGACCCGGCAAAACGGTCCGACCCCCGACTGGTATTGCCGGGTTGTCGGTCCATCATCTCCGTCGGGCTCAATTATTTGACCGATTACCGGGCGGATGAACAGCCCGGCCATGGCCGCATCGCCCGCTACGCCTGGGGGCAGGATTATCACAAGGTCTTTCGCGATCGCCTCAGGCAACTTGAAAGACGGATCCAGAGTCTGGCGCCGGACGCCCACACGCGCTCGTATGCCGACACCGGTCCCATCATGGAGAAAGCCTGGGCGGAACGGGCCGGCCTGGGATGGATCGGTAAACATTCAAACCTGGTTTCAGCGGAGCATGGCTCCTGGCTTCTGCTTGGAGAAGTATTGACGACCCTGGCCTTGGATGCCGACGAACCGGCCACCGACCTTTGCGGCAGTTGCTCGCTCTGCATTCAGGCCTGTCCGACCGGCGCCATTGTCGAACCCTATGTGGTCGATGCCACCCGGTGCATTTCGTACCTGACCATCGAATTACGCGGTCCTCAAGAAGAAATTTCACCAGACCTCCAACAACGGATGGATAACAAGATCTTTGGGTGCGACGACTGCCTCGATGTCTGCCCGTTTAATCTCCGCGCCGAACCGACCAATGAACCGGCTTTTCAGCCTACGTCCGTGGCCCTTGCACCGAACCTGGACACCCTGTCCACCTTGGATGAATCGACTTTCTCCACCCTGTTTCAGCGGAGTCCGATTCGGCGGGCTAAACTTGACGGGCTTCGTCGCAACGCAGCCATCGCCCGACACAATCTCAAACTTCATCACCCTGTGTAATGCCCGAGTTTTTCCATGCTGTTCCCCGCTCTCTTTCCTGCAATAGCCCCCGGTCTTGCTGCGTCCCGTTACAATGTCTTTTTCTTTCAAGAGCTTCAGGCAATAGCTTGTCTCCAACCCTTCGATCCAAAGCTGGCTTCCCACAACCAAAACCGGCGATATGAGAAATGTGCCGTATCAGCGGAAGGTGACAGATGAGGACGATCATAACCGCTGTTCGAAGGCGCGTGGCTCAGCCCGCAACAAAATTTTTCTTTGTATTTTCTCTTCGGAATTTGGTAGATAGTTGACCCGGCGCCTGCTTGACGAGTGGTGAGGGAGGGGGAGGTCCTATTCGCCGCACTCATCAAGTGCAGCGGTTTCTTTTTCATAAAAAATCCAAAGGGAGGCTACTATGCAGAGGTTTCGTGTGCTCACATTAACGCTCGGGCTTGGCGTCCTCTTCGGAGCCAGCGGATGTATCACGATGCCGGGGTCTGCCGGGGCAAAGGTTCATGACGTCACATTCACGGCGACCGAATCGGAAATCGTCATCGACGGCAATGGGACAAAATACAAAGCGTGGACGTTTAACGGTCAGATGCCGGGCCCCGTTGTTCGGGTCACGCAGGGTGACACCGTCAACTTCACCCTGATCGGTCATAAGGACAATGCTTTTCCGCATTCAATGGACTTTCATGCGGCCGAGCTCGACTTCTTGAAAAACTACCACAAGACGGTCGGACCGGGCGAGACACATAAATTCTCCTTCGTGGCGAAGAAGCCCGGCGTGTTTTTCTACCATTGCGGTGCGAGCCCCATGATCCAGCACGTCGCCCGCGGTATGTTCGGCGCCATCATCGTTGATCCAAAAGATTCGAGTGTGTGGCCCAAGGCCGATCGGGAATTCGTCTTGGTGCAGTCCGAGCTGTGGAAAAATCCTGACAACGTCCAGGCCATGTTTGATCGGAAGTGGGACCATACGGTCTTCAACGGCGGGATCTTCAAATACCATCCGTTCTTCCCTGGCGGAGAACCGCTGGAAGTCAAGGTCGGAGAGCGGGTGCGAATCTACTTTGTGAACGCCGGCCCCAATGAATTCTCGGCGCTCCACCCCATCGCAGAAATTTGGGACGCTGTCTATGAAAGCGGCAATCCTTCCAACAAGTTCATCGGAGTTCAGACATATGTCGTCGGGCCAGGCAGCGCGGCAACCTTCGACATGATCGCCGATGAGCCCGGAGCCTATCCCGTCGTGACCCACTCCTTGACCGGAGCCCTCCGGGGTGCCATCGCGGTGGTGGTCGCCAACAAGAATCCCAAGGACTATAAAGGCCAGTTGATGCCGAACACCCCTTGGAACCCCTAACTCAACGAGATGGGCAGAGAGGTCCGTCAGTTCATCACTCACACAAAGGAGCAGACGATATGAGATGGAGTAAGAAAATAGCTTGTGCGACCGTCGCGGTCGCGTCCTTCTGGGCCTTTAGTGGCACCGCATCCTATGCTGCGGAGCAATCGCTCTACGAGCGACTGGGCGGAGTGGGTGCCATCCAGGCCGTCGTCACCAAATTCATTAGCAACGTGGGGGGAGATGCTCGGATCAATGGCTATTTCAAAAACGCCGACCTGAAACAGCTCAACAAACATCTCGTGAATCAGGTTTGCCAAGCCACCGGAGGGCCTTGCACCTATGAAGGTCGGGATATGAAAACGACCCATAAGGGCATGAAAATAACGACGGCCGCGTTCAACGCCCTGGTGGAAGATCTGGTTGCCGCATTGGATACCTTCAACGTGCCGGAGAAAGAAAAGGGTGAGCTGCTCGCGATCCTGGGACCGATGAAAGCGGATATCGTCGAAGTCCCTTGATAGGGGCCAGGACAGGACTGAGAGCACTTTCGCTGGGTGAAAGTTCATGGGGGCAAGGCCTGAAAGGGTCTTGCCCCTTCTGAATTTCTGGACTGATCGTTTCAACAACCCCAAACCCCTCGACTTGATCGCTCTCCACGGGACACCAGCCCTGCAACTTAAAATAATGTCGTGTTATCATGGATGCGCGACCTGCGCCTCTAACTCAAGCGGCGCGATAAGCGTCCGGTCATCACATTAGTGGTCATTATCAAGAGGAGGAATCATGAAAGGGAAGTATTGGGCCATCGCAGCGTGCAGTATCGTCACCGTCGCCTTGTGGAGTCCAGTCAGTTGGTCAGGCCCCGAGTCCGATCCGTTGAAGCCGCGTGTTCCGGATGCCGAGCGGGGTGAGGCACGAAAAATGAAGAGTCCCCTCACTGTGACACCGGATGTCCTCGCCAAGGGACAGGAGCTCTACGAGGGGAAAGGCACCTGCGCGAATTGTCATGGCCAGAGCGGAGCCGGGGACGGGCCAGGGGGAATGTTGCTGACACCCGGTCCCCGCAACTTCACAAACTGTAAGTTCCATAAAAAACGAAACGATGGGGAGTTGTTCTGGGTCATCAAGAACGGAAGCCCGGGTACCGGCATGCCGGCTCTGGTGAAAGGAGGCATTCTGACCGAGGAGGAGGCATGGGCGATTGTCGCGTATGAGCGGACCTTCTGCAAGGACACTGAATAACCGGTAAAGGATTCTCTCGAATCCCCTCAGCGAGCTGTCGGTCGCTATTGTTGACGGCAGCTCGTTTTTTTGCCATCAGGAGATCGATCCCCTGCCATGACGCGACTCCACACGGTGAGTCTTGGTTTAACAGGCCCCTTTTTTTCTTCGGAGCAAGAGGAGTAGGCTGTGAAGCACAACCTCCGCAAGACATGAATCTAAGCAAGGATTGTGCCGTGAACTCTACGACTATCCTGCTCATCTCGAAAAATACAGATACGATACGGCTTCTAGAAACCATCGCTCCCGCGTCAAGCACCATCCTGACAGCCCTGACCATCGTAGACGGGATCCGTCTCTGGCAAGCAGCCGGCCCGACTTTGGCCATTTGCGAAGGAACTCCTCAGGCCGTTAAGCCGGTGCTGGACTTCATGCGGCACAGGGTCCCACCCGTCCCTGTTCTCGTCATCGGCGAGCGCCAGTCGATCAAAGACGCCGTCGATATCATGCGGGGCGGGGCGGCCGATTATCTTGCAAAACCGGTTTCCTGTGAAGAGCTGCAAACCGCCGTCTCTCGATTGCTTTCGCAGCCGCTTGTCAATCTCCCATCTCCTCCGCAAGACCGCTTCGCCCAGATCGTCAGCGTGTCTCCACAGATGAATTTAATCAAACAACTTGCGAAAGAAGTGGCCGCGACCGACGCGACCGTTCTGATTACCGGAGAAAGCGGAACCGGGAAGGAACTCTTCGCGCAGGCCATCCATGCCGCAAGTCCCCGGGCAAGAGGGCCTCTGATCGCCCTTAATTGCGCCGGCATTCCCGAGCCGCTGTTGGAAGCGGAACTGTTCGGCTACCAGCAAGGAGCCTTCACCGACGCCAAACACTCGAAGCCGGGCCGTTTCCAACTGGCCGAGGGCGGCACCCTTTTGTTAGATGAAATCGGAGAGATGAGCGCGACGGCTCAAGCCAAGCTCCTGCGCGTCCTGGAGGACCATGTCGTCGATCCCTTGGGAGCCACCAAAGGCCACAAGGTGGACATTCGCATCATCGCCGCGACAAACGAAGATCTCCCGGCTCATATCAAAGCAGGGCGGTTCCGACTTGATCTCTATTACCGGCTCAATGTCTATCAATTGCGCATTCCCCCCCTTCGCGAGCGACCGGAGGATATTGAAGCCATTCTCATGGTCTTTCTGGAGCGAGCGAGAAGAGAACGGGGCTGTCCCATTCGGGCAATCGCTCCCGACGCCTTGGCCTTGCTGAAACGTCACGACTGGCCCGGCAACGTTCGCGAGCTGCACAATGTGGTGGAATGGCTCACCATCACCTGCAAACATCCGACCATTCAGCCGGAACATCTTCCACCATCAATTCGGGCTATGCCGGTTCAGAGCGGATCGCAGAGTGAACACAGATATTCTCTCCTGAACCTAGGCCTGTCGCTCGAAGAGTTGGAAAAACGACTGCTTGAAGAAGCGTTGGAGAGAGCGGCAGGCAATGTGTCGGAAGCCAGTCGTCTTCTGAAGATCAGCCGCAACACTCTCCGTTATCGTATGGCAAAACACCGCCTTCGGTAGATTGCCTGAGACTTCGCCGGTCTTTTCGGTTCGTGCTGGCCGGTCCTTCCATTGTTTTACTCCTTTTCGCAGACGATAATGGATAAAACCCTTAAGGATAATGGGTCGTCATCCGATATAGGAGAAGCACTGATTCCGTTGGCGGTTCTATGCCGAAACGCACCATCCCAATTGCCCGCCTCAGAGTGGGCATGTATCTGGCCGATCTTGATCGCTCCTGGCTCCATACCCCATTTCTTCGCCATAGCTTCCTCATCAAAGACGAACAAGAAATCGCGGCCTTGCGAAAGGCCGGCATCGCCAAGGTCGTCATCGACACCGACTTGGGTCTCGACAGCGGAGCCCAAGAAGCAACTCCGGAAAATCAACCCACATCGCCTCCGCAAGCCACTCTTCGTCCCGAAGCCGCCGTAATCGGCGTCGACCACGAGCCGGTCGAGGCACGAAACAGCACCGAGCTGGCACAGGGTCCGCCGTCTCCCCATCAGTTGGCCGCCCACTTCTCGGAAGCCAAACGGCAGCGTGAGCAGTGGATCGCACGGGCGAAGGCTCTTTTTGAAAGGACGCGCGCTACCGACGTAATCGACACCAAGGAAGCTCGTTACATCGTGGACGAGGTGTTGGAAAGTCTTCTTGAGCGGCAAGCCGCCTGTTTGGCCGTTCTCGGCCTCGGACAGCCCGACCCCGATCTGCAAGAGCACGGTCTCGCGGTGTGCACCCTTTCCCTCACCCTGGGAAAATCGCTCAATCTTTCCGACGACCGTTTGCGCCAACTCGGCATGGGTGGCTTGCTCCACGACATCGGACTTGTGAAATTACCGCGCAACATCATCAAGCGACCGAAAGCCATGGCTCCCGCGCAACAGATGCTCTATGAAACCCATACCGAGGAAGGAGTGAGAATCTTGCGGAAAAGCGGGATTGTGGAAACGGATCTCCTTTCCATCGTCAAAAACCATCATCGATTAAACGAGCTGACGAAAACCGCAATGGATGGGAACATCGATATCGATCTCGGCAAGCTGGCTGGCGCGGTCGATCAGTACGATGAACTCTTGACCGGCCAAACCGGTTTGCCCCCTATGTCTTCTAATCAGGTCTTGACCCAGCTCTACCAGCGTTTCCACGCGTACCCCGACTGGTCGGTCATTGTTTCTTCGCTGATCCGAATCATCGGGATTTATCCGCTGTACAGCGTCGTCCTATTGACCAGCGGAGAAGTAGGGATTGTCGCCGCCATCACGCCGGGAAAGGCTCATCTCCCTTATCTTTATATCTGCCGCGACGAGTTTCAACGACCTTGCATCCCACCCAAACCACTGGACTTGAACCAAGAACCCGAGGGCGGCCGCCGAGTGAAAGAAGTGCTGTCCTCCCGGCAATGCAAAATCAATATTGAGCAGACACTCGAACAAGTTGCGGCATGATACCCCCCTTCCCATCAACTTCTTTTTCAGACGAGCCTTCGCCCAACCGGTCTCCGACTTGGCTGCCAACCCGTGAAGACATTTCTCTCATCCTTGAAGCCTCGAAAGAAGCCCTCTTTGTCACGGACCGCCGAGGCCATGTCCTTTCGCTTAATCCCGTCGCGCAGCAGTTGATCGGCAGAAATCAGCGTGCAATAGGGTATCCCCTGCACGAACTCCTTCACTGTGTCACACGCGACGAGCAATCGATCGAGGGATGCCCTCTGCAAACGGCCGTTTCTTCCGGGCAAGTCACCGTGCTGCCGCCTTACCGATGGATCAGACCCGATGGCGCCGCTCTGGATCTTTCCGCCACCTACTGGCCTCGCCGAAAGGGGATGACTGTGATCGGAACCCTGGCGGTGATTCACAATCTGACCGAGCAGCAAGAAATGCAGCGGGACATTCAACGAGTCGCCCGTCTCGCCGAGGACGCCCCCAATCCCATTGCCGAATTCGACGAAAGCGGCACGATGCTCTACGCCAACACAGCCGCAATGGAGTTGATGAACGAAGCCGGCAACCACGGCGATTCCATCCTCTCGATCTTTCCGCCCCGGCTTGAGCAAATCATCCTCTCGTGCCTCGACGGCAATCCGCCGAGCGGACGGTGCGAGCATGCTCTTGATCATATGGTGCTTGCCTGGACCTTTTTCCCCATCGGCGATCTCCGGCAGGTGCGGGCCTATGGAGTGGACATCACCGCCGACGTGGCGCTCCGCAAGGCAAAGGAATCGGCCGAAGAATCGGCCAAAGCCAAGGGTCTCTTTTTGGCCACCATGAGCCATGAGTTGCGGACGCCGATGAATGGCGTCTTGGGTTGTACCAGACTGCTGCAAGACACCGCCCTCACACATCAGCAACAAGAACTGATCATCACCATGCAACGGTCGGCCGAAGCCCTGCTCGCGTTGGTCAACGACATCCTCGACTTCTCGAAAATCGAGGCGGGCAAGATGACGCTTGAAGTGGCCGATGTCGATCTCCGTTCGCTGGTCAAAGATGTGATCACCCTGGTCTCGGAATTGGCCGGCCAAAAAGGATTGACGCTGACAAACGAGGTTCATGAAAACGTGCCTCCTCTCTTCCGGGGAGACCCGGTGCGGCTCAGACAGATTCTCTTTAATTTGGTCGGTAACGCCATTAAGTTCACCGAACGGGGAGGAGTCAGTATCTCCGTCGGCATGGACCAAGTTTCCTCTCCCGAGGCGGAGCACGTCGTCATCAGGTGGACCGTACAGGACACTGGCATCGGCATGACTAAGTCACAACTGGACCGTCTTTTTGAAGCCTACGTTCAGGCCGATACATCAACAACTCGACGGTTCGGCGGAACAGGCTTGGGCCTGATGATTTGCCGCCAACTCGTCACCCTGATGGGCGGGACTATTTCCGTGGAGAGCGCACCGGGGAAGGGAAGCACCTTTACCTACACCACGAATCTGTTGCCGGCCATTCAGCGCACGGCTCCGGTTTCTTCAGATATCGACTCGACCATTCAAACCGCAGCCTCACAACTGCCGCGGCGGATCTTGGTCGTCGATGACAATGAAATCAACCAGGTCGTTGCCTGCAAATTCCTTCAAAAGCTCGGTTATCAGGTTGAGGTTGCGCGGAACGGGCGCGACGCGATCGAATCATTGGCACGGGCCAACTATGACGCCGTCCTCATGGATTGCGAAATGCCCGGTATGGATGGGTACGAAACCGTGCGTTCCATCAGGAAAAAAGAGGAGAAACAGCGGTCCCCTCGCCTTCCCATCATCGCCATGACGGGAAACGCATCCATCGAGGATGCCCGGCAATGCAAGGAGGCCGGCATGGACGACGTGGTCACCAAGCCGATATCGTTGACCTCCCTCCAGGCAGTTCTCGATCACTTGCTGCACACTGTCTCAAGCCAGCGTGAACTGATCGCTTGATCAGGAGTTTTGTCATACCACATCTTCCGGTCATGACGTATGAAGCCCGATGTTTTTCAGTCCGATGAACGGCAGGGCGTGTCCGTCGATTGGATCGCCTTGCCACGGACACGCTCCGTCTTAGGTCTCAAACCTGGCTGGGATTTCGGATGTCGACTGGTCGCCCTGCCGGATCATTAAGTTGACGTCGCGCACTTCCAGGGGGAGGGGCAATCCGGCCACTGCCCTCACTCCCTATGTAACCACCTTCATGATTATCATCCAGCGGGATTGGGAGAGGAACTCCACAGTGAACGGCAACGAGCATCTGCCATTATTGAAAAAGAATGAGTGTCCCTCCCTCTCTTTCAACTTTTCTCTATCACCCACGACAAACTCATTCCTTGCAAAAATCATGGATGCGCGTTTCCGTAACATAAACCACAAATCGTGGCGGGCAATGGACTAGGAAGGACGAAGACAACCCCCTCGGAAAAGATACGGAGGAAAACCATACACGGGACACCGTTACTCGGTGCCATTTTTTAACCGGACTGCCTCAGCAGTCTTTTACATGGAAGTTCAGTACTGTTGGATGCCCAACATATTCGTAATCACTGCGACGATTCCAAAAACAACTCCCATGACAACGACCCCATAAATCACCAACTTAATGTGGTCCATGTAGCTCCTCCTTAATTTAGATTAGATGGTTGGGTAAAAACTGGTGCTTTCAATACCACTGACGAAGCAAGAGTGTCAAGATTTTCATTTTGACAACTGCCTTTTGGATGAGTCTCTCAGATTTATCCATTCCCATGAAGCAATCTTTTGCCTCCAGTGAGGATCATCTCCGCCGTGACCATGGGTATCCCCTCCGGGAGGATGCCGAGTCGCTCGCTAAGCGCTTCCATCTCACTCACACATGAACAACGATTCCCCTCGGCAGTCCATTGTCTCAAATCCTAAAGACTTACGGACAGTCTCAAAGGGACCGCTGACATCTTGCAGTGTCCCGAGAAAACGAGAAGGGCAACCCCAAAAGTCGCGCTGTTTGTCAGATTGACGGACTTGTCTCGTGCGGACGTCTAAAAAGTATCCATGTCAATGACTTCCGTCGCCTCCCACAGATTCTTCCACTCGGCTTCAGCCAGGGCCTTGTCTCGATCCTCCTCCGTATCGTCGCCGAATCGATGGGAAACTTGAGTCCCTTGGTTCACCGGTTGACCGGGGACCTCTGAAGTGGAAGTGTTGTTCGCGGAGAAACGCGGCCGTTTCTTCTCTGGATGCAAATTGACAGGCATGTCGGTCACCTTCGATTCGTTTGTTCTTCTGAGCTTTTTGACGATTCGATCAATGACGTCGATCGTACCCCAAACGCATGTTTTCGTGGGCAATCATAGCAGCTTCACCACCGTAACTCCATCTCCTCCTTCAGTTCGATCACCGGAGCGAAAATTCGCCACGTATGGAGAATCGCTCAAGTATTCGCGCAAGACGGATTTGAGCCGCCCCGTGCCATGACCGTGGATGATGCGTAGGAAGGAGACTTTGCTCAGCACGGCATGATCCAATGCCGCGATGACGTGATCGAGCGCGTCGTCGGCCGCCTGTCCTCTCACGTCCACGACCGTGTCGGCATCGATGCTCGATTCCAGGCCGATCGAAACCTGCGGCTTCCGTCCCGACGACGACATATCTGAAGCCTCGCCATCGGTTCGACGTGAGAGACCGGCCAAGTTTGAGACGGCCGCCACTATTTCTCCGTCCCCGACTTTGACGCGCACGCGCTTTTTCCCCTGCGGCGACTCAAGCAAACGTCCGGTCATGCCCAGCCCGGCGATTTCCACCGTATCACCGGCCTTAAGCCGCTCGACCGGAATGGGCTCGCCAATCGGCGCAAACTCTCGCCTCACCTGCTCTTCTATCTCACTCAGCCGCTGCTTCGCTTCCTTCGCCTTGACGAGCTTCTGTTCACGCTTGACGGCATCGACCGTCGCCTGAACTTCCACGCGCGCCCGTTGGAGATGCTCGCCCAGCTTTTTCCGCAGCCCCTTGCGGACCTCCCGTTCGGTCCGCTCCAGTTCCGCTTGCAGCGCCTTGGCTTCGGCCGCCGCCCGTTCGGATTCGACTCTCGCCCGTCTCGCCCGTTCGATCTCCTCGGCCAACTGCCGCTGTTTCAGTTGCAAGTCCGCCATCAACCGTTCGAGCTGCCGATCGCCTTGCCGCAATCGCCGCCGCGCGTCGTTCACAATCACCTCATCCATGCCGAGCCGACCAGCGATCTCCAAAGCCGACGAGCCTCCCGGCACACCCAGGAAGAGCCGATACGTCGGAGCCAGCCGTTCGACATCAAATCCCACGCTGGCATTGGCGAACCCGGGTGTCGTCTGAGCCAACTCTTTGAGGGATCCATAGTGCGTGGTCGCCACGACTTTCATACCCAAGGCCGCCAGACGACAGAGCACCGCTCCGGCCAGGGCCGCTCCCTCTTCGGGATCAGTCGACGTCACAGGTTCATCCAGCAAAACCAACGATCGCGGCGCCTGCAGCTCATGGCTCTCGCCATGCTTACCCCTCCCGGACAGAAGCTCGACGATCTGCAGGATATGAGCGGAGAAGCTGGAGAGATCCCGGCTGATGTCCTGCGCGTCTCCGATGTCGGCATAGCACTCCGTGAACAGAGCCATTTCGGATTCCGGCGCGCACGGCAAGTGAAGCCCGGCCCGCACCATCAGCGAATAGAGGCCGACGATTTTGAGCGTAACGGTTTTGCCGCCGGTGTTGGGACCCGAAATGACGAGGACTCGAACCGTCTCGTCCGCGATGATGTCGTTCGGCACCACTTCTTCTCTCGCGACCATGAGCAGAGGATGCCGCGCTTGTTTCAACACGACACGCCCCTCGGCGTTGAGTTCGACCGGACTGCATTGCAAGCGACGGCTCAGCTCGGCTTTCGCTTGGATACAGTCCCATTCGGCGAGCCGCTCCACCCCTTCGCCGATTGAATCGGCCTTCTCGGCCACCGACGCCGTGAGCTCGCGCAAGATGCGGCGGACCTCCCGCTCCACGTCGAGATCGGCCACTTTGATCGCGTTGTTCAGATCGATCAGTTCACGAGGCTCGATAAAAACCGTCGCACCGCTGACGGAGACATCGTGCACGATACCCGGCACTCTTCCCCGCATATCGGCTTTGACCGGAAGGACGTACCGCCCCTCTCGTTGGACGAAATAAAGCTCCTGCAAAATTTCCTTGTACGATTGGGAATGAAGAATTCGGTCGAGCCGCTCTCGGGTTTTCCATTTCAGTTCGTGGGCGTGATGCGTGAGCCGCCGCAACTCGGGAGTGGCCGACTCTTTCATCGTGCCGTCCGATTCGATCGCCTCGTCGATCGCCGATCGAACCGGCCGCAATTCCCTCGCAAGGGCCTGAAGCGGCTCCGCGACGCGGGCCAAGGCGCGAGCCTCCGCTGCATGTCGCGACATGAACCGCCCCACCTCGTCCATCAGCTCTATGACCGCCGCACAGTTCCTGAGTTCAGGGGCCGCAAGTTCCCCCCCTTTGGCGGCCCGAGCCAAGTCCTCGCGGGTATCGGGAAATCCGAGACCCGGCATTGGCTCATCGCTTTTCAACAGCTCCGCCATCTCGGTCGTTTCCTGCTGACGTAATCGAGCCGAACCCAGATCATCGGCAAGCGGCAAAGATCCGCACCTCTCTTTCCCAAGCGTCGACTCCGCGTGCTGCTTCAACAGCTCGAGCACGCGAGGCCATTCCAACGCCTGCTCCGTCTTCGATTGACCGTGATTCATGAGCGCCCTTCGCCCCCGCTAAATCTGCGACGGATTCTGTAATGGACTCTAACGAAGGACTCGATCGACTCGCAAGAGAACCGCCGCGTCTTCTCTCAACGGCACATGCTTGACAACAACAAAACAGCGTGGATACTATCACACACTTTCTGAGCACCTCCCGGCAAAAGGATTGTTTTTTACCTAGGTAAAGGATCTCTCTCATGGCTATTCGGATCGGCATCAACGGATTCGGGCGGATCGGGCGCACGGTGCTGCGCGCCTCTTTGGGCGACCCTGACATCGACATCGTCGCCATCAATGATTTGACGGACGCCAAAACCCTTGCGTACCTACTCAAGTACGACTCCGTTCACGGAACCCTCAAAGATCACGTCGAGGCTCAAGACGACCACATCCTCATCAACGGAAAGGCCATCAAGGTCCTGGCCGTGAAGGACCCCAAGGACCTGCCTTGGAAATCATTGAACGTCGACGTCGTCATTGAGTCCACCGGCCGGTTCACCGACCGGGAGAACGCCGGCAAACATCTCTCGGCGGGGGCAAAGCGCGTCATCATTTCCGCCCCGGCCAAAGATCCCGACGTCACTATCGTGCTCGGCGTCAACGACGGGAAGTTCGACCCCACCTCCCACCATATCGTGTCCAATGCGTCCTGCACGACCAATTGTCTTGCTCCGGTCGCCAAGGTCCTGCTGGACAACTTCGGCATCAAACACGGCATCATGACCACCATTCATTCCTATACCAACGATCAGCAGTTGCTGGATCTTCCGCATAAAGATCTCCGCCGCGCGCGCGCAGCCGGCGTGTCGATGATTCCGACGAGCACGGGCGCGGCGAAAGCGCTGCATCTCGTCATACCGGAACTCAAGGGAAAGCTTGACGGCCTTGCCATTCGCGTCCCCACTCCGAACGTGTCCTTGGTGGATCTGACCGTCGAAACGGAGAAAGACTGCGACATCGCGGCCGTCAACAGCGCATTCAAAAAGGCCGCGGAGGGGCCGTTGAAAGGCATTCTCAAGTATTCCGAAGATCCCATCGTGTCGGTCGACCAAAAGGGCGACGCCCACTCCGCAACGATCGATGCGCCCTTGACCAACGTCGTCGATAAACGCATGGTCAAGGTCACCGCCTGGTACGACAATGAATGGGGGTATTCGTGCCGAATCCGTGATTTGATCAAAATGCTGGAAAAACAGAGGTTAAAATAACCAGGACTCTTGCCGACGCCGGCCCGACTTCCACCCCGCAGGCAGCCACGACCGATCATGAGACTTCACACGCAAGAGAGGAACAGCCGTGAACTTGCACAAAAAAACCATCGATGACGTGGTGCTTCGCGGAAAACGGGTGATCATCCGCGCCGATTTCAATGTGCCGCTGGACGAAGCATTGCAGATCACGGACGATACGCGCATTCGCTCTACGCTGCCGACCATCAACCGCGTCGTCGATGAAGGCGCCAAAGTCATCGTATGCTCCCATCTGGGTCGCCCCAAAGGAGTCTTTGATCCCAAATACAGTCTGGCGCCGGTCGCCAAGCGACTCGGTCGTCTCCTGGGCAAGGAGGTGATTTTTGCGCCGGATTGCATCGGACCCACCGTCGAAAAGCTCGTCGCCAAGATGAATCCCGGCGACGTGCTCTTGTTGGAAAATCTCCGCTTCCATCGCGGCGAGGAGCAAAACGACGAAGCTTTTGCCAAGGCCCTTGCCTCGCTGGGCGACGTCTACATCAATGACGCCTTCGGAGCAGCCCACCGAGCCCATGCTTCCACGGTCGGTATTACGAAGTTCATCAAAGAAGCCGCGGCCGGTTTTTTGCTTAAAAAAGAAATTGAATATCTGGAAGGCGCCGTAGCCAATCCCGTTCGGCCGTTTGTGGCGATCCTGGGAGGAGCCAAGGTGTCTGGGAAAATCGGCGTCATCGAAAACCTGGGCAAGAAGGTCGACAAGGTCATCATCGGAGGCGGCATGGCCTTTACGTTTCTGAAAGCAAAGGGCATGGAGATCGGCAATTCATTGGTCGAAAACGACATGCTCGACTTTGCCAAAGGCATCGAAGACCATGCACTGTCGCGGGGGGTCAAATTTTACCTTCCGGTGGATTGCGTCGTCGCAGCCGACCGCGAACCGGGCGCTGAATCGAAAATCGTCCCCGTCCAGGAAATTCCCAAAGGATGGTACGGCCTCGACATCGGCCCGGCTTCGGTGAAGCTGTTCAACGAGGCCGTTCAAAACGCAAAGACGATTCTCTGGAACGGACCGATGGGCGTCTTTGAAATCGACGCCTACGCCCGAGGCACGCTCGCGATGGCTCACGCCATCGCCGACGCCTATGCACTGACGATCATCGGAGGAGGCGAAACGGCGTTGGCCGTGCATAGAGCCGGGGTTTCCGAAAACATGTCCTTCATTTCGACCGGCGGCGGTGCCGCGCTGGAATTGCTTGAAGGAAAAAAGCTTCCCGGCCTCGTCGCGTTGCCGGACCGGACGAACTAACGCCCGTCATCCCTGGATTCCATAAGGCAAACGGCTGCACCGTGCGTTCGCTCCTCATCGTCGGCAATTGGAAGATGAATAAAACCCCCTCCGAGGCGGCTGCTTTCCTGCGTGCCGTCGGGCCTCGGCTTCCCGCGTCTCCGGCGGTTGAATTCGTGGTCGCCCCTCCCTTTACCGCGCTTGAGTCCGCCCGCACGGCCCTTGGTTCTTCATCACCGATTCAGCTCGGCGCGCAAAATATGTTTTGGGAACACCATGGTCCTTACACCGGCGAGGTCTCGGCCCCCATGCTTAAAGATCTCGGCTGTCGATATGTCATTCTCGGTCATTCGGAACGACGCACCATGTTCGGCGAGCGGGACGAGTGGATTCACAAGAAAATCCGCGCCGCGCTCGCGCACGACCTGAAACCGATCGTCTGTATCGGAGAATCGTCGGCTCAGCGGGAGCAGGAACGAACGGAAGAGGTGCTCCGCCAACAATTGAACGGCGGCTTGGGGGACCTGTCTCCCCAATCGATGACAGGCGTCACGATCGCCTATGAGCCGATCTGGGCCATCGGAACAGGCCAAGCCGCCACCGCCGACCAGGCGGCGAACGCCCATCAAACGATCCGGAATTTCTTGGAAGACCGTTGGTCGGCCGACGTCGCAAAGTCAACGAGAATTCTGTATGGCGGGAGCGTCACGCCCGACAACATCGGTACGTTCCTGCAATCGGAGCAAATCGACGGCGCATTAATCGGCGGGGCTTGTCTGCACGTGGAATCCTTTGTTACAATCGGCGCCGTTGCTCAAGCGATCGCGGATCGAGGATAAATGTTATACACACTGATCATCATCCTTCACGTGTTCATTTCGTTCCTCATGATCGGAGCCATTCTGCTTCAGTCCGGAAAGGGCGCGGAGATCGGGGCGGCGTTCGGAGGGTCGAGCCAAACCGTCTTTGGAAGTCGAGGCCCCGCCAATTTTCTCAGTAAGCTGACCGTCGTCGTCGCGGCGGTGTTCATGCTGACGTCGCTCAGCCTGGCGATTTTGGCCAAAGAACGGAACTTCGCCTCGACCGTCATTGATTTGAACAAAAAGAGCGAGTCCCCGACCTCTTCCTCGCCGACTCAACCGGCAACCGAGTCCTCCTCTACGGATAGCAACGGCTCGCCCGGCGAACAACATTGATCTCGCCTTAAGAACTGGAAAACACCCCGCAAGCCTCTAAGACTCTTCCGTTTTATCAGTTAGGGTCAGTAAGAGGCGATGCCCTCTGAAGATCCCCACAGCAACCACAGGCTGTCGAATGACGAGTAGGATTCCCTTTACAGGCGGAAGCCTTCTACCAACCTAGACGGGCGTCAACCACGAAGCGTAGGCAGGATTCTCTCCCCGCACGATGGAAAAGAACGTCTTCTGGAGCATTTGAGTAATCGGCCCCGGCTTGCCGCTTCCGATCGCGCGACGATCGATTTCACAAACCGGCGTCAGTTCCGCCGCCGTGCCGGTCACGAAGACCTCGTCCGCAATGTACATTTCATCCCGCGTAAATCGCTCTTCTTCCACGACAAGCCCTCGCTCCCTGGCCAATTCGATCACCGAATTTCTGGTGATGCCTTCAAGCACCGACGTCAGAGGAGTGGTTTTCAACTTTCCTCTCCGGACGATGAAGACGTTTTCTCCCGTTCCCTCGGAAACGTATCCCTCGGCATCGAGCAAGATCGCTTCATCGTAGCCGGCGGCTTTGGCTTCCCGTTTCGCCATGATCGAATTGACGTAATAGCCGGCTATTTTCCCCTTCGTCATGGACACGTTGACATGGTGACGGGTAAAGGAAGACACACAGGCGCGGATGCCGTTCGCCAAGGCGTCCTCTCCCAAATAGGCCCCCCATTTCCACGCCGCGATGGCGACGCGAATCGGATTGTCGCCGGGATGAACCCCCATCGCTCCATAGCCGATATAGACCAATGGGCGAATATAGCAGGCATCCAGACGATTGACGCGAACGGTTTCGAGAATGGCGTCGGCGATTTGTTTTCTGTCATAGGGAATCACCATCATGCCGATATGAGCGGAATCAAACAGCCGATCGACGTGCTCCTGAAGCCTGAAAATAGCCGATCCGGCCCGGCCTTTATAGCAGCGGATTCCCTCAAACGCCGCCAAGCCGTAATGCAGCGAATGGGTCAAGACATGCGTATTGGCTTGATCCCATGCGACGAACTTGCCGTCCATCCAGATTTTTTCACTGGGCTCCAACATTGAGTGCGACTCCTGCGAGCGATGACAGTTCCGATTCCGCGATCCCGATTCCGTTTGACGCGCGCGAACTATAACGCGAGGCCGACCATGCGTCAAGCAACCGACCCTGTCTTCCTCTTTGCAGAGAGGACACGGCCTTGATTCTGATTCAGGTAGAAAACCGATTCACCGCCAGAGACAAGACGGCCGAAGGCAAGTGCTGAGAAACGTTCTGATCCGTTCCTTGTCCTCCGGATTCAGTCTGATCATTTTTGTCCCGAACCAGTGTCCACGCACCCAGCGAACCAAAGCAAGCCCGACGTCCACCGAACCGGCGCGGTCGGGAAGAGACAACCGAGCGACGAGTTCCATCCCCGGCATCACCTGATGATCGCCGATCGCTCGAAATCCGATTCGAGATAAATTCGTCACCGTTCCTTTGCCGAGAAATCCCTCACCCATGTAGTAGAAGTTGCACCGGACGGGAATGCGATGGTACGCGCGAATCACAAACCGGGTTGAAGGCATACTGTTCTCCTGAAGAAACTGCCCTCCGCATTTGATATTCGTACTGGAGCCCTGATGCCAAAATACTTCTTTTCCCCCAACCTTTCTATCCTTCTGAAGAAGGGGGGGGGGGAACGACTTAGACCTGCCCACGTCGAGCAAGACGTACCGAAAACTCAGCGGCTCACTTGACATCGTATAAAAATGCATGGTATCAAGCTCGGTCTGCTTAGGGAGATATGAAGCATGTACGCAATCATCGAAACAGGTGGGAAGCAGTACCGAGTCGAGGCCGGATCCACGATTCAGGTTGAAAAACTGCCCGGTGACGCCGGCGGTATAGTCGAATTGGACCACGTGCGCTTGGTTCATGGGGATGCCGGCCTTATTATCGGACAACCACTCGTGCAAGGCGCAAAGGTTACGGCTGAAATCTTGCGGCAAGGCCGGACGAGATCCATTACCGTCTTTAAGAAGAAACGCAGGAAAAACTATCGCCGGACCCGCGGTCATCGGCAACACTTCACGAAGCTTCTGATCAGAGACATCACGACAAACTAACGGCTACAGAGGGGACTGCCCATGGCAACAAATAAAGGCGGCGGTTCTTCGCGGAACGGTCGAGACAGCAACCCACAGTATCTGGGCGTCAAGGCATATGGCGGTGAAACCGTGACGGCGGGGAGCATCATTGTCCGTCAACGAGGCACGAAGTTTTTCCCCGGCTTCAACGTCGATATTGGACGAGACCACACGTTGTTCGCCCGGATCACCGGGACGGTGAAATTCGAAGGCGGGCGCGGCAGACGGAAGGTCAGCGTGTATCCGCTCCCCGCTGAATCTTGACCCTCTCGTCCTTCACGCACCCTGACCTCAAGCGTCCGATACCCTGAACGTTCCTCTCCACCGGCAATAGCAGGTCGGGTATACTCCAACCGATGGCAAGCCGCGATAGGTTCGACCCGATAAAGACACGCCATGTTTGTCGATGAGGCGATCATTACCGTTCGTGCCGGACGAGGAGGAGACGGCAGTTGCAGTTTCCGACGCGAGATGTACGTGCCCCGCGGCGGCCCGGACGGAGGGGACGGCGGCAATGGCGGCAACGTCGTCTTAACGGCGTCGCATCGTCTCACGACTCTGCTGGATCTCCGTTATCAAAAACACTACCAGGCCGAAGACGGGAGACCCGGTGGGAGCTCCAAATGCACCGGCCGATCGGGCGCCGATGTCGTCGTGACGCTCCCCGTCGGCACCGTGGTGTACGACGCCGCGACGGACGATGTGCTAGCCGACCTCGTCAACGACGGAGAAACGGTCGTGATCGCGAGAGGCGGGCGAGGGGGGCTTGGCAATTGTCATTTCGCCACCTCCACCAATCGAGCCCCGACTCGGTGGACTCAAGGAACGGACGGCGAAGAGCGGACGCTTCGGCTCGAGCTAAAGCTGCTCGCGGACGTCGGCTTGGTCGGCTTTCCCAACGCGGGCAAATCGACGCTCATTGCGGCCGTTTCGTCGGCGCGCCCCAAGATTGCCGAGTACCCGTTCACCACATTGACTCCCCACTTGGGCGTCGTGCGCTGGGGATCCGACCGCAGCTTCGTCGTCGCCGATATTCCCGGCTTGATCGAAGGAGCCCACGATGGAAAGGGGCTGGGACTTCAATTTCTTCGCCATATCGAACGCACGGCTTTTTTGCTTCACCTGATCGACGTCTCGGAGTGGGCGCCCGTTGAACCGATCGCCGGCTTCGAGACCATGCGGCGCGAGCTTGCGGCGTACGATCACACGTTGATCGACCGCCCCTTCGCCGTCGTCGCGACGAAGATCGACATCGGCGGAACGTCGGATCGACTCGCGCAACTCCGAGACTATTGCAAGCGTCATCGCCTTCGATGTTTTCCCGTTTCATCCGCCACGAGAGAGGGTCTCGACGACCTGATCGCCTTCGTCGGCGCGCAAGTAGACCGCCTCCGAAGCCAGCCATGCGAGACGAAATCTTAACGAAAGCCAAACGCATTGTCGTCAAGATCGGAAGCAGTCTGATCGCTTCCCGCGCCACCGGCTTGCGTCTCGATCAAATCGAGCGGCTTGCCGACGAGCTGGCTGTTTTACGAACCGGCGGCCGAGAAGTGCTGGTCGTCTCATCCGGGGCGATCGTGTCCGGCATCAAGAAATTGCGGTTGAAGGAATATCCGAAAAGCCTTCCGGTCAAACAAGCCGCCGCGGCCGTCGGACAAAGCCGCCTGATGTGGGCTTATGAAAAAGCGTTCGAACGGAGCGGCATTCAAGTCGCGCAAGTTCTCCTCACCCATCAAGACCTGGCCGATCGCCGCCGATTCTTAAACGCCCGCCATACCCTCGCGGCCCTGATCGGATTCGGAGTCCTTCCGATCATCAACGAGAACGACACCGTGGCCGTCGATGAAATTCGAGTCGGCGACAACGACACGTTGGCGAGCGAGGTCGCCCACTTGGTGGACGCGGAGTTGCTCGTCATTTTATCCGACGTCGACGGCCTCTATACGGAAGATCCAAGAAAGAACCCGACCGCGACGCTGATTTCGATCATTCCGGACATCACGGAAGACATCGAACGACGGGCCGGTGCCTCGAGCACCTTTGAGGGAACCGGAGGGATGGCGACCAAGGTCCGCGCCGCCAAGAAGGTCGGCGAGTACGGCGTTCCCACGTTGATCATCAACGGCGAACGGCCCGGACTCCTTTCAAGCGTGCTGGCCGGAAATCCCGGCGGCAGTCTCTTCTTGGCGCGGGAACGGAGAATGAAGAGCCGCAAACATTGGATCGCCTTTACTCTGCGCCCCCGCGGGCGCGTGCGGTTGGACCAAGGAGCGGTCGAGGCCTTGGTCAAGCGGGGAAAAAGCCTCCTGGCTTCCGGCATCGTCGAGGTCATCGGCGACTTTGAGGCGGGAGATCCGGTCGCTTGCCTGGATCCCGGTGGAAAGGAATTCGCCAAAGGACTGGTGAATTTTTCATCGGACCTGTTGGATCGCATGAAAGGCCTCAAGACGGTGGACATTCATGAGCGAATCGGACCGCAGGAATACGAAGAAGTGATCCACAGAGACAACCTGGTCGTTTTCTAGGCTTCGAGTCGCACGCGCCGCCGTTCGGTCATGAACGCTTCTCCTCCCGTTTCCCACCCCTCCCCGTTCAAGCTGGGTCTCCTCGGCGGCAGTTTCAATCCCATTCACAACGGCCACTTGGCCGTTGCGCGCGAGGTCCGAGACAGGCTGGGACTCGACCGAGTGCTCTTTATTCCGGCCGGCGATCCGCCCCACAAGCGGAACGGATCGCTGGCGTCCGCAACGGATCGCTATGAAATGGTCCGGCTTGCCGTCGCCGGGACGCCGTCGTTCGATCTCTCGGACATAGAAATCAAGCGAACGGGAAAGTCGTACTCCATCGATACCGTTCGAGCGTTGGAGCGGCAATTCGGCCTTTCGACGGATTTGTACTTCCTGATCGGACTTGACGCGTTTCTTGATGTCCATAATTGGAAGGCTCCCTTGGAATTGCTGCAAGCGTGCCGATTCGTCGTCGTGCCTCGACCGGGACAATTGTATCGTCATCTCGCGAGCGTTCCCTTGCTGCCGAACCTCGATCACGATATGTTGGCCAAGCTTGACGCGGGAATCCTGCCCCGACTGGACATCTCAAGCGCGTCATGCCGAGGCGTGATCTGTCTTCCGATCCCGCTCTGCCCCATTTCGGCGTCCGACATTCGGCGGCGGGTCAGAAACGGTGACACACTGGCAAATCTGTTGCCGCCCCCCGTTGAATCTTATATACTTCGGCATCGCTTGTATCAGGAGGACCACGATCGGACAAACATCTAAGGCCGTCGCACTCGCCATCGGAAAGGCGATGCTCGACAAGAAGGCCGTCGATGTCCAGGTGCTGCATGTCGCCCCGTTGACGTCCGTCGCCGAATACTTGGTCATCGGCTCGGCGGACTCGGATCGGCAAACCCGCGCCATTGCCGACCATATCGATGGAACGATTTCCCGTCTGGGGCGTCGCGCGCTGAGCATCGAAGGAACGGCGACGGGACAATGGGTCTTGATCGACTTCGGCGACGTGGTCGCCCATGTGTTTAGGCAGGACGCTCGATCTCACTATGCCCTCGAGCGGCTCTGGAGCGACGCGAAGTCGGTTCCGATTCCGCAAGACTTGGACTCAAAGGTTGCCCCTGAGGAGCCTCAACGGCGTGTCCCGACTCGAAAAACAGCCGCCCGCAAGTCGGTTTCGTCATGCTCAGACTGTTGATCACGATCTTTTTGATCAGCGCCGGTATTTTCGTCTATAGTTATTTCCGCGAACTGAATCCCGGCGCGGTGACGATTCATACAAGCCCCACGACCGAATTCGACCTCAGCCCCGTCAACCTGGTCTTGATCTCCATGGCCGCCGGCTCGGTCTTCGTCGCCTTTCTGGTCGGCCTCCAACAGACGGCCCACGCCATCGTCAACTGGCGCAGTAACCGACAGATCCGTCGCAAGGAAAGGGTGGACGTGTTGCATCGGGACGGCACCCATGCCTTGATGTCCAAACGCACGATGGAGGCGATCTCGCTGTTTGAGAAGGCCCTCGCCATCGATCCCAATCGTGTCGATTCGCTTCTATGGCTTGGGAACATTTACCGATCCGAGCGCAATTTCTCCGAAGCCATTCGGCTTCATCAGCACGCCCATCGGGTCGACGACCGGAACATTGAAATTTTGCTCGAATTAGGCACGGACCTGGAGTGCGCCAAGCGATATGAGGAGGCGCTTCAGGCTTTCGACAAGATCCTAAAGATCGAGTCGGACAATTTGATGGCGCTGATCCGCAAGCGGGATCTCAATATCCGCTTGGAACGATGGAGCGAGGCGCTCGAAATTCAACACCGCTTGCTCAAGGCCTCTCTGCCCGCTCAGGAAAAACGGGCGGAAGCGGAATTGCTGGTCGGTTGCATGTACGAAGTCGGGCGTCAACTGCTGGAGCGCGGACACCCGGACAAAGCCCGCCGCTATTTTCGAGGCGCCATCAAGAAGGACCGCGCCTTCCTCCCCGCTTACATCGGGCTGGGCGAAATTTTGATCCACGAAGGCAAGACCAAGGAGGCCGTCGAAATTTTCAAGAAGGTCTATGCCAGGACGCGAAGCATGATCATCCTTCACCGGCTCGAAGAACTGTTTCTCGATCAAGGGGAACCTGGAGAAATCATTCGCGTCTATCAGGAGGCCTTGCAGCACAATCCGCAGGATCCCGTGCTGCAATTCTACTTGGGCAAGCTCTATTACAGGCTTGAAATGGTGGATGAAGCCTTCGAAATCCTTTCGACGATCGAAGGTCCTCAAGATTACCTGCTCGACTACCACAAGATCATGGCCAATCTCTTCTTGCGCAAGCAGCAATTCGAGCAAGCCATCGTCGAGTTGAAGAAAGCGCTCGGTTTCAAAAAGCGCGTCGTCGTTCCCTACATTTGCACCCAGTGCAGGCAAGAGTCCGCGGAGTGGTCGGGGCGCTGCCGGGGGTGCGCCCGATGGAATACGCTCACCGCCCTTCCCTGGCTCGAAGCCGGTCAACCCGTCTCCCATTCGGAAGGGGAAGGAAGCCCGCTTGTTCGCACCATTCCTTATCAAGGCATTGCGTCGCCGTTTGAAACCGTGTAGGGTCTCGCAACCGGCCCGTTCCTTGGCAACGGGCCGGTTGCCGATGAGCAATGGAGAAACGATTCGCGTCGAACAATCCGGAACCACCTGACAAGAGGCCGCAGTAATGACTACCTATTCGCAACTCGCAGAGAAAGCCCTTCACGACCAACCGTTGACCACAGCCGAATCGCGCGCCGTGTTGAACGCGCCGGATGATGATCTCTTGGCCTTGCTGCACGCCGCATTCGTCGTTCGATCGAAATATTTCGGCCGGACCGTCCGTCTTCAGATGCTGCAAAACGCCAAAAGCGGCGCCTGCCAAGAGGATTGTCACTACTGCTCGCAATCGTCCGTTTCTACCGCCCCGATCGAGCGATATAATTTGTTGCCGCGGTCTCGGATGATCGAGGGCGCGCGGCGGGCTTCCGCTTCAAAGGCTCAACGTTACTGCATCGTCATCAGCGGCCGAAGCCCGCTGGATCGGGAAATCGAAGAGATCGCCGGCGCCGTCCGGTCCATCAAACAGGAGATTCCCATCCAAATTTGCTGTTCCCTCGGTCTGCTGAGCGAAACGCAAGCCAAACGGCTCAAAGAAGCGGGAGTGGATCGGGTGAATCACAATTTGAACACCAGCGAAGCATATCATTCCTCCATTTGCACGACCCACACATTCCAAGACCGTTTGGCTACGATCAGGAATGCGCGCGCGGCCGGCTTGGAAATCTGCTCCGGCGGCATCGTCGGGATGGGTGAACAAGACGACGACGTGATCGAGTTGGCCATGGCGCTCCGGGACGTGAAGCCGGATTCAATCCCCTTGAACATGCTCAATCCGGTGTCGGGAACGCCGATGGCGGACTCCAATTACTTAACTCCGCAACGGTGTCTGAAGGTGTTGTGCCTGTTCCGTTTCCTCCATCCGAGAACCGAGATCCGAATCGCCGGAGGGCGGGAACACAACCTTCGCAGCCTCCAACCGTTGGCGCTTTACCCGGCCGACTCTCTCTTCGTCAACGGCTACCTGACGACTCCCGGATCCCCGGCGCCGGAAGTCTGGAAGATGATCGAAGACCTGGGGTTCACCATCGAAGTAGACGACCGGCAACCGACGGCCTCATGACCCATGAATGTTCATGACCGGTTCCACACTGTTCGTGAGCCTGTGGGTGTTTTCATAATCACGCCGGGCCTTGAGATGTCGCCGATGAGGTGACCGAAAGCAGACCGTTTCGGAATCACCTATAACAGGGCCCTGAACAGAATCCCGGTGCCGAATGTGCCGAAAGGTGATCGGGCAAAAAATCGCAGCAGGTTGCCTGGCTGCCATCGTGCTCTTTTTTCCATCTCTTCCTGAATCCCTGGCGGAACTCGATCCCACTCAAGTGCCGCCCGCCGAGGGAGTTCTCTTGGTGGCCCATCCCTTGATGGACGATCCCAACTTCCGCCGCACAGTTGTCCTGCTTGTCGAACACGGTCCTCAAGGAACAGTCGGTTTCGTACTGAACCGCCCCTCCGACATTCCCCTGTCCCAGGCATTGCCGGACCTTGCCGCGATTAAAGAGACCGGCCACCCGCTGTTCATCGGCGGACCTGTGTCCCCAAACCGCATGACGATGTTGGTCCGTTTGACGGAGCCTCTCCCCGACATGCGGCGGGTATTCGACGGAATCTATGTGGGCGGCTCGTTGGAACTCCTAGAACGTTTGGTGACGCGACCCAAGCCGACCGAGGCCTTTCGAGTCTTCGCGGGAATGGCAGGTTGGGCGCCGGGACAGCTGGCGTTCGAACTACGCCAGGGAGCGTGGGCGACTTTGTCACCGGACGCCACCGCCATCTTCGATCATGACCCGGATACTCTTTGGGTTGAGAGTCTCCGACGCCTTCAGACGCCGAGAACCATTTCTCGTTGAACACGAATTCTCTTCCCCTGGACGATCTGCCCAAGCCGCCGTTTTTTCGATTGCCTTCCCGGAGAGGCCCCCCCTATACTAAGTAAAACTATGGGAGGCGAACGACTCTAGTGAAATAATTTATTCGACCCGCCTGACAAGACGTCCAGCCATTCGGCGCCGGTGAATCATCACAACGGGAGAAATCGGTGAAAACCATACTGTGGAAGAGCTTGATTATGTTCAGTCTGGCCGCGACATGGGGAACGCCGGACTTTTCGTTCGCCCAATCGCCTGCCCCCACCCCATCGAGACCGGACGTCGTCACTTTGAAAGACGGCAGTCTTCTTTATGGCGAAATCATCGAAATGACCGACGGGGTTCTCTCCATCAAGTCGGCGTCGAGCGCCGGCAACATGATAAAAATCAAATGGGACGACGTGGCCGCATTGGAAGTCACCCATCCGATCCCCTTCCATCTCAAAGAAGGGACCATTCTCAACGGCACTGCCGTCGCCGGTCCGGATCGCACCATCAATATCCAGGCCGATCCCCTTCAAGGATCGATGACCGTTCCATTGTCCTCCATCGAATCCATCAATCCGCTGGCTCAGCCGCCCGTCGTGTACATCGGAAGCTTGAACGCCGGGTTCTCGCAAGCCACGGGCAACAGCCGTCTTCGCAACGTCAGCGTCGTCGGCGACCTCGTCGCCCGCAGCGAACAACTTCGATTGACCATGCTGGGCCGTTATGTCTACGGTGACAATGCCGGCGTGCTCATCACGCGCAACGCGCGGGGGACCATCAAGCTGGACTTTTTCATCACGAAGCGGCTGTTCTGGTTCGCCTCGGCCTACTTCGAAAACGACTGGTTTCAAGACCTGAAACTCCGGACGGCCATCTCCAGCGGCCCAGGATTCCAGTGGATCGACCGAGGAGACTACGGCGGACTCTTCAAGGACATGACATTCTACACGGAGGCCGGCTTGTCGTATTTCAACGAGGATTTCCGCACCGCCGCCGATCAATCGAGTTTCCGAGCCCGCGTCTCCATGAAATTGGACTGGCCGCTCTTCGACGGCCGGATCACGCTCTATCACTACAATGAAATTTTTCCGTCCATTGAGAACGCATCGGATTTTTTCCTCACCATGGACAATGGCATCCGTTTGAAAATCGTCGCGGGCCTGGCCAGCGGCTTTCAGGTGACCACGCGTTACAACAATCGGCCGCCGGCCGGGACGACCGACACCGATCATCTGTATCTGTTCACATTGGGATATAGTTTCGACACCACCCGCAAACGATAACGGCGGAAACAGTGCACCGAACCCTGTTTTCGGAGGAGGAACGCCATGCTGAAAGAATTCAAAGAATTCGCGATGAGAGGCAACGTGCTCGATATGGCGATCGGTGTCATCATGGGAGGCGCGTTCGGCAAAATCGTGTCGTCGCTTGTCAGCGACGTGCTGATGCCGCCGTTGGGCTTGATCCTTGGCAAGGTCGATTTCTCCAGCCTCTTCATCAACCTCTCCGATACATCTTATCCCTCGCTGGTGGCGGCCAAAGCCGCCGGGGCTCCGACCCTCAACTACGGAGTCTTTTTACAAAGCGTCTTCGACTTTCTGATCATCGCGTTCGCGATTTTCATGGTGGTCAAACAGATCAACCGGTTTAAGCGCGAGGCCCCTCCTCCGCCTCCACCCGCTCCACCGGAGCCGACCAACGAGGAAAAGTTATTGATGGAAATCAGAGACTTGCTCAAAAGCCGCCAATCCGGTTTACAATGACCACCGAATCAGATCAGCCGAATTTTCGATCGCACCGCGCGTGATACATGACACTGACAAGGAGGTTGTTATGAAGAAACGCCATGCCGGACTTGTGACGATGGGTTTGGTGACTCTCATCGGTTGTTCTTCTTATATCAAGCAACCGACTGTTTGCATCGACCGGTGGTACGGGTACGTCCAAGACAGCGGATGCCCCTCAACCGTTAAGGCGGCGGCCGTTGATGAAACAGCCGCGCGTCTGGCGGCCCTTGAACGAGAACGGCAACGACTGGCCGATGAGCTAGAGGCGGCGCGGCGTCAAAACGGCACGTTGAGCAGTCGAGTGAGCGATCTGGAACGACAATTGGCCGACCGAGATCGGGAACTCGCGGCGCTTCGTTCCGGCAGCGGCGAGCGCGAGCGGCTGGCAAATCAGCTCGCCTCCGTCCAAAGCGACAGGGACCGGCTGGCGGCGGAATTGGCAACGGCCAATCAGCGGGCTGCGGACCTTGAACGGCAATTGGCCGAGGCACGAGCGGCTCAAGCCGCCGCCACCACCAAGCTCGAAAGCGCACGACAAGGGCTCATCCGATCACTCAGGCCGCAAATTGCAAAGGGCGACATTTCAATCGACCTGAACAACGAACGGCTGCTGATCAATTTGGCGTCCAATTACCTGTTTGACTCCGGCCAAGACCAACTCAAGCCTGGCGGCGTCGAAGCGCTCAAGAAGGTCGGCGAGGTATTGAAAGACTACCCGGAGTATTCGGTGTCCGTTGAAGGGCACACGGACAATAGGCCGCTCCGGAGCACCTTAAAAAAGAAATTCGCATCGAACCAAGAACTGTCGGAAGCTCGGGCTGCAAGCGCGGCCAAAGCGCTGGCGGAAGGAGGACTGACCTCCGTGACGACGGCCGGCCATGCCGACACTCAACCGGTCGCCTCAAACGGCACCGAAGCGGGGCGAGCTCAAAACCGACGAGTCGAGATCATCGTCAAGTAAGAGAGCGGGGAGAGGGCTGACAAGCCGACTCCTCCCTGCCTTAATGCGGCTGGAGGAGATCTTCCATTTATGAAGATTTCTTCCAGCGCACTCCCGATTTTTTTCGATTAAAGGTCAGGAGCTCATCTGAGTTTCCGCGGGAACCGCTCAAGAATTCATGCCAGACCGCCGATAATCGGGTACCAGAAGCCACGGAACCGACCATGCAATCATCCTTCACTGAACTGAGTGCCGGTGCCGTCATGTCCGCTCGTGTCGTCACTGTCACAATGGACGACTCTCTTGCGACAATCCGGCGTCTCTTTCAGGAACACCGATTTCATCATCTGCTGGTCGTCGAGCGTGGCTCGCTTGTCGGTATCATTTCCGATCGCGACCTCTTGAAAGCCATCAGCCCGAACATCGGCACCCTGTCTGAAACGGATCGCGATCGAGCCACCCTCAACAAACGCGCCCATCACATCATGACGCGCAATCCTGTCACCGTGCAGGCGACAACATCGATCGAGACCGCCGCCGCGCTGATGCTGGAGAAAAAAGTCTCTTGTCTGCCCGTCACTTCAGGCAACCAACGTCTGGAAGGGATCTTGACCTGGCGAGATATCTTACGGGCTCTTATCGATCCGGCTCGAACTCGACCATAATCCGCACACGTCTCGTTGCACACATCCGCCGCAACCTTTTCAAGCATTCTCCAAAAACACCGGAGGCTCACCGGTCGTTCCACACGACCCTATGACGATGACATGCGGAGAACGCACCGTAATGCCGAGGTCTTGATGCTCTCAATACCCGTCAGCCTTACCGACGCGCTCCTATCGATGCCGTCTGGAAAATCGTCAAGGCTGGAACCGGTCGACGATCCGGAACCGAACTTCATCGACCATCGTATAGGCGTTGGCTCGCTCTCCGGCAAAGAGACCGCAGCGATAAAGACCGGGCGCCCACCCGGTTGCGGGACGGGCCAGCATGAAATAACCCGACTGATCGTTTGTCGCAGTCATCACTCGGTCCTGAGCCACGACCCGTTGCCCCTCGCGTTGTCCGTCGGATTCCATAAAACACTGGGCGGCAAGCGGCACGGAATCATACGAGGCCGACACGAGTCCGAAGACCAGGTAGATCTCCGGTTGGGTCGTTGGAAACGTATCGCCGGGGTTCAAAGGAATGAAATCATGGGCTCCGGTGGGAAAATCATCGCGCACGACCTTTCCCGCGGGAATGACGAACCGGAACCAACTGAAATCGGCATCGCGCCCCATGAGGGAGACGCCCGCGTCCAACACGTTCTGCGGCTCCACTTGCCGAGCGGCCTCCGCGTAGCGCGTTTCCTCCGACGACTCCGCATCACCCCGATCGTCCACTGTTGCGTCGGATTTTTCCGATTCGAGCTCATGTCTCACAGCGTCCGGAACATGCGGGCGCACCGTATCGAGCCATTTGGCGAGCTTTTCTTTGGAAAGCACCCGCATGCCCGCAGGAAGAGCCACGTTTTTATTCGCCGCCTCGAATTCGACCGCCGCATCATACAGCATGTGAAAATGGACGAACGCCTCCTCCCAGCGCTCCAATTTCACCAGACATTGCCCCATGCGGAACATCGCATCGGCATAATCTTCCTCGCTGAGATCGAGGCTGAACAAATTCCCGAATACGGCGAGCGCTTCCTCACATTGTCCGAGTTGCATGAGCGTGATCCCCAACTGGTGCGTCGCCAGAGCATCACGAGGATTGAGGGTCAGCATCTTCCGATAGATGGGCTCCGCTTCCCGATAACGGCCCGCCACGAACAGTTTCCAAGCGTCCGCCCGAATGGCCGCCCATTCTTTCAATTGCTCAGCCGTCGCTCCAGGGGTCAACACCGGGGTGAATCGCCGACCGCGATCCATCGATTCATAGAGCTGAGCCAACTGATTCCGAGCGGTCAACTCCAAGAGGGAGCCGGACGGCGCCCGTTCCAGCACGAAACGAAGCTCGGCTTCCGCGCCCCCATAGTCCAACACGTCGAAGCGCGCCCGCGCCAAGGCCAATCGCCAATCCGACAATTCCGGTGCAAGCTCCACCGCCGCTCGATACGACTCGATCGACTCTTCCAACCGATCGACCTTCCGCAGTTCTTGTGCCAGCCTCAGATGCGCCAGCGGATTTCGGTCGTCGATCCGAGCGATATGGCGCAATTCCTCGATCGCCTCTTCCTCCCGCCCCCACCATACCAGAACGCTCCACTTGGCCCAGCGAGTCGAGAGCGAGGCGGGATCATCGGCCAGCACCACGTCATACTCGTGAACCGCTTCTTGGGGCCCTCGAAAGGCGGCAAGAATGTCGCCCCGCAGCTTATGGAGCACAAGCGAGCGAGGATTCGCGTCAATGCCTTGGTCCAGCAATTCGAGCGCGGAGAGCACCGCCCCGCTATCCCAAGCCGCTTTGGCTTCTGCAGCCACCCGCTCTTCAGATAGGACGGCCGAACCCTGCGCGAAGGCCTGAACCCCTATCGCCAGTACCAGCAGGATATTGAGTACCACTGTCACGCGAAACAGGAGAAGTCGGTTAACAAGCGCATGTGTGGCAGATGGCACGGATCTGTTCCCGATCATAGAAGATGCTCACTGACCAATGGCTCACTATATCAAGAAGCCCGATGTTGGCAAAATGTGGCCCCCAGATTGGATGAGAAGAGGGGCCTGGCCGAGATCCCACCAGCGGAAGAGTCTCCGTCACCCGAAGCCACTCAGCCAGAAATCACAGATTGCCGTAACTCTTCTTCCGATCCGTTCCGTGCGAGAACTCCTTCCGTGAATTTCACGACGAGAGCAACCGCATCCGACATATATCGATCGTCACGATTCAAGACCGCCCGAATTGTCTGTGGTTCCATCCCCTCGTCGAGTGCGACATTCGTCACCATTTGCAAGCAAGAGGCGCAGTCTTCCTGCTGCGTCGCTACAATTCTTGCTGCGTGCAGAAGCGTGGGGTCGGACTTGGCACGGTGACTTGCCAGCGGGAGACTCAATAACAGCTTAAGAAAACCGGGAAAAGAAACTTCACCCAGACGGCCGAGATAGTCTACTGAAACACGAACTTTTCGTTCCACAAGGCGTTGAATCAATCTAACGATCATTCTCATAGCAACAGCCCCAGATCAAACTTCGCCCATGCCATTATGAGATTTTGTATTGGCTGGGAGAAACACGCCTGCCCCTCAACCGCTTCGTATCTCGCCAGGAATATCGCCATGTGCTAGGACTTACCAATGAAGCTCTGCTGTTTGCGGAGGTACCCCCGGAACAACGGGTCTTGAGGCATTGCCAACAATAGAGTCCCCCCGCGAATCCTATCAACTCTAGGGCTGCGAGTAGAATCGCCGAAATAAAAAACATCTGAGAACCGTGGCCGTAAACGTTTGAATACAGGTCTGGGGTATCAAGAATGAAATGAAACATTACGCCAAAAATAAACGACCCGAGCATGCTCAAGGATAGCATCGCACATCCAGCGTTCATTCTGCGGCGAGTAAGCAGACCTACTGCAAGAAGAGGCATGGAAACGATGACCGTTGCGATGAATATGTTCTGCGCGAGAGTTATGGGAACACCGGTGTAGAAATGACTCCACCCGTGGAAACCACTGACAACGGCATGCACCAAGACAAGGCTATAAATAATGCTATTTGGTGACACAGCTCTCGCCATTACAGCCCGGTTTTTGTCGGGCGGCTCGGTTGAACACGAAAGGCAACTTCATGAGGAGCGCGATTGGCCAGTAGGCAGGGATGTTTTGACAAACAAGTTGAGTCGCGTAGGCGCCAGTGAACACCTTCGCTTCCTGATTGTCGACGACATGAATATCGCCAACATCCGGGGTCCCTATTGGCGATGGCTTAGCCGTACGCTCAAATCGCCCCAACCAATCCAGTCGTCGATTCCATTCCGCAAGTCTTCCGCAATCCGCACATTGGCTGTTGTAGTGCAACGTGTAGCGCGCCATTTTCTCCCTCACAACTCTGTTTCATGCCAGGTTCCGGAAACCATCTGAGAATCTGAAGAAGTCCTGCAAGTCCAAGTCTCTCCCGTTTCGATTCAATAGACTCGATGTAAATACCGCGCGCCATCGCATGATAGACGAGCGACCTGATCAGACAGGCAACCAACGCATGAAGGACGACTTTCACCGGATTCGAGCCATGATTTCTTCTCAAGCCGCCATGGGACTCGTCGGCATCGAGTTCGAACGGCTTTGTCCTTATCTCTCTCCTGACCCCTCATAGAAGCCATGGACCTTGGAGCGATTGCCCCCCTCATTCAACGATTCATGGCCCGAAACTGAGACGTTCCCAAACCAGAATTCGTCAGGACGGCCCGGACCATCTGCCAAAACGCTCCACTTCTGCTACCGCATGACCGCGAACAATACCGGCGCCAGCAGCCACAGCAAACCCTTCAATAAAAAGAACGTGAAGCCGGCCATTCCGATGCGGGACCACCTGTGCGATAGGTGATCGATCTTGGACTGAGCGGAGCCGCTTAACGATTGCATGGTCTTCCCTCCTTCAGATTCAGAATGAGAAAGAGTGGGCGTCCCAATAAACCGGGACGCCCCTTCCGGCCCTCAAGCCACTTCCAGCGCACGGGCGCCGCGATCGCCGGACGCATACGGCTGGAGATTCGGGACGAGCATTGGCACCTGCGCCCGATAGGCCTCGTAGGCAGGACCGTGTGCGTCGATCAGATCCCGTTCCTCCCACCGGATGGCGATGAGGATATAGGCAGTGGAAGCGATCGCGAAGACCAGGTGGGCTGCCGTCATGGTTGGGGCGGCCCAGAAAGTCAACAACCAGCCCACATAGAGGGGATGGCGTACATATCGGTAGAGGCTGGGCACCGAGAACTTCAGCGGAGTATAGGGTCGCCCCTTCAGATAGAGCCAGACCTGCCGCATGCCGAACAGATCGAAGTGATTGATCAGAAACGTCGCCACGAGGATCAAGAGCCAGCCCCCGGCGTAGAGGCCGTAGATCGCTCCGCGGAGCATCGAATCCTCAATCTCCCAGACCGCCATACCCATCGGTTGCCAGGCATAAAAGAGCAGGAGCAGGGCCAGGCTGGAGAAGAGCACATAGGTGCTGCGCTCGACCGGCTTGGGGACCAGGCGGGTCCACCACCGCTTGAATGCCGGTCTGGCCATCACGCTGTGCTGTACGGCGAAGAGGCCCAGGAGGAGCGTATTGATCAGCAGGGCCTGTCCGAACGGCATCATTGCCGTTCCGTCGATTGTTTTGATCGGGCCGAAATTGCCGATAAAGGCCACACCGTAAAGAAATGTGGCGAGAAACAGGAGATAGCACAGTGTTCCGTAGAGAAACGCGACGATCCGATTCATGGCGATGTCCTCCTTCTTGTTTGGCATTCCGCCTCCGGGTTGCCCGGAGGCGGGAAAACGGTTACACGGTTGGATGGTTGACGATCGAAATGGAAACCGGAACCGGGTTCGAAATGATGTCGTGGACCGGCGAAAACTTGGTCAGTTCCTTCAGTTGTTCCGCCGTGGCATCCGAGGTGATCGTGAAGTTCACCCGGACTTCTTTGTAGCCCCGACGGACCTGATCCGACAGGCCCAGAAATCCCTGTAGGTCGAGATCCCCTTCGAGTGTCGATTCGACCGACTCAATCCGGATACCTCGTGCCGCTGCATGGTACACCAATGAGGTGGTCAGGCAGGCCGCCAGGGCATGGAGGACATATTCAACAGGGTTTGCACCCTCGTCGTTTCCGAGCAGGACCGGGGGTTCGCCGGCGTCGAGCACAAAAGGTCTCGAGCGAGTGGTATCCTCTTGACCTGCTGCGTAAAACCCTTGGATGGTGGAACGATTGTGCCCGCCGTTGATCCAACGATTGGTCGCCCGAAACTGGGATGTGGCCAAACTTGGATTTTGCTGAATGGCCTTCACCGTTTCTCCGAGCCGATCGACGTCGACCCCGTTAATGACTTTGCTGATGGTGGCCTGTGACATAGTGCATCCTCCTTGTTGTTGATGATGGTGTTGGTTGATGATGAGTTGCCGAAACATGAGCCGGTCGGCATTCCGGCAGAAATCCGTCCAATTCATCTCGGTGCCGTGTCTGACAACATCTACATGTTCTGTCGTGACTGGATGCTCGATACCATGTCGCCAAAGCAGTATCGATGCCAGTGGGAGCCTGATCACAAAGCCAATGAATATCAAATGGTTATGAGAATATTGTGAGAAGGCAGCTACTCGTGAACTCTCACGACTCATGAATTCTCATGAGCCGATTCATGAATTTTCGCGAGATCAGGGATGAGTGATGGAGCGCTGGACGTGGAATCAGCAGTGTGGATTAGTTGAAGAGAGAGAACCGGCGCTCAGCTTGGTTTCTGAATCTTCAGCACCTTCATGCGTGAGGAAAGCGTAGACGGGTTCATACTCAGGAGCGAGGCCGCGCCTTTATCGCCGGAGATTTTCCAGTTAGCCGCTTCCAGTGCGCGAAGAATGTTGGCCCGTTCAAGTTGCTCAAGTTCCTTCGCCGTGCGAATGGCACCGGGCGAAGTTGGGTCGGATTGAATAGGGGTGGTACTCGATGCGGATGCTTCGGGTAACGCGCGATCCAGGTTCAATCTGCCGTCGGTTGAGGTAATGACGGCCCGCTCGATCACGTTCTGCAGCTCCCGCACGTTGCCGGGCCAGCCATAGGCCTTGAGCCGCCGTGCACAGTCCGCCGTGAGCGGCGCGATCGAACGACCCATCTTGGCGGCAAACCGTTGGGCGAAGGCGGAGGCTAGATGCCCCACGTCGTCTCCTCGCTCGCGAAGCGGCGGCAGCCGGATGGGAAAGACGTTCAATCGATAGAAAAGGTCCTCGCGGAATTTTCTCTCCCGGACCGCCTTGGCCAGATCGCGGTTCGTCGCGGCCAACACCCGCACGTCCACTTTCCTGGTTGAGGAACTGCCGACCGGGTCGAACTCACCCTCCTGCAGCACACGGAGCAGTTTGGGCTGCAAATCGAGCGGAAGTTCCCCGATCTCGTCGAGGAAGATGGTGCCCTTGTCCGCCAGCGCAAAGCGGCCCTCTCTCTTTTTGGTCGCTCCGGTAAAGGAGCCCGCTTCATGGCCGAAGAGTTCGCTCTCGATCAAGGCTGCGGGAATGGCGGCGCAATTGACCGTGACCAACGGCCGTTCCCGGCGGGCGCCGGCGGCATGGACTGCGCGAGCCACAAGCTCTTTGCCGGTTCCGGTTTCGCCCGTGATCAGCACGGTCGCATCGGTCTTCGCAACTTGGGCAATGTCTTGAAGCACGCGCCGAAGCGCGGGACTCTCGCCGAGCAAGGCGCCGTCCTGATGGAGCACCTCCAATTCTTCCCGCAGCAGTTTCGCCTCGACGGTCAGCAACTGAATTTTTTCCTCTGCTTCCACCCGATCGTGAACATTGCGGAGGATCAATGTGGTGAATTTCTTCCGATGCAGTTCGAAGCGGGACAGGGTCGCCTCGGCGGGAAATGATTGGCCTCCGGGACAACGAGCGGTGAGCACTCCCGGTATCCATAATGATCGCTCTCCTTCTGGGCGGCCGTCCAATTCGCTCGTCAGTGCGATCAGACGCTCGGCGTCATCGGGACGGACGAACCGTCGAAAATCCTGACCGACCATCCTCTCCGCTCGGCATTGAAAAGCTTTTTCGGCCGCCGGATTCACACGCGTGATGCGGAACTGATGGTCCAGCTCAATAATCGCGTCCATTGCGCTTGAGAGCAACCGGCCGACTTTTTCCTCCCGCTCGCGGACCTCGGCTTCCGCCCGCATCCGCCGCAATTCCGCCGCCGCGCGCGCAGCGAAGATCTGGAATATCGCGTGAACCCGCGGCTCCTCCGGAATCGGCCGGCGATCGATCACGGCCATGTGCCCCAGGATCTGGCCGTCCATATCCTGAAGCGGCACGCCCATGTAGCTGACGATCTCTCCGGCCTTCAATTCTTCATCGTGGGGAAAAATTTCAAAAACCCGATCCGGGAAATGCACCAGTTTGGCCGTATCGATCACGCGTTCACAGGGCGTTCCCGCGATATCCACGGCATAGTCTTGAACCCATTGGCCGTCCAGCCAGAACGCAAGGGCGCGGAGCCGCCGCAGTTCTGAAAAATACTCTGTCACCCAGGCGCCGTGCGTGCCGAGGACTTTGGCCAAGTTTTGCACCAACGCCTCAAAAAACCGCTGTCCTGTTTCCGTGGCGGTGCCTTCGAGAATCGCGCGCAAGGCCACGTCGGTTTCAAGATTTTGCAGGGGATTGGATGGATCAGACGATTGAATATCCATCCATCACAGTATGAGACGAGACAAACCATCGTTGCAAGAGACACGTGTCCCCGTCGGTAACTCTATCGTGAGAATGAAACTGATCGTGCTACACTCCATCGGGCATGTTCGACGTCATTCTCTATCAACCCGAGATCCCGCCCAACACCGGCAACATCATTCGGCTGTGCGCCAACACCGGGGCACGGCTGCACCTCGTGAAACCGCTGGGGTTTTCTCTTGAACACAAGCAGTTGGTGCGAGCCGGATTGGATTACCATGAATTCGCCGCCCTCACCGTCTACGGCAATTGGACCGAATGCGCGGACCGTTTCAAGGATCGCCGCATATTCGCCCTCTCAACAAAAGGGAGTCAACGTTACGACCAAATCATCTATGCCGAAGGAGACGTCTTTCTGTTCGGCCCAGAAACGCGCGGGTTGCCGGTCTGGCTGCTCGAATCGTTTCCGGAAGAACGGCGCCTGCGCCTGCCGATGCTCCCGGAGAGCCGCAGCCTAAATCTGTCCAATGCCGTGGCGGTCGTGGTGTATGAGGCCTGGCGGCAAAGGGGGTTTCTCAATGGGTGGTAGCACACAGGGCGTCTCTTTTCCTTTCTCTTTTCCTTTCTCTTTTCCTTTCCTTGACGCTCATGATGGATCTGTTACCCTCATCGGCACGGAGCGAGAACGACTTCTCAAACCACCCGGAGGACAAACATGATTCTGGTCACGGGCGGCGCCGGGTATATCGGATCGCACACATGCGTTGAACTGCTCCAGGCCGGCTACGATGTGACCGTGTTTGACAATTTCAGCAACAGCCATCCAGAAGCACTAGAGCGTGTGCGACGGATCACGGGAAAGTCGCTGCGTTCGATCCACGGCGACGTCCGAGATCGGGCGGCCCTGGTGACGGCCCTGCGCGAGAGCGGTGCCCAAGCGGTGATTCACTTTGCCGGTCTCAAGGCAGTGGGTGAATCGGTCGAGCGGCCGCTCGCCTACTACGACAACAACGTCGCGGGCTCGCTTCGTTTGCTGGAAGCAATGGCAACAGTTGGCGTTAAGACGCTGGTGTTCAGTTCCTCCGCAACGGTGTACGGTAATCCCCAACAATTGCCGCTGACGGAAGATCATCCCCTCTCCGCCACCAATCCCTACGGCCAGACCAAACTCACCATCGAACACATGCTGCGGGACCTTCAGCGAGGGGATGGAGCTTGGCGCATCGCGATTCTTCGCTATTTCAATCCGGTCGGCGCTCATGACAGCGGCTTGATCGGCGAAGATCCCCGCGGCATCCCGAACAACCTGATGCCCTTCGTGGCACAGGTTGCCATCGGCCGCCGCCCGCATCTCAATGTCTTCGGTAACGACTATCCTACGCTGGATGGCACTGGCATCCGCGATTACATTCACATCGTGGATCTGGCCATCGGTCACCTCAAGGCACTGGAAGCGCTCAATCATTGGAGCGATCGCGCGGAATGCCTCACCGTGAACTTGGGGACCGGCAAGGGATACAGTGTATTGGAGATCGTACGAGCGTTCGAAACTGCCAGCGGGCGATCCATCCCGTATAAGATTGCTCCTCGCCGTCCCGGCGACGTGGCGGCATGTTATGCCGACCCAGCCAAGGCAGCCACTCTGCTTGGATGGAAAGCCGAACGGTCCCTCGCCGACATGTGCGCCGATGTCTGGCGCTGGCAGCGGCTGAACCCGCAGGGATATCAGTCGTCGGCTTGAAGCGTTGCATCAACACCTCCACCTCTTCTCGCGCTTTCCGTGGCGGACGCTTCCTCGTGCTTCTGCCCAGGCGCGACCATTTCCATCAGGCCGACCACTCCCTCGTCCCGCTAAGATGTCCCTCTGACAATCCTTAATGCCCTTAATGCCGAACCGCCGACCAACTCAAGGCATGCATCGTCTCTGCTGCAATCTGCCACCAACAAGGATCGCACAGAGATTTTCTCTCCGACATCCGGTTTCGCGTACAAAGATCAGATTCGACCGATCATCATTGGTGAAGCATAAAAATGGAGGCCATTATCCTTGACAAATGACATGTTTACTTGCTACATACGCGGACCATGCGACACATCGATCAAGCGACTGATTCTCCGCTCCCTGTTGCAAACCATTTAAAATCCTTCCGTTTGCGGAAGGGATTCTCCCAATCCGAATTGGCCGCCCGAGCCGGGATCACCAGGCAAGCCATCTCGGCGATCGAATCTAATCAGTACCTGCCGGCCACCGGCGTGGCGCTCCAATTGGCGTCTGTGCTGGGCTGTCGTGTCGAGGATTTGTTTTCCCTGGTTCCGGCAGAAGAGACGATCGAGGGAACGATAGTGGGTCACGTGCCCGTGAACAGCACGTCACACGCGCCGATTCGTGTCAAGGTATCGGTGGTGGGCAAACGGGTGGTCGTCCGGCCCGTCGAGAATTTGGGCGAGCTGCTTCCCTACACGGTCTCGGCAGACGGCTATGTGAAATCGCCTCCATCCGGCACTTCAGTACGTGTCATGTTGGCGCGAGACCGGCGCGCCATCGAACAGGAAATTTCGGTGGCGGGCTGTGATCCGGCCATTTTTCTGGCCGGCGAATATCTCCGGCGCCAGAAAGACTCCGCCTCCGTCGTCGGATGGACGATGGGAAGCAGAGCGGCGCTTCAAGCCTTGGAGCGTCGCGAAGTCCACGTGGCCGGGATTCATCTCTACGATCCGGCGACCGGCGAATCCAATCTACCGTTCTTACGACGCTGGCTCAAAGGATCCGGCTATGACGTGATCACCTTCGCCACGTGGGAAGAAGGGCTCTTGGTTCGCCCCGGCAACCCCAAATCCATCCGGACGGTTGCTGATTTGGCCGAGTCGGCCGTGACATTGGTCAATCGTGAAGAAGGTTCCGGCGCCCGATTGCTGCTGGATCAACGATTGCAGGCGGCCGATATCGAGCCTAGTCTGGTTCGTGGTTATGATTGCATCGTGCGCTCTCATTTCGAGGTCGCGCGCGCCATCGCCACCCATCAGGCCGACGTGGGAATCGGCATTCTCTCCGCCGCTCGGCAGTTCGGACTCGACTTCATTCCCCTCCAAACAGCTCGCTATGATCTGGTCGTACCGAAGCCCTATTTGAAGTCTCATCCGGCCTTGAACCATCTGTTCGACACCTTAGCCACCAAGGCCTTTCGCAACGAGATCGAAGCCTTGGGAGGATACGACACCACCGATACCGGAAAGCTCCAATGTCTCCGATCCGTCTGACATAGACAGACCCTTGTCGATAGTTGAATTGAAGACTGAAATGCTGAAAGGAGAGCTGCCACACCATGAAAGGTATGAAAGGATGGGCTCGAATCGCATCCATTGGAATATCGGGCACGCTCGCCATCGTGATGATGTCGGTACCGACCATTGTGGGTGCGCAAACTCCGGCGCCACCCCCCGAGTCCCCTTCCCCATCAGCAAGTGAATCATCTTCCCCAGCCCAAAAAGAACGGCCATTGGGGTACTCCGATCTTCTGCTGAACGTCAGGGAACTCGAACAAGAAATCGAACACGAGATCGAGGAAATCATCCACACGGCTGATGAGAAACGGAAACCGGGCAAACGAACGGAACCGGCCGACGACGTCCTCACCCAAATTCGAGAGCATGAATGGTCACGATATGTGAAAACCCTGTTGACCATGCCCGACTGGGTGGACCTGGGATTTGAGAACCGCACCAGGTTCGAATCGTACGACCACCCCGTCAACAGAAGCGCGGCGGTCGGAGGAGGCCGCACTGATGCCCAAATCGCCCTCCGTTCCCGCCTGCGGACTCAACTGGGCGGCAATGGCCCTTTGAGAATATTGTTCGAGGGACAGGATGCCCGATCGTTCTTGGATGGCGACCCCGGAGATTTTCGCAATACGACGACTGTCAACGAATTCGACGTGCTGCAATTGTTCGGATCAATCACCGCGCGCAATCTGTTCGGTACCGGCTTGCGGACCGATATCCATGTCGGACGCATGACGCTCGACTTCGGCCGCCGCCGCCTCGTCGCACGAAACGACTACCGCAACACCACGAACGCGTTCGATGGCGTGCATTGGTATCTCGACAAAGACGGCGCGTGGCGGCTGAGGGCATTTTTCACCGAACCGGTCACCCGCTTTTTGGACAGAGCCGACAGCGCAAACCATAAAAACACGTTTTGGGGCGTCTATGCCGAGAGTCGCTATTTTCCATGGCTCAAGGCAGACGTCTATTATCTGGGGTTGAACGACCGACGAGTCCCCAATGTGAACGAACACCGCACTTATTCGACCATTGGATTCCGCCTCTTTAAAGATGACAAGCCGGGCGAACTTGATTACGAGTTGGAAAGCACCTATCAGTTCGGCACCAGGGGACGAGAAGATCACTTTGCGTACTTTCAGCACCTGGATTTGGGCTATACATTCGACCTACCTTGGAAGCCCAGGCTTGTCTTGCACAGCGATTATGCCAGCGGAGACGGCGACCCCACCGATGGCAAGAGCCGACGGTTTGATACCCTGTTCGGAGCTCGTCGATTCGAGTACATGCCGACCGGCATTGTCGGGCCCTTTTTCCGCACCAATCTCACCGGCGGTGGCTGGCGTGTCATTGTGACGCCGGCGAAAGGCTGGATCCTCCAAATCAAGCAGCGATTCTGGTATTTAGCCGAAAGCAGAGATTTTTTTGGAAGTTCCGGTTTGCGAGATACTACCGGAGGCGCAGGAAGAAGCTTGGGACATGACCTGGAGCTCCGTGCCCAGTGGTTCATCTCCAACAATTTGGACTTCGACGTCGGCTGGTGGCATTGGTTCAAGGGGTCGTACTTCGACCGGCTTCCCTCCACGGCCGGCCTTCCGCCCGGCGGGGAGAAGGACACGGATTATTTCTTCTTTCAGATGCGCGTCAGAATGTAACAACCTACCGGACACGCCGATTCTTGGAAAAAACGGAGCTCGATGGACGCAGAAGGATCTCCGATAACTGCACGCAGAGTCGAGTCATTTCGCGGCCATCATGCTGACGCTGACAATGTACGATGAGTCCTGGATCTTGCGAAGCAGAGGACCTGTCGTCGGCGCAACCGTCCTTCCGCAAACATGGGAGACCGTGAACATCGTGATCGCTCCGGAAGCCGTCCGGATCATTCGTTGGGATCGGAAAACGGACTCTCCATGGTTTGAAGAGAGAGCCTCTGTCAGAAATGGTGGCGACGCGCCGGTTGAGCCGATCGCCGCCATCACTGATGGTTGAATCGAGGCTCAAGGGCGAACGGCCGACGAGAGGGCTTCGCCGGTCCTGACAACGACGGCCGACCACGGCCTATCGTATCGAGGATGGGGTGTCGGTCCGGCACCATCGTGAAACATTTGTCTGATTACTTTTCAGAACAACACGAAGAGGAGTAGCAATCATGCGACAACCATCATCTCGACCCAGCCTGTCAATTTTTATCGCCTTCTTGCTCTTGCTGGCTCTTCCATGGAAGCCCAACTCTGCTTTCGCTACGGAAATCCTGGTGGCCGCTGCCGCCGACTTGAATTTTGCCATCAAGGATATCATCGCCGAATTCGAGCAGAAGACGGGACATCATGTGAAACTGTCCTTGGGATCGTCCGGCAATTTCTATTCGCAGATTTCCAACGGCGCGCCGTTTGAGATCTTTTTCTCGGCCGATATCGACTTTCCCCGCAAGCTCGAAGAAGCGCACCTTACCGTCCCCAATACGATTTTCCCCTATGCCGTCGGACGGATCGTGGTCTGGGTATCGAAAGAGTCGCCGATCGACGTTGAGAAACTTGGCATGAACGCCTTGTCGGATCCTTCCGTCAAAAAGATTGCCATCGCCAACCCGAAACATGCACCCTATGGGCGGGCAGCCGTGGCCGCCATGAAACATTTCGGTCTCTATGACAAAGTCGAATCAAAATTTGTGCTGGGCGAAAATATCGCACAGACCGCTCAATTCATTCAGTCCGGCAACGCAGATATCGGCGTCATCGCCCTGTCGCTGGCCATGGCTCCCTCATTGAAAGAAGTCGGGCGCTTTTGGGAAATTCCCCTCACGGCTTACCCTCGGATGGAACAGGGAGCCGTGATTCTTGAAACAGCCAAGAAGAACGGTTCTTTTGAGGCGGTGAAACAATTCGCCGACTGGGTGTCGACTCCAGCCGGGCGAGCCGTGCTCAAACGGTACGGGTTTTACATGCCGGAAGAAGAACATACCCACGGCAAATGAAGAACCCTGCCGCACACCTTCCACCTGATGAACCTCCTCAGGAAGCGGGAGCATACGATGAATTGGACCACCGTCATGACCACTTTGAAACTGGCGAGCGTCACGGCTTCCATTCTGCTTCTGATCGGGATTCCGGTCGCCTACTGGCTCACCTTCTCCCAGCGGCGATGGAAATTTCTGGTCGAGTCGGTGGTCGCGCTGCCCTTGGTATTGCCGCCCACCGTCCTCGGATACTACGTATTGGTGGGACTGGGCTCGCAAAGCTGGCTCGGCCGGTTCATTGAACAGGTGATCGGCCATCGCCTGCCCTTTACATTTGAAGGGTTGGTCATTGCATCCTGCTTATATAGCTTTCCCTTCGCCGTCCAGCCTCTGACGGTCGGGTTCTCCGCCGTCAATCCTCGGCTCATCGAAGCGTCGTGGACCCTCGGCGTCTCAAAACTGGGGACGTTTTTTCGCGTGATCTTGCCGCAATCACTTCCCGGAGTCTTGACGGCGGTGGTCTTGAGCTTCGCCCACACGGTCGGCGAGTTCGGCGTGGTGCTGATGGTCGGAGGCAACATTGAAGGGGTGACCAGGACGATTTCTATCGAGATCTACGACGAAGTCCAGGCATTCAATTTCGACGTCGCCGGAGAGACCGCCTTGATGCTCCTGATCTTTTCATTTGCAGTCCTCTCGGTCGTGTACGCCGTGAACCGGAACGTCTGGGCCCTGTGGCCGGAGGTCTTCGGCAAACGGCCAAGAGGGTCCCATGGCGGCTGAGCTTGTGGCCGAGGTTGAGAAGGCCTATCTTAATGGCCCGCTCATTCGAGCAAAATTCTCTATGCCGGTCGATCACGGCCATGTCGCCGTGCTGTTCGGTCTTTCCGGCTCGGGAAAGACCACGGTCTTGCGCTGCCTCGCCGGGTTGGAACATCTCACGCGAGGCCGGATCGTCTTTCATGGGGACGTCTGGGCCGACGTGGAGCGTGGCATCATGGTTCCGCCGCAACAGCGGGCCGTGGGGTTTGTGTTTCAAGACTATGCCCTCTTTCCTCACCTGACCGTCGAGGAGAACATCGCCTATGGGATGTCCTCCCGCTCCAGAGCCGAGCGGCGACAGCGGGTCGCCTCCTTGCTTGAGCAAATGCAGCTGACCGGCTTGGAACACCGCAAACCGCAGGCCCTCTCGGGAGGCCAACAGCAACGGGTGGCACTGGCTCGGGCCTTGGCCAGGAATCCGCGATTGCTCTTGCTGGATGAACCGCTCTCGGCTTTGGATCTGCCGACGCGGTTGCGCCTGAGGGGAGAGCTCCGAGCCCTGCTGCACGACATCGGCATTCCGGCGATCTTGATCACCCACGATTGGAGCGAGGCGCTGTCCCTTGGCGATTCCGTGGTGGTGATGGCGCAAGGAGGAGTCCTACAGACCGGATCGCCACAGGAAGTCTTTACTCGACCGACGCACCCGGATGTGGCCTCGCTGGTCGGCGTGGACAATCTGGTTCCCGGCGAGATAGTCCGGCGCGAAGCCGGCCTCGTGTATGTGCAAGTGGGGACTCAAACGATCGTCGCCGTTGACTCACCTGACAATGAGTTTACAGCGTGTTACATCTCGATTCGCGGCGAAAACGTGGCGCTCGATCGCGAGCCGATCGCGGCCGGGAGCGCCCGCAATCACTTGGCCGGCCGGGTGGTCGAGATTCAACCGAGCGGACAACTGGATCGTGTCGTCGTGGACGTCGGATTCCGCCTGGTCGCCCTGGTGACGCCGCTCGCGATCAAAGAACTGGAGTTGGTCGAGGGGTCCGCTATCACGGCGACCATCAAGGCGGCGGCTATTCATGTGATCCCTCGGTAAGACGTGAGAGGCAATCTAGGATCTGAGGATTTCCGCGAGGACCGTCACGACGAGGTGTTCTGAGAGAGGAATGTGATTGGTGGGGTATAGCGCCCAATAGTCCTCCCACCCCGAGATTGAAACGAAGACGACGGCTCTGCACACACTTCAGCACCATCGCGCTGAAGAAAGAATCGCTGGCAGAGCGGATGACATCATCGACGATCAGAGTGCCAGCCATGAATCATGACACCGCCTTCATGCAAAACGCTCATGAATATCGTGGAAGCCATCTCTCGCTCTCCGACTGCGTGGTCAATGAAGTGAGAGGAATCGTTTATTCCCAGCATAGGGGCCTGAGTCAACCGACGGTGCGCATAAATGTAGGGCGACGAGTCAATCTGCACATACGGCTGCCTACTGCCGATGACCGATGCTTTTTCCCCGGCCGGCAGATCATTGCCATGATCCCGGCAACGGCTGTCCGTCTTGAGGCAGGATTATTTCGTCGGAGCAGACAGCGACTGAACCGCTGGTACGGTCGTATTGTGCTCATACAGAGGCTGGACGAACGACCGCTCATCACGGCCAAAATTCACGGGGAAACCCGGACTCTTACCAGCATGATGCCGATTGTAGGAGCCGTTCATGGCCCTCGAACGTGGGATTCGGTCAACGTCGTCGTCGATCCTCACAAGATTGCCGTCTTTCCCTGCCGACGAAAGGCTTCGGTGACGCCCAATAATATCGGCAATACGGACCAGATCGTAGATGATCTCCTGCGGCACGGGATAATCGTTTAAGGGAACCCGCGGACCACCTGTTCACAGAAAGGAGCAGACATGACGAGACCAATGCGATCCCTATCCATCACGGTGGGTGTCTTGGGATGTTTAAGCGTGATGTTCACGGGCTCGCTCCGCGCCCAAGAAATCGGCGCAACGTGTCAAACATCATTCGCATCCAAGTGATCGATCCGCCATTGCCGCAACAGGCGCCCAATTTGAATGAAGAGGGCCAATTGAAACATTGAAAGGAATAGCACGACAGCCATCGGAATGTTCATCGCACCCGAAGCGCTCATCGTACCGTCGAATCTTTATCAGAAAGGCCTTGCAACTGAGGATGCCTCCCCTTGCACAGGCCTTTGCATCCGGAGGGAATGCCATCGGGTTTTTGTCTTCCCGGATGGATGAGAGGAGAGCCGCGCCGATCCATCGTGGCTCTCCTCTTACTGACGCACTGGCCTGGTCCGGATGCCACAAGAAATGGCAAGGTGGCGAGAGCGCACGGGGCCCTCGGCGTTGGCGGTCGATATGGTTTGCCGAAGAACGGCTCGATTCATAACCGGTGTAACAACCGAGGACACCGATGAAAGCGCCGATGAAGTCAGCATGTGGAATAGGCCCTCGCCCTGGTGACCGTGAGCAAGACGGATCCCACACCTTGCCTTCGTCAAGGTGAGTGAGGGTATGATCGCGGGCACCTCCATCGTTCCATTCGATCAGCCATCCGACCTCTCCGCGAAGGTGGACGAGCGTGCGGCCATGAGCAACATGAGACCGGAATCCATTACCCCACCGACCGTGCACGACCAACAAGACCGCTGGCCCAGGGCCGAATCGGAAGAGGATATTCGCCGCAACCTGGCGAGGGTTCATGCGCGCATGGCAGCGGCCTGCCGTCGGGTCGGGCGCGATCCCACCACAGTGCGCCTGCTGCCCGTCAGCAAGACCGTCGATGAGACACGCCTCCGCCTCGCCTATGCCGCGGGCTGCCGGCTGTTCGGCGAAAACAAGGTGCAAGAGGCCTATCGCAAATGGACCGCAATGGCCGACCTTGCTGATCTACGCTGGTCTGTGATCGGCCATTTACAGACCAACAAGGCCAAGTTGGTGGCTCGATTTGCGCCCGAGTTCCAAGCGTTGGACAGTCTGCGAGTAGCCGAGGCGCTAGACCGACGCTTACAGATCGAAGGTCGTTCATTGGATGTGTTGGTACAGGTCAATACCTCGGGAGAGTCCAGCAAATATGGCCTGCCGCGGGACGAAGTGGCCGGTTTTCTGCAAGCCCTCCCGGCCTATTCGTCCTTGCGGGTACGGGGGCTGATGACGCTGGCGCTGCTATCCACCGATGTCATGCGAGTGCGCCAGTGTTTCAGGCGGCTGCGCGAGCTCCGTGACCGACTTCGCCAAGAAGCACCGGACGGAATTGAGCTGGACGCACTGTCCATGGGCATGTCCGGCGATTACGACCTCGCCATCGAGGAGGGTGCGACGATCGTGCGCGTGGGCCAAGCGATCTTTGGCGCCCGATCAGTACCCGACACCCATTACTGGCCGACGACAGGAGACGAGAAACCACGGTCATGAGTCCATCGATGATGACGATCAAGAATCTCTGGAACACAACGAACGCCTTTCTTGATGGCTGTGCCGCCGACCGTCCTCGGCTAACCACTCTCGGGAACCGATCAGGCAAGAGCCGCCGGCTGGTTCTGATGCTCACCCTCCTGGCCTTCATGCCTGCTCCGATGGAACAGAGCTTCGCGCGCGAGGTCGTCGATGCCACAGGCCGCCGTATCTCCATCCCGGATGCGCCCGCGAGAGTGTTCGCAGCGGGCCCGCCGGCTTCAGTGCTCTTGTATGCGCTGAAACCCCAGGCCATGATCGGGTGGGTGCGGGCGCCCCGCGAGCAGGATCGCCCTTTTCTGCTTCCCTCGACCCATCACCTTCCCGAATTGGGCCGGCTAACCGGACGGGGCGATTCATTGAACCTGGAAGTGCTCTTCGCCCAAAAGCCGGATCTGATCGTCGATGTCGGCGCGGTCAGTCCCCTCTACCGGGATATGGCCAACCGGATCACCGAACAGACGGGCATTCCCTACGTCCTGATCGATGGGTCGTTTGAGCACACGCCCGCGGCGATTCGCACCCTGGCCAATGTACTGGGTGTGCCCCAGCGAGGGGAGGCGTTGGCCTCCTATGCGGAAGCGGCTCTGGCGACCGTGGATACGGTGCTGGCCCGGGTTCCTGCTTCGGCTCGGCCGAAGGTGTATCTCGCCAGAGGACCGACAGGATTGGAAGCCCCCTCTCGCGGATCGATCAACGCGGAAATCGTCGAGCGGGTGGGAGCCGTCAATGTCGTCACGGCCGAGACACGAGGGCTGGTGACAGTCCCCCTTGAACAAATCATCGCCTGGGCACCCGATACCATCATCACGCTCGACAGAAATTTTGCCACCATGGTCAAGCAACGCCCTGAGTGGCAGGCGGTTCCGGCCGTCGCCCGCGGGCGGGTGTTCGTGGCCCCCGCCTCCCCGTTTGGGTTCATCGACTCTCCCCCCTCTGTCAACCGCTTGATCGGACTATACTGGTTGCTCGCAACCTTGTATCCTCAAGAAGCTCCGTTCGATCTGCGGACTGAGGTGCGGCGGTTCTGCCGCCTCTTCTGGCACGTAGAGCCGCGGGAGACCGATCTTGACCGATTACTTGGAAACTGAGGTGAGGTCATACCGATTCTCCCGATCGAAGGCGGTGATCCCCGGCCTTCTTTTCCTTGGCTTGGGAGCTTCGTTGCTGCTCGGCGCAACGATCGGTCCCTACCCCTTGGCGCCACACAAGGTAGTGAGTCTGATGGCAGCCCGTATAGTCGGAGTGATCGATCCGTCACCCGAAGCGACCGTGCTGTTTAATATCCGGCTGCCTCGCGTCACAGCGGCGGCGCTCGTGGGGGCGGCATTGGCCGGAGCGGGGGCCGCCTACCAGACGATTTTCCGCAATCCGTTGGTGTCGCCCGACATTCTGGGTGTTTCGGCCGATGCCGGTCTGGGAGCGGCGCTCGGTATCCTCTGGTCGTTGCCGCTCATCATCATTCAACTGATGGGGTTCGTGGGCGGGTTGATGACCGTCTCGCTGGTCGTGCTCGTTGCCACGATGGTACGAGGACGGGATGACGTGCTGGTGATGGTGCTGACTGGCTTGGCCTTAGGGGCCCTCGCCGGAGCCGGTATTGCCGCCGTCAAGGTGTTGGCGGACCCGGAACGGCAATTGCCCGCCATCACTTTCTGGCTGCTCGGCAGCTTGGCCGGCGCGAAGACGAACGACGTCCTATTGGCCGGCCTGCCCTGGCTGGTGGGACTTTCCTTGCTCGTGCTGCTGCGCTGGCGCATCGGTGTCATGGCTATGGGCGAGGACGAAGCCCGAGCGCTTGGAATCGAGACAAAGCAGCTACGGGTCATCGTCATACTCTCTTCAACCCTCATCACGGCGTCGGCCGTCTCCATTTCCGGTATCATCGGATGGGTGGGGCTGATGGTCCCGCACATGGCTCGGCTCCTCGTCGGCGCACGGTTCGATCGACTCTTGCCCGCCAGCGTGATGTTGGGCGCGATGTTCCTCATCCTGGTGGATACCGCCGCCCGCTCGCTCGCCTCCGTCGAAGTGCCGCTGGGGATTCTCACCGCGCTTCTTGGAGCGCCGGTGTTCATCTGGCTCTTGAGTTGGGGGAGACCACAATGGGCCTGACCCACGCCCTGATCGAAGCACAGGGTCTGGCGATCGGCTACCATGACCGCCCCCTCGCCGATGGCATCGACCTGACCGTGAATCCCGGCGAGGTGCTGGTCCTGCTCGGCCCTAATGGAGCCGGAAAAACCACCCTGCTCCGCACAGTGCTGGGCTTGCTCCCTCCCATCGCCGGGTCGATCACGTTGCTCGGGCAGGACCTCTCCCGTCTCTCTCGATCGGCCATTGCTCGGACAGTAGCCATGGTCCCGCAATCACTGGCGCCGCCTTTTTCGTTTACCGCGCGTGACGTGGTGCTGATGGCGCGCACCGCCAGGCTCGGTCCGTTCGCGAGCCCAGGCCCGACCGATGAACGGGTCGTCGAAGACGCGCTGGCGCGCCTGGGCATCCCCCATCTGGCTGAGCGTGCGGTGACGGAACTGTCCGGCGGCCAGCGCCAACTCGTCTTGATCGCCCGTGCGCTCGCGCAGCAGGCCCCGGCGCTGATCCTCGACGAACCGACCGCGAGCCTTGATTGGGGAAACCGCCTGCGCCTGCTCGATGTGCTGGAACGTCTGGCGGCCGACGGACTCGGCATGATTCTCTCCACCCATGAGCCTGACCATGCCACACGACTGGCAACCACGGTGATGACCATCGATGCACAGGGGAACGTGTGGCAAGGATCACCGGCCGAGGCACTCGATCTGCGGAGGCTGGCCGCTCTCTACGGGCTGGACCCTGCACAGATCGATCGCCGGCACCAGGATCGAAACCAGTCGATTTCCGTCGCTCGGGTTCCATCATCCGGGACATACCCGTGACTGCCGGAGCCCATAACTTATCTCAACCAAGGAGGAGACCTATGAAACTCAGCGCGCGCAATCAATTTCAGGGCACCGTCACCAGCATCAAGGAGGGCCAGGCCATGGCCGAAGTGGTCGTGAAGGTCGGCAACTTGGAATTCGTGGCGGCGATTACCGACGGCTCGGTGAAGAACATGGGATTAAAGGTCAATGATTCCGTTACGATCGCCATCAAGGCGACCGATGTCATGGTCGGGAAATGATGCGCTCCCCTCTTTCCTGATCCATTATCTGAATGGAGCGACCCACAATACGCACTTTATTCCTGCGCGGGGATCTTGCAGACTACCCCGCGCAGGCTCTCTAACTGGATGTTCCACTTGCTTGTTCCCCCCTGGATCAATCGCACCGTCATTGGCATCGTGCTCGCCACGTTTCTGTCCGACTTTAGCCATGAGATGTGCACGGCTGTCCTGCCCCTTTATCTTGCGACCGTGGGGCTCGGACCGGCCGCGCTGGGGGTGATCGAAGGGGTCGCGGACTTCTTGGTCAGTCTCTCCAAACTCGCCGGGGGCGTGGTCGGCCATCACGTCGAACACAAACGGCCCTGGACGACACTGGGTTATTTGACGACCACCCTCGCGACCGGCGCCATTGGCTTGGTCGGAGGACTGGCCTCGCTGGTGTCGCTGCGCAGCCTCGCCTGGATCGGGCGAGGATTTCGCGGACCGCTTCGGGATTATATGCTGGCGGACGCCGTGGAACCTTCCCATTTCGGGCGGGCCTACGGGCTCGAACGGGCCGGTGACATGTTGGGTGCCGTGGCCGGGCCGTTGGTCGCTACCCTGTTGGTCTGGGGCGGAATCGAGTTTCAGACGGTCATTCTCTGGACCCTGGCGCCGGGGCTGCTGGCAGCGGCGGCCATTTTCTTTCTGGCGCAGGAGCGTCCGGCTCCGCGGGTTCCTCAATCCGATGCCGTGAGACCGCGCCTCGGCTGGCGTGCGTTTCCTCGCTCGTTCTGGTTGTTTCTCATCGGAGTGTTCCTGTTCGGTCTCGGAGATTTTTCACGGACCTTCCTGGTGTTTTTGGGCGCTCGGCAATTCGGTGAAAGCGGTTTTCACACAGGAGGAGCCCTGTCCGCCGCGATTCTCCTCTACACGATCCACAACCTGATCAGCGCCCTGGTGGCCTATCCCATCGGCCATCGCGCCGATCGAGGGAACAAACTCTCGATCCTCCTGTGGGGGTACGGGCTCGGCGTCGGCACCAACCTGCTGCTCGCCCTTGCGGGAGCTTCTGTCGGCGGCTTGCTGATCGCGGTTGCTTGTTCGGGCGTGTATATCGCCGTGGAAGAGACGCTCGAAAAGGCGGTCGTCGCGGAACGACTCCCACGGGAACTGCGGAGCCTTGGCTTGGGACTCTTGGCCTGCGCGAACGCCGTGGGTGACATGGTCTCAAGCCTCTACGTCGGGTATCTGCTTGACCACCACCAAGCGGAGGCGGCGTTCAGCATCGCGGCCTTCTGTGGCGCGATCGGCGTACTCTGGCTCATGCTGGTGAAAACGCGGCTCGGCGTCGCCAAACCGGTTTAGTGCTCCATTCGGCTTTTGTGACGGTGATGCGCCTGCCCAACGGACCACGCAGAAAGATGAACAATGGGAGCCAATCTTGAGGGAGCCTATCTTTGGATCGCCTGACCCTTGAGCGCAGGCAGGTCTGGATTTACCTGCTCGCCATTCTTGCCGGCTTGCTGGTGGGAAGCGCATGGAACGGCGTCGGACGACCCTTCGAAGCGCTCTTGTGGCCGTCGCTGATGGTGCTGCTGTACACGACCTTTGTTCAGGTGCCGTTGCTGCATTTGCGAGACGCCTTTCGCGACCATCGGTTCGTGGCGGCCATCCTGACCGGAAACTTCGTCGTCGTGCCCTTCGTGGTTTGGATACTCGTGCAGTGGCTCCCGCCTGATCCGGCCTTGCGACTCGGGGTGCTGCTCGTCCTGTTGGTGCCCTGCACCGACTGGTTCATCACCTTCAGCCAATTGGGCGGCGGCAATGTGCCTCGCGCGATCGCGGTGACGCCCGTGAACCTGCTGTTGCAGTTGTTGCTGCTGCCCCTCTATCTGTGGCTGATGCTCGGAGCCGACCTGTCGGAGGCCCTTCCATCCGCCAATATCTGGCCGGCGCTGGCCGTGGTTCTCCTTCCCCTCGGCGTCGCGGCCGCGTCGGAACGTTGGATCGAAGCCCGCGCAGGGCGCACATGGCTGCGCGAGCGCCTGGCCTGGTGGCCGGTGCCGCTCTTGGCGTTGGTCGTCTTCTTGATCGCGGGAGCACAGGTCGGTGCGATACGGGATGCGCTGCCCCTCCTACCGGCCGTCGTCCCGCTATTCGTTGTGTTTTTGGTCGTAGCCGCCTTGATCGCCAAAGGGCTGACGGAACTGCTGACGCTGCCGGCCGATCAAGGGCGAACCGTGGCCTTCAGCCTCGGCACGCGCAATTCCTTCGTGGTGTTGCCCCTGGCCCTCTCGCTGCCGGCCGACTGGCATGTCGCCGCCGTCGTGATCGTTGTGCAATCGCTAGTCGAGCTCTTTGGAATGACGATCTACCTGTGGTGGATCCCTCGCCGCTTGTTCAGATAAGAACGTCGTCTCATCTCTTTCCCACCATTTGAGCCTCCCGCCCCGCAGACAAGAGAACCCTGCCGCGCCATCCTTGACAAGCACCAGCTCGGTGATGTAACCATTGGTTACACCATGAAGCCAACTGAACTCAAACGCCTTCGCGAGCAACTGGGCCTGACGCAGCAGCAGCTTGCCGAGGCACTCAGGACAACCCGCGTCACTGTCGCTCGCTATGAGGCGGGGATGAGGCGCATTCCGGGCTCTATACAGGTGGCAATCGAGCAGTTGCAGCAATCAGCCACCCTCCCTCTCACCATTCCCTTAGCAGGAACAGTTGCAGCCGGCTCTCCCATTGAACCCATCGAACAATCGGAATCGGTCGAGATTCCTCCCAGTATGTTGAAAGGCAGTAGGGTCTTTGCCCTGCGCGTCAAGGGAGACTCCATGAAAGACGAGGGGATTTTGCCCGGCGATCTGGTCATCGTTCGTAAGCAAGACACGGCCAGGAACGGCCAAACGGTCGTGGCGATGGTGAATCGTGAAGCGACGATCAAGATCTACGTCAAAACAGACACCCACATCGAATTGCACCCCGCCAATTCGGCGATGGCCCCCATCATCGTGAAGCCATCGGATGAGTTTCGCATTGAAGGGGTGCTGGTCGGTGTGATTCGACACTGTGCGAGTTAGCAAGGAGGGATCTCATGACCACGATGGAACAGCCTGTCACCCACAGCCGCTTGATGGACCTGGAACGGCTCGTCACGCTCTTGAACGGACACCTGCGGGCGTTGCAGCGGGAACTGGATCAGATCGGCGCTCGGTCTTCAGCACCTCGTCCTTGGCTGATCTGGCCCCATCAGCGGCGGAATCAGCTTTTGATGTCGGCGATCTGTAACCGGCGCATCCGGCCCAATCTGAGAAGGCACGCCCTCAACGTCTCCCCGACGCCACGCTGACAAAAGGACGGCACGGTCTCGAGCCGCGAGGATCCAAACGGCTGTTATCGGCCATTCCCGCTGTTTTGCATCGGCCACGCGAAAAGGAAAATTTTTACATGTTGCCTATTTCTCCATTTCACTGAAACGGAAGTCATGCTATGTAGCGGCGTTTATTCGGAAGAATGAGGGATACAATTGACGTCACCCTGTCACCTCTGCCATGAGCAGAGAGAAAAAGGAGGGGACACATGAAAGAAAGTTGTAGATTGCTCGCCTGCATCGGCCTGGCACTGACCCTATCAGCGCAGGCCGCCCACGCGGTGCCCCTGATTCCAGACTCCTTAGTGTCCCTTCCTGGCACCACCGTCGCCGCGGAGCCGCAGTTGGGCGGCGTGATACAGGTCGACGAGTTGGTGCCTTTTTCATTTGATATTTATCATTATGATGCTGAGGCTGGTAGTTATGATGTTGTAGGCGCCATCTCCGGAACAGTCCAGGTGCAGGTTGTGCGATCCGATCTCGACGGCACGATGGATTTTTACTGGCGAGTCTTCAATGATGCGACATCGACCGGACCCATCGGCTCCTTTCGCTTTGGAGGATTTCCGGACTCCTTTCAAAACGTGAACTTTCGCATCGACGGACTGGGAGAGGTCGATTCAATCAGCGCCTATCGCTTCAGCGAAGCGTATGGCGGGTATGTCAACTTCGACTTTGGCGATGCTCTTGTTCCCGGAAGCTCCACAAAGTTCTTTTTCATCGATACGGAGGCGCCCTCTTACCAAAGAACCGCTTTTTATGACCTCACCAATATCGGACAGACGGCAGCTTCACCGACCTACCCGATGTATGCACCCATCCCGGTGCCCGGTGCACTCCTGTTGTTCGGCTCCAGCCTGATGGGCCTGGGCGCGGCCGTATGGCGGCGGAGACACAACGCATAGCTACGATCTCTGCGACCGAGAATGACCGGCGGCCCCCCACGGGGCCGCCGGTGCCCGTCAACGCCTCGCACGACGTCTCCCGTGGCTCACAGGAGCCAACATCCGATCATTAGCAAGGCAGTTCGTTCCCATAACCGTGCAGACCCCCATCGACTGTTGTCCCGCCACCATGTCCCCCACTGTGATTGAAATACGACTTCCTTTGAGATTCTCCCATTTGAGCTTCGTTCACCGGCCTGATAGACTAGCTCCGCGCTCTTTACGGAGGAGGGCATGTCCACTGCACCCCGCTCGACCAAGCTTACCTACGAAGACTATCTCCTTTTTCCCGATGATGGAAAACGGCACGAGTTGATTCAGGGAGATCATTTCATGACTCCTGCGCCCAACACGAAGCATCAGCGGATCTTGGGACACCTACACGTCGCCCTGTACGCATATCTCCGGCAGCACAACATCGGGCAGGTGTATATCGCCCCCTATGACGTGATGCTCTCCGACGAAGATGTGGTCCAACCGGACCTGTTGTTCATCTCGACCGCGCGGCTGTCGATCGTCACCGACACCAATGTGCGGGGCACGCCCGATCTGATCGTCGAAATCCTCTCCGAGGCCACGCGCAAGAAGGACGAAGTCACCAAACGCAAGCTGTACGAACGGTACGGGGTACAGGAATATTGGCTCGTGGACCCGGAACTGGAAACGGTCAAAATTCTCCGGCTGAGCGAAGATCACTATGTGCGAGCCGCTGAACTCGCCAAAGAGGCCCAGGACGTCTTGACGACCCCATTGCTCCCCGGTTTGTCTCTGCCGCTCGCCGAACTCTTCGACTGACGCCGCGAGAGCGGTTCTGAGCCTTCCCATTGGTCATCGCCGCATTCTCCAACAGCAAAGACGGAATCCGCATTGATTCGATACTCCCCGATTGGGGTCGGTATTGGCACGACCAAGCCGGAGCGCTCGGGCCGACCTTGACGCCTTGCCCACGCCTGCTAGGCTTTCAGAAGCGAAGCGCACAGTCCGCGCTCTGCATGGATGGGAGATTTGCCAAGACCATGGCCAGAGGCTGGGGCCACCAAGCAAAAGCCTGGGGTCCAATCTTGAGCGGCCTCCTATTGCTGACGCTGTCAGGCTGCGCCATGAGTCACAAGCCGGATGGCGAGACCTACGAGATCCCGTCGCTTCGCGTCGTCTTTTTGGACCGGCCTCAGATTCAGGCGAAGTATGAGGAGATCACTGGGCAATCGGCTGTCATGACGACGCCGCGCCTGGTACTGGACACTCAGCGGCGGAAAGAAGCGGTCGTTGGATTCTACGACTATCGCACCCGCACGATCTATTGCCCCAAGATGGATTTCGAAGTCTGCGGCCATGAGTTGCACCATGCCGTCCTAGGCCGTTTCCATCTCGAATCCTCACGCGAGTGATTCACGATCGCGTCAGTTCAGCCGCACAATCCGCCCTTCAATCGAGGCTGGAAAAGGGTTGGGTGAGGTTCTGAAGATGTATGATCAGGATGACGGATGCGCCCCCTTCCAATCCTCGCGGCGACTGCGCTACAGTGATGATGGGCCCCCGTAGCTCAGTCGGATAGAGCAGCGGTTTCCTAAACCGCGGGTCGCACGTTCAATTCGTGTCGGGGGCACCACTCATCTCCATCCAATGAGGCTCTCCCCATCCCTCTATTATCTGGGATAGCTTTCAACGTTTCCTCTGACGACGCAACGTGCGTACTCCGTTGCTTTTTTAAACCTTGAGGCATCGGCACTTGCGAGAACATTTCATAAGTCACCAGTGCCGGTGAAAGGAGGACATGGGAGAGAAGCTGCAAACTCGTGCACAAGCGACTTACGGTCCTCCGCTCGTCAACAGATCGAGCGTCCCCTCGGCCACCACTCGGACCTGGAGGGCGGCCTCGTCGGCAAACACGCCGATTCCCTGAAATGACGACAGTTTTCCCCGCATCACCAAACCGGGGCTCAATCGTTGATTCAGAACCGGAACGATGAGACTTTGCATTTTCTTTGTAGCCTGCGTAACACCGACAACGGCTTCTGTTGCAATAAACCCACGAAACGATGAATGAAACAACCACTTGGCCGACTTGCCCAGTTGTTGGGCGGTCGCTGCATCGTAGCGAAGATTCTCAAAATAGAGGGTCTGCGTGAGCGGATTGAGGCGAGGCTTTCCCACCAAGTACGCGTGCCCCTCTGCGTCCCCCCTGAAGTCGATTCGCATCACCACCTGATTGCCACCGTTGCCACGAACGGAGACTTCGGTAATGATAATGGAGCGATCTTCATTGGACACACGCTCGCCTCTCAACCGGTCGGTCAATGCGTCGGAGAGTTTCTGATAGTCCATGCCCACGTCCGTGACCACACGAAACCCACGAGGAGTCGGTCGAGGATCGAGTCGCGGAAGGGAGACGGATGGGAGCGTCGGTTCGTCACCAAAGACGATCACGGGCTTGGCGACCATTTGAATCGTATCATGCAGATCATTGCCCTCGCTCGACAATCCGCTGTGGGCGACACGCTCCACGTTGAACAGGAGCCACGCGTCCGGATTGAGTCGAATCGGTTTCCGCAGAAGCTGCCAGACATGCTCGATCCGATCGTTGAACGTCACCGCGTTCAGACGCTCGACCGCTTGCTGAAGCCCCCCTCGCACGCTGTCCGCGAGTGCTCTTCGGACTTCTTCCGCGACAACGGTTTCTTCGGCCCGGTCGACCGCGCACGGATCGACTCCATGAACCGACACATCGGCCACAGACGCGGCCAAATGGAAATCCGGCGTCATATCGATCGCCACACTTCCCGTCAACATCCCCTGTTTGTCCTCTCCACCGCCATCCCTGCAGGACATGGGGACGCCGGCCGCAGCCGTCTTCGGGTGCATGTCGATCTTGTACCGAAGAGGCGCGCTGACAAAGACGTTCGCCGACAGCTCCACGCCTTTCCACCAATCCCGGAGGGCCGCGCCGGCGTCCCGTCTCGCATACAAGCCGGCGGCGGGAGCATTGATCGCAAAATCTTCGCGTTCGGCGTGATATTTGTATTCCACACCTTGAGGGCTCTTGGCGTAAACGTCCCTCTGTCCGAACCGCTTGGGAACCATCCGTTCGTCGTTGAGCACGTCGTTCAACATTGAAAGATCTGCGCGAATGGAAAAACCGACGACGGAATCCGTTTCCGTCGTAGAAAGAGCCGGACGCTGCGCCGGGGGAAACGGTTCCGGAGCGGGCGGCTGAATGCGAGACGGCCCCAGCGAACAACCGAAAAAGAACAGCGCAACGGGCCACACGATACAAGACCACCGTATCACCATGATCATGTCTCGATGATGGCGCCCCGGATGCCCGGCGCCCCCTCTGCTTCTCCCAGCCGGCTGCATGCTCCCTCCCGTCGCTTTCTTCATATATTTTGGTAGGGGCGCTAGCATACCAAAACCTTGCACGGCTTCGCAGCGAAATTTCTGAGCGCATCTTGCTCCGGTCGAGGTGTGAACGGCAGAACAAGCATCAATCTTGCGCTTCCGCAAAAATCCTGTGTTTTCTTGTCAGGTCGGGGTCTCCCGGTTAGACTTTTTTCACTCTCATGACACGCCCACGAAAAGCGGACGGCTCTCGGCGCCCGCCGCAAACCGGTACCGCCGAAGCCATCACTGATGTAACCGCCCGACTTCAAGAAGTCCTCGCCTCCGTTCATGACCTGAGCCAGGAAGGATTTCCCTATCGAGACGCCGCAAGGACCAAAGCCGAACTGCAACTTCGCGAATGTGTAAAGCAGCTTTTTGGCGAACACTCTCGTGAGTTTCAAACCTACCGCCACTACCGACTGCGGGTATCAAATCAAACGGAAGTCGCGCAGAGCATCGCGACCATTCAAACACTCCTCCAGATCGTCCAAGACAAGGGATCGGGACCTCACCCCCCTGTCTCGCCGCTCTCCTCCTCGACGCCGACAACGGGTGTTCCCCTCAACACGGCGGAAATTCCACAGACACCTCCTCCATCGAAAGCCACGTCAAACCCGCCGGGCGGCCCATCCAAGCCGGCCAAGCCGGCTGAACTCATTTCAACGGCAACGAATCCACGGATGCACGTCGCGCCGACAGCGGCTCCGGAGAGTTCTGCCCCATCGCTACGGCCCACGCCCTCTCAACCGCTTTCTCCGACCATGCCATCGAGTCCATCGCCTTCCTCAGATGAGGCCTCCGCGCGACAACAGACATTCCCTCCCTCGACATCCTCGCTGGACACGTCTCCACCGAACACGGACATCACCAGCCCGCCCTCCATCTCCTCTTTCTCCTCTTTGCCCAAGGCGGATTCCGAATGCGACTCGCTCCGGCTCGTCCGAAAAATTTGCCTGCGACTCCACGCGGTTGCTTGCCAACTGCGCCTCCGCAATGACGCTCGCCCGACGATCGAGATCCAGGATGACCATGACGTGCAAGACCTGTTGCGGGCCCTTCTGAAAATGGAATTCGACGACGTGGGGGTCGAAGAATGGACTCCGTCCTACGCGGGAAACACGGCGCTTCCCGCGCTCTTGCTGAACGGCGAGCACATCGCCGTCGTGGCAAAGAAAACTCGCCCCGGTTTGACGACGAAAGAACTTGCCGAACGGATCGCGGCGGACGCCGCCTTCCATGCCGCTCGCCGTCAACCCGGCACCTTGTTCTGCTTTGTCTATGATCCGGAGGGCCGCGTCGGCAGCCCCAAACAATTGGAAACCGAGTTGGCAGACGCCGGGAACGGGTACACTGTCGAAGTCCTTGTGGCACCACGGTAAGATCATGCACAAACCAAAATCCCAAAAGCCGACTTCCGCTTCTCTTCCCGCTTCGCGGCCCAAACGGCTGTTGACAGCCGTCCAACCCCTTCGCTATAGTCCGCCCAACATGGAGTCGGCGACGATCCCCTACACGATCCACGCGCCCGAGACCGGAGTTCCTCTCATGTCGGATCGCGCCTATATCCTGATCAACGTGATTCCCGGACAAACCTCGTCCGTGGTGCGGGCCCTCTCGCAAATCAAAGAAGTCAAGACCATCGACCCCTGTTGGGGAAAACCCGATATCATTGCGGTCGTGGAGGTCCAAGATCAGGAAGCCTTGACGCAATTGGTCCTCAAGCGACTTCACGGCATTGACGGCATCACGCAGACCGATACCCATCTGGTTTACAAACTGGCGGAATCTTAACCGAGATGATCCCAGGGAGGTGCATGATGATGCGACGGACACGATGGACCTTGGCAGCCCTACTATTGTTGACCGGAACGGGTGGAACCGCATTTGCTCTGGAGCCGGATGTCATCGACGTAAAGCTTTCCGCTCCGGCTGACAAAGTGAAAAGCGCCGTCACCGAGGTCCTGACCGAAAGCGATTATGACGTGAGATGGAAGAACGACACCACGTTGGAGACGGGTTACAAAGAGGAATCAGGGGGATTGGATAGCCTTTATTACTGCTGCTGGGGAGTGGTAAAAAGCAGGGTCCAAGCCACCGTGACGCCTGGCGCCGATCAGACCACGCAACTCCGTCTCCAGGTCTTCGCCCTAGGCAAACGCACGATCTTCGAGAGCTTTGCTCCCATCGAGACCCCGGTTCCGGAAAGCGCGGACAACCAACTCCGGCTGATCAAGAACAAATTGAAAATCGTCAGCCACCCCTATACGACCGTGTCGTTCTTTGGGATGAAGTAACGAGTTACAAGCTGGTCGTGCGCAGCCATGGTCGTGCGCCACGGCTGCGCTCCTTATCCATCGCGGCTGCGCCTCCTCGGTCAGACCTCTTCCTTCTCGGTTTCGTCTTGGTCCCCTCCCAAATCCAAGCCGAAACGCTCCGCCATCCGGTAGAGTGTCCGTCTGTCGATCCCCAAGATTTTCGCGGCTTTCACCTTGTTCCCTCTCGTCTCTTTCAACACCCGAATCAGATGCCGCTTTTCGACTTCCTCGAGTGTCAGATAAGCTTCATCGATCTGGTCGTACCGCGGTTGCTTGGAATCCTGCTCGGCTTGGGCTCCCAAACGAATGGCCGCCGGCAAATCTTCCGGCGTCAAGAGCGGCCCATGACTCAACGAGACGGCGCGCTCGATGACGTTTTCCAACTCCCGCACGTTGCCGGGCCAGCGATAGCGCGTCAAAATCGCCATGGTTTCCGGCAAGAGGCCGTGCACCGTCTGATTCGCTCCGCCCGAGAACTTTTGCAAAAAATGATGGACCAGCATCGGAATGTCTTCCCGGCGTTCCGCCAACGACGGCAATACGATCGGAACCACCTTGAGGCGATAATAGAGGTCGTCCCGAAATCGGCCTTCCTTGACCAACTGTTCAAGATTCTGATTCGTGGCGGCGATAATGCGGACGTCCACCTTGGTCGACGTCGTCGAGCCGACGCGCCGGACTTCGTGATCCTGCATGACTCGAAGCAGTTTTACTTGCAGATCTTTTCCGAGATCGCCGATCTCGTCGAGAAACAACGTTCCCCCGTTGGCGGACTCGAAGAGTCCGACCTTGTTGCCTATCGCTCCGGTGAACGCTCCTTTTTCGTACCCGAACATTTCGGACTCCAGCAACGTGTCCGGCAGCGCGCCGCAGTTGACCGGGATAAACGGCTTGTCCCGACGAGGCCCGTGCGCGTGGATGGCTCGGGCGATCAATTCCTTGCCGGTCCCGCTTTCACCCTGCAACAGGACGGTGCTCTTGTTCGCGGCGACGCGCGCGACCAGCTTGTACACCTCCATCATCGCCGGGCTACTGCCCACAAGCGGAGACCATTGCTCCCTGCTTTTCAGTTCCTCGCGGAATCTGGCGTTTTCTTGCAGCAGCCAGCGATGTTCCAAGCCCCGCTTGACGACCAATTTAATATCTTCTTTCTTGAACGGTTTTGCCAAGTAATCGTAAGCCCCTTGCTTAATCGCCTCGATCGCTCCCTCCAACGACCCGAACGCCGTCAGCACCACGACCACGGTATCCGGGCTCATTCGTTTGAATTCTCGCAGCACCGCCAACCCATCGGCTCCTCCCATACGAAGGTCGGTCAGGACCAAATCCACGTTGCCCCTCCGCCCTCGAGCGATCGTCTCCTCTCCGCTGGCATAGGCTTCCACCGTGTAGCCCTCTTTTCGCAAGGCATCCGCCAGCAGTTCGCGCGCGACTGCGTCGTCATCCGCTACCAAAATAGTGGCCTGCTGCATTGATTTCCTTTCTTATAGCGATACCGTGGTCTCCCGACCGACTTGCAATCCGGGCAACGTAATCGTGACCGTGGTGCCGCGTCCCATCTCGGTCGCAAGCGACAGTTCTCCCCCGTGGGCCGCTATGGTTTCTCGGCTCAAAAACAATCCCAGCCCCGTCCCTTTGCCATCCGCCTTGGTCGTAAAAAACGGTTCGAACGCCCGTTGCGCGTCGGCCTCCGGCATCCCACACCCCGTATCTTGCACCTTGATCATGACGACGACCGGCGAGATGGCATGGGTCGCGCCCTGCCATCGATCGGATTCGTCCCGCGTGGCCTCACGAACCTCTGCCGCAACCCGTACCCTTCCTCCGGAAGGCGTGGCGGCCAGCGCGTTGTCCAAAATGTTCACCAACACCTGATGAACCTTCTCATCGTCGGCCCACATGAGCGGAAGCGACTCCGGAATCTCGATCGCCAGCGAGACGTCCTTGGCGTGAAAGGCGGGCTCCATCAGCACGGCGGCGGGCGTAATCACCTGCGCCACGGGCACCCACGTGGGTTCCGGCCGTCGAGGACGGGTGGAGGAGAGCAAATCCTGGATGATCCGCACGACGCGGGTCAACTGCTCGTCAATGACGGCCACCCGCTTTCTCATGTCCGGCGTCAACGACGGGTCCTCCGCCAAGGCCTGCACGTGCCACGCGATCGAATGGAGCGGCGTCCCCACTTCATGAGCAACGGACGCCACCAATTGCCCCACCGCCGCCAATCGCTCGGACCGGTTCAACCGATCCTTGGCCTCGATGAGCTGTTGATTGGCCTTGAGAAGATTCTCCGCTTCCCGCGCCAGCGCGGCCCGCGCCTCCTCCTCGCGTGCCTTGCGCTCTTCCCAACTCATGCCGAGGTAGCCCACCAGCAGCAACACGCCGGCCACGACGCTGCGGTTGACGACCGCCGCTTGAAACCGTCCCGGCTTGGTCGGCCGCACCAACCCGGAATAGGTCGCAAGCACGCAGATTACGACGGCCGCCAGCATCAATCCCCGTTTCCGAAGCGTGGCGATCAGCAGGATGGGCAGCACGTATCCGTACGCCCCCACGACGTGCGCGGGAGTAAATTCCTCGATGATGAAAATGACCAAGAAACAGGCCGCGGCCGCGGCCACGACCAAACGGTCACGCTGCGTCATCGCCGATCTTCACCTCCGCTGGCGCCGCGCGTTGAACGGAGCTCGCTTGCAAGTCGCTCGAACCGGTCGTCGCTCATCAACTCCTCCACCGTCAACGGCAATTTTCTTCGCCAGTTGGGGTGACAATCAACCGTGCCGGGCAGATTAACCTGATCCCGCACGCCGATAGCATCTTCCATCGTCACCAACATCAGCCAGGCTGGCGTCCTCGCCAGATAGCGATGAACCGCTTCAACGATGTCCCACGTCATCCGCGGAAGCAAGGCCGGATCATCGGGCATCTCCGGCGGCAGAAGCCCCTCGGCCTTCAACGCGGCCAGCATGCGGGCCTTGTCTCGGCGTCGTTCGTCCAGCCACCTCCGTTTGGTTTCCCCGGCGACACCACCCAGTTGAACCCGCAGGACGATATCGGCTTCTTCCCAATAGCCGGTCAGCGTGGGCAGGTCGTGCGTCGTCACCACGGCCAACGATTGAGCCGGATAAGTGCCCGGCGACTTCCAGTCTCCCGTGGCCGCCCGCTCGAAAAAAAAGACCCGATACGACAACACGCCTGCCTCATACAGCCGTTCCCGAATCCAATCGGGAACCGTCCCCAAATCCTCTCCGATGATCAGCGCCTTCCTCCTCGTGCTTTCCAGCGCCAGGATGGCCAGCAGATCTTCCCATGGGTACTGCACGTAGGTGCCCATCGCCGCCGGCATGCCGCGAGGAATCCAGAACAGCCGGAAGAGCGCCATGACGTGATCGATTCGAATCGCGCCGCCATGGCGCAAATTACGGCGCAGCACGTCAATGAAAAACTTATAGCCGGTTTCCCGCAACCGGAGCGGATCGACGGGCGAGAATCCCCAATTTTGCCCGTCCGGCGCGAACTCATCGGGCGGCGCCCCGCAATCGGCTTCAAGAACCAGCACATCCTGAAAACGCCAGCCGTCGGCGCCGTTTCGATCACTGCCCAGAGCCAGGTCATGGTAAAACCCCACCGGCATGCCGACATCGACGGATTTATTGACAAGCGCGTTCATTTGTTCCGCCGTCAGCCATTGCACATACAGAAAAAATCGAACTTTTTTTCTCTCCCGGCGCTCGTACTCCCTCACGGCGTCGGACGACGGACGCTGGAAGTCCTCCGGCCAGTCCATCCATCGCATCACGCCGCCGGTTCGTCGATCTTCATCCAACGATTGAAACAGGGCGTACCGGACGAGCGAGTCTCCCTCCCCTCTCACATATGAGTCGAAGGCGGCGCCTCGTTCGGTCATCGGCTCAAGATCCGGCTCATGGCCCGCAAAGTTGTCCCGCAGAAAGACTTCATAACAGACTTCCAAGATCATCCGTTTGGCCCGCGCCACTCCGTCGTAGTCGATCAACTCACTTCGTCTCAGTCCGTCAAGCCGGGCGCGGAAGGACGGATCGGTCAATCGTGCTTGGACCTCCGGCGCGGCACATTCGGGAACCTGCTCTACGTCGATGTACAGTTCGTTGAGAAACAACCGGCTGTTCGGCGAATAGGGACTGATGTGATAGGGCATCGAATTTTTCAGCGCGTGCAGCGGGTTCAGACCGATCACCGCCGCGCCCAGTTTCCCTCCGGCCCATTCCACCACATCGGCCAGGTCTCGAAAGTCCCCCACCCCCCAGTTGCGCTCACTCCTCAATGAATAGAGTTGGAGCGACAGTCCCCACAGACGCCCGCCATTGAGGAATCGGTCCGGTACGTAGCACCGTTCCGGCGCCACGATCAGCAGAAACGTGGCCTCTCGTTCGACCGCCCCTCCCCGTGCGCACACCACCCCATCGTAGTAGCCCGGCGACAGACCCGTCGGAAACGCGAAGGCCGAGCGGATATACCGCCGTCCATCGATGAAACGTTCTTCGTGGACCGCCAGCCCAGGTCCTTCGATCCGCTCCTGGCACAACATTCCCTGTTCATCACGGAGCGACCAGCGTACCTCCACGGAAAACTCCTCGGATGGCCCACAGGGAACGGACAGGAACCACGAACCCGCATTCCGCCCCGATCGCATGACGTACACCGGTTCGCAGCCCCTCAGCCATGGCCGCTCGTCCCACTCGATCAGTTCCGCGATCAATTCGTCTCGGCTGGCGGCGCGAACACCCATCGCGCTCAGAATCGCGCGGCGGGTGTCGTCGCTCGTCACGTGGAGCGTCCCGGCGATGTCATAGTAATCGGCGGCGATGCCCACCCGATCGGCAAGCAGGCGAAGGAGTTCCGTCTCAGACCGGTCGTACATGGCGGCGAGTGTGAGTCACGGGACCGGACAAGTCAAGCAAGGGGATCCTACCGTTCCCGAAGACTCTCGTTGACGGCCTTGAGGAGAGGGCTCAGCAGGTATTCGACGACACGACGCTGTCCCGTCTTGATCTCCACCGTCACCGCCATACCGGCCGACAGGCGCACGGGTTTGCCGTCGACAGTGATGGTGTCGCGATCCAGACTCACCCTCGTCGGATACACCAGCCCCACCTGCTCCACCGGCACCGCATCATCGGACACGACCAAAACCCGTCCCGGGACCGTTCCATAAAGCGTGAACGGAAAGGTCGCGACCTTGACCTCGACCGGCTGTCCCTCTTTCACGAAACCCACGTCCTTGTTCTCGACTTGGGCCTCGACTTCGAGGGCATGTTCCTGCGGGACGATCAGCAGCAGTTGCTGAGCCGGCGTCACGACCCCCCCGACCGTGTGCACGGCCAATTGTTGGACGACTCCGTCGATGGGCGCCGAGAGCCGCTGCAACTCGGCCTTTTGACCCGCCTTCGTGGCCTCCTGCGCCAGCGAGACGATCTTCGTTTCGAGCGCGGCGAGCTCCGCCTGTCGCGCCTGCTGAAATTCGGCCACCGTCGCTCGATAGTGTTTCTCGGCCTCTTCGAGGGCCGCGAGATCCTGTTGCAGTTTCTTTCGCTGAACGGCCAGTTCCTGCGTCCGCTCGATCCGCTGAGCCTCGGCTTGCAGAAAATCCATTCTCGTCGCCGCCTCATGTTCCAGCAACCGCTTGAGGGTCTCGGCCCGCTCCTCTTCGATCGGGACCATCGCTTCCAAACGACGAATCTGCTCCCTGGTCTGCTCGACCGCGGCCCGCCGTTGCCGAATCTGTTGTCGAGCGACCTCCACCTTCGCCTGATACTCGTCCAATTGATCGAGCAGCAACCGCCGCTGGAGCTGCACGAACCGTTCATCCGCGTCCGTCGGCGCCTCGAAGAAATCCCGGCCGGCCACCAACGCCCGCAGCCGCGCCGCCTCGACCTTCGCCGCCCGAAGCTCGTTGAGCGCCCGATCACGGTCGGCGCGGTTGAGCGTGGGGTCGAGATCGATCAGCACGTCGCCCTTTCTCACGGTCTGCCCGTCCTGCACGTGGATCGCCGCGATCACGCCCGTTTCATAGGGTTGAATGACCTTGGAATACCCGCTGGGAATGATTTTGCCTTGCGCCGTCGCGACGATGTCGATCCAGCCGAACGTAGCCCACGTCGCCCCGGCGGCGAAGAGCGCCAAAATGGTCCAGAGAATGGCGCGGCCGATGGGCGGAGGCGGGGCCTGCTCGATTTCCAAGACCGCCGGCAAAAACTCCATCGCCCGGCGGTCCGGCGCCCGCGCGGAGACGGCGTCTCCCGACGGGCCTTCCCTCTCGGCCCGCCACGCCTCTCTCCATATCGCCCAATGACGGCCCAGCGTCGTCATGCGTCAGCCTCCGTATCCTCCGGCCGCCCCGGCTCGGCCGGTTTGGTATGCGTGGAGCCTGGCATACAGCCCGCCGGCCCGCAGCAATTCGTCATGAGAACCTTGCTCGATGATTTCTCCCCGCTCGACGACATAGATCCGGTTGGCTGGCCGCACCGTGCTCAACCGATGGGCGATGATGATCACCGTACGTCCCTTGGCGATCAACGCCATGTTGCGCTGGATGACGGCTTCGGATTCATAATCCAGGGCGCTGGTCGCTTCGTCGAAAATCAGGATGCGCGGATCCGCAATCAACGCCCGCGCGATCGCGATCCGCTGTCGTTGCCCGCCGGACAGCGAACAGCCCTGTTCGCCGATCACCGTGTCGTATCCCTCCGGCAACTCCAGAATGAATTCGTGCGCCCCGGCCAGCTTTGCGGCCTGAATCACCCGTTCCATGGACGAGCCGGGATCGGTCAGCGCGATATTGTCGCGCACCGATCGGTTGAAGAGAAAGTTCTCCTGCAACACCACGCCGACGTGCCGGCGCAACCAGGCCGGATCGACCTGCGCCAAGTCCACGCCGTCCACCAGCACGCGGCCCCGCTCCGGCACGTAGAGCCGTTGAATCAATTTCGCAATCGTGCTCTTCCCGGACCCGGATCGCCCCACCAAGCCGACCACCTGCCCCGGCTCCACGACGAACGAAACCTTGCGCAGCACTTCCGGCCCGTCAGGCCGATAGCGGAACGTCACGTCTTCGAATGAGACGCGGCCCGCCACGCGAGGCAATGTCGTCCGATTCGGATTGTAGGACGGCTCCGGCTGGGCGTTGAGCACGTCGCCCAACCGTTGCACGGAAATCCCCACCTGCTGAAACTCCTGCCACAGGTTCACGAGCCGCAACAACGGCCCCGTCACTTGCGCCGCCAACATGTTGAAGGCGATCAACTGTCCGATGCTGAGCTCGCCCCCGATGACTCGATAGGCGCCGACCCAGAGAACGGCCACCGTCGTGAGTTTTTGAACGGCGGTCGCCGCCTGTCCGGCGATCGTAATCAAGTTGGTCGCGCGGAAACTCGCCCTCACGTACCCGGCCAACTGCTCGTCCCACCGCCGCTGCAACGGAGGCTCGACGGCCATCGCCTTCACGGTCTGGATGCCGGTGACCGTTTCCACGAGAAACGCCTGGTTCTCCGCTCCCCGATTGAACTTCTCGTGCAACCGGGCTCGGATGGCCGGCGTGATGACGAGAGACAGCCCGGCATAGAAAGGCAACGATGCCGCCACGACCAGCGTGAGCATCGGGCTGTACAGCCACATCACGGCGAGAAAGACGGCCATGAAAAACAGGTCGAGCACCACCGTGACCGAGTTGCTCGTCAGAAACTGGCGGATGTGCTCCAGCTCGCGGACGCGGGCCACCGTGTCGCCGACCCGCCTCGCCTCGAAGTAGGCGAGCGGCAGCGCCAGGATGTGGCGGAACAGTTGCGCGCCGAGCCCCACGTCGATGCGGTTCGTGGTGTGGGCGAAGAGGTAGGTGCGAAGGCCGCCGAGGACCGCCTCGAAGATCACGAGCGCGACCATGCCGATCGCGAGCACGTGGAGCGTCGTGAACCCCCTGTGGACCAGCACCTTGTCGATCACGACCTGCGTGAACAGCGGGGTCAGCAGACCGAACAGTTGAAGAACAAACGAAGCGACCAGCACCTCGCCGAGCAGCTTTCGATATTTGACGATGGCGGGGATGAACCAGGTGAAGTCGAACTTCAGATCCTGCGGGCGCAGATGGGCCCGTTTCGTAAAGAGCAGCACTTCGCCGCTCCAAAGCGCCTGGAACTGGTCGCGGGACAGGACCAGCGGACGCGCCTCGACCGGGTCCTGCACCAACACCTTCTGTTCGTCGACCTTGGCCAAGACCAGGTAGCGGCCGTCGGTCCGCCGGACCATGGCGGGAAGCGGGAGAGTCGGCAACTTGTCCCACCTGACCGTCATGCGGCCCGCCTTGAGACCCAAATGTTTCTCGGCGCGCAGAAGATCCGTCGAAGACAGAGGCTCGTTTAACCGCGCGAACTGATGGCGCAGTTGTGAAGCGTCGGCGGGCAGATCGTAGAACCGAGCGAGAATCAGCAGACAGAGCAACCCCGTGTCGGGGGCCGCCGAAGACGGCCGGGACGAATCAGATGGAGAAGCGGCGTTGGCGTCATCCGGCATGGGTCCATCTTAGCCTGAATTCTCCTTGGGCAAAATAGCTTCTCGCTTTATGTAGAGAGTATGGGACAGGGAACATCACCCCTTCGCCGCCTGTTCCCTGCCTTGTTTCTTTCCTTCTCCCCTTGCATACCACTCCACCGATGGACCTCATGCCCCCTGCCAATGCGCCGCGAGGATCGCCTGAAACTGAGCCTGTTGCCCGCTGGTCCCGGCGCCGGTAGCCGCCGCCTCCCAGGCGAGGCCGGTGTCGGTCGTAAACTGCGCCATGGCCTGAAGCAACTGATCGACCTGGGTGGCGTGCAGCACCTGACCGCCGGCGTCGAGCGTCTCGACCTGGCCGGCCAGCCCGCGGAACCAGTCCCGGATCGTCACCGAGTCTTGGCCGCCGGCCACGAGCACGCGCAGATCATCGGCCTGGCGACTCAGGATGAGGTTGTGGGGCCCACGGTCGCCCTCGAACACTAGCCGATCCGCCGCGCCCCCGATCTCGGCGATCACGTCCCGGCCGTCGCCCGGCGCGACGCGATAGGTGTCGTCCCCCAGTCCGCCCGCCAGATAGTCGTCCCCGTCCCGCCCGATCAACACATTGTCCCCGTCATTGCCCCGGAGCACATTGCCCCACTCGTTGCCGATGCCGGTCAGGGGGTCCGTTCCCAGGAGAATCAGATCTTCCACATGCGCTCCCAGGGTGTAGTCGATCGCGGCGTGGACCGTGTCGAGCCCGCCGGTGTGGGTCTCGATGACCTGATCGTCGGGATGATCGACCACGTAGGTATCGTGGCCCGGACCGCCGATCAGGATATCCGCCCCGGGGCCGCCGTCCAGATAATCCTCGCCGGGGCCGCCCCGCAGGGTATCGGCGCCCGCGCCGCCCTCCAGGCGATCATGGCCCCGGCCGCCGTTTAGCCGATCGTCGCCGCCCAGCCCGAGCAGGTGATCATGCCCCGCCCCGCCGGTGAGCCGATCATGCCCCGTGCCGCCCCAGAGTTGGTCGTCGCCCGTGCCGCCTTCGAGCACGTCGTGCCCCGCCCCGCCAAAGAGCCGATCGTCGCCCGCCCAGCCCCGCAACAGATCGCTCCCGCCTCTGCCGTCCAACAGGTTGTGGCCACTGTTGCCTTCAAGCAGGTTGCCACTTGCGTTGCCGATGCCGGTGAGATCCGCCGTCCCGGTCAGGATCAGGTCTTCCAGCGTCGGTCCCAGGGTGAAGGAGATGGCGGCTATGACGATGTCGGTGCCCCCCCGCGCCGGTCTCCACGATCTTGTCGCCCGCCTGGTCCACGACGTAGGTGTCGCTCCCGTTGCCGCCAGTCAACGTGTCGGCGCCCGCGCCGCCCACAAGACGATCCGCCCCGGGGCCGCCGTCCAGCACGTCGTCGCCGTCTCCGCCGTTCAACGTGTCGCCGTGTGGGCCGCCGATGATGATCGTATCGTTGCCCGGCCCTCCATGGAAACTCATGCCGGCGCCGCTGTTGTTCGTATAAATAATGGTGTCGTTGCCGGTCATCCGATTGCCGATATAGGTGAAAAGATCGTGGACCGTCGTCAGGGTGTCGTTGGCCAACGCAGTTTCAACGTCATCCCACAGCAGAGAAAGACCCGTCATGGTGATGGTACTGCCGCCGTTGACCACGGCAATGGTGGTCACGGTGCCGGTGATGTCGGCGGCGCTCATGTTCCCCGAAAGACGGAACCTCCCGTTGAAGGTCACCGTCGTGGACCCGATCCTCGCCGCGAGCGATGTCAGGGTACCCGTGTAGTTGCCGCTCACGGCAATGAGCTGGATGGTGCCGTTCATCGTTTCAGAGAAACCGGGGGAGCCGAGGGTGACGGACGTGAGGGTTTCGATCCCGCCGTTGAAGGTGCCGACCGCGCGGATCACTTCGCCGCTGCCGTCTGGCGGATTTTTAAAGTCGATCTCCCTGATCAGGGGGGTCCTGGTAGTGAGCCGCGAACCGACCAGCGTCAGCCGCCCTCCGGAAAACATATCGACGACCAGACGAGTCGAACCGGCGGAGGCCACCGCAAACTGCACGGTGCGAAACTGGAGCATGAGCTGGGAAAGTCTGGTGCCGGCGGTGAGGAAATTGGCCGCAAAATCTACCTGACCGAGCGAGACGCTCGACCAAGCGGTTGTCGTGGAACCGGTGATTGCAGCCATATCGAACCTCCTCTGAGAACGTCACGCCGGGCCGCCATCGGTCAGCGCACGGACGGTCACGAACGATCAAGAACGGGTCTCAGTTGAAAAGAGCGACTCCGAGCGTCGATACGAGACAATGCGCCATCCGGTTTAAAGCCATTCTCCTGCGCGGCAATCAAAATGGGGCAAGAAAGGTGCCGATTCGGAGGATGGTGCCTTTTTGCCAGACCCAGGATTTGCGCTGGTGAACCGAGCACAAATGTTGAACAATGCCGATAACCGGTATCAAATGGACTGTGGCTAGGCTCTTGGGAGGGACTGGAGTCTCTTTTAGAGGGGAAATCGGTGAATGGATTTTCCTACGATCTTGGCAAGAAATGGAGAGGCGCCCGTCACGTCAAAGAATCAACCACCTGATGGAATTAGCGCCGTTGCGGCCGGCAGCCTGATTCCGTCGAGCCGCACTCCCACCTCAGTTCGCTGGAATCAGTGGTTACCGGTCGCAGCGCTCAAGTCGATGAATGAGCGCGCCGCGTAGTTCGCGATTGAGCCGTTGCCGCGCGTCCACAGAGAGGTCGAAAAATTCCACGCCGAATCGACCGTCTTCCGCCCATTTGACGATCCCGCTCTCAATGGGCAGCGCCCGCGCTCGATCCGGAAGGAGGACGCCCAAGCGGACCGGTTCGCCGACCGGCAACCGGCGATCACAGTGGATCGAACAGCCGCGAAACGAAAGATCAAGAAGATGTCCCTCTCCCACGCAACACGACGCGCCGAAGATGACCGGATGTCGTACCGCGTATCGCAGATAGAGCCGATGAGAGAACCGGACCGACATCAAGACCTCCCTGCCGCCGGTATTCTATCGATCCCGACAAGGGAGAACCATCCCTCCTTCGGAGGGATAGGCTTCAGATTGAGCGTACCGCCTGATATTCCCGTGTCTGATGGACCCAACTCCCCCGTTGTGTTCGGCGGCGTGGAAGGCGAGCGAAGCGGTGGGCCGGAATCTTGAATGGAAGCGAGTCTGATCGTTGGGCGCCAGACAGTCGTTGATGGCGGCTAGAAAATTCCCGCTTGTTTTTGAAGCCAGCGGACGTACTTCACGATCTGCTCGACGTCGGCCGTGGTCACGCCCTCGACTTTCGGCATGTTGCCGAACTGCCAATGGTGCGCCCGCACCCCGTTGGCCGCGGCGTTGTGAAAGGCGGCATCGGCATGATGATTCGGCTCATAGATCTTGTGGACGAGCGGCGGCCCATGGTCCGTCCCTACGCCTCCAAGACCGTGGCAACGGGAACAGTTGGCGACGAACTTCTGTTCGCCTTCCCGCAACTCGACCGGCGCCGCCCCTGCCGGTGCTCCCACGACTCCCTTTGACGCTGTCTCCTCTTGGCTGCAGGCCGGCATCACGCCGATTGCCAGCAGAACCAACGTCCACCTGATCGCCCGGTGCCACGTCACGATGTCGTCCATCCGTCTTCCATAAATACGTTGAGTAATGATGCGCGCGGGGGTCAGGGTACCATATACGGAATCGGATCCGCGACCCCCGCCTCGGCAAACCCCTTCAGGCGGATCAGGCAACTGTCGCACCGGCCGCAGGCCATCGAGCCGACGGGATCATAACAACTGTGCGTCAGATGAAACGGCACGTTCAGAGACAAACCCAGCGCGACGATCTGGGCTTTGGTCAAAGTAAGCAGCGGCGCGCGAACCTCAAACGACCGTCCTCCCATTCCCGCCTTCGTTCCCGCCCGCACCGCCGACTCGAACGCCTTGATGAATTCAGGCCGGCAGTCCGGATAGCCGGAATAGTCGAGCACGTTGGCGCCGAAATACACGACCGGCGCGCCGATCGTTTCGGCGTAGGCGGCGGCGAGGGAGAGAAAAATCAAGTTTCTGGCCGGCACGTAGGTGACGGGAACCTCGCCGCTCCGTTCGGCCTCCGACCGATTTTTGGGAACAGGAACGTCGCCCGTAAGGGCCGACCCACCGATCGCCCGCAAGTCCAGATTGATGACGAGATGTCTGCGGGCCTTCAACGCCGTTGCGATTCGACCGGCCCGCTCGACCTCGATCGCGTGGCGCTGTCCATAGGCGATTGTCAGCAGATCAAGGTCGTAGCCGTCTCGGCCGGCCACAGCCGCGGCGACAGTGGAATCCAGGCCGCCGCTCGCCAGGACAACCGCCCGTTGCACCGTAGAGTCGCTCATTGCGATGGCCCGGTCTGATCCGTCTCGTCAAAATGTGGGAAGGAATCTCATCGCGAGCGGCACATGACGGCATCGGCCACGGAAGGAGAGAAACAGCAGGAAACGGTCTTTGTGCGGAAAACGCCGAGGCTATTCGCGATCTTCTTCACGCTCGATTTTTTCAAGCAGTTCTTGGCGTGATTGACATTCCACACAGAGTTTGGCGAACGGCACGGCCTGGAGCCGCCTCTCGCTGATCTCGACGCCGCACTCGGCGCAGATACCGTAGGTGCCTTCGTGCAGGCGCGTGAGCGCTTCGTCGATGGATTGCCGGCGGCGATTGCGCATTTCCATCAGCGAAATGCCGAGTTCCCGCTCCAAATCCATCAAGGCTTGATCCCCGACGTCGCGAGTGGACTCCAGACGCCGCTGTTGGTCCTCCGTCAACGACTGCCCCAAATTCTCGGTGATTTCCTTCACGATCTCTTGCCGCTTCCCCAACAGCATTTTGTGCAGCACTTCATGCCGCCGTTCACGCGCTTCCCGCTCCTTGGCCGTTTCCTTTGGGCGAATCGGTCCGGACGCCTCGGCTTCAGCCGCTTCCGGCCTGACCGCCTCGGCGGCCGCTACTGACTTGGGCTTTTCCGCGGCAGCCACTGAAAATTTGGATTTTTCCACCGGCTTTTTCTTGGATTGCGCTTTGGTCGCCATGCAAACCCCGTTCTTTCCACGAATTCAGGAGACCTTGAGCTCGGCATCTATATCACGGCATATGCCCTTTGACAAGTAGCGGTGGAATTGACCGAGAGATCCTAGGGATAGACGATCGTCGCATGCACGTCGTATCCGGCAAGTCGTTCGCGCCCGTTCAAGCTTTTCAGCTCCACGAGAAAATCCAGCCCGACGATCTCCCCGCCGAGTTGCCGAATCAAATGAACCGTGGCTTCCGCCGTTCCACCAGTCGCCAAGAGGTCATCGATGATCAACACTCGTTCTCCTATTCCGATTGCGTCTCGGTGAACGGCCAATGAATTAGTCCCGTACTCAAGGCTGTATTTGACTTCATAACAATCCGCCGGCAGTTTTCCGGGTTTTCGGACGGGAACAAATCCCGCTCCAAGACGGGACGACAAGATCCCCGCGAAAATGAATCCGCGAGACTCAATCCCCACCACCTTGGCCACGCGCGCGCGCCGATATCGCTCCGTCAATTCGTCGGCCAGATTCTGAACGGCCTCGGCGTTTTTGAGCAACGTGGTGATGTCGTAAAAAAGAATGCCGGGCTTGGGGAAGTCCGGCACTTCGCGAATGAGCGATCGATAGTCGAGAGACGCCACGAGATTACAGCAAATCCGACTGGGCCATGGTTTTTCGCTCGATGGTCGCACGGAGCCGCGTCAACGCCGCCATTTCAATCTGCCGTACCCGCTCCCGCGTCAATCCCATTTCCCGGCCGATCTCTTCCAATGTTTTGCCTTCGTTCCCATCAAGCCCGAACCGCGACACAATAACAGTTTGTTCTTTCTCTGGCAACTCCCTGACCCACTCCATCAACTCCAGCCGGCGGCGCACGCCGTCGGCAGTTTCATCGGGAGAGAGACCGGACGGATCTTCGATCACGTCGCGGAGAAAGGTATCGGCCCGATCGTTGAGCGGGCTGTCCAATGAGCAGGTGGTGCGGATCAACTGTTTGAGATCCGATACCTCTTCTTCCGAAGTTTTCATTTTCACGGCGACTTCGCCCAACGTCGGCTCACGGCCCAATTCCTGAACCAGTTGCTCGGTTTTTCCAAGATAACGATTCAATCGTTCCACGACATGAACAGGAAGGCGCACCAGCTTGCCTTGGTTGATAATGGCCCGCTCGATGTATTGCCGAATCCACCACGAGGCGTAGGTGCTGAACCGGAATCCCCGCTTGTAATTGAATTTTTCGACCGCCTTGATCAGTCCCAGATTTCCTTCCTCCACGATGTCGGAAAACGGAAAACCCCGATGCATGTATCGCTTGCCGATGCTAATGACGAGGCGCAAGTTGGACTCGATCATCTGTTGACGGGCCTGCTCGTCGCCGGCCATGACCCGCTTGCCGAGTTGCTGTTCCTGTTGGAATGTCAGCAAAGTGGACCGGCGAACCTCCCGCAAATAGCTCTTGAGCGTATCAAGCCCTTCTGATCGGTCAAGATCCTCCGCCGCCGAATCCAGACCATGTTCGTGACCGTCCTCATCGTCGACGGTCCGCCGTCGAGACCGGCTTTGGACCAGCCGAACTCCCTGCCGCCTCATACCCAAGATGCTCCAATCCTCATCTTGCTAGTACCAGATCTTGAAACTTGAAAACCGTCCCGTTGCTTCTCTCCACCGGGTCTCGACGTGTGTCACTCGCGCCGCCGGAGGCCCGTCCCGGAGATCGCGCAACAGCGCATCAATGGCCAACGGCTGCCCCTCGACCTCCAACTCGACACGGCCGTCGTCGAGATTCCGGACTCCGCCGACCAAACCATGGTTCAACGCCGCGCGGGCTGCAAAGGCTCGATAGCCCACACCTTGCACCCGTCCGCTCACCAAGATATGCGCGTGAACGGCCGTTTTGGACACCGACTTAACCATCTGTTTTCGTGCAAACCGTCCGGCTTGAGCGAACACCGGGCCGACACCCGACGGATCTTCTCATACCGACTTGCACACGTCACGTGTTTTGCATTTCCATACCGCCGACCGTCCTTTATACGGCAGGAGGCACGAGTACGCTTGGTGTGTGGTTTGGTCGGGGCGAGAGGATTTGAACCTCCGACCCCTGCGTCCCGAACGCAGTGCGCTACCGGGCTGCGCTACGCCCCGACAAGAACGTGAGAAACAAGAAGGGAACGCGATTGTCTTACAAGAGAGGGGTAAAAGGCAACCCATGGGCCTCGGCCACCCCTCGGCAGGTCACCAGGCCCTCCTTCAAATTGACACCCTTCGCCAATCCCGGATCGTCGCGAATCGCCCGTTCCACGCCGTCCGACGCCAGACGCAGCAGGTAGGGCAATGTCGCGTTCGTCAATGCCAACGTCGAGGTGCGCGGCACGATGCCGGGCATGTTGGCCACGCAATAATGGAGCACGCCGTCAACGATATACACCGGATCGGAGTGAGTCGTGGGCCTGGTCGTCTCGAAACAACCGCCTTGATCAACGGAAACATCCACCACTACGGCGCCTCGCTTCATTCGCGAGACCATGGCACGGGACACCACCTTCGGCGCCTTGGCTCCGGGAACCAGCACCGCCCCGATGACAAGATCCGCCTCACACACCGCCTGCTCAATCGCAGCAACACCGGCCGCGCGGGTTTCGATCCGGCCTTGATACAGATCGTCCAAATACCGCAGCCGATCGATATCAAGATTGATGGCGGTCACTCGCGCACCCATTCCGACGGCGATGCGAATCGCCGCACTCCCCACCACCCCCGCGCCGAGCACCACGACACGGCCGGGCTCCACGCCGGGCACACCGGCCAACAACACGCCGAGGCCGCCGCGGGTTTTTTCGAGATAGTGCGCGCCAACCTGCACCGCCATGCGACCGGCAATTTCGCTCATCGGCCTCAACATCGGCAAACTGCCGTCCTTCGCCTCGGTCGTTTCATAGGCGATGGCCGTTATTTTCCTATCCAACAGAGACCTCGTCAGCTCCGGCAAAGACGCCAAATGAAGGTAGGTGAAGAGGACTTGGCCGGGGCGAAACAGGCGGACTTCTTCCGGCAACGGTTCCTTGACCTTTACGATCAACTCGGCTCTCTCGAACATCTCTTCCTTTGAGACGGCGACCGTGGCGCCGACCTTGCCATACTCCTCGTCGCCGAACCCGCTCCCCTGCCCGGCGCCGGCTTCAATCCACACCTCATGACCGGCCCGACGCAGCGTTGCCGCTCCGTCGGGAGTGACGCTGACACGATACTCATGATCTTTAATTTCCTTTGGCACTCCGATGATCATGCAACACCTATGGAGCCGGTCTGAGCGGCCGGCCCGTCGCAATTTCGTAGGCTTCGGCCAACGTCGAAACCTCGGTGACTTTGATGGATCGCGCCATCCCCTTATCCATGAGGGCGAAGGTCCTCTGCCCTCCCGGTATCATCAACTCGTGAAATTGCCGGAGCAAGCGGCATCCTTCGATTTTATGCTCCAACCCTTCCACCGGACCGATGGCAAGATCCGAGTCGATGGTTCCGGAAAAACACAGATCTTGTCGAAGCTCGTCCCCCAAGATGGCCGACGCCACGGCGACCGCCCAAAAGCCCCCCGCGCTCGGCCCGTCCACGCGCACGCCGGTGTGAAGCGATCCCGCCGCCATGGGTATCGTCACATGGACCTTGAGAAATCGAGGATCGTATCGGACCGCCTTGGCCGCAGCCGACACCGCCGTGCCCAACGTCAGCCTTGCTTCGCTCATAAAATGGTAATCGGCCGAGACAGCCGGGCCGTTTCCCTCGGCGAGGTGACTTACGTCCACCTGCAGCAGTTGAATATCACCTTTATTTGGGAGATTCCACCCCTTCGCTCGCCATTCAAGCGGAAGATCGCGCACGCTCAGCGCGGGGACGACGCGCGATGTAGCCGGGAACGGTCGCGACGACACGCTCCTCTTCTCCGTCTGATTCGGGACTGACACACCTTCCATCGATATCGGGTCCGTCCGTCGCCCATCTGCCGAATTTTCTCCCCTGGGAAATCGAGTTGATTGGAGTTCGGACAAACCGTCGACTTTTCGACAGGTCGGCCCGCCTCCGTCTTGAAAGACCGTCGTCCCGTCCGGTTGCGTACAGCGCCACAGAGCGGCGTGACCATTCTGTCCCGCAAAGAGCAATGCCAACGAGACGGCGGCCTGGACAAACGCTCTCATCGGCACCTTCCGTACCACCGTTCTGCGCACCGTTCAGAGAAAATATAGCAGAGGAATCCGGGCAACTGGACAGCGTGAAAATCGCTGGTGTAAGATGCTCCCGCTTGTGTCGATCCCGCGCGATACACAAGAGGAGAAGCACCGGTATGAACACCGAGCTCTGTCAGGCCTGCGGCGCGTCCGGCAGTCCGCTGATGAAGTTTTCTTTGGGAAAGGATTTCTTCGGCCGTCCCTATGACCGCCTTTCTCCTTCTTCCGATCAACACCCCAAATGGTACTGTGCCTCGTGTTCGATGCACAAAAACCTCCAACGTGACTTTCGGGACATTCGAGCCGAGCATGACAAGCTCGTCAACGGGCAAGGCTCGGAATTGGCCAAGGCCGACGAGTTCCTTCGCGCATCCGTTCGATTGAGAGAAATTTTCACGATTCTGGACGCCGCGAGCGATCCCTCACCGCTCCTTGCGAAGCAGGATGTGCTCTTGCTCATGAAACGTCTGAACACGGTCACCATGCCGGTCTGACGATCGACGCCATGCCGCCCTTTCAACGTCACATTTTCGTCTGCACCAACCAACGGGCCAAAGACGATCCTCGCGGTTGCTGCGCCAACCTAGGGTCGGAAAGGCTTCACGCTCACTTCAAAAACGAAACCAAACGCTTAAACCTCAAGGGCTTGGTGCGCGCCAACAAAGCCGGCTGCCTCGACCACTGCGACATGGGCCCCAGCATCGTCATCTATCCGGAAGGAGTCTGGTACTGGGTCGGAACTGAAGCCGACGTCACCGAGATCATGGAACGGCACGTCATCAGGGGCGAGATCGTGACGAGGCTGCTCATGCCGGATCATCCGGCGCCGGATTCTCTCGCCCCTCTTAAAATCCCCTGATCTCCATTCCCATGCCGATTGAAAATAAATGGAAGGCCAACTTGGAGAAAGTCGCCTTCGCCAAGCGGTTTCCGGGACTCCTGACGGAATGGCGCGACTGTCAGGGGAAAACGGTCGAAGCCGTGATACCGCTCACGGGCAGACAGGGCGCCGCCGTCGTCAGTTTCACCGACGGGACCTTCTTCGTCGTGCCTCCCTTGGCGCCCGAGGCGTGGGAACTGGGTCAAGCCTTGATAGATGCCAGACCAACTCTCGAACCCAAACACCGATCGGCGTATGAGGAATATGATCGGCTGGTCGCACAAGACGCCGAAGCGCTTCGCTCGGCCCGATTGGAAAAAATCGTCGGGGCGATTCAAAATAACGTGGACCGGATCCCCGGGTTGAAAGAGCGCATCAAAGCGCTTGTTCAGGAGTGGAAGTGAACGGCCGGCCCACCAAGAACATGTTCGAGATCTTTTCGCAAGGCCTTTTCGAAGGAGTGACTCCCATGATGGTTGTTCGCGATCACCTAGTCCGCCATCCAGACCGTTGCACCCATCAAGCCGTCTGCGTGCCGATCTGCCCGACCGGCGCGTGGCTCTCCACGCCCCCTTACAAGTTCGATCCCTCGCGCTGTCTTGAAAGTTGCCGCCTCTGCCTCGATGCCTGTCCCTCACAAGCCATCTACGGCGTGTTCAAGAAAGGCGACAAACTGTTGGAGCCGCAGAAGAAGTAATCATAAAAACGGCGTATGGACGCAAGGTCTCCAAAATCAAAAATCCCGACGTTCTATCCCATGCTATGCCGCCCACGCTTTGTCGCACTCCCATGACATTAGTCCATGGGGCAGAGAGCGGGAGCCTGACTCGTCACGCAAGTTGTTTGCGCAGATGGCCCCAGTAGGCCGTGCCGGCATAGCCGCAGGCGACGGTGCCGGTCGTCATGGCCATGATCCGATAGACCTTGCTGCGCGGGATTTTCACCTTGACGGCGGGATTCAAGAGGTCGGGAGATTGCAGCACCAGCTTGAGCGACTCGCCTGCCGAGAGGATCGGCCACATGCAGGAGAGCCTGAGCCTTGTCTCGTAGCGGGGAACTGCCATGGTATAGAGCCAACCCTGATCAAGGTGTTCGACCGCCATTCGCACGAGCTTGGCCAACACCGGCCTGAAACGAGGAAGATTGGCTTGATCCAAGAGATCGCGCGGCTTCAGCCCCGCCTCGGCCAACATCGGCTCCGGCACGTAGCATCGCCCTTTTTGAAGGTCGTGGGCGAGGTCTTTGACGATGTTGGTCAATTGAAGCCCCTTTCCAAATCGCACACCGATTGTCGCCATATCCCGCACGTTCCAGGAGGCCAACGCCTTCCGATGGGCGCACATCAGGTCCGTCCAAAACTCTCCCACACAACCGGCCACGTGATAGGTATAGAGGTCGAGTTCGTCGAGCGTCTTGAGGGCCGCAAGGTCTTCGGCGGATTGGCCGGGGAATGCCCTCAAATCCATCTCCATTCCTTGCGTGAGCGTCGTCATGAGCCGCCGAATCCGGCGGCGGTCGTCCGGAGAGAAATCAAGAAACAGCCGGAAACATTCATCCAGTCGTTCGAGCAGAACACGCTCCGCCGACTCAGACTGAAACGGCGCGACCGCGCGTTGAACGTCTCGCAGCCGTTCCCAGACAATGCGATCGTCGGCGAATTGGTCCCGGAAGCGACCGAGCAGCTCCAATCGCCGATGCCGCTCAATGATGTCCGTGTCCGCGATCGTGTCGGCGGCGCGTGCGAAGAGGTAGGCCAGAGCGACTTGATCCCGCACGTTTGCGGGAACGACGGCCAACGTCGTAAAAAAGAGCCTCGATACCCGTTTCAGAAGATCGTGAAGAAGCGCGCGTTTGGACGAGGCGGCCATCGCAGCCCCCTCTCTCGGCTTCCCCTCGGTTTCCCCTTCTTCTCCACGCCGCTTTTCCCGGATGGAATCGGAGGCCGGATGAACACGGTCAAGCATAAGGCTTTGTACCGCAAGACGGTGGAGGGGTCAATCTCATGGCTCGCTCAGACCTTGGGTCTTTCTTCTTCTCATGGAACGGTCGCACCTTGACTTTTAGACTCACAGCCTTATTCTTCAACCAGTTAGGCCTGATTTAGTCCGGATAGGCGATCAAGACCAGGACATTCAGAGGGATTCCGGATATCAGGCCTGCGTGGACTTTGTGTATAATGTGGGTCTCCGCCTCTTCTCAACGGGACGCGAGCATGCGGTGAACTCGCAAGGAGGACGTCAATGAAGTGGATGAAAGGCATGTTTCTGCTCCTGATGGCCAATATTCTGATCATGGTGACGCTTTCGATCACCGTTCCGATTTTGCTGAACGTCATTCTGCCCATGTTCGGCATCGATCTGCGCGGTTCGATCGATCTTTCGACGTTGGTGTGGGCCGCGGCCTTTGGATTCGGGGGTGCGTTTATCAGCTTGGCTTTCTCCAAGCAGATGGCCCGCTCGATGCTTGATTGCAGACAAATCACCCAACCTCGCTCACACGCCGAACAGGTGATCTATGGCTCGGTCCAAGAGATCGCACAACGGTTGCGCATCAAGATGCCGGAAGTGTGGATCTACAATTCGCCGGACCCCAACGCCTTCGCCACCGGCCCCAGCAAAAACAACTCGATGGTCGCCGTGTCGACCGGGTTGCTTGAAAACCTGCGGGAGGATGAAGTCAAAGCGGTTCTCGCCCACGAAATGGGCCATGTCTATAACGGCGACATGTTCGCCACCACCGTTCTCGCCGGACTGATGAATACGTTCGTGTACTATATCGCCATGTGGGTGCGGCGCGTCTTCGCGGAACGCGACCAAGCCGCTCTGGGATTCGCCTTGTCGCTGGTTCTTCAGATCGTCGTCAGCATCCTGGCGTCGATCCTGATCAGTTGGTTCTCTCGCCGCCGCGAGTTTGGAGCCGACGCTTTTGCGGCCAAGGTATATGGAAAAGACTCCATGATCGGCGCTCTGCGCGCCATCGACCGGTGGGTCACCCGCGCTCAATTCCAATACTCGTCGCAAGACGCGCTGGCCACCATGAAAATCTCCGGTAAAACCGGCGGCTTCATGAGCCTGTTCTCGACACATCCGCCGATCGAAGCCCGTATCGCGGCGCTGGAGCGACTCTAAGTCGCTCGTTTCCAGAACGAAAGGTGGGCGCGGTATTCATGAATGGCCGCGCCCAACGCCTCTTTTCCTCGTGGAATGTTCGCTTCCAGAGCCGCCTCCACCAGCGGATCGTCGATCTCAACGTCGTAACGATCTTGAAAATTGGTCCTGACGGGCCCGACCGTGACATCCCGGGGCATGAAAACTTCTTTCCACACTTCCTTCTCAACCAAACAGACGTCCCGAAATCGTTCATAGAGCAACGTCAGCCTCTCAGGATCCGTGATTTTGATACGATTCTCCGTCGTCATGGCGTCCTCTTGCATCCACTGGTGTCCGCGCATACCCCCTTTAAGCCCGTCCTCACTGTTTTCCGTTCGTGCCGGTGCTTTCAAACGGCTTGGACGGCTCCGCTTCAGCAATCGCAAAGCGCATGGTCCCGACTTGATTCACGGAGTGGAACGGTTGTTGACCTAATGGAGCGATGAAAATTTTAGCCAGATAATTGCCGATCATCCAAGCCTCCCCCGGCCGCTTCAATTCAAGAAAACCGTATCGTTCATGACCGGGCACCTCAAGCACGTCTCTCCCATTCAAGCCTGAGCTCAACCGCCCCTCCGGCTCCTCAAAAAACCACTGCACGCCGAACTGCGCCGGATCTTCCAAAGGCGCCACCTCAAAGACGATATAGACAACCGGCGTGTCCGGTGAAAACACCGATCCCGGTTCGACCGGTTTGAGCCGAGGGTCCTGAGTGTACCAGCCCTGTCGCCCGAACGTGTCCCATTCGACTTCATATCCTTTCGCCATCGTGATCCACGTAAACAGGGATTGAGGGATTCCCTGTCGCTGTTCGTCAAACGACGGACTCTGCGTGGGGCCGACCTCCGTCGTTTCCTGCTCTTTCGGAGCCAGCAAGTCCCTGGCGTCGGCCCGTGACACGGACCACACCGCCGGACTGGTCGATAGCCAGGCGGAAACGAGAACGGTGGCGAAGGAGTATAAGCTGGCGGCTCTCATGGATTTATGCTAACGAGGGGATCCCGCAGGGTCAATAAAGGCCCTCATCAACCGATGGGGAAAGTAGCGAGCGTCGTCCGCCGTTAAACGGCAGGCGGGAGGATGGAACCGAAAGAAGACGAGGGCTCAACCGGAAATCATTCCGACATGCTCGCCGACGCTCTCCGATCTTCCGCAAGCGCCGGTCAGCGGGGCGGCTCGGTCTGGGTGCCGGTCCGATTCCGCTCTTCTTGTTTCAAGTTTTCAAAAGCCTTGTCCGCGTGACCGCGAACCTGGTCCGGTGTGACGGTCGGCGGCGACGGCTTGGGCTGTTCGCCCGCGCAACCGACGAGTCCCGGCAAGAGAACAAGCAGGCCGACCGCTCCAACGGCCAGGCTATCGTGAGACCGTTTCTGGAAAGCTCCCGTCTCGTTCATGCTCGTCCTCCTTCTTTTTTATCGATTCCGCGCGGCGATCGCCCGATAATCCGCAGCGAAAACGAACTTTTCACCAGCAAGATGTCCGTATGGACATCATACCTCGCGAGATGCCGGAAACACCATGCTATCACCCTTATGCGTCTCGTTGACTCACCGAACGCGCGGGAGTATCCTTCACCGTGAAGCCCGCCTTACCTCAACCGACGAGGTTCTCATGTCGCTGCGTGATCGCTTGACCGAAGACCTGAAACTCGCCATGAAGTCGAAGGATCAGCTTCGGATGGATGTCATCCGTTTAATCAAAGCGGCTATTTTGAACAAAGAGCTGGAGTTAAAAAAAGACCTGGACGACGCCGAGATGAGTCGGCTCATGACGACGCTCATCAAGCAGCGCCGCGACTCCATCGCCCAATACGAGCGAGCCGGTCGAACGGATTTGGCGGAGAAAGAACAAAAAGAAATCACCATCATCGAGACGTATCTCCCACAACCTCTATCCATGGGAGAAATCGAACGTCTGATCGCCTCGGTGATCGAAGAAACGGGAGCCCGGTCCCCCAAGGACATGGGCATCGTAATGAAGGCCGTCATGGCCCGTCTTGCGGGTCGGACCGTCGATGGAAAAATGGTCAGCGATCTGGTCCGCGCCAAACTGTCGACGTAGCGTCTGCTATACTTACTACCCTGACCCTAAAGATGAAACCCGTTCGCCGTCGGCGGACGCTTCTTTCGGCATCCGATAAAGACGATCGATGACCATTCTCATCGTCGATGATTCCGCTGATCAGCAGCTTCTCCTGAGATCCGTCCTCACGAACGCCGGCCACTCCGATGTCCTAACGGCCGAGTCGGCGCAGACGGCCTTTTCGATGTTGTCCCTCAATGCCGAGCAAGACCGTTCGCCCATCGACTTGATCCTCATGGATATCCTCATGCCGAATCTTAGCGGCATCGAGGCGTGCCGACTGATCAAACAGCGAGACCATCTTCGAGACATCCCGATCATCATGGTCACGGCCAAAAACGACCCGGACGACTTGAGCGAAGCGTTCTCGGCGGGAGCCATGGATTACATCTCCAAGCCGGTCAACAGCGTCGAGTTGCTGGCGCGCGTAACGTCCGCCTTGACGCTCAAGCGGGAAATGGATTGCCGCAAAGAGCGGGAGGCCGAGCTGCGGCGCAGCAACGAGGATCTGCAGCGGGCGCTCAAGGAAGTCAAAGTGCTCCGCGGCCTGATTCCCATCTGCGCGTCCTGCAAAAACATCCGCACCGACGATGGATTGTGGACGCGCATCGAAGAATATCTGAGCGAGCATTCCGAGGTTCAATTCAGCCACGGCCTCTGCCAGCCCTGTATCAAAAAGCTTTATCCTGGTGTTTGCCAGGACTAATTGCTAGGATTCGACCCATCTCGGCATGAGAGCGTATGTCGTATGAGTATCCTGATCGTTGACGACTCGCCGGACGACCGCGAATTGCTCAAAACCATCCTCCTGTCGTCCGGATATGAAGACGTCGTCACGACCGACTCCGCCGCCGCCGCCTTCGAGTACCTGGGGCTTGACGGGAGCAACGAGCCCTCCGGCCAAGTGAACCTCATCTTGATGGACATCCTCATGCCTCAAACCAGCGGAATCGAGGCCTGCCGCCGGATCAAAGCCGTCACGCGGTACCGCGACACTCCCGTCATCATGATCACCGCCAAAACCGACCCGGCCGATCTTCAACAGGCCTTCGCCGCCGGCGCGATGGATTACATCGCCAAGCCGATCAACAGGATCGAGCTTCTGACACGGGTGCGATCCGTCCTGCGCCTGGTCCATGAAATCGAACGGCGACGCTCGCGCGAGCAGGAGCTGCTCGAAGTCATGCGCCAATTGCAGGAAGCCAACCAAATGCTCCTTCGCCTCTCTTGCTTGGACGGCTTGACAGGCATCACCAACCGCCGCCAATTCGACGACTTTCTGGACCAGGAATGGCGGCGGGCGGCTCGCGAGGCGACTCCGCTCTCCCTCATCATGTTCGATATCGACCAGTTCAAAACCTATAACGACACCAAAGGCCACATGGCCGGAGACGAGTGCCTCAAACGAGTCTCCGCCGCGATCTCCAGCGCCGTGAATCGGCCCGGCGACCTGGTCGCCCGCTACGGAGGCGACGAGTTTGCCATCGTGTTGCCGGGCACCTCCATTGAAGGCGCCGCGCAGGTGGCCGAGAACCTTCGCCGCCGGGTTGAGTGTCTCGGAATCAAGAACGTCGACGGAGGACTGATCACTATCAGCGTCGGCTATGCCTGTCTGACCCCCACCAGGAACACCTCTCCCACTGATCTCATCAAAGCGGCCGATCAGGCCCTCTATCAAGCCAAACAAGAGGGGCGTAATCGGATCCGACCGGCCGGCACCCTCTCGCTCGTGCGAGATTCCCACGGGAATTAGGCTCGTGCGATAAGCGGTTGGAGGACTTCTTCTAGTGGAATCTCGACGACGTCTTGTGTAGAATGCCTTCGCGAATGCGAGCGCGACACCTCCCCGTTCTCCTGACCCAGGTTCCATGTTGCGCAATCAGGCGCAGCCAACCCTGCCGGTTTTTGCGTGCTCGGTTCGCATCAGTGACAAGCGTGGGGGGCTAGCTCAGCTGGGAGAGCACTACGTTCGCAACGTAGGGGTCGCGGGTTCGACTCCCGTGCCCTCCACCAATTCTCGCTCGCGCATGCCGGACGCCGTGTCTGATCGCATCCCTGCTGTTGAGCACCAATCACCTCACCTCCTTCAGCATCGCGGGCAACCAACCGGCAGATCACAATCGGCTCGATCGTGCAGAAAAGGTGTAAGAACGCCGAACCTTGAACGGGTCCGGTGCGGATTGTTCATCTCGTGTCATCAACAATTTTGACCTTATCCGTGAGGCCGTAGAGGTGAGAGCCGTGCTCGTCGATCGGCGGTCATTATTTGGCCACATGCCGGGAGAGCCACCAATTTCTGCTCTGCGTCAATCAGGGTATAAGTACTCGGCTATTGCTGACCGTTATGAACAATAGGTTGTTTGCCTAAAACTCGCTCCCCATCTGCCATTGTGGCACAGAAGTAATCCTTATCGTTGAATTTTTCCACGTGAATGGCTCCTTCTCCGAATATTAAATTGAGTAGCGGTTTCTTGAGTTCATCCTCCGATTGTGTGTCTACGGGAATCTTGAGATCCTTAATGACGTAATACAATTGACCAGAAGCCACACCGATCCCTTCGTTGCCGGACATTGCTCCTGGTACACGGACAAATTTTATCCTGCTCTCCTTCGATTGTTTCAGTTTCTCAAGAAGGCCATTTTTTAACCGATCAAGGAGCCTGCCCGGCATTGCTGTGAGTGGCCCATGATTCTGAAGGCTGATTCCAGTTCAGTTCCTCTCCTGGGCGATGGGCGCGTCGAGTTCCCGCTCCCCTTGGGCTTTCCGCTCCGCTCTCCGGCTGCCACTCAGTGTGTGCAGGCGGTGTGCTGGGCCTCGGGGCCGATGACCGAGCGCCCACCAGAGCTTGCGGACGTTGTGGGTGGTACAGATGAGCCCATGCTCCGCGCACCTGCCGCCTCCCGCGCAGCAAGAATTGCCGATAGCCGCGGCCCTGCTTGATCTGGCCGAACACCGGCTCGACGATCGCTTTGCGCCGGGCGGAGCGCCGTCGCCCGTGCGTCGTGCGGCGCATCCGGTCAGCCACCGACAGTCCCACTGGCGGTCGGCCCGGAGGGCGGCGGGCACCATCTGACCATGAAGCTGGCGATCCGGCGGGATGGGCGGCGTACAGCCCAGCGCCGTGAGGGGCGTGACGTTCGCCTCGCTGAAATAGCCGGTGTCCATGCTCGCGATCCGAGGTGCCTGACCGGTGTTCGCGACAGCTTGGGGCAGCAGCGGCTGCGCTTGCTGTTTGTCATTGGCTTCATCGGTGACGTCGGCCGCGACAATGATCTGCGCCCGTGCATCGACGGCCGCTTGGCAGTTGTACCCTTAGCACGACACTCCCCTTGAAATCCGACGCCGGCATGATCCGACTCTCCGGATCGGTGAAGTTCCGCTGGGCCTTCGGATGAGGCCCCGAGCGGGACGGCTGCGGGGGCCGTCCCCGGCGCGGTCCTTCGGTCTCGCGAACCTCGCGGGCTGCCTGCTTGAGGATGGCCTCGGCCTGGGCCTCCTGCTCCAGCACCGCCTCGGCCGCCCGCATGGTCTCCAGCCGTTGCTCCCGACGTGCCAACTCGGCGGGCAGCTCATCACCCCGCCGGTCCAGGCCATACGCCGCATCATCCCGCGCATCGGCAGCCTCCGCCTGCTTGAGCAGAGCCGCCACTTCCGCCTGCAGCCGCGCTTCTTCCGTCACCATCCGTCCGTAGCTCATCGCCTTGTGCTTCGACGCATTGGCCTTGACCCTTGTCCCATCCATCGCGAACCAGGATGGTATCGCCTCCCCATTGAATATTGGGATTAGCCACCAAGTCGTACAGGACTGACCATTCCACTATGTCTCGATAGCAACGCAATGCACCGGTACTCTTACCGGGAGTTCCTGCTGCCCGGATTAGATAGGACATAGCCTTTAGGTCTTTGCGAAGATCACCACATAGGCGCTGCAAGGGCGCTACCCCCACCGCTGTTCCAGGTCTTGCCCGCTCCTCGAGTTCATCCAAAGGAGCCGTACTAGCCACAGCATCCAGGGCGCACTCATTCCCCCCGCGAGTCAACTACTCGAACTAGCTCAACCACTGCGGGATTGAAGATGAGCCTATTATCTCCTCCATCAGCCGAGACAAAGGAAACCGCGTTAACCGAGAAAGTCCTGAGAGGCCTAACATCGTTCTTAAGTCGCCTGGCGTATTCACGAAATTTAACCAGGCGAGGGTCGTCAGCCTTATATGCTTTCAAGACCTTTTCTCTGAGTGTTTCCAAATTAAAATTCGCCAGTGCCATTACAGCATCTCTCCATCAACATGGTTCACCATGAAGCGGGAGGGCCTCCGTTCAGCAACCAGTGATGAATGGGCCCTCGAGACACCCTTTTAAAGTCTCTGTCTCTATGCGATCGTGGGATTATCCATCGCTTTAGGCAATAATCCGCTATTTCCTTGGTAGGAAGCACCCTTGTCCGAACTCTCTGGTGCTCACCCAGTAGCACTTGTCTCCAATTTTCAGCTAGAGGCACAGCATAAACTTCGCGGGGAACGCCGTGCTTGAGTAGAATGTCACCTTCATATCCGACATCCTCAAGGGCTGCGCGCGTGACTCGCAGCCGCCAGTTGGGTCCCATTCCAAAGCGATGTCCTGAAACATAAGGATGGCCCCCTTGCGTGAGGTAGCTTCGCAACAAGTCGAACGTGGGCCCAGAAAAATGAAAGTGACCAAAGCCCTTTGTTGTTCCAATCCTCGTGAATCTTGGACCACCAAGAATCGCCAAACGGTTGTACAAAGATGAACGTCCAAGAGCCGATGTAGTGGTTATCAATACGAGCCTGGCACGTTTAACCTTGCCAGTGATGAGTGATTCCCTTCCCGAATATTTTTTCTCATGGGCTTCGACCACTTCCGCACTCGTCATGAGCGCAGCAATAAGCTTTCCGCCTATAAGCTGTGCGTAAGGGGGGGTACTGCTCCAACCACATAGGCATCCATGATGTGCACAAGACGTTCGGCTCGGTCTTCGTGGGTCCATCCTATCCACTCATCCCTTGCCTTGAGGTTGAAAACAGGGTCGCCAAGAGCAAAAAGTCCAATGAGCTTTCCGTTCTGTCGATCTCGAACCAGGAACCGGAGTCGCCTCCCGTATCCCTGTGACACAGGAACTGACCACAGCAGAGTTGCCAGCCTAAAAAGATCTGATTCAGGTGTCTCAGCAGAAACTGCAACCAACTCAGGGTCTATCGCTTCAGGATTCACCTGCCAGCCTGTTGCGAAGTTCTTCACTAGGTCATGCCCGCGCTCCAGCACGAAAGCTCGCTCCTTTTTCAGTCTCTCCATCCGATGAATGCCGTGTAATTCTCTGACACGTTGTTTGGTCAATTCATCAGAGATGAAATACCCCCTCCCATTTTTCGAGGATCCCAATTCCATTAGCTGCCGATGGACAACTCGGCGTAAAAATGCTTTTGTGATCGTCTTGTGCGACGAAACTTGAGCAGAATCCGCGTCAGGCATTACACTCACTCCAAAAAACGGTAAGCACGGGTCTCTTCCCCGCCAGGCAGACCCTCGACCAGATCGGCCACCCGTCCCCAACCGCGGAGGTTGAGATACCCGACTCAGAACGAACTGGCCGCGGCACCGGGCAGCGCCGCGTGCAGGCCTTCCAGCAGTTTCAGCGCGATGTTGTCAAAAATCTGCGGCATGGAGACTTACTTTTCGAGGGATTTGACTCAGAGAGTCCCCCTCTCGTCAGTGGCGGATGGTAGGCAACATCCGGCTCCTTGGCAAGGGTTTTTACGTGTGAATGGCGAAGAAAGGCTCTACGGTTTTTCTCCGGGCTCGTCTCGATTGTTTTTTTGCTCTCGATCCGATGGAGGGAAATTCCGATTTTGATCGGCATGCCGATCGCCCAACAGGATCGCCGCCACGAGCAATTGGATGCCGACCAACAGCAGGAACAAGGCGCCGACGTCATACCCGATGTGTTCGGTGAGATAAAATCGTCTCGTGGCAAGCCCGATCGCCAACGCTGAGAGACCGAGCAGAACGATTCTCATGGTCGGAGCCTCGCCTCTCTCCGTTTCGTTGCGACGTCTCTTTTACATGTTTTCCATACCGCCATACCGAGAGTGTCGCTCACCAATCACCGGGTCGTGATTCGTTTCCGATTTTGGAATTGCACATTTTGGGAGCCTTCAGTTTTGCGCTTGGACCCGGCAATTGCAAACCGGCGACTTGAAACGTGCACTGCGCGAGACGGCGCATCATCGGCTGCTTCGTCGGAGTCGGAAACGGGTAACCCGTGGCACAGCTTTTTATGGAGCGGGCTCGCCCACGTGAGACGGAACGTCAGATGCCGGATCCTGGATTGCCGATCGTGCCTCACCCCTGAACGGCAGTTCCAGCAGCGCATAGGGATTGACGCGCGCACCGTTGAGTTTGACGCCCCAATGGAGATGGGGACCGGTCGCGCGGCCGGTTGCGCCCACCTTGCCGATGACCTGTCCGGCCCGCACCGTATCGCCTTCCTTGACCAGTATTTCCGACAGGTGGAAATACATGGAATAGAATCCGAGCCCATGATCGACATACACCCCCTTGCCGGAGAAGATGTGATCGACCGTCAGCCGTACGACGCCGTCGTTCGTCACCGCCACGTCGGTGCCGACGGGGGCTCCAATGTCCTCGCCGTTATGAGGGCTGCGGACTTGGCCGTTCATGATTCTGACGCTGCCGAAAATTCCGGTTCGTCTTCCGCTGACCGGCTCCGCGAAGCCCGGTCGCCACAACCTGACCGGTGAATCGTCCGCCAGCGCCGTTTTGACCTGCTCTTGCTCCGCTTTCCAGCGCTGCAAGCTCCGCTCGTCAAGATCGACCTTGTCTTTGGGCAGGGTCAGCCGCTCGACGCGGAATTTCTCTTTCAGCACTTCCACGTGATAGGTGAGCCGTCGACTGCCGCCCTTCTGCTCGATCTCGATCGCAAGCTCGTGGGTCCCCGGTTTATCCTCCAGGTCGATGCCGAGCAGCCCGACAAACTCTTTCCGCTCATCCGGTCCGGTCTCGCGAAAAAATCTGACGGTTCTGCCCATGAACGTTCCACGAGCCTCACGCGACGTCTCGTCCGCCGGAACTTTCACGACGAGAATCTGGCCCTGTTTACCCTTGTACCGTCCTCCATCGTCTGCGGAAGCAGCCTCCCCTGCGGTGAGAACCATTGCCGGACCGCCGAGGGCAAGAACGGCGACGACCAGCATCCCCTTCCACAGAAGACACCGCCGCCCGACGAACGTCTTGACCGGCCGGCTCATCGGTGAAACCGTCCTCCCGGCATCTGCGACAGCAATTCCTCAACCCGCCGATTCACGGCGCTGAACGGATCCATGCAGAGAATCGTCTCCTCCCAGTAGCCGTTCAATTTCAAATAGGTCCAATCGACCGTGTAGGAACGGTTTTTCGCCCTTGCGAACCGAATGAAATCCCCTCGCACCTTGGCTCTGGTCGTCTGCGGAGGCGTGGACATGGCCCGTTGCACGGCGTCTTCTTGCACGATCCGCTCGACCAACCCGCGCGATTCCAACAGGTAGTACAATCCTCTTGTGCGCTTCACGTCGTGAAATTGCAAGTCCAGCAGCAAGACGCGGGGATCATCCCATCCGCATTCCTTCTTGTCCACATATGATTGAATCAGGTGCTTCTTGGTCACCCAGTCGATTTGATGCGCCAACTGCATGGGGTCTTCCTCCAACTGACGGAGCACCGCCTCCCACTTGGCATACACGTCGTCGAGCGCCGCATCGTGTTCTTCCTGGTCCAGATACTGCCTCGCGCGCTCCAAATAGACCCGCTGAATCTCAATGGCGGTCATGGATCGGGCATCGTCAAGCCGGACTTTTTTCTTGAGCGTGGGATCCCTCGCGATTTCGCGAATCGCCTTCACCGGGTCCTCCAGTTCCACTCCGTGCACCAGATAGCCCTCTTCGATCATCGACAGAACCAGCGCCGCCGTTCCCACCTTGAGATACGTGGCGAATTCCGACATGTTGGAATCTCCTACGATGATGTGCAGCCTCCGGTAACGTTCCGCGTCGGCGTGCGGCTCGTCGCGCGTGTTGATGATGCTGCGGGACGACGTCGTGGACGAGGAGGTCTTTTCGTGAATGTGCTGCGCCCGTTGGGAAATAAAATACTGGGGTTTGCCTGACACCTTGAGGACCTTTCCCGCCCCGCTGAACACCTGCCTCGTGACGAAAAACGGAATCAATTGCTCCGTGACTTTCCAGAAATCGACGTCCCGCCGCATGAGAAAATTCTCGTGACATCCGTAGGTGTTGCCCAGCGAATCGGTGTTGTTCTTGAAAATGTAAATTTCGCCCGACAACCCTTCCTCGCGAAGCCGCTCTTCGGCTGCCGGCAGGCAAGCTTCCAGCAGCCGCTCGCCGGCCTTGTCGTGGGTCACCAAATCGAGAATGTTGTCGCATTCGGGCGTGGAGTATTCCGGATGGCATCCGGTGTCCTGATAGAACCTCGCGCCGTTGACGAGAAAGGCGTTCGACGGCCAGCTATTCGGGATCAGCCCCTCAAAGATGTAGCCCAAGACCTTTTCCATGGGGAGATAAATTCTCCCATTGGGCGAAAAGATGAGGCCGTACTCGTTTTCGAGACCGAAAATTCTTTGTTTCATCGGACCTGTGCCGGCCATGGGCTGATAAAATCAGATTACACGGCCCTTCGTTGATCCGCAAGAGAAGGCGTGGAACGGCGTGAGGCGAGGGGCGCTAATCGGAGAGCAGTCGTCGAACGTCGGCGACCGACAATCGACGAAACTTTCGGCCGAGGCGGTTGCGGTCCAATACTGCGACTTCCAGACCTTCGGGGGGCAATTTCTGATTGGCCGTCTGTTCGAGCGCCGACACGCAGAGCGACAGGGCGGCTCCCAACGTGGCCGGCTCGGTCGAGATCTTGTCTTTCAAAACCGCTTGAACGGCCTCCGCCCTTCCCCCGATGACCGCAAAAATTTTTTCGTCGATGATGCTGCCGTCGAACGAAATACGATAGATCTCGTTGGGATGGCCGTTGACGCCGACTTGCACGACCAAAATTTCCACTTCGAGGGGTTTGATCTCCTGGCTGAAAATCGTGCCGAGACTTTGTGAATAGCCGTTCGCAAGCGACCGGCCGGTCACATCTTCCCGGCTGTACATGAACCCCTTGAGATCGGCGTGTCTGATACCGGCTTTCCGCAAATTTTCAAACTCGCTGTATTTTCCGGCTCCGGCAAAGGCGATGTTGTCGTACACCTCCGAGATCTTGTGCAAAGATGCGCTGGGATTGTCGGCCGTCAGCAGGACACCGTCCGCGTATTCCATGGCGATGATCGACCGGCCCTTCGCGATGCCCTTCTTGGCATACTCGGCCTTGTCCTGCATCATCTGTTCGGGAGACACGTAATACGGCAGCGGCATGGTTACGCCTCCCTCGAACGGCGCACGGCGATCAACCCGTCGTACACCGAGCGAACCTTCTCATCGGACACATCGACGATCCCTTGGGCCGTCACGAACTTGGCCGTCGGATAAATGCCTCGCACGAGATCCGGCCCCCCGGTGCCTACGTCGTCGTCCGCGGCGTTATACAGAGCTGTCAGCGCCAGGCCAAGCGCGTCCGGCTCGGCCATGTTCTTTCGAAAGTGTTCGCGCATGGTGTTGCGGGCGTCCTTTCCCCCAGACCCGATCGCGTGATAATCAGACTCTTCGTACCGGCCGCCGGCGAGATCATATTTAAAAATGCGCCCTTCGCCGCGCTTCACGTCGTATCCCGCGAAAAGCGGCATGACAATGAGCCCTTGGAACGCCAAGGGAAGATTGGCCTTGACCATCTGGCCGAGTTTGTTCGCTTTTCCTTCGCACGACAACGGCACGCCTTCCAATTTTTCGTAGTGTTCCAGCTCCGTCTGGAACAATTTGGCCATCTCGATGCAGGGTCCCGCGGCGCCTGCGATCGCCATGGCGGACCAGTCGTCGATCTTGAAGACTTTTTCAATACGTCGGTCGGCGATCTGAAATCCCTCCGTCGCCCGCCGGTCTCCCGCGATGACCACACCGTCACGATACTTGATGGCCAAGACCGTAGTGGCGTGGGGGACCGTCAGGTGCGCTCCTTGAGCCGTCTGCTCCGGTGACATGGCGTGTCCGGCGGATGCGTTTTTTCCTGCGCCCGGTAGAAGACCGGGCCGATGTTCGGCAAGGAAATCAAAAAAGCTGGAGCTCTCAAAATCCGGGAAATAGGGCGACTTCATGTCATCCATCGAAACGAACTGGAGTCGGCTCAGGCCTTCAACTTTTCAATCAAGGCATCGACCGAGTCAACAAGGTCCAACAAACCGCCGGTCAACGCCTGGGTGCCGCGGTGCGGGTCCATCAGCGGCACTCGCTTGATGGTCCCGTTCCCCGCATCGAACAAGAGCGACGTCCAGCTCGCGCCGTAGAGCGACCTGGCGAACTTGCTCGCGCAGCGCCCCCGAAAGTACGCTCTCGTGTTCGGCGGGGGCGTCAATTCGGCCCGTTGGATATCCTCCTCGTGGACGATACGATCAACGTGGCCGCCGCGCTCCAGGGTATAAAACAATCCGCGATCGGGACGAACGTCGTGGTATTGAAGATCCATCAATTTCGTTCGAGGATCGTCCCAGCCGCACCGCTTCCGATCCATATAGGATTCAATGAGGTGGCGCTTGGCCACCCAATCCAATTCCCGCACCAGCAGGCGCGGATCTCGCTCGAGCTTGTCGAGCACCTCCTCCCACCGCGCGAGAATGTCCCGCGTTTCATCGTCGCAGCCCTCTTCGGCGTAAAAGTCCTTGGCGGACTGGAGGTAAGCGCGCTGCACGGCCACGGCCGTCGTCGGACCGCCCCCGACCAACTTGATCGTCTCCTTCATCTCCAGATCGCGCGACACTTGCCGGAACGCCCGGACCGGCTCGTCCAACTCGATGACCGGCGGCGTAGCTCCCGCTTCCAAAAGATCGAGCACGATGCTCAAGGTTCCGACCTTGAGAAAGGTGGAGACTTCGGCCATGTTGGCGTCGCCGACGATGACGTGAAACCGCCGATACTTTGCGTGATCGGCGTGCGGCTCGTCTCGGGTGTTGATGATCGGTCGCTTGACCATCGTGTTGAGATCGACCAAACATTCAAAAAAATCCGCGCGCTGAGAAATTTGATACTCGGTGGGACTCGTCTGATTTTCCGCTCCGACCTTCCCGGCACCGGCAAAAATCGGCCTCGTCACCAGGAAAGGAACCAACGATCGGACGATGTGCTCGAACGGCACGGTCCTGGAAACCAGATAATTCTCATGATACCCGTAACTGTTGCCCTTGCCGTCCGAATTGTTCTTGTACAGAACGTACAGATCCCGCCCCACCACCCTCGCCATTTCCTGGAGACTTTGGGCCAGAATCCGCTCTCCCGCCCGCTCAAACGCCACGACTTCTCGAGCCCGTGAACATTCCGGCGTGGAGTATTCCGGATGGGCGCCGTCCACGTACAGCCGCCCGCCGTTGGCCAGCACTTTGTTCAATTGTCGGTTGTAATCCGGATTGGGACGTTCCCGCTCTCCCTCGACTTCGAACCCTCTGGCGTCCAAGAGCGGATTTTCGTGCTCGTAATCCCAAATCGCAGCGGGAGCGGGGATTCTCCTATAGTGTCCGATCACGGCGATGGAGCTCGACACGGGATCGGAAACGGACGAGTCCTTCGCCGCGATGCCGAATTCAGTCTCGGTACCCAGCACACGCGGATAAGTCGTTGGAGTGTCTTTCCGCATGGAGGCGTCAGAGGTAATGACCGGTGGTCACAGTTTCGATCTGGCGAGACTCATCAGGTCCACCGCTGATCGTTCTGATGTGAACGATCTTCTCACCCTTCTTCCCGGCGATTTTCGCCCAATCATCCGGATTGGTCGTATTGGGAAGATCTTCGTGCTCTTTAAACTCCTCGCGGATGGCGCGCAACATATCTTCCAATCGCAGACCATGCCCTTCTTTTGCAATGGCCCGCTTGACGGCGAATTTCTTGGCGCGCGACACGATGCCCTCGATCAAGGCTCCGCTGGCGAAATCCTTGAAATACAGCACTTCTTTTTCGCCGTTGGCGTACGTCACCTCGATGAACTTGTTCTCCTCGCTGGAGGCATACATGGCCTCGACGGTCCGCGCGGTCAGCCGTTCCACAAAGGCTTGGCGGTCGCCCCCGTGCCGATCCAACTCGCTCTGATCGAACGGCAGATTCGGCGACAGGTACTTTGAAAAAATGTCCCGCGCCGCTTCGGCGTCAGGACGCCCGACTTTGACCTTGACGTCCAGCCGTCCGGCCCGCAGCACCGCGGGGTCGATCAAATCCTGCCGGTTGCTGGCGCCGATGACGATTACGTTGCGCAGACGTTCCACTCCGTCTATTTCCGACAAAAATTGCGGAACGATCGTCGATTCGATGTCGGACGAGATACCGCTCCCTCTCGTCCTGAACAAAGCGTCCATTTCGTCGAAAAAGACGATCACCGGATGACCGTCTTCCGCGCGCTCCTTCGCCTTTTTGAAGACCTCCCGCACCTGCCGTTCGGACTCGCCGACGTACTTGTTGAGCAGTTCAGGGCCTTTGACGTGGAGAAAATAGCTGCGGATCTCCTTCCCGGTGCGGTGACCGAGTTTTTTGGCGATCGAATTGGCGACGGCCTTGGCGATGAGCGTTTTGCCGCAGCCGGGCGGCCCATACAACAAGACGCCCTTCGGAGCGCTCAGCTTGTACTCGGCGAACAGGTCCGGATAAAGGAACGGCAATTCGACCGCGTCCCGTACCTGCTCCAGCTCTTTCTGAAGCCCGCCGATACGCGAGTAATCGACGTCGGGAACCTCTTCCAGCACCAGTTCTTCCGCTTCCGATTTCGGCAGTTTTTCGATCACGTATCCGGAACGAGGATCGTACAAGAGATGATCGCCGACGCTCAATCGATCGGCCAGCAACGGATCTCCCAACTCGACGACTTTCTCTTCGTCGAAGTGCAACGTCACGAGCGCGCGCCCTCCCTCCAACACGTCCTTGAGCCGCACCACTTCTCCCTGTCTATCGAAGCTCTTCGCCTCAATGACGTTGAGCGCTTCGTTCAGCACGACTTCCTGCCCTTTTCTCAATTGAGGACCGCTGATGGAAGGATGAATGCTGACTTTCATTTTTCGGCCGGACACGAACACGTTTCCCGTCCCGTCCTCATTGAGGCTCGAGAAAATGGCGTACGACGAAGGAGGAGCCGTCAGCTTATCGACTTCGGCGCGCAGCGTTTCGATCTGTGTTTTCGCCTCTTGAAGCGCCGCGACCAGCCGTTCATTCTGCTTGTTCACCTGCTCAAGCTGATAGCGCGATTGATACAATCGACGGATTTCTTCTTCCATCGACTGGATTTGCTCGCGAAGCCTGTCGGTTTCTCCGGCGTGCTCGTCGTTTTTGTGAATCATGCCCGCATTCCTCTCTGATAACCGCTTGGTGATTTTCTTGACGGAATCGCGGAGGGACCGGAGCCGGGTCTGTTGATTTTTGCTTTCTCCCATGTGCGGCGCTCGACATTCGCCCCCGACATCGGTCGAAAGCGAGTCCGTATGCTCCTTTTTCGGATTCTAACACCCGACCCTGGGGTGGTCAACTGGAGCGGCGCTACGCGCGCGGGATTGCGCGAGCATCGGAATCGGACGACGCGGCCAGTGCCGCCAACAGATCGCGCGTCGCGGCGGCGACGTCGTCGCGACCGAGAATCGCCCCGATGACCGCGACGCCGTGCGCGCCGGCTCGACGAACGGCGGGCACCGCTGCGCACGTGATTCCTCCAATGGCAAACACCGGAACCGTTGAGAGCCGACAGGCTTCGGCCAATCGGTCCAGTCCGACGGGAGATCCGAACTGTCGCTTCGACGGCGTATCAAAAACCGGCCCGAACACGACATAGTCCGCCCTCTCCCGATCGGCAACTTGCACTTCCGCGAGAGAATGCGTCGAAATCCCTATCAGGCGATCGGCCCCGACCAGCCGGCGAACGGCCGAGAGCGGAAGGCTGTTGGTGCGCAGATGAACGCCGTCCAGATTCATCGCCAACATCAGATCGACCCGATCGTTGACGATCAATGGCACGGCCCTGGATTTCGTAAACGATCCGAGCTCTCGCCCCAACTGAATCAGCTCTCGGGTCGGCAAATCTCGCTCGCGAAGCTGAATGGCCGGCAACCCCGCCTCGATAGCCCGGTGAAGAAGCTCTAGGAGGGGGCGCCCCCGTGTTTGGCTTCGATCCGTGACCAACAGCAGGCGAAAATCAACGGATCGCATACAGTGATCGAGAGGGACCGGGCGTCGCGCACACGCGCCGCGTCGCGCATCCTCGCATCCGAAAAACCGCCGAGCAACCGTCAGTGCGTACCGGCAACTTGGAACGGCTCAGAGCATTCCCTCTATCGGGCTGCTCGCCGTCGCGTAGAGTTTCTTGGGAATTCGGCCGGCTTTGTACGCCAACCGGCCTGCCCAGACCGCGTATTTCATCGCTTCCGCCATGGCAATGGGATCTCGCGCACCGGCGATGGCCGTATTCATCAATACCGCGTCGGCCCCGTATTCCATGGCCAACGCCGCGTCTGACGCCGTTCCCACGCCGGCATCGACGATGACCGGGACGTTGACGCTCTCCATCAGGATCTTCAGATTGTACGGATTTCTGATCCCGAGCCCCGATCCGATCGGCGCGGCCAACGGCATCACCGCCGGACACCCGATATCGACCAGTTTCTTGGCGACGATCGGATCGTCGTTCGTGTAGGGCAGCACGATGAACCCTTCTTTGATCAGAATTCTCGCCGCTTCGATCAAGCCCGCCGTATCGGGGAACAGCGTTTTTTCATCCCCGATCACCTCGAGCTTCACCAAATCGGAGACGCCGGCGGCGCGCGCAAGACGGGAGTATCGCACCGCGTCTTCCACCGTGTAGCAACCGGCCGTATTAGGGAGAATCGTGTATTTCTTGGGATCAATGTAGTCGAGCAGGTTTTCTTTGGATCGATCGGTGATATTGACGCGGCGCACCGCCACCGTGACGACGTCGGCTCCCGACGTCTCAATGGCTTTTTGGGTCTCGGCGAAACTTTTGTACTTGCCCGTTCCTACCCACAGTCGTGACTTGAACTCACGCCCTGCGATGATCAACCGATCGTCCGTCATAGCCCCCTCTTCAAAAAATGGCGGGGAAAGCCGTGCGCTCTTGGCGATTCCCTCGATTCGCCCATGCGGGGCGCATCGACGCCCCCGTCACCGATACACAACGCGCCTCCGCCGATAAAGCTCAGAATCTCCACGCGATCGCCGTCCCGAAGCCGATGTTCCGCGAACCTTGCGCGGTCCAAAATTTCAAGGTTGACCTCCACCGCCACACGGTCGGTCGCGATCTCCAGATCCCGCAACAAATCGGCCACCGTCACGCCGTCGCACCAGTCCCTCGTCTCGCCGTTCACCTGGATTTTGATCGCTTCACCCATGACGGTCATCCTAGGGGACAAGAATTCGCCTTGTCAATCAAGGCTGCTTGCTCAAACGGCCCGGAACGACGCACAATAGGCCTATCCATCCGCTTAATCCGTCAGGGCATCACCATGCACGAGAACAACCGGCGACTGGCGACTCTCTTTCGATCAATGGCCGAACTGCTCTCGGCTCAACGAGCGAACCCCTACCGGGTTCGGGCCTATCAACGGGCGGCGGAGGCCTTGCTGGCTCTCGAAGAAGACATCGCTGCTGTTGCAAACCGGCGTCAGTTGGAAGACATCGAGGGGATCGGCAAAGACTTGGCCAAGAAAATCGTGGAATTTCTTGAGAGTGGAACGATTCGCGCCTATGAAGAGATCAAAACCCCCTTGCCGCCTGAGGTAAAAGCCTGGGCTTCTCTGCCGGGGTTTTCAGATTCCCTTGTGACATACTTGTACTTTCGCCTTGGTATTCGAGCCCTTCCGGACTTGGAGCAACTGATCCGCTCCCATCTGCTTCGCACGGTTCCGGGATTTTCAGGGTCCGAGCAGGAATTGCTCGATGCCGTTCAGCAGCTCATGGCACGAAGGGACCAGCCTGCCAACTAATAAACCGACTCACAACGATTCACCGGTCTTGCGCGGAGATCTTGAACACGAGGGTATTCTTTTGCTCGACCAAACGTCGCTCGCCCCAACGTCTCCCGATCGTCGTTTCCGTCGTCCCGCCACGATAAAGAGACCCTACGGGCTTGAGGGAACGGCCTCGCAGGAAACCGCCTCCGCAGAACGCGGCGTCGGACGCCGACAAGGGGACGGTTCGACATCGCGAGGAGAAGAAGCGACGGCTTGGCCTTCGGCCAACAATCGCTCAAGGGCTGCGGAGACGGCCAGCAACCCCTTGGCGGCCGGAGACTCGGGAACGGCTTCGACGACGGGCATGAATTTTTGAACCGCTTGTCCTACGGCCGGATCCTCGGGGATTTCTCCAAGAAACAGGATGTCGCCGCCGACGTAGTCTCGGAGAACTTTGCGAAGATACAGCACGTTGACGTGGGAGCGACCGGAGGCGCGATTGACGATCAATCCGGGTCGAAACGCCCGCAAGGCCGAGGCCGCCACGTCTCGTCCCTCCGGATCGGTCGCTCCCGCAATGTCCATGACTTCTTCCACACTGGAAAAGTCGCGGTTGGACAGAGTCTCGGACAAAGGACTGCGGGCAAGAAAACAGGCCAGCACTCGTCGGATCGCCGCCAATTTGATGAATCGGTACAGATCCAACACCGACGTCGGCTCCGGCGTGGCGACCGCGAGATGAACATCGGCCATCAGAAAAAAATCCAGCGAATGGTAGTTGGTCCCGGCTCCGACATCGATGACGACCACCTCTGCGTTGAGACCTTGAAATTGATTCATCAATCGTTTCTTGCGGGCATAGGCCATGTTGGCCGTCGCCAAGGTGTCACCCGTTCCGGCAATGAGGCGGAGATTCGGATGAAACGTGATCGGGATGGCCGCGTCGCCCAAGTGGTGAACCCGTTTGTTTAAAAAATCCGTGAGAGTGACCGACGGTTTCAGCTCTCCAAGCAAGATATGGGCATCGGCTCCTCCCACGTCGAGATCCGCCAGCAGAACTTGTCGACCAGCCTTTGCAAGCGCCAGCGCCAGGTTGGTCGAGACGACGCTCTTGCCCACACCGCCTTTCCCTGATGCCACGGAAATAAGAGTCGCCATGATACCCGTCGGTTTCCCGTGTTGGAGAGGGATCCGCTTTCGCCGGAGAAGAACGCCGACCGGCATGCAGAAGCCGTCGACGACCCCATTGTATCGGTTGGTGAAAAATTGAAAAGGAAAATACGGGATTCAGGAGACCCGCCCCGACTTCCTCCGAGAAAAACCTTGGGAAAGTCGGGATTGAACTGGCAGGTCCTCGTAACCGTTGACGCGGAGACGCCAAGAAACGCCGGGTCGAACGGATCGACCAGGCGTTCGATTTCTCTCGCGCGAAAATTCCGAAAGCGGATTCGCGCAAGCTTAAGAGGGCTTGAGCTCCTTGAAGATCTTCCAGGTTTTGAGCAGCTCCACGGCCTTTTGCAATTGGACGTCTTCCTCGGGCGAAAGATCGGTCCCCACCTCCGCCGTTGCGACCGGAGGAGTCGTCCCGGTTTTGGCGCCGACTTCGTCCGACGACTTCCCGACAGGAGACGCCTGATCCTTTCCAGCACCAGCCGGAGACTTTCCGCCCTTCCCCTCGGGATCTTTCTCGCCCGCTTGATTTTGGTTCTCGGTCGTCTTGGCGACGACCGGCTGCGGCGCTTTCACCACGATATCCGGCGTGATCCCCGTCGATTGGATGGTCCGTCCCTTCGGCGTGTAATACTTGGCCGTCGTCAGACGCAGCCCCGATCCGTCGCCGAGCGCCAAAATGGTCTGGACCGAACCCTTGCCGAACGAGGTGGTTCCGACGACGACCGCCCGTCCCCAATCTTGAAGGGCGCCGGCCACGATCTCCGAGGCGCTGGCCGATCCCTCGTTGACCAATACGATCAGAGGAAGATTGTCCAACTGATCTTTGGCCTTGGCGAACCATTCGTCTTTTTTCCCGTCGCGGCCCTTGGTGTAGACGATCAATTTCCCGCTCGGCAGAAATTGCTCGGAGACGTCGACCGCGGCGGTCAACAGCCCGCCGGGATTGTTCCGTAAATCGATGATGACGCCCTGGACCTTCTGCTCTTTGAATTGTTTGATGGCCTTGGCCAAATCTTTGCCTGTTGATTCTTGGAATTGCGTCAACCGCACGTACCCCAAATTGTTTTCAATGACTTTCGACTTGACGCTTTCTATCTTGATCGTATCCCGGACCAGCGTAAACACGAGAGGTTCGGGCGTGCCCTCGCGCTGGACCGTCAAACTCACCTTGCTCCCCTTCGGTCCCCGCATCTTTTGGACCGCATCCATCAAGGAAAGATCTTTCGTCGTCTCATCATTGACCTTGACGATGAAATCACCGGCCTTGATCCCCGCCCGATGCGCCGGAGTTCCTTCAATGGGCGCGATCACGGCCAAACGATTGTCTTTCACGCCGATCTGGATTCCCACCCCTCCGAATTCTCCCTTGGTCTCGACCTGCATCTCCTTGTACATTTCGGGCGTCATATAGGCGGAATGCGGGTCGAGCGTCGCGAGCATGCCGCGAATGGCGCCTTGGATCAACTCCTTCGGCTTCGTCTCATCGACATAATGGCGCTGAATTTGATTCAGCACTTCCGAAAACGTCTTGAGCTCTTCGTAGGTTTCACCGGCGTAGCCGGTCCGCTCCCACCCCTTCCCGATCAAAATCCCGCCGAGAAGCGCGATGGCGATCATCGGCCACACTACCCAAGACCTTCGCCGCGGCTGCTGTTCCATCATCATCCCATCCCTTCATTCATTCGAACATTCGGCCCGCGCTCCACGCGAGAATCAACGCCTCGCCAGCCACTGAAGCGGGTCCACCGGCTCGGTCCCCTGACGCAGCTCAAAGTACAAGGTATTTTCCCCGATGACGCCCGTGTCTCCCGTTTCCCCAATAGGATGCCCCCCGACAACCTGCTCTCCGACTTTTGCCAAGACCTTCGACGCATGGGCGTACAAAGAAAAAAACCCGTTGCCATGATCCAGAATTATAACGAGTCCGTAGCCTTTCAACCAGTCCGCATAGACCACCGTGCCAGGCATGACCGCCTGAATCGCGCTGCCGTCCTTCGTCCTGATCTCAATTCCCTTGCGCTGGACATAGGTATCGAACGTCGGATGCTTTTGCCGGCCGAAAAAGGAGATCACCTGCCCTTCGACCGGCCATGGTAACGTCCCCTTCCCTATGGACGGAGGAGGACCGGATGTCGGCGGGCGCTTGGCAAGAGCTTGGCGACGGGCTTCCAATTGACGCAACAACCCATCTACTCGGGACGCGGATCGTTCAAGCTCCTCGACCACGCGATCGTAGGCCTCTTTTTCTTGCCGAATTTTGACCAGATACACCTTCTTTTGCCTCTGGAGCGATTGAATGTCCGCCAGCTTTTTCTCGATGCGTTCTTTGAACGTCATTAAGCCGGCGCGCGCCTCCGCCCGCTGCCGCTCGGCTTGCTCCATCCGCATCAGATCGGTTTTGAACTCGCCCATCAATTCATAGTCTTTATGAGTCACCGTCGACAAGTATTGGCGACGGCGTTGAAAATCCACGTAAGAGTCCGACGCCAGCAGCGCCTTCACGTATCCGAACCGCCCCTCCATATACTGGGCCCGCAGGCGCGCAAGAATGGCTTCGCGCCGCTCCCGCATGCCGGCGCGCATCACGCCGATTCGTTCCGTAATGTCCTCGATCTCCCGATCTTTCTTCCGCAATTTCTTCATGATGTCCTGGTGATCCTGACGGTGACGGATCAACTGCTCGTCCAGGGACTGGATACTTTGCAGCAGCGACTCCCGTTTTTTTTCCGCTTCGTTCGCCTGTTTCCGTTTTTCTTGGATCCGGTCTTTCAGTCTCTCCAGCGCTTTTCGCTCTCGCTCGATTTTCTCGGTGATGGAATCGCCGGCGAGCGCGGATTCCAATCCGGCTTCCACCGCCGCGCAGCAGAAGGCGACCGCCAGCAGCCGCTTCACCTTCATCGCCGCCGTTCTCCGACCCGCAGCAGTGAGATCATGCTGCCGACGACTCCCAACCCCATCCCCACCGCAACGAACGCCGAGGAAACGGACAGGGGGAAAAATGACACCAACTCCTCAAAGCCGTGAAATCGGCCAACCGACCCGATGTGATGCCTGAACACCTCGAATCCCGCTTTGAGCATCCCCAACGCCAACGCGCTCCCCGCCCCCCCCAGCACCGCGCCTTCCAGCAAGTAGGGGATTCGGATGAAGGCGCCGGTCGCCCCCACCAGCCGAAGAATTTCGACTTCCTCCCGCCTGGCAAAGAGCGCGAGCCTGATCGTATTGCCGATGACGGTCACCGCGGCGGCTGATAGAATCGCGCCGACGGCGATCGCCGTCACTTCGAGATAGCGAATGACTTCGGCCAATGCGTCGATCCATTCTTGATTATAATCGATCTTTGCGACTCCGGCCATGCCGCCGACGCGTTCGGCCCAGCGGGCGACCGCCTCCGGCGAGCGAAAATCCGGTGCCGGAGTGACTACAAACGACGCCGGCAGCGGATTTTCTCCGAGCCCTTCAAGAAGGTGAAAATCGGTCGGAAACTGCGCTCGAAATTCGCCCAAAGCTTCTTCCTTTGAGATGTAGCGAAGAGCGGCGACCAGCCGATCCGCGCGGAGTCGCTCCCGCAGCCTTTGGACCTCCTCCTGCGATACCGCGTCGTCCAAATAGACGATGATCTTGATGTCTTCTTGCAGCCAGTTCGCGGCATTGCGGAGGTTGACGTAGGACAGCAAAAAAATTCCCACGCAGGCCAGCATGAACGCCGTGGTCACGATCGCCACGATCGTGGTCATGCGGTTCGTCCGCAAATTCGCGTAGGCCTCGCGCACCAGATACCAGAGCCACCTCATATCATCTTCCGATGCCTCGCCTAGCCGGGCCCCTGCACGACGGTTCCTTGCGCCAACGTCAACGCGCGTCGATTGGCCAGCGTCATGACATGGGGGTCATGGGTCGCCACCACGACGGTGGTCCCTCTGGCATTGATCAGTTTGAACAACTCGATGATTTCGGCGGTCCGCTCGGGATCGAGATTGCCCGTCGGCTCATCCGCCAGCAGCACCACCGGTCCATTGACGATCGCCCGCGCGATGCAGACACGCTGCCGCTCTCCGGCCGACAAGCTGTTGGGAAGCTGGTCCTTTTTTTGCTCGACGCCGACCGCCCTGAGCGCTTCGATCACTTTGCGGCGGATATCCGCCATTGAAGCCCGCTGGACGATCAAGGGAAGCGAGACGTTTTCAAACACGGTCTTATTCGGCAGAAGGCGAAAATCCTGAAAAACGGTTCCTATTTTCCGCCGAAGATACGGCACCTCGGCTTGCTTCAACCGGCCGACGTTTTTCCCCTGCACGAAGATCTGTCCTTGATCCGGCCGTTCTTCCCCGATCAACAGACGCAGCAACGTCGATTTTCCGGCCCCGCTCGCTCCCATGAGCAAGACGAATTCTCCCTTGGCGATGTCCAGCGTCACATCGGACAACGCCGCCCGGCGGTCGTAACTTTTGGAGACATGGATCAGTTGAATAATGGCTTCCGGCAAGAACATGGATCGATCACCGTTCAATACGTCTCATTTCCCGAAGCGTCGAACGCGTTTTCCAGATGCACGATCCGGCCGCCTCGCGCAGGGTCTCCTTGCACCGCGATTACGTCGAATCGGCACCGCCGATCCGACAAACGGCGCTGTGCCGTGTACTGTGAAGCCAACCGCACCAACTTCTCCTGCTTGCGCCGCCCCACGGCCAGCAACGCCCCGCCGAACGCCTCCGTGGCGCGCGCCTTTACTTCGACAAAGACCAGCACGCCGCCGTCGTCGGCGACAAGGTCCAACTCGCCCAGCGAGGTTCTCAGGTTCCGCTCTAAAATGCGATAGCCTTTGGCCCGAAGAAACTGTTCCGCCATCAGCTCGCTTGCGCGACCGAACCGGTGGCGAGGATCCTTCGCGTCAAACGGCTTCATCGAGCGCGATTTCGCGACCCGTCATGACGAACCGACCGTGCGAGCGCACGCGGCGGCAGCCGCCCGTACCGGTCCGAAGGTCAGACGATGAACGGGACTGGGGCCGAACCGCGCCAAGAGCCGCAGATGCTCGGAAGTCCCATACCCTTTGTGCGACGGAAAATTATACTGCGGATAGAGATCGTGGTATTTCACCATCAGGCGATCGCGCGTCACTTTGGCGACGATCGACGCGGCGGCAATCGAAAGGGACAGAGCGTCGCCTTTAATGATCGGACGCAGCGGAATCGAAAGAGCGGGGAGAGTGACCGCGTCCGTGAGCACGTAATCCGGAGGGGGTGACAAGCCGGCGAGAGCCCGAACCATGGCCAGGCGCGTCGCTTCCAGGATGTTGAGCGCATCAATTTCCGCGGCATCCGCCGATCCGACGCCCACGCCGACGGCTCGCTCCAAAATGAGGTGATACAACCGTTCCCGCGCTTCTTCCGACAATCGTTTTGAGTCGTCGATGCCGATTGAGCCGACATGGGACGGCCAAACCACCGCCGCCGCGACCACCGGACCGGCCAAAGGGCCTCGCCCCGCTTCATCCAAGCCGGCGATGCGGCGATACCCCCGCCGCCTGGCTTCTTGCTCGAATTCGTCGGCAGGCCCCATCCGGCTCGCACCTCGGGCCGTTCCTCTGCATGGAACACGCAACGGCCCTTCGGAGATCGGGTCAGGTTCAAGCGGTCGATGACGCGCTCACGCTTTCTTCGGAAACGGCGGCCGGCTTCGAAGCGGATTTGTTCTCGCCGCTGAACTCTCGCTCTTCTAATTTGGCGAACCGTCCCTTTTTACCCCGGAGATAATAGAGCTTGGCGCGGCGCACACGCCCGTGCCGGACGACGTCAATCTTGGAGACGATCGGCGAATGCACCGGGAAGATACGTTCGACGCCGACACCGTACGATATCTTGCGAACCGTAAACGTTTCCGTGTTCAAAGAACCCTTCCGGGCGATCACCGTGCCTTCGTACACCTGGATTCGTTCCTTGTCTCCTTCAACGACTTTGACGTGCACTCTCACCACGTCTCCGATCTCAAAACTCGGAATGGACTTTTTCGTCAACGACTGGCGCACCCGTTCCAACCGATTCATGAACGTATCCCTCCCTCCTCCCCTGCGTGCGAAGGCGCCGTGACGGCGCCTTCGCGGATCATTTCATCCAACAATTGCCGATCTTCTCCCGTCAGAACACGATTCCTCAACAAATCCGGCCGTTTGAGATAGGTGCTGCGCAAGGCCTGCTTCCTCCGCCACAAGCGGATCGCTTCATGATGCCCGGACAGCAGCACATCCGGCACATCCAACCCCCGCACTCGAGCCGGCCTGGTATAGTGCGGATATTCCAGCAACGAATCCGCAAACGACTCTTCCATGATGGACTCGGGATCGCCCAATACGCCCGGAACCAACCGCGACGTTGCATCGATCAGAACGAGCGCGGGGAGTTCCCCCCCCGTCAACACATAGTCCCCAACCGAGACTTCTTCAGGAGACAAGGCGATTCTCACCCGCTCATCAATCCCCTCGTAATGGCCGCAGAGGATGACCATGCGACGCCGTTCGCACGCGAGCTGCCGGGCGTACTCGTGCGAAAAAGGCCGGCCGTGAGGAGTCGGAAACAACAACCGCAGGCGCTCCCCTGTCTCATACGCTTCTTGGAGGAGCGCGTCGACGGCGCGAAAAATCGGCTCGGCTTTGATGACCATCCCAGCTCCTCCGCCATAGGGCACGTCATCGACGGTCTTGTGGCGGTCGTCGGTATACGTTCGCAGATTGTGAACCCTGACCTCCAGTAACCCCTTGCCACGGGCTCGTTTGAGTATGCTGTGTCCCAGAACATCGGAGATCATGTCCGGGAACAGCGTCAGGACATCAAACCGAAGCATCGCGCTCGTCCGTCGAATCCATCAGATGCATATGGACTGTCATCAACCGCTTCTCGAGGTCAACCCGTGTGACCCACTCCCTGACCGCCGGAACCAAGGTTTCTTCTTCGCCGTCCCGGATGACGAACACATGATGAGCGGGCGATTCCCAAATCTCTTCCAAGATCCCGATTCGCTGCCCCCGGTCGTTTTGAACCGTAAGCCCCATCAAATCACATTCGTAATAGTGGCCTACCGGAGGCGCCGGCACCGTCCCGCGAGTCACCTGAATGAGTCCGCCGCACCAGAGTTTGGCGGCCTCGGGCGTCGTGAGGCCCGCAAATCCCACGATAAATTCAGATCCGGCCCGTCTTACTCCGGTGACGCTGGTATCCATGGTCTTCCCGTCTTTGGCGACCAGGCTCACCTTCGACAGTGTTTCGAACCGGTCGGGAACATCGCTCAGGGGACGAACCTTGACCTCTCCCTTCACACCAAAAGGCCGCTGAATTCGTCCGACCGTCACGAAATCCCTATCGGGAACCATAAAAAGAAACTCTCCCCCTTAACCCTTCGTGGGAGCCCCTTTTTTGGCGGCCTTTTCGGCCTCAAACTGTTTCCACAGGCCGGAGCGACGGAGCAACGTCCGCACGGTGACTGTCGGTTGTGCTCCCTGATGCAACCAGGAGAGCACCCGTTCTTGTTTCAGCTCCGGGACCCCCGTTTCTTTCAATGGGTCGAAAATTCCAAGGATCTCAATAAATCGTCCATCCCGCGCCCTGCGGGAATCAGCCGCCACCAATCGATACATAGGTCGTTTATGTCTTCCTGCCCGAGCAAGCCTTAGATGAACAGCCACAGACCCCTCCTTGTTCCAACGTGACGAACTACGTGAAGTGTTGTAAAGTGATAAAACGAACCACGTTAGCGTTTGAGCAACCTTTCACTCCGTCAAAAAGATCCGGCGATCAATCATTTGGCCTTTCGGGGACATCCAAGTTCCAGTTTCCCCCTCTTTTCCTTCTCGGCTCCTGAAGACCGAGCTACATCGACCGCATCAGCTGGGCAAGGTGTCGCCGCGCGCCCGCGCCGGTCATGGCCTTGGCCAATTTTTTCGCCGACAAAAATTGTTTGATCAAACGATTGACCTCTTGAACGCTGGTGCCGCTTCCTCGAGCAATCCGTTTTTTTCTGTTTCCGTTGATGATCGTGTGGTCTCGGCGCTCGCTGATCGTCATGGAATCGATGATGGCGACCACCCGCCTGATTTCCCGTTCCGGCTTGTCGCCCTCGATCATTCCCTTGAGCTTCTGCCCACCCGGCAACAGGTTGAGAATCTGATCCATCGAGCCGAGACGACCCATTTGTCCCAATTGAGCGCGGAAATCTTCCAGTGTGAACGTGTTGGTCGCAAGCCGTTTCCGAGCTTCTTCGGCCTGCTGTTGAGAAAAACCGGCCTGCGCTTTTTCAATCAGCGACAGAACGTCCCCCATGCCAAGAATACGGGAGGCCATGCGATCCGGATGGAACGCCTCCAAAGCATCCAGTTTCTCCCCCACACCGAGAAACTTCACCGGCTTGCCGGTCATGGCTCGAATCGACAATAACGCTCCTCCTCGCGCATCGCCCTCGACCTTCGTCAGAATGATGCCGGTCAAGCCGACCTGTTGATCGAACCGGCTCGCCATCGCGACTGCGTCTTGGCCGGTCATGGCATCGGCGACCAATAACACTTCCTGAGGAGCCACCGCGGTCTTGACGGCCACCAGCTCCTCCATCAGTTCATCATCGATGTGCAGCCGCCCGCCCGTATCCAAGACCGCCAGATCGAAGCCCTGTGCCCGTGCCTGTTCGACGCCAGCTTGACAAATCTCCACCACCTCCGATCGGGAAACCGGTAGAGCCCCCTGAGTTCGATCGACACGATACACCTCGATGCCCAAATCGCGTCCCAGCGCGCTCAATTGCTCTCCCGCCGCGGGCCGGCGGGGATCGGCGGCGACCATCAGCACGCGCTTGCCTTGATTTTTGTAGAGGCGGGCCAACTTGCCGCAGGTCGTGGTTTTTCCCGCTCCCTGCAACCCAACCAGCATGACGACGGTGGGAGGCCGTGAGCTGAACGCAAGTCCCGATCGCTCGCGCCCCATCATCTCGGCCAGTTCGTCCAACACGATCTTGACGACCTGATGGCCGGGAGTCAGGCTTTGCAAGACCTCTTGCCCGACGGCCTTCTGTCGAACCCGTTCGATGAAGTCTTTGACGATTTTAAAATTCACGTCGGCCTCAAGGAGCGCGAGTCGGACTTCCTTGAGCGCCTCGGCGATATTTTGCTCCGTGAGCACGCCTTGCCCGCGGAGTTTCTTCAAGATCGCTTCAAACTTCTGACTTAGCGTTTCAAACATAGGCTCACAAAGAAAGAGGCCATCGAAGCCCTGGATCAGAGATCTCCGATCGCCTCGAAAAAATTAGGAAAACGGTAGGAGCAGTCTATAGAACCGCCTCTTGCAAGTCAAGGCGGCGCCGTATCGGCTTAAGTCGTCGGATTTATTGACTTGCCCGAAACCTTGCTATATGGTGCCGTGGTATCCTGTCGTCTTATCCGAGAGGTCGGCGCGCTCGTGCGAAAGTCACCGTGGGTACTGTTCATTTTTATTCTCATTGGAGGTCTGTTAGGGGGCATTCTCGGAGAAATTCTTCACGTCATGGCACCTCAAGGCATGATTCAGAGTATCTTCTCCACCCATTTCACCCCCGGCATCAATCCTCCCCTCACTCTCGATTTGGTCCTGCTGAAGCTCACCGTGGGGATCGGAGTGAAAATCAACATCATCAGCATCCTGGGTATGTTCATCGGCATCTATCTCTACAAACACATCTAGCGCCCTACGCGTTCACTTCCAATTCTTTAAGCCGAAGCGCCCGGATGCGGTCGCGCAATTGAGCGGCCCGCTCGAAGGCGAGCTCTTTGGCCGCCGCCTTCATTTCCGCTTCCAATGCCTTGATAAGCTGATCCCCCCTTCCTCCTCCCTCCGCTCCGTATGGTTCACCGGATTCGGCCGCCGCCTCCAAATGCACGTAATCCAAATCGGCCATGGCGTACTCGATCGCCGGGATCCCTTTTTTGACGCTGGCCGGGGTGATGCCGTGCGTTCGATTGTATTCGGCCTGAATGCTCCGCCGCCGCTCCGTTTCCTCGATCGCCATCCGCATCGAGTCGGTGACGGTGTCTCCGTAGAAAATCACTCGGCCTTCGACGTTGCGCGCCGCTCGGCCGGCCGTTTGAATGAGCGACCGATAGGAACGGAGGTATCCCTCCTTGTCGGCATCGAGGATGGCGACAAGGCTCACTTCCGGCAGATCCAGTCCCTCGCGCAGCAGATTGATCCCCACCAATACGTCAAATCGACCGCGTCGAAGGTCTTGCACGATTTCGGCCCGCTCGAGCGTCTTGATGTCGGAATGAAGATACCGCACCTTAACGCCGAGATCATGATAGTACTCCGTCAAGTCCTCGGCCATGCGTTTGGTCAAGGTCGTGACCAGCACGCGGCCCCCCTTGGCAACCTCCACCCGCACCTGCCCCAGCAGATGATCCACCTGTCCCTTGGCCGGTGCCACCGTGATCGCCGGATCCATCAGGCCGGTCGGACGGATGATCTGTTCCACAATCTCGCCCTTCGCCCGTTCCAATTCATATGGACCCGGCGTGGCCGACACATAGACCACTTGATGCAGGCACCGTTCGAACTCCGAAAATTTCAGCGGGCGGTTATCCACCGCCGAGGGAAGGCGGAATCCATATTCCACCAGGGTCCGCTTCCGCGAGTAATCTCCTTCGTACATGCCTCCCACTTGCGGAATCGTCGCATGCGACTCGTCGACGATCAGCAGAAAGTCCTTCGGAAAATAATCCAGCAACGTGGGCGGCGGTTCACCCGGCGCCCGTCCGCTCAAATGACGCGAATAGTTCTCAATGCCGTGGCAATAGCCGACGGCGCGAATCATCTCCAAATCGAATTTCGTCCGCTGCTCCAGGCGCTGCGCTTCGACCAACCGGCCTGTTTTTCTGAACTCGATCAGCCGCTCTTCCAGCTCTTCCTCGATGCCGGCGATGGCCCGTTCATAACGATCCGGCGCGATGAGATAGTGCGTGTTGGGATAGATGGCGATTTTCGGCAGCTTCCCCAACGATTTCCCCGTGAGCGGATCAATTTCATGGATCGCATCGACCACATCGCCGAACAGCTCGATCCGCACCGATTTGGCCTCCGACGACGCGGGAAACACTTCGATCACGTCCCCTCGCGCACGAAACGTCCCGCGATGGAAATCGACGTCGTTCCGCTCATATTGGATCTCCACGAGCTTTTGTAAAATTTTTTCCCGCCGGATCTCATCGCCCTCTTGGAGATAAACCAACATGTCGTGGTACACCTCCGGAGATCCCAAGCCATAGATGCACGAGACCGACGACACGATCAGCACGTCGTTTCGCTGAAGCAGCGCCGTGGTGGCGGCATGCCGCATTTGGTCGATGGCATCGTTGATCGATGCGTCTTTGGCGATGTAGGTATCGCTCTGTGGAATATAGGCTTCCGGCTGGTAGTAATCGTAATAGCTCACGAAATACTCGACGGCGTTGCGGGGGAAGAACTGCTTGAACTCTTGATACAGTTGCCCGGCGAGCGTTTTGTTGTGAACCAGCACCAGCGTGGGTTTTTGCACCTGTTCGATCAGGTTGGCCATCGTAAACGTCTTGCCGGATCCGGTGACCCCCAGCAAAACCTGGTGGCGTTTCCCGGCTTCTATTCCGGCCGCCAGTTTGGCGATCGCTTCCGGCTGATGGCCGCAGGGTTTGAAGGGTGCCTCAAGCTTGAACGGGGGCATCGTCTTTTCGTCGTAAACTGAATCGGACTCCGCGCATCGACCGATCACAGGCTCTTTTTGAACGAACAGAATAAAAAAAGGGGGGCCGGATCGCCGGCGCCCCCTGCATCACGCACAACGCGATCTGGCTAGTTGCGACCGCCCCCTCCGAATCCCCCTCGGCCTCCACCGCCCTGACGGGGTTCCTGGGGACGAGCTTCATTGACCGTTAAGGTCCGTCCACCGAATTGTGTCCCATTCAATGCCGCGATGGCCGCCTGCGCCTCGGACTCGGAGGACATCTCCACAAATCCAAATCCCCGGGATTGCCCGGTAAACTTGTCCGTGATGATCCGCGCCGATGCCACCGTCCCGTGAGCGGCAAACAAATCGCTCAGTTGCTGCTCCGTTGTTGCGTACGGCAATCCACCCACATAAATCTTCGCACCCATCAGCAGACCCTCCTTTGACACAATGGTGCTGTTTTGGACTCGAGAAGAAAGTGAGGAAAGAAAGGGGCCGAAGATGTCACGACACCGCGCCGGCTTAACTCCGGCTTCCGATCAGATTCCCAGGCTGGACCAAAACAACACCGGCTCAGGCCTTGTCGCTCTCCGCGCTTGTCTGCCAGGCCTCTCGCATCCAAGCGAGACCATCCTACCCCACTCGAGGAAGCAAAGGCAAGCTTCGATCTCATCACCTCTTTCCCTTTGATCGCAATGCTACCGTTCCACGGACGGCTTAATAGGCAGGGGGAGGTGACAGGGGGCGATGAGAAAAAAGAGGCGCGGCATGAAACAGATCAAAAGATAACGACGCCCTTCCTCCGGCCAGCAGACCAACTTGTCCCAGCCCGAGCGTCTGATCCTCGACGGACAAGACCAACACGCTGTCGACGAACATCTCAATGAAGTCCTTGCTGATGATCGTATTCCGTTGTGCTCTCAGCGTATGCCAGTCCGTATTTTTGAGACTCACCGAAGTTTGAGCCAGCACCTGCTCGTTTCCTTCCATCATCCGAATCACGCGCGCCGTGGACGTCGCCAGATCGACCACTGTCGCATAAAAATTCTCGGCATCTCTGACCCCGAAGACAATCCCCCCGATTCCTTGCGAGCCTCGAAAGCGAACCGAAAGGTCCGGATATTCATAATTGAGCCCCTTGGCGATCAACAAATGGTAGCAGGGCTTCACTTCACAGTCCGCCGATACCGCCACGACATTGGGCGGCGACGGGGCACTCATAGAGGTCTGAACGGTCCAGGCGACGGGTTGCCCCTTCCCGACGACCATCTCTAAAAACCCGGCGGGCGTCTGATTGGGATGGTCTTGATCGAACGCCCACCGCTGAAACAATCCGCCTTTCGCCTGCTGCTTGAGACGGAATTCTTTCTCTTCCTGCGTTTCCCACTGAACGGCGCCTGCCCGGTCACCGACAGTCGGGATGCTCCATCCGACCACGAGACAGATCCAAAACACTTTGCTCCCTATCATCGTAACCCTTCGATTCCCTTGAAACAGCACCATGGCCGATCTCCCCGTCAGATAACTTGTTTTCATCCACCTAACAACACTTCAAACAACACAGGACATCGTGCCGGTCCCGCTATTTTTGGCTATTTTGATTGATCGGCGTTTTTGATTTGAAGAATTTCCCGCTGCAACCGGTCTCGTTCGGCAAGAATCTTTTTCCGCCGCCGCCACCGATCCCATGTCCACCATCGCAGTTTCTCGCCGAACGTCACCGTCGGGGGCGGCGCGCTGCCTCCCGGAGCGTCCTGAAACGAATAGCCTTGATGCGTGTCCCGCTGTTCAAAAAACCGTTTATAGAGATGGTCATACAACCCGTTCCCCGAACCGCCGGCCGCCATCGGCACCCCCTCCTCGCACGCAGATTTCTACTTTGCTCACTCTTTGTCCATCACCAACCGGAGATAGTACCCTGCCTCTCCAAGATGGTGCAACGGGTCGCGCCCTCTATGTTATAGTTTTGCCGCGTCGCAAGATCGAGCCTCGAAGACGGAGATTTCTTGCGCATTTTCACTTCTTCTCTTTCTCTTGCACGGCAAACGCCCGCCCTTGTCGGCTTTTGGATTGTCTTCCAAGCGACAACGATCGCCGCCCAACAAGCTGAAGAGGGACTGTTCAAGGCCATCGAGATCATTTCTTCCGAGCGGATGCTGGCCGATGTTCGGACGTTGAGCAGCCCGTCATTTAACGGGAGGCAAACGGGAACCGAAGACGATCTCCGTTCCGCCCAATGGGTGGCGCAGGAGTTTCTGTCGGCAGGGCTTCAACTGCCCAATGTATATAACGGCTCGCTGATGATACCGGGTTCTTCAGGAAAAGACGGCGCCACGGCAGGTCTCATGGCAACCTTCGTCGCTACTCCCCTACTGTCGCCCAATCCTGTGCTTCAAATGGGTACCCTTGACGGCTTCTCGACCGTTGCGCTCGGCACAGAGTATCTTCCCGTCTTTGATGCCCCTTCCGCCGATCTTCAGGGGCAAATCGTCTTTGCCGGCTATGGTATCGTCGATCCCGCCCAAGGTATCGACGACTACGCCGGTGTGGACGTCAATAACCGTATCGTGCTCTTCCTCCGAGGCAAGCCGGACCATGTCAAACACCCGATTAGCCACGCGGACAAGGTCAGACTTGCGCGAGAGCGTGGTGCCCTTGCTTACCTGACCGCAACCGGCCCCATTCTCCATCCCTATGAAGCTCGCCGAGGCGTCACGGGAAGCCCCGGCGCTTTCTACGGACAACTGCCCCTCGACCAAGCCATTCCGGGAGCCTGGATCAGCACGACCCTCGCGGAACGGATTCTTGCCGGCTCGAACCATGCCGCTCCCGATCGCCTGCGTGCGCTTCAAGAAGAGCTCAATCGAAATCCGTCCCCCCGCTCAACCATCACAAATCACTATGTTTCACTCCGGTGGAACACCGCTACGCAGGACGGCATGCTGACCAACGTATTGGGAGTGCTCCCCGGAACGGGACCGGACTGGATCATTATCGGCGCGCACCGCGACCATTTCGGTAAACCGGCCGGCCTGTTGTTTCCCGGGGCGGACGACAACGCCTCGGGCACCGCTGTGATTCTGGAAGTGGCACGGGCCCTTGTCAAAGCCGGATTCCATCCCCGGCGTTCGATCCTCTTTGTCTCGTTCAGCGGAGAGGAGCGAGATTTGCTGGGATCGCGCCTCTATACCTCGCGCCCCCTCGTATCGCTCGCGGCAACCAAGGCCATGATCAACATCGACCACGCCGGAATCGGCAATGGAAGGCTCACCGTCGGCGTAACCGATCTGGATAAGCGGGTTGCCCTTGACGCGGGGACGGCGGCGGGGATACAGGACCGACTCGACCTCTTCGGATTTTTCCCCGGTGGCGATCACGTGCCGTTCAAGGAAGTCGGCGTGCCGACCGTCACGGTGGTCAGCGGCGGCGTTCATCCACATTTTCACCAGCCCACTGACACGGCCGACACGCTCGACCCGGACATCTTACGAAACGTGGCTCGGTACGTGCTGGCTTTGGCATGGCGATTGGCTGATGAGCCGTGAACATTTTTATGGGTAATATCTGCGCCCCAAGCAGTGATCGGGGCATAGGCTTGCCGATCTTGCCTGCCTATACCCAGAATCAGGTCGAAGATTATGGAATATCGTCCAAGAGCGTCGATTGGATCGGCAGCAGCGGAGCCGTTTGACGCGGGGGACCCGGCAGGATGAGCGGATTGCCGGTTTGATTGGCGCCTTGAATCAGTCCGATGGAAAGCTGCGGCCCCAAAGTTCCGACCGCCCCGCTCCAAGCCTGACCCGTGGCGGGGTTACGAAAACTGTAGGTCTGGAAATTCTGCCCCGGCGTGTAAAGAAAGCCTTGCGTGCCCTGGTTGTCAATGTAGAGGCTGCCTCCCGGAAACCTGACCAGGGGCGCCACGCCGCCGCCAAAGGCCCGCACACCGGACACTCCCTGCCCCCATGCGGTTGAACCGAACTGCCCCGTCAGAAACAGAAACATGGACAGGCCCGCCATCATCCTCGTAATTTTCACCAAGCGCGCGCGTTTCATGACAATTTCCTTTTTACCAGACTATAGTATGAACAGGCGACCGATGTCGATTCAAGGAGGAATGTATGGATTTCGGAATAGTATCTCTTGGTTTGAGGCATACGGCTGTTTTCATCATGGCGTTCTGGATCGCCTCGGGACCGATTGGCGGTCCGGCTTCGGCCGCAACCGACGAGGCGTCGGAAACACCCGCCGAGCGGCGCGAAATCCTCTCGCTCGCGGACGCCGCGCTGCGCGCGTTGCAATACAATCTCGACATCAGCATCAGCCGCCACACCAAGGAGAGCCGATTGGCCGATATCGTCATCGAGCAATCAAAGTTCGATCCGACCTTCAGCATCAACGGACAATACAATCGGATCGTCAACCCCCTGAATCGCCCGGTGTTCGGAGGTACGGGTGGAATCCTGGACGAGATCACCGTCTTCGACCAACGCAATCACTCCGTCACCGTCGATGCGACACAAAGCCTGATCACCGGCGGCAACGTCAATCTGAATTACAGTCCGTCTCGGAGCAGCATTAATCAAGACGTCGCCAGAGGATTTTTGTTCAACCCTTCGTGGACCGGCGGCTTGGCGTTGACGATCACTCAACCGCTGCTGCGCAACGCCGGCATTGACGTCAACAAAACCTTCATCAAGGTCGCTCAAAACAACGCCGAAGTGGAGCAGCACGTCTTTCGCGATCGCGTGATGAGCGTCATCTCGTCGGTGGAACAAACCTATTGGGAACTCGTCTTCGCGAACGAAAACCTGAAAGTCGCCCAGACCGCCCTCAAGGCCGCCGAAGAATTGCTGGCGTCCAACCGCGCCAAGCTGAAAGCCGGCGTCATGTCCATCGTGGACGTCCTGCAGGCGGAAGCGGCCGTCGCCTCGCGCGTGGAGCAAGTGCTGGTCGCCGAACGAACCATCCACGACCAGGAAGATCAGCTCCGGCGCCTGCTGAATCCGGGAGAGGACAATCTGCGGCAAGACGTCCATGTGACACCCGCCGACACACCCGTCACCGTGCTCGAGCCACTGAGCCTTCAAGAAGCCATCGATACGGCCATCGAACGGCGGCCTGAAATCGTCCAGGCGAAAAAGAACGTGGAATCGGGGGAGCTGAACAAGGAATTCGCCCGCAACCAACTGCTTCCCACTCTCTCGCTCCAAGGCACTATCGGACTGTCCGGGTTGGGCAAAGATTACGGCGATTCGCTCACCAGAAATTTCAGCGGAGACTTTTACAACTACGGCGCGGGCTTGGTCTTGAGCTATCCCCTCGGCAACCGCTCCGCGCTCAGCACGTACAACAAACGCCGATTGGAAGCCAAAAACGCCGAGGCCGCGCTCGCCAGCGTTCGCCAGCAAATCATCGTGGGCGTCCGTGAAGCGGTGCGGCGGGTCCAGACCGATTTCAAACGAATCGAGACGACCAGGTCCGCCCGCATCATGGCTGAAAAACAGCTCCAAGCCGAGCGGGAACGGCTGCGGGTCGGGCTGAGCACCACCCGATTCGTGCTCGACTTTCAGCGGGATTTGGCCGTCGCGCAGGCCAATGAGCTTCGGGCCGTGATCGATTACAATAAGTCCCTGTCAAACCTGGCGCGACACAAGGCGACCACGTTGGACCGCTACCATATTCAGTTGGAATGAGACGAACCACCTCTCCGGCTTCCACGAGGCCGAGCATGAGCGAGAGAATCCCTGTCCTTCCGATTTCAGGCCGAACCGGCCGGCCGCCCGATCAATCGCCATGAATCCGTCCTTCTCCAGTTATCTTGTCAACGACGTGTTCGGCGATCCGGGCGTGTACGTGGAAATCCGCTGGTCCAAGCGGGCCCTGCTGTTTGACCTCGGACACAATGACGGGTTGGGCCCCACCAGGCTCCTTCGGGCCGGCGAGATGTTCATCTCCCACACTCACATGGACCATTTCATCGGATTCGATACCGTGCTCCGGGTGGCGCTGGGACGAGGCAAGACGCTCCGCCTCTTCGGCCCTCCCGGATTGATCGACAACGTGCAGGGCAAGCTCCGCGGCTACACCTGGAATCTGGTCGAGGGTTATCCCTTGACGATCGACGTCACGGAGTTTCACCGGCGGGCCACCCGGCGCGCCGTCTTTCACGCCGGCAACGGATTTCAACCGACGCCTCCCGTCGAAACTCCCCGTGCGGTGACACCGACATGCCATCCTTTCACAATCCTGGACGATCCCATGTTCGTCGTCAAAGCCGTCGCCCTGAATCATCGGATTCCCTCTTTCGCCTACTCGCTGGAAGAGCCGTTTCACATCAACGTCAACAAACAGAAATTGCATCAGGCCGGGCTGCGGGTCGGCGCCTGGCTGACGGAGGTGAAGCAACACATCCGGCAGGGCAGACCGGACGATTTCCGTTTTACCGTGGCGCTCTACGACGAACATCGACGGGAAGAGCGGGAATTCACGCTGGGCGAGGTCAAGGAACGGTTCTTGACGATTTCGCGGGGGCAGAAGATCGCCTACGTGGTCGATGCCCGCTACGACGAGGAAAACGAAGCCGCCATCGTGGCGCTCGCCCGCGGCGCCGATGTCTTCTACTGCGAAGCCCCCTATCTGGATATCGACGCCGACAAAGCCCGCGATCGGTATCACTTGACCGCGCGGCAGGCCGGACTGATGGCCCGCAAGGCGCAAGTCCGCGACCTCGTCGTGTTTCATTTTTCCCCGCGCTATACCGGCCAGGGAGAACTGCTGGAGCGGGAAGCGATGGAGGCGTTTCAAGAAAGTTAAGGAGAAGCCGTGAACGAATTCGTCAAATACGCCGTCTATTTTTTGCTGGGAGGAACGATCGTCAGCGTCTCGACCTATCTGGGCTCGCAGGGCAAGTCGTTCCTGGCCGCTTTTGCCAGCACCTTTCCCGCGATTACCGGCGCCACATTCGTCCTAATGTATCTGAACGGAGGGAGCGACGCGATCATCGGCTACGCCAGGAATCTTCTCTGGTTCGTCCCGCCGTGGATCGTCTATGTCACGGCGATGATCGCGGGAGTTCCCCGTTTGGGTTTTTGGCCGACGATGGCCGGCTCGCTGCTGCTGTACATGACCTGCATCGGTCTCGTGCGACTCTGGCTGCGTTAAAACTCTTTTCCAACTTCGTTTGCTCTGCCGCATGGCGCCTCGTGCATCCATCCCAACAGCAACCGGCTTGTCAGGGGATCTGGATACTGTATAGAATACAGCATTTGCATCTTGAGGGAGGAGCAATGGCTGTCAGATTGAACATCACGATGGACGAGGACATTTACGCGAGACTCAAGAAGGAAGTTCCTCCTAAAAAGATCAGCGCGTTCATCTCCTCCGCGGTTCGGGCGAAACTTCACCCAGACAAGAAGGCCCTTGATGAAGCCTATCGTGCTGCACGGAAAGAGCACTGGCGGAAAGAATTGGAGGATGACTGGAAGAGTACGGAAGGCGACGGGTGGCCAAAGTGAGAAAGCTACCCCGTCGAGGGGACGTCTACTGGGTGACGTTGGATCCTACGGTTGGGTCTGAAATCAAGAAAACCAGGCCGGCGGTGATCGTGTCAAACAATTCCTGCAACACGTTCGGCTCTCGCGTGGTGGTTTTGCCGCTGACCAGCAACGTCGATTCATTGTACCCGGGTGAAGCCATGGTCGTCGTCAACGGCAAGCCGGCTCGTGTGTTGGGCGACCAGATCCGATCGTTGGACAAATCACGACTGGAATCAAGAATCGACACATTGAGCCAAGAAGAGCTGGCTGCCGTCGACGAGGCGATCCGCATCACGCTCGCCTTACAGCCTTAAGCTGTGAAGAAACCTGCTCAGAACCCTGCATTGAGGAGCACCAATTAGGACAACACCTCGCGCAAGGCATAACCCGACCGACTGAAATCTGCCCAGGCAACGGCGGGGCCGTCGGCGTGGCCGCCCAGCCCCGATCCGCCTCACCCCAGGCCCTCTACTCGGCGTTCCACCTCTCGTGGGAGGCCGGGAAGCAGTCTCCTGGAGGGCCGCTGCGTCGCGCGGCTTGTCCGTGAACAAACCGGTTCCGTGCCGGCACTATAAATCGATGCCTGCGGACGGACTCACTGTTGACAGCAGGCACACATCATCATAGTAAAGACCGTCCATCCCAGCCGAAAGGCCGCCAGAAGCCGCGAGAAAGGACGCACACCATGAGGAAGAAAACCGAGCTGGATAAAGACGACGAAAAGCTGATCGCTGACTACGAACGCGGCGCCTTCAGGCCGGTCAAGAATCAGGTCATGACCAGAAGGGAAGCTGTAGAAACCGTCCGGCGCTTCATGCGCAAGGACGCCCGAATCAATATCCGATTATCGACCGCCGACCTTGAAATGCTCAAGCAACGCGCGGCCGAGGAAGGCCTGCCTTATCAAAGTCTGATAGCGAACATCTTTCATCAATACGCCAGCCGCTCTGCGCCACAGACGAATTAACCAGTCCCACTCTTGGTACCTATCGATAGGTATGGCCCAGGCAACGCCCGTGCTTCGGCAAGCTCAGCACGAACGAAGAAACTTACTATTTTTCAGAAGCAAGCCCCCCTAGCTTCTCGGAATCGGAGGCAAAGGGTAAAAGAACAACGCGCAAAGGGTTAGGGCTCAAGGTCCTGGGCAAGACGGAAGCCGATGTAGCTGATCCGGAGGTCGGCGTTGTTCCTGCCCCGGTACGAGACATGCGCGTACACCGGTCTGTAGCTCCAGGAACCGCCACGGATCACGCGCCGGCCGCCTGTTGTTATCGATAGGTCCTGATCGTCATAGGTGTTCAGACACCACTCCCAGACATTGCCTGCCATATCCAGCACACCTTGCTGTGTCGCTCCCTGTGGATACATCCCGACCGCGGTCGTCCGATTAAGTCGGCTTTCTGCGCTATTACACCGGCTTGCATCCCACCTGCCTTCCCACGGGTACGGGTACTCGCGCTGTGGATCCCCACCTGTCGCCGCCTGCTGCCATTCCCATTCGGTGGGAAGACGAATGCTGGTCCCGGTCTTGGCACTCAACCAGCGGCAAAAGGCAATGGCTTCATACCAGGACACCGTCTCTCGTGGAGCATTGGACTCCTCCCAGCTCGGCCTCGACACTTCATGGCTCTGTTCGATATCCTTCCACCACTCCTCGCTGCGATACCCGTCTTGTGCATTGAGAAATGCCTCGAACTGTTCGTTGGTCACGGGGTATTTGGCTATCAGGAAGGGTTTTACCTCGAACACATGATCGACATTCTCCAATTTCACCTGTCCGCCGGGAATATTCACCCACGCAATGTCGGGCATGCCGTCTTGACGGAGGCCAACACCAGCACGCGGATCGCCATACTCACTCAAGATCCGACCGCAGAGCGCACGCAGTTGGTGGGAGAGTGCAGGGTCGCTGAGTTGGCCGATTAACAGATGCTGAGGTTTTAGAAACCGTGACAACACCGAAGAGGGATGCTTGCCAAACCGCTGGAGCGCCACCTGAACTTCTTTAGCACGTGTGCCAAGCCACAACTCTCGTGGATTGTCCCCATTCTCCCGCCATCTCTGCGCTTCCTCCTCAGCATGCTCGATGAGACGCAAGGCCTCTCCACTCTTGTCAATCCAGTCCTTGAGCTTGGGCCATGCAGTGAACAGCTTCTCATGGGCGACCTCGACCGTGGCTCCTTGCCCCTCGCCGGCTGTGACCAGAACTCGGCACTCCTGACCAGCAAGCACCTGTATGACCTTGACTGCTTCGTCGTCATTGCTGAAGCGCGACAAGCCGGCCCGCTTGCGCGTAGGGGGACGGTCTCGTTCGATGTGCACCAGTTCGGCAAACACCCGATCGAACGCAGCACCGGCCTTTTGTCCGAGCGTCGCCATCACCCGATCGGCTTCTGAGCCAATGGCACCACCGACTCCGCCCATCGTCTGATAGGCGGCGCGGGTGAAGGTTCTGTCCTGTCGCCGCTCAAACAGCTGTTTCAACACATAGGCCACAAGGGGCAAATTACCCGGCTCTTTTCCGGCATCATCCAGGATGGTTTCAACCAACTGCTGGTCGAAGGTGTAGCCGGTCGCAGCAGCAGGCTTTTGAACCATATCCTGAAGGGCCGTCAGCGAAATCGGCCCCACCAGCACATGGAACCCGTCATTGATCTTGATCCTCACGCCTTCGGATTCAGCTAACCGTCCAAAGAACTCGCTCCGAATGGTCGCCACCACGCGAAGCTGGTTCTGGAGATCGCCACTGAGCGTGACGAGATGCGCAAGAAAGGACTGAATCTCTACCGATGGATACATCTGGGTAAAGAGTTCCTCCAGTTGATCGACGAACAGCACCAGTTCCTGTCCCTGAGTCAACTGGGGGGTAATGCGCTTCGCAAATGCCGCGAGATCACTCCCCAATGTGAGGGCAAGGTCATCCGCTCGAGCGGTCACCTTGGGAAAAGCCTGGCGCAACCCGGCGGCGAGTGAGGCAAACGGCCCCCGACTGTCTTCAGCGGGTGTGATGCGGAGCCATCTCCAGTTTTGGCTGCCTGGCAGTCGCCCCTCCTTCACCAAGGCCCGCCACAGGCCTGCCGCTACGAGGGAAGATTTGCCGGACCCCGAGGGTCCGCTGATGATGAGGAACCGGCCGCCAGGCTCGCTCAGCTTATTGACCAGCTCCGTCACCTCACGGTCCCGCCCAAAGAACAGCGGGGCATAGTCTTCGTCAAACCATTCCAGTCCGGGATAGGGTGACTTATCGTTGGGCCAGTCGATCCGCTCAATCTTTTTTGGCTCAGACTGGCCGCCGGTCTTCTTTGCAAACCACCGGCCCAACGCACCGGTCAGATCAATGGAGCGAGGGTCTAATGCAAAAACTTCCCTGCCATGCTTTTTCCCGATATCATCGCGCCATTTGGCTATTTCAGTACAGTCATCTTGTTCCCCCGATTCATCAAACTTGCGCTCATCGAATTTACGGGGCCATGGCTCGTTGTCATCGAGCAGGAACGGCAGAATATCGACGCCCTGTTCTACAGCTTCGTCATATTCGAGCTGTGTGATGCTCCGCGTTTCACCATCAGGCACGAACCCACGGCGAAAGGCGACCAGCAACACACACAGATCGCAACCCTTGAGGCGATCCTGAGAAAACTGTTTCGGTTCGCCGCTGTCTGCTGTCCAGTCCTCCATGGGATCCACGGAGAACCCTGCACGGCGCAATTGCCGAATGACGTGAGCCCGATGATCTTTCAAGTCTTCAAATGTGGAAGAGACAAAGGCCTTATAGGTCCGGTTGCTCGACGCCATGAATGTACCTAATCCCCTAGGCGAAGGTGGATACGTGCGTGCCAGATTCTACGCTTTCGTCCGACAAAGGCAACCCTTGACAGGCCTGTCCTGAGTTTATCGAAGGGCCTGCTCTGAGCCAGTCGAAGAGCTCAGGGCGAACGGACCCCTGACAAGAACTTCAGAGGTGCTCTACAAAACCCCGTAAACCCGCACTGGTCTCTCATTGAACCAGCCCCCGGCAGTTGCTACCATGCTCGGTCATTCCTTTGGAGGAGCGATCGCTGTGCCCAACCCTCTGCCTGCAGATTCCTCACCCGACCAGCTGATCGTCGAGGGCGCACGACAGAATAATCTCAAGAATGTCTCGCTCCAGATCCCTCATGACAAGGTGACGGTCATCACCGGCGTCTCCGGATCGGGGAAGTCCTCCCTGGCCTTCGACACCATCTTCGCCGAAGGCCAATGGCGCTACGTCGAATCGCTCTCGACCTATGCCCGCATGTTTCTCGACAAGGTGGCCCGCCCCGACGTCGATCGCATCGTGAACATCCGCCCCGCCATCGCAATCGAACAAAAAAATCAGGTGCGCACCGCCCGTTCGACCGTGGGCACGGCGACGGAGATCGCCGACGTGTTGCGCCTGTTGTTCGCCAAGATCGGCAAACCGACCTGCCCGGATTGCCGAAAGGAAGCCCGCTCATTTACTCCGGAGTCGATCGTTGATGATCTCCTGGCTCGATTCCCCGCCGCACGGGCCATGGTGCTCTTCCCCCTCGCCGCGCCGACGCCGAAACAGGAGCCGCTCTTCATTCAATCGCTCTTGACCCGCGGCTTCACGCGCCTCAACGTCTCCGGCGACATCATCGATCTGCTCGATCCCGCCCCGCCGGCGCTGCACGGCGTTCCATCGCTTTCTGTCGTTCTTGACCGGCTGATCATCAATAATGACAACCGGCCTCGCCTGGCGGAAGCCGTTGAAACGGCCATCCGCGAGGGAGAGGGCCGCTGCGCCGTGGACGTCATCGGCCACGGCCGCGAGTCTTACAGAATCGGTTTCCTCTGCCAGACCTGCGGCAGGACGTTCGAGCCGTTGCGCCCCGTCCTGTTCTCGTTCAATCATCCGCTGGGCGCCTGCCCCGAATGCAAAGGATTCGGCAACGTCTTGCGCTACGACCCGGATCTCGTGATCCCCGACCGGAACAAATCGCTGGTCCAGGGCGCCATCGAACCCTGGAGCAAACCCAGCGCGGACTGGTGGCGAACACGGATGTTGTCGGCGATGAAACGGCGCGGAGTGGACGTTGCGGCGCCGTTCCGGTCCTTGTCCCCCGACATCCAACGATTGCTCTGGACCGGGGACAAATCGTTTGAAGGAATCAACGACTTTTTCACCTATCTGGAGGGCAAACGATACAAGCTCCACGTGCGCGTGCTCCTCAGCCGCTATCGCTCGCCGTTTGATTGTCCGGGTTGTCGCGGCAGTCGCCTGCGGCCGGAAGCCCTGTTCGTCAAAATCGCCGATATGGACATCCATGCGATTTCGACCCTGACGGTCGAGAATCTGCGCGAATGGCTTCGCTCGCTGCCGTTGCCTTCGTTTGAACGGGCCGTCGCCGGCGACCTGTTGCGGGCGCTCGACGAGAAACTGAGTTTCTTGCTGCGGGTCGGTCTTGGGTACGTCACCCTTGCCCGCCAAACCAAAACGCTGTCTGGCGGGGAAGCTCAGCGCGTCTCGCTGGCCAACCACCTGGGAGCCAGGTTGGTCGGAACGCTCTACGTGCTGGATGAGCCGACGATCGGTCTTCACGCGCGTGACACCGAACGGCTCGCTGGGATTCTGAAGGACTTGTCGGCAGCCGGCAATACGGTCGTCGTCGTCGAGCACGACCGCCGGATGATCGAGTCGGCCGATTATATCGTCGAGTTGGGCCCCCGATCCGGGAAAGACGGCGGGCACGTCGTCTGCGCCGCGCCATCGAAGACGTTTCTCCTCGACCCGACCGCGATCACGGCCCGCTATCTTCGAGGAGAAGATTCTCTTCCGCTTCCGAAATCACGGCGCGCGGGATCGGGCCAGTTTCTCGTGATCGCCGGCGCGTCGGAGCACAATCTGAAAGATCTGCTGGTCCGCTTTCCGCTCGGCATGTTCATCTGCGTGACCGGCGTATCCGGTTCCGGCAAGAGCACGTTGGTCAACGATACGCTCTATCGCGCTCTCGCGCGCGCCTTTCGCGTCGAATCGCTGCCGATGGGCCGCTTTACAGCCATCAAGGGCATCGAGCACCTCAAGGGCGTCCGCCACATCGATCAGCAACCGATCGGCCGAACGCCGCGATCCAATCCCGTCACCTATCTCAAAGCCTTCGACGACATTCGACGGATCTTTGCCTCGGAACCGGTCGCGCTTCGACAAGGGCTCGCTCCCCGGCATTTTTCGTTTAACACGGCCGGCGGCCGTTGCGAGCGGTGCCAAGGAAGCGGCGTGGAAAAGCTGGAAATGTACTTCTTTGAAGACATCTACGTCCCTTGCGAGGGGTGCGACGGAAAGCGGTTCAAGCCGGAGATCCTGACCGTCCGCCATCGGGGAAAAACCGTTTCCGACGTCTTGGCCATGACTGCGGACGAAGCGGCGGCCTTCTTCGCCGATGCGCCGAAGCTCCGCGAGAAACTTCGCATCCTGTCGTCGATCGGACTCGGTTATCTTCAATTAGGCCAATCGGCCACCACCCTCTCGGGCGGCGAAGCTCAACGATTGAAAATCGCGGCGGAGTTGCAAACCGGAACGGCGAAGGATCTGCTGTACATCATGGACGAACCGACCACCGGTCTGCACTTCGACGACGTGAAGAGACTGCTCGCGGTGCTGCATCAGCTCGTCAACGCCGGCAATACCGTGATCGTCGTCGAGCACAACCTGGACGTGATCAAGTCGGCCGATTGGATCATCGATCTCGGTCCGGAAGGCGGCGAGGCCGGCGGACGAATCGTCGCGGAAGGACGGCCGGAACAGATCGCCTCCGTCGCGACGTCGCACACGGGGCGATTTCTGGCCAAGGCGCTTCAAGAAGCGCGCTAGATCACACTTCCTGTTTCCGCTCCGACTCTCCGCGCGGAGGCTCTTCTTCCTGCTTTCTGTTTGCCGGAGAAGGGACCGGAGCCGGCGGTTCGCCCGCCAACTTTTTGTGCAGGTATTTTCTGCTGATCGTCGTCACGACAAACGCCAGACCGATCGCGACGGGCACGAAAATGGCCGACGCCAGATTGTAATTGGCGAGCCACCCCACCTCGGAGAGCCCTTTGAATACGTAGCCCATCAGGCCGGACAAATAATAGGCGATGACGATGACCGAGAGGCCCTCGACGGTGTGTTGAAGAAGCACCTGGCTTTTCGTCGTCTTGTCCACGCTCTGCAGCAACGTGAGGTTCTGCGCCTCGACGAGAAGATCGACACGGGTGCGGATGATCGAAATGACGCCTTCAAACCCGCTCCGCAGAGTGTCCACCCTCTTCAACAACTGCTGATACCCCTCGGCGACGCCGGTGATTCCGCTCAATACGTAATCCGAGAGAGGCCGGTAGGACTCGATCGGTTTTTCCGCCAGCGACGCCAGCGTGGCGTGCACGATCTTGTCGTACGGAGCCGCAGCGGACAGTTCAAAATGTAACCTGCCGGCCATGCGATTGGTCTTCAGGAGATCCTGCGTCAGACTGTTCAACCACCGCTGAAGCGTTCGCGCGTCGGCGTGGCCGATGTGGTCGGTGATGATCTCGCGCTGTTTGAGATGGACTTGTTCGAATTTGTAGACCTGATCGATGGCGGCGGAGAAGAGCGGTTTCTGCATCAACAGAAGATGATAGTAGGTCTCAATCCGCACCACCGCATCCACAACGTCCTTGAGATGCGACGGATGGAGGGACGATGCCCCGACCGTAATCCAGTACCGTTCTCTGCCGTGATCATCCGGTGTAAAACTCGAGAACACGCTGGTGTGATCGTTCAGGATCCGGCTGCCGTACAGCATCGGGCCGGGAAGCAGCGCGCGCAGGCGTTCGCGCGGCGGCGGCGACACTTCCGGCGTCAGCACCATGTCCAATCGGCAGACCGCCGTCCCCAAGAGGGTGTCCGGGAATCGATACCCCGGAAAGGTCAGGGGACCGAAGGCGACGCCGCCTCGGTCCGGCGGAGGAAGGTGCCACGACTGGTACTTGTAATACTCGGTGTGCGCCTGCCACAGGACGATGAGCCGCTCGCCGTCGCGGGTCTTTTTGACTCCGTAGCCGAACGTATCCCGCAGCACCACCGTCTCCGGCGGAATCTCCAGCGTCTCCAGCAACAATTGGAATTCTTTTCGACTGGCCGCGCGCTGGCCCGGCGGATCCGCCATGCGAAACGCCTGATAATGCACGTGTGCGGGCGCTCTCAGCCAATCGGCCAGAGGCATCTGCGGCCGTTCGTGCAACGTTCGCAGTAACGTATCGGCTTCCGACTGTGGCGGCGGCTGATGATTCACGTCTGTTCCCGCTCCTTTCCAAATCGTCGCGCCCTATAACCCCGGTCGTTTCTCCGCGATGAGGCGCACGGTGAAAAAACGTCCTTCCCTCACGACACCCAACTGCAACTCCTGTCCCGCCTCGGCCCGACACAGTCGTCTGGCGTCGCGTTCGGTCTTGACCGCCGATAACGGGACTCCGTTACAGGCCGTCACGTGATCGCCGACCTTGAGACCGGCTTTGTCTCCGGGCAGACCGGTTCGCAGTTCCGTCACCAGGTAGTATTGCTCCCTGGAATCTCTTCTGAATTGCCAGCTCACACCGATGCGGCCGGATCCCAACAAATCTGCCTGGACGCCGAACAGAGTGAGGATCCGGTTGACGATCAACCGGGCGGCCTGTTCCGGATTGTCGCTCGTCGGATCGGTCAGATGTCCTTGCCCGCTGAAGAGGAGGCGTCCCGTTTCCACATCGATCATCCGCAACGACAGGGAGACGCTGCTCGTCCGCTCTTGCCGCCGTCGTTCCCATTGCTGAACTTCTCCCACGACAATGGCGTCCGCGCCGACCAGTTGACCGACCCGCAGGGCGTCGGCGTCGCCGCCGTGGGTCAATTGAATCACTTGCTCCCGCAATACGTCGTCCAACTGCGCGCGTTCGACGACGTTCAACCCAAGGTCCAGCATCAGAGTCGTCACCATGCCCGCCATTCGGGATCCGGTTCCCGGCATGTCTACCGCGTCCTCGAACGGCATGACCGCCATCGTCCGATACCGCTCGATCGAGGCGGCGTCGATGGGTCCTCTTCCCGACACGACCGGCTCAAGCCCCCGCTCCGACATCGATCCGGTCGCGCAGGCTCGGCGTTTCTGCATGATGGCCGACGGCTGCCCCCAAGCGCACAGTTCGTTGTCGATGAACACCACGTGATAAGGGGATTCGCGCTGGTCGGAGACGAGATTGGTGAAGGGATAGAACACGCAGCCCCCGATCCATATCGAAAGCGGACAATAGGCGAGTTCGTACAACCACTGTCTCCTGGCCGTCAGCGAGTATTCCCAGATCACCATTCGCCCGTCGTCCCGAAAGACGCGATCCGGATGACCGATCCGTTCAAGCACCTGCGGCTTCGTCATGGGAACCGTCAGCCGATCCAATTTCGCTTCGGACTTGAAAACGGTGTAGCCCACTCCGCAGCCGCTCATCATGAGGGCCAGCGCGAACGTCATCGTCAGATTCGCCACCTCGCGCGCCGGAATCATCGTCTGACGACAGGACGACATGCCGCGAGCCTATCATCGCGGCGGGCATGCTGCAACGGCGATCTCGCCCTCATTCATCCGACGAGAACAAGACGCATGGCGGGCAAGGAGAGGAACACCGGCGGCCGGGCGAGCAGCGGAGGTTTTCGTTACGAACGAAACGAGCGCTCGCGTTGCGTTCGTGCAATTCGGCGAACCCGTCGAGTCTTCACTAGTTGCAGGAGGGATCGAACGGCATGTCGGCATAGGGGCGATAGGCGTCGCCCAAGGTGAGCATCAATTCCCGCCACACGGAGGACGGGTCCGTTTCAAATACCCACTTCGGATCGGCGGGCATCAGAATCCACGATCCCGTTTTCATCTCCCCCTCGAGTTGCCCGGGTCCCCACCCGGAATAGCCCAGATATGCGCGAAAGGCCTCCCGCCCGTTGGCGTTCGTCAGAATACGTTCCACCAATTGGAGATCGCCGCCGAGACAGACCCCGTCGAACACATAATGAGCGTTTTCAGGAACCGAGTCTCCCCGATACAACAACATGATCTGATTCGGTTGCACGGGACCTCCCGCATAAAGCGCATGCTGCGACCCCTCGATCACGGGAATCTGCGGGAGTGCCTCGGAGATGGACATTGCGGTGGGGCGATTCACGATGACGCCGAGCGCTCCCTCGGCCCCATGCTCACACAGCAATACGACGGCCTGGCGGAAATTGGGGTCTCGCAAACCGGGCGCCGCCACAAGGAACATGCCTTTGCGGAGCTGTAAATTCATGAAGTAATCCTACCGCGCCCATCGGCGTCAGGCAAGCAGAACGCCGGACCGACCATGGAAGCTTCGCACCGATTACCAATGATAAAGAGAAGCGCGGCGGTCCTGAAGCAGGTCGTTGTAAGGAGTCAGTCGTTTGTTTCGGGCTTCCGCCGGATCGATCTCGACGACGGCAAGGTCTTCTCGATCGCGCGGCGCTCGGTACCGGATGACCCCGTTGGGCGCGACGATTTCACTGTGACCGATGTAGGTCAGCCGATTCTTTCCACCGCGGGCCTCGGTGCCGATCCGATTACAGGTAATGGCGAACACTCGATTCTCCAGACATCGCACCGGCATGGAGTCCGGGCAATTCGGCAACACGAGGTTTGAAGGATGACAAATGATATCCGCCCCCTGAAGGGCCAAGGAGCGGGCGGCTTCCGGATAATACCAATCGAAGCAAATCATGACTCCGATTCTTGCCGGCCCGATGTCCCATACCTTGAATCCTGAATCGCCGGGCGTGAAAAAGAGCGTCTCCTCGAAAAACAGATGGGTCTTGCGATAACAACCGAGGAAGCCGGCAGGGCCCACGACGACGGCCGAGTTGTAGCAGCGGCCTCCTGCCCTTTCCGGAAGCCCGGCGACAATGTGCATGTTCCTCCGCTTGGCAAGCTCCATCAACCGACGGACGGTCGGACCGTCGGAAACCGGTTCCGCAAGTCGCTCGACCTCTTCTTGAGAAGCAAACTGGTACCCTGACGCAAAGAGCTCGGGCAGCACGATCAGATCCACTTCCGCCCGGTCCAATCTCTCCGCCACGGTATCGAGATTGGTCATGACCTCGCCGAATACCGGATCAAACTGAAGAAACCCGACTTTCATTCATTCCCTCCATAAACAAAAACGGACAGGGTGAACTTATCCCCTGTCCGTTTCGTAATTCTCACATCGGCCGTGAACGACAGCCGTCTCTTTTTTGCTCTTGCCCTTACTTGACCTCGGCCAAATGCGTGACGGCTCCTTGCGCATGGTCCATGCACGCATCGGCATGACCGGCCTTTCCATGTTGCACGGCTTCCTTGAGGTGCTTCACGCCTTCGTCCAAATGCGGGTTCTTCACGCCGGCGGCCTGCGCGTGTTTGAGCGCTTCTTCGGCATGCTGCGTACAGGCGTCCGCGTGACCCTCTTTTCCATGTGACCCGGCGCCTTTGGCATGTTCAACCGCTTCTTCGATGTGTTTATTGCCCGCCAGCGCCACCCCGCCCAGCAAGGGCATACCGGCGAGCAGTCCTATCACGCCCACAACCGCCACAGTCCGACCTCGCTTCATCATGGCCTCCTCCATTGTTGAGAGTTCATTGCGATCGGCACGGCTTTTCCGTGGTTCACCTTACACAGCGGCCTATACTCTGTCAAGCGGACCCGGCGGCTTGATCGAAACCAAGGATCTTCTGAAGTTCTTGAAAATCTCTCTCGACGGGACAGGCAAAGTCACGGCTCCACTCCCACCACGAGCCCGGGTAGTTTCTGACCCTTCGGTAGCCGGCCACTTTGAGCACAAAATAGAGCCACGCGGATCGAATGCCTCCCAGGCAGTAACAGACCAACTCCTGATCGCTGCGAATTCCTCTCTCTTCCATCATTTCTCTGATGATCTGCGGGTCTTTGACCGTCGCATCCTTGTTCAAAAATTGATTCCACGCCACGTGAACGGCCGACGGAATGTGTCCCGGCCTCGGAATGCCGGAAATTTCTTTTCCCAGATACTCTTCGAGACTCCGGGCATCCAAAATGGCCGTCTGCGGATGAGATCCTCGAACGATCCTCTTGAGATCGTCTTTGGTCATGGCGACGTCTTTCACCGGATAAGCCTTGAACGTGCCGGCACGAGGCGAGGCGGGGCCATGTTCGAACGGACGCTTCTCCGCCGTCCATTTGACCCATCCACCGTTCAAAATACTGACACGCTTGTGGCCGAGATATTCCAACATCCAAAACATCCGCCCTTCATCACCCCAGTTGTCGTAGGGATTGGAATAGACCACGACCTCGGTTTCGTTCCCGATACCGAGCGCGCCCAAGCGGCCCTCGATCTGTGCGAGATCGGGGTTCAACAGGCTTTTTGTCACGGCGGCGGGATCGCTGTACTCATGCCACGTGGTATGGACGGCGCCTGGAATATGCCCGCCGAATTCGTATGAAGCTCTGCCTCGCACATCGACGATGACAAGACCCGGCTCGCCCAATCTGTTCTGCAGCGTCTCTGTCTCAATCAACAACGGATGGTTCATGACGTGCCTTCTCGTTACTGACAATACCGATCAATCCACCCATGGAATTCACGCCCCGCAAAAGGCTCACGCCGCCAACAACGCCTGCACATGAGCCTCGACAGACGCGGCCAACGCCCGGAGATTATACCCGCCCTCCAACGAAGAGAGAATTCGTCCTTGAGCGTGACGCTTGGCGATTCCAGCGACGATGTCCGTCAAATCCGCATAGCCCGCTTCCGTCAATGCCATGCTCGCCAGTGGGTCATCGCGATGGGCGTCGAATCCGGCCGAGATGATCACAAACTCCGGTTTGAAACCATCGGCTGCGGGCACCAAGACCTTGCGAAAGACGGTGCGGTACTCATCATCACCTTCGCCGGCCTCCATCGGCACATTGATCGTGAATCCTTCCCCCGCTCCCTTGCCCCTCTCGGTCTCCCGACCGGTGCCGGGATAATGGGGATACTGATGAGCGCTGAAAAATAGCACCGACGGATCGTCCTCGAAACTATGCTGGGTTCCGTTCCCGTGGTGCACGTCCCAATCGACGATCAGCACCCGCGTGAGACCGTATCGCCGCTGAACATAACGAGCCGCGATGGCGACGTTGTTGAACAAACAGAATCCCATGGCCCGGCCTGCTTCCGCATGGTGTCCAGGCGGCCGGACCGCACAGAACGTATGATCAACCTGCCTGGTCATGATGGCATCAACGGCGGCCAATGCGCCGCCGGCGGCCAAATAGGCGGCGGTCAAGGAGCCCGGCGACATCGAGGTGTCGGGATCAAGCGAAACGCGGCCGCTCGTAGGAGCATGCCGGTTCAGCGACGCCACGTAACCGGGTTTATGCACCTGCGTAATCCATTCGTCCTCGGCTCGACGCGGTTCGATCTTGGTCAATCGCGCCAGGGTGCCGCTTCGTTCCAACTGCTGCACGATCGCGCGCAGCCGGTCTGGAGACTCCGGATGCCCGGGCCCCATGTCATGGTCAAGATACGCCGGATGATAAACGAAACCGCTTTTCCCCATCACGCACCCCGGTGATCAGCGCAAGCCCGGCGACAATTCCCGTTCTTTGTGCATCCGCTCGTCGCGCCTCGTCAGATTAGCACGCAGGCAAGAGCGTAGACAACGAGCGGAGGTCGCTGTTATTGTCCGGACAAAGGAGGAACATTATGCCGAATCCGAGAATAGAGCCGCTCAAGAAAGTCCTCGCCATCGATCCCCATGACGAGGTGGCCTGGTTCGGATTGGGAAAGGCTTATATGGACGACGGGAATTTTGAGGAGGCCGCCGCGGCCCTGCGGCAATGTGTGACGGTGAAGCCGACCTACTCGGCCGCCTATTTTGCGCTGGCCCAGTCGCTCCACGCTCTGAACCGACTCGATGAATGCCGAACCGTCATCGCGACCGGCATCGAGGTCTCCTCCCAAAACGGCGACCTCATGGTCACCAGAAACTTGGAAGCCTTAAAGGACGCCCTGCCGTCGTGATACAGCGTCGTTTCCCTCCTCCCTTCCGACTGCCTCGGTGGACCGCCCGCGTGACACAACAGATGGACCGCCCCTTCCGTTCGGATGACGACCGCATGCGATTTGTAATCGAATTAGCATCGAAGAACGTGACGAACGGAACGGGCGGCCCGTTCGCCGCGGCCGTCTTTGAAGCCAGGACGGGACGGCTGATCTCGATCGGAGTAAACTTGGTCGTCTTGACCAACTGCTCGCTTGCCCATGCCGAGTTGGTGGCCCTTGCCAACGCGCAACACACTGTCCGGCATTTCAACCTCGGCGCGGCGGGAATACCGGAACATGAACTGGTCACCAGTAGCGAGCCCTGCGCCATGTGTTTCGGAGCCATTCCCTGGTCCGGCGTTCGTCGAGTATTGTGCGGCGCCAGAGCCGGCGACGCGGAAGCGATCGGATTTGACGAGGGCCCCAAACCAAGACGGTGGATCGCGGCTCTCGAACAACGGGGCATCACGGTCGTACGGGACCTCTGCCGAAGGGAGGCCGTAACGGTGCTTCAACGCTACCAGAAAAGCGGCGGGATCATTTATAACGCAAGCCGGGACTCCTGACACATCGCTCGATCCCCGACGGCCATGTTCCATCGCCTCTCCCATCGGGAGATGTCATCGTTTCAGCTTGTTGCGGATTGCCAATGCGAACATCGCAAACAGCGCTGGACCGGCCAGGGTCTGGAACCCGATCATGAGCCGAGTCCAATTCCATCCTCCTTCCGCCGCCGTCTTCAACACCAGGAAATCCGGCTTTAAAAACGCCAGGGTCCCCAAACTGAAACCCGCCGCCTCAAACCACCCGATGGAATCGCCTCCCGGACTAGGTGACGGACAAACCAGATCCCCATTCCACCAATAGACAAACGTGCCGATCAGAAAAACGAGCAAGAACCATCCTATGGGCCTCAAGGCACGCTCCCCGTAGCCGTTGATCATCCAAAACAGATTCAACTGGAACCTGATGGCCCAGGGCGCCGTGGGATTGATGCGCCGCAGTTCCTTTTCGCCGTAATGGAAGTCACTCGCGTAGATATAGTCTCGGTCCTGCTCATAGGCCACCTTGAGGTCCCGATAGGCTTTTGAGAGTTGAGCCAATTCTTCGGCTTTCTGCCCCCCATTCCAAAAATCGGAACTCTGTCGATCCGCAGACTTGTCCGCGGACTCCGATTGACTTTCCATTTCTTTAACGAGGCAAGCATGATCGTACATGCCATACATCTGCCGGTGCCGGATCTCGCGTTGTCTCTCCCCCTCGTTCCTGCTCCCTACCCCGAGCGGCAAGCTCCAGACCAACCACCTGAGAAGCCGCGCAAGTCCGTTCCACAGCGTTGTTATTTTATAGAGCATTCCCGCCCATACCCCGCTTCCACGTAGCGCGGAGGCTGGCACATGAGCGCGCACCCGCGGCCATCGGACATTGTTGAAGTAGCAACGATCGAGGTTGGTGCCCACCAGTCTGCATTTTTCCAAATTGACCGAGTGAAACCGCAAGCCGTACTGTAAGTGGACAGAGACGTTTGTGAAGTCTATCTCCAGAGGCTCGCCTTGACCACACTGATCACTGTGTGATCCCTCAAACAATCTGACGGGCGCCTTACAGTCCCAACGCCGTTCACAAGAGCAAGCTCGGCAAGTGGGTTGCTCCCGGGGATGTCGTTCGGCCTCATGCCTTCTCACCGGTTGCGGAAATCCAACCGAGCCAAAAATCTGAACAGAAGAGAAACTGAAAACCGGCGACCGTTGCACCCCCGGCCGAGTCCGGTAGCGGCAAAATCTGATGTTCGCGAAAGTCGCCACCTCAAAAAATCTTGCTTTGGCAAAGGTCACGGGGCCCCAAAAAATCGCTCCGTCAAAATCAGCGCCCTTTTGAAATGTCACTTCGGAGAAATCGGTATCGATCGTGTTCCCATTTGCACTGTTCCATCCGGCGAAACACGTGCCCTGGAAATACACGGTCTCGTCAAATGCGCAATCATGAAAGCTCACTCCCGAAAAATGCGACCGGGCACAATTGACGTATTGCTCAAACCGACATTCGTCGAACTCAACATATTGCTGAAAATAAAGGTCGTGCAAGAGAAGCGGCTTCCTAAAGACACACTTCTTGAAGATCGTCAGAGGAACAACCGCCTCATGACGTGGGCGACCACTGGACGCTCCAGATCGCCTTCGATCAATCACTTCGACACTATCGAACACACAGTCGGTGACATTCACGACTTTGACTGACCGCGCACCGCCGGCAACGGCGTCGTGCAAGTTCAGGTCTCCGACCACACGCACACACTCCATGCGACCATTATGAATCGTCAAATCCTGCAAAAATAACTGAGCGGGAATTTCTATCATCGCCTCACCAAAGGACAAATGCGGGGTTGCGATCACTGGGCAGCTTTCGGATGTCTATCTTCATCGGACGGCTCGAAGGAACCTGCTTCCTGGGTATTACAGAATCTCCCTCAACGCCTCTACCTGTCGTGCGGTCAGCGGCGCGTCGGCGCGGGGATTCCGCACCAGCATCCGCACGCGGGGAACCGCTCGCTGATGTCTCGCCCGCTCGATCACCTCGACGTTGGCCAACCTGGTGCCGGCCCTGGACGGCAGCGGCTCGACGTCCCACAACACAATCAACACGGCGCTGAGATGCGGCAGTTTCGTCAACAACACCGTGACGGCGCCGGACAAGGTTTTGACGTCCAGCCACGTTTCTTCCCGCCGGCCGTCCATCCGACCCGTCAAATCCGCACGAGGAATGGAAACTTGCAAAATCACCGGATCGCAATAATCGGCAAGCTGCTTCGCCTTCTGTTGAACGCGCGCGAGGATACGGTGTGTCAGGATCGTTCCGCGACCTTCTTCCCTCTGTTCATCGGTCTCGGCCATCCCGCGCAATGGGATGCGCCGCCGCACACCCGAGCCCACCATGGCCGTCACCTCGACAAAGAACCGCTCGTGACCCAGATGACACTCCAAATCGGCGGTGCGCGCTCTCGATTCAGGGAGAAACGAAAGGCGGACTCCCGCGCGAATCAGTTGAGTCGCCAGTTCCAATTCGGCCAACGCCGACTCTTGCACCCCCGGATCATCGCACGAGATCCGATGCAGAAGCCGGCCAAGACGAAGACGGCTCGGTTCGTCTGCGCAATGGCGACGAAGCGTGGCCCACCGGTCCTCGATGGCCCGTGAAAGTCGTTCGCGTCGGGCTTGTGCCCGCGGCATTTTCCGGCGGCCATTGCCTTCCCATGAACGGATAACGAATTTGATTGTTCTCCTCGGCCGCCAACGCGCCACGGCAAGCTCCGTCAGATTGATTCCGCCTCATCCTCGTCATCCAAAGATCGAGCAAGGAGGTCCGACCGCTGCCGAGCAATGTGATCATACATGTCGTCCAGCCATCGTCCGGCACAACCCAGAACTTCCCTCACCAACGGCTCCGGCTGGCCGGTGCGTTTGATGGTCCATTGGGAGACGTATTCGAGCAATGTCTCGCGATCGAATCGGCGTGTGGCTTGGGTCGCCAACGCCGATAATTCGCCGAACCCGGTCTTGAGGATCTCGGCCACGGTCTCGCGGCCGTACGACGTGCTGGCCGTCACGTACTGCACGGCCCGATTGATTTCGTGATCGGTCATGCCGCCCTCCCATGATCACCCTGTCGCAGCCCGTCCGTCATCGTCAATTTCGTTCCCCCATCCACCGGGCCTTCTCTTACATTTCCCTCTTTTTCTCGATCATACCGATGGTATGATCAAAGGTCACCAAACCATAGTACGGAGTATCCCATGGCCGGACGAACCAATGCACGACGCGCTGTGAAATCCCCCGCCCGTTCGACCTTTTCCGATCGATGGAACCTCAATGACCTGATTGACGACCCCGTCGGCAAATTCGATTCGTTGTTGGCGGATCTGGAATCGAAAGCGGCCCATATCGAGGCGGCTCGTCCCGCGCTGACTCCCTCCATGGCAAGCGACGAGTTGTCGGCCTTGCTTCGCTTGAGCGAGGAGATCGCCCGGGAATCGGCCCGACTCGGCGCCTACGCTTACCTGTGGTTTTCCGAAAACACGAAGAACGCGGAAGCGCGATCGTTCAAGGCACGAGTTGAGGAACGGCTCACCGGCCTGAACAACCGATTGCTCTTTTTCGACCTCTGGTGGCAAAGCGTCGATGACGCCAACGCGGCGCGGTTGTTGGCGGACATGGGCGACCTGCGCTATCACATGGAGACGATCCGCCGTTTCAAGCCGCACACTTTGTCCGAGCCGGAAGAAAAAATCATCAACATCAAAAACGTGACCGGTCGCAGCGCGGTGCATACCCTTTACGATCTCGTGACCAACGGGTTGACGTTCACCGTCCGAGAGGGCGGCAAGACAAAAACCGTGAATCGAGAAGGGTTGATGGCTTACGTCCGCAGCCCCAAGGCCTCCGTGCGCCAAGCAGCGTATCAGGAACTGTATCGGGTCTTCACCACTCACCGCGACCTGCTGGGGGAAATGTACCGAACGCTGATAAACGATTGGAAGGCCGAAAACATCGGGCTCCGCCGGTTTTCCTCGCCGATCGCCACCCGTAACTTGAGCAACGACGTCCCCGACCAGGCTGTTGAGACCTTGTTGGCTTCTTGCGCCAAGAACGCGGAGATTTTCCAAACTTATTTCTCGTTGAAGGCCAAGATCTGCAAGATCAAGCCGATGAGTCGTTACCATCTCTACGCCCCCCACCGGACAGAAGCCAAGAAGTACTCGTACTCCGACGCGGCGTCGATGGTCGTCGAGGCCTATCGCGGTTTTTCCCCCCGACTTGCCGAACTGGCCGAGCAGGTCTTCCGCGAACGACACATCGACGGACCGACGCGCCCGGGCAAGATGGGAGGCGCCTACTGTTACAGCGTGGTTCCTGGGCTGACTCCCTACGTCATGCTCAACTACACGGGAGAGGCCCGGGACGTGGCGACGATGGCGCACGAGCTCGGCCACGCCGTCCACGGAATGATGGCGAAAGACCATTCCATCTTTACCTTTCACGCCACGCTTCCCTTGGCGGAAACGGCGTCGGTCTTCGGCGAACGGATTCTCTCCGACGCCTTAATGTCCAACGAACGGAGCAAAGCCGTTCGGCAGGGGCTCCTCCTCAGCCAATTGGACGACATCTATGCCACCGTGCTCCGCCAAACCTACTTCGTTCGGTTCGAGAAACTGGCACACGACATGGTGGCGGAAGGCGCTACGGTCGAGCAACTGGCCCAGGCCTACCTTGACGAACTCAAGCAACAATTCGGCAAGGCAGTAAAGGTGCCCGATGAATTTCGCTGGGAATGGCTCACGATTCCGCATCTCTACGCCAGCCCCTTTTATTGCTACGCCTACAGCTTCGGCAACCTGCTGGTGCTGGCCCTCTATCGCATGTACAAGGAACAGGGAGCTTCGTTCATTCCCAAGTACTTGGACCTGTTGATGATGGGCGGCTCGAAATCCCCTCAAGAGATCCTGGCCACCGTCGGCGTTGATATGGCTTCGGAGGCGTTCTGGCAATCCGGTTTCGACGCGATCCGTGACATGGTGGGTCAACTAGAAGAGACACTGTAAATCAAGAGTGGGGTGCAGGCGAGGGCGGTCGTCTGCGGCGTCGCCGATCCGTGAACCGGCCGAAGGCCCTGATTTCCTCTTCGGTCAGGGCCCGCCATCGACCGGGCTTGAGATCTCCAAGTCGAACCGGCCCGATGGCGACACGCACCAGCCGCAACGTCGGATGTCCCGCCGCCGCCGTCATGCGCCGAACCTGGCGGTTCATGCCCTCATGGATCGTGATTTCCAGCCAAGCGGTCGGCACGGTTTTCCGAAACCTGATGGGAATAGGTCGCGCCGCCATTGCAGGCTCCTGAGTCAGCAACCTGACTTTCGCCGGCCTGGTTTGCCGCCCGCCGAGGACGATCCCTTCTTCCAGCCTTGCAATGGCTTCCTCATCGGGAATCCGCTCGACCTGCGCCAAATACACCTTCGGCAAGGTATGCCGCGGGTCTGTAATCCGATGCGTCAGCGCTCCGTCGGACGTCAAGATCATCAACCCTTCGCTGTCCCGATCAAGACGTCCCGCCGCATAGACGCCTGGCAATAAAATGAAATCCGCCAAGGTCGGCCTGCCGTCGCGATCGGTGAAGCACGACAACACGCCGTAGGGCTTATTGAAGGCGATGGCGTATCCTTGCCTGATCGTCATTTCCGTCTTTCACAACGCTCGTCTTCGCCTAACAACCGATAACCGAGTCTCACGCGCAAAAACGATCGAGAACAAGTTAACGATTGCCCTTTGGGGCTCCATTTTCTCCGGCATAGTTTGTCTCTCGATCCACGTTGACAGGAGCGAGCGCATTGTGGCATACTGAGAATGCTTCTCATAATCGCAAAAGGAGAATGTCATGTACCTGTGCCTGTGCAAGGGAATTACCGAGTCGGACGTTCGGGAAGCCGGGCGTGCCGGTCTCATCACGCCGAGCCAGCTCAAGGCAAAGTTCGGCTTGAAAGACAGCGGCTGTTGCGGCCGTTGCGCCAAGCATATCCACGAATTCGTCGAGCTCGCCGCTCGGGAAGCCCCCGCCACGTGCCATTCGCCCGTGGATTGCCTCTAATCACGTTACCTCTCCCGACCGCCGTTTTTCAGGTGAGGCGGCATACGCACGGATTGCCTGACCATCTCTCTTCCCGGCCGTCTTGCACCGTGTTTTATCATTTTCCTGATCGGGATCGCTCATCACAGAACGGTTGCATATCGAGAACCGTAGATATCGGCGACAGAGGAGACGCCTCTGATTCGTTTTGCTCCTATAAAGAGGCCGGAGTTAATGGGGAAGTTGATGAGAAGGAGCGCCGGCAAGACGTTTGGCGATGTCCGCGACCCGTTGCCCCAGCGCCTTGGCGTCGGCGAGTTCTTTTTTGTCGATGCCGGGACTGTCGCCTTCCGTCGTGGCAGAAGCGCCAAACGCTCCTCCACCGCTGACCACGATCATTTGATTGCCCAGCATGGCGGCAAGGATCGTGAGCATCGTAATCTCTTTGCCCCCGGAGACTTGTCCCCCCGTGGCAAAGGCGGCTCCGACTTTGTTCCTCATTTTGAACTCGGGAAAGACACCGAACTTGAATTGCCAATCGTCGAAAAACGTTTTGACCTCTCCCGCCATATTGGACCAATAGACCGGCGAGCCGACGATCACGGCATCTGACGACAACAGATCCTCCGCCGTCACCTGTCCCACACGTTTGAGCACGACCATGGTTCCCGCTACCGACTTGGCTCCCTCGGCCACCGCTTCCGCCATTCGCTCCGTATTGCCGGAGAGGGAGTGGTAGGCCACTAGAACTTTCACCGGCGGCGGAGCTTCGTCCGCCCATGACCGGTGCTCCAACACACAGATCATTGTAAAGATGAAACCGATTGCCGCGGGGATTTGTCTGAGATTCATGACGGGCGCCATGCACTGAACAGGGCCGGGACTATCATCCGAGGACTAATACCGAAAGGTCTCTTCTTCCATGTGCTCTTCGACGGAGACCTCCGTCAACGAGCCCCTGTAGCTGCAACGGTGACACCGGATCCTCCACTCCTCGATCCATTTCTCCTGCACGTAGGACTGACGACAGGTAGGACAGACGAACACCCCTTTCTTATACAGCACGCGACGTTTTTCCTGCATGGGCTCCCTCGTTCACACCCTCATCGAAGCAGGGTCCTTTCATGCGAAAGCATGGCACAGCCCTTGAGGCAATTGCAAGGATAGCGCGCCATGCACGGCACCCTCTCTTTCCCTTTCTCAATGGAGGATTTCTTGACTCGGTACGGCCCGGCCGCATAGGATGACCGCATGCAATCTATCGGCGTCCCGATCGGTCTCACTATCGCCCTGCTGACCGGCTTTGTCTTGGCGGGCCTCCCTGCGTCCGCCGCCGATGGCCGGCTGATTCCCATTAAAACGCCGGCCGGCGTCGTCGTGCAGGCCGAAATCGCCGACACCCCCCTCAAACGCGCCATGGGTCTTATGTATCGTGATCATCTGGACAAGAACCGCGGCATGTTGTTTCTCTTCGGCCAACCTCAGGCCTGGGGTTTTTGGATGAAAAACACCAAAATCCCGCTCGACATGATCTGGATGGACGCCAAAAAGCGAGTCGTTCACGTTGAGCGACACGTTCCCATTTGCACGAAGACCGATGATTCCTGCCCGCTCTACAAACCAAACAGCGAAGACGCGATGTACGTGCTGGAGCTCGCCGCCGGCGCCGCCGAGGAATACAAAATCGAGAAGGACTCAAGACTGGAATTTAAAATCCCGTAGCCGGGAAAACGCCGTTCCAAGCAGAATCAAGGTGCGACGGAGGGACCGGAAGACACCGTTCTTTCCCACTACGTCACTCTTGCCGTCGCGCGGCATGCCGTCAAGACTTCTCCTGCCAAGATCTCACGCGTCGCGCCGTAATCACGCCGTCCACCCGTTCGATGGCTCTTAAGACGCGGCTCAAATGAGCGGTGTCGGTAACCTCCACCACGAAATTCAACTCCGCCTTGCGGTCTTCTCGCGTGATGATTTCGGCTCGACTGATGTTAGCCTGGCCTTCGGCGATGGCCGAGGAGACGTTGGCCAACACACCGGGCTTGTCCTCGGTAATCACGGCCACCTTCACGGGATGCTGAGCCGGTTCCGTGACATCCCATTCGACATCCACCAACCGCTCTCGATCGTAATCCAACGCGCCCAGATTCGGGCAATCGACGGCATGGATCGTAAGGCCGCGTCCTCTGGTGACATAACCGAGAATTTTATCGCCGGGAACGGGGTTGCAGCAGCGGGACAGTTGCATCAAGAGATCCCGCGCGCCTTTCACCTGAATCGCTTTCGCCCCACCCCTGCTTTCTGGAAGTTTCACAGGGGTCGGAGGCTCAGGAATCGCAACGCCCGAGATCGTCGGAGCCGCCAGTTTGCCGACGATCTGGGCCGCCGCCACGCGCCCGAACCCGACGGCCGTCGCCAACTCATCGACCGTTTCATACCCCTCGCGCCGTGCGGCTTCAAGCAATTGATCCGACTTCAACATTTGGGCGGGAGCCAGTCCATGGCGGCGGAATTCCGCTTCCAGCAACCGCCGTCCGATTTCCACGCTTCGTTTCTGCTCCTCGACCTTGATCCAATGTTTGATCTTGGTTTTGGCTCTCGACGTCCGGACGAACTTGAGCCAATCTTTGTGCGGAGTCTGGGTGGGAGACGTCAGAATCTCGATGGTGTCGCCGCTTTCCAACTCGTGCCGCAGCGGTACGATCTTGCCGTTGATTTTGGCCCCGACGCAATGATCGCCCACTTCGGTGTGAATCGCATAGGCGAAATCGATCGGCGTCGATCCCTTGGGCAATTCCTTCACGGCTCCCTTGGGCGTAAAGACGTAGATCACGTCGTGGAACAATTCGAGCTTGACCGAATCCATAAACTGCCGATTGTCCGGCAAATCTTTTTGCCATTCGACGAATTGTCTCAACCATCCGAAGGTTTTGCTGTCTTTCTCGTCGATCCTCCCCTGCTCCTTGTACTTCCAATGGGCGGCGATTCCGTATTCTGCGACGCGATGCATTTCCTCCGTGCGAATTTGAAATTCCACATGCTCGCCCTTCGGCCCCACGACGGTCGTATGGAGCGATTGATAGAGGTTGGATTTGGGAATCGCGATGTAATCTTTGAATCGGCCCGGCAGCGGCCGCCAGAGAGAATGAATCACCCCGAGAAGCGCATAGCAATTCATCTTCGAGTCGGTAATGATTCGCAGCGCGGTCAAATCGTACACCTCTTCGAACGAAATCGACTGTTTCTTCATCTTCTGGTAAATGCCGTAAAGATGTTTGGGGCGGCCGTAGACCGTTCCGATCAATCCGTTTTCCGCCATCGCCTTTTTGACGAGCTCGATGACTTCTTGAATATAGATCTGCCGATCCTCATCCCGCTTCGCTACGCTGACGCGCAACGTCTCATAGACGTCCGGCTTCAGGTGCTTGAGACACAGATCCTCGAGCTCGTTTTTGATCCATCCGATCCCGATGCGATTGGCCAGCGGCGCGTAGATCTCCAACGTTTCCTCGGCGATTTCCATGCGTTTTTTTTCGCTCAGATGCTCGAGCGTCCGCATGTTGTGCAGCCGATCCGCCAGCTTGATGATCACGACGCGGATATCATCCGCCATCGAGAGTACCATTTTGCGGAAGTTTTCGGCCTGCTTTTCCTCTGAACTCCGAAACGTGATCTTCCCGATTTTAGTCACCCCTTCGACCAACCGCACCACATCCTTGCCGAACAGCCGCTCCAGCTCCTCGGGCATGGCAACGGTATCTTCCAAGGTATCGTGCAGCAGGCCAGCGACCACTGTCGTCACGTCGGTCTTCAACAGGCTCAATATCCCCGCCACGGCCACCGGATGTTGTACGTACGGCTCGCCGGAACGCCGCCTCTGACCTTCATGAGCTTTGGCGGAAAACTCGTAGGCCTTGCGGATCAGATCGAGATTCGCCTCCGGTTGATAATTCCGGACGCGCGCGATCACTTGATCGACATCTGTGACCGTTTCGTACACCATGGCGCGCTATGCCCCATCGGACGGCCGTATATCGCGGATCCGCAACTGAATCCGGTCATACCCGTTCCAGCGATTCAACTCCGGCGTGAACGCCACGTCTACAAGATCCTTCAGGGACACCCCCTGAGTTTCCAGAGATTTCATCCCGAATCCGATTCCATCGAACGGCGGCGATCCCTCTTGGCGCAGCGTCATCTTCAGATGTTTCTCTCCCACCACTCGAGCGTTCGTAATTTCGAGCCGTCTTCCGGCAAACATCGGTTCAGGATTGCCGGCTCCGAACGGATGCAATGAACCGATCTCTTGGAGCAACCGATAGGTCACCTCGTTCAGCCGCACCTCGGAGTCGAGATGCAGCGTCGGAACGCTGCGCGCGGCTTGCGCCCACCGGCCCGCCACCGCCGCAAATCGCCCGGCGAATTCCGACAATCGGCTCTCATGCACCGTCACTCCCGCCGCACTGGGATGTCCGCCGAACGCCAGGAGCAGATCACGGCAAGAGGCCAACCCTTGATACAGATCGAATCCGGGGATGGTGCGGGCCGACCCCTTGCCGATCCCCCGCCCGTCGAGGGCGATCACGACGGCCGGTCTATGAAACCGTTCCACGAGACGAGACGCAACGATGCCCACCACTCCCATGTGCCACTCCCGAGAAGCCACAACGATCGCATCGGGCGGCTCGCCCGCTTCCACCGCGGCTGTGGCGTCCCGCATGATCTCCGACTCCAGCCTCTGGCGGAGTCGATTCAATTGATCAAGCTCCTCGGCCAGCCGCTTCGCCTCCGCTTCGGACTCCGTGGTCAATAGCCGAACCCCCTTCAGGCCTTCATCCAACCGCCCGGCCGCATTCAATCGCGGCGCCAGCTTGAACGCAATCGCATCCGCCGTGCAGTCGTTCGCCAGACCGGACACCAGTTTCAACGCCCGGATTCCGCAGCGCGCCCCACGGGACAGTTGTGCCAATCCCTCGCGCACAAAGACGCGATTCTCGTCCTGCAACGGAACGACGTCGGCGATGGTCGAAAGCGCCACCAAGTCCAGAAGCACGTCCGTCGGCACCTCCCCGCTTCCGTAGCGGGCTTCGTACGCGCACGCCACCTTGTAGGCCAACCCGCCCGAACACAGTCCCTGAAACGGATATCGCGCGTCGCGACGGTGCGGGTTCATCACCGCCACGGCTGGAGGCAACTCCCCGTCCGTCTGATGATGATCCGTCACAATGACGTCGAGCCCCAATTGATTCGCCAACGCGATTTCACGATGCGACGCCGTGCCACAGTCCGACGTCACGAGCAACGTCACCCCTTCACTCGCCAACCGTCGCACCGCCCCCTCATTGAGACCGTATCCTTCCCGAATACGATGAGGCACATAAGCAGAGACATCGGCCCCAAGCCCTTGAAAAAACGAGAGATAAATTCCTGTCGCCGACATGCCGTCGACGTCGTAATCACCATAAAAACATACCCGCTCGCCGTTGACCATGGCCTGATGAAGGCGATCAACGGCTCTCTCCATGTCCGGAATCAAAAAGGGATCATGGACGATGCCGGGAGACATCCAGGCGGCGGCCTCGTCCAACGTCGTGACGCCTCGAGCCAACAACAGCGAAGCCGTCGCCGAGGAAATCGCCAGAGCCTGGGCCAAGGCCTCCCGGCGGGTGAGATCAATATCGCGAAAGACCCAGAGTTTGGACCCCATACCTACCTTGCCTCTCACCGGACCGTGTCGAGCAGAGAAGGCTCCGCGTCGTCATTCCAAACGAGCGGGAACAAACGGATCGTAATGACTCCCCCTCCCTTTGTCAAACCGACACGCCGACGCAACTGTTTGCAAATGTTTGATGAACCGGAAGAAATCTGGAGATTATGGAACAGGAAAGAAGCGCGGCAAGGCGAGAATCGACACCGGATGGCAAGAAGGGGAAATGGAACCCCTTCGGGTACTATTCCCCTCCTTTTTGAACGTAGTTCTTCACGAATTCTTCGGCGTTCTTCTCGAGCACGTCGTCGATTTCATCGACGAGCTTGTCGATATCTTCTTTCAGCTTTTTCCCCGTCTCAATGACCTTGGGATTCGCTTTGACTTCTTCCTTGGCCTGGGGCTCGCGCTTGGGTTCTTGCTTGCGCTCTTGTTTTTCCATTCGAGCACCTCCGCGGAGAAACCGACCCGGCTGATTCTCTCACACCGGCCTCTGCTGTCACCTTACTCCAGGACCGGCACCCCGTCAAGCTCACGGACGAACCGTCTCTCTCTTGCTCTTGCGCATCGCGAAGCGTCGTTCGTCCTTCGCGCGCCGAGACCGTCGTCTCAAGTTCCCGCTTCCATTCAACGTGGAACTCGAACGCATGAGACGAACGACGCTTCGCGAGGAGCGAGAGACGACCGCGGGCTATCGAACGATCAAGGATACGATCAAGAGCGCGACGATGTTGATCACCTTGATCATGGGATTGACCGCCGGTCCAGCCGTGTCCTTGTACGGATCACCGACCGTGTCGCCGGTGACGGCCGCTTTATGCGTGTCGGTTCCCTTCAATCCCTGCTCCTCGATAAACTTTTTGGCGTTGTCCCAGGCGCCGCCGCCGCTGGTCATGGAAATGGCCACGAACAGCCCTGTCACGATGCTTCCGACCAGGACCCCTCCCAAGGCTTGAGGGCCGAGAATCAGTCCCACCAGGATCGGCGACATAACAGGGATCAAGCCGGGGATCATCATCTTCTGAATAGCCGCTTGCGTGACGATATCCACACAGGTGCCATACTCCGGCTTGCCGGTCCCTTCCATAATGCCCTTGATCGTCCGGAATTGCCGGCGCACCTCTTCCACGATCAACCCGCCGGCCTGCCCGACCGCTTTCATACAGAGCGCCCCGAAAATGTACGGCAACATCCCGCCGATGAACAACCCGACCAAGACGTTGGGGTTCGAAAGATCGAACGCGGTCATCGCGGAATTATGCGCCGTCACCTCGCGCGCGTACTCGGCGAACAGAACCACGGCCGCCAACCCCGCGGAGCCGATCGCGTACCCCTTGGTCACGGCCTTGGTCGTGTTCCCGACCGCATCGAGCGGATCGGTGATGTCGCGGACCGCTTTCCCCAAGTGCGACATTTCGGCAATGCCGCCCGCGTTATCGGTGATCGGCCCGAACGCATCGATCGCCACCACGATGCCCGCCATCGACAACATGGAGACCGCCGCCACCGCCACGCCGTACAAGCCGCCGGACTCCCCTCCGCCGCAGATCCAGTAGCTCCCCAAAATGGCCGCCGCGATGATGACGACCGGCGCCGCCGTCGACTGCATGCCGACCGCCAACCCCGCGATGATGTTCGTCGCGTGGCCGGTTTCACTGGCCTTGGCGATGTACTTGACCGGCTCGTAGCTTTTCGAGGTGTAGTAGTCGGTGATGAAGACCAACGCCAGCGTCACGATCAACCCAAGCAACGCCGCCACGTAGTAACTGACGCCGCTGGCCCCGCCGACGCCGTCCATGATGTGCGACGTGATCGGGAAGAACGCGACAGCCGCGATTCCCCCCGCCACGAAAAGCCCCTTGTACAAAGCCGGCATGATGTCGCCGCCGGGGCTGACTTTGACGAAGAGAATGCCGATGATGGTCGCGAAGATCGTGACGCCGCCCAACGCCAACGGATACAATATAGGCGCGGTGGCCCCCTTGAACATGGTAAACGCCAAGACCATCGCCGCCACCGTCGTGACCGCGTAGGTCTCAAACAGGTCTGCCGCCATGCCGGCGCAGTCGCCGACGTTGTCGCCGACGTTGTCTGCGATCACCGCCGGATTGCGCGGGTCGTCTTCCGGAATGCCGGCTTCCACTTTACCGACCAGATCCGCTCCGACGTCCGCCGCCTTGGTGTAGATACCGCCGCCGACTCGGGCGAACACGGAAATCAAACTGCCGCCGAATCCCAGACTCAGCAGGGCATGGATGGCCTTCTCTTGTCCCGCGATCGATTGCGCGATCGTATAAAAGCCGGTGATCGCCAACAAGCCCAGGCCGATCAACAACAGCCCGGTGACGGCTCCTCCCCGAAACGCGACCGTTAACGCGGCGTTTAATCCGTCGTGAGCCGCCTGCGCCGTCCTTACGTTCGCTCGAACGGCGATGATCATGCCCACGTAGCCGGCAATGGCCGATGCGCCGGCCCCCACCAAAAACCCGACCGCCGTCAGCAAGCCGAATTTGTCGGACACCGCCCCCGCCGCCGCCAACACGATAAAGAGCACGGTCGCAACGACCCCGATGGTCTTATACTGCCGGTTCATGTAGGCGCCGGCTCCTTCCTGAATCGCCTTGGCAATCTCCTGCATCTTGGCGTTGCCGGCATCCAGTTTGAACACCCACATGGCCAGATACAGGCCGTAGCCGATACCGGCCACTGCGGCAATCAATGCAAACGTCACAATTGCTGAATCACTCACGGGATTTCCTCCTGGTGGATAAACATGCCTCTTATGTCACACGGCTCCCCTGGCTTCAACCCATCGAAAGTACATAAAGCGAGTGGGGAAACCGTCGGACCAATCGCAGGAGCAGCGAGAGGCTAACTGCCTGAAAAGCCGCGGTATTGTATACAGCTCCCGGAGACGGTGCAAGCCAAAGTTTGCCCCTTTGTATTGAGGCGTGCGCCTTTAGTAGCCAATTCTCCGTAACCGGTGGGAGAAACTTGGAGCGACTTGGCGAAAACCCATCGCCGGAACCGCCAGCTCACATACAGAACTTCATGCTCGAATCCATAATCATAGGGGGCTGCTTGCCTCGTCAGAACCCGCAGCATAGCCAATGACCACAGATTTAGGATGTGTTTGTGGATGATAAGAGCCACCGCCAGACGACATTTGCGGGAAGTCTCGCGCTATGGTCGCCGCCCGAATGGTCTACTCGTCAATTCGAGCGTTACAGGCTTGGCGTGGTGAAATCATCCGGAGACAAGAGAGCCCGAAGTTCTTGAAAACGTTTGAGGGATTCGCACTTTCGGCAGAAGGTGGAAAAAAAGGCAACGGCCAGCTGATCGTCTCCTGCGATGAGTTCCCGGAGACTTTTCTCCCCCTCCTGTTGTTCCGCTCCTTCCTTTTGTTCCGGTTGCTCTGCCGGGAAGCTGAGGAACTCCGCCATCCCGATCTGAAACGCTTCGGAAAGCTTCGCGAGGTTGATAAGCGACACATTGCGTTCTCCTCGCTCGATACCGCCGACATAGGTTGGATGAAGCGACGCCCGCTCGCCCAATTCTTCCTGAGACCACCCCCGTGCCTTCCGTAGCGCTCGCACTCGACGCCCCAATCGAGTCTGGATATCCTTCACGCTCTTCACGCCCTTCATATCTTTCACACTCTCACTGCTGCTTCGCCCCTCCTCAACTTATCCTCCAATCAAGCGGCTTAGTTACTACTTCATGAATTGCCCGGACAATAGACTAAAAGAATCTTTTGCATGAAAGCGTACATGTTCCTCCTTACTCGCCTTCCCTCCATTCATTCACTCTCTCTTCAAGTTCCACGCCAAGTTTGTTTCGCCCATGCCTTTCTGACAACAAACTGTAACGAAAACCTTTAAGAGAGAACCGACACGACTCTTGTCATCTCCATCGCATAGGTATTCGTCTAAAAACCATGACACACGATAAGTTTGCCCCTTATTTCCCCAGGGCCGTTTTTTATTTGAGGCCTTTTTCCCCGTCCCGGGAAAGCTTGTTTAACAATCAATTCGCCGTCTTATCCCCTAACATTTCACACAAAAATCAGGAAATTCCTGCGAGATTTCCTTACTTGCAAAAGACTCCGAACAGCCACCGATACTACTCATAGTATGGCATGACCGTTGCTGAAGGATGCCGATGAGTTTTGGAAGTTTGCGACCATTGACAAGACACTGCACCATGCTCCGCTATCACCTCACGATTGCTCAGGGTTTTTCTTCTCCACGACACGTATCATCACCCTGAAATCAACAAAAGTTATGAAATGCAACGCCATGAAATGGAGACTCCGCCGATGACGCATAATTGCGACGACTGCCGAAACCGAAACCTGACAAGTCTTTGTCTCTTGGAAGCATCGGAATGGGCATCCTTTGTCAAAGGACGCACCTTGCGCCAGTTTCGGGCAAGAGAGGTCGTTTTTCACGAAGGCATGCCGACCTCGACCGTTTATATTTTGTGCGGCGGACGAGTGAAGCTCTCTCTCAACACGCCGCGAGGAACAACCCGCATTGTCAAGCTCCTATCCGCCCGCTCATCCCCTTGCGAGATCCTGGATAAAGCCGCGTTGGAACGGTCCGTTTATTCCTTCACCTGCGAAACGCTCACGGAAGCGCAAATCGCCTGCATCGATCGAACCCACTTCACCTGGCTGCTGCAACACAACCACCGGTTCACACTCCTCGTGCTGAATGCACTCATCGCCGAAGCCATGTCTCATCTCGACGCCCTGCGCGAGCAGTGCCTCCCGGCCCGTCAGCGAGTCGGGAGAGTCCTTATCGCCTTGTCAGAAAATTCGGAAAAAGAACAAGGTGGGTGGAGCCATAGTCCCCGCGCTGTTTCTCTGCGCCGGCAAGAAATGGCCGACTTGCTCGGTATCACACGTGAAACGGTGGCTCGGATCCTCAGCTCATTCCAACGTGAAGGCCTCATTGCCCTTCATGGACGACGCTGCGAGATTCTCGCCTTGGATCGGCTTCGACGGCTGATCGGGGCCACGGCTCCATCCGTGATGGAAATCACATCGCGAGTGTGATGGTGATCATGTTCCTTTTCTCCATGTAAGCCGAAATGATCATCAAACAGCCTGGTGAATGTGACACAAGCACCGGGCCGAAACGTCATCACGCTTAACTACAGGAGATCCGATGGGAACCTTGCGTACGATCAGATCGAGTTTGAAGCAATTCTTTTCAAGAGCCGCCACCATGACGGCTTTAGTTGAAAAAACACATCCTCTGCTTGAGTTGGCGCCGGATGGGACGGTGGTGACGGCGAACGAGCGGTTTCTGGCGCTCACGGGCTATGCCCTGGACGAGATCAAGGGAAGGCATCACCGCCTCTTTTGCGACCAGGCGGAGGCGGAGAGCCCGGAGGATCGCGCGCTGTGGGAGCGGGTGCGTCGGGGGGAGGCCGACTCCCGAGTGCTGAAATGGGGGGGCCAGGGCGGCAAGGCCGTGTGGCTGGCCGCCTCCTTGCTCCCGTTGGGCGGTGGCAGTCAGCCGAGCAAGATCCTCGTGGTCGCGACCGATGTGACGGCGCTCTATACGGAACTGGAAAGGGTCAAAGAAGAACTTTCTGTCCGCCAGGCCATCATGGATATCACGAGTGTCGTTTCGGAGGCGAATCTCAAGGGCGACATCGTTCATATCAACGACTACTTTTGTCGGCTTTCCAAGTACAGCCGGGAGGAACTGCTGGGCAAGCCCCACAACATCGTGCGGCATCCGGATATGCCCAAGGAGGTGTTCAAGCAGATGTGGGCCACGATCGGGCGGGGGCAGATCTTCCGCGGGGTGGTCAAAAACCGGGCCAAGGACGGCACGCCGTACTATGTGGACGCGGTCATCGCGCCGTTCGTCGATAAGAAGACGGGCAAGCCCAAGAAGTATCTCGGCGTTCGCTACGACATCACCCACTACGAGATTCAACGCCACAACATGCAGGGGCTCATGGATGCCATCAACCGGGCCTATGCCGTGATCGAATTTGGGCTTGATGGCACGATTCTCACGGCCAATGACAAGTTTCTCACCACCACCGGCTACACCCTGGAGGAGCTCAGGGGCAAGTCTCATCGGCTGTTCTGTGAGGCGACGGGAGCCCCGAGCTCCCGGGAGGAGGCCCTGTGGGAGAAACTGCGCACCGGTGAGTTCGAGGCGGGGGTCTATCGGCGGGTGGGCAAGGGGGGGAAAGAAGTCTGGCTCCAAGCCTCCTACAATCCCGTCAAGGACGAGATGGGCCGGCCGTTTAAAATCGTGCTGCTTGCCACCGACATCACGGGCCAGAAGCAGGCGCAGGCCGAAGTCGAACGGTTGATCAAAGCGGCCGCCGACGGCCACCTGTCCGAACGGATCGCGCTCGAACGCTTCGAGGGATCGGCCCGGGAACTGGTGGCCAGTTTCAATCAGTTGCTCGATGCGGTGGCCACGCCGCTGGCGGAGGTGCAGGCGGTGATGACGGCGTTGGGGGAAGGCGATCTCAGCAAGCACATGACCGGCGACTATCGCGGCGAGTTCGAGTCGATTAAAACCAGCGTCAACGCCGCTTTGAGCCAGGTGACGCAGATGATCAGCACGGTGCGGGAGGCAGTCGAATCGGTCCGGTCCGGCTCGGAGCAGATCAGCCAGGGGAGCGATGATCTCTCGCAGCGGACGAGCGAGCAGGCGTCGGCGTTGGAGGAGACGTCGGCGTCGATGGAGGAGATGACGGCGACGGTGAAGCAGAATGCGGACAATGCGCGGCAGGCGGAGCAGTTGGCGCAGGCGGCGCG
>JANDJI010000007.1 GCA_024331125.1 Nitrospira sp.
GACGCAGCAGAACGCCGCCCTCGTCGAACAACTCACCAGCGCCAGCCAAGCCATGAAGACCCAAGCCCAAGAATTGCTGCGAAAAGTGGAAGAGTTCAAGATCGGCGCGATCAATGAGGGATCGGGGGCAAAGCCCGAACGGCCCCGCAATCTCGGACCGGTTCATCCGGGGCGGGCAGGCTCTTTACAAGCCGTACGTCAGTCGACGGTCAAGCAGAAAATCGGAAGTGTGAGGGGAAGAAGGTCAGCCGTGCCGTCATGGGAAAAGAGAACGGACGGTTTCTGTGACGAGGCCGTGCAAGCAATGTCCGGACAAGAGCCATCGGGTGGTTTGGCAATCGGCGAGGGGAGAATCCCCAAGGGGGCGGGAGGGGAGTTCGAGGAGTTTTAATCAGGCAAGAGGGCTGTCCTCCCCGTCGATGCCGTTCAACGTTCCCGCCATGAGAGTAGACGGTCGGCTTTCGCTTTGGCAGGACATCTGAAATGGGGCGGCAAATTCATTTGCTGTAACGGTTTATTTCATGGGGAGTAGAAACGTTCATCAGCGAGCAGACAGGGAGTCGTCGCGATGAGGGAGCCCTTCTCCGGTGGAGATGGTGAACTTCCAGCGCAAGAACGGGAGGACCATGATGGAGGAGCCCGCTCTGCTCTCGATGCCAAGCCCTTTTCGGCGAATTCCGACAAAACGGCTCTTCCGCAGAACGGTTTGTGGCAAATATGGGTCCTCCGTCCGAGTCGTTGGGCCATGGTTCTTACCGTCAGTAGCCTTCTTGTTGCTCTTCTAATAGGCGGGGTCGTTCTTCGTATCGTTGAAGATCGGTTAGTGGCGGCTGCGGGCGAGAGTCTCGCGTTGGCGGCGGTCGATATTGCCGGCAAGCTGGATCTTCAAACGGCCGAACGGTACGGCGACATTCAAATGCTGGCACAGTCTCGAATCTTTCAAGAAGGCGACGTGGTTGCGATGGCGGAACATTTGCAATGGATGGCCGATGCCTATGCGGTCTATGAACGGCTTGCCGCTGTTGACGCGAAAGGCCGAATCATCGCTGCAACGGACAGAGGTAGTCTTGGCCGGAGCAAGGAACAGCAACCGTGGTTTGAGTCTGTGAGAGATGTCGGAAGGGTTACGGCGACGGAGCCTCGACCCTCCGAGGGCTTAGGGGGCGCCATTGTAGCTTCGCTGACCGCGCCGATCAAAGGACGGTCCGGTGAATTTCTTGGAGCCGTGACCGCGGAGATTTCGCTTGCGGTGTTGGAAGATTGCATCGCACGAACCGTGACCGCACTACAAGCGCAATGGGGATCAACCGTGCGGATCGAGTACCAGTTTCTGAATCGCACGGGGGAAGTCATCGCGGATTCGCATCTGCGAGAAGAAGGAACGGTCAACTTAAAACGGGAGGGATTGCCTTCCGCGCAATTGTTTGATTCGGCTCCTCCCGGATTTATTGAAGAACGACATCTACGCAGACACGTGGACGTCGTCACCGGCTATGCAATGACGAAAGGGATAGAAGAACTCGACGCGTTTCGGTGGGGGATCCTTGTGCGGGTGGATCGCGATGATCTGGTGGGCCCCATTCGGGCAACCATAACAAAAATCGGCCTTGCGGGGGGTGGGATGATTCTTCCGTTGGTGGGGGCGCTTTTGTGGAGCGTACGCCGCCAGTACAAATCGCTCGCGGTAGCGGTTGAAGAGCGGGAACGGGCGCGGGACGCGGAGCGCAAGTTTCAACATCTCATCGAGTCGGCACCCGATGCCATCCTCATCACCGACGGCGAGGGCCGGATCATGTTGAGCAATCGGCAGGCCGAGCGGTTGTTCGGTTTTTCCCCGGACGAACTGGCGGGCCGACCGATCGAGATGGTGGTGCCCGAACAATTTCGCGTCAGACATCGCGCTCACCGTGCTTCCTACGCGACGTCACCGGCGATCCGATCAATACGTGACGGATTCGACTCGGTGGGTCGCAAACGCAACGGAATTGAGTTCCCGGCTGAAATCAGACTCAGCCATGCGGAACTCTCCGGCGGCTTGCTCATGATCACGGTTATACGCGATATGACTCGACAGAGACGAGCGGAACGGGAGTTGCTGGCAGCGAAGGAATCGGCAGAGGCCGCCGCGCGGGCGAAGAGCGATTTTCTGGCGACCATGAGCCATGAAATCAGGACACCCATGAACGGCGTCATCGGCATGACGGATTTGCTGCTGGACACGAAACTGACCGACGAACAGCGCGAATATGCCGAAACGATCCACAACTGCGGCCGGCATCTGCTCGCAATCATCGACGATATCCTCGACTTTTCCAAGGGCGAAGCGGGCAAACTGACCCTTGAATCCATAGATTTCGACTTGCGCGCGACAACGGAGGGAGCAATTGATCTCTTGGCTGAAAGGGCCGCCCACAAAGGATTGAACCTCGCCGGTCTTTTTCACGCGGATGTTCCGGTCGCTCTGCGTGGAGATCCCGGAAAACTGCGGCAGATTCTCTTGAATCTTATCGGCAACGCCATCAAGTTTACAGAGCGGGGGGAAGTCGTCGTCACCGTCAGCCTGGTTCAGCGTACGGACAACAAGGCTATCGTGCGGTTTGAAGTATCCGATACGGGCGTTGGCATTGAAGCGGAAGCCCAAAGACGTCTGTTTCAGCCGTTTGTCCAAGCCGACAGTTCAACCACCCGCAAATACGGCGGTACGGGACTGGGTTTGGCGATCTGCAAACAGCTTGCGGAGCTTATGGGAGGGCGGATCGGCGTAGAGAGCCGGATCGGAAAAGGCAGTACGTTCTGGTTTACAGTCCCATTTCATCAGCAGTCGGCCGTTCCGTCGCCGTCCTCGGACTCAGCTTCGGCGAGCCTGCGAGGACGCCGCCTGTGCGTCGTTGATGACCATGCGACCAACCGCCGCGTGATCGAGCTCTATGCGAGGACATGGGGGGCCTCATGTCTCTCGGCGGAGAATGGGTGCCAAGCACTTCAACTGTTGCGTGATGCGGCACGTTGTAATCAAGTTTGCGACGTTGCGATTATTGATTCCCAGATGCCGGGGATGAGCGGGTTGGATTTGGTGAAGGCGGTCAAGGCCGACCCCCTGCTTGCCGCCACTCGGCTTGTCTTGCTGACCTCTCGAGGGCAACGCGGTGATGCCGCTCTTGCGCGTGACGCCGGCTGCGAGGCGTATCTTACCAAGCCGGTGCGTCAGGCAGAACTCCATGAGTGCATCGAGACCGTCGTGAACTTTCCTTCAAGAACCACGGCGGCTGCGGATCATCCCGAACGCCACGTTCCCGCGTCGGAGCTTGTCACACGGCATACGCTGGCTGAAGCGCGAAGACGAGCCAGCCCCAAGATTCTGCTCGCGGAGGATAACGTCGTGAATCAAAAGGTGGCCGTGCGAATGCTTGAAAAGTTGGGATACCGCGTGGACGTGGTGACAAATGGTCGGGAAGCAGTTGAAGCGGTGTCGCGTGTCAGCTACGCCATGGTTTTGATGGATTGTCAAATGCCGGTCATGGATGGGTTGCAAGCCGCGACGGAGATTCGTCGGCAAGAAGCGCACGGCGTCCATCTTCCCATTATTGCAATGACGGCCAATGTGGCGGTGGATGATCGAGCGGCGTGTCTTGCCGCCGGTATGGATGACTTTGTCAGCAAACCTGTTCATGCCCAAACGCTGGCAGCGGTGCTTGCGCGGTGGTGTCCCGCATCCGGTGGTGCCGGTCTGACCGCTCTGGCGGCCCGTCGTCACTGTGAAGAATGACGGATCTATTGGTCTCGACCTCGGGATAACCGGACTGGCGTCAAGTGTTTTGAGAACACGATATGGTGAGATTCAGCCGCCCTTCGTGACAGACGGAGTGATCACGGATATAATCGCCTCCGTATGTCGAAGGTTCATTCGGCTTCTCCCGCCCCGGTTTCGCCCCTTCCCCCCAATCCGTCCCACGTGGCGCGGACGGTTCAAACGTATCTTGCCCCCGGCCTGGCGTTGCGAGAGATCCGACCGTTGGCCGGTGATGCGTCGAATCGCCGCTATTACCGCGCGGTGCTCGACGGCGGGCCGCCGCATTCCGTGATCATCATGCAATTGGCTCAAGCGGAGGAATTCAAACAGTCCGAGGAGGCGGTCAGCGGCGCGAGCAAGGAAATCGACGAGTTGCCCTTTGTGAACGTCCTCGCGCATCTGGCGAAAGCGGACGTGCCGGTGCCGATGCTCCATTATTACGACGTGGACGCCGGCCTCCTGTACCTTGAGGATTTCGGCGACGTGACGCTCGCGGAAGCGGCCCGTGCGGCCGATCCCGCGACGTTGGAGTCTCGCTATAAGCAGGCTATCGATGTCATGGTTCGGTTCCAGATGGAAGCCACGGCGCCGGTCGATGTGGGCTGTGTGGCCTTTCATCGCCGATTTGACGTTCCGTTATTGATGTGGGAGTTCGATCATTTTCTGGAGTACGGAGTGGTCGTGCGGCGTGGAAAGCCGATGTGCGCGGACGATTGGACGGCCATCCGCCGGGAGTTCGAGCATATCGCCGACACGTTGGCGGGGCAGCCTCGTGTTTTTGTGCATCGGGATTACCATTCACGCAACGTGATGGTCGATGGAGAGCGGTTGGGCGTGATCGATTTTCAGGATGCCTTGATGGGACCGGCGACCTACGACTTGGCGTCGCTCCTGCGGGACGCGTACATCGAACTTGACGAATCGCTGGTCGATGAGTTGGTGGACTACTATCTGGACCGGATGGCCGCCCGGCGCGTCGTCTGGGCCAATCGCGCTTCGTTTCGCCGTTTGTTTGATCTCACCAGCATCCAACGAAATCTCAAGGCCGCCGGCCGATTCGTCTATATCGATCGCGTCAAACGCAACCCCAAGTTTCTGCCGGATATTCCTCGTGTGCTGGGCTACGTCAAACGAAACCTCCACAAGTATCCGGAATTGGAACCGCTGCGCCGCCGCCTCGCTCCGTACGTGCCGGAGTTGCAATGAACGGTCATCCGTTCGGCGGGTGACGTCGATCCGGCGTTGCGGATGATCGCGCCGGTTTTGGGCTCGCTCCGGCTCTGAGGATCCGTGTTATGAAGGCCATGATTCTTGCCGCAGGGCTTGGAACCAGGCTTCGGCCGTTGACCGACAGCATGCCGAAGCCGCTGTTGCCGGTCGGCGGCGCGCCGCTCATCGTGTGGAATCTGTTGCTTCTCAGACGTCATGGATTCCGGGACGTCGTCATCAATCTGCACTATCTCGGCTCGATGATCGAAGAAGCCTTGGGTGATGGGTCGCAATTCGGCCTGCAGATCACGTACTCCAAGGAGACGACGATTTTAGGCACCGGCGGAGGGGTCAAACAGGCCGAACCCTATTTCGATGGAGAGCCGGTGTTGGTTTTAAACGGCGATACCCTTGTCGAAGTGGACCTGGAGGAACTTGTGGCGTTTCATTTTGCCGAGAAGGCCGTGGCGACGTTGGTTCTGCGGGAGGATCGCGACGCCGCCTTATGGGGCTTGGTGGAGATGGATGCGGAACACCGCATTGTGCGAATTACCGGCAGGGGCCTTGATGATAGCGGTCCCACTGTGCCGCGGATGTTCGCCGGCATTCATATTCTGGATCCGGGCCTGCTTAGGGATGTGCCCAGGGAAACGGCGCTGTCGATCATTGATCCCTATGTCGCCGCCATTCAACGAGGCGAAAGGATCGTGGGGTACGATATGCAGGGCTACTGGTCCGACGCGGGGACCATCGAACGATACACTCAGGCCGAGCAAGATGTTCGAGCGGGACTGATTCGCCTGGAGGACCGACAGCTCGCCTCCGCCCGCTAGTCGATCGCACGTCTTCTTTGTTTCTTTCGGGACGGCCGGCGAAGAGACGGCCGGTTTTCATCCAACGAGTCGATGGAAAGGGTCGTCAGATGCCGTCGGAGAGAACCGCGTTTCCAAGCCCTCCTATGGATTTGTGGCGTTTGATCAATCGGGCCAGGTAGGTGCGCTGGAGCTTCAAAAACTCGGCGGCCTTGGTTTGATTGCCGTTGGCGTGGGCGACGGCGCGGGCGATGATGTAGCGACTGTGTTCTTCCATCGATTGGTGGTAGGGCAAATCCAAATAAGGAAGATAGGGACTATCGTTGGGGCGGAGGTCCTGTTCTTCCTGCAACAGGGCGAGCATGTTGGGCTCGATCGTATCGGTGGGGCTCAAGACGACGGCGCGGGCGATCACGTTTTCCAACTCTCGAATGTTGCCCGGCCAAGAATATCGGGTCAGGGCGTCCAGCGCCTGGGGGCCAAAGATCATGTGCGGGCGTTTTGCGTCCTTCGCGTGCCGATCGAGAAAGAAGTGGGCCAAGGCGGGGATGTCGCTTCGGCGCTCTCGCAGCGGGGGAAGCGTGAGCGTGATGACGTTCAATCGAAAATAGAGATCTTCGCGGAACTCGCCGGCCTTGACGGCTTTCTTTAAATCTTTGTTCGTGGCCGCGATGATGCGGATGTTGACCGAGACGGTCTTGGTGCCGCCGACGCGATGAAACTCGCGGTCCTGCAGCACGCGCAGCAGTTTGGCTTGCAGCGGCAGGGACATGTCGCCGATTTCGTCCAGAAACACCGTGCCGCCGTCGGCCATTTCCAACTTGCCTTTCTGTTGCCGGTCCGCGCCGGTAAAGGCGCCGCGTTCATGGCCGAACAGTTCGTTCTCGAGCAAGGTTTCGGTCAGCGCCACGCAGTTGATGACGATGAGCGGCATGGTCTGGCGATGGCTCCATTGGTGGATCGAGCGGGCGAACAGTTCCTTGCCGGTCCCGCTCTCGCCGAGCAGGAGCACACCGGCGTCGGACTTGGCGGCCCGACGGGCCGCTTCGATGATGGGTTGGATCGACGGGCTGTTGCCGACGATCGAGGCGTAGCGTCCGGCGACCTCGGAGCGGAGATAGTCGATCTGCCGGCGCAAATGGTCCCGTTCGAGGGCTTTGCGGATGACGAGCAGCAGATGGTCCTTGTCCAGCGGTTTGGTCAGAAAGTCATAGGCCCCTTCTTTCATCGCTTCGACCGCGATGTCGATGGAGCCATGGGCGGTCATCACGACGACGGGTAGGTTGTCCGATTGTTTCGAACGGTTCAAGTGTTTCAGGACTTCGATGCCGGAGAGTTTGGGAAGAGTCAGATCCAACAGCACGAGGTTGGGGGATTCCTGCGCGATTTGCCCGATTGCCTCCTGGCCGTCCCTCGCGGCGATGATGTCGTAGCCGTGGGACTGAAGCCGGTCTTGCAACACCGACACGATGTCCGGATCGTCGTCGGCGATGAGGATTCTGGCGGCCATGGTCCTGCCTCCCCGCGTTACTCCTCCATGACGTGGAGAACCAAGCCGGTGAGCGGTTTGGGGTAGAAGTACGTCGATTTGTGGGGCATACGCTCGCCCGCCGTCGCGACCGCGCGGATTTCTCCCACCTTGGTCGCGTTGAGCAGCAACGCCCCGGTGCCGATTCCTTGAGCAACCCAATTCAACGCTTCGTGATCGTCCTTGGTGTAAAGAATCGCTTCTTGTTCCTCGCGCGAAGGGCAGAGTTTGGCGACGATCAGCTGCTGGAGCAGCGACACGTCAAGTCGCGTGCGCGGAGAGGCGTCGGGCGACGGGCGATGGGCCGGTTTCAGCGTCAGGGTGGCGTATCGGGATTCGCCCTTCACGGCCATTCCAAACACGGGGGCGGATCGCCCGTTCGACCTGAGAGCGGCGATGAATTGCGCGCGCGCCGTCTGTTGCGTGGCATCCGTATAGGGAAATTCCTGATAGTCGAACGTGTCGCCGAGCAAGGATTTGATCTTCTCGTACGACGGCAGGGGAGTGGTGAGAACCCGGTGCGTCGGCAGAACGGTCAAGCCGGGATCTTCCAGCGGGGCCAGCAGCATCAAGACGCAATCGTAGGGCTGGAGGTCCGCGGGACCGCCTCCCTGCCGGCGAAGCGTTCGATAATTCAGCGCGGTTTCATAGCGATGATGGCCGTCCGCGATAAAAAGCGGTTTGCTCCGCATGGCGTGAACGATTTGATCGAGGAGAGCGGGGTCGGTGACGGGCCAAAGCCGCTCGCGGAAACCGGCGTCGTCTTCAAAGTCGTAGCGGGCCGGTTGTTCCTTCACGGCCGTTTCCAAGAGTCCGATCACGCCGCCCTCCGGGTCGGAATACAGCGACCAAATGGGGCTCAAGTTCGCTCGGCAGGCCTGCAAGAGGTTCAGGCGGTCTGTTTTCGCCGCGGCCCTGGTGTTTTCATGGGGATAGATCCGTCCGGAGTCCAGCGCTTCGAGCTTGACCAACGCGAGAAAGCCGCGCAGTACTTTCGAAGCCGTTGCGTCGGCGCCGGATGAGGGATGGCGATATTCAATCGTATGGTAGTAGAGGGCCGGTTGCCGGTCCCGTTTGAGCGCGCCGCTTGCGCGCCACTCGCGCAACGCGGCGGCGGCCCGGGTATAGCGGTTCTCAGTCGGTCCGTCTCCCGGCCGGTCGAGGCCCAATTCCAGGCGAATAATGTTGTGCGGATGACGTCGATGAAGCGCGTCCTGACCGGCCGCGTCGATGACGTCGTAGGGCGGAGCGACCACCTCTTTGATGTCGCCCACAACGGCGGGGTCGTAGAGTGTGCCGTGAAACGGAAAAATCTCTGACATGACCTGACCTCTTGCTCCGTATGACGATGGTTGAGCGATTGATATCGACCGGGAATGAGTCTTGCCATCCTGAGGGGAGGTCTTTCCCAAGGCCGTTCTGCGATTGCGGACGGGCGGGAAGACGGCTATCGATCTCTGGTGATCATGTAATCGGCGGCGACCGTCAAGGCGCGCCGCGCCGGACCGTCCTCGAATAGATCGAGCTCGCGCTTGGCCGCGGCCACGTACGTTCGGGCCCGATCCATCGCATAGGTGATCGATCCGTATTCCGTCATCAGAAACAGGATCCGTTCCAAGTCGGCGGCGCTGAGAGTTCTGGTCTCCATTCGGTCTTTGATCATGCGCGCGTCCTGCTCCGAGCACTGCCGAAGCAGATGGAGCAACGGAAGCGTGGCTTTCCCCTGCCGCAGGTCCTGTCCGATGGTTTTTCCAAGCGACGCACCGTTTGCAGTATAGTCCAAGGTGTCGTCGGCAACCTGGAAGGCGATGCCCAGGTATTGTCCGAATCGAAACAGGGCCTCTTGCTGCGCTTGGGAGGCCTCGGCCAAAATGGCGCCCATCCGACAGGCGGCCGCAATCAAGCCGGCGGTTTTGTGCTCGACGATTTTGATGTAATCGCTTTCGGGGATGGACGGATTGCCGTTGTAGTACAACTGCAGGACTTCCCCCTCCGCCATTTTCTTGCAGGCCTCGGCCAGCACTTCGTTGATGCCCTGGCTCCGAAACTCCACGACACGGCACATGGCCCTGGTGTAAAGGTAGTCGCCCACAAGGATGCTGATTTGGTTGCCCCAAACCCGTCGCGCGGTCCGCCTGCCTCGGCGGAGATCGGCCTCGTCGACGACGTCGTCGTGCAACAACGTGGCGGTGTGGATAAATTCCACCAGGCTTCCCAGTTGATGGTGCTCTTTATCCGCGTAGCCGCAAAGCCGGGCGCTCAACAAAAGAAGGAGGGGCCTGAGGCGCTTGCCACCGCCGCTTAAGATTTGGGCGGCCACCGTGTTGACGAGCGCGACGCTGGAATCGAGATTTTGCTTCACTCGCTCTTCGACTTCTTCCAGCTCGTGGCGATACGCCTCCCAGACGTCCGCCATGGTATTGATGGTTGAAATCACGGGACCTCCACTCATGGAGGGGGATGGTATGGCAGAGTGGGAAAGAAAGTCAAGCAAACGGTAGCGGTCATGGGGGCGGCGGTACAATCTTGACAGAGAGAGGACCCATCCAGTAAGTTCCTGCCTGAGAATCGGCTGAGAAATTCAGCCGGAGAATGATGAAATCAACCGGGTCCAGATCTCCTCGTTCGACGCGCTCCGTCCGATCAGGAAACTTCCCCACATTGTGAACGGGATACGGGACATGAACGTTCCAGGCTTTCCTCTCAAGCAAGGGCTTTACGACCCCCGATACGAACGAGATTCCTGTGGGATCGGCTTCGTGGTCAACATCAAGGGGCAGAAGTCTCACGACATCGTTCAAAAAGGACTCCAGATTTTAGAACACCTCGCGCATCGCGGCGCGCAGGGAAGCGATCCTCGGACCGGCGACGGTGCCGGCATTTTGCTGCAGATTCCCCACGCGTTCATGAAACGCGCGGCGGCCGATGTCGGGGTCTCGTTGGGAGAGGCCGGTGAATACGGCGTCGGCATGGTGTTTCTTCCGCCGTTGGAGGATCAGCGGCGCCAGTGTGAGCGGGTGTTCGGCGACATCATCAAAGAAGAGGGGTTGCGGCTGCTCGGCTGGAGAGACGTGCCGGTCAAGAGCGACGTCATCGGGGAAACGGCGAGGCGCACCGAACCCTTCATGCGCCAACTCTTCGTTGCGAGGGACATTTTCAACGAGGCCCAGTTCGAGCGCAAGTTGTACGTCGTCCGCAAGCGCGTGGAACGCGCGATCCGCGAGTCGGCCATCCAAGGACGCGACTATTTTTACGTGGCCAGCCTGTCCGTCAATACCATTGTGTACAAAGGACTGCTGCTCCCCCATCAGATGGCGGAGTACTATCAGGACTTGCGGGATGACTCGCTGGTCAGCGCGTTGGCGTTGGTCCATTCGCGCTTCAGCACGAACACGTTTCCCACGTGGCCGCTGGCGCATCCCTATCGGTATATCTGCCACAACGGGGAAATCAACACGTTGAAGGGCAACGTGAACTGGATGAAGGCCCGACAGGGCCGATTGAATTCGGACCTGTTCGGCCCCGACATCGTCAAATTGTTTCCCATCGTCGATGAGCATCAAAGCGATTCGGCTTGCCTCGACAACGCGGTTGAGTTCCTGACGATGGGAGGGCGCTCGCTGCCGCACGCCATGATGATGCTCATTCCGGAGCCCTGGGTGGGCAATCCACAGATGGATTTGGATCGTCGCGGCTTTTACGAATACCATGCCGCGATGCAGGAGCCGTGGGACGGGCCGGCCGCCGTGTGTTTTACGGACGGCAAACTGATCGGCGCCACCTTGGATCGGAACGGCTTGCGGCCCTGTCGCTATACGGTCACGACGGACGGGTTGGTCGTGTTGGCGTCGGAAGCGGGAGTCCTTCCCCTGGATATTCAGCGGGTCCACCAAAAGGGACGGCTGATGCCGGGTCGGATGTTTCTTGTGGACACGGCGCAGGGGCGGATCATCGACGACGAAGAAGTCAAAGCGGAGATCGCCGGCCGAAAGCCCTACCGCGCCTGGGTGACCCAGTATCGAATTTCCTTGGATGAGTTGCCGGAACCGCTCAATGTCCCTCAGCCGGACCATCAGACTCTTCGTCAGCGGCAGCAGGCCTTCGGCTATACGGTCGAAGAGTTGAAGATGGTGATTACGCCGATGGTCGTGGAGGGGCAGGAGGCGGTCTCGTCGATGGGGACGGACACGCCGCTCGCCGTGTTGTCCGAGCGCCCGCAGCTGCTCTTCAAATATTTCAAGCAGCTTTTCGCCCAGGTGACGAATCCGCCGATCGATCCGATCCGCGAAGAGCTGGTCATGTCGCTTTCCACCAGCATCGGGCCGAAGCCGAATCTCATGGAAGAGCACCCCGAGTCGTGCCGCCGGATTCGCGTCAAACAGCCGATCCTGACGAACGCCGACCTTCAGAAAATTCGGGAAATCGCGGATCCTCACTTCAAGAGCAAGACGCTCAAGATGCTCTTCCGGGTCGCCGCGGGGCCGGACGGATTGGAATCGGCCGTGGACGACCTGTGCCGCCAGGCGTCGCAGGCGATTCGCGAAGGCTATAAGTTCCTGATTTTGAGCGATCGCGGCGTGAACGACGAATGGGCGCCGATTCCCAGCTTGCTCGGCATCTCGGCGGTCCATCACCATTTGGTGCGGGAATGCACCAGGACGGAAGTGGGACTCATCGTCGAGAGCGGCGAGCCGCGCGACGTGCACCATTTCGCCTGCCTCATCGGATTCGGCGCCGGTACGGTGAACCCCTATCTGGTGTTCGAGTCTCTGGTGGACATGGAGCGGGACGGCTATTTGCCGGAGGGGTTGGATGCGCAGACCGCCGAGGGAAAATTTATCAAGGCCGTCGGGAAGGGATTGCTCAAGATCTTTTCCAAGATGGGGATTTCGACCGTGCAATCCTATTGCGGTGCGCAGATTTTTGAGGCCATCGGCCTGAATCATGAGCTGATCGACCGCTATTTTACGGGCACCGCCTCGCGCATCGAAGGCATCGGCATCCGGGAAATCGGGGAAGAAACCGTCCGCCGGCATCGCGTGGCCTACGAGCCGGCGCCGATTCGCCAACTTGATTTCGGGGGGGAGATTCACTATCGCGTCCAGGGCGAGCATCACAACTGGAATCCCGAGACGATCTACAAGCTCCAGCATGCGACCAGGTTGAACGACTCCAAGATTTACGAGGAGTTTGCCCAGTTGGTGAACGATGAGAGCAAACGGCGCTCGAATTTGCGGGGGTTGCTCGACTTTAAGTTCCTGCCGGAGCCCATTCCGCTCGAGGAGGTTGAGCCGGCGAAAGAGATCGTCAAACGGTTCACGACCGGCGCCATGTCCTTTGGAGCGATCAGCAAGGAAGCCCATGAGACGCTCGCGATCGCGATGAACCGGATCGGCGCCAAGAGCAACACGGGGGAAGGCGGCGAGGACCCCGAGCGGTTCGTTCCGCTTCCCAACGGCGATTCCAAGAATTCCTACATCAAACAGGTGGCGTCGGCCAGGTTCGGCGTCACGGCTCACTATTTGGCCAACGCCGGAGAGTTGCAGATCAAGATGGCGCAGGGGGCCAAGCCGGGCGAGGGCGGGCAGTTGCCCGGGCATAAGGTCGATGAAGTCATCGCGAGGCTGCGGTATTCGACGCCGGGCGTGCAGTTGATCTCGCCGCCGCCGCACCACGACATCTATTCGATCGAGGACTTGGCCCAACTGATTTTCGACCTGAAAAACGCCAATCCGGAGGCGGACGTGTCGGTCAAGCTGGTCGCGGAGGTCGGGGTCGGGACCGTGGCCGCCGGCGTCGCCAAGGCCCACGCCGACAAGGTGTTGATCAGCGGAGACTCGGGCGGCACCGGCGCCTCGCCCCTGTCGTCCATCAAGTACGCGGGCATCCCATGGGAGTTGGGGTTGGCGGAAACTCACCAGACGCTGGTGATGAACGATCTCCGCGGGCGGATTCGCGTGGAAACGGACGGCCAATTGAAAACCGGACGCGACGTCGCCATCGCCGCGCTTCTCGGAGCCGAGGAGTTCGGCTTCTCGACGGCGCCGTTGATCGTCGAGGGCTGCATCATGATGCGGAAGTGCCATCTCAATACCTGTCCGGTCGGAGTGGCGACGCAAGATCCCGCGCTTCGGAAAAAGTTCACGGGGCGGCCCGAACACGTGGTGAACTACTTTTTCTTCGTCGCCGAGGAGCTGCGGAGAATCATGGCCGGCTTGGGATTCCGCACGGTCGGCGAGATGGTCGGACGGGTGGACAAACTCAAGGCCCACAAGGCGATCGACCACTGGAAGGCCAAGGGATTGGATCTGACGGCCTTGTTGACGATGCCGAAAGTCGGTCCGGACACGGCGCGTCATTGCGTGCAGGCTCAGGACCATGGGATTGCGGACGTCCTCGATAGAAAATTGATCGAGCTCTGCGCGCCGGCGATCGAACGGGGCGAATCGGTCAAACTCGATCTGCCGATCCGCAACGTGAATCGCGCGGTCGGGACGATGCTGTCCGGCCGCATTGCAAAGCGGTACGGGCCGGACGGCTTGCCGCCGGATACCATCACGATCAAATTCACCGGCTCGGCGGGGCAGTCGTTCGGCGCGTTCCTTGCGCGAGGCGTCACCCTCGTTCTTGAAGGCGAGTCGAACGATTATTTGGGCAAAGGCCTGTCGGGCGGAAAGATCGTCGTCTTCCCACCAAAACAGGCGACGTTCGACCCCGAAGAGACGATTTTGATCGGCAATACGTCGTTGTACGGCGCGACGCAGGGCGAAGCCTATTTCTATGGCATGGCGGGAGAACGGTTTGCGGTCCGCAATAGCGGCGCCCGCGCCGTCGTCGAGGGCACGGGTGATCACGGCTGCGAATATATGACGGGCGGCGTGGTGGTTGTGTTGGGGAGCACCGGCCGAAATTTCGCAGCCGGCATGTCGGGCGGCATCGCCTTCATCTTGAACGAGTTCGGGAAGTTCGAGTCCCGCTGCAATCTCGGCATGGTCGAGCTTGAAGCGGTGAGGACGGAAGAAGACAAAAAGATGTTGCATGAGATGATCGCGTCGCATTTCATGCATACCGGCAGCCGAAACGCGAAGCGGATTCTTGATGCCTGGGAGGCGTTGTTGCCCAAATTCGTGAAGGTGATGCCGACCGACTACAAGCGGGTGCTCGAAGAGCGCAAACGCAAGGCCGGCGCCGCGCACTAGGACGTTCGTCGGAGCGTTGAACACAGATGGGAGATCCGAAAGGTTTCATCAAATTCGCGCGCGAGGGGCCGAAACGGCGTCCCGTTGAGTTGCGCGTCAAGGATTGGAAAGAGCTGTACGAGCCGATTTCCGACGAGAAGTTGCGGGTGCAGGGGGCTCGTTGCATGGATTGCGGCGTCCCGTTTTGCCAAAGCACCAACGGCTGTCCGGTCGTCAATCTGATTCCCGAATGGAACGATCTCATTTACCGCGGTCGATGGCTCAGCGCCCTCAAGGCGTTGCACGCCACCAATAATTTCCCCGAATTTACCGGGCGCCTCTGTCCGGCGCCTTGCGAGTCCGCCTGTGTGTTGGGGATCAACGAAGATCCGGTCTCCATTCGGATCATCGAGTGGAATATCATCGAACATGGATTCAGCGAAGGATTGGTGGAACCGATTTTGCCGGTCTCCAAGACGGGCAAGACGGTGGCAATCGTCGGCTCGGGCCCGGCCGGACTGGCCGCCGCGCAGCAGTTGTGCCGCGCCGGCCATGATGTCACGGTGTTTGAGAAGGCGGACCGCATTGGGGGATTGTTGCGGTACGGGATTCCCGACTTCAAAATGGAAAAATGGGTCATCGACCGCCGCCTCGATCAGATGCGGGCCGAAGGCGTTACGTTCGTGACCAACGTGGCGGTCGGAAAAGACCTGTCCGGGGACGAGCTGCTTAAGCGATTTGACGCCGTCGGGCTCGCGCTCGGCGCCGAACAGCCGAGGGACCTCTCCGTGCCGGGGCGCGAGCTGAAGGGCATTCACTTTGCGATGGACTACCTGACCCAACAAAATAAACGCAACGCCGGGGACTCGATCATGGACGAGCCGATCACCGCGAAGGATAAGCGCGTGGTGATTATCGGCGGCGGCGATACGGGGTCCGACTGTTTGGGGACGGCGCACCGACAAGGCTGTCGAGAGGTGCATCAATTCGAATTGCTGCCGGAGCCGCCCCCGCAGCGCGCCGAGTCGACCCCTTGGCCGCTTTGGCCCATGCAGTTGCGCACTTCGCACGCCCATGAAGAGGGCTGCGATCGGCAATGGAGCGTGTCCACCACGAAATTCAGCGGGCGGAACGGCCATGTCACCACGTTGCACGCCCATCGCGTGGCCTATGGAAACGGAAAGTTTACGCCGATCCCCGACACCGATTTTGAGATGGACGTCGATCTGGTGCTGCTAGCCATGGGCTTCACCGGGCCCGTCAAACAGGGTTTGCTGGACAGCCTCGGCGTGAAATATGATCAGCGGGGGGCGGTGCAAGTGGACGAGAACTTTATGACCAACCTTGACGGGGTGTTTGCCGGCGGCGATACGAGACGTGGAGCTTCCCTCATTGTTTGGGCCATCGCCGAGGGGCGAAAAATGGCCGCCGGCATCGACAGGTATTTACGGGCCGGAAAGTCGGCGAAACGCGCTCGGTTGTGATCGCGTCCGAACGATAAAGACCTTCCAGGATCGTGTCTTTTTAGCTTCTTTCCGAACATTTCCTTCGGCCCCTTTATTTTTAACGGGTGGCCGTCTGTCTTCTATCGGCATAGGAACGGGGGCCGTTGCCTGGTGGAAGAGGAGCCGGTCTTCCGGTCCTTGGCCCAGCCAGGTGTTTGGGCGGAGAAACGGAGGCCGCGTTGTTTTGCTGGGCCTGACGGAGTACTTTATTGGACTCCCCCTCGAACACCCTCCAGGCCAAGCCCGCCATCGCGGTTCCGAAAAACCAGACAAACGTCGTAAAAATCACAAACCCGATCAGCATGATGGTCATGGTGCCTCCTTGGGAAAATTTATTAACAAGTTTGGTTTATGATAGCACAGTCCGCAGAATGTTCGCCGCCAGCCGAGCAGGAGCGAGATGCCTTCCGATCGACTGAGACAGATCGATCCTTCGAGTAGGCGAGAGGTTGAAAACGCTTCATGATGCGGGTGAACGGTGTTTGAATCGGAACATTTTCAAGAGCCGCTTGACTCTTGCCCCGGTTATGTCATGGTGCGGAAAAATATGCCAGTGAAATGCGCCATTGGAGTCCGGAACTCTTAGCAAGGAGGAGAATTGATGATCAAGGTTGTTGCCGTTGCCATTGCCTTTGTGGTGTTCGTGACCTTTTTGAATGTACATGCTCAAGAAGAGGCCGTGGAGTCTCCTGCCCCCGCAACGTCCCCTTCTCCGACGACACAGGAGTCCGTAAAGGATCGGGATTCGGTCGTGGAGGAGGGAAAAGAGAAGAAAATGAAGCGGAAAAAGCACGACGGGGAACGCGACGACGATGGAGGCAAGGAGAAAAACAGCGATAAAAACGATAAAGGGAAGGGGAAAGGAAAGGGCAAGCACAAACATCGGCAGGATGGAGACCATCGCAAACGGGGGCTCGATCGAGCCGATGAGGCGGCCGGCGAGCATGGGAAACAGGGACGCGACAAGGCCAGGGGGCACGGCAAACACGGCTGGGATTAAGAAAGGGAGAAGATCGTCGCTCAGAAACCGGCAAAGAAGACGCGCGATCCTTAGGCGAAGGGGAGGTTCAGCAGCTTTTTCATTTCGCAATGGGCCATGACGACGTCGGGGGCCCGCTGCAGCGCTTCATAATAACTGCGCTCAAACCCGTCTCCCTCTTCGGACGGGCGGATCAAAGCTCTTGCTTCGGCGACGAGAAAGACCGCCTGTTCCGCGACGACACGCTCTTCTTTCTCCAGCAGCTCGTCGATGCGTATGATCAAGTTGGAAAGAGGATGAAGCCACGTGAACCAAGGGTCGTTCATGACCAACTGGAGCAATTGACCGGTCGAGTCGATGCGCCCATAGATTCGCTCGAAGGTGATCTGTTCCGCCACGATGAGCGCCTTATGCAATTTCAAAAGACCGTGCCGGACGTTCACCAGCGCATGGCGGAGAGACGTAGGGGGCGGCATTCGCGTTTGTTTCGAGGAGAGCGTCATGAAGGTATTGTAACAGGTTATCGGACGACGGGGCCCTAACAGCACGGCATGGTGTCTCTTTCGCGTCCTTGCAGATTCTTATCGGCTGCTCCGGGTCGGGACTGTAATGGAACGTTGGAAAAATTTCCAGGAGACGAGGCACGCGGAAAAGATGGAGCAAGCGGCTCGTGGGTCGGTGGTTTCAAATTGAAGAGTCGTCGGGATAAACGGGATGGCGACGTCGTTACCGCACACTGACGAATCGTCCTTGAGCCGTGCGTCTGAGTTCGTCGATGTCTTCGTGCCGCGTGACGGAGAGCGGAACGGTCTGGGACAATTCCTCGATCAGCAGATCGGTCGTCGGCGAAGTCCGTTGATGGAGGGCACGATAAAGAGACGCCACGACGGCCTGTTCGATCTCGGACCCGCTGAAGCCGTCGCTGGCGCTCGCCAGTTTGGTCAGGTCGAAGCGCGTCGTGTCCTGCCTTCGAAGGCGCAAATGGATCTCCCAAATGGCCTTCCGTTCTTCGTCGTCGGGCAAATCCACGAAAAAAATCTCATCAAATCGACCTTTGCGGAGCAATTCCGGCGGCAAGGCCGAAAGATCGTTGGCGGTGGCGACGACAAAGACTTCCTGTTTTTTCTCTTGCAACCAGGTGAGGAAGGCGCCGAACAGTCGTCGGCTCAAACCCGCGTCGGCCTCGCCGCCCCCGCGTCCTCCCGCCATGGCCTTTTCGATTTCGTCGATCCAGAGCACGATCGGCGACAAGGATTCGGCCGTCTCGATCGCTCGACGGAAGTTTTTCTCCGATTCGCCGACGAATTTATCGAACAGCCGGTCCGTGTCGAGTTTGAGCAGCGGCAGTTGCCATGAGCGGGCGACGGCCTTTGCCGCGAGCGATTTTCCGCAACCGGGGACGCCCACCAGCATGATGCCGCGGGGAGGCGAGAGATTGAGCGCCTTGGCCTCGTCTGTAAACCCTACTTTGGCCCGCTCCAGCCACGCCTTCAAGTTGGCGAAGCCGCCCAGCTCGAATCGATTGTCTTCAAGGGGGTAATATTCCAGCAGGCCCCCGTCCTTGATGAGTTGGATCTTGCGCTTCATGATGATTTGAACGGCCGAGGCGGAGAGGCGTCCATCCTCGACGAGACATTGCGTCACGACCTGGCGGGCTTGGTGGAGCGTGAGGCCGCGCAAGGCGCGGAGCACGGCTTCGTGCCCGTCGGTTCCGTCATCCGTCGTTGAAATCATGTCGGGTCGGCCGGCTTTGCTCCGCGTGCGTCCCCCCGCGCCGCTCGGTTGCGGCGCCAGCCTCGGTCCGAGCGAGAGAAGCAGGTTGCGAAGCATGGATCGCAGCTCATTGACATCGGGCAATCGCAGTTCAAATCGAACCGAGAGATGGTCGATGTCGGACGGCAGGGTAAGAGGATGGCCGGTGATCACGCAGGTGGCGCGCGATCGGGAGAATACAGCCGCCACCTCTCGAAGTTGGCGCGCGACTTGCGGGTCCTGCAGATGCGGCGCCAGATCCTTGAGCCAAAAGACCGCCTCGACCGTCAATCCGTGCAGGTGTTGGAGCAGCGCCAACGGCGCGGCGGTCAATTTGTTGAGCGTCGGCCCGTCGGATCGAGTCAGCCCTCTGGTGAGCGACCACTCGAACAGCGGCATCCGCTCTTGCGCCGCGACCGACCGAAGCAAGGCCGACACGCGATCCTCTTCCACCGTGTCGATCACGATGAGCGGGTGAGAGGAGCGGATCAGCGCGCGGAGGTCGTGCGTGCCGGTGGGAGGACTCATCAAGGAATCATGGTAGCACGAGGGGCAAGTGCGACGAAGAAAACGAACAATTGCAGCGGATCGCCGCGAGGCGGGCGTCCAACGGGGACGGCTCCTGGTTGCGATGATTTCAGTCGCGACGATTTCAAATGAAACTCGATCGGGGCATGACGCCGGCTGGGCCTGGATGATTCAGAGAGCAAAACGGCCGGTTGGTGATCGGCTCCGGCATCACGTCCTGCCGGGCGTGTCGAGCGCCTTGTTGATTTCGCCGATCAGGCGGCGTTCGATTTCCGCCGTCTCCTCCGCGCCGACGGCCAGGATGCGGCCGCCCTGGGCGATCTTTTCAAATTCCGCCTTGACGGCGAGCTTTGTGGCGTTGCCCGGCGCCGCTTGAAGGGAGACGAGATATTGGTTGCGAAAGCCGGCGACTTCCAGCGAGGCGGGGGATGAGATTTTACGGTCCGTCACGTACACGGCCCGTTGATCGGTTCTGAAACCGGCTTTGATCTGATAGCCGTTTCTCGCCAAGGCTTCTTCCGTTAATTTGGCGACGGTGTCCAGGGGACGGGGAATGATCTCGAACTGGGCTCCCTTGTCGTCGGCCTTGATGGACAGGGCCGCTTGGGCCTGGGCCGTCCGTTGAAGCTCCGCGCTCATCCGCTTGACCTGCGCGAGCTGGGCCTCCAGTTGTTCATTCAAGCGGGCGGTCGCTTCCTTGGCCGATTCGGTGGCCTGTTTGGCGTCGCGGAGTTCCTGATTCAGCAGATCGATTTGCTGTTGCATGACGCGATTGCCGTCTTGAAGCGAGGTCAACAGGGATTCTTGCTTGGCCACTTGCTTCTTCAGCGCCTCGTTTTCCGCCTTGAGAGGAGCATCGTCCGGGCCGCAGCCGACGAGGGCCGATGAAGGGGCGAGCAATCCGATGACCAGCAGGCGACGAAAAATGTGAACGAGTCCGAGCATAGAAGCGGTCTCCCCGAAAAAGTCGGCCCGATTATCCATGCTTTCCCGAAGGTTGTCCATGCCCGGATGTTTGACCGTGGCGGAAACGGCCTTGTATGCTTCGATCATGAGAAAGCTGGCGGCCATTCTGACAGTGGGGTGCTGGCTGGGGTTGCCGTGGCAAGCGGCGTTCGGCAATGAGACAGGAGGAAGTGTGGCGGAAGTGCCCGCCGAAGATTATCCCCTGTATGATCGGGCGATCGAGCGGCTGTTCCTCACCTCCCACACGAGATTGCTGTTGATCGAGCGGATGACCGTCACGCGGCTGTTGCCGAACCAAACGGAACCGATGACGGTCGATCGGTTTTACGAACAGGATTATTTCACGGGGCGTCTTTCAAGGGAGCTGGCGCACGATTTCGTCCACGTGAACCGCGCGGCCGCTCGACTTGAAGGACGATTCCATATCGGCGTCCCGTATCGATTTCTGTCGAACGGGTTGATCGAGGAGCCGGAAGTCCTCTCTATGAGGGCCCTGAAGGCCCGGCGCTCGGCGCAGACGCCGATGTCGCCGTCAGAGTACCTGGCTTTTTCGAAGATCGGACGGACATTGCGCAACGAGCAGGCATTGCTCTATGTGGAACAGGTCCGGCCTGACGGCACCGGCGCCGGTTTTCTCGTGTGGTTCGAGCGAAAGGGCCCGGACTGGAAGATTCTCGAGACGGACGTGGTATGGACCATCCGTGACGAGAACAGTGAAGGAGAAGAGTTCCCATAGCTTGCGGCGATGGACGGAAGAACGGTAGCATGAGGCGCCCATGTCCGAGCTGATTCGAAAAACCTTCGCCGTTCCACCGCTTGGGTGCAACTGCTCGATCGTCGGTGATCCGGTGACGAAACAGGCGATCATCGTCGATCCCGGCGGCGATCCTGAGCGGATTCTGGGAGAAGTGCGGCGGCTCGGGCTGACGGTGAGCCATATCCTGCACACCCATGCCCACTTCGACCATTTTCTCGCGGCCGGTTTATTGAAGCGGGCCACGGGAGCGATTCTGTGCCTGCACCAAGACGACCTCGATCTCTGGAAGAATCTCGACGTCCAATGTCGGCTGTTCGGGGTGCCGTCCGCAACCATTCCAATGCCGGAGTATTGGTTGAAGGACGAAGAACGATTGTCGGTCGGAGAGATTCCCCTTCTGGCGCTCCACACGCCCGGCCACACGCCGGGGTCGATGAGCTTTCATGTTCCTCGTGAAAAATTGGTGCTGGCGGGAGATACCCTCTTTCGGGGCGGCATCGGCCGTACCGATCTCTGGGGCGGCGACTATGACGCCATCGAACGATCGATCAGGGAGCGGCTCTACACGCTCGACGATGCCACGGTCGTCGTGACCGGGCACGGGGCCGAAACCGAAATCGGGTGGGAAAAGGAAACGAATCAGTTCATCCGGGCTTCGTAAGGCGGATCGTCCAAGCGTCCTGTCACTCCCTCGCCATACGTTCTTTGAGCCGTTCGAGCCGTTTCTCGGTGGACTGTTTGATGAACGCCATGTTCTCGGCCAGGTGCCGGCGGGCGTCGATTTTTCCTTCCTCCCGGCGTTTTTGCTGATCGAGTCCGAATTGAGCGATGATCGGTCCGTCTTGCTCGTTCAGCTCTTTCCATATGTCGGCGCAGCGGGATTGTTTGGCGGGCGGGTACTTGTCGCAAGGCGGGTCGGCGGCCGATGCGACAGACGCCACGACGGTTGCCGCCATGATCAGCATGGTCAGGTTTCCCCACGAGCGGCTCATAGAATCTCCGGTCGAGTGATCGGTCGCATTCGGCACGATAGCATAATTTGAGCGATTGTGCAGAACCATCAAGACGAGCCGCCGTCACTTTTCTTTTGTCCAAGAGACCGCCGGTTGACGGTAATGGGAGGAAGAGCTGCATCAAGAAGGTGGTGTCGGGTTCGCAAGAGGGCCTGGGCTTCGACGATCGAGCACGAAACGAACCGGACGGTGTCGCCGGGACCCAACTGAGCGGCGAAGGGCAGATCGGCCGAGATGACCACGGCGATGGGGGGATAGCCCCCGGTGGTCTGGCGGTCGGCCATCAGCAGGATCGGTTGCCCATCGGCCGGGACTTGCAACGCGCCCGTCGCCGTGCCTTCTGAGATGAAGTGATGTGCACCTGCGCGAGGGAGCGGGGGGCCTATCAACCGATACCCCATGCGATCCGACTGGGGAGCGACCGTGTAAACGGAATGGAGGAGAGTGGAGACCGCCGCGTCCTGGAAGAATTCACGACGAGAATCGAGAACGACGCGCAGGATGGCGGATCGGTCATACCGGGGGAGCAATCGATCGGGCAGCCGTCGCCCGACCAATTGCTCGGCGTCACCGTCAAATGGGCCGCCAAACAGAAGATCCCCCGCTCGCAACGGGCGCCCGTCAAGTCCGCCGGTTTGGCTTGGGGAATGGGTCGAACGGCTTCCCAGGACCGTCGGCACGTCGAATCCTTCGGCGATGGCGAGGTAGCAACGAAACCCGATGCGCCGCGTGCCGAACCGGAGTCTGCTGCCGCGCCGAACGTTGAGACATTCCCAGAGGGGGATGTCGTTTCCGTCAAGAGTCGGAGAGAGGTCCGCTCCGGTGACGGCCAGGCGTGCGTCGTCGCGAAAAAAGAGCTCGGGACCCTTGAGGGTACATTCGAGCACGGCCGCTCTGTCGGGATTGCCGACAAGGCGATTGCCCACGATGGCCGCGAAGCGGTCCATCACGCCGGAGACCGGCATGCCGTAGCGTTGGTAGCCGTGCCGTCCCAGGTCTTGGACGGTTGTGAGCCAGCCCGGTTTGACGACGTCGATCTCGGTCCGTTTACGTTTCATCCTCTTCTCGATCCGGGAGATGGCCGTTACGGACGCGTCGGAGGGGCGAGTCGGTATCCCGCCGATTCAAGTTCCGCTCGAATGAGGCGGGCGAGTTCGACGCTCCGCGGCGTGTCGGCATGGACGCACAGACTGTCGGCGAGGAGGGGCACCCGATACCCTTCGACACTGGTCACGAAGCCGTCGAGGATCTCGTGCAATCGGCGGAGAACGTGTTGATCGCTCGTGAGCAGGGTGTCGGGATGAGAACGAGGCACGAGGGTGCCGTCGGCCCGGTAGGCGCGATCGGCGAAAGCTTCTCGGACGACCCCCTGGCCGGCTCGTTCCGCGCTCGCGATCAAGACGGAGCCGGCCGGTGCGACGATCAGCAGCCGGCGATCGAAGGCCGCCACGGCTTCGATGAACGATTCGGCGGCGTCAGTGTTCCAACTCACAAAGTGATAGAGCGCACCGTGGGGCTTGACATGGCGCAGAGGCAGACGTTCTTCCCTCAAGACCTGCGACAGGGCGGTGAGTTGATCCAGGACCAGTGGCGCCACTTCATCGGGGGATGCGCGACGGTCGTTTCGGCCGAAGTCCCCTCTGTCGGGAAATCCAGGATGGGCTCCGATCGCCACGCCATGTTCGGCGGCCAGTCGTGCGGTCCGGCGCATGAGGGTCGGATTGCCGGCGTGTACGCCGCAGGCGATGTTGACCGACGTGATGAGCGGCATCAGTTCGGTTTCGCGGAGCCGAAATTCCTCGCCGTCGTACTCACCGAGGTCGCTGTTGAGGTCGATCGTGTTCATGGGCCATTTCACGGCTGAGGCGTTCGAACTCATCTTGGTCAATCGGTCGGAATCGGACCAGGTCGCCCGGCTTGAGCAAAAAGGGATCAAGACCGGTCCGGCGATACAGGGGGATGGGAGTTCGGCCGATCAGTCTCCAGCCTCCCGGAGTCGCGATCGGATAGATGCCGGTCTGACGGTCGGCGAGGCCGACCGATCCGGGCGGGACGCTCGGGCGTGGCGTTGGGAGTCGGGGCATCGCCAATTTTTCGGGGAGTAATCCCAGATAGGGGAAGCCGGGGGTGAACCCAAGCATATAGACGCGATAGCAGACGGAGGCGTGCAAGGCGATGGCCTCGGATGGTTCCAGTCCCGCGAAAGACGCGACGCCTTCCAAGTCCGGTCCCTGGTTGCCACCGTACAAGACGGGGATATCGTGCAGCGTCCCCTGCGGCTCCGCTTCACGCGGATACGGGCAAGGCAAGGCCAGCAACCGATCGGTCAGGGCGGTCAAGTCCCATCGAAGGGGATCGTAATGAACGGTGATCGACCGATAGGTCGGGACGACGTCCACGATGCCACTCCAGCCTTGCGCGGCGATCCTGTTCGCGTAAGCGACGGCGAGGGCGTTGACGTCGGGATCGATCGCCTCCCCAAGTTCCACGGTGACGGCCGAGTCTCCGAGCGGAATGAGACGCATGACACGAGCCAAGGGGGCCGGGGGCGACGTGTATCGCTGTCGCGCCCGGCTTCAGCCGTTTGAAGCGCCGGTCATTTCTTGACGGCGGCGTCGACCGAGAACGGCGGCGTAAACGTGTCCAACAAGTTTTCGATGGCGGTCGCTGGAATGGCCGTGGGAATGAATTTCGGGTACTCCTGACACTCGACCTCTCCGTTCGGCTCCACGTAAAGTCTGGACTGGACCTTGAAGGCTTTGATCGGCTGCGCCTTGGGCGTCGGCACATACACCGTTTTCCCGTCCGCACCGACGAACGACCAAAACGTCTCGTCTCGTACCGCTTCTTTTGTGACGATTTCGTCCAAAGCGGCGACGGCTTGACCGGTTTTATGGTCGCACCGCCGGTTGTCGAAATACAGGTTGACCGGATTCCCGCTTCCGGCGATCTTGTTCTTGAAGATGGAAAGAACGAAGACGGAATCGCCGACTTTGAACGGAACAAGGGGCAGCTTAAAGAAGGGACCGGCAAACTCGACGATGGGGCCGAGCGTCTTTCCCTTCGCGTCCACCATGACCAGCGACTCGACCGTGCTGGCCTCGGCGGGAGGGCACGGCGCTACGCCGAATAAGAGAGCCGACGCCATGGTCACAGCCGCGACACCGTTCACTGCTTTCATGCCATACCTCCATGTTGTAGTTATAGCGCCCGGCCAAGGGCGCCTCCGATTGACGACGAGATCACTCGCGCAACTCCGCAAGCGAGTCGCATTCTAGGAGATCGATGCAACGGGCGCAAGACGTTGACGGCAGGTCGGCCGTTCCTCGAAAGTTTATCGAGGCTTGCGAAGAGAGCTAGTCGTGAGCGACACCTTCGATGAGCAGAGATCGAGAAACTTCCGGCTGTTCGACCGTGACGGGCGGCGTCTGGATGTCGGCGGTGGGCTCCGCTTCAAAAGGATGGGTTCCCATGTCGCTGAGCCCCTTGAAGTAGGCTCCCTCTTCCATCAACAACACCGGCGTGCGGACGTCGCCGATGAGGACGGCTTGCTCGAGGAGGTGGATTTTTTGGCTTGCCGTGACGGTTCCTTTGATCTTGCCGTTGCAGATTAATGTGCCGACATTGAGCGTGCCGCAAACAATCGCGTGCTCGCCGATCACGATCGTTCCCGTCGTGTAGATGTCGCCTTCGAAGCGGCTGTCGAGTTGAACGACGCCTTCGAAATGGGCGATCCCTTTGAAGACCACATCCTTGCCGAGAATGGTAAACGGTTCGCCGTTCGGTTTATCCAGCCATTTCTTGCTTTCCCACATGGCCGCTTCACCTATTGAGAGAATCGTCCGGTCTGCTCGGCGATAGCCGAGCAATACCTATGCCTTCTCAAGGTGAAGCGAATAGGAGCGGTTTCAGGCGACTCTGCGCGTAACACTTGGCGCAAGTCGTGCATTGTTCGTAGGTTATTGGCGACAGGGGCCTACACTTCTTTATGGGAGAATAGCGAACGGTGTTGCGGAGGGGGAGTTGGGGCAGTCACAGAGGCGCTTATTTGCCCGACGACTGTCTCAGCCGTTCCAGTTCCGCCTCTTGCTCGGCCAGTTTTTTTTGCATGGCTTTTAATTCTTCTCTGAAGGCACGCAGCTCCGTGTCGGTTGCACCCGGCGACGGTTGCGCCGGTTGCCCGCCGATTGCCGGTGTCGGGGAGGCGGATTGAGCGGCGAATGGCGAGGCGAGGAGTCTGTTGAGAAGTTGGTAATCGACGACCGCCGTTCGGTCATCCGATCCGCCGAACCAGCTCGATGAGCCGATTTCCCTCCGCAACGCCTTTTCGGGAATAAATCGCACTTCGCGATTGCGCAGGCCGTCAGGATCGGGAAGCTGGTGGGGTTGTGTCTTGTCGATTTTTCCGGGGCGGTACCGATAATGTGTCAGCGTCAAGTTGAGGGAAAGTCCCTCCGCGAAGAGATACCCCGCGGTGACTTCCCTGACATCCTGTCCTTTGGCCGCGCGAACCTGTCCTTCCGGCGCATAATACAATCGGAACGCGACCTGTTGGTTCGGAGCGGCCTGTGCGAGTGCGGCGGCTATATGCGGCGCCAAGAGCGCGATGTCGTCTTCTGAAAAGGTGCGGATGTCATTATAGTTCGCCGCCATCAATGCCTTGCCGAGCAACAACACCAGCCCGGGCTTTTCCTTGGTGTGAACGCCGCGCAAGACGTTGGCGATCGTCGCTTCATCCAGCTTAATGGGGTGAGCTGCTTGGAATGATTTGTCCCGCACGGTCTCAAGCAACACGGCGCCCCGACTTTCCTCGTAGATGGTGGTGACGGGGGTCTTCATGCCGGCGCAGCCGGTGAAGAAAAACGTGAGACATCCCATCACAAGGACAAAGTAAGAAAAGCGGGCGAGCGGGCGATCGACGACGCGCATGGTCATGCTCTTGGTTGACGGGTTAAAAAAGAACACAGCGTATCAGTCTAACAAAAAGAGTCTTCTTAAAACAAACGCGCAAGACTCATTAGCTCATGGGCCCATGACGATTGTTGTCTCATATAAGTAAGAGCAGCTCCCCTGCCGCTTCTCTGTCTGATTGGGGGCAGGCCATGAAGAATGATCGGCGTGGTCGCGTACCTTAACAGAAAGCAGGTCTGTCAGCCATCACTCTGTTGTCTCTGTTGTCTCAAGAGAACGAGATCTGGCCCCGTTCATCCCCAACGTGTGCGAAGCATGTCGGATCATCGGCTCAATACGTTGGTCCCAGAACCGCCCCCTCGATTGTCGCCGTAAAACGCTCAGTTCAACCAGGCTGTACCGATCAACTCGGAGCTTGGATGGTTTTTTTAAGAGAATCTCGTGCTGCTCGACGGCAATGGAAGAAAAACGGAAGAGCCGATCCAGGATACCCTGGATCGGCTCTTCGTAAGAGGTCGTTGGATCCTTGATCGATACGTTCAATTCAGTACTGTAACTGCAAGGCGACGTGGAACGAATCGACCTTGTCTCCCGTCGCAGAGGGGGAAAAGCTCCCCGCCGGGCCTCCCTTTGTTTTGAGATCGCCATAGGTGTAGTACGCAGATATTCTCGCGTTGAAGCCGTCGATCACGTAGTTCACGCCGCCTTCCCATTCTTGACGCGTTGAACTGTTCAGAGGATTGACGGAGGTAAAACGAGCATAGGGTTGGAATTGGCCGATCCCCACCTTCGCGGGAATCAAGTACAAGCCGTAAACGGTCCATGAATGGCCGTTGAAAATACAGAAACAATCCACCAGTCCGGTCACCGGCGACACAGCGGTAAATGCGTCAAGTGCATATCGAGCCCAGAATCGCTTGAATTCTCCGTTGAATGTGAAGACGCCCCAGTTGTTTGGAAGTACCTTTTCCACCAAGAGATCAATGGACATGCCAGTGAAATCGCTCACGCCGAACGCCGCGTTGACGTTGCCTGCTCCGTCTTTCTGGTGTTGCCCGCTGATCGCAATGGCCAGGATATCCCCGGCCGTCCCAAAATAGGTGCCGGATGTGTAATAGCCTGGAGAGGTTTCGTCATTTAGCAGGTTCCATTGCAAGCGCCCGGTGTACATCAAACTGCTCCCGCTGTTTGCAGCGGCTCGTAACCCCTGAGACACTGAGACCGCGTACAATAAATGGGTGCCCATGGGATGAATCTTTCCCCAGAGAGTCGCGCCATTATCGCGACCATAGAGTCCGGCCCCATTGTCGAAATTTGAGCTGAAGTCCGCCGGGAAAAACGGAGTTCTGAAACCGTCATAGGTCGCATGATAGAAAGGACCGTTCAACTCACCGCGCTCGCTTGGCAGCAACAGCCGTCCAACCCAGATGTTGAACTTTTCATCAAACTCAAATTTCCCGATCGCATCCAGCAGTCCAACTGTCGAGTTTCCGCCGAAGAGAGCTGTTCCTCTAGCAACCCCGCAGTTGAAACACTCTGTATTGAACTCGAACCCGACGTACTTGTGAATTTTGCCGTTAATATAGATTCGAGCGAAATCCACCTTGAAATCATTAGTGTAGTGTCCGGCGGGCGAGGCGCCTTCCACCGCATTGAAACTTGTCTTGAAGCCCATTCCGATTGAAATCCACTTGTCATCGTCAGCCTTGATCGTTCCCCCTGCGTAACCATCTTCAGGCACCATGGCCCCAATACCAATCATAATCACGGCCATGAGAGCCCACGAAACCAGACACCTCCTCCACCACCTTACTAGATCCACCTTCATGATGGCGCCTCCTTTGTGGTAGTGATTAAAGATGCTCTACAGATCCCGCCCGTTCATCGCTAATGAAAAGGCGGGATCCACCTGGATGCACAGGGACACAGCTTCGTCGAAATAGTGGGCTTGTTCCAAAGGCCGTACGAAGTCTCTTCGCACTACGTAGGGGTATCGGAAGTCTGCAACCGATCAGAACACTTGTCGTGACAGAGGATAGGAGGATGGGATGCAAGAGACCGATCTCCATATTCATGGCCGAGGTCTCTCTTTCTGCTGGGAAGTACGGTGCGGGGGAGTCTATAGAAACGAGCGAAACCTGTCAATCCTTCAATCCCTCAAATGTTATTGAATCATCGACGATTGCGACGAGGGGCCGATCTCGTATCATCACTTGTTGGGCTTGTGATCCGGGTTATTGGTGGCGGTGGCCTTGCTAGGAAGTTATACGGTTCCGGAGCGGTCGATGATGCTCTGCAGATTTTTGTCATGCAATTTTGCCGTCCGGCTCATTGTCGTTACAAATTCCTTTGACTGTCACATAGTTTCTTTGGACATTGGACATCGGGGGAATCCTTCGACGGCGCGCAGCGGCCTGGGTGTATTTTTCGGTATGCGAACAACACTGTTTCGCATGACATTGAATTCGAAGAAGAGCGCTTGACAGGCTGGAAGGTCTTTCTTTATAAGGGCCATAGTGCTGGAAAAACAGGAAAAAATCGGATAGTCGGTCATGATATCGAATCATGAGGATGACCGAGGTACTTCAAGGAGCGGGAAAGGCATCATTCAAAATACAGCCAACAGCCTTATTGGCGTCTCGAGAAAGGAGGGAATGTAGCCGATAGCCGAGTCGGGTTTTCGGGTGTGGCAGGAACCAGAGCGTCGGAACGTTTTGGCGAAGTTCCATAAGTAACGCATCAACCGGAAGTTTGCATCTCACGGCAACTGAAAGGAGTGATGCTCATGGAAACGGGAATGCCACCGTGTACGGAAAACCTCAGCAAAACGGAAGAGAGCACTACCGATAGCGGGTCGTCAAGACGAGAGTTCCTCTCTCAAAGCGGGAAAATAGCCGCAGGCGTAGGGGTTGCCGCCCTACTGGGTAATCTTGGAAACTACGCCCTCTCCTATGCGGCGAGCGGACCACCAATCAAAATCGGCGTTCTTCATTCACTGAGCGGCACCATGGCCATCAGTGAAGTGTCATTGCGCGACGTCGTGCTGATGGCGGTGGAAGAAATTAACAAAGCCGGCGGTGTGATGGGACGGGAGATCCAGCCCGTCGTTGTTGATCCCGCTTCCAATTGGGATCTCTTCGCCGAAAAAGCCAAACAGTTGTTGTTGCAGGATAAAGTGTCCGTCGTCTTCGGCTGCTGGACGTCGGTCAGCCGAAAATCCGTCCTGCCCGTCTTCGAGAAGAACAACGGCCTGCTCTTTTATCCTGTTCAGTACGAAGGCGAGGAATGTTCACGGAACGTGTTCTACACCGGTGCCGCCGTCAACCAACAGGCGCAGCCGGCCGTCGAATACTTGATGAGTCCGGAAGGAGGTTCGTACAAAAAGTTTTATTTGTTGGGGAGCGACTACGTCTATCCTCGCACGACGAACAAAATCCTTCGGGCGATGCTGCTGGCCAAAGGGGTGCCGCCGGCCAACATCGCGGAAGAATACACTCCCTTCCATCATCAAGATTATCAGACCATCTGCGGCAAGATCAAAAAATTCGCGGCCGGCGGAGGAGCCGCCGTCATCAGCACGATCAACGGCGACAGCAATGTTCCCTTCTACAAAGAATTCGCCAACCAGGGACTGAGGGCGGAAGACGCTCCGATCATGGCCTTCAGCGTGGCCGAAGACGAATTGCGAGGAATGGACACGACGGCGCTGGTCGGACATCTGGCCGCGTGGAACTATTTTCAAAGCGTGGATACGCCGCAGAATAAGAAGTTCGTCGCGAATTTCAAGGCGTACTGCAAGCGAAATAACTTGCCGGACGGCGAGAATCGGGTGACGGATGATCCGATCGAAGCCGCCTATTTCGGCGTGTATGTGTGGAAGCAGGCCGTTGAGCAGGCCGGCTCAACCGAGGTCGACAAGGTTCGCAGGGCCGTCTACAACCAAAAGTTTTTGGCTCCCGGCGGGACCATCATGATGGACTGCTGCAATCATCACACGCATAAGCCCGTGCTCATCGGGGAAATCCTCAAGGACGGTCAGTTCAAGGTGATCTGGCGATCCAAGGGATTGGTCAAACCCGAACCTTGGAGCGAGTTTACGAATCCTGAGAAAGGATGCGATTGGGTGAATCATCAGGGGACGTATCAGAAGAAGTAGCATATGACCGATGAGGGGCGGGCCCTTCCGTGAGGATGCGCCCGCCCAAGAAATCATGGCGGGCCGGATGGAGGGGATATTCCCAGGAACCAGATTTTCACTTCTTCGTCCCGATGCCGATTATGGTCCTTCATCTTGTCTGAGAGAGGATCCATGAAGGGATGGCGGTGCGCCGCGATCGTAATTCTGCTGATGGTCGTGTCGGCGGTGATGGGCCCGCATCAAAGGTTGCTGTTTGCGGAGGAGGTATCGTCGCAACCCTCCGAGACGGCTTCCGCTCCCGTCGCCGTTCTTTCCATTGAGCAGGCGCTCTCGGGAATTCAAAGCGACGATCCCGCGGTTCGCCAGGCGGCGGCCACCTTTCTTATTGAGAAAGGAGATGCCGGGCTCATTCCAAAGCTTGACGAAATTCGAGCCGAAGGCTCGCGGATCGTGCGTCAGACCATTAAACCGGTCGTTGACCTCCTCAAAAACAAAGCAAATTTGATGCACGAATCGCCTGATTTCAGGCGATCGGCCGCCGCCGATCTCGCTTTGACGGGTCGGGTCGAGGCTATTCCATATCTGAAGGAAGCGGCGGATAAGGAGGACGTCTGGTGGGTTCGATATACGATGGAGGAATCATGGCATCTTCTTGAGCTGAATTCCGACGATCCGGCCGTTCGGCTGGAAGCCGTCAAGAAGTTGGGCGAACTTCGAAGCCTCAACAGCCTGAGCACGTTGAAAGAGTTGATAGAAGCGGGCGAACAGTCCGAAGCGACGGAACAACAAAAGGAGTTGGCTGCGGCAGGAAGGGCCGCTGTTGAGCGAATCGAAACCTGGTCCATGTGGGCCGGTGTGTTGGAGACCCTGTTCCGAGGCATCAGCCTGAGCTCTATTCTCCTCATCATGTCTCTCGGCCTCGCCATTGTGTTCGGTCTCATGGGCGTGATCAACATGGCGCATGGTGAGCTGATGATGATCGGCGCCTATGCCACGTACGTCACCCAACAGGCGTTTATCGCCTGGTTTTCTCCGGAAGTTTTCGATTGGTACTTCCCGGCGGCCCTCCCTGTCGCCTTTCTCACCGCGGCGATGGTCGGGTGGGTCCTCGAAGCCACGGTGATTCGGTTTCTCTACGGCCGTCTCCTGGAAACGCTGCTGGCGACGTGGGGGATCAGCTTGATTCTCATGCAGGCGGCCCGGGTGTACTTCGGTGATCTCACGGCCGTCATTGCGCCGCAGGCATTGAGAGGAGGAGCGCAAGTGATGGTGGGGGTCTATCTCCCCTATAACAGGATTTTCATCATCGTCCTGTCCGTCGTGTGTGTCGTCGGCGTGTATTACCTCCTGTTTCGGTCGAATTTGGGAATGCGCGTCAGGGCCGTCACGCAGAATCGAAATATGAGCGCGTGCCTGGGCATTCCGACCAGAAAAGTCGATTCCTATACGTTCGCGTTCGCCTCGGGGTTGGCCGGGGTTGCCGGCTGGGCTCTGACGATGGTGGGCAACGTCGATCCGGGCCTTGGGCAAAACTACATCGTCGATTCCTTCATGGTGGTCGTGACCGGGGGAGTCGGCAAACTGGCTGGGACGATATGGGCCTCGTTGGGGATCGGAGGCTTGAACAAGGTCATCGAGCCGTTCACCGGAGCGGTGTATGGAAAGGTGTTTATTCTTCTCGGAGTGATTCTTTTCTTGCAATGGCGGCCGTCCGGTCTCTTTGCCGCGAAAGGAAGAAGCGCCGATGCCTGAACCGATGCGTTCGCCGCAGGACAGCCGTGAGACATGGCCCTTTTATTCGGCGGTCGCGCTCTTTCTGATTGTGCTGCCGCTGTTGAACGTGTTGCCGCCGGAAGATTCCTGGCTGCACCTTTCCGACTTTAGATTGAATCAGTTCGGCAAGTTCCTTTGTTTCGCCATCCTGGCGATCGGACTCGATCTGACCTGGGGCTATTGCGGCGTGCTGAGCTTGGGACAGGGGGTGTTTTTCGGGTTCGGCGCCTATTGCATGGGTATGTATTTGGCGTTACAGATCGGGAAGGAAAGTGTCTATGGCAGCGATCTTCCGGATTTCATGGTATGGACTCAAGTCAAAGAGCTCCCCTGGTTCTGGATTCCGTTCAAGAGTTTTTGGGCCGGCTTGTTGGGGGCGATTCTTGTCCCCGTGCTCTTTGCCACCATTTTCGGGTTCCTGGCCTTTCGCAGCAGAATCAAGGGTGTGTATTTTGCCATCATTACCCAAGCTCTTGCCTTTGCCGCGTGGCTGGTTTTCAACCGCAACGAGACGCGGTTGGGAGGAACGAACGGCTTGACGGATTTCAAACAAATTCTCGGCTTCCGACTTTCGGACCCCTCCACGCAACGGGGCCTCTACATCTTGACGGTGCTGGCGCTTATCGGGGCCTACCTGCTCTGCCGCTGGATTGTCGAATCGAGGACCGGAAAGGTCTTGATCGCCATAAGGGACAGTGAATCGCGAGTCGTATTCTCAGGTTACACTCCCTGGGTCTATAAATTGTTCGTCTTCGTCGTGGCGGCGGGGCTGGCTGGACTGGCGGGGTTGTTGTATGTGCCGCAGGTCGGAATCATCACACCGGCGCAGATCGGGGTCCTGCCGTCGCTTGAGGTGGTCATTTGGGTGGCGGTCGGAGGGCGGGGTACGCTGGTAGGGGCGGTGTTGGGAGCGGTGACCGTGAACTATGGCCGCAGTGTCTTGACGAACTATTTTCCTGAAGCCTGGCCGTTCATTCTGGGCGGGCTTTTCGTCGTCGTCGTGACGATGTTTCCGGACGGACTGATCGGCATATTTAGGAAGCTTTTCTCCGGCGGGCCTCCGGCTCCGGGACTTGCCGTGCAGAAAGCGCAAGGAGGATCGTGACGTGGCCGAGGATCACTTCATTCTCCGATGCGAAAACGTGACGGTTGATTATGACGGATTCAAGGCGCTCAACAACTGCAACTTCAGCGTCCGCCACAACGAACTTCGCGTGGTGATCGGGCCGAACGGTGCCGGCAAGACGACGCTGCTGGACGTGATTTGTGGGAAAACCAAGCCGTTTTCCGGAAAGGTCATCTTCGGCGACAACGTTGATTTGACGACCAAGAATGCCGAGACCATTGCGAAACTTGGGGTGGGTCGCAAGTTTCAAGCTCCCTCAATCTATGGCAATCTTTCGGTGTGGGAGAACTTGGATCTCTCGCTCAAACGCACCAGCAAGGGAGTGTTCTCTACCTTGGTCGGCAAGTCGACGCCGGCCGAGCGTGTACGAATCGAAGAAACCTTGGAGATGATCGGGCTCGAGGCCCATGCGTACGACAGAGCCGGTTCGCTCTCGCACGGTCAAAAACAGTGGTTGGAAATCGGCATGGTGATCTTGCAAGATCCATTGTTGCTTCTTGTGGACGAGCCGGTTGCCGGCATGAGCGATAAGGAAACGGAGCAAACGGGACGGCTTTTGCAGGCTCTTTCTGAAAAACAGGCCATCGTCGTCATCGAGCACGACATGGATTTTGTGAGACAAATCGCCCGTATCGTCACGGTGCTGGCGGAGGGGACGGTTATTTGTGAAGGGACGGTTGAGCACGTCCAGGCGGACGATCAGGTGAGAGAAATCTATCTGGGCCGAGCCAAAGTCGCCCATTAGCGCCGGCGTACCACACGTTCCGACGTGACAGAGGATCGGAAGTCATGGTGCTGAAACTTGATAACGTCAACGCCTACTACGGAGAGAGTCACATCCTACGGAATGTGTCCTTCACAATCGACCCCGGCGAAGTGGTCTGTTTGATGGGCAGAAACGGGGTGGGAAAGACCACGACCCTGAAGACTTTAACGGGTTTGCTGCCGGTGAAGGGCGGAACCATCATGTTCGACGGCAAGGACGTTACTCATTGGAAAACGGATCTTCGGGCGAAATATGGTTTGGCCTACGTGCCTCAAGGGCGGGAAATCATTCCGCATCTGACTGTCCGCGAGAACCTCCTGCTCGGCTATTGGAACCGTCCCAAAATGAGCGGTGACATATCAGAAAAAGATGCGTTCGACGAGGTCTATCAACTGTTTCCCAAACTGACGCAAATCCTCCATCGGCCGGGCGGTGTTTTGAGCGGTGGAGAACAGCAGCAGTTGGCGATCGGCCGCGCGATCTTGTCCAATCCCAAATTGCTCTTGCTCGATGAGCCGACGGAAGGCATTCAGCCCTCCATCGTGGATCATATCGAAGATGTCATTATCGGTTTCAAAAAGTCCCGGCGGTTCGCGATACTATTGGTGGAACAAGGGCTTCATTTTGCCGCTCGTTTGGCTGAGAAATACGTGATCATGGCCAGGGGCGCCGTCAAGGCGCAGGGGAAGAGCACTGAGTTGAGCGCGGAGATGGTTCGGCAGCATCTGACGGTCTAGCGCGGTTGATTGCCGGGTATCTTCATTCTTTGGAAGACGGGCAAAGGCCGGCAGGACATTCAGCGGTTCGGTTTGAAAAAGATTGACGGCTAGATTGGCGGGCAGGAGGAGGATTCATGCGGCTCACTCCGAGAGAACAGGAGAAGTTGTTGATTTATACAGCCGGACAGTTGGCGGCCGACCGGAAAAAACGCGGTCTTCAGCTCAACCATCCGGAAGCGGTCGCGTATTTGACCGCCGCCGTTCTTGAAGGCATTCGAGACGGCATGTCGGTGGCCGACCTGATGACGTACGGCACCACGCTGCTTTCTCGCAAGGACGTGATGCCCGGGGTGCCGGAAATGATTCATGAACTGCAGGTCGAGGGTACCTTCCCGGATGGGACCAAGCTTGTCACCATCCATGATCCGATCCGTTAGGCATCCCGTCTGGTCGTGAACTGTGGGGGCGGCCCATTCCTGGGGGGAATTCTTTATGGGAGGTACCATGCCATGACCAAGAAATCCGGAAAAGCAAAGACTGCTTCGACTCCGAAAAGAAGCTCCATGGCTTCTTTGATCAAAAATGAATTGGCCGGGCCGGTCGTTCCGGGACAGATATTCTTGGCCGCCGGCGACATCGAGGCCAATGCCGGCCGTCCGACCAGAGAATTGACCGTTGCGAATACGGGTGACCGTCCCATTCAAGTCGGGTCGCACTGCCATTTTTTCGAAGCCAACCGCGCGTTGCGATTCGACCGGGAGCAGGCGTTCGGATTTCGACTGTCGATTCCCGCTGGGACGGCGGTGCGGTTTGAACCGGGAGAAGAAAAGCGAGTGACGATCGTTGCGTTGGCCGGAAGACGGATGGCGTACGGCATCAATGCCCTGACGGAAGGATCGTTGGACGATCCCGAGGTCAAGTCGAAGGCGCTCGCTCGGGCGGCGGAGTCGGGATTTTCCGGCAAAGGAGGGACAGCGTGAAAATTCCACGCAAACAATACGTCGATCTCTTCGGTCCCACCGTCGGAGACCGTATCAGGTTGGCCGACACGGAGTTGTTGATCGAGGTGGAAAAAGACCTTACGTCGTACGGAGATGAGGCGGTCTTCGGCGGCGGCAAGGTGTTGCGGGATGGAATGGGGCAATCGCCTCGCGCCACCAGCGCGGGCGGTGCGCTTGATACGGTGATCACCAACGCCGTCATCCTCGATTACTGGGGGATCGTCAAAGCGGATATCGGGATCAAGAATGGACGCATCGTCGGAGTCGGCAAGGCCGGCAATCCCGATCTCATGCCCAACGTGACGCCAGGGATGGAAGTGGGGGCCGGGACGGAAGCCATCTCTGCCGAAGGCTGTATTGTGACCGCCGGCGGCGTGGAAACACATATCCATTTTATATGTCCTCAACAGTATTGGGAGGCGCTTTCGGCCGGTATCACGACCATGATCGGCGGGGGAACCGGTCCGGCGACCGGAACGAACGCGACGACCTGCACCCCGGGACCGTGGAATATCCATCGCATGTTGGAAGCTTCTGATGGCATCCCGATCAATCTTGGGTTTTTGGGGAAAGGCAACTCTTCGCAGCCTGAAGGGTTGAACGAGCAGATCGAGGCCGGGGCGATCGGCTTGAAGTTGCACGAAGATTGGGGAACGACCCCGGCCGCGATCGATACCTGTTTAAGCGTTGCCGACCGATACGACGTCCAAGTGGCCATCCATACGGATACGTTGAACGAAGCCGGATTCGTCGAGGACACGATTCGGGCCTTCAAAGGTCGAACGATCCATTCATTCCATACAGAGGGAGCGGGTGGCGGCCATGCGCCTGACATCATCAAGGTCTGCGGCGAGCCCAACGTGTTGCCATCATCGACCAATCCGACGATGCCCTTTACAGTCAATACAATGGACGAGCATTTAGATATGCTTATCGTCTGCCACCATTTGAACAAACGAGTTCCGGAAGATGTGGCCTTCGCGGAATCCCGCATCCGTCGGGAGACGATTGCGGCGGAAGACATCCTGCATGACTTGGGCGCGATCAGCATGATGTCGTCTGACTCCCAGGCCATGGGTCGGATCGGCGAGGTCATTATCCGAACCTGGCAGACGGCTCATAAAATGAAAGTCCAGCGGGGGCACCTTGCTCCTTCTGACGGGCATGACTCCGAACGCCATGACAATTTCCGGGCGAAACGATATGTGGCCAAGTATACGATCAACCCTGCCATCACTCACGGGATCGCCCATGAGGTCGGTTCGGTGGAAGTCGGCAAGATCGCGGACCTCGTGATTTGGAAGCCGGCGTTTTTCGGGGTGAAGCCGGAGATGGTGTTAAAAGGTGGGTTCATCGCCCAAGCGCAGATGGGAGATCCGAATGCGTCGATTCCGACGCCGGAGCCGATCATCAGTCGACCGATGTTCGGCTCGTTCGGGCGGGCGCTCTGTAGCACCAGTTTGACCTTTGTGTCCCAGGCGGCGCTGGATCGGGAGATTCCAAAAAACCTGGGCTTGCAAAAGCGCGTCGTTGCGGTGAAGAACTGCCGCGCCGTCAAGAAACGCGATCTGCGACTGAACGATTACCTGCCCAAGATCGAGGTCGATCCGGAGACGTACGCGGTGACCGCGGACGGGGCGCGGCTCACCTGCGAACCGGCGATTGTGCTGCCGATGGCTCAGCGATATTTTCTCTTTTAGCGACAGCAAGACTGCGGGGAAGAAAGGTGTCGGCCGAATGAATACGCGGGCGTTGCTGGAGGGGTTGAGATTTACCGATACGTTTTTCCCCTCCGGGGGATATGCGTTTTCTTCAGGACTGGAAGCGGCTGTTCAAGACGGCTCGGTTCGGGATTCGGAACAATTGGCTCGGTACGGGGAGGATCTGCTGCGCGGGGGGATGAGTCGGCGGGAGGCGCTGGCGGCAAAGTCGGCGAGTCGAGCCGGATCGATCGGTTCGTTATCTGCGGCCATCCGTCTGGATCATGAGTTGGATGCCATGAAATTAAGCCGCGAATCCCGCTTGGCCAGCCGCCAGATGGGGCGACAGGTGATCAAAATCGCCGCGGACCAACTGCCCGGTCAAGCGATCGTAACTGACTATCGGGAGGCTGTTGAGACGAACCGAGCCCCGGGGCACTTGGCTGTCGGTCTGGGATTGACGTTGGGCGCCTGCGGCTGGAGTGGTCGAGAAACGGTCGCGGCGTTTCTGTATCAAACGGCGGTGGGACTCGTGTCAGCCGCCATGCGACTCTGTCCTATCGGTCAGCGTGAAGGGCAGCGGGTTTTGGGCCAGTGGCTCCCGTTAATTGATCGTATCAGTCGAGAGATTGATGTCAAGACGTCCATGAGTTCATGGTCGCCTCTCCAAGACATTTATGCCATGCGCCACGGTCAGTTGGAGTGGAGGCTGTTTCGGTCTTAAGCGGACGTGTGACGTAGAGATAAGGTCGGACGAGGGACGGTATGCGTTGGTACTCTTATGCATGATCTGAATCATGGGCATCATCACGGCGGGATAGAGCCCACTCAAGCCAGAGCGAAGGGTATTCCGGTCATCGGCGTGGGAGGGCCGGTCGGGTCAGGCAAGACCGCGCTCGTCGAAGCCCTGTGTCGTCGCCTCCGGGATCGATATAGCCTGGCCGCGGTGACGAACGACATCTTCACGAAAATAGACGCAGAGATTTTGACCAGCCGCGCGGCCCTGCCGGTTGATCGCATCATAGGGGTGGAAACCGGAGGCTGCCCTCACACGGCGATCAGAGAAGACGCGTCGCATAATCAAGAAGCGATCGATAAGCTGTTGCGTCATCACCCGGACGTTGAGCTGATCTTTCTGGAAAGCGGCGGCGATAACCTGGCGGCGACGTTCAGCCCCGAGTTGGTGGATTACGTGATCTATGTGATCGACGTGGCGGGAGGGGACAAGATTCCACGCAAAGGCGGACCGGGGATCACACGGTCCGACCTCCTGATCATCAACAAAATGGATCTGGCCCCGTTCGTTCGGGCCGATTTATCCGTCATGGATCGAGATACCCGCCGTATGAGGGGCGATCGGCCGTTCGTCTTTACCAATATATTGACCGGAGAGGGGCTTGACGTCGTCGTGAATTGGGTCGAGCAGCGCATCCCCGCCAAGAACCGGTCTGTGTGAGCGGCATACCCCTGCTTGTGGCACGGAAACGATCGCGTACCCACCGTGGCCTTGATGGAATCGAAGCGGTCGGCCGTGTCGGTGCGTTGCAGCTTGCCTACGGTGTGCGCGACGGTCGGACGATCCTGACGCGCTCGCATTGCACGACTCCCTGGCATGTGCTTCCTCCCGCGTACCTCGATGACACGGGTGCGGCCTACACGCAGCTGGTCAATCCCTCCGGTGGGTTGGTGGGGGGAGACCGTCTCTCCATCGAACTGAACCTGGATAAGGGGGCGCACGTCCTTATTTCGACTCCGTCCGCCAACCGTGTCTATCGATCGGAAGAGAAATCGTCGGAGCAGATTGTCACGATTACGGTCGGATCGGGCGCGATTCTGGAGTGGCTGCCCGAACAGACCATTCCATTTGCCGGATCACGGTTTCGTCAGATCATTCGCGCGCAATTGGAGCCTGGTGCGACGATTATGCTGTGGGATGTTGTCGCTGCGGGACGAATCGCTCGGGGAGAGCGGTGGGCGTTTGCCGCTCTGGAGAATGACGTTCACATTACGACGATTTCTGGAGGGACGCTTCTGGAACGATATAGGCTTGATCCCTCGACGGACCTGGGACAAGTCGGGCTGGCGGAAGCATGGAATTACGTTGCGTCGCTTTACGTAGTCGGTGACTCGATTGCACCGGAGGTCTGGAATCAGCTGGAATCGAAAGCGGCGTCTCTACTGGATGAACGGCCGGGGCAGGTACTGGGGGGAGTCTCGACGCCGTCCGCGCCCGGTCTTGCCGTCAAACTTTTGGCTAAGGCGACTCCGGACTTGAATCGAATCTTCGACGCGCTGTGGGCGGCTATACGTCTGGAATTATGGAATCTCCCCGCAGTGTCCTTGCGAAAGTATTAAGCCGCGGTCTCCACGGCTTTTGCCATCATCCGCCGGATGCGGGCCGAAGCTTGGAATCTTTTGCCTGGGGACCGCCGGCAGTTCGGAGCGACCAGGCCAACCCCAGGAATGAAAGCGTGGCGATCAGCCATTTCGATGGATCGAAGTTGTACCACCGCGGGCCGTTGCGATAGTCGGTCGGGTAGGTGTGGTGATAATTGTGGTATCCCTCGCCGAACGTCAACAGTGACACCAACCAACTGTCGCGGCTTGAGTCGGTTTGACTGTGCGGCTGGCGTCCCCAGATGTGGCAGATCGAATTGATGCAAAATGTGGAATTGAGGACGGCGAAGGTCCGGCCGATGCCGGCCAGCATGAAACAGCTCAGCCCACCACGCCACCCCCCGTACAGGAATCCCGCCAGAAATGGCAGTGCCAGCCCCGACAACACGATCGGAACATAGTACCGGTGCTGCCACATGACGATCGGATCTTGCCGGAGTCGCGCCGCGTATTTTTCATCGGTGTACCGTTGTCCCACCAAGAGCCACCCACAGTGGCTGTACCAAAATCCGCGCGTCGCGTTGTACGGGTCGGCTTCTTGATCACAGGCCGCATGGTGCCGGATGTGGTCCGCTCCCCACTTCAATGCCGAGTTTTGGAGCGCCCATCCGCCGGCGATCAGCAACCCCGCTTTGACCCAATCGGGGCAGGCAAAGCTGCGGTGCGAAATCAAACGATGGTAGCCGACGGTAATGCCCAGGCCGGTGACCACGTACAACAGGCCGAACATCGTCCAATCAAGCCGATTGTACCCGTAGAGATATCCGAAGAGGGGGACCCCGATGACCGTCGCGGCCACGATCAGACAGAAGAGCAACACCGTCGCAAACTGAGGATAGGTTCGCCGTGGACCGGTTGAGGCTTGATCGGGAAGCCCTGCGAAAAAAGGATCGGATGGTGAAGAGGCTTTAGAAAAATTTGATGCGTGAACCATGCAGATGAAATCGGAGCAGATGAAATCGGACTCTGGATTCCCTTGGCGTAAAAAAGAAAACTTACAATGAACCGGCGGCACTTTAGCAGGTTGCCGGCTGATTCGCCATTCATTTTTTCAGGGCCGGGATTCGACGACGGATCACGTCATGCGCCATGCGGGAATTGCGAGCGGCATCTGTAGGGAGCGAGGGCCGTCTCCAAGGAGCGAAGCCGAGGAGGGAGTCTCATAGGCGCAGTTCCACGGAAATTTTGGGTCTTGTTTGCAAAGGCGGGGTGCGGTAATATCCGTCCAAGTCAACGAGTCCTAGGCCAGTCTTTCCGGCACGGTGCCGATCGTCTTGACACAATCCAGCGTAGGCTGTTCCCGTGTGTCGATCGGGGGGATCCGGGAGGGGACTCCCTAGGGACGCAATGGGACCCCTAAGTCCATCACCAAGGAGGCAATGTTATGAGGCGTTCGTTATCGATCATGTTGGGCGTGGTAGCCGTCGCCGTGGTGGCGGCGCCTGTCGCGTCGTTTGCGGGTGGGACGATTTCCGGCAAAGTCACCTATGCCGGAAAGTCCGAGCAGAAGGAGTTTCTCTTCTCCAAGTTCCCCAACCCGAATTTCTGCAATAAGATTCCGACCAAGGGCTTGGCGGAAGGAGATAAGCGGTTCATCAAGACGATTGAAGTCGGCAAGGACGGCGGTTTGAAGAACGCGATCGTCGCGGTGGTGGATATCGAAGACAAAGCGTTCATGGACGGCTACGCCGGCACTGAGGTCAAGGCGGAGTTCTGCGATTTCCAGCCGTTCAGCGGCATTGTCGTCAACAATCGGCCGTTTAAGGTTGAAAACTTGGATGCCGATCCGGACGATCCCAAATCTGTGGCAGGCGTGCTTCACAACCCCCACAGTTTTGTGGTGAAGGGAGCGACATCCGCGACCGGCTTCAACATCGGTCTTGCCAAGAAGGGTGACAAGCTGGAAAAGCCGGTGGTGTTCCGCGGCGGCGCGGAGAAAGAGGGTTATTTCCGTTTGCAGTGCGATCAGCATGAGTTCATGCAGTCCTTCTTCCTTCCGGTGAACAATCCGTACTACGCGGTGACGAAGGAAGACGGTTCGTTCGAGATCAAGGATGTTCCGGCCGGCAAACATAAGGTGGTGGCCTGGCATCCGTTCGCCGGGAAGGCCAAGAAGATCGAGTTTGAGGTCGATGTGACGGACGGTGGAACGGCCAATCTCAAGGCCGAGATCAAGTAAACGCTTTCTCTCAACTCACGGGTCTCGTCGAAAGGCAGTGGTTGGTCCGCTGCCTTTCGTGTTTTTGCGGGCAATCAGGTCCCCTCGCTTCTTGCCTTTCGATTTCCGATCTCGGTAAGATCCCTTCTTTCTCCGGCATTCTGGTGACAGGGGAGGCGTGTGTCGCGAGAGCTTTCGCTCGCCGAGATTTTTCAACTCGGCTACTACTGGGAAACGAAAATTTTATTAACCGCGGTGACGTTGAACGTGTTTTCCGCACTGGACGGCACGCCCAAAACCGCCGGTGAAGTCGCAGGCCGGATCGGCGCCCATGAACCGGCGCTTCGCTTGTTGCTGAACGCCCTTGTGGCCATGAAATTACTCATCAAAGAAGGCGATCGATATGGCAATTCGTCGGTCGCGGACAAGCATCTTGTTACACGGTCGCCCCACTATGTGGGGCACTTGCTGCTGCTTCATGACGCGGAATGGAACAATTGGGGCAAGTTGGAAGAAACCGTTCGCACGGGGAGGCGGGCGGTCGATCGACACGTGTTCGAGACCGATCCGGAATTAGGCGGCAACGTCTTGGCCGTATTGGATCGAATCGGCCGGCAGAGCGGCCCGGAATTGGCGAGACGCCTTGATTTGAGCGGACCCGTTCGTCTGTTGGATTTGGGGGGAGGAGCCGGAACGAACGCGATCGCGTTTTGCGAAGTGTATCCTGATTTGACCGCGACAGTGTTCGACCTTCCGACCACGCTCCGACTGACGGAGAAGACGGTAAAAGAAAGAGGGTTGGCCTCGCGGATTGCCCTGCTCCCCGGTGACTTCAACCGGGACCCTCTCGGCGGTCCCTACGACGTCGTGTTGATGTCCGACGTGTTGCATTATCAGACCGATGAAGCGAATGAAGCGTTGGTCGAAAAAGCGTTCGCGCACCTTGCCCCCCAAGGGCGATTGGTCATCAAGGATCGTTTCCTTAATGAAGCCGGAACCGGTCCCGCATGGACGACCGCGTTCGCCGTGCACATCCTGGTGAATACTCAGGCCGGGAGTTGTTATCGATGCAGTGATGCGGTGAGATGGATGACGAAGGCCGGGTTTGCCGATATTGCGGAGTTGGAAAAAACGGCCGTCGTCCAGGGCGTCAAGAGTCGGGCGATCTGACGTATGGCATGCGACACGACAACGAATAGGCCTGGTGCTTTGAACCGAAACAGCCGGCGAACGATCTGACGCGAGAGATTTGGGAATGGATTGGCTGCGGGAGCCTGGATTTTTTGGCACACATGCCACGGTGGGGGCGGACTTGAGCCAATTGATGGCGACGCTTTTTACCGTTTTGTTCATCGTCGGATGGGTGCAGGCTCGCAAGCAACACACCGATGCTCACCACTGGTTGATGTTGGGCGGCATGATCTCCATGGCCGGTTTCTTTGTGGTCTATTATCTGTTTCGCCAGCTCGGCGTCTTGGCGTTCGAGGGGAAAGAAGGGTTCGGCGGTTCTCAGGAACTGTACGACCGCGTGTTCGTCCCCGTGCTGATCCTTCACATTACCCTCGTCATCGTCGGTCTCATCATGGCGGTGTATCTCATTGTCCTCGGCTTTCGAGTCCAAACGTTTGTCGGCGGGAAACGGCGGCTGAAAGCCGGCCCCAGGCAAGCTTCATGGGGTGCGATCGCTAAACTGTGGACCGCCGTCGGCGGCTTGATAGGAACGTATCTTCTCTATCTGCACCTGACAGACCGCCTTTCAATGCGGAGGTCCAGTGTCTGGATCGCGTTCATGCTCATCTTTACGGTGGTTTTGCTGATGGAGATGGCGATTCAACGGATATGGCCGGACGGAGCTCAGCGACATCGGGCGCTCGGTCGGTTCACCATGGTAATCTACTGTGTGCTGTTCGTGACCGGGAGCTTCACCTACACGATGCTGTACATTCTCTATCCAGGGAAAATCGGATGAGAAGCATTGCGGCGAAGCGACGGCGTATGGCCGTTGAGCGAATTAGGGGTTCGGCCGCGAGTCGGGTCCTGCGGTCGCTGCTTCCGGGGCAACCGGCGGATACCGGACGATGTTGACCTGCGGCTGTGGGCGGTGGATGCACACGGAGGGGATTGAGGAACGGGCTTGCGAAGATGGAGCTGCCCAGTGGTTTATTCGATCCGAATGTCGCGGGTGCGGACTGAAGGTGGGCGTTGATGTGCCGGCGGGTCAAATCGGCGGATTGGTCGATCGATTGATGTGGACGGACGAGGCGCTGCATCGGTTGGACCGAATGCCGCCGTACCTGGCGTCGCTCGTTCGGCAGGAAGCGGAAGAGCGGGCCAGAGGCCGAGAAACAAGGGTTATTACTTATGACTCGCTCCTCAACCCGTCGTCCGAAGAACGGATCGAGTGGGAGCCGGAAGCGGAACGACGATTGGAAAAAGTGCCGGCCGCCGTGCGAGCGATGGCGAAGATTGAGCTGGAACGGACGGCGGTCGAGCGAGGGATGACTGTCGTGACCGTGTCGCTGATGGAAGAGGTCAAAGCGAAGTATTTTGGAATGGGAGCTCAGAGGATCTAGGAAGCGGAGACGTCGCTCGGAAACATGCGACCCGACGTGCGGCTTATGGTCCGCTTTTCTCCTCAAGCGTCACGTTCGGCGGGGGAAAGATGTTGCATCGGATGGCCTTGCGAGTGCTTCCCAGCTTGAGCCTGGCCGTGACGGAGGAGTCAGTCCGAAAACGGAAACGGCTGATCATGCTTGTGCCGGGCTTGGTCGCCTTCGCGGTGTATCGCGTGGCCAAACACCTGATGTCGATTGCGGAGCCGCTGACATTGCTCTTGTTGAGCAGTCTGATCGCGATGGCAACGGCCCTGTTCGCTTACCGGATCGGGCGATCCGCCTCCTGGGGGGTGATTGCCCGCCAAGACGGCGGACGTGTTCTCGCGTGGATGGCTTTCTGGATCGGAGCGGTCTACGGCGCGCAGCTCTCGCTGCTGGTGTTGGCGCTGTTGTGGATGGTGGGCTACGACTATCTGCAACATCCGGATGGTCCCGCCATGATGGCGATCATGGTCGCGTGCACGTCGGTGGCGCGGGATGCGTTTGAGATCGGCCATGTGCGCCGGATGGCCGCGATGGGGAGACCGTTTCCCACGTTCCCCGACGGAGCGCCGTTGCGAGACATGATAAGGAGCCGCGCGGCTCAGGTCGGTCCCTGGGTGGCGGCCGGATCGGTGATCGGTGCGGCGGCCGCGTCCCTCGATCACGTGGTCATGGGACAGCAGGCGTTCATCGTGCAATTGCTCGCCGTGACGTTGCTGGGAGGTGCGATCACCTTGTGCGCCTATTTCGGCGGTATGAACGGACGCGCCTCATGGACGGCGCGATTCTCCGCGACAAGCGTATCCGAACTCTTCAAGTATTGGTGGTGGCCGGGGCTCGCGTTTTCGTCCACCTATTATTTGGTCGCGGCGGGCGTCGGCCTGTTTGTCGTGCAATGGCCGACCATGGCCCCCGGTTTTTCCGTCGCCGGCGGAGGATTTGTGGGCGGAATGATGGCGCTCTACGGATACTATTTGGGACATCGCCGGCACGTGGAAGAGCAACAGGGACAAAGAATCGATGAAGCCCTGCTCCGGTGTCCTTTTGTGATGGGCATTCTTGGGAGAGCAAAACATGTGAGCACGCCGATGCCGACTGTTCCTGGATCAAAGGTGTAGCATGGTTGTTCGGGATCGTTTGCGACGAGAGAAACGGGTGACGCTCGAATTGATGGGGATCATTGCGACGCTGGTCGCCTTGCTGGGGGTCGTCGGTATGGAAGGGGCTTCCTTGGCCGAGGAGTCGCTGGACGTCTATTTCAACACGCCCGGTGTGCCGCAAGGTCCCGCCGCGCCCGCGCCTCATGAAACGGCGTACCCGCAGATCGGCTCATTCGACAGCCGGGCGCTGGTGTGGTTTGTGACTCAGCAGCACACGTATTTCGGCGGGTTCGTGCTGGCGTTGCCGCTCTTTTGCGCCTTGCTGGAATTTCTGGGATTGATGACCTCCAAACCGGCGTTGTCGCTCCGATATGACGGGTTGGCGAGGGATCTGGCGAAGGTGGCGGTGTTGGCGCTCTCCGTGACCGCCGTCATCGGAAGTCTGATGCTGGCGATGTTTATCGGGCTGTATCCGAGCTTCATGACCTACATGGGCGGAACCTTCAAATCGTTTATGCCGGCTTATGCCGCCGTGTTCGTGGTCGAGTCTTTGCTCCTGATCCTTTACTATTATAGTTGGGACCGGATGACCGAGCGGGGCATGAAATGGATGCACGCGGCCATCGGGGTGGCGACGAACGTCGTGGGGACCGCTCTGTTGCTGCTGGCGAATGCCTGGTCGGCGTTCATGATGGCGCCGGCCGGCGTGGACGCTCAAGGCCGGTTTCTTGGGAACGGGTGGCATCTGCTGCATTCCGTCCTCTGGAATCCGCTCAACGTGCATCGGTTTCTGGCCGACATCATGTCCGGCGGAGCGGTCGTGTTGGCGTACGCCTGCTACCGGTTCTTTACCGCAAAGACGACCGAGGAACGGGCCTATTTCGATTGGGTGGGGTACGTCTTTCTCTTCGTGACGGTGTGTGCGTTGTTGCCCATGCCGATCGCCGGGTATTGGCTGATGCGGTCGGTCTTCGCGTTTCGGCAGACCATGGGCGTGACCATGATGGGGGGATTGCTGACGTGGATGTTTGTCGTGCAGGCGTTGCTGATCGGAGCTCTCTTTTTGGGCATCAATTATTACATCTGGCAAGGCATGGCGCGGCTGAAGGGAGCGGAACGGTATCAACCCTATTATCAATTGGTGTTTGGGGGACTCCTGTTGGCGCTGTTTATTTGGCTGACTCCGCATACGCTTCTTGTGTCGGCGGGAGAGGTGAAGGCGATGGGCGGCGCGCAGCATCCGGTCATCGGAAACTATGGAGTCATGTCGTCCAAGAACGGAGCCATCAACGTCATTCTGCTCTGCACCGCTCTCAGTTTCTTGTACATGCGACGGGCGAATCGGACCATGACGGTGCCGTGGGTCACAACGGGTAACGTGGTGATCGCGGTGCTGTTCGCGGTCGGTCTCGTGAACGTCGTGGGACTGTCGATTTACGGATTCTACTTGCCGGCGAACGTGCGAGTGGGATTGTCGGCGCCGCAAGCCTTCACGACTTTTACGGTCATCGTCGTCGGGCTGTTGATCAATCGCGCCATGCTGAAGCGGTCGATCGTTCACGGGCCGATTCAATGGGGAAAGATTCCGGCGCGCGGCATGGTCGTGCTGTTCGCCATGGCTGCGGCTTTCAGTTGGGTGATGGGGCTGATGGGCTATATTCGCTCATCCGGACGGTTGGCGTGGCATGTGAGCGAAGTGATGGCCGACGTGTCGCCCTGGGCGTTCACTCCGGACCTGGCGTTCGCCGCGAAAATGGTGACGTTGAACATGGTGGTCTTTTGGGGAGCGGTGCTGGTTCTTTTTTGGATGTGTCAATGGGGCCGGCGACCGGTGATGGGCGAAGAACGTCATAATACGAATGCGCCGTTGTTGTCGCCGGTTTCTTCACCTGAAGCCTGATGAAAAAGACGGAGAGGGGTAAGCTGATGCGATGGAATGTGCCGATTCAAACCATGGTCATCGCTCTTGTAGCGGTCGGATTTGCTTCCTGGCCCGGTTTCGGTCTGGCGGAAGGCCAGGTCCTGATCCTGGAGGATTTCAAAGCGAAAGATGCCGACGGGTTTCCTTCTCATTGGGAACACGAAAACCAACGGAGCAAAGCAAAAGGTCGCGAAGCCTATAAAGTTCAATCGGAGAACGGCGACGTCTTTTTGTCGGCGAAGGACGCGGGGCAACGGATCAAAAAAAAGAAAATCGATTGGGACCCCAAAGCCTATCCGGTCTTGACCTGGCGATGGCGGTTATTGAAGGCGCCGCCGGGAACCGAACCGCTCGCCGCCGTCTATGCTTCGCTCGATACCGATCTTCTGTTTATTCCAGTCTTCACGAAGTACGTCTGGAGCCCTTCGAAGCCTGAAGGGACGCTCACCGAGGGAGGAATGTTCAGTGGGTCCGAGCTCGTGGTCCGAAGCGGGACGGCGACGCTGGGACAGTGGTTCGAGGAGCGTGTGAACGTGTACGAAGATTTCAAGAAGATTCATGGGCATGAACCCGCGGCAAAGGCATGGGGGGTCTCGATTGTGGCGGGACCCGGTGTCGAGATTGATATCGGCCCGCTGATGGCGCTTCCAGGAAAATAAATGAGCGGGTCAAGACCGATGAGTCAACGAGTCCGAGCGATGCCGATGGGAAAAATCCTGGACATTCTTTTGGGGATGGCGGTGATGGGGACCGTCGGGACTCTGATCGGGATGGTCATGGGGTGGGGAGCGTTGCCCGTCGCCATTCTGGTGGGGTTGTTGCTGGGCGGTGTCGTCGGGTTTTTGGGCGGACGCCGGTTTCTCGTGAGCATTATGACGGGAACGCTACTGGGAGGAGCGCTGGCGTGGTTGGTAGCGGATGTTGAGAGGATTTGGGTGGGCGCGGGTGCGGGTGCCGCGATGGGCGGATTCCTCGGTGTCCAAGTGTCGATGCTGCTGGATTTTCGTGCGGCCAGGAAGGCCTCGTCGGATCGTACCGAGCCGTCGGCGCCGCAACCGTAAACGGTGAGGGAAATGGCGTGGAAAATAGAGGCGTGTTGTATGGATCGATCATTTTTGTCTTTGCGTCGTTTTTTGGACTGATCGGCATGCTGGTCTATGAGTCGTACAAGGCGAGCAAGCTCAAAGAACTTGCGAAATCCGTGACGTCCGAAACTCAGTCCGCGGCGCCGAAAGCGATGCCCCAAGACTATTCGATGTACAAAACGAAAATCGGCGATGAGGGGCGTGAAATGGTGCAGATTCCCGAAGGGCCTTTCACCATGGGGAGTAACGACGGTGATCCGGATGAAGCCCCTGAACACCAAGTGTTCTTAAAGGGGTTCTATATTGACTTGAAGGAAGTGACGCAGGCGGAATACATGCGATTTGCCAAAATGACGAAACGCCCGATGCCGAGAATCGAAGTGTTCGAGGACGACCAATCCAAGCTGCTTCAGCCCGAGTTCGCCGCCATGAGCGTCTCTTGGAGCGACGCAGCGGCCTATTGCAAGTGGGCTGGCAAGCGCCTTCCCACGGAGGCGGAATGGGAAAAGGCTGGCCGAGGCGAGGGGAAAAGGAAGTATGCATGGGGCGATAAGTTCGCTCCGGAGCATGCCAATTTGGACGGGAGCGAAGACGGTTATAAATATCTCGCCCCTCCCGGCTCGTTTGAGTCGGGGCGGAGTCCGTACGGACTGTATGATATGACCGGCAACGTCGCGGAGTGGGTGGCCGATTCGTACGACGAGAACTATTACAAGAAGTCGCCGTACCGCGACCCCAAGGGACCGGAAGACGGCGACCTCAAAGTGGTCCGCGGCGGATCGTGGCGAGAAACGACCCATAACGCGAGACTCTCCAAACGATTTGCGGCAAAACACTGGCGTGCGGATATCACGATCGGGATCCGTTGCGCGGCGGATCTTGATCAGGAAAGCGGATCAGTTTCCGCTCCGTGAGGCGGGCATGCTCGAGACCAAATTCAAAGTCGTTTTTTTGATCGTCGTGTTGATCTGCGCCGCTCTTCCCATAGCGGGCATTATGAAGGGGACGACATTGACGCCTTACGAAGAGCCGGTCGGAGAAACGACCGCAATAGTTGAACCGGAAGCCGACAATGTATCCCAGGAAGAGCCGATCGAAGAAGAGATGGTGAGGATTCCAGCAGGACCGTTTATTCGCGGGACCGAGAGCGGAGGGTTTGACGAACAACCACAACGAACGGTCTATCTGGAGGAGTTTTTTATCGATCGATATGAAGTGACCAACGCGCAGTATCAACAATTTGTTTTGGCGACCGGGCATCGGAAACCGGGTTTGCCGGCGCGATACGCTAAGAGCGGCGGAAAAATGAAGGGACCCAATCAACCGGTGGTGTACGTCTCTTGGGAGGATGCAGACGCGTATTGCCGATGGAAGGGGAAACGTCTTCCGACGGAGGCGGAGTGGGAAAAGGCCATGCGCGGCAGTGATGGGAGGCTTTGGCCCTGGGGGAATAACGAATTGGCCAACGGCGCAAACTGGGCTCGAGTGCAGGATGGATACGACGTGTCTGCTCCCGTAGGCCGTTTCAAAACGGACTACAGTCCTTACGGAGTCATGGATGGAGCAGGCAATGTGATGGAGTGGGTCGCCGATTGGTACCAAGAAACGTATTATAGGGATTCCCCCGATAAGAACCCGATGGGGCCGGAGTATGGAACCTATCGGGTGCTTCGAGGGGGGGGGTACACGACTACCGGGGCCGACATCCGCATTACGAGTCGAAGCAAAATGATGCCTGATTTTCGGGATGAGACGATAGGATTTCGCTGTGCAACGTCAGAAATTTCAGAACACGAGCAGGGCAATGAAAAGACCTGATGCTAGAGAAAATCGAAGTAATACAAGATCAAAAACACAGCCAAAATGATGTTGACAACCATTCCGGCCAAAACTATAATGTCAAACACTTTTGCGTTTTTCGACATGATTTTTTCCTTGCAAATTCAAAAGTACACACCGTGCTCGCGAGGAGTTGATTAACACAGGGTCACCTCTCTGTCAAGAAACACAAGGCCGGTCATTCATTCCTCTTGATCAGGAACAAGGAGTTATAGATGGCAGAGGCAGCACAACGGGATAGCGACGTTAAAATCAAAATCGGCAAAATGATTTTTTATATCACCTGTGCCGTTGGGTTGTGGTTTTTTTACTGGTTCGCGGGTATTCAGTGCCCTTGCTAAAAATCAAGGGTATCAGGTGAAGCTATGGGCGTGATCGGTTTTGGGGAAACCGACTAGAGAGACAAAGAGGAGACGAAAGGTATGAGCGCGCTGAATAATCCGGTCATTGCAGTGATTGTATCGCTGGTCATCGCGGTGGGGTACTTTACGCTGGTCGATCATTACTTGATGGAGATGCAAGGGTTGGACTTTTGGTACCTCTTCCGCCAATAGGCCGATTGATCTGAAGGGAAATTTGAGCGAGAACAAGATCGCAAAGTAATTGTCCTGCTTTAAGGAGGTATTTCATGGGTGTCGTAACCCGGAAGAAGTTATTCTCGATCATTGCGCTTGGCGCGATGGTTGTTGCTCTTCTGCTTCCGATCGTTATGGCGCTTCCATCGCCGGCTACAGGTGAAGAGGCTCCGGCTGCCGAGGGGGCGCAGAAGGAAGGCGAAAAAGTTGAAAAGGCGAGAGATGTTTACTACAAGACCGAAGGCATTGTGGTCGGCGCTCCTGCGCCTAAGACGACGGACGGCCCCGCCGATTATCCGCGATACAACTTTGAAAGCCGTGTTTTGCTCTGGTTTGCCAATCAGCAGCATCTCTACTATGGAAGTTTTGTTCTTGCCGTGCCGATTTTCTGCATGATCATTGAGTTTATGGGGGTGGTCACGAAGGATAAGGCGCTCGCCAAGCGGTATGATCAGTTGGCGTATGATTTTATTAAGATCAGCCTGACCGCCTACTCGCTGACGGCCATCCTGGGCGGGATTCTTATTTTTACATTCCTGACGTTGTATCCAACCTTTTTCTCGTACTTGTCGAGCATTTTCCGTCCCGTGATGCACATTTACGCCTTGATGTTCGTTGCGGAGAGTGGAACCCTCTACATTTACTATTATGGTTGGGACAAAATGAAAGAAGGGTTCCTGAAGTGGATTCACCTGAGCATGTCCGTCATTCTGAATGTTATCGGGACGCTGCTCATGTTTCTGGCGAATTCGTGGATCGGCTTTATGATGTCGCCTGCCGGCGTTGATGAGCAGGGGCGTTATCTAGGGAATATTTGGCATGTCATTCATACTGCTTTGTGGAATCCGCTGAATCTCCATCGTATTCTTGGCAACATGGCATTCGGGGGCGGCGTGGTGGCTGCCTATGCAGCATATAAATTCCTGGCCGCAAAAACGGATGAAGAGCGCGCTCATTATGATTGGATGGGTTATATCGCGATGGCGCTCGGTGTGGCGTTCCTTATCCCCCTCCCATTTGCAGGCTATTGGCTGATGAGAGAAGTCTATGCCTATAGGCAGCAAATGGGGATTACGCTTATGGGTGGTCTCTTGGCTTGGCTGTTTATTATTCAAGCCACGATGATCGGGATCTTGTTTTTGAGCACCAATTACTATTTGTGGCAAGCCATGGGCCGCATGCGGGGCGCCGAAAAGTATCAACGGTATATCAAGTATCTGGTCTTTTTGTTGGCCTGCGGGTTCATGGTCTTTATTACTCCTCATACGATGGTGATGACCCCGGCTGAATTGAAGGCGATGGGAGGTCAGCAGCATCCAGTTTTGGGCAATTATGGCGTTATGTCGGCGAAAAATGGTGGTATCAACGTCATTATTACAACCACCGTGCTGAGCTTTGTCTGGTACATGCGGGGCAACAAGATTTCAACTGTGTCGTGGGCAAGGTTCGGCAATATCTTTATGGGAGTATTTTTTGCCTGTGCATATATAAACATCATATTTCTTGCGATTTATGGATACTACATCCCGGCGAACGTTCGCGTCGGCTTGTCTGTGCCTCAGGTTGCAACGACTCTTTCGTGCCTCTTTTTCATGTTCACTCTCAATAGCATGATGATGAAGGGAGCCAAGCAGTTGGGGCCGATTGAATGGGGAAAAATTTCAGCCCGCTCCCAGTATGCGCTCATTATGCTGGCGACCGCCTTTACTTGGATGATGGGGTTAATGGGTTATATTCGTTCCTCGGTCCGTCTCTTTTGGCACGTCAATGAAATTATGCGAGACAACTCTCCGTGGGCCTATACTCATACGGTAGGGTTTGCCGCCAATGTAATTTCAGCCAACGTTCTGTTTTTCTGGATCAGTATTCTCTTTGTCTTCTGGCTCGGCAGTTTGACGGCAAAGAAGGCTCCGGTTGAGGCGAAAGTTGGGGTTCCTGGGGCTATCCCGCAACCGGCAGGAAGCCATTGATCGATTTTTATCTAAGGATCGGCTTTGCGAGAAAGAGTGTCGTCGTTGTCATCTTCTTGTGAAGCGGTAGGAGGGTTAGTACCTTGGGTAATTTGATTGCTGAGGCGCTTTCAATGGGATGGATGGCAATCGCCATCCTGGTAGGACTGCTGGTGTATTTTCAGGTGGCCATCAGTGATCCTGCCGCAAAAAAACGGGCGGTCTTTAAGACGTTTATTGGGATCGTTTCGACCTTCCTCTTGTTCGTGGCGATCGCCAATTACAAAACGAATTTTTATGGAGAGAGTAGGCTGTTGCCGGTTTCTCTCGTGATGATTACCGCCACCTCTTTTATTATGGCGTTGTACTTCACCAATCTGAGCGCCCTGCTCAAGATCGGTGGTTTTATGTTCTTTGTGGCGGCGTTTCTGTCCGGGTATGGAAATTGGCTTCCTCAGGTGGAGGGAGGATTTCCTCCAGTAGAAGAGAAGCTTGATTTTAGCTCCATGACGCCTCAACAGTTGGCTGACGAAGGGGAAAAGATTATTTTTGGAGGAATTGGGAAAAATAAAGAGCAGGGAGCTATTGGCAAGGGGCAGTGTCCTTTGTGTCATGCCTTTCATGCCGGTATGTTGGGGGAGCGTGCTCCAAATTTGCTCGGACTGGTCAATCGTTCCAAAGAGCGGTTGGAGGATCCCAAATACTCCAAGGGGAATCCTGCTAAACGAGACTATGCCGTGAAAGAAGCTTTCCCCGGATCTGGCACGGCGGAGAATGCTCAGGAATATATTGCAGAGTCTCATGCTTGTCCGAGCTGTTACGTGGTTGAAGGGTATGGGGTGAAAGGAACAAATGATAGAGAGAGTCCCATGCCGGCCATTCATAAACCCCCGATCTCTCTGAGTCTTCCTGAACTGGCAGCCGTTGATGCGTGGATGTATGTACGGGAAGGTTTGGAACCTCCTTCCTTTGAAGAGATGATCAAGTCCTATGAAAAATTTATCCCTGAAGGGGAACGTCCTCAGCTTCAGGAAGATAAGCCGGCAGGAGAAGCAACATCCTTAATGGCGGATGGCTCGGAGCCTGTAGATCAAATTTTTGCCAAAGCTCAATGTGTCGCATGTCATACAATACCTGGTATTCCTGGGGCTGTAGGTACTATCGGTCCGAAGCTTGAGGAGGGAACGACTGCTGCTCAGCGTATCAAAGCACCGGATTACAAGGGGACAGCCAAGTCTCCGGCCGAATATATTATGGAATCGATCGTTGATCCAAGCGCCTATGTCGTCAAACCGTTCCCTGACAACACGATGCCCAAAATATTCGGTCAGAAGTTGAGTGCGGGGGCTCTTAAGAAAATGGTGGATTACCTTTCTCAGGTCAAGGCTGGAGCACCGCCACCCAAAATTTCTTAAAATTCATCAAGGTCCATTCGTGAAGTGTAAAGGGAGTAAGCGATGAAAGCATTGATGTCGCTCGGCGCCTTGGTAGGGGTTGTCGGTTTGCTGCTGCTGGCTGGCATGATATTCGATGTTATTCCTTCGAATACCATTCGTCTTGTCGAAGGGTACATGCCAATGCAGATGCTCTTCGAGGTCGGGTGCTACGTTCTTGGCTTTACCGGCTTGAGCTACATGCTCAATGCGATGGGAATGGGAATTCCAAGATTCTGGCAAGGGATCGGATTTTGGATCTTCTTCCTTCTCTACATCAAGTACAGGGTGTATCCCCCCATTCCATTCAGTGTGCGAGCCATGTATGGCACGGTAGGGCTCGTCGCTGTTCTTATGTGGGTTTCAGCAAATGAAGAAGATTGGAAAAAGTTCAAGCAGCCTATCTTGAACGTCTTGGATGCTCAGACCGGATTCAACAAAGTACTTCGATACGTTTATTTGGTCGCTCTTCCGATTCTTACGTGGGGCTTCTCATACAATGCCATGATGCCAAAATCGGAAGAGCCAATTGAGCTGAGAACGGTGCATCCTGCTCCGCCTGCCAGCACCAAAGTGCACGGCAAAACTTATGTGTTACAAACCTCTTTGAACCCGTATCGTGTGAATCCTGAGGGCAAATACGATCAAGAATACAGCAATTCGCTCATTGTTGAGCAGGGTATGGGTCGGCTCATGAAGCCGAATGCCAATCCTTGGGATGAAAAGGCTGAAGGTTACTTAAAGTATGTCCGTGAAGGCGGAGAAATCTTTTTTCAAAACTGCCATTTCTGTCATGGTGATAACTTAAACGGCCGCGGCCTTCATGCCTTCGCCTTCAATCCCATCCCCGCGAATTTCACTGATCCGGGAACAATTGCTCAGTTGCAGGAGACGTTTATCTTCTGGCGTGTCGCAAAAGGTGGGATTGGCCTTCCAAATGAAGGCTTCCCATGGGCATCCGTTATGCCGCCCTGGGAACAGCACTTGACGGTTGATGAAATGTGGAAGGTCATCCTGTTCGAATATTGGCACACCGGCTACTATCCACGAACCTGGGATTGATCGTATTTCCGGCTTGTTTATTTGAGGAAGAGGAACGTTATGCAAAACAGTGGAACTCAGAAGGCGGGTCTGGTGCTATCGATTGCCTTCGGGGCTGTCCTGATGACCGTTGGCATGGAAATTCCGGCTTTCGCACAAGGTGGAATTCCTGAAGGATTTAAAAAAGGAGAACTGGCGGCACCACCTTCCGCTGAAATGATCGAGGCCGGTAAACGAGTGTATTTTACGAAGTGCGTGTGGTGTCACGGGGTGGATGGTGCCGGTGACGGACCTGGTGCCGATCGGCTCTGGCCTCGCCCGCGTAATTTTAATCAGGGAACGTTCAAAATTCGTCATACGGCCAGCGGTGAGCTTCCCCTGTTCGACGCTAAAAAGCCTGTTCGAGGCCAAAACGATCTCTTCGATACTGTGACCCATGGATTGCCTGGATCGGCTATGCCGCCATGGGAAGGTATCTTGACCGAAGAGCAGCGGCTCCAAGTGCTGGCTTTTGTTACAACCCAGCTTGTGAAAGATAGGAGCTTTACGGACAAGCAGTCGGAGACCCAAACCATTCTGAACATGGCGGAGCTGAAACCGAAGTCAGCGACGGAAGAAAGTATCAAAAGGGGAGCCGAACTGGTTGTTGAAAAGAAATGTATTGAATGTCATGGCCTTGAAGGCCGTGGTGATGGTAATGCGTTCAATTTGAAAGACGATTGGGGATTCTCAATTCAGCCGGCCAATTGGCATAAATGCTGGAACTTTAGAGGAAGCCGACAGGACCCGTATAGTGTGGTCAATATTTTCAGGACCTTCTCGACTGGGATTAATGGAACCCCAATGCCGTCCTTTGCGGACAATACAACGATAGATGAGCGCTGGGACATTGCCAACTTTGTAAATTCCCTATGCGAGCGGGATGAAGATGGGAAACCCCTTTCCATTGATCCATTAACTGATAAACCCAAGATCAATTTTGTGATTCCCTCAAATATGGTGGAAGGGGACATTCCAGCCGATATTGAGGATGAAGCGTGGAAGAATGCGCCGCGCCGCTACGTCGCGATGGGTGGGCAAATTACTCACAAGCCCAGAAATTTTGTCAATCGAATTGACGACATATGGGTCAGGTCTTTGTACAACGACAAGTCCATTGCCTATCTCTTGGAATGGGATGACCGGACAAAGAGTGTGGCTGAGGGCAAGTTGCCCTGGGCTCCGACCGAAGTCAACATCGATATTCAAGAACAAGAACCGACCACTGGAGAAGAAGGCTCCATTGCAGCGAAACAAAATAACTACCCCGTTTATAACGACGCCATCGCCATTGAAACTCCAGTCAAATGGAAGGAATTGCCCGCTCCCATTAAGCCACGCTACCTGTTTGGAACGAACGAGCAGTTTCCGGTCGATATTGTGAAGTGGGAGGCCGATGGCTCCATCAGGGCCTTCAAAGGAACCGGATGGGACAAGGACTTTGAAGAGCGTGATAACTACGAGGAGCATCTGAAAGTTCTGAAAAGCGAATGGAAAAATGGTCGTTGGTACGTGATGATCGAACGCCCCCTGGGAAATAAGAAAGACCAGGATTATGATGAAGACACGTTTTTTGAGGTCGGCCAATATATTCCCACGGTCTTCTTCGCATGGGACGGCCATAATGGCGACGCCGGTCGAAAAATGGCCGTGTCGGCCTTTTATTACACGTTTATGAATCCTCCGATTCCACAAGAAACCTACATCTATCCTGTTGTCATTGCCGTCGGCGTTGTATTTCTCGAAGGGTGGGTCTTGACGCGCCGCGCTAACAAGAAGAAGGGAAAAACCCTGTAACGGGTTACAGGTCAGGTATCACGAGGATAGTGGCAGTGAGAGAGGGGGTGGGGTTTTCCCACCCCCTCTTTGTTTTTCTTCATAGATCTTTCTGAGGCAAGAGGATGATTTCTGACGTCATGGGTATTCTCCTCGCCGGTGGCCGAAGTCGGCGGATGGGAAAGGATAAAAGATTTCTCTCCGTGGGCGAACATACTCTTCTTGAGCGGAGCCTCGCCGTGTTGCAGGACGTCTTTCAGAGCGTGAGTATCGTGGTCGGAGATGATTCCACGATGATCGAGGCTACCACACCGGTGTGGCGGGATCTTATCCCAAACCGTGGAAGTCTAGGAGGGATCTACACGGGATTGAAACTATCGCGGACACCATATATTTTTGCGGTTGCCTGCGACATGCCATTCATGAGTCCGATCGTGATCCGATACCTGGTTTCATTGAAAGACGATGTGGATATAGTGATCCCGCGTTCCGAGTTCGGCCCGCAACCGACACATGCGCTTTATAACAGTCGGTGCTTGCCGGTCATTGAGAAGATGGTGCAGAGCGGCCGGCTCAGTATCAAAGACGTTGTTGATGAGGCGAGTCTTCGAGTTCGATGGGTTGGGCAGATGGAAATAAGCGGCCTTGATCCTGAGGGGCGGTCTTTTTTCAATGTCAACACGCCGGAGGAGCTGGAAGCAGCCAGAAAAATGGCGGGAAGCCTTCGCATTAGAAGTTAAAAGTCGATGCCCAAAACCGTTCTCGTCATTCATCCGGGCTCCCTCGGTGACGTCCTTCTTGCGGTTCCGGCTCTTCAACGGCTTCGGGCCGGTTATCCGAACCACCGATATGTCCTCGCTTCCCATGAACCCGTCGGGCGATTTCTGTTGGAATGTAACGTGGTGGAAGAGTGGGTTTCTTTTGAAACCGGCGCCATTCGGGATCTCTTGTTCGGTGAAGAATCGTTTCCGTTGAGCGAGCGGTATTCCTGGATTCAGGATTGTGAGCTTGCCATCGGGTGGTTGAAGGATGATGACGGTCTGATTGAGAAACGTCTCAACATGATGGGCATCGGCCACGTGCGCATTGGATCACCGTTCGATCCCTCTGTGGTGGCGGCGCATCAGAGCGACCGTTTTTGTGAAGCGATTGGAGAACAAGGGCAGGGTCCGGCCGTTGTGCCGCGGATACGCCTTCCGCCGGTGTTCGAGCGGAGCGGAGAGATGTGCCTGACAAAACGGGGCCTTGCTCTCGATCGTCCCATGATGATGATTCATTCCGGGAGCGGGAGCCGAGCAAAATGTACAAGGCCGGAAGTGTTGGCCTCTGTCATCGACGAATTACAGAACGCCGGGACACAGTGTCTCCTACTGGAAGGTCCGGCCGATCGAGAAGTCGTGAAGGCCGTCACTGGGAGAATAGGCCGTCCTCTTCCCGTCTTACGCGATGCCGACCTGACGACCGTCGCCGGCGCGCTTCTCCGAGCACGGGTGTACATCGGACATGATTCAGGCATCACTCACTTGGCAGGGCTGTTGGGAGTCCCAACCGTTGCACTCTTCGGGCCGACCGACCCAGCCCGATGGGCGCCCAAAGGACCGCACGTGATTGTCTTGCGCGCAGGACCGTGCAAGTGCCCTTCGTGGGAACAGGTCACCGCTTGTTCCGAAAAAGTCTGTTTGGCCGTTTCCCCCGAACAAATACTGGACGCGTGCAGAAAACATGAGCAATCGATAATCAAATCACAAGACCACCGCCCGGACTCTACCTTGTCTCCATCAGACCCGTGTGCTAAAGTGGCCCGTTCATTTTCTCCTTCTTTGCTAAGAACTTAGGAGATTCGACGTGTCTCACGGCGTCGTCCAAGAAATGGTTGCCACCGCTTTGCTCGGTGCTCTCAATGAGGCCAAGAAAAAGGGCCGATTGAAGACGGAAACCTGGCCGGCGTTGACTCTGGATGCGCCAAAACGTCCGGAATGGGGAGAATTGGCGACAACGATCGCGATGTCCTTGGCGCCCTCGGAAAAAAAAGGACCTCACGAGATCGCCGAAATTATCGCCGAACATCTTACGGAAACGGAGCAGCTCTTCGAGCGGGTGGAAATTGTCCGCCCTGGATTTTTGAACCTGACGATCAAGCCGACCCTGTGGCACGAGGTGTTACGAGAGATCGATGCGAGAGGAGACGCCTACGGCAAAGCCGATGTGGGACGGGGACATCGCGTCCTCGTCGAATATGTCAGCGCCAATCCCACCGGTCCGCTCCATGTCGGGCACGGACGGGGAGCGGCGGTCGGGCAGGCCGTCGCCCGTCTGTTGGAAGCAGTCGGGTATGACGTGACCAGCGAGTACTATATCAACGACGCCGGCAGGCAGATGAAACTGTTGGGAGCATCGGTCTATGCGCGTTATCAAGAACTCTGCGGGCAGCCTGCCGAATTTCCGGAAGAAGGCTACCACGGTGCCTATATCAGCGACATAGCTCGACGCCTCAAGCACAAACTCGACGACGAGACGGGACCTTCTGATCCGGCGGAGATCGAGGCGCGATGCCGTACGCTCGCTTATCAGGAACTGTTGGAATTGATCCGTGGGGACCTTGCGTCGTTCGGCATCGAATTTCAGTCGTGGTTCAGCGAGGAGTCGTTGCTCAAGTCCGGGGCGGTGGAGCAGGCCTTGGACGATTTGCAAGCCCGCGGCCTTTTGTTTGAGCAAGAGGGCGCACTGTGGTTTCGTTCCACGACCTTCGGCGATGAAAAAGACCGTGTCGTCAAGAAGCAGGACGGCGAATACACCTACCTGGCGTCGGACATCGCCTATCATCGGGACAAGTTGCGGCGCGGATACGATCTGCTGGTCGACGTGTGGGGAGCCGACCACCACGGCTACATTCCCCGCATGGAGGCCGTGATGCAGGCCTACGGCCACCCGAAGGAGCGGTTGCGGGTGGTGTTGGTTCAACTTGTCAAGCTTCTGAGAGCCGGGATTGAAGTCAAGATGTCAAAGCGGACTGGTTCGTTCGTGACCATGCGCGAAGTCATCGACGAAGTGGGCGCCGATGCCGCGAAGTTCTTTTTCCTCATGAGGGACTCACGGACTCATCTTGACTTTGATCTGGAACTGGCCAAGCAACGATCGGCGGACAATCCGGTGTACTACGTGCAGTACGCGCACGCTCGTATCGCGAGCTTGTGGCGAATGGCCGCCTCGCGGGGCATTGAGTGCCCTCGACCGAAAGAGACGGACCTCGCCCCCTTGACCGATCCTGACGAATTGGGGCTGATTCGAAAGCTCTCCGTCTATCCGGACATCCTTCAGACCAGTGCGTCCACGTTCGAGCCCCATCGTGTCACGTATTATCTCCAACAGCTCGCGGCGCTGCTGCATACCTTTTACAACAAACATCGGATCCTCCCTCCCGCGGGCGGTCAAGAACACGATGAAACGGGGTCGGCCGAGGAACTGACGCCCAAGCGGACCGCCGCTAGGCTGGCCCTCATGCGCGGCGTTCAGCAAGTCATCCGAAACGGCCTGACGGTGCTGGGAATTTCCGCTCCCGAGCAGATGTGAAAAAAGAAGGGCGCGGCATGATCCAGTATCGGCTTCAACAACGAGATCGGCAATCCGGAGCCAGAGTCGGCCGATTGTGTACCGCGCGGGCCGTCATCGATACGCCGGCGTTCATGCCGGTCGGTTCATTGGGGCCGGTCAAGGGACTGGCGCCGGACGATCTGCAGCTCATGGGATTCAGGTTGTTGTTGAACAACGCCTATCATCTCTATCTCCGCCCGGGGCATAAGATCGTGGCGGAGATGGGCGGACTGCACGCCTTTACCGGCTGGCCCGGGGCGATTTTGACGGACAGCGGGGGCTTTCAGGTGTTCAGTTTGGCCAAGTTATGCAAGGTGACGGACGAAGGCGTGGTCTTCCAATCACACATCGACGGCTCGAGTCATTTCATTACGCCGGAAATCGCCGTTGAAATCCAAGAAGCGTTGGGGGCCGATATCATCATGGCCTTCGACCACTGCGTCGCGTTGCCCGCGAGCCGCGAGGCGGTGCTGGACGGCGTGCGGCGAACCAAGTTATGGGCCGAGCGTTGTTTGGCCGGCCGGCGCAGAAACGACCAAGCTCTGTTCGGCATTGTGCAGGGTGGTCTGGACGCGGATCTGCGCGTCCGCTCGGCGAGAGACCTTACGGCCATGGGATTCGACGGCTATGCGGTCGGCGGCCTGTCCGTGGGAGAAAGCAAGGCCGAGATGTACGCGATGCTCGACGCGACGGTGCCGGAACTGCCGGAGAACAAGCCGCGGTATCTGATGGGGGTGGGATACCCGGAAGATCTGATCGAAGGGGTCTTTCGCGGCATCGACCTCTTCGACTGCGTCGCGCCCTCGCGACATGGACGGACCGGCTCGTTGTTTACGACCGCGGGACGGGTGGTCATCAAACAAGCCCGATACGCCAGAGATGAGCGGCCGATCGATCCCGACTGCGGGTGCCCGGTCTGCGGGCGCCACTCGCGGGCGTATCTTCATCATCTGTTCTCGGTGAAAGAAATGTTGGCCGCGCGGCTGAACACCATCCATAACCTTTGGTATTTTTCGGATCTGATGCGCCGCGTCCGAGCGGCCGTCGAGCAAGGAACGTTTTCGGAATTTCGAACGGCTTTTTATCGCAGTCATGCGCAGGAACCGTCGAGCGTCGCGGCGGGGGAAGACCCGGAGGCGGTTGCGGCGGGAGACAGCGTCCACAACAAGGAAAGAGGAGATCGTTCGTTATGTTGATGGAATCCATAGCATGGGCCCAGGGGGCCGGGGCGAACGGGGCGGGGGCCGGCGGTCAAGGCCCGGGAGGGCTGCTTTCCCTCGTCCCCTTTATTCTGATTTTCATCATCTTTTACTTTCTGCTGATTCGGCCGCAGCAGAAGAAGCAGAAAGAGCAGAAGGCCTTGATCGACGCGCTCAAGAAAGGCGACAAAGTCGTGACCACGTCCGGCATTTGGGGAACGGTCACCAATCTTGGGAAACATACCGTCACCCTCCAGATCGCCGACAATACGCGGATCAAGATCCAGCGGGATTACATCGCGCGGCTGCGCGGGGAAGAAGAGGATAAAGAAAAAGATGCGTAGGCCGCACGGAATGAAGAGGTTGGAGCGATCATGAAGAGGGTAAGCGGGCGATTGGGATTGTTGGCGCTGGTCATCGCGACGTCGGTGATATGTTCGTTGCCGTCGTACCAGCCGCTGTATCAAACGCTGCCCGGTTGGATGAAGACCGTCCTTCCGGACAAAGGTATCGCGCTGGGTCTTGACTTGCAGGGCGGCATTCACCTGGTGATGGAGGTGGACGAAGATCGGGCGGTGGAGATCACGGTTGACCGAACCGTGACGTCGCTTCAAGACTTGCTGGCCGAAAAGAACATTGCCGTCGAGTCGGTGAAACGCACGGCCTCCCAGCAGATCACGATTCGATTCGGGGATGAGGGACTCAAAACTTCGATCCAAAAACTGATCGACGAGTATCCGTCCTTCGCCGAAAACGAATCGGCCGGAACGCCCACTTCGCTGGTGTGGGAACTGCGCGAAGCGGAGAGCAAGCGCATCAAGGACTTCGCGATCAATCAGGCCCTGGAGACGATCCGCAACCGAATCGATCAGTTCGGCGTGACCGAGCCGATCGTGCAGCGGCAGGGCCTGAAGCAGATCGTCGTGCAGCTGCCGGGCATCAAAGAGCCAAAACGGGCCAAGGACTTGATCAAGGAAACCGCGCTGCTTGAGTTCAAAATGCTGGATGAGGACGCCCAACTGCGGTTGGAGCTGCCGGCCCGGATTCCGAAGGATATGGAAGAGGAAATCATCCGGCAGTTTCAGGACAAGATCCCCGAGGGCGATGAGATTCTGTTCGAGCGTGCGGTCGACAAAGAGACGGGACGCGAATATAGGATTCCGTATCTGGTCAAGAAGCGGGTCATGCTCACCGGCGATGTCTTGAGCGACGCGCGGGTGTCGATCGGGCAATTCAACGATCCCTACGTGTCCATCACCTTTGATTCCAGGGGAGGCCAGGAGTTCGAGCGGATCACGGCGGAGAACGTCAAGAAACGCATGGCGATCGTGCTCGACAACACGATTTATTCGGCCCCCGTCATTCAAGAGCGGATCGGAGGCGGACGCGCCCAAATCACCGGCACCTTTACGACGCAGGAGGCCAACGATCTCGCCATCGTGCTGCGGGCCGGAGCTCTGCCGGCGCCTCTCAAGATCGTGCAGGATTTGACGGTCGGTCCGTCTCTCGGGCAAGACTCGATCGACAAGGGCATCAGGGCGACGTTGATCGCGGGCGCGATGGTCATCCTGTTCATGATCGTGTATTACCGTCTTTCCGGCGCGATCGCCGACTTTGCGCTGATTTTGAACTTGGTGTGTCTGATGGGCGCGCTGTCCGCCTTGAACGCGACGCTGACGTTGCCGGGCATCGCCGGGATCGTGCTCACGATCGGAATGGGAGTCGATTCGAACGTGTTGATTTTCGAGCGCATTCGAGAGGAGTTGCGGAGCGGCAAGGCCGTGCGAACGGCGATCGACGCCGGGTACGACAAAGCGTTGCTCACGATCATCGATTCGCACGTGACGACGTTGATCACCGGCGTGGCGCTCTTTTTATTTGGAACAGGACCGATCAAAGGGTTTGCCGTCACGTTGTGCCTGGGCATCGCGATCAATCTATTCACGGCGTTGGTCGGCACCAAGGTGATTTTCGACCTCTGGTACAGGCGGCAACCGAAAGCCCAGACGTTGAGTATTTGAAACGAAGCGAATTCGAGGCGGAGCGCGCGGATCGGAGTCTGCGCTCGCCCGTTCGGTAAGGAGCAGGCATGTTCGAGATCGTAGGAAAAACCGACATCGATTTCATGGGCAAGCGCAAGATCACCTTCGCCTTGTCCGGTCTCATGGTCGCGTTGGGACTCGTGGCCGTGATTCAGATCGCCCGGGGGGCGGCGAATCTCGGTATCGATTTCGCCGGAGGCACGGCGGTGCAGTTGAAGTTCGAGCAGCCGATCCGCATCGACGAAGCGAGAAAGGCGCTGGAGTCCAACGGGGTGGGCAACGCCGAGCTGCAGGAATTCGGGGAGGACAACAAGCTGCTCGTTCGCGTCAAAACCTCGACGACGATCGAGGAAAAGATCGCGGAGCGGGTCGTCGGGGTGTTCGCCAAGGAGTTCCCCGGCAATTCGTTCGTGGTGGACTCCACGACCGAAATCGGGCCGACGATCGGCAAAAAGCTTCAGGAGGACGCGCTCATCGCGATCCTCATTTCCTTCGCCGGGATCATCATGTACATCGCGGCGCGATTCGAGCTGCGGTTCGGTGTCGCGGCGGCGCTGGCGACGTTTCACGACGTGTTGGCGGTGCTCGGCGCGTTTTACGTGCTGGACAAGGAGATCACGCTGCTCATCGTCACGGCCCTGTTGACGCTGGCCGGCTATTCCCTGACCGATACCGTCGTCGTCTTCGACCGGATCCGGGAAAATCTGAAGGTGCGCCGGAGGGAGAGCGAAGAAGCCACGATCAACAACGCCGTCAACCAGGTTCTGAGCCGGACCATCGTCACCAGCTTGACGGTGATCCTGGTGTTGATTCCCTTGACGGTCGCGGGCGGCGAGGTGCTGCACGACTTTTCGCTGGCGCTCCTGTGGGGCGTGATTTGCGGCACCTATTCGTCCGTCTTTGTCGCGAGTCCGCTGGTCCTTCTGTGGCCGGGCAAGCCGGGCCGGCTCTTGAAACGCGGTTGAGCCGGATGATGGAATAAGACGGTTCCGTTCGGAGACCGCGAGCGGTCCGCCGGTCGTTTTCCAGCGGAGCGATTCTCCCGCGGTTCCTTCCCTCAACCGATGGGATGGGCATGACATTCTGGAGCCGGTTCCACAGCCTCCAGCGCAAGATCATCGCGGCGATCGTGGTGGTCGGCCTCCTGCCCCTGACGCTGTTTCTGATCCTGCTCTATCTCGAAGAGCGCCGGGCGTTACGCGAGACAACGGGAGCGAATTTCAAAGAAGCCGCCGTCGAGGCCGCCCGTCGCGTCGAAATGCAGGTGACCCGCACCGTCAACGAGGCGCAACAGCTCGCCACCATGCCGTTTCTTCGCGCCGCCGTCTTGGAAGCCAATCGAACCTATGAAGGCAAAGATCCCCGCGCCATCGAGGCCATCATCAAGGATTGGCAGCGGCGCTGGGGGCAGCGGGATTCGCGCAGCGAGTTTCCGTTGTTCGTCAACCGAATCTCGACGAATTCGCTGATCCGTTGGCATGAGATTCGGAAGTCCGACTACGTCGGCATTCTGGTGACTGACGGGCAGGGAGCCCTGGTGATCAGTTCCATTCCCCAGGTGGAATATTGGTACAAGAAAACGGCGTGGTGGCGGGCCGTCGTGCAAGACGGCGGGGTGCGGCCCTACGTGGGCGACGTAGCGTTCGATCCCGCCTTCGGGACGCACGTCGTGACCGTCGCGGTGCCCATCATGGACGAGGGGCAAAAGACGGCGATCGGGGCGATCACGATTCTGCTCCGACGCGACACCGTGTTTCATTCCATTGCGGAAGTTTCGCTCGGCGCCACGGGGCATGCCATGTTGGTCGGCTCGGACGGCGTCGTGGTTCTCTGTCCGGTGCTGGCTCCGGAAGCGCACACGATCCGTCCGGACGTCGTCGGCCTGTTGGGGGCGCTCAAACCCGGATGGGCGTCGGTCGATGACGATTCGCACGGGAGCGAAGGAGGCATGATCGGGTACGCGCCCGTGCGATTCGCCGACGGTCTTGCCGCGGGGAGCCTCGGAGGCCGACATTGGCTGGTCGTCGTGCGGCAGGACCCCGGAGAAATCTTCGCCCCCCTCGGCGAGTTGATGACCAAGATCCTGTTGTTCGGCGGAACGGTATTGGCCGTGCTCGGCGGAATCGGGGTGGTGATGGCTGGGCGCATCGCCGGTCCGATCAAACTGTTGCAGGAGGGGGCGCGGGAGATCGGGAGCGGACGGTTGGACCGGCGGCTTGATCTCAAAACCGGCGATGAAATCGAACAACTGGCGGAAGCGTTCAATCACATGGCCGCCAATCTGCAACGGTCGTTCGGACAAATCGAACGGCAGATGGCCGATGTCAAACAGTTGGAGGAGCGGTATCGCGATTTGATCGAACATTCGCCGGAGATGATTTACCAGATGGATCGCGGCGGCCGGTTCGTCCACGTGAACAAGACGGGGCTCGACAAGTTGGGCTATACGCTCGAAGAAATGCTGGCCCTTCGGCTTTGGGAAGTGGTGCCGAAGGGAGAGGAACCGCGAACGCTGCATTTTCTCGAACAACTGGTCTCGCGGGGACAGGGGTCCATGGAAACTTTGCTTGTGGCGAAGGACGGACGGTCGATCGATGTCGAAATTCACGCCACGGCGCTCCTCGACCGTGAGCGCGGGGGGTTGATTTATTCCCGCGCGTTCGTCCGGGACGTCACGGAGCGGCGCCGGTTGGAGCAAGAGCTGCATCGCTATACGGCGGGATTGGAGCAGGCCGTGTCGGAGCGCACGCGGCAGTTGGCCGCCTCGCAGGCCCGCTACAAGGCCCTGTTCGATCTGGTCGCCGACTCGGTGTTCATGATCGACGCCCGGGGAATGATCGCCGCCGTGAACAAGCGCGAGGAACAGGTGCTGGGCTACGCGGAAGCCGGCGTCGTCGGGCGGAACATTCTCGATCTGATCGCAGAGGACCGTCACCGTGAGTTCAAGGAATGGCTGGCGGAGATCGAAGGCGGCCACCAGCGGGTTTTGACGAGGGAAATCGCCGTCACGCACTGCGACGGCCGCGTGGTGCCGGTCGAGATGAATCTGATCGGCGCCGGGGGCGCCGATCGGGACCTGGTCATGGTGCAGATGCGGGACATTACGGACCGGAAAAAGCTCGAGCGGCAGTTGGAGTCCTATCGGGAAGACCTCGAGCTCAAGGTGAGGGAACGGACAAGGGAAATCGAGGAAACGAAGCAGTACTTGGAAAATTTGCTGGAAAACGCCAACGACGTCATCTACACGCTCGATACGGAGCAGCGATTCACCTATGTCAACGGCAAGGTCGGCGCCTGGGGGTATCGCAAGGACGATCTGTTGGGCCGTCCCTATCTCTCGTTACTCTCACGGCGTCACCGCGGCCGGCGTCTCAAAGCCACCTTGGACATCGGTGCGAAACAGGTGTACGAGGTGGAAATCGTGACCAAGGGGGGCGAGATCCGAACGGCGATGATCAGCGTCTCTCCCCTCCAAGGCGCCGAGGGCCGGATTCTCGGCGTGCTCGGGATCGCCCGCGACATGACGGAGACGAAAAAGTTGGAGCAGCAGATCCGCAACGCCGAAAAATTGGCGTCCATCGGAAAACTTGCGGCCGGCGTGGCGCACGAAATCAACAATCCCCTCGGAGGCATCCTCAACTGCCTTTACAACCTGAGAAAAGGCGGCATTTCCCCGGCCCGGCAAGAGGAATATTGGGCCTCCATGGAGCATGGCGTCAGGCGGGTGCAGAAGATCGTTCGACAGTTATTGGATTTCTCTCAACAGCACGAGCCCGAATTCAGTCCGGCCGACATCAATCGGATCGTCGATCGGGTGTTGACGCTGACCACCCACTTGTTCGCTCCCAACCGCATCGCGCTGGAGACAGCGTTGGGGCACGGTTTACCGCTCGTGATGGTGGACAGCCATATGATCGAACAGGTATTGATGAATCTCATCTTGAACGCCGTCCAGGCGATGAAGAACGGAGGCGTCTTGACCATTCGGACCTCGGTCGCCGAGGGAATCTGTCGAGTCGAAGTCCGCGATACCGGCTCCGGCATCCCCCCGTCCATCCTTCCCCGCGTGTTCGATCCGTTTTTCACGACCAAGGGCGAGGGCGAAGGCACGGGGCTGGGATTGTCCGTCAATCTCGGCATCGTTGAGCGGCACGGCGGCAGAATTTTGGTGGACAGCGAGGTCGGCAAGGGGACGACGTTCACGCTGTGCTTGCCGGTATCGCGCGATCATTCGTTGGTGGAGCGGGCTCCGTGAAAGGACTCTCGATCCTGCTGGTGGACGATGAGCCGTTGATTCGGCTCTCGATGGTGGATGCGCTGGAGGCCGTCGGGTACGACGTGCAGACGGCTTCGTCTGGGACGGAGGGAGTCGAGGCCGTCGGGCAGAGACGGTTCGACGTGGTGATCACCGATCTCCGGCTGCCCGGCTGCGACGGGCTGACCGTCCTGAAAGCGGCCAAGGACCGGAGTTCTGAAACGGAGGTGGTGGTTATCACCGCGCACGGTTCCGTGGAAACGGCGGTGGGAGCGATGAAACTGGGAGCGGCGGACTACGTCACCAAACCGTTCCAGATGGACGAACTGTTGTTGATCATCGAGCGGATCGCGCGCGTCGTGATGCTGCGGCGAGAAAACGAGGACCTCAAGGCGACGTTGGAGGACAAGTTCAGCTTCGGCGGCATTCTGGGAGCCAACAGCCGGATGCGGGCGGTTCTGGAAAAGATCAAGCTGGTCGCGGCGACCGATTCGACGGTATTGATTCTGGGCGAAAGCGGAACGGGGAAGGAACTGGTCGCCAACGCGGTGCATCAGAACAGTCCGCGGCGGGACGGCCCCTTGATCAAGGTGAGTTGCGCCGCCCTGCCGGAAACGTTGCTGGAGGCCGAGCTGTTCGGCCACGAGAAAGGCGCCTTCACCGGCGCCCTCCGCCAGCGACGCGGGCGATTTGAATTGGCCCATCGGGGCACGTTGTTCCTTGATGAAATCGGGGAACTGTCGCCGGCGGTCCAGGTGAAGTTGCTGCGAGTGCTCCAAGAGAGGAAGTTCGAGCGGGTGGGGGGCAACGATACCATCGACGCGGATGTCCGGTTGGTGTGCGCCACTCAGAAGGATCTTCGCAAAGAGGTCGCCCAGGGCCGGTTTCGCGACGATCTGTTTTATCGGCTGAACGTGGTGCAAATCGTGATTCCGCCGCTCCGGGAACGGCGGGAAGACATCATGCTCATTGCGGAGCACGTCATCGAAACCTGCGCCGCCAAACTGAACAAAAAGCTCAAGGGATTCTCGCCGGACGCCCGCGAGCTGTTGCTGCGCTATTCCTATCCGGGGAACGTGCGCGAGCTCGAAAACATCGTCGAGCGGGCGGTGGCCTTGGGCCATGAGCGCCAGGTGATCGAGCCAAGCGATCTCTGCGGATTTTCCTCCTGTCCCTATCTCGGCGGCCCCCCGCAAGAGTCGTGCGGCTTTTGCAACGAAGGATTGACCGGCGGAACACAAGCGGCCCACAGACCGTTGATGCCGCTCGCGGCGGCGCGCGAGCAGTTTGAAAAGGAATACATCGTCTCCGTTTTGGAGCGGGTCGAGGGAAGCCGGACGACGGCGTCCAAGGTGTTGGGCCTGTCGCGCAAGGCGCTCTGGGAGAAATGCAAGCGATACGGGATTCCTTCGCCGTACGGCGACCATCATGAGGACGACGAAGAGCCTGCCTGAAGAAACGCGGAACCGATCGGGTGATTTCTCCGTCCGGAGCGTGTAAGCTTCCCCGTGAAAAAGCGGGGCCGGCCATCCGGTGGAGACTGTGACGCACAACGCGAGGAGGGACGTTCGATGAAAAGGCTATGGGTGGCGCTGGGCGTGTGTGTGGCGATGGCGGCCGGCTGCGGGGGCGGTACGGCGGAGATCAAAGAAGACCGGTTGACCGTCGGCAAAGTGCAGGGGGAGATCAAGGTCGGCATGCCGGCTTCGCAAGTCGCGGAATTGCTGGGAAGCCCCAACATCGTGACGACCGATGAGAAGCGCCGGGAGGTGTGGATCTACGACAAGGTTTCCACCGATCGAGTCGATACGGCCAGGTCGTCCTTTGCGGGCCTCATTATTCTCGGAACCAGCGCGCGCGACAGCTCCAGCTCCCAGCGGCAGCGGACCCTCACCATCATCATCAAATATGACGAAGACAAAAAGGTACGCGACTTCGCCTACAATTATACGCAGTTCTAGGCGGACCGGCTCATGACGAAGAAGCAATGGGGAACGATGGTCGGGGGGGCGGTCCTGGCCGGCCACCTGATGGGTTGCGTCGCGCAGACGCAGCCGGCCGAGCTTTTTGAGTTGACCGCCGAAAGTCCAAGCCACAGGGCCATGCAGACCCGTCTCTTCGAGACCAAAGACGAGACGGAACTCCTGTCCGCCTCGGCGGCCGTGTTGCAAGACCTGGGATTCCAAATCGAGGAAAGCGCGCGGGAGGTGGGGTTTCTGCGGGCGACGAAGGAACGGAGCGCGCGGGAACACGGCCAGGACATCAGCCGCTTTTTTATTTTTCTGTTCAGCTCCGCGCTGGTGTTGGTGCAGCAACCTCCGATCGTCATTCCCGTCGATCTCCATCAAAAAATCGCCGCGACGTTGATCACGAGGCCGTTGAATCCGGAGGGGACCCGTCACGAAGTTCGGGTCATGTTCTACCGGGTCGTCTGGAAAGGGGACGGCTCGGCCGGCCGGCAGCCGATTCCGCCGGGAGAGCAACGGATGGAAATGGTGCGAGACCCCGTCCTTTACCAGACGTTTTTCGCCAAGTTGTCGAAAGCCGTCTTTCTGGAAGCCTTTACGCTGTGATCGCGAGGAGATGATGAATCGATCGGTTAGAGGGAACATCTTCGGGGCGTGCATCCTGGCCGCCGTGCTGATTGGGATTCAGGGCTGCGCCGCGCCGCAACCCACTCAGGATTTACTTGCGCCGACCGAGGCGCAGATGAAAATCCGGAGCGTGCAGTCCCGGTCCTTCGACGTGGCGGATCGGCAAGTCGCCATGCGGGGCGTGATCGCCGCTCTACAAGACCTGGGGTTCATCATCGAGCGGGCCAATGAGTCGTTGGGGCTGGTGACGGCGGCTCGTTTCGCCGAGCCGAATTTCTACGACGTCGTGGGGGTCACGGTCACCGTGCGCCCGGAAGCCGAAGGCAAAATGATGATCAGGGCCAACGCCATCTATAACAACAAGCCGATCGAAGATCCCAAGGTCTATCAGAATTTCTTCGCGACGCTTGAACGGTCACTGTTCATCATCAAGGAATGATCCAGCCGATGGAGTGACGATGGACTCCTGGCACAACGACTCGCCGTTCGCCGGAAAAGGGATTTTCAAAAAGGGGCTTTTCAGATGGCTCGGCACGGTCTCCGGTGTCGTGTTCTGCCTGCTCTTGCAGGGGTGCCCGACTCCCTACGAACTGCGGCATGACAACCAGTGGGACGCCCGCGCTCAAATTTGGCTTTCGGATGACAGTCAGGTCAAGATCAGGGCCGCGCAATTGCGGGTCTTCGACACCACGGACCGGCGACGGATGCTGGCGGCGATCATCTCCACCATGCAGGACTTGGACTTCATGGTGGAAGTCCTGGATGAAGAGCTGGGTATCGTGTCGGGGAAAAAATACGTCGAGAACGAGCACATCTACGGCGTCGATCTTGGGTACCTGTTGTATCGCCCCGACACGTTGCTCGTGCTCAACCGCAACGCCAGAACCTGGGGACCGTTCTATCACCGGAACAATCTCGTGCGATTGACCGTCACCGTCCGCAAGCGGAATGAGTCGCAACTGGTGGTCCGCGCCGGCGCGCAGTTCTATCTGCGAGCCGTCGAGGATCCGGTGCCCTACCAACGATTTTTTCGCACGCTGGAGCAGGCCGTGTTTTTGGAGGGGCGATCGGTGGAATAGATCCGGTCGGCTGGGGAAATGTAAGAATTGCAGGCGCGGATCGGTCGGCAGTCAGGAACCAGGGACCGGTATTGATGACCGATATTGATGAAAGGATAAAAGCCATGAAGAAAGCACGTTGGATGGTGGGGATTTCGTTGAGCCTGGCAGTGGTTGCTTCACTCTGTATTGCGGCGGAGCCGGCGGAGGTCGAAAAATTCGTCAGGGCGCGAATTGAGATCGGCGAAATGATGATGAATTATTTTCAAGGCGGCGAACGGTTCGGGGAGGGACAGCGGCCGTCGCCGGATCAGATGAGGGCGATGGGTGAGGACATCAGCGCCAAGCTCGGCGCGTTGTTGTCGAAGCATGGTATGACCGTCCAAGAGTATCGGGAGCGCAGCAGAGAGATTTTCGCCGATGAGGCGGCGGTGAAGGAGTTTCTCAATGCGCATCCCGACTTGAAACAACGATACGAGGCGCTTCCCCTGGATCGGATGGGGCGCGGCGGCAGTACGGGACGGGGGTATTGAGGTGTCGATGGAGGACGAGCCCCGGTGTGGTGATGAGGCGCGCTTATGAAAGGAACCGGTCATGAAGAACGTTGAGATGACGGTGGAGGGAACCATCCTGACGATCAAGGTCGATCTCTCCAAGGAGTTCGGCCCTTCGGCTTCCGGAAAAACGATCATCATCGCCTCCACGGAAGGCAACGTGGCTGTTCCAAATCGCCAAGAGAAGGTCGGGCTGAACGTGTACCGAAAAAAATAACCCCGCCGGAATGAGAGGGGCGTTCAGCAACGGATGAAGCGTTCGGGAATTATCCGCCGACCCCGGTCAACCCAAATTTCTCTTCTGTAAGTGACAATGAGAAATGCCCGACTAGGGCCATAAGGACAGAGACGGTCATCCACAGAAAAATGTCCGGCCTGTGGATAAAAGCGTTCGTTCAATCCGAGAGAAAAAAATGTCAAGCCCATTTTTCTAGGAATGTACAAAAAAATTTATGATTCCCCATGAAGCCACAAGATATAGTGGATTCGAGTTCGATAAGCAGATGCCTAAAAAATAGGCATTTTGCAGGAATGACAGCGGAATTCGAGCGATTCAGCCCTCGATCAGGCGCTTACCCACAAGGTTATCCACAGAAGATGGGGGATGAGAAGGTCGGATCAGCCTGCGCCGGAAATTTCAGTGGAATTTCAACGGTCGCCGCCATTTTTAATGGTGAAAGGGAAGGCGCGGGTCCCGTCGTGAAGGAGGGGTCACCCTTGTTTCCACTTGATGCTGCAGCCCATGCTGGGGTGCTGGACCTGGTTGACGGGTCTGCCGGCAAGGACTGCATCGATCGCCGCGCGTAAATCGCGGCCGGTGACCGGCTTGGTGTTGCCGGGGCGACTGTCGTCCAATTGCCCGTGATAGACGAGCAGCCGATTTCGATCGAAAAGGAAAAACTCCGGCGTGCAGACGGCGTGGTAGGCCTTGGCGACCTCCTGGGTTTCGTCGAAGCAGAGGGGAAAGGAAAAGCCGAGTTGCTCGGCCATTTCTTTCAACTTGGGCGGCGCATCGTCGGGGTAGGTGACGGGATCGTTGCTGCTGATGGCGATGATGCCCAAAGCAGTGTCCCGATAATCGGCGCCGAGCTTAGCCAGTTCCTGCCGTACATGCACGACGTAGGGACAGTGGCGGCAGATGAACATGACGAGCAAGGCGACCTTGTCGGCGAAGGACTCGAGCGTATAGACCTTGCCGCTTACCACGTCGCGCAGCTCAAACGGCGGAGCCGGCGTCCCCAGCGGAAGCACAATGGACGTCATGGCCATGGATCTGCTCCTGGGCGTGCTGCCGGACAATGCCTCAGTCGCGCGATTTCGTCAAGAGGGCAAGAGGGAAGTCTCCCGTTCCATGTTGCCGGTCGGTCTGTCAAAAAAAGAAGCCGGGGAGGAGGGGAGCGCCGATGAAAGGGGGAACCCCGATGACGGTAGCTTTGTGGATGCTGTTGCTGGTGGTGTGGCCGGCCATGGCCCAAGCTCGCGATGGCACGGGGCCGGAGACGTCAACGATCACGGTCTCGGCGACCGGCCGGGTGACGCGCGCGCCGGACCATGTCATCGCCACGTTCGGCATGGAAACCGCCGGGCGCTCGCTCGCCGACGCGCAACGGCGTAACCATGCCGTGATGGCCAAGGTCATCGAGCGGTTGCGGTCGCTCGCTATTGAGCCTGAGCATATTCAAACGTCCTCTTTTACCATCACGCCGCAATATAGGCCGTCGCCCCCACGTTCCAACGACGCGGTGTCTCCGCCTCCGGGGATCATCGGCTACGTCGTCGGCAACACGGTCACGGTGGACGTCCGCAAGCCGGAGCAGATGGGAGCGGTGATCGAGGGAGTCTTGGCGGCAGGTGCCAATCAGTTCCATGGTGTGCGGTGGGGGTTGGTGGATGAGCGGCCCGCGCAGGTGGAGGCGTTGAAAGAGGCGGCGGCCTCGGCCCGTGAGAAGGCCCGCACGTTGGGCGACACGTTGGGAGTGAAGCTCGTCCGGATCATTTCCGTGAACGAAGAGGGCCGTCTGGTGCAGCCGACGCCCCGTTTGACGCGGACCATGGCGGCGATGGAGATGGACGGTGGCGCGGCTCCCGTCTCGCCGGGCGAGATCCAGGTCGAGGCGAGCGTGACGCTGGTCTATGAAATCGCGCCGAATTGACGTGGAGGTTGACCAATAACTTGACGCTTACTGGACTCGTTTGATCCCAGGATCGCCGAAATAGGGTAATAGCTTGCCTGGTTTTACCCTATTTTTGCAGCCTATTACCCCGTTTCTGCTTCGCCGGTTACCAGTCGATTTTCTCAGGTTCCCACCAACTTACCCCGATGATTTCTTTGGGGTAACAAGGTATCCTTCGACGCGATTACATGGGTCCTAATCGGTGAATAGGAAGAAAGCAAAGGGGACCGCTTGTCGGATCCCACGAGCGCGCCGTTCGAGGAGGGTGAGCACAAACAGATGGCTGTCAAGGTGGTCGATGATCGGGGCAACGAATTGCTGGCGGTAAAGAAGCTGGGAGAGGTTCAGTCTTGAAGACAGCCAAACTGTTCGAGCTTCTCTCAGATGGATTAGAAGCGACCCTCCGGGACGACAACCCTTGGTGGCGCGGAGAACGGCTCTTTGATCTTCCCAACATGCGCCGTTGGGCCTTTGCACCGGCCATTTCTGGGATCAAGAGCGGATTAACGCCCGTAACCGTTCTGCGCGGTCCACGGCAGATTGGGAAGACCACCCTTGTGAACCAGACGATTCACGTGTTGCTGGATGAGGGGGTCGCGCCGGAGCGGATTTTTCGTGTGCAATTCGACGAACTGCCCCAGTTGAAGAAGCTGACAGAACCTATTCTCGAACTCAGCAGGTGGTATTCGGAACACGTCCTCGGAAAATCGTTTCACAAAGCCGCTAAGGACGGACAAAGAGCCTACATTTTTCTCGACGAAGTCCAGAATCTCCCTGATTGGGCTCCCCAGCTCAAACATCTCGTTGATATGAATCCGGTTCGGGTGTTAGTGACCGGAAGTTCTGCGTTCGCATTGAGGCGGGCCGTGACAGTCTGGCAGGGCGAATCAGTACCCTTGAAATGGGACCATTGCATTTGCGTGAAATTGCTGAACTGCGAGGATTTGGGACGCTCTCCGCTCACCTTCCTCCCAACGGGCTCGGGTCGTTGAAAAGGAAAGAGTTTTGGTTGGACCTGAGAAGAGTTGGGGAAACCCATCGCGAACTTCGTGGCAAGGCCTTCGCCGCCTTTTCCGAACGTGGTGCATACCCGATCGCACAGGCACGGCCGGATCAGCCATGGGAGAAGGTTGCGGACCTTCTAGGTGAGACCGTCATCCGAAGGGCTATTCAACATGATCTTCGCATGGGGCCCAGAGGCCAGAAGAGAGACGAACATCTCTTGGAGGAGGTATTCCGGTTGGCGTGTCGGTGCGTCGGCCAATCTCCTTCACAGGCGCTCTACCTTGATGAAATTCGGCGGGCGATGAATGCCAACATCGGATGGCAACGGGTGTTCGCATACTTGAAGTTCTTGGATGGCACGCTCTTGCTGCGGCTCATTGAGCCGTTGGAGCTAAAACTAAAACGTCGGCGCGGGGCATCGAAGCTGTGTCTTTGCGATCATGCGTTGCGGGCTGCATGGCTTCAAGAGGTTGTCCCCCTGACCCCAGAAGGTCTAGAACGGTCTCCCCATCTGTCGGATTTGGCCGGTCACATTGCTGAAAGCGTGACCGGCTACTTCTTGCGATCAATTATCAATCTTGACGTCGCGCATTTTCCTGAACGCGGCGCGGAACCGGAGGTCGACTTCGTGTTGACCGTGGGGGAACAGCGTATTCCGGTCGAGGTCAAGTATCGTCGCAGGATTGACTACCGGGATACTCAGGGCTTACGGGCGTTTATTGAAAAAGCTCATTACAACGCTCCATTTGGAATTCTGGTCACATTGATGGACGAGCCGGGGTCGGACGATCCCCGCATCGTCTCGCTTCCACTATCCACGCTCCTGCTCATGCGTTAAGCCGCGTCAACCGGCCTTCAACTCTTGCGGCGGAGCTTTCGATGCCATTACCTCGCAGCCGGAACCACCAAGAAGGTTGACCGATATCTTGACTCATTTTTGGCGACACCTCCTGAAATGGCGTAATAACGAGCCTCGGTATATCCTATTTCTGTCATCCATTACGCTGTTTTCCCATCCACGGCGTCAGATGAGTTTATTCGGTCTCAGTCATCTAGCCGGATGATTTCTTTGGGCTAACAGGGTATCCTTCGGCGCGGCGGGCACACCGGTCGGCAAAGGATGATCTGCATGGCGAAGAAAACCAAGGTTGCGACGAAGTCCAATCAGACCGCGCCGTATAAACACCCCGAGGCCAAGAGCCTCATGCGGCCGGAGGTCGGGACGCAGGCGCAATTCAAAAAGAAGAAACCGCCCAAGACCTACCGGTACGATTCCTCACTCTCGCCGTCGCTTGATTGGGATGGGCAGAATCCGGTCCGGGAGCAGGGCGAAGCCCTGATCAAACAGATCCTCGACGCGAAGAGCCTTGAAGAGGCGAAGGCCGCCGCATCCAAGCTCAAGAGTCTCAGCAAGCCGTTCTTGAACTGGGCGGGCAAGGCCGAGCGGCTGTCGTTCGACGTGCCGACTTTGCCGCTCTTCATCCATGAGCGGCTTTCGACGAAAGCCATCATCGAGACGCTGGCCGGGCATAAGACCGACAAGCAAGAAGATCTGTTCGCCCTCTTCGGCGACCCGCAACATTCCATCACCGACCAGGTGCTCAAGGCTTACGAGTATCAGGATAACTGGACGAACCGGATGATCCTGGGTGATTCGCTGGTCGTGATGAATTCGCTCCTGCATTATGAAGGCTTGGGCGGGCAGGTGCAGATGATCTACATGGACCCGCCCTACGGCGTAAAGTTCGGCAGCAACTTCCAGCCCTTCGTCAGGAAGCGCGATGTCTCCCACAACGACGACGAGGACATGACCCGCGAGCCGGAAATGGTCCAGGCCTACCGGGACACCTGGGAACTGGGGTTGCATTCCTACCTGACCTATTTGCGTGATCGCCTCCTGCTCGCCCGCGAGCTGCTCACCCCCAGCGGCAGCATCTTTGTCCAGATCAGCGACGAGAATCTGCACCACGTGCGGGAAGTGATGGATGAGGTGTTTGGAGGGGAGAATTTCCTTTCAGTGATAACAGTGCGGAAGACAACGAGCGAAGGCAGTAGCTATCTTGGCACAACATCAGATTTTGTGTTGTGGTACGGGAAAGACAAGTTCAGCAGCAAATACAATCAGATCTTTATTCAGCGAAGTGATGAGGCCGATAGTAGGTATGACCAAGTCATGCTTCAAGATGGGAAAGTTCGACCTGCAAGCGAAACAGAAATGGACGGAACCACGCTGGTCCCCAACGGGGCGAGACTTTTCCGGGTTGATAACATTACCAGCTCTCGCCCAGCAGGTGAGGGAGACCTTCGAGAGTTTGAATATCAAGGCAAGCGTTTTACCCCCGGAACGGGAACATTTAAGACTGACCTGGTTGGAATGAAGAAATTGGCAGCCGCAAACCGTTTGCATATCAGCTCAAAGGGCAAGCTTAACTACCGTCGGTTTAAGGATGACTTCTCGCTTGCAGCCATAGGTAATCTTTGGACGGACATTAGTGGGGCGGTCCAAAGCAGGACAGACCCGAAAATCTATGTTGTCCAAACCTCAACATCAATTATCGAACGCTGCCTTCTCATGACGACCGATCCCGGCGATCTGGTGCTTGATCCGACGTGCGGGAGCGGGACGACTGCTTATGTCGCCGAGCAGTGGGGCCGCCGCTGGATCACGATCGATACGAGCCGCGTGCCGTTAGCACTTGCCCGTCAGCGGCTCCTGACTGCCACCTTTCCCTGGTATGAATTGAAAGACCCGGCTCGTGGCCCGGCCGGTGGCTTTGTCTATAAACGCAAGCAAAACAAGAAGGGCGAAGAAGTCGGCGGCATTGTCCCGCATATCACGCTGAAATCCATCGCCAACAACGAGCCGCCGAAGGAAGAAGTGCTGGTGGATCGGCCGGAGGTGGAGAACGGCATCACGCGCGTCACCGGACCCTTCTGCGTCGAGGCGACTATCCCCACGCCGGTGGATTGGGAGGAAGAAACACCCTCACCCCAGCCCTCTCCCATCAAGGGAGAGGGAGTGAAAGAGAAGCCCTCTCCCACCGGGGGATCAGGAGAGTACGGAGCCTTCGTGGATCGCATGCTGGAAGTCTTGCGCAAGAGCCCGGTCCTCAGGCTCGAAGGGAACAGGACGGTCACGTTCAAGAGCATCCGACCTCCAGCCAAGACTCTGTCGCTCTCTGCAGAGGCGCTTGTTGATGCGACTGCACCAGGCCAAAAGCCTTCGCTGACGGATGCCATTGATGAAGCAGAGGAGAAGAGCGGCAGACGGCTCGCCTTGTCCGGTCAGCCGGTTGCGTTTGTGTTCGGACCGGAGAACGGCGCGGTCAGCGAGAAGCTGGTCTATGAAGCAGCCCGCGAGGCGCATGCGAAGAACTACACCCATTTGTATGTGATCGGCTTTGCGATCCAGCCCAATGCGCGGACGCTGGTGGAGAAATGCGCCGAGGTCATGGGTGTCCCCGCGACCTACGTCCAGGCCACGCCGGACCTGATGATGGGCGATTTGCTCAAGAACATGCGGTCGAGCCAGATTTTCAGCGTCTGTGGGCAACCGGAAATCAGCGTGAGGCGTGAAAAGGGAAGCGTGAAAGGTGGGGAGGCCGTCTATCAGGTTGAGCTTCTAGGTCTGGATGTGTTCGATCCCGTCACGATGGAGGTCGATCACCGATCGGGCCACGATGTGCCGGCCTGGTTCCTCGATACCGATTACAACGATCTCTGCTTCCACGTGTGCCAAGCCTTCTTCCCTCGCACCAGCGCCTGGGACAATCTCAAAAAAGCGCTCAAAGGCGAGTATGAAGAAAGCGTGTGGGATCATCTGTCCGGCACGGTCAGCGCGCCGTTCGAGGCTGGCGAGCACCGGCAGATTGCCGTCAAGGTGATCGACGACCGGGGCAACGAATTGCTGGTGGTGAAGAAACTGGCATAATAAGACGACATTGCGGCCAAGGATCTTCAAAGAGTGGAGAAGGTGAAAGAAACAACCGGTTCCCAGGCTGGCGTAAAAGCCGCCACGTCCATGAAGGAGAGATCACATGAAAGAGCTCCAGGAGTTACTTGAGGAATTGCCACCCAATCTCCAACAGGAGGTTCTGGATTTCGCGGAGTTTCTTCTTGAGAAGAGCAAAAAGAGACCTGAAGGGGTACCGCACTTCCGATGGGCGGGAGCGTTGAAAGATCTTCGCGATCGATACACCTCCGTGGAACTGCAACATAAAGCGTCCGACTGGCGAGTCGGTGAGAAATGAATCTTTTCATCGATACCAATATCATCCTGGAAATCATCCTAGGACAGCATCATGACCAAGAGGCTCGCTCCCTGCTCTTGACGACGCATCGCCACCACCTCTTTCTCTCTGATTTTTCCCTTCATTCAATCGGAGTGATTCTGTTCAGGCGAAATCAATCCGATGCGTTCCTCGATTTTTGTTCGGACATGGTTGAGCCGGGGAGGCTGGCTATTATTGGTTTGTCGGTCCAGCATATGAACCTTGTAGCCCAAGCCTCAAAGGAGTTCCGGCTCGATTTCGATGATGCCTATCAGTATGTGACGGCCGACAAACATAACCTCGTCATCGTGAGCTTCGATGCCGACTTCGACCGGACGGCACGGGGACGGAAAACTCCTCAGGCAGTGTTGGAAACCTGATCAACATTCGATGAGCGGCTACGAAGTTCCTGAACCTATTCTGAATTCCCCGTTCGACGAACCCGCTGAACATTGGCATATCGTGGAAGGCGAATCGCCTGAACGGCGTCCGGGCCGACGGCCGGCGATGTATTTCTATCGCGACCCCAAAGCCAAACCGGAGACCGAAGCGGGTCGTGTAGTCGGCACTGCCATCGAACTGAAACTCGTCAACCGTATTCGTGCACAGGTCAAGAAGTGGCGGCAGGAGGGCTATCCCGGTGTAACCAGAACGACGCTGGAGTTACTGCACTGGTGGCGGCGAGACGGGCGGGCGCAGCGGCTCTTCTTCGCGCAGCTTGATGCGGCGGAAACGATCATCTTTCTCACGGAGGCCAGGGCCGACTACCGGCAGGGGATCGACATTCCCCAGGAAGAGGTCAGCGAGGAGAAACGAAAGAATGGCTTTGTCGGGTTTCGGCGTTATGCCTGCAAGATGGCCACCGGTTCAGGCAAGACCACGGTGATGGGGATGCTGGCTGCCTGGAGCATCCTCAACAAGGTCAACGACCGAAGCGACGCCAGGTTTTCGGATGTCGTGCTGATCGTTTGCCCGAACGTGACGATCAAGAACCGGCTGCGTGAACTGGACCCTGAAGGAGGTGAGGCCAGCCTGTACCCATGCGCGATCTCGTGCCGTCCCACCTGATGCCGTTGCTCACACAAGGGCGGGTCCTCGTCACCAATTGGCATGTCTTCGAGCCTCAATCGATTCAAACCGGCGGTGTCGGCGCACGAGTCACCAAGGCGGGCGTGGAGGTGCGCACGAAGGAAACCATCACCATCGGCTCCAAGACGACGACAGCGCGTGGGACCCGCTATCTGACTCTCGACGATTTCGAGCGCCAGGTGGCGGCGGGGTTGCTGACGGTGCTTGAGGAACAGCGAGACAAAGATGGCACGCTGAAGAAAGTCTCGGTTGAATCTCGGCGCTATGTCGAGAGTGACACGGCTCTGGTGAGCCGGATTCTGGGTCGCGAGGTGGGTGGCAAACAAAACATCCTCGTCATGAACGACGAAGCCCACCATGCGTATCGCATCGTGCGTGAAGAACGAGATGAAGAGGAAGAGGATTTGTTCGGCGAGGGCGAAGAGGCGGAAGACTTCTTCAAGGAAGCGACGGTCTGGATTGACAGCCTGGACCGCATTCAGAAATTACGAGGTATCAACTTCTGTCTCGATCTGTCCGCGACACCCTACTTTCTCGGTCGCGTGGGCCAGGATACGAACCGGCCGTTTCCCTGGGTGGTGAGCGACTTCGGATTGATCGATGCAATCGAGTCTGGTCTGGTGAAAATTCCCCAGCTCGCGGTCCGTGATACGACCGGCAAAGAGATTCCCGGCTACTTCAACATCTGGCACTGGATTCTGCCCCAACTCGCGTCGGCCGAGCGAGGCGGGAAGAAGGCCAACCCCAAGCCTGAAGCTATCTTGAAGTATGCCCACCATCCCATCGCAATGTTGGGCGGGCTCTGGGAAAAAGAACGGGAAGAGTGGGCCAAGGATCGCGACGATCCCCGCCCACCGGTCTTCATTCTGGTGTGCAAGAACACGCAGATCGCCAAGGTGCTGTACGACTGGCTGGCGGAAGACAAGGCGCCGACCGGCATCCCACCGGCGAAGCTCGAAGGATTTAGAAACAACGGCTGTCAGTACGCGATCCGCGTGGATTCCAAGGTGGTGCATGAGTCGGATTCCGGCGAGGCGAAGAGCAACGAAGTCCGTTGGATGCGCTTCACGCTGGATACCGTCGGGAAGACCGCCTGGCCGACCGATCAAATGGGAAGGCCGCTCTATCCGGAGGGCTTCAAGGAACTGGCCGATAAACTGGGGAGACCCGACCATCCGCCCGGACGGGACGTGCGTTGCATCGTCAGCGTGGGCATGCTCACGGAGGGATGGGATTGCAACACGGTGACGCACATCATCGGGCTTCGCCCTTTCATGTCCCAATTGCTCTGCGAGCAAGTGGTGGGCCGAGGCTTGCGGAGGGCCAGTTACGACGTCGGTCCCGATGGCAAGCTCACCGAGGAAGTAGCCAAGGTGTTCGGGGTACCGTTTGAAGTGATCCCGTTCAAAGCGAATCCCCAGGGACAGCCGCAACCTCGCATCAAGCGATACCATGTCCATGCGCTCCCTGCGAAAGCCCGGTTCGAGATCATGTTTCCTCGCGTCGAGGGCTACACCCAGGCGATTCGCAATAAGGTGACGGTCGATTGGGCGACGGTTCCGTCACTGGTGCTGGAGCCGGGTCGCATTCCACCCGAGGTCGAGATGAAGGGCCTGCACGTGAACAACAAGGGGCGGCTGTCACTTTCCGGTCCCGGCCGAATCGACGATGTCACGCTCAAGGAGTTTCGCGCGAAGCGGCGGATGCAGGAACTGGTGTTCGATCTTGCCAAGACGCTTGCGCGGGAGTATGTCGCCCAGAAACAATGCACGATTCCTGTTTATCGCTTGTTTCCTCAACTGGCGGGTCTCATCAAACAGTATCTCGATACCAAGGTCGAGGTTCGGCCGCCCGCCGATAAGAAAGATCTGTTTCTTTCACCCTACTATGGCTGGCTGGGTGGTCGAGCGGTTGCTGGAGGCGGTTCGGCCCGATACGTCACAAGGAGAAGCGCCGGAGGTGCCGCGCTACGAGGCGAGCCGAGGACCAGGTTCAACGGCAGACGTAGACTTTTGGACGAGCCGCGAGGTGCGGGAGGTTCACAAATCACATCTCAACTATGTGGTGGCGGATACGAAGCAGTGGGAACAATCCGCGGCGTATTATCTGGATCGGCATGAAACGGTCGAGGCCTTCGTCAAAAATGCCGGCCTCGGCTTCGCCATTCCCTACCTACACAATGGTCAGATGCACGATTACGTGCCGGACTTTATTGTTCGACTCAAGACCGAGCCGGCGAGCTATCTGATCTTGGAGACCAAGGGCTACGATCCGCTCGAAGAGGTCAAAGGCGCGGCGGCGGAACGGTGGGTAGCGGCGGTCAATGCGGATGGGACCTACGGAACGTGGCGGTATGCCGTGATCAAGAAGGTTTCGGACGTGCCAAGCCTGCTTGGGCATCTGGTCCGGTGAGCGCACCGTTACTCGTCTTGTTTGGCTCCCCCTTCCCAGAGTTTGACGGTCCGGTCCCAGGAGGCGCTGGCGAGGAAGCGGCCGTCCGGCGAGAAGGTCACACAGCGGACGCCCGCGGTGTGACCATGGAGCGTGCGGAAGTTCCGGCCGGTCGCCAGGTCCCAGAACTTGATGGTCTGGTCGTCGCTCGCGCTCACGAGGACTTTGCCGTCCGGGGAGACGGCCACGCTGCGGACCCATCCCTTGTGGCCGGTGAGGGCCTTCTTTTCGACGACGTGCGGCATCTCGAAGAGCTTGATGGTCTTGTCGCGGCTGCCGGTGATCAGGAATTTCGCATCCGGGGTGAAGGTCATGGCGCCGATCCAATAATCCATCGGTTTCTGGAACCCGCCGTCGTCCTCGATGAAATAGCCGCGGGTTTCGGTCGAATCTTCCTCGTCTCGCCGCCAGTGGCCGTCGTGCAACACCTTTTCGTCGCCGCTGGGGAGCACCTCCCAAATTTTGATCTTGCCGATGTCGGTGCCGCTGGCCAGGTGGATGCCGTCGGGCGAAAAGGCGACGCAGACCGACCAATGGTGATCGTACTCGTCCTTGCCGAGCAGTGTCATCAGTTCGGTGCCGGTGGTGACTTCCCAAATTTTGATGTCCTTGTTGTGGCTGCCGCGCGCGAGCATGAGGCCGTCGGGCGAGAGCGAGAGGCTGCAGATGCCGTGGTCGTAGCGTGTGAACAACAGTTTCAGCGGCTCGCCGGTCTTGCCGTTCCAGAGTCGGATCGTGCGGTCTTCACTGCCGGTGGCGAGAGTCTGGCCGTCCGGAGTGAAGACGACGGCGCGGATGTCGTGAGTATGGCCGCGAAGGGAGCGAAGGAGTCGTCCCGTCTCGATGTCCCACATGCGGACGAGGCGGTCGGCGCCGCCGCTCGCAAGGGTGTGGCCGTCGGGCGAGAACGCCACGGCCCAGACGCCGTGGGTATGCCCCCGGTAGGTCCGGACTTCTCGGCAGTCTTTCGCCCAGTAGTCCAAACAGTCGATGGGAGGCGCCGGAGCCGTCTCGATCGGAAAGCCCGGCGGTCCGTTCGGTGCGGGTGTGGTCGTCATCTGTTCGGGCATCACGCAGTCGGCTCTTCGCCCGTCGGCGGAGAGCCTTGATTGGCCGTCGAAGCGGTCTGTATAATTTCCATCGTCCGCGGCGATCGTAAGAGATGCGCGACGGGCAAGTCAAGCAGCCTTCGGTCGGATGTCCCCTGGCCTTGGAAGACGAACCTTCACCTTGCCAAGGGAGTCCTTGCGACCCTTCAACCATCACTCCGCTGGAAAGGATCGTTGCCGTTTATGGAGATCAGATTTCAGCCCGCCCTGCTTCAAGAAGTGATCGATTCGTTCATCGAAAAAACGGAGCGGGAAGGGGATCCCACTTACTACAAAGAGTTCCATGAGTATGCCGATCCGATCTACGAGAAGTTCGCTCTGGAAGATCGGGAAGGAGAGTTTAAGAAACTCTATCAGTATCTCTTCGGGACCTGGGGGTTTGCGGACATCATCCGCGACTCGTTCGACGAATATCCGCTGCTCAGGGAAAAGGTGGGCATCGTTTTGGTCAAGGGGGTGCTGAAAGAGGATCAGGAAGGGGTCGATATTCTGCGTAAATGGGGACCGGTCGAAAAGGAGTTGGCCCGTTCGTTTGAGGAAAAGGGAATGAAAGGCGTCGGGATCAAGCTGATCCCCCGGCGATTTTATGATCCGGCGCTCACGCGGTACTGCCGCCACGAATTGATGCATATCTCGGACATGATCGACCCGGCGTTCGGATACGATCCGGACACCAAAGTGGGGCAGAATCCCGGCGAGGAAACGCTCATCTTGCAACGGTATCGCGTGTTGTGGAGCCTGAGCGTGGACAGTCGGCTGGTCGCCGCGGGCAAAGAACCGATGCTGAGCAAGGAAGATCGGTTCAAGGAATTCCGATCCTGGTATCGAAAAATTCCGCCGCTTCAATTGAGGTCGGTCTTCGAAGGGCTGTGGCAGACCTCGTACTTTACCCATTCCGAATTGATCGAGATGGCCGCCGACACCCTGCGCGTCATGGAGCGGGCCGTTGAGGTCGAGGGAGGCGAAGTTCCGGAGGTCCAGAGCAACAAAATCATGCTTATGCCGGGCTTTCCCTGTCCGCTCTGTCGCTTTCCCACCTATTCTTGGGTCGAAGATTTGACGAACAAGGTCGAGTCGTACGTCTTGGACTTTATTCGGGACAATCATCCGGGGTGGGATGTGGAGTTCGGAGCCTGCGATCGCTGCGTGGAAGTGTATAAACTGCGCGCCGACGGCGTGACGTGAGTGCCGGCGGTGAGAGAACACGCGCTCTTCACCAGCCGTGAGAGGAAAGCGAGAACACCGCCTCCGACGATGCGTGATATTCGTGCATAACGGACACGGCCTCCCATGACACCCGATCCCTCATACGGCCGACGCGATTTTCTCAAGGACTCCGTTCGTTCCGTCGCGAAAGCCGCGCGGGAGTTCTCCAAACAAGTGGACGCCGCTCCGGTGCAGAAGGCGCCGACGATCCGGACCGATTGGTTGCGCCCGCCCGGCGCCGTTGAGGAGGCGCTGTTTCTGGAACTGTGCACGCGGTGCGGCGACTGCATCAAGGACTGTCCGCCGAGAGCGATCGTGGCCCATGAGCGCGACGCCACGCCGATCTTGTTCGCGGATCAGGCTCCGTGCCAGTTGTGCGAAGACTTTCCTTGTATCGCCTCGTGCCAAACGGGGGCCCTGAAGCCTGTCGGCGGAATTTACGAGGTTCGAATGGGCTGCGCGGTCGTATCCCACTCTCGTTGCACGGCGGGGCAAGGTTGCCATGCCTGTGTGCCCCGCTGTCCGACGCAGGCGCTGGCGATGGATTTTTACCTGATGCAGGTGGCGGTTACGGAGAATAGGTGCGTAGGGTGCGGAATGTGCGAGAAAATCTGCAAAACGGTCAATGATCACGTGGCGATTCGCGTGGTGCCGAACGGTCGGCGCACGCAGGTGAAGTTATGACAGAAGCGATGCGTTCTCCGAGGTCCATCGATTGTCGAGGGCGTCCAGGCATCGCAAGAAGGGTTTTTCGCCGGGAGAGGATGGTTCTCCCTTGACAATCTTCAGGGCATTTCATATACATACCAAGGTTTCGGTTCGAGAGGTTGGCCGGCTGGCGCGTCGTTTCGGAAGTCGCCGGTGAGGCGATCGACCCGACGGGCCGGAGAATACGCAATGACGATCAAACAGCCTGTGCCGAACGTATCCCCTTCCCCAGGCGCCGTGATTCAGGCTTCCCCCACGGTCAAAGACTCCCCGGCGGTTGAACGGGCGTTGAATCGCAGCAAGATCTATCTGCTCATCTCCTGGAGCATGCTGTATCCGGAAGATGATGAATTTCTTGATTATCTGCGGTGCGGTGAGTTCGTCGAAGACGGTCGCGCCGCCCTGGAGACGTTGGAGGCCATGCTGGATGGACAAGGGGGCCAGCGGGCCGTCCGGGCGTTGGCGGCGATCAAGAAACAGATCGAACTGATCGAGGCGCTGAGCTCCTCCGAGTGCGCCAATTGGCAACTCAGCGATCTGCAAGCGGAGCATCGCCGGGTCTTCAGCAACGTGATTACGCTCGATTGTCCACCGTATGAAACTTTGTTCGGCAACGATCACGTGTTCGCGCAATCGCATGTGATGGGCGATATCGCCGGCTTCTATCGGGCGTTCGGAGTAGAGTTGTCCAAAGACATCCATGAACGACTCGATCATCTGAGCGTCGAGTTCGAGTTCATGCATTTTCTTGCCTACAAAGAGTCCTATTCACGATGCCACGACGGCGCGGAAAAAACGGAGATCGTCGTGGAGGCCCAGAAGAAGTTCGTCAAGAATCACATCGGCCGGTGGGTTCCCCTGTTTTGCCGCATGCTTGCCAAGAAGGCGGATTACGGCCTCTTTAAGTTGGTGGCGGACATGACGGCCGAATGGATCGACTTTGAAACCGCCTTTTGGGGCGTGACGCCACAGCCCTATACGGAGACGGATTATCGGCCGGCGACGTTCAGTTCTCCGGAAGGGCAGACCTACGAATGCGGAGCCCAGGATCAGGGGAATGAGCTGAGTCTTTTGCTCAATGAAGTGGGCGCGCAGTCGTTCATGGAAATCAAAGAGAAGGAACAGGACAGCGGTAATACGGGCCCCATTGGAACCGCCTGACATTCCGGTGATTTGGCTCCGAGTGAGCCCTATGTTTGTTTGAAGAGAGACCATTCTATCTATCTATCTCTAGTTGAGAGGAGGGGGTAGGTTTATGCGCATAGTGCAGACGACCAGCAAGCGTGTGGTATGGGCCGTGCTGCTCTCTGTCCTCGCCGTCGGCGCGATTCTGACGGTCGGACAGGTGCCGTTGGCCGTCAGTCAACCGGTCACGATCCCGACCAAAATGATCAAAGGGGCCATTCCGATGGACGGCGCCAACCCGATTTGGGAAAGCGTGCCCGGCGTCGTCGTGCCGCTGAGCGGCCAATTGATTACAACGCCGATGCACCCGAACATCGCGGTCAAATCCATCTTCGTCAAGGCCATGACGAACGGAAAAGAGTTGGGCCTGCGACTGGAATGGCTTGATCAGACGAAGAACGATACGGCGATCGGCCCTCAGGATTTCAGAGACCAGGTCGCGGTGATGTTCCCGGTCAATACGTCGGGAGCGCCGCCGTTTCAATGTATGGGACAATCCGGCGGAACCACCAATATTTGGCGTTGGAACGCCGAGTGGCAGAAGGATTTGGGGAAAGACAGCGCGGGCATTTGGGACGTCGATGATCAATATCCCGGCATTTTTTGGGACTTCTACTATGAAGAACCGGCGGGCGGAGTGACCTATCCCGACCGCATCGGACGGAGCCTTGGACCGTTCAATCCCGGCATCTGGTCCGGCAACATTATGTCCGATCCCACGTTGCGGGTGAGTTCCGTGGAAGACCTCAATGCCAACGGTTTCAGCACGTTGACCACGCAGGTCCATCAGGACGTCGTTGGGTATGGAGTATGGGAGCCGGCCGGTTCCGTGAAGGGCGGAGCCTATACGGGTCCGACCTGGCGTGTGGTCGTGAAGAGGGCGTTGGAAACGGGCGATGCCAACGATACGCAATTCAAAGCCGGCATGTCCATCCCGATCGCCTTTGCGGTGTGGGACGGCGCCAACATCGAGCGGAACGGCATGAAGTCGCTCTCCACCTGGTTTACACTCAAGCTGTAAATCGGTCCGGACCGAGAGGCGGGCCGTACAGTTTGAGAACCGTTCGAAGGCCCCGGATCATCGTCACCAAAGAGTGGCGATTCGATCCGGGGCTTTTTTTCTGTTGAAACCGATGGGGACCGCAAACCCTGTGTGATGGCGAGACCTTGAGCAGGGTTGCATTTCAATCCGGTCGGGGGCTATAACCCACGAGAGGCCGTTTCATTTCATTCCATCACCTCGATTATTCGGTGCACACGGAGCGATTGATCGTATGAAAGTCTCGCTGCTGTTCCCCCCCACGTGGCATCCATCCCAACCGTATTTGAGTCTTCCGTCCCTGACCGGTTTCCTCCGGCAGGGCGGCGTCTCCGACGTGTCGCAACGCGATCTCGGTATCGAACTGTTGGACCGCATGCTGACCAAAGCCTATGGGACGAGAGTGTATCAGCAGTTGATCGATTTGCACCGTCGGCTGGAGCGAACGGCATCCGGCGATACCGGCCATGGGAGCCGGGAGCATTATGCCAAGGTTACCGAGTCTCTCGATCGATTCGCCTATCTGGCCGAACGAATCGAATTGGCCAAGGCGACGTTGCGGGGAGAGGGATTTTACGATCTCGACGCCTATCGAGCCAGTTTGTTCATGATCGACAAGTGGCTGGAGCTGATTTCGTCCGTTTATTTTCCGACGAGATTGACGGTGGTGGACAATCAGTTCGGCGACTACTCGATCTATTCCTCGAAAGACTTGATGAAGATCGTGTGCGACGAAGCGCGAAATCCCTATCGCACGCTCATGCGGGAGATGTTTCTCCCGTCGATCATCGGCGACAGCCCGGACTTGATCGGCGTGTCGATTACCGCCACGTCCCAGATCATTCCCGGCCTCACGCTTTGCAAGCTGATCAAAGAAACGGCGCCGGACCTGCACGTCACGATCGGCGGGAGCATCTTTACCCGTCTGGTCGATAACGTTCGCCGGTGCCCCAGTCTGTTCGAACTGGCCGACGACATCGTCGTCTTCGAGGGCGAGACCGCATTGTTGGAACTGATCAACCAGTTGGCCGGTAAAAAAGAGTACGGCAAGGTGCCCAATCTGATTCATCGACAGAACGGCAAGATCATCGTCAATCAACCCTTCTACTCGGAGAACGTCAATCGGCTTCCCGCTCCGAACTACGACGGATTTCCGCTCGATCGCTATCTGTCGCCCGAACCGGTGCTGCCGATTCAGTTCTCCCGCGGCTGTTATTACAAGGATTGCGCGTTCTGCGCCCTCACGCTGGATCATCAAAACTTCCGGCAAAAAGATCCGGGACGAACGATCGACGAGCTGGAATGGCTCAAGCAGCGGTACGGAGCCAGGCATTTTTTCTTCACCGACGAATGTTTCGCGCTGGCGCCGACCAGGCGGCTCTGCCAGCAGATGATCGAGAAGCGGCTCGACGTCAAATGGACCTGCGAAATGCGGTTCGAGAAAAATCTCACGCGCGACCTGTTGGCGCTCATGCGGGACGCCGGATGCTTGAAGATCGTGTTCGGGCTGGAATCGTTCAATCAGCGGGTCATGGATTTGATGAAAAAAGGAATCAAGCAGGAGTGGGTCCGGCGCATCGCCGACGACTGCGTCGATCTGGGGATTGCCGTCCATTGCTACATCATCGTGGGGTTCCCGACGGAAACGGAAGACGAAGCCCTGGAGACCATGAATTTCATCGTGGAAAACCGCAGGCTTCATGAGTCGTTCGGATTCTCTTGTCAGCCCTGTCTGTTCGATTTGGAGAAAGAGGCCCCGATCATGAGCGATCCGGCCGAATACGGCATTCGGCGGATCATGCGGCCGTCGTCCGAGGATTTGAGCCTCGGATTTTTTTACGAGGTGCAAGGCGGCATGACGCCGGATCAAGCCGAACGGGTCTATCAATACGTCTATGAGCGGATCAGCGAGGTGGTCTGCGAGCTGCCGTTCAACTACTCGATGGCCGACGGCTTGCTGTATATCGGACGAGCCAAGGAAGCCGGCATTCAAACGCCTCAGCCGATCGGCTCGTAGGTTCGTGATCCGGTCGGTTTGAGGCCGTCCGGCGTTGACCTCATTTTTTTTCGATGGATATAATACTCGCCGACTCAAGGCGTATTCGTCATGAAGGCCTCCATTCTTCTGGGCAATCGGCCGCCGGGAAAGATCGGGGATTTCGGTCCCCTCTTTGAGTACGCCGTTAAACTCACGCTGTTGGCCTCGTTTCTCGAACTGGTTCTGTATCGACTGGCGTCCCGCTTGGGAATGCACCTGAGCAAGATGGCGGCGGAGCACGCCTGGATCACTCCCACGTTCACCACGTTGACGGCGGTCGGAGCGTGGTTGCTGAACATCGTGGCCGTGCTCCTGTTCCTGAGCCTTGTCGTGATCATGACACAGCGCGGCATGGGGGCCGATGCCGGGTGGCCGGCCAAATCGGCGATGGCGTCCACCGTCCTGTTGTTGGCGCTGACCGTTGCGTTTTTGTTCGTGCAGCCGGGAATGCTGGGCGCCGTCATCTACAACGGCGTGGCACTGATGACGCTCGCGTTTCTGACGGTGGAGTATTGGGCTTCCCATCCGGAACGAATCAAGCGCCTGTTGGTGACCGTGTACGTGTTGGGCATCGGAGGCTGGTTGTACTACCAAATCGTCTCCACGGCCTATAGTTTGGCCGGAACGTTGGACGCGCCTCCGTTGGTCTATGAGTCGCACCGAGCCGGTGAGGCGCTGATGGTGTTGGCGAGCATGCTGGTCTACGCCGCCTATGGACGCGGGCTCTCCCTTCGCGTAAAGAACCGGCGCCAACGGAACCGGGCGATGTGGTTTTGGGCCGTAAGCGGCGCCGTCTTTCTGCTGCTGATTTTTTTCGATTACCTGTTGGAGCGGTACGATCCGGCCTTGGCTTCCGCCGCTCGACAAGCCTCGCAGGGGATCGGGTGGATTTTCCAATTCGGCATGGGCTACACGTTTTATCTCCCCTTCGCCCTCTATCTCGTCGGCTTCCTGTGTTGGGGATACAGCGTCGTGAAACTGTTGTTGATGGGACGACTGGCCGGGTACGGCATCGGTCTGATGTTCATCGCGGGCTATGCCCTCATGTTTTCCAATCTGACCTTGATGGTGATCCTTGGTATGATGTTGTTGACGATCGATCGAGCGAGACTGGCGGTCGCGGGATCGCAGACGGCGACCGAGGGGGCGTTGCTGGGATCGTCGGATCCGCTGGTCGCGAAGGAAGCCTGACCGTTGCGGTTGAGGGAACGATACGCAAACAGAAAAGGAACGTTTTCCGATGGAGACACAGATCCCGATGTCCGAACCCACGCCGCCCTCCTCCGGCTCGGCGGCCGTTGATCCGGGCGATCAGCCGCTGTCGCCCGAAGAAGAAATCGCCGGCATTGAAAAGTTGCTCGCGGAAGAGCCGGACGATTTTCACGCGCGCAGCCGGCTCGGCGAGCTGTATTTCAGGCAGGGGCGACTCGACGATGCGCTGATGGAGGTCAAAAAAACCATCGAAATGGCCGAAAGTTTGCGGACGGAAATGAACCGGTCGCTGGCCATGTATTATTCGAATCTGGGGACGATCTACGCGACGAAGAACATGATGGACGAGGCGGAAGCCCAGTTCCGACACGCCTTGGAGGTATTCCCCCAGGACGTGTTGGCGTTGTTCAATCTGGGGCGCCTGTACGCGGACAAAAAGAAATACATGGAGGCGAAGGGATTTTTCGAGCGTCTGGTCGAAATCACCCCGGAAGACCCCATCGCGTGGTACAACTTGGCGGGCGTCTATATCGAGTTGGACAATCCCCAAGTGTCGGACTACAACACGATCGACATGGGGATCCAGTGTTATCTCAGAACGCTCGAGCTGGACCCGAAACATTTGGAGTCGAGTTATAAGCTGATGGAGGTCGCGCTCAATCATAAAAAGACCGATTTGGCGATGACCGTCATGGAAAACGCCGTCGAGCACAATCCTGACGAGCCGTTGGCGTATTACAATCTGATCAACGTCTACGACAAGTGCAAAATGTTCGACAAGGCCGAAGAAGTTCGCAAGCGATTGCGCGAGCGGTTCGCTAAAAAAGCGAAAGACGAGTCCGGAGCCTGACCCATCTTTACGAAGGAGCGCGTCATGTTTGGAAGTCTTGGATTTACGGAGTTGGTGCTGATTCTGTTCATCGTGCTGATTATTTTCGGCGCGGGCAAGCTGCCCCAATTGGGAGAGGGATTGGGGAAAGCCATCAAAGGGTTCAAAAAGTCCGTGCATGAGGCGGACGCGATCGAGGCGGAAGCCCAGGCTCAGGCCGTGGCGCAACAACAGGCGATTCCTCCCCAGCCGGCGAGCCCTCCGTCGGCTCAAGCGCCCGCTGTGAGTCAGCCGGCGGCCGGTGTGCAACCTGCTCCGCCCGCGTAGCCGTTCGTGAGGGGAAACCGTCCCGTGGACACGCAACTGACGTCGAAAGAAACGGGTGTGCGGACGGCCGTCGGGCTGATCGACACGTTTGCCGGCAACGGGAAGGCCCGCAGCACGGGCGACGGCAAGCCGGCGGTCAAGGCGGGGATTCCGCTTCCTCACCACGCCGCGCTGGACAAGGACGAACAATGGCTCTACTTCGCGGAGTCCGGTTCGGATCGCGTCCGCCGCATCAATCTTCAGACCGGGACGATTCACAATTTTGCCGGAATCGGCGAGACTTGTTATTGCGGAGACGACGGTCCGTGCGGCGAGGCCGGACTGTACCTGCCGTTGGACGTGGCGTTTGATTCCCAAAACAACTTGTACATTTGCGATTCGGGGAGCAATCGCATCCGCAAGGTGGACCGCGATACCGGCATCATCACGACGGTGGTGGGAACCGGACAACACGGTTTTAACGGCGACGGTCCGGCCACGGAGGTGAATCTCACGTGGCCGGCGGCCATCGCGTTCGATCAGGATGACGTGCTCTATATCGCGGATACCCAGGCGCACCGGGTGAGGCGGTATGACCCCAAGACCGGCATGGTGACGACGATCGCCGGGATCTGGACGGAGGAGGACGAGGCCCGCGATCAGCCGTTGGTCGCCCGCAATCTGGTCGTGCTCTCCGGCGACGCCATCGGCATCGATTTCAGCGATGATCAGGGGTGGCTCATGCCGGTTTGTTCCGACGGATTGGATCTGTCTCTGTATCTCGACGATGGGCGACCGGCTCTGGAAGCGCGGTTGTATGATGTCGTCGGGCTCGCCGTCGATCGGAACGGTGATCTGTACCTTGTAGACAAAGGCAGCAACCGAATCAGAAAGATCGATCGGAGAACCGGGGTGATCAGTACTGTAGCCGGGGTGTGTCGATACGGCTACGACGGGGACGGCAAGCCGGCCGTCAGGGCCATGCTGCATGCGCCGGAAGCGATAGCGATCGATCGCGAGAACAATCTGTATATCTCCGACACGATGAACCATCGGGTGCGGAAAGTGGACGCCGCGACCGGCGTCATCACGACGGTGGCGGGCACCGGCGACAGCGGCTACGAGGACAATCACATGGGCGGATGCGGCGCCGCGCGGTTTGTCGCCAAAGAGTCGGCCGGTCTGTTGAAGCCGGGCGAGGGTCTCCTCGGCATCGAGGCGGTCGTCAACGCTCCCGTAGGGTTGGCGATGGATTCACAGGGATGTCTCTACATCTGCGAACGGGGAGAAAACAGGATACGCCGGCTGAGGCTCGCATGAACCCCTACGCGCCCCGCGCAGGCGCATCTCGCCCGGCGTGCCGAAGCATTGCGTTTGCCGGACGCAGCGCGACGGGGAATGAAGGTTCTTCGTGGTGCGAATGACAAACCTTTTGAGTGCCCGTTCCCGCTTGCTCGCGTGCCTCGTCGGTCTCCTCTTCACGGCCGGCCTTCTTGGGGGATTCGGAATTCCTCTCGTCAGTTCGGAGGGAATCGGCATCCGTTCTCATTTGATCGAAGGCGACGTCCCTGTCGCCCCGGACGATGCCGCGTGGAGCAAGATCCCGCGGATGACGATCCCGTTGAGCGGGCAGATCATTACGCGCCCGGCGTGGCCGGAGCCGTCCGCGCGGACGCTCGATGTGCGATCCGTCCACAACGGGCGGGAGATCGCCTTTCTTCTCGAGTGGCAGGATAATACGAAAAACGACAGGCTTACGCCGGGAACGTTCCGGGACGGAGTGGCGATCGGCCTTCCTCTCGGGGACGCCCCGGCGTTCTTTTGCATGGGCCAACTGGACCACTACATCAACATGTGGCATTGGAAGGCGGATTGGCAGAGCGACATCGACCGGCGAGCGGCTCGGGCTTCGGAGAAAAAAGAAGGCGGCGTGCGAACGTTCGAAGTGATCCCGCGCCGGGTGTCCTCGGTGGAAGACTTGATCGGGGGCGGATTCAGCACGTTGACGACGAAGGAGAAACAAGGTCGCGTGCAGGGCAAGGCGCTGTGGAAGGACGGAGTCTGGCGCGTGGTCATGTACCGATCGCTCGCGAGCGAAGAGCAAGAGAACGAAGCGAAACTGATTCCCGGCCGCGTTCAAACCGTCTCGTTCGCCGTATGGAACGGGGAGAACAAAGAGCGAAACGGCCAAAAGGCCGTGGCGCCGTGGTTTCAACTGAATATCGATCCGCTTCCGAACTGAAGGGCGAATGAAAACGAGATGGTGCCGACCGGCGCTGATGCTGTTCGCCGTCTTGCTGGCCTCCGATCTCACGGTCGCCGACGACGCGGCGCGGACCGAGATCATGACGGAAGAGGAAGCGGCTCGGCTGGGAGAAGAGTTCGGAGTCGTGGTCGGCGCCGTGGATGAAGAGATTCAACGGGAGCTGAAGCTCCAACGGCCGCAAGGTGTGGCGGTGTTCGAAGTCATCGGCAATTCACGGGCCGACTACGCCGGCATCAAGGTCCGTTCGGTGATCAAGGAAATCGACAAGCAGGAAATTCGGAACATGACGGAGTTCGGACTGGCCTTGAAGAAGGCGATGAAGAGCTGCAATTTCACCGTCGGGACATATGAACCGGCCGATCCCGGCGATCCGGTCGGATGGGGTGTGAATTTCCATTTTGTCGGCTGCAAGCGGGATTAGCCGACATCGACGAGGTCTGAACGGAATACGCCGGGGGGGCTTGTATGCGGGGGCGCCGGGTGGGGGCTGTCAGGGAGATCGGGATGCTGGTCTTGCTTGCGCTGCTCGCCCTGTCGGTCGAGGGGGTTCAGGCACAGGTGACGGCCCGACAGCCGGAGGAGGAGAAGACGTCCGGATGGGTGAGCGACATTGAAAAGGTTTTCGTCAGGTCGGAAGATTGCAAACAATGTCACGTGCGACACTATGAAGAATGGAAGGGCGCCAGAGAGCAGACGCCGGATTTGAAAACGTTCGGACGAGTCGACGCGGCGTTGTTGCACGGCACGTCGTCGGAGTCCCCCGTGTTTCGGACGGTCTTGGGGTTGTGGGTTCAGACGAACCCGACTCCTGACGAACACGGCCGCTGTCTTTCGTGTCACGTTCCTGCCGCCACGGTCTTTCCCCAGTACGCGGAACACATTACGGCGCATATTTTGGCGGGTCGGCCTCTTGTCGAGGGCATCGGCTGCGCATCCTGCCATTTGATTCACGCCGTCGAGCAGACGCCGAATCAGCCGCCGACGTTCAAGCTCAAACCGGGCCCCGTCTTCTATGGACCGTTTGCCGATCCCGAGGAGAATTTGGTCCATCAGGCGGCGCAGGCGCCGGTGTTTCGTGAAGCGGCCTTTTGCGCGGCCTGTCATTTCGACAAGGTAAAAGACGTGACGCAAAAGGAGCTGCCCGGAGAAATTCTTGCGGGCATGACCTGTCAAGACTGCCACATGGAGCCCTCGACCGGCAGCTCGACTTCGAGGCGGGGAGCCGTCACCAGGGCCATCGGGAGGCATTGGTTTCGAGGCGTGGTGGGAGCCGGCACCATGCTGCGGAATCGCAATCTCCAAGCCGAATGGACGCCTCGCATCGACATCGATGCGAAACGTGCCGGGGAGGCGATCGAGGGAACCGCGCTGGTCAAGATCGGAAGTCTTCCGCACAGTTTTCCAGACGGAGATCCGATCTTGAAACAATTCTTTCTGATTGTGACAGTCAAGGACGCGCAGGGGCGCGTGTTGGCCGAAGAGACCAAACACTTTGGATTGCCGTACGACAAGATTCTACGCGGCCCGATTCCGGACCCCTTCATCAAGGGAGGCAACACCAGGAAGGTGCCGTTTGCCTTGACGCTCCCCGACGGCGCGACCCCCGCGTTGGTGGAAGCGGTGCTGACCTATGCACTCATTCCGACTCCCGATCCGGCGTTGAGGGAAAAGTATCTGTCCACGTTGCGTTCCGACAAGGAGCGGGATGAAGCCGGTCGGATCATCGATGACTATGCGAAGCCGCGCATGCTGACGTATCGTGCAAAGGCGCTGTAACCGGGGCGAAGCGCGATTGATCCAGCCGGTCATGATACGAACGAGTGGAAAAGGGCGGTGGGGCACGTGCGACGATGAACCGGTTGCGTCACGATGACCCCCGAACGTTGTTTGGAGAACAAGGTCGTTAAGATAATGGATGGCCGCACCGGGCCCGGGCATAGACCTGTCGTGCCGATCGTCGCGTTGACCGTATGGTTCTGTGTCCTTGCCGGCTGGGTGCCTGAAGGGGCTTCGCAGGACCCCAGGCCGCAGGCGATCGTCGAAAAGGCCTTCCCCCATTCGAACAAGTGCAAACGGTGCCATGAACGGGTGTTTGAGGAATGGGAGCTGTCGCCTCTCTCAAAGTCCATTCATTCCCCCGCGTTCCGCGCTTCTCTCGATCTGTTTCTCAAGTCGCCCGGCGGTAAAGACAAAAGTCTTTGCTTCCGGTGCCATGCCCCGCACGTCCGTGCGGTTGCGGATCACGTCCAATTGTTTATCGATCAAACCATGTCCGGCGACCCGTCGCTCGACGGAGTCGCTTGCTCGCAGTGTCATTTGATCAAGCAGGTGGATCGCGCGAAACATCCGCCGGAGCCGAACTATGAGACCGACAGCAAAATCTTATATGGTCCCTACAAAGACGCCGTCCAAAACCTTGCCCACCAATCGAAAGAGGCGGATGTGTTCCAGAAGTCCGATCTCTGTCTCAACTGCCACCAATCGGTGCCGTCTGCGGCCAATCTCGGAAAGGCCAACGACTTGCTGGGCGACTGGGATAAGAGCCGGGCCGTGAAGGTCGGGAGGGAATGCCAGTATTGTCACATGCCCGAACAGGTCGGCGAATCGGCCAACGGGGAAAAAAAGCGCAAGGTGGCCAACCATACGTTCCCGGGCCGCATCGGCAAGTTGCGTCAGGAGGCGGCCAAGTTGGACGTGCAAACGAACGTCGAAGGCGACAAGACGACGGTCACGATAAAGGTCAAAAGTTTGGTGCCGCACAATTTGCCGACAACCCATCCGGGGTGGGCCACGGTCATCTTGAATCTTGAGATCAAGGGCAAGAATCTCACGACCGTCTTTACAGACAACAGGATCTATGGGAGGACCTACCTGAACGCCAAGGGGGAGAAGACCGTGTTCGATTTTGAAGCGGTGAAGGTCTTGGACGATACGGTGCTGAAACCGGAGGAGACACGAGTCGAAACCTTTTCCTTCCCGACGCCGAAAGATACCCGCACCTTTGACGTCGAAGTCACCTTGAATTATGGGCCGATTACAGGCCCGCCTTCCTTTCTTGAAAGGGTCGAAGCCGAATCCTCCAAAGGCTCCCAGGACCTTGTTTTCCAACCGATCGAGATCGTCAGGCGAACGGAGAACGTGCCGGTCGGCAAATAGTCGAAAAGCTTCAAATTGCAGATGAAGCCAGCATGCGTTTGATCGGGCGGGGTCATCCCCGGATGATCCCGATACAGATGGCATGGGCGACGAAGCGCCCGTAGGATGCGCCGCGGACCTCTTCCCAATTAGCCTCCACCCAGTAGTTGCGTTTTGAAATCCGTTTCAGGAAGTGGTGCGTGGTGAACGGACTCGTGCCTCTATCCAGCAAGTCGTCGAAGTACCGGTTATAGCCGATCGGGAGGCTGGCGACGAACATGCCGCCGGATGCGAGGCAGGTCGATCGCACATGTTCGATTGCCCGGAGCAGCTTGGGCGGGTCCTGTGGCTGTTCGTCCCATCCCACGTGTTCCAACGTGGAAATGCTGACGATCAGATCGTATCGCCGTCGAGGCGTGAACTCGGTGATGTCTTGATTGATCACTCCCGGACTCACTTCGTATTTATCGACGACGTCGTGCTGAACGGGGAAATAGTGAGAGAGCACGTTGCCGACTTCGAGAATCCGTGCATCGTGATGGCGCAAAAGAATCTCTCGAAAAATCGGGATTTCGACGCCTCGTTCGTTCTTCCAGGTCTTGTTATAGGGGTGATAGAGATACTCGTATTCCCTGCCGTCAAAGTGGAAGGTTTTGCCCCGCAAACAACGGGTGAGCCGCATCTTCAGGAAACGCCAGTACGGCCGTATGATACCCTCGTCCGTCGGCTTTCCCGTGTAGTCGTAGGTGTAGGACACAAAGACGTTGCGGTGGGTTATTCGAAGATGATGCGGGAGCCCGGCGATTTCATCTTAAAAATCTGGAGCGCGCTGTAGATGCCCTTGGCCGGGTGATTCAGGATCAGACGGGAGTTGGTGATGTGGGTGTCGAGCAGTTCATATTGCCCGCCGCTGTAGTACAAATCGCAATCGTCGATCTGGCAGTTCTTATAGACGTGATTATCCAGCGAGAGCTTCGCTTTGCTGAACGTCTGCCCGTCGATTACGATATAGTTCGGTTCCAATCCCATCGAGTTGTTCCTAAGCCGGATGCATGATAGCAAAGTCGGCATGCGACGTAAACCGGCTCGCCGGTCACGCCGAAGCCGTTCGTTGTCACACGCGGAGGAGAGAAATAGGTAAGAAGAGATGTCGATCGCCACGTCATTCGCGGCAGGCCCCACGCGTGGAAGACTTCTCCAACACGGCGTGTGCTTCCTGCAGGACGTCGGCCACGCCGAGCATGATCAGCTCGATGCCGTGAAGAGCCTCCTGCCAATCTTTCGTTGCGCAGGCCTCTTCATAGCGACAATGAAGTTCTTCAAGAACCGCCGTTTTAGCCTGAAGGAAAAGAAGGTCGGCCGTCGTCGGCATGATTGCGACTCCACGTTAAGGCTGATCTAACAACGCACGGACTTGGCGCACAAGCTCGCCCGGGGTATATGGCTTTGGCAAAAGACAGGTATTTGTATCGAGATCTCCGACGGACGAGAGGAGCGCCGAATCGATCAAACCGGACACGTACAAAACCCTGATGTTTGGCCTCCGTTGACGGAGAGCTAGACTCAGTCGTCGGCCGTTCATTTTCGGCAAGTTGATGTCCGTGATCACGAGATGAATCGTTTCGTCGTAGCCGTCGGCCATTCGCAGGGCGGCTTCGCCGTTTTCCGCCTCCAGGACACAATAGCCGAGCTCTCGAAGCACCGACGACGCCAGAGTTCTGATCTGCCGGTCATCCTCCACGATCAGCAGGGTTTCATCGCCCGAACAAAGTGTTGATGTCGTCTCGGAGGTCGGTTCATTCGTGGTTCCGCTTCCCGCCACATGGTCGATTTGCGGGAAGTACAGGTCGAAGGTGGTTCCCCTGCCGGGTTCGCTGGTCACCGTGATAAATCCTTTCATGCTTTTGACAAGGCGGTCCACCATGGCTAGACCAAGGCCGGTGCCTTTGTGCTCCTTCGTCGTGAAGAACGGCTCGAAAATTTTGGCCGCCGTTTCTTTCGGCATTCCATGACCGGTGTCGCTGACGCTCAGACGGACATACGAGCCGGGCGATGTGCCAGGAGGTGCCTTGATGCCGTCCTGTCCAACCGTCGCCATGCCCGTTTTCAAGGTCAGTCGTCCGCCGTCCGGCATCGCGTCTCGCGCGTTCAGGACCAGATTCAAAATGGCCGTTTCGAGGTAAGCCGCATTCCCGTTGATCATGCCGACCGATCGTCCGGGCATGAGCCGCGCCTCGATGTGTTTGCCGATCGTGCGATTGAGCAGGGAAGTCATGTCGGCGAGAATGCCGTTGATATCGATCGGCTGCAAGACCGTGTCCTCGCAGCGGCTGAAGGTGAGCAACTGTTTCGTCAAAGTCGCGGCCTGTCTTGCGGCGTGCTGGATATCGAGGATGTATCCGCTTGTCCGTTTATCGGGAGGGATGGAACGAGAGAGCAGCTCTGTATAGCCCAGGATTGGGGTGAGAAGGTTATTGAAATCGTGTGCGAGGCCGCTGGTCAACTGACCGAGGACTTCAAGTTTTTCGGCTTGTTGGAGGCGGCGTTCGTATTTGCGTTGCTCCGTCAGGTCGCGTTGCACGGCAACAAAGTGGGTGATGACTTCCTCGCCATTGCGAATCGGCGAGATGGATTCGTTGACGATGTAGCATTCTCCGGATTTTTTGCGGTTGGTCAAGGTGCCGTGCCAAGTGTCACCGGCGAGGATCGTGTCCCAGATCATTTGATAGAAGGCGCTATCCTGCTGTCCTGATTTGAGCAAGGAGCCGGGGGTACGGCCAATGGCTTCCTCCGCCGTATAGCCGGTCATGTTTGTAAAGGCGGGATTGACATACTCGATCACACCGCGGCGATCGGCGATGATGACGGCATCCAGCGTTTGCTCGATGGCACAGGTCAGTACATCCGCCTTCTTTCTCATCTCCTCCTGCTCCAACCAGTGAGTGAAGGCCCGCGCGTTGCGGATCAGGAACCAACTCCAGCCGACGCCGATCGCCACCGTTCCTGTGATGGCCAGGACGATCAGACCTCGAAACCACAGGGGGTTTGTCGCAATGAGAGCGGCCGTCTGTCGTTCCGCTTCTGTGCCGACTGTTTGGGGCCCGGTGTCCATGCTGCGGAGTCTGGGCAAGGCGAGCACGATCACCAAAAGCGCGAGAGCGCTCCACCAGGTGAGCAGGTGCAAACCGACGGCTATGCCTCGAACCCGGTTCTGCCACGGCATGGTCATAGATATGACCCGTTTCATCCGCGTGATTGCTCCCCAGCCTGCGGCAGCCACCGTTGGAGGACGGCTTGCAGATCTTTGACGCCGATGGGTTTGGCAAGGTAATCGTCCATGCCTGCTTGGAGGCAACGGTTGCGATCCTGATCGGAGGCATTGGCCGTCACGGCGATGATCGGCACACGGCCGGCATTCCTGGTCTGCGAAGCCTCCTCCTGCAATACAAGGCACTTGAGGGATGACGAGTGGCGGGCTTCTCGTTCTCGAATCAGGCGCGTGGCTTCATAACCGTTCATCTCCGGCATGTGGCAATCAATCAGCACCGCCGCATAGGGGATGCGAGATAATGCATCGAGGACTTCGAGGCCATTGGAGACGACGTCGGCCCGGAAACCAAGTTTCTGCAGCATGTGGGCCACTACTTTCTGATTCACGACATTGTCCTCCGCGACCAAAATGCGGGGGCGCCGTTGGGTACGGGCTTCGGCAAGGGTGTGCCGGGTGACGAGCGGCGTGGTGGACAAGGCGTCTCTTGTTTCAGGTGCTTCAAGGGGGGCGCTTGTATCCGTCTGTCCCGGCTGGCTCAGAATGGTCGTCAAACACTCATACAGTTCCTTTTGTCGAATAGGTTTGGGCAAGTAGGCGGACAGTCCGGCTTCTTGGGCTGCTCGCGCTTGTCCCCGCCAACCGTAGGAGGTGAGGAGCACCAGGGGTATCGATGCGAACAGAGGATCCGCCTTGATCCTCCGGGCAAGCTCCAGTCCGTCTATGTCGGGCATCTGCAAGTCGAGCAGGACCATATCAAATGGTGTGTTGCCGGCCTCGGCAAGGCGGAGCCGTGCCAGTGCTTCCTGGCCGTGCGCCACGGAGACGAAGGTCATGCCCCATGCTGCGAGGTATTCTTCGAGAATGCGGCGATTGGCGGCGCTATCATCAACGATCAAGGCCCGACGGCCCTGAAGCCCCTGCGGTGCTATGAGAGGAAACGGGGCGGAAGACCGTACTTCAAGAGGAAGAGTGAACCAGAATGTCGCCCCATTGCCCGGCTCACTCGAGACCCCAATGGTGCCTTCCATGAGCTCTACCAACTGCTTGCATATCGCCAAGCCCAATCCCGTTCCTCCATACTTTCTGGTTGTGGAGCCGTCTCCCTGCACAAAGGGTTTGAAGAGACGGTCGCGCACCTCAGGGGTTATGCCGATCCCTGTGTCAGTAACTGAGACGCGCAGCCAGCATGAGGATGAGGCCGGCCGGTCCGATCCATTCGAACTGGCTGAGCTTGAACTGGCCGAACCGGTGGCACGTGAGACACCGTGCTCACTCTTGACCGTTTCGACCCGGACCAAGACTTCCCCTTGTTCGGTAAACTTGATGGCGTTGCCGATCAGGTTCATCAGAATTTGGCGCAGGCGTCCCGGGTCCCCACGGACGATGGCGGGAACGGCGGCATGGATGAGACAAGCCAGTTCGACTCCCTTGCGATGGGCCTGTTCGGCCAGCAGGACACAGGTTTCCTCCACGGTCGTCCGCAAGTCGAAGTCCAGGGGTTCCAAGGGGAGCTTCCCCGCTTCGATTTTCGAGAAGTCAAGAATGTCGTTGACGATCGCAAGCAGAGCGTTCGCCGACTTGCCGATGACATCGGCGAACTCGCGCTGTTCCGCCGTCAGGTCGGTCTCCAACAACAGGCTGGTCATGCCGATGATCCCGTTCATCGGCGTTCGAATTTCATGGCTGACCGTCGCGAGAAATTCGGATTTCAAGCGAACCGATTCAATCGCGAGATCGCGCGCATCGAGAAGATGCGAGAACAGCCGGGCATTATCGAAGGCTAAAGCGAGTGCGCAGGCGTAGAATTCGGCGAGATGCTCGTCGGTTTCGGTGAAGTCGCCCTCCTTTTTTTCGCACAGGTACAAGCGTCCATAGATGGCATGGCGGCCGGCAATGGAGACGCCGAGGAAGGAGCGCATCGGCGGATGGCCGGGAGGGAATCCGCAACTCCGTGGATCTTGCGAAAGGTCAGAAAGACGGATGGTGCTACGCTCGCGCAGGAGGGCGCCCAGCAGGCCGCGGCCTGTCGGAGGAGAGCCAATGCGGGCCGCCTGCTCGTCTGACACCCCCACATATAGAAAGTCGATCAGCTCGCCACTGTCATCGACTAGGCCGAGCGCGCCGTAACGGGCTCCGGTCAGGTCGGCAAGGGCTTTGAGCCAGGAGAACAGCACCCTACGCGGCGGAGCCGATCCCGGCTCCGCCGCGAGGAGATCCTTGCCGACAGCGGACAGCATCTCCACGGCGTGTGTATGCGTGTGTCTCCCCTGCGCAAGATCGTTCACCGTCTCTGATCCAGAGACATCCATCGCTCGACTCTCGGCTGGTGTTTAAACCAATGGGCCTGGCCGAAGACAATCTAGAATTCTTCAAACTCCGACTCTGTCGCGCGTCGATTCTTACTGTTGATCGGCCGCGGATGATGCACCGGTCTGCTTGCCTGCAAGTTGGACGGCCCGTCGGCGGCGACACCGACCGGTCCTTCTGCATGATCCGGCGCAAGGGCCGGAGTCCCTCGATTGGAGCCTTGCGCTCTCGAGCGGGGAGGCTGTCGAACGGACGCCACGGGTACCGGCGTGTTCGAGACCGTGTTTCGTTCCTTCCCATTCAGGGTGAATTTCTCCATCAGTTGCATCAGCTCTTTGGCTTGTTCTCGCATGGACTGGCTGGCGCTGGTGAGTTGTTCGACGAGGGCGGCGTTTTGCTGGGTG
>JANDJI010000008.1 GCA_024331125.1 Nitrospira sp.
TCAATGAGTGGGGCCATGCGTTTTGGTTTGTGGACGAGTTGTTTGCGGCGCCGTTGCATTGGGGCTTTGTGACGTTGGGCTGGTGCGGGTTGTTCGGGGCGGCCGGCGGCGTGGCGGCGCAGATTGTCAGCCGCATGTCGAACTTGGCGGATGTGATTTGGAACGGGGCGCCCAAGAGCATCCTGGATCCGTTCCCCAGCCAGGTCAACCCCAACGCCAAAGCAGGCTACTAAGGACTGACGGGCAAGCGCGTGGAACGAACGGGGGCTGTGCCGGTGAAGGTACAGCCCCCGTTTCTTTTTTGAGGACGACGAAGGATTTCGTTCGGTATCGGATGAATGGAGAAGATTTGGAGCTCTGATAAAGAGATGTCAAAAGAGAGGCGTTGGTTGCGGGGAGAGGATTTGAACCTCTGACCTTTGGGTTATGAGCCCAACGAGCTACCAGGCTGCTCCACCCCGCGGGCGGATGCTAACAAAGGCCGGAAGCTCTCGTCAAGCCGACCACGGTGGGGCGATGATCTCCATCGTTGTATTTCTGTCTGGTCGGTGCTAAAGGCATACCATGCGTATCGTTTTTATGGGAACGCCGGAATTCGCCGTCCCCTCTCTTGAGGCCTTGCTCAGGTCGGAGGATCAGGTCGTCGGTGTTGTGACCCAACCTGATAGGCCGAAAGGGCGGGGGCAAACGCTGGTGGCGCCGCCTGTCAAAGTGGTCGCTGAACAAGCCGGCATCCCGGTGGTTCAACCGTTAAAGATCAGGACGCCGGACTTTCTGGAAACCTTGGCCGGTTGGAAGCCGGACCTGATCGCGGTGGCGGCGTTCGGGCGGATCCTCCATGCGCCGATTCTCGCTCTTCCTCCCATGGGCTGCGTCAACGTGCATGGGTCGCTGTTGCCGAAATATCGAGGCGCGGCTCCGATTCAATGGACGTTGATCAACGGAGAAACGGAGACGGGTATCACGACGATGTTGATGGATGAAGGGATGGATACCGGTCCCATGCTGCTGCAAGCGCGGCTCCCGATCTTGCCGGACGATACGGCCGGGACCTTGGCTCCCCGCTTGGCGAGACTGGGAGGACAGTTGCTGGTGCAAACCATCGCGGGACTCAAAGCCGGCACGATGACACCGATTCCCCAAGACCATAGCCAAGCGACGATGGCGCCGTTGCTGAAGAAAGAGGACGGGGCGATCGATTGGGCGATGAGCGCCACGGCCTTGGTCAATCGCATCCGAGGCCTGTCTCCCTGGCCGGGTGCCTATACCTTTCACGGCTCCGAGCGATGGACTATTTGGAAGGCGGTCGCGGCTCCGGAGCCGGCTTCGAGCGGACCTGGTACGGTGCTGGCCGTCACGAAACAATCCATCAGGGTCGCGACCGGCGAGGGGACGTTGGAGCTTCTCGAAATCCAGACGGCCAATTCCAAGCGAATGTCCGTCGGCCACTATCTCGCGGGCCATCGTGTCGGCGCCGGTGAGCGGCTGGGAGTCGCCGTGTGACCCTTATTCCCTATTCCTTGTCCTCTTACCGTATGTCATCGCACCGTTTGTCTTCAGGCTCTCCCCCATCTCCAGCCCGCGCCGCCGCCTTGACTGTGTTGCTGGCTTTGCAATCCGATGAGGCGACCGTCGAAGATGAGCTGGAAAAGATGGTTTCGGAGTTGCGACTGGATGCCAGAGATCGGGCCCTCGCGATGGAGCTGATCTACGGGGTTCTGAGGCGGTTGGAATTCGTCGATTGGCGGCTGGCTCCTGTCCTTGACAAACCGCTCTCACGGCTTCCCACAGGGGTTCAAATGTTGGTGCGGTTGGGAGCCTACCAGCTTCTGTATTTGGACCGCGTTCCTGCCTCGGCTGCGGTGGACGAATCGGTTCGGCTCGCCAAAGCCCATTCGAGGAGGTGGGGGCACGACTGGAGCGGGTTGGTCAACGCGGTCTTGCGCAACCTGCTTCGGATGCCCGAGCCGCCGATGCCGGATCCCGCCGTTGATCCGGCCTATGCCCTATCCGTGTGCCATTCGATCCCCCTCTGGCTGTGCCGACGATGGATGGATCGGCATGGGTTTGAAGGGGCGGACGACATCTGTCGAGCGGCCGGTTCCATTCCTCCCTTGACAGTGCGGGTGAATCGGCTGCGAACGACGAGAGAGCAGTTTCTTGATCGGTGTCGCCGACAGGGTGTCGAGGCTGGCACCACGACTTTCAGCCCGGTAGGAGTCGTGCTTCACACCGGCGGGCCCGTCACGACCCTCCCTGGATTTGCGGAGGGAGATTTCTATGTGGAAGACGAAGCCGCTCAGCTTATCCCGCTCATTCTCGATCCGCAACCGGGCGAACTCGTGCTCGATGTCTGCGCCGCGCCCGGCGGCAAGACCACCCATGTGGCGGAACGGATGAAGAATCGCGGCCGTGTTATCGCCATCGACCGCAAACCGGCCAGGCTCGATCTTCTGCGGGACAACTGTCGCCGGTTGGGAATCACCATCGTAACGGACGTGGTCCATGACGCGCGAAAGAGTCAAGAGATGATGCGCCTCATCCGCCGGAACGTTGGGGGAAAGAGTCGTGCCGCATCAGTTCAATCCTCCGCCGCCATGACATCCGATGGAATGGTTGATCGGATTCTCTTGGACGCGCCGTGCAGCGGTATCGGGGTGTTGCGGCGGCATCCGGAGATCAAATGGCGCAAACATCCGTCGGTTTTTTCACGGCATCAACGGCTTCAACAGGGGCTCTTGGAGTCGGCGGCCGCCGTCTTGCGGCCCGGCGGGGTGCTGGTCTATAGTACGTGTTCGACGGAGCCGGAAGAAACCGAGGACGTGATCAAATATTTTTGCCGGCGGTATCCGGGCTGGGTGCGCGAGTCCGTGGGGCCCTGGCTTCCTTCCAATGCCCTCTCCTGCATGACGGCACAAGGAGCGTTTTCAACCGTGGGAAATCAGGTCGGAATGGACGGTTTCTACGCCGCCCGGCTGAGAAAGGTCTCCTAATGGGCCGGCCGGTCCTGATCGCTCCTTCTATCCTGTCCGCCGATTTCGCTCGACTGGCCGACGAAGCGGCTGCGGTCGAACGGGCCGGGGCGGATCTGCTGCACGTCGACGTCATGGACGGGCATTTCGTGCCGAATTTGACGGTGGGGCCGCCGATCGTGCAGGCGCTGAAGAAGGAAACAAAACTCCCCCTCGATGTCCATTTGATGATCACGAATGCCGATGCGTTCATAGGCGAGTTCGCCAAGGCGGGGGCCGATTACCTGACCGTGCACGTGGAAGCCTGCCCTCATTTGCATCGGACGATTCAATCCATCAAAGAGCACGGCGTCAAAGCCGGCGTGACGTTGAACCCGGCGACGCCGGTTCATTCGTTGGAGGAAATCCTGCCCGACGTCGATCTGGTGCTGATTATGTCCGTCAATCCCGGTTTCGGGGGGCAGACCTTCATCGCCTCCTGTTTGTCGAAAATACGGGCCGTGCGACGGATGCTGGATCGGATCGGTAGCCGCGCCTTGTTGGAAGTAGACGGCGGCGTGAAAACCGACAATGCGGCTCAGGTGCTGGAGGCCGGAGCGGACGTCCTTGTCTCCGGCTCGGCGATTTTCTCCGGCTCCGATTACGCCGCGACCATTGCCGCGTTGCGCGCAGCTGGCCGGTCGGTTTCCGTTCATCCATAGGCGTTCGGTGGATACAACGTCTTCCTGCGACAATCTCCATCCCCTCGAAATCGCGGTGCTTGGGGTCTTTGGGGCTCATCCAGCCGGGGCTGCGCTCACAACGGACCAACTCGCCGAGGCGACCAAACTCGAATCGTCTCAACTGAGCATGGCGATCGAGTGGCTGTTGGCGAAACAGCTCCTCGCGATCACTTCTGAGACGGTCACGCCGGTCGTGTCATTGACGGCGGTGGGAAAGAGCTACATTGAACGGTCTTCCCCCCTGGATCGCGTCTTGTCCGCTGCGCGAGAGGCCTCGAGCACGGGGAAGCGGCTGACGATCGCCGATCTTCAGACGAAAGAGGGGCTTGAGCCGTCCGACGTCAGCAAGGCGGTGGGTCGTCTCAAAAAAGAGGGGGCGCTTCTGGTCGTGCAAGGCGGCTGTCTTGAGTCCACCGGCAGGCCAAGTCCTTCCGTCGAGGCGATGCGCGCGCTGCTCTGTGATCTTGATGAAGCGCCTCGCCCGCTGGAAAGTTTCCCGGAGGTCCAGCGGGCGCTCATTCACGATTATGCGGTGAAGCGAGGAAGCGCCAGGGAACCGTTTCGAATCGAGGAGCGCACGACGCGATCCTACACGTTGTCTCAGGCGGGCGCGGCGGCGGTCACCGCGCTTGCCGGTCAGGCCAAAGCGGAGGAAGTCGCGCAGCTCAGTCCCGACTTGCTCAAGGACGGCAGTTGGAGAACGAAGCGGTTCCGAAAGTACACCATCAGCCTGCGCCCGCCTCGGATCGCAGCCGGCAAGAAGCATCCGTATCGTGAGTTTCTGGACGCGGTCAAGCTCAAGTTGGTCAGCATGGGTTTTCAGGAGATGCGCGGCTCGCTCGTCGAGACCGAATTTTGGAACATGGACGCGCTGTTCATGCCCCAATTCCACCCGGCCCGCGACATTCACGACGTCTATTTCGTCAAAGAACCGGCGCGCGCGTCGGCGGTTGCCGAGCCTTTTTTCTCGCGCGTAGCCGCGACGCATGAACACGGCGGGACCACCGGATCGACCGGCTGGGGGTATCGGTTCGATCCGGAGCGGGCAAAACGGTTGGTGTTGCGGAGTCAAGGCACGGCGGTGTCGGCCAGGACCCTCGCCTTGTCGCCGTCGGTGCCCGGCAAATATTTTTCGATCGCGCGGTGCTTTCGCTACGATCAAGTGGACGCGACCCACGCGACGGATTTTTTTCAAGTCGAAGGAATCGTCCTGGGTGAGGACATCAATTTCCGCACACTGTTGGGATTGCTGAATCTGTTCGCCCGGGAGGTCGCCCAGGCGAAAGAGGTGAAGTTCGTGCCCGCCTATTTTCCGTTTACGGAACCGTCGGTCGAACTCCACGTCCGTCATCCCCGGTTGGGCTGGATGGAGCTGGGCGGGGCCGGTCTGTTCAGACCCGAAGTCACGCAGCCCCTTGGAGTGACGGTGCCGGTGATCGCCTGGGGGCTGGGGTTGGACCGTATGGCCATGGTGGCGCTCGGCGTTCACGATATCCGCGAGCTGTTCACCGATAACTTGGATCTGATCCGCACGACCAGAGGAGCGTTTTAGGCAACGCCATGCCCACGATCTCCATCTTCAAGAGCGATTTGGAATCGTTGCTCGGAGCTCCCGGTGAGCCGCGCACGGTCTCGATCGATGAACTGCAAGAATGGCTCACCCTCGTGAAAGGCGAGGTGAAGGGGTATCAGGCGGATAGCGGAGAGTTGCGCGTCGAGTTGCAGGACAGCAATCGTCCGGATCTCTGGTGTTGCGAGGGGATCGCGCGACAAATCCGCATCAAGTTCGGTGGAACGGCGAGGCCCTATCCTTTTTTATCCAAGCAGCCGGGGCGACCGCCGCAACTGCTCGTCGCGCCGGGGCTCGATCGCGTACGCCCCTATGTCGCCGCGTGCGCCGCCACGGGTTATCGGGTCACGGAACAGGGGTTGGCCCAACTCATTCAGACGCAGGAGAAGCTGGCGGACATTTTCGGGCACAAGCGGAAGACGGTTTCGATCGGCATCTATCGACTTCAGAAGATCCGCTTCCCCGTCACCTACGAGTTGGCGAATCCGGACGACGCGCGGTTCACCCCCTTGGGGATGGAAACGCCGATGACCCTCTCGGAAATACTCATGGTCCATCCCAAGGGATTGGAGTACGGATCTATTTTGGCGGGACAAAGCCGCCTGCCTCTGCTGCGGGACGCGGAGCACCGGCCTCTGTCGTTCCCTCCGATCATCAACAGCCGGGAGATCGGAGAGGTGCTGGTCGGGGATGACGAGTTGTTCATCGAGGTGACGGGGACTGATGCCGCGATGGTCGTGTTGACGCTGAACATCTTTGCCGCCAATTTGGCGGATCGAGGGGCCGCGATCCAGCCGATCGCGGTGCGCTACCCCTATGAAACTCCGTTCGGCAAACGGGTGGTCACGCCGCGCGACATCGGACGACCGAGGCCGATTCAAATCGAGACGATTGAACGGGCCTTGGGTCAAGAACTCGGGGCGACGGTCGTCAAAGAGGCGCTCGAAACCTACGGGTACCACGTCTCGACCGGGAAACAATCGGTCACGGTCAAGTTGCCCCCCTATCGGCAGGATCTTATGCACGCCATGGACGTGGTCGAGGACGTGGCGATGAGCCTCGGCTACGGGGCGTTTTCACCGGAAATGCCGTCGCAATTTACCGTCGGGGGGCTGTCCCGCATCGAGCAACTCTCGGATCGGGCGCGGGAGCTGATGGTCGGGCTCGGGTTTCAGGAGATCATTTCCAATATCCTCGGCTCTCCGGATCACTACCGCGACGCGATGCGGTTGGAGGGAACGGAGTGGGGGAAGATGGTGGAAGTCCGCAACGTGATGTCTTCAAGCTTCAGTTGCCTCCGCCAGTGGATGATTCCCTCGCTGCTGCGGGTCGAAGCGGCGTCGGCCCGATCGTTCTATCCTCACCGTCTGTTTGAAGCCGGCGAGGTGGCGATTTTTGATTCGGCGCACGAAGTCGGCTCCCGTACGGAAACGGTGCTGGGCGCGGTGATTGCTCATGCTGCGGCACATTTTTCCGAAATCCACTCCTGTTTGGACGCTTGCCTCTATTATTTGGGCAAGACGTACGGTCTGGAGCCGATCCCCCACCCGTCGTTTCTGGACGGCCGCGTCGGAACGATCGTCGTCTCGGGAACGCCGATCGGCTTGATCGGCGAAATTCACCCGGAAGTTCTCGAACGTTGGCAAATCGCCATGCCGGTCGTCGCGTTCGAGGTGAATCTTTCTCGGCTCGAGCAGGTGGTGTAAGTCGCGTCGCCCAGAGGCCGTTCACCTGAAGGCCGTTCAAAGGGGTTGCGGCATCCGGCGGGTGCGCCCGCGGTCAATTTTCTTTTGCAAGGTCGGGAGCCGTCATGTGGCGCGCTTGAGTGTCGAGGGGATTCATCATGGGGATCTCATCACCGGATGCCGCGCCCAGTTCTCTGAACCGCCTGGCAGCCGGGAGAATCCGGCTTTCCAAAGAACCGACGGCGCTGTTATAGGCGCGGGTGGCTTTATCCAAGCCATTGCCGATGTCCGTAATATAGCCGGCGAGCGTTCTCATTCGTTCGTACAGTTGCTTGCCCAAGTCGCTGACGGCCTGCGCGTTCGCTGCCAGGTGCTCTTGTTTCCAGCCGTAGGCCACCGCATGAAGCAGCGCGATCAACGTGGTGGGAGTCGCCAGCACGACTCGTTTCTTCATTCCGTCTTCAATGAGTCGATGGTCGGCGTCCGCCGCCGCCGCAAAAAACGACTCGCCCGGAATGAACATGACCGCGAACTCCGGCGTCCGTTCAAACTGATCCCAATAGGTTTTCGCCGATAAGGCCAGCATATGGGCTCGCACGTGATCCGCGTGACGCGCCAGCGAGTCCGCTCGACGTTGTTCGGAGTCGGAGGAAACGGCGTCGAGGTAGGCGTCAAGAGGCACCTTGGCATCGACCACGATGGTTCGTCCGACCGGAAGGTGAACGACGAGGTCCGGACGGATGCGGCCATGATCGGTCGTGACGCTCAACTGCTCCGTGAAATCGCAGTGCTCGGACATGCCGGCCAATTCAACCACGCGCCGCAACGTCAGTTCGCCCCATCTGCCGCGAACGCGCGGTGTTCTGAGGGCCGTCACCAGGTTGGCGGTTTCCCGCTGAAGCCGTTCCTGGGCTCCCGCCAACAATGTGAGCTGCGATTCGAGGCTGGTGTAGGCCTGCTGGCGCGTCGTTTCGAGCCGACGCACGTGGTCATCGAATGATTTGAGAGAGTCGGCCAAAGGTGAGACCAGCCCGCGAATCGCTTCCTCTTTTTTGCCGAGATCTCCTTTGGCTTCCGCCAAGACCTTGTCGAAGGTTTCTTTGGCGAGAGTCAGAAACGTCGTCTGACTTCCTTCCAGGGCCGTGGTCGCCAAAGATTTGAAAGTGTCCGTCAGTTTCTCTTGTGCTTCCCGCAAAAGACGCTTTTCGTCCTCTACCCGTTGAGACAGTTCTTGTCTCTCGGTTTCCGCCTTCACTCTGGCCGAATGTTCCTCGGAAAGTCTCGTTCTCAGCTCGTGCAATTCGGCGTCGGTGCTTTTTCCGGCTTCTTCAATCTGCCTGCGCAGCTCCGCCGTCGTGGCTTCCGCCGCCGCCGCGTTCGCTTCGGCGCGGCCGGCTCTCTGCTCGATCTCGCCGATCCTGCGCGCATGTTCGGCCTGAGTGCGCGCGGCCGCCATGAACCAGGCAAGGGAGAAACCTATCGCGAGCCCTGCGAACGCCCATGCGGCTGATTCCATCATCATGTCCTCCTCGATCGGATGCGTGCCGGCGAACGGAACGTTCCGGAGAGAGCCGTGTGCAATCTCCTGTGGGCTTCCGATAAAAGGGCGCCGCTACACGGAGCTTAGCTTAAGATGAGAAGAGGGGCGACGGATCGTCTCCCCTCTTCTTGGAGGAAGTCGCACCGGTCGGCGAGACTAAACCGCAGCGGGGGCCATGTGCTGTTTAGCGAGGCCGATCAATTGCTCGAATCCAGCCGCGTCTTTGATGGCCATGTCGGACAAGACTTTACGATCCAACAGCACGTTCGCCTTTTTAAGGGCGTTGATGAACCGGCTATAGGTCATCCCATGATTGCGCACTGCGGCACTGATGCGCGCGATCCAGAGACGGCGAAAGTCGCCTTTCCTGTCTTTTCGGCCGACATACGCGTACGTCAGCCCTTTATCGACGCTTTCGGTCGCCGAGCGAAAAAGCCGACTCCTGCCGCCGTATTGCCCTTTTGCCAACTTGAGCCGCTTCTTTCTCCGATGCCGAGTTTTGGGTCCGCCTTTTGCGCGAGGCATAGTTCCATGCTCCTTTTCGTTCGGCCGACCGGTGTCGGCCCGATCTAAAAACTATTTGGGGAGGAGTTGATTCAAGACGGCGGTTGCTCTGCCGACGACGACCGCCGCGCCGCTCAAGCGGCGTTTCCGATCACGTTTTTTATGCGATAACAGATGGCGTTTGCCGGCCTTGCGACGGACGATCTTTCCGCTGCCGGTTTTGGCAAATCGTTTGCTGGCGCCCTTGTGCGTCTTCATTTTCATGTTTTCCCTCGGTGGACATGTCTTGGGTTTAAGTCGCCCGTCACGCAAGCCCCTTAACTTTTGGGAGCCACGATCATGATTAAATTTCGCCCCTCCATGTGAGGAGCATGTTCGATGGTGCCGTATGGAGCCAACTGTTCGATCACCGAATTCATGACCGCGCGGCCCATTTCCTGGTTGGCCATCTCACGCCCTCGATAGGTCAAGGTGACCTTGGTTTTGTTGCCGTCTTCCAGGAACGCTCTCATTTGTCGAACCTTGATTTCCAAGTCATGTTTGTCCGTGCGAGGCCGGAGCTTGATTTCTTTGACCTGCGTGGACTTTTGATGGCGCCGGCTCTGATGCTCTTTCTTGTTGAGCTCGTATTTGTATTTGCCGTAGTCCATAATCCGGCAGACCGGCGGTATCGACGTGGGAGCGACCTCAACGAGATCGTAACCGCTTTCTTGAGCCTGACGGAGCGCCTCCGGGGTCGGGAGAATGCCCAGCTGCTCGCCGCCGGGCCCGATCACCCGCACCTCTCGGACGCGGATCTCACGATTCACGCGCAGTTTGGGAACGATAAGCCACCTCCTTGTATGGATTGGACATCCGGCCGGGCTCGCGCGGTTTCGGCGCGGAGGAGATCGATCACTCCGGACACCGGCATGTTCCCCAGGTTCGCGCCGCTTCGCCCCCTCACCGAGACGGTTCTCCCCTGGACTTCGCGATCTCCCGCCACCAGCATGAACGGAACTTTCGCCTTCTCCGCTTCGCGAATTTTGAACCCGATTTTTTCATTGCGCAGATCCGCCTCGACGCGAAACCCGGCGGCTTTCAACTCCGTGGCGACGGCGGCGACATAGTCCCGTTGATGATCGGTGATGTTCATCACCGTCGCCTGGACCGGCGCGAGCCACGTGGGAAAAGCCCCTCCATAGTGCTCGATCAAGATTCCAAAGAACCGTTCGATCGATCCCAGTAAAGCACGGTGGATCATGATGGGCTGATGGGCCTTGCCGTCTTCGCCGATGTAGCTCAACTTGAATCGTTCCGGGTTGTTGAAATCGACCTGGATGGTGGAGCATTGCCACGAGCGACCCAGCGCATCTTTGATCTTAATGTCGATTTTCGGGCCGTAGAAGGCGCCTCCTCCCTGGTCCACGCGGTAGGCGATGTGTCGATTTTTGATCGCCGCCTCCAAAGCTCCGGTCGCTTGCGTCCAATGTTCGTCGGACCCGACCGACTCTTTCGGCCTGGTCGAGAGAAAGACCTCGAACTCGGCGAATCCGAACGTCCGCAGCATGAGAAAGGTAAAATCCAGGACTCGGCTGACTTCCGTTTCCATCTGATCGGGCCGGCAGAATAAATGGGCGTCGTCCTGCGTAAACCCGCGCACGCGCAACAGCCCGTGCAGCACGCCGGTCCGTTCATAACGATAGACCGTTCCCAGTTCGCCGTATCGGATGGGAAGATCCCGATAGCTGCGGAGATGCGACTTGTAAATCATGATGTGGTAGGGACAGTTCATCGGTTTGAGTTGATAGTCGCTGCCCTCCACCTTCATCGCGGCGAACATATTCTCGCGGTAGAAATCGACGTGACCGCTGGTTTTCCACAAATCGAGGCGGGCGACATGGGGAGAATACACCAACTCGTAGCCGTCCTTGATATGTTGCTCGCGCCAGAAATTTTCGATCAACAGTCGGATCATCGCGCCTTTGGGGTGCCACAGCACCAGGCCGGGGCCGATTTCATCTTGGACGGAAATCAAGTCCAAGTCTTTCCCCACCTTCCGATGATCCCGTCGTTTGATCTCCTCCAAACGGGCCAAATGGGCTTCCAGCTCTTCTTTCGTCGGGAAGGAAGTGCCATAGATCCGCTGGAGCATGGGATTCCGCTCATCGCCGCGCCAATAGGCTCCCGCGATCGACAGGAGTTTCAAGGCGCCGACGTGTCCCGTCGAAGGCACGTGCGGGCCGCGGCATAAATCGACGAAATCCCCTTGGGCATAGATGGAAACCGGCTCCCCTTCGGGAAAGTTTTCGATCAGCTCGACCTTGTACCGTTCGCCGCGCGCCTTGAAAAACTCGATCGCCTCTTGTTTGGACAGCTCTTTTCTGGTGATCTTCAAGTTTCGTTTGAGAATCTCGCGGGCCCGTTCCTCGATTTTCTCAAGGTCTTCTGGAGTGAACGGCCGCTCATAGGCGAAGTCATAATAAAAGCCGTCTTCCAATGCCGGTCCGATCGTCAATTGGGCCGTCGGGAACAGCTCTTTGACGGCCTGCGCCATGATGTGCGTGCTGCTGTGCCTGTACACGTCACGGCCTTCCGGGCTATCGAACCGAAGCGGCTCTATGACGGCGTCCTCGCGCAACGGCGTCGCAAGATCGACGACCGACCCGTTGACCCGTGCCGCTACGATATCGATGCCGACCGGAACTCCCAGGGCAGACAAAGCGGTTCCGACCGTTTGGCCGGTCCGCACGTCGCCGGTAGGGCCGTCTTTGACTGTGACTTTCATCGAACCAGAAGATTTAGCAGTCGCGTAAAAACAATAAAGGCACCCCGCCGTTGAAGGCGCTGGGATGCCTCGACCAGTGGTAGGCGCGGACGGTCTTGAACCGTCGACCTCTACCGTGTCAAGGTAGCGCTCTCCCCCTGAGCTACGCGCCTATCGTCCGGTCGGGCATGCTAATATAGGCCAGCCCAAGGTGTCAAGAAAAGCGGAGGGGAGGGAGTTGCGAGGAACCGTCCGTCTCCTTATTTCTTTAGTTCCAGCCGATCGAAGGGAGCCGTCAATTCGTTCCTGCTCCATAAAAAAACGGATTGTCACCGTGTACTCCGAGGAGAGATCCCGGCGCATTCATGGGCGGGAGCAAGGGGAAAAGCCCGGTATCGCTCGGAGACATCGAAGACGGAGATCTAAGGGGAAGCTCTATCGAGTCTGTCGAGTTTTTCTTCGCGTGTGCTTCAACGGGATGTGTAAGTCGAGAATCTTTTTCCGCAAGGTATTCCTGTTCAACCCCAACAGTTCGGCGGCTTGAATCTGATTGCCTTGGGTCTCTTGCAAGGCCGAGGCGATCAAGGGGCGTTCGATCGCCGAAATCAAGACCGGATAGAGGTTTTTTGCGGAGCCGTTTCTCATGCTTCTGACGAAGTCGCCCATCTTTGTTTCGAGGTAGCCTTGCAAGGAGTCATCGCGATGCTTTCCGGAATGCGAACCGGATGAATGCGCGTGGTGGCGATCGAGGAGCTGGAAGATTTTTGCGGCTTTTTTGAGCACCGCCCGGGAGCCGGCAATGACCAAGGTCCGAGAAGGATCGACGGAAACCGGCAACGCCAGAGACCGTTCGAGCCCTCCGCGAGATTCGATGACGACCGCGTCGAAAGAGTGTTTGGACGCCTCTCTTTGAAAAGCGGCGGCATCGCGCACGACGGTGATCGATGCGTCGCGCAGCGCATGCTTCAGCTGCGCTTGTATCTCGCCGTCCGCGGTCAACGCAAGGATCGTCAGCACCGGTGGGGGCACAGCCATTGAGGTACCACGCGAAGAGGGGCGGATTATTGCCCGCGGGGAGCGCGATGTCAATTCGTTTTTATCAAGAACGTAAGACTCAGCGAGTTGCTTTGAGCGCGCGATCGTAAATTTCATGGCTCATGTCGAGAAGCCGTCGGCAACGGTTACGCGCAATCTCCATGAGCCGAAAATGACAGGGAGAAAATGGTCAGACCACCCTAAAGGTTGCCGTATCACTCGGAAATTGAGGCTTGACAGGGCGAGAGGGAACGTGATAAACGAACAATTCATACGGGAATAATAGAGAATGTAAATAAGACCAATGCAAAAATGAAGGTATCCCGGCGGGCCCTGTACGGCATCATGGCTGCCATTGATCTTGCGATCCATGGAAAAGAAGTCCCAGTGCAAGCTCGATCGATTGCGAGACGCCAAGCGATCCCGATTAAATTTTTGGAGCAAGTCCTCCTCGCCCTGAAGAAAGGGGGATTGATCGACAGTTTACGAGGGGCGCACGGTGGATACAGACTCGTCAAAGAACCATCCGCTTTGTCGGTCGCCGATATTCTCGAAGTACTCGACGGCCCGGTTCTCCACTCTGGCGCCTCGAACGGCTTTCCCGCCAAAGGGCATCAGTCCAAGCAGGAACTCCTTCTTGGCCATGTCTGGAAGCAGGTCGCCCGGGCCGAGTACGATGTTCTTCAACGGATCAGGATCGACCAGTTGGCCGAGCGGCAACGGGCGATCGAGGGGCGGTATGCCCCCATGTATCACATTTAGCTGCGAGAGTGCGTATCAGGTTTCCGTAAAGGTATAGATGCATCGGTCCCATTGTCGCCAAGAGGAGATGCCTCAATGACTCCCCAACAACTGAAAACGGTCGAGGTCGTGACGACTCCCATTCCGCCCGCCATTGCCGAAGAAATTGAAACCTTCGAAGCGGAGGCCCTTCGGTGTCTGGCCGGCGACCTTTCTTCGGATCTTTTTAAGCCGTTCCGCCTCCAGTTCGGCATTTACGGGCAGCGGCAATCCGGGGTCCAGATGGTGCGGGTCAAAATCCCCTTTGGAGGCATTTCGGCGAACCAGCTTCGCCGCCTCGCCGAGTTGGTCGACCGGTATGCTACCGGCGTCGGCCATGTGACAACGCGGCAGGATATCCAGATGCATTTCGTCGAGCTCAAAGATGTGCCGACGATCATGCGCGGGCTGGCGGAAGTCGGTCTGACGACCAGAGAGGCCTGTTCCAATACGGTCCGGAACGTGACCGCTTGCCACCTGGCCGGCGTATGCCGGGATGAGGTGTTTGACGTGACGCCGTACGCCAAAACGGTGGCGTACCATCTCCTTCGCAATCCGCTCAACCAAAGCTTGCCCCGCAAGTTCAAGATCGCCTTTTCCGGGTGCGCGCACGATTGCGCCTTGACTCCCATTCACGACATCGGCCTCATGGCCGTCAAACGGGAGGATGGGGCCGTCGGTTTTCGGATGGTGGCCGGCGGAGGGTTGGGGCCGCTGCCTCGAATGGCCAAGGTGCTGCGAGAATTTACGCCGATGGACGAACTGATCCCCAGCATCGAAGCGGTGATCAAAGTCTTCGATGCCTTGGGGAATCGAAAAAACCGCCACAAGGCCCGCATGAAGTTCGTCATCGACAAGTTGGGATTTGAAGAATTCAAACGACGGTGGGAAGCGGCGTATACGGCCTTGGGGTACAACCTGCCCGCGGACCGGCCGATCCGACTGCTCCACCATGACGATCGACCGGTTCCGCTGATCATGCCGACCAGGAGCGGATCGGCCTCCAATGGCGCGCCCACCAACGGACATCGCGAGGACGACCATGAAACATCCTTTCAGACGTGGAAGCGGACCAACGTGATTCCGCAGAAGCAGGAAGGTTATGTCACGGTCGTGATCAAACTCTTCATGGGAGACATCACGGCGGACCAAATGCGGTGGGTGGCGGACCTTGCCGAGCGGTATTCCAACGGCAATCTCCGGACGACGATTCATCAAAACCTCGTGATTCGATGGATTCCTGAAGACCGCATCGAAGCGTTGTATCAGGATTTGGCGCTTCAGGGCTTGGCCGATCCGGGCGCCGAGCACGTTGAAGACATCATCGCCTGCCCCGGCACCGATACATGCGGTCTGGGCATCACCTCATCCAAGGGGATGGCTCGGGGGCTGGCCGAGATTTTCCCGGCCGGGCGAGTGCCGGACGATCTGGCCGGAGTCACCGTCAAGATCAGCGGTTGCCACAATTCCTGCGCCCAGCACCACATCGCGACGATCGGACTGCACGGCGTCGGCAAACGGATCGGAGACCATACGCTGCCCATGTATGAACTGCATCTCGGGGGCAAGGTGAACGGCACGGCCAAGATCGGGCAGATGACGGTCAAGCTGCCCGCCAAGGCGGTCCCGGCGGCCATTACGCATTTGATCGACGTGTATCGGAGGGACCGCAAACCGGGTGAAACGATGCCGGCGTTCATCGATCGCGTCGGGAAAAACGACCTGAAGGACGAACTCATTCCCTATACGATCGTTCCCTCTTATGAGGAAGACCCCACGTTTTACTACGACTGGGAAGGGGATGATCCCTTTGTGCTCGAAGACCATGGCCCCGGCGAGTGCGCCGGAGGCGCCCTCGAAATGATCGAAAACGGAATTTTGGAAGCCGACCAAGAGCTCTATTTGGCAAGGCTCCACGTCGAAAAGCACCAGTATGCAGTGGCGGTGAACAAGGCGTATCGAGCCGTGTTGGCCGCCGCGAAAGCGCTGTTGGTGACGGAAGGGCTCGATCCCTCGACCGACTCAGAAACGCTCGGTGAATTCGACGCCCGCATTGCCAAGAAGGGCGTCGTCCCCGCGCAGTATCGAGACCTTGGCGGGCAGGTCGGCGATCTGGGAAGCAAAGAGAGCGGCGAACAATTCGCCAGGGAAAAAATCGCGTTCGCGAAGGGCTTCGTGGATGCCTGCCGGGCCGCGACGGAACGCATGGGCAAAGATCTTAAGTTGGCGCCGACCGCCGAGACCGCGACGGCGACTCCAACGGCCCAGCCTGAACCGAAGTCGGAACTTGTCTCTCCCCCTTCGGCTCAGGCCGACGTTCCCGTGTATGATCTGCGCGGCGTGGCTTGCCCGATGAACTACGTCAAAACTAAGCTGAAGCTCGAAATGATGGAGGCGGGCGAACGGCTCGAAGTCTGGTTGGATGCCGGTGAGCCGATCAAGAACGTGCCGATGAGTCTCAAGAACGATGGGCATAAGGTGTTGTGGGAAGAGGCGCTGGAGCCGGAAGCGACGCACTATCGGCTGCTGGTCGAGAAGGTCGGGGACTAGAGAGGGAAGACGAGTCTTGATATGACGGACAGCCAAAATTCGGGCATCGCCGGCCGCCTCCGCTCGTGGGGCGAGTCGCTTGAATCGAAACCGCCGCAAGAGGTGCTGGCGGCCGCCATCGAGCGGTATGCGCCGAACATCGTCCTTGCCTGTAGTTTCGGCGCGGAAGACGTGGTGTTGGTGGACATGATCCATCGGATCAATCCCTCCGTTCCGCTGTTCTACCTGGATACGGACTTTCTCTTTCCGGAAACGTATGAGACGAGAGATCGCGTCATCGAGCGATACGGGCTGGCGCCGGCGCAGGTGATCCGAGTCAACGCATCGCTGACGCCGGAACAACAGGCGCGACAATACGGTGAGGCGCTGTGGTCCAACGATCCGGACCTCTGTTGCCGACTGCGGAAAGTCGAGCCGCTTGCCGGAGTACTCAAGAGGTTCGATGCATGGATTACCGGTATTCGCCGAGACCAGGCCCCCTCCAGAGCCGATGCCGGCCTCATCGAATGGGATGCCAAGTTCGGTCTGGTCAAAGTCAATCCGCTGGCGCGATGGACGTGGGACGATGTATGGACCTACATCAAGGTCTATGAAGTGCCGTACAACCCTCTCCATGACAGGAACTACCCGAGCATCGGTTGTACCCATTGCACCAAACCGGTGAGTCCGGGAGAGGATTTGCGAGCCGGTCGCTGGCAAGGCCACGCGAAAACCGAGTGCGGCTTGCATCGGTCGTAGTCATAACATGACGTTTCAGGACATCCTCGCCAAAATCGCCAAGGGGCCCAAGACGTCCAAGGATTTGACGTGGGATGAAACCAAGCAGGCGATGAGAGCCCTCATCGAAGGCGACGCGACTCCGGCTCAAACGGGAGCCTTTTTGATCGCCATGCGATTCAAGTCGGAATCGGTCGCGGAATTGGCGGGCATGACGGCCGCCGTGAGACAGTATGTGTCTCCTCTCTCGGTTCCGAAGGAAGTCGCCCTCGTCGATGTGCCGACCTATGCGGGCAAACAGGACACCTTCCATGCGCTGGTGGCCTCCTCCATTGTCGCCGCTTCCGCCGGGGCTACGGTGCTGATGCACGGCTACGACGGGATTCCCGGAAGGCCGGGCAGTGCCGGAGTGCTGAAGGCGCTGGGTATCCCGGTCGATTCCACTCCACGCGCCGTGACCGAGGATCTGCTCAAGAAGGGGTTCGCGTATTTGGATATCGGCATCTACCATCCGGCGGTCTATCGATTTCTGGAGATGCGACAGGAGCTGGGTGTGAGGAACGTCTTTCATCCGATCGCCAGGCTGCTCAACCCGGCTCGCGCTTCCGCGCAGGTGGTCGGGCTGTCGCATCCCCCGCATTTCGAGAAAACGGCTGAAGCGTTGCGCATGCTCGGTTGCCCGAGGGGGTTCGTCATTCGCGGAGTCGAGGGCGATCCGGAACTCTCCCTGTCGGCGGTGACCAGGGTGCTGGAATTGAGAGATGAGCGTATCACGCCCTTGGGAGTGGCTCCCAAGGATTTCGGGCTGGCGCTCGGTTCTTCACGGGAGATGGCGGGCTTTCCGCCGGATCAACGAGACAGGGAGGCGGAGCTGCTCCACCGTATTCTTCAGCATCAGGTGCAGGGGGGACCCAAGGAATGGGTTCTGATGAACGCGGCGATGTTGCTGTACGCGGCGGGAAAGGGGCAATCGCTCTCGGCTTGTTACCCCCGGGCGAAGGCGGCGCTCGAAGGAGGGGCTGCGGCCCGCAAGCTGGAAGAGTTGACGCGGGAGGCGGTGGGCGCCAAACCGGCTGCGAGCCGGAGATGATCGAGGTGAAGGGAGAGAAATTGTGAAACATCTGCGCCAGCTGGAAGACCAAAGCGTCTACATTTTCCGTGAGGCCTACAAACACTTCGACAATTTGGCCATGCTGTGGTCGATGGGCAAGGATTCGACCGTTCTCCTGTGGTTGGCCCGCAAGGCGTTCTTCGGTCACGTGCCGTTTCCGTTGCTGCACGTGGATACGAGCTACAAGATTCCCGCCATGATCGAATACCGCGACCGATTGGCCCGCGAGTGGCGGTTGAATTTGGTCGTAGGCCAGAATAAAGAGGCGCTGGCGGCCGGGATGAATCACACGATGGGACGCGACGTCTGTTGCACGGCGCTCAAGACGATGGCGCTAAAAAATCTGATCGAATCGAAAGGGTACACCGGCGTCATTTTGGGCGTGCGCGCCGATGAAGACAGCACCAGGGCCAAAGAGCGATACTTCTCGCCCCGTGACAAACACGGAGACTGGGATTTCCGCGATCAGCCGCCGGAACTGTGGAACCAGTTCAAAACGACGTTCCCGCCGGGGACCCATATCCGAATCCACCCCCTGCTTGATTGGACGGAAGTCAACATCTGGGAATATATCAAGGCCGAGAATATCCCCTTTATCGATCTGTACTTGGACAAGGGGGACGGCACACGTTATCGGAGTCTGGGGTGCGCTCCCTGCACGACGCCCGTAAAGTCCACCGCCAAGACGGTGGATGAGATCATCGAGGAGCTGCGGGCGACGAATATCGCGGAACGGGCCGGACGTGCCCAGGACGCGGGACGCGGCATGGAGATGCTCCGGAAGAAAGGGTACATGTAATGGACGAGGCGACGGCAGCGGCGGCGCGAGCCGCTTCGAAACCGGACGAGCATTTCAACATCGTCATTGTCGGTCACGTGGACCACGGAAAGTCCACGCTCGTGGGACGGCTCTATGCGGATACCGGGTCGTTGCCGGAGGGAAAATTGGAAAAGGTGCAGGCGATCTGCCGCCAGCAAGGAAAGGAATTCGAATACGCGTTCCTGTTCGATGCGTTTTTGGAAGAGCAGGAACAGGGTATCACGATCGATACGGCGCGGACGTTTTTTATTTGGAAGGGACGGCAGTACATCATCATCGATGCGCCGGGCCACAAGGAGTTCCTCAAAAACATGGTCTCCGGCGCAGCCAGGGCCGAGGCGGCGCTCCTCGTGATCGACGCCCTTGAGGGAGTAAAAGAGCAGTCCAAAAAGCATGGGTACCTGCTCTCGCTTCTTGGAGTCCGTCAGTTTGCGGTCGTCGTCAACAAGATGGATCTGGTCGGCTATCGGCAGGATGTCTTCGACGGCATCGAGAAAGAATATCGGGAGTTTCTTGGGCAGTTCGGCGCGATCCCCGAACGGATCATCCCAGTCAGCGCCAAGCTCGGCGACAACATTGCCGATCGCAGCCGGGCTATGCCATGGTACGGGGGGCCGACCGTCCTTGACACCCTCAGTCTCTTCAAAAAAGAAACGGCCTCGGCCGATCAGCCTCTGCGATTTCCCGTTCAGGACGTGTACAAATTCGACGCGCGTCGCATCATCGCGGGCCGCATCACGGCCGGCCGTCTGAAAGTCGGCGACCAACTGATCTTCTCTCCTTCGAACAAGCGGGCCAACGTCAAATCGATCGAAGCGTTCAACGTCGAACCCCTTCCGATGAGCGCCGAGGCGGGCCAATCCATCGGCGTGACCCTCGATGAGCAGATCTTCGTGGAGCGGGGGGAAATCGCCGCCCATCCAAGCGACCTGCCCCACGTCTCAACGTCGTTCAAGGCCAATCTGTTTTGGCTGGGCAAGCGACCGCTGGAGCGGGGACGAAAGTACGTGTTGCGGGTCGCCACCAAGGAGGTCGAGTGCGAAGTGGCGGCGCTTCATCGCATCATCGACACGACGGACTTGAACCAGCAACAGGATGCGGCGGTGGTGAGTCGGAATCAAGTCGCCGAGCTGACCCTCCGGACCAAGACCCCGATCGCGTTCGATGTGTCCTCGTCGTTCGAGGCGACCGGTCGATTCGTGTTGGTGGACGAGTACGACATCGCGGGCGGCGGCATCGTGACGGAAATGGTGCCGGACGATCAGGAATCGTTGCGGGAAGAGGCGCGCCGGCGAGACTTTGCGTGGGTGAAGGGCGAAGTCGGCGTTGAAGACCGCGCGAAGCACTACGGCCACCGGTCCGCGGTGGTGCTCTTTACCGGCGGGCGGCATGCCGGGAAGTCGCTGTTGGCGAGAAAATTGGAGGGACGACTCATTGCCGACGGGCGTCATGCGTATCTGTTGGACGGCGAAAATTTGCGGCGAGGGCTCGACGCCGATTTGAGCGAAGAAGAAAAGAGTCAAACGGCGGAAATGGCTCGTCGATACGGAGAAGTGGCGCGACTGTTGATCGATACGGGCTTGATCGTGGTGTCCACCACGAATCCCTTCGGCTTGGCCTATCGGGAAGCGTCGCAAGCGATCAGAACGCTCGTGCATCCCGCGCCGGTCATCGCCGTGCATGTGAGCAAGACCGCCGAGGAGCCTCCGCCCAACACCGACGTGATCTTGAGCGGACCGGTGGATCTCGACGTGGCGATCAAGCGGGTCATGGACGCGCTCAAGCAGCGAGGCGTGTTGGATGAGACCTTGGGAGCCAAGCCGACCTTTCAGTATTCCATTTAATGACGAGCGGGGATGGAACCGTCGCCCGTCTTCGGTTCGTCCCGCGCCGTCCGCTGCTGCCGGAATGCCGTGGGGCAGCTCGCCCTGTGCCTGCCCTTCCCCGCGAGATCGTTTCTGAAACATTAGGCGGCTTTGGCGAGAGGCGAGACGAGGCGCAAGACCCGTTGCAGGTCGTTTTGCGCTTCTGTGAGCAAGGTCGGGATGGAGGCGGGTACAAACTTGGTGGCGGCGACGGCGTCAGGGTGAAGGGACAACCGGCAGAGGCGGCGGGTCGCTTCAACCGGTTCCTCATGATCGGCGATCGCGCCAGCCAGATGAACGATGCAAGCCTGGATGGCGAAGTCGCCGGCTTTGCTCGGATCGAGTTGCCAGCGGACCGCCTGTTCAAGCTGAAGCGGCAGGCCCAGGGACCTCATGAATTCGCCGCCCACCTCGGCAAAGTCACATCCGATGTTGGACTGTTCCACGTCGGCCAGGGAAGTTTCCAAATAGCCCGCTTCGATCAAGGCAGACTGGGCCCGTTGGGGGACGGTTTGGTAAAGGATCAGATGGCCGATGTCACGGAACAAGCCCGCCGTGTAAGAACGCTCGCCGTGGTCGAGACCGCTCGATTCGGCGATCTTCCCGGCAAGCAGAGCGCAGAGCAGACTCTTGCGCCAGAATTTGGCGACATCCATCAGGTAAGCCGGCATTCCCGAAAACGTCCGTCCGACCGTGGCGGCGCCGACCACGTCCGCCACCGCTTGTGGGCCGATGAGATGGACGGCTCCCTCGATGGTATCGATCTGTTGAGGAAACCCATGACGGGGATCATTGGCGACGCGGAGCAGTCCGGCTGCGAGGGCCGGGTCTCGCTTGATGACGTCGGCGAGGTGGTCACCGGTCGAACCGAGGTTGTCCACCGCGTTTCGCACGTGAACGTAAATTTCCGGCAACGTCGGAATAGACGCACAAGACCGTACCAGTTCTTCAGCCGACGGCATGTGATCGACCTCTCGGATGTCTGTAAAAAAGAAAACCGGCTCCCTGTCCTCTATCGGCGGAAGGGGCGGGAACTGTAGCGGACCGTCCGCCTCACCTCTCGCCCCGCTGGTTTGACTCGCCTAAAATCTCCGTGTTACCGTAAACGCAGCGGGAAGATGCGACTGTTGGATTCCGCCATGCCGGTCAGGGAAGAAAAAGTCGGGGGATCGCTCAAGCTCAAGAATGGAGCGAAGGAGTTGTAATGAAATTCGTTTGTCTCACCTGTGAAACGTACATGACCCTCGAGAAGGTCGAAAAGCCCGAAGAGGGGTCGCTGGGGGTTTTCTTCGGCTGTCCCTCCTGCAACGCCAAATTCTCGATGGTGACCAATGCGGGCGAAACCAACATGATGAACGCGTTGGGGCTCAAACTGGGCGCGCGTGCGGAGGCGACGGACCCCACGCTGGCGTCCTTGGCGGACAAGATGCAGAAGGTCAAGTCCGCGGTCTCGGCGGCTCCTTCAAAAACGGGAGAAAAAACGACCGGCGGCTGTCCGTTTTCGGCCATGGTCGCGGAGATGGGTTTGACGAGTTCGGGCAAGCCGTCCAACGGCGGGTCGTCTGAATTCACCTGGACTCCGGACGCGAAGGAAAAGCTCGATCGCTTGCCCGCCTTCGTCAAACCGATGGTGCAGAGCAGCGTGGAAACCTATGCCCGCAAACAGGGGTTCAAAACCATCACACTTCAAGTGATGGATGATTCAAAAAACGACTCGCCGAACGGCCTTGCCTGGTCGCGCGAGGCAGAGCAGCGGTTGGAGAACATTCCTGACTTCATTCGCCCCATGGCCCGCAAAGAGATCGAGCGAGTGGCCAGAGAACGGGGCTTGCAGACGGTGACGGCCCAGGTCATGGATGAGGCCAAGGAGAAGTTCCTGAAGTTCATGTAATCACAGTCGCTGTGTCATACTCCTGTGGATCGTAGCCCATTCAGCCTGGCTGGATGGGCTTTTGATTTTTTATGGTCATTCCGTTCGGTCGGCTCCGTGTTAAAGTGCGCTGTGTGTGCACACTCCATCCCCGTGGCGTGTTCTCTTTCCTGCATCGATGCGTTGAAAGCAGAGGACGGGTGGGTGGCAAGCACATTGACTCTTTTGCAAGGCCTATGCTACGAGTACAAAAAGTTGACCGCCGTCGTCACACCACGGCGTCTTCGGCCGGTTCTGAAAGGGGTCGGTGGAGAGGGAAGCGACCAGGGGAATGAACCATGGGCGGCCATAGTCATTGGGCAACCATCAAGCGGCACAAATCGGCGCAGGATGCCAAGCGCGGAAAGATCTTCACGCGGCTCATCCGAGAATTGACCATCGCGGCTCGGTCCGGCGGTGACCCGGACGGGAATCCGCGCCTTCGTCTGGCCATCTCCAAGGCCAAAGACGCCAATATGCCGAGCGACACGATCAAGAAAGCCATCCAGCGGGGAACGGGAGAACTGCCGGGAGTGTCGTACGAAGAATTCACCCTGGAAGGATACGGCCCCGGGGGCACCGCGCTGCTCCTTGAAATTACGAGCGATAATCGCAACCGCACGGTCGCGGAAGTGCGCAGTCTCTTGACCAAAAATAATGGGACCATGGCGGAGGCCGGAGCGGTGTCATGGCAGTTTCATAAGAAGGGACTTCTGACGGTCGAGAAAGGGAAAGTGGACGAAGATACGTTGCTGTCCGTAGCCCTCGATGCCGGCGCGGACGACGTCAAAGTCGGAGAGAAAATGTTCGAAATCATCACGGCGCCCCATGATTTTGAAGCCGTGAAGAAGGCCTTGGCCGACGCGAAGATCGAAACCGCCCTCGCGGAGATCACCTATATTCCCCAAAGCACGGTCCGCCTCGATGAAAAACCCGCCGAACAAATGCTCAAGCTGATGGAAATCCTTGATGAGCATGACGACGTTCAGAGGGTCCACGCCAATTTTGACATTCCCGACGAGGTAATGGAAAAGGTTGCCGTCGCGGCTGGGTAGGCGTGCCCGGGACGCGGACTCGTCGCCACCCGAGGGACGAGACGAGATGATCGCCCTTCTCACGGGAAAGCTTATCTTCAAAGCGCCGACCCATTTAACGCTGGACGTTCAAGGGGTCGGCTATGAAGTCCATATTCCCCTGAGTACCTATTACGCGCTTCCGAATCTCAACGAAACGATCGCGCTCAACATCCATACCCACTTGCGGGAGGATGCCATTCAACTGTTCGGCTTTCTCTCGCCGCGAGAAAAGGATGCGTTTCTCTTGCTGACGACGGTGACGGGCATCGGTCCCAAGCTGGCGTTGAACGTTCTGTCAAGTATGCCGATTGCCGACCTCCTGCGCGCGATCAGGACCGAAGACATCGAGAAACTGGCGACGATCCCTGGTATCGGGAAAAAGTCCGCGGGCCGTATTGCGCTGGAGCTTAAGGACAAGGTCGGCAAGGTCGAATCGGCTTCCGGTGAGACGCCGGTGGCGGAGACGGCGGGGACCGGCGGTTTCTTTGACGATGCCCTGTCCGCGTTGGTGAATCTTGGCTATCGTCCGCACGACGTCAAGGAAGCGTTGAGGCGGGTCACGAAGACTTCGGCAGACCCTCTGCCGTTGACCAATCTCATTCGCGAGGGTCTCAAAGAACTTGCGAGGGGGTGACGGGGTGGTCGATCAACCATCGGCGGTCTTTGCTCGGCGCGCGCTCATCATCGGGCTGGGAACAACGTTGATTGTCGGAGCCGGGCCGGTGATGGGGGCCGCGCAAGACGCACCCGAATCGCCTCCCACCGTTCGGATGACCTGCGGAATTTGCCCGCAAGGGTACGCCGTCACCGGCGTCACGCAAGCGCCGGGGGTGTGCAAAGAGGATGACCCGACGCTGGTTGAATGTGTGCCGTTGGGAGCGAATCCCCTGGCGGTCTGCGGATCTTGCCCGGAGGGGTATGTGGAAATCGGAAGCTCCTCGGTACCGGCCCGTTGCGGCGGCAGAGACGGTGGACGATTGACGCAATGCCAGTTGCAGAAGATGGAACAGAGTTTTCCAGACCCAAGCCGGGGAATGAAATTCTGCCCGCCGGATTGCGGCAATATGCCTACGCCGGGTCAAGGAGCGTTGCCACCTCCTCCCAAATATCAACGGACGCCGGAAGAAAAATAAGTCTTTTTTTGTAGGGGAATAATGGCCGAACGGATCGTGACCGGTCGAGCGATGGACGAAGAGCGGGGGATCGAACAGGCCCTCCGCCCGCAGGCGCTGAACGAATACGTCGGGCAAGACAAGATGAAGGAGTCGTTGCGCGTCTGCATCGAGGCGGCCAAACGGCGGGGAGAGCCTCTCGATCACGCGATTTTCTACGGCCCGCCGGGATTGGGGAAGACCACGATCGCCCACATCATCGCCAATGAAATGGGCGCGTCACTACGGTCAACGTCCGGGTTGGTGTTGGCCCACGCGGGAGATCTGGCGGCGATTCTCACCAACCTGCAAGAACACGACGTCCTCTTCATCGATGAGATTCATCGGTTGCCGGCCTCCGTTGAGGAAGCCCTCTATCCCGCGATGGAGGATTATCAACTTGATCTGGTGATCGGTCAGGGGCCGGGAACGAGGACGGTCAAGCTCGATCTGCCGCGCTTTACCCTCGTGGGAGCGACGACGAGGGCGGGGGCGTTGACATCACCTCTCCGGGACCGGTTCGGCCTTGTGTACCGGCTCGAATTTTATTCCCCGGTCGAGTTGGAGACCATTGTGACCCGCTCGGCCGGTGTGTTGGGCATAGGGATCGATCGAGACGGAGCGACGGAAATCGCCGCCCGTGCGCGCGGGACGCCGCGCATTGCCAATCGGCTCGTCAAACGGATCAGGGACTATGCGCAGGTCAAGGCGGACGGCCATATCACCAAATCGGTGGCCCGCGAAGGGCTGGCATGGGTCGGGATCGACGAAGCCGGATTTGACGATATGGACCGGAAGATTCTCTTGACGATCATCGACAAGTTCAACGGCGGACCGGTCGGGGTCGATTCCCTGGCTGCCGCACTCCAAGAAGACAAGGGGACCATCGAAGACGTGTATGAGCCCTACTTGATTCAGGCCGGTTTTCTTGATCGAACCGGTCGAGGCCGCCAGGCCACCAGACGGACCTTCGAACATTTCAACCGTCCGTTAACCCGGCTCCTTTAGCCCGATGCCCGATAGAGATTCTCCAAGCGGGGGCTCAATGTGTCTCCTGCCGTTCGTAGCTGCTTCCGCGGTATCTCCCTGAGCAAGGAGCTGTCCTTGCAATGGTTTTAAAGGTTCCTGTAAGATTCCACCCTTGCCTCATAAGTTAGGTGTGTGAAGGGGCCGCTCAAGACTCGTTGCAACGCAGAGTCCAAGGCTTGGTGGTCATGCCCAAAGACTTGCTCGATTACCGCAATGAAATCGATCGGATCGATGACGAAATCATCCGTCTTCTCAATGAGCGTTCCAAGCATGTGATCGAGATCGGGCGACTCAAGAAGGAGAAGGATGCGAACGCCAATCTCCATACGCAGGGGCGGGAGACGGCCATTATCGAACGATTAACCAAACAAAACACGGGGCCATTCCCAACCGAGGCGATTCGGTCGGTCTATCGGGAGATCATGTCGGCGTCGTTGTCTCTGGAGGGGCCTCAAACGGTGGCCTATCTCGGACCCAGGGCGACGTTCACCCACATGGCCTGCATGCAGAAGTTCGGCTCATCGGCCCAGTACGTTCCGGTGCACAGCATCAAGGAAGTGTTCAATGAGGTCGAGCGGGGGCGGGCTCATTTCGGCGTCGTGCCGATCGAGAATACGACAGAAGGCGTGGTCAATCACACGCTGGACATGTTCATTGACTCGAACTTGCTGATCTACGGTGAGATCCTCCAAGAGGTCACCCATCATTTACTGTCGAAATCCACTCTCCTCGAAGAGGTAAAGAAAATTTATTCTCATCCGCACGCCATCGCCCAATGCCGCAATTGGCTGGAGACCCACCTGCCGCACGTTCCGGCCGTGGAGGTGGCCAGTACGGCGCGGGCCGCCGAGCTCTGCATCGATGAGCCGTCGTCCGCCGCGATCGCATCGGAATTGGCCGGACAATTGTACGGATTGAACGTGATCCGGGCTCGCATCGAAGACAATGTCAACAACATGACCCGCTTTCTGGTGTTGTCTCAGAAACCGTCCGAGCGGACGGGACGAGACAAGACGTCGCTAATGCTATCGATCAAAGACAAGGTCGGGGCCCTCTACGAGCTTCTGCGCCCGTTCGCCTCTCATGGGATCAACATGACGAAAATCGAATCACGGCCTTCACAGCGCAAAGCCTGGGAGTACATTTTCTTCGTCGACGTCGAAGGACATATTACGGAAGATCGGGTCAGCAGGGCGGTCGAAGAAGTCAAAGGACGCTGCTTGTTCATGAAAATTCTCGGTTCCTATCCGATATACAGTTGATCTCATGGCGCTTCACATTCATCCCGACATCCAATCCCTGACCCCCTACGTTCCGGGAAAACCGATCGAGGAGCTGCAGCGCGAACTCGGGCTTGGCCGAGTGATCAAGCTTGCCTCCAATGAAAACCCGATCGGGCCTTCTCCCAAAGCGCTGGCGGCGCTGGTGGGAGCGACCGACAACCTGCATCGCTATCCCGACGGCGGAGGACATCGACTCAGGCAAGTCCTCGCCGAACGGTGGAAGGTGTCGAGCGAGCAGATTATCTTGGGCAACGGGTCCGACGAGCTTCTTGGATTATTGGCCCGGGCATTTCTGGCTCCCGGCGATGACGCGGTCATGGCCGACCATACCTTCGTGATCTACAGGATGGAAGTGACGGCCGCGCACGGCAATCCCATCGTCGTGCCCCTGACGAACTGGACCCACGATCTTGACGCCATGGCCGGAGCCGTGACGCCGCGAACCAGACTGCTGTTCGTCTGCAATCCCAACAATCCCACGGGGACTATGGTGTCGGCGGAGGAAGTCGGCCGGCTGATGGCCTCGGTGCCGAACGACGTGGTCGTCGTGTTCGACGAGGCGTATTTCGAGTACGTTCGCGATCCACGGTTTCCCGATACGATCGCCTATGTCAGGGACGGTCGAAACGTCGTGGTGCTGAGGACCTTTTCCAAGATTTACGGGCTGGCGGGGCTGAGAATCGGGTACGGGATTACGACGCCTGAAATCGCGGGCGTTCTGAATCGGATACGGCCTCCGTTCAACGCGAACAGCCTCGCCCAGCGGGCGGCTGCGGCCGCGCTCGGCGACGAGGAACATGTGGCGAGAAGTCGATCCGTCAACGCGGAGGGCATGGAGCAGATCGGTCAAGGGCTTAAGGCGCTCGGATTGACTCCGATTCCGAGCCAAACCAATTTTCTGTATTTCGACGTCGGCCGGGATGGGCGGCGGGTGTTTGAGGCCCTGCTGCGCGAAGGGATCATCGTGCGACACATCGAAGGAACGATGCTCCGCGTCACCATCGGTCTGGCCGACGAGAACGCCGCTTTCCTTCAGGCCTTGAAAAAGGTCTTGGCGTGCGAGACGTGATGGAAGCGCGAGGGGATCATGATCATTGTCTTGAAGCCTGATGCGTCTGAAAGCCAGGTGGATCACATCATCGATCGGCTGCGGGATCTGGGATTGAAGTCGCAGATCTCCACCGGCCAGGAACGCACGATCATTGGCGTCATCGGCGACGATCGCATTTTGCACAATCAACCGCTCACGGCTCTGCCCGGCGTCGAAAGCGTGTTGCCCATTCTGGCTCCTTGGAAGCTCGTGAGCCGCGAGTTCAAAAAAGAATCGACCGTCATCGACGTCAACGGCGTCAAGATCGGCGGCAAGAAAATCGCGATCATGGCCGGTCCCTGCGCCGTGGAGCGGCTGGAGCTGACGGTGGGCATTGCCCATGAAGTGAAGGCGGCCGGCGCCTCGATCCTGCGAGGGGGCGCCTATAAGCCCAGGACCTCTCCCTATTCGTTTCAGGGCTTGGGGCGGGAAGGACTCGATTATTTGGTGGAGGCCAGAAAACAGACCGGTCTTCCCGTCGTCAGCGAAATTCTGGATACGAGAGACATCGAACTGTTTCTTGAGAAGGCGGACATCATTCAGATCGGCGCGCGAAACATGCAGAACTTCGAGCTGCTCAAGGAGGTCGGCGCCTACGACAAACCGGTGCTTCTCAAGCGCGGGCTGTCGGCGACCATTAAGGAATTTCTCTTGTCCGCGGAGTACATCATGTCCCGGGGCAACCAAAACGTCATGCTCTGTGAGCGGGGCATTCGCACGTTCGAGACGCAATATCGCAACACCCTCGATATCGCCGCGATTCCCACGCTGAAAGAATTGTCGCATCTGCCGGTGATCGTGGACCCCAGTCATGCCACGGGCAAGTGGGATTTGGTGGCTCCCATGTCGAGGGCCGCGATCGCGGCGGGCGCCGACGGATTGCTCATCGAGGTGCATTCCAACCCCGAGCGTGCCTTGTGCGACGGAGAAGAGTCGATCAAACCCTCGAAGTTCAAGGCGTTGATGCGCGATCTGGAGAACATTGCCAAGGTTGTGGGGAGGGAGCTGTAGAAGCCTCCATGGCGGTTCATTTCAAGCAAGCGGCAATCGTCGGGGTGGGCTTGATCGGCGGCTCGCTGGGCATGGTGCTGCGCGGCAAATCCCTGGCCGATCACGTCGTGGGCATAGGCCGTCGCGAGGAAAACCTCAAAACCGCCGTGGAAATGGGAGCGATCGACCGGTACGTGTCGGATCCAAAAGACGGCGTGCGGGGATCGGATCTGGTGATTTTGGCCACGCCGGTCGATACCTACGAGCGGCATCTCAAGGAATGGGCCCATTGTCTGGAGCCGGGAACGATCGTGAGCGACGTGGGGAGCGTCAAAGGTTCGTTGGTCGAGCGGTCCGAGGCGATCATGCCCCCAGGCGTGCATTTCGTGGGCGCCCATCCGATCGCCGGAAAGGAAAAAACGGGGGTGGCGGAGGGATCGGCCCACCTGTTCAAGGGGGCGCGGTGCATCGTGACGCCCACGAAGAAGACCGATCCGCAGGCCCTGGAGCGGATCAAACGGCTGTGGGAGGAAACCGGATCCATTCTGCTGACGATGGACCCTCACCTGCACGATCAAGTTCTCGGGGCGGTCAGTCACCTCCCCCATGCCGCCGCGTTCGCCCTGATGATTGCGTTGGCCGATTTGCGCGATCATCGGCTCTCCTCGTTGGATTTGGCCCGTCATTCCGGCGGCGGTCTGCGGGATACCACGAGAATTGCGGCCGGCTCTCCTGAAATGTGGCGTGACATTTTTGTATGGAATCGGGACAATGTGGTGTCGTTGATCGAGGTGTACCAGCGGGCGCTGGACGAACTCAAGCGCCTGATCGCGGCGGGCGACGCCGCCGGCATCGAACGAATGATCGAGCGCGCCAAACGCGAGCGGGAAAAACTGAACGATCCCGTCGCCGTTGCAACGTAAACGATGAAGACCGCCTTGACCGTCACGCCGGGCCCCTCTCTCAAAGGAACGATCAGCGTTCCAGGCGACAAATCCATCACCCACCGAGCCATCATTCTTGCGTCGCTGGGAGAGGGTGTCAGCACCATCTCGGCGTATTGCCGAGGGGAGGACTGCCTCAACACCATGCGGGCGTTTCGCGAGCTGGGCATCCGGATCGACGAGACGCCGGAACGCCTGACCGTGCACGGCAAAGGATTGAGGGGATTGAGCGAGCCCGATTTGCCGATTGATTGCGGCAACTCGGGAACGGGCATCCGTTTGCTGGCGGGACTGCTGGCGGGGCAGGACTTCTTCACCGTCCTGACGGGAGACGAATCGATCCGGCGTCGGCCCATGGGGCGGGTGGTCAAACCCCTGCGCGAAATGGGCGCCGTGATCGCGGGACGCAAGGGAGGCGAGTTGGCTCCCTTGGCGATCACCGGAAAACCATTGCGCGGGACGACCTATGTCTTGCCGGTCCCCAGCGCCCAGGTCAAATCGGCGCTGCTGCTCGCCGGCCTCTTTGCCGAAGGAACGACGCGCATTCAGGAACCGCGGCTGTCGCGAGATCATACGGAGCGGATGTTTGAATCGTTCGGCGTTCCCCTCTTGCGTGAGGGCGACACGTTGATCCTGCAAGGGCGGCCGAGCGTGGGATGGGCGGGACGGCAGATGGTCGTTCCCGGTGATTTCTCCTCAGCCGCGTTTTTCATCGTGGGAGCGACGATCGTCCCTGGTTCCGACGTCACGATCACGAACGTCGGGTTCAATCGGACCAGAACCGGTTTGCTTGAGGTGCTGAAGAGAATGGGAGCCGATATTCAGGTGCTTCGCCGATGGGAAGAGGGAGGAGAGCCGGTCGCCGATCTTCGTGTGAAGTCGGCTCCTCTCACGGGCGTGACCATCGGGGCGGATCTTATTCCGCAAACCATCGATGAATTCCCCATTCTCTGCGTGGCGGCATCGGTCGCGGAAGGGGAAACCGTGATTTCCGGGGCGGAGGAACTCCGCGTCAAAGAAAGCGATCGGATCGCCACCATGGCCGCCGAATTACGCGCGATGGGGGCTCGGATCATCGAAAAACCCGACGGCATGGTCGTTCAAGGGCTTGGCGCGAACGGGGAAAACGGCCGCCTCAAGGCCGTCGGTACGGCGCGGAGCCATGGGGATCACCGGGTCGCCATGTCGCTGGCCATCGCGGGATTGACGGCCGAGTCCGACACGACCATCGCCGAAAGCGGGTGCGTAGAAACCTCTTTCCCGAACTTTGAATCCCTGTTGGCCCAGTTGTTGATCCGCGAGGCCGGGGCACTATGGTGACGGCGGCTTGTCGGGCGGTCGCGGACGGAAGGATGAGGCGGGCGTGATCATTGCCATCGATGGGCCGGCCGGAGTCGGCAAAAGCACCGTGGCGAAGTTGTTGGCGGCCAAGTTGGGGTTTCTGTATCTCGACACGGGAGCCCTCTATCGGGCCGTCGCCTGGAAAGTGCTGAAGGCGGGGATCTCGCCGATGGACCATGAGCGGGTCAAGGAGCTTTTGCCTGAGACGTCCCTTGATATTCAATTTCACAACGGCACGATGCGGGTGTTGCTCGACGGGTGTGACGTGACCGGCGAGCTTCGCACGCCGGACGTCTCGGCTGCGGCTTCCTCGGTATCCGCCATCCCGGCCGTCCGAGAGTGGCTGATTCCCGTTCAACGCCGAATCGGCGAGCGTGGTTCCGTGGTCGTGGAGGGACGCGATATCGGGACGAGGATCTTTCCTTCCGCCCAGCTCAAGTTTTTTCTGGATGCGGATGCGAAGGTGCGGGCCGAGCGCCGTCACCGGGAATTGGTCGCCGCCGGTCATACGGGAGCGATGGAAGCGACGTATCAGGATTTATCCGGGCGAGACATGCAAGACCGCACCCGCTCGATCGCGCCGCTGGTTCCGGCCGCCGATGCCCGGGCGATCGATACCTCCGACCTCAGCATCGAGCAAGTGGTGGAGCGGATGATGGCGGCAGTGTCGGCCACGCTGTGACCGCCATTGTGTACGGCATTTTGTGGGTGCTGGTCAGGGCGATCGGTCGGGTCTGGTTCCGCTATCGGGTCGAGGGATCGATTCCGCCGAGTGGAGGCCTGCTGGTAGCCGCGAATCACGCCAGTTATCTCGACATTCCGCTGCTCGGATGCGGGATGAAGCGCAGAGCGTGGTATCTCGGACGCAGCGACCTGTTCCCTGTTCCGGTCTTGAACGCCGTGCTCCGGTCGTTGGGCTGGATTCCCGTACGGATGGGGCGGCTTGATCGAGAGGCGTTCGGCAAGGCGATCGATTTGATTCGAGCAGGGAAAGTGGTGGTCATTTTCCCAGAAGGCGGTCGGAGCCGGGATGGTCGTCTGAGGCCCCCGAAAGCGGGGATCGGCGTCATTGTTTCGAAGACCGGATGTCCGGTCGTTCCGGCTTATCTGAAGGGAACGTTCGAAGCGTTGCCCACCGGAGCCCGGTGGCCTCGAAGACGGCCGGTGATGGTCCGATTCGGAGCGCCTCTTCGATTCGAGACGGATGGGAGGAAAGAAAAGGGAGTGGAGAGCAAACGGTTTTATGAAGAGGTCAGTCGGACCGTGATCGAGCGTATCGCCGCCTTGGGCGAGGTTCCTTCTCCTCTTGAGAAGGACGGTCTGGGACGTGATGCGTCGGAATCGCCGATCGCCGGGGCTCGCAACGCTGAGTGAGCCCGGTGCATTCACCATCAGCACCCGACAGAGGTCGGAAGAGTAGGACGTCACATGGGGATGGCAGCTAAAGACAGTGAGGCGAAGTTGGATCGAGACGCATTGGCCGCGTTGTATGAAGAAACGTTCCGCAATCTGGAAGAAGGGACGATCACCGAGGGCCGCGTGGTCGCGCTCACCAAAGACAAGGTGGTCGTGGACATCGGCTACAAATCGGAAGGCATGATTCCCAGCGACCAGTTTTCCCCGGAAGAGCTCTCCGCTCTGAAGGTCGGAGACAAGCTGCAAGTGTACATCGAGGAATGTGAGGACGCGGAGGGAAATCTCGTCCTGTCCAAAGAAAAAGCCGACAAGATGAAGATCTGGGAGGAACTCGAACGGCTCTACAAGGAAGAGAAGAGCATCGAGGGCAAGGTGATCTCCCGGATCAAGGGCGGCATGATGGTCGATATCGGCGTCAAAGCGTTCTTGCCGGGCTCTCAGATCGATCTCCATCCGGTTCGGGATCTGGATGCGCTGGTCGGCAAGACCTTCCCCTTAAAAATCATCAAGATCAACCACCGGCGCGGCAACGTGGTGGTTTCCCGTCGCGTGCTGTTGGAGGAGACCAGGGATAAAAAGCGGCAGGTCACGCTGGCTAATCTCAAGGAAGGGCAGCTCATTCAAGGGACGGTTAAAAACATTACCGATTACGGGTCGTTCATCGATCTCGGCGGGATCGACGGATTGCTTCACATCACCGATATGTCGTGGGGCCGCATCGGACATCCGTCGGAAATGTTTACGGTGGGTGACAAGGTGGAAGTCACCGTGCTGAAGTACGATCGCGAAACCGGTCGTATTTCGTTGGGATTGAAGCAAAAAAGCGCCGATCCCTGGACCAATGTCGTCGCCAAATACCCGGTGGGCGCCAGGGTGCGAGGTCGCGTGGTGAGCCTGACCGATTATGGCGCGTTTGTCGAGCTCGAACCCGGCGTCGAGGGCTTGGTGCATGTTTCCGAAATGTCTTGGACCCATGAAGTCCGACATCCGTCGAAGGTGGTGGGAGTAGGGGATCAAGTGGAAGCCGCGGTGCTGAACGTCGATCCCGCGAGCAGAAAAATTTCCTTGGGCATGAAACAGACCGCTCCCAATCCATGGGACATGATCGAGACCAAGTATCCCATCGGCACCAGGATCGAAGGGAAAATCAAAAGCTTGACCGATTTCGGCGCCTTCGTCGGGCTGGATGAGGGCATTGACGGCTTGATTCACATTTCCGACATGTCCTGGACCAAACACATTAAGCATCCGTCGGAACTCTTTAAGAAGGGTCAGCGAGTGGAAGCCGTCGTGTTGCGGATCGACAAGGAAAAAGAGCGGCTATCACTGGGATACAAGCAATTGACCCGTGATCCGTGGGAAGACGCGATTCCATCGCGTTACCATGTGGGAGATTCCGTCGTCGGCAAGGTGAGCAAAATCGCCGACTTCGGGATTTTCGTCGAGTTGGACGGCGAGGTCGAAGGACTGATTCACGTCAGCGAGACGGGGATCGAGCCGCATGCCAAGCTTGAAGAAAAGTTCAAATTGCAAGACAATGTGACGGCCAAGATCATCAAGGTCGATCGGGAAGAGCGAAAAATCGCCCTGAGCCTTCGGGGTCATCAGCTCGATTCCGAGCGCAAAGAAGTCGATGAGTATCACTCGGCGCAGGGCACGCCGGACCAAAGTCTCGGACGAGCGGCCAAGCAAAACAGGAAATCGCCCCAGACCGGCGACTGAGGCGAGCCGGTAGAGCTCCTGCCGGCGGCGGATCGTTCCGTTGCTCGTGGATGGCGTCCATGGAAGAAGAGACCGGGCAAATCGATCGTCCTCGAAGGCGCCGGCCGCTGCGTACCCTGTTGTTGGTGCTCGCGGCCGGTTTTGGGTTCATGATCATTATCAACGCCTTGTTCCCCGATCTGGACTTGTCAGGCGGGGATCGGATCGCGTTGATTCGGGTCGAGGGGATTATCCTTGACTCCCAAGAGACGGTCGGCGAGTTGAGACGGTTCAGCGAGAATCCGGCCGTCAAAGCCATCGTCTTGCGCATCGACAGTCCTGGGGGGGGAGTGGTTCCCTCTCAAGAAATCCACGATGAGATCAAACGCGTCCGGATGAAAAACAACAAGGCGGTCATCGCTTCCATGGGGAGCGTGGCGGCGTCTGGGGGGTATTATATCGCCGTGGCGACCGATCGAATCGTCGCCAATCCGGGCACGCTGACCGGCAGCATCGGCGTGATCATGGAAACGGCCAATATCGAAGGGTTATTGCAAAAAATCGGCGTCGAGGGGGTTGTCATCAAAAGCGGCAAATACAAGGATGTCGGCTCGCCGCTTCGTAAAATGAGCGACGAAGAGCGGGGGTTGCTGCAAAGTGTGATGGACGACGTCCACAAACAGTTCATTGAAGCGGTGGCTGAGGGACGGGCGATCGAAATGACCGACGCGCAGGCTTTGGCGGACGGAAGGATTTTTACCGGCCGCCAAGCGAAGGACGCCAAGCTTGTCGACGAACTCGGCGATCTGGAAGACGCCATTCAGTTGGCTGCGGACGTCGTCGGGATTGAGGGGCCGCCCAAAGTCGTCGAGCCACGCCGGCGATTTTCCCTTCGTCAGATGCTGGAATCGAAGATGACGGGGCTCTTTCCGCCACTTCACTTTCACCCGGGCGTCAGCTTGAAGTATTTGATGGTGTTTTGAGGACAGCGCATTGAGCCGTCAATGATTCAAGAGGGAGGGACATGACAAAGGCACAAATCATCGAACAGGTTTCAGAACAAGTCCCTACATTGACGAAGCGGCAAGCCGAAGTCGTCGTCAACACGATTTTCGATTGCGTCAGAGACTCGCTCAAGAATGGCGACAAAACGGAAATCCGAGGATTCGGCAGTTTCAGACTCCGGGCGAGGCGCATGAAAGAAGGTCGCAATCCCAAGACCGGCGAGACGGTGGCCGTGCCGGCGAAACGAGTACCGTTTTTCAAAGCCGGAAAAGAGTTGAAAGAACTCTTGAACAAGTAACCGTCAAAGAAGGTTTGGGCGAAACGATGTCTGATTTACGGGAACAAGCCGCAACCGAAGTGTCCTGGACTACCGATGCGCTTCAGCGATTGGAGCGGGCGCCGGTCTTTCTTCGCGGCATGGTCCGCCGATTGGCCGAAAAAAAAGCGCGTGAGTTGGGGTACGCCGAGATCACGGGAGAGATTCTCGATCGATTCAAAAGCCAAATGATGGGCGGCGCGGGCGGACGGGCGGGAAGTCCATCGGCGGACGAAGCAAGCGCAGGAGGGCGCTTCCCATGGACCGCCGCCGCCCGTGAACGACTGGCGAGCGTGCCGGAGTTCATGCGTCCGATGATCGAACAAATCACCGAAGAGATCGCGAAGGAACGGGGTCATCTGGAAGTCAACGTCGAGTTGTACGACAAGGTTGAATCACTCGGCGACCTGTCGGACGGCGAAGAAACGACGATGGAGTGGACTGATGAAGCCGTGGCGATGCTCCAGGAGAAACTGAGCCAGACGCCTCCCATCGCGGTCGAGTTCGTTTCCGACATGCTGAAGCGCGACGCGGAAGATTTGGCCAGGCAGAGAGGGGCGAATCGAATCGATGAAACCACCCTGCGCGACCTGTGGGAGTCTCCGCTTCGCCGAGTCGCATGGACCGACGAGGCATGGAAGCGACTCCAGTCGTCTCCCGACTTCGTGCGCAGCGGGATTCGAAAGGCGGCGGAGCGGCGGGCAAGGAAACTGGGATTGCCGGAGATTGATTCCGCCCATCTGACCCTATTTAGAAATCAAGCGATGATGAAAGCGGTCAAACGCATTCGCTCATTTGGGTATCGCGAGCTGACGTTTGACGCGTTTGAAACGGCGCTTCAGCGGACAAAGCGTCTCCAAGGAAACGACCAGGCGCAGAAAAGACTTCAGGAGATTCGCAACCACTTTGCCGACCCTTCGACCAAGAAACCGGAAGGAGACACATTGGGCGCCGAACTCATGGATCGTTTCCGGAAGTATCTGAAGGGAGAAGGGTCGCTGCCGTAAATCGAGCAGGCTCGGCGGACCTCGCCTGTGCCCCTTCGATTCCACCATACAACCAACTCGCTCAGCGGGCCTCTCTCGCTGGGAAAACTGCATAGTGCCTCGACGGGAGGGATGGGTAATACCGAGGACTTCCAGGTTGAAGCACGCCGCTAATCAGGAAGCCATGGTGGGTTTGGGCCAGAACTTGTGGCGGATTTGGGGCAGCGGTTCGTTTTCAAAGTTTGGAATATCGTAGAGACATCGATCGATGGTCGCCACTTCTTCTTCGGTCAATTCCAACGTGACCTTTTTCTTCCAAAATTGATCCAGCGTGAAGTAATCCCCGGATGAGGGTTTTTCGGCCAACAACGCCTTCATCTTTTGAAATCCCGCCGAGTCGACACCTCCGATGCGTCCCTTATTCCGATCGTGGCACCAACGCAGCACCTCTGCGATTCCATACATGGTAATGTCGATTTTCACGGTGTCACCCATTGCATTCCTCCTCAAAGAAAGGGAACTGATTCTAGCGTAATCTCGATCTGAAATTCAAAGGCCATGACATTGTCAGGGGAAAGATCTCTCTCGTATACTTTAGCGATACTCTCTTGTGGAGGAAGGGAGCGCACGGAACTCTTGGAAAGCCGATCGGCCGGCCGGTCGATCGTCCTTCATGGCGATGTGGAATACGTGATCGACGAATAAGAACATGGATTATAAGAAGGCGCTGTCCGCCATACGGTACAAACAGCACCTCGTGGTCGCCCTAATCGGTCTTGGGCTGGGGGCCTCGATCGGTTGCCCCAAGACGGAACAATACAATCCCCCCGATCTTTTTTATTATTTCGCCAGCTACAAAGTCGGGAAGAATCCCACGACCGTCGTCGCGGCCGATTTCAACCATGATTCCTACACCGACCTTGTGACCACCAATATTGCGAGCAACACGCTGTCCATCTTGTTGGGGAACGGTGACGGAACCTTTCAGGATCAGATCCAGCTTCACGTTTGCCAGGAACCACGCTCGCTTGTCTTGGGCGATTTCAACCACGACCTCCATGAGGACGTGGCCCTCGCTTGTTCGGGGGGAGATGAAATAGAAGTTCTGTTTGGTCACGGGAACGGCAAGTTTACGGAAGGTCCCCGTTATCCGGTCTATCGCGCACCCGTGTCTCTTGCAAGCGATGACTTAAACGGTGATCAGCATCTCGATCTGGTCGTCGCGTTGCGCAACGACAAGGTCAAGGTGTTTCTCGGCGACGGGACCGGCGAGTTTAAGCCGGGCGCCCAATATGAGTATGGAGACACCCCTACGTCCGTCACGCTGTCCGATCTCGATGGCGACGGAAAACTCGATCTTATCGTCACAAACGGCGGCCACATGTCGAAAGGAGTCTCGATTTGGCTCGGCAATGGCGACGGGTCGTTTCGAGATCCTAAAGACTACCAGGCCGGCAGGCGACCGTTGGGAGTGACCCTGGCTGATTTCAACAACGACCGGCGGAGCGACCTCTTGGTGATCAACGGAGAAAAAGACAGCATCACCACGCTGCTGGGCAACGGGAACGCGACGTTTCGTCCCGGGCGCGATTCCGGAGCCAATGCCGGACCCAATTGCGGGTTGGCGCGGGATTTCAACGGAGACCATCTGGTCGACGTGGCCGTCGTCAATCTCCAATCAAGCGATCTGTCCATTCTCTTTGGGAAAGGCGACGGGACGTTTCACTATCCTCCGCGGAATTATCGAACGCAAGCCGGGCCGTTTGCGGTCACATTATTCCGCGCGACGACCACGGGAACGGAAGAGCCCGGTTTGGCCATCGCGGATAACGGAAGCGGGAGCGTCTCGATTTTTCTCCATCGCGGCTTGAGGCCGTCGTAACCGTCAAGCGTCCGGACATCGAGCGGCGGCGGAACGTCGCTTCATGCAAACACGTCTCTGCTTGACAGCATCGAGACCCTCCGATACAGTTGCCCGCGAGCCCACCCTTATGGCGAGCAATCACAACGATGGCGCTTCGATCGTTTCTTTGGTGGTTCATGATAGGGGCGCTGCTGACCCTCTCCGTGCTGATGGTTCAGGGCGGGGTCCGCGATTTGTGGGAGGGAACCCAGCGTGCCGGTGAAACGAACATCTTTGTGTATTTCGGCACCACGCTGCTTGGCGGCGGGTTGCTCGCCGGGTGCGTCGCGCTGATCATGAACCGACTTCGGTGATTGAAGGCCCGTCTCAAAGAATGCAATGTTTCAGGTGTAACGGATGCATGACGGTCGAGCGACATTACACGTTGCTCAATCGACGGATTCATGCCCGGTGTATCAACTGTGGATTCTGGATAGACTTGGCCGACTTGCTGAGGTTTTTCCACAAGGTGATCGACAGCGGACTTAAAGGGCGAAAGGTTCAGGAAACCTTATCGTTGTGATAAGGAGGCGTCCGCTCTTGAGAAAAAAGGTTCGGGCACGCCCCGTTTTCTCCTTGCCGATGCATCGATGTGCGCCCGCTCTCGGACGGATGGCGCGGATTGCAATGCTCGGCTTCTTTCTGCCGCTCTTGTCGTCTGCGTTGGCTTACGCCGAAAACGTCATCCCCCACAACGTCGTCCCCAGCAGAGAGACCGTCTATTCGGCAGCCTCCTTCCACCATGCTCTCCCGTGGAGAAAGGTGCCGGCTCACAGCGTGCTCTTAAAAGACCTCCGGTCCGGTCGAGTGCTGTACGAATACGAGGCGGGAAAACGGCTCTCTCCGGCGAGTTTAACCAAAATCATGTCGGCGCTCGTCATTCTTGAAAAGGGACATCTGGGGGAATATGCCACCGTCAGCCGGAACGCCGCCGCCGCGCCCAGGAGCCACCTTGGACTGCGAACGGGCGAAGTGTTTCGCCTGGAGGATTTGCTCAAAGCCATGCTGATTGTCTCGGCCAACGACGCTTGTTTGGCGGCCGTTGAGCATGTCGGCGGGGATGAAGCGCAATTTGTTCGTCTTATGAACGACAAGGCCGCCGAACTCGGGCTGAACGACACCCATTTCAACAACGCCTGTGGATTCGACGCCCCCGATCATTATTCCACGGCCGAAGACCTTGCCAAGCTGAGCGAAATCGCCATGCGGCACCCGGTGTTTCGTGAGCTCGTTCGCGAGAAGCGGGATCTCATTATGCCCGTCAGTGGACGTCGGTCGTATCTCTTGCACAACACCAATCGCCTGTTGGGGCGCATTCCTGGCGTCGAAGGAGTCAAAACCGGATTTACCTCCAAAGCAGGGCGCTGTCTTGTCGCCAAAGTATCCCAAGACGGCAACGATCTTCTCTTGGTGATCCTGAACTCCAATCGTCGTTGGATTATGGCCGAAAGTCTGATCGATTACGGCATTCGGCTCACTGGTTCTGCTCGATAGTCGCTGCGCGCACTCTCCGCGAGGATCTTCATGCGGCCGCCGTTCCCGCCGGCGGGGCCAACGGATGCTTGCCGAAGGAACGAAAATCTCCCCTCTCATCTGGCTCGGGTCCGCCGCCGAATCAGTCAGAGACCGAACATCGGCCGGGAGAGAAACATTCCGAGCCGCACGGTCATTCGTCGTGCGGAAAATGAAACAGGATCGCGATTGCGGCGAGCGGCTACCGGGGTCGGGCAAACTCGATGTTCACGTCCTTGCCCAGATAGTTGACTTGAAATCCCTGCTTATCATAGGCCAGAACGGCTCCCATGACGTTTTCATCTCCGTAGTCTTCCGCGCCCAACACCTTTCGGATTTCATCGGGACTGTCGCTGTTCAAGACGTTGCGGAAGATGCCTCTCGTTTTGTACGCAAAGCGGTTGTTGATAAAAATGAGATCGACTTTTCCGTCTTGAACGCGAACGCCGGCCATCGGTCCCGTCGGTTTCCGTTGATCAATCAGGAAAATAAAGTTGGCCTCTTGCTCGGCCTTGACGCCGGAGATTTTCCCGCTCATCAGCGACTCGACGGCCTTGGCCTCCGAATCGCCGAGTTTGACTCCAAACAGAGACACGTTCATGCTCGAAACGTCTTTGGGCTCCATGACGTCGTCCTGGCTCAGTTCGTACGGCTCCGCAAAGACCGAGGGGCCCAAGCCGAACATGATCCCCATCACGAACCAAGCGGCCACCCTCGTTACACGACGATTCCCCATGTTCTTCTCCTTTAATTTAATTGAGCGCGGTCTGTTGTTTGCGAATCTGCCTGTGCCTGCGGACAACGGCCTTGAGCGGTCCGTCGGCGGCATGGCCTTGATTGTAAGAAGGAGGTGCGCCCGCGGCAAGAAACAGACTTGGTGAGACATGACGACGCGGGAACAAAGGTCGAAACGGCATGGAGTCTCACGCTAAGGCTGTGCAGCCGTCTGCAGCAACAGTTCGCCGAGCCGGCGAAGGCGGATAAAGTAGGCGAGAGGGGCGGCGTCCAGATCCTCCGTCACCGAATCGAGTTCCGTCAAACAGTCTTTCAATATGGCCAATCGCTGGTCGTCAAGCCCGTCCGGACTATCAAGGTAATATATCACACAGCCGCTGATGACCGTGTCGAGGGTCATCAGTTGACCTTGATGCGAGCTGGCAAAAACGGGCCAGTCTTCTTGGCAGTGCCGGTTCCATGCAGTCTCGATTTGCTGTTTCGTCATGGGATCCTCCGGCATCCGATCGGCATCGGCCGTCGTCCGGCTCGGTTCGCCTCGTCCTATGGATAAAGGCCTCGCTGGAGATGCGCCTGGGCAACCTGATCGATTCCGCTCATGAGCGCCGCCATGCGCATCGACGTCTTTTGTCGCCGAGACAATTCGAGCGTGCGGTGAAAAGCCGAGGTGATCAGGTTTTGAAGCCGCCGTTGGATGTCCTCGGCGCTCCAAAAAAACCGCTGCAGATCCTGCACCCACTCGAAGTACGACACGATGACGCCGCCAGAATTGGCCAGAATGTCCGGAACGATAAAGACGCCCTTCTCCTCCAGAAGGCGATCGGCGTCCAGCGTGGTCGGGCCATTGGCGCCCTCGACGAGAATTTTGCAGCGCAGGCGGGATGCGTTTTTCACCGTGATCTGCTCGGACAGGGCGGCGGGGACGAGCATCGTACAGTCCAGCTCCAATAGATCGTCGTTGGTAATGGGCTCCCCCAGCTTGGTTTCCTGGAGGGGCCGCCCTTCTTCGCGATATCGGCGAAGCAGTTCCGGGATGTCGAGTCCCTTGGGATCGTACAATCCCCCGCTTACGTCGCTGACGGCGACCACACGGGCCCCCTGCTGTTGCAGGATGCGCGCGGTATGAGAGCCGACGTTTCCAAATCCTTGGACCGCCACCGTTGCGCGGTCAATGGATAGCCCAAGATGGCGCAGCGCTTCCATGGCCACATACACGACTCCGCGTCCGGTGGCTTCCTCGCGACCCAGGCTGCCTCCGAGCGGCAGCGGTTTGCCGGTCACGACGCCCGGGACGGCGTAGCCGACCTGTTGGCTGTAGGTGTCCATGATCCACGCCATGACTTGGGCGTCCGTTCCGACGTCCGGAGCCGGGACGTCCTTGTCGGGACCGATGAGAGGAAAGATTTCCGCCGCGTATCGCCTGGTCAACCGCTGCAATTCCGAGCGGGACAACGTTTTTGGCGCAACCCGGATGCCGCCTTTGGCTCCTCCATAGGGGAGGCCGACCAAGGCGCATTTCCAGGTCATCCACATGGCCAACGCCGCCACCTCGCCGAGGCTCACGTCCGGATGGTAGCGGATGCCTCCTTTGGAGGGGCCGCGTGAGGAATCGTGTTGGACCCGATAGCCGGTGAAAACCTCCACCCGTCCGTCGTCCATGCGGACCGGAAGGCTGACAACCAGTGAACGCTGAGGCAGCTTCAGCCGCTCGCGCAGATTGGGATCCAAGCGCAGAGCCTCCGCCGCCTCGTCGAATTGCGCCACCGCCAATCGGAACGTATGGGTATCGAGTTCCTGCATAACTCCTCGTCGCTAAGCGTGAGAGGCCGCGAATCGTGAAATTTCATCGGGGGCGCCGGTATGACCGTCAGGAATCTGTATCGTCGCAGTCCATTCGATGCCGAATACTTCGCCGAAAAGCTCGGCAAGGTCGCGTTTGACCGTTGCGACCGAAAGACCCGTGGCCCCCAGGCGGCTCATGGTGGTCATGCGGCAATCCGCGAGACCACACGGTCGAATGATCTCGAATGGCGAGAGATCCATGTCGACGTTCAGCGCAAAGCCGTGCAGACTGACACCCTGCTGAATGCGGACGCCGATGGAAGCAATTTTCGCAAGACATGGAGAAAAAACCCAGACGCCGGGCTTCTGAGCCAAACGGTCGCCCCCGATGTTCCAACGGGCGAGAAGACGAATGATGACTTCTTCCAAAAGCCAGACCAGCCGTCTCGGTCCGGCCGCATAGGCGGTCGTCTTGAGAATGGGGTACACGACCACCTGGCCTGGACCGTGAAACGTCACCGAGCCTCCTCGGTTGACGACTTGCACGTCCGCGCCGGTTGCGCGCAAAACCCGCTCGTCGTTGGGCCGATCGTTCGGCCGGGTGCTTCGCCCCAGCGTATAGACGGGGTCGTGTTCCAGAATAATGACCGTATCCGGTCTCTCGCCCAAAAGACGTTCTTGATGCAGTCGTGATTGGAGGATCCACCCGTCGGTGTAAGAAATCGGTGTTTTGAAAAGAAAGAGCGCCCCGTTCTGCAACCGGCCGGCCACGTTTGGATCTCGGACGTTCTGGGGAGAAACGCTCAACGATGGAGTCACCTCGGCACCCCTGCGACACGCGAAGGACGTTTCAATTTAGACTGCCCGCCTGACGGTCCACGGAGAAGAATCACTGTCGCACGCTGCAAGCGAGTTACGAGGCGATCCCTTGCGCCTATCAGAGAATGCGCAGAATGCGGTCGCATTGTGACATAACCGGTTGCCACGGGGGAAGCACCATCCACAATCATGCCGGCGTAGACTCCCCCTTCAGGGGCACGGAGGATACCGGTCTATTACCGGCACCGGTCTATTATTTGATGGCTGCGAACAGTTCTCGGATAGCCGGTGTCTTGAGTTTCTTGAGCGCCTTGGCCTCAATTTGGCGGATCCGTTCCCGTGTCACCGAGAGGTTTTGACCGACTTGTTCCAGAGTTTTGGCTTCATCGTATCCGATGCCGAACCGGAGACGAATCACCGTTTGCTCTCTCGGCGTGAGCGTGCCCAGGATTCGATCCAACTGCTTCGTCAGCTCGGCTCGATGCACATGGGCGTCGGGAGGTGTGGCAAGCTGATCGGGAATCATCTCGCCGAATTGGGTGTCTCCGTCGCCGACCGTCGCGTCCAGCGCTGCCGGTTCTTGAAACGCCTGCATGGTTTCTTGAAGCCGTTCGGGCCTCATGCGCAGCGCGTCGGCGACCTCTTCCAGGCGGGCAGGCCGTCCGAACTGCTGCCCCAACCGGCGGGTCACGCGAAGAATGCGATGGGAGGCTTCGGTCTGATGAACGGGAACGCGGATCGTCCTCGCTTGGTCGGCAAGCGCGCGGGTGATGCCCTGCCGGATCCACCACGTCGCGTAGGTGCTGAACTTGTACCCTTTTCGATATTGGTATCGTTCCGCGGCCTTCATTAAGCCGATATTGCCTTCTTGAACGAGATCGAGCAGCGCCAATCCTCGCCCCGTATAGTGCTTCGCGATGTCCACGACCAAACGGAGGTTGCAGCGGACCAGTTCGTCCTTCCCTTTCTCGAGGATGACTCTCGCGGACTTGATTTCTTGAAGCGAGGCCTTCACCTGCTTTTCGACCGCCGGTGCAAGCCGCGTCTCACGGCTCGGCGCTTTCAGCACGGACTCGAGAGCCCGCTCTGCGGCGTCAAGCGCCGTCGCGGACAATCCGCTCAGCCGCTTGACCAACTGCAGCGTCTTGAGAGGCTCCTGCAGTGTTGGTACCTGCTTGGCTCCGTCAAGCGACTTGACGGCCTGGTGCAACGTCCGCCGAATTCGCCTCGTGCCTTCATCGATCCGTTTCGCGATCGTCACTTCTTCGTCCCGCGTCAACAGCGGACGCTCGCCGAAGGAGCGGAAATACAGTGACTCCATGAAAAACGCTCCGGCGCCGTGACTGTCTTCGGAGGTCGTCGGAGCTTCTTCTTCATCGCGAGGAAGCAATTCCATCCGTTCTCGCCGTTCTCGACCGATCGCCTCCAACAAGCCGCTGGCTTGCCGACTGTCGGTATCCGGTTCAACCTCGACTGTCTCGGTGTTGCCGTTGCTTTCCATCAAGCGAAATTCCTTGCTCTGCATCACAGCACCTCTTTTTCTGTGGTGGTCGCGCATGGTGTGCCGCTTTTTCCCTTTCTTGATTATTTAGATGCCGAAGATGGCCCGAAAGATTCAGGGATCGTCGGCTTGTGCTCTCCCAGACGCAGCAAAAGGGATGCTGGATTGGAAGATGAGAGCGACGCTCCGGCATCGTCTCGGAATTCCACGACTATTAGAGAGGTTTAATGAGGAAATGAAGAGACGGCTGTGGCGGACGTGCCGCACCTATGTCAGATCGCCAACAGTTTGCGGAAAGGCCCGACCGCTATTTTTTCTCGGTCGTCGACAAGCCCTTGATGAAGGGGGCGAGCGTATCAACCGGTATGGGAAAAATCGTTGTGGAATTTTTCTCCGCCGCGATTTCCACCAAGGTTTGGAGATAGCGCAGTTGCAGCGCGGCCGGATTTCGACTGATCACGTCGGCGGCGTCGGCCAATCGCTGCGAGGCCTCAAATTCACCGTCGGCATGGATGATCTTGGCGCGCCGTTCCCGCTCCGCTTCGGCTTGGCGCGCGATGGCGCGTTGCATTTCCTGCGGGAGGTCCACGTTCTTGACCTCGACTGCCGTCACTTTGACCCCCCATGGCTCCGTTTGCTGGTCGATGATCCGTTGAAGGTCCGAGTTGATTTGCTCCCGCTTCGCCAAGAGATCGTCGAGCTGGCTTTGGCCAAGGACGCTGCGAAGGGTCGTTTGCGCCATCATGGACGTGGCGTAGAGATAATCCTCGACTTGCACGATCGCCCGTTCCGGATCGACGACGCGGAAATAAATGACGGCGTTGACCTTCACGGTGACGTTGTCCTTCGTGATGATGTCCTGGGGAGGGACATCCATCGCGATCGTGCGGAGACTCACCCGCGTCAACCGATCGATGAACGGAACGATGACGACGAGACCCGGGCCGTTGCCTCCGATGACGCCGCGCGACAGACGGCCGAGGCGAAAGATCACGGCGCGCTCATATTCGGGAAGAACGTTGAAGGTCAGTTTGCCGATCGCGATCAGGGCGATGATCACCAATATGAAACCAACAGGGCTGAACATGGTTATGCCTCTTTCTTTTGAAAAACGGGCGTGACATAGAGGGTCAGCCCTTCGATGCGGAGGACCTTGGCGGTCGCGCCCTCTTCGAGAGGGCTGTCGCTGACGGCGTCCCAGAGTTCTCCATGAATCATCAGTTTTCCGTCGGGGCGTAATGCCGTTTTTGCGACCCCCACGGCGCCGATCATTCCTTCGCTTCCCGTCTGTGGCGACCGGCGCAGGGCGCGGACGCCCATTCCGACGATCAAAAGCGAGACCGCGGCGGTTGCGGCGATGACGGGAATCATGACGGACCAGGAAATCCGAAAGAATTCCGCATCCGATTTGATCAGCATCAGCGAGCCCAGGACCATGGAAATCACCCCGCCGATGGCCAGCAGTCCGTAGCTTGTGACGGTGGCCTCGAGAATGAAGAACACGATGCCGAGGATGAACAGCAACACCCCCGCGTAATTGACCGGCAGCGACTGCAGTGAATAAAAAGCCAAAATGAGACTGATCGCTCCGACGATCCCCGGAAGAATCGCTCCGGGATTGTACAGCTCGGCGAGGATGCCGATGGTACCGATGGTCATGAGCAGATAGGCGATGTTGGGATCGCTCAGCGCTTTCAGCAGTTCAAGCCGGAGCCCCATCGGAAATTCCCGTAGGAACGCGCCTTCGGTCGCGAGCGAGATCGGCCCGCCGGCCATCGTGACCTTCCGTCCATGGAGCTGTTTCAGCAGGGCGGGAATATCCTCCGCAATCAGATCGATGATCTTCAATTTCAGGGCTTCCTGCTCCGTGGCCGACACGCTTTTGCGAACCGCGTCCTCGGCCCACGACGCGTTTCGCCCCCGCTGTTCGGCGATACTTTTGATGTATGCGACGGCGTCGTTTTCGACCTTTTCTTTCATCGTCTTGTCCATCTCGCCGCCGCCCATTGCGACCGGATGCGCCGCTCCGATGTTCGTGCCGGGCGCCATGGCGGCGACGTGGGCGGCCATGGTGATGAACACGCCGGCCGACGCGGCCCGTCCCCCGGACGGGGCGACAAAGACGATGACCGGAATCGGGGAACCGGTGATGTCCTTCACGATCAGGCGCATGGACGTGTCCAATCCCCCCGGCGTATCGAGTCTCAGGATGACGGCTTGGGCCGACGTCGATTCGGCCGCGGCAAGCGCGTCATGGATGTATTCGGCTGCGACGGGGTTGATCACTCCCTCGTAGGTCGCGACGAGGACATCACCGGCGTGAGACTCGGGTGAACTGAGAAACAGAACCGCCATGCACAAGATAAGTCGGCAAACGGCCGACCCTGCATCTTGTGACGGGGGCGACCACCGTATGAGGGAATAACCGGACATGCGGGCCTTCATGCGCGGAAGATCATCTCCTAACTATCAGTCGGAAAAGGTGATTTTGATCTTACGGCCCCCTCGACACCCTGTCAAGGAAGGCACTTGGTTGCAATCCCCGGAATGAACCACCTAGAATGCCCGCCATGTCGTTGTTTTCCGACGGCGAACGCATCCATCTCGTCGATCACAAGGGGCGCCAGTATGCGCTGACGCTCAAGGCTGGCCACACGTACCACTTCAGCGGTCAGACCATCGCTCATGACGAGATTATCGGGAAACAGGATGGCATGGTCGTCGTGCTGTCCGGCGGGAAGAAGATGTTGGCCCTCAAGCCTACCTTCAGGGATTACGTGCTCAAAATGCCCCGCGGCGCGCAAGTGTTGTATCCAAAGGACCTTGCGCTCATTCCCATGTGGGCGGACGTCTATCCGGGGGCTCGGGTCTTTGAAGCGGGAACCGGTTCGGGAGCGCTCACCATGGCGCTTTTGCGAGCCGTGGGGCCGAAGGGGCTGGTTGTGACGTACGACGTGCGCGAAGATTTCGCCCGCACCGCGCTTCTCAACATCGATCGCCATCTGGGGCCCGTTCATAACCTGGTGGCCTTGCGCAAGAACGCTTACGAATCGATCGAGCTGCCGGAGGATGGGGTTCCATTTGATCGTGTGGTGCTGGATCTTCCCGAACCATGGCAAGTGGTTCCTCATGCGGCCAGGGTTCTTCGGTCCGGTGGAATATATTTGAGCTTCGTCCCGACGGTCCCGCAAGTCATGCAGACGGTCGAGGCACTGGAGCGGACGGCGGCGTTCGCCATGGTGGAAACCTTTGAGTCGTTGCTGCGGACCTGGTCGGTGCAAGGCCGAAGCGTGAGGCCGGATCATAGGATGGTCGCCCATTCCGGATTCATTACCGTGGCAAGGAAAGTGGAGGTCGGCTTGCCCGCTGCGCGGGCGGAACAAGCCGATGCCGACGATGTCTTGAACGACGAGACGAAAGGCGAAACGGAAGGGTGTGCAGGATGCAGCGATTGACGGGGAAAGTCGCCATCATTACGGGGGGGAATGCCGGGATCGGGGAAGCCGTGGCCAAACGATTTGCGGCGGAAGGGGCGTCGGTGACGATCACCGGGCGTCGCCGAACGGAGTTGGATCGTGTGGTGCGGATGATTCGGCATACTACCGAGAACGTCCTGGCCGTCGCCGGGTCTGTGACGGATGAGGCGCATGTGCAAGAGGTCGCGCGGACCACCATCGATCGCTTCGGTCGGATTGATGTTTTGGTGAACAATGCGGGAATCGGCGATTTCGGCAAGCGGGTGCATGAGATCGACGATGAGCGATGGGGAACCGTTTTTGACGTCAACGTGACAGGCGTGTTTCGCATGACGAGGGCTGCGATCCCTCAGATGCTGAAACAAAAGACCGGCTCCATCGTGAATATCTCGTCCGTCGCCAGCTTGGTCGGAATTCCCGGATTGCCGGCCTATGCCGCGTCCAAAGGGGCCCTTGACGCCCTCACAAGGGCGCTGGCCGTCGACTATGCCCAGGACGGCATCCGTTGCAACGTGGTCAACCCGGCGCTCATCGATACCCCGATGGCGGCGCCGCTGATGGCGAATCCGGCGATGCTGCAATCGATGCTCGCTCAATATGCTATTCGTCGCGCCGGAATCCCTGATGAAGTGGCGAGCCTGGTGCTCTATCTGGCATCGGACGAGGCCGGGTGGGTGACCGGGGGCACGTTCACGATCGACGGGGGGATGACCATCTACAAAGGCTAGGCCAGCGGCCATTTCTCCGCGTCTGTCACATGGAAAACAACATGGAGATCAGTCCCCGTACTCGGTTTTGCGGCATTATCGGCAATCCCGTCGAACATTCTCTCTCGCCCGCCATTCACAACGCGGCCTTTCGCTCGCTCGGCGTCGATTGCGTGTATCTGGCGTGGAAAGTCGAACGGATCGGAGACGCGATTCGAGGCCTCCGGGCGCTCGGGAATTTCCGCGGCGCCAGCGTGACCATCCCACATAAGGTCGCGGCCGTGCCGTTTTTGGACGAGATCGAACCGACGGCCGAACGGATCGGCGCGATCAATACGATCGTGGCGGAGAACGGGCGCCTCATCGGGTATAACACCGACGCCACCGGCGCCCTGCGCGCCCTGCGGGGTGGGGGCGTCGCGCTGGCCGGGCGGCGCATTGTCATGCTCGGCTCGGGAGGCGCCGCGCGCGCCATCGCCTTTGCGCTGGCGGCGGAATCGGATGCGGAGAAGCTCGTCATCCTGGGCGTCGATCACGCCGAACGAACGGCGTTGGCCGATGATCTTCGATCCAAGACCGCCTTACCCGTTGACGACGACACCCTTGACGAGAGCACCCTTCGCCGGACGGTCCCTGACGCCCACGTTCTGATTCACTGCACGCCGGTCGGCATGTTCCCCAAGGCGGACGCCTCCTGTGTGCCGGCTTCATTGCTGCACGCCGGTCTGGCCGTGATGGATATCGTCTATAATCCCAGGGTCACGAGGTTGCTCACGGATGCCCAACGAGCCGGCTGTCGGACGATTCCCGGTCTGGAGATGTTTCTTCATCAGGCGGTCGCGCAATTCGAACTGTGGACGAATCGACCGGCCCCCGTTGACGTGATGCGCGCGGTGCTGGAGTCCCATTTCACATGAACGTCGTGCTGATCGGTTATCGCGGGACCGGCAAGAGCACGGTGGGGAAAATTGTGGCGTCTCGCCTGGGGAGGACCGTGATCTCGACCGACGCGGAGGTGGTAAAACGGGCCGGACGGAACATCCCCGAGATCGTTGCACAAGACGGGTGGGACTACTTCCGCGATCTCGAATCTCAGGTCTGTCGTGAGCTGGCGGCGGGAGACGGCCTGGTGATCGACACGGGAGGCGGAGCCATCCTGCGTCCGGAGAACGTCGAGCGTCTCAAGAGAAACGGCGTCCTGTTTTGGCTGACGGCGTCCGTTGAGACGATCGTCCGACGTATCGGCCATGATAAGCAACGCCCGTCGCTCACCGGAACCAAATCCTTCGTCGACGAGGTGGAGGACGTTTTGCGCGAGCGGACGCCGAAGTATCAAGCCGCGGCGGATCACGTCATCGCGACGGATGGGCGATCCCTCGGGCAAGTTGCGGACGAGATTCTTGCGCGTTTGTAGTCAACCGGCGGATCATGTTCTTGACAAGTCTTCTCTCAACATGCTTTTTGTAAGTTTGATGCGCCCGTAGCTCAGTTGGATAGAGCGCCGGGCTTCGAACCCGTAGGTCGCAGGTTCAATTCCTGCCGGGCGCACCACATTGAGGAGCATGTGTCGCCTGGAGGGGCGGCGTGTTCACCGACTCTCGGAACCGAGACGGTGCCGTTCGGGGGAGGATGGTGACGACATGGCCCTCGATGGACATGATCTTCCGGGCTTGCGAACGAGATCGATTCCGACTCTCGATAAAGCTTCCGTCTCTGTCTTCCCGCCTACTTTGTAATGGCTGCGTCACTTTTGATGACAGGGGCAGCCGGATTTTCCCTGGAACCTCTCAAGTGCAAAGTGGCCGGAGGACCCCGGCGAGACCAAATAAAAGAATTCTGGCATAATTAAAAAAGTCAAAAAGAAGAGGTAACCTTAAATGTGAATAATACGGGCCCAAAAGGGGGCGAAACGAAGTCCGCCGTCCGGATGGAAAAAAGAACGTTGTCGGGAGGAGGAAAAGCCCTCGTGACTTTATGTATGCGAGCGATCGCTTTAAGAAGTGAAGCCGATCCATTCGTAGGTCTGCCGTGCGGGTGACGAGATGGCCGAATCACGCGGGAGAAGGAGATAAACCATGATCCCCATCTTGCAGGATATCAGAGCGGGGTTCTTTTTGGCCCTTGCCTTGGCGATGGTGGTATTGATTTGTACGATCGCCGGATTGGGAATGGTGCTACGACCGGTCCGCTGGTCTGATCGGAGAGAGTACCGATAGCTCGTAGTCCGGTATTGTCCGATGGCATAGGGACGGGGGCTCAGGGTGAGACAGCCCTCATATTTCTCCTCAGTTTTCCTCAATGAGGCGGCTTCAGGTTCACGTTCTTCATCGATGCAATCCTCTTGCTGATTGTATAACCTTCGCAGGATCCCTGTAGTTTCAGCCATTTGCCGACAGAAGTCGGCCCAGAAGCGGTTTTTTTAATCGATGCTATATTTGTTGTGTTTGAGCCGGAAGTCCGCAAAACGACAGTTTCCGCCGTGTAGGTTGTGTATCGGTGCATGAGGAATTCAACGGGCGTGGAAAGTCTTGATCGGGAGGCAAGAAAGGTATGAATCGATTTGTCGCCGGGTCCGGTTCGGTTGTGGTTGCAGGGGCGATGCTCATTATGCTTCAAGGTTGCGGGACAAAATGGGTGCAATCCGACGGCGAACAAGCGGCTCCTCCCCTTTTAAATCAAGGGTCGGGAGGGGAGTTGCGAGGTTTTTCCCGCAATCCTCCGCAAGAGCGAGTGACCGGAGACGGCTCCGTGCCCGGCGCGTCTTCGATGGCGACCGCCCGCCGGTCGGCCGAGCGGACCAAAGAAGAGCTGGAGGCGGAACAAGCCGCGGCGGAAGCCGGTCTGCAGGACGTCTTTTTTGGTTACGACGAATGGACGGTGTCTCCGGCGGGAATCGAAGCGCTCGATCGCGATGCCGCCTACCTCAAGGATCACCCGGATGCGGTGTTAAGGGTCGAGGGTCATTGTGATGAGCGCGGCACGAGCGCGTATAACTTGGTGCTGGGAGACAAACGGGCCAAAGCCGTCCGTCGTTACTTGATTGAATCCGGTGTTGGCGAGAGGCGAATCGCGATCGTCTCTCTCGGCAAGGAACGGCCCTTCTGCTTCGATCATGACGAAGCCTGTTATCAGCAGAACCGCCGCGGCCATATGCTGCTCAATCTGAAAAAATAGCGACGGCGAGAGAGAGGAGCAAGAGAATCGTTTGCGGCTTCGGGCTGAGTCTTGGACGAATAGGTGACTGTGATGGACTGGAGGAAGAGAAAAATCGCCTCAAAGATGGGAAGGCCGGCACAGGCGTCGTCCTGTTCGTCGGATAGACTTCAGGCTCGGGACCGACGCGACCAGCCACGATTTCATGCCCAATTCCGCAGCAGCCTTTCCGGGCAGTCCCAGGAAGGGCATGGACGAACCATGGACATCTCGGCAGGGGGCTGCAAGATCGAGAGTGATCTGATGGTTGCGGAAGGGATGATTCTTGAATGTCGGATTCACGTTCCGGGGCTGGATTGGCCTTTGAGGATCGACGAGGCCATGGTCCGGTGGGCGGACGGCAAGATATTCGGTCTCAGCTTTTCCAAAATCAGTCCTCAAGAACTGGAAAAGCTCGAGGCGGTTCTCGACGACCTGGAGCACGAGGCATAATCGAGGATAGGCTCTCTCCGATTCCATTGTCTCGAGCATTGTGTTGATCGACAGACGTCAAGGAGTAGAGAGTCGATAAAACGTTGCCGTGCGTCTTGAAATCGCCGGACTATTCCGACACACTGCTCTTCGATAGACCGCTCATCGAATCTACCCGCTCAACTTCGGACAAACGCCGTTGACAGGGGTGCCGCAACTATCAGAAAGTACAGCCCCCCCAAGATTCCGACGGTCATCGCCGGATAATGGAATCATGGAAGCGGTCGGATCTGCAGGTTCGGTGTTGTCGATGAGGGCCTGAAAAAGGAGGAAAGGGAAGTGGAACAACGCTATGTGGTGACGGTGAAGTTTCTCGTGGAGGCGGATTCGGCGGAAGATGCGGAGGAAATGATTGAAAGTGCGTGCGAGAAGGCGGCTGCATCATTCCCCGGGATGAGTTATGAGGGAATTGAAGATATTGAAGAGGGTGAGGAGGAATAAAAACCTCCGGCCGTGATCGTCGCCGGCGGACAAACGTCTCGTCGGAATCGGAGATGCACGAACCGATTTTCTTTGAATTGCAGTCGATATGGATACAGCCCTCCGTTCAAATCAGCCTCGGTATGAAGTGGCGACCCTCGCCGGAGGCTGTTTCTGGTGCCTCGAAGCCGTATTCGATCTGGTTCGAGGCGTTGAGTCCGTGGAGTCCGGTTACATGGGGGGAGCGACCGCCAATCCGACCTATGAAGCGGTTTGCAGCGGTCAAACCGGGCATGCCGAAGCGGTTCGGATCACCTTTGATTCCGGGGTGATTTCGTATCGAGATCTCCTGGAAATCTTCTTCGCGATGCACGACCCCACGACACTCAACCGGCAGGGCAATGACAGAGGGACTCAGTATCGTTCGGTCATTTTCTACCATCATCCGCTCCAACGGGAAATCGCCGAACAGATGATTCGCGATCTGACCGAACAGAAGCGATATCCAAACCCCATCGTGACCGAGGTAGTGCCGGCTTCGCAATGGTACGAGGCGGAGGCGTATCACCAAGAGTACTTTCAGCGAAATCCCTTCCAAGGCTATTGCCAGTATGTCGTGGGGCCGAAAGTGGCGAAGTTCCGTAAGGAACATGCCGATCGCCTGAAGGCCTAATCTCCGTTTGAGCTCCGGCCTGTCCACTTAGTCAGTACCTCTCGTATCGATCCGAACACAGGCGGTTTTTGGAAAATTTGGCGCGTGTGGAGCCGCACCTCCGCGTGAACCGGACAGAAGGGCCATTCGCCGGTCTGATTTCCTTGCACGTGCGCCACGATCGATGGGTTCGCGGGATCATCCGAAACCTGAGCGATGATCAAAGGGCTGTCGGGATCGAGCACGCAGGTGTCATCGAGGTGCCAGCCGGCAGTGTTCAATGGCGTAGTGAGCTGAACCCGTTGCTCTCCATCTGAAAAAACCGTATCACCCTCGCGAAGAGGACCGGTCGGAGCGAATGAATAGAGAATAAGCGGGGCGACCAGGATCATGGTCGCGACGAGACCGATCGACCACAGCGGCGGTTGGGCCGGAGAGTGTTCGGAAGGCACTTCTATCTCCCCTTGATGAATCGTCCCGTATTCTATCCCAGAGGCGGACTCTCTTGCCCTCCTCTTAAAATTAACCAACCTGTAACAGACCCGTCATCTCATCACAATCTTCTCGGCCTACCTAATCGCCTGCGGTTTATCCTTGGCGGTTTTGACAATGGACAAGAGGAGGAAGCGGGCATGTTCTTGGGGCTGACGAACAAGAAAAGCCGGCGCTGGAGATGGATAGGGTTGTGTCTGCTCGTGGCGCTGAACATCGGAGAAAACGAAATGGCCCAAGCCGGTCACCTGGAAGACTTGCTGTTGGAGAAGGGGCAAATCACCATTGACGAATGGGTGGAACTTAAGGCGGAAGAAGAGCGACGGGAAAGTAAGATGTTCGAAGAAAGCCGCAGCGTGGGCGACACGCCCCTGACGGCCAAATGGTATGAAAAAATCAGCGCCCGAGGCTACACGCAAATCCGATGGAATCGCTTGGGACAGCCCAATGGTGCGCTGGTGAGTGCGCAAGGTGATCGCTCGATAGGGGATAACAGTGGATTTTTCTTGCGCCGAGCTCGGTTAATCTTGAGCGGCCAGCCGCATGACCGGTTGTTCATCTATCTCCAGCCGGACTTTGCCTCGAGTGTCACGGGGGGGAACCACGTAGTTCAGCTACGGGATTGGTATGCCGATATCTTTCTTACAGAAGACAAGGAGTGGCGCATTCGGGCAGGCCAATCCAAGGTCCCATATGGATTTGAAAACATGCAGTCGAGTCAAAATCGTCTGGCGCTTGACCGCGCCGATGCCCTCAACAGTGCTGTCTTAAATGAGCGCGACTTTGGCTTCTTCCTCTATTACGCTCCGACCCATGTCCGAGCTCTGTTTCGGAAGCTGGTCGAGAGCGGTCTTAAGGGATCCGGCGATTACGGCATGTTGGGGGTGGGGGTCTATAACGGCCAGACGGCTAATCAGGTTGAGATCAATGATAATAAACATGTGGTGGTGCGGGCCGCCTACCCCTTTGAATTTGCGAATGGTCAAATTGTGGAACTCGGCGCGAGCGCCTACCATGGGAAGTTCGGTATCACGAAGACGCGCATTGTGCCGGAAGGCGGCGGCGCGGCCGCGATTCCCGTGGGGGGGACGACTTTTCTTGATGAACGAGTGGGAGGCTACTTTGTGATTTATCCGCAGCCGTTTGGTTTACAAGGTGAATACACGTTCGGGCATGGGCCGAGGTTGAGCGAGGATCGCCGTTCGATTAGTACGAGGCCGCTCTATGGAGGCTACATCCAGGCGATGTACAACTACAAGTGTCCGGCCTACTGTCTGAGTGTGTGGCCCTTCATCCGGTACCAAGAATATCTTGGCGGCAGAAAGCATGAGGCGAATGCGCCGAGCCATCGCGTGCGGGAGCTTGAAATCGGGGCGGAGCTCCAGATCAATCCCAATCTGGAACTCACGGCATCCTATTCCTGGACCGATCGGACCGCGTCCTTTGTCACAGAAAGGGACCCTGAACCGTATAAGAGTTACGCCGGCAATTTGATCCGATTCCAATTGCAGTTTAACTACTGACGGATGTGTGAAGCATGGTGGTCATGCGTGCGGCTTCAGATGTCTCAGGCGGACAACCCTGGTTCATGTTCGGCCTATGTAAGGGGATGGGCAAGCAAGAAGAAGTCTGGGCCGAGGCCTTCAAGAAGGGGGTTGGGCGGATGGGAGGGGATTGGGGGTGGCGGGCTCGCGGTTCTTCTCTAACAGGTGGGCCCTTACCTGGCTCAGCCGCACCACGAGCTCAGGCCGGTCTGACCGAAAGAGTCGGCTGAAGAATGAACCACTTTGTGGTGGAACAAGGGCTGCAGCTGGCTCAAAGTCCAGCTTGGCTCGCAACGGTGTGATGGATCGGAGTGGCATCAACCGGTCATCATGCGTGTCAGCCATTCCCAGGTCGGATGAATAGTGAGTCGGTGAACGGTAGTTGCTGACGATGATGTGGAGTTCGTCGCCGTCAAGGAAGAGCCCGCCCGATGTGATCCGCCTGATAATCGCGGTTTGGTGGACGGATTGATAGAATGTCACGACCTGATCGGGAGTCGCCGTTTTCAATGCCTGGACAAGCAACGGCGCGAAAAAAATAACCTCGGCCGAAGTAAAGGCGGGGTGTCGAGGCGGTTCCTCGTCTTTGGGAAAGAAGGGCAGGGAGGGGATCAATTTGACCGGTTCGTTGATGATGATGCCTCGGAGAACGGCGGCCATTTCGACCGTCGTGAGGTCGGCTGGATGAGAGTGTCCTCCTCCTACGGTGTGATCGACTTCCAATCGGACAAACCGGGACGGACTTTCATAAATGGTTTGCGTGAGCATCTGTGGGCTCTGACACGAGACCAAGCCAAGTCCCAACGCAATCCCGTACAGGGGTACCCAATGAAGACGATTCATTCCTCACCGTTTACATGTGGGGTGGAGGACAGTGGAATTCGAAAGACCCATTCAGCTATCCCAGTTATCTGTGAATTTCGTCCCTATTCCTCATTGAGGCAGCTTGGCTGATTCGACGGGCCGTACGGACTGAGGCCATATGGCCGAGAAACGATTCAGGACCTCAGTCGGAAGGGGGAAGAACCCTTCTTTGACCACGATTTCTTGACCTTCGTGACTGGTCGCAAACTTGACGAATTCCGACACGATGGCGGGCAACTCCTCTTTGGGAGACTTATCGACATAGAGATAAAGAATACGCCGTAGAGGATACGTCCCATTGATGGCATTTTCAAAAGTGGCTTCCACAAAGGACTCCCCTTCTCGCTCTGCGAGAGGAACCGGGTGGACGGTTGAGGTGCGATACCCGATGCCGCTATAGCCGATCGCATAACGGTCCTTCATGATTTCCATAACAATCGACGCAGATCCCGGCTCCTCAATAAGCTTGGGACTAAATTCACCGTTGAAACACACTCTCTCGCGGAAGAAGGCGGCTGTAGCGGAACGGGAAACTCGCCCATACAGCCAAATATCTGCTTCTTTCCACTCGCCTTCCATGCCAAGCTGTCCCCATTTCGTAATGGGGCGATCATTGTGCCGTTTTTGTTCTTTGCAGAAGATAGCCTCCAACTGTTGAAATGTCAGGCCTGCGATGGGATTATCCCTGTGAACAAAAATCGCCAGGGCATCGGCCGCCACGGGCACTTCTGTCGGCTCATAGCCATGTCGCTTTTTGAATTCTGCAATTTCAGCGGATGTGAGCGGTCGTGACACGGCGATAATCTGAGCTGTTTTTTCCAACAAGGCGGCGAGTCCTTCCTCGGATCCCGATCCCTTAATGCGGATGTCGACGTGGGGGTAAAATTCCTTTAATTTGAGTTCCCAATGCTTGGTGAGCGGTTGCATCGTGTCGGATCCGACAATCGTCAAGCTTCCGCTCATGGGGGAAGAACTTCGCACGTATGCATGGATATGAGGATCAGTTGTCGGTTTAAGCTGGGCCCATGCCGGCGTCGATGGTCCTATGCCAAGGCCCATAAGGGGTGCCATGAACAGAAAACCCATGATTTCCCGTGTCCGAAACAGTGCCAGGCTCATACGAGTTCCTCCTTTCCCCCCGCACGGTCGTTGAAATCATAGCCCAAACACGTCCCTTCATGAGCACCCAGCAAGATTCCATACGACATGCTGACTGACTGTATGAGGCCCAAGTTACGCGAGCCAAACATCTCTGTTACAACCTTGTAAACTGCGAGGGCTCCGCTTCTTGCTGCGAGTGGGTGTGATACCGCGAACCGCGAGGGGAAAGTTAACACAGAGTTAACACAACTGTCACGACCATGGAACAATCCATAAGTAAGTCCTTGGGCAGAGAGGAAAGGAAGGAATGGAGGTCAAGAATTCAACCGGTGGCCGGGTCGGCAATGTAAATAGCGAGGACCCATGAAGGATGAGATCAATTAAGGTTCTCGGAGAGACAGCCCACAGTTTCAGAGGTTCCCTCTGTTGCCCGGTTGATCGTCAATTGTCAGCATGATGCATGATGAAGGGAGGTTTCATGTTCTCGATCCGTCTTGGGTGGTTTCTGATGATTGCCGGTCTCGCATGGGGCGGGGTTGGGAGTGACCCGGGATGGGCTACCCAAGCAAACCTTATTAAAATCGATGGGTCGAGCACGGTCTATCCTGTGACGGAGGCCGTGGCTGAGGAGTTCCAAAACGCTCATCGCGGCAAGATCCGAGTGACCGTTGGGATTGCGGGATCGGGTGGAGGATTCAAAAAATTCTGCCGCGGCGAGATCGATATCGCCGATGCCTCTCGGCCGATTTTGAAGGAAGAAATGGCGCTCTGCCAGAAAAACGGCATCACGTATTATGAGTTACCCGTGGCTTTCGACGCGTTGACGGTGGCGGTCAGCCCGAAGAACACGTGGGTGGATTCGATGACCGTCGAGGAATTAAAGAAAATTTGGGAGCCGGCGGCGCAAAGCAAAATCATGCGGTGGAATCAGGTCCGCCCCACCTGGCCCGACGCCCAACTCGTGCTCTTTGGGGCGGGATCCGACTCGGGCACCTTTGATTACTTTACCGATGCGATCGTCGGAAAGCCGAAATCCAGCCGGGGCGATTACACGGCGAGCGAAGACGATAACGTGTTGGTCCAAGGCATTGAACGCAATATAAACTCGTTGGGGTACGTCCCCTATGCCTATTACGCGGCGCAACAGAAGAAACTCAAGGCCGTCGCGATCGTCGGAAAGAACGGACCCGTCTTACCGAGCGTTGAAACCGTGAGGGACGGCAGTTACCAGCCTCTGGCGCGCCCTCTCTTTATCTACGTAAATTCTGAAGCGGCGAAACGGCCGGAGGTGCGACAGTTCGTCGAGTACTATCTTACGGAGGGACCGAAGCTCATCACGGAGGTCCGCTACGTGCCGTTGCCGGATCAAGCCTACGGCATGGCCCGCGAGCGATTTGCAAAAGGCGTCGTCGGAACGGGGTTCGGGGGAGAGCCGGAGGTCGGATTGCCGGTCGAAGAGATCTTGAAACGTCCTCCGAAACAATAAATCGCGTTCCCTCATCAGTTTGGATTCTTCGGGCGCGCATCGAGATTCTCATGGTGCGGGCCGGTTCCTTATGCCTACTGTTATGACGGAGGGAAAGGCAATTCTCATCGACAAGTCGGGTGGAATGGAAGCGGCCGGTCGCCGCCGCGCACGGCGGCGGCGAGAATTCGTCATCGAAGGCGGACTGTTGCTCGCCGCCTTGGTGTCGGTGGCGACCACCGTTACGATTCTGGCCGTCCTGTTGTTCGAGTCGCTTGGATTTTTTGAGATCGTCTCCCTCTTGGACTTTTTCACCGATACGCTGTGGACTCCTCTCTTCGATGATCCTCACTACGGGATTCTTCCCCTGCTGGCCGGCACGGTCGTCACCAGCGTCGTCGGTTTGCTGGTGGCCATTCCGGTCGGAACCGTGTCGGCCATCTATCTGTCGGAGTTCGCCTCGCCTCGTATGAGAGAGATCATCAAGCCGACGCTGGAGCTGCTGGGAGCGGTGCCGACGGTGGTCTATGGATATTTTGCGCTCCTCGTGGTGACACCGGCTCTGCAGCTGCTGTGGCCGGATCTCCCGGGCTTTAATATGCTGGGACCAGGGATCGTCATCGGCATCATGATTCTCCCTCTCGTGATTTCATTGAGCGAGGACGCGATGCGGGCCGTGCCGATGGTGTTGCGGGAAGGGTCGTACGCCATGGGAGCCACGCACTTGGAAACGGCGTGGCGGGTCGTCGTGCCGGCTGCCACGTCGGGCATTGTGGCGGCCTACGTGCTCGGCGTGTCGCGCGCGGTTGGCGAAACGATGGTGGTGGCGATCGCGGCCGGACAGAATCCGAATCTCACTTGGAATCCCATGGAGCCTGCCGCCACGATTACCGCGTATATTGTCCAAGTCGCCCTCGGTGACCTGCCGCATGGCAGCATCGGCTATCGGAGCATTTTCGCGGCCGGACTGGTGCTGGCCGTGATGACGTTCGCCTTTAACATCCTTGGACACGTCATGCGAAAGCGGTTTCGAGAGGTTTATTAGCGTGATCAAGCGCCGGAAATTTTCAGAAGCCTTGTTCAAGGCGCTCGGGCTGAGCGCGCTGGTTCTGGCGGTCGGCACGCTGGTCCTGTTGTTTGGAGCCCTCCTCATCGACGGCGTCGGGCGGCTCGATTGGCAATTCTTGACGTCGTTTCCCTCCCGCCATGCCTCGCAGGCCGGTATCCTCCCAGCCGTCGTCGGCTCGACGCTGGTGATGCTGGTCACGGCGTTCGTAGGGATTCCGATCGGAGTCGCCGCCGCCATTTATTTGGAAGAATACGCGAGGCGGACGTGGCTGACGGAATTGATCGAGGTGACCGTCACGAATTTGGCCGGGGTGCCGTCGATTATTTTCGGATTGCTCGCGCTGGGGCTGTTCGTTTATATGCTGGGTCTTGGGTCGAGCATTTTGACGGCGGGGTTGACCCTGGCTTTGTTGATTCTTCCGGTGGTGATCGTGACGACACGGGAAGCCATCCGCGCCATTCCGGTCCAAATACGCGAAGCCGCCTTTGCGTTGGGGGCCACCAGGTGGCAGACGGTCGCCGACCACGTTTTGCCCTACTCGGCTTCGGGGATCTTGACGGGCATCATTTTGGCTCTAAGCCGCGCCATCGGGGAGACGGCTCCGATCGTGACGGTCGGAGCCCTTACGTTCATCGCGTTTCTACCTCCTTCACCGATCACCGATCAGCCGCCATACCTCTCGTTTGAGTGGCTCATGTCCCCCTTCACCGTGATGCCGATCCAGATGTTTGGCTGGGTGTCCAGGCCAGGCGAGGATTTCGCCGCCAATGCGGCCGCCGCAGGTCTCCTGTTGGTGGGGATGACCCTCGCCATGAATGGGCTGGCGATCTACGTGCGCTATCGGATGCGCAAGCGCGTGTCTTGGTAACTTCGACGTCATGGCCCGACCCGTGGATGGCCCATACATCGACTCGGCTGGAAGAGGAGACTGGCCTAAGCCGCTCAAGGCGGAAACGTGCGAGCTGAGTTTTTATTATGGAACTCGGCTGGTATTGAAGCGGGTGTCGGTCCCGATCGCCGAATGCAACATCACGGCATTGATCGGCCCGTCGGGGTGTGGCAAGTCCACCTTTCTCCGGTGTTTTAACCGCATGCACGATCTCTATCCCGGCACCCGCTACGAAGGAGCCATCGTGCTCTATCCGGACAGCCGCAATATTCTGGATCGTGAAGTCGATCCGATTGAAGTGCGTATGCGATTGGCCATGGTGTTCCAGAAACCCAATCCCTTTCCCAAGTCCGTGTACGAGAACGTCGCCTACGGCCTACGAGTTCGTGGGGTGAAGGATCGGCGTGCGATCGACGAAAAGGTCGAACAGGCCTTGCGAAGCGCGGCGTTGTGGGAAGAGGTCAAGGATCGATTATCCGCCCTGGGGACGTCGTTGTCGGGAGGGCAGCAGCAGCGTCTGTGCATCGCCCGCGCGCTCGCGACCGATCCGGAACTGCTGTTGTTGGACGAGCCGACGTCGGCGCTCGACCCCATTGCGACGGCCAGCATCGAGGAGCTGTTGCAGGATTTGAAACGCCGCGTGACAATTCTGATCGTGACGCATAATATGCAACAGGCGGCGCGAATCTCCGACTGGACGGCGTTCATGTATCTGGGAGAACTCGTGGAGTTCGGCCCCACCAAACGACTGTTTACGACTCCGGCGAAGAAACAGACCGAAGACTACATCACGGGACGATTCGGTTGAGCGCATGACGCAACGGCATTTTGATGAAGAACTCGCCGAACTGAAGGCCAAATTGGTGCGGATGGCCGGCTTGGCGGAAGATCAGATCGACAAAGCGCTCGAGGCGCTCGTGAAGCGCGACTCGGAACGGGCGAGTCAGGTGATCGAACGGGATCACAAGGTCAACGCCCTGGACGTGGAGATCGACGAAGAGTGCATCAGCCTCCTGGCGCTCCATCAGCCGGCCGCGCGGGACCTGCGGTTGGTGACGACGGCCATGAAAATCTCGACGGAGCTCGAGCGGATCAGCGATCTGGCCGAAAATATCTGCGAGCGGACGATCGAACTGAACCAAGAACCTCAGTTGAAACCCTACATCGATATTCCTCGGATGGGCGGCATCGCCAGGATGATGGTGAAAGAAAGCATCGACGCCTTCGTCAAAGAAGACGCGGCGCTCGCGAGAAAAGTCCTCAAAGATGACGATTTGGTTGATGATCTGATGGAGCAGATCTTCCGTGAACTCCTGTCGTTCATGATCGAGAACCCCCACACCATTTCGCGCGCGATCCGGCTCAGCTTTGTGGCGAAATATTTGGAACGAATCGCCGATCACGCCACCAACATGGCCGAGCTGGTGGTCTATCTCGTCGAGGGGAAGATCATCCGCCATACCGCGCCTCCCGTCTCTCCGTAGCGGCGTTTGGGATCGGGAACGGAGCCGGTTCCTGTCGGTCCGGCGACCGCCTTCGTTTGAAATGACCTGTGCCCTGTGCTAGCATCGCCTCATGGGTGTGACTACCTCTGCCAAGCGGGGCGAGTCTCGCCGCGGTTCCAATGCTTCTTCCCATCTCCAACGAGAAGTCGCCGGGGTCATCGCGATTGCGGTGAGTTTGCTGCTGTTCCTGAGCCTCCTCTCGTTTGTGCCGGGCGAGGCGACGACGCCGGCGACCGGCGTCGCGTCGTCGCCTCAACCGAAAAACCTCATCGGATCGTTCGGTGCTTTGGTAGGCGCCGGGTTTTTCCATCTGATCGGAGGAGCGGCGTATTTGTTCCCCCTTTTGTTGGCCCGGCTGGGAATCCGTTGTTTCTCCAGCAATCCTGTGAATATCAGTCTCCGAACGGCGGCGAGCTCGCTTGCGGCGGTGTGTTTTTTGAGCGCGTTTCTGCATCTGGAAGCGACGGGGGTGCCGACCGTCAGCAGCGGGGTGATTTCTCGCGGCGCGGCCGGCGGTGTGGTCGGACAGTTGATCGGGAACGGATTACGGGCGGTATTCGCGGGGACGGGCGCCCACATTGTGATCATCGCGGGGTTCTTGGTCTCGCTCTTGTTCACCGCTCCGCTCTCGCTCGGCGAAACGGCTCGGCGTATTCGGGATCGAGGCAGGGCGTGGCTGGAACGGGCTGGCTCCCGACTCTCGGAACGTCGAGACCGCGACCCCAAACCGATCGGCGGCCGCGAAGAAGAATCTGAAAATCGGAAGGTTGCCCAATCTCCCGCGATGATCGGCGTAGGCCGTGAACGTGCTGAAACCGAAGACGCCGTCGAAATGCCGACGTCGGCGGGCTGGACCGCGGGGAGCGGCGGTAAGCCGGTCTTTGTCTCTTCCACGGTCGGATCGGAGAGAGAACACCCTGTCGAACGGGAGCACTCCCGTGTTTCCGTGGCACCCGGCGAGTATCGCCTTCCCGATCCGGCGACGATTCTCAGCGATCCTCCCGTTTCGACGGCCCGCATGTCTGACGAAGAGCTGTACGCTCGGACCGAAGTGCTCTCAAAAGCCTTGGCGAGTTTCGGCATCGAAGGCCGGGTGACGGAAGTTCGGCCCGGTCCGGTCGTCACGATGTACGAGTTCGAGCCGGCGCCAGGCACCAAGGTCGCGCGGATTGTGAATCTGGCGGACGATCTCGCGTTGGCGCTCAAAGCCGTGAGCCTCCGCATCGTGGCTCCGCTTCCGGGAAAATCGGTGGTCGGCATCGAGGTGCCGAACGTCTCGCGCGAAACCGTTTCCATCAAAGAGGTGTTGATGAGCGGCGCCTTTTCCAGGGCGCGCTCAAAACTGACGTTGGCGCTGGGGAAAGACATTTTCGGAGCGCCGGTGACGGCCGATCTCAGGACCATGCCGCATCTGTTGGTGGCCGGCGCGACGGGCGCGGGGAAGAGCGTCGGGCTCAATACGATGTTGCTGAGCATTCTTTTTTCGGCCAAGCCCAACGAAGTCAAATTGTTGCTCATCGATCCCAAAATGCTGGAGTTTCAATCGTACGAGGGGATCCCCCATCTGTTGCGACCGGTCATGACCGACGCCAAGTCGGCGGCGAAAGGACTGGGATGGGTCGTGGCCGAGATGGAGCGCCGGTATAAATTGCTGGCGGAGGCCGGAGTCAGAAACATCGACGCGTACAATCGCAAAGTGGTCGGCCTGCATGAAGCCGCCACGGGAAAACCGTCTCCAGCCGTTGAACAGCCGGAGCTGCCGATGCAGTTTCTCCCAGAGGAGGAGCGGCTGTCGGCGGGAGAGTCCGCGATCGCCGCCGGCGAGCCGGGCTGCACGCAGACGAAACCGACGCCTCCGGAGCCGTTGCCCTACATCGTGGTGATGATCGACGAACTGGCCGATTTGATGATGGTGGCTCCCAAGGAGGTGGAAGACAAGATCGCGAGGCTGGCCCAAATGGCGCGGGCGTCCGGTATCCATCTGGTGCTGGCGACGCAGCGGCCTTCCGTCGACGTGTTGACGGGCTTGATCAAGGCGAATTTCCCCGCGCGCATCGCCTTCCAGGTGTCCTCGAAAACCGACTCGCGGACGATCCTGGACGCGAACGGGGCGGAGGCCTTGCTCGGCAAGGGCGACATGTTGTATCTCGCATCCGGTACCGGCCGGCTCGTTCGGTTACACGGATCTTTTGTGTCGGACGACGACGTGCGGGCGGTCGTGGAGTTTGTGAAGCGACAGGCGGCGCCCGCCTACAATCAGGAATTGCAAGCGCTCAACGGCGACGAAGCAAAGGCGGAAGAGGAAGCAAAAGACGAAGTGTATGAGCAGGCCAAAGAGCTGGTGTTGAGCACAGGGCAGGCATCGGCCTCGCTCCTCCAGCGACGGCTGAGGGTCGGCTATCCGAGGGCCGCTCGCATGATCGAACGAATGGAGACGGAAGGCATCGTGGGGGCGGCGGGTCGTGACGGGCGGCGCGAGGTGCTGGGGCGTCGGGGGCCCGTGGGAGCGGTGGAGGGATGAGTCGCCGGTGGGTTTGGATTCCGCTGGTTCTTTGCGTGACTTCGTCGGCTTGGGGAGCGGAAGGGTCTGTCGATCATCAAGCGGTTCAAGAAGTCCGCGACATCGTCAAACATATTCAGAGCCGGTATGAGAAGACCAAGGATCTCCAGGCCGACTTTGTCCAAAAAACCAGGATCGAAGGGTTTGAACGGCCCGTGACGTCGAGCGGCAAGGTGTATCTGAAACGGCCGGGGCGATTGCGGTGGGACTATCTGGAACCGGCGAACGAACGAATCTACGTCACCAATGACGACGTCAAGGTGTATGTGCCGGAACATAAACAGGTGCTGGTCGGAAAGTTGACGCAGATGGCGGCCTCCAAGGCGCCGTTGGAATTGTTGCAGGGGGTCGGCAAGTTGGAAGAGTCCTTCGACATCCGGCCGGCGGAGGGCAACGAGCGGGGGACGGGCGGGCTTCGTCTCGTCACGCTGGTTCCAAAGGCCAAGGACCACGAATCGACAAGAAACCCTCAGCGAATCGTCATCGAGGTGTTTCCTAAAACGTATTTTCTCCGCACTGTGTCTTTGTATGAAGTCAGCGGCAATGTCTCGACGTTTGAATTTTCCGATTTGAGGGCGAACGTGGGTTTGGCGAACGAGACGTTCGAGTTCGTCGTCCCGCCCGACGTTGAAGTGGTCCAGGCTCCGGTCTTGACCGGGCCGTAGCCGTAGGAGGGGCGATTTCCGTCGGCGTCACCCCGCGCGCCGTGGGATCGTCCATGCGAGCCTCCTCGTGAGCAAGGTCGAGGGTGAAAAACGGGCGGGTCCGATCGCGGAGATCATGACCAAATTGTTGAAGGGTGGACGTCCATGATACGCGAAGCAAACACCGTGGTGGTGGAGGCGGTCGATCAAGCGGTGGCGGCATTGGATCTCGACCGGCTACACGGGGAGTATTGGGATCAGGAAGAGTTTCTGGTCATCAAGCAGTTTTTGCCGCGGGCCTTCGTGGAACAGGTCCTGGTGCCGCAGGCGCAGGGTGTGAAGGGCGAACTCAATCGCAACTACATTCCCGGCCATAAGAAAGGCGGAAGCGTCAGCTATTATACGGTTCAGGAAAAAGCCCCCCGTTTTTTGGACATCTACCGCTCGGAGTCGTTCAAACGTTTCCTCAACCGGCTTACGGACGCGGACGTGATGGTCTGCCCGGACAATGATCCCCACGCGTGCGCGCTCTACTACTACACGGAGCCGGGGGACCACATCGGCTTTCACTATGACACGTCGTATTACAAGGGGGCGCGCTATACGATTTTGATGGGGTTGGTCGACCGGTCAACGTGCTGCAAGTTGGTATGCGACCTCTTCAAGAATCATCCGACGAAACCGCTCCGTCATCTTGAACTGGTCACCGAGCCCGGAGACCTGGTGATTTTCAACGGCGACAAGCTCTGGCACGCCGTCACGCCTCTCGGAGAAGGAGAAGAACGGATCGTGCTGACGATGGAGTATGTGACGAATTCGGACATGAATCCGATCAAGCGGCTCTACTCGAATCTGAAGGACTCGATCGGCTATTTCGGTCTCAGAACGGTTTTCAAACGTGCGTGGTCCGACCCGAAGCGCTCGCGATGACTTCCGTGCGCGTCCGCCGATTCCCCGGACTCCGTAAGCGGCCCCGCGATTCGTTTTTCAAAGATGCAGGTGCTTCATCGCAGCGGCGCACAGCACGATAAAGAATCCCATCCACAGCGCGGCGCGCTGAAACGGAATGACCTCGTAGGTCTCGCCCTCTTCGGTTTGGTCATCGGATTTGAAGATCACGGTGTACAAAAAGAGCGTGAGAAGACCGAGCACGAGGAGCAGTTTGATGCAAAAAACGATCAGATACTTGGCGTGATGCTGCATGCCGGCGCCGGTTTGCGACGTGATGACCTGATTGACGTAGTGCAGATTGATGCCGCCGGTAAACAGAAGGACGACTAAGAGAATGCCCGCCACTTTCTTGTAGTGACGGTAGAAGACGTCCGTGATCGGTTTGACCTGCTCCTTCGGCACGGCCGTTTGGAGCCCCGGGGTGACCGCCAAAACAAGAAAAGCGAGGCCGCCGATCCAGATCACTGCCGACAACAGGTGAAGCCAGTGGTTCACGATCGGGATCACCGTATTCAGATCGGTCACGATGCTTTGGAGTGCGTCCATGGCGGGCCGTTAATCGACAATCGTCATGCGTCAATCGACAATCGTGAGGGGCGATCACCTGTCTCCGTCGGTTGATGCATGACGGTTGACGTCAGAGCTTAAAGACCGGCGCGTCGTTGCCGAATCGCTTCTTGCGCAACTCTTCCATCAGCTCGACAGTAATCAGTGAGATGTTATTTTCCCGGGCGTGTTTTTCGACGCCCTTTTTCACCATGGCTCGCAGGAAATACGGAATACGGCTGAGACGCAGCGACGAGGCGTCGTCCCACTGGATCGGGGCGTCTTCCGGCGTATTGAACGCCACTTTGATCTTTTCGCCGCCCTTGGGGGTGTACAGACACCACTGATCCTCGTCCAACCAATCGCCGTGATCCACGTAAGGACGCGCCCGGCACCCTCCGCAAATATCCGAATACTCACAGTCTCCGCACTTGCCCTTGAGTTGAGGGTAGCGGAACGAGTTGAAAATGTCGGAGTGGTTCCACAGGTCCGCAAAACTGTGCTGTCGCACGTTTCCGGCCGAGAGGGGCATGTAGGGACAGGGAGTCAATTCGCCGTTCGGGGTCACGCGGGCATAGTTGGTGCCGGCCAGGCAGCCGCCGCCCATGTAGCCGGTTGCCTTGGTGAGGGGAGAGTTCGGATCTTTCTCATAGGCCAGCCGTTTGAAATGCGGCGCGCATCGGGCGCGGACCAGCATGCCTTTGTAATTGTCCTGGCAAGTGACCAGATAGCCGAGCGCCTCTTCGTACTGAGCCGGCGTGATATCGGTCAATTCTTCTCCCCGTCCCGTGCATACCATGAAAAACACGTTGAACACGCGGGCTCCAAGCCGATGGGCCCACTCGATGGCCTCGGGCAGTTCTTGATAGTTCATGGGCTGGACGCTGAAATGAATTTGAAACTGAAGGCCGTTGCGCTTGCCGGCTTCGATGCCGGCGACCGCGGCGTTCCACGCTCCCGGAATGCCGCGGAACGCGTCGTGCTTGGCCGGGTCCAGCGAGTCGATACTGATGCCCACCCCCATCACGCCGATCTCGACCAGGGTTTTGGCGATCCGATCGTCGATCAACATCCCGTTCGTCCCCAGGACGACCATGAAGCCGGCGTTCACGGCATAGCGAGCGATGGCGAGGATGTCCGGCCGCACCAGCGGCTCGCCGCCCGTGATGACCAGCAAACAGCCTTTGTTGACCTCGGCAATCTGATCGATCAGTCGGAAACATTCTTCGGTGGACAGTTCGTCATGGCCGCCGGACGCCCTGGTGGTGGCGTCGAGATAGCAGTGGTCGCACTTCAGATTGCACCGCTTGGTCAGGTTGAGCGCGACGAGATAAGGCTTGAAGTCATCGACGGTTCGTCCGTCCCGAAGCGGCGAAGGCGAGCGGTCGCCCACACTCTGGAACGGTGGAGAACCCGGCGCAGGGGATGGATTTAGAATGGGAAGCGACTTGCCCATGTGAGCCAATTATAGCCGTCCTGCCGTACAGGCGGAATAGGACGAAGGAAGCCTCTCCGGAGCCGTATCATGAAGAGATGACGCGAGATAAGCTAGACGTGCCCTTTTCCGGTCAGGTCCGCGATCATGCTCTTGAGATTGCCGGTTTTCATGGCCTCGGCCATGTAGCCTTTGGCCTGCTCGATCCCTTCGTTGGCGACTTCCAGCGTAATATGGGTTACGCCGATCTTTTCCGCGTGTTTCAGAATCAAAGCCTTTGTGCAGTCCCGCATGAAGCCTTCCGGTGCCCGTTCCAGCCGTGCCTGCGCTTCCGCAGTCCAGGTATAGGGGGAAGCATCGGCCTCCTGTTGGACCTTCATTTCATCAAGGGCATGGGTGCCGTTGCCGTGCTGGTCGGTTGCCCCTCCCGCAATTCCCAGTTTGGCCGCCGCCTCCGAGGAGATTCCCGTTCCCTTGTTGGAGAAGATCGGACGGTACTCCTCCGACGCCGCCTCTTTAATCATGGGGGCGGCAAATTCCAGGGTGACGGTGGTCATGCCGAGTTTGCGGGCGGTCTTCTCGATCTTGGCCTTGGCCCGCCGCCGCTGAAAGCCCGCCGGGACGGCCCGGATGGCTTCTTTCGCGTCTTTGGTCCACTGCATGGGGACATCGTCATACGCCACGTCCGTTTCCAGTCCCCCTTCGGCTTGGGCCGCCGCTTCGAAGATCGTCTTGTCCACCTGTTTGAATCGCGCGCCGTCCGCGCCGCAGACCGGACATTTCACCGGCGTGTCGCCTTTTCCGATGTAACCGCAGCCGTCGCACACGAAATAATTTTGGTTCATGCGATCCAGATAGGCCTGCGTCGAGTCGGACGTCTTGGGCTTCTCCTCGACGATTTGCGTCATGATGCCGCTCAAGGTCGCACCCATCAGGTCTTGCGCCACCGCGTCGTCGGCCTGCATCTTGTTCCGATCGATGCCGGCTTGATCGAGGCTTCCTCCCAGCGCCCGCATGGCCTCCATGGCTCCCTTGGGCAGGATATGACCGACCGCCGCGTCCACGACCGTGTTGCTGATGATCGTATGACCCTTCTCGATCGCGTAGCGGTGAATGGCGGTCTTGGCGACTCCGCGGGCGAAGACGGGGATCTTCTCCATGCGGCGGAGGGCTTCTTCGGTCCAGGCGATGGTGTACTCCGCCTGCGTATCGATCGGCGGCACGTACTTTCTGTTCGAGACGAGAACGTTACAAGGCGCGCTGCGCAGCAGATTCTCCGTGTTGCTGCCGATGTCCATGTCCTCGTCGCTGTGCACCCCGATCCGGCCCACGATCAGCAGGGCCGGGACGTCTTTGCGGACATATTGAATGATTTTTTCAAACGCTTTTCCATCGAGGAGGGTCGTCTTCAGATCCGATTGTTCGGCCTGGGCGATCTCGCGGGAGATGTCGAGGTGCGACTGGTAGATTTTGGCCAAGCCGCTGTCGATGATTTCTTCGTGCAGCTTTTCCTGCTCTTTGAAACGGAACACCTTCCCGGCTTCCTCGTTCAGGACGCCGGAAATGCTGTGAAAGGCGGCGTAGTGAAAATAGGGGTCGAAGGCGGAGATCGCCTCGACCGGCATGTCGAATGCCTTGCCGAGCTGCAGGGCGGTCATCAGCCCGCCGAACGAATAGGGGCTGCCGTCGACCGCGACCACGATCTTGCCCGTCTGCATCGGCTGGACGTTCTTGACGATCAGCATGTCGGAGTTGCGCACGCGACGGACCACCCGCTCCGTGTTGCTGCCGATCACGCTTTCCTTGACGGCCCCCACCCCCAAGGCTCCCATGATCACGAGATCGTACCCGTTGGTGTTGATGTCTTCGGACAAGACCTTCCAGTTGCGTCCTTCAAGAGAGCGGCGTTCGATCGGCAGGTTCGATTCCGAGCATTTCTTGTCCACGTAATCGAGGTACGAGTCCGTGATGATTTGAAGCCCGCGCGTGATCAAGGAATCGTGAATTTGGCGCTGGCGGTCGAGCTCTTTCTCGTCGTGATACTCTTCCGGCAGACCGGCCTCCATCTGCTTGAAGCGCTTATCGTGCATTTTGGCGGCATAGACGTGGCTGCCGACGATCTTGGAACCGAATCGCTTCGCCAGGTGGATGCCGATGTCCACGGCGGCGTTGGAATGGTCGGAATTATCAACCGGGATATAAATGGTCTTATACATGGAGTACTTCCCCCAGGCCCTGAAGAGTACTATGTCCGCGTCATTACGTGAGAATCTCTGAGGTCGCCGTACAAGCGATCCCCGAAGAAGTGAAATGATAGCATCGGGCTGAATCCGAAAGCAAGGCGCCCTCCCTTGGATGGAGTCGGATCGGGCAGCCCGTCGGTCGTCAGGCCTCAAGGCTGATCGCGCGAGCAGAGGACAGGCTTCATGATCCCGGCCTTGGGGTATTCGTGGGCGGATCAGCCATGGATACGACCAGGGAGACGACGGGATCGTGGAACTGACCGGTGACGTTATTTTGTCGCCACGTGAATCGCCACGATTCCTCCCGTCAGGTTTCGGTATTCCACCTGCCGGAAACCCGCCTCGCGGAGAATCTGGCACAGCCGTTCTTGGTCGGGAAACGTGCGGATCGAGGCCGGAAGATATTCATACACGCCGGTGGAATCACGAGCCACTTTCGTGCCGATCCACGGGAGCAGCGTAAACGAGTACCAGTCATACAGGGTCCGCAGCCATCCATAGACCGGGCGGGAGAATTCCAAACAGACGAAGCGGCCGCCTGGCTTGAGAATGCGGCGGATCTCGGCGACGGCCAGCGGCAAGTTGCCGACGTTGCGCATGCAGAAGCCCGTCGTCACTGCATCGAAGACGTCATCCGCAAACCCCAACCGTTCGGCGCTCGCCTGCAAACAGGTGATCTTGCCGGCCAACCCCTTGCCGGCCACTTTCTTGAGTCCTTCGGCCAACATGGCATGGTTCAAGTCGGATGCGATCACGCGCCCGTTGGGGCCCATGCGCGGCTCCACGAGAATCGCCAGGTCGGCGGTACCGGCTCCCACGTCGAGCGCCAGGCCACGTTCGACCGGCGTGACGAACGAAACGGCGATCTTCTTCCAGCGATGATGAAGGCCGAAACTTAAGAGCGTGTTGTTCAGGTCGTACACGCCGGCAATGGCCGTGAACATCCGCTGCACGGCTTGTTCGCGAGCCTGGCCGGACCAGGTCGAGACGACCTTGGCTGGCACCTTTGCCTGTTGCGCGGCGGGGGGATCCTCGGTTTGCACCATGGGGACCGTGGTAGCACCCGCTTCGAGGCGGTGTCAAGCCGGCACAAGACGGCGAGGTGGTGGCGGGAAGGGGGCGGAGCGCGTCGCGCATCAGACCCTTGCGCCCGTCCCGCGTTTACTTCATTATCTCCTGCGAGGAGCCGCTGCCTCCCTGCGAGGAGTGTGTTTTAGGGCTGGAGATGCCGCAGACGAACGGCACGGACAAATCGCTGGAATCCTGGATTTGGGACGCCGCCTGTTCGATCCGTGGCGCGAAGGACGCGCCGAAGTACAAAGACTACATCCTGCCGTTGATCTTCGCGAAGCGGCTCTGCGATGTGTTCGACGACGAGTTGAACCGCATCGCCAAAGAAGTCGGCTCGCGCGCCAAGGCCTTCACGCTCGTCAAGCAGGACAAGAAGCTCGTCCGCTTCTATCTGCCGCTCAAGCCCGACAATCCCGACGAGCCGGTCTGGACGGTCATCCGCAAGCTCGCCGACAAGATCGGCGAACGGCTCACGACGCACCTCCGCGCCATCGCCGACGAGAATCCGCTGCTCAAAGGCATCATCGACCGGGTGGACTTCAACGCCACGACCCACGGCGTGCGCGATCTGGCCGACGACCGGCTCAGCAACCTGATCGAACGCATCAGCGAAAAGCGCCTCGGCCTCGCCGACGTGGAGCCGGACATTATCGGCAGAAGCTACGAATATCTCATCCGCAAGTTCGCCGAAGGCAGCGTGTCCAGCGCTGGGGAATTCTACACGCCCGCCGAGGTCGGCATGGTCATGGCGAAGATCATGGACCCGGAGCCGGGCATGGAAATCTACGCCCCCCTGCTGTGGTTCGGCCGGGCTCCTCATCAAGTGCGAGCTGGCGCTGGACGAAAAAATGAGCCTGCGCTCCAAGAAGACCTACGCGCCGCTCAAGCTCTACGGCCAGGAATACGTCGCCGAGACCTGGGCCATGGCCAACATGAACATGATCATCCATGACATGGAAGGCGAGATCGAGCTCGGCGATACCTTCAAGAACCCCAAGTTTCGCAAGGGCAACCGCCTCCGGACCTTTGACCGCGTCGTCACCAATCCCATGTGGAACCAGGACTGGTGGACGGAGAAGGATTACGATGCCGACGAATGGGATCGGTTCCCGAAAGGGGCTGGCTTTCCCGGCCGCAAGGCGACTGGGGCTGGGTGCAGATCGTGCTGGCGAGCCTGAACGACAAGGGCCGGGCCGCCATCGTGCTCGACACGGGTGCCGCCTCGCGCGGATCGGGCAATGCGAATGCCAACAAGGAAAAGGACGTGCGTCGCTGGTTCGTGGAGCAGGACCTGATCGAGGGCGTCATCTACCTGCCGGAGAATCTGTTCTACAACACCACCGCGCCGGGCATCGTTCTGATCCTGAATAAGGCCAAGCCAAGAGATCACAAAGGCAAGCTGTTCCTCCTCAATGCCTCACGAGAATTCGCGAAAGGCGATCCCAAGAACTACCTTCCAGAAGAGAGCATCCGCCGCATCGTTGAAACGTTTCGCAACTGGAAAGAGCAGGACAAATTCAGCAAGATCGTCGGCAAGGACGAGATCGCCAAGAACGACTTCAACATCTCGCCAAGCCGGTACATCCACACGGGTGAAGGTGAGGAATACCGGCCGATCGCGGAGATTGTGGAGGAGTTAGAGGTGTTGGAGGAAGAGACGAAAGCTACGGACACGGCACTCAAGGGCATTCTATCGAAACTGCTTTGAAAATGCGGGTCCTGTCGCCGAGCAGCCCAACCGTGCTCGCACCCCCGCCCGGTGTAGGGACCCCCGCTGCGCGCGCTTGGGCACCCGCTCGGCGCCACCCGCATTTTCATCAAGCACAGGTGAAGGCTTTGGCTTCATAACAACGCATATCAATATGAGCCTCGGGCTTCAAACGGAGATTGGGCAATTCCCCAGGAGTTGGCGGGTCGATCGTTTCGACTCCCTGTTTTCTGTCCAATAGGGCAAGCAAGTGGCGAAGAAGACTCGCGTTGGTGACAACCAGCGCCCATTCCTTCGAACAAAGAATGTTTTTTGGGCAAGCTCGATCTTTCTGACCTGGACGCAATGAACTTTACTGGACCGGAGGAGCAACGGCTGGCGTTGGTTCCGGGCGACCTGCTTATCTGCGAAGGCGGAGATATTGGCAGGACAGCGATTTGGAACGGTGATCTGCCAGGTTGCTACTACCAAAATCATCTCCACCGTGCCCGCCTGAAGAATGGGAATGCAGATCCGAGGTTTGTGCTCTACTGGCTTTGGTATGCCTTCGAAGTTGGTAACGTCTACTTCGGACGAGGGAATGTCACGACGATCCCGAACCTCTCTCAAGCAAAGCTATGCGAGCTGCCGTTGCCCGTTCCACCTCTTCCCGAACAACGCAAAATTGCCTCCGTGCTCGGCTTGGTGCAGCGGGCGATTGAGCAGCAGGAGCGGCTGATCGCGCTGACGCAGGAATTGAAGAAGTCGCTGATGCACAAGCTCTTCACCGAAGGCTTCCGCGGCGAACGTCAGAAGCAGACCGACATCGGCCCCGTGCCGGAGAGTTGGGAGGTTATGCCGTTGGGCACGCTGGCCAAGATTGGTAATGGTTCAACACCTAAGCGGGACAACAAAGGATACTGGGAGAACGGTTCAATTTCATGGCTGACCAGTGCCAAGATTCATGAGCGGTTCATCAGCCAGGCAGATGAGTTTGTCACCGAGTTGGCCGCCACAGAGCGCCATCTCCCACGCGTAAAGCCTGGGAGCCTCCTGATCGCAATTACCGGCCAGGGAAAGACGCTTGGCAACTCCGCCGTGGTATTGTTTGAAACATGCATCAGTCAGCATCTTGCCTATGCCCAGTTTCACACTTCGGATGTCGTGCCTGAGTTTGTCCTCTGGTATTTCCAAACCCGCTATCAACATTTGCGTTCGGTAAGTCAGGCTGGCGGGAGCACCAAAGGCGCGCTTACTTGCGGGTATCTCAAAACATATCCGGTTCCGGTGCCTTCGCGGGAAGAACAGCGCGAAATTGCAGACATGTTTGCTGGGTTGGAGCAGAGAGAGCAAGTGCACATTCGCAAGAGACGAACTTTGAATGACCTTTTCCGCACCCTTCTTCACCAACTCATGACCGCGCAGCTTCGCGTCCACGATCTGGACCTGTTTGAATTTGGGCTGGATTCTGAAGCTGCCGTGCCCTAAGCTGGCCTATTCGCATGATGCCACTTGCGCTGAAAATCGATACAGCCGAACAGTTTCCTCGCCTTGCCCACGCACCTATTGCCGAGGCGGTCATCGAGATGCGTGCCCGTGCGGAGGCGCCTTGGGAGGAGTCGGCGGTCCGAGAACGCCTGGTTCCACTACTGCCCGCCTATCCGCACATTGAATCGCAGCGGGAATTTGAGCACGCGCTGCAAGTCGGGCCGGGTCAGGAGACCGTTCAGACACACCGGGATTTAGGCTGGAAGGGGCTGCGATGTGAGTCGGCGGATCATGTCCACATCGCCCAATTCAACCGCGACGGGTTTGTCTTCAGCCGGCTTCGTCCCTATGATCATTGGGAGCAGTTTCACGACGAAGCGATGCGGCTGTGGAAAGTGTATTGGGACCTCGCCCGGCCGTCGGCAATCCAGCGGCTAGGTCTTCGCTTTATCAATCGCATTGAACTGCCGTTCGATGGGCTTCGGCCGGATGACTATCTCCACATGCCTGCGGAGGTGCTCAAGGGGCTACCGCTTTCGCGGGCAGGTTTCTTTCACCGGGACGTGCTTGGCGTCCCCGGCTATCCCTACCTGGTCGCCATCGTTCGAACTGTCCAGCCGATACAGGTCTCGGGCGGTAAAGGATTTGGGTTGCTCCTCGATATTGACGTGTTCTCGACCGAGCCGTGTGAGGTTCGCGATGATCTCTTGATGCAGCGTCTAGCCGAGATGCGATGGTTGAAAAATAAATCATTTTTCGGCAGTATTACCGAGCAGGCTTTGGAAGGCTTTCGATGATGCTTACAACGATCGATTTTCCTACACGCGGCGCCAGCGACGAAGCCCTATTCATTGCCAGGGAATCCGAAGAAGGCCGGCGTCGTCTGCGCGAGACGCATTCCTTAGGGCTTGGCGCCGATCGCTCCTTGGAAGAATTGTTTCTTGTCGCGCGCCAGTGCCGGGTTCCAAATTGGGACGGGTATGGGGCTCCACCCATCGCACCGGAGACATTGACTCATGCATGCCGATTTCTCGGCTCACTCCCGCCCGGAATTCCCGCTCCCTCCATAGGAGCTGAGCCGGACGGGCATGTGACATTCAAATGGCATCGCAGCCCACGTTGGACTCTTTCTGTAAGTATCAGCCCGGAAGGCGACCTTCATTATGCTGCGCTGCTCGGCTCAAGCAAGGTTTACGGAACCGAGCCGTTCTTTGGCGAGACTCCCTCGCGTATCCTTGAACTAATCCGTCAGGTCAGTCTTCTGTGAACGAAGCCATCTCATGGCCTCCGGTCACGGATGATGAAGATTTGGCGCGTTTTGTCCTTTTCCGAGGATGGATTCGAAGCAGTAATAGCACGGTCAAACCGGATGCGTTCATTCCCTATCCTTATCCGGACCTCTCTGTAACCCGCCATATCGGGCTATCGGTGGAAGAAGTTTGGCAGATCGGCCAGGCAGTGGCTGATCGCCGTCCTGCTACGCTGTATGGACGAGCGGACATACAGGTTGTACATATCAGGCGGCAAGCCCTTCGAATCGTTCCCACTCCCGAGCCGAGAAACCATGCGAATATCACGGACTGGCCCAAGGACAAGCCCGCGCAGAAAATTATTGCCCAGGAACTTGCTGCGGTTGCGCGTTATGTGCCCAATCCAAATCAATAGCCAGGGCCGGGGGCAACTCAGGTGACACCTCGGTGAAACGGGGTAATACGTGATGGGTTATTACCCTGTTTCTGCCGGTCATTACCCTATTTTCCCCTTGTGCCTAGTCAAGGTCTGGGAATAGGTATTACCCAATCAAATGGGTAATGAATTGGGTAGTGTTGAGAAGGAAAAGAGCTAATCGGGCTCCGAAAAGGGCTAACAGAGGCGCTAACTGCGCGGACCCGGCGCGGCTTGGCGGAAAAGGGTGGCAAGGGTTGGTGTGATAATCACATCACGAAACGGCCACGTGATAAGAATAGGCGAACCTGCCGCCCGCTGGCGACTGCCAAGCCCAGGAAAGAGGGTAATAAGGGGCCGGTTATTACCCTCTTTCCTGTGCTCATTACCCTCTTTCTGAAACCGGTTGTTCAGTATGCCCTCTCCCGGTGAGCACAAGACGGTCCAAGCCCGTATCCTGACCTATGCCCAGGAGATCGGCTGGACAATCGTGCCGCGGGAGGAAGCCAAGCGGCGGTGGGGATTCGATCCCGATGCGGCGACTCCAGAAGAACAGGCCCGCCACGCCTCCCTCTTCTTCGGCGATCTGCTCCATGCCAAAGTCCGCGAGTTCAATCCCAAGTAGAAAGAAGCCGAAGGGGCGCTGGTCGGGGAGCTTCAGCGTCTCCATGCGGACATCTACGGCAACCGCGACTTCCTCAGCTACCTCCGCAACCAACGGACTTTCTTCTCTCCAGAAGACGACCGGGAGCTGGATCTCATCCTGATCGATTACGGCGATCTCGCGCGTGCTCCCAAAGAATGGCGCAATCGCTACGAAGTCACGGAAGAGTTCTGTGTTCACAACGGCCGGTTTGGCACGCGCGAGGACGTGGTCTTTCTCATCAACGGCATTCCGGTGCTGGTGATCGAGTGCAAGAACGCGACGAAGGACGAAGCCATCGCGCTCGGCATCGACCAGATCCGCCGCTACCATCTGGAGACGCCGGAAGTGATGGTGCCGGAGATGCTGTTCACGGCGACGGAGGCCATCGGCTTCTCTTATGGTGTGACCTGGAATACGGTGAGGCGCAACATCTTTCGCTGGAAGCACGAGGAGGCTGGCCGGCTTGAAGCGAAGGTCAAGAGCTTTTGTTCCGTGCCAATGGTGCTGCGATTCCTCAAGGATTTCATTTTATTCGCGGAGAAGGAGGAAGAGCTCCAGAAGTTCATCCTGGCGCAGCATCAGACCGCTGCCGTGGACCTGGTGGTGGATCGAGCGCTCGACGCCAAGCGGACTCGCGGCCTCGTCTGGCACACGCAGGGAAGCGGCAAAACGTATACGATGATCAAGGCGGCCGAGCTGCTCTTCAAGGCGCCCAAGGCCGACAAGCCGACCATCCTCTTGATGATCGACCGGAACGAGCTGGAGGATCAGCTCCTCAAGAACCTGGCGGCGGTCGGCTTGAGCAATGTGGCGCACGCCTACTCGATGGCGGAATTGACGCGGCTCCTGAAGCTGGACTATCGGGGCCTGATCGTCACCATGATCCACAAGTTCCGCGACATGCCGGCCAATCTCAATACGAGATCGAACATCTTCGTCCTGATCGACGAAGCGCACCGGACGACCGGTGGCGACCTCGGCAACTATCTGATGGCCGGTCTGCCGAACGCCTCTTACCTGGGTTTCACCGGCACGCCGATCGACAAGACTGCCTACGGCCGGGGAACCTTCAAGACGTTTGGCTGCGAGGACGCCAAGGGCTACCTGCACAAGTATTCGATCGCTGAGAGCATTGAAGACGGCACGACGCTCCCGCTCTATTACAACCTGGCGCCGAACGAGATGCTGGTGCCGCACGAGCTGATGGAGCGGGAATTTCTCTCATTGGTCGAGACGGAAGGGATCGCGGACATCGAAGAGCTGAACAAGATTCTCGACCGAGCCGTGAATCTCAAGAACTTCCTCAAGGGACGGGAACGGGTGAAGCAGGTGGCCGCGTTCGTGGCCGGTCATTACCGGACCAACGTCGAGCCGCTGGGATACAAGGCGTTTCTGGTTGCCGTGGACCGGGAAGCCTGCACGTTCTACAAGGAGGCGTTGGATGCGCCTGCCATCCGAATACTCGGCCATCGTGTACACGGGCAACAATAACGATCCGCCCCACATGAAGAAATGGCATCTGGATGAGACGAGAGAGAAGCAGATCCGAAAAGCGTTCACGAAGTTCGGCGAGTCTCCGAAGATCCTCATCGTCACGGAAAAGCTGCTGACCGGATTCGACGCGCCGATTCTCTATGCGATGTATCTCGACAAGCCGATGCGGGACCATACGCTCTTGCAGGCCATCGCCCGGGTAAACCGGCCGTATGAGAACGAAGCCCAGGAGATGGTGAAACCGCACGGCTTCGTGCTGGACTTCGTCGGCATTTTCGACAAGCTGGAAAAGGCTCTGGCCTTCGACAGTGAGGAAGTCAACGCGATCGTCAGAGATCTGGCCTTGCTCAAGCAGCTCTTCAAGGCGAAGATGGAGGGCAAGGCTCCCGGCTATCTCCGGCTGGTGCAACGGAACTTCGACGACAAGGACGTGGACAACCTGATCGAACACTTTCGGGACCGGCCCGGCGGAAGGAGTTCTTCACGGAGTACAAGGAAATCGAGATGCTCTATGAGATCATCTCGCCGGACGCCTTCCTGCGGCCGTTTATCGAGGACTACACGACCCTGTCGGCCGTCTATCAGGTGGTGAGCCACGCCTATGTGAAGCGCGTGTACGTCGATCGGGCGTTCCAGAAGAAGACGAACGAGCTGGTGCAGCAACACATCGGCGCTCAGTTCGCCGGCGACTCAGGATTCCCAGATGTCCGACTTGACCCACGGGCCATCGAAACCATCAAGCAACAACAGGGCGGCAAGGCGACGAAGATCATCAACCTGGTGAAGGCGATTCAGAAAGCGGCGGAAGAGAACAGCGACGACCCCTTTCTGATCGCGATGGCGGAACGGGCGAAGGCCGTGCAGGAGAGCTTCGAGGAACGTCAGACCGGTACGGAGGAGACGCTATCGGCCTTGCTTCAGGCTATTGAACGAGATGAACAACGAAAGCGCGAGCAGATCGCACGGGGGCTCGATGCGCTGACGTGCTTCATGTTCACGACGCTCCGGGATAAGAACATCCCGCATGCCGAAGACGTGGCCCGGAAGGTCGGTCAGGCGTTTGCTCAGTATCCCAATTGGCGCCGGAGCGAGAAAGACCTGCGGGAGTTACGCAATCGAATGACATTTGCCATCTCTACTGAAGTAGAAGACGTGGATAAGGTCACGGCCGTTGTGGATGATCTCTTCGCCGTCCTCCAGCGGACGCACAAGAGTTGAGATGAAATACTGGCGGGGTAAAGACGAATTCAAGGGGCGCGTTCTGGAATGGGCCGGCCGGCTCGGTATCGAGGTCCGGTCCTTGAGTGTTCGCCCTATGCGCAACAAGTGGGCGTCCTGCTCGCTCCAAGGAAATCTCAACTTCAATGCCGAACTTGTGGCGCTCGACTGCGAAATCGGCGACTATGTGATCGTTCACGAGTTGCTACACTTTTTCGTTCCGAACCATGGCAAGCTCTGTAGGAGCCTGATGCGGGCGCATCTGGGAGACTATGAAGAGATCAAGAAACGATTGGAGGCGAAACAGCGAGTTTCTCGGCAGTCCCTCGTGACCGCTCCCGCAAGCGGTCGTAACCCTCCTGACCCGTGCTCATGGGGGACTTACTCCCCGAACAGGTTGATCCCCTGGACCATCCGATAGTGTCGCGTGTTTCTTGTGAGCAACGGAAGCCGTTTGACGAGAGCCGTTGCGGCGATGAGCGCGCCTCCTTTTTCGAGGGCGGGATGACGGTGCCGAAGGTGGGAATACCTCGACGCGATCGCATCGGATACTGAACTGACACTCAGTGGTATAATTCCGCCGCTCGTCGAGAGCGACGGGTTCTGAGTGCTCAATCGCCGGAGTCGGAAGCGGACCACCCACACCTGAGTCATCTACGGAGCGTATGGGGCAATCGATCATCATCAAGGGCGCGCGCGAACACAATCTCAAGAATATCGACGTCGAGATCCCGCGCGACAAGCTCGTCGTCATCACCGGCCTGAGCGGATCGGGCAAGTCATCCCTGGCCTTCGACACGATCTATGCCGAAGGTCAGCGGCGCTACGTCGAGTCGCTATCGGCCTATGCCCGGCAGTTTTTGGAGCAGATGGGCAAGCCCGATGTCGATTCGATCGAAGGGCTGTCGCCCGCCATATCCATCGAGCAGAAGAGTACCAGCCACAATCCCCGCTCCACGGTCGGGACGGTCACCGAGGTCTACGACTATCTCCGCCTGCTGTTCGCCCGGGTGGGCCGTCCGTACTGTTTTCAATGTGGCGAGGAAATCGCGGCGCAGACCGTTCAACAAATGGTGGACGCGATCGCCGCTTTGCCGGAAGGGACCAAGTTCCAGATTCTGGCGCCGATCGTGCGCGGGCGGAAGGGAGAATATCGAAAAGAACTGCTGGAGATGCGCAAGGCCGGCTACGTCCGCGCCCGCGTCGACGGCACCGTCGTCGATCTTGGCGAAGACATCATCCTCGACAAACAGAAAAAGCACACGATCGAGATCATCGTCGATCGCCTGGTAATGAAGCAGGGCGACGCCCTCATGCGGCGGCTCGCCGATTCGGTTGAAACGTCCCTCAAACTGACCGGCGGGCTGGTGGAAGTCCTCACCGAGGACGGGATGCCCAGGCTCTACAGCGACAAACTGGCCTGCATCAAATGCGGCGTCAGCTATCCCGAGGTGACGCCGAGAATCTTCTCCTTCAACAGCCCGCACGGCGCGTGCCCGGCCTGCGACGGCATCGGCTATCACGTGACGCCCGGTCACGCCGAAGAGGAAGATTTCACCTTGCTGGATGTGTGCGAGGCCTGCCGGGGGGCCAGGCTCAAACCGGAAAGCCTGGCGATCAAGCTCGAGCGGAAGTCCATCGCCGAGGTGACCAGCTTCTCGATCCGAGCGGCGGCGGAGTTTTTCCTGTCGCTTAAGCTGACGGACCGCGAATTGGTGATTGCACATCGCATCTTGAAGGAAATCCGTGAGCGGTTGGGCTTCCTGGTCAACGTTGGGCTTGACTACCTGACACTCGACCGGGCGGCGGCCACGCTGTCCGGCGGCGAAGGACAGCGAATTCGACTGGCCACGCAGATCGGTTCCGGTCTCGTCGGCGTGCTCTACATCCTCGATGAGCCGTCGATCGGCCTGCATCAGCGGGACAACCGCCGCCTCTTGCAAACGCTGCTCAAGCTGCGGGATCTCGGCAACACCGTAGTGGTCGTCGAGCACGATGCCGAGACGATGTTGGCGGCCGATTACATCCTCGACATGGGGCCCGGAGCGGGATCGCACGGCGGGCAGGTGGTCGCCAAAGGCACGCCGCAGGAAGTCATGGGTGATCCCAGCTCGTTGACCGGGCAATATCTACGCGGAGCGCAGACCATCGCCGTACCGCGGAGACAACGGAAGCCCAAGGGGTTCCTCTCCGTCGTCGGAGCCCACAAGCACAATCTCAAGAACGTGACGGCCAAAATTCCCATTAGCCTGTTCACCTGCGTGACCGGCGTGTCCGGATCGGGCAAGAGCACCCTGGTGCTGGAGGTGTTGTTCCATTCACTCTCGCAGATGCTCTATCACAAAAAGCCGAAAATCGACGGCTGCAAGGAGTTGAAGGGGGTCGAGGCGCTCGACAAGGTGATCGACATCGACCAGTCGCCGATCGGACGGACGCCTCGTTCCAATCCCGCGACCTACACCGGGCTGTTCGGCTACATCCGCGATCTCTATTCCAACTTGCCGGAGTCGCGAGTCCGCGGCTACAAGCCTGGACGCTACAGTTTCAACGTCAAAGGCGGTCGTTGCGAAGCCTGCCAAGGGGACGGGCTCATCAAGATCGAAATGCACTTTCTGCCGGATGTCTATGTGACGTGCGAAGTCTGCAAGGGGCAGCGGTACAACCGCGAGACGCTGGAAATTCTGCACAAGGGCAAGAGCATTGCCGACGTGCTGAACATGACGGTGGATGACGCGCTGGAATTTTTCGAGCACATTCCGCTCATCAAGGCCAAGCTCCAAACCCTTCATGATGTCGGGCTTCATTATGTGAAGCTGGGCCAATCGGCCACGACCCTTTCAGGCGGAGAAGCGCAGCGAGTCAAGCTCTCGCGGGAACTCTCCAAACGTGCCACGGGCCGGACTCTCTATATCCTCGACGAGCCCACGACCGGTCTCCATTTCGCCGACGTGCAGCGGCTGCTCGACGTCCTCGATCGACTCGTCGAAGCCGGCAACACGGTCCTGGTCATCGAGCACAACCTCGACGTGATCAAGAACGCCGACTGGATCATCGACCTTGGGCCGGAAGGCGGCGACCGAGGGGGTGAGATCGTGGCGGAAGGGCCGCCGAAAGAAATCGCCAAATCGAAGCGGTCGTACACGGGACAGGTGTTGAAAGAAGCGGGGGTATAGAGCGGGCCGACTGGTCATCCTTCTTGCTCGCGCACTGCGCACTCGGATTGATCGATGACGACATCAAGGGCTGTGCTCGGTGCATGCGCACCGTGAAGGACGACACGGCCACCCTTTCTCTCGCTGTTATTAGCCGTGTGCCTTATCGGACAAACTGAAGCGCTGCGGCGAAGCCTTTATGCTCATCCCCCAGTTCTTGTCGCTTCGGAGACGATCCGGCCATATGATATTCGCCCATTCTAATGTCTATTATCATGATAATTGACATGAGTTGCGTCTAATATCATAATGCCGATGGCATGGACGTCCCCCGCATTCTTGATCTTCCCAAACTGCTGGCGGCCAAGTCCTATTTCCTGTTTGGTCCGCGGCAAACGGGGAAAACCTACATGATCCGCCGGCAGTTCCCCAAGGCGAAATATTACAACCTGCACGAGACCGATACGTTTCTGAAATTCAATTACGCGCCTCACCGCTTGCGCCAAGAACTGACAAGCAAAGATAAGCTGGTTATCATTGATGAGATACAAAAATTGCCGCTGCTTTTGGATGAGATCCAGACGATAATCGACGATCGCCGGGTGCGCTTTCTCCTGACAGGATCCAGCGCCCGATCGCTCAAGCGCAAAGGGCTCAATTTGTTGGGGGGGCGAGCGCGAACGAAGCGGTTGCATCCCTTGTGCTTTCGGGAGTTGGGGCAAGAGTTCGATCTTGTCAAAGCGCTCGATCGTGGCCTGCTGCCTCCGCTGTATTTTTCTGACTCACCCCATGAAGATCTCCAAGCGTATGTGGGGAGCTATCTGAAGGAAGAGATCGCGGCCGAAGCAGTCGTCCGCAATTTGCCCGCGTTCAGTCGGTTCCTGACAGTGGCGGCCCTGTGCAACGGGCGGATGCTCAATTATTCCGAGATTGCGAGTGACGCGCAGGTTCCCAAATCGACCGTGCAGGAATATTTCCACATCCTGCGGGACACGCTGCTCGGCGACGACTTGCCGGCCTGGAAACGGACGGAGAAACGGAAGCCTCTCGCCACCGCCAAGTTTTACTTTTTCGACGTTGGCATTGTGCGGTACTTGCAAAAACGGCGGCTTCTTCAAGAAGGTTCGCCGGAATTCGGAGAAGCCTTCGAAGCGTATGTCCACCATGAACTGAAAACCTATTGTGATTATGAAGGGGTACCGGATTTAGCCTATTGGCGTTCAACCTCCAACTTTGAAGTGGATTTTATCCTCAACGACCGTACGGCAATTGAGGTGAAGGCTAAGACCAATGTGTCCGAGCGGGACTTGCGGGGGCTCTATGCCCTGCGGGAGGAGCGGCTCTTGAAGCACTACATCGTCGTGAGCCGAGAAATGACGCCGCGCCGTGTCGATGGGATTGAAGTCCTTCCCTGGCGGGATTTTCTGAGACGGTTGTGGGAAGGGGAGTTCTCATGAGCGAAGAAGAGAACAAGTAAGCTGGTACATTATCCTTAACCTCGTTGCAAGCAGGACCGATTGCATGCGCACCATCATTCTCTTGACCATTTCGAACATCTTCATGACCTTCGCCTGGTACGGCCATTTGAAGTACAAGGACGCGCCCTTGTGGGCGGCGATCGTCGTGAGTTGGGGCATCGCGTTTATCGAGTACTGTTTTCAGGTGCCGGCCAATCGCATCGGTCACTATGAATTCACCGCCGCGCAACTGAAAACGATTCAAGAGGTTATCACCCTCATCGTGTTTTGCGTGTTCTCGGTGCTGTATCTCAAGGAACCGCTCAAATGGAACTATCTGGCCGGCTTCGGCCTGATGGTCGGCGCCGTCTTCCTCATCTTTAAGGAGTGGTGACCATGTCGCTCGATGGAAAAGAACCGGCTGCAGACGATTTCGAAAAGCTGGGCGTCTTTTATCTCGGCCGTCCCTACGACCTGGCCGCCAAGCAGGCCAAGCCCGGCTGGCTGCTCTACGACTCAAAGGATCTCGTGACCCACGCTGTCTGCGTCGGCATGACCGGCAGCGGGAAAACCGGCCTGTGCCTCGCGTTGTTGGAGGAAGCGGCGATCGACGGCATCCCGGCGATCATCGTCGATCCCAAGGGCGATCTCGGCAATCTCATGCTGACGTTTCCCAGCTTGACAGGAGAAGACTTCCGTCCTTGGATCAATGAAGACGACGCGCGCAAGAAAGGGCTCTCGCCGGATGAGTACGCGGCGCAACAGGCCGATCTGTGGAAGAGGGGTCTGGCGGAATGGGGGCAAAGCGGAGAGCGGATTCAACGGTTGCGCGACGCGGCGGACGTCGTGATCTACACACCGGGCAGCAACGCCGGTGTGCCGGTCTCGATCGTGCAGTCGTTCGCGGCGCCGGCGGCCGATGTCCGTGATGATGCGGAACTGTTGCGCGAGCGGATCAATACGACGGTGACGGGCCTGCTGGGTCTGCTCGGCCTCGACGCCGATCCGATCCAAAGCCGCGAACACATTCTCCTGTCCACAATCTTCAATCACTGTTGGAAGAACGAAGAAGACCTCGACCTTGCCTCGTTGATTCACGCCATTCAAACGCCGCCCGTGACCAAGATTGGCGTGCTGGATATCGAGTCCTTCTTTCCGGCGAAAGACCGGTTCGCCTTGGCGATGAAGCTCAACAATCTGCTGGCCGCTCAGGGATTTCAGGCCTGGCTCGAAGGAGAAGCTATTGAGATCCAGTCCCTGCTCTACACACCGGCCGGCAAGCCCCGCCATGCGATTTTCTCCATCGCGCACTTGAACGACGCCGAACGGATGTTTTTCGTTACGTTGCTGTTGGGACAAGTGATCGGGTGGATGCGCGCGCAATCAGGCACCACGAGCCTGCGCGCCCTCTTCTACATGGACGAAATCTTCGGCTACTTTCCGCCGGTGGCCAATCCGCCGTCCAAACAGCCTCTGCTTACCTTGCTCAAACAGGCCCGTGCCTTCGGGCTCGGCGTCGTGCTGGCGACGCAGAATCCCGTCGATCTTGATTACAAGGGCCTGGCCAACACCGGTACCTGGTTCATCGGCCGGCTCCAGACCGAACGGGACAAGGCGCGCGTGCTCGAAGGGCTGGAAGGGGCCTCGGCCGGTTCGGGGCAGCGGTTTGATCGAACTCGCATGGAGCAGATCCTGGCCGGACTGGGCAATCGTATTTTCCTGATGCACAACGTGCACGAAGACGAGCCCGTTGTCTTTGAGACCCGGTGGTGCCTCTCCTATTTGCGTGGTCCACTGACGAGGGCGCAAATTAAGACGTTGATGGATTCGGTGAGGGGTAAGGGGTTGGGGGTGAAAGGTGAGGGGAAAGAGAAATCCACTGCTTCGCCTCACTCCTCACCACTCACTTCTCACGCCTCGCGCCCGATGTTGCCGCCCGACGTGCCGCAATACTTTGTGCCGCCGCGCGGCGCCAAGCCGAGCGGATGCGAAGCGGTTTATGCGCCGATGGTGATCGCCTCGGCGCAAGTTCGCTTCGCCGATCCCAAACTCGGCTTCGATGTCACGGAGTCGGTTACAGTGTTGGTCCCCATGGCGGATGGGCCGGTGGCGGTAGATTGGGATCAGGCAAGCCCCATTGATGTGGCGGTCACGGATCTCGAGCAGGCCCCCGCTGCCGGCGCGCAATTTCTCCAGCCGCCCGCCGTCGCCGGTAAAGCCAAACACTATGCCGAGTGGAATAAGGAGTGTGCCGCGTGGCTGTACCGGACGCAGCAGTTGGAGGTGTTGAGGAGTCCCAGCACGAAAGAAGTCTCCAAGCCCGGCGAGTCGGAGCGGGACTTTCGCCTCCGGCTGCAACAGGCTGGGCGTGAGCGGCGGGATCAGGCCGTCGAGGCCCTGCGAAAGAAATACGCGCCGAAGATCGCCGCGCTCCAGGAACGGATCAGGCGGGCCGAGCAGATCAAGGCCAAGCAGGAAACGGAGGCGCGCACCAGCCAGGTCCAGGCGGCGATCACGGTCGGGGCGTCCCTCCTCGGAGCCTTTCTCGGGCGTAAGACCATCAGCGCGGCAAATGTCGGGCGGGCCGCCACCGCCATCCGCGGCGCCGGTCGAGCCATCAAGGAATCGAAGGACGTCGGCGCGGCGGAAGAAAACCTTGCGGCCCTTCAACAGCAGTTGGCGGACCTCGAAGCCCAGTTCAAAGCGGAAAGCGAGGCGCTCGCCGCCGCCATTGATCCCTTGAACGAACCGCTGGAATCCATCTCTATTAAACCGACGAAGGCGAATATCGCCGTGAAGCTCGCGGCCCTCGCCTGGACCCCCCATTGGCGAGGAGCGGATGAATCGATTGTGCCAGCCTGGTAAACGGCTGGTTTCGAGTGCCTGATTCGGCGCCCTCTGCATTCCTTGTGACTGGCCTTGCCGGGCTGAATTCTGGACGCGCCTTGTTGGCATGGACTGCGTCGACTGGAGCTCAGAGCTCCCGTTGTGCTGAGTCCGGTCACTGAACACTCTGCTTGCGCGGGAGGTCCCCACCTGGGAGGGTGGGGGTGAGAGCCGGGCGCCGTCTGTGGCTCGCCTGGTGCGCTGATGGCCGTTGATGAAACTCCATCGACAG
>JANDJI010000009.1:5000-58125 GCA_024331125.1 Nitrospira sp.
CCATTTGAGGAGATAGACCTTGGCGATGCGCAGTGCTTCGCCGGGATTGGCGTGACGTGCGATGATGTGGATCGCGAGGTCGTGCCAAGATGTGGTTCCGCCAGCGGTCACGATGCGACCATCGCGGTCTCCAATGACGAGGTTCGGCTCGGGGTGAAACTGTACATTGGGGTAGCGTTTACGGAACAGCTCCTGGTAGGCCCAGTGAGAGGTCGCAGAACAGCCGTCGAGCAGACCGGTGGCCGCCAGCATTACCGCACCTGAGCAAGCGGAGTATAGAAAAGCTCCCTGCTTGTAGGCCCTACGTAACCAGTTCATTAGAGTCGGATAGCGGTCGCGCAGATCCTCGTCTGGCCCGAGCCAGAGTTCAGGCAGGATAATGACGCGTGCTTTCGGATTGTCGTCTATGACGCAGTCGGGCTTAACGGGGATGCCGTTGCCGCAGACAAAGAGCTTCCTTCTCAGTGCAACGATGCGCACGTTGAACAGGGTCTTGCCGTTGCCCTGCCGTGTAAGGGTTTCCCACACACCGCCCGCCGCCTTGAGCACGTCTACCATGCCGTACAGCGCCGACCCGGCGGTCTCCGGGACGGCGACGATGAGCACGTCCACCTGGGTTTCCCCTGATTTCTGGAAAGCAGCCATGGATTTATTCCTGCGATGTAAAGGTCCAATTGGAACGCGCGGATCATAGCAAAGGTGTGTATCGACCTCCAGGGATGATGGGAAGTAGTGATTGCGCGTAGAGTTGGAACTCAAGCCATCAATTCAATTAGTGGCACGAAAGGCCAGTTTTCGTCACAAACGCACCTTACGCTCTTAGCTGCCAAGCAGTATTGTTCTCCTGCGGCGATAGGAAGCAGGCGGCGATCTGATGCCGGCCCACATTAACCCTTACCTAAGGAGATCATCATGGACAAGCAAGTCAACAACACCTGCAACGGGCTCGACATTGAACAAATGGGCCAAACCGTCAGAGCGCTCAAGAACGATCCGGCCCTGGCTCAGTTCCAGTTCCGCGCCCGAAACCAGTGGATCAACGGCGGAGAGAACCGCTCGACGATCAAGGACTTCTACGGTGCGGGGTCGGAGGACACGTCGCGCAGCGAAGCCTTCATCTTCACTAATGGCGAGCCCCCGGTGCTGCTCGGGCACAACGAGGGCGCCAATCCTGTCGAATATCTCCTCCACGCGCTGGCCGGCTGTGTCACGACAACCACGGTGCTGCACGCAGCGGCACGCGGGATCAAATTGCGCAAGTTGTCGACAGAGCTCACCGGCAACATCAACTTACAGGGTTTGCTTGCGCTCGACGACAGCGTGCCCGCCGGCTACGAGTCGATCCACATCAGGATGAACATTGAGGCTGACTGCAGTGATGAGGATCTGGCGGAGCTTATTGATTTCGCCCAGCAGCATTCGCCGGTGTGCAACACGGTCTGTCGCCCGGTACCCGTGAAGATTGAGCGCGCTGTCGTCAAGCGTGACGGACCTGAAGCGCACGCTGCATGACTTGCCGAAGGAAGGAGCCCGGTGGGCGACGCCGCCGGGCTTGCTTCCCCGGTCGTTTCCACTGATGTCAAGAACCAATGGAGGAACGTTCATGCGATTTCTGGTTGAATGGATCCGGCGCGCCGCCGAAGCCAGACTTCGTGTGCCAACCGGTTACATTACGGAGCTAGGCGAGGCGACGTTTCCGGGGTTTATCAAGTTTGTCTTGTTCCTCCCCTTAGCAGGGCATCGAGGCAGAACGGAGGGTGCCCTATTACACGCAGCACGGTTGGTCACATTTCGGCACGAGGACTGCGGAAGCTGCTTGCAGGGTGCGATCAACGTGGCCTTGGACGAGGGGGTTGAGCCGTCGTCCGTCGCAGCCGTGTTGGGCGGCGATCATTCGGCCATGCCACCTGCGGTGTCTCTCATAGTACGGTTCACGGAAGGGGTCCTAGCCATGGATGGCCCGGAATGTGAGCCCCGTCAGGAAATCCTCGACCGTTACGGCGTCACCACATTGGCTGAGGTGTCGCTTGCCATCGCAAGTGCGCGCGTGTTTCCGACCATCAAAAGGGGGCTCGGACATTCGGTCAGTTGCGCAGCCGTGAAGCCCGCCGTTCTCATCAAGGCAATATCCTAAGGAGGAAGATTCGTGGAATTAAACCAGATCACGTTGCCCGCAGTCGATGTTGCGGAATCGATTCGCTTCTACCGTACGATGGGCTTCGAGCCGATCGTTGAGGAGTCGCATTACGCACGCTTCCGATCGACCGTCGGTGATGCAACCTTTTCGGTGCACGCTGTCGGAGAAATCTTTGGGCCCTCGCAGACGGTCGTCTATTTCGAGTGCCAGTCGCTCGACGAGGAGGTTGATGCACTAAAGGCCAAGGGGATCGCGTTTTTCCAGGAGCCACGTGATGAGCCATGGCTGTGGCGAGAGGCACGCATGCACGATCCCTCCGGAAACACGATCTGCCTCTACCATGCCGGGAAGAATCGGCTGGCTCCGCCATGGAAAGTGAGGCGCTGACAAGCTTATGGGTAAGTCTTGTCTCTTGAACAAAGCAAGGTCTCGTATTGTGTCTATCGAGTAACAAGGCCGAGCCAGCCGTTGCATCCCTAAGTTTTCGGTGGGTGATGGCATCAATTTGCGATGCTGTTGCGCTGCACCGTGTCCTAGAACGTGGCCACAAGAGCCGCCATATACAGCGCAGCCCGCAAGTGCGCGCCCCCCCAAATTGCCCGTCGGCCTTCCGGCCGCGCGTATTACGCAGGCCACTTGATGGTAGTCACAGCGCTTGCCGGTGTCGCGCAGTTCCTGACACATTCGGGGACTCCCGATCCAGCCATCATGCGAGGTCCGGATCTCCTGCATGCACGCACCAGCCTGGCGTTCTCCGCGATGCGGGCACTGGGCGGGGCGCGTGGTCCAACCATACTAGTTACTGGCCGACACACGTCAACGCCGACACATTCATTGGATGGGCAACGCCTCGTGGCATCGTTGGATCATCCGATGCCTCCCGGCGACGCTCTCGCAACGTACGCGGCCGACTCGCGCAAACGATCCCGCTCCTTCGTGGCGCGAAATGGCTCCCGCCGCAACTGGCTCAGTTCTTCTCCCGCGCGCCCATTTTTCTACAAAGGCTTGCTGGGGCTGACGGCGTCACTCGCGCCGCCACCGTCCCAACCCATTGGCCCCGATGCCCAGGTCGACGGCGAGCTGATGCACTGTCACTTCCGGTGCCTCGATCAAGACCACCGCTTCCCGTTTGTACACCGCTGACCACTTGCGTCGGGCTCCCATGACACCCCTTCTCACCCATTCATTATGGGCCTTTAGTCAGATGTCCGTAAAATCAGGGCAGAACCCCGGGGTCAATGATGCTTCGAAAAGCGTGATATTAGGAGGCTCCGTCAGCCCGATACTCACGAAAGAAGGTGAACAGCTTGCAGAGAAGGAACGACAAAGAACAACTTGCTTCACGGTGTGAGGTTCACACAGCAGATCAGTAGATATAGTCATGCAATGGTCTAAGGAAGGTCTGATTAATTCACAGTTTCATTCAAAAAGCTGTTTCTCGAATGATTCTCAGGTCAACTTCGGCAGGTATCCGCTCATCCGAGGGCTCGTTTATGGGGGAGGCCACCGTCTGATGGCCCGTGGCCAGCCTCCGGTCCCCCGTTCCCTAGGCCCCTGCTATGAGCCGCCGCCGCGCCACATATAGATTCGCTAACCCGCAGCGAATCTGGAGCCAATGGGTGTTCTTCGCCAGCCCGCGGTACCGGACTTTGCCCCCCCCGAAGATCCGCTGGATCACCAAGAACGCATGCTCCACTTTCGCCCGCACTGTTGACTTCGTGTGGTTTCTCGCCCGCTCCGCCTCACTCAGTGGCCGATGCCGATGCGCTTTGGCCTGCACGAAACTCTTGGCCTTGGGGGCGTGCTGTCGAATCCCGGCCCGCGGCCCACGGTAAGCCGAGTCCCCCCATCCCCGCGTTTCTTGCCCATGCAGCAGCTTGGGCAACACCTGACTGTCAGGCCCAGTGGCAGCCGTTGCTGCTACGGAATGAATCAGCTTCGTCTGCCTGTCCACGCCCACAGGGGCCTTCATGCCGAAATACCACTGGTTGCCCTGCTTCGGCTGATGCATCTCTGGATCTCGCTGCTTCTGACGATGCTGTGTGGAACTCGGGGCGGCACTGATGGTGGCATCGACAAGCGTCCCGCGGCTGACCTTCAGTCCGTGGGCGGCCAGATACGCCCCAATCCGGGCAAAGAGTTGCTCCCCAATCCGGTGAGCTTCCAGCAAATGCCGAAACTGGCAGATCGTCGTCTCATCCGGCACGGGTTCGCGGCCCAGATCCATGCCCACAAACTGCCGCATGGCGTGGGAGTCGTAGAGCGCCTCTTCGATGGCCGGATCCGACAGGTTGAACCACTGTTGCAGACAATGCAGCCGCAGCATGCGTTCGATCCCCACCGGTGGTCGCCCGGGGCCTTCGCCCTTGGGATAGACCGGCTCGATCGTGGCGACTAAGTCCGTCCAGGGCACAACGCGATCCATCTCGCCGAGGAACTGTTCGCGGCGGGTGGGCTTGCGATACTGTGTAAACGTGACTTCGGCAAAGGTCTGCTGGTGCATGAGCTGCGCCTCCCGTTCAGTGCTGCACTACCCGTAGCCCATTATGAGAGAGGAATAAATCAGACCTTCCCTAACACCGCTTAGTGATGACGGGGGTGGTGCGCACTTGCCCGGAGTTGGTGAGCGATGAGCACTCGGTTGCTTCATCCTCTGCTGAATTTGATCCCCTGCTCCCATCCGTAAAGGACCGCCTCGCGGTGCTCACTCCAGGCGCCCAGCGTCCGTTCATCCCATTGAGCCCGAGCTTGGGGTTCGACGATGTTCCAGTTGACTTTCTGATTCTCCGAATCGCGGGCCAGGTCAAATCCATATTTATAGGCGAGTCGATAATGATTGTAGCTGAATCCCGATGAGGCGTAGTGCGACCGGTAATGGGCCTGAAACGAAGATTCAAGGGCTGTGAACTGATCAGGTTCACGTACTGATCGAGCCTCCTCCTGCGCGTGCTGTGCGGCAAGCTGCATCGTGTTCATTCTGGGATGGTTGACCGGCATGAGGCGCAGGATGACCCAGACGGCGGGGATGAGCAAAATGAGGAATCGAACCACCGTCGTGGATTTCATGGGAAACCTCGGCAGGATGAACAATATGATACGGCGGGCCGATGCAGATTGCCATAGAAACAAACGTCAGCTTGGCAGCTCAGATCCGCCGGACCGCCGGACCATTGACGGAACAGTCAGGCCACGGAGAGAACGAAAGTGGAAGAAAGAATTTCTCTACACGGTGTCTCGAATTAGGAGCGGGTGCCCTGGTTTCCGGGAGCGAGATCGGAAGCACCGTCTCAGGCCCGGTTTGTGGCCGAGCCGGCATGGAGCTGATCGTGAACATAGAGGTGTACGTTGTGATGAAGACGTCCGTGAACGGTGTTCTCACGCTGAACGCATGTGCCACTGATTACCCAACATTCCTAAAGGATTCCGTCTGCGTCTGGTGTCGTCGTGCGGAACTCCGTCGATGCTCATGCGGATGTCGGCGTTGACGTGTCCCACGAGGTAGTAACTATGTTCAACCAACCCCTTAACGATCGGCGTGCAGTCGATTTGATGAACTTTGTTATGGACAAGGTTGGGACGTGCCGCTCCGTTTGAACCCAGCCGATCGGGATTGCCTTTCGTGAAATCAGACACCACCAGCGCGACGTCGCCGCGGTTGTGATAGACGTCCACGCTCCTTGCCAATTCGTGGAGGCGGCCGAGCGGTTGGCCCGCCTCCAACACGGTGTCGTCCACATCCGGCGAACAGAGGAAAATGTGTTCGAAAATGCGGGGCAGTGCATCGCCGGGCGTAAAGGCGTCGCACCGGGTGATGGCGTTTTGAAGAAGGTAATTACCCATGGAATGGCAGAGGAGGTGCAAGTCTTGTTGACAGAGTTGCTGGTTGTCCTGTCGAAGTCGGGCCAGGAAGTCTCTCACTTTCAAGATGCCCCGTCCGAAGGCGTTACCGGAGGCGGCAGCTTCCGACCGGTCGGATTTGTAGGAGACGAAGGGCAGCGCCAATCCGTCGGAAGGCCAGGTAAAGAGCACCACCTGCACCTGCTGGGCGGGGTCTTTCTCCGGACAGCGATTGAGCATTTCCTGAAGAGCCAGCGCGGAGCCGACCGCGTCCGTCCAGGAGACATTAAAGCCATGAATGTAAATGAGCACGTCCGTGTTCTTTTGCATGATGGTTTGCAGATCCGCAAACGCCGCTTGAGATCCCAGCTTGACGCCGGCCTGGTGAGTTTCGGCGATCGATCGATCGATTTTTTCCCGGTAGGCGATGATGTCGGCGGATGCGGCGCACTTGGCGAGATATTTGGTCAACCCCTCCCCGTCGCCGACGCCCATCCGTCCCCGATCCGCCCGGGCAAACTTGGCGATTTTGGACTCATCGGCTTGCACCAGTGCCCGACCGAAGCGCAGGTTCTCGGCCCCGTCGTCGCTGAATTTCTTTCCGTAGCCGTCCGGTCGCCAGCGGTCCTTGCCGAGGTGATTTCGATTGGTTGCGTAGAAGAGCCTGAGAGCACTCATGGTCGAGACTCCTTTTCTGAGCCGGGGTCGGCAATGAAATGAACAATGATGGGCTGCTCTGCTTATCGATTTCGAGGGGGAAAGTCAAGAACGGGCATCGCGGGGTCGGACCGGTAAACGGGATGAGGAAGCGTTGTAAAGCGAAGTAGTGAGAGCGGTCGATCCGGCTTGATTTGCCGATGTTCTCTGGGAATAATCCACACCCTGCTTGGCGCAAAGACTGCCGGCGGAGGGGCCTGATTTCAGGTCATGAAGCAAGAAAACGAAGGGGAACACCATGATGAAGCCATTGGCGATCGCGGTCGGACTAGTGTTCATGGCTATCGAATCGGTTGCTGCGGGGTGGGTGTCACTGGGAGGCGATGAGACGGCGGGCATGACGATCTATATCGACGCTTCGGCCATGGAGAAAAACGGCGACCGCCGGACCGTCTGGGTGCTGTATGATTTTAAAAATGCACAGACCAAGGAAGGCGGAGTCTCGTTTCGTTCGGCAAAAATTCAGCGGGAATATGACTGTGCCAAGGCACTCACTCGAATTTTGATGATCCAGCATTTTGCCGGGCCGATGGAAAGCGGCAAGAAGGTGTTGGAGAAGGCCGCTGCCGATCAAGAATGGGAATCGGTCGGTCAGCTTGAATCCGGCACCGTGGCCAAGGATTTGTGGACCTTGGCATGTGAATAACGTCGTCATGGTGATGGCCGGCAGGGAGACGGCGCTCTTAATTTACGAGCATGGTGCCATGTCGGCGAAGAGCTGATTGCGCCGGCGTCGGCGGAATTTGGCCAGGGCGGTCGCTCAAATCTCCTGCGCTTCGGGAAGCGGCAAGGTGGCTTGAAGCATTTCCAGCTTTTCTTCTGTCATCGAACGCAAATTGACCAACGCTTCGCCGGCTCGATACCGCACCCACCATTCCGGATCGTTCAGCAGCGCGGTGAGTCTGGCTTCATCACTGAGCGTGCCCAATTTCCCCAATGCGGTAGCTGCCTGCACCCGCACATACCACACCGGATGAAAGAGAGACTGACGGATGATCGGGATGTCCGCTGGGTCTTGAAATTCGCCAAAAACGAACAAGGAGGCCGCCAGAAAATCATCCGACACCTGCGATGATGTTGTCAGGAACTGACGGAGGATCGGTAATCCGCTGGAGCTCTGCGTGACAGGCAAATGGCGAATCAGCCGGGCGCCGACGGCCGGGTCACCGGTGGTCGCGGCCTGTGCAAGGGTCTCGGATGCCGGATCATCACCGGCCGAACGCAAAATCGTTGCGACGGCCAGGGGAGACCAGTCGGTTTGCCGGCCGATCACCGGAATGAGAAGAGGGATTGCGGCTCTCGCTTGGATTGCGAGGATGGCCTGAACGGCATGCAAGGCCGCAAAGGGGTTTTGGTGGGTGATCAAGGAATGCAGCGGGCTCCACATCGCTCGGTCGCCGAGTCTTCCCAAGGTCCGTATCGCCAGCATCTTTCGGTGGAGCCGCCAGCTGCGCAGGAGCGTTCCGGCCCATTGCTGGAACGGGAGACGTTTGGCGAGAGCAACGAGTCGAGCCGTTTCGTCGATCGATCGGCATTCGTCATAACAGTCGTTCCAAAGGTAGAGCACAAAAATCCGATTGCTGTGGCCGATTGTGAATCGGGAAGGGAGAGGGGGATGTAGTGGAACGCGTCCTTCAAAAATCGCTTTCCACTTTTTGGTTATGAGACGGGATCGATACTGAGTGATCGATCGTCCGAGGCGGATGCAGAGAACCCACAGCAAGAGCAAAACAACCAACCCGCCGATGGCGTAGGCCGCCCGGTACCAGACTGCGAGCGTGAGATGATCGTTGAGGGAGAGCAGCTGATTCATGGGGTGAAGCTATCGAACCGGTCACCAATGATAAATGATGGAAAAATTGCCTCCTTGCCGGGAGTACAAGCGGCCGCGATCCTCGTAATAGCCCGTTGCCTCCAATGACAGTCGCTCCATTAAAGGGATGATGAAGCCGCCTTGGATGGTGTGACTGCCGATCCGTGCGATGTCTTGTGTCGCGACGATCCGCTCGCCTGATGTGCCGAATGAGCCGGAAACGAAAAGCTGGATTCGCGGCGTCGGGCGCCAAGTCAGACGAGAGGCTAATGTGATCGCTCCTGTCTCCGGGACCCAGTACAGTTGTTCCGTGAGCCAAGTGTCAAAGGGAAGATAGACCGTCAAGCTGGGCATGAAAAGATTGATATCGTCCGTTCGGTACGAGAGTCGCCGATACCCTGCCGAAGCTTCGAAAATTGAAAGGAGGGGGTGCACAATCCCCAATCCCTGATAAACCTCGCCCGCCACAGAGTAGGTGGGGGTGAACCGAGCATCGACCGTTCCCTGTGCGGCGACATAGCCCCACGCGCGAGTCCACAGGGGACTGTACAGTTCTGCCGAAATGGGCACATCGTGGAACCCAAAGCGGTGAAGCGATTCCACCCGGCCGATGAGGGTCTGTTCACCGATGGACTTCGCCGCCTCGACGAGCACCGCATGCTCGGTCTGGATGCTGCGGCTATAGCCGAACTGGCCGTACCCCACCTTGAAATAGTCGCGAAAGGGGAGCTGCACCGAGGGGCTACGGGGGCCGAGTGGAGCCTGGGGAGAAGTCATGCCGGCCGCAAAGGGAACCGGTTCTGACTGCCGGCTTTAGCAGAGAATCTTGATCGCCGGTCACGGCGACCTTCTCTTGCACGCGATTCAACGAGCTAGGTTAGTGCGAGGTGTCCCCCTTTCGGGGGTGATCGACCGACTCCTGTCGATCACAATTCCTATCAAGATAAGAAGGTGGGATACCGATAAGACGATACGGATTCTCCAGTAAGACTCCTCACGGGGAAAAGAACCTTGACCTTCGAGACATTTTTTGGCGCTGTCCAGATCCTGTTTCTACTCTATTTGCTCGTCCTTACAACAGGCTATCTCATGCTCAATGTCATCTCTATCGGTTCGCTCGGGCGGTATTTCGAAGAACGCAGAGGAATAGGAACTTACATTTCACGTATTCCGACTATGAAATCATTGTGGTCAACGATGGATCTAAAGATGACACCCTGGCGGTGCTAAGAAAAGCACTCGAGTTGAAGCCCTTTCCCGAAGCCTACGCTCACGATCTGCCGACCAGACCGATCCGCGCGATCTATCGGTCGGCTCTTTATTCCAATGTGTGCGTCGTGGATAAAGACAACGGCGGGAAGGCCGACTCGCTCAACGCCGGCATCAACGTCTCGACGGCGCCGCTCTTCTGTTGCATCGACGCGGATTCGATTTTGTCGCAAGACAGTTTGTACCAAGTGGTGCAGCCGTTCCTCCTCGATCATCGGACCATTGCGGCCGGAGGGACGATCCGGGTGGCCAACGGATGTCATGTGGAAAACGGTTTGTTGAAATCCGTCGGCCTGCCCTCGAACGTTCTGGCGCTCTTGCAGTTGGTGGAATATCTGCGCGCGTTTTTGGCCGGTCGCCAAGGGTGGTCGCCGCTCAATGCGATGTTGATCATCTCCGGCGCTTTCGGCCTGTTCCGCTAAGGAAGCGGTATTGAAAGTCGGAGGCTACCGCACCGATACGGTCGGTGAGGATATGGAACTGGTTGTCCGACTCCATCACCATTATCGACTGGCAGGGTTGCCCTACCGTGTTACCTACGTGCCTGATCCGGTCTGCTGGACCGAAGTGCCGGAGGACCTGCGCACGTTCAAGAACCAACGAGTCCGCTGGCAGCGGGGACTGTGCGAAAGTCTGATCGGGCACTTGGCCCTGTGTTGTCACCCCAAAGGCGGGCTTGTCGGCTGGGTGGCCTTTCCGTTCATGATGATCTTTGAATGGTTCGGGCCCGTGTTCGAGATCCTCGGTTATGGATTGTTGTTTGCGGGCTTTTTGTTAGGGCTGGTGTCATGGCAGGTTTGGCTGGTCACGACCTCTGTAGCGGTGGCGCTAGGTATCGCCCTCTCACTGTGCGCGATGTTGATGGAGGAAATGACCTTTCATGTGTATCAACGGCCCGCTGATTTCTGGCGACTCGTGGCCGCCTCGGTGCTGGAAAATTTCGGGTATCGGCAGCTCAATGCCTATTGGAAGCTGGTCGGCCTCATTCGCTGGCTTCTGGGCACGAAAGCCGAATGGGGCAATATGATTCGAACGGCTGCGTGGCAGTCAAAAGCCGGATCTCCGTCAGGTAGTCGATAGGTAAGACACAGGACTCGGGTTCGAGAGAGAAACAACGTGGGTATTCAGTGGTGGGAAGAAAAGGAGTGTGGAGGTCACCCCGCCAATTCTTGAAGCAGAAAGTCTCGTACCCGCTCGCGCGCGGTGCGCGAGGCCTCTCCCACAGGGCCTTGGACTCCCCAAGATGCGATCAATGTACTATGAACATTGACCGGCTTGCCGTCCGGTTGATAGACGTTTGCCGGGACTTCGCCGTCTTGAAACCGATCGCCAAATTGGCGTCGCAGCACCAGGTGTTTGGCTCGATCGGCCATACAGTCGGTTTCAAATCGGAGCCCGTAGATCTTGGCCGAGCTCCGGCGCGCCACCTCAAGATCATCAGGTGACAAGCCCAGCGAGGCTCGATCCTCATCCGAAGACCACCACAACTTCATCGGCAGGGCCGGCTGGGCCACGACGACAGCCTTGACTCGCTGATGGTCCAGTAATGCCAATGGCAGAGAGCCGGTCATACAGTTGCCGATGATCCCAATCGGTTGCCCCTCGTGCCGTGCGCCGACTTCCATGACCAAACTTCGGAGCCACTTGACGATGGCGGGACTTCCCTGGGGGGGGATCCCCCATTCGCCATAAGGAAAATGGTCGATCATCCCTCCGAACCAGTAGGCCCGTAGCCCGCTTGCCGGTGAGAAGGCGCCCTTCTCGCCGAACAAAAGCGGCACATAGACGGTGAAATCGTTCGCCAGTTCTTCCGCATAGGCGAGGGTGCCGGGGGTGAGACCGGTCATCTCGTGCAGGAGGATCACCGGCGGTTTCGATGTGTCTTCATTGAGGCAATAGACCGAATGGGTGGTTCCTTCATGGGACAGTGGATCGGTGAAACATTCGACCCACGTTCGTTGAGGCGTGCCTGTTTCTTTCACGTGCGGCGCGCAGGCGGCGAACTGCGCGGCCCCACAGCCTGTTTGCAGAAGCAGCAGGACTAGCACCGGAATCTTGACCGGAACCCTGAAAATCCAACGCGCCGGCAGTTGCCGAGGTTGACGATCGCATCGCGGGGAGAACGGACAAGCTCGTGTGCGACCTGATCGATCCGAAGTCATGGCCGGCTCCTGATCATGCGGGGTTTCGGCCGTGGCTGTCTTGCGATCGATCTGAAATCGGCAATCCTTCCAACTGCATGATGCGGAGGGCGTTGGTGGTGGGGCAAGGACCGGGGCGAAGGTGATAGTCGAACTGCAAGGCGCCGGCCGAAACGGTTTCTTGGAAGTGGAGGTTCGTCAGGAAAGAAATGTCTTTTTCAAGATCGGTCAGTTCCAGATCGTGCGTACTCACCAGTCCGAAGCCATGGCCCTGTGAGAGGGCTCTGATATAGGCACGACTGCCGATCAATCGTTCCCGATTGTTGGTGCCTCGAAAAATCTCGTCGATCAGGAATAACACCGGCGGTTCGGTACGGTTGCGTGTCCGGTCTAGGATCATCTTCAGCCGTTTGACCTCCGCATAGAAAAACGACAGACCTGCATCGAGCGAGTCGTCGATCCGAATGCAGCAGGCCACGCGGCTCCATGTCCACTGAAAACGAGAAGCGCAGACCGGCGCGCCTGCCTGAGCCAGGCAGACGTTGATCCCGACGGTTCGCAAAAACGTGCTCTTGCCCGACATGTTCGATCCGGTGATCAGATGAATTGAGCCGAGTCCCTTGAGATGAAAATCGTTGGGAACACGAGTATTGCCGGGCAAGAGCGGGTGGCCTAACCGTTCGGCCGTGATTGAAGCGGCCGTTGTCTGCGGGCCGGTTGCCGGAGGAATCAGCATCGGCCAGGTGTAATCAGGATGAAGATAAGAAAAATTCGCAAGGGCGCAGGCCGCCTCAATCTCCGCTAGACGGTCAAGCCAGATAGGAAGGTGGTTGCGGACGGCTGTTTGAATCAGCGCCAGTCGTCTGGCGAACCAGAGGTCCCAAGGACAGAGGGCGTTGAGAAACAGATGGACCAAGGGATTGGCCTTGACACTGATGGCATGCAGGGTCCGCGCGACCCGTTTGACGTGGAGAGAAGGGGCCCTGTGGCCGTCGATGAGCGGCGCAATGGTCTCGGCCAAGGCGGAGGTGCTCAAACGGGACTGCCGCTCCAGGTAACAGAGGACCGTTCCCAGTCGCTCCATCTCGTGGTGGAGGCCCACCGCATGTTCCAGCAGTTCCTCTCCTTGATCGGTCAGAAAATAGATCACGACATAGGCGCCGAACGAAAACATCCAATAGCCGGGAATCCAGCCGAACAGGGCACCGGCGCCGAGCAGAACGGTGCTGCAAGCCAGAGCAGTCTGCACGGCAAGGATCACGTTCAGCCGTGGGAAGCCGGCAGGATGCAGCAGCGCGGCTTCCAGGCGGCGGCCGTTGATCTCTTCATCGCCGGCGAGTCGGGCCAAGAGGGTCAGGCGATCGCGGAAGAGCGGACGGCATGCCAGTTCTTGAACCAATCGTTGCCGTTTAGTCCAGGTTTCGACATCCGGCGGTTGATCGAGCAACCAGGAGGTCAATCGAGTCCGGCCGTGGTCCGACACGGTCGTGTCCAGGAGGTGTAAGAGCGAACGGGATCCGGCCACATCGAGATCCTTGGCATAGAGATGGGCAGGCGACACTTCCCACTGGCGCGCGGGAATGGCGGACCAATCCAGCTTGAGCCGCGCGAGGTGTGTCGTCTTGATCTGCTTCCATCGCTTGAGTCGCTGAATCATCCCCTCCAGTTTGTTATGATACGCCGCCACGGCGAGAAAGAGGCTCACAAACCCTGCCAGCGTGAGGTTCCCTGTGTGGTACAAGCCGGATCGATAGAGGGTAATGATGCAGACCAGACCGGACACGAAAATCCCAAGGCGCCACGTGGTGACCCTGGCACTGGCTGCCGTACCCTGCTCGATCAAGCGATCGATCCGACCGCGAAGACGATCGAGTTGTGTGGCGCGCGAACGGTTGTTTTGTGGATGCTGATCCATCAAGTCGTGACCATACTGGGAAGGTTGTGACGACGTCAATGACTTCGGGGCGACTATCCGATTGGGTCGAGGTGCAGATTCGTTCCTCGCTGGATGCCGGCGAGGTGCTTGGATTGTTGGACGATCCGCACGTACAGGGAGCCTGGCAAGATGGCGAGACCGTTCATTTCTATTGGCCAAGCGATCACTGGTCTCCCGATCGGCTCGACCGAATCAGGGACATCTGCCGGCAACTGGCCGGAACCGGGGTGCCGGAGCTCTCCGTGAACCGACTGGCTCATCAAGATTGGAATCGTCTCTGGGCGGAATCGGTCAAGCCATTGTACGTCGGGCGGCGTCTGGTCATCAGGCCGAGTTGGGAATCGGTCGCCGCAGAACCCGGCCGGATTGAGATTATCCTCGATCCCAAGCAGGCCTTCGGCACGGGCCATCACGCGACGACGCGCCTGTTGCTCGAGTGGCTCGAAGACGTCGTGCAAGGAGGGGAGACTCTGCTGGACGTGGGGACCGGAAGCGGCATCCTGGCCATGGCGGCGCTCCGGCTCGGCGCCGCGCGGGCGGTGGGGATCGATCATGATCCCGTGGCCATCGACTGTGCAAGGGAAGCGGCGTGTGCCAACGGGTTTGGATCGGAGTTGGTCCTTCAGTGCGGAGAGATGCGGGATCTTGATCCCTCGCGGTCGTTCCAACTGGTGGCGGCCAATCTTGAACAACGGACCCTGATCGATCTTGCGGAGGAACTGGCTCGCCGCTCATTAAACCGGCTGTTGGTGTCCGGCCTGCTTTCCGATCAAGGGGAGGAAGTCGCGGAGGTGTTCGGGAGGGCAGGGCTCTATCTCGGCGGGAAACGGGAAGCGGACGGGTGGCTGGCCATGGCATTCGCCCGCGCACAGTCTTGCGAAGGGACATAACGGATGAGAGGGAATCGTCCCGACTATCCACACGTGCATCAGATCAACGTTTCGGACGGAGGGGTTCCCAAGCGGCCGGTGTTCGAGGCGAGGGTCTTCACCTCCGGCGTGGAAGGGGACCGGCAAGAGAATCTCAAGTTCCACGGCGGGCCGGATCGCGCGCTGTGTCTCTATTCGCTTGAATTGATCGAACGGCTTCAGGACGAAGGCCATCCGATCGACGCCGGCTCCTCCGGAGAAAATTTGACGTTGGCCGGATTGGACTGGCATCTCATCCGACCGAGTCTTCGCCTGTCGGTCGGGCCGGATCTGCTGATAGAGGTGACGTCTTACGCCGGTCCTTGTCTTAAAAATAGACGCTGGTTCCGAGACGGAGATTGGTCGCGCATTTCGCAAAAGAGCAATCCCGGCTGGAGTCGGGTCTATGCGAGGGTCTTGCGGGAAGGAATCGTTCGGCCCGGGGACTTCGTTGCCATTGATCAAGCAGGGGGATGATGAAAGAGGGCCTCGCGGGAGACGGGCTCATACGAGGCCCCTCGGTCGCTCTGTTACCTGATTGCGTCTTTTAAGGCTTTGCCCGGTTTGAATCGGGGAACTTTGGCGGCTTTGATCTTGATCGTTTTGCCGGTTTGCGGGTTGCGTCCGGTGCGAGCGGCACGGTTGGTGATTTTGAACGTGCCGAATCCGATCAGAGACACCGGTTGCTTCTTTTTGAGGCTGGCGGTGATGGCTTGCAGCGCCCCATTGACCGCGCGGGTAGCGGCGGTTTTGGAAAGGTCGGCGGATTTAGCCACGGCGTCGATGAGATCCTGTTTGTTCACGGTCGTCTTCCTTTCGTTTAGGTGAGGATCGCAAAGGAACGGTTGCCGGCGCTTCTATAGCAAGACCGGTGAACGTGGTCAAGCGCATGGCCGGCGGCCAATCGGGCCACGCCGAGCAAGTCGGTGCTCAGCCGCGGTCTCACCGTCGCCTCGGAATCGTCGGGCCGTAACGGGAAGTCTGGATGGAAACTATGGGGGAAAGCATGGGGGAAACGATGATGGAGCGCCAACTGGAACCTGAGGTGATGGACGACCCCGCGCAAGCGGAGGCTTATGCGGCGGCCGATTTTTCGGCCGAGAATCAAGGGTTCGTCGATCGCTTTCGGGACTATTTTCCGGACTTTTCGCAAGGACAGGTCTTTGACCTGGGGTGCGGGCCCGGTGACATTCCGATCCGGTTTGCACGGGTGTTTCCGGCATGTCGCATGGTCGGCATCGATGCGTCGCGTCCGATGGTCGAATTGGCCGAGCGCGCCGTCAGCGCCGCCGCATTGTCGGACCGCATCATCATTCGATGCCAACGGTTTCAGGATTTGCCGGGAGATCGCCAGGCCGACGCGGTCATTTCCAACAGCTTGTTGCACCATCTGCCCAATCCTCTTCAGTTTTGGCAGAAGCTCCGCTTCCTCGTGAAACCCGGTGCGCCGGTGCTCGTGATGGATCTCCTGCGGCCTGAGTCTCCGGAGGCGGCCCGGGCCGTCGTCGATCGTTATGCGCCCGGCGCGCCGGAAATCCTCCGACGCGATTTTTACAATTCGCTCTTGGCTTCTTTCACCGAGGACGAGGTCGCCTCGCAACTGGCCCGCATGAATCTGACGAGGCTGTTGCTCGATGTGCCCGACGATCGCCATTGGGTAGTGGGTGGCGTCGTCCTGTAAGCGGCACGAAGCGCCGGCCGGTCAGTCGGTGCCGAGGTGCTCCGTCAGCCAGTCGGCGATGAGGGTCGTCATCCGTTTGAAGTCTTCAGCCTTCGAGAATTGGTGATCCGCTCCTGTGAGCATTTCCAACCGCTTCTTCACGCGGAGTCGTTCATAAAGCTTCTGGCTTTGATGAAGGGGAACGTGCTCGTCCCGATCACCCTGCACGATGAGTGTAGGGGCGGTGATTGCCGACGCCGGCTCATAGGCGATGGAGCGGAGGCAATCTTCATAGAAGGCATAGCGTAGAGGAACACGGTCCGGGCCGCCCAGAATATCGGGTACCGTGTCGGTGGCTTTCCATCGGGCCATTTCCTCGTCGCCGAACTCCAACCGTAGTTCTTCCGCGAAATCGACGACGGGACATTTCAACGCGAGGCAGGCCAGGTCGGTTCGTTGCGCGGCGGTCAAAATCGCGACCAACCCTCCGAAGCTGGACCCCATCAGGCCGATCTTTTTGTAACCGTTCAGACGGATGAGATCCAACGCGGCCAGCGTTTGATCCACCGCCACCGTATTTGTGATCGACTCAAAGGGACCTTCACTTTCGCCGTGTCCGAAGAAGTCAAAGCGAAATGTTGCGATTCCCCGCTCGTTCAGGATACGGGTGAGTGTCTTGTTGGTCGTGCTGGTTTTGGAAGAGAGAAATCCATGGCATAACACCGTGACACGGTCCGATCCCCCATCCGGTGCGGACAGGAGCGAGGCGACGGCATGGCCGTGCCGGTCGTGGAACGAATATCGCTCTTCCATACGGCGATTGTAGCAGAGTTTCGCGTGGCGATCAGGAAGAAGCATGGGCCGGTTCGTCGGGGTGCGCTCCCCAGGCCATGGCCAGCTTGACCAGAAAGAGGACAAAGCTCACGAGGAGCAACCCGGTGGACATCCACATGGCCACGCGGACGGATGTCGAGCTGAGCGGGACATTCCACGTGAGGGCGGCGACGACGGCCAGCCCCATGGTTCCCAGATTGAGCGAGCCGATTTGGACGACGCGCCAGCGGTCCATGATCACGGTCAACCATTGCTGATAGGGGGCGCGTTTTTTGTTGCTCGATACGCGGCTTGCGGCCAGAAGGAACGGAATCTGATGGCACAAGAACCCCATGGCCGTGTTCACGATAAATCCGATGAATGTCATGTGGGTGTAGGCCACGACGTGCAAGGTGCCAAAGGGCATCACCGGCGGGGTGGACAGGCTGTTGATCCCCACCAAGAGCCCCAAGATTACCGTAAGGATGAGAAAGAAAGTTCCGATCAGCACATGATCCGACGCCGCGTGGTTGCGATGGGACGAGGCCAGCCATGTCCTGATTTGGTTCAGCGCGTAGAGTCCGCCGGTGACGAGCAACAGCCCACCGGCTGCCAGCTCAATCGGCACGGAGCCGTTCAGGAAGCCGCCGATCAGGCCGGCCACGCCCAACGGCATGCCAACCAACACGACACGGGAGAGGCCGGGGCCGGCAAGGGGAACGTGCAGGATCTGCGGCAAGAGGCCGTGCATTGCGCCGACGATGATCAGGACGACAAAACCGAGCACTCCGAGATGAATGTGGGCAAGCCTCGCGTAGCCGTGGAACCGATCGAACCCGAAGAGCAATAACATACCGGCGCAAATGAGACTGCCCAGGAGAGCAAGGAAGGAAACGGTGTAATAGGGCCGACCTGGATTCGCGGAAGGGGCGTGTTTGGATCGAGTCCAGAGGACTCGGACGATCCACAGCGACGCGCCGGCCACGAGGAGCCCGGCTGCGCCGACGACCAGGGAGTGGCGCAGCCAGAATCCGATCAGCATCGCTGCCGTGCCTCCGTTCATTGCCAGCAGCGTCAAGGGGTGGGGTTGATGCGAAGAGAGGCGACCAGCGGTCGGCGATGAGACCATGGCAAGAAAGCCGCCGAGCACCATCTGCAAGACGCCGCCGACCAACGAAGCGTGGACGTGGGCCGGTCGAACCCATGGCGGCATGGGAGTGCCGAGGATCAAGCCGATCAACGTCCCCAGTCCGATGAACGAAGCGAGCGTGAGCCACCCGAATCCGACGAGGAGCAATACGATTGAAGAATCGTAGCGGCGGGCCATGGGGCGTCTCTTCAATCGGTCAGTCGAGGAAATAAAAATGATCGGTCGGCCCGTGTCCGTGGCCGATGGCGAGACCATGGCGGATGGCTTCCGTCACGTAGGCCTTGGCGGCGTGAACGGCATCGACGATCGGCTTGCCGAGCGCCAAGTGGGCGGCAATGGCCGACGCAAACGTGCAGCCGGTGCCGTGGGTGTGCGGAGTGTCGATCGCCTCTCCTTTGAAGACGTTGAAGAACCGCCCGTCGTACAACACATCGGTGGCTCGATCGGCCTGCAGGTGCCCGCCTTTGATCAAGACGTAGCGGCACCCAAAACCCGCGATGATCTTTGCCGCCCGCCTCGCGTCCGCCAACGATGTGATCTCGATCCCGGAAAGTTGCTGCGCCTCCTGCACGTTGGGTGTCACCACCAGGGCCAGGGGGAACAGATGTGTCCGCAGCGCGTCGATGGCCTCCGACTTGAGGAGGGCATGGCCGCTCTTTGAGACCATCACGGGATCGACCACGAGGTTGGCGACGTTTTGCGGCTTCAACATCGAGGCGATCACCTCGACGGTCGCCGCCGAGCCGATCATGCCCGTTTTGACGGCGGCGACGTCGAAATCGTCGAAGACCGCGTCGATCTGGGCGGCGACGACCGCGGGCGGCAGCTCGAAGACGTCCGTGACCTCTTCGGTGTTTTGGGCCGTCACGGCCGTAATCACCGACATCGCAAAGACGCCGTTGGCGGACATGGCCTTGATGTCGGCTTGAATCCCGGCTCCTCCGCCCGAGTCCGATCCCGCGATCGTCAGCACCTGTTTGCGCGTGCGCGACATGGCCGTGTCAGTTAGAGTTGCGTGATCGTGCCTTGTGATCCATGATGCTGAATCGCCATTATACTCGCGTCGGCGAAGGAGTCCAATTCCGTTGCCGCGCATTGAAGATGAGCGCAGGCGGTATCTCTCTCCATCTATGCTATGGCCCACGCCCATGGCCTATGGCCCGTTGACAAGGCAACGACGAAGTGTTAAGAACCTCGTCGGTGCCGGATGTCGATGGCGACGTTCACTCAATAAATCAACAAATTTTTTGTGATGTACAGGAGTTCCCATGGCTAATCAAGATGCTCCCCAATCAACGACACCCCAGCGGCGGCAGTATGTGAATTTTGCGTTTTACAAGGTGGATCCGGCGTGGCGGCGGTTGCCGGAGGAGGAGCGGGCGCGGGGCAAGCAGGAGTTTATTCGGGCGGTGGAGGAGTACACGGGGCAGGTGCTGGTGGTGCCGTATTCGGCGGTGGGGATTCGGGGGGACTGCGACTTCATGTTGTGGCGGATCAGTTATCAATTGGATCTGTTTCAAGACATGAGCGCCAAGCTGCTGGCGTCGGGCCTGGGGAAATACCTGACGACACCGTATTCGTATTTGGCGATGACGAAGCGGTCGGTTTACATCGACCACCACAGCCACGAAGGGCAGGAGGGGAAGCGGTTGACGGTGGTGCCGGGCAAGAGCCGGTATATTTTTGTGTATCCGTTCGTGAAGACGCGGGAGTGGTTTTTGCTCACGAAGGCGGCGCGGCAGGGGATGATGGACGAGCACATTGAGGTGGGGCATCGGTTTCCGTCGGTGAAGTTGAACACGACCTATTCGTTTGGATTGGACGATCAGGAGTGGGTGGTGGCGTTTGAGAGCGACAAGCCGGAGGATTTTGTGGATTTGGTGATGGCGTTGCGGGAGACGGAGGGGTCGCGCTATACGTTGCGGGACACGCCGATTTTCACCTGTATTCGCAAGAGTCTGAAGGAGACCTTGGACACCCTGGGCGGCTGACGGTATCAGCGACCAGTCTGATCGCAGAGGACGGCCTTCGGTCCACACGACCGAAGGCCGTTTTGTTTATGCCCCCCGTTTTCCCGGCGGAGTCGATATTCAGTCGACAGAGACCACGATCGTGCGAGCGCGATCCTTGGCCTCCGGCGTCCAGGGGATACGAACGGTCAACACGCCGTGCTTGCATGCGGCCTCCGCTTTCGAGGCATCCAGCCCGTCGGGCAATCCGACGGTTCGGTGAAACGCCGCATAGCGACGGCCGAAGCCTGTTCCGTTTTTCTCACGCCATTCTCGTTCATCCTCGTAGGCCACGTGAAGCAAACCGTTTCTGATCTTGACGTCCAGGTGTTTCGGATCCAGTCCCGGGACGTCGACGCGAAGGATCACCTCTTCATCGGTTTCCTCCATTTCAATTTCGGAGCCGCCGCCTGCGAGGCGGGGCCAGCTTGCGTCGAACGGCGAGGTCAAAAAACGATCGAACAGTCGATTGATGTCGTCGCGCAGTGAAATGACCTCGTGCGTCTCGACCGGTTTGCGTTTCCAAGGGATCAGTTCTTTTAGTTTCGTCATCAGTGCCATCGTCGTCCTCCTTTCTTAAAGCCGGTTCTTTCAATACGGGAGCACCGCGTCGTTTTTGTTGATCGTGACAGCGCCGGTTCGCTCTCGCGCACATCCCCCTCGCCGTACAATCCCTGTCGCTCTCGATTGATACCGACAAAAGCCGATGTCGCTCCCGATGTCCGTTGCCCCGGCTTTCCGGTTTATGTCCTGCGCACTCGCGTGGGTGGATTGCTTTGCGTGAGCCGACCGGATTACACAAACGGCCGACCGACCTGGATCACGGTGACACAGATAATTCCGGTGTCGGGGAGATCAAGGCTTCCTTGACGCTCGTTCCGTTCCCCCTTGACTCCGACAATCTCGGTGTTATCAATTGCTCCGATTGACGGGCTGGAGGATGGATCTGGTGAAAGGCCCACTGTCGGCCGGCCGTCGTCTGTCGCGGTTTTTGTTTCCGCTCGTCGCACGGTCTTCCCGCCTCCGCCGCAACGAACGTCTTATCGGTTTATGATCGATCCCATGGAAGTAAGGAGGTGAGCGGTAATGGACAGAATTGCCGATACCACGAGCGTGGTTCTTCTTGGATCGTTTTTGGTCGGCGTGCTTCTGTTCGGAGTGCTGACCGCCGGTTTCTGAGGCAATCGAAACAGTGACGGCGAGTGACATGAAGCGGCGGTTGAGCCGGAGCTGCCATGTCTCAGCTCCGGCGGTCGACCGCTTTAATCTCGGTAAAGCAGGATGATGAAATATCCGATTCCAATCGCCACGGCGACGACATAGCCTGCCACCACCAACGTTACAATGACTTCTCCCATAACGGTACTTTTCTCCCTGTCAACAGAGACGGCGCAGACGAGAGAGACTGCACCGGCAGGTTTCTTTTTTCACCAAATCAGATGTCGAACTCGGTGTCGTGTTGTTTGACCTCGCGACGCGAGTTGTCTATGAAGACAGGCATTTTACCATTTTGCCTTCCTGCTTTCCTCTATATAGGGCAAAGGGTAGGCGACGTATTCGAGTCCTGAGTTTATGAATGGGCTCATCTCTGCGAGTGAGATGGAGGGAGAGAGGTATGAGCCGTCCGACCGATAGATGAACGCTCATGGCGGCGAGGCCGGAATTTGGACGCTGATGGCGCCGGCAAGATCCCCTTCACGGGCGCCTTCACGCGGATAGCCCGACACATCCAAGATTCCGGCCGGGCTTCCATGACACGCCAGGCAATCTTCCGAGTAATAAATCGGCGTCATCATCCGGAGAGTCCTCCCCCCATCGACCCATTCCGCGATGGGATCGTGAGAAGCCGGTTGCGACGCAAGACGCTTCAAAACCCGCTCTTCGTAGGCGTCCGGAGCGTTTTTGGGATTGCGCGGATTGAGCGTCGTTTGCTTGAGCGTGACCCGCGAGCGGCTTGAAAACTTGCGCGATGTCTGGCTGCCGAACGTGGCGGGAATGAAATTTTTATAGCCGATGCCTCGTTGATTGATGACGAGCTGGGCGTCGGCCACCACGTGCTTGCCCGATTCCAATAGGATCGGCAGCAGTTCTTTCGCCGGAACGGGAAGGTGAGGCGGGAGGCGCTTGAGATCGATCCCGGTTTGTTGAAAAAACTCGTCGACGACTTCCCGCTCAAACGACTCGGCGGTGAATCCCTTCTCGCCCTTTTCGGGATCATTGATCAGCGGTTGATTGCGCTCCACCACGAGCCGCCCCACGTTCAGAAGGATGGTGAGATAGCGGGCGGTGAGTTCGCTCTCCTCTTGTTGCGTCCGCGCTTCACCCGGGAAGGGCGACGCGAGCGCGACGCTCAGCCAAATAAGCAAGCAGACGAGCCGTTTCATGGCGGAATTGTACATCATACGCCTCGTCATTTGCCCGCCATGCGACACTGGCCTTGGTTGTAGTGGCCCGGTACTTTCGAGACTTCAAGCGGCAGACCCTCGACGGTCGCCCGGCGTGTCGGGGCATAGTCCTCTTGGAGCCAGCGCCTTCGCATCTGCGCCAGGCGACCCGTTTCTTCCAAGCGATACAGCAAGTTGTTGAGGAGCCACTGGAGTCGTCGTTTTTCCTCGCTCGTGACGATCGAGAAATATTCCCGCGTGAGAATCAGCGGTGAACCGTCCGGTCGCTCGAGCAAACGCCAGTCCGGCCAGACGCGCTTGGTCACGTACTGGAGAATGGGATAATCGGTTAAAATGACGTCGATCGGCGGGTCCTTCGTCTCCACTGCCGCCGGAAGCGAGTCGCACACCACGAGCCTGGTGCGCGGCAGATTGGCCTCCGCGTAGAAATGAGCGGTTCTTCTGTTTTGTACGGCGACGGTCAGGCCGGACAAGCCTTCCTGCATGGCCGCCAGGGTATCGATTTGTCCGGTTTGATGGCGAAGAGCTGCCAGAACTTTTTCTTCGACATCAGGACGTCGGACGATCACGCCGATCCCGCCGTCGTGAAAATAAGGAATGGAGGTCCACAACCCGCCGGGGTGTGAACCGGGGACGTTCCCGCTGAACGAGGAAACGAAGAGATCGAGATGTCCCTCGTTGAGTTCAATCAGGAGATCGCGGAAACGGGTCAGGTGCAACGTCGGAACGATGGGCTGCCGCCCTCCGCAGTGATCGCTCAAGGCTTGCGAAACTTCTCGGATCAGTTCGACGTCGAGGCCGGTGACCCGAATCCCCTCGTCGGTATAGACCGCCGGAAACACAAATGGACGAAAGGGTTCGACGGAGATGCCCACGCGCAGGCGCCCGCGTGAACAGATGGTCGAAAGCTCGTCGCCGGTCAAGGGATGCACCAACTCGATCGCGTCGAAAACCAGCCCACACCCCGACAAAAGACCGGCGAGCATCATGAAAAGGAGGAGCCGACATCGGATTCCGAGGCGGCGGCCATCGTCGGCGTTGCTATGGCTATGAATGAATCGAGCGCCGCTGGATAAATCGTTGGCGGTCATATCGGTCAGAATCGGACGCCGATCGTGAAGAGCCATTGTTCCGTCAAATTGGACTTGCTTTGGAAGTCGATTTCAAACCGCGAATATTGAAGTCCCATGTCCACGGAAAACCCTTTCGCCACCGGAAAGCGGACCCCGATTTGGCCTCCATAGAGATAGCCGGGAGACCACTCGCCCCTACCGGGCAGCGTGCCTCCGATCAGCGCGCCGACGTACGGAACCGCCCGGTCTTCGAGCGGACCGAACAGGATGTGTCGAAGCAGGCGGTGGATCGGTTTGTCTTGGGGAAAATCCAGGATGTCGATGAAATTATTCCATCGCGGGTTGACATACAACGAATGCTGATCCGTGGTGAAGGTCCTGGTGTGTTGGCTGTAGAACTGATAGACCGTCCGGACTTCGATCAGACCATATCGGAGGGCGGTGATGCCGGCCTGGGCGGCGATGACTCTGGCGCGGGGAGCGAAGGTGCGTTGATTGAATGAAATATCGAAATTGAACGGACGAAGCGGAAGCAATTCCAACGTTGAATCGAGCGCCATGGCAAGAGAAGGAAACGGCATCGAGAGCAGGGCCATACCGAGCAGACAGACGGCCGATCCCGGCGGGAAACGACGAACGTGTCGCGGCTGTCCACCTGCCGTTGTCATGAGCGGGCTCCATCTCCGATCACGTCGTGCACGATATCTCATCGGACTTCCCGCCAACAAGGAGCCGGACGAACAATCCGGTGGCCTGACGCGGATGCGCCGGCACCGGTCTCTTCAACGCAAGGGCCGCTTGATCGATCATTCGGTCGAGAAGGACTCGTTCTTCGTTGGGTCGCCGCCTCGCTTTGCCCGAAAAAAACTCTGCAAGATCGCCTGACACTCTTCTTCCAACAGGCCTCCCAGGACTTCCACGCGGTGATTCAGCCGACGCTCGGACGGGATGTCGAAGAGTGAGCCGCAAGCGCCGGCCTTGGGGTCCCAGGCCCCGAACACGAGTCGCGCAATGCGGGCCTGTACGACGGCACCGGCGCACATGGAACAGGGTTCAAGCGTTACGTAGAGCGTCGAATCGGTCAGTCGCCATGTCCGCAGGTGATCGGCTGCTTTCCGAATGGCGAGGAGTTCGGCGTGAGCCGTCGGATCTTGTCGAGATTCGCGGAGGTTATGGGCGGAGGCCAGGACCTTGCCCTCGTGCACGAGAACCGCGGCGATCGGCACTTCTCCCACCGCGGGCGCCGACCGAGCCAGCTCTAGAGCCAGTTGCATAAAGTGCCGATCAACGTCGTTCCAACGCATGAGACGATTCACAGCCGCGTGCCGATGGCTTCCCGCGGCATGGTAACACAGGGCTTTGATCGAGGGCAGGGGCGTGAGAAAAGAAAGCGACTACAAGGCACTCCTGAGGTACGGTACTCCCGCAGGTTGCCGACCTCCTCCGGCCGGCTCCAAGCTGACGGAAAAAGCCTTCGCGCCGGAAAAATCGGGGACGGATTGAACGAACAGATGGGAGGTTTCTCCTTTGCCGACACGAAAGGCGCCGGCACTGACGGGTTTCTCGTTCAGGAGCCAGAGTCGATACTCCGTTCCGGTCGGACACGCGGGAAGATTCAGCGTGTACAGCCAGGCTTTCCGGGTTTGGTGATCATAGAGGAAGATCCCTGATGCGTCGCCGGCTGCTTCCGTCCCGGCCAGGACGGCGGCTTTAATGGTCGGTGTGCGCAAGAGCACGGCCAACTCGTCTTCGAGCGTGCGAGCGCGGCGTTTCTCGTACTGATCGAGTCGGTTCTTGAGAACGTCCAATTCGGCTTCGCGCTGAATCAGTTGATCTTTGAGCTCCGCCGCATCGGCCAGGGAGCGTTGCAGTTCCTCGCGCGCGCGAATCAGGGATTGCTCGCGCTCTTCGAGCCGGCGTTGCAACTCGGCCGATTGAGAGGCGGCGGAAGCGGCTTGCGCCTTCCACTGCGTTAACGCGACCGAGTCGTCCGTCACGTGCGAATCATGGGCGATCCACGCCATAGCGACGCTTCCGGCGACGGCCGCGGCGACGGCCGATCCGACGATCCATCTCGGCACACCGTTCATCCATGCGATTGTGGAGCGGGAATCCGGTTGAGACACGTGCTCCATCCATTTCCCCGGCCCGAGGCGCGGGAGATCCGACGTGTGTCCCATCGTGTCATGGCCGGCCGCGGACGCCCGCGCCGCCATGATGGAGGCTTTCAATAAGCGGGGCGGGGCGACGAGGTCCAAGCCGAACGGAAGGGCGGCCGCCACGGCCTGAAATTCCCGGAGCGCCGAATGACAAGAAGGGCAACCGGACAGCAGGTGAGCGTCGAGCACTTGTCGCTCGCTTCGTTCCAGCGCACCGATCGCGTACAGCGGAATCGCGTCTTCCAACTCACCGTGAGTCATGAACGGGTATTGCGCTCCTCGTCTTTCTGCAGGGCTTCCCGCAGTTTGATCATGGCGAGCTTGATGCGGGTCTTCACGGTTTCGGGGGGGTGATTGAGCCTGGAGGAAATGCCCGTGTAAGAGAGACCGCCATAATAGGCCATTTCAACGGCTTCCCGTTGCGCCGACGGCAGACCGGCCGCCGCGTCCAGGATCAATCGTCGGAGTTCGTGGTCGGCCTGTGCGTCGAAGGAGCCGGAAGGTTGATCCGCCGCCCGTTCCGCCGTCGAGCCGTTCGGCAGGTTGGCGGGCCGGCGCTTGGCTCTGACGCTTCCCGCTCGCAGTCGGTCGACGGCGCGGTTGCGAGTCAACGTGATCAACCAAGCGATAGGCGTGCCGCGGCCTACATCGTATCGCGCCGACTTTTTCCAGATTCCAAGATAGATCTCTTGCAACAGGTCGGCCGCTTCCTCGCGGTTTCCCAAAATTCTGAGCGCGAGGCTGTAAAGAAGCGTGCCGGACAGATCATAGAGGAGAGAGAAGGCCTGATGCTCGCCCTTCATCACTCGGGACAGCAGAGCGGGCTCGATGGTTGAGACGGCTCGTTCCGGATCTTGGCGCATAAGCGACGTATGAGAAGCCCGACGCTTCCTTCGTCGAGCACGCGCCGTTACTATAGCATTGTTTCTCCGTTCGACGAATGAAACGGGCAATCCGTGCGTATCACAAAAACGTCGCCAACAATTCGGCGGCGTCCTCCGCCCCGCTCATCGCGGGCGGGGGAAAAGGCGGGGGGAGCAGAGCGACGGCGGAATCGAGCGCGGCCACCCACCGGCCGGCGGCGAAATCCTGCCGCGACAACTCGATCCCTCGCCCGTGCCGGTGAAGGAACTCCACCAACGGTTGCTCGTCGGCGAAATTGTATCGGCGGATATAAACGAGCGGAATGCCCAGCGCCACGGCTTCGACTACCGTTCCGTATCCCGGCTTCGTCATGATGACGTCCGCGGAGGCCAGCAGTTCTTTGAAGGAAAAAGGCAGCGAGCGGGTTGAGACAAATCGTCTATCGCCGCGAGGAACCGAGCCGTCGAAGAGGAACCGATACCCGGTCGCGGCGCGCAAAGATTCAAACGGAAGAGTCGCCAGCGGGATGCCGCCGAATCCGACCAGCACCGTCCGCTCTCCGGGAGCGAGCCGAAGGCGCGCCGCGAGTCGATCGCGGGCGGGGGAGGCGGGCTCCGCGATCGGACCGATGTCGAGCAGCCGCTGAAAACCGGCGACGACGGGCGCCGGCGTGATGCGGAGCGCGAGGTCGGCATGGGCGTAGGCTTGGCGGATTGCCTGCAGCAACGCCTCATGGGGAATCTCCGGCGAAGGCGCGAATGCCGCAAGCACCAGATCCCACGTAAAATTCATGAGCGCGACGGTGGGAATGCCGGCCTCCGCTCCGGCTGCGACGGCCAAGTAAGGTGTGTCGGCCAGGATCAGATCGGGGCGGGCGTCGAGGATGGCGGACACTTCGGCCCGCAGTCGTTCTTCCCAGGTCAGATGAAAGCGGTGGTGCGCCCGCCACGTTGCCGCCGTATCGATCGACAGCGGTCCCTCTTGAATGCAGCCGACATCTTGTTGCACGGGTTGAACATCGAAGGGAACCGCAAGCCGGTTTGTGAAAAACGAAGGAGGAATCGTGGTTCGAAGCAGCACTCGGAGACCGGGAACGAGCCGCCCCAACGCATGAAGAACCGGAACAACCTGCGCGGCGTGGCCGAATCCATGGGCTGAGATCGCGGCCCAGATCAGCGGCATCGGAAAGAAGGATGCTCAAACGACAGGCGACCAGCGAGCCAATTCGGGGGAAGAAGCGAAGCCGAAGGCGCTGGTCCCTTGAGGATCGGCACGGTCAACTGTTCGAGTGGTCGGATTCCATGGGAGCGATGTTGTACAACAGCTCAAGGTCGAAATCGTCCACCAGCTCGTTGAATGCGCCGGCACCCATGTCGGAGCGGACCTCGGCCATGACGAGATCGATGGCGGGGGCGGCATGTTGTCCGAACTGAGTGATGGCCCATTCGATGCGTTGTCGAGCCTCGGCGAGAGTCATGACGGCTCCTTTCTCACGGTTGGTTTCGCGCAAAACCTCGCGCTGTTTTGCGCGCCGTCGCCGTGACCGCCGTCACTATAGCATCGAAGAGTCGGAATCCGCTAGGGCGCGGGGTTAATGGCGATGGGCATGGCCGGATTCTCGCCCGATCGGGAAGCCGACTTGCGAGCCCCCACGGTGACGGTGCGGATTGCCGGGGGGGATGAGGGGTGGCCGGCCAGGTACCGCTCACTGTCCCGTACCAGTTGACGCATCAAGTCTTGCAGGCAAGTCTCCGTCACCTGTCCTTTGAGTTCGTCGAACAAAATCGGCGTGGCTCCAAAAAGATGATAGCGGGCGGTTCCGGAGGAACGGGCGTCGTAGCGACGGACATCGCCGTCCCACCGTTCGAGTTCCAGTGTGGCCTGCGCGGCGTAGCCGTAGTCGAGCTCGATAAGCGGCGCGAGGAGAAACATCGAAGCCCCGATCAGAAATCCTTTCCAGGCTGAAGCTCCCGACCGGGGATCGATGGTCTCTTCCAGGGTCATTCGCGCGGTCACGGTTGTCTCGCTCAAGGAAGACGAGTCGCCTCCCAAGGGAATCACGGTCGAGAAGAGGCGGGTTTCTTGAACGGTGGTGAGCAGGCGGCGCTCCAAATCGGATGACGGATGCTGATGAGCGCCGTTCTGAATCACCTGGAGGCCTTCCACGACGAGGGGAACCCGTTCGTCCTTGGAAACCGTGCGCGCGAGGGGGGCTGCATCGGACGGCGTAGAGGGCGTCACGTCGATCCAGTGACCGCACCCGAGCGTCGTCATGGTGAACAGTCCCAGCATGATCCAGCCTGTCCTGTGAGCAGTCATACGGTGTCTCCTTAGAAATAGAATGAAAATCCGCAGAAGGGGAGACTCGAGTTGAGCCCCAAATTCGGATACGCGGTGCCGGCGTTGGAAATATGATGAAATCGGTAGCCGACGTTGAAGGCCGTCTGCGGCGTGAGAAACCATGACAGGCCGACGCCGCCGGTCACGATGAAGTTGAACTCGTTGGCTTCTTCGGGAATCCGCCCGCCGAGATCGGTCCAGAACGGACCTCCGGCGAACTCCAGATAGGGGCGCAATCGATCCGTGACGATGAGGCTGTATTTGATTTTTGGCGTAAAGCCGATGCCGTGCGTCAGGATCGGTTCGCGAAATTGCAGATAGACCATTTCCGCGCCGATGGCGACCTGCCCGCGAAGCCAGCGTGGGCCGAAGGGATCGGTGAGCGTCATCATCCACGACGGCATTAGAGCAGGCCCTTGCTGTTTGGTCGTATGGTCCGTCGTCAGCCGATGGGGCAGCAGATACCCGGCGGTGAGACCGACTTCCTGTGTGCCGATCGTGATGCGGGGAGCATCCGGAGATGGGTCTGCGCCCTGCGCCGGTGGAGCAGTCAGACAGGCCCCGACGATGATCATGAAAAACGCTCGGATACGAAACGGCATGTGCGATCCGTGACAATCTTCTGTCGGCCGGTCCGGGTCAAAACTTGACCGTCGGCGTGACGCCATCACGGTATCAGAGCATGACGTCCTGTCCAGGAATTCCTGAAGTTCAGCCGAACGGTCGCGGAAAGCGAGTCAATCGATCATTGGCAAAGAGCGAAGGCGCAAACTATCCCGAACGGTCAAGACCGGCCAGGCGGGCGGAGTCGGCTTCCAATTCCGGAAGCCGGTACCGCCGGTCGAGCAAGACCGCTCGCTCCAGACAGCGGCGGGCTGAAATCAGGTCACGACGAGTCTCATAGACGGTGGCGAGGAGGCGAAGCACGGCGGCTTCAGCCGGTTCCTGGCCGAGCCGAATGTAATGTTCCGAGGCATTGTTGAGACAACGTTCGGCTTGAACGAGATCGCCGTGGTCGAAGAACGTTTTTCCCAGTTGGCTGTACGTGACCGCCAGCCCCTCCTCGTTGCCGACGATCCGATGGTGATCGAGCGCCCGCGCAAACGACGCGACGGCCTCGCTCCATCGGCCGTCGCGGGCCTCTTGCTGCCCCAGATTGTGATAGAGGATGCCGAGCGCGCGATCGTCCTTCAACTTGCGCAGGAGGTCCAGCGCCTCAAGATAATAGGGGCGGGCTTTGTCCGGACGGTCGGCGCCGATCAGGAGATTGCCGAGATTGACAAGCGTGTGGGCGATGGCGTGTTGATTGCGCTCCGTCCGCTGGATGGTCAGGACTTCACGGTAGCATCGCTCCGCGCGGTCGAAGTCGTTCATCAACGCGCAGGTGTTTCCCAGGTTGCCCAACGAGTTGGCAAGCTCGCTTCGGTTGCCGGCGGCGCGGTCTTCCGCCGCCGCCGCTTCCCAGGCCTCGCGGGCACGACTCAGATCTCCGCGATGCAGAAAAATCCGAGCCCGCTGTTTGTGATCATCGCCCATGCGTCATCGGCGTCAACGAGAGGCGGCGATTCCCGGCGCTCGGAGGTTCAACGCAACGTCCTTCACCCAACACGTAACCTGTGAGGCACCCCTGCGTCAGTCGCCCCCCTTCGGCGTGTCGCTCTGGTAGTCGATCAGCATCTCGTCCTCTTCCTGCAATCCCAATCCCGCTCGAAAAGAGGCGCGCAATTCCGTGATCCGCTCGGTATGTAAAGGGTCGCCGGCTTTATGTGATGCGAGATAGGCTTCGCAGAGCGCCAAACCCGTTTCGAAGTGACGGGCGTTCGTTTCTTCCGCCGCCTGTTGCCAGGTGATGTAGATGCAGAACGCCTGAAACGATCCGGCGTTCGGATAGTGATGCGCGAGCGCGAGCAAGAGTTCATAGGCCTCCCGCGCCTCCGTCCCGGCGGTGGAGGAAAATGTCTGTTCCAACTCAACGGCCGTTTCCCAGTCCGAGCCGAGTTCCTCTTGAGACTCACGAAAGGCGTCCTGGGCGGCGAGGGCCGGATCGAAACGCATGTCGGCTCGCACCCTTTCTCTAAGGCGGACTTGTCGGGAGGCTTGAGAATACCGGGAAGTCGAAAGGAGATCAATGTGTGAGGCGAGCCGTTTCAGTTTCGACCACCGAACCGCCACATTTACTTTGTCGCTTCCGCTCGCTAGACTGCCGTTCCGATTCCGATGAATGCCGACGATCGATCTTCAACTTCAAGACACAAGGCCGAATCAGTATCGGACGATGCCGTCGAGCGGGTGATCCGCTACCACGAGCGGACCAAGCATCACTATCATCGCTATGCCCGATCGCTGGGGTTTCTGGATTGGGCCAATCAGCCGGACCCCTTTCGGCGGTTTGCGGGCGCGGAGCTGATCCCGCTTCCTTTGCTGGAAGCCGATGAAGAGCCGGAATCGCCGCCCTATGAGGCGATCTACGAGCCTGGTGCCGTTCCCCGTCGGCCGGTGACCAAACGGACGCTCTCGCGTTTCTTTGAGTTTGCCTTGGCCCTGTCGGCTTGGAAGAAGGCGGGGCAATCCGAATGGGCCTTGCGGAGCAATCCCTCCTCCGGCAATTTGCACCCGACGGAAGGCTATGTGGTGGTGCCGTGGATCGAGGGGCTCGGTCTTGAGCCAGGGCTCTATCACTACGCCCCCAAAGAACACGGATTGGAGCGGCGCGCATCGTTCCCATCCGATCTAGTGACGGCGCTGCTCGTTCCCTTTCCCGCCGGCTCGTTCCTTGTCGGTCTCACGTCGGTGCACTGGCGGGAGGCCTGGAAATACGGAGAAAGAGCCTTCCGCTATTGCAGCCATGACGTCGGCCATGCAATCGGCACGGCCCGCATCGCTGCTGCGACCCTCGGTTGGGGCATGGTGTTGCTGGAGGGGATGGATCAGCATACCGTCGCCTCACTGCTGGGAACCGATCGGGCCGACGACTTTGCCGAGGCGGAGCCCGAACATCCGGACTGTCTGAGCGTCGTCTGGCCGAACACCATTGATAACAACGGCGGGATACCGGATCGGCCTTCGGTTCCCTGTGTGCTCGATCCGGCGATCGTTCGAGAATTGGCCGGATCACGATGGCATGGGAAGGCCAACCGGTTGAGCCGAGACCATGCGGTGCACTGGGACGTCATCGACGAAGCGGCGGCTGCGAGCTGGAAGGACGTAACGGAGTCGCGGTCGGTGAATCTTCCCGATTCGTTTGTGACCGATGCTTCGCGGTTGAGACATCGAACGGGCCCCTCGGCCGGGCAGATCATCCGGCAGCGTCGAAGCGCCGTGGCCTACGACGGCAACACGTCGATTTCTGCGCCGGTCTTTTTTCGCATGTTGCAACGTGTCATGCCGCGAGGCGAGCGCTCACAATTGGAGCGGCCGATGCCGTGGGATGCCTGGCCCTATGAACCGGCGATTCATCTGCTGCTGTTCGTCCATCGGATCGACGGCTTGACGCCGGGGATCTATTTTCTCGCTCGCGACGAAAACAAATTGCCGTTCATCCGTGAATCCATCAATCCCGAGATCAACTGGGTGCCGGCGCCGGACCGTCCGGAGGATCTGCCGATTTTCTGGTTGCTCGAAGGGGACGCGCGGAGCCTGGCGGCGCAGGTCAGTTGCCATCAGGATATCGCCGGGGATAGCGCCTTTTCCTGCGGCATGGTGGCCGAGTTTGAAGGGCCGTTGCGGCGACACGGCGCATGGATGTATCCGCGGCTCTTTTGGGAGGCGGGTTTACTGGGACAGGTGCTGTATTTGGAAGCGGAGGCTGCCGGTGTGCGTGGGACCGGTATCGGCTGTTTTTTCGACGATCCCGTCCATCAAATTATCGCCGTGCAGGGGCTGAGTTTGCAGTCGCTCTATCATTTCACCATCGGCGGGCCGGTTGAAGATCGACGGCTCATGACGCTGCCGCCCTACGGACATCTTAAACGGGAAGGACGCGAGGCGGGTCATGTTTAAGATCAAGAAAAAATCCGAGAAACCCAAGCCGATCGTCCTTTACAACATCGTGGAGGACTATTCCGAATTCGACGCGCCGGGCAACGTGACGGTCTGCGCGATGACGTTTCCGGAAGATCTGGAAGCCCATGCCAAGATTCTGTCGGAAAGTTACGATGTGCCGCTCGACGCGATGATGACGTTGCTCAGGGAGGGAGGGGTCTATGTGTATCCGCAGGCTGGCGGATTGTTGACGCGCGGCTTGTTTGCCTGCATCATCGATCGGACCGGCGCAAGTCCCAAACAGACCTTCGTTTTGGATCTAATGCAGTTTGCCGAGGCGGAGCAACTGTCACGGGCGCGGGGGGTGACGTTGGAGGAAGCGGCGATGCTGGTGTTTCAGCGCACTCTTCCGAAAGATCTGCAAGAGAGATTGAGATCAAAGAATCTGGGGCTGGACTATCGCACGTTGGATCATGCCGTCGCCAAGGGGGGAGACATCAAATACATCGACTTCCGCAAGGATTGGTCGCCCCATTTCAAGCGACTCTGCATCATGCCGGACGGCCGGCTCGTGGAAACCGGCGGCCTGCGGGAGTTCGCCGAGCTGCACGGGATCACGATGGAACAGGCCAAGACGCTGATCGAGCAAGGAGGCGTCCTCGAAGTGAACGGAGAAGCGCTGGCCTGTCAAATCGTGAACGGCCGGCCGGCTGTGGCGCGGTTCAGCGCGGTGAATTACGCCAAGGCCAAGCGGTTGGCGAAAGAAAAGGGACTTCATCTCATGGATGCGTTGAGCGAGGTCGGATTCAGCGATCCGGCGATGATGCGCGGGCTGGCGCGCAGGCATATGACGGGACGGTAGAAGATCGACGGTCTGCCTGTCGTCCGGTTGGAAGGGGGAAGGGGCGAGGGGAAAGGGTGTGACGTCAAACGGTCGCAGCGTGATCGATCCAATCACGGCGCCGCAAGTTCTTCCTTCACGATGTGGAGAAGGGCGTTGATGTCGAACGGTTTTTCGATCGTACGGCGCGCGCCGAACAGTTTGGCCACGTCCAGGAAGTTGCGGTCTCCCTGGGCCCCCGTCATCGCGATCACTTTGGCGTCGAGATATTCACGAGTGAGCTGAAGGGTCGCTTCCAACCCGTCCGTATCGGGCATCAACAGGTCCATGATCACCAGGTCCACGGGCTGTTTCTGATACAAAACCAGCCCCTCGCGGCCGTTGGCGGCCTCGAGCACGTGGTGCCCCTCTTTTTCGAGAATTTCTTTTAAGAGCTTCCGAATCGACTGTTCGTCGTCGATGATCAGGATGGCGGCCATAGGGAATCCTCCGCGAACGGGTTGAATCTTACCCGGCGGCCTTCATGCTGTCTAGAAAGAAATGTGTCCTCGAGATTATTGACGGGGAGGCGGAGGCCGGTATGATGCGCGCGCGATGCGCGGAGGAGCAAAAATCGGTTGACCGTCATTCCGATTTTTGCTAGAAGAGCCTAGCCTGTCGTGCTACAAGGGGCGATATCTTCAACCAATCCAATCAATTTTCGGAACAGAATCTCGTGGACACGATGACCGATGTGAAGCATGGCTGGACGCGGCGTGCATTTCTCGGCGTGACGTTGACGGGGATGATGTTGCTGGCGGGACGGTGGATCTGTCCGTCGGAATCCTTTGCGCGCGAGGTGCCGGATCGGGACTTGCCGGAGGGGCGGTTGACGTTCGTCAATCTCTGGACCGACGAACGGCTGGACGTGACCTATCGCGACGAAGACGGGCGCTATGACTTGGACGCGCTCGACGAGGTGAATCACATTCTCCGATGCCATCACACGGGGGAAGTCGCCGCCATCGATGTGCGGGTGATCGAGCACGTCAACTTGGTTCAGAAATCGCTGGGAGGCCGGCGCGAGATTCACGTCGTTTCCGGTTATCGGTCACCGGAGTACAACGCCATGTTGGTTCGGTCGGGTCGTAGAGCGGCCAAACACAGCCTTCATATGCAGGGGCAGGCGATCGACATTCGAATCCCGGGCGTCCATCCGAAAGTGATTCGTCAAACCGCGATGAAATTGCAATACGGCGGCGTCGGTTACTATCCCCGATCGAAATTCGTGCATTTGGACTCCGGCCCCTTCCGCTTCTGGTGATTCCCGCATCAAGCCCGCATTTCCCGGTCTTCGTCGTCGCGTCATCAAAACGAATAATCCGCGAGGGCGACGGACGCGTTCTCGTGACGTGGGCCGTTCCAACGCGGCGCGTCATTCTCGCTTCAGAAACAGCGCCGCAAGCGGCGGGAGGGTCAGGAGCAGGGAATGGGAAAAGTGGTGGGACGCCAGCGGGGAGGAAGAGATTCCGCCTCCGTTCCCGGCGTTGCTTCCGCCGTAACAGTCGGCGTCGGTATTGAGCAATTCCCGATACCATCCCGATTCGGGCACGCCGATCCGATAGTCGTGACGGGGAACCGGCGTGAGGTTGTACACGCAGACGACCGAACGACCCGTCGCCGGCGACGTGCGCAGAAAGGCGATCACCGAATTGTCCGCATCGTGAAAGTCGATCCACTGAAATCCGCTCCAATCGAAGTCCGCCTCATGGAGCGCCGGCTCCGTCCGGTACAGGCGGTTCAGGTCGCGGACGAGGCGCTGAAGCCCCCGGTGCGGCTCGAACTCGCAGAGGTGCCAGTCCAAGCTTCGATCGTGATTCCACTCCCGCCATTGGCCGAATTCTCCGCCCATGAACAGCATTTTCTTCCCCGGGTGGCCGTACATGAGGCCGTAAAGCAGCCGGAGGTTGGCGAATCGTTGCCAAAAGTCGCCGGGCATCTTGTCGAGCAGGGATCGTTTACCGTGAACGACTTCGTCGTGCGACAGGGCGAGGACGAAATTTTCCGAGAACGCGTACAACAATCCGAAGGTGATCTGATCCTGATGGAATCGGCGGTGCACCGGGTCGCGCCCGAAATATTCCAACATGTCGTGCATCCACCCCATATTCCATTTGAACGTGAATCCCAGCCCCCCCGCGTAGGTGGGACGAGAGACGCCGGGCCACGCGGTGGATTCCTCGGCGATCATGATCGCGCCCGGATGTTCGCGATGCACCAGGACGTTTAAGTCCTTAATGAACGAGACCGCGCCCAGGTTCTCGTGCCCGCCGAATTCGTTGGGAATCCACTCGCCGGGCTTGCGCCCGTAATCCAGGTACAGCATGGACGCCACGGCGTCCACCCGCAGACCGTCGATGTGGTACCTATCGAGCCAAAATAGGGCGCTGTTCAGGAGAAACGCGCGGACCTCCGGCCGGTCGTAGTTGAAGATGCGACTGTGCCAATCCGGGTGGTAGCCGCGGCGGGGATCGGCGTGATCGTACAAATGCGTGCCGTCGAAAGTGGCCAGGCCGTGAGGGTCGTCGGGGAAATGGGCGGGAGACCAATCCATGATGACGCCCAGGCCGGCTTGATGGGCGGCGTCCACGAACGCCATGAACTCTTCAGGCCGACCGTACCGGCTGGTGGCGGCGAAATAGCCGGTCGATTGATAGCCCCATGAGCCGTCGAACGGATGTTCCGTTACCGGCAGCAATTCGAGATGGGTGTAGCCCAAGTCTTTTGCATAGGGAATCAGCTTTTGCGCCAGTTCCTGATAGGTCAGCCAACGGTCGCCTTCTTCGGGAACGCGCATCCAGGAGCCGAGATGCACTTCGTAAATCGCAAGGGGAGCGGCCAGCGGATTCCAATGCGCACGAGCGGCCATCCAGTCGTGATCATGCCAGACGTAGCGGGAAAGGTCCCGGACGATGGAGGCGGTGCGGGGGCGCAATTCGCCGGCGTAGGCGTAGGGGTCGGCTTTGACGAGCAGGGTTCCGTTGTGCCGGCTGAGGATCTCGTACTTATAGAGGGCTTCTTCTTGCAGATCGGGAACAAACAGTTCCCAGAGTCCGGTCGGGCCCCGGTTGACCATGGGGTGGCAGCGGCCGTCCCATCGGTTGAAATCGCCGATCACGCTCACACGTGCGGCGTTCGGAGCCCAGACGACGAAATGCACGCCCGCGACGCCTTCCACGCCTCGGACGTGGGAGCCCAACCGTTCATAGGTCTTGTACCAGGTGCCCTCGGCGAAGAGGTGCAGTTCGAAATCCGTCAATAGGGGAGGAAAGGCATAGGGATCGTGCGTCTCGATGAGAGTACCGTCGTCTCGCTCTACCCTGAAACGATATTGAGGAATCGCCGTGTCTTCCGGTACGACGGCCTCGAACAGGCCGGCCTTATGGAGGCGGGTCATCAGGATGGGCGACTGCGGCGTCGGCGCCGGTATCACCGAGATTTGTTCGGCATGGGGAAACCAGGCACGGATGAGAAGACGGCGTTGACCGTCGATCATGCAGGGATGGGGGCCCAACAGGGCGCGCGGATTCCAGTGGGTACCCGCAATGAGACGGTCGAGATCGTCTTGCTCAAGATGAAGCGTGGGCGACATGCCGCTATCCTAACAGGATGACCGGAACGTCCGCTAATTTTTTGCTCGGGCCTTTATGAAAAGAACCATCAAAGACCAAAGAAGGTCAAGTGGGCACAAGCGGCCCAGCCCGGTTGTCTCTTCAACGGCCCTTGATCTTCTGCGAAGGCACATTCACGGTCATTGCATTGCGGCTGGCATCTCCCGATAATGCGCGTCGCATGTTGATCACAAGAGGGAGTGTATGTCTGACATGGCGTTGGCGTTACTGATTTTCGGTGTGGCCTATCTGGCCATTATTACGGAGCGTATTCATAAAACCATTGTAGCGTTAGGCGGCGCGGCCCTGATGATCGGGCTCGGCGTCGTGTCGCAGGACGAGGCGTTCTACTCGCATGAATTCGGGGTGGACTACAACGTGGTCTTTCTGCTGATCGGGATGATGGTCATCATCAACATCGTCCGGGAAACGGGTCTGTTTGAGGTGTTGGCGATTTGGGCCGCCAAGACGGCCAGGGCGAGGCCGTTTCGGCTCATGGTGCTGTTGGCCGTTTTGACGGCCGGCTTGTCGGCGATGCTCGACAACGTGACGACCGTTCTGCTGATGGCTCCGGTGACCTTGGCCATCAGCAAGCGCCTGGAGCTGAACCCGGTCACGTTTCTCTTGTGCGAGGCGATGTCGTCCAACATCGGAGGCACCGCCACGCTGGTCGGCGATCCCCCAAACATCATGATTTCGAGCAAAGCGGATTTGGGCTATCTGGACTTTTTGTTGGTCCTGGGGCCCGCGGCGGTGGTGATCATGGGGGTGTTTCTGGGAGTGATGTGGGCGATGTTCGGCCGCCGGATGACCGTCGATCCGCATTTGCGTGCATCGGTGATGGCGCTGAATCCCAAAGACGCGATTCGCGATCAAGAGCTGTTGCGTCGCTGTCTGTGGGCGCTTGGCGCGGTCAATCTCGGCTTCTGTTTCCATTCGTTCGTCCATCTGGAACCGGCGACCGTCGCGCTGCTGGGCGCGAGCGCGTTCATGCTGCTCGGCCATGCCCGCAACCGAGCGAACGAGACCGAGGAGATGACCTATCTGGCGGAGGTCGAATGGAAGACGATCTTTTTCTTCATCGGACTCTTTATCTTGGTCGGGAGCCTCGTCAAAGTCGGAGCGATTCGCTTTCTGGCCGAGCGGTTGGTGCATCTCACGGAAGGCAACATGGTCGGTGCCACCTTTGCCGTGCTGGTGGGGTCGGCCGTCCTCTCCGCGTTCGTGGACAACATCCCCTACGTCGCGGCGATGAATCCGCTGATCGTCGATCTGGCCAGGTCTCTTCATCCCGACATCGCAGACTACACCACCTTGGTCCATCAGCCGGATATCATCCCCCTCTGGTGGGCCTTGGCACTGGGGGCTTGTCTGGGCGGAAACGGCACGATTATCGGCGCGAGCGCAAACGTCGTTATCGTGGATATCGCGCGCAAGGCGGGCTATCGCATCACCTTTTGGCAGTTCTTCAAACTCGGGTTTCCGGTCATGATCGGCTCCATTGCTCTCAGCGCGGTCTATCTGTGGCTCTTGTTTCTGCGATGAGCCGGGCGGAGCCTTGAATGCGGGGAACCTTCACCATCATCATGAAACGAGGTCAAGTATGTACGTGTGGAGCAAACGGTTGGTCGTCGGGATGCTCATCGGCTTTGCGGCGCTGCTGGGATTGTTTCTAACCCAAGGAACGGGAGAGGAGTCCAGCGTACTCAAAGCCCATACCATTCGATGGATCACGCTGAATTACATCGGTTTGATGATCTGGATCTTCGTCTGGATGATCGACCAGACGCGGGTGCGGGGACGAAACATATGGGCATGGCTCGTCCCCTTCCTGATCGCCCCGCTGCCCACCCTGATGGCGCTCATCTTATTCCTCCAAAGACCGATGAAGGGATAGTCCGACGCTCCGTTTAGGCAAAACGCCAACGATGCGACACGGACGTTCGTGTGTCAGGAGGGGGGAGGAGCAAAATGAAAGTGTTTCGAGGCTTCTTGAAACCTTCTTGCAGACGGCAAACAGGAAACCGGTATGGCGCCAGGCTCAACCGGTATGGCCTGGTGGCGATGTTGGCTGTCCTGTGGATCGTGGTTCTGTCGGCCCATGCCTTGGCGGGGGATCAGGAAATCCCCTTGTCGCCGGCGGAGGAGACGCCGCCGGTGCTGAATCTGTCGCTGGTGGAGGCGATCGAGGCGGCGTTGGACAAGAGTCCGAACGTCCAATTGTTTCGGGAACGCATCGCGGCGTCGCGCGTTCACTTGGGAGCGTTGTTGCCCAACGTCGCGTCCACCGGCAGATACAACACGCAAACGTTTTTTCTGGGCACCATCGGCGGGGCGCCGGTGCGGACCGATCCGTTCGAGATCGTCGACGGCCGCGCGTCGTTCACCCAATCGATTTTCAGCTTGAGCCTCATTGAACGGTGGCGGGCTTCCCGTTCCGCGATGCAGGCGGCGGAGCTGGACGCTTCGGCCATGGAGCAGGATACCGTCGCGAAGGTGGCCTTGAATTACTACGAAGTGCTGCGCAATCAGGAGACGTTGGAGGCTCGATCGACCAACGTCGGTTTGTACGAGGAACTGGTGGCGTACATCAAAAGCCGGCAGGCGGGAGGCATGGCGACCGGTTTGGACACGGCGCGGTTGGAGAGCCAATTGGAGCACGAACGACAGCGGCTTGAGCTGGCAAGGGGAGAAGTGGATCGGGCAAAATTCGCCCTGCTCAATTCGATCGGCATCGGATACGAGGCGACGCTCCAACTGACGGATCAACTGAAGCCGCACCAAGGGAAGGTTCCGTCGGTGGAAGAAGTCATGGATCTGGCCGCCGTCCATCGGCCGGAATTGAAGGCCCAATTGCAACGGATCAGAACCGCGGAATTGGTTCTTCGATCCGTCAAGGGCGAGCGGCTTCCCTCGATGTCGGCGGAAGGAAACTACGGTCTGATCGGAAACAAATTCGACAACAACACCGCCACCTACAACGTCGGCGTCCAGCTCTCGGTTCCGATTTTCGACGGCGGACAGCGGGAGGGCCGGATCGATCAAAGCGCAAGCGAGTTCAACCAGGAACGGTACAGGCTGGCGTTGATCAAAAATCAGATCGGCATGGAAGTGCGGGACGCGATCGTGACATTAAAGGCCGCGCAGGAACAATACCGCATCGCGGAAAACGGGTTGAAGGTCGCGCTCAAGGAACTGGCGTTGGCCCGTGAGCGGATCAGAACCTTGAGCTCCAACACGCTGGAACTGTCCAACGCCCTGTTTTCCGTCGTGCGGGCGAAGGACAACATGATCGACGCTCTGTTCCGCGTCAACGCCTCCCGCGTCAATCTGGCCAGGGCTCAAGGACAGGTGGACCAGCTCCGGAACTAGGCGGCGGAGGTCGCCGCTTTCAGGCGCGGATGGCGTGTCATGAGGATGCCGCCTTTGGGCCGCAACGTCACCATGAGTTGAGGCTCGACTCGCTCTTGGGCCAGCCGGAGGTCATACCGTTGTCCGATCAGGGCCAGGAGCAGCGGCCCTTCGATCAGCGCAAAGTGGGTTCCGACGCAGGCTCGCGGCCCCGCGCCGAACGGGAGATAGGCCCAGCGGGTCGGGCAGTGGTCGTCGGCCAGCCATCGGTCGGGGACAAAACGGTCCGGCTCGGACCAATAATTTGGATGACGATGGAGATTGGAGATGCTGATGAAGACAATCGACTCGGCCGGCAAGGAGATCCCGCCGACGGTTGTCTCGGCCGCCGCCTTTCGCTGGATGGCCGGAACGGGAGGGAATAGGCGCAGCGATTCGTCAAAGAGCGCGCGTGTGTAGGGCAGGTTCGGCAGATCCTCCACCGTCGGCCTCTTGTCTTGAAGGACGCGATCCAGTTCTTCGTGAAATCGGGCCTTCGCTTCCGGGTGTGTCGCCAAGAGATACCAGGTCCAGGCCAACGCGTTGGCGGTGGTCTCGTGTCCCGCCGCGAAAATCGTCAACGCCTCGTCCCGCAGTTCCCGATCGGTCAAGCCGGCGCCGGTTTCCTCGTCACGCGCTTCGAGCAGACGGTCAAGGAGATCGTCATGCCGTGTGCCGCTTCGACGACGTTCTGCGATCAGATCGTAGATCAATCCGTCCAGAAACGTCGTGACCTCATGAAATTCTCGGTTACGCCTCGTCGGCAGCCAGCCTGGAGGATGGAGCGGATTGTGAAAGGAGTCGAACGCGTAGCGCAAACTCACGCGCAGCGCGTGGCTGATGCGATCGAGATGGTGAGCGACACTGGTGGTGAACATGGTGTGGGAGATCACATCGAGCGTCAGCGCCATCATTTCGGCGGCGATGTCGATCGGTCGCTCCGTCTGGTTCGGCCAGCCGGCGATGCGCTGCTCGCCGATCTGGACCATTCGATCGGCCATCGTCGTGAGCCGTGCCCGATGAAAGATCGGCTGGATGACCCGGCGATGGCGCTTCCAGATCTCTCCCGAACTGGTGACGAGGCCGTTGCCCAGAACCAATGCGAGTCCGACCGGCCGGCGAGGGTCGTACACTTTTACAAACCGATCGGTTTGCCGGACCAGAATCTCTTCGGCCAGATCCGGATGGCTGAACAGGTGAAGCGTCTTGGGGCCAAGGCGAAAACGTAGGGTGTCGCCGTACCGGCGCCACCACTCGGCCATGGTCCGGAGCGGATCTTTTTTGAAGACGCCGGCATGGCCAAACAACGGCAGGCCGCCCGGCACGTCCACCAGTTTGAAAGAAGATCCTGAATCGGACATGACGGGACGGACCGTACCACATTCCGGCACGGGCATCAAATTGAGCGATGATGTTTCCGTGCGGCCTACCCGCGGCTGTCAAGACGTTGTGATCCGTCGGCCCATCTCGATCTTCGCGACCCGTTCCAGCCGAGCCAGTCGCTTGATCAGCGCCTGACCCTTGCGGGTTCCACCGCCGATCAGCCCGGCCTGCCGATTCTTCCAACGGGGCCGTCGGCCTTGAAACAACGTCCAACGAGGCGAGCGTCTGACCTCGCGAAGGGTTTGTGTGAGCGGAGCAGGGGGGAGATCGAGAGAACGTGATTGCTCTTTGAGCCAAGTCATGAGTCACCTCCTATGGGAAGGCCATCACTATGGCATCATGAGATTATGGGCGGATAACGCCGATGTTACGGCTGCATCACGAATGATTCGGGGTTGGAGCAAGAGATTGCACTGAAAGAGCCCCCAGCCGATGGATGATCTTATGACCGGACTTGAACCCTGCCTGGTGCGTCCCAAAACGGCTTCTTGAATTGATGCCAGAGAGTGTTATCTAAAAGTGGGCGGAGGTTTCGGTGAGAGGAACAAACAAAAAAGAGAGGTCGAGCGCAGGGGCGGTGAGCAGGCCCATCAGAGAGTGGGAAGCCTAAAACTCCTCCAAGGCCTCAACAGTTGAGCAAGCTCTCTGAACCAGCCTCCGCCGTGAAAGAGAGAAGAAAGGAGGGGTGCGACGCTGAGGGAAGGTTGGCGGCCAGGGAAAAGGCTCACTCTTCCGGTGCCAGCGTGCAAAAGGATTTCTTCTCTGTTGGAGGAGTGGGATGAAAGTTCGAGGTACGCGCTTGTGACCCTCGGTGCCAGTAGGCACGGCCGTTAGATGCGAGCCCGATGACCACGGCGCGGGGCAACCAGCGGAAGGCGACTGGAGGGTTGCCGGACGACATCCTGGGGAGTCACCTCAAGGGAGAAGGTCCCCGGAAGAGTGAGGGGAGAAGTGGAGAGTAGAAGTAAGGAAATAAGGAAAAGTGGCGTGCGGGCTCAGAAAATCGAGAGCTGCCTAAGGTGGTGAAAGACAGGGAAAGGAGCCTGCACCCCGCTTTTTTATGAGGGGCTTACAGGGTGCTCATCTCACAGGAAGTGATCGAGAGGGCTTCCCTCAGCAAGAGAAAGGAGTGGTGCGCCCGACAGGACTTGAACCTGTAACCCCCAGATCCGTAGTCTGGTGCTCTATCCATTGAGCTACGGGCGCGTGGTCAATGTACGCAGTGACTGAAAACCGAGAACCGAAAACTTCCGCTCGATGGCCCGTGGTTATACAGGTGTCCGAGAGAGGGGGTCAAGGGGAGAAGACGGCCGGTCGGTTCCATTTACCCGCCTGAAATCACCGGCCGAATTTCAATCTGATCTTGGTCGGAAAGCAGCTCGTCCTCGGTCACCAACTCGTCGCCGCGGATCACCAAATGGGCTTCGCTCATGAGGCGGAGCTCGCGCAGCACGTCCTTGACCTTTTTAGGGCCTTTGATTTCCACTGTTCGCGAAGGATGGCTGAGGTGAACACGCATGGGGCGATCATATGCCGCCGAGAAAGCACGGAGCAAGAGGCTGTCGCTAAGAAAAAGCACAAGGAGAGAAGGAAGAAGGGCTAGCAGCGGGGTGACGTCAACGAAGTCGTGCAAAGTGTGTTCGAACGTAGGCCAACCCCTCTTCGAGGGTTGAGAACACGCCGTCAAGTTGAGCTTCGTAACAGGCGTCGAGCAGCCGGCCCATGTCGGGGCCCGGCTTGATTCCCAATTCCAACAGGTGCCGGCCCATCACGATCGGGGTGGGAGCCTGAGTCTCCACTTCCAGCCGTCTCGCGCGATCCAACAGCCACTTGCCGGCCGGGAAGCCGTCGAAGGGTTTTGGCGGGCGACCGGCGTGATCGGCCCTGGCGACTCGCACCAATCGGTCGATGCGTTGAACCTGCCTGGCCAGTTTCCTGACGGCGGCATCGGAAGCCTGCGCGTCGTAGAGCTGGCGAGGGCGAAGGTGGCACAGCACAAGGGGAATCACGTCCTCGATGAGTCGTTGCTGGTTGGTGAGTCTTTCGAGAAATCGCCTTGTGGGTGCCTCTCCTTGCTCTTCGTGACCGTGCGAGGTCACTCGCCCACTGTCGCTGGTTGTGGTGAGAGGCTTGCCGAAATCGTGGCAGAGCACGGCCAGGCCGACGACCAGGTCGTCCTCCTCCATGCCTGTTCGCTCTGCGGTGAACCAATCCAAACAGTGAAGCGTATGGATCCAGACGTCGCCTTCAGGATGCCAGGTCGGATCTTGCGGACAACCTTGAAGGGCCGCGAGTTCGGGGTAAAACCGAAGCCAGCCAGTGTCGCGTAAAAACGTCAGGCCGAGCGATGGTTTGATGCCTTTGAGCAGCAGCGTTTTCCATTCTTCCCAAATCCGTTCGGCCGGTTGTCCGTCTTGGGAGAGGGTTCCACATAGCTGAATTGTTTCCGGGGCGGGGGTCAGTTCGAACCGGGCGGCCAGTTGCATGCCGCGCAACACGCGCAGCGGATCCTCGGCGAATCGATCGGAGACATGACGTAGCACATGGGCAGCCAGGTCCTCCCGGCCGTTGAAGGGGTCGCGGAGCTCCGACGTGGCGGGGTTCCAGACCATCGCGTTGATTGTGAAATCGCGGCGGGCCAGCGCCTCGTCGATGTCCATGGCGGGGTCGGCCTGGTTCCGCATGTCGGCGATGGATGTGTGGGCAGCCGGGATGCGCGACGGGACGGATACGTCGATCGGCAGGCCGTCAAGCTTGAAGACGCCGAAGGCTTTCCCGACGAACCGGACTGTGAAATGTTCTCGGAGTAGGTCGTGGAGTCGGTCCGGGTCGAGACCGGTGACCTCGACGTCGAGATCGTGAGGTTGCCGTTCCAGCAGCAAGTCACGGACGGAACCTCCCGCCAGCCAGGTCCTCCCTCCGGCCCGGCGGACCGTTTCGTCGATGAGGCGCAGCGACCGTGCGAGCGAAGGAGCCTCAATGCGGAAGGGAACGGTCATGACCCATCACACATCGACGTTGCGAAGGAACTTGGCCGACTCTTCCGGCGAGACCGGGTTGATGTAAAACCCTGTTCCCCACTCAAACCCGGCGACCTGCGTCAGTTTGGGGATGATCTCCAGGTGCCAGTGGTAAAACTCGCCGGTCCGCTCGTGAAGCGGTGAACTGTGGAGGATGAAGTTGTACGCGGGGCGGGACAGGGCCTTGTCCATTCGGCGGAGGCATTCGGACAACATCGGCGCCAGACATTCAAACTGCGTTTTGTGACCTTCCTCAAAGTAGCCCGCGTGGCGCTTGGGCAAGATCCACATCTCGAAAGGAAAGCGCGGGGCGAACGGCGTGACACAGAGGAACTCGGGGTTTTCCGCCACGACCCGCTCGCCGTCGCCTGTTTCCTGTCGGATGATGTCGCAGTAGATGCACCGTTCCTTCTGTTCGAAGTGGGCCCGGCAGCCTTCGATTTCGTCCTGCACGCTGGTGGGGACGATCGGCAGGGCGATCAACTGGGAATGGCCGTGTTCCAGCGTCGCGCCGGCAGCCAGGCCGTGGTTTTTGAAAATGATGATGTAGCGAAGCCGGACGTCTTTTTTCAAATCGATGATGCGGTCGCGATAGGCCCAGAGCACGTCTTCGATCTGTTTAGCCGGCAATTCCGCGAGGCCGTCGGTGTGGCTGGGGGTTTCGATGATGACCTCATGGGCGCCGATGCCGTTCATGCGATCGTACAGCCCCACGCCTTCACGCCCCATCTCTCCCTCGACTTGGAGCGCGGGAAATTTGTTCGGCACGACGCGCACGGTCCAGTTTGGGGAGTTCGGTTCGGCCGGTTGCGGTCTGTAGGCCATGATTTCTTTGGGCGTCAGCCGCTCTTGTCCCGGACAAAAGGGACACAGCGCCGAGGGAGTGGGTCTGGTGGCCGGCAAGCGCATGAAGTCTTGCGGGCGGCCGTTTCGTTCCGTCGAAATAATGACCCACCGGCCGACGATGGGATCGCGTCGCAAATCAGGCATGGTATCCTCCGTCTATTGTCGTTTGTGGAAGGGAAAGCGACAGGGCCGCAACAGGGTTGTTCCCTCCACAAGCCACCTCGTCGTGTCCTCATTTCTAGACACGCCAGAACACCGCATCGAAGTCGGAACCCGGAACGGTCAACGTCGCGGGTCGCTGTCGCGGGTAACGAGCGACTTCGAGGCCATGTTCCAGCGCCACGATCGATAGGCTCAGCTCATCCCCGGGATCCAGGCCCAGGTCCTTCCTGGGCGCCATCAATTCCAGAATCTTTTTTCGACAAATCGATGAATAGGTCCCGACCTCCACCCACGAGTCTGGTCCCTCGGACCGACTTAAGACAAAATGGTCGGGTTCCGGCTCTTCGAGGGAGAACGTGAGTCGAAAAGTGGAACCGGGGCTCTTGATCGTGATCTCCGCCCGCAAGGCTCCTCCTCGGTCGGCGGCGGATTGATCAAAGTCGAATCGAAGAAAAAATCCCTCATGACTCCACGCGAATCGAATCGCCGCCAACGGACCCTCGGCTTTCCACATGGCGCCGAGCGGCGGTCTGGTGTTGATGGACCCCGCTCCCCGCCATTCAAAGAAGTCGGTCACCAGTCCGTCGATCGTCGGCGTCAAGAGCGCCACCGGCTGGGTGACGACATCGGTTTCCATCTGGGATAAAAGACGGACGATCGGGTGGTTTAAGTCGTCCGGAGGCTGGAGTCCCATGTGGTGCCAGACGTTGCGCAGATGCGTTCTGAAGAGTCGATCGAACTCCATCTTGAAGTCCGTCTCGAAGTCGTCGCCGTACCACCAGAACCAATCGCTGCCTTCGGCGGCGTAGAGTTCATCCCACGCGGCCTTGGCCCGCTCGGAAGCAAGCGTGGGCGCGATTGCGACGAGCCTCGATCGCGTGTAACCCAGCAGATTCCAGGCTCGATTATCCTCCTCATGCCCGATCCAAATTTTGAAGTCCGCGTTGATCCATGAGCCTGAGTGCAGTGTGGAGAGGTGATGGAGAGGAGAAACGGCTCCGATCGCCTCGGAGACGGTGGAGGCTTGAATGACCGCATCCGGCGCCTGGTCAAGTTTTCGCGAAGAAAACATCGTATAAAGAAGAGAAAGAAACCGTTCTCCCCCGTCGTGGTAGTGTTCCCAGGGGTTTTCTCCGTCCAGGATGATGGGGATGACGATCGACTCCTGCTCGGCTTCCCGAATGATCTGCGCCAGCCGTCGGGCTACGTCTTCGGCCGCCGATTCGGGCGTCGTTCTGTAGTACACAAATCCAAATGCGTCCGAAAGTTCCCGGTCACGGAACAGCAGGGCTAACTCCTGGCCCGGCGTGCCCGCTTGATAGGGCCGGTAGAGGGCCGATCGCCGGTTCCAGGGACGGCCCTCCATTTCCAGCGAACGGGCAAGGATGCCCTCGTCAGTGGCGAGCCAACGCAAACCGACGTGATGCGCGAGGGGAAGCAGCTCCGGACAGACCGACCCTTCCGATGGCCACAGACCGACCGGCGGCCGGCCGAAGATTCGGCGATGGAAGTCCACCGCCATCCGGAGTTGTGCCTCCGCGTCTTCGGGGGCGTGAAAGCGGGCGGGCAGCGGAAGATCGGGCCTTGCGCGCCTTGTGGTTTCCGTGTCGATCACCAAGGGGAGAATCGGGTGAAAAAACGGCGTCGTGCTGATCTCGATCTGGCCCCGCTCCAACAAGGTGCGGTAGCGCGGCATGACTTCTTGAATGACCGTGCGCTGGAGCGCCAGCACTTCCTGTTTGTCTTCCTCCGTGTAGCCGCGATTCTTATTGCGCAGAGTCGCCAATCGAGGATACCGTTGGATCGCGCCGTATCCGAACCATGCCAAGTTGTGCCAGACCTGCAAGTCGAGAAAATCCTGCGTGGAAAAACGGCGGGCAAGTTTGATCAAATCCTGTCCCCGCACGTCCAACCCCCGCTTGACCAGCAGCTCATGGTAGCGTCGATGGGGGCGCACCATGGTGGACCAGTTGGCGGAAAAGAAATGGCGAACGATGAAGGCTCGTTCCTCTTCGGTCAGTTCCGAAGCCGGCCGTTGCGCATGTTCGAGAAACAGATCGCGTACGGTTCCCTCGCCGATCTCTTGGATTTGCAAGAGCAAGGAGGGAGTGAAATTGAACGTCGCGCGCACGGCGGGAAATTGCTCCAACAGATGGACCATGTCGTAGTAGGCTTTGATTGCGTGCAGGCGCACCCACGGCATGCTGGCCAAGCCCGCCACCGGATCGGTATAGTAGGGCTGGTGCATGTGCCACAGAAAACAGATATGGGCGTGTTTCATGGGCGTGAGAGATGATGCTGTTTGATCAAAAGTATGTCATAGGGGGCATGGCCTTGCAATCAAAGGGGCGGACAGTGCGCAACACGCCGGCCGGAGCGGTGGTCTGATGGGATGGGTGCGTTATTGGGGGCCGGTGTGCGCCTATGCCGGCTTGATTTTTTATCTCTCCTCGCAATCTCACCCGGAAGATCAGCTTCCCTCGTTCATCGGACTCTTCAGTGACAAGATCCTGCACGCGGTGGAGTACGCGATGCTCGGCGGACTGTTCTACAGAGCCTTTCGTTGGGGAACCAACGAGGCCGCCAAGCCGTGGGCCGGTCTTCTGGCCGTTGCGGCGGCATCTCTCTACGGGCTCAGCGACGAGATTCACCAGGCCTTCGTTCCCAATCGGGAATCAAGTGGGCTGGATTGGCTGGCCGACAGCGTCGGAGCCCTGGTCGGCGTCGCGACCGCCCAGCGCCTGCCTCGCTGGTGGCTGAAAAGCCCGGCGCTGGAGCTGCGCAGGCGTTGAACGAAGCCGATCAATCCGGAGCAGCTCGCCGGAGTGTTTCTCAAGCTCGTTCGTTCGGGAGGAATACGGAGATCCGTAAATGACGGGAAACGGCGTGCAGAATTCATTGAGATACGATGCCGCGGAGGCCGAACACGGAAGTTCTTCGGTACTCGTTGAGCCGCGGCGAATGGTCGCCTTCAATTTTGAGAGAGAGTCGAGGGTGATCGGGGTGACAGGAAGGGGCAGCCGAAATCGGTCACTCCAAAGGCGCCGGCTGCGCGGGTTCGCTCGATAAACGTCTTCGTCGCTTGGGCCCGACGCGTGACCTGCAGTTTGTCGTACACGCGGTATAAGTAGTTCTTCACCGTTTTATCGCTGAGACCAAGAGCCACGGCGATTTCTTTGTTGGTTTTTCCCTCCGTCACGAGCGCCATGACCCGTTGCTCTTGAATGGAAAGATCCGCGCGGGCGCTGCCTTGTTTCCCCGCCGCCTGGTTGCAGAGCTGCGGCGTGAAGTGAAGAAAGATGCTCCTGTCGAAAACGATGTGGCCGTCACAGACGGCTTCAATGGCGCGGACCAAGCCGGTTCCTCCCACGCTTTTGAGCAGGATTCCCGCCGTGCCCGCTTGCAAGGCCGATACGAAGGATTCTTCATCGATGCTGTCGATGAGAAGAAGCACCTGCGTGCGGGAAAAAGTGGAGCGAATGCGGCGGCACACGTCAATCCCGTTTCCGCCGTCGAGACGAACGTCCAGGATTGCCAAGTCGAGGGGTTGTTTTTCGATGGCGGACATCGCGTCGGCGGCGGTGGTCGCTTGGCCGATCACTTTGAAACGGGGGACCCGCTCCAGCACCTGGCGCGCGCCGGCCAGCGTGATGTCGTGTGGGTCGGCCAAGAGAATCCGAACATGGGGCGGATTTGCGGTCCCGGTCTTTCGCGTCGAAACCTTTCTTGAGACGTCGTGGCATGCGTGTCGCGGCATTCTTCTCCTCCCGCTATTTTCCATTCACTTGAAGGGCGAACCGAATCAGAGCGTTACGAGAATGCAGTCCCGTTTTGGCGCGGATCTTCGCCACGTGGCCTTCGACGGTGCGGACGCTGAGATGCAAGGCGCCGGCGATTTCTTTATCCGAAAGGCCTTCTCCGATGAGCTTGACGATTTGCCGTTCTCGTAAAGAAAGAAGGGAAAGCAGCTGTTCGGCGTCTCGACCTGAAGATTTGTGTGCCTTCTCACGCTCAAGCGGAAAACTCGGTCCTTCGATCAGGAGGCTTTCGGGCGTTCGCTCAAGATGGATAGTGAAACGGCAATTTGTGGGAGGAGAGCCGTCACCGTGGGAGATCGATACCTTGGCGTATCCGAAGCGTTCTCCGGCCATACTTCCGATCATGCTTGCCTCGGCATGGCACAGGTAGGGGTTCTCTATGGGAAGAGAACCGAAGGGGCAGCGGGGAAGAGAAACGGTGATCGTGGACGACGATTCATTCATGGTGACGTCACCGGCCCACCCCACAGTCGATCGGAGCGATTTGAGAAAGGGAGAAGCTTCTTCCTGTGTGAGAGGGCACGGGAGGGGGCGCGTGTCGGGAGATGATGCCGGCGTCGTATGAGTCAGTTCCAGGCCGATGCTGTTGCCGATTTCTCGAGCCATCTGTTCGCACAGGGCGGGATGAAGGATTTCCCTCATGCGCTTCATCCCCTTCTCCACCACGAGCAGTAAAAAATCTCTGGCGTCAAGCATGATTTAGGAGGAAAGCGCGATCACCATATCGTCTATGTGCGCTAAAGTGAAGTCCTGCCGAATGGCCTCAGGTGAACTGAGTAACCAGTCTCCGACGACGGAGACTTCATCGGTTCGTGAAGGCTGTGTCCATCATCTGATGCTCCTATGGGGCTCCTTTGAGCCGCGGAGTGTATAACCTCGATCTCCTCCAATCGATTCCGACGGAAGACTCAGCCGGATCTTTCAAACTTTGTCAGATCACGACATCCCAGGCTCGGTGTCCGTCAACTGACCCATGGAGGGTTTCAGTGTATATCCTTTGCCGAGCCGAGCGTGTGATTTATCAATATAGTCCAGCACCGTCGTCCTCGCCAGCGTAGTCGTTCCTATCGCAAAGGGTGGAACTACGCATTGAGCATTTCAAAAACGGAGCCGAAGAGAACAACAACACGACATCAGAAGAAAGAAAGGGGACCGGGAAACGGCTTTGGATCGTACGTGCTCACGTTGTAGAGCATTCCGTTGGCGGGGCTTGGGGAAACCGAGGTGTTTCGGCTGCGCACAATGAGTGCATACTGCCGACGAGGAGGCGATGTAATTTTAAAGGAGAAGAAGACATGTTGAAGACATTGTTCGGGAGCAGGGCGGAATCAGTGGATCTGGAGGTGTACGGAACGGCGGTGGAGCGGGAGCAGGCCCTGCTTGAGTGTGCGCTCGACGGGACAATCATCACAGCCAATGGCAAGTTCCTGAGTCTCATGGGGTATGGTCTTGATGAGCTTGATGAGATTGTAGGGAAACCTCACCGGTCTCTGTGCGAGCCGGCCCACGTGGACGGTCCGGCCTATCAGGCGGCGTGGGAGGCCGTGCGCCGCGGCGAAGCGGCACAACAGCTCGCGAAATGGTTGGGCAAGGAGGGGAAAGAAGTCTGGTTGGCGGTGACCTATGTCCCGCTGGGTGAGCGTGGTCTCCCGAGCAAGGTCGTCGCCTTGGCGACCGATGTGACGGCGCTCGCCAGGGAGCTGGAAACGGTCAAGGAAGAACTCGCCGTGCGCCAGGCCATCATGGACATCACCAGCATCGTCTCGGAAGCCAATCTCAAGGGCGAGATCGTCTGGGCCAACGATAAATACGTGCAGGTATCCAAGTACAGCCGGGAGGAATTGATCGGCCGGGGGCACAACATCACCAGGCATCCGGACATGCCCAAGGAGGTCTTCAAGCAGATGTGGGCCACGATCGGGCGGGGGCAGATCTTCCGCGGGGTGGTCAAGAACCGGGCCAAGGACGGCACGCCGTACTACGTGGACGCCGTCATTGCGCCGTTCGTCGATAAGAAGACGGGCAAGCCGCGGAAGTACCTGGGTGTCCGGTATGACATCACGGAACAGGAGATCGCGCGGCACAACATGAAAGGCATCATAGATGCCATCAACCGGGCCTATGCCGTGATCGAGTTTCAGTTGGACGGGACGATTCTCACGGCCAACGACAAGTTTCTCACCACCACCGGCTATACCCTGGAGGAGATCAGGGGCCAGCATCATCGCCTGTTTTGTGACCCGGGCTCTGCCACCAGCCCGGAGTACGCGGCGTTCTGGCAGAAGCTGGGGCGGGGGGAGTTCGATGCGGGGGTCTATCGGCGGGTGGGTAAAGGGGGCAAAGAACTTTGGCTGCAAGCCTCCTATAACCCCGTCAAGGACGAGATGGGCCGGCCGTTCAAGGTGGTGAAGTTGGCGACAGACATCACGGCGCAGAAGCAGGCGCAAGTAGAGCTGGAGGCCTGCATGGCTGAGGCGCGGCAGGCGTTGGGGGCTGTGGCGGCGGGGGATTTGACCCGGCCGATGACGGGGAGTTATGGCGGGGAGTTGGCCACGATCACGGCCAGTGTGAACGAGACCGTGGGGCAGTTGACGCGGACCTTGGCGGCGGTGCGGGCGGCGGTGGAGGCGGTGACGGCGGGGGCGGAGGAGATCACCAAGGGCAACGATGATCTGGCGCAGCGGACGAGCGAGCAGGCGTCGGCGTTGGAGGAGACGTCGGCGTCGATGGAGGAGATGACGGCGACGGTGAAGCAGAATGCGGACAATGCGCGGCAGGCGGAGCAGTTGGCGCAGGCGGCGCG